>JAEWYS010000008.1 GCA_023458555.1 Bacteroidota bacterium | reverse complement strand
TTACACAATGTTTGTTCTGGATAAATTGGAAAATCCACTTTTAATCGCACCATGTTGGAATTGAAATCTTGATACTTCGACGGATATACCCAGACATCCATTTCTTTTAATCGCACCATGTTGGAATTGAAATATGTTTTGCGTTCCTCAAACGTCGTTGTGTTCATTCTTTTAATCGCACCATGTTGGAATTGAAATATAAAATCGACAAGATTATAAAAAAGTTTGCCCCTGACTTTTAATCGCACCATGTTGGAATTGAAATAATAGTTACGTTACTGTAATGCATTAATTATACATACTTTTAATCGCACCATGTTGGAATTGAAATATATATACTGTTAATAGTGATGGTGTTTTGGTACTCCTTTTAATCGCACCATGTTGGAATTGAAATTAAAAATCAAATTTTGGAACTTTACCGGAATGGGTCTTTTAATCGCACCATGTTGGAATTGAAATTAATGAATTAATATTAAATGGATTAAAAGTTTCAGAACTTTTAATCGCACCATGTTGGAATTGAAATTTGAAGCCCTTTCTGAATCCATTCAACAGCGTCTCCTTTTAATCGCACCATGTTGGAATTGAAATTACAGAAAGGCGAGGTTTGTAGGGGCTTCGGTCCCCTTTTAATCGCACCATGTTGGAATTGAAATAGAATTTACAAACGATCTTGCAACCGCATGAGCGGCTTTTAATCGCACCATGTTGGAATTGAAATGCTTTTGAAATTGCTCGCTCCATTACACCAAGCTTATCTTTTAATCGCACCATGTTGGAATTGAAATGTTGCTGTATCTTCCGGATCAGCTTGTTTATCACACTTTTAATCTCGCCATGTTGGAATTGAAATAAGTTAAAGACGCGCAAAGGCTTTACCTGGGAATCTCTTTTAATCGCAAAAAAAACCATGCTGGAATGGCATCGAGAACCTCAGCCAATTCTAATAGCTCCTGCAAATTGTTTCTGAAAAAATATCACAGTTGAACAGTTTGCCGGAATTGTAAACACTTGAAATCTGTACAAAGAAAAAGAGGCTGCCCGATGTCGGACAGCCTCTTTCTAATATCTCCTTGAAAAGAGAGGATTTATTTCTTGCCTTCTTCTGCCATAAGCGCTTCAATAGCGAAGGTCAGATACGTAAGCGGCGAGTTCCAGTTAATAGCCACCTCATTGGAAGCATAGCTGCACTCTTCGTCAATATAGGACACGGCAGGCAGGTTGGACGGATATGGCTTCATACAGCCTTCTTTGTCCTGCTGATCCGGATTGGGACCGCCGGCAAGGAAGCCTGGTATTACTTCATCGATGCCGTCTGCTTCGCATGGGCGGTGATGTGGATTCCTGCTGTATTTGGTTCCAAATGCAGTTACGTAGCTGTATCCTGTTCCGTTCCGGCCAAGGATATAGTCGAGATTGGCGATTGCTGCGTCAAGATACTCCTTGTTTTTGGTAAGTCTGTATGCCTGAATCAATATGATACCCTGATTGGCGGCTACAGAGTTGCTGCCCCATACAAAATCGCTTGTCTGATGGCCCATAGGAATGCCAAATTCTGATTTGGCAGCATGGTCTTTTAGTTTGTTGGCTATAGAAAGCAAACGATCCTGAATGACTTTAAGGTCTTTTACTTCTTTGCCCTGATTGGAAAGTGTGATCAGGCCCAGCGTATATACATCCGGCCAGGCGGGCACTCCTGCGAGTTCTGACTCGCTGGCATATCCGGCTTCAGCGTAGTAGTTCTTCTTTTTGGTCGTAACGAATAGCTCGGCAGCTGCCCAGTGAAATTCGTCCTTTACATTTTTATCTCCATACTCTCCGGTTACGATTGCAGGTTTGAAAGTCTGATTCATTTCATTCTGATCGTAGTAGACAGCCGGATTTTTCCTGGCCCATTCGTAGGCTTTGACAGAAGCTTTCAGGGTAGAGTCGGCAAGCCCCGGAAGCTGTTTGCTGTATTGCTTGAATACTCTGGAAGCCTGTGCCATCACAGCAGCAAAGTCAAGAGCGGCGGCAGTCGATTTCTTTACTACATAACGAGGCTCTTTGCTCTGATGCGGCATGATAGAACCATCAAAACCAGGGTTGGTCAGTTTATGGTAGACTCCGCCATCGTTAGGGTCCTGCATGCTGAGCATCCAGCGTACGTTGAAAAGGATTTCGTCAAGAAGATCGGGCAGCTTGTTGTTGCTTTCCGGTATATTGACGGTTACGGTGTCCATAAACTTGGGGAAATGCTCGTACAGGGCAAGCATGGTATAGGTAGAGATACCGGAATTGACAATATACTTGTTGTAATCGCCGGCATCAAACCAGCCATATTTTGATACCAGCCTGGTCCCTTCCGGCCTTTTGGCGGTAGCTGCCGATGAATGCACCAGTACGGCAGTGTCAGGCAGTCCGGCCTTGCGTGCCCATTTGCCCGCATATTTTTCATCCAGATCAATGTGGCTTCTCTGATAGTAATATGTCCTGAGACTGGCTTTGCCCACCTCATGGATTACCTGGGGAGCAATGGTAAACGGATATGAATCGGCAAGTCCCTGTATTTTGATACGGTAGGTACCCGGAGTAGTCAGGGATGAAAAGTCAGCCAGCGAAGACGACTCTTCGGAGTGTTTCCATACACCTTTTTTATCCAGCTTTCCTTTGAATACTTCAGCGCCGGTTTCCGCGTTTACTACAGAAAAATCAGTGGCAGGAGCATCGATTACCACGGCCGTTTTAGGACCCTTGGGGTAATATCCGATCTGATTGAGACGGATATTGTCTTCCGGTCTTAATGGTGTTGCCTTGATGGTTCCGGCTTCCATTTGCTCACCGTTGGCATCAAGTATGTATGCTTCCAGTGCGTCATACCAGGCTGTTCCTGATACATTGCCCAGTGCTACCTGTATTTTGGCGCTGAACGCGCCGGAAGGAATATTGTAAGTACGTTCGTATTTTCTCCAGTCTCTGCTTCCGAACGACTCAGCTGTTACGGGGGGATATCCTCCGGTCTGTTTGCTGTTGGCATCGTAAAACTCCACTCCTATCCTTGCTTTCTCATAAGGACGCTGTCCTCTGGATACGGAATCTACCTTCATCCAGCCGCTAAGCTTGAGCTTTTTGGCTCCTTCGGGTAATACGATGATCTGATCGCTTCCGCTCCATTTAGGTGCGATATTATGGACGCTGAGAGCATATTTGCCATCCTGGGCCTGTTCAGTGCGGACTCCACCCCAGTGGTTCCAGCCACCTTCTTCTTCAAAACCGGGGTTTTTCAATACGTTCTGACCATATACCGAGCCAATAAGAGGTGTAAGCACGGCAAGGACACCTACAAATTTAGATTTCATAAGTAAGTTTAAAATGAGGTTTAACTATAAATATTCCTAAAGGTGCTAAGTAAAGTAAAATTCGAAGAAAGAAAAAATCTTACCTGCTTAAATATGGCCGGAAATGCCTTTGAAAAGTAAATTACAGAAAGAAAAGACTGAATGAAAAAGGAAGAAAGGAAAAACGAAATTGCATGAAAATCAGCACTGAGGAAGGCGGATCCGGTCGGCGTAAAACTTCATGCGGCTATGCTGCTTTTCCATTATTTCTACTTTTTCTATCCTGTCCTGACAGTGGTGATAAAATACCTCAACATAGAAGTTGTTGAGAATATAGAGGTTGACCTTGTACTGATAGTAACGGATGTCCATAAGGAAGGTGCCGCCCATGTACAGATGTCGGATCCGGTTTTTCAGCGAAAGCGCTTTAAAGTCATTTTCAGATATATTCATAGCTTTTGAAGAATTGATCTGAAGTAAGATACGTATTTTTACCTAAACTGAAAAACAGACCTTTTAAAAGGCCCTGCCAAGTGAAATCTGCGAAACATGATTGATGCTGTTGAGATCTTTGTACAGATCTTCTATGCGTACTTTGACAGAGATCTGAACGTACATTTCCATTTTGGTTTTTTTCTTGTCTCTTGATTGCAGAACGTTAACAGACTGGGTGATAATTTTATATTTTTTTAATATAGCAAATACCCTGTCACTTTCAATTTTAGTTGACGAAAAGCTGATTTGCAATACTTTTAATACATCTTCGTGAAAGAAGCGTTGTTCAATTTTTCGGAGAAAGATCAGGACAAAAAGAATAAATAAGGTAGCAAGTACTGCTCCTTTGTACATACCGGCGCCAATAGCCAGCCCGATGGCAGCAACCATCCAGATAGTTGCTGCGGTGGTAAGTCCGCGGATGCTGCCGCCCAGACTAAAGATGGCACCTGCTCCCAGGAAACCGATGCCGGATACTACCTGTGCCGCAATTCTGCCGGGATCACCGTTCTGAAAGTCGGGAAAAGTCTGAGGTATAAATATGGAAATAAGCATAAGCAGCGTCGAACCCATGCAAATGATGACATGAGTACGAAGACCTGCCTGCTGTTTCCTGTTTTCCCGCTCCCAGCCGATCAGTCCCCCCAGAATCATGCTGAGCACCAGTCGGATGCTGATCGTATGTGCATCGATCTCTGTCTGCCCGTTGATAAAATCAAATAGTTCCATGTCCTACAGTCCGTAAAAGTATTCTTAAAAACGACTTGTCCCGGTGGTTGTTTTTCCAATCAATTACGGGATGCCAAGCCAAATGTTCTCCTGAAACATACAAAATAGATTCAGGTATTTGAAAGCAGGACGGAATGCTGCCGAAACATGATTATTATCTGGCATCAGAAATCAGGTTGCCGTTTTTTATTTGATAACGCGTACCTCGATCGCATTAGGGCCTTTAGGCGTATCTTTGACCATAAAGGAGACTTTGTCTCTGAGCTTGACACGGTCGATAAGCCCGTTGATATGAACAAATAAGGTCTCCTGGCTTTCAAGATCTTTTATGAATCCGAAACCTTTGTCGTCATTGAATGATAAGACAACTCCCTGCCGCGGAGTTTCGGGTTCCGGTTCCGTGCGGCTGACGCTGATCTGTATCTCTTCCAGCGCTATTTCTTTTTTGACACCCTGCTCCGGAGGCCTGGAGGTAATATTGCCGTTTTCATCCACATAGGCAATCATATCCTCAAAGCTGGTGCTTTTGCCGGACGATTCTTTTCGCGCTTTTTTCTTTTCGTCTTTTTCCTTCTTCTTTCTGAGTTTCTGCTTTTCTTTTTCTTTTTTGTTAAAGGTTTCTCTTGATTTTGCCATTCTTTTGAGTGAGAGTTATGCTTTGAGTAATAAAATAGTTTTGTGCCAAATCTGAATTACACGATTTATGAATATCGGGCAGGCAGTATGAATGCCCGGCAATGCTTCATTTTTTAACACCGGCAGGTATAATCCGATTGCAATCCGGTATAAAAAACGAACTCTTTTGTGCAGATATGTAACAAATAAATACCGGAGTGCTTTTAGGACAGGTACTATAATTGATCGGCAATATATTATACAAAGAAACAAATAAATAGTGAATGTTCCTATTGCTTTTATCTGCATATTGGAAAACTGCGATCCGGAGATTTGGTTTATGTTTTTATGAAATCAGCTTAGCCAGGCAGTATTTCAGGATGGTAGAATCAGCTTGTGTAACAAATCATGAGCCCGGATGGTTGGGATAGAAGGTAGTATAAACAGATTAGCTGAATTAATATGAAAACTCAGGATATCGGAAAATACGGTAGCAGAGAAGCAGCAGAGCGTGTTCCTTCTGCACAGATCAAAAAGAAACCAACGGTGCAGGATTTGCAGGATACCCTGTATGAGCTGATTTCGCAGAAATTTGCTGTTCATCAGGCACACTGGAATGTGCAGGGACCTCTGTTTGCCTCGCTGCATGAGCTGTTTGAGACGATGTACAAAGATCTCGAAAAACTGATTGACGAGGTGGCAGAACGAAAAGTAATTATCGGGGAAGCTGCGGACGGCAGACCGGAAGCGGTAGCTGAGCACGTAAAACTGACAAAATTTCCTACGGGAACTATTTCGGATAAGCAGTCGCTCGATGTGCTGACGGCGCGTTATCTTGAATTCTCAGACAATCTGGCCCAAAGGCTGGAGCAAACCGGAGAAACGGATATTACTACTCAGGATATTCTGATCAAGGTAAAGCGGATCGTGGATATGCATTTGTGGCAGCTGAGAGCATGTAACTAAGAAGTTATAACTGCTTTGCAGAAACATCAGATAATACGGCAGAGGACACCCGGTCCCCTGCCGTATTTATTTTCTTATTTCTGTATGGTGAAACCAGTCAGGAGCAATCCGGTGTTGATATTACATAAAGGCAGTCTGAAAAAGATTGCCGGCGGATAAAAAAAGGGAGATAGCTATGTCAAGACCGGAATATATAGAAGTGGAAGATAATGTAAATCTGCATGTAGTAGATTATGGAGAGGGGCCTACGGTAATATTTGTACACGGGTGGCCGCTGAGCAATGCTATGTTTGAATATCAGTATAGTGCGCTGGCGCGTCAGGGTTTGAGAGTAGTTGGCATTTCGCTGCGCGGATACGGGCTGTCAGACAAGCCCTATGGAGATTATTCCTATGACCGGCATGCCGATGACCTTAAATGTGTTTTTGAGCAGATTGCGATTGTGGAAGATGCTGTCCTATGCGGGTTCTCCATGGGGGGAGCTGTTGCTTTGCACTATGCTGTCAAATACGAAGGCTGCCATATTACCAGGCTGGCGCTGGCCGGAGCCGCGCTGCCGGTATGGACCCGCAGAGATGGTTTTGATGCCGGACACAAACTGAGTGAGGTCAACGATTTTATAGAACTGAACAATACAAACAGACCTGAGCTGTTTAAAGAGTTTGGCAAGATATTTCCGGCAGAAGAGGGTGCTTTGCCGGCTGGTATAGCTGACTGGCTCAATACTATACATTTGCAGTCATCGGGCTATGCAACCGAGCAGGGACTTATTGCTCTTCGTGACACGGATCTGAGAGAAGCTGTCGAAATGGTTTCGATGCCCACACTGATCCTGCATGGCAAAAAAGACAAAATATGTCCCTTTGCATTTGCAGAATATATGCATGAGCATATTCCGGAATCGGAGCTTGTATCCTTTGAAAACAGCGGACATGCTCTGTTTTATGAAGAGTTGGATAAGTTTAATGAGGAAATTGTACGTTTTGCAAAAAGTGAAATAGAGCAGGAAGTTAGTTAGCTGAACCTGCTTATAGTATCCTGAAACAGGAACTTGAAAACTAAAAGGGGATTTCATCACAAATCCCCTTTTGTATTCACTATATCTAGTTGCCTGCAAGCATTCCTGTACGGCGCAGAAGTGCTTCCGGAGACGGCTCCTTGCCCCTGAATCGTTTGTATAGTTCCATAGGATGCTCGCTTCCCCCTGCGCTGAGTATATGTGTGCTGAACAGTAGTGCGGTGTCTTTGTTGAAGATGCCTGTTTCCTGAAAAAACTCAAAGGCGTCTGCATCCAGTACTTCTGCCCATTTGTAGCTGTAGTAGCCGGAGGAATAACCACCCTGGAATATATGTGAAAAGGAACAGCTTGTATTTGTTTCCCGAAGCGGTGCAAGCAGATCGGTTTTTTTCTGAAGCTGACGCTCATATTCGCCTACATCAGTAATGGTGCTGGCTTTTTCGGTATGCCAGCCCATGTCAAGCAGGGCGAGACCAATCTGACGTACGGTCTGATAGGCTTCCATAAAATTGGCGCTTTCCTTGATTTTCCGGATATAATCGATCGGAATCACTTCTCCGGTTTTATAATGCCGGGCAAACAGGTCAAGGCTTTCTTTTTCATAAGCCCAGTTTTCCATAATCTGAGAGGGCAGCTCTACAAAATCCCAGTATACATTGGTACCGGACAGGCTCTCATAGGTTCCGCTTGCCAGCATACCATGCAAAGCGTGTCCAAACTCATGGAACAGGGTAGTGACTTCGTCAAAAGTAAGCAGAGAAGGCTGTGATTTTGTCGGCTTGGTGAAATTGCAGACTATGGATACATGTGGTCGTACATTTTCCCCGTTTTGTTTTTTCTGACCGCGGAAAGATGTCATCCAGGCTCCGTTTCTTTTACCGGCACGCGGGAAGAAGTCTGCATAAAATATGGCCATATGCTCGCCCCGGCTGTTGATGACTTCATAGACTTTTACGTCCGGATGATATACCTGTATATTTGTTAGTTCTTTGAATTGCAGATTGTATAATCGTTCGGCAATCTGAAAGACTCCCTGTATTACATTTTCAAGCTGAAAGTAGGGTTTGAGCATTTCATCGTCTATAGCATATTTTTCTTTTTTCAGCTTTTCAGAGTAGAAAGCTATATCCCAGCGCTCTAATTTGTCCGGCCCCCCGACCGAACGGGCATATTTACCGAGCTCCTCTACCTCGTGGCCTGCTACCGGCAGTGCATACTGAAGCAGATTGTGAAGAAAATCGTTGACTCTGGCAGGGGATTCGGCCATGCGCTCTTCCAATACAAAGTGTGCATGGGATTCGTATCCGAGTAGCTGAGCCCGCTCGAGACGAAGCCTGGCTATATCCAGAACAATCTGCTGATTGTCATGCTCGTCTCCCCTGAATGCCTTGGAACCATATGCCAGAAACAGCTTCTTGCGCAATTCACGGCGCTCTGAGTAAGTCACGAACGGAATATAACTGGGAAACTGCAGGGTAAATATCCATTTTCCTTCCAGACCAGCTTCCTGGGCTGTCATGGCAGCAGCTTCTATAACGTGATCCGGCAAACCGGCCAGATCGTCCTTATTGTCTATGGTAAGCGTATATGCATTGGTCTCTTTAAGGACATTTTCTCCGAATTGCAGCGATAGCCGGGAGAGCTGTTTGTCAATATCGCGCAGTTTTTCTTTATCCTTATTGGAGAGCTTGGCGCCGTTGCGGACAAATGCCTTGTACGTATCGTTGAGCAATGTCTGCTGTTCGGGATTAAGTCCCAGCGAATTTCGTTTTTTATATACGGCTTCTACTTTTTTGAAAAGTGCTTCATCCAGCAGCTTATCGTTGGAAAAATCGGTAAGCAGCGGGGATATTTCCCTGGCAAGCGCCTGAATCTCATCGCTGGTTTCGGCAGAGTTCAGATTGAAAAAAATGCCGGCTACCAGATTGACCAGCTCTCCGCCGCGCTCAAGCGCTTCTATCGTATTTACGAAATCAGGCTCGGCGGAAGCTGAGGTAATTGCCTCGATTTCTCCTTTGCCCAGGCGGATAGCTTCTTTGACAGCCGGTAGAAAATGTTCATTTTTTATTTCTTCAAAAGGCGGTGTGCCAAACGGAGTATTGAACTTCTGTAGTAGTGGATTCATAAAAGCAACAATAAAAAGTTAAAATGTACTATCAGCGAATAAGCAAATTAATCTCTGAGCATGATCCATTCGCTGGAATCAGTCAGATGAATTATTTTTTTCAGATAAAAACCGTTTTTACTATAAAATGAAGCCAGCCCTTCCTCTTCTATGGCCAGCCAGAACTTCTGACCGGGATTTTGTCTGAATAACTGATGCAGCCAGTACGAACCAAGCTGACGGTTTCTGAACTGTTCGTCAATCCAGAGAAATCCGATGTACAGATATCCCTTATCAAACCAGCTTTGAGCTTCTTCTTTGTATATGAGTGTATCAGGGGCCGGCCTTGAAAATACCAGCCCCCCTCCTGCTATCTGATGTTCTTTCCAGAGGACAAATACCTGAGTGGAGCTCTGGTAGTCTTTCCAGAAAGGGACGATACCCTCCTGCCAGTCGGTCGGAAGAATATCAAAAAAAAGCCTTGCTGAAGCGGACAGGACTTCGAATGTATAATCGCTATTTGAATGACTGGATGCCAAGTTATCTGACTGGTTTATTTAATTACAGTAGTTTCCATGACCAGAGTTTGTCAGAGTCCTCAGTCCAGCGGTCGCCGATGTCTGTCCGGTAGTAGGAATTGTTGATCAGCACATTGCTAATCCGGTTGTAGAGTTGCTTTTGGGCTTCTTTCATGGTGGTTCCTGTACCGGTGACCAGCAGCGCAAGACCGGAATCTCCGGTTATGAGCCATTCTCCGTTGATCTGCTTGAGATGCATAGGGTGAATACCTTCTTTCATGTTTTTCTTGACAACGACTACTGCGTCTTTGGAAAACAGATTAAAGGTTTCCTTGTCATTGTATGGAAACGGCGGTACTACCATATAGGCGCCCACCTGAAAGCCTCTTTTGGTATTGATTTTAAAGCTTTCGCCTTTGGCCACTTTATAGAGTATCTTGCCAAACGGCTCAGCGATACCATCCCGCTGGATATATACCTGAGGGAAACCAAAGCGGGTGGTAAACTCCAGCGGATATATGCCATTGCCGTTGACAATACAGTTGATATCAATATGGCCGACAAAATTGTCTTTGGCCAGTGTTTTCTCCATTTTTTGAAGTGTGGCATCAAAAATAGGATTGTCATCGGTCCAGAAACTGCTTGTGCCCATTTCACCGGTCGATACGCCCAGCTCTTTAGGGAACAGCTTTTTATGCTCAAAGGTGATATTAATGGGCTTTATAAACTCCTTTCCGTTGAAGAAAGCGGCCACGGCGATTTCCACTCCGCTCACTTTTCGCTGCAGCTGGAAAGTACCCATGGCATCGCCCCATGTCTTTTCGTAGGCTTTGAGCACGCGTATGATGTCACTGCCATCTTCCTCCTTGCCGACAAAAAGCAGCTGCTTGTACTCCTGCGCCTCGCCGCTTGGCTTTATGACATATGTATTGGGATTGGCTTCTACATAAGCGATCGCATCCCGGAAAGTAGTAAACTCCTTAAAATTGAGAATCTTTATTTTATGGCGTTTTAGCTCATTCTGACCAAAACTGCGATCCTGCTCAAGATTGTCTGAATATTCCGTACCACCAAAAACCAGCTTACCAGCAGCTCTCAGCTCGGAAGCAATCTTGCCATAGCCGGTATAATCAAAAATGATTACATCCGCCCAGGGTACATATTTTTGCCAGTTTTTGACCTTGGGTACAAAGCCGCTGCCCACCTCATGACAGGGTTTGTATTCAATAAAGAGCTTTACTTCGTTTCCTTCCAGAAGTGTTGCATTGGCTATATCGAGTGAATCTCCCCACTTGGAAACGAACAAAAATTTTATTTTTTGGGACATTTAATCGTTTAAATAAAAGTATTCCGCTGTTATGCTGAGTTCAAATTTATGAATTTTCGCCATAGCAATATCTATTATCAATCAGCCTGCCTCAAAAATGTTTGTGTATGCAGGCAGGCTTTTTTTATTCCGGTTATGAATGAGCCTGTTGCCGGAATCTTAATGAAAGTAGAGGAAAATAGTTTTGATATCCGGGAAATAAACGTATAAAAAATGTATCTTTGTCAGGTTGTCTGATGATATGATGAGCTCAAAGATAATTCGTAAAACTCTTGCTGATGAAGTAGCCGACAGAATCCGGGAGGAAATACTTTCTTCCAAGCTGGAGGTTGATCAGAAGCTGCCAACCGAAGCAGTAATGAGCCAGCGTTTTGGTGTTGGGCGCTCTACCGTGCGGGAAGCAGTGCGTATGCTGGTTCATGCCGGGATACTGAGAGTGCAGCAGGGTGTTGGTACATTTGTAGAAGCTGTCACCGGTATTCATGAGCCTTTTTTGAAACGGGTAAAACGGGCGGATCATGAGGATCTTGATGAGGTGCGTAAATTGCTGGAAATGAAGATAGCTGAAAAAGCAGCCCGCAACCGGACAGAAAGTGATATGGAAGCAATGGCGGCTTTTTTAGAGCTCCGCAACCAGGCGGCAGACGCAAAGGATTTGCCTGCATGTGTTGAGGCTGATATACACTTTCATACAGCACTGGCCTGGGCCTCTCAGAATGAGCTGCTCGCTGAGCTGTATCAGACGCTGGCTGCACAATTGAAAAGATGGTTTATCGAACAAATGGACTCTACGGATTCTTTTGTAAGAACACAGGGGCTTCATGAAAAGCTCTTTGATTGTGTAAAAAGGAAAGACTGTGCCGGGGCCTGGAAGCAGGCAGAAAAGATTATTAATTTCAGAGATTAACCGGCAATTACTGTCCTCTCCTTATTATATGAAATAGTTATTAACTCCAATCGGGTACACCAATATGTCAACTGTCGTAAGTCCGGTACAGGCAGACCGGACCGCCTACTCCATCCTGTTTGCAATTAGTTTCAGCCATTTTCTTAATGATCTGTTGCAGTCGGTCATTCCTTCTGTCTATCCGTTGCTGAAAGAAAATTATCAGCTTTCTTTTATGCAGATTGGTCTGATAACGCTGGTGTTTCAGCTTACTGCTTCGATACTGCAGCCCTTTGTAGGAAATTATACCGACCGGCATCCGAAGCCTTTTTCGTTTGTTGCAGGTATGGTTTTCTCACTGTCCGGTATTGTCTGTCTGTCGTATGCTTCCGGTTTTGGCTGGATTTTACTGGCAGTAGGTCTTGTTGGCGCCGGATCAGCGGTTTTTCACCCGGAAGCGTCCAAAGTTGCCTATTTTGCTTCGGGCGGAAAACGCGGGCTGGCTCAGTCCATTTTTCAGCTGGGAGGCAATGGCGGATCTGCTCTCGGGCCCTTGCTTACGGCAATGATTATTATGCCTTTCGGCCAGTTGTACATATCCTGGTTTGCGCTGGTACCAGCGCTGGCTATCGTAGTTCTGTATAATGTAGGGATCTGGTACCGGGCAAGATTGTCTGCAGAGCTGACTCCCAGGACTTCCGTATTCCGGGAAAAAACAACCTTGTCCAGGCAGAAAGTATGGTTTGCTCTGACGATACTGCTGGTACTGATATTTTCCAAATATTTTTATATGGCCAGTATTACGAGCTACTTTACCTTTTATCTGATCGAAAAATTTCAGATTTCTGTACAGCAGTCACAATTATACCTTTTTGTGTTTCTTGGAGCGGTGGCAGCCGGTACACTGGCCGGAGGACCTTTGGGTGACCGGCATGGCCGCAAAATTGTAATCTGGATCTCGATTCTGGGCGCTGCGCCTTTTACGTTGCTTCTGCCGTATATGAATCTGCTCTGGACCGGTATACTGGTTGCGGTTATCGGATTTATTATTGCTTCCGCCTTTTCAGCGATATTGGTATATGCGCAGGAGCTGATACCGGGCAAGGTGGGAATGATTTCGGGCTTGTTTTTCGGGTTTGCTTTCGGTATGGGAGGACTTGGTTCTGCTATCCTTGGATACTGGGCTGACTTGTCCGGTGTGATTCATATTTTTCATGCCTGCTCATTTCTCCCCCTGATAGGAATTGTAACAGTGTTTCTTCCGGATCTTCGGACTGTCAGGAAGTAACACTCGTATGTCAGCCGGGTGGGGTTTAGAAGTCATACTCTTCGTTTTTCCTGTTGAACTCATCCGGGCCAAAAACGGGATTGAGCTGAAGGTTATAAAACGCGTACTGCTCATACAGTCCTTTGTCATCATACATGATCTGTAAAAGAGGCAGAAACGTTTTTTTGTCGATATACAGGAAGGTCTGCTTTGAATACGCATTGGGCACGCGTATGACCATACCTGGTTTTCCGTCCTGATAGCCGGACAGATTTTTGTTGAGCTGCAGAATCATATAATCGCTTATATGCAGCTTGTATGCTATACTGGTAATATTTTCTCCGGCCTGAATCTCATAGTCCGTATAGGCAAATGGCTTATAATCAATTTTTATTTTGTAGCAGGGCTTGCCATCAAAAACGGTATCGCCGACATAGGTAAAATAATTGTTGAAATCTGATCCTGATTTCTCGTCTATATGACTGATAATATCGCTGATATAATCAAACCCGACTTCATGAACAGTATGGTGGTTGTTGTTACGCATAATACTGCCATACGGATCCAGCGAAAGATTGATATAGGGAAATGCATTGGGGTTTATCAGCGCTGCATTCTTGTTTTTCCCTTCTACATACAATACCTCTACACCTTCATTGGGCGAAATAACTTTGGTGTATATGCTCTTGGGATTTTTTGAAAACCGGACCTGCTGCTCGCCTTTGAGATACTGATCATTTACACGTTCAATCTTTCGCATGGTAAATTTCAGGCTTTTTATCTTATCAATGGAAAGGTACATATTGTCGATGATTTGTCTCGCATCGGTTTTGCGTTCGGCCTGAAATGAGGCAAGAATAAAGAATAACTTAACAGAACATACTATGAATACTGATCTGAAGCCGGTATATACTGGTTGCTGGTGCATGATAAATTTTCTGAGTAACTGATAGATACCCTATCGTATACGATATTTCGCAATACGATGTGGTTCTTTTCCATAAAAAAAATCAAAAAAAAGGACTTTCAGTTCAAATGTGCCCAAATAAAACTTTGAAACACATTTAAAATAAACACAAATATGAAACTCATATTTTATATGCATGTTTATGTATGAATGTGTTATGCGGTTAAACTAAGCCGTAGCCCGGGATCTGGTGCTTAGGGAATAATGTATTGATTCTAAATATAGTAATTGCTGTTTCTCGTACTGAAAGACATAAAAAAAACTAAATATTATTTGCCGGGAACCGGGATGCTTGCAGCAAAGCGTTGTATGAAGTATACCAGGGAGAGCGTGGAAACCCATGGAAGGAATAGAAGAGGAAAAAATAACTCTATTGTAGTTGTGAATCTTCTGACTGTTTCTGCTTTTTATGTGCGTTCCAGCGTTCGAACATACCAGGGATTTCGTTTTTGAAAAAATCAAGAAAATCGGACAATTCACGAAGTGCCTGATTAAATTCTCCGGTCTGAGGAGGACGCTGTGCGAGAACTTCCTTGTAAAGGGTGCTCATACTGGCAAGGCCTTCTATTTTGAGCTGCATTTCCCTTTCCCAGTTTTCCAGACAGCTTCTGAAATAGCGTTTCCGGTCGCCCGGTCTGGTAATATATTCGATATGCTTGGTGGTCAGCAACATGTTGAGAGCGCTGCTGGTAGAGCTTTTACTGATATTGAGGTGTTCCTGTATATCTGCAAATGACAAACAGGTGTTGTCAGCTACCAGCATGAGAGCCAATACTCTGGCAGTGACAGGCGGTATTCCTGATTGCTCATAAAAAACTCCCAGCCGTTCTATAAGTTCTTTCTGATAGTTGGTGATAGTAGCGCTCATGTCAGTTTTGCATAAGATCAATTAATAAAAAAGATCTGAAACCATAAATTCGGTTTCAGATCTTTTGATGATTATCGGAGTTTTACATGGTTTTGATTTCAACAATTTCTCTTTTCGGAGGGGTGTTCTTATCCTTTTTCTTTCTGAATCTGGCAAGAAACTTCTCCATCGTCATGTAAATCGCCGGTATTAATACCAGTGTAAGCAACAACGAGCTGGTCAAGCCACCTATAATTACCCAGGCCAGACCATTTTTGGATTCGGCGCCTGCACCCGAAGCAAGAGCGATCGGAAGCATACCAAAGACCATGGCCAGTGTTGTCATCAGAATCGGACGCAGACGTTCTTTACCTGCTTCGATCAATGCTTCTCTTACCGATACGCCGGTTTCTTTGATATTATTGGCAAAGTCCACAATCAGGATCGCGTTTTTGGCAACAAGTCCCATGAGCATGATCATACCGATGATGGAGAATATGGTAAGGCTTTCCATGCTAAGCGCCAGCGCCAGCAGGGCTCCGATCAGCGCCACCGGTAATGAGAATAGTACGATAAACGGATAAAGGAATGAATCATACAGAGCTACCATAATCAGGTATACAAAGACAATCGCGATGATCATGGCAAGTCCGAGACTCGCAAATGCATCAGACTGCTGCTCAAGCGCTCCGGAATATTGAATTTCCAGTCCTTCAGGAACAGACACCTGGCTTACAAGCTGCTGAAGTTCTTCTCCAACCGTACCTACCGGACGGCCTACAACCTGCGCCTTGACGGTAATGGATGACAGACGGTCTCTTCTTTCCAGCTTGGTAGCACCCAGCTCCTGTGAAATGGTAGCAAACTGCTTCAATTCTACAAGATTGCCGCGATTGTTGCGGAACGTAAGGCTGCTGACATTATCAATACTGCTTCGGTTAAATTTATCCAGTACGATATTGATATCATATTCATATGGACCTTCCCGGAATTCTGAATTGTCATTACCATTGAAGGCTGTTCTGAGTGTTGTACCTACCTCTGCTACATTAAGCCCGAGCGATGCCATCCGCTCACGATCAATACGTACCTGAAGCTCAGGTTTCGGATCTTCTGTCGAAAGCTCAACATCGGTAGTCCCCGGGATCTTTTTGGTAAGCTCCAGAATGACGTTTGCCATATCCTGGATTTTATCCAGCTCAGTACCTTTGACTACTACCTGAATCGGCGCTTCATTGGCACCTCCGGCAATGCCAACCGGAGCAGCCTTTACTTTTACCCCTGGTATTTTACTCTGGATTTCTTCTTTTATAAGCTTACCAAACTCATCAGAAGAGATATCTCTTTTTAGCTTGTCTACCAGAATGACACTCAGCTCGGCCATATAGTTGGATGCAGACCCAAGGCCGGCTACACTTGAATACCCGACACTGGTAAATACTTTTTCCACGTCAGGTCTGGCAAGAAGCATACGTTCGATAGAACCGGTGGTCTGATTGTTCTGATACAAATTAGTCTGAGGATCGTATTCAAGTGTAATAATTAATTCGCCTTTATCACTCTGAGTAATGAATTCCGATCCGATAAACTTGGCGGGAACAAGAGCTATAGAACCGACAAAGAGGATTACGGTGATAAGATATACTGTTTTGCGATGATCAAGCGCCCATTCAAGAATAGACGCATAGCCTCTTTTCATGCTTTCGAACAGATCTTCAAAACCAAGAGAAATACGGCCCCACAAGGTGTCTTTTGTGAAATGATCGAGCTTTCCGAATCTGGAAGCAAGCATCGGAGTAATGGTAAAGGAAACAAACAAGCTCATAAGGGTGGAGAAAACAACCACCAGAGAGAATTCGCGGACAATATTTCCGATAAGACCTGATACCATGGACATCGGAAGGAAAACCACAACGTCTACAAGAGTAATGGCAAGAGCGGTAAAGCCGATTTCATTACGTCCTTCAAGGGCAGCTGTTCGCTTATCTTTACCCATTTCCATATGGCGGTAGATGTTTTCGAGTACCACAATAGAGTCATCGACCAGAATACCCACCACAAGAGACAGGGCCATCAGCGTCATCAGGTTGAGGGAAAACCCGAAAACATACATCATGATAAACGTGGAAATCATGGAGGCCGGTATCGCCAGCATGACGATCAGAGAGCTTCTGAGACTGTGCAGAAAGACAAGCATAACGCCCGCCACAATGATTACGGCAAGGAAAAGGTCGAATGTAACCGCGTCTGCTGAAGCCATAGTATATTCGGAGCTGTCCGTTGCCAGAGAAAAACGTATGTTTTCGGTTTTGTACGTCTCCTCGATCTTTTGTATGGCTTCACGTACTTTTTTGCTCACTTCCACGGCGTTGGCATCGGTTTGCTTCTGAATAATAAGACCGATGGAGGGTTTGCCGTTTATACGGTTGATGGTGGATATTTCTCTCACACCATCATTGACCTGAGCAATATCTCCGACCTTCACTTTGCTTCCGGAAGGAGTATAGGCAACAACAAGATTGGTTATCTGATCAATTGTTGTAAATTTTGCAGCCACTCTGAGACTATACTGGCGCTCCTGGTTTTCGATTTTTCCGGTAGGGAAATCCTGGTTAGCTGCAATGATAGACTGGGTTATTTCACTCAGAGAAAGATTGTAGGCTCTCAGCTTGTCAGGATCGATCAGTATCTGAATTTCCCGCTCCTCACCCCCTACCATGGTAATCTGGCCAACACCTTCCACTTTGGTTAGCAAAGGCAGAATTCTGTCTTCTACCAGCTTGAAGAACATAGTTGGCTTGACATCACCGTTGACTCCCAGCTGAAGAACAGGGATATCATCGGAAGAGAACTTGTTGATCACGGGCGTATCGACATCATCAGGCAGCTCAGCCATAATAGCGTTTATTTTTCGCTGGGCATCCTGAAGGGCCTGATCGACGTTGGCATCCTGACGAAGTAGAACCGTAACCATGGAAACTCCTTCCTGGGATACAGACTGGAGCTTGTCGAGGTTTTCCAGTGAGGAAACGGCATCTTCGAGTTTTTTGGTAACTGACGTTTCGACCTCACCGGCGGCAGCGCCGGGATAAGTGGTAATGATCGTCAGTACGGGAGCGTCAAATTTGGGAAGCAGATTGTAATTCAGTTTTGAATAACTTATGGTTCCCAGTATACCCAGCACCGTAAATATTACGATAATCAGCGCCGGGCGTTTGATGGATATTTCGGTTATTGACATTAGCCAGAATTAAAGCTTGTTGATGATAACTACTTTTGCACCATTGGTCAGGTTGATCTGACCGGAAGTAACGATGATATCTCCTTCGGACAAACCTTCTATCACTTCCAGGTACTGTCCGTAATCATTGCCAATTACAATTGGCTTCAGTTGTACGGAGTTTTCTTTGTCCACTATATAGACTCTTGCATCCTTAATGCTGCCGACGAGGGCTTCTCTTGGTATCTGAAGTGTCGGAACACTGCTTTGCCTGTTGAATGCAACATCGACATATGTTCCGGCTTTAAGCTGCTTATCCTTTTTGTTCTCGATAGAAAGCTCTACCGGATAATTATGCGCCTCATCACCTCTCGGACTGATAAAGGTTACTTTACCGTGGTAGTTTACTCCCGGAAATACAGTAGTAGTGATGGTTACTTCATCGCCCAGATTAAGAGCGTAGACATCATTTTCGGAGATATTTAACTGTATCTTCAGTTTGGATATATCAACTACCGTGGCGATCGGAGAACCCATAGTGGTAAAGGAGCCTTCTTCTGCCTGCTTGGATGTGATAATTCCGGAGATCGGAGCGGTAACAGTTGTGCTTGACAGTTCTTTTCTTGCCTGATCTACCTGGTTACGGGCATTCTCGTAAGCCAGACTGTACTGGTCAAACTGTGCTTTTGATGCGGCTCCGCCTTCGTACAGGTTTTTGAAACGCTCAAAATTTTGTTTGGCATCAGCTAGTCTTTGCTGTGCATTGTCTACTGCCAGCGAGCGCAGGCGATCATCGATTTTGGCAAGAACCTGGCCCTGGCTGACTTTCTGACCGAGTGTTATATTAAGGCTGGTGATTTTTCCCTGAACTTCAGACTTAATATCTATGACCTGGTTGGCAATGGCTGTACCGACCATTTTCAGCTTTTTTTCAGCTATCTTCTTTTCTGTTTTGTACACATTGACAGAAACTACCTGATTGGAATTGTCTTCAACCTGTGCTCTGGCCTCGATCGTCTTTTTATTTTGCATTAGTCTGAAAGCGATCATGCCTGCCAGAATAATAACGACTGCTATGGTAATAAACCTTTTCATAAAAATATTAAGCTAATTTTACTGGGAGTTTGAAGTCAAATAATTGATAATATTTCCTTTGGATTTTTCCAGCTGCAATCTGGCAGTATATAATTCCAGAAGTGTGCTGATATAAATGTTTTGTGCCTGACGCAATGCAAATTCAGCATTAACTACATCAGTTGATGTACCTACACCTTCTCTGAATTCCAGCTGGGTTACATTGTACACCTCCTCGGCAAGATTCACATTTTCCTGTTCGGCAGCAATCCGGTGATAGGTGTTTTTGTACTGGATTTCTGCATTTGATACCTCAATATTGATTTGTTGCTTTTTCAGTTCCAGCTGTTGTTTCAGCTGATCCTGCTTTACTTTGGATTGCTGCACGAGCGCACTTTTGCGGAGACCGTCAAAAACGGGAATGGATAACCGAAGTCCTATTGAAGCAGTAGTATAGTCAACCCAGTCGTTGTTTTTGGTTTTGTACAACCCCAGATCAGGTCCCTGCCCTACATAGCTATAGTTTGCGAATCCTGTAAGACGCGGGAAATACTGATTCGTAATGCTTTTCTGATCCAGTTTCTGAAGCTCCAGATTAGTTTCCAGCAGCCTGTAATCTGTTCTCTTGTCAAAAAACTGCCCGGGATTTTCGGCTGACTGCAATTCTGTCTGAGACAATTCAAACGTCGTATCGCTCAGGGCAATAGGCTGATCAAGCGGCATGCCCATTTGAAACTTAAGGCTGTTGTACGCCTGCTCAAGATTTAACTCTGCCTGTTTGATCTGGGATTCAAGATTCGCCTTATTTACCCTGAGACGGTTAATATCTACTTTTTTCGCAAGGCCATTGTTGTATTGCAGCTCTGTCATTGACAATGTGGTAGTCGTATTGGAAAGATTGATATTGAGCAGAGTCAGCTGTTTTTCAATAACGATCACTTTATAATAGGAATCGGCTATGCTGTAAGCTGTGTTTTCGTTCACCCAGGTACTGTTTTGCTTGTAGTACTTGGTGGAGCTTTTTGCTGCTTTTAGTCCGGTCCAGAAAGTCTGGTCGTAAATCATTTGGGTTACTTCCCCGGAAAGACTTGAGTTGTACTGATATCCCATCGGGATACCACCACCTTGTCCTCCACCCATAAACTGGTCCATGTTCGGGATAATCAAAAGCGGAATTTTCAGGCGGTCCTCAAAGACACCATTTATATTTGCCTGAGGAAGCCCTGTACTTCGCACTTCGATGATCCGCTTGTCTGAGATATTTTCATCCAGACGGGCAATACGGAGATTATAGTTGTTTTCCGACGCATATTCAATACACTCCTTTATCGAAAGAGCCTTGGCTCCCGGGGTTTGGGCTTTACCCTGATAGAGGACTGTAAAACTTAATAAGACGATCAGATAAAAAGTGGAATTTTTCATTTTCTGCAATCAGTCGTTTTGTTTTAATTGTCGGAATAAAGCTAGTAAAGTTTTATTGGTTCTGAAAACTTCGAACCGGAAAAACATAATTTTTTTTAAAATGATTCCGAAAGCGGATTATGCTGTTTGCAAGGAGGCTCCGGGATGATCCTGGTGACTCGAATTATATTTGTTTTATTGTTTAACTATATGATAATTAGTTTTATATTTTGTTTTATTGGTTTTTAAATATTGTCCGTATGCTGAGTCATAAAAACAGATTTATAAAACATATGGTTTGGAATAAGAAAAAAATATACTCAAAAAGTACAATTTAAAACTTGACTATTATGCTGATGATGCCCAATAGCTATGCGGTTTATAAGTATATGCTATTTTCGGGTAAACTGTTTAGCAATTGAATTGTTATTAAACAAAAAAACCAGCTTTCGCTGGCTTTTTTGCATATGTTAACCGGTGTCTACACTCTTCGTGTAGAGGTTTTTAGCTCTTCAATCAGATTGGATTGTGTCTGAAGCTCACGCTTCAGCTTGCGTTCTTTCTCGAGGGTCGTTTTTTTATGCTCTTCAAAAGCGTTAAACAATTGTTCGTATTCGTTGATCTTCTGACGTGTTACCTTGTGACTGTTCTGATACAAAAAGAAAAGTACGGCACATGCAATAGCTACTGAAGCAATAATGAACCAAAGCGTAGTAGCATAGGTATATTTATCGACAGTGGCATTCATAAACGTCATGCTGTCTTTGCTTAATGTAAGCTGGCTGAGGCTTTCGTTGAGTCCCTGTACCTCTTTTTCCAGTGACTGAATCTGGCCTTTTTGATTACCGATAGTAGCTTTTTCCTGTTTCAGGGAGCTTTTATAAAGCTGTATGGTATCATTTATAGCCTGCCAGACATCTTTCAGGTCTGTTTTCTTTATAACCTTATAATGCTGGTAGGACTCTGATTTGTCCACAACTTTTTCCCATTTATCATTTAGAGTTACAGGTTCGTTTTGAGCGTGTGCAAACGAAAAACCAAATAGAAGGGAAATCAAAATTACCAATCTGCTCATGCTGTATCTGTTTTGATTGTGGAAATTAATGGATAATGTTATTTTATTAAAGGATTAATGAAAAAAAATATCCTTTATTGTATAAAATCGTGAAATTTTAGCAAAAAAACTTTGTTAAAACTTCACGATTCTGTTGTATTAGTGGATTGCAGGCGCTGCACCGTTTTTCGGATTGCTTTCAATCATAAGGAAAGCTCCCCAGCTTAATGGTGACGAATTTGTTTCTTTGACTTTCCTTTTGGCAAGCGCGAATGCTTTTCGTTTGTCCCCGCTGCGAATATATTCCTCATAAAAATGATACATGAAAGCCTGGGTAATGTCATCCTGCACTTTAAACAAGCTCATGATGACAGCATCGGCCCCGGCAAGCAGAAAAGAGCGCTGTAAGCCGAATACTCCTTCTCCGTTGACAATTTCACCTCTCCCTGTTTCACAGGCGCTTAAAATAATCAGATCTGTATTGGCAAGATTTAATGAAGCAGCTTCGTAAGCAGTGAGTATACCACTCCGGCCGTTTATATTTTCAGAGTTTTCCAGTAGCTCTCCGCCTCTGTAAAACAGAATTCCGGAATTAAGCAGGGAGTTGTCCAGGCGGCTATTATCATTTTTGTATGAACTTTCCTGAAAATAACCATGTGTGGCAAAATGAAGCACGTTGAGATTCTGCATGGATTTTACCGTATCTTCTGTCAGGGCACTTCCGGTCAGGACATGGGTAGTCAGAGAATGTTTTTTCAATAAGGCTGCTATTTCAAGCACTTCTTTTTCCGCTCCCGGAAGCTGGATTACCCTGCCGGACTGACCATTGGAATAATAGGTCGGATTGCCGCCAAGAACAAATACCGGCGCTGTTTTTTGTATAGCCTTTCTGTTTTTTAAATTCTGCTTGGAACGAATCAGGTCTTTGCTGTTGCTCAGGAACGTGATCGATTGTTTATCGAGCAGAAAAGTGTTTTCCGGAGTTTTGAAAGTTTCCGGGTTTATCTGATAATAGATTCCGTCCGGAGAGAAGTAAATGGTATTGCTAGTGCCAAGAACTGATGCTATCGGAGCCCAGAATTTCTGGTACGAATATTCATCATCTATGTTTAAAATCAGTGTATTGCGGAGATATTTATAATATCTGCCTTCCAGTTCACCGGCCCTGGGAATTTTGACATAGATCGGAAAATCCTTATTGCCATTTAGCACCAGCGCTGCATAGAAGGCCGAATCCGTAAAGCTTTGATTGAAGTAACGGACCCGCAGGATCTCAACCACACTTTCATTACTCAGAAGCTGTGCACATATATCTTTCCAGGTGGCTTTTTGCCTGACAGAATTATCTGCGAAATAGGCAGAACGCAGACCTATATTTTTTTCCTGGGCTTCTATTTTTTTCTCCAGCTCTTCAATAGTGATGCCGAGCTCTGCCTGTTCGGCAGCATTAAGCCCGTACACACTTCCCAGAAACTCTTTCTGTGAAATCCAGTCTTCAAACATATTGATCAGGACACTGTCTCCTGAGGCGGCAATGTTTTGCCTTATTTGCTTGTCTGAACTTAACAGAATTGCCTTTGTTGCGATAATATTGTTGTATACTTTACCCAGCTCTGCAGGTTTATTATTGGCATAAGCGGACAATAAAAGGTAGTTATAGAACTCAAATTCGTCCTTGAAAGCCGCCCAGTATCCGGATTTCTGCCGGAAGCTCATGCCGGGGAAAAGTGTTTCGATATACTTCAGGTATCTGGGAATGGTCTCTTCCATTATCTGTATGGCCTTGTCCGACTGACCTTGCATATAACAGGCTCGGGAGAGTTCTCCCAGACAGGTGTTGTACGCAGGGTGCTCCTTAGACAGACGGTCTTGGATGATCCTTTCCGCATTGGAAAACTCCTTTTCGGCAGCTGCATATTCCTTGCGTGCGTATGACAGCTTGCCGCGGGTACGCAGTACATTGGCATATGGCAAGGATTTAGTATTGCCGGTATTCTGAAAATAGCCAAGCGCTTTGTCGATCAGTCTGGCTGCTTCATTATAGTTTTGCTGACGTATCAGGTAGTCCGAGTAGCTGATCAGTATTTTGTTGTATTTCTCACTGTTTTCCTGAAATGAGTTTAATGCGATTTCCAGCGCTTTTACATAATAAGCGCTGATATCCTTGGTGGCTTGACCGGATCGGATAGCCAGCTCAGCCTGCAGCAAATACAGGTCCGGACTAAAACTGTTGGATTGCCCCAGCGCCTTTGTAAGCAGTGAGGTTGCTTTGCCTAATTCTTCTGTGGCGTTCGGATAATCTGCAATGGCATCGAAATATTGAGCATACTGATAGCGGGCCCGGGCAAGCTGCAGAGACATTGGCCCGAAATACTGCTCACTCAGACGGATGGCCTGTATAATGCCATTTTCTGCGGCCTCAAAATTTCCGTTGATAAGGTTTATTTCAGATTCGAGCAGAATCAGAGGAAAGATAAACGGCCCGGCCGGTAATTCCTTGCCGGTATGTCGGCGGCTGTCGGTAATAATTTTTTCGGCTTTGTAATAATTTCCTGATTCTGAGTAGATGCTTGCCAACGCATAATCTGCTTCTATGCTTTCAGGAATATTTAAAAGTCCCTGTGTCGGCTTTCGAATGTTTCTGATTGTGCCGGCAAGCTGAATGCTCTTTTGCTTCTGTTCTGTGAGCTGATAGAGCTGATTTAGCAGAAGAAGGCTTTTCAGAGCCTGATCTGTATATGCCTTGCTGTAACGAAGAACATCTTTTTCGTTTTGCTCAAGTATTTTACGGGTTGTCTGAATATCTCCTTTCAAGCCTTTCAGCAGAGCATTTTTTAGCTGATATATGAGTGAGTTGAGCTGCTGCCTGTTGCTTTGATCAGGTTTAAAGCGCAGTGAAGCTTCCGAGAAAAATAAAGCAGAATCGATAAGGCCTTTGGCGTAATAATATTCGGCAGCTATGTCATAATATCCTGTCAGGATAGAGCCATTGGGATTCATTTCTTTGTCCAGCTGCCGGATACCTGCTGCTATATCAATGTGACCGATCTGGTAAAAACCTTTGAAATTGCTGGTTTTCATCAGCTCATTCAGTGAGGCCATGATACTGACTATGGATTTGTGACCGGTATTGGCGCTGATCAGCCTGGATAGCTGACCGGTAGCATTGAGATATACATTAATATCGGAGTTGGCATACGCCAGACGGGATGTAAGCAGATAGTATTCCTTCCAGAACGGGTGAAAGTCCGGAATATCATGTAGCAGCGTCCGGAGTTTCTCCAGCGATGCCATTGCTTTTCTGGTATTTCCCTCCATATACGTCCTTGCTATGGAAGTTAGCTCATAATAAGGCTGAACCGGCTCGTCTATTCCGGCTATCTGAAAAGCATCGATTTGAAGTTCCCGGATTTTGGCATCAGCGCTGATACGGTTGCCCATAAAAAGCTGATGTGATGCCTGCTTATAGAGGGCATACGCTTTTAACGGGGCCCGATTGCTGTTGCCGGCATGATATATGGCCTGTGCATAGGCTTTCGAAGCGCTGCCCGGATCATTCTTTTGCTCGAAAATGGCGGCCAGAGTAAGATATGCATCGAAAAGCAGCAGCTTTGAATCAGCAAGACTGGATCTGAGCCATGAAATATGCGTATTGAGAGAGTCTTCTGCCCGAGCAGTATAGCCTTGAGCCAATATATTTTGTACCTGAAGACTTTTGATTCTGGCATAATTTGTCTTATGTCTTCTCAGATTGAGATTTGCCTGACTATAGATATTGCTGGTACTGTTGGCTTTGCTGATTAAGAGTTTTCTGAAATTTTCCTGAGAGGAAAGTATCTCAAGACTTTGAGTATAAAATCCCTGCTGGTAAAGTGCTTCGGCAGTCAGAATGTCAAGGTCTTTTCTCAGAAAGCTATCCGGACCCAGATCGTTATTTTTTCCGGTAAGCTCAATAGCTTTTATAGTCTGCCTGGTACTAAGGTACACAGATGTCAGGACCAGCCGGGCATACTGCGCCTCTTGCCCCCCTTCTGATATTTCCTGATTAAGGTATTTTTCTGTTTCGGAAAAATCTTTGAACCGGGCATTGTGAAAATCGGCAAGGGATTTTATTCTTAGCAGCTCAAAATATGAGAAAGGTTTTTCGCTGAGGCTGGCATATTGCTTTACTGTAATGCCGGCCAGACTGGAGGCTTCCTCAAGCTTGCCCTGTTCATAGGCGTACTCTGCCTGAGCTATCTTGCTTTCTATTTTTCTTTCGGGGCCTTTTTGGGCCAAAACTGCGAAAGATAGTATGGTTAGAAGTGAAGTCAGAATATACATTATTTTTGTCTGAACAGGTTATCAACAGCGTATCTGATGTTTAGCTCGTGGGTATTGAGCCTGGCGATGGCTCCTGGTTTGCTGAATTCATAGGAGTAGCCAAAACGGATTCTCGGGCTTAAATAAGCGCCTGCAGTAAGGGAAAACATGGCGTTGGTAGAGACTGTAATTCCTGCAAGAAAATACTGTTTTACTTCAAATAATATGCTTCCGTATAGCTGAGTATTGTTGTCAGAAATATAAGTAATGGCGGAAGGAAGCAATCGGTATGAATCATTAAGGCCGATGGTGCCTCCGGCATAGAGAATATAGTTTGCTCTTGACAGTACGGAACGGTCTGTATCTACAAAGAATGCTTTTTTGCCGGAAAACAGGTCAGGAGCGCTGACGCCTGCATAAAACTTATCCGAATATAATTGAAATCCGGCACCTATCTTCCCATATGTCTGGGAGAAATGTAAATCTGATACAGCCTGGTCATTTTCATCCCAGACATTATTGAGCTCGGCTGTTCGTACGGATACTCCGGCCAGTCCGGCTCTTAATCCCATAGACAATTTGATTTTTCTTGTTACGGGCAGAAGATATGCGTAGTTTGCCGTTACTTCATTTTCGCGGGTTATCCCATAGCGAAATGAGTTTACATTTAATCCTACAGCCATCTTTTTGGCGGCAAACCGGTGATCTCCCCATGCTGAGATATATCTCGGAGCACCCTTGATATTGGCATATTGATGGCGATAGAGTACGGAAGCATTGGTTCCCGCGGCATCAGTCCCGTTTGCAGCCGGGTTGTACAGCTGGCGATTGAACATGTAAAGGGTTGTCCTTGGCAGATCCTGTGCGTAAGAATTGAAAACGGGAAAGCTGGCTGTTGCGATTATAAGAAAAATCTTAAATGGAAACATATGCTTGGCAATTATTTTTTAATTAATGGTTTAGTAGTTTACAATGAAAAAGCCATTGATTGATCCCGGGCCGTTTTCAAAGAAATAATAATATGTTCCGGATGGCAATATACTACGGTCATCCTGTGAAGGCCAGTCATTTGTGTAATTGCTCATCTGCCTGATTACTTTGCCGTATGAATCAGTTATCACAAGGTTATTGTCGTAGTCATGATCGACACCTTGTATAACAAAGTGATCATTCTTACCATCATTATTCGGGGTGATTACTTCGGAAGCAGCGAGTGACAGTGAGTGGGTAATTTGTACCGCATAATCCTGGGTTTCTCCGATATCTCCCTTTCTCATGCAGGACTCACCGGCGGAAAATGGGGTCATTACTCTTGAGCGTACCCGCATGCGTGCGTCACCTGTATAGTCTGAGTGCCGGGGAATCTGTATATTAATAAATTTTACGATTCCGTCAAAAGCAATGGAAGTACCGGCAAATTCACCCTCGTCATCAAAATCGCCGTCATTATTCAGATCAATCCAGATGCCTGCATAGTACGGAAGAGACGGATGATCGGTATCAAGGGATATCGTAGCGCTGTATAGCTGACCTATATGGGCGCTGGCCACAAGATTGTCCATTGTGTAGTCTTTGTAGCCATATCCGTTGCAATGAATATTACTTTTACTGATATTGTTGAAACTAAATGATTTTATAGAGCCATCTCCGCAAAGAACAAAGTCTTCGGTATCACAGGAGACCGGACTTATTGAGTATGGACGGGCCGGAACATACGGAGTGATATCCAGGTAAATACTATCCTGCTCAATCTGAGAGGACTCAAACATGCATACAAGTCGTCCCCGTGTAGCATCTGGAGAGGCAATTAGTGTTATTTTCCACTGGCTTTCGTCTCTGGAACTAAAGTCGAACGGGATTACTTGCTCAACATTTGTTCCGGTATATTTGCAGTATAGGTACTGGCCGTCAAGTTCTGGTAAGATTTTGTAGGTAACAGGAGTATTGATTGGAATACGACCGGGACCATGGATGGCAAATGGCTCAAGTTTAATTTCGTCAAAAATGGCAATACGATCATATTGAAATATCGAATTCTTGTTATCGTATTGATAATCTCCGATATACAACCGCTGATTTTTGAATGCTATCTGGCTTAAATCGCTAAAGCTAACATATACAGTTTCTCCGGATTCAGTGGTATAGAGATGTCCGTCCTGATAAGAGGCAATTTCTCTTCCGTCGGTCCGGTAAATTGCGTAAACGTTACTGTAATAGCCTCCATACGTGATAAACAGCCTGTCATAGCCATCGGATACAATTTGTCTTATATAGATCTCCGGAAGAGGTATATACGTAGAAATAGTATTGATCACTGTTCCGTCAGGAGCAAGAACAAGAATAGAAAGATCAAAAGATACGTACAGATTCCCTTTTTTATCAATTGTCAGTGAATGTGTATTGAGATATTCTTCAAACATCCAGAGGCTGATAACACTTCCTTCAAAGTCAAGCTCTGCTATTCCGTTGCTGTATAATATATAAATTGTATTGTTCCCGCTGACAATCATATCACTGGGATAATACAGTGATTTTTCAATAAGATCATCGTTGTCATACAAATATAGCTCTTTGGTCTGGTTTCCATCCTGGTCGAATACATATACCATTCCGCTGTAGCTGTCCAATGTGAGCAATTGTCCGGACGGTGAACATCTGAATGCCGAAAAATACAGGCTGTTGGTAGAGCTGTTGTCTGAAATAGTTAGTTTTACATCACTTATGAGCTCATTTCTGGAGTTAAACTTTTTTAGATTGTAGCCGGATTCATAATCTTCCTGCTCAAGAATATAGACATTATTGTTATTGTCTACTTCAAACAATTGCGGAATAATCAGATCAGACAGACCGCCAATACTTGAGTTGTATTGGTACCGGGTTATCTGGGAGTAGGATAAAAAAGGCAAAAAGAGTGCTAGTACAGCGTAAAGAACTCGAACCGGTATTTTACACATAGGACATTAAGGGGAATGTAGGCTTACTATAAAATGGCAGTATTATTTTATGAGGTGAAATATCCTCAAAAAAAATGAAAAAATAAATTGTTCTTCGTTAAATAATAAGCAATCTGTTATATAGGATTCTGCGGGAATATTGAAATCTTTTTATCGGACTTGTCGAAAGCATGGAAATCTGTTTGGAATCAGATGCTTATGAATTAAGTCGTTGAATAATTTAAAAATAGCTATAAATCAATTATTTGATGGATATCCCCCCTGCCGGATCAGTAATGCAGGTAACGGTTTAGTAATTAATAATGAAGAATCCGTTGATTGAACCGGGGCCGTTTTCGAAGAAAAAATAATAGGTGCCTTTAGGTACCGTACTATATTCGTTTTGACCAGGCCAGTCGTTCGTATAATTGTCAGTTTCTTTTATAACTTTACCGTATGCGTCAGTAATAATCAGCTTATTGTTGTAAAGAGGGTCAATTCCTTTTACAACGAAATGATCATTTTTCCCATCGTTGTTGGGAGTTATGGCTTCCGACGCAGCCAGTGTCACCGGCTGGGTGAGGTGAACTGCATAATCCTGTGTTTCTCCCGAGTCACCGGGACGCATACAAGCTTCATCAGCGGAAAACGGATACAGGGATCTTGAACGTAAACGCATACGGACATTGCCGGTATAATCCGAGGTAGGCGGTATATGGATATTAAGAAACTTTACCTGCCCTTCAAAAGCAATAGCGGTACCGGCAAATTCATCTGCATCATCAAAATCGCCGTCATTATTCAGATCAATCCATATGCCTGCGTAGTACGCTATCGAGGGATCAACGGTAGCCAAAGACAGCGTAGCATTGTATAGCTGGCCGATATTGGCATTGGCAGTGATACTGTCCAGCGTGAAGTCTTTATAGCTAAAAACTTCACACTCCATTCCTGTTTTAATCAGGTCGCTGAATTGAAATGATTCAATATTGCCATCACTGCAAAGAATATAATCTCTGGTATCACAGGTAACAGATGCAATTGCATATGGCTTATCAGGCGAATATGGAGTAATATCAACATATACACTATCCTCGCCGTTGTTGGTGTAGTAGAGGCATATCAGTCTTCCCGGGGTTGTTTCAGCAGAGGCAATGAGCGTTATATTCATGTAATCCTCCCCGGAATTGCCGTCATGCGGATCGGTACTACTTGCTGTCCTGGACATATTTTTGCCGGTATACCGGCAGTATGGATAAATATTATCGCGTTTGGGCAGTATCTGATAGGTGACGGGTGTATTAATCGGAATACGCTGAGGTCCGTAAAGCCCCATCGGCGGAAGCTTTTCTTTTGTATAGACAGCAATACGGTCGTAGGCATAATTAGCCACCCGCATACTCAGGCTCATCGATTGAAGATCTGCTATATAAAGTTTGTCATTTTGATATATAACCTGACCGAGCGTACGAAAACCAAGAAAAACTTCTTCGTTTGTCTGAGCGTCTGTTATTGTATGACCGGAAATGGAGCCAAGCCAGCTGCCGGAAGTATCGAATACATCTACATAATAATTGGCCGGGGAATCATACGTTACAAAAATACGGTCTTTACTATCCGGGTATATGCCTGAAATTGTATTGTTTGAAGAGATATAAATGTCTTTTATCATTTCATGGTCTGTATCAAACATAACTATAGTGTTGTATCCGAGCACATAGGTATTGCCTTTACTGTCAACAGCTATTTTTTCCGGGTAAGACTGCTCCCCGGTTTGCCACCGGTCAATGTATAGTCCGTTAAGATTGAAAAGAAAAACATAATTGGCAGAAAGAATATGAATCATATTATTGCCGATAACCATTTCCCGGGCATTTATTCCGGGGTAAAGTACAATATCCAGCAAATCAGGTTCTGTCTGAAGGTCCTTGCTAAAAAGAAGCTCGCCTTTTGCGTTGAAAGCGAGGAATGTATTGAGTGTCGTCAGGGCGTAATAATTGCCATTGCCTGCGCATCTGAACACGATAATCTGTGGAATATTGATGATTGGCAGGATTCCGAAGGAAAGACGGATGCTGTCGGTTAAATTATTGCTGCTGTTAAATCGTTTGATCTGGTAATATTCGATCAATTGTGTAAGTCCCCTTTTACTTTCCAGCACATGGACTGTATTATAATGGTCTGTATCGAAAAGAAAAGAAGAAATGATATTGGTTGTACCACCTATACTTGAAGAGTATTTATATTCGAGTTGTGCCTGAGCGGGAAATGTTGCGAAAGCCAGCAATGAAACAGCCAGAAGTCGTAATATAGTTCGCATAAAGGGTATAAGGTTGGATATAGAACGCAAGATAATAAGTTCTTTTGATGGGAAATATCATCAAAAAAAATGAAAAAATGAATTTGACTTTATAATTATAGTGAAAAAATACTCTGCCAGGTATGGGCTGTTTATGTGTTTTTTCTTACCGGTTAATATATTACACTTATCTGTAAAACTTCGCTTCCGTTATTAATATCGATAAAGTATAATCCCGGACTGACTTTTCCGTGCAGGCCATTGCCTTCCCATGAGGCTGGTGTGGACAGTTCATATATGGCTATGCCAAATTTATCGCGAATGACGGCCCTGCCACTCTGAGAAATAAAGTATGATTCATCAATCCCGTCTCCATTAGGTGTAATAAAGATCTCGTCACATTTACTCTGAGGTATATTAATAGAATACGAATAATTCCGCCTGCACTTTCCTGTTTGTATAACTAATTGATAGCTTGGTTCGTCAAGCTGATCAAAAAAGCCATCGGAAGACTCAAGCGTATCCCCGCTTATTTCCCCGATCAGATAGTAAAAAGAAACAGGCTGAGGCTGATTTTGGGCGTGAACCGTTAGCATACCTTTGTGCTGGCAGTTTTTTTCATTGACGGAAAAAGATAATAAATCCGGAATAAGGCATCGGGATACTTCAACTGTAAAAGTATCTGTTTCAAGAATAAGTTCCGGAAATGCCGGATGCATTGCCTTGCAGTAATATTTTCCGGCATCTTTCCTGGTCAGGTTATGCACATGCAAAGCAGGAGCGTCGAAAGAAGTGAGTACATGCTGGTCTTTGTACCATTGATAGACCTGGTTTTCAGCGTGCCCGATTTCTGATAGAGTAACGGAGAAATCATCTGTTTCCATGTGGTCTTTTACAAAGCCTTTGTCAAATTTTTTCTGGGGAGTGAATTTATATATATCGTTATAGTTATCAAGGCTGGTCAATGGTAACAGGTCTTCAAAATTTAGATAGTTGTCGTATATGCGCAGCTTAATCAATGAAGAAAAACCTTCAAACGAAGGTAAATCACGGATATCATTTGAGTTCAGATAGATTGTCTCAATGACCGGATCGGAAGAAAACTCCGGGAACTGCTTTAGCTGATTATATCCGGCATCGAGGTATTTTAATGATGGCAGATTGGTCAGGTCCGGTAATACGGTAAGGTTGTTTTTATAACAAATCAGCTCTACAAGCTGCTGTAGATGGCTTAGATCAGGCAGCTCATCCAGTTCGCAATAAGCCAGGTGTATCTTTCTCAGATTGGTAAGCCGGCTTATGTCCGGCAGTTTTTTTAGCGGATTGCTGTGAGTATAGAGTTCTTCCAGGCCTGTCAGCGAACTGATTGTGGAAAGATTCTGTATATGATTCCGGTTTATTACCAGAGTTTTCAGCTTTGTCAGATAGGACAGATCCGGCAGATAGTCAATCTGGTTATCATTGATTTCAAGAACCTCAAGATTTTCGAGCCGGAAAAGATCCGGTAGATGGCGTATAGCGTTATTGGATAGTCGGATACGTTTTACATTGGTAAAATATTGAATCCCGTCAGCACTTTGTATACCCTGGTCTTCACAGATCAATGGTAGTGTCTCTGTTCTGGCATTGGCGATGATCAGGTATCCATCCTGATCAAAACTATTAGGGTAACGGCTTTGGAGATAGATTTTTAGCTGAGGGTCCGGAACAGAAAATAGTTGTCCGAAGCCTTCAATTGATATTGAGAGGATCAGGAACAGCCATATGACAGCGATTTTTTTCATTCCGGTTATTTTATTCTCAGCTTTGTTCAGTTGTTACTTTATATGAAGAGTTTTGGCTTTTACTTTATTGAGCAATGGTAATGCTTCCCTGATAAATGGTCCCGTTTTCATAGTGAAGGCTAAACAGATAATATCCCGGTATAAGCTGGCCGTCGTCCTGTCTTCCCCCCCACTGCCAGATGCTATGATCCGGTATATGCTTTTTACATACAATCTTCCCATTTTTGTCAAATATTGTAAGAATACCTGAAAAATCATAAAACGGGGTATCCCAAAACTTCCCGGTATTAGGATTTAGCACGAAATCAGTATGACAGAATTCTTCTTTTACTTCTGCCTGATAGTCGCTTTGACAACCATGAAGATCGGTAACTCTCAGCTGATATATTCCAGCCTGCAGATATTCCGCCTGGTTACTATATACCTGCTGATGATTGATGGTGACCCGAAACGATTCATGCTCATCAGGGAAAGAAACGGTTATCTTACCGGTGGCTTCCTGATAGCAGGTATTCCGGATATGGATCATGGCTCTGGTTGTTAGTGAGCATGAGGCTGTCAGATTTGCAGGAGCATCTTCGGTCTGGAGATTCGCTTTCTCTGTATGGTAAACCGGTTCTGCTACCTTGTCCGGAATAACAGAACCAGCTCCCTCTGTCTGCCCGGATATTGCAATGGTTTCAGGAAGTGTTGTTCCGGGCAGACTATCCGGATCCGGAACGAAAGTGTCTACGTATGAATCTGTTAGTGATTCGGAGGGCATGCCGGCTATCGGTGCTTTATGACTGTCCGCGGGTGGGGTATAAACTGTTTCTTTATGCTGTTCCGAACCCCCAAAGTCAGCTGTCAGGGAGCTATCCGCTGTGGCAGGCTGCGGTGTTACCGTGTCTGTGGGGATTGATTTGCTTTTGGAGAAATTATAAAAACCTATCAAACCGGATACAAGGCAGACTGCCAGCACTACGGTCAGCAATCCTTTCTTCCCCGGTCCGTTTGTTCCGGAAGTGCTTTCGGAGTAACGAGCATGTTCGGAGTCAAGAATTTGCCGGACATTCAGCAGCCGATGACGCACCACGAGCTCGGGAATCTGTTTGTATTGCTCTACTTTTTTCCGGAACTCAGAATCGCTTTTCAGCTTTGATTCAAACTCCTGTCTGGATACAGCATCGCTTTCCCCTTCAAAATATGCGTATATATATTCAAATAGTTGGTCCTGCTTATCCATTGCCTTTTAGTTTATCCAGCAATACCGGATTTTTTTCAATTTCCTTATATAATTTTTCCTTACAGCGTTTCAATTTCATCTTTACAGCTCCTTCCGATACTAATCCGGTTCGTATCATAATATCTTCCATAAGCAGATTATGATAGATTACCAATGTCAGAATTTCAATGCATTTATCTCCGATATCAGAAAACAGTGTAGAAAGAATATTGGTCTGTTCTTCATTGTTTCTCCAGGGATCAGCCTCGGTATCTATATAGCTGACCTGGCTGTCGTCTTCATCTATGGATTCGGTATAGCTTATTCGCTTGTCTTTGCGTAGCTTGTTTATCCACCGGTTTATGCTCAGACGGTACAAATAGCCGTAGACTGTATATTTATCATTGAAGGTCTTTTCAATGATCTGTCTGTAAAATAAAAAAACCGCATCCTGAAATACATCATAAGCATCTTCCTGCTGACCATTGTTTTTTGTAATATAATTTTTAACTTTCGGAAAAACAGCCTTGTATAAAACCGGTATCACGACCCGGTCCTTGCCTTCTCTAATTAAATCAGGTATTTGCTTTTCCTCGATTTTCATTTCCTATCTTAAAGACATTCTGAGGTTACTAAAAGTAACGAATAATTAAAAAAATTATATTTGTAATTGATTCTATATTAATTAATGCAAACCCTGTTAGCCGTTTTTATTTGTATTGTTTTGTATCAGGAGGCCAGCGGACAAGGTTCACCGGTTTATCCGGACATTTTTTCCGGTTATTTTTATCATGGGGCGCTTGCCAATCCGGCATACGTACCGGATGACAGTAAGGTTAGTCTGGCTGCTTACTACAAATTTAAACAAGGAAAATACGGTGGAATTAACAGCTTTATGGCAGAGGCCGAAAAGACAGCTTCTGCGGGAAACAAAAATCTGAACTCTTTCCGCCTGTTTTTTTTTAATGAGCGCGAGGGGCCATATATATCACGGCCACGGGCTTATTTTAATTATGCGCTGGAGGTCAATATAGCACAAGACATGAGCATCACTTCCGGTGTTAATATCGGATTTGCTTCCGTCAATTTTACAGCGCCTTCCGGTTCTGGAAATATGTCACTGCCTGACGGAGCTGCCGGCTTGACACTGCAATACCGCCAGTGGACAGCAGGAATTTCTTTCTGGCAATTATTCAATGCCGAAGGAGTAGCAATTTCCAATGTACTGCGGCTGCAACGATATGAACAGGTTAATCTTGCGTATTCCGGTTTCCTGAGCCCGGATTGGAAATTCAGCAGCTATCTGCTTTTCAGGCATCAGAAAAACTACTATAATCATTGTTTCCTGACATTATTGCTGGGCTACAGAGAGCTGATTCAGGCAGGTCCTGTATTCCGGTACAGGCAGGGACTGGCTTTTTTCGGAGTTTTGCAGGTTGACCAGGATACAAATCGTTTTCACCTTACCTTTACGTACAACAGCGGAGCTTTTTCTCCTGCTCCCTATTGGAATAACTCGGTTGAATTAGGTCTGCGCTATATCTTATTACGATAGTGCGCGGTATATATGCCGATTGCATATAAAATATATAGGGCTAAAAAAGATCCTTCACTAATTCAGGTGGTCTCGCGATTACTCCCCTGTCTCCTTTGAGCACAATAGGACGCTGTAAAAGAATCGGGTTTTCAACCAATACCCTCACCCATTCCTTATCATTCAGCTTTTTGCCCTTATAATAGTCCTTATATACGGATTCTTCTTTCCGGATCAGCTGTTCCGGACTTACATCAAGTCTGGCTGCGATATCTTCTACCTGACCGGCGGTCAGTGGCGTTTTCAGATACTCAATGATTTCTATGCTATGCGGATATTCGTTGAGCAAGGCAAGAGCTTCCCGGCTTTTGCTGCAACGCTGGTTATGATAAATGGTAATTTCAGCCATTGGATTTGTCAGGATAGCTTTTCCAAAATGATATTATGATTGGTATAAATACATATATCAGCCGCGATATTAAGACTTTCTCTGACAATATCTTCAGCGCTGAGATGTGATGCATGCTTTTTCAGAGCAAGCGCAGCCGATTGGGCATACATGCTTCCGGAGCCTATGGCGGCTACATTATGGTCCGGTTCCAGCACATCACCCGTCCCGGAGATTATCAGCAATTCAGAGGCGTTGGCTGTTATAATCATCGCTTCCAGCTTGCGCAAAAAACGGTCTGTACGCCAATCTTTGGCCAGTTCTATTGCAGCTCTTTTCATATTGCCTCCGTAGGAGTTCAGTTTTTCCTCGAAGCGTTCAAGAAGAGTAAAAGCATCGGCCGTAGAACCGGCAAATCCTGTTAATATTTTTCCATCCAGAAGCTTTCGTACTTTGCGTACATTACTTTTTGCCACGGTATTGCCCATGGTTGCCTGTCCGTCTGCAGCAATCGCAACTTCCCCGTTGTGCAAAACAGCCAGCACTGTTGTTGATCGTATTTTTGTCATGTGTATAATAACCCTATTTTACTTTTGTAAAAAAATATCTGCTTTTTCGTTCATTTTCCCAAATCAGGTCAGTTTCATTCAGGGTTAGGATATGAAAAGTACTGACACCGATTCCTTCCAGTTGTTTTTCTTTTAATGTAAGGTACAGCTTGTCATTTTCACTGGTTAGCTCAAACTTGCCTTTTTTTATAATAAGTTCTCCTTCTCCGTTTTTATACTGTACTGTTTCTACAAGATACATATTGCTCTGAAAAAACTCATACTCTTTCTCGGCTTTTGAAGAAGCCGAATCTTTTACGGAGAATATGCGGTTATCCGGCAATATGACCTTCTCAAAGGACCATTTTCCGACCAGAAGACTGGTTTCGTTATTTATACAGGAGCTAATACAAACGGACGAAAAAAGTAGTAGTAAAAACCTGATTTTTATCATCACTGTGCAGATTCTGAGAATTAAACAAAAAAGCCTCCCGATTGTTGAGAGGCTTTGAAGATAAACAAAAATATTTTATTAAACGAGAATAGTGACCGGATCTTCAAGGAACCCTTTTAGGGTTTTGAGGAAGGCTGATCCTACTGCCCCGTCTACTACTCTGTGATCACAGGAAAGGGTTACTTTCATTATATTACCGATAACCATTTCGCCGTTTTTCACTATCGGAGTTTCTTTGATTCCGCCTACTGCAAGTATGCAGGCATCCGGAGGGTTTACAATTGCTGTAAACTCTTCGATTCCGAACATACCGAGGTTGGAGATAGTGAACGTATTGCCTTCCCAGTCTTTTGGCTGCAACTGCTTGTTTTTCGCTTTACCGCCAAGTTCCTTCACTTCACCGGCAATTTGTGCCAGACTCTTGGAATCTGCAAAACGTACCACCGGTACAAGAAGACCTTCTTCAACAGCTACCGCGACACCAATATGAATATGATGATTGTACCGGATTTTGTCACCCAGCCAGGAAGAGTTTACTTTCGGGTTTTGACGAAGAGCCGCAGCAACGGCTTTGATAACCATGTCGTTGAATGAAACCTTAACCGGACTAACTTTATTAATGCTTTCTCTTGCCTCAATAGCTTTGTCCATGTTGATTTCCATGGTCAGGTAAAAATGAGGGGCTGTAAATTTACTTTCAGCCAGTCGTCTTGCAATGGTTTTTCTCATCTGAGAAACAGCAACTTCCTCATAGCTTTCTTTGCCCAGCTGAGCAGCGGCTGTAGAAGGAGCGGCTGTTTTATCCGCTTTTTGGGACTCCGGTTTATAATTTTCGATATCCTTTTTCACGATACGGCCGTTTTCACCGGATCCTTTTACCTCAGAAATATCGATACCTTTGTCTTTGGCAATCTTTTTGGCAAGCGGAGATGCTTTCAGTCTGCCGGATGAATCGCTGCTGCTCTTACTTTCTTCTGTTTTTTCGTTGGAAGAAGTCTCTTTGGGAGAAGATGATGCCTCCTCCTTTTTACTTTCCTTCTTCTTATTCTCTTTTTTACCCTTGGATTTTAGCAACGGTTTATAATCCGTACCTTTTTCACCTATTATGGCAATGATATCATCTACAGGAACGGCATCTCCCTCATTTACTCCGATGTACAACAGAGTACCATCCTCGTAGGATTCAAGCTCCATGGTTGCCTTATCTGTAGCTACTTCGGCCAGCAAATCACCTGATTTTACAGAATCACCTACTTTTTTATGCCATGCTACAATGGTCCCTTCGGTCATTGTATCACTCATTTTGGGCATGGTTATTACTTCTGCCTTAATATCGGAAGTATCTTCATCACTATCTTCTTCCTCTTCCTCTTCCTCTTCCTCTTCCTCCTCGCTTTCCTTACTGTTCTTATCTTCTTTTTTGCTATTTTTGGAAGAACCGGAATCCCCGTTTGAGCTCCCGTTTTTATCAATATCTTTCAGAAGATCGTCTATGTTTTCGCCTTTCTTTCCTATTACAGCAATGACTGAATCAACGGGAACAGAGTCTTTTTCTTCCACCCCTATGTACAAAAGAGTGCCTTCTTCATAGGATTCCAGATCCATAGTGGCCTTATCTGTTTCAACTTCGGCAAGTACATCACCTGATTTTACCTGATCGCCTACTTTTTTATGCCATGCAGCGATAACACCTTCGGTCATTGTATCGCTCATTTTAGGCATTCTAATTACTTCTGCCATTTCCTGAGTTTTCTTTTACAGTTTGGAACTTCCAAAAATAGGTTAAATTAAACATAAGTCAACATCTGAATTGCGGTTTTATCCGCGATCTGATAACAGACTATCAATGCAGGTTTCAAATTTAAAAAAAATAGGGAAACTAACGCTGCTTTTATTGTAAATTAGGGTTTTTATGTGGTTAATGGTTTGATACATATAAAGATAAAGTTTTTTAATTTTTTCTATAAAGCGTTTTATAACCTATAAAGTTTAGGCATTCATATAAAAAAAAGTCAATTTACGGCGCTTTGTTGCCCTTATTACTTTTTGGCAGGCAGAGGTTAACAATATCTGAATCCGGAGGGTTAAACTAATAGAAGGATTTGAAACAGACCTGGTCGAAAATCCTGGTTGTGTGGTTGAGTGATGAAGATGTGCGAATGTGGGTAGGTAGTGTGTGTGAAATGGTGAAGTTGATGTGTGGTAGTTAGTAGATCGGGTACGTCATAAATCTGGAAAACAAAGAGGCCGGAATTGCTCCGGCCTCTTGATGCGTTTATGCTGCTTCGGTCTCTTCTTCGGCCGGCGCCTCTTCAGCCTTCTTTTCCATAATATCTTTCTCCACTTTCAGGTTATCAATAATGAATAGCTGTCTGTCCGGGGTATTTTTGCCCATATAGTAGCTCAGAAGTTTGGATATAGTTGTATCCTTGCGCAAAACAATCGGTTCGAGGCGTATATCATCCCCGATAAAATTGCCGAACTCATCAGGGCTTATTTCTCCGAGTCCCTTAAATCGTGTAATTTCCGGTTTACTGCCAAGTCTGGCAATAGCTTTTTGTTTTTCTTCTTCCGAGTAGCAATATATGGTTTCTTTTTTGTTCCGTACTCTGAATAAGGGCGTTTCCAGAATGTATATATGCCCGTTACGGACAAGATCCGGGAAAAACTGCAGAAAGAACGTCAGCATCAGAAGTCGGATGTGCATACCGTCAACATCGGCATCGGTAGCAATAACTATTTTGTTATATCGCAGGTTTTCCAAGTCCTCCTCGATATTAAGCGCATGCTGCAGAAGGTTAAATTCTTCGTTTTCATACACGATTTTCTTGGTAAGCCCAAAGCAGTTGAGCGGTTTACCGCGAAGGCTGAAAACAGCCTGAGTTTCTACTTTCCTTGATTTGGTAATGGAGCCGCTTGCAGAGTCTCCCTCCGTGATAAAAAGCATGGTTTCATATCTTTTCTCATGGTTGGAGTTGAAATGAGCCCGGCAGTCTCTGAGCTTTTTATTATGCAGATTCGCTTTTTTCGCGCGTTCATTAGCCAGTTTTTTAATACCGGCCATATCTTTTCGCTCCCGTTCACTTTGAAGAATTCTTTTTAGCAGCGCTTCGGCCGTTTGAGGGTTTTTATGCAGAAAATTGTCCAGTTCCTGCTTGACAAACTCGTTTATAAAGTTTCGGATAGTCGGACCGTCCGGACCTACATTCAGTGAACCCAGCTTGGTTTTAGTCTGGGATTCAAAAACTGGTTCCTGTACACGTACACTGATGGCGCCTATGATGGAACCACGAATATCAGATGCATCAAAGTCCTTTTTGTAAAAATCCCGGATCGTTTTTACCAGAGCTTCCCTGAATGCGGCAAGATGTGTACCGCCCTGTGTGGTATACTGGCCATTGACAAAACTATAATATTCCTCTCCGTACTGGTTTTCGTGAGTGAGAGCGATTTCGATGTCCTGCCCTTTGAGATGGATGATGGGATACCGGATACTCTCCTGATCGGTTTTCCGGGTAAGCAGATCCAGAAGGCCGTTGGCTGCGCGATATTCTTTCCCATTGAAATTAATAGTCAGCCTGGAATTAAGATAAGCGTAATTCCAGATTTGCTCTTCCAGATATTCAGGAATAAAATGATAATTTTTGAAAATGCTGTCATCAGGGATAAATGTCACCAGTGTACCATTGCGTTCGGAAGTTGCTTCTTCTCTGTGATCTTTTACCAATACCCCGTTTTCAAACTCTGCGACTTTGGTTTTTCCGTCCCGGACAGACTGTACTCTGAAATATTTGGAAAGGGCGTTTACTGCCTTGGTACCGACTCCGTTCAATCCGACAGATTTTTGAAAAGCAGAAGAATCATATTTTCCGCCGGTATTGATTTTTGATACGCAGTCTATAACTTTTCCAAGAGGAATACCTCTTCCGTAGTCTCTTATTTCAACTTTATGATCGGAAATCCGAATGTTAATCTTGCTCCCGTTGCCCATAACATGCTCATCGATGGAGTTATCGACAACTTCTTTGACGAGTACATAAATTCCGTCATCCTGAGCTGAACCATCACCCAGCTTTCCAATATACATACCCGGACGAAGCCTGATGTGTTCGCGCCAGTCCAGTGAGCGTATACTGTCTTCGTTGTAGTTAATAGAATTGTTTTCTGCCATCGTAAATAGTAATAAGCTTTATGTATAACGTAACCCGCAACAGTGTCAATTATCATGCTCCGGATCATTGAGGGTACATTATACAAAGTTTAAGTTTTAAACCCAAACGGACAAATTTATTCAGTGAAACCAAAAAATCATTATGATGATTCTTTTTGCGTATTTGTATTGTGTTAGCCGTGGAATATTAGTTAATTGCCTAAAAATATATATAAATCGAATTAATAAATTCGGACGGGTTTATGGAGGATGTGGCTTTATATTATCGGCTCGGAGAATCAAATCTTACATTACTGATTGATCGTTTTTACGATATGGTTTTTGAGGACGAGGTAATCGGCAGATTGTTTACAATAGACAAAGATGAAATAAAAAGAAAACAGTTTTTGTTTTTGACCCAGTTTCTTGGAGGACCTGCGCTTTACACGCAGGAATTCGGGCATCCCAAATTAAGGGCGAGACATATGCCTCATCCGATTACAGAAGATGCTGCTGTTGCCTGGCTAAAATGCATGCATGAAGCTATCTGCAGCCTGCCGATAGAAGAAGTTCTGAAGGAAGAGCTTTTTAATCGTTTTCCTCAGACAGCTTTTTTTATGGTAAATCAAAATTAGTTAAATACGAATTGGTTAATGAAAATCGTTTGTCTGAATCAGATGAATCGATATACAACTCAAGCAACTGTTTTTCGTAGTTAATCCATAAATGAGAAAAAGTTTAACCTGTCTTTTTCAGAAAGAACCAGATTCTATGTTGCTGCGTATTTTTTTTCTTTTTTTTCTGCTGGGCACTCATTTTTTACCTGCGTACTGTGGACAGGAGGCTGTTAATACAGAGGGTTATGTCGTATATGATACCATTTGCGCGGATACGTATCAGTTGTCAGGAAGAACTCCTGCCGAAGGACAGACTGGCTATTGGGACTCCCCGGCTGGCATTACCATTACAGCAATCCATGATCCGGAGGCTGTAGCTTCGGGATTTGCTCACGGACAGTCCTACCGGTTTATATGGCTCATAACAGAAGATGAGCTGCCTGTTGAAGCTGATACAGTTATAGTAACGTACCTTGCTACCAGTGCGGCAGATGCCGGCAGCGATCAATGTCTGGTTATTGCTTATCCGTATCAGCCGGTCGATGCAATGCTTAAGGGAAATCTTCCAGCATCGGGAGAAATTGTATCCTGGCAGGTCATACAGTCTTCGGAACTTGCTTCAGAATCATTTGAAGACAGCACCGGAGCCAATACTGTGGTTTATGGCGCCGGACCCGGAGTACACGTACTGAGCTATACTATCACCAATGTTATAACAGGTTGTAATACAGTAGATACAACTGTTCTTCGTGTTGTTAGCGAAGCTGCCATAAAGCCGTATACCAGCTGTATAACTATTTTGTCAGCTCAGCCGGATACAACCATCACACTGGAAGGTGCTTTGCCATTGGGAGGAGCAGTTTCAAACTGGACAAATGCAGGGGCATTATTACCACAAATTATTCAGCCGGATCAGCCGGTTACAGATATTACCTTGTCAGAGCACGGTACTTATCAGATCCGATATTTTTCAGGGTCCGGATCTTGTGTTGATTCTTCGGAAATCAGGCTGACACTGGTAACCAGGCCGGAACCACCTGGTGATACCTGTCTGGTTATTCAGGATTCTCTCCTGCTGGAGAATACGGTGCTCAAACCTGGAGAAGAAAGCCGCTGGAAATCAGAGGTCGGGGAGATACATACGGATGAATACGGAAATGTTTTTTATCGAAATTTTTTGACAGGCAGTCAGAAGCTATTTTATGAAGTATGGGATCAAAATCAGTTTTGCTTATCGGCTGACAGTTTTGAGGTAACCGGTATTTCTAAACCTTTGCCAAAAGAAGATACTTGCCTTGTGCTGGAGCCAGGCCATTTATTTCAGGAGTTGATGCTGAATCATTTTAACTATGATGTCCTGAGAGAAAAAGTTACGGTATATTCAATTGAAGGAGACAGCTCAGTGGGTATGGGAAATAATTTATCCCTCAGACTGCATGCCGGAGTACATCATTTTGTATCGGTTATTGAAAACTTGCAGACACAATGCAGTATCTCCGATACGTTTAAAATTACGGTCCTGAATAAAGCTGTTGCCGGACCGGATCAGTGTCTGAAAGATGCTGTTATGACAGAGCTTAATGCGGCGTACAGTTTTACCATCTCCGATGAGACAGGCGCCTGGTACTCTCCCCTGCCATTGATTTTTGCTGAATCGGACAAGCCGGAAACCGCTGTGCAGGGATTTTCCGGAGGAGTTTATCCTGTTTACTGGATAGTAAGCAATGGACAGTGTGCTGACTCCTCATTGATGCATATTTCTGTTATATCGTCTGCGCGGGCAGCGGAAGATACCTGTATCCATGAGGCTTATGCTGTTTTGAGAGCGACTGACATAGATCGGAGCTATCAGTCGGGGCTATGGAAACCGGTATCAGGCAATCAAGTAATAGATGATATTTCTTTGGCTGCAGCTACCGCTTCAAATCTTGCATGGGGCATACATACATTTATATGGCAGGTACAAGATACAATCGGTTTTTGCGAGTCGCTGGATACGCTGTCTATAACCAGATTTTCTTTGCCCGATGCCGGTGAGGATAAATGTATAGCCACTATTTCCGGAACCACAGAGATAAGCCTTGCTCCTGCCCTGTTGAGGGCTGGTGAATATGGCTTTTGGTCTAATGCGGATAGTGCAGCTGTTTCTCTGGGAAATTCTGTTATTCAGGATTTGCCGCTCGGAGTTCATACGTTTTACCGGAATGCAGGTCATCATGTAAGTGGTTGCTACACTAGTGATTCAGTGAATATCAGAGTAATTACTGCTTCAAATGCAGGACCTGACTTGTGTCTGGCCGAGCCTGTTGTCAGCTTTAAGCTGGCTGCCAGCCACGTTAGTGAGTCGGCTGGTGAAACAGGGTTCTGGAAAAATGCTCAGAATTTATCTTTCTCATCCTATAGCGATCCTGATGCTGAAATTCTGGAACCCGCATCAGGGGCTTATACCCTATGGTGGCATATCGGGAATGACGGTTGTGTGGATTCGTCCGGCGTGAGAGTTTCCATTCTCAGCCCGCCCCGGACAGCACCGGATGTTTGCGTAAGTATGGCCGGAGCAGATACTGTACGGTTAAGGGCGTTGCCTTTTGATCCTTCGTATCAGTCAGGAAAATGGTATACCAATGTGAATAATGTCAGCATTGCGGATACGCAAAATATAGTATCAGAAATTCATGGTCTCAATGTGGGATTAAGCCGTTTTTACTGGCAGCTGACAGATACGCTCGGTGTATGTGCTTTTACTGATAGTCTTGATATCAATGTGGTATCTGCTCCTCAGGCATATGCAGACAGATGTCATGTGGCGGGTAGCCAGCCGGTCGCTCTTTCAGGCAACTCTTTTGTATCCAAGCTTGAGCAGGGGTTCTGGTCCGCTTCTGTCGATGGATTGCTACAGGATAGTCTGCTTATTAATCCGACACTTATGCCGGATCCTGGCAGATATACCTTTGCATGGAATATAAAAAGTACAGCTTCGGGCTGCACACAATCCGATACAGTGGAAATAGTAGTGGTTTCGCAGGCCTCGATTCAGGCAGAGGCAAAATATCCGTTATGTCTCGGTGTGGATATGCCATATGAACTCAGAGCAGATACAGTATGGCAGTCTAAAGGAGAAAAGGGCAACTGGAAAGAAGTAACAGGCGGGAATCAACTGGGGCTCCTGTTTGCAGATATGACCGGTTCCGTTTCAGGTGTGGAAATTCTCAGAAAAGGAATACATAAAGTACAATGGACAATTGAGAACGCCGGATGTGCTTCAGCTGATTCAATTCATTTATCAGTTACTTCGGAACCTGATGCAGGCGCGGATCAATGTGTTCCGTATGATAATGGAACGGATACCGAAGTTTTTCTGAAAGCCGGAAACATTGTTGACACAGTTGAGTCCGGACGCTGGCAGATTTTGCCGGGTTCATCTTCCTATTTTGTGTCGACGTTTCAGGAACCTGATGCAGTCCAAACATTAGTCAGAGGGGTATTAAAAGGTGTGGATCGCTTTCAGTGGACGATTACTGACAGTAATGGCAACTGTGCAAAAAGCGATACTGTAAAGATTGCATTGATTACAGTGCCTGATGCCGGGCCGGATTTATGTAAAGTTATCCAGGCTGGTGAAGAGCGTATAACTGTGCAACTTCGAGGCAACATACCGGCAGTAAATAATGAGAAAGGGCAATGGCTTTCAGGTCCTTCTGCATTGGTTGGGGATTCTGCACATGGGAGTACAAGCGCGACTCTGCCCAGAGGCGTCAGTCGTCTTGTCTGGAGCATCAGAAACGAGCTTGTGACATCCTGCGCTGTTTTTGACACGGTAGTGATTCGCGCCATTTCTCAGGCAGTTGTAGAAGAGACCCAGTGCTTATCGACTCCGGTAGTAAATACTTTTCTTAAAGGCAGTAGTTATAACAGTAATGCGGGAGAGGCTGGCCTATGGTCAAAAGAGACAGTATCCTCCCAGGCAGTGATTGAAAACCCGGTGAATCCGGAAAGTAAACTGAGTAACCTGAAAACGGGTGTACACAGATTTAAATGGGTAATCAGCAATGATGGCTGTAAGGACTCTGCCTCTGCCACGATTGCACTGATTACGCGACCAGTAACTGTTGATAATCAATGCTTATCATATGAAGGTGGAAACAGCAGGGTAACTCTGCTTGCCAATCCTGCTACGCCTGCCGAAGTTTCTACCTGGCTTCCGGCCGATCATTCGATAGCCGGCGTATCACTGAATCCTACGGGTAATACATGTGAGCTTAACGTGTTTTCCAAAGGTGCTTATACCATATACTACAGAATCAGTGATTCAGCTTCGGTTTGTCCTGCCTTAAGAGATAGTGTACAGGTAACTTTGCTCACTAAGCCTAAAATTGAACCGGTGGTATGCGAGATAATACCAGCTGGAGAAACAGGCAAAGATATTCCTCTGATAACGGAAAACAGTCTGTCTGTTCAGGAAGAGGGCATGTGGCATGCCATACCCGGACTGACTTTCAACGGAACTGCTTCTCCCAGTACAATGGCCGGCAATGTTCCTGCCGGAACGTATCGTGTGTACTGGTCCGTACATAATAAGCTTGATTCCGCATGTTCTTTAAAAGACTCGATTGTAATGCGGGTAATATCAGCTGCCAGGACCGAAGATGATATCTGCATCATTAAACCGGTTGAAAATACAATACTTCAGGCTAATCCTCCGCTTACCGGCAGAGGAGAGACAGGCAACTGGCGTCTTGTAAGCGATCCTCATCAGATTCAGTTTGATCCGAATATTGCTCAGTCAACGGTTATCCGTCTTCCGGTCGGGATTTCTGTTTTTCGCTGGTATATCAGCAATGGAGTCTGCAAAGATTCATCCGATGTAAGAGTGTCGGTACAGACGAAGGCTAATGCCGGAAGCAATGCTGCCATATGCGGAGACAAGACCACCCTTAATGCTTTGCAGGTTGCTTTCGGTGAAGCTGGTACATGGAATATTCTGAATGAAGAATCTCAGAAAATTGCGGAAGTGAATGCATTCAACGCGTCTGTCAGCGGATTAAAACCGGGAATCAACCGGTTTGTCTGGACTGTGAGTAATACAATCTGCTCCAATTCCGATACGGTAGAAATAATAAATAATCAGCCAACGAAAGTTAATATTTCCACGCAGGATCAGGAATCCTGCTTTACAGCCAATTTGCTGGTAGGAAATAAAGCTGCGAATGAGATTAGCACAGCCCGGTCGCTCTGGCAAATTATGAGTGAGCCGGCAGAAAATTCTCCGAAGGCAGTTATTAATTCTCCGGGTGCCGACAGTACGCTGGTGCGAAATCTGAATGCTCCCGGAGATTATATGTTTGTATATAAGATATTTAATGCGAATTGTGACACGATTGCCGATACGGTAACAATCAGAAGAAATGAATCCCTTTATAATTTTGTTGCCGGACCTTCTCAGGCTTGTGTTACCGATACAATTGAGCTGATGGGGCAGGCTGTGCCTCTGGATGGAGAAGGAGACTGGATTCTGGCCGGAGGAGCTGGTATTTTTGAAAATCGTTTCTCCAATGTTACCAGAGTGTACGGACTTGGGGTTAAACAGAATCTTTTTTACTGGAGACTGAAACGGGGTGAATGTCAGAATTATCAAAGTCTCACTATCGATGGCTACGACAGGCCTTCAGAGGCCTTTATTTTCAATGAAAATGAACAGTTATGTGAGACTGACACCTTTACTCTGCGTGCACGACGTCCGGAGATTGGTCAATGCAGCTGGGAGGTCGTCAGCGGTTCTGCTGAACTGGAAAGTCCCGAAAGTCATATAACCAGAGTTGTAAATCTGGCATTGGGCACAACCAGCTTTCGCTGGACCTGTACCAATGGTCCGTGCGATACTTCTTATGCTGAAGTCACTATGCAGCGTTTTAAGAAAGAAACCGATGCCATAGCCGGAAGAGATACGATGTTGTGTGGCAATGCGATGACTCTTGAAGCTGTTAAGCCTGAAACAGGGACAGGACACTGGTCCTTACTGAGCGGCTCATTGGACATTGATCAGATGTACAATGCACACACCAGTGTGTCCAATATAAGTTACGGAGAAAATGTGCTACGATGGTATGTTGAAAATGGTCCCTGCAGCAGTGCTGATACACTGGTAATAATTGCGGAGGAAAGAGTTGATGAGGCGCGTACCGGGAATGATCTTTTTCTTTGTGAACAGAGTAAGATTAATATATATGCCCAGATGCCTGATCTGGGACGAGGCTATTGGAGGGCTCTTTCGGGTAACGATCTGGAGAATCCGCAGGAAAACATGACCCTGGTGCTTAGTCTTCCGCCTGATACCTCCTATTATGTCTGGACAGTTGAAAAAGGTTTTTGTCAGTCTGCCGATACACTCAAAATATATAATTATTTGAGGCCCTCTCCTGCCAGTGCTGGTAAAGACAGACATATATATTCGGAAGAGGTACTTCTGCAGGCAGATGAAATAGCTGTCGGACAAGGAAAATGGCAGGCTCTGAATCCGGAGATTGAGCTTGCAGATCCGGCTAGTCATGTTACGATGGCGTATAATTTACCCCCGGGCATTTCATCATTTGTATGGACTGTCAGCAATGGTATTTGTCCGGTATCGGCAGATACATTGGAAATAATCAGGGATAATTTTAAGATTCCAAATGCTTTCTCTCCGAACGGAGACAGTAAAAATGATACTTTTGAAGTTAAAGGACTTGAATTGTTTTCTCCCGCAAAAATTACCATTTTTAACCGTTGGGGAGAAGAAATATTTCATGCCAATGATTATAAAAATGACTGGGAAGGCAAGAATATGAATGGAAAGGATCTGGCACCAGATACGTATTTTTATGTGCTGACGCTTAACAACGGAAAGTCTCATCAGGGCTATGTAATTTTGAAGCGATAGTGAACATGAATAAAATTTTATCAATAGTATTTCTTTTCCTATCGTTCGGTTATGCCAGCGGGCAGCATTTTCCCCTGTTCAGTCAGTATATGTTTAACGGACTCGTCATTAATCCGGCCTTTTCCTATGGATACGACGGGCTTACGGCTATTGTTGACTATAAAAATCAATGGTCAGGCAGTTTTGAAGGCGCTCCTGTTACCTTATCCGGAACATTGCACAGCGCTTTGAAAAATGAAAAGATAAGCTGGGGTGCAATTTATATGAATGACCGGATTGGCCTGAAATCTCAGAATGATCTGTCATGTAACTTTGCCTATCGGATAAATACAGGTTCCGGTCTCCTGGGTATGGGTATTTCCGGCGGATTTAGCCGTATCAGATATGATGCTTCCGGAATCATTACCACGGATCAGGATGATCCTGCGTTTGCCATGATTGGCAGTCCGCAGTTTTATCCTAAGATCGGCTTGGGAATGTATTACCATACAGAACAGTTTTTTGCAGGTATTTCTGCTCCGCAATGGCTGTTGCGTGACTCCTATGCAGGTGTTGCCGGTATATTGGCACGCACTTTTTTTTTGAATTCCGGATACAGGCTGGATATAAACAGGCGTTTGTATTGTACTCCCTCTATTTTGCTGAGAGCCATAAGCGGATCACCCGTACAGACAGATTTAAATATTACAGGTACATTGGACAAAACGATCACAGCAGGTATTTCTTACAGAATGTATGATTCATTTGTGTTTCTTATTCATATAAATATGAAAAGTATTGCTATAGGGTATTCCTATGATTATTCGGCCGGATACCTGAATAAATATACCAGCGGAAGCCATGAATTAATGCTGAGCTGGCGCCTTGGTTATGGAGTGGATGCGCCGGATCCGAAGCGTTTTTAATTTGTCTGAGTTAGCTATGATTCGTTATCAGGGTATTTTGCTTTTGTTTTTTTGCTTTCTGGTGAAGCTTGCAGCTGCTCAGGAACCTTTTTCTGATACGGCAAACGGAATAAAGCTTGTTCCTCTGAAGATTAATTCCCGTTATAATGATTATTCACCCCTTGTATATGAAAACCAGCTGATTTTTTGCTCAAATAATCGTAATACGCTGATCCCGTATTACTCTCAGGCAACGGGCGAAATGCTTGACCATATTCTGATAACTGATATAAAAGGAGAAAATCTGTTTTCAGCTCCTCAGCTTTTGCTTAAAAACTTTCCGGCCAGATCTATGCAGGGACCTGCTACAATCAGCAGAGATGGCAAAGTATTGTATTTTACCGGAAGTTGCATGCTTAATGAACAAGGTTGTGAGTCCGGAAAATCAAAAAAGCTGAGGATTTACAAAACAGAATTTGATGATGCGAAGAAACAATGGAATCCCGTTACTGAGTTCCCTTATAATCTTACGAATTACTCCGTGGGACATCCCGCATTGTCTCCGGATGGAACAGTTATGATATTTGCCTCTAACCAGCCTGGTGGCTTCGGTAAAAGTGATTTGTACATTACCCGCCAGCAAAATGGCCGCTGGACGAAGCCCAAAAATATGGGACCAGCCATAAATACCAGCAGTAATGAGTCTTTCCCCTACATAAGTAAAGATAATGTGCTTTATTTTTCTTCTGATCGTCCGGGAGGGCTGGGCAAATTTGATTTATATGCTGCCCCCGGAATAGGTGATTCGATTCAGAAAAAGGCCACAAATCTGGGAGCGCCGTTTAACTCGGCATTTGATGATTTTGGGTATACAGAAGGACTGGATGAATCCAGCGGATATTTATCGTCAAACCGGAAAAACGGGCAGGATGACGATATATACTATTTTACCAGCCTGCATCCGGAATGTGTAGAGCCGGTGGAATATCCTTTTTGCTATACATTTTTTGAAGAAGGTACATTAAATGATGAAAGTCTTCCTCTGGTCTATGAGTGGGATCTGGGTGATGGCAACAGAAAAAGAGGTCTTGAGATTAATCACTGCTATGAGCGCCCCGGCAATTATATAATCAACCTGAATATAATCGATACCACTACCGGAGTCGTATTTTTTAACGAAGCATCGTATGATTTTGAAGTCCGGAAACTAACTCAGGCGCATATGGATATCGGTGGCGAAATGCTGGCTGATAAGCTTATGGAGTTTAGGGCAGAAAATGCGAATATACCCAATTGCAGCCTGACTAGCTATTACTGGGATTTTGGTGACGGAGGACAATCGGAAGGCATTTCCGTCCTGCATGTATATGAGCAAAACGGTGAGTTTGAAGTCGTGCTGACTCTGAAAGGAAAAACCCTGGACACCAGAACTGACTGTCAGGCATGTGTTCACCGGAAAATACAAATCGGGCCGAAAGATAAGAAAAATACACAGTTGGCCGGATTGACTGAAAGAGCGGCGGAGGCTACCAGAGTCGGTCAGCGTAATATGGATACGGATAGTCTGACATATAAGGTTGAGCTTATGACTTCCAGATATCCTCTGGGAACGGATTCATCTATTTTCAGTGAACTGGCTGTAAGTGAATACAAAGATCAGGATCTATACAGATATGTAGTCGGTAATGAACGTGATCTGTCAACTGCTTATCCACTTTTTGCAGATGTTCGGGAGAAAGGTTTTACGGATGCCCGGATTGTTGCTTTCAAAGGGGGCAAAATTATAACCGGAAAAGACACTTCCTCATTCGGGAAAACTTCTGTAACCAGATCATTTACCCAGATTGAAGGTAAGATTATAGATGTTTTCGGAAAGGCTTTATGTGCAGAAATCATTCTTGAGAATCTGACTACCGGGGAAGTGCTCGGCCGGATATACAGCGATCCTGCCGATGGGAGGTTTTATATAATTTTACCCAATGAAGAACTTTATGGCTTTTTTGCGGAACTGAAAGGATATTATTCCGTATCGAATTATATTGATTTGCGTAACGAGAAGAGGAATCTTGAAATAAAGAAGGATATAGAGATGGTTTCTATTGAAGAAATGAATGATTTAAGTGTTGCCGTGCGTCTTAACAATATATTTTTTGCACCGAATGAATATCGTCTCAAAAAAGAATCTTACCCTGAATTAAACCGCCTGGTGAGGCTGATCAGAAATGAACCTGGCGCATCAATTGAAATAGCCGGTCATACTGATAACTCCGGCAATAAGGACTATAATACTGTACTGTCGGAGAAAAGAGCTACTGCGGTGAAGGAGTATCTTGTACATATGGGTATAGATGCATCCAGAATTATGGTTACCGGATACGGGGATCAGAAGCCCGTTGCAAGTAATAATTCAGAACGGGGAAAGCTTTTGAACAGACGGGTAGAGTTTAGGCTGATTTATAATTAGGAAGGAGTTGTATTTGTGAGAATTATACTAGTATTATTAAGCTTGTTTTTGTATCCTCTCATTGATATCAGGGCACAATCGGTTCCTGCGGCTGAGGAAAATATTCCGTTTCTGGTAACCTTTGGCAATGGATCAGAAACGGCGTGGGGAGACGATGACTTTACTCAGACATTTTTTTTCATTATTCCCCAGACATGGAAGAAGCCTTTCTTTATACGGGTATTTGACCCGGAAATCAGTAATACCCATGATGAAATAAACGGCCAGCCTGATTCGGAAACACGATTTACCGTAATGGGAGGAAAGGGCGTATATACGCATCCGGATGCATCTCATCCTGACCCGATTGGTAATTTCAAAAGCGGAACCACTCTGGCAGAGAAAACCTTTGACAGTCAGCCGAGATATGATAACAAGTGGTATACTTTTGGTCCGTTCAATCCGGTAGAAGGAGAGCTTGTGAATGAATTTAAGGGGTATGTTTTTAAAATTGTTGCAGAAGGAATAAAAGGGAATGATGGTAATCTCTATAAGTATTTTCTCAGTTCGGATCCCAATGAAAATAAGGTTGTGGAAGGTGCTAATGCTTTTACCTATGAATATTCTTTCAGAATGTGGGACGAGCCGGGAAAGGTTTCACATATCTATCCGTTTATTAATGAAAAAGTTGTAAGTGTTAAAATTCATACCTTTGACTTTGATCATGACGGTATTGTGCGTATTGTTTCGGTTGCCAGAAAAGCAGAAGAAGTGACTGTGTCGGGGGATAACAGCTGGTCTTCAAGCGTACATCAGATTTCTGAAAAAGAAAAAAATACCTCTCTGGATATACAGCTGATTAAAGTAAAAAAGGGAGCCAATAATAATGTAGTTTTTTATATTACAAACCAGTATGGAGAATTATTGCCTTTCTATACCTCTCCTATCGGCGGTGTTCCTAAATATCCCTACACTATAAAATACAAGTCTTTTGATGGTCCGAAATAAGTCTGTATTGTATCGGTGTACAACAGTTTTGCTGTGGCTTATATGTTGCTGTTTTTCAGTCAATGGCCAGACCTATAGATTCAGAGTGTATACATACAAAGATGGCTTGCCTCAGGACTATGTGTATGCCCTGGCTCAAAGTCATAAAGGGAGTCTTCTGATCGGTTCGGGCGATGGACTGGCGCGTTTTAACGGACAGGAGTTTTTTCAGTTTACGTCGCGGGAAGGACTTAATAATAATTTCATACAATCCTGTATCACAGCAAGCAACGGGCATACCTGGCTCGGGCATTTTGATGGAGGCATAACGCTGTTTAATCAGCAAAACTTTATAGAGCTAAATATCGCCCATCTTTCCCAGTCTCCGGTAAATGTCCTCTTTGAAAGCAAAGATGGTTCCATCTGGGCCGGTACAAAACGTAACGGCCTGATCAGAATTAATGCAGACCTTACTGTTCAGGTATACAGTGATCTTGTAGAGGCAGGTATTAATGCGATTCTGGAGCTCCCGTCCGGAATCAGATACCTGGGCACAGAAGAAGGTTTGATAAAAATGAGCTATTCCAGCGGTAGTCTGACTGTATTACAAAAAATGCTGGAAGAGGAAAATATTCAGTGTCTGTATTATCATCAAGAAACCGGAGAAATATTTGCGGGAACTTCGGAAAGTGGTCTTCAGACAATAGACACGGCCGATGGCAGCATAAAATCTGTTCCGGAGTTTGAAGGGCATAATATAAATCAGATTATTCAGGACAAAGAAGGATATCTGTATATTTCCTCTTATGGAAACGGAGTATATAAATGCCGCTATCATCACCAGAGCCTGGTGATAATAGAACATTATATGGAAAAGAATGGTCTGCCTGGTAATTATATTAAAAGTCTGTTTGCAGATCGGGAAAATAATATCTGGATGGGGAGCTACGGTAATGGACTTGCTGTTTTGAATAACCCGATTTTCAGGCTTTATACAAGACAGGATGGCCTTTTGGATAATAATGTAAAAGCTTTGACAACGGATGCCTATGGGACAATATGGACCATTTCTGATCGTAATATCAGCTATTTGAAAAAATCTGCCTCAGGATTTAATCATCTTACAGTCAATTCGCTGAATTTTCCCTTGTCAGGTATAATAGTGCTGGATTCTGTATTGTATCTGGGAACAGCAGAAGCAGGTGTCTGGCAGTATAATCTGGCAGGCGGCTCGCTCAGGCAATGGTTTGGAGGGAAATCCGGCTCGTTGTATAATACGGTCAATCATCTGGTCGCGGACAGGGACAATAATATCTGGATTGCGACTGACGAAGGTGTTTTTCAGACAACTAAAGATTCAGTTATCAGAGCTTTCACTATTGAGGATGGTCTGGCTCATAACAAAGTGTATTCCTTGTACTGTGATCGTTACAACAGAATATGGTTTGGTACAAGAGGCGGCGGCCTGAGCATATATGACCGTGGTTCTATCGTCAACTATTCTTCACCGGTTCCCGGCCGGTCATTTGATATCAGCTGTTTTGTTGAAGATGACTCCGATGGTATGTGGATCGGAACCTACGGACAGGGATTTTATCTTTTCAGGCATGGTAAGTTTGTGAAACAGTATTCTGATGAAAATGGTCTGAGCTCTCCGTATTGCTATTTTATGGCGCTGGATAAGAAAAAGCAGCTATGGATCGGGCATAAACAGGGACTTTCGAAGTTTGTCCCAGACAAAAAGAAGTTTACTTTTTATGAAAGCAAAGAGGGGAGCATTCTTGGGGAAATTAATCCGCTGGCAAGCTCGATTGATACCCATGGCGCGCTGTGGGTAGGAACCAATGTCGGTCTGGTGAATTATAATCCGGATGCTGACAAGCCCCGATCCGAAGGTCCGATTGTTAATCTGACCGGGATTATGCTGGACTTTAAGGAAGTAGACTGGAGCCTGTATTCTGATAGTGTATATGGCTTTGAAAAAATACCGTATAATGTTTTGTTGCCCTATAACAAAAATCACCTGACTTTTGGTGTAATTGGTATTAGCCTCAAACCTGATCCCGAGAAAATTATATACCAGTATAAACTGGAGGGCTTTGATAAAGCCTGGTCGTTGCCAAGCCATGAACCCTTTGTTACCTACGCCAATACCCCTCCTGGTAAATATCAGCTCAGAATAAGAGCCGGAACTAAAAACGGCTTATGGACTGAAATGGCTTCTCCTTTTCAGTTTGAGATCAGAAATCCATTCTGGAAAACCTGGTGGTTTATTACCCTTTCCGTTGTTTTTGGAGTTGTTTCTGTATATGGCATAGTAAAGTGGAGAACAGAGCGGCTTACGAAACAACGGGAAAAGCTGCGCCGGGATAAGCTGATTCTTGAAGCAGAGATAAAGCAGCGGATAAATGCACAGGAAAAGCAAAAGCTTGTTGAAGAAAAGCTAAAGCAGACCAATCAGGAACTTAATAATTTTATTTACCGAAGCTCGCATGATTTAAGAGGACCTATATCTACAGTCAAAGGACTTACCCAGCTGGGCATGATTGAAGTGAGTGATCCCTATGCCCGCAAGTTTTTTAATATGATTCTTGATCGGACGGTTATTCTTGATACAGTACTTAAAAATCTGATCAATATTGTTGAAATCATAGAAGGAGATACAAAGATCGAAAAGGTTGATTTCAGGAAAATTATCCGAGAAGTGCTGGATGAATTAAAAAAGGATAATACTCTGGATGATATTAATATACGTATTACGATAGAAGACAATCAGATTTTTTACAATGATGCAAGACTGGTTCAGACCATTATTTATAATATACTGGAAAACTCTGTTAAATACCGGAAAGCAAATATAGGCAGTCATATCTTTCTGAATGTGTCTGAAAAAGAAAATAAAGCCTTTGTGATTTCAGTTAGTGATAACGGTATAGGTATAACGAAAGAGGTTATGCCCAGAATCTATGACATGTTTTACAGGGGAACCGATGAGTCCAAGGGGTCGGGACTTGGGCTGTATACGGTGAAAAAGATTGTTGAGAAGCTTGGAGGAACAATCTTTATAGAAAGCAAGCTGCATTACAGCACTACTGCTGTTGTAACGTTGCCGTGTTGCGCAATGTATCAGGAATCGGAAGAGTCGGAAAATATAACCGAAATCCGGGAAAGCATATCCGGAGAGAGTGCAATCCCGGATTTGCAGGAAAGTCAGCCGGCTAAATAATCGGACTGATAATTCCTGCAGCTGCCGCTGATAAATAACAGACTTCTGCCTTTTATCAGGTCAATAATCTCCTTGTTTTCCGAAACAGGGACAGCCGGACAGCCGTGGCTCCTTCCAAGCCGTCCGTATTGTTTAATAAAATCGTCACTTACATAACTGGCTCCGTGTAGTACAATTGCTCTTTGCCGGGCGTTATCATTAAAGCCGGTATCCATACCATCCAGCCGGAGCGATAATCCGTGTTTGCCGTGATAAGTTTGGCCGGTCACATAAAAACCCAGACTGGACTGATAGGAATTGGCTACGTTGGAGAAAGAAGTAGCATAGTTATTTCCCGAATTTTTCCCGTGGGCAACATATGTTCGTTTTAGAATTTTTGCCTGTGTCACATCTATAACCCACATTCGTTTTTCAGTTCCGGGTTTTTCCATATCGATCAGGGTGATCACATCTTTTGCAATCTTACCGGTATTTTTCAGATTCAGATAGCCTTTCATTCCTTTTTCCAGAAGAGGATAAGGGATTTCAGAATCAGCTTCCTGAAGTTTGTTGTGCAGATCCCGAATAAGTTTTGTACCTGTAATCTTTCCTGTTATTGTATTTGTGCTAACTACCGGAGTACGTAGCTGAGATATAACAGCATGGCTACCACTTTGAATAGCAATGAAACCTGCTGTCAGAAATAAGATCAGAATATGACGCATGAATGTTTTTCGAAAGAGACTAATACCCCAACAGCTTGCTGTATAGTATGGTTCCCGCTGCTTAAGAAGGCAGGGAACAGGCTATTTTTTTATGATGATTTGGCGTAAGACGGTGTCGTCTTTATTTATACTGACAATATATGCTCCGGAAGCCAGTGTTGAGACATCAAGTGGCTGGGTATTAGCCAGAGTAGTATTAACAACATTTTTTCCGCTCAGATCAGTAATAGTCAGAGCAAAGGAATTGAAAGGCAGGTTGATAAAATAAATAAAATCGGTTACCGGATTGCGGATAAGCAATGTCCGTTTATCGGAAGCTTGTATGCCCGTTGTTCTTTTGTATACAGGGATTCCATACCCCATATTATTATCCGGGTTAGCAGCCTGTGAGCCGGATTCTTTGATTTTTTGTAAAAGTTCGAGATTAGTCAATTCAGGCTGATGCTGCCAGAGATTGGCAGCAAACCCGCTAATCAGAGGAGCTGAGTAGGATGTCCCGTTGACACTAACCAGATTGCCGGCAGGAGATATAGCCCGTGTTCCCTGCCCGGTAGCTACCACATCGGGTTTGATCCGGCCATCAGCCGATGGACCCCGGCTGCTTATGCTGTAAAACTGCCCGTTACGGTTGACTGCTCCTACAGCCAGGACATGGTGTCCATCGGCCGGAGCGATCAGATATCTCCAGGAAGAATTGCCTTCATTGCCAACACTGTTTACGATGAGCATGCCTTTTGAAAATGCTTTTTCCGCAGCCCATGTAATAAGTGTCGTCTCCCCGTTCATATCTTCATAGGAATAATTTTGGGCGGGATCGTCAAATGTATTGTATCCAAGAGAGCTCGATAGTATATCTGCTCCCAGGCTATCGGATAATTCTGCCGCAAGAAGCCAGTAAAACTCTTCCTTGCCTGACTCATAGGAGACATCTTCAGTTCGCAACAGGATATAAGCCGCTTCAAATGCGGCTCCTATAAGTGTTCCGGGAGCGTAGGCTGCCATTATGGAAAGGACATGGGTACCATGCTCATGATCATTGTATACATTAGTTTCGTTTGAAGGAAAATCATAGGTTGCAAGAATTGCGTCAGAATCAGCTAAATGTTGCAGGGCTCCTATTTCGTCTGCATTTTTAAAACCGGCGTCCAGAACCGCAATTACTATTCCATGACCGGTCAGGCCTTCCGAATGCATTTGGGGGATATGATGCAATTGCAGCTGTTGCTCTGAAGTGCCATAGTCGTATATTGGCTGGAGGGTATGTCGGGATTCCTGCCGGGATATACCGCCATATTGCTTATCCGCAGCATCAATATGTCGTACGAAAGAACAGGAAGAGATTCGGGATAGTTGTTCAGACGAAGCCTGTACGAGGCATGCATTAAGCCATTTGGAGGAGTATATTACCTCGATTCCCTCAAGCCTGAGTGAGTCGAGATATAGATTGCTTACCGGAATATCTTCTTCTGTGACCGGGATATGCTGTCGTAATCTTCTGTGAATACTTTTTTCCGAAAGAAAGTTTTCAGGAGCGGCTGTGGTGTATGAATTGTGTTTTTTATCAGTAAAATAGACAATGTATTCCTGCTGGGCAAAAGCCGGCAAGCAGAACAAAAGCAGCAGATTAGCGAGAGCTGTATAAATATTCCCTGGTATAAAAGTTAACACTTGTGGTATCTCCGGATGAAAAATCTAGTGAAAGTATTTCTGAATAGGCATAAATTAAACCTGTGTTATGGGCATACACTTCAAATTGTTTGTTCCTTTGTATGCGATTAGTTGTATCCATTGCCTGTTCTACGACAATAGCAGACGGATAGGATTGATTGTTCAGAGTATATTCCTTATTTATGTTTTTCATGGTATAAAAAACGTCCGGATCAGTGTTGAAGGAATTACTGTTCCAGCGCTTGCCTTCTTTGGGCGGGAAAACCAGCTTTACAACTGCTTTGTTGTTTACAGTATGTATTAACTGGTTATTTGCAAGCCGAACCGATTGTACAGTATCCGGTGTATCCGGCCACGCATCTTCGGAAGACGCGCGGATAAATTTTTCGAGAACATATATCTGCTGCTCTCCTTCTGTATAGCTTTTGGAGGTTAACTCCAGCATTTCATAAGAAAACAATGAATCCTGCAGAGCATTTTTTATGCGGCCTGATACTTTGTAGACATTGTAGGAAGATACCTGCAATGGGTAGTAATCGTACCCTGTAGAAGGTTTCACAGAATCCTGCTTATTGCAGGCAAAAAGGCATATCCCGGTCAGAAAAAGTATATATTTATTCATTGTCCTGATTAAAACTTGAAGCAATCCAGCCACCCCCTATTACATCATTGCCTTCGTAAAATACGGCAGCCTGACCAGGAGCGATAGCCTTTACCGGCTGATGGAAGTGCACTTTCATTCCTTCACCTATTTGCTCAATTAGCGCCGGAGTGCCGGCGTCATTGTACCGGACCTTGGTAATTGTTTCGGTTGGCTTGCCGATCAGATCGGCATATTTACCCATGGTAAGCTTGTTTACCCACATCGCATCCTTATAAAGTCCGTTTTCCTGAGACAGAACAACCTGGTTAGCTTCCTTACGGATTTCTGAAACGAATACCGGATACCCGAGAGCAACTCCCAGGCCTTTGCGCTGACCAATGGTGTAAAAAGGATATCCTTCATGCTTACCCACTACAGTGCCATCTTCCAGCACATACTCCCCGCCCCTGACATCATCTTCGAGATTGGGAAGCCGCCTTTTCAGAAAGCCTCTGTAGTCATTATCCGGCACAAAGCATATTTCATAGGATTCTGATTTGGTTACCAGCTCCATGAATCCCATCTCTGCAGCCATCTCACGGATTCTTGTTTTTCGGAGATTACCCAGCGGAAAAATAGTTCTGCTGAGACTCTCCTGACTTATACCCCACAAAGCATATGACTGGTCTTTGTTTTCATCAATGCCTTTGGATATTACATACCGGTTGTTTTCCAGTCTCAGATTGGCATAGTGGCCGGTGGCAATAAAGTCGCAGCCCAGCTTATCTGCTCTGCGAAGCAGAGCATCCCATTTGATATGGGTATTGCATAGCACGCAGGGATTGGGAGTACGTCCGTTCAGGTATTCTCCGGTAAAGTGATCAATTACATAATCACCGAACTCGGAACGTATATCAAGAATATAATGCGGAAAACCAAGAGTTACCGCTATATTTCGGGCATCATTTATAGAATCGAGGCTACAGCATCCGGTTTCTTTTTTGGAGCCTCCGGAAGATGCATAATCCCAGGTTTTCATGGTCATTCCGATCACCTCATACCCCTGCTCGTGAAGCATAACCGCAGCTACGGAGCTGTCGATTCCCCCACTCATAGCGACCAGAACCCTTCCTTTTTTACTCATTGTGGATGTTAACTTATGGAATTTCTTACTTTTTGGGTGTATTCACGTAATGCCGTCTTGAAGTCCATGTTTTTACTATTCATCTCCTGCAGAATCCATGCGGCAGCGATTACGTGGGTCAGCTGTTCTCCTTCATCCTCTCCCTCGACATCAATCTCAGGGCTTTTCCCTTCGGAAATAGCACTTTCGGCGGTCAGCAGCTCTATTTTGGTATATGTTTCAACCAGTTTCTTTATTGCGGGAATTTTCATTTTTTTCTGCTTGGTTTCGGATTGTTACAACTTTTCAATTAATTCAAGAAGAGCGTCTTCCCTGGATGTACATACAGATTCCACCAGCTCTCCGTTTTTGAAAATCGCAAATGTCGGCAGATTATTGACATTGCCCAACTTGCGTGCCTCCGGATTATGCTCGGCATTTATATCAAGAAAGGTAATGGCATTAAAACGATCTTCATTGGAAATTCTTTTGTATTTAGGAGCAAACAGACGGCAGGAGCCGCACCAGTCCGCATAATATTTTACAACTACTTTTTCATTGCCTTTCAGCAATTCACTAAAATTTGTGTCGTCAGTGAGTGTTACAGCCATGATATATAATTTAGCATTTAGCAAATATTACGCAAAAAAACGAAAATTTTAACATATAACTGTTTTATTTGTTTTCTTTGCTCTATTTACAAAAATAGGAATAAAATGGGATTGAAATTAAAGGTCAAGGTAAGCGAAGTCAATAATCTCAGTGATGCAAGATATTGTGCGGGCATGGGCGTCGACATGATCGGTTTTCACCTGGATACAAATCATCCCCGCTTTATTGAGCTGAGCTCGGTGCGGGAAATAGTGAACTGGGTGCATGGAATTAATGTGGTCGGAGAGTTTTCGGTCATTAATGTAGACAATATCAATTACCTTGCTGAAGAATTAAATCTTGATTATGTTCAGTTACCATCTGCAGTGATGGCGGAAGAACTGGCGCGGCTTAACAGACCGGCTATTGTCCGGATTGATCTCAGAAGTGGTCAGGAAGAAACCGTAGATCAATTGCTGGAAACACTCGGGGCTTTCGTTTCTTTTTTTCTTCTGGAAAGTGATGAAATGGATTCAATAGAGGCGCTGGAGATAAACCTGAAACGCTGGGCATCTCAGTATCCCGTTATTTTGGGTATTGGTATTGAAAAAGAAAGATTATCCTTTATTGAGGATTATATAAATCCGGCGGCCATCGCTCTTAAAGGAGGAGATGAAATAAAACCCGGACTTAAAAATTTTGATGAACTGGCTGAAATACTGGAAGAACTCGAAAATGAGTGATTTTTTGTTGTAATATACTAAACCCCGGCAAATGAAAAGAATCTATACCCTAACTCTTAATCCGGCAGTCGATAAAAGCACATCAATAGCTCAGGTAATAGCAGAAAAAAAGCTGCGTTGTGCCGAGCCTGCGTTCGAACCGGGAGGCGGAGGAATAAATGTGTCCAGAGCTATCCGCAAACTTGGCGGCGATACAGTGGCGGTCTATCTCAAAGGAGGTCCGATCGGAACGTTGATGTATGAATTGCTTGAGATGGAAAAGATCAATCAGGTGGCGCTGGAAATCGAAGGCTGGACGCGGGAAAACTTTATTGTGGTAGAAAAAGAAAACAATCGTCAGTTTCGTTTTGGCATGCCGGGTCCTGAGCTAAAAGAGAAAGAGTGGCAGGGGTGCCTGGATCGAATTACTGATCCTTCTCTGAAAATTGATTATCTGGTGGCCAGCGGCAGCATGCCCACAGGTGTACCGGTTGACTTTTATGCCCGCTTGTCCAGAAAAGCAAGGCAAAATGATACCCGTCTGGTGGTAGATACATCGGGAGATGCCCTGAAAGCGGCAGTGGAAGAAGGAATCTATCTGCTAAAGCCAAATATCAATGAGCTGGGGCAGCTGGTAGAGCAGAAACTATCGAATATAGAAGAGCAGGAAGCGGCCATAGAAGAAGTAATCCGCACCAAAAAGATCGAAGTGCTGATCGTTTCCTTGGGGGCTGCGGGAGCGATACTTGCCTCAAAAGACGGAGGAATTCATCACGTAGCGGCTCCGTCGGTTGAAAAAAGAAGCACAGTCGGAGCCGGAGACAGCATGGTTGCAGGTATTATCTATACAATATCACAGGGTAAGTCTTTGCAGGAAGCATTGCAGTACGGAGTTGCCTGTGGTACGGCAGCAACGATGAATTCCGGAACGGAATTATGCAAGCCGGAAGATGTGGCACGTCTCTTTGCCTGGATATCAAGAAAAAGATAAAATAAAGTCCGGTCACTAAGAGGCTGGACTTTTTAATATCTATATTTTCTAATACAGACGGAATCGCAAAAACTTTATTTTCTCGCCTTTTGTCAGATACTTCTTTTCGTAGGTTGTTTTGATATCAAAAGCCAGCTCACGCATAGATGAGTTATACAGATCACTGGTATGCTCAAGATCACTGATGCGGATGACACCTGATTGCATAAACTCAGAATTATCTTCGAGTAACTCAAGTGTGTACTGATAAAGTCCTTCGTTGTCGGTTTTTAAATGAACCCAGCTGCCCGGCTTCAGAATGCTCTGATACATCTGAAGATATCTCGGACTGGTTAAGCGCAGCTTCTCATCTCCTTCTTTAGGCCTCGGATCCGGAAAAGTAATCCAGGCTTCATCTGCTTCTCCGGGAGCAAAAAAATCCTGAATATTCTGGATCATAATACGCAAAAACGCAGTGTTTGACAGGTTCAGTTCTTTTGAAACGGAGCTCCCCTTCCATATTCTCCCCCCTTTCAGGTCGATTCCCACAAAATTTTTTTCCGGAAATAACTTTGCCATACCCGTTGTATACTCAGCCCTTCCGCAACCTATCTCAAGTACGACCGGACCGGAGTTTTTGAAAAACGATTTCCAGTTTCCCTTGATACTGGTAAATAGCTCTTTGCCTGGTTGAATAACATTCTCACTCTGGTCATTTTCTGCAAATCGTATCAGCTTCTTCCGGGCCATGCTTATCAGTTTTTCGGCAAAAATAGTATTTATTGCCAAAAGCAGTCAAAAATTAACTTTCAAATTGCAGGATGTTTTATATTTTTGATTCTTATTTCCTTTTAGACACCGAATGAGAATAGCAGTGATTGGGGCTGGCCCGGCAGGCATAACAGCCGCATACGAGATCTCCAAAGAGAATCCGCAGGTAGATTTGTATGAAGCAGGTAACAGTGTTGGCGGACTTGCCAAAACTATTGAGTTATGGAATCAGCGGGTGGATCTCGGACCTCATCGTTTTTTTAGCAGTGATACCAGAGTAAACAGGTTATGGCTTGAAGTTGCCGGGCAGGACTACGATATGGTTGATCGCCTTACCCGGATTTACTATAAAAGAAAGTTTTTTCATTATCCGTTAAAAGCAATGGATGCTCTGAAAAACCTTGGCCTGCTGGAAGCAGCAGCCTGCATGCTTAGCTATGGAAAAGAAAAACTGAATCCGACCAGGCTGGACGGATCATTTGAAAACTGGGTTGTAAGCCGTTTCGGAAGAAGACTGTTTGAAGTTTTTTTTAAAACATACAGTGAGAAGCTCTGGGGAATAAGCTGCAAAGAGCTGGATGCTGATTTTGCCGCACAGCGAATTAAAAAGCTTTCTCTGATGGAAGCGATACGCAATGCGTTTACCGGTGGAAAAAACAATAAGCATCGTACTCTGATTGATCAGTTTGCCTATCCGCTCGGAGGAACCGGTATGATCTATGAACGTATGGCTGATTTTATCCGCCAGAAAGGTGGCAATGTTTATCTTAAGACTCCGGTGAAGAGGGTTTTGGCAAAAAATCAGACTGTTTATGCGATCGAGCTGGAAGACGGCACGGTAAAGGAATATGATCATGTGATTTCTTCCATGCCCCTTACGCATCTTGTAAAAAGATTGCCGGAAGTGCCACAGCATATATACGACCTGGCAAACGGACTTACTTTCCGAAATACCATACTGGTATATCTGAATGTACAGGCCAAAGATCTGTTTCCGGACAACTGGCTGTATGTACACTCAAAAGAACTTGCCATGGGGAGACTTACTAATTTCAGGAACTGGGTTCCCCAGATCAATGGTAATGAACAGTCAACCATACTGACACTTGAATACTGGTGCTATGATCACGATGATTTCTGGAACAAGGACGATTCGGAACTGATTGAGCTTGCAAAGAAAGAAGTCAGAGATACCGGGCTGATTAAAGACGCGAAAATCAGTGACGGGTTTGTCTATCGCATTCCCAAATGCTATCCCGTCTATAGCCAGGGGTATAAAGATAAGCTCAAACCGGTAGAAGAATACCTGAAAACAGTCAGTAATCTGACAGTGATCGGTCGCTACGGTGCTTTCAAATACAATAATCAGGATCACAGTATCCTGATGGGGCTTATGGCTGCCGAAAATGTACTGCATAACACAGGTAATGATCTGTGGGAAATTAATACCGATTACGAAAACTATCAGGAAGCATCTGTGATAACTAAAACAGGGCTGGAGAAAACGTCTGTTTAGACCTCTCCTGCTTACTGCTTTTTCTGACAGTCCGGGCAATAGTAAGTTGTCCGACCTGATACCTTAATGGTTTTTAATTTTCCCTGGCATGAATCAGGACAAGATGCATGAGGTTTTCTGTTGGAAAGAATGTAGCTATCAGGCAGTGATTTGCGTGCTTTTCCATAGGCGCTTTTGTGAAGCTTATGGCGCATGTATTTAATGGAGGTATCCAATACTTTTTTCATCTCCCGGTACATTTTTTCAAGCGCTTCTTTTGACAGATCACTGCTTTTAGTCTGAGGATGTATGCGTGACTGAAACAAAATTTCATCTGCGTACACATTTCCTATTCCTGACAGAAGGGACTGATTCATAAGTGCAGATTTAACCATGGCTCCGGAGCTTTGAAGATGTTGGACAAAATCTTTCTTCCCGATGGATAACGCATCCGGTCCGAGATCATGCTTATCTCTGATTTCTTCTATATTGTTTCGTAAGGCGAGATGTCCGAATTTTCGGGGATCTATATAGCTCAGATTTTCCCCGGACTCCAGATCAAAGATAACTTTTGAATATTCCGGGCGTTGCCCTTTATCATAAAAGGAAAAGCTGCCGGTCATACCAAAATGAACTTCCAGGCAACCTCCGCTGCTCAGTTCGATTCCGAGATACTTACCGAGTCGTTTTACTTTTGTGAAGCTATGATCTTTGAGTGTTTGCTGTAGTTTCTTTTCCGAAAGATCGTCGAGTAAAGCCTTGTCCAGTACTTTTACCCCTGTAATCCGCCGGTTCAGACCATCCGACTCTATTTTTTCTCTGTAGATCTCCACTTCCGGCAATTCAGGCATGATAATTCGTATTTATCGTCTTTGTAATAGGTACTATTGACCCCCTTTTGTAAATTAACCCCTTTATGGGAAGCTTTGTTGTGCTATGCTAAAATGGGAAATACTTGCGCAGGAAGATATATTCAAAAATCAATGGTATTATCTGCGCAAAGATGAAGTACGCCTGCCGGATGGCAGGGTGATTGATGATTATTTTGTAAGTGTTCGTCCGGAAGTGGTGCTGACTTTTGCTCTTACGGAAGACAACAAAGTGCTTCTGGTACGTCAGTATAAGCACGGGCTGCAACGGATAGTTACAGAACTTCCGGGTGGTTTTTATGATAAATCAGAAGAGCATCCGAAAGATGCAGCGGCGAGAGAGCTACTGGAAGAAACCGGATATATGGCCGGGAATATGGAGGAAATCGCAGTGCTGGCTGATAATCCGACCAAGGATACGAATTACATTCACGTGTTTTTTGCCGGAAACTGTCGTAAGGTTGCAGAGCAGAACCTTGATGAAACCGAATCAATTGAGGTGCTTGAAGTGGACCCGGCAATGATCAGAACCATGATTTTAAGCAGGGAGCTGTTTATATCCGGTTCTGTGGCGGCAGTTTTTATAGCGCTGGAACGTTTGCAGGATGAGCGTATTCTTTGAAGAAAAGAACAATTGCGGGAGCCACCGGCTTATATTTAATGAAAAGAAACATAAATTGGTATGGAGAATAGAGCCAGTAATTCAGACAACTCTTCAGAAAAACCTGGAAAATTTGTCAGAATGGGTAAGAACTTGGGACATATGATTGCAGTAACTCCTTTGTTCAGAGCGTTGAAAGAAAAAGCCAGTTTGTATTTTCATAATCCTGAGCAACTGCAGGATGAAATTACCAGCTTTTATAATGAAGCAACAAATGAACATGGGCGCAAGACAGTGGCAGACATGTGGCAGAAAATAAAGAATATGTATGCTATGGTTCAGGATGCCCTGCAGAATAATTATACTGCCCTTTCCAAGCCCAAACTGATCATTGGGATCGCTGTATTGCTGTATGTAGTGATTCCTGCGGATGTTATTCCGGATGTATTACCTGTGCTTGGCTTTGCAGATGATATGGCATTGCTGGTCTGGTTTCTGAAGCATGCAGCAAAAGAAATTCATAATTACGAAATCTGGCGGTCAACCAGAATTTCACCGATTGAAACATATGCCGGTTAAAATAAATACAACATATAAATCCCCCTTCTTTCTATTTTCAAGAGATTTTCAGACAATTTATCCTGCGATTTTCCGTAAAGTCGCCGGGATAAATTATTCCCGGGAGCGTATCATTACTCATGATGAAGATTTTCTCGATCTTGACTGGTCTCTGGTCGATTCTTCCGATCAGAGGCTTGTTATTATTTCACACGGACTTGAAGGTGACAGCAGAAGACCCTATGTTTTGGGGATGGTGGCCGCTCTTAACAAGGCTGGTTTTAACGTGCTGGCATGGAATTACCGGGGGTGCAGCGGCGAATTGAATAAAGTATACCGTTTTTATCATAGTGGAGAAACGGGGGATCTGGCTTTTGTAATCGATTATGCAGTACAGAAAGGCTTTTCCTCGGTTTCTCTGATTGGTTTTAGTGTGGGCGGAAATATAACACTCAAGTTTCTGGGGGAAACAGGACGGACCAGACAATATGTAAAAAAGGCAGTTGTTTTTTCCGTGCCTTGTCATCTGGAGTCTGCTTCATACCAGCTGGCCAGGTTACGCAGTAAAATATACATGCGGAGATTTATAAAAAGTCTTTCACGAAAAGTGAGAGAAAAAGCCTTGTTAATGCCGGACAAGTTTGATTGTACGCCTTTGAAAAATATGAAAACTTTTGCGGAGTTCGATAGTCATTATACCGCACCAATGTTTGGGTATAAGGATGCCGTAGAATACTGGACTTCCAATAGTTCCGTTTTTTTTATTCCCAATATCAGGATTCCGACGTTGATCATAAATGCGCAAAATGACCCGTTTCTTTCTTCGCAATGCTTCCCCTATAGGGAAGCGGAGCAGAATGACCGGGTCATACTGGAAGTGACAAGAGAAGGCGGACATTGCGGTTTTTATGCACGCCATCCGGAAGGACTATACTGGTCAGAGCAGCGTGCGCTGGAATTTCTGAATGAATAATAAGAACAAAATGAAAAGCTGTTATTAGCGGAATATCCAGCCAATGAGCCTGCGCTTAATCTGACTGTATGGAGGATATTTGACGGGGGCATCAAACCAGGTTGCGGTGCGTACAATGCTTTTCATATGTGAAAAAACATCAAAACCGGCTTTTCCGTGATACCTGCCTATTCCGCTGTTGCCGATTCCACCGAATGGTAAATCCGGTTCGGAGAGATGAATCAGCGTATTATTTACACAGCCTCCGCCAAATTGAACAGACTGAATAATCTGTTGCTCGAAGTCTCTGTTTTCAGTAAAAACATATAAAGCCAGCGGATGAGAATTGTGCTGAATAATTTCACAGATATCCTCGGTTTTTTCATATGTCAGAACCGGTAAGACCGGACCGAAAATTTCTTCCTGCATAACCGTATCCTCAACGCTCACATTGTCCAGAATTGTTGGTGCTATATACAGGGATTCGTCTTCATAAGTTCCTCCGGTCATGACTTTACCCTGATGCAGATAGCTTTTTAGTTTTTCATATCGTTTTTCGTTGATAATGCGCCCCATTGCTTTGTTTTTTTGGTCCTGTGTACCATAAAACTCCCGGATAGACTCAATCATATATTCCATAAGAGATTCTTTGACGGTCTTATGCACTATTAGGTAGTCCGGGCTGATGCAGGTCTGACCCGCATTCATGAATTTGCCCCAGACAATTCTTCTGGCTGCGATTTTCAGATGCGCATCTTCGCTTACGATAGCCGGACTTTTTCCACCAAGCTCCAGTGTAGCAGGTGTAAGTGCAGAAGCTGCATAACCCGCGATTTTTTTGCCTATGGCTGTGCTTCCCGTAAAAAATACATGCCCGAAACGATAGTTCCTGAACAGGAATGGAACGACTTCTGATCCGTTGCCGGTAATAACAGAAATATATTCGTCTGAGAATGTTTCGCTGATGATCTTTGTAATAATTTTCTCAGCCGCAGGAGCCTCTTCGGATGGTTTGAGTATGGCACAGTTGCCGGCTGATATTGCAGCAATCAAAGGAGCCATAATCAATTGAAAAGGATAGTTCCAGGGAGCAATTATAAGGACAACTCCCAGAGGCTCGGGATAAATATGGGATGTAGAAGGAAAGTGAACCAGAGAAACCGGGATTTTTTGTGGCTTCATCCAGCTGCTCAGCTTGCGGAGTGAGTGGTTTAATTCTTTGTAAACTATAGCTATTTCGGTGGTATAAGCTTCCAGTTCCGGTTTGCCAAGATCTGTATAAAGCGCTTCTGTAATCGCGGCCTCGTTTTTCCGGATACTTTTTCGTAGTTTTTGCAACGATTCTTTGCGAAAATCCTCAGATCGTGTTATTCCTTTTGCAAAAAAATCCGCTTTGCGATGAAAGGCGGCAGCTGACTCCAGATTATTCATATAAACGTAGTCGTTATTTTTACTGGTAAACTGAGACAGTCTGTTTATGTTATGCGTTTGATTTTTAGTGGATAATAGATGAAAGATCGTCTTTGGAAAGGGTGAAGAGGCATATTCTTGAAAATCGCCCGGCAATCCAGGTTTGCCCGGCAATGGCAATGCCACCATCACTGGTCGGAACAAGTGCGTTGATCTCGTAGGGATTGGTAAATCCGAGGTAATGGTTCCCGGCCAGACGTTTGTCACTGCCTGTATAAAAATATAAGCTGATCTGACCGTTACGTGTACTGCTTCCATATACTACATACTCATAGCCATTGACTTGTAGCCTGTTTGCCGTAATCAGTGAATTTTCTTTGATTTCCGGAATCGGGTATCCTTTGATATCACTTCCGGAAAGAACACCGGATGTATTTTCCCAGTTGGGAATAAAGTACATAGACCCATATTCGGATTTTGAGAAGGCGAAATTATTGCTCGCTGCAATGGCGCTGTTAATTGCTCGCTCATCTGTGTAACCGTATATTACTGTTTGAGGAGTGCTTGTTCCGGCTTTATATAAAACAAGCGACAGAGCGTACCGGTAATATCCGTTAAAAAAATAAAGCCCTTCTCCGTTTGTGCCACAGAAAAAAGGTAGCCTTGGTCCTGTACCTGCAAAATGCTTTATGATGGAAGCTTCCGCATCAAAATCCCCGAATCCGATTGAAAATCGTTGCTGGGAGCGTGACTGACCAGAAGGATTAAGCATGGAAACAACCATCTCTTTTTCCTCCCGGTCATAGCTTAGCAGCATTAGCTGCCCTGAAGCCTCATCCCAGGATGCAGCAAGTGGATACGAAAATGGTAATTCCGTGACTTCAGCAGATGTGCCTTCTTCTGTTACAAGTATCAGTTTACTTTGAAGCGTAAGCCGGTTCATACAGAAAAAATAGTACCCTGCAGATGTTTTTATAAACTTTCCTACAGGATTGACAAAGTCATCCGGGAGATTGCTTTCACGTTGAAAAATTCCGTATTCGTCTGTTTTCAGAATAGTAATCCGGGGGAAAGCGCTTTGATAATCGCGTCTTTCTGCCAGTATCAGAAATCCTTTGTCTGTTGTCTGAACCAGATCTATGGGTTCATAAGCGTCTGTATATCTTTCATTGTCATAGATCTTAACTGTGGTCTGAGGTTCTGTTTCGTTATTTTTTTTAATACCACAAGAGCAGAAGCCTGCAATCAATAGTATCAGACAATAATGAATTGGTATGAATATATACATTAAAGCGTTACTTCGAAGTTTTGTAATATTGCGCATTGAGGAATCTGGTCGGAAACAGGCAACCGATACTGAATGTAAATGATCTGAGTTTGATATCATCCATGGCGTCTCCCGAACCAGCCAGACGATTGTGAGTAAACCGTTGTTCGCGATTGGTGATAATATGGGTATTTCTCCGGTATACCACATCAAATACCAGCCGGATATTGCCGATATCCCAGTTTACCCCTGCTCCTGCTGCATAACCCAGCTGTGATTTGATAAAAAGCTCCCCGGCATTTTCCGATACGGGGGAAGCGTTAAATGACTGTCCGCCGGATGCAGCATCCTGTCCGGATATATATACCGACTTACCTGCGCTGAACAGATAGCCATACGTAAGTCCGGCCTGGATAAAAGGTTTCAGAGCTCCTTTAAGAAATTCGTATCTCACAAATACGGGAATTTCTATATAATCCAGATGGTTGCCTTGTCTGTAGTTTAATTCAAGACTCCACTCTCCGGTGCTGTCTCTCCACACATAATCATTTTCATAGATGAACCGGTAACGCCGGTAGTTTGGCTGCAGGCTGACCGATAAACCAAGATATTTGTACGTAATGTCAATTCCGGCAACAGGCCCGGGGGAAGTGAAGTTACGGTATTTTTTGTCGTAGCGGGAAATATTTCCGGTTGTGCTGCTAAATACAGAATATCGCTCTGTCGGAAGCGCTTTGGTGAGTGTCATTCCTCCGCGTATTCCGATAAAAAGCTGCTTGTCCAGAAATTCATTTAAGCCGGACGGACTGGTTACCCGCTTTTGTAATCGCTGGGCAAAGCTGCTATGAGCAAAACTTATAAAAAGAAATAAGAGAAAAAAGACACACTGTCGTTTCATGGGGCAATGATAAGCTTTTTCGTATCCTGCAATATTCCGGCTTTGATTTCATAATAATATAGTCCGGGTGGCAAACCCCTGAGATTTGCGGTAATCTGGTGCTCTCCCATGTTGAGTGAATCTTTCAATACGATACGTATTTTTTGTCCGTTTGTGTCGATCAGGCTGATTTCAACAGGTGAAGGAGCATTGATGTAAAACGAAATAACAGTTGTATATGTAGCCGGATTGGGATAGCAGGAGTTGAGACGAAAGCGCTGATAGATAAAATCTCTGATACCAACTGCATCCTGTCTTATAAGCGGCAGGGTTGTACCCCTTCCGTTATAGTCACCATAGAAAATGCCGAACTCTCTGTCGACAAGTTCCGGGTCCACACACATCCAGTCTTTTAGCAGGCTTGCGTACAGCTGGCGGTAATCGTACTGCATGTCTACATTATCTTTCTGCATATCCGGATTGTTGCCGATTATTCCTGGTTCTACCCGGCTGCCAAACAGCATAACAGGTGCACCTGTGCCATGGTCAGTTCCATAGCTCCCGTTTGAATATACTCTGCGCCCGAATTCAGATGTTGTGACGGTGAGCGTCCGGTCTTCCTGCCCCCTCTGTCGCAGATCTTCCTGAAACGCTTTCATTACTTCGGATATATGGTACAAAAGTGCAGCATGATTTCCCATGGTACGGTCCGAAGGATCTACCTGTTCGGCATGTGTATCAAATCCGCCGATCCGAACCAGAAATACCTTGGTTTTGCAGCCGCCGCTAAGCAGATTGGCAATGATTTTCAGCGGACCGGTTAGCGGATTTTTCAACCGGTCATTGGGAGCTTTAAAAGGGTAAGTCTCCGGATATGTGACACCGGGATCAAACTTTTTACCAGCCCGGTATACTTCAAGCAGACGATCATCATACTGATCTGTCTTTTGCTCAAGGCTTAGAATCCACTTAAGCTCATCGCTGTATGGGGTTCCGTTAAGAATATCAGGCGGCATACCCCGCGGATCTTCTCCTTCGATATCTTCGAAGCCTGGAAGCGATGTAACGAGATCAAAAAAATCTTCCGGATTGTTGATAGCAATGGAGGTGGTGATATTGTCGCCCTGATGAAACACCAGGGATACTTCATTGCCAAATTCCAGAGCAAGAGGGTCCTGCATATCTGCATTGGGAAAATCATCCGGATATTGTGAAGGACTGTAATTATTTTTGAGATAGCGGCCTATCCAGCCTGAGCTCATATATTCGCTGGCTCCCCCACCCATAAACATGATATCCCGGCTTCTGAAATGTGACCCGTTATGGTTTTCATAGGACACTCCCTGCACAATATTAACTTTCCCCTGATCGTACAGATTTTTTATGCCGGTCATGGAAGGGTGCAGCCCGATTTGCTGTTCGTTTGAAAGTGTACTGTCCAGCGTAATCAGTTTTCTGCGCCCGTTTTCCGGCAGAGCAATATTGGGACGGGCATTGTAGTACAAATCATAGCTGGTATAGGGAACAAGCATGTTTACCCCGTCATTTCCACCGTGGAGCTGCAGTATAATCAGCACATTGTCATTGGGGCAAAGAGCTGCCAGCTTTTGCAGCGGAGCTCCGTACGACATGTTTCTGAAGACAATTCCATCCAGCATGAAAGGAATAGTACTGACTGCCGAAAGTTTTTTTACAAAGTCTCTTCTTTTCATGTGGAATTATTAAAATAGCTGATACTCCGGAGACTGCATAATTACATTAAAAAGATCCTGCAGCATGCCATCTGCATCATCCCTGCTTTCGGTATAGATTGCAGCATTGTTGTAGCTGAAATTCCAGAATACAACAGGCCCCTGAGGCAGTCCGGTGCCAAGCCTCAGAAAACGTGATACAAAATAATTGATTCGTTCCGGAGTGATCTCATCGCCTTTTTCGTACATCGGAAAACAGTATGACAAAATGCTTTTGGTGAGCCCTTCCGGGCCGGACGCATCCTGATCGAAATTATTTTTTATAAAACTTAATATATCCGGCTTTATGCTGTTCTTACCGCTTACCAGATCGGCAATATACTTGTAGCGGTACGTAAGAGAGTTGGCTGATATCCAGTTTCGGTTAAATAATGGGAACTGAAAATATGCCTCATAGCCGGCGACGTCGTACGGGTTTAAGAAATGCATACCCTGTTCCCGCATGATATCCAGCAGATCTCCCGTCAGGTCATAAAAACGGACAGAATCACTGTATGGGTCCGGAAGTTCATAGTTGAAAAAAGAAAGAGTCGCTATGGAAAGATCCAGCGGAGATTTGATCAGTGCTCCGTAATTGCCGTCAGCTATCGAATTTTCAGTAGCGTCATAGAAGTGCTTACTTGTAAGCAATGCCTTGATAAGTGGTACTAGCTCAAAGTTATTTTCTCTGAACACTGTGACCATTTCTGCAATAACAGTATTTTCAACAGCTGCCGATATATGATGATATACATAGAAACGGTATACTTTTCTGCAGATGTTTCGTACAGTTTCTTCCTGCTCAAACAGCAGATTGATAAACTGATCAATCTCGTCATGCATGCTTTCTTCAGTGGCGTCGTTTCCTCTCAGAAGAGTGCTGTCCGGCTGAATAACCGCTTCGCCAAAACGGAAGCTGAAATGCTTTGCCGTATTATCATGCTGTGTCGCTATTCCTGTATTATTCAATCTGGGTTTGATTCTGGGAAGTCCTGTTTCCGGATCCGTATGCTGAAATGTATGGTCAAAATCGTAACCTGAAAATATTCTGGCTGCAGCCTGCACGTCCTGTTCAGTAAAATAAATATAATCACCGGGATCTGTTGCGACGGGTGTATGTTCGGGAAGCCCCTTTCCTATCGTATATAATTCCAGAAACTCACGGGCAAAGTTTTCATTGGGGCGTCCTTTTACATTTAATTCTCCGTCCAGTAAAAGAAGCATGGCATTATCCAGGCATATTTTTTTTGCCAGTTTCTTAAAAGACAGATTCATGCCCGCTTCGGATTGTGCAAATAATCTGAACAAAGCGTTTTGAAAGTATAAAGCCCGGCTGCTATTAATGACTTCCTGAATGGCTGTAAAATGGGTGTGAAGAAAAAATACTAATCGCTCTCTGGTAAGAAAAGCCATTTTTTCAGGATTATTACCGGACAGCCCGGCGCCATGAAGAACTCCGAGCCACCAGCGTTTGAAATATTCCTGATAGCGGGGCTCATCTTCATTTTCTGCCGGTGTGAGATTAACCCAGCTTAATCCTGTTACCGGGTCAACAGGTGCAGAAGGAAACTCAGCAGTTTCAAACAAACGGCTGATGGCTTCTGTGGCAGAAAGATTTGAATAGTCATCGATTGTACCTCTCGGGCAGCTCATTGCAGCCCGCCGTAGCAGATGCGCAGCATTTTTTTTCCCGAGAACACCAGAATATACAGACAATGCCATGACTATTTACAAAAGGATAAAGATATAAAAGAATATACCGGGTAAACCTAAAGTCCTTTAGCTAAACCGACTGATCGAAAATATACGTAAAAAAGCTAATTAGTGCGGGTGAATAGGAATATTTTTAAAAAAAAGTTAATTAATCCGGGTAAAATACCCGGGGATTTTTGCCCTGAAGCTTTTCGGGTACTTTACTAAAATATAAGGGGAGGCAGATAGTGTTTGAATAGTTAAGTCAATTTTTAGCTAATCTCTCGTTTTGATGAATTGGGTATATTTTTCTGCCAGGGCCAGTGACCGTTCATTTCTACTTCCAGAGTAAAACTCAGAAAAGTTCTGACGATTATTATCAGGCCAAGCACACCAATAGATTTAAAAGTTGGTTCGACTGCTACTGAGTTGATTATGTCTGCGGCAACCAGAAGTTCCAGTCCGAGAAGAATGCCTTCACCGAGGGTTTTTCGAAAGTATTTGTAAACTGCGGATTGCTCTCTTTTTTTAAAAAAAAGCCGAAGTGCACCGATAATAGCCCACAATGCTCCGCATACAATGGCAATACTTCCCGCAAACTCCAGACTCAGGGATATAAGCCTGAAAATAGATTTGTGCTCTTCCATAATGAGCCAAACCCTGAAATATCAGATATGTTGGCTGTGCTTATTGGGTTATGGCTTTTCTTACCTCATTACCCAGTGGAGAAACAGAAGGTCCGAAATAGTGCGTGAGTACTCCGTTTTCATCAATCAGATATTTACTGAAATTCCAGTCAGGATTATGACTGTTCCAGCCGTTGAGATCGGGTCGGGTCAGCCACCGGTAAATTTCATTCTGCTTTTCCCCGTTGAGCACATGGGTTTTAGATGCAAGGGGAAATGTAACACCGAAATTAATCCGGCAAAAGTCTGCAATCGCTTTGTCATCGGATTGTTCCTGCTGTTTGAACTCATTGGAAGGAAAGCCGATAATCGTCAGCTTGTCAGAATGCTGTTCGTATAAATGTTGTAACTCATCATACTGGCTGGTAAAGCCACAGTTAGAAGCAGTATTAACAAGAAGTAATTTTTTTCCCCGATACGTTTCCAGAATAGTTTCCTGACCGGAATTCATTTTCATGGTAAGCTGATATATGGATTGCAGTGGAGCACGATTATTGCTGTTGAAAAGCTTCACTCCTTTATCGCTGCTTTTGTTGAACTTCATCACAAGCGGATAAAGCAGTTTATAAATTTGTTGTCTTAATGTCATGAGCCTGGTATAGAAGAATATTGCACAAATCTGATATGATAATGTTAATATCGTTGAAATTTTACAGACATCAAATATTTTGCTACGGGACTCATTTCGTAAGCGAACGAATCCTGCATAATTTGGCTTGAAAAAAGATAATTTATAAGTTTAGAGTTTCATCATATATAAAAACATGGTTTCATTTTTTCGTTTTACATTCATTACATTTTTTCTGATTACCCGGTGTCTGCAGGCTCAGACCCCGAATACATTAAATTCATCGGAAATTCGTCTGGGGCTGAAAAAATTCGCTAATACCGCTTCTGTACTGTATCTGGCCGCACATCCGGATGATGAGAATACCGGTCTTATTGCATACATTGACAATGAGCTGCTGGCTCGTACTGCTTACCTCTCTCTCACCAGAGGAGATGGCGGACAGAATCTTATAGGTACAGAACAGGGAGCGCTTCTGGGGCTTATCCGTACGCAGGAACTTCTTGAAGCGCGAAAGATTGATAAAGGAGAACAGTTTTTTACAAGAGCTTACGATTTCGGGTTTTCCAAATCGCCGGAAGAAACCTTTACCAAATGGAATAAAGACAGTGTATTGCATGATGTAGTATGGGTTATCCGCAAATTTCGTCCCGATGTAATTATTACCCGGTTTTCGGATTATGAATATTATGGACATGGACACCACTCTGCATCAGCTATTCTGGCAATGGAAGCTTTTGAGGCTGCCGCAGATCCCGCTCGCTTTCCTGAGCAGCTGAAATATGTTGGTGTATGGCAGGCCGAGAGGCTCTTGTTTAATTCCAGTACCTGGTTCAAGCCGGACCTGGAACGTTTTTATGCGGAAACCGGCAGAAAATATATCAAAGAGAATATCGGAGTCTATAATCCTTTGCTGGGGAAAACGTATTCTGAAATTGCCGCGCTTAGCCGAAGCATGCATAAAAGCCAGGGCTTCGGAACCTCTCCGAGACAGGGAGAGCATATTGAATATCTTGAGCACAGACTCGGGTCTGTACCTGAAAAAGAAATGCTGGATAATATAACAACAGACTGGAGTCGTTTTGAAGGCGGGAAAAAAATAGATGCAGCTATTCGCAGGATCATCCGGGAGTTTGATGATATGCATCCCGAAAAATCGGTCCCGTCCATGATAAAGCTTTATCAGACAATTGCCGGGTTGCCCCGGCAGGATAATCCTTTATTGAGGTATAAAAAGGAGGAATTAAAAGAACTCATCCTTTCTGCTATGGGATTGCGTCTGCAGGCATATGCCGACAAATATTATGCAAGCCCTGGTGATACTATTCAACTTGCCCTGTCAGCCATTAATCGGAGTGCTCTTTCTGCCACGCTGAAAACGATAATCCTTGATAAGGATAAAATAGAGCCTTCTGTGTTACTAAAGAAAAATACATTATATAATCAGAATGTAAAAAAGGACATAGCTTCCGATGCCTTGTACTCACAGCCCTACTGGCTCCGGAAACCAATAGAAAATGATTTGTTTTTTACCAGCGATTATCAGTTGCTTGGCAAGCCGGAAGGAAATCCGGCCTTATATGTGACATTTGTTCTTCTGATTGAGGGAATGGAGGTTGTCTGCGATGTCCCGGTAGTCTATCAATGGACAGATCCCGTTGCGGGAGAGCAGTTCCGTTCGTTTGAAATAACGCCTGAAGTAACCCTTAACTTTACCGAACCTTCCTATGTGTTCACTTCCTCGCTGGCAAAAACAGTAAATGTCAATATAAAAGCCCTGAAGGACAATCAGCACGGAAAAATTCGACTTAATGTACCTGAAAAATGGCGTGTGCAGCCTGATATCGCAGATGTAAGTCTTGCCATGGCTGGTGAAGAAAAAATGATATCTTTTACCATAATTCCACCTGCTGAATCTGCATCAGGGAACGTACGTGCAACATATATAAACGAACACAATAAGCAGGAATCAGGAAAGGGAATATCGATTGTCGCATATCCCCATATGTTGACCCAGACAGTGTTTCCGGAAAGTGAAGCTACACTTTCCAAAATAGATATTGCAAGAACCAGCGAGCGTATTGCCTATGTGCAGGGAGCCGGTGATAAAGTAGCGGGAGTGCTTTCGTCAATAGGATACAAAGTAGATATTTTGAGTATAAATGAGCTTGCTCTTGCAGATTTGTCCCGGTATGATGTGATCATAACCGGAGTCAGAGCCTATAATATCTGGGAAGAGCTGAGCTTTCTGAATGCGAAACTGCTTGACTTTGTTAAAAACGGCGGGAATCTGATCGTGCAGTACAATGTCAACAGAGGGCTTAAAACAGAGCAGATCGGACCATATCCTTTTACGTTATCCAGAGATCGTGTTACTGTTGAAGACTCCCCTTTTTCTGTCTTAAAGCCTGAACATGCTGTGCTGAATATTCCCAATCAAATTACTGATGCTGATTTCAGCGGATGGGTACAGGAAAGAGGCTTGTATTTTGCAGATACCTGGGCTGATCAGTATGAAACAGTACTCGGTTTTCAGGATCCGGGTGAAGACTTTCTCAACGGTGGCCTGCTGATAGCCAGATATGGAAACGGCTCTTTTATATATACGGGACTTGCCTTTTTCAGGCAATTACCAGCCGGTGTACCGGGAGCATATAAGCTATTTATTAACCTGATCGCATACAATGGAAGAAAATAACCCGGAATCGAAGAAAGAGCAAAGGAAATGGCGTCGGATATACGGAGTGGTAATCGGGTTCCTGGCGCTGGAAGTAATCTTTTTTTATTATTTGAGTAATCTGTTTTAAATGAGTCTGCTTGATTGGATTGTTCTGTTGGGAACACTGGCATTTATTGCCATATACGGGATTGTAAAGAATCGCGGAATTAAGAATATAGAGGGATATCTGAAAGGTGATCAGGATATGCGCTGGTATACCATTGGCTTATCCGTGATGGCTACCCAGGCGAGCGCCGTTACCTTTCTTTCGACACCGGGCAAGGCCTTTGATGATGGTCTGGGCTTTGTACAGTTTTATTTCGGATTACCTCTTGCCATGGTCATTCTCTGTACTACCTTTCTGCCGATTTTTTATAAGCTCAATGTGTATACAGCCTATGAGTTTCTTGAAAAACGGTTTAACCTCGAAACCCGTTTACTGGCGGCATTTCTGTTTTTGCTAAACAGAGGGCTGTCAGCCGGAATTACTATTTATGCTCCGGCTATTATTCTGTCCTCCATACTTGGCTGGTCGCTCAACGTAACGAATGTTTTTATCGGGCTTTTTGTGATTATATATACCGTATCGGGAGGTACCAAGGCCGTAAGTCAGACGCAGAAGCAGCAAATGCTGGTCATATTGATTGGAATGGTAGTGGCTTTTGGCTATGTATTGTACCTTCTGCCGGAAAAAGTCGGTTTTATGGAGGCCATGCATGTTGCCGGTGCAATGCAAAAGCTGAATGCGGTAGATTTTTCTTTTGATTTTAATTCGCGGTATACCTTCTGGTCCGGAATAACAGGGGGCTTATTCCTGTCTCTCTCCTATTTTGGTACCGATCAGTCACAGGTTCAGCGTTATTTATCCGGAAAATCACTGAAGGAGGGACGTCTTGGACTACTTTTTAACGGGATTCTGAAAATCCCGATGCAGTTTCTGATCCTTCTTACCGGAGTCATGGTATTTGTGTTTTTTCAGTTTGAAAAGCCACCGGTATTTTTCAATGAGACAGAGATAAATAATCTGAGTCATAATGCTGATTTTCTGCACAGATATCAGGGACTGGAGAATGAATATTCGGCAAATTTTGACAGAAAAAAGGAAACAGTTTCTGACTACGTAGATGCTGTTCATGCCAATGATAAGGCTACGCAGGAGGCTTTGCAGGCAACCATGATGCAGCTGAACGAGAAAAATCAGCATATTCGCAAACAGACTAAAGAGCTGATTCAGGAAGCTAATCCCAAAGCGGAAACCGGTGATTCCGATTATGTTTTTATCACTTTTGTAATGACCTACCTGCCAGCCGGTCTGGTTGGCTTACTGATCGCTGTAATCTTTTGTGCGGCCATGTCCTCCACTTCCAGTGAGCTGAATGCGCTTGCCTCTTCTACCCTGGTTGACTTCTATAAACGGGTATACAGGCAGAATGCAGATGAAAAGCATTATGTATTTATGTCCAAACTATTTACAGCGCTGTGGGGAGTACTGGCAATAGCATTCGCTCTGTTTGCTTCACTTGTGGAAAATCTGATCGAAGCCGTCAATATAATCGGGTCATTGTTTTATGGAACCATTCTGGGAATGTTTCTTGCAGCTTTTTATATGAAGTTTGTAAAAGGACGGTCGGTGCTTTGGGCTGCTATTATATCGGAAATAATAGTAATTATACTGTATTTTACCTCTGATATCGGATTTTTATGGTTTAATGCCATTGGATGTCTTGGTGTCATGGTTTTATCTGCTGTTTTGCATGTATTCTATTCGGATAATTCAACTGATTCCGTTGGCTGATCAGAACGTAGAGAATATTTGTTAATAATTGTGGATTAAATATTTACAAGTTCGGGTTGGCGAATTTGTTTTTTTCGTACTTTGGAGTTAAACTTTTTAAATCAACCAAGCTATGAAAAAAATTTTGCTCTGCCTGTCCGTTTTATGGACGGGCATGGTGTCTGCGCAGCCAATGCTGGTAGGCACAATCCCGAACGCCAGTTCGAATTTTATTCAGGGAAATGCTCTTGTCTTCTTTACCTCCGGAGACTCGTTGATGGTGACCGATGGGACTGCTGGAGGAACCGTCCTTGTTAAAAATGGTTTTACTCATCCCAAGCCTGTCACGACGGTCGGCGATCTTTTGTATTTTGTCAGCGGAAGCGGTGAGTTATGGCGCAGTGATGGGACAGAACCCGGTACCTATCTGCTTCGCACATTTTCATCCCCGGAGATAGAGAATATTTATAAATCCGGCTCCAATTTGTATTTCAGCGGCGTTACTGTAGCGGAAGGGAGAGAACTCTATCGGAGTGATGGTACGACCGGCGGTACGATCCTGCTGAAAGATATCTATACCGGTTCCGGCAACGGTATCGGATATATCGACTATCTGCAGGTTGGCGGTACACTGTATTTTCAGGCAACTGACGCCACGCATGGTAAAGAACTATGGAAAACGGATGGTACGACCGGCGGCACGGTTCTGGTCAAAGATGTCTGGTCGGGTACAGGCAGCGGATATGTAAATGGCTTGTGGGAAAGCAACGGAGTGCTTTATTTTGGAGGCAACGATGGCACTCACGGAACCGAACTATGGAAGTCGGATGGCAGCTCAGGGGGAACGGTCATGGTGAAAGATGTTAATCCCGGAGCTCCCAATGGTTTTGTCGGAAATGAAATTCTAACGGCTAACAATGAGGTGTTTTTTGTGGCGAATGATGCTACTCAGAAACTGAATGTTTGGAAAACCGACGGTACGGAACCTGGCACCATCCTTATAAAGGATGTAGACGCGCCCTTTGCCTATTCTGACATCTCATTGTTTTACACCAAAGAAGACCATGTGTATTTTTCTGTCTATTCTCATCTTTCAGGTGAGATGTCTTTATGGGAAACGGATGGAACAAACATGGGAACCAGCCTTTACAAGGTACTCATAGTCCCTTTTTACGGCATTATGGTTCAGCGTGTCATGAACGGAATATTTTTTCTGATGATTATGGACGGAACCAATGCTTATATGGTCGTAACCGATGGTACTGAGAATGGGTCATTTGTCAAAGAGGTTGGTTATGGGGGTGATGTAGCAATATGGAATATCGCTGAGCTGAATAATCATATCGTGTTTGGCGTTACCGGCCAGAGCGGATATTTTTTCGGGCACTATAAAAGCGATGGAACAGAGTCAGGTAGTGGTTACTTTACCGGCCCGGCCATGGATGTACCGGCCAGCGAGGTGGTCATTGGCAACAAACTCTTTTTCGCGAAAGATGATGGTGCATTTGATTATACCGGGCTCTACAATCCGGATAATTACCGGCAGCTTTTCTCCACGGATCTCACAAACACATCGACATTCAGAGATGAGTATTCCATTTCACTGATAGGCAGCGGAAATCTGTTTAATCTTAATGGCAATCTTCTTTTTACTACGCAAAACAGTCCTTATGACAATTCCCGGCCTCAGAAAAAGCAACTATGGATACACAATACTAACCCGTCCCAGTGTCTCTCTTCCGGAAGTTTGTTAAGAGAATTCTGGGATAATGAAACCGGAACGACCATTGCATCTGTACCATTTGAAACCAGTATACCGGATACTTCCTTCCTGCTGACTTCCTTTGCTGGTCCGTCCAATGTCGGAACGTTTTACGGAGCACGTTATCGGGGATATGTCTGCGCGCCTGCTTCCGGCAGTTACAGATTCTGGATTTCCAGCAACGATGCCAGCGAATTGTGGCTGAGCACCGATGAGTCACCGGCAAACAAGGTAAAGATTGCTTCTGTAGCGACCTTTACCGATCCCCTGCAGTGGAATAAGTTTCCATCTCAGCAATCTGCATCTATTGTACTGGAAGCAGGAAAAAGATACTATATAGAGGCTTTGCATAAGCAAAATGCCGGTACAGATCATCTGGCGGTTGGCTGGCAACTCCCGGATAATACCTATGAGCGGCCGATTGCGGGAACACGCTTATCTCCCTATGTCAATCAAACGCCAACCGTATCAGTCAGCATCCTTCAAAACTCAAACTTTGAAGGAGATGTAACCGTTCAGGCGGACGCGACCGACGCGGACGGAGAAATTTTAAAAGTAGAGTTTTACATAAACGAGGAAAAAGTGGGGGAAGCCCTAAGCGCTCCTTTTACATATACTATTGAAAACGCGTACGGATGGTATACTGTCTGGGCTGTGGCGACCGACAATTCGGGCGCGACAGCAAGATCCGACCAAGCCGTCGCTCATTATCTGCTGTCTCCGAAGCGGTTTATCCTCGTCGATGCGACAACGGATCAGGATATTCATGGTATTGAAGACAATTCAATGATCAGAATGTTTCCGACCCGGAAAATCAATATCCGTTATAATCCGGTCGGTAACCCCGGAAGTGTGGTTTTTACTGTCGACGATGTACAGCACAGAATTGAAAGTGTAGCTCCTTTTGCTTTAGGAGGTGACAATAACGGAGACTATCATCCTGTAACAAACCTGCAAACGGGAAATCATTGGTTGACGGCAAAAGAATATTCCGGAAGCAATGGAACCGGACAGTTGCTGTATACCAGGTCCGTGGAATTTACCATAGATTCGGTAATAGTCCTCAGCAGCCAATATATTTCTCATTTTACCTTATATGACACGGAAACAAACGAGGCCGTAAGGTTTATGACTAATTCGACAGAAATTGACCTCGCCAACCAGCCAGTCAATGAACCTGCTATAGTCGCTTATACCCATCCGGCTACTGTAGGTAGTGTCAGATTATCCTATGGAGATCTTAACCGTATGGAAAATCAGGCCCCTTATAGCCTGTTTGGAGACATTAACGGGAATCTGAACTCAGGAGCACTCCTTCCCGGTTTTCACGAATTATCCGCTACTCCTTATACGTCCAATAATGGAGGCGGTCAGGAGGGATACTCCCTGGCCATTACCCTTCATGTCAAAGGAGCGCCTGGCACCTTGCGTTCGGCAACGATAGATGAAACATCGATCCATATTGGCGCCAATCTTCGCTGTTACCCTAATCCCGCTTCAACGCATGTTGCTATTGAGTTGAAATCCGATGCGGCTTCCCGCGGTCTGGTAGAGATATATGATCTTTCCGGAACTCTCAGAGAGAAGCTATATGACGGTTTCCTGTCCGAACAGGAGCAAATGACGCTGAACTGGAAACTGGCCGGAGTAGCTCCCGGAGTTTACCTGGTCAAGGTTACCATGGATGAATCAGTCTATACAGAAAAGCTGATAGTAAAATAAAACGATTAAAGTATCCGGGGTGTTACCAAACAGCCCGGGTGCTTTACCCTACCGATGCTTCGGAATCTCAATTCCGTACACTTTCCGATACAATTCTGTTGCGTATTCATCCGTCATGCCGGATACGAAATCGAGTACGGATAATACTTTTTCATACGGACTTGCCTCCGGAGAAAACCGGAACTGAGCAGGAAGCAGACGGAGAATCTTGCTATCCTTATGTCCGGGATCAGACTTTAGCACAGCGGGTACCATCATTTTCAGAAGATCAGACATTACGTTATAGCCTGCGATCTCGATTTCTACCACCGTCTCGTGGTTATAGATTTTCTCGACGGATATTTTCTGAATGGCCTGCAAGGCAGGGCAGCCATCCTGCAGACTGTCAAGCAGCGTCTCGTTGTAAGAGCCGGAAAGTATAGCTTCCGTATGGCGCATATACAGATCAACCGATTGATTAATAAGGGTATTTATGCTTCGGGCGCGGAGATATCCGATTCGTTCGTTACGATCACTGATCCGACTGAGTGTATTTTGTATCTTCTCCGTATTTTCCCCCTGCTCTTTCATGAGGTTAAGCAACAGCTCCTCTACATCTCTCGCGGATAATATGCCCAGCCGCTGGGCGTCTTCCAGATCAATAACCCGATAGCAGATATCATCCGCAGCTTCCGTGAGGTATACAAATGGATGTCGTTTAAAGGCAATGGGCTCCTCACTTTCCCTGATCATATTGAGTGACTGACAGATTCTGAAAAATGTTTCCTTCTCCGTCTGGAAGAATCCGTATTTTTTGCGGTGCTTCAGCGTTTTGCTCATTGCAACTGATTCGCAGGGGTATTTCAGAATAGCGGCCAGTGTGGAATAGGTAAGCATCAGTCCGCCCTGCGATTTGCCGTTAAACTGATGGGTAAGAATACGTAAAGCATTAGCGTTGCCTTCGAAATGAATCAGGTCGCACCATTCCTGTCCGGAAAAGTAGCTGCGGAGGTTTGCTCCATCAATTAACGTGGATTCAGATTCCGTAAAATAATTCGAAATAGCTTTCTCCCCCGAATGGCCAAACGCAGGATTGCCGATGTCATGAGCCAGACAGGCTGCTGCAATTACATTGGCCAGTTCATATGTGTAGAATGCTGAGTCTTTTTCCGTAAAGCCGGGATGGGCCTGAGCTATTTTTGTACCGACAATTTTCCCGAGGGAACGGCCAACGCTTGCGACTTCCAGCGAATGAGTAAGCCTGTTATGCACAAAGGTTGATCCCGGAAGCGGGAAAACCTGAGTTTTGTTTTGCAGTCGTCTGAAACCCGAGGAAAAAATCAAACGATCAAAGTCTATTTGATATTCGCTGCGGGCATAATCGGAGCGTTTGTCACGTTCGGAACGTTTATCGGAATATAGGTCTGTCCAGTTCATCCCAGCTACTGTAATCTATAGTGAAAAAGAGCAATAAAGATAATGATAATCCCGTATTATCTGACGCTATATTGCTTTTCGTGAATATTTGTTCCAATTTGTTTACGTTAAGCATCAAATAATAACAAACTAGCCGGTTGATGAAAGCAGCGACAGTCAGCGAACTAAAGAAAGAATTGGGTCAGCGTCCCGAAAAAGAAATTATCGATATATGCATGCGTCTGGCCAGATACAAAAAAGATAATAAGGAGCTGCTTACTTATCTTTTGTTTGAATCAGGAGATGAGCAGGCTTTCGCAGCCAGTGCAGCGGGAGAAATAAGAGAAGAGTTCGCGGCCATAAATTACGCATCCGTCTATCTTGCAAAGAAAACCATACGGCGTATTCTTCGCCTGGTGCGTAAATACATCTCCTATTCAGGCAATAAAGAAACAGCGCTCGAGCTGACTATCTGTTTTTGTGAAGAATTAAAAAAGACCGGTCTGATTCATAAAGAAAACAAGGTATTGGTCAATATGTATTTGAAGCAGGTGGAGGCTGCCGATAAGATTCGTTTGTCACTGCATGAAGATCTGCAATATGATTACGAAGAACGGATCAGACAGCTGAAACTGTATTAACTGTTCCGGTATCGGTGATTAAGCTTTTTAATAATTTTTGTTATTCTTTTTTATTTTATCATGTTACTTTCCCGGCTTTCGCAGAACTTATTTTGACTTAAATACGTATTTTTTATCAGTGATTTTGTGGAAAGAACTTTAAAAATCAACAATGATTCCGCGATTTTTTATCTTTTCTGAGAATTAATAGATAAAAATATCCGGATTATTTATAAAATAAGATATAATAAATCATAACCGCACGTTTATCATACAGCAATGTATATGAAAGCGTTGTTATGATCAGAAAATAAACCTGAATCTGTTTCGGCTTTTTTCAGCTGATGCCTCCTCCCCGATTTTTTATCGACCGTTTCAGGCTCATTCGTGAATTTTATTGATTTGTAAACCAAAGAAATGAAGCATATGAGCATATTTGACAAAATAAAAAACAACTACAACAGCGTCAGTCAGGAAATGACTGTCGGTGAGTATCTGACGTTGTGCAGAAAAGATCCGAAGGTGTATGCCAGACCTGCTGAAAGGCTGCTGGACGCCATTGGCGAACCGGAAATCATTGATACACGTGAAGATCCGGTCCTGAGCCGCCTGTTTTTCAACAAGAAAATCAAAGTATACCCGGCTTTCAGAGAGTTTTACGGGATGGAAAGCACGATAGAGCAAATCGTTTCCTATTTCCGTCACTCTGCTCAGGGACTGGAAGAGAAAAAGCAGATACTGTATCTCATGGGACCGGTTGGCGGAGGAAAAAGCTCTCTTGCAGAAAAGCTCAAGCAACTCATGCAGATCAATCCGATCTATGTGCTCAAGGCGGGAGATCAGCTGAGTCCTGTATTTGAAAGTCCGCTGGGTCTTTTTGCGGATTATAAAAAAGAAATCGAAAAAGAATACGGTATTCCGGCCAGATACATACCTTTCAGCATGAGCCCGTGGGCTGTCAAAAGGCTTAAAGAATTCAAAGGAGATATCAATCAGTTCAAGGTAGTCATGATGTATCCATCCATGCAGGATCAGGTGGCTATGTCCAAAACGGAGCCAGGAGATGAAAACAATCAGGATATCTCTACACTGGTTGGAAAAGTTGATATCCGGAAGCTGGCTCACTTCCAGCAGAGTGATCCGGATGCTTATAGCTACACAGGCGGATTATGTCTGGGAAATCAGGGAGTAATGGAGTTTGTGGAGATGTTCAAAGCGCCTATCAAGGTGCTGAATCCGTTGCTGACAGCTACGCAGGAAGGAAACTATAAGGGTACAGAACCCATCGGAGCCATTCCGTTTGATGGAATCATTCTGGCACACTCCAATGAATCCGAATGGGCGAAGTTTATCAATGATAAAAAGAATGAAGCTTTCCTCGACCGGATTTATAAAGTACAGGTCCCCTATTGTCTGCGGGTAGATCAGGAAATAAAAATCTATGAAAAGCTAATCAGGGAAAGTTCTCTGAAAGAGGCGATCTGTGCGCCGAAGACGCTTGATATACTTGCTCAGTTTGCTGTAATGACCCGTATCCGGGAACCGGAAAACTCTTCCTTGTACAGCAAGATGAGAGTGTATAACGGAGAAACATTGAAAGAAACGGATCCGAATGCAAAATCATTGCAGGAATATAAAGAGGAAGCGGGCATCAACGAAGGTATGACCGGAATATCCACTCGTTTTGCTTTCAAGGTACTTAGCCGTGTGTTCAATTTTGACAGCGAAGAGATTGCTGCCAATCCGGTGCATCTGCTTTACGTACTGGAAGAAGAAGTAGTCCGGATGATGCTGGATAAAGAGACGGAGGAAAAATACCTTACCATTATAAAGTCTGTGCTGGCTACCAAATATGCATCGTATATATCCGATGAAATACAAAAGGCTTATATCGAGTCTTATAGTACCTACGGGCAGAATATGTTTGAGAAATATGTGGTGTATGCCGATCACTGGTTACAACAGAATGATTATCGGGATCCCGATTCGGGAGAGATGCTGAGCAGGGCTGTTCTGAACGAAGAGCTGGAAAAAATTGAAAAGCCTGCGGGCATTGCCAATCCGAAAGACTTCCGGGCAGAGGTGACCAATTTCTTTCTTCGCTATAAAGCCAATAACAATGGAGAAAATCCGCGTTGGGATGCTTACTCCAAGATTAAGAATGTCATCGAGAAGAAAATCTTTACCAATACGGAAGATCTCTTGCCGGTAATTTCCTTTACAGCAAAGGCCAATACGGAAAATGAGAAGAAGCATAAAGATTTTATAAATCGGATGCAGCAGCGTGGATATACTTATAAGCAGATACGGATACTGGTTGACTGGTTTATGCGTGTACGTAAGTCAATGGCCTGATAGTCGTCAGCAGACAGATAGTGAATACCTTAAACAGGAACGGCCATGAGCATTATAATCGACAGACGAAAAAACCCTTCCGGCAAATCGATCAGCAACCGGCAACGCTTTCTTAAGCGGATTGAAGGGCAGATCAAAAAAGCCATGCCTGGTATCATCAGCGGAGAAGGAATAAAAGACAGTAAAGATGGAGGGGCGGTCAGGATTCCGGTCAAGGGTATTAAGGAACCGTCTTTCCGGCATGATCCTTCCTCGGGCAATAAAACCATTGTTCGTCCGGGCAATGACCGCTTTTCTGAGGGAGATCGTGTTCCTAAACCAGAAGGCGGCGGATCTGGAAGCGGCAAAGGCTCCAATCAGCCCGGCTCAACGGAAGATGAGTTCAGTGTGATTCTCAGCCGCGAAGAGTTTCTGAGGTACTTCTTTGAAGATCTCGAGCTTCCCAATCTGGTCAAAACCTATATGGAGAGCACAGAGCAGTTCAGCACCCGGCGGGCGGGCTATATCAAAGACAGTGTACCGTCCCGGCTTAATGTCAGGAACAGCTATCAGCAGTCGCTGGCGAGGCGTATAGCAATCCAGGGAGCTCTGGAAAAAAAACTGAGTGATCTGGAGGCCGAGCTGAAAAAGGAAAAAGATCCTGACCGGAAAAAAATCCTAAAAGATGAAATCGCCTATACCAGACGACAGCTGGAAACCATTCCGTTCTTTGAAGATCTGGATCTGCGTTACAACAACTTTGAACAGGTGCCGGATCCGGCTACTTCTGCTGTCATGTTCTGTATTATGGATGTTTCCGGTTCTATGGGATTTCATGAGAAAGATATTTCGAAACGATTCTTTACCCTTCTTTATCTGTTTCTTTCCAAACAGTATGAAAAAGTGGAGCTGGTTTTTATACGGCATCATACCGAGGCAAAGGAAGTAAATGAGGAGGAATTCTTTAACTCCAGGGAAAGCGGAGGAACAATGGTTGCCCCGTCATTGAAGCTTATGAAAAATATAATGAAGGAGCGGTATAATGACAGTGAATGGAATATCTATTGTTGCCAGGCCAGTGACGGAGATGTATGGTCTGATGAAGACGCGGCTCAGTGCCAGCAGATTGTCAGAGACGATATTTTGCCTTCGATTCAGTACATGGCTTATATTGAGATAAATGACAGTTCCGCAAACAGCAGTTTATGGAAGGCATACAAAGGTTTGCAGGATGAAAACCGGTTTTCAATGCGTCATATCAATGAGGTAAATCAGATATGGCCTGTCTTTCAGGGCTTGTTCAGAAAGCGCCAGGCGATGAAGAAATCATAAGATGTGCGATATGTAAAGCTTAAAAGTGATTAGAACATGACCACTAAAGAAAAATACAGAAATATGTTTTGCAGCCCTGCATGGAGCTATGAAACACTGCTGGCTGCTGATGAAATAACGCACAGGATCGGGTTGGAAGATTTTAAGCTTAAAGTATACCCCAATCAGATAGAAATAGTTACTTCTGAGCAGATGCTGGATGCTTATTCGCTTATCGGGCTTCCTACCTCCTACCCACACTGGAAATTTGGAAAAGATTTTGTTATCAATCAGGGTAATTACTCCAAAGGAAGAATGGGGTTGTCGTATGAGATGGTAATCAATTCCAATCCCTGTATCAGTTATAACATGGAGAATAATACCACAGCAATGATGGTGCTGGTTATTGCCCATGCCTGCCAGGGGCATAATGCTTTTTTTGCCAATAATTACTTTTTCAGGGAATGGACCTCAGCAGAATCTATTATTGACTATATGGTTTTTGCAAGAAACTATATCCTGAAATGTGAAGAAGAGTACGGGCATGAAGAAGTAGAGCAGGTGCTGGACGCGTGTCATGCCCTGATGAATCACGGAGTAGACAAGTATAAGAAACCTCAGAAGCTTTCAGCACAGGAGGAAATGGAGCGCCTGCAGCGTATTTCGGAAGCGCGCAGGGAAAGCTATAATGAGCTTTGGAAAACGGTTCCTGATAATGGCAATGAGGTACATTTTGAGTCAAGTCTTGGTAATTTTCCCGCTGAACCGGAAGAGAATATTCTGTATTTTATAGAAAAAAACGCTCCGGTCATGCCCGGCTGGAAAAGAGAAATAGTACGTATTATCCGTAAAGTAGCGCAGTATTTTTATCCGCAGGGGATGACAAAGGTGATGAATGAAGGCTTTGCCACCTTTACTCACTATCATATAATCAATAAGATGTTTGAGGAAGGTTATCTGAATGACGGCTTTATGCTGGAGTTTATGCATAGCCATAGCTCCGTATTGTTTCAACCGGCATACAACAGTCCGTATTTTTCCGGCCTGAACCCTTATACGCTGGGTTTTAATGTATTTATGGACATAAAACGAATATGTGAGCAGCCTGACGCCGAAGATAAAAAATGGATGCCGGAGCTTGCCGGTAAAGACTGGCTGGAGCAGGTGCATTATGCCATGGAAAACTTCCGGGATGACAGTTTTCTACAGCAATATCTTTCTCCGAAGGTTATCAGAAATATGGGACTCTTTGCGATTGCGGATCTTGAGAAAGAAAACGATTATATTATTCAGGCTATTCATGATGAAAATGGCTATGGGCGTATACGCGAAATGCTGAGTGAGCAGTACAGCAGGTCTGGTTATGTTCCCGATATTCAGATAGATCATGTAGAGCTGCATAAGTCTAATCGTATGTTTCTGACTCACAACATGACCAATGGGAAAAGGCTCGATCGTGAAGAAGCAATCAGTACGCTGGATGCAATCCGTTATCTGTGGGGATTTCCTGTTTCGCTATACTCGAGAAACAAACTTGGTATTGTGGAAGATGAATATAAAACAGACTAAGAAATACATTGAGTCAGCAGATAATCTCTATATCAGGTTATGGGAAATTGCGTAGTTTAGTAATTCTCTGGTATTTTTTGTTTTGGTTTTATGGAGCATATTACGCCGGTGCTGGTCAACAGTATGAACGCTTATAAACAAAGCGTCTCCTACTTCGTGACTTGTCTTTCCTTTAAATAACTCTTTCAATACCTGCAGCTCTCTGTTCGTTAATATGCTCCTGTTGGCAATATATTGTTTAAGTTCCCTGTCCGGGAACTCAAACGTATGATAGAGAGGCCCGGTCATGTGGCAGCTGATCTCATTAATGATTTTTCCGGATATACAGGACAAATCCCTGATAATACTTATGTATGTTATGATTTTTCCTTCCGGGTCATATTGAAATGAGCCGGTTTGCCGCTGTACCCAGACGTATTGGCCTGCTGCATTGAGCATCCGGAATGTAATGTAAAAACTGTTTTCCATAGGAATCCTTGATTGTGCAAGTATAAAAAGGATTTTACGGGTTGCTTCTATGACTACGCTTCGGTCATCCGGATGTATCAGATTGTACAGCTGATCAAGTTTTTCAATAACATCTTTGTAGCCCAGTACGCTGCAAAATCCCGGATGCATATACAAAAGATCCAGATCGGGGAGTCTCACAATGTAAAAGAACTGCTGACTGAAGCTCATGAGAATGCTCAACATTTCCTGCTCATTTTCTATCACAAACCGGGGAGGCTCATTTCTGCCTATGTTGTTTTTGGTCAAAAACTGTTGAACGGAATGTAGTGAGTTTTTGGTGGTCTTTTTCATTTGCTTCTATCCGTAAATATAAAAATATACTCAAATCTGAGTATGGAGCATGTCGTATATTACTTTTAACTTTGGGTGTTTGCTTTAGTTCTCGGAAAAGAACTTCGTAGTTCAGGCTCTTCATAATTTTTTGAGGAGCCTGGCTTTTTATAAATCGAAAAGCTCCATCTGCTCATTTATTATACCTATAATATTTCCTTCCATATTTCGATAGGGATTATTTTATATAAGAATATCCCGGGGTGTCATTTGTTAAGTATTTGTCAGCCAGAAAAGAAAAGGCTATGTGCAAAGTAAATGGTATTTTATATACTATGCTATCCTGACAGTATCTTTTCTCATCAGGAGGCTCTTCCAATGGATTTTAGTCCGTATTTATCTCTTATTTTATCCATCGCGTGATATAAACTTATTTCCCGTCTGTAATCTTCAAAAAGATTCGTCTGATAATTGCCCCGTACCAGATCGCTTAGACGTACTCCGATCAGCCTGACAAGCATGCGCCGGTTATAGAGCCGGTCAAATAGTTCCTGGGCAGTTTTTAACAATACAGAATCTGATGCAGAGAATGGTATGGATGCCTGCCGTGTATGTGTGTCAAAATCCGAATAGCGTATTTTTACGGTAATACATCCGGATAGCAAAGATTTAGAACGCAGTGTATAGCCAAGCTCTTCGACCATTTTTACAAGCGTTGATTTTAACATTACTATATCTGTGGTATCAGCCTGAAAAGTTTCTTCCGTAGAAATGGATTTACGCTCGGCATACGGAGTAATCGGCGTATGGTCTATACCGTTGGCCCGTTGCCACATGAGCAATCCATGCCGGCCAAACATTCTTTCCAGCATTTCGGGCGGCATCTCACTTAGTGTGCCAACTCTGGATATTCCCAGACTATTGAGCTGTGCGACTGTCTTTTTTCCTATCATGGGAATTTTTCCGACATACAAAGGGGCTATGAATGGCTTTTCCTGACCTTTCTCAATTTGTCTGTTTCCATTGGGTTTGGATTCATTCGTGGCTATTTTAGATACGGTTTTATTGACCGATAGTCCGAAAGACAGAGGCAGGCCGCATTCTTTATGTATGTACTGCTTAAGCTCACAGGTCCATTTATAGCAGCCGACAAAACGATCCATACCGGAAAGATCCAGATAAAATTCATCAATAGACGCTTTTTCATATGCCGGAGCTCTGGTTGAAATGATTTCTGTGACTAGCCTCGAATAGTAGCTGTAACTCTCCATATCGCTTTTTATAAAGACAGCCTGCGGACATAAGGTTCGTGCCATCCGTGACGGCATGGCTGAATGTACTCCAAACTGACGTGCTTCATAGCTGCAGGAAGCTACTACTCCCCGATCGCTGCTTCCACCGATAATAAGCGGCTTGTTTCTGAGTTCGGGATGCTTTAGCAATTCTACAGATACAAAAAAAGCATCAAGATCCATGTGCACAATCGTACGGTCCATTTTGTAATGTAATTATGCGGTATGAAGATTGGGAGTTTGCATAGGAAGCTTTTCCATATAGCTTACCTCCAGGCACGGAAAGTTGAATTCTGTCGTTACTTTTCCTGTCAATGAATAAAAGCCTTGGCCCTTGAAGGGGGCTCTGCGAAGCTGCGGAGGAAAGTGAATAGTATCAATCGTATTGCCTTCTCTGTCCAGAAAGTGACCGAATGCCATACTTTCTTTATGTATGGTGGTTGAGTATTTGGTACATATCAGATAGCCGGTCACAGATATATAATTATTGGTATGTAAAATCATTTCCTGCGCCGTCACTCCTATACAGCGTCTTTCAGGAGACAGCAGCTCAAAAGGAAAGCATAAGGGAAAACCCAGCAGATCAATCTCATCATATGCATTGTCCAGAGGATGAAGATCCAGGGCTGGGAGGCTGTAGTTTTTCTCAGGAAGCTTAAATAGTGCATTATCGCGGGTTTGGGAAAATGAAAACCCGGCTTCCCATAGCAGCACTTTTTTGTTCTTGCGACAAAATCTGAATGCATCGATTCGGATGAGAATAGTTAATTGTTCATAGGAGACAGAAACCCGGCTAAGAAAATCATGCAGACTTTTGTATGTGCCCTTGGTTTCTCTGTTTTTTATAATTGAGATAATGGTTTTTTCTTCCAGTGCTTTTACATGAGCGAAGCCGATATAAATATGCCGGTCTTTCAGACAGGTCTCGTTCATACTGTTGTTAATGCAGGGAGCTTCGATGATAGCCCCGGCTTTTCTGGCTTCCTGTATATAAAATTCTGTATTGTAAAATCCCCCGAAATTGTTGATGACTGCGACCATGAATGCCAGAGGGTAATGTGCTTTTAGATACAGACTATGGTAGCTTTCGATGGCGTAACTGGCAGAATGGGCTTTGGAAAATGAGTATCCGGAAAAGCTTTTAATTTGCCGCCATACTTCCCTGCTGACTGATTCGCTGTAACCTTTGTCTTTGCAGCTGGCCAGAAAACGCAGTTCAAGCGCTGCCAGTTCGCTGTCTCCTCTGAATTTTCCCGACATGGCTCTTCGTAATATATCGGCCTCACCCGGATCCAGTCCTGCAAACAAATGGGCTACTTTGATCACATCTTCCTGGTAAACCATGATACCAAAAGTGTCTTTGAGAAGTGTGCCCAGCCGGGGATGCAAATGGGTGATTTGGTCAGGATGATGATATCGGTATATATATTCCTGCATCATGCCGGATTGTGCCACACCGGGCCGGATAATGGAGCTGGCAGCTACCAGTGTCTGATAATCTTCGCACTGCAGCTTGTGAAGCAGCATCCGCATACCCGGAGATTCTATATAAAAGCACCCTATGGTATCGGCTTTTTTTATATGCTCCCGGACTAATGGATCAGTGATGGCTTTTTGCGTATCGATATGAACAGTCTCTCCTGTATTTTCTCTTACAATCTCCAGGGTATTTTTTATATGCCCCAGTCCCCGCTGGCTGAGTATGTCATATTTATGATAGCCTATATTTTCGGCTGTAAACATGTCAAAATGCGTTATGGGAAAGTTTTTGGCCGATAGATCAATACCGGTACAGGCTGCAATGGGCGCCTCACTGATAAGGATGCCGCTGGCATGAATGGACAAATGATTGGGAAAACCATTTAAGAGTTCGGCATAACGATATACCAGCCGGGTAATATGATCTTGTTTTTTTTGTGTTTCAGGCAGACGTTTGTTAGTCAGGATATCAATTTCTTCTTTGGGCAAACCAAACACTTTGGCCAGCTCCCGGCATGCTGATCGCTTGCTGAATGTATTGTAGGTAGCGAGTAGCGCACAGTGCTCAAAACCATATGTATCCAGAATATGCCGAAATACTGTATCCCGGTCCTTCCAGGAAAAATCGATATCGAAGTCTGGCGGAGAAGTTCGGTGCGGATTAAGAAAGCGTTCAAAATAAAGATCCAGCTCAATCGGATCCACATCAGTTATCCTGAGGCAGTATGCTACTATACTGTTGGCACCGCTTCCTCTTCCCACATAAGCAAAGTCTTGTGTTTTTGCAAAACGGATAATATCCCAGGTGATCAGAAAATAGGCATTATAGTTTAGCTTGTCTATGATTTCCAGCTCTTTTATAACTCTTTCCCGGGCTGTCCGGTTTTTGACACCATATCGTGAGGCAAGGCCTTCCAACGCCAGTTTTTCGAGCAAAATACGGTCTTCTGTAGCATTTCCGGTATATGTCTTCCTGTTTTTGCTTTGATTATCTGTGCGTATGGAGCAATTTTGAGCCAGCTTCCATGTATTGCTTATAATAGCCGGAAAGTTTTTGTAATTATTCAGGAGTTCGGCGCTGTCGTAAAATATTTCATCTTCCTGTGCATGCATGCTGCCGGTTAGTCTGCTCAGTAATATTGCCTGGTCGATACATCGTAACAGGCGATGGACATTGTAGCCGGTTTTGTTCTGAAATGTTACCGGTTGAAACATAATCATGCGGTCCTGAGTATTGTGACGTATGCTGAGTTTTTTCAGATCGGAGCATCGGACCCCGATCCATTCATTATCCCGCAGTTTTCCGGATATACCGGTATAGGGATAAATGATATAGGCATTGCTGAAAGCAGGGGCTGTAGCAGGCAACGGAAGCCGGGCAGTTCTGTGAGCAGAAAGAAATTCATTAAGCTCCCGGAAGCCGGCATTATTTTTTGCCAGACCTGTATAGAGCAGCTTGTGCTGATTGTCCCGGAATTCAATTCCGACGATAGGCTGAATCCCCTTTTGGGCGCAGGAGCTTATAAAATCAAAGATAGCAGATGTGTTATTTATATCGGTTAAGGCAAGTACCCTGGCGCCCTGCCTGGCGGCTATTTCTACCAGTTCGGAAGGTGCAATGGTGCCGTAACGAAAACTAAACCAGCTATGACAGTTAAGATATATCAATTTGCTAAATTTTTTAGTAAAAATACAAAAGTGTTTTCTTTGTTGCTATTGATATACCTGTAAAAAAAATAATTGTCTGATATACAGTAGTAACTGGCGAATCGGATAGGGATTTGTGTTCTTTACTGTGTTAAGAGAACAATTTATACGTGAAGGAGGTTATATTAATGACAGCAGGATGAAGAGAGAAGAAAAGAGGCGCAGGAACAGGCTGTCTGAAGATGACTGGATAAAAACAGTTGATATAAAAGAGGCTGCTATATGGCAGCCTCTTGTTTTTTAGGTTTTCGATATATGAAATACCAATGTTGTTTTACCTGTACGCAGATAGAGCTTTCCTTTTTTTATTGAGTACGTATACTGCTTGCCCGATAATAATTTAAAAAAATATTGTTCGGTGGCTGCATCGCTACAATGCATTCTGGTTGATACAACGGGACCGATAATCATTGAATTGTGCCTGATGTCAATATCTGCATGATAGCTGTTGCAATAACTGCTTCCGTATACCCGTCCGGAACCGGGATGTATCTGCATTGTAATGTTGTTTTTTTCCCCTTTTCTTTTTCGTATCGGCCTATTATTGACTGATTCGAGTACCCATATATCGTTCAGGCGATGATCTGATAAAAAAAATCCGCAGCCGGTATACATATTGCCGTTTCCGTCTTCTGCTATTGTCACCGTATAATCTGTAGACTGACCGGCAAGCAGGCAGGTTTTTTTTGAAAGCAGGATATTCAGCCGGGGAGATGTTGGTAATATGATCCGCATAGTATCCGGAAATATCATCAGCTGCTTTTGGTTGCGTATAGTAGACGATAACGTTTTTCCCGAAGCAGAAGACAGAAAGGACAGTTTGCCGGTTTTGCTGATTTGCAGTTCCCATGAGCCTTCGCTGTTGAGGGCTGTAAAAAACAGACCTTTCCGGTACATTGCCTGATGAGCTTTCACTGTTTCTTCATTAGCCCGGATCAGGATATAAGAGGGCTTATAATTGGGACTGGTCAGCAGTCCGTTATTTTCCTGGGTGTGCTCCAGGCGGCCGTTCCTGAATTTGTATTGTTTTGTACCACTTTTGCTGTTGACGATGTTGACAGTTGAATCTTTAGAAATAGTCCATGTACCGCTATGTTTTTCAAAGATGCTGTCTTTCAGGGAGCGGGCTGTTTTTTCCTGATAGGTTCCGTCGTCTTGAAGATACAGCGTATAATTTAGTACCGGGCAGTCTCTGCATGGAAGTATTCCCTCCCACCGTCCTGCCAGTGCTGGTCCCAGCTTTCTCATTGCTTTTTTACTTTTTTTGCCGGAAACAGCACATCCGCCTGCTATTAGCATAAAAGCAAGAAAGAGAATCGCTGGTAGGTTCTTCACTGATTAAAAAATTTTACAGCTAAACCTGCAATATTACTGAAATGTTTGTTCCGCTTTTTAGGACAGTCTGGTAACAATGGTTAAAGTGCCTTTGGTTAATTATATTAATTTGTAAATCAACATATAATAGTTTTCAATGAGAGTGATTATGCTTTTTTCAGATTTAATCTGAACAAAATTTTATATGACTGGTTAATGTAGCTTTCTGATTATTCTATATTATGAAAGAACTTGTGCTTATTACAGGCGGCGGCGGATTTTTAGGAGTGACTCTCAGTAAAATGCTGCTGGAGAACGGATACAGAGTCAGGGTTCTGGATAATCTGACGGAAGCTGCACATAGTGCCGGGGCGGAAAGACCCTGCAATCTGCCTGAAGAAGCCGAGTTTATCAAGGGAGATGTTCGAAATCGTGAAAGTATGCTGACAGCGCTATATCAGATTGATATGGTTATTCACCTGGCTTCGATCGAAGGAATCTATACAAGTATGTTTATGCCGGGCGATTATATTGACAATAATACACTTGGCGTATCTGTGCTGATTGAGCTCCTGGCGCGTAATCCGGTAAAGAAACTGATTGTAGCTTCGAGTATGGCTGTCTATGGAGAAGGATTATATACTGACAGACACGGACGTCATATACATGATGCTATGCGGTTGCCTGCCAGCCTCAATGCTGGCATATGGAATATTATGGATGAGGACGATGAGCTCAGACCGGTAGCTACTCCGGAAAATAAATCGGTCAATCCGGTTTCAGTATACGGACTTTCTAAATATAATCAGGAAAGACTTTGTCTGCTGGCTGGAAATACGTTTGGTTTTTCCGTTACCGTACTCCGTTTTTTTAATATTTACGGGCCCGGGCAGAGTTTGTCTAATCCGGGTGGAGATGTGCTGGCTAAGTTCGGAGCCAGGTTGCTGAATAATGTAGCTCCGCTTTTGTTTGAAGATGGATTTCAGCTTAGGGATTTTATTCATGTAAAGGATGCAGCCAGAGCGTGCATTCTGGCGATGGAAACGCCTCAGGCAGATGGTCAGGTTTTCAATATCGGAAGTGGTCAGCCGTATGCAATCAGGGAAGTGGCACTGAAACTTGCGCTTATTATGGCCAAAAACAGAATCCAGCCACAGGTATCACAAAAATTTCGTATCGGGGATGTCCGTAACTGTTTTGCTGATATTACAAAGGCTACAGCGCTGCTGAACTTTCATCCTTCTGTAGATCTCAATGAAGGAATGTTTGAAATGGCCGAATGGCTGAAAGATCAGATGGGGTCGTTTGTATACCGAGATCATCAGCCGGAATACCCTTCTCTCGATGCGTTTCGATAAAAAAGTAGTGAATATTAAATAGTTTGCATTTATGAAAATAGCCGTTTTTTGCCAGTCGCTTGTGACTGACTACAACTACCCTATTGCCCATTTTTTGAGGGGGCTTATTTCTGAAATTCAAAAAAATCACGAGGTGGTCGTGTATGAAAAAGAACAGAATGAACCTTTATCATCCACTCTCAAAGACTATGGCAAGACACCTGTTAATGAATACTATCGCTATTATCCGCAATTAAATTCTGTGACGTATGATTACGATTCTGTTGCAGAGTGCGTCAAAGGATTTGATCTGGTGCTTGTTCACTCCGGAACCGATATGGTTACATTGAATATTCTTACGGAGCTGAAGCTTAAAAACTCATTCAGGTTTGTATTTTATGATGACGGATTTTCCTTTGTGGACAATCTGCCGCTTGTCTGCGAGATGATTGTACCAGTCTGTGATATGGTAGTGGTTAACTGTCACTATATTCGTGAGTTGTACATGAAAGTAATGGATGGATGTGACGTGGAATATTTGCCTTATGGTATCGATCTGAATGTTTTTCATCCCCGTAGCGCTGAAAAAGAGCAGACTGCTGTGCTCAATCTTGACTGGTCCGATGAATGCAGCGTCGAGGAGCTTGAGGAATTTTTTATTAAGCCGGTCAGGGATTTGAGAATTAAAGCCTCGGTTTACGGAAGCAGATATCCCCGGCATGTAAAAAAGATTCTGGCAGATCACTCTATTGCTTATAAAGGCTGGTTGCCTTCATTCAAGCTGCCGGAAGTCTTTGCGCATTATACTACTGCTGTACATTTACCGGCTAAAGATTCTCTTGAAGTCCGTGCCGGAAGCGCTTCCATGCGTATGCTGGAAAGTATTGCGAGCGGTATACCGGTAATTTCTGCTCCCTGGAAAAACAGCGAAAAAGTGCTTACTCCTGCCAGAGACTACCTACAGGCCGGTGACTCTTACGAAATGACACATTATATGCTGGAAATGATGAACTCTACCTTATGCGAAGTTATTTCCGGGCATGGACTTAAATTAATATCATCCAGACATACATGCAGACTGAGAGCTCAGGAACTTAGTCTGATGCTGAACAGGCTGGTTAACCAGCAGCAAGTGCTTTCGGGATCTTTATAGCTTTTAAAACAGGTTTCAGATAAAAATTAAAGGGCTGCTACTGAAAGACAGCCCTTTAATAACCCAAATTAAACTATTTCACTAAAATGACTTTTAGTGTAAGTTAAAATATAACCCCTTAACTTTAACTTGCTTCAAAGGTATGTTTTTGTTGGGATAATAACAAGCTATTTTTTAAAGTAAAATATGGTAATAAGACCTGATTAACTAACTCCGTATTAACCATGAAACACGCAGAATTTCCTATCCCGAAACAAAGGCACTATGGGAGGGTGTATATGGCAGGAGCGCTCTGGCTATATGCTGACTTGCCTGCTATCCTGCTATTAGTACTGAATAAGTTTGCTTAATAAAGAATGTACGTAGTATATTTAGTGAAATTTATAAGAGTATAATGCATATTTTTTTTTCGAAGACTGCAGTTAGTGAACAGGTTGAGCTGGATGAAGAAGAAAGCAGGCATTTGAGTAAAGTACTCCGCATCCGAGACGGAGAAAAAGTATTGGTATCTGACGGGCGGGGATTTATTTATAATGCAGTTGTTGAACGTGCTGATGCTCGTGCTGCCATGCTCCGGGTTGTTAGCAGGTCGGAAGTTTATCAGCCGCCATCCTATTATGTACATATTGCCGTGGCTCCTACTAAAAACATTGACCGTATTGAGTGGTTTGTTGAGAAAGCCGTGGAGTATGGTATTGATGAGATAAGCTTTTTGCATACGGAACGTTCCGAAAGAAAGAATGTTAATACAGATCGTATGTATCGTATCGCCATGAGTGCCATGAAACAATCTCTGAAAGGGAGCCTGCCGACAATCAATGAGCTTGAAAAACTACCTTCCTTTCTTAAAAAAGACTGGAGCAGCTACGAATGCTATATCGGTCATCTCGAAGAGGAAAGAAGATTATCTCTGCTTCGGGAGGCTCCGTTAAATGGCCGCTATCTTGTACTTATCGGGCCGGAAGGTGATTTTTCACCGGAAGAGCTGTCCAGAAGCCGGGAGCTGAATTTTAAGCCCATTACACTGGGAAACTACCGTCTTCGGACAGAAACTGCGGCACTGGCTGCCTGTCATATATTAAATGTAAAAAATCAGTTATGAAGCTCTTGAAGATATATTTCTGCTTTGCCCTGTTGTTCACATCGGACCTGATCTGTGGGCAGGGCATGTCCCAGCAGTATTCCGTTAAGATCGGCAAGTTAAAGTATAATGGTGGTGGCGACTGGTATGCTAACAAGACTTCTCTTCCTAATCTTATTGCTTTTTGCAATAAAAATATCAATACCAATATTGCGCCGGAGGAAGAAGTTGTGGAAGTAGGTAGTCCGGAGCTTTTTGCTCTTCCTTTTGTACACATGACAGGACATGGCAATGTGGTTTTTTCGGCTGAGGAAGCGGCCAATCTGAGGACATACCTTATTTCAGGTGGTTTTTTACATATTGATGATAATTACGGAATGGATAAATTTGTGCGTATTGAGATGAAAAAAGTTTTTCCGGAGCTGGAGTTTGTAGAGTTGCCTTTCTCTCACCCTGTTTATCATCAGAAGTATAGCTTTCCGACTGGCTTGCCGAAAATTCATGAGCATGATAATAAGCCTTCACAGGGTTTTGGCCTGATTTATGAGGGGAGGCTGGTGTGTTTTTATACATATGAGTGTGATCTCGGAAACGGCTGGGAAGATCAGGTAATTTATAACAATCCGGAACCGCTCAGGCAAAAAGCTTTAAAGATGGGGGCCAATATTATTTCATATGCTTTTACAGCTTTATAAATAATATCCGGAAAACGGAGCTTTTAACAATATTATGGTGTTATATTCCGAAATTAAGCGTAATTTGCGCCTGTATTTGAAAAATGTTTTCGGTTTGAAATAAAAAATCAGAGGTTCTTTTATGAACTCTTTGCATACTTTTAAGTTATAATTTAGTCAAAAAATAATTTACTTACGTTGGAGATTTTAATTTTCTTTGTTGCTCACTGGTATCTTTCTCTGTTTAGCCAGACTTTCTTTTTGCACCGGTATAGTGCTCACAAGATGTTTACCATGTCTCGTTTCTGGGAAAAGTTCTTTTATACTTTCCTTTATGTTACGCAGGGATCGTCGTTCCTGAATCCTCGTGCGTATGCCGTATTGCATCGTCTGCATCATGCTTATAGTGATACGGATAAAGATCCGCATTCTCCGCACCATACCAAAAACCTGCTTACAATGATGTGGAAGACCAAATCCATTTACAATGGAATTTTGAACAGAACCGGTCAGGTTGAGGAGCGTTTTACAAAAGATCTTCCGGAATGGAAATTTATTGATAATATTGGAGATACCTGGGCTTCCCGGATCGCGTGGGGAGTAGCTTATGTATTATTCTATGTAGCCTTTGCCGAGTTCTGGTGGATGTACCTTTTACTTCCCATCCATTTCTTAATGGGTCCTGTCCATGGTGCTATTGTAAACTGGAGCGGACATAAATATGGCTATTCCAACTTTGATAATCATGATAAGTCCAAAAACTCTCTTTTCGTTGATTTTTTAATGGGAGGTGAACTATTCCAGAATAATCACCATAAATATGCAAGCAGAGCTAACTTTGCCATGAAGTGGTTTGAATTTGATCCTACCTATCCTGTTATTAAGGTACTGAATGCTTTCAGGATTGTGCGACTTGTGAAGACCTCGTCTTAGCTTATGGTTTTAAATAAATAAGATATTAATAAAAGAAGGCTGCCTGCGGGCGGCCTTTTTTATTGAATCTATATATCTGTGAAAGACAAGGTGTCGGAGTCCGGTATTCCGAAAGCTTTTACATGGCTATGGAAAAGTGTATTTTCTGTCCCGGAGAAAGATTTTCGTAATGGTATGCATGCAGTATCTCCTGTTCGAAAGCTATGGAAACTTCAAAATGAATACCTGCAAAACGGCATTTAGTTATCGTGCCCTCCAGTGCCCCTTCTTTCATTATGCTAATTTTTTCTGGTCTTATAAAGATATACTGCTCCGTATGATGATCTTGTGTTTCCCTGTTCCTGATCTGATTAATGGGTCCCAGCAAAGCAGCAGAGTATATTGTAGCCGGACGATAATAGACATCTTCGGGATATCCCTGCTGAATAAGCTCGCCATTGCGGATAATACAGAGCTGGTCTGAGTATTTGAGAGCATCGCGGTAATCATGGGTTACAAATAACGCTGAAATTTCTCTTGACCTGATGTAGTTAAAGACGAGTGAGGTAATTGTGTTTTTGTTGTGCGCATCCAGATTGCTGAAAGGTTCGTCCATAAGAAGTATATCAGGATCATTTACTACAGCTCTGGCAATAGCCACCCGTTGTTTTTCACCGCCGGACAATTCTTCAACCTTCTTATGAGCCAGTGATTCAAGCCGGAAGTCATATAGAATCTGCTCTGTTTTGGCGATTTTAAATGCTTCTTTTAACGGAGGAAGCAGAGAATATATATTGCTGTATACAGTGGTTTTGTGAGCGAGCCGGTAGTCCTGAAAAATGGTTTTTATTTGCGGATGGCCCGGAATAAGTTGTTCAGAAGGTCCTTTGATGGCTTCGCCCCTATAGTTTATGATACCACTATTTTTGTCCAGAAGCCCGGCAATCAGCTTAATTATGGTTGATTTACCGGCCCCGTTTTCTCCTAACAGGGATATTATCTGCCCTTTACTGACGGATAATGAAAAGTTTTTGATAAGAGGTTCTCCGGCATAGTAATAGCTCAGATTTTGGATTTCCAGCAGTGACACGAGGTTCTGTATTGTTGTATGGCAAACATACAAATTAGGAATAAATTTACCGGTTTTTATGGTGTCTTTTATTAATAAGTGAAGGCATAGGAATATTAACTAAACACCTTGTCCGTTCACCTGTTAATCATATAGAGAGGTAAAACTGTGTGGGAGATGAAAAAGATGATTAGGATAGTTTTAATTTCGGTATTTTCTGTCGGTATTATCGGGGCCGCTTCGGCTCAGACTGAGCAGGACAGATATGATGGGGACACCAGAACAAGGTCTGAGTATGAATACAAGGATGATGGAGGTGATGCAAACTATGGACAGAATACATATTTTGATACCACTACTTCTGCAAGAAATCAAAAGGATTATAATCAGGAAAGAGAAAGAATGCGAAATCAGAATAATGAAACGATTTATCAGGAAGATCAGCTAAATGAGCGTCAGGGTGATCGTTTCAGAGAATATGATTATGAAGATCCTAATGCAAAAGACAGAATGCATAGGAACAAACCAAACGATACGCATCATAATAAAACAAATGATCAGAATACCAATTCATTTGGTAGTCCGTATTAAAGATTGTGTTTCGTAATATAAAAGGGCTGTCTGAAAAGCAGCCCTTTTATATTTATAAGCATATGGCGGGTTCACAATAAGAAATTTTTGCAACAGCTTTTTAGTTTATACCGTGCATCCATTTTTTTAATAGCGGAACCAGCACGAGAAGAAATATTCCGGAGCTGGTTGCTACGTAGGCAATAATCTGAAATACCTCTGTATAGGCCGCCAGGCTGGATTGCAGCAGCTCTGTGGATTGTGATCCTGAAGTAAGCTTGGATATTTCGGAGCCAATGATGTGGGCAAAGGAAGAAGATAAGAACCAGACACCCATAACAAATGCTACAATCTTGGCAGGAGATAATTTGGTTACCAGTGACAGACCTATCGGAGACAGACAAAGCTCTCCGGTCGTATGTAGCAGATAAGCCACCAACAGGAAGATTAGCGGTACTTTGTAAGAGTCCCCGGCAAACCATGCTCCTATTACCAGAGCGCCAAAGCCTATACCGAGCTGGATTAACGCTGTACTGAACTTTAAAGGTGATGAAGGCTCTTTGTTGATTTTAGCCAGCTTTTCCCAAATCCAGGCAAATAACGGCGCCAGCATTATTATGAAGAAAGGATTGACACTCTGGAATGTTGAGGTTGGTATAAAAGTCGCACCAATGCTTCGGTCAACATTTCTGTCTGTAAACAGGGTAATGGCGCTTCCGGCCAGCTCAAAAAAGGTCCAGAACATGATGGTAAAAACAAAGAGAATTAGAAGCACAAAAAGCCGCTCTCTCTGCTGCTTTTCTTCCAGAATGGCTATCACCATCAATACCAGAAGCACTCCGCCACCGACAATGAAAAGTATCCATTTGGTAATTTCATTCTGGTTTACCAGATAAGCGAAAAGTGGAACGATAAATACTGATCCCAGAATTATTCCTTTTTTCCAGTGTCGGGCGTATTTTTTGGAAGGCTCATAATGATCCGGAGAAAGGCCTCTGTCTCCGAAAATTCCTTTCGCGTTGCCATAGAGAAAGACCAGCAGGCCGAGTATCATTCCTATGCCGGCAATGCCAAAGCCCCAGTGAAACCCGTATAGCTCACCGATAACTCCGCAGGTCAGAGGGGTTAAAAACGCACCGGTGTTGATACCCATATAGAAAAGAGTAAAGGCGCTGTCCCGTTTGTTGTCACCTACTTTGTATAGGGATCCGACCATGCTGGAAATATTGGGCTTGAAAAAGCCATTACCGATTACCAGAAACCCGAGGGCCGCATAAAAGATCATTTCATATTGAAATGCCATAAAAAAGTGTCCGGCAGCCATCAGGGATGCGCCCAGGATAATAGCCAGGCGATAGCCCAGAAACTTTTCTGCCAGCAAACCGCCTAATACGGGGGTAGCGTATACCAATGCTCCGTATGCGCCATATATCCCGTATGCCTTTGGATCTCCGTATAGCAGTTCTTTGGTCATATATAGAATAAGCAGCGCTCTCATACCATAATAGCTGAAACGTTCCCATAGCTCTGTGAAAAAAAGAAAGAATAAAGCTTTGGGATGATGATCTTTTTGCTTGTATATCACAAATGAGATCCAGACAATAACAAAAAGCCAGGCCAGACCTGTAAAAAACAATGGATGCATACGCTAAAAATAATTGGTAACGGGTTTTTAAAGGCTATTTAACAAATTTTTAAACGATAATGTTAAAAAAATCCCATAATTCCAAACGGTGAAGGCGTAAACATCCATGGAGTATTTACAGGGATTTCCGGCAGCCGGTTTTGTCCGGAAAGTTTGCTGCTTTGTGTAAGCTTGGTAACTTTGCAATGTATATGAAATCCTTGAAATACTACGTCATTTATAAACCGTACGGTATGCTTTCCCAGTTTAAGCAGGACGGAAAAAAAGCTGTTTTGGGTGAATTATTTCCTTTCGAAAAGGATGTATATCCGGTTGGCCGGCTTGATTCGGATAGTGAGGGCTTGCTGATTCTGACCAATGATAAGTCTCTGACAGATAAATTGCTACATCCGTCCAGAAAACATTTGCGAACGTACCTTGCTCAGGTAGAAGGGCAATGCTCCGGTGAAGCGGCTGCTCAGCTGGAGAAAGGTGTCCGGATCAGTCTGGACGGGGTTGCATACGACACTCTGCCGGCCCAATGTGAGGTAGTTTTCGGAGAACCTGTGCTGCCGCCCCGTAATCCACCGATCCGATACCGCAAATACCTGCCGACTTCCTGGATCAGGCTGTCGCTTATCGAAGGAAAGAACCGCCAGGTCCGGAAAATGACAGCCAGTGTCGGCTATCCTACGCTGCGTCTTGTGCGTGAACGGATTGAAGGTCTTGAAGTATATGGACTGAACCCCGGGGATGTTATTGAATATCCCGGAGAAGAACTGTACAGTAAATTGCGCCTCAGACACTGATTTTCATTTCCGGAACGGCTTATGCTCTCTGATCCTCCAGCTTTTTTACTTTTCTGATATATAACTCCGGATCAAATTTGCGCTTCAGGCCGCTTGCTTTCATAGTTCTTACTTTGCCGAAATAAGGAAACTCACCCCATGGACGGTCGTGCAGGCCAAAGATCCAGGCGACATTGGCAAACGAATTGGGGTCTCTCCCATCCAGAAAATACTTATTGTTAAGATGCAGGCAATGTTCATAGGCCTGTTCCGGATCTTCGCTCCATTCGAGTATCTTTTTGCCCCAGTACATACGCATATAATTGTGCATGAATCCGGTCACAGTCATTTCTTTCATGGCTGCGTTCCAATATGGATCATGTGTTGTACAGCTCTCAAGCTCTTTCAGTGAATACACATACTCTCTTTTGTCAGAGCTGTGCTCATAAAGGGTTTTTTGTGCCCAGTCAGGTATACAGCTATACTGGTCGTAATCTCGGGTATTATTTACAAAGTTTATTGCCAGTTCTCTGCGAACAACCAGTTCTTCAATATAGCTTTCAGCATCTTTATGGTTGCCGGACTGGCTGACTTTATGGACAAGCCATGCAGGAGAAACCTGTCCGAAGTGCAGATACGGACTCATATGACTGATATCATCTGTCTGTGGCTGATTTCTGTTGTCTGTATATTGCCTGAGATGATTATCAATGAAGTTGTTAAAGCGTCGTATTGCCTCATCCGGGCCTCCTTTGAAAAATTGAGAAACCGGCGGAATAGTATTATCCAGTTTCAGCGATTTTACAATTTCTGACGGATTATCCAGCTTTAATTCTTTTTTTACCTCAATGCTCAGAGAGGAGTGCTTTATCCTGTCTGTGCCCGGTTCATCCAGAAAATCTTCCAGATATCGCTGTATTTTCGGACGTATTGTCCTGGCTGCGTATTCCTGTTTTTTAGAGACTTTGCTGACAGGCACTACTACATCTGTTTCTACCTGAAAAACGGTGCATGTACACTTTTCGGCAACATCAGCTCTCCATTGTTTCTGGTGTTTCAGATAACCCTTATCACAGACTAACGAAGCCGCATCATTAGCATATGCGATTGCAATATCAGCCGGATGGCCTTTTACTACAGCAAGCTTTATGGATCGCTTGCTGAGAATCTCAGAAGTATTTTTCAGTCCTTCCAGCATAAACTGGTAATGTCTCGTATTGGCCTCGGGATAATCATCCATCAGACCGAATACTACCAGCAACGGCAAATCCAGCTTATTGCTTTGACGGACTGCAAATTCCAGAGCGTGATTCCAGTAGGGACGCTGTGCCTGCTGCATCCAGTACAAAACATACTTTCCGGACGTATTTACGGAACGCGCATTTAGCTGGCAAATGCGCTCTTCTCTGATGCTCATCTATGCACTACTATGATGGGCCGGATAAGTTTGTGCCTGCTATTTTTTTAATAAGCTAAAATCCATGCCCCCTCTTTATGCACTTCAGGTGTTGAGCTAAGGATTCTGGATGCTTCTTCATAGCTGGCAGCCTTGCCAAGTATTACTCTGTAGAACTGGTTATTGCTATCTGGTTCCAGGATGGTCGAATGTATTGAATGCTGCAAAAGCTTTTCGCGCATTTTTTCTGCATTGACTTTACTGGAGAATGATCCTTTTACAATGTAGTATTCTCCAAGATGGACGCTGTTCCGGATGGCTATGGATGAGGCTAATACGTTAAATTCAACACGGCGGTTTTGGGCTTGTTCCAGCTCACTTGTACCAGTAGAGACGGGAGATTCTGTGGCGTATCCAACCGGGCGGATTCTGTCGGAACTGATTCCTTTTGAGAGGAAATAACGGTAAACTGCTTTTGCACGTCTGGATGAAACAAGATGATTGCCTTCATCAGAGCCTTTGTTGTCCGTATAACCCTGTATCTCAAGTTTCATATCGGGATAGGTATTGAGCAGCAGAACCACTTTATCCAGTCTTTTTTCTGAAAATTGTGCAATAGATGAGGCATTAAAATCAAAATAGATAACTTCTTTCAGCTTCTGCCCTGCTTCTGATTTTTTCAAAACCTCTTCAAAAACATTGTCATCCTGATAATAGCTCAGGTATTTTGCAGGAGAAATAGTGGTATCAATAATCTGTAATGAATATAAATCTTCAAGACCGGCTCCGCCTTTACGTGTACTCTCGAAATATCCCCGTATCCCATCAGAATACATAGTAAGCTTTTTCTCATCGGCAGCAGAGTTTATGGGGAATCCCATATTTTCAGGCTGAGTCCATACCGACTGAATGAATCGTGTTTTAAAAATATCATAACCGCCGATGGAATTCATGCCGTCGCTGCTGAAATATATGGTTTTACCATCGTTTGATATGGATGGCGCCGTTTCATTGTATTTGCTGTTGATATTTGGTCCGAGGTTCGTTGCCGGTCCCCATTGTCCTTTTTCATCACGATAAGCTATATATAAGTCTTGTCCGCCGTAGCCTCCGGGCCGGTCCGATGAAAATACTGCCATATTGCGGTCAGGAGTCATATAAAAACCGGTTTCATTTCCTTCGGAGTTGAATGGCGCTCCGATTTCCCGTGCTTTTACCCAGGTCTGATTTATTTTTTCTGACATATAAATATCCAGTGCTTTGCTTGGTGTTACTGTCAGAAAGTATATCGTATTGCCATCTGGTGAAATATATACTGGTGCATCCAGATATGTCGAATTGAGTGAGAAGGACAGCACTTTGGGATAGGTATACTGTCCGTTCATATTCAGACTAAAATAAATGTCTCCCGGGTCTTTCAGGTCTTTGCTGTCAACATGATCCATATCATTTTCCTTATTGGTGGAAAAGTAAAGGTATTTTCCGTCCGGCGAGATTAGAGGATAACGCTCATTTGCGGTAGTGTTTATTTTATCATAAAGATTGCGGATAATGCAGTTGACAGGATTTGCTGCCAGTGTTATTCCCACTTCACAGTTTCGTATGTTTTTGGTGATTTCCAGCGCCAGTTCGGCATCATATCCTGATTTGGTGCTCAGATCTTTCAGAAAACTTTCATATTCCGTTATTGCTTTTTCAAATTTGTGGTCAAGATGATATGCTTTGCCCAGGTAATAGTCCGTATTTTCATACTGGCCGGCTTTTTTCTTGTTGCTTACAAATTCAAAATATGGAATGGAGCGGTCTGTATATCCGATATTGAAATAGCATACAGCAAGATGGTAGTTATAGTCGATGTTGTCCGTATTCTGAGTGATTAATTCCTTGTAGTATTCGATAGCAGCAGGAAAATCTTCATGCCTGAATGCTTTTTTTGCCTGTTTTTCCAGCTTAGCATGTTGGGCATAGATATTTAGAGTGCAATTAATACAAATACATAGCAGGATCAATCTGTTTCGCATAAATCGGATATCGAGATGGAAAAGACAAAATTAATACTTTGTTTTATGATAATGAAAAAGCTGCAAAACTTCTTCATTATGATTGCCCGGATAGCACGAGCAACTGTTAAAAAAATGCAATGGAATAGCAAGAAAGCAGATTACCTGATGAGAACAATCCGGCGTAGCTTTTACTTGTATATATAATTGGCGGAATAATATGCACAAAAATGTATTTAAACGAAAAAATGGGTTTTTCCTGTGAAAGAGTACCGGAAAAAAGCGGGATTGTGTTATTTTTGCTTCGCATCTGCTCTGGTTTTAAGAGCATTTTTGTGCTGGTGCGAAAGAAGAGTTGATAAGGTATATATTGGAATGATTCTTATCAGTTTAATAAGTTAGGTTAAGTAAAAAGGGTAACTCATCTCATGGTTACCCTTTTTTATTTTCATTTATTTCACTTTGTCCTCAGTAAGCGCTTACTTTTCCTGATCCCGAAATTTTAGAATTCACTTTCGGATTGCCTTTGTATATAACATCTCCGCTTCCGCTGATTTTTACTGACAGATTATCTTCAACATTGATCAGCGCTTTGCCGGAACCTTCGATTTTAATATCTGCTGATCGAGAAACCAGATCATATGCCTGAATTCTTCCCGAACCTTCCATCTCTGCCCTGTGGCCGGATGTGGTTCCGCTCAATGTTATATTGCCGCTGCCTTCTACGTCACTTTCAAGCTCTCTTGTATCTATCTGGAGTTTTACTTCCCCGGAACCTTCTACAGACACTTTTAGCTTGTCAGACTTAATCTGGTTTTCTCCGATTATCTTTCCGGAACCACTTACCTCAAGCTCATGTATGTTCTTTAACGTTACGTAAAAGGTCAGCTTGCCTTTACGCACACAATGGTCAAATTTAGCATCCCATTCGCCGTTTTTTACCCTGTGGTTGATAACGGAAAAAAGATTTTTATTAGTTTCCACCTCGATCTTTTGTTCTTCTCCCTGTGTTATATAGAGCGTGGCATTTCCTTCCACATCAATAGACGTAATTTCGCTCAGGTATATTTCTCTTCGTTCAACAGCGCCGCTGCCCCTTTTGCAGATACCATCTTTATCACAGGATGCAAATACGACTAAGGATAAAATTGAAATAAATATTGATATTGTATTAGTTTTCATTTTAATGCACTTTTTAATATTCTTTTAGCATATAGGCTTAGATTCGTACTCCGGCTGAAAAACCTACCCAGCCATTTAAAAATGTCGGAAACTTTTCGCTGTCAATTCGATCAAATTTTAAATCCAGCAGCTTGTAAGGGGCCATTGAGTAAGTTTCATTAAAGCGCTGCTCAGGCATAGTGCTCAGCTGAATATTGATAACGGGCCCTGCGAACAGGCTGAAGCGTTTGGCAAACTTGTATCCGAGCTGAAACTTGGCCTGATATAGCATATTGTTATAGCGATGTGTTTCGCCATTCGCCGGTGTTACATAGCTTGATACCACGTCTATGTTGAGTGGCAGCCTTTCAGCAATATCAAGCTCAAATCCGAGACCATAGCCATACCACCAGAACCAGTCATTACCCGCTCCGTTGATTGGCCCCATTCCGATTGAAAGAATATTGTGAAAGAGTTTTCGGCCGGTTTTCATGCTGAAAGTAGGATAAAGGGTTTCTGATCCTGATAATTCAAAATGAAAGAATCCATCCCTGCTAAAGCTCAGTAATCCGATCTGTGCTCCGCTAACCGAGTCAGCAAGGTTGATCAGGCCGATCTGCGATCCATCCACTTTCTTTGCAGTGTTTATTACACCGGCTATTTGTACACCATGTACTTTGTTGGCAATGTTGCCGACGCCTGCAATCTGTGCTCCTACCTGATTTTTGGTTGTTACGTTAAAAACGCCTGCAACCTGAGCCCCCTTGGCATTGCCATATACAAGATTGAGCACACCGGCTGCCTGCGGACCGATCAGTGAACCTTTGCTGATACTGGCAACACCGCTAAACTGTCCGCCAATGTTGGAGCCGTGACTGTAACCAAGTACTCCCGACGCCTGAAAAACGGAAGAAGTATCTCCGGTTATATTCACTACTCCGGCAACCTGAGCGCCTTCACTTCGTTTTTTATTGAGGTTTCCAATGCCTGCGGCCTGAAAGCCTTTGCTGTTTTTACCAACCAGATTGGTTATTCCGGCAACCTGGGCTCCCGTGAAATGGCCTCTGTCAAGATTTACCAGTCCTGCAATCTGTGTACCGTAAACATCATTTTTTATCAGGTTAACCAGAGAGCCTATTTCTGCCCCTTTCACACCTCCATTATATCCTGAAAGAACGTTGAAGGAGAATCGGTTGGTAAAGTCGGGGCTGTTTCTGCCGTTGGTTCCCATTGGATAGATGAAACTTATTTGCACCGGAGTTTCCTTAAGAACTTCCTGAGGTTTTTCTGTGCTGTCTCCTTCGGTTTGTCCGGTTTCCTGTAGTTCTTCAGATACTTTTACTTCTCTGAATTGTTTCCGGGCTTCTTTTTCTTTTTCCAGGCTGTCTGAAAGCTGCTTGACTTTCTTTTCCAGGAGCGTAATCGCCGTTTTCAGATCCCGTTTTAATGCTTTACCGGTAAGGAAGCGTGATGTATCCTGAGCCATGAAAAAATCCTGATAGATTCTTGTCTGCTCTTTAACATATTCTTCCTTCAGGGCTTCTTTGCTATCAACCTCTGCAATATCCTCGGGCTTAAAAAAAGCTGTTTCCGGAATATCATCAAGAGTAATCGGTTCTTCGGCAACCGGAGCTGCTTGGATGCTGGCAGATCCTACAGGAGCCTGCTGAGCCGGAACAGACTTCAGACTGGTTCCTGTTTTTGGGGCCGGTTCACTTTTTTTCCTTTTCAGCACGATCTGGTTACCCAGTTCAAGGTAGACAATATCGGTACCTTCAAAAATAATATCAAGCGCTTTGGCCAGCGGAATATCCTGGACATCTACAGAAATTTTTTTTGCCAGAGGAACCTGATTGCTTGAGTAAGAAATGCTTATTCCAAAACGTTTGCTCAGATCTGTGAGAATGCTTTTAAGTGTCTGGTCTTTGTATACAATGCTGATGTTTCTATCCAGTAGTTTTTCCTGGGCAAAAACCGTCCCGTGCACAAGTAATAATACAAGTGCATAGCGATATAAGATTTTCATAAATTCTAATTTAGAGGTATTTACGGGTGACTTTGGACGCTAAGTAAATAAACGGAATCCTGAATGCTAAATTCAGTATCGGTTGAAATAGACACAACGTTCAGCACTTCTTCGAGAGAAGCATTGGTAAAAGTTCCGGTAAAGCGATGATTACCAATGGGACCATTCAGTTGGACCGATTCGCCGAAATGACGTTCCAGGTCTGCAGCAACGTCTTTGAGCGTGGCATCATCAAATTGAAGCGTATTGGTTTTCCATGAAAGACCGTTTGAAGAGTGTCCGGTTTTCTGTGTTAATAAACCATTATAGTCAACTTCGGCCATTTGTCCCGGAATCAGAATTGCTTTTTCTTTGGTTTTGAGTGATGTATAGGCTACTTTGCCGGTATATACTTCGATCTTCTCCTTTTCCGGTTGATTGGAACGAATGTAGAATGAAGTTCCCAATACTTCAGTAAGCGTATACTTCCCTTCTATCTTAAAGGGTTTCTTCGCATCCTTCTGAATAGAGAAATAGGCATCACCGTTCAAATAAACCATACGTTCATCCCGGGTAAATTTTTCGGGATATTTCAGCACGCTGTTTTTGTCAAGATTTACAACTGATCCGTCGGGAAGGGTAACTTCCACGCTTTCCGCTTGTGTCAATACTTCAATGTACTCAATTTTGTTAAAATTCAGAATCTTGAATATAAGGAAACCGAATCCTGCCAATAATGCAAAGGCAGCGGCTATTTTCCATACAAACCCATTCGTTCGGGCTGCGCGGTTTTCAGGATGGATAGATCGTACAGGAGTGGTGTCCAGACCGGTTCTCAGGGATACTTTTTCCCATGCGCTATCTGCATCAGGCTGAAAATCTGTGGAAATACTGCCTGCTTCTTCCCAGATTTTCCGGTAAGTCTGCATCAGACCGGCATTGGCAATATCTTTCATTCGCCATGTCTCAAGGATTTGATCTTCAGCTGCAGATGTTTTTCCTTGTAATTGTCGAATGATAAGCTCGGTGATTTCAGTTTCCTTTAAATTCATTTTAATTGGCCAATCTATGTGTATGACAAACAAACCTGGGGATACCCCTATACGTTTTTAAAAAAATCTGAAAAAAATAGTAATGCAGTCAGAGTCACAAGAAAAGGTGATAGCTTTTCACGCAATATTTTCAATGCCTTACTCATCTGATTTTCTACAGTTTTTATGCTGATATTCAGTGTTTCTGCGATCTCTTTATAGCTCAGGCCGTCTTCACGGGAGAGTACAAATATGGTTTTGCAGCCCGGTGGCAACGCATCTATTACAGCATGGATACGGCCGGCTGTTTCCTGCGATTCGAGTTGAAGCTGAGAGTCCATATGGTCAGTACTTTCATGTATATCGCTGTCAAACTCTTCAAGGGAGCGGTCTTTTTTCAGATAGTTGAAAGCCGCATTGGCAACAGCTCTGTATAGATACGGCTGTATACCAATCTGAATATTGATCTCTGACCGTTTTTCCCATAGCCTTACAAAAACATCCTGAACGAGATCTTCGGATGCTTCCTGGTCTTTTAAAATACGAAATACTTTCCGGCATAATGGTGTATACATCTGCCGGAAGAGTATTTCAAATTCTTCCTGTGTAGTTATCTGGTAGTTCATTGCCCGAATTAATGCAGACTAACGAAGTTGTTTTTTATAACTGTCGTATGCGCTTAGCAGTTTATTAATCTGAGTCAGTAAATGAGAAATAGCATTCTGCAACTCTTCCTCACTGGCAATTTCAATAGCCTGATCGGCTCGGACTCTGGCTACTTCAAAATACTTCAGCATGGTCGCTTCTTTTTCTTCTCCTCCCCGGGTTTTAAAAGCCGCTTTGGAAAGTCCATGCAATTCCTCAAATATTTTTCCGGCTTTTTCATAATAAATAGCTGCGCTATTATACAAAGCCGCACTGTTGAAGGAATTTAAATTTAACACTTTTTCATAGCAGATAAGCGCATTTTCTCTGTCGCCGGCCTGATCATAAACAGATGCCTGTACTCTGATGTATTCCTCATTGTCAGGGTTGAGCTTGTGTAAGGTGTTAAGATTGGCGATGGCCCGATCCCATTTATGCAATTCGATCAGCAGAGATGTCTGAACGGCCAGCAGATCTTTGTTATCAGGATATTCTTTCAGCGCTTTTTCGCTTATTACCAGGGCATTCTGAGCATTTACATCTTTCTTCTGCACTGAAATGATTTTTTGAAGATAAAGCTGTGGGTTTCTATACCCTATTGCTTCAAGCTTGTCAATATATGACGTTACCAGATCAAAACGTCCCAATTCCTCAGCTGCGTATGAAGCATACAGATAACCGGTGGTGTCGTCGGGTCTGACAGTCTGAGCCCCTTCGAAGTATTCAAGTGCCTGCTGAAAATCGGCTATATTATACATGCCGTACCCCTTATTGATAAATTCCGTAAAAAGCCCTTCCATTTCCTGCTTGCTCTGTTTATAAAATTTACCGGCAGGGTCGAGTTCCATGGCCTTTTGGAATGAAAGCAGGGATTCTTTTTCGGGATTTTCAGAAAGTGCTTTGACAGGATCTTCTTTTGATCCGATCATAGACTTATAGATTAAGCCTCTGTAATACCATGCTTTGGGATCGGCTTTGGTCTTTTCATTAATGATCGCCTTGTTAATTTCCTGTGCTGCATTGACGATCTGATTTTCACTATGATATATAGCAGCGTTGCTTATGGCTGATTTTTGCGCAAAAAGTGAACCCGACAAGACAAGGCCGACAGATAGAATTATAAATTTTCTCATGAGTCTGTATTAATTAAAAAAACGAAAAAAAGCAGAAGTTATACTTCTGCTTTGGGTAATACTATTTTGACTTAGCTGAATTATTCATCATCTTCATCAGTGGCTTCTTCTGTCTCATCCAGATCTTCGTCTACTTCTCCTTCGAGAGTTTCGTCCAGCGCAATCAATTCGTTCACTTCACTGTCTTCCGGATCTTCAGAATCTTTATCTACAATTTCAATTTTAGCAACAGAGCTTATTTCGTCTTTTTCGGTTAATTTGATAAGACGTACACCCTGTGTTGCCCTGCCCATGATTCTCAGGCAGGAAACAGCCAGACGGATAGTGATGCCTGATTTGTTGATGATCATTAATTCATTATTGTCTGTGACTTCCTTGATCGCAACGAGATTACCGGTTTTTTCGGTAATGTTCATGGTTTTAACCCCTTTACCGCCTCTTTTTGTGATACGGTAATCTGCTATATCCGAACGTTTTCCATAGCCTTTTTCAGAAACTACCAAAAGATTGATTTCCGGGTTGCTGATCGCTGCAATTCCGACCACCTTGTCTTCTGGCCCGGTCAGGGAGACTCCCCGTACACCTGCGGCGTTTCTTCCCATCGGCCGGACATCGCTTTCGTTAAAACGAATTGCCCTGCCTGAACGAAGTGCGATAACAATTTCATCGCTGCCGCTTGTCAGCTTCACGTCAAGGAGCTGATCGCCTTCATGAATTGTGATCGCATTTATTCCATTGGCTCTTGGTCTGGAATAAGCTTCCAGTGAAGTTTTCTTGATTGTACCCTTAGTGGTACACATGACAAGATATTGATTATTGATATAGTCTTCATCAACCAGGCTCCTGACATTGATTACAGTCCGGACACTGTCGTCCGGATCAATCTGAATCAGATTTTGTATAGCCCGTCCTTTTGATGCTTTGGAACCTTCCGGTATTTCATAGACTTTCAGCCAGAATACCTTGCCTTTTTCGGTAAAGATTAAAAGGGTGTTGTGTGTTGTGGCAACAAAAAGATGTTCGGTAAAATCGTCATCCTTAGTCAGTACTCCTCTTGCACCTACTCCTCCTCTGCCTTGTGTACGGTACTCTTCGAGCTTGGTGCGTTTTACGTATCCCTGATGGGAAAATGTAATAACCATTGCTTCATCCGGTACTATATCCTCGATGGATATATCTTCTGCAGAATGAACTATTTCTGTTCGTCTTTCATCTCCGTAGCGATCCTTCATCTCAGTGAGCTCGTCAGTTATAATCTTCATCCGGAGATTGACGTCAGCAAGGATTTCTTTACAACGATTGATAAAGGCCATGATTTCCTCGTATTCTTTTACGATTTTATCACGCTCCATACCAGTAAGCCGCTGCAAACGAAGCTCAAGAACGGCTTTTGCCTGTATCTCGGTCATTTCAAACTGCTCCATCAGGCCTTGTTTGGCTACTTCCGGATCCTTTGAGTTCCGGATCAGGCTGATTACCTCATCGAGATGATCCAGAGCAATCAGATAGCCTTTCAGGATATGGGCTTTTTTCTCAGCTTCTTTTAGTTCATATTCAGTTCGTCTCGTTACTACAATATGACGATGGTCCACAAAGTGTTTGATCAGCTCCTTTAGATTGAGCGTATATGGCCTTCCGCCTACCAGCGCAACATTATTGACCCCGAAGGAAGACTGAAGCTGGGTATATTTGTAAAGATTGTTAAGAACAATGCTTGGGAGAGCATCTCTTTTCAGTTCATATACGATCCGGAGTCCGTCCTTGTCTGATTCATCCCTGATATCTGAGATTCCTTCTATTTTCTTTTCGTTAACGAGTGCCGCCGTTTTTTCGATCATAGCGGCTTTGTTAACCATATAAGGAATTTCGGATACAATAATTGCTTCACGGCCATTATCCATTGTCTCAAAGCTTGCTTTGGCCCGCATTAGCACCCTGCCTCGTCCGGTTTCAAGCGCAGATATAACGCCCTGATATCCGTATATAATGCCTCCGGTCGGAAAATCCGGACCTTTGATATACTGCATCAGCTCCTGCACGGTAATATCATTATTGGCAATATAGGCTATGATCCCGTTAGTAACCTCTGTAAGGTTATGTGGTGCCATATTTGTTGCCATACCTACTGCAATACCCGAGGTGCCGTTGATGAGCAGATTCGGAACTTTACCCGGAAGCACTGTAGGCTCCTGCAGGGAATCGTCAAAGTTGGGCTGGAAATCGACTGTATCTTTATTGATATCAGCCAGCATTTCTTCGGCTATTCTTTTGAGTCTGGCTTCTGTATAACGCATAGCCGCCGGAGAGTCGCCATCAATCGATCCGAAGTTTCCCTGGCCATCTACCAGTGGATAACGAAGTGACCAGGGCTGAGCCATTCTGACCATTGTGTCGTATACGGATGTATCTCCGTGCGGATGGTACTTTCCGAGAACCTCTCCTACAATTCTGGCCGATTTTTTATAAGGTTTGTTGTAGCTTACACCAAGCTCCGACATACCAAAAAGAACCCTTCTGTGTACAGGCTTCAGCCCGTCTCTTACATCGGGTAATGCTCTGGAGATAATTACAGACATCGAGTAATCGATGTAGGCTCCGCGCATTTCATCTTCAATGGTAATCGGAATAATATTTCCGCCTTCTGCCATGATTAAATTTTACAAGGTTAGTTCAGTGTAGCAAGTTAAGGAAAAATAAGGAATTTACATGCTTTTTTTGGCTTCCGAGACTGTAAGTTATCAACAGGAAAATCTTGAATATGCAGAAGGTTCAGGGAGATGGTAAATAAAAAAGCCGATCCCTGGTTGTGGAACCGGCCATAACGTAACTGAAGATATGTCTGAATAGGCATCCGATGATCATAAGCTCGGCTTATGATCTGTGCGAAACAGAAGCCTGATCCATGTAATTGATTGTATAACAGCCAAAGGCTGATTTTTGTTAAGCCTTACCAGGTGTAATTCTGTTTTTTTATACTACTTTATTAACAAACAGGGTGTTAAATACGTAAATGTGTTTTTTTTAAAAAAAAACTATGTAATAGTTTGACAAATTAAACCAAGCCTCTATATTTGCACTCGCTTTCACACTCAAGCAAGCCTCCTTAGCTCAGCTGGTAGAGCAACTGACTTGTAATCAGTAGGTCGCTGGTTCGATCCCGGCAGGGGGCTCTCTTTAAAGGCTTCAGAAATGAAGCCTTTTTTATTTTTATCTCACTCCATCTGTTATAGTTTTAGCCAGGTACGTAGTTGCTCCTATATGCTTCCCTGAGGATGCACACCTTACTCAAACAGATTCTGTTGTATAAAGCGGGGCCGGGAGATTGTTTTATCAGAACATATTGTATAAACAGGAGTTTCCTGATGTCGGGAGGTCAGTATAATTTCAGTATCACCGGCATTGCTTAGAAATAAGTCTCTTACTTTTTCGGGACGGTTATTGTCTTTGGAAATGTGTGAGAGAAAAATGTGGCTCAGATTTGCAGCCCGGTGTCTGATAAAAAGCTCGTAAGCCTGCTGATTGGATAAATGACCGATATCGCTGCTGACCCGGCGTTTTAGGTAATAGGGATACGGACCTTCAGCCAGCATCAGATCATCATAGTTTGTTTCAAGAAATACCGCCTGGCATTGGCTGAAATGTTGAATAACCTGTTCGCATGGCTTGCCGATATCCGTCATTACGCCGACTGTTGTAGCGCCATTAGTGATAACAAAACTTTGCGGATCACTGGCATCGTGCTTTTTAGGAAATGCGGTTATGCTCAGATTCCCTTTACGAACTGCAACATGAGGCATAAGCCGTATAGTATTGGCCGGAGGCAGATCGAGAGGGATGTTGTTCAGGGTACGGGGAGTAATATAGACCGGAAGCTGATATTTTTTTGCGATCCGGACAACACCGCGTATATGATCAGTATGCTCATGAGAAATAAAAATCGCCTGCACCTTTTGCATGGAGAGTCCTAGTCTTTTCATGCGCTGTTCCGTCTCCCGGCAGCTGATTCCCGCATCTATCAATACAGCTTCTTGCTGGTTACCTATGTAATAACAGTTTCCATTGCTGCCGGAGGCGATTGCGGTTACATACAATTCCATTGATTCGAAATTCGACATTAAAACCTGATCAGACAACTATTATTGTCAGGAATTTCGGAAAAATCTTACTTTTTGTACTGATAATGGCCAATGATTTTGTAGGAAAAAAGACAGTCTTCCAATACCTGACCGGCGCCAATATTGTGCACAATCAGATATCGTTTACCATCCGGAGATTTTTTTCCGGAAACTATTCCTATATGCGTTATTCCCCCCTGAAGATTCCAGCATACAATATCTCCGGGTAAGTAATCTTCAGCCCGTAATGAAAGAGGTTTCGAGATTCCGTGTCTGCTAAAGAAAACCATCAGATTGGGTACTCTGCGGTGATCAATATTTTTATCCGTGCGGGTCAGTCCCCAGTTTTTTGGATAGAGATGAAAATAGTGTTTCATATCTTCATGTATCTCTTTTTGCAGGTCAATATCAAGTCTGCGATAGCTGCGGATAACTACATCTGTGCAGACACCCTTGTCTTCGGGGATATCTCCGTTGGGATAACTGATACTGTAATAGGAAGGATCATATGTTACTTTTTGTCTGGTCAATGACTCGGCCGCCAGCGCAAGTCCTGAATAAAAATCCGTTTGCGCAATGCTGTCAGGGTTTAACAATAAAATCAGGAAGCCTGCTATAAGCCTGGAAATGGATGAAGAGTTCAGTCGTTGAAGCATATGTCTATCTCGGAGCGTAATAAATAACACATACCCCGCCCAATGCGATAATCGCGCCAGTTATATCATATATATCCGGGCGATAGTTATCAACTGAATATGCCCATATCAGAGACATTGCAATAAAAAAGCCGCCATAAGTGGCATATACTCTGGCGAAGTCCTGTGTCTGCCAGGTTGCGACAACTCCGTACATAACAAGTATTAATGCTCCGATCAGGCCATATAAGGGAGATTTGTTTTCACGGAGCCAGAGCCAGATCAGATACCCGCCTCCTATCTCACAAAGCCCCGCAATAACAAATAAACCAAGGGATTTCAGAACTGTCATTGGACTGGATTTAACATTGGAAATGATCGTTCTAAATTTAGAAAATCTTCTTCATTATATCTTGAAAACATCCGCTTTTATGGCTGCTTCAAAAAAGATACTGGCTTTACGTTCGAAATCAATGGCAGCGTCAGTAGTGTAAAAAGAACGCTGGTGATTTTTACTGCAATATTTCTCGATTTCCGGATGTCGGACAAGATAGTTTTTTAAGGCGGAGGCAACGATCGTTCCCTGATTGAGAATAGTAGTACCGGAAGGTATAAACTGACGTATTTTGTTGTATAAAAAGGGATAATGTGTGCAGGCAAGAACCAGTGTATCAATCCGGCCTGACTGTAAAAAAAGTTGTGTCAGGTATTTTTCAACAAAGTAATCAGCGCCGGGATTGTCGTATTCCATATTTTCAACTAATGGAACCCACATCGGGCAGGCTTGTTGAAAAACCTCTATATCAGGAAAAAATCGATTGATTTCAATAACATATGAATCAGAGCTGATGGTAGCGGGGGTACCCAGTATGCCGATGTGCCTGCTTTGTGTATATAGACCCACTGTCTCTGTAGTTGGTCTCAGAATACCCAAAACACGGCGGTCAGAATCGGTTAGGGAAAGATAATTTTGCTGAATGGTGCGCAGCGCCTTGGCTGAAGCAGTATTACAGGCCAGAATGATCAGCCGGCATCCTTTTTCAAATAAATAGTTGCAGCATTCCAATGTATATTTCAGAATCGAATCAAACGACCGGGTACCATACGGAGCCCTGGCGTTGTCTCCGAGATACATGTAATCATATTCTGGCAGCCCTTTCAATACTTCCTTCATGATGGTTAGTCCTCCTACTCCGGAGTCAAATATTCCGATCGGTCCGTGTTTTTTCATAAATCTGCGCGCTGCAATTGATATATTGGTTTACCGGATGATGTGTACAAACTTGTCTGGTACCTGTAAAGTTAACGAAAAGAATAATGGCAGACTAAGTTTCTTCAATTTGGCCATCCGGTAACAAAAAAGGACGATCTCTCATGATCATCCTTTTCTATCTATTCTGAGTATGTCCGGTAAATCATTCTTCTAACAGAGTGCTCCGGGCTTTTCGATAAGCTCGGATTGCCCCGTGTGATCCTTGGTCTTCAGCTCATATACTTATTCCTGTTAATGATTAAAAACAGCTACAAATCAATAGGTAGCGTAAATGGCTGATCCTGTTTAATATTTAATAAATTGTGAATGAGTGATGCTTTGCTCAGATTCAAGTGTTAGTACATACAGACCGTTGTTCAGGAAACCAAGATTACGGGTAATCAGATTTTCATTAATTCCGTTTTCCTGATATACAACCGTGCCGTGAATATCGGTGATAACAAGTTTTGCAGAAGAAGTCTGCTGGCCGGACAGTTCTATGGTCAGATTGTTTCTTACCGGATTGGGATACAGGTTAACTTTATGATGGATGTTTTTGGTTATACCGGTGACCAGATTGTCGTTGAAGTTGTCCATAGCAAAATAGGCCGGAGTATTCATACCATACTCACCATTATCAGATGATGATAACGAAAATGTAAGGCTGTCAATAGTACCTAATGCGGAGAGATCAACCCACTCCCAATGATCCAGAATATAATCTTTGGAATTGTCCTCGAAACGAAAATCAGCCAGATAAAATTCGACAGAAGCGCTTTTCTTAGAGTTGTTCAGGTAGCCATCAACAGTCAGCAAGAACCAGTCCGGATCATTGCCGTCAGTTCCGCCGAATTTTTTAGCAAACATATCACCTTCTTTCATGCTCAGGGCGACATACGTTACATTGGTTATATAGAATCCGGTGATATTGGATCCTTCATCACCGGTATTTAGTAACTTCACTGAGATCTGGTCGGTGGCAACTGCATAGTTGGCAGATTCGTTATAACCTTTTCCTGTAATTGCACTGTGGCCATTTGTGAAATCTGCGGTAGTAACATCAGTGGAATTGGAATAGATAAATCCGAACCAAAGCGCATACTCTGCATTATACATGTTGTAGAAATAGGCATCACCGCTCTGAAAACCTCCGGATAGATCACTCCCGTCCCAGAAAGACTCCGGGGCCAGCACCAGATCGTCAAATGTTGATACCTGCTGAGCAGACAGCCCATGATTTAAGAGTATGAAAAATGAAAAGGTCAGACGTAGGTTTGACGAAATAAAGCGGTATAATTTTTCCATTTTAAGTATTTAAGATTAAAGTTGCTTAAATGAGTGAAAATATACGCTTCGGACAATGCAAAAAAGGACAGGCTTTCCCATTTGAATCAATTGGAAAAATCTGAAGCCGATTCGTTACTTTTTCTCCGAAAGTATGAATTTCAAGGACTATGGCAGGTCTTCTGACTTTACTCTCTCTGTATTTACCTTCCCATAAATAAGCTATTTACAGTGGTCTTATAATTAATACAGGGCTTATACTGAGCTTACAGCAGCGGGAACTGTTCCGGATTTACACCGGATTCCCTTTTAATCTGATCGGGCAGAACCAATGTCCGAGGCAAATATATCGTATTCACGGATGAAAATGAAATCGGATTGGTCGTTGCCGGTTGAAAAAAATCTCAGATAATACGTTCGAGGGTGCTTATAAAGTCGGCTGAATCCGGAATGCCCTGACTGGCAAGTATATGATTTCGCTGATATTCGACTTCGTTCAGATCAATGTGCAAGGCTGATGATATTAGTTCCGAAGAGTAACCCTGTTGAATAAGATATCGTATTTCTTTTTCTGTATTGATCTTTTTTTGACAGAGGTTCGGATAATCTTTGTGAACCAGATTAATTACGGACAGGCTTGGCCTCAGATTGTCAGATGTACAGGTATTCAGCGCTAGTTCCGTCAGATCTTTTTTTACTTCGCTCCGATCGAAGAGCATTCCGAAAATATATTTGGGTTTTTCATCATTGCTAAACCCGATCACAGTATTCCAGGCTTCAAATAGTTTCCATGTACCCCATTTGTGCCGGATACGAAATGTTGCAGCATATACTTTTTTGTTTGAATCTGACATGTCCGGAGGAAGTGACAGCATGCCGTCACTGTGCTTATGAAACATACGGTTATTGTCTTCCGGATGTAGCAGAGAGGTGAAAAAATAAAACCCGTCCTTTTTGTACAGTTTTTTTGTGTTGTATCCTAATATATCTTCTATCCGGCTGCAATACAAATAACATTTCTCATCACAGTCGGCAACATATATAATGTCTGGTTTGTGCTTTATGATTAATTGGGTTGCCAGCTTTACAATATCATTATCCATATTGATATTATTAAAAATTCACGTAATGTACAGAATACTGTTATTTATTCATAGAAAGGTGCAAACTAAATTGTTTCTCAGGTAAAAGAGAATCATTTGATTGTGCTTTGATAACAGTTCTGTTTTCCAATCTGATAAAAATATTTTAGTGAAAATATTAAGCAGATAAATATCTGCCTGGTCATAAATTATTCAATGCTCCGCAGCTACAGAGTGAATAAAAATCCGGATTGTCATGATGATTTCTATTGTACCTTTATGTACAACAGGAATAAATCCGGTAAAATACATTGAACCAGTTACATAAAACACAAGTGTTGCTGAAATGTTTGATAAAGTATATATCAGTATAAAAAATAAACGATTTCGTATTACATCAGACAATCAGAGACCGGCCAGTTCTCCTGTTAATCTCAACAGTTCTGCCTCAAGTGCTTTTACATCATAAACAGCCTGCAGATAACTATCCTGCGCATTAATATATTTTAGCTGAATGTCTCTTAGCTCAATATTGCCAATAGCCCCGTTTTTAAATTTTTCGATTGCTATGTCCTGATTTAGCCGTGCTGCATTTTGATTGCTATATTGAAGCTGAGCCAGATTAAGGCTGACTTCATATTGCTGATAAAGCTTATAGACGGTATTGGCAATTTCCAGCTGCATTTGCTTTTCTTCGAGCCTGGAAGATTCCAGCTGAATTCTGGCAATTGCCTGGTTTCTCCGGACAAGACTTCCATTGAATAAGGTTAATTGTCCTGTGATGCCGGCTGTGGGAGCATGTGACCGGTTTTCGATTGCAAATCCTGCAGGATTTCGTGAATATGTGTAATTATAACCTGTAAATAAGTTGATTTGAGGATAATACTGCGATTGCCAGTACTGTACATTAAGCCGGGAAAGTTCGATGTTTTTACGCGCTATAAAAAGATTGGTATTTTCTGCCTGAACTCTGTTGTATACCGCTTCATAATTCAGTTCTCTATCAATAAACAGACTGTCCGTAACATCAAAATCGACAGAAGGCTCTCTTCCCAGGAGAATATTAAGGTCACTTTTTAAGGTTTTTACAAGAGTCAGCTGATTAATGTACATGGAGGTATCATTGTTGAAATCAACAGTTGCCTGATATACATCAGTTTTGGAGGCGGCGCCAATCTGATATTTATAACCAGTGAGTCGCTTGCGTTCACCGGACAGGAGCATGGCGTTTTTCAGGACGTTTATCCGCATCTTGTTGGCAACAAGACTGTAATAGTTAATCAATACAGCAGATAATGTGCGTTCAACTGTAAGGCGTGCTTCCAGCTCTTCCAGATGCTGAAGTTCATTCAGCGTATTTTTGGTAATGACGACGTCAAACCCTTTAAAGAGTTTCCAGTTTACCATCAGCCCTGCACCTGTACTGGAAACCGGGGCCCAGTCAATCACCCTTGAGGTACCGTCATTCCGCTCCTGTACTGAATGATTGTACCCTGCCTCTCTCCTTCCGTCCGCAGTGACCACCGGAAGAAATCCGGCATTGGCAATCGTATTGTTTTTTTCGGCAATTTCTACCTGCTTTTTGACCAGCTGGATCGAATAGTTATTTTGAAGTGTCTGGCTTATGGCCTGTTCAAGTGTTAACAAATCCTGCCCTCTTACATTCTGAAAAACAAAAAAAACTATACTTATAACAGACAGGGCAATCGTGTACTTCATGTCTACGGGAGTTTGGATTTGATATTTCGGGACAACAGAGAATAAATAGCTGGGATGACATACAAGGTCAAGATCAGTGAAAACAGCAGGCCACCTATGATGGCGATGCCCATTGGCATACGGCTTTTAGAGGCAGCTCCAAGCGCAATCGCAATGGGAAGCGCACCCAGTGTGGTAGCCATGCTGGTCATCAGAATTGGGCGCAGACGCTGGGTTGCGGCTTCGACAACTGCTTCTTTCACTTTCAGTCCGGCTGATTTACGCTGATTGGCAAATTCGACGATCAGGATGCCATTTTTAGTTACTATCCCGATAAGTACGATAATTCCGATCTGACTAAAAATATTCAAGGTCTGATCTGTGAAATACAGCGAAAGCAACGCTCCTGCTATGGCAAGCGGCACTGTAAGCATGATGACTACCGGATCAATAAAGCTTTCAAACTGGGCTGCAAGTATCAGGTATACCAGAAGAAGTGCAAGAATAAGGGCAAATAACAGGCTGCCTGAACTTTCTTCAAATTCTTTGGCAGTTCCGCTCAGCGTAGTTGAAAATGATTCGTCCAGCACTTCGGCGGCAATTTCATCCATTGCATTGATGCACTGCCCCAGTGAATAACCTTGAGCCGGAGAAGCAGATACAGTGGCGGATACATATCGGTTGTATCGGTGAAGAACGGGAGGACTGCTTTTGGTGGAAAGCTTTATCAGATTATCCAGCTGTATGAGCTCTCCCCTGCTGTTGCGAACATATACGGTGCCCAGATCCAGAGGCTCGCTTCGGCTTTCCCGCATAGCCTGCCCGATGATCTGGTATTGCTTGCCATTCATGATAAAATAACCAAACCGCTGACCGCTGAAAAACAGCTGAAGGCTCTGTGCTATATCATGAATAGTTACTCCGAGCGCTCTTGCCCTGTCCCGGTCGATTTCGACATTAATTTCAGGTTTGTTAAACTTAAGATTGAGATCGACTACTTCGAAGGCCGGATGGTTTTGTGCTTTCTGTATAAACTCCGGAATAACCTTTTCAAGTTTTTCAATATTGGGAGCCAGAATAATATATTCAACAGGAAGACCGGATGAACGGCTGCTGCCTATGGTTTGCTCCTGCGAAATGTATGATTTGGCAAAGTTATACTTGCTTACGATGGGCTGTAGCTGTGCCGCAATGTCCTGCTGGCTGCGGGACCGAAGGTCAGGCTGCTTTAATGTGATACGGACAAATCCTGTATTGACTCCTGAAGAAGCGCCGAAGCCCGGAGCGGTTACGGACATGATTGATTCCTTTTCATTGAGTGTATCTACCAGTTCTATCATCTCTGAAATATATTTTTCCATCATTTCAAATGAAGTGCCTTCCGGTGCCGTAGATGTGATCCGTAAGCGGCTTTTGTCTTCAAGCGGAGCCAGTTCTGTAGGAAGCTGTTGTCCTATCAGTACGATAAGTCCCAGAGAAAGAAACATAGCCAATACAGCAACCCACCTGTGTCTCATAATTACTTTCAGGGATCTGTTATAGCTGGTGGTCATTTTATGAAAAAAAAGCTCGCTTATTCTGAATAAACGGCTTTCATTTTCTTTCTTTTTGAGAAACCTGGCACTCATCATTGGTGTCAGGGTCAATGAAACAAAAGCGGAAATAATAACAGAGCCGGCCACAACGACACCAAATTCGCGAAACAGTCTGCCGGTGGTGCCTTCCAGAAATATTATGGGAAGAAATACAGCAGCCAGCGTAACAGTTGTCGAGATAATGGCAAAAAATATTTCTCTTGAACCGTCATGCCCGGCTTTGAAAGGATGCACTCCCTTTTCAATCTTAGAATAAATATTCTCCAATACGACAATAGCATCGTCGACAACCAGGCCGGTAGCCAGTACGATACCCAGCAAAGTCAGAATGTTGATCGAATATCCGAAAGCATACATGATAAAGAATGATGCAATCAGGGATATCGGAATTGCGATAACCGGAATCAGTGTTGTCCGCCAGTCCCGCAGGAATAGAAAAATTACCAGTACCACAAGACCAAAAGCGATGAAGACTGTTTCTTCAACTTCCAGAATTGCCTTGCGTATGCTGGTGGTTGTATCCAGTGCTATGCCCAGTGAAATATCGTCGGGAAGATCTTTCTTTATTTGTTCCAGACGTCTGTAAAATTCATCGGCAATCTCAATATGATTGGAGCCTGCCTGGGGAGTAATAGCTATTCCTATCATGGGCAATCCGCCGTTGCCTTTCAGGATAGTCCGTTCATTTTCTGCAAGCAGCTCGGCTTTTCCTATATCGCTAAAGCGTACAACAGCGCCGGATTCTTCTTTTATTATAAGGTTATTAAACTCCTGAGGGGATGACAATCGCCCCATAGTACGTACGGTAAGCTCTGTACGAAGCCCTTCTACCCTTCCGGTTGGAAGCTCTACGTTTTCCTTGTTTACTGCATTATACACATCCTGGGGTGTCAATTTATAGGCGGCCAGCCTGGCAGGATCAATAAGCAGACGTATCGCATATTTTTTTTCTCCCCAGATCCGGATTTCACTTACCCCGGGAATTGTCTGGAGGCGTTCCTTAAAGAGATTATTCCCGATTTCGGTCAATTCGAGCAGATTTCTTTTGGGGCTTTGAAGCGTTACGGAAAGAATATTGCTGCCGTCCGCGTCTGCTTTTACAACTACCGGAGGATCTGCGTCAAGAGGCAGATTTCGTATTGCTCTGGATACTCTGTCCCGTACATCGTTGGCCGCGTTATCCATATCCATTTCGAGATTGAACTCTACTTTTATCGTGCTGCGCCCGTCGCTGCTAACCGAGGTTAGTGACTTTATACCGGCAATACCATTGATGGATTCCTCCAGTGGTTCGGTAATCTGAGATTCGATGATATCAGCATTGGCACCCGGATAGTTGGTTGTAACTGTTACAACCGGTGGATCTACGCTGGGAAACTCTCTTACACCGAGGTAATTAAAACCGATAAGTCCGAATATGACCAGGATAATCGATAAAACGGTAGCAAGAACCGGACGGTTTATACTAATTGTTGAAAGACTACTCATAATTAGTTGGTGAGGGAAGTAACTTTTAGTGATTGTTTGTCTACAATCTGGTTTATGCGGATATCCATACTGTCTTTCATCTGAATCAAACCGGTGATAATCAGCGTGTCATGAAATGAGATACCATCCAGCAACTGTGTTTCTGAATCGGTACGTATTCCTGTTGACACCCTGCGTCCGATAGCTCTGCCTTCCTGGTATATAAAAACTTTCTGCCCACCCAGTTCGGGCACTATAGCATCTGACGGAACAACAATTGCTCTATTGACGGATTCAAGAATAAACTCAACCTTGACAAATGCCCCGGGCTTCAGCATGTGGTTTTTATTAGCTGCTCTGGCACGCACAATGAGACTTCTGGTCGTGAGATCGATGGAGCTGGATAAGGCATATACTGTTCCCTGATAAGGTGTTTCATTACCAATTGTCCGGAAGTATATCTTAGAGCCTTTCCGGATGCGATGGCTGTATTTTTCCGGAATCATAAATTCAATTTTAACAGGATCAATTTCCTGCATATCAGCAATCGGGTCATTGGGTGAAACAAAGCCGCCCTGACTTATCTTTCTCAAACCAATCACTCCGTCAAAAGGGGCTCTTATTTCTGTTTTGGCAAGCTGCGCCTCGAGCAGTTCAAGCTCTGCTTCCAGACTTCTGACCAGACTTATTGCCCTGTCGTATTCTTCCTGGCTGATTCCTTCTATTTTTAATATGCTTTTCTTTCTGCTTTCATCCTGTTCTGCCAGTTGCTTTTGTACAAGTATCTTGGCTTTCTGAGCCTTGAGATCCTGATCGTTTATTTTAACGAGCAGCTGGCCTTTCTTAACCGGGCTGTCTTCCTGAAAATATATTCCGGTTATTCTTCCCGAAATCTCACTCCGGAGCTCCACATGCTCATTGGGAATAATGGATCCAGTGGAGATGATTTTGCTATCAATTCTTTCCGGAAGAACAATCAGGCCATTAACAGCCATCGTGTTTTTGATTTTGGCAGTTTCGGTCTTTCGGATATCAGCCCGGCTGAACCAGCCCGGGGTATTTATTAACAGATAAAGTATAATGGCAATCCCGGCAATAGCGCTAAACAGGACTAATTTTTTATTCATTACAGTATTTCGTTTAACTTAGATATCTTATAATCGTTGAAGGGGCTGATACTGATTCTTCCAACTGTATAGCAAAAAAGCTTTATTAGTCCCCGGTCACAAAATTAATCCATTATCTCGGTTTTTATGGATTAAAATTAATGCGGCTTATTTTGTGCAAAAACAATACCTGAACTTTGCATTGTGGAAAAAACAATGCAAAGTTCATTTCTTTTTCCCGGGAAAAAGCAAAAGCGATTAACAAAACAGATATTTAACAGCTATTTACTGAACGATTTTTGAATAAGATTGATTTTAGATTGATATCTCTCAAAAAAAATCCTATTATACCGGATTAGCCGTTGTTTTACCTCAGTAAAAATTATTTATGATGAGTTTTCAGGAGATACTTGATTTTATCAAATCTTTTAAAGAATCAGCTACCAGCTTTATGTTCCTTTTTGTAGCAGCGCTGGCCGGCTTATTACTTGCCATGTTTCTTTTTGAAGGATTAAAAGTTATTCTTAAGCGGTCTCTGAAAAGCTCTTCTTCACTGGCAAATCAAAAGCTTCGGACAATTTTTTATACATTTTTTACCGTGCTGATGCTTAATCTGGCTTTACCGGCAGTTTGTCCGGAAGGCATTACTGCGGTATACTTTACCAAATTTTTTCATATTCTTTTTATTGTAACTTTTTCCCTGCTGGCTGCCAAAGCTTTACAATTTTCGAGAGATCTGCTGTTTCAGCGGTATGATATCTCGGCTGAAAATAACTTAAGTGGCCGGAAGATCAGAACACAGATTGATTTTATATATAAGCTTTTGCTGGTAATCATTGGTTTTATGGCTATTTCGGTCATTCTGATGAGCTTTAAATCGGTCAGGGAATTGGGAACCAGCTTACTGGCATCGGCAGGTATTGCCGGTATTATCGTGGGACTTGCGGCACAGAAATCAATTGGAAACCTTCTTGCAGGTTTTCAGGTTGCTTTTACTCAGCCAATCCGGATAGATGATGTGGTTATCGTTGAAAATGAGTGGGGGCGCATTCAGGAAATAACGTTGACATATGTTGTGGTTCGTATCTGGGATCAGCGCAATCTGATTGTACCTATCTCTTATTTTCTGGATAATCCTTTCCAGAACTGGACACGGGATTCGGCAGAAATTCTGGGGACAGTCTTTCTTTATGTGGATTATTCCCTGCCGGTAGATGCTGTTCGTGCTGAAGTAACCAGGCTGCTTGGGACAATTGCCTTGTGGGACGGGAGAGTTAATGTAGTTCAGGTTACTGACGCTACCGAAAAATCCATGCAGATACGAATATTAGTGAGCGCCAGAAACTCTGGAGATGCATTTGCGCTCAGAACAATCATTCGTGAGAAAGTGATCGCCTTTATTCAACAGAACTATCCCGAATCACTACCGAAGTTCAGAGCGGAAAATCTGGATATGTTTTCAGGAAAAGTGAATGGACGGTAAATTAGTAAGATAATTAAAATAAAACCTCATATAAGATATGGATCTTTATGAGGTTGGGGAAATTCGAAAATAACAGAATTTTATTTATCGGTAACCAGAGAATTGAAAATGGGACCGTTTTTTTGAATCAGCTCTTCCCTTACGATTTTTCCGGATGGGGTAAGATGATGTTCCTTCCACTTGCCGCCCCAGCTTGCTCCGATGGTGATAGCGGAGGCCGTTTCTTCTTTGGAAGATACAGACCAGTTGCACCAGCTGATTTTATGCTTGTCCAGAAAATTCCACCAGGCTCTGCTGGCTTCAACGTCCAGTTTTCCATCTCCGGTATATTCGCATGTACCGTATTCTGTAACAAAAATGGCTGCTCCCTGATCAATTGCCTCCTGAGCGATATCCCGTAATTCCTGACCGTGAGATGCTGCATAATAATGAAGTGTATAGGCAACATTGGGATCATTGATCGGATTGAGAGCAGCTTCATCCACAAACTGTGACCAGTTTCGGGTTCCGACGATAATGATATTGTCCGGATCGTGCTCTCTGATTGCAGCTATTACTTCTTCGGCATATGGCTTAATATTGTCAGACCAGGAAGCATCCGCAAGGGGTTCATTATATATTTCATACAAAACATTGGGCAAATGACCGAAACGTTTAGCCATTTCTGAAAAAAAACGTTTGGCAGCCCATGGATTGGTATGGGCATTATGACTATGATAATCAATGATCACGTAGATGCCCAGGCTTTGTGCTGCTTTTACGATTCTTACTACTTTTTCTTTTTCTTCAGCATCATTTTGCAGGTAGCCGCCACTTTCTTCTACTCCCATGGCAGCGCGTACTACTGTACATTTCCAGTCGTCTCTGAGCCATTTTACCACTTTGGGGTTATAAAACTGCCCCATCCACTGGCTCCAGAAAAAAGACATTCCCCGCAACTGGACAGTATCTCCGCCTGATCCGATGATATAGGTGCCTTTGACGGAAAGCTGTCCGTATTTCTCAACGATTGTGCTCTGTCCTGAGGCTGATCGGAAAAAAAAGCTGAAAACAAGAAGTATGGCTGAAAAGCCGATTGTTTTACTCATAAGATGTTAGTTAAAGTTAGTATGGGTGTTCGGGTTAATTGACCGAAATTAATGAAAATAGTCGCGAAGGCCAATTCTCTAATGCTACTATCTATTGTTTTTTGTCTGGAAAAAGGTGTAAAAAAAATCTAAAATTTTTAGTATTTAGCTCAAAAAAGAAACTTTATTTTCTTATTCTTGTATCCGGGCGTAATTGCCTTCTTATGTTTTTAAACCAATAAAATTATTTACCTAGAAAATGGCAACCTGGTACGAATGCAAATTTAAATACAATCGTGAAGATCAGAATGGCGGTTTTACAACCATAACCGAAGTATACCTGATTGATGCTGTAAGCTTTACAGATGCTGAAACAAGAGTGTATCAGGAAATAGGATCCAATTATCAGGAGTTTATTCTGGTTTCGGTAAAAAAATACCGTTTACACGAACTGGTTTATAAGGAAGATGCTTTCAAGTGGTATAAATGCAAAGTTGGTATTACCACACTGGACGAAAAATCCGGTAAGGAAAGAAAATCAAAACAAACCATACTGGTCTCAGGAAATAGTGTAAAAGATGCCTATGATGCAGTAGAAGAGCTCTTTGCTGATTCCGTATCGGATTATGAAATACTGGATATTGTTACGACAAGTATTGTGGAAGTAATGCCTTATTTTGAAGACCAGGAGGTTGTCAATGAGGAAGAAATAGTAAATGATGTTCAGGAAGAAGAAATAAGTGAAGATATGGTGGCCAGTGATGAAGAAGCTTCACAGGAGCTGGTCGATAATTTGGAAGAAGAAGATTCTTTATAAAGAACATTACATAATGTATGACCGGAAAAGGAGTAAGATTATAATTTTACTCCTTTTCGTTTTTAACAGGAGGAATTGTCCTGTAACAATTGCTAACTTGCAGATATGAAATTTGAGGATTACAAGATTGCAGAAGAGGTTAAGAGAAATCTGTCTGATATGGGATTCAGGCGTCCGACCGATATTCAGTATAAATCGATTCCTTCGATTCTGAAAGGGGAAGATATTCTTGCTATAGCGCAGACAGGCACAGGAAAAACGGCGGCCTTTGCTATTCCTGTCATATCAATGCTGCACCAGCGTAAACGCAGTTCCCGCTCAACCGGAGTACGTTGTCTGGTTATGGTACCGACCCATGAACTGGCTGTGCAGATTCATGAAGTATTTAATCGTCTCGCTGTTCATACCAGAGTAAAAACAGCCTGTATCTACGGAGGCGTGGATCAGGATCCTCAAATCAGGACGCTGAACGCAGGAGTTGATGTACTGGTAGCGACCCCTGGCAGAATGTTTGATCTCGTCAGTCAGAAGCATCTGAGCCTTGCTGATGTTGATATACTTATTCTTGATGAGGCGGATCATATGCTTGCACTTGGCTTTCTTAAAGATATCCGTCAGCTGGTCAATCGTCTGTCTTCCCAAAGGCAGACCTTGTTCTTCTCAGCAACAATCGATGAAAACATAAAAAAGCTCTCTTATTCTCTTGTTGCAAATCCGGTCCGGATTCAGATTTCGCCCAAGAACAGTGTTTCGAAAAATGTAGAGCATGCAGTAGCTTTTATTGCAATGGATGATAAGCGCTTCTTTCTTGAGCGCCTGATCAAAGATGAACCAGACCGTAAGGTTATGGTTTTTGTCCGGACCAAAGTCCGGGCTGAACGAGTCAAATCAGCTATGGAGCGGGTGCAGATCGATACCGTGACAATTCACGGTGATAAAGAGCAGCAGCTAAGAGAACAGGCTCTTGATCAGTTTAAAAGAAATGAAGTGAAGGTGCTTATTGCCACGGATGTTAGTGCCAGAGGTATTGATATACCGGGAGTTGATCTGGTTGTCAATTATGACATTCCGGAATCTGAAGAAAACTATGTCCATCGTGTCGGGCGAACAGGCCGGGGGGTAATGCGGGGAAAAGCCATTTCTTTCTGCAGCGAAGAGGAAAAAGAATTGCTTGTGAAAATTGAAGATTATATAGGTCGCAAAATACGGGTACTCGAAATTGATCGTAACAGCTATCAGGAAACCATTGATTTGTCGGAAGATATCGGCAGCGATCTGAAATCCATCATGAAAGAACTGGAGGATATTGAAAAGCAGAAAAGAAAAACTGCCAAGAAAAAGAAGCGATAACCCCGGATGTATCAGCCGGGGATGTATTGCTATGCTTCGTCCTCTTCATAAAACTCTCTCAAATCGTTAAAATACACCTCATTCCAGCCTTCTACTATGTCATCGTAGGCTTCGTCAGGAATATTGCTGTGGCGCAACTCCACAGAAGTGCCCTTTTTGTCCGGGTGTAATTTTATCGTCACAATGGAGGGAGCTTCTTCTTCATCGCCAAAATACCATTGCTGCACAATCTTTTTGCCAGGTTCCAGTTCGAGATTTTTACCGCATATGCTTCCATCCCACATGGAAAATTCAGCCCCCGGAATTGCATCCATAGAGACCTCATCGCCAGTCCATAAGCGGATAGTGGCTTCATTCGTCAGGGCAAGATAAACTTCGTCCGGTTCAGCCGGAATAACAAAATATTTTTTGTAATCTTTCATGTATCAAATATAATCAGATAAAATTGGTAATTTTATAGTATCTTTTCTGCATTCATCCTGAAAAAACGGAGTGGCGAAAAGAAAAACATCCGGTTTCGGAAAAAGTATAATGTATAATTTCGTTAAGACTGAATATAACCTCAACTTATAATTGCATATGGTAAAACGTTTAAGTATATGGCTTCTCATAGCAGCTGGCAGCTGGCTGATGACGTCCTGTGATGATCTTACAGATACAATAGTTCCAGGACTTTCTCAGGAAGAGGTAGTTGCCGGGTTGAAAGAAGCGCTACGGGTTGGTACGGACACTTCGGTTAGTAATCTGAATCGGGAGAATGGATATTTTATGGATGCAGCGGTAAAAATTATGCTGCCTCCGGAGGTCGCAATGATTCAGCAGAACTTAAATGCACTTGGTATTTCAAGTCTTGTACAGCCATTGGTAGATGAGCTGGTATTACAGATCAACCGGTCTGCGGAGGATGCTGCATCCGAGGCTAAACCTATTTTTGTCAATGCTATTACAGATATGACAATAGCGGATGGCTGGGCAATACTTAATGGTAGTGACACTTCTGCCACTTCTTATCTAAGGGGGGCGACTTTTGAGGAGCTGAAATCTCTGTTTAAGCCCAAAATTGAAAATTCGCTCAGCAAGCCTCTTGTCGGAAATATCTCTGCATCTTCGACCTATTCGCAGATAGTTGAGAAATATAATACTGCGGCGAATATCGCCAATCAGTTGCCGTTTGGAGATAAAAAATATACAATTGTGAATCCGTCGCTCAGTGATTACACAACAGGTAAAGCCCTTAACGGACTGTTTATAAAAGTAGCCGATGAAGAAAAGGCTATTCGTACCGATCCGGTTGCCAGAGTGACTGAAATCCTGCAAAAAGTTTTTGGCCGTTAGACCGCTGATATAAGAATACCTGGGGAAACTCAGGTATTTTTGTTTTAACTCTGTTCTATCATGATCATTTTTTCAGCAGCAATCAGAAAGTTTGAACAAAAAGGAGAAAAGACGGGCTGGACGTACATTGATGTATCGTCAGAACTGGCAGAGGAATTAAACCCCGGAGTAAAAAAATCCTATCGGGTAAAAGGGCTTCTGAATGGTCTGCCCTATTCGGGACTTAGTCTTACTCCTATGGGAAAAGGACATTTTATTCTGGCTCTTAATGCGGAGCTTCGTAAAAGAATCCGAAAGCCTGTGGGCGCAGAGATACATGTGCAAATGGAAGTAGATACTACGGAGAAACAGTTGTCTTCTGATCTGCTTGAATGTCTTGAGGATGCTCCCGAAGCAAAAGATTTTTTTAATAATCTGACCCGGGGTCATCAGAATTATTTCTCAAACTGGATTGAGTCAGCCAAAACAGAAGAAACCAGAGCCAGGCGGATTGTAATGGCTGTTCAGGGTTTATCTATGCGGCTGGAGTATTCGGAAACAATACGATATTTTAAGGCCAGGAAACAGCAAAACGAATCGTAATCAGATATATGGCAGATTTTTCAATTACAGGCAATATTGTAGACATTGAGGCTAAACGTATTTATAAAGGGAAAATAACAGTTAAGGGGCAGCGTATTCTGACAATAGAGGAAGTTGATAAAGCTGATAATAATTATATTATTCCAGGCTTTATTGATGCACATGTTCATATAGAAAGCTCAATGCTGGTCCCTTCGGAGTTTGCCAGAATTGCGGTAACACATGGCACGGTTGCTACAGTTTCCGATCCCCACGAAATAGCAAATGTGCTGGGTGTGGAAGGGGTGGAATATATGATTGATAACGGTCGTCAGGTGCCCTTCAAATTTTACTTTGGAGCCCCCTCCTGTGTTCCTGCAACTATTTATGAAACGGCCGGAGCAGAAATAAGCATTGGAGATATCGAATGTCTTCTGAGCAAGCCGGAAATCAGGTATCTTGCAGAAATGATGAACTGGCCCGGAGTATTAAATAATGATGCCGCTGTATACGAAAAAATAGCAGTTGCCAAACGCTTTGGCAAAAGAATAGACGGACATGCTCCCGGATTAAGAGGAAAAGATGCGTATAGATATGCCTCTGCAGGAATTACTTCAGATCATGAGTGTGTAGAAAAAGGCGAAGCGCTGGATAAAATAGCTGCCGGTATGAAAATACTGATCCGGGAAGGTAGTGCTGCCAAAAACTTTGACGCGCTCATTGATTTGCTGGATGATCACGAAGATTATGTAATGTTTTGCTCGGATGATAAGCATCCCGATAGTCTGATGGAAGGGCATATTGATCAGTTGGTGAAACGGGCGCTGCAAAAAGGGATTGATCTTTTTAAAGTGCTGAAGGCAGCATGCTTAAATCCGGTCCGCCATTATGGACTTGAGGTGGGCTTGTTGCGGTCCGGAGATTACGCCGATTTTCTTATTATCGATGATCCGGACAAGTTTACAATAAAGAGGACATACATAAACGGACAGCTAGTCGCGGAGAACCGGAAGGCATACATTGAGACGGTCCCTGTCAGAACTGTTAACAGGTTTCATACATCTTTCAAGAAAGCGGGAGACTTTAGCTATGTTCCGGAAAAAACATCCATTCAGGTCATAAAAGCGCTGGATGGCCAGATTGTAACAGACTCTCTTTTCGTAAATATATCCGGGAAGAATGCCGGAAGTCTTATTGACATCGATGAAGATATCCTGAAAATTTCGGTTGTAAACCGGTATAATGAGACCAAACCGGCAATTGGGTTTATAAACGGGTTCGGATTAAAGAAGGGGGCAATTGCCGCTTCGGTGGCTCATGACTCTCATAATATTGTAGTAGTCGGGACTAATGATGAGGATATTTGTATGGCTGTAAACGAAATTATCCGCAGTAAAGGCGGCATTTCCGTTGCAAATGGTGCTGATATAGAGTTATTGCCACTGGAGGTTGCCGGGCTTATGTCTGTGAACCCCGGAGAGCTTGTTGCCAGACGTTATTCAGAACTGGATGAATATGCCAGAAAGCTTGGAAGCGGACTCTCCTCTCCTTTTATGACTCTTTCCTTTATGGCGTTGCTGGTAATTCCAAGTTTGAAAATGAGCGATAAAGGGCTTTTTGATGCTCAGCATTTTCAATTTGTCGACTGAATCAAATCAGCTAAAGCAATGACATAAAAAAAGAGACTGTTCGAAAAAACAGTCTCTCTCTTCTAACCGGTGTATAAAATTATTTCTGGAGAACAAACTCGCTGCTCCCGATTTTCTTTGCGTCAGACCAGACCTCAACAGTGTATCTTCCCGGAGTGTATCTGCTCCCTTTGCTATACATGAAAGATACTCGCTGCTTCGTATTATTAAAGTTGACTGTTTGCTTTTCAGTATAGAATATCTTTTGTCCATCTGCCTCAAAGCTTTTTGATCCATTATAAAGCGTATTGCCGCTTGGTTCGATTACTCTGAGGTAGATCTCTTTGGGACCCTGATCAGCATATTTGTTGTCACCCAGATTTAATGAGACTTTGATTTTACCGGCCATCATAGCTCTGGGATTTTTCATTTCCTTGTTACCGGTATTATACACAATCACATGGAGGTTTTCAGCCTTAAGCGTACTGGCCTGAGAAACTTTCTCAGCCATGGCAACCTGTACAGAAGCCAGCTTTTCCAATGAATCAGCTTTTTCCTGAACTATTTTTTCCAAACGAACCTTTTCGGATATGAGTCTTTGGTTTTCAGCAACCAGTGCCCCCATGCTTGCCTGGGCAGTTTCATAATCCTTACGATACGTACTCAATTTCTTATTGAGAGAATTAATTGATAGCTGCTTTGACTGTAGCTGCCCTTTCAGTTGCTCAAGTTCAGCAATTTTGGTGCGTTCACCGGCAAGGGCAATACCTAAGGCTTGTTTTTCGGCAATTACTGACCTCAGGCTATCCTGAAGTTTCGATATTTCTTCAACTTTCAGATTGATATCAGATTGTAAGCCAGCTGATTTTTGTTCAGCACCCTCAGCTCTGACCGTTAGCGCTTCTTCGGTTTTCATCTTATCGTAAATCAGAAAACCAACTACACCACCCAGCATGAGAACAAGTAGGACAAGAATAATCTTAATCGGGTCACCTTTTTTGTTTTGCTCTTTTTCTTTTTTCGCTTTAGGTTCTGCCTTTTTGGGTGCAGTTTCCTGCTTGCGGGGAGCAGTCGGTGTTTTCTGGACAGCGGGAGCCTCGGGAACTTCAACGGATGAGGTGGCGGAGGCAACTGTTGTGACAGTGGCATCTATTTTACCTTGACTCTGTGCGGAGGCCGTATTACCAAGTGATGATACGGATACGACGGGCTCCGTGACTGGTCTCACGGGCTGTTGAGTTTCCTGAGAAGCCTTGGGTGCCGGCTCGGCTTTGGGCTGAGGTGCAGCCGCTGCTGCCGGTCTGGTTTTGACAGTTACTGGTCTTGGGCCTTTAATTACCGGAACTCTTGGTCTTCTTGGAGGTAAATTATTGCTCATTTTAGTACTTTAGTTAGAATTATTTTTAATAATAGCGGATTAAGTTAAATAAAGATCAATTATTTTCCAATTTATTTAGAGAATCTGTTATTTTTTCATTTTTAAATTGGATGATTTAAATACTTGCTTAGTAATTATTTGTTGGTAAAAACAAATTTTTATTTCATCGGTCAAACTATTGATGTGAGGATGCAATTAAAGTAAGCGTACTTTATTTACTAATATGTCCACAATTTCAGTTTATACGCAGTTTTTTTTACAGTTGGCCTGTATAGCTGCTGGGTATCTTTTCTATCGTAAAAAAAGCATATCACTTAGCGGATTACTGGCTCTGATTGGTATAAGTACTGTTTTTATCTGGCTTGACTTGCTGTTGCCGCTGATCGTGATGGCTGGTATGTTTGCCAGTTCGTCTCTGCTCACGGGTATAGGGAAAAAACGAAAAAAAAATGTCTCGGGGGTTGTTGAAAAATCCGGTCCGAGAGATTATATACAGGCTTTTGCCAATCTGGGACCTGCTATTGTTTTTATCATATTATTTTATTTTCTGGGAGATTGGGCTTTGCTGGCTGCCTTTATCGGTAGTATAGCCGGGGCTAATGCTGATTCATGGGCTTCCGAAATTGGCGGATTAAGCAAACAAAAACCTGTGCTGATTACTACTTTTAAGCTGGTACCCAAAGGTATTTCGGGTGGAGTTACCTGGGTGGGAACGCTGGGTGGTATTGCAGGAGCGCTGTTTATTGTCTCGCTGGCCTTTGTATGTTACTGGAGAATTGTTCCTGTCAATACATTGCGTCTGATAATACTGATAGCTTTTGTGGCCGGAATTACCGGATTTATTCTGGATTCCTACCTTGGGGCGATAGGTCAGGGATTGTATAAAAGCTCAACAGGTCAGCTGCAGGAATATAAAGAAAGTGGAGCAAAGCTGGAAAAGGGTTATCGCTGGATAAATAATGATATGGTCAATTTGCTGACGACAACTGTGGCTGGTCTGATTGCTGCTGTGTTGTATATTTTTTTGAAATAAAGAGAGAGCCTGCCATTCGACAGGCTCTCTCAGGTATGTGAAATATGCAGTTCAGATACAGCTTGTATTAGTTTTTGAATAGTCTGAGTACTTCTGTCTCGCCATCCTTGATGATTTTCAGGAAGTATACACCAGTGGTAAGCTGGCTGTTTTGCAAGTTGATCAGAGCAGACTGTCCATTATGAGTACCTTTGTATATCTCTCTTCCGGCATAGTCAGAAATAATGGCTTCGTACTGACCGTTGTTGCCGGCATCATCAAAGATAACCTGTACTGAATTATCGATGGGGTTAGGATACGTACTTACCCTTAAGCCTCCGGAAATTACATAAAACAGAATCTGATTCCCGACTCCTGCAGTACCGCTGCCATTGTGACCGGTATAAGGTACAGCTCCTACGGTATATGTGCCAGGTGCGAAATGATGCACTGCATAGTTTCCGTTGTTGTCACCAAAAAGAGCATATGGAATCTCATTTTCCGTACGGAAGTTTTGTACCCCATTGAAATCAAATACAACACTGGAAGTGCCCGGAAAATCTGAATTTGCTCTAATATTCAGCTTATTAGTTCCTATACTGGCAAGATTTACGGTTTGACCATTTATCAATGGGCCGACATCGGTATTGTTGTTGGCATTAACCAGCGTGAATGTGATGTTGGATGGAGCCGAAACAAGAGTAAAGGTAACAGTACTGGTGGCCAGAACTGTCCCTGAACCATTGTTGCCGGAATAGGAAACAGCTGTAATCGCTTTATTGCCTGGAGTGGCACCATTCCATGGGTTGTAATTTCCGTTATTGTCTCCGGCTATAGAATACGGAGCTTCGTTTTCGGTTCGCGCGCCAACGAAAACTACACTTCCTACAGCTGTAGCTGGTTCATACCGGACGGTATAGCCGACACCTGGAACCAGATATAAGACATCACCATTGGTAATGGTCTGGATATCCGTATCTGTATCCGCATTTACCCAGACAAATCTGGGGAGGCTGCTGACAGATGAAATGTTCTCAATTTCCGCTGCGGAACTTGAGAAGATGATCCCGATCAGGGACATCATAAGGTAGAACTTTTTCATAGTTGATTGATTTTTGGTTGTTTATAAAATAAAATTAAAAAAATGCTAAGTATGTAATTTGCAATAATTTCGCCATCTGAAATGCATTCTGATAATTTCAGACAAAACGACTACGCAGACAGCAGGCAGGCTGACCGTATGTACAGCTCAGGGCAAAAAGAAGACCCTTTTTATAATAGAAAGAAATTATGATTCCGGCGAGCCGGGATGGTTATCGGGTGTATAGTATTTTTTCATATAACTGGTTGATTTAAAAGCTTGTTGCAATATACGAATTGATTTTGTAAATGTTTTCTTTTTTTTGTAAAAAAATATTGAAAAATTTAATAATCAGTGTTTTGTGCTATTTTTGTTGCTGGACAAAAGCCTATATTGTAAAACGGTTGAAATCCTGATAATATCCGGATTTATTGATACTTTTTATATATAACCCGACAGAATTTTTTTACGCAGTGGTTCATCGAATTTTTCAATAGCATATCGTAACATTGTTCGGGGCATTCTTTTATGGTTTTCCATCAGGAAATCATGGCATTGCTTAAAGTGTATTTTAGCAGCTTCTCTGAGCATCCATCCAACCGCTTTATGAATCAGATGATGAGGATGCTGAAGCAGGATTTTTGCGATGCGAAAGGTATCCTCTGTTTTTCCTTTTTTTATAAAATACAATGTGGTAATTATTGATACACGTTGCTGCCAGAGGTGATTGCTATTGGCCAGTGCATACAGAAGGGACTTGTCTTTTTCGTACAGCCAGTGCCCCAATATCCCGGGTGCAGAAGTATCGACCAGATCCCAGTTATTGACATAGTCAAGCCGGGAAAGATAAAGGCCTACGTACTTTTCTTTCAGCTCCTGCTTTTTTTCTTTTTTATACTTTGTGAGCAGCATGATCAGGGCACAAAGGCGCATTTCATGGTATGGATTGCGAAGCATATCAGCGAGCACGTCTGTGTCCATATCGTTTGAATATTTTTGAGCTATCATGCGAATATGGGGGACAGTAACTCCTATAAAAAGGTCTCCTTCGGCATATTGGCCGGGACCGGTTTTGAAAAAACGAGGATAGAATGCTGCTTTTACCGGGCTGGCCAGCATTTGAAGTTCTTCGAGAATTATTTCAATGATCATATGCAGGAGTATACTGTTCCGAAGGTAACTTTCGGGTTGAGGATTATCAAGCATAACGCAGGCAAAATTCACTACTTTTTTGCTTTGTTATTTGGAATAGTTCTAAGTAAGCTTTATTATTGTTTATAATTTAGAATCATTCAAAATAATAAAATCATGCATACCAGGGAAGACATCAGATTATTAAGCGAATCCAGGCATGGTTATATTGGTATTTGTCAGTGTTGCGGTAATATTATGCTTAAGTTCAATAATCTTATTATAAAGCTTAAGGAAGATGAGCTTAAGGTTCTCAGTGACTACTTTTCTCAGTTTGAAAAGGAGATGCAGGTAAAAAAGGGAATAAATAGTCAGGAAATATGTATCAATACGCCCTGTCCTAACATCTGTTTTAGTTTTTCAAAAGCAGAGATACGTGCGCTGACCTATCTGCTCAACGAAGCGCGTGTTCTTATAAATGCTCTCGATATACTTAACCTTAAGTAAGTTTAGGTTTTCCGGAATGCGTTATTGTTGATCAGGTATATCGCAGCGATGCCCAGTAAGCCGCCTGCCACGGTATGCATGTGTAGTGTTTCGCCCAGAAAAAACCATGCACCTAATGCGGCAGTAAACGGCACAATGAAAATAAAGACGCTGGCTTTGCCTGCTCCCAGCCTTGAAGTTGCATAAAAATAAAAAGTAGTGGCCAGTGATGTTGTAATGGTGGAACTGAAAAACAAATTGCCCCAGAAAGCCCGGTCATTTATCTGAAATACCAGAAAGAGTTTGCTTATATCGGAAAATGGAAGTAAGGCCAGCGTTGCTATGATATACATCCATAAACTAAAGGTAATAACGGAGCCGAATTTCCCGGCCTTTGCAGTAATCAGACTCAGGAATGACCATGTTACAATAGCCATCAGAAAATAGAGGTTGTCTTTCTGAAGAATAATATGAAAGGAGTCCCAACCTTTCAGCAGGACAAATCCTGCCAGTAAACCGCAAAGAAGCCCGGTGATTTCGAAGGTATTGGGTTTGCGCCTCTGAATAATAAGCAGAATAACATATGTCAGAACCGGGTTGATAGTGGTAACCAGTACTCCTCCTGCTCCCGCATGGCCATGTTGCAGACCTTTAAAGTACAAGACGGTATATGCCGATATGCAGAGAGTTGCACCTAATAATGCAGGTATGGCCTGCCTGGAAATCAACAGATTTTCTTTAAGAACTACTATCAGAATAATTAAGGATACAGAGGTCAGCAGAAAACGATAAATAGAGATATGGAGAGCAGAATCAAATGAGACAAGCACTTTTCCGGATGCCCAGGCAAGTCCCCAGCAGATCATGCTGAGTATTATGCCGGTAAGAAACACACTTTCATTTGCTTCCTTGTGCTTTTTCATATAGTCCGGTCTTGTGATATATATCGTGTAATATGTATTTTCCTGCCAATATTACAAACTAACTTTATCATCGCAATACATTGCTGCAATGCTTTTTCTAGCCGGATAGTAAAATGGTCATTACGTGAAAAATACCTTTTCATGCAATGACCATTAACGGACAGGACACTTAGTTTTCCGGCTTATATTCCCATATTACCTTGCTGATTTCGGGTTTTATCCGTATCTGACAGGCCAGACGGGTCTGGTCGCTGCTGTCCGGTAATGTATCGAGCATATCCAGTTCTGCATCGCCAGGCTGAGGAAGCAGCTCCGCTCCTTCTTTTACTTCTACTCTGCAGGTAGCACACAGTGCCATGCCACCGCAGGTAGCCGCAACAGGATATCCGGAAGCTTTAAGTACTTCCATCAGACTAAGACTGATGTCTTCGGGGACTTCAATTGTTTGCAGTATGCCGTTTTCGAGTATGTTTATTTCAACCATGTCAGAAAGCATTTACACCATTTACTGTTGTATATTTGAAGCTTAGCTTTTGGTCCGGAAATACATGGGCAAACGCGCTTTGCGCCATCAGAGCAGCTTCATGAAAACCGCAAAGAATCAGTTTTAGCTTTCCTTCGTATGTATTGATATCACCTATGGCATAAATGCCGGGAATATTGGTGCTGTAGTCGGCTGTATTTACTTCTATGGCAGACTTGTCAATCTGGAGTCCCCAGCCAGCTATCGGACCGAGTTTGGGGCTCAGACCAAAGAGCGGGATCAGATAATCTGTTTCGATAGTTCGGATCTGTTTTTCTTTATCCAGTAGTGTAACTGCGTTTAATTTGCCATTTCCTGCAACAGACTGAATATTATGATTTAGCAGGAGCTCTATTTTTCCTGCATGGGCCAGATCAACTACTTTCTGTACAGAATCCGGAGCACCCCGAAATGATTCACTACGGTGCACCAGGGTAACTTTCCTGGCTATATTGCTAAGGTATAAGGTCCAGTCCAGCGCAGAGTCTCCCCCGCCGGCAATAACAAGATCCTGATCTCTGAATTTTTCAGGATCTTTAATTATATAGCTGATCCCTTTGCCCTCGAACTGCTCAAGATTTTCGATTTGAGGTTTCCTTGGCTCAAAGCATCCAAGTCCACCGGCAATAACAATGACCTTGGCCTGAACTTTAGTGGCGTCAGAAGTACTTACCATAAAGCCGTTTTGGTTTTTCTCTATGTGCTCAACACGTTCGCCAAGGGTAAATCCCGGTTTAAATGGTGCAATTTGTTTTGCCAGATTATCGACCAGATCCTGTGCGAGCACTTCAGGATAGCCCGGGATATCGTAAATCGGTTTTTGCGGATATATTTCAGACAGCTGGCCGCCGATTTGCGGCAAAGCATCTATCAGATGGCAGCGCATTTTTAATAATCCGGCTTCGAAAACAGCAAATAGCCCTACAGGTCCGGCGCCAATAATGCATATATCAGTATAAATCATAAGAGTGTTTGGTTTGAAGTTGCAAGAAGATTTGAAAAGAAGCAGCCCGCTTTTATCACAGGCCTGCCGGTTGGAGAACTACCGGCAACAACAGCAACAGCTGTCAGATGAGCACACAATTAAGGCAGGTAATAGCATCTTACACTCCTGGCAGTGGTGTGCAGCAGGCAAAATATGTGTGCTATCGTGTAGTGTGTGGTTCAAAATTTTGTTTTATGAATATGTAAATATTGAAAGAATATTTTAAAATATATAATATTTTTTTAAATATTTAAAATATTCTTTCGATTAAAGAATCTGTTGATAACAATAAAACGTCAAAATACGTTAGAGGATGTATTGCCGCAGATCATCTGTAAATGATAATAATGATTGAAGCATGATATCATGCGTTGTAATCTTTGAATATTTTTTATTTTTTTAGAAATAAAACAATTCTTATGAGAAAGATATTCCCATTATCCGTGATTTCTTTTGTCTTAAGCATATTTTTGACATCGTATACAGGAAAAGATGGTTTTGTGGATGTGCTGAATGTTTTGGAGGATAATGAACTGAGAGAAAAGCTTATTCTTTTTGAGATGGAAGGCATAGAACGTCTGCCGGAAGATTCTGTCAATCTGGACCGCGCCATTCAAACAGCCAGTTCCTATCTTGGCACCAGACATCGCATGGGAGGATTAAGCCGGCAGGGTATTGATTGTTCCGGTCTGGTGAAGATTGCTTTCGCAGAAGCCGGGTTGGTTTTGCCCCATTCATCCAATGAGCAGGCAAGATTCGGAAGAGTAATCCCGCAAATGGAGGAACTTAAAGCCGGAGATATGGTATTTTTCTGCAATTCCTACGCTACCCGAAACCCTATTACCCATTCGGGAATCTATATAGGGAATAACAGCTTTATTCATGCGTCTTTTTCGGCAGGTGTGGTGATTACTTCTCTTGAAAGTCCTTATTGGAATGAGCGCTTTCTGTTTGGTACACGATTGTCGGATTAATGAATATAGCTATATAATAAACGTAATTAATAGATCAGAATGGAGTCCAGAGTAAAAGAAATGATGCAGCTGGCAGTTGAATTATCTGCCGAAGGAATGAAGCGCGGCGATGGCGGGCCTTTTGGTTCCATCGTAGTTCGTGGTAATGAAATTGTCGGCAGAGGCTGGAATCAGGTTTTGAAAACCAACGACCCGACTGCACACGCCGAAGTTGTTGCCATTCGTGATGCCTGCAGCAGGCTAAAAACGTTTGATCTGGCCGGCTGCGAAATTTTTACATCCTGCGAACCTTGTCCTATGTGTCTCGGTGCGATATACTGGGCACGCCCTGACCGTGTTTATTATGCCAATACCAAAGAGGATGCGGCAGCGATCGAGTTTGATGACTCCTTTATCTATTCGGAAATTCATCTGCCGAATTCTTCAAAAAAAATACCACTCATACATATACAGGACCCGGAAGCATTAAAAGTATTTGAAAACTGGACAAAAAAAGCGGATCGGATTACCTATTGAGGGTTTTCCGGATATACCATCGGATACATTGTGGGCACCTGACCGCTGGCAATCTGTTGCAGTTTGTTGTCGAGTATTTTTCTTCTGACCGGCTTTAGATGATCAAGGTATAATATTCCCTGAGAATGATCGTATTCGTGCTGAATAATCCGGGCATCCATGCCGCTGTAGGTTTGACGCTTTTGAATGAAGCTTCTGTCCAGATACTCGATGGTAATATCCCAGGGGCGTTCAACCTTTTCTGAGATGCCCGGAATACTTAAGCAGCCTTCAAAATCAACCCAGGTCCGCATGGAACGATTGATAATGCGCGCATTGATAAACGTTTCGTGTATCCCTTCACTCTCCTCGAAATACAGAGGACGCTCTTCGGCCGGCAGGCTCTGATAAAACGAACGACTGTCAACAACAAAGAGGTTTACAGGCAGATTAATCTGGGAAGCGGATAAGCCGCAGGCGCCTGTTTTAGACAAGGTTTCCCACATATCGTCAATCAGGGTGCCCCAATCCAGAAAACCGTGATCGGCTTTTTCGCATTTTTCTCTCAGTAACTGATGACCGTAGGACAGAATGCGCAGACTCATAGGTTTGATAAGCAGGTTTATTCAATAGTTTAAGTATCACGTAGCATACTCGCTGGGTTCATAAACAAAGAAGTTGTAAAAGTGTTCTTATATCTGGGATAATCTCCTGAACCGAATTCACAGTGCTACAGGATTAGTGCTTCATTATCAGAGGAAATTAAGTTTCACCATTAATCAGAATCAGCTATGAATTATTCAATTACACAATCAGGGCTATATGCGTTAATCAGAGGAGTCATAGTGGCATACCTTTTTTTGAGTATATCCGGATGTAAAAAAGATGATGAAAAAGAACCGGAGCCGGAGATAAATGCTGAAATAATTGAAGGAAACATTGATAATCCAAGGATTTTAACCAACGTAAACAGCCTTGGCAACTCCTATTACTGTTTTACGGGTCGAACTGATATAAATGCAGAGCTGAGCATTGAACCTGGTGTGATTGTCCTGTTCAAGAAAGAAGCTGATTTGTATATAAAAGGGAATGGCACACTAAAGGCAATTGGTAATGAAACGGATAAAATTATATTCAGAGGTGAGCAGGATATGAAAGGTTACTGGGGTGGATTATATTTTCATTCGGATCATGAAGGGAATAATCTCCAGCATTGTATAATTGAAAATGCGGGCAATAAAGATCGTTCAACACCGGCACGAACAGCGGCGGTTATTGTGCATAATGACAGCAGGCTGACTATGCAAAATACAGTTATAAGTAAAAGCGGAGGATATGGAATATTTCTGTATGAGAAAGCAGGGCTTCCGGATTTTAATAACAATACGATTAAAGAGTCTTCTACTGCCCCGGCAATAGCGGCCCTGGAAAGTATCGCTTTTTTTGGTAGTTCCAACAATTTTCAGGGGAATGCTAATGATCATGTGGATACGTACAATTCTTATAATAATCTGACGGGAGATCATGTCTGGAGCAGGTTAAATGTTCCTTACAGACTTCCGGGAAAAAGGATCGATATAGAGGGAAATATACAAGTTAAAGCGGGGACTGTTTTTATTACTACACCTACATGTGCCTTGAGAATTCAGCCGGGAGCTTCGTTTGCGGCTGAGGGGAGTGCCGGTGAGCCAGTGGTATTCAGGGGACAGGAAGCTAAAAACGGTTTCTGGGGAGGTTTTCAGTTTGTATCAGATAGTGAGCAGAATGTATTGCGTCATATAGTTCTGGAACATGCAGGTGGTAGTAATACATTTGCTTCACCTGATAGAAAAGCCGGTATTGAGGTTTCCGGAACGGGGCGGCTTGTTATTGCAAACAGCAGAATATCCTATTGTAATGGTGCAGCCATACGGGTTCTTAAAAACGGATATCTTACAGAGACAGACAATACATTTTCTGATAATGAAATAAACCAGGTTGTGAGTCAATAAGTAATCTGTTGTTTTATTTGACGAAGTCTGGTCCTGAAATATCAGCTGGCTTCGTTATCATAAATGAGAATATCTGAATCTCAATAAGGGGATATTTTTTGCTGAGGAGCGCTGCATCCATTTATTCATTGCTTCTTTTTGTTTACATTAGTATTCAGGTACTATCATTTTTAATCCCCGCTCCAGATCATGAAAGAAGAAATTATCAATGAATTGAAAGACAGTCATCATTCCAAAATCCGGTTTGCTGTAAGCGATATTGACGGTGTGCTCAGGGGTAAGATTATTCTTAAGGAGAAGCTTTGGGAGTCTCTCGCCGGAGGTATTGGTTTCTGTGATGTGATCTTTGGCTGGGATATTAATGACGCATGTTATACCAATACGCAGTTTACCGGCTGGCATACGGGATTTCCTGACAAGTTTGCCCATATAGATTTCGACACATTCAGGGAAATCCCCTGGGAAAATAATACTCCGTTTTTTCTTGCCGATTTCTTTCCGGACTCGGAGCTGATTCCCTGTCCGCGGAGTGTTCTTCGGAAAGTATTGTCCCGGGCAGATGAAATGGGGTATAAAACCCGTTTTGCTCAGGAATTTGAGTGGTTTAATTTTCTGGATACCTCAAAAAGCCTGCAGAGCAAAGGATTTCAGAATCTCGAGACTATTAGTACAGGCATGTTTGGCTATTCGTTAATACGGCCTGCTTCCTATCATGCCTATTATGATGACTTGTTCAATCTGCTGGATCGTTTTAAAGTGCAGCTCGAAGGCCTGCATACTGAAACAGGACCTGGTGTATATGAAGCCGCAATACGGCATAAACCTGTGCTTGAAGCTGCCGATCGCGCAATTTTGTTTAAAACTTCAGTCCGGGAAATAGCCGGAAGACATGGAATAATCCCCTCATTTATGGCGAAGTGGAATGCTGGTTTACCCGGGTGTAGCGGACATATCCATCAGAGTCTGTGGTCAGAAGATGAAAAAACAAACCTGTTTTTCAATCCGGAAACAGAAGACGGACTAAGTGATCTGATGAAGTCATATATAGCAGGTCAGCTTTATTGTTTGCCTGAAATATTGCCTATGTATGCTCCAACCATAAACAGCTATAAACGTCTGATAGAAGGTTCCTGGGCACCTGTTACTATTACCTGGGGTGTTGAAAACAGAACAACAGCCCTTCGGGTAATCAAAGGAAATGAAAAAGGTACAAGGCTTGAGACAAGAGTACCCGGAGCTGATACCAACCCGTATCTGGCAATGGCCGCTGCGCTTGCTTCAGGTCTCTATGGAATAAAACATAATCTTTCACTGGATATGTCACCTGTAACAGGTAATGCATATGCTCATTCTGGCAGCAGACGTATGGCAACCAATCTTCAGGAAGCAACTTTACAAATGAAAAAGTCAGCTATTGCTAAAGAACTCTTTGGTGAAATGTTTGTTGGGCATTTCTGCCAGACCAGAGAGTGGGAATGGGGACAGTATTCCAGACAGGTGACCGATTGGGAATTAAAGCGTTATTTCGAAATTGTATAAGTAAAAGTATCGTAACCGATGCGAACTATAGATTTTACTACAGTAATAGTGCAGGCTTGGGCAGATTATGCTCCCGGCCGGCGTATATTCAGCATAGTTGATATAAGTGCAAGAGTATCTACGAATCATGTATACAAAATTGCACTGAATGATGGGTTTGTTATTGCAAAACTGTCCTACTTTGGCAAGTATGAGCATTTTGTCGAAGATCATAATATCATCCATCAATTAGGTTCCATACTGCCCTCGCCTTATGACAACTTTCTGGCCAGCTCCTATACGCATAAAGATAAGGTTTTTACGTATCGTTCCAGAGATGAACTGAAAGATGTCTGGGTAGTGTTCTATCATCCTGTTGAGGTTGTTGATAAGCTCCCAAGGCGACTGGACGAAAGGCACATCCGGGCTTTGGGAAAAGAGCTGGCCTGTTTTCATCTGACCTGCGCAGCAGCAGCTCCCGGACTTCAACCCTCATCCAAGACACTTGACAGTGATATAGTAAGCTTATTAAAAAGACTGGATACAGAAGAAGGACAGTTTGAGCATGGACTTCACCTGGATATAATCAGAGAACAATGTGATCACTTTCTGACAAACACAGAAAAGCTTCGATACAAAAAAGACTTTGATAAAATTCCGGTATTTGTAGACTGGAACATTGGCAACTTCTCAGTCACCAGAGATTTGAAATTTTACTCGCGCTGGGATTATGACTGGTTCAGAATGTCTTCCCGGGTTATGGATTTTTACTTTTTCAGCCGCGTAGTTTCCGATGTCGGAGACCGAACCATATTCAGCTATGTTGTTGACCCGCTTATGGAAGACCGCTTTATGATTTTTCTTAAAGAATATCATGCGATATATCCGCTTACAGAAGAGGAGGTTTTGTTTATAAAGGAAGCTTATCGCTTTTTTATACTAAACTACGTAATAAAAGACGGGAAGTACTTTTTTCATGACATGTATGCAACCCGTTTACAATATCTTGCATATTCGGAATACTTTCCTCAACTTGATACCCGTTTTGATGCCGGTCGTATCCTGAAAGCATTGAGCATCTAATCATTTCAATTAATGCCTGAATGAAAATAAAGTCTTTTAAATCGGTAGTTTCCAAATACAAGGTTGTTTATTTTGACGCTTTTGGAGTTTTGAAAAATTATCAGGGCATTATTGAAGGAATAGACAGGACTTTTGCTTATCTGAAAGAGCACAATATAGATTTTTATATCCTTACCAATGATGCGTCCCGTAGTCCGGAGCAACTGGCTCAGGGATACCAGAATGCCGGGATTAACGATATTACTCCGGATAAGATTATTTCTTCAGGAATGCTGGCACGTCAATATCTGCGCTATAAAGTTAAGAATGGCACAGTTGCTTATCTGGGTACCGGTAATTCTGCACATTATCTGAGAGATCTCGGGCTTGAGACAGTATCAATTTCCGATGTCAGTCTTGACGATATGGAGGATATCGGGGCGCTGGTTTTTCTGGATGATGAAGGTTTTGACTGGAATACTGATATCAACAAAACAATAAATCTCCTGAGGCGAAAAAATATTCCGGTTATTGTTGCAAATACAGATACAGCCTATCCATTGTCAAAAAAAGACATCGCCGTAGCAATAGGTGGTCTGGCAGATATGGTGGAAAATATTGTCGGTAAACGCTTTATCCGTTTCGGAAAACCGGATGCCCAGATGTTCATTTTTGCCTACGAGCATGTTATGAAAAACAAAAAAGTCAGCCGGCGTGAAATGCTGATGGTTGGTGATACACTGGATACAGATATACTGGGCGGAAATAAATTCGGACTGGATACTGTACTTGTGCTTTCAGGAAATACCCTGAGTGATCAGGTTAGCTTCAGAATCAGATCATCCGGAATTATCCCGACTTATATTTGTGATTCTGTTATTATATAATAGCTTACATTAGTTTTATCGTCCGGAAACTATGAATTAAGTATCATAGAGTCTGGGAGTGCCTAAATAAAAAAACCGGATTTTAAAATCCGGTTTTTTTATTATTTGAGTAGCAGTTCCTATCCCAGATACGGCTTTAACGAATTACTTCTTGAGCTGTGTCTTAATCTTCGGGTAGCTTTTTCTTTAATTTGTCTTACCCGTTCTCTTGTCAGATTGAACTTCTCTCCTATTTCTTCAAGCGTCATCGGGTTTTCTCCGTTTAGCCCGAAATAATAAGCAATGACTTCTGATTCACGCTGAGTCAGGGTAGATAATGCCCGCTTTACTTCACGGCGAAGTGATTCCATCATCAGTTCTGAGTCGGGGGTTCCTTCACTGTCATTTTCAAGAACGTCAAGAAGACCATTTTCTTCACCTTGGGCAAAAGGAGCATCCATGGACACATGGCGGCCGGAGATTTTCATAGTATCAGCTACTTCTTCAGTAGAAATATCCAATACTTCTGCAAGCTCTTCAGGAGATGGCTCTCTCTGGAATTTTTGCTCCAGATCAGAAAACGTCTTAGAAATTTTGTTTAGAGTACCTACTCTGTTCAGAGGTAAACGAACGATTCTTGATTGTTCGGCAAGCGCCTGCATAATGGACTGACGTATCCACCATACTGCATAGGATATAAATTTAAATCCTCTGGTTTCATCAAAACGTTGTGCAGCTTTAATCAGGCCCAGATTGCCCTCATTAATCAGGTCACCAAGTGTCAATCCATGGTTTTGATATTGCTTGGCTACTGAAACCACAAACCGAAGATTTGCTTTGGTCAGTTTTTCGAGAGCGATCTGATCACCTTCCCGAATTCTTTTGGCCAATTCTACTTCTTCTTCGGAAGTAATCAAATCCACTTTACCAATCTCCTGTAAATACTTATCAAGTGATTCACTTTCGCGATTAGTAATCTGCTTGCTGATTTTTAACTGTCTCAAATCTTTTTAACTTTAATAATTAAATAGTTTACTATGTGGCCAAGACCACTGATATCATAGTTTCAAAAAAAGAGGTAAAACGGAGATTATAATCTTCGACTACTTCCTGCATAGTCTTTAACGTACCGAATATGCCGGAATTTTATCGGAGTGGAAGAATTCACGGCATTTATTTTTGAGCCCAAAGATACATTCTTTTACGGATATTTCATCCCATCGTTGCGCAGAAATCCATGTTAAAACATAATAAAATTAACACAAAAAAACCTTTTATATTGTTTTTTTCAATAAAATACTTGTTTTATAGGGTATTATCTTATTTTTATGTTGTCACAGATCCGGAGATTTGTTCATGTTTTTACTTGAAAAAATACATTTTTATACTTAAAAAAAGTTCGGAAGATGCTCTTTGAAGCGCAGATGTAGTTTTTAAACCAAAGAAAGGCTGACGGGTTTTTACTTTCTTTCAAATAACATCATGACCCGAAAGTTACCGATAACAGAAAATAAAGATACTGTTTTTTTTCTCATTCAGCTCGGTGCAATTTTTTGTGTGTTTTGCTTCTTTGTCCCTCTGATAAATATTACGCTCCGGTTGATCGACTATTCGTTTCTTCTGAAGCTTAGTCTCGGAGGAATAGTGGCAATGAATCCGGTATCCGCTGTATGTATGCTGCTGCTTGCTGTCGCGCTCTGGATTATTCGTAAGGAGCATCACCCGACCGGAAATAAAATTATCTCTGACTGCATATGTGTTATAGTGATGCTCTTCGGATTAAGCAAGTTGATAACACTTCTTTTTGATCTTCCTTTCGGCCTGGATGAACATCTTTTTAAAGAACAGCTCATGTTGCCCGAAAGCTACTTGTGGGAATCAAAGGTCAATGAAGTTAGCCCCAATTCCGCCTTGAGTTTTTTTTTATTGTCCATATCTATTATTCTGATTGATAAAAGATCTGTCCAGATATATAAGAGTCCGGAACTGATCAATTACTTATTGATTTTTATCAGTCTGATTGCTATATACGGCTATGTCTACAAGGTCCGGAATTTATATATTGTCCTTGGCATAATTCCTATGTCCTTTCACAGCGCCATGTGCTTTTTTCTTTTGTCGTCGGCTGTTTTATTTCTGAGGCCTTACAAAGGGTCAATGGTGGCAGTTATTGGTCAGAGCCCGACAGAGGTTTTTATGATGCGTTTCTTTGCCCTGGTTATTCCGCTTTTCATAGGCTGGCTTAAGATAAAAGGTGAGGAAGCCAGTTTCTTTAGTGAAGAATATGGAACTGCCCTGTTTGCGGCCAGTACGTTTGTTATATCAATGACTCTTCTGGGCTGGAAGTCTTCGATTCAGTATAAATTAAATACCGAGAATAAGAAAAAGCTTTATACAATTCAGGAAGAACGGAAAAACTTTGAACACATTTTGGAACAGTCACCGACCATTATCAATATAGTAGATATTGATAATGACGATTTTATTTTTACCAATCGGGCAGGGAAGGATGCTTTTGACAAGAAAATAGATATTGTTAATCAGAAATTTGAGGACTTTTTGAAAACTACTGTTTATGAAGAAGATCGGGATATTGCTCTGAAAAATTATCAAAAATTGTCGGATTTGCGCAAGGACCAATTTTTGGATCTGCAATTCCGGCTTACTGATGACAATGGCAATATATACTGGATTTTGTCCCGGGCGATTGTCTTCAGGCGTGAAAAAGGCAAACCGAAGGAAATCATGTTTAATGCGCTCGACAGAACAAAAGAGAAGGAAAAAGAACAAGAGTTGCAGAAAAAAAATGAAGAAATGGAGGCAAAAAACAAAGAATTGAAAGAAGCCCGGAAGAAGCTTGAAAGTCTTAATAATGAACTGGAGGAAAAAGTAAAACAACGGTTTGAGGAACTGGTCGAACGGGAAAGAAGATATCATTATTTTTTCGAGCTGAGCTTTAAGGGGATTGTGCAATTTGAGGTAAAGGATATTGATGGAATTGATACCACATTATCTGTTGAAGAACAAATAAAGCTGATCGACAAACATGTAGTTATTGCCCAGATAAATAAGGAAATGATGAATATTTACGGGATAAAAAGGCGGGAAGATGCTGTTGGACAGCCGATTGATTTTATGCTTGCAAGTTCTGAAGAGAAAAAAGTGGCCTTTATAAAAAAGTTTATTGAGGCAGATTATCAGTTACACGATATTCTGACAGAAATTAAAGATATGAATGGTAATACTTTAAAAATAAAGGAAAACCATATAGGTATTGTTGAGGACAATATACTTGTACGAGGCTGGAGTATTCAGGTAAAAGTTTGACAATCTGAAAAGTTAGGAATAAGTGATGGATGTTGTAAAAGAATCTGATAACCAACGAACTGTAGCTAGTCTTACTTTGCTGGGACATATTTTTTGTTACACAGCTTTTATCATTCCTGCAATAAATATTTTGCTGCGATTTATTCATTATCCGTTATTGCAAAAGCTTACCCCGGGCGGTTGGGTGACAATGAACCCTTTGTCTGCACTATGTTTTTTACTGCTGGCAATTGCTGTATGGCTGGTAACCAAAGAGCATTATAACGGTTTAAGGGTTAAGATTTCCTCTGTTATTTGCTTTGGGGTATGTATTATTTGCCTGGGAAAAATTGTAGCGGTTTTACTTGGATTCTCATATCGTCTGGATGAATTGCTGTTTAAGCACCAGATGTTTATTCCGAAGCATACGGAATGGGATGAAAACTACAATACCATGGCTCCCAATACTGCTTTTGGGCTATTCATGATCGGGTTTTCTGTTATTATCATTAATAATACGCATCACTCCCGTTTTTTTAAATACGCCCAGTTTTTAAACTATCTTACTATTCTTATTGCTGTTCTTTCAATATATGGCTATATCTATAAGATAGAGAGTCTGTATTCGTATTTCAGGTTAATTCCGATTTCCTTCCACTCCGCTATTACGCTGGTTTTTTTATCATCTTCCATCTTGTTTTTACGTCCTCATAAAGGTTCTATGGCGTTACTGATCGGAGAAAATCCAACACAGATTGTTTTGCTACGTTTTCTTGCCATCTTTATTCCTCTGATTATAGGTTGGGTTAAAATATATGGTGAACAACAAGGCTGGTTCGGAACAAAATCCGGAACAACTCTTCTTGCCTCGTGCACTTTTGCTATTTCAATGATTCTGCTGGGCTGGAAATCGAATGTTCAGTTCAAACTGAGTAAGGTAAAGAAACAGTACAAAGATACCTTGAAAAGAGACCGAAAACGGTTTAAGAGAATTATTGAGCTGTCCCCTTTAAATATAAATATCTACGATCTTAAAAATGATCATTACATTTTTACTAATAAAGCGAGTAGACAACTATACCGTCTTAATAATGAAAATCTTGTAAATCATCGTTACAAAAGTCTGGTAGAAAAAATTGTTTACAAGGATGATATTCCAATGGTGAAGGACAGACTTGAGAAGCTGAAAAAGATGAAACTCGGAGAAAAGGATGATTATAAATATCGTGTATATGACAAGGATCATAATCTAATATGGATAAGCTCCCGAGGGGTTATATATAAAGAGGAAAGAGGAGTACCTACGGAGGTTTTGTTTAATTCATTTGATATTGACAGTCAGATGGAAAAAGAAATAAAGGTGAAGGAACTTAATGAAGAAATAAAGAAAAAAAATGAAGAACTTGAGAAAATAAACAGGGAACTGGAGTCTTTTCGGGATGAATTGGAGGATAAAATAAAAGAAAGAACAACAGAAATTAAAAAAAGTGAACAGCGATACAGGGAATTTATAGACAAGAATATCTATGAAGGTATTATTATCTATGAGTTTGGAGAGCTGGGAAGTGTCGATACAACAAAATCTGTTGACGATCAGGTTAAAGATTTGTTAAAATATGGAGTTATTGGTGAAGCAAATCCTGCACTGGCTAAAATGCATGGATATAAGTCTCCTGAAGATATGATCGGTATCCGGTTTGTTGATTATCTCGATCTGGGAGAAGATAAGCTGGTACAAATACTGGATAAGTTTGTACGATCGAACTACAAATTGGAAAAAATTGAAACGTTCCATGTTGCCAATGATGGTGAAACAATCAGAGTACGGAGCAATTTTATCGGCCAGGTAGATAATGATAAGCTTTTAAGTGTCTGGGGTATACAGATAAAAATTGGCGGAAAAGGAGATATAGACTGAAAATCGGAAGAAGGTGATGAAATTTAGTTAATTCACAATCCGGAGCATAACAATGGCTGCTTTCAGCCTGTTAGATTGGTATAGTTAAATTTTTGTATCTATGTCTATCAGGATTGTGGATCTGGGAAAGGAAACTTCTGCAGAAACAGTAAGAAAGGAAATTGTTAAGTATAAAGGTAAATATTTCATTGAACTTGAATATTACCGTTACAACGAGTCACTGGCAGAGTTGTCAGTAAATATGGCTTCAGAAATAGAGCTTTTAAGAAAAAGAATTTTTTATCTGGAAGAAAAACTTTCCGGTTTTGAAAATCAGGAAGATTCCTGCATAATTCGTCATCTTCCGAGAGAATAGCTTATTTTTATAGAGTAATTGAACGATTTACATGCCGGATTTATAATGACATTTCTATTGCAAACTAAGGTTGAAAAACTTAGTTTGCTTTTGTTTTCTTATAAGACAGATTCTGTTACCGGCATTTTTATGTATACTTCTGATCCCAAACGACCAATTCCCTTATACAAAGCGTTTATACCGTTGCTTTTTTTGATCGGACTCTTGTCTGTCAATGTGTATATATTTGGTATAGATGCCATAGCTGGCCCAAATCAGCTCGCTTTGATTTTTTCTGCTCTGGCGGCTGCTCTGGTGGCTTTTTCGATCGGTTTTACCTGGAATGAGCTGGAAAAAGGCATATTAAACAGTCTTATGACTGCAATGCCCGCTGTTCTAATCTTATTGCTTATCGGAGCTTTGGCCGGTACATGGCTGATCAGTGGTATTGTTCCGGCCATGATATACTATGGTTTAAAAATTCTTTCTCCTGATATATTTCTTTTCGCTTCCTGTTTTATCTGTGCAGTAGTTACGCTAGCCACTGGCAGCTCTTGGACTACGGTAGCGACTATTGGGCTTTCCCTTGCCGGGATAGGAGAAGCAATCGGATTTTCCGGAGGAATTATAGGAGGGGCGATCATTTCCGGGGCGTATTTCGGAGACAAGGTGTCACCGATATCAGATACAACCAATCTTGCGTCTGCGATGACCGGAGTTGGGCTTTTTGAGCATATCCGGTATCTTATGTATACTACCATGCCCGCATTTATTATTTCACTTCTGCTGTATCTGATTATAGGTTTTTCCTCATCTAATGAGATAGATCAGCAAAATATAAGCGCTGTAATGCAATCTATCGAAAATATCTTTTATATCGGCCCTGTTCTGATGCTGATACCTGTGCTTGTGATTGTACTGATCGTATTCAAAGTGCCTGCTTTTCCTGCCTTACTGGCCGGCACACTGGGAGGTGCTGTTTTCGCACTGGTGTTTCAGAGACCTGTTATTATTCAGCTCTCCGGAAGCGAGTATTTTTCGGTAAAAGAAGCCTATATCGTTGTTATGAAGGCTATGTATTCTTCCATTCGGATAGTATCTGATCATGAGCTGGTGAGCCGGTTGCTTGCCAGCAATGGTATGGTTGGTATGCTTAATACTGTCTGGCTTATTATCTGCGCAATGATTTTCGGAGGAACTATGGAAGCAAGTGGTTTACTATACAGAATTACCAGGAGCATCATTAATTTTGCAAAATCCACCGGCTCTCTCATTGCTTCTACCGTTGGAACCTGTATCTTTTTCAACATTACTGCATCTGACCAGTATCTTGCCATAATGATTCCCGGAAGAATGTTCAGGAAAGTATACGAGGACAGAGGACTTTCGCTAAAGAACCTGTCAAGAACTCTGGAAGACTCCGGAACGGTAACATCTGTTCTGGTGCCCTGGAATACCTGTGGAGCGACTCAGGCAGCAGTTTTGGGAATAGCGACAGTGCATTATTTGCCTTATTGTTTTTTTAATCTCCTCAGTCCTTTGATTGCTATCATCTTCGCTTACATGAATATACGCATCGAGAAGAAAAAAGAAGAATAGAGTGTGGGGTCAAGTTGTTGATAAATAACGAGTTTTCTTTAAGGTTTGAACTATTGATCCTGTGCTCTGTTATTCGAAAAAAGCGAATTGATATGATAGATAACAGGCAATATATCATAACCAAAGAAAAACCCTATTTTATTGTTCCGATGAATCCTGCTATGGAATTTGTCGAGTTTACAAGATTTAGTCCGGACCTTTTTAGCCCGACAGATAACCTGCATCTTACATTGAAAAAAGAATGGAAAGATTCGGCAGAGTTTACAACTCCCCTGCCCCTGATTGACTTTATTGATCAGTACGCAGGCACCCGTAAGACAATATCGCTCCGGAACAGCGATAATGAACCCTATCTGATGATTAGCCTTTTGCTGGGAAAAAATGATAATTCAGACCGTTTTGTTGAAGCAGTAAGGCTGGACCCGGCCAACCTGGGAGACTTCAAAATTACGCTTGAATACAAATTTTCCAGACAGGGTGTACCTCAGTAACTATTTGAGTTTGTCTTTGAATACTTTCTTAAACTTATCCAGTTTGGGTTCAATGACATAAGTGCAATAAGGAGCTTCTTTATTGAGATTGTAATAATTCTGGTGATAATCTTCTGCAGGATAGAAATCTTTGAAAGCAGTGATTTCGGTTACGACAGGAGCTTTAAATGCGCCGGACCGGTCCAGTTCCTGCTTGTAGTATTCTGCTGTTTCTTTTTGTTCCTGATTGTGGTAAAAAATTGCGGATCTGTATTGCGTACCCACATCCGCTCCCTGACGATTTAATGTGGTCGGATCATGAGTCTGCCAGAATATTTCAAGCAATTCGTGATACGATATTTTTTGTGGATCATAAATAATCTGTACCACTTCTGCATGTCCTGTCCGGCCTGTTGTTACTTCTCTGTATGCAGGGTTTTTGATTGTTCCTCCGGAATAGCCAGATATAACTTTTTCTACACCGGAAAGATCCTGAAAAATAGCTTCTACGCACCAGAAGCATCCTGCGCCAAATGTAGCTGTATCCATATATGTGTTATTTATAGAATTGATCTGATTTTTTTCCTCTTTACGTTCGGATTGTGCACATGCCGTAATCAGGCATAGAATAATAAATCCCGGTATAGTCCTTAATAGTTTCATTTGTGTATCAGGGGGCTGGTATGGGATACAGATTGTGTATCTTTTCAATTTCGGCAATGGCTTCATCTCCCAGCCGGAGAAGAATGCTGTCAATATTTTCTCTTAATTGCTCTGTTTTGGTTGCTCCTATGATAGTTGATGTTACAAAAGGTTTTGCATTTACATATGCCAAAGCCATCTGAGCGGGCTTTAGTTTGAGTTTTAAGGCTAATTCAACATACGCTTTCACGGCCAGTTCAGTCTGTGTGCCGCTATATCGTCTCATAGACGGGAATAAGGCCCTTCTGGAATCTGCAGGAAATTTTTCGGATAAATACTTGCCGGATAGTGTACCAAAGCCTAATGGAGAGTAAGGAAACATTCCCAGGTTTTCCCGAAGACAAATTTCAGAAAGCCCCGTTTCAAAACTTCTGTTTAGCAAACTGTATGGATTCTGAATCGATACCGGGCGTGGCAACTTATAAATTTCAGCCAGATGCAGAAAATGCATTACACCCCAGGGGGTTTCATTGGAAAGTCCCCAGTGACGTATTTTTCCTTCCCGTATCAGATCATTCATTGTATTGAGTATCTCAGCAAAATTATCCTTCCAGCCTTCATTCTGATCATGCTCATAAAAAAGTTTTCCGAAGAAATTTGCATTCCTTTCCGGCCAGTGTAGCTGGTATATGTCAATATAATCGGTATTGAGGCGTTTCAGGCTGCCATTGATGGCTTCCAGGATCTGGCTGCGACTATAATCAGGGATATTGCGAATGTAGAACAATCCTTTGTTAGGTCCGGTTGCCTTGGTTGCCAGCACTACATCGATTCTTTTCTTTCTTTTTTTCAGCCAGCTGCCGATGTATTGCTCGGTTGCACCCTGCGTCTCCTTTCTTCCCGGTACCGGATACATTTCTGCTGTATCGATAAAATTAATCCCCCGGCTAAGGGCGTAATCGAGTTGCTCATGAGCCTCCTGCTCTGAATTTTGCTCGCCCCAGGTCATAGTGCCCAGACATATCTTACTGACAGAGATTTTTGTACCAGCCAGCTTTTTATACTCCATACCGTGCAATAATTCTTAAATGTTGACTCATAAAAATAGAAAAAAAGGGCCTTACAGGGCCCCTATCACCAAATAAAAAAATACTGTAAAAAATAAAACTTATCAAGTTCCTGATACCATAACCGGGGAGCATTGCAAAATGTTATGCCTTTTTGTTTTTCAGGAGTACCAGAAATACGCCCAGTATCATCAGAATTGCAGCCATGCCTATTTGTCGGGTAAATGGCTCGTTACCGATTATTGTTCCGATAAATACAGCTACAAAAGGATTGACATAAGCATAGGTCGAAACCTTGCTCGGTGAACTTACTTTGAGCAGATATGCATAGGAACTGTAGCCGATAATAGATCCGAATATGATCAGATACAGATAGGCATAGAGAGATTCCATTGAGAATCGCTCCGGATGAATGTTAATGAATTCTCCCCGCATCCCTGCTACTATAAGCATAAAAGCTCCTCCGCAAAGCATCTGCATCGCAGTAGCAAGAATGATCGAAATCCCGGAATAGGCATTGACTGCATATAGTGATCCTATAGCCCAGCAGACTGTAGAGATAAAAACAGCCAGCAAGCCGCTTATACTCAGCTGAGATTGGCTTCCCAGATCTGGCAGAATCAGTATCACCGTTCCGGCAAGGCCTAATAGTATGCCCAGAATTGTTTTGGCATCAGGTAATCTCCCTCTATTCTTTAATATTACCAGTAATACGATCCAGATTGGCTCAACAGTAATTAGTAAGGCTATTATTCCGGAAGGCAGCTTATCTGAAGCCCATACCACTCCTCCGTTTCCCATCAGAAGCAGAAAAAAGCCTAATACGGCACTTTCTTTCCAGTGTCTGACAGAAGGGAATGTTGCCCCTGCTATACGAGCTCCGACATACAGTATAAGTCCGGCGATCAGATAGCGTGTCGCTGCCATAAGAAAGGGCGGCAAGGTTGTTATAGCGATTTTGATGCTGTAATAGGTAGACCCCCATATGATGTAGACGGCAGCAAATGCGAATAAAGCCATCAGACGCTCCCGCTCAGGAATTCTGAGCCGGTTTTTCCATTCAGTAATAGATAATTGTCTGTCCATGTTTCTTATACATTATATTTTTATTTAGTTATCTGGTCAAAAAAAAGCCCGGTACGTATGTCCGGGCTTTCTATATACAGTAATATGACACCATACATTCATTCCCGGAAGGTAATAAAAGGCTTCGGAACGCATACAATCAGCGCTGAAGAAGAAACCTGTACCGAAAAACTGAACGTTAGCATAAATTATTTTACCTGTTGTTTTATTAATAAAAAAACCCGGATGATAGTCCGGGTTTTTCTGGTATTGTTAGCCAAAACAAATCCGGAGTCATTTCTTGTCAGAAACCACTGGAAGGAAGTGCTTCGGTGCGTTCATTGTCTTTTGCATAACTTTTACTTACTGCAAATGTAGATATTTTTTCTGATACAATTATATGATCTGATTTTTTTTTGTAAAAATCAGCTTTTCATATTCACAAACTGAAGAGGAATGCCATAATCCTTTGCCCGTAACAGAGCGATAACGGACTGAAGATCATCGATTTTTTTTGCGGTAACTCTTACCATGTCATCCATTATCGCCGGAGTAACTTTAAGCTTAGAGTCTTTGATATCCTTGATTATTTTTTTTGCAATATCCTTTTCAACTCCTGTCTGGATACTGATATCTTTTCGGATCATACTTCCGGAGGCCACTTCTTCTTTTCCCAGATTGAGCGCTTTGGGATCCAGCCCCTGTTTGGCCATTCTGGTGCGAATAGCATCAATAATGTGCTCAAGGCGCATGGAGTTTTCTGTCAGAATCTGCAAAGAGTTATTTTTCTTATCAAGGTCTATGGTACTCTTGCTGTCTCTGAAATCATAACGATTCAGAATGTCTTTTCTCGCTACATTGATTGCGTTGTCCAGCGTCTGAGGATCCAGTTTGTTGACAATGTCGAATGAAGGCATAAAAGTAAGATTAATACTAAACTCTAAAATTAACCATTAGGACAACTTTTCAAAAGTAATTCATCCGATCCGGTAAAAACTTGTGAAATAATAGAGATTGAGTTTCCTGATTTACCAGATCAACTATTTTTTAAATGTATGGTTATCAGTGTGACCGGTTTTTGGGGTATACTGCCTGGCAGGACCGGGCATAAAAAAGGCAAAGAATATTGTTTTTTTTTGTACCCTCGGGATACAAATTACGTTCATACAAACTAATACAACTTTTAACATTTTTGCTTATGACTGCCGCTCAGAAATCTACCACCAAAAAAGACAGGAAAATATACGTTCTTGATACGTCGGTCATTTTATATGATCATAATGCTGTCAACAGTTTTCAGGAAAATGACGTTGCTATTCCGATTACAGTGCTGGAAGAGCTGGATAACTTCAAGAAGGGCAATGATATAAAGAATTTTGAAGCGCGTGAGTTTATCCGTTTTCTGGATAGTCTTTCCGGTAAAAATCTTTTGCAGGAATGGATTCCGTTAAGCGGAAAAGGCAGAGGGAACTTTAAAGTTATCATGAATACCCGTGGTACAAGGGAGATAAATGCTGAAACTGTGTTTGATGACAAGAAAGCTGATCATAAAATTCTGAATGCTGCTATTGGTCTACAAGCTGAAAATAAAACGCGGAAGGTTGTTCTGGTTACTAAGGATATTAACCTGCGCCTGAAAGCCAAAGCATTGAATATACCTGCTGAAGATTATGAAACAGGTAAAATTAAGGACGTTGATAGTCTTTACTCCGGAAAAACGTTGTTGGAAGATATCGATACCGATATAATTAATGAACTATATGAGAAAGGACATTGCAGTATTGATGTCATTCCCAAAGAGCTTCGGATTCATAATCATTACTTTATATTAAAGGGGTTAAAGAACTCAGCATTAGCTTTTTATAACTCAGAAGAAAAACGTCTGGAGCAGGTTGAGAAAAGATCGGTATACGGTATTAAACCCCGTAATGCCGAACAGACTTTTGCCATCAATGCCATAATGAATCCCAATATTAAGCTGATCACTATTCAGGGAGTGGCCGGAACAGGTAAAACTCTTATAGCCCTTGCGGGGTGTCTTGAGCAAAGAAAAAACGTAAAGCAGATATACCTTGCAAGACCTATTGTGCCTCTGAGCAATAAAGATATAGGATATTTGCCGGGAGATATCAAGTCCAAGCTGAATCCTTATATGGAACCATTGTTTGATAATCTGAAATTTATCCAGAATCAGTTCAATGAGACGGACAGCGATTATCAGCGTATTACAGAAATGATCAATAAAGAAAAGCTGGTGATCACCCCTCTTGCCTATATCAGGGGAAGGAGCTTATCTAATATTGTATTTATTGTGGATGAAGCTCAGAACCTCACGCCCCATGAAGTAAAGACCATTATTTCCAGAGCCGGAGAAAATACCAAGATCATATTTACCGGAGACATTTATCAGATTGATACTCCTTATCTTGATTCTCAAAGTAATGGTCTCTCCTATCTTATAGATCGTCTGCAAAATCAAAGTCTGTACGCACATATCACCCTGGAAAAAGGTGAACGTTCGGAACTGGCTAATCTGGCAAATGAACTATTATAACAGCTGGTCAGATATAATGTATTTGTAATGAAGCTATGTCGAAAGCAAAATGCTTTCGACATAGCTTTTGTGTTTCACAGTTCTTGTCCGGTGCCTTTGATTGTTGAAAACTAAATGATGTCCGGAATCCCGAAATATCGTATCTTAGGCAGTTCGTCGCCGATTTTAATTTATTTTGAAAGTCTGTATAGCCGAAAAACCGAGTGTTGCCAGAGAGATTGCTGATATTCTTGGAGCCAGAAACAGGAAAGACGGGTATTATGAGGGAAATGGATATCAGGTCACCTGGACTTTCGGACATTTATGTACGCTTAAAGAGCCAGAAGATTATCATCCTCAGCTGAAATGGTGGCGACTGGATCATCTGCCGATTTTGCCCCCGAAGTTCGGTATTAAGGAAATAAGCAATAAAGGTGTCGAAAAACAGATTAAAACTATTGCACGCCTTGTCTCGGATGCCGAAGAAGTAATCAACTGTGGAGATGCCGGTCAGGAAGGAGAAGTTATTCAGCGTTGGGTTTTGTCTTACGTCAAGTGCAGCAAACCCGTCAAGAGACTATGGATCTCCTCACTCACTACGGAAGCTATTCAGGAAGGCTTTAAAAATCTTAAAGACAGTCAGCAATATGACCGGCTATATGCAGCAGGCAGCTCAAGAGCCATCGGTGACTGGCTTCTGGGGATCAATGCTACAAGACTCTATACCTTAAAATTTGGAAAAGACCGGCAGGTACTTTCCATTGGCAGAGTACAGACTCCTACCCTGGCGCTTATTGTAAACCGGTATCTGGAGATTCAGAATTTTAAGCCGGAGACCTACTGGGAACTGAAAACCAGGTACAGAGATGTGCTCTTCTCCGCTAAAAACGGCAAATTTCAGTCAAAGGAAGAGGCTGAAGAAATCATTAGCCGGATTAAAGACTCTATTTTTACCATTTCGTCTTTTTCCAAGAAAAAAGGAAAGGAAAGTCCGCCCAGGCTTTTTGACCTGACATCGCTTCAGGTTGAGTGTAACAAGAAATTTGCGTTTTCCGCTGATCAGACGCTGAAGCTTGTTCAGTCTCTATATGAAAAAAAGCTGGTTACCTATCCAAGAGTAGATACTACGTATCTTCCCTCAGATATGTATCCTAAAATCAAAGGGATCTTTTCTTCACTAAGCAATTACCAATCGCTGACAGAATCATTGCTGGGGAGCCCCGTCCGGAAATCAAAGCTTGTGTTTGATGATAAGAAAGTAACAGATCATCATGCTATTATACCGACAAATGTAAAGGGACATGCTGGCGGACAGGAGGGACAGGTTTATGATCTGATTGTACGCCGTTTTCTTGCTGCTTTTTATCCGGATTGTATCATTTCCAAAACGGAAGTTGTCGGACTGGCTGACAAAACCGAGTTCAAGGCTACCGGCAAGCAGATTCTGGAACCTGGCTGGAGAGCTGTATATACCGAAGATAAGGAGGAAAAAGAATCCGGAAAGAAAGAAGATGAGGACGATGAGGATTCTGGGCAGATATTACCCGACTTTACGGAGGGTGAGAGCGGACCTCATGTGCCTGAGCTCGCCGAAAAACAGACGCGTCCCCCAAAGTACTATACAGAAGCAACTCTGTTAAGAGCGATGGAAACAGCAGGCAAGCAGGTTGCTGATGAAGAATTGAGAGATATCATGAAGGAGAATGGTATCGGGCGGCCTTCTACCAGAGCAAATATTATCGAAACTCTTTTTAAAAGGAATTATATCAGAAAAGAGCGGAAAAACCTTCTTCCGACTATAACAGGAATTCAGCTGATTCAGACTATCAATTTTGAATTGCTGAAATCAGCCGAGCTTACCGGTAACTGGGAAAAGAAACTGAGGGATATAGAAAAAGGCACTTTTGAAACTGCTACCTTTTTGCAGGAGATGAAAGCTATGGTCAGCGATATCGTGCATCAGGTGAAAAATGCACGGAATGTTCCCAGGATAGAGACAGTCGTTGCAGAGCAGCCGGTTGCTTCGGGTAAAGGAAAAAAAGAGGGAAAAACAGACAATCTGCTTTGTCCCAGATGTAAAAAGGGTAATATGCTTAAAGGAAAAAATGCGTATGGCTGCAGTGACTATAAAAATGGCTGTAAGCAGCTGATTCCTTTTGAATTGTTTGGTAAAAAACTGACCGACAAGCAGCTGATAAGTATTATAACAACAGGGAAATCACCTGTTATTAAGGGGCTTAAAACTGACAATCGTACAGTGGAGGGGAAAATCGTTCTGAATGCGAATCATGAACCGGAGCTTGAAGTAAAGGAACAGGCAGCCCCTACTGGCAAAAAAGGTGATAAGCAGCTAAGTCAGTCCAATGATTTACCTAATGAAGCGGTTTTATGTCCTGTATGTAATAAGGGGACATTGCTTAAAGGTAAGACGGCTTACGGCTGTGCCAACTGGAAATCCGGGTGTACCTTCAGGGTTCCCATGGTTGTCAATAATTTCGAAATCTCTGATCAGGTGCTTAAGGTCCTTCTGAAGCAAAAAGTATATGGCCCGGTAATCAATCTGATTATTGATGAGCAAGGAGACAGCCGTCCGGGCAGAATAATTCTGGATGGTAATAATGTGTTTTCCATACTTCCGGATTAATTGCTGTACCCCCTTCTGTTCTAAAAATTCTCCATTATCTGTTTATAAAATGGTTCCTGTCTATACAATACGGCAGTTGGTATAGACATGGCAGGTCATCTCGTGTTCATGCACCATTTTTGTATTGGCACATAGCATGTATAACTAAAAAATGAATTGCTTATGAAATCACTAAATTTCACTACCATCGGAATCAGTGTTCTGATCGTACTTAATATCTCAATGGCTGTCGTTCTTTTTACAGGGCATTTCAAGAGAAACAAATTTAATCATGCCAAAGCAAAAAATATGGCTATGCATTCGAAAAGATCTGCTCATACCGGACCTGCCAGACATAAGGAGTATCCTCCCCGATTCAGAAAAAATGAATGCCTCAAAGTCGCCAATCTGACTGATGAGCAAAAGGAGAAAATTAAAGATCTGAACGGTACGCACCGCAACGAGATCAAAAAAATACGGACCCAAATGAAAGATCTAAGGAAAAAAGAACAGGAATTTGTACAAGGCGGCAATCTGAATGAAAATCAGTTGGCTCTTTTAAGTGATGAGTTTGCTCAATATCAGAAGGATATATACAAACTCAGACTGAATAACAGACAAGCCATTCAAAATACGCTGACAGCAGAGCAAAAAAGTGCGCTCGCTGACTCTTCCTGCCGCTCAATTTTTGACCGTAAAGGCAGCTCAGGTTCCAGATTTTCCACAAAACATAATAAGAACGGATAAAAATAGCTGTACTTTTTGGGTGCTTTAGTACTGGCGCTTCGAAAAAGAAATACGGTAAATAGTGATTTATATAAAAGCCACGACGAAAGTTCTAGATTTTTTAGTCGTGGCTTTTATTATTGGAAGTATCTTCAAGCTACTTTTGGATGAAATTTACTCATACCGCAGAGCTTCGATTGGATTGAGATTGGCTGCTTTTCGGCTGGGATACCAGCCAAAAAAAATACCAATGGAAATGGAAAATAAGAAGGAAAGTAAAACAGCATCCGGTGTGATGCTGACTGGCCAGGAAAATACTTTATTGACAATGGCAGCTATGCTAAAGCCAAGCAGAATTCCGATGAAGCCACCTAAAAGCGAAATAACTACTGACTCAATCAGGAATTGTAACAGAACATCATTTTTTCGGGCGCCAATGGCTCTGCGGATACCAATTTCCCGGGTACGCTCTGTAACTGAAACAAGCATGATGTTCATAATTCCTATCCCGCCTACCAGCAGGGAAATACCAGCGATAGCAGCCAGCAAAATGCTCATCGTCTGAGTAGTCGATCCCATGACGGAGGCAAATTCTGCCTGAGTACGAACAGAAAAATCATCTTCATCACCTGCACGGATTTTATGACGCTGGCGCAAAAGCTCGGTAACTTCTATAGAAGCCTGATCAACACTCTCTTCATTAGCAGCAGAGGCGAGAATTTGCTGGAGACCGGTCTGGGTGGAAGCAGTCATACGTTTTCTGATTGTTGAAAACGGAGCAATAACAATATCATCCTGATCCTGTCCGAATGTATTCTGCCCCTTAGCTTCAAGAATTCCGACAATTTTGAAAGGAGTTTTATTAAGACGAATAGTCTGTCCTAGAGCATCAGTGCCTTCGCCAAAAAGATTCTTAACCACTGTTTTCCCGACCAGACAAACTTTGGCTGCTCCCCGGTCATCATTCGAAGAAAATTCCTCTCCCGATTCTACAGAAAGATTTCGTATTGTCATATAATCCGGGTATACTCCCATCACAGTAGTGGGAGCATTGAGGGAAGCTGCGACAGCCTGCACTCGTTGCTGTATAATCGGGCTCACAGCAGCCACCGAAGGACATTTTTCAGCGATCGCATGAGCGTCATTCAAAGTCAGACGTTGTGAGCTTCCGGCATCTGTCCGCGCTCCGCCTTGCATCCGGGAACCTGGAAATATTATGATTACATTGGTCCCCAGACTGGATATTTGCTTTTTGATATTCTCTTTGGAACCGGTTCCGACGGCAAGCATTGCTATAACCGAGCCAACCCCGATGATGATACCGAGCATGGTCAGAAGCGTGCGAAGCTTATTTTTAAGAAGAGAAATAAAGGCGATTTTTAATAAATTGCTATAATTCATCTGCAGTCCCTCTTTTTAATGCCAGATCTTCCAACAGCTTTTCAGGATTAGCTCTGTGCTCAACAATCAGCTTTTTTTTGATGCGCCCATCCTGAAATACAATATTTTCTTTTGTAAACGCTGCAATATCCTGTTCGTGAGTTACTAGCATAATGGTTTTGCCCTGATCATTCAGCTTGCAGAAGATATTCATTACTTCGATACTTGTTTTGGTATCAAGATTTCCGGTAGGCTCATCAGCCAAAATTACCGGCGGGTCATTGACCAGCGCTCTTGCAATAGCCACCCGTTGCTGCTGTCCGCCGGAGAGCTGATTCGGATGATGTCCTGCGCGACTGGCAAGTCCTACCGACTCAAGTGCGTGCATTGCTCTTTCCCGGCGTTCGGAAGCTTTCATCCGTTTGTTATACAACAAAGGCAGCTCGACATTGTCAAGCGCTGAAGTTCTGGATAAAAGATTGAATGATTGAAAAACAAATCCGATCTTTTGATTGCGAAGATCAGCAAGCTCATCATCAGATAGTCTGGATACATCAATTCCGTCAAGAAAATACTCGCCGGATGTCGGAATGTCAAGACAACCAAGCATATTCATAAAAGTTGACTTACCGGACCCGCTTGCTCCCATGATTGCGAGAAAACCACCTGGCGTGATTTCCATACTGACGTTATCCAGCGCCCTTACCTCAACTTCTCCGCTCTTATAGATCTTTCGAAGGTTTCTGACTGAGATAATAGGATTCATCGTTTACGGTTGAATTTAGGAGTGAACGGATTCGTCGTTTCATTAGCTTCCGGTTGAGCATTGGCTATATAAGCAACTGCTATGGAATCTCCGGCATGTATGTTGTCGCCGGATATTTCTATCTGAGAACCATCGCTTATTCCGGTCCGGATTTTAGCGGGATAAAGGCTGTCATTACGAACGAGCCAGATGAATCTTTCCATTCCGGGCTGTAGCTGCGTGTTGCGTGTCTGTTTTGAAAATTCACCGGAATGCATTCTTTCCTGTTTCGGCCCCCTGTTTTCCCGCTCTGGCTTTGGAGGCAGCAGTTCAGCCGGAGGTGTAAACTTTACGGCGGCAACAGGCACCTTTAGTACTTCTTTACTCTCAAGTACAACAATGTTTACGTTGGCAGTCATGCCAGGCATTAGCTTTTGCCCTATATTGCTTACATCAATAATCACAGTATAGGTTACCACATTGGATGTGGTGACAGGTTGCAGGCGTATCTCCTGAACGGTTCCGGTAAAATTATCATCCGGAAATGCATCGACAGTAAAATGAACGTGCTGACCGGTTTTAACCTGACCGATGTCTGCCTCATCCACATTGGCCTGAATCTCCATACGTGTAAGATCCTGAGCTATTGTAAACAAGGTGGGGGTGTTGAAGCTTGCGGCAACGGTTTGCCCTACATTTATGTCTTTGGACAAAATTACACCGTCAATCGGAGCAACAATTGTTGCAAACTGTAAATTGGTTCTTGCCTTATCAGCCTGGTATACGGCAGAATTGTAATTTGCTTCAGCTGCGAGGTATGCATAATATGCCTGATCATATTCTACCTGAGTAATTGCCTGCTCTTTTAATAACGCTTTATTCCGGTCATATTCTTTCTGAGCCTGCTCCATTTGAACCTTGGCCCGGTACTGACTGGCTTCCACTTCTTTGAGGGAGGCAAGAAGCGCTGTTTTATCAATTTCAGCAATAACTTGTCCTTTGCGAACTTTGTCATTATAACTGACATATATTTTTGAAATAATACCTGAGACCTGAGTTCCGACTGCAATAGTCGATATCGGATTGATTGTCCCGGTTGCCGAAATTTCATTTCGGATATCACCCTTCTCTACGACCGCTTTTTTAATCAAACCCGGCGCTTCTTCCTTTTTCAGGATAAAAAAATATAATAAGGCTGCGACAGCAGCAATGCTGATCAGCCAGCCGAATCCCTTTTTATTCTTCATCGATACTTTTAATTTATAGAATAATGTCTTTGCCCTGGTACAAATCCAGCACTTTCAGATTAAACACATATTGATACTTGGCCTGAAGCAGATTGGAGCGTGCCTGAACGTAATTATTAAATTCCAGCTGCAAATCGATAGCCGTGCTTACTCCTATGCCATACTTATCGTTGATATTTTTGTATGATCTTTCTGCGTATTCCAGCTGCTTTTGCGATGCTTCAAAATTGGCTTTTGCATTGATCATATCTGTATAGGCCTGTTCTATTTCCTTTCTCAGGCTTATTCTGACCGCATCTTCTTCCAGTTCAGTATTCCTGATCGTAATTTTTTGCCGCAGAACATTGTTTTTTGCCTGCCGGTAATTCAGTATGGGTATGCTTAAATTAACCCCCACAAACTTATTGATATTGTCATAAACCTGATCAAAGAACGGATATTCAGAAGACGCAGGACGCATTATATTCTGTTCGCTTACAACGACCTGTGAAGGATTTCCCTGAAGATAACCAACCGTTACGATTTCATTACTGCTGCTATACGTGGTCAGTCTTCTGGCACTTGAATATCCTGTAGAAACACCGGCAGAAAGAAACAATCTCGGCATATAAGCGCCTTTATATAACAGCAGCCCTACTTCCGCACTTTCTCTCCGGAGTGAGGCGTTTTTAATTTCCGGTCTTATTTCCATACTTTTGGCAAAGATTTCTTCCGAAGACCGGTTGTCATACTCAAGGAGAACTTGATCAATAGCAACCTGTTCGAAGTCTATACTCTCGGTGACCGGAATATTCATAGTCTGCATAAGGTTTACTTTGGCCATCCTTACCTGGTTCTGTGCCTGTATAAGCTTCAGGCTATCTGATCCTAACTGAGATTGTAGCTTCAGAAGATCTGTTTCTGTTTTCTTTCCGGCACGAACCAGAGAAATTGTCTGGTCTTTCTGTCTGATACTTGTTCGGACTTGTTCCCGGGCCAGATCAGCCTGTTCATTAGCAAAAAGAATCTGAAGATATGCATTCAGGACTGTCAGAACCACAGTATTTTTAATCTCCTGGGCTGAATATTCGGAAGATTGTACATTGAGCCTGCTTTGCCGGACGGTATTGCGCTGCTGCAATCCGTTAAACAGCAATAGCCCTCCGTTCAGCGCAAAGCTGTTTGAGCTGATATTGGTATTGACATACTGGTAGGTATACGGATCGACAGAACGTCCTGAATTAAAATTTTGTGATGCTGTAGCATTCAATGTAGGCAACAAGTTGTTCCTGGCTTGCCTGAGGGCAATTTCATTGATTTGAACAGTATTATCCCCTCTGAGCAAATCAATGTTTCTGGCCAGTGCAGTATCAATGCACATTGCCATCGTCCATTGAGATACCTGAGCATCTGTTTTAGGTATTGTCCCAAGTATAATGAGTAATAGTAAACTGCCTGATAGTCGATTCATAATTGTAAAATCACCTTTTGCAACGTTCCGTTTTCCGGTGATTTAGCTTAAGTTTTTATTGATTTTGATTATATCCGGCTCCTGATTGCAAACAGAGAATCCGGGATTAAAAGTACATGCCGATATTACACAACAAAAAGGAAATATACATATAAAATAAGTGCATCGATCCCCCCTTCCCGATCTTATTTCCAGTTTTTACCTTCAATAAGCCGGGTCAGGGTATCTGCATACATATCGCCTACAGGAATCTCATGCTTGCCAATATGAATCCGGTTTTTTTTAATGTAGTCAATGTGCCTGGTATTGATAATGAAAGATCTGTGTACTCTCATAAAATCACCTTGCGGAAGATTTTCTTCAAAAGTCTTTATTCTCATGATTGTTAATACAGGCTTATCGCTGCTTAACAGATGTATTTTGATATAATCCTTTAAGCCTTCGATGATTAAAATATCTTCTATATTGATTTTAATAAGCTTATATTCCGAGTTTACAAAAATATAGTCATCTTTTACAACCAGACCGGGTTCGTTCGAAGCATCAGATTCTTTTGTGTCGTCTTTTAGAGATACAGCTTTGTTTACTGCTTTTAGAAAGCGTTCCAGAGGAATTGGCTTCAGCAAATAATCAATAACCTCAAAATCGTAACTCTCCGGTCCATACTGACTATAGGCTGTAGTAAGGATAACCATAGGTTTGTGCGTAAGGCTCTGAAGAAACTGAAAACCGGAAATGTCAGGCATTCTTATATCCAGAAATATAAGGTCAATGTTTTCTCCTTTCAGAACTTTTAAGGCCTCCATCGGATTGGTATAAATACCACGTAATTCCAGAAATGGATTTTTTGAACAATAGCTTTCCAGAATTCTGAGTGCCAGTGGCTCGTCATCAATAGCTATGCAGGTAAGTTTCATAAGTCAATAGACAGATTTATCTGATATTCCTTTTCGGTTGATTGAATGCTGAGATTATGTTGCTGAAAATACAGCAATTCGAGTCGCTTGATTACATTTTTTAATCCTATACCCGATATGCTGTCCCGTTCGCTCGGGATAGAGGGAACAGAGTTTTTAACTATAAGCGTAAGATGATTTTTGTGAAGTTCTATGTTGATTTGTATAAAGGAAGTTTCATTATACGACACCCCATGCTTGAAAGCATTTTCAATAAATGGAATAAGCAATAATGGCTCAATAGTACAGGTAGTGAAATCTCCCGTCATCAGAACAGCTACTTCAACATTTTCAGGAATACGGAGCTTTTGCAGTTCAATATAATTGTTAATATACGTAATTTCTCTATCAAGGAGGACGCGTCCGGTCTGGGTTTCCTCAAGCATATAGCGCATCAGATCAGATAGCTTTAATATAGCCTGACCCGTACTTGGAGATCCGATAGTGGCAAGTCCGTACAAATTGTTGAGCGTATTAAACAGAAAGTGTGGGTTAATCTGTGATTTGAGGAAAGCCAGTTCCGAATTTAGCTTTTCATGTTCCAGATCCTGCTCCCGCTTTTGTTTTTTGAGGTATTCAGCAATCATTTTGATACTGCTGCTTATCCCGAAAGCAAGTAAAAAGGAAAACAACGTTGGTATAAACCGGGAAAAATATCCCTGCGAACGGTTGTGTCTGGAGCGCGTATGCGCGCGCAGCTCTTCGGCAACGGATATGTCAAAAAGAAAGTTGAGTGTCAGAATAATAGTAAAAATTAGAAGAATAATCAGAAGATAAAGGCTGACTTTTCTTTTAAACACCAGCGAAGGAATCAATGAATGAATATTGACATAAAAGAATACAGCAAGAAGACTGAGATTAAACAGGTAGCGTGCAAAAAAGGACAGATGGACTGTATCATTAGTGATATAAGGCATATAAAATAAAAATGCCCAGACCAGAACCTGTAAAAAGATATTTATCTGCTTAAACTTAAAACTCATCGCCTTTTAGGTGCCAAATTAAGATTAAATGAATTAATCCGGTAGTCAGGTAGATATATGGCAATAATTAATCAATCAACCAATCATTCTCATATATCAACCTGTATTTCCCGATAAGGATACGTTAGTGCGGAAGCTTTTCTCTCAGTGCGCCATATAGCCAGGTACCGGCTATGGCGCTCAATAAAGTAACGACAATAACGGTTGCTCCGGTGCCGATCTGGGCGAAAAGCGGACCGGGGCACGCGCCGGTTATTGCCCAGCCGAATCCGAAGAGCAGCCCGCCAATTATCTGACCTTTATTAAACTTCTTTGTCTGAAAATGGATAGGCTCTCCATATATTGTTTTGATATTGAATGTTCTTATAAGCCAGATGGAAATAATGCCTGTAACTACGGCGCTGCCAATTATTCCATACATATGGAATGACTGAAAGCGGAACATTTCCTGAATCCGGTACCAGCTGATAATTTCGGCTTTTACAAATATTATTCCGAATAATAATCCGGTAACCAGGTATTTGAAATTATGCCACCAGGGGTTTTGTTTAGTACTCTCATTTGTACACAAGGTATCAAGATGTCTGATGTCGTCAGCAATTTCTTTATTTTGAGCAGAATGCATAGATGTTAAATTAAAGAGAAAGAATAAGTGGTAGTATAAAATTGGCCATAAGTAAACCGCCAATCATAAAGCAGCAGGTGGCAACAAGAGATGGCCACTGAAGTGTTGAAAGCCCCATGATTGCATGACCGCTGGTGCAACCGCCTGCATAGCGGGTCCCGAATCCGACAAGTCCTCCGCCGATCACTATGAGTATGAACCCCCGCAGAGTAAACAACTGTTCCCAGTTAAATAAGGCTTCCGGTACCATTCCGTTATAATCAGTAACCCCGTATGTTGCCAGCTCATCCGCAAGTTGCGGAGAAATTTCTACCGGTGCCGGATTATGCAGCATAATCGTTGCAAATAGCCCGCCAAGGGTGATTCCTGCCACAAAAAAGAGATTCCATACTTCTTTTTTCCAGTCATATCTGAAAAATGGGATATTGGCAGGAAGGCAGGCAGCACAAATATGTCGTAAAGAGGAGCTGATACCAAACGACTTATTTCCCATAATCAGCAAGGCCGGAACTGTCAGGCCTATTAAAGGCCCTGCTATGTACCAGGGCCACGGAGAGGATAACCATTCTATAATTTTCATAGTTTGTTTAGTTACATGTGATCCTTTGCCAGGATCCTTCATTGGTTACATTATTAATTCCATGTGATTGCAGAAGCTTTTTGGCTGTTTCTGCTCTTTTTCCGCTGCGGCATACCAATACGATCCGGCTGTATTGCTTCAGCGCCTCTATTTTTCCGGTAAGCTTGTCAAGCGGGTAATTGACTGAGCAGGGAGCATGTCCGTCCGCTCGCCATTCGAGTCCGGTCCGGACATCAACTACTATCACACTGCTGTCTGCCCGACTTCCGGCAATGCGCTCTTCGGCTTCATTTTGTTTTTTCAGAGTGTCGCAGGAGGCTGCTATGGTTATGAGGAGCAAGGGCAGATATCTTTTCATTTCAGCTTTTTTTAAGATTTCAGGCTATTGGGGCACACATAATTGGTACATGGAATGCTGGTTTTACTGATTGCTCCGAATCCGCCTTCAATTTCAGTAAAGTTATGGTACCCCCTGGCTTGCAATACAGATGCCGCAATCATGCTCCTGTATCCGCCGGCACAGTGCAGATAGAAGTGTTCACTGCTGTCAATATCCCGGGTCCACTCGTTTATGTTGGCCAGAGGCCTGTTTAATGCATGCTCTATATGTGAAGACATATATTCGCTTTCTTTTCGTACATCCAGTACCTTGCTTTGTCCTGGCTGATATTCAGCTGCAAATTGCTCAGCATTTATTCTTTTTACCTGATCAGTTTCCTTACCTGCATCAATCCAGGAAGCAATTCCGTTTTTCAGGTGCCCAAGTATATTGTCAAAGCCTACCCGGCTAAGCCTGGTTACGGCTTCTTCTTCTTTGCCCGGCTCCGTAATCAGAAGAATCGGTTGCCCGACATCCCCTATCAGCGCTCCTGCCCATGGAGCAAAATCCCCGTTAAGTCCAATGTTGACTGACTGAGGAATAAATGCCTTGCTAAATTCCTGATTGGAGCGCGTATCCAGCATCAAGGCGCCATTAAGTTCAGCGCTTTGCTCAAATTCATCTGGAGACAGTCCCTGAAGGCCATTATTGAGAACATCATCAAAACTGGTATAGCCTTTTTTGTTCATCGCAACATTCATCGGAAAATAAGCTGGTGGTGGCAGGAGATCATCTGTTACAGCCTTTATAAATGAAGCTTTATCGGGCTGATTAAGCGCATAATTTGTTTTTTTCTGATTTCCCAGCGTATCTACAGTTTCTTTCATCATATTCTTGCCGCAGGCGCTTCCTGCTCCATGCGCAGGATATACAATAATATCATCTGCCAGTGGCATTATTTTACTGGTAAGACTTTCATACAGAAGTCCGGCTAGGTCTTCCTTAGTCATATTGGCTGCTTTTTGTGCCAGATCCGGTCGGCCGACATCACCGAGAAACAGTGTGTCGCCTGTAAAGATTGCATGGTCTTTTCCATCTTCGTCTTTGAGAAGATATACCGAGCTTTCGAGGGTATGTCCTGGGGTATGCAGCAATATTATCTGCAGTTTACCCACTTTAAATGACTGGCCGTCCGAGGCCGTTATTGCTTCAAACTCCGGTTGGGCTGTAGGGCCATATACAATCGGCGCTCCGGTTTTTTTGCTTAGATCCACGTGACCAGATACAAAATCAGCGTGAAAATGAGTTTCGAATATATACTTGATTTTCGCTTTATCATGATTTGCCCTTTGTATATACGGGTCTACTTCCCGGAGCGGATCTATGATAGCTGCCTCTCCCGCTGACTCAATATAATATGCTCCCTGAGCCAGGCATCCTGTATAGATTTGTTCTATTTTCATAAGCTGAATAGTTAAAATGTATATTAGATTTTAATAGCATTACCGAAAAAACAGTTCTTTGATCAGAATTGAAAAACCCAGGATCAGCGTGAACCAGCCAAATGCCGGTTTTAGTTTTTCGCCTTTAATATTTCTGGAGTAATATATGCCGATAGCAATGCCAATCAGGGCAAAGCAGCTGAAGGATAACAAAAGCGTCCAGTCAATCTGCATACCTGTTTGCAGGTCTCCTGCAAAGCCAATCAGCGATTTGGCTGCAATGATTAATAATGAAGTGCCTACGGCTGCTTTCATAGGTAATCCGACAAATAATACAAGAGCAGGGATGATTAAAAAGCCGCCGCCTGCCCCGACTAATCCTGTAAGTACACCCACTACGATTCCCTCGACAGCGATCAGCGGATAGTTAAACCGCATTTGCCCGGGTCTGAAAACCTCATCCTGTGGTGATGTTATTGTTCGTGGGCGAATCATTGAATAGGCAGAAAGAATCATCATAAGTGCAAAGAGAAGCATGATCAAAGCCTCCTTTGTAATTAGAAATCCGCTGATAGTTGCAATTTCAGCAGGAATCAGCGGTACCAGATAATGCCTGGTGTAGAATACTGCCATAAAAGACGGAATAGAGAAAACAATTGCAGCCCTGTAGCATAACAGTTTTTTCTTAAAGTAGCTATAAGCTCCTGCAAGGGCTGTAATGCCGACAATAAACAGGGAATATGCCGTAGAATTGACCGGACTAACGCCCATTATATACACAAGAACCGGTACAGTAAGGATTGATCCTCCTCCGCCTATGATTCCCAGTGATAATCCAATGAGCAGAGCAAATATGAAACCAATAATAACTGCCATTATGATAACCGGATTTTATATATTAAAATTTATATATGTAAATATTTTTATGTTTTGCGCAAAAAAAATCAGGAGTGCTCACAGTCCGCCATGCACTCAAGAATTTTCACAATCCTTTTCTCTTTTAATGAGTAGAGCATGTTTTTTCCCTCTCTCCTGCATTGAAGTATACCCTTGTCTTTCATTGTAATAAGATGATGAGATAAGGCTGCCTGTTCAACAGACAAATGCTCCTGAAGATCGCCGACACTCATTTCTTTGTTCCTTTCAAGTAGCTCAATTACAGACATCCTGACGGGATGGGCTATTGCCTTGAGAATGGTGCATACTTTTTCGAGTTGTTCTGGGCTGATGTATCGTTGGGTCGTCATGTTGCTGAATAAATGTATCGGTTAATTAATGGTAAATATATTTAAAAAGTTTCATATGTTAATGTTTTTATGTTTTAAAATAAATAAAAAGGACTGTTTGCCCTTTTTATTTATTTTGCGATTACTTGCGTATAAATTTAATTACTTCATAATCTGATCCGTTCCATACTCTGATCATATATACGCCACGAGGATAGTTTTCTCCGATTCTGATCTCCTGATTGGTTGGAATTTCCCTGCTTTCAATTAGTTTTCCAAGAGCGTCATGAACGGTCAGATTACTAACAGAGGTGTTAGAAGCAATAACACTAAGATATGCTGCCCCCGAAGAAGGATTTGGCCTCAGAAGCGTATACAGGGACGTGTTTTCAACGGTTATTACATCGGAGTATGCAAAGTCGCCATCGAAGTCGACCTGTTTGATCCGGTAGTAAGCAACACCTTTAGGTGCATGGTAGTCGGTAAAGTCATATAGTATCAGATCCTTGCTATCTCCATGTCCTTCTACGCGGCCTATTGTAATCCAGTCTCCGGCAACCAGTCGTTCGATTTCGAAGTGACTGTTGTTTTTTTCGGTGGCTGTGGCCCAGTACAGCCGGATGTTGTCATCAGCTTGTACTGCGCGTACATAGACAAATTCGACCGGAAGTATGCATATGTCATAAGCGAAGACTGGTACTGAACTACAAGTATTTTTTGTTTTAATGGTCCAGTCGAAAAATACTCCTGAGTTATCACTTTTTGCAGGAATGTCGATTACACCAGCTATAGAATAAGCAGGGCTGTTGCTTTGATTATACATCCAGCTTCCGGCGTAGGTCCATACAGGATCACTTAGAACATTAAGAGCGTAGTTATTACCTGCCGGAATATCAAGGTTTATAGTTAATTGCGTTGCGGGACCAGGGCCGCTGGTACCACCACATGTAACTGTAACCGGATCTGACTCAGTAAACAAAACGCCGTCTTTTAGTACTTGTACTCTGAACGGCTCTGATTGAGTTCCTGATGCTTTATTATAACAGGGACTTGTATTGGGCGAGTAATATGAAGAGCCAGATCGCATATATACTGACTCAATTGTGAGATCAGACAAAGCATTGAAGGTTCTGGAAATATTGCCGCTATACCATTGGCTAGTGGCAGTTGAATAACTAGGACCGGTAACAGGATGGGTTAATACTGTAATATCTCTCGCATACAAGGTATCTCCAAGGGTTATTCCTGCCAGATCATAATACCAGGTACTGTCTGCCAGAAGATTTCCTTCCGCATCATACCAGGCATAATTGGTGCCGGGAGGGCTGACAGAGAAACGAATGGTTGTATCCGGATTGCTGGTCAGGCAAAACGGAACGTTATTGGGTATTGGCTGGTTTGATTTCAGTGAAACAATTGTAGAATCCGTCTGAGTTTCACATTTAGGATCAGTCACCACTACTTTGTATTCGCCTTCTTCATTGACATAAAGAGTTTTACCTTTTCCTAGCACAAGTGGCACATCATCTTTGTACCATTGGTATGTTACATTAGGACCTGAATGGACAGCATCCAGCATTAGAGCAGCAGGATCACAAAGCTCTATATCATTTCCCAGATCCACGATAAATTTGTCTGTAACGACAATGGAATCAAGTTTTGTACAGGAACCTGCCTGGTTGATACATACGTAGTACGTTCCGGCAGAGCTTACCTCAATAGTTTGTCTTCCTGCATCTGCAGGTCCTGTAGACCAGGTAAGGCTCTGTCCTACATTAAGTGTTACGTTAGGATCAAGAGTAAAGCTTGTTGCATCGGTACCGCAGAAACTCAAATCAGGTCCGAGGTCCGGTTGCTCCACATAAGAATCAGGAGGACATCCCAGCGCAAAGGTGATATCATCTAAACCGAAGTCATCACGGTCAGGTCCGTCGGCATTAGGCTGTGTATCGATTATTTGTATGGTGATAGTGCCTTTTGTGACTCCTGAATACCAAAGCTGTGAATAGTTGATCCACTGACCTGGCGTAAGAGGAGCATCAATGACTTCCGGCATCATAATACCGTTAATTACAAACCGTAGCCGGGCATAGGTATCAGGTGTGGTTCCGATTGTTGTGATCCATGTTTCAAAGTAGTAATAGCTGCTGTCCTGTACAGCAATCTCCTGTTCCCATACAATCGGTGAATGATTTCCTTTGCCATCGACCATCATAAACATACTGCCAGAGCGGGGGGAGCCAACGAAAGCGCTTTGAAAGCGGCCACCACAGGGAGTATTTTCACTGGGGCTGGTACCAATGTAATATTGATCGGGTTCAGACCACTGATTATTATGACAGGAACAGGCTGGATCATTCCAGCTACAGGAAATATCGGTATAGAATCCGGTATTTCCATCCTCAAAGCCGCCATTGACCACGAGGTTGGGGCCGCTGACTTTTGACTTATCACAATAGTCAATCTGAGCATTGCTTTCTGTCAGGGTAAGCAGAAGCAGCGTTAAACAATATAAGGGGAGTAGCTTTATATTCATAAAAGCAGAGTAATGGGTTGTAAAATTACTACTTTTTCTTGGAAAAAGGCAAGATTAACTTTTAAAAGCAGTAGCTTATATGATATTTTACTTGCAAGATACAGATAAAGTTACACTTGTTGCTAAAAACTTGCAGTTGTTCAGATAAGCATGCATAAAATGAAGACTGGTGACCTTTATTATTAAACAAACCGGGCTTTGTTAAACATAAACCCCTGGAGCATGTTTAGAGTATGCAACTATTTATAAATCAAAGATAATATTCTGAAATATGAAAAGGAAAATACTTTATGCTTTTGTTTTGGGAGCATTTTTGCTTAGTGCATGTGATCAGGTGCAGCAGCAGAATGCAAAAGACACTGTGATCAGCTCTGTAGAATCATCGGAAGCTAAAACAAAGAATGCTGAAGAGTTTGTCAAAGAAGCGTATAGAAATAACCTGAGAGAGATTGAAATCGGCAAGCTTGGTCAGAAAAATGCGCGCTCTGCGGAAGTAAAGGCATTCGCAGATATGCTGGTGGAGCACCATTCCAGGGCCAATGAAGAGCTATTGGAAATAGCCGGCAGCCTTTCGATTGACAAGCCCAAAGGAAATGAACAAAAAGTGCCGGATGTAGCTGCATTGGAAAACCGAAAAACAGGAGAAAAATTTGATAAGAAATTTCTGAAAATGGCCGGAAAAAGGCATAAAAAAGATTTGGACTTATATGAGTCTGCCGCGAAGGATCTTGATCAGGAAGAGCTGAAAAACTATGCCCGTAATAATGTTCCGGTTATTCAGGAGCACCTTAATCAGGCTGAGGCGCTGGAAGCATCTGTCAAATCAGATTCTGAAGATTCCGAAATGTAAAAAATAAAGCCCTTGTGCAGATATTAAGCAGGGGCTTTATTTTCAGATCAATTTATGTATCTAAGCAGAGTTTCTTTCTGCATTGATAATTCCGAATGAGCATCGGATAACCAGCTTTTCAAAAACTTTTCGCTCTCCGTTCTGCTCTTCTTTTTCGTCCAGATCACGAACTTTGGACAAAGCGTATTGCTGAATGGCGACTAACGGCAATTCAATACGTTGTCTCATCTGAATGGACAGCCTGTCGACAGGTTTGTCTTCCATTAGATCAGACAGGCCTGTCAGTTTCAAGATATATTGACGGGTGAGTTCATACTCTTCATATATCTTCTGCCATATTTTTCCAAATATCGGGTGATCAGCCAGGTAGACAGTAGCAGGAAAATAGCATTTTTTCATTGCCATTTCACAGTTTCCGATCAGTGTCCTGAAAAACAACGAATTTTTGAACAGCCCTTCGACTTCTTTCCATTTACCCTGATCATCCATATATTTCAGTGCTGATCCGACTCCATAATATCCCGGAAGATTTTGCTTTAACTGACTCCATGCTCCCACATAGGGGACAGCCCGCAGATCATTGAGATTGAGTTTTTTATTGCTGCTTCTCTTGGATGGACGACTGCCGATATTTGTTTCTGCATAGTAGCGCAAAGGGCTTGCATAGTTAAGATATTCAAGGAAATCCGGATCGGTTTTTATTTCATTAAAGGAGTCATAACTCTTGTCGGCCAAAGCCTGAAGCATTTCTTCCTCTGATCCAGTAAGAGTAAAGTCTCTTGAAGCAAAAAGCGCATTGCTGATTCCGGCATGCATCAGCTGTTCCATATTGAAACGGGCAGAATGGGTATTGCCAAAGTTTGAGCTAACCGTCTGCCCCTGTACGGTCAGCTGAATTTCCTTGTTGGAAATATTATTGCCCATTGATGCGTAGAACTGATGAGTTTTTCCCCCACCACGCGCAGGAGGTCCTCCCCTTCCATCAAAGAATATAACTTCTATGTCGTATTTTTTAGCAACGGTGCTCAGATTTTCCTTCGCTTTGTATATACTCCAGTTGGCCATCAGATAGCCGCCGTCTTTGGTGCCATCTGAAAATCCGAGCATGATGGTCTGTTTGTTGCCTCGTTTGGAGAGATGCTTGCGATAGATCTCGTTTTCATATAGGGTCTTCATTACATGCCCGGCATGCTGAAGATCGTCGATCGTTTCAAACAGAGGTACAATATCAACATTAATGGAGTCGCTTTCCCAGCCGCTGAGCTTCAGAAGGGCGAATACTTCCAGAACGCTTAACGGACTTGTCGCGTGGCTGATTATATATCGGTGGCAGCCCTGCTCTCCGTTAATTTCCTGAATGGTTTTGATGGCTGCCATGGTATCAAGTGTATCTTTCTGAACAGCATCTTCAAACAAACCGGAATCAACCTTACCGGCGGTAGTTACCAGAAGCTTTATTTTATCTTCTTCTGAGAGCTCCTGATAGTCAGAAGGAAGTATGGATGTTTTTTCGGCAATAATTGAAATCAGTTGCTCATGCACCGAGCTATCCTGTCTGATATCAAGGGAGGCAAAATACAAACCAAACAGATCTACTTTGCAGAGCAGATTATCCACCAGGTTTATAAACAGTCCATTATGGTATTTTATCAGCTTTTCTTTAATGGTCAGCAGGGTATCTTTTATATGATCTTTGGACAAATCTGTCTTTCTTCCGGGAATAAACAGATTGTCATACAATTTATTCTCAAGATCCTGCAGCATGTTTTCCACACCACGGAATGTCAGTCTGCGTTTTAGTCTTCTGACATCCATATAGTAGGATTTTATGATTCCGCCTCTCAGGGCTTCTGCCACCTTTAGCGTTGTATCTACCTGGACGTACGGATTCCCGTCCCGGTCGCCGCCAGGCCAGAAACCCATTCTTATTAAAGGGTTTTCAGCGGAAACAGCTTCAGGAAACTGACTCTTCAGGTATGAAAGAATGTTGCCCGCGGCCTGATAGAAAACATTTTCCAAAAACCATATCAGACTGACTGCTTCATCAAAAGGCGTCGGCTTTTCCTTTTTGAAAAAAGGTGTAATGGCAAGCTGTTGCAGATATGTATTAACCTGCGCGGTATTATCATTTACGAGCGCTTTGGCAAGGTCGTTTATAATGCCAAGTACAGCACTGGGATAAAACTGAGTCGGATGGGCGGTCAGTACCAGCCGGACCGAAAAATCTTTCAGCTTTTCTGCCAGTTTGGAAGTATCCTGTTCTCTGCTTATTTCTGACTGCAGGTGCTTGAGTGTACCGCTGCCATTCATGTCATGTATATCCTGAAATGCGGCATCCTCCAATGCATCAAACAAAACAACCTGCCTTTCGGCATATTGCACAAACCGGAACAGGAGATCTATTTTTTCCTGATCATTGGTATAGCTGGTGTATTGTTCCAGAAATGAATCAATAATTTCAAGCGGGCTTTGTTTCTTATTGAAGCCTTCTTCACAATGAAGCAAAAACAAAGAGAGCAATACTCCGGTTTTTTCTACTTTATGAAACGGCAGGGATGTAAAAAGACTATTATATAGCTGAAATTTTATTCCAACCAGATTTTTAAAAAGGCTTAATGTACTATTCGACGAAGTTTCCATAAAAATATCCGGCCTTATTACCTGTTTACTATGTGGCCATGTATGGTCATGAAACTAATACAAAAATAGGTTTAAAAAAAATTTAGTCGATAAAAAAAGGGGATGACTTGTTATTTTGAAACAGAACCAAAACAAGTTGCAAAAAGAAAATTAATTAACCATGAAAATATAGGATAATTCATGTTATTTTAAAGTACATTGTGGCTATGAAACCATGATTTCCCGAATCGCGTTTCATACGATACCTGTGGTAAACTAACAGATAAAGACTGGTTGATAAATATGGAGAAACAAATTCCGGAAGAAGTCCTCGGTGTCAGACTGGACGAAGCTGCTATTGAACGTTTGAAAGCAGGCAAGGAAACTGCATTGATCAGCGGATTCATAAGTCAGAAAAATGGTAAGGCGTTTGATGCTTATCTTAGCCTTACATCCAATAATCAGATTCGTTTTCGTTTTCCGAAGAAAAAAACAAACGCACCTAAAGTTCCTGATAAAATTCCGTCCAAAATCGGAGGAGTGGTATTGGAGCCGGAAGATATCGAGGAACTAAAGGCCGGGCGGGAAACCAAACTGATTGTGGGACTGGAAAGTAAGAAAAAGGGTAAATATTATGATGCGTACCTGCGCTGGCACCCTGAAAAAGGAATTCTGTTTCGTTTTCCCGGTCAGGATTGATTTTTATTCATTACCGGTCTTACTTTGATTATGGAACTCGAGATCCTTTATCGGGACACCGATCTCATTGCAATTAATAAACCGCACGGTCTTCTGGTGCATAAAACCAGACTGGCCAATGATACGGAAGAGTTTGCCTTGCAAATACTCCGGGATCAGGTCGGATGCCACGTCTACCCTGCCCACAGAATCGATAGAAAAACCGGTGGTGTTTTACTTTTTGCTTTTAATCAGGATGTCCTGCCAGCTGTTCGTACCTTGTTTGATGTTCGGAAAATTTCCAAAACCTATCTGGCAATTGTCAGGGGTTATACAGATAATTCCGGGTTGATTGATTATCCATTGCGAAATGAAAACGGAAAAGTGCAGGATGCGGTTACGGACTATGAAACTATAGAGCGGGTTGAAGTTGCAATGAGCCTCGGCAGGTACCCGACTCAGCGCTATTCACTGGTAAAAGTCCGGCCGCATACAGGGCGTATGCATCAGATCAGGAAACATTTTGCCCATATTCTCCATCCTATTATAGGTGACCGCCCACATGGCTGTAACAAGCAGAACAAGTACTTTAAGGAACAATGGAACATGGCAACCATGTTATTGCATGCTTATAGTCTGGAATTTATACATCCGGTTTCAGCTGAGCCCGTTTTTATTCAGGCTCAGCCAGGCTATGATTTTATGAGGATGAGCAAGATGCTGGGATTTACTTATAAAGCTGGCGACAGGTTTCTGAGCTGAAGATCTGCATTCACCCAGCCTTTCCGAATGGCGTTAAGTCTGCTGACTCTTCCCGGATGACTTTCCGTTTCATGTTCTCTGCCCACAGTTTTAATAGCAGCCTGTGCTTCTTCAAGGCTTGCTCCCATTTTTCTCAGAATGTATCCTGCAAACTGATCGGCTTCCAGCTCTGCCTCCAGGTCACTCTTATCGTAGGAGACTGTATGACCATTCAGATGGTGACCGAGTTCATGCGCAAGTACACTTACTCCTGCCCAGTAGGTACGGCTTTTTCGGTTCAGTTTTGCTATATACTCTTTGTTATACAGGATTACCCGTTTTTTGTCCCGAATTGCAGCTTTAGCGTTTTTTACATCGGCTTCCCTGATTTCAAAATTAACGCATAGACCTGTGTATGCTATAATGGTACTGATTATTTCAGGTACATCAGTATCTTCGGATAATAGAAAACATGGCGAGGATGTAGCTGTATCTCCCGGATTGGCGGCAATACCTGTGTATCCGAGAAATGCGATCAAAACAGTCAGCAGGAGATCTTTTTTCATCCCAGATAAAACCGTATACAGGCTTTCTTAGTTCCTGAAACTAAATACATAGCTTATAATTGACTTTTTCAGTGTTTTTGGCATTCTTTATCCCTGAAAGCAAAAAATAGCAACTATGAAAAAAAGACTCTTTTTTATTCCATTGCTGATTGTGCTTCTTTGTGCATTTCAATTATTCAAAACAAGTCTGCGTATTACGGTTTTAAATGATCTCGGAAATGTTGAAAGTGAGGCAGTCGTAAAGGTTTATAAAACCGAAGAAGATTATTCGCAAGGTATCAATGTGGTAAAAGAAGGCAAAACCGACAAAAAAGGTGTAGTCACTTTTCAGGATCTGGAGGCTATTGCTTATTACGTCAGTGTTGAGAAAGGTGATATGAATAATATCGGTGCAGGTGAAAAAACAGAGCCTCTCGAAACCGGTAAGCTGAACAGAATTAATGCGATTATATCAGAATAATTTGTCTGATACTCTATCGTTCGTTTATAACAGAATTGTTTAATATGTATTATTTAGATCCGATGAATACAGGAATAGCAGCAGCCGGCTGGCGATTTACTCTTTTTTTCCTTTGTATGAGCAGCTTGGGTTACAGTTCAGAGCATGGACGGGCCGTAAAAGATACGGTGAGTATTGAAGCTAAGATAGGTCAAATGGTTATGATAGGAATCAATGACCGCACGAATATCTCCGCATCAGATCCCCTGTATAAAGAAATAGCGGCTGGTCTTGTTGGCGGAGTCGTTTTATATGAAAAAAACATCGCCAGAACAGAGTCATCCGATCGTCTGAAGAAACTGGTCAGAGAAATGCAAAAGGCTGCCCCCGTTCCCTTATTTGTTTCCATAGATGAAGAAGGCGGAAAAGTGCATCGTATGAAAGCAAAATATGGCTTTATCGATATCCCTTCGGCGGCTGAGCTGGGCAGAAAGGACAATATAGATTCTACATATAGCCAGACCAAAAAGCTGGCCGATGTTATGGCTGCTCATGGCATCAATCTTAACTATGCTCCTGATATCGATCTTGGAACCAATCCTTCCAATCCGGTAATTGCAAAGCTTGACAGAAGCTATTCGGCCAATCATGAAGTGGTGAGCAGACACGGACTGGCCTCTGTTAAGGCCCATCATGATGCAGGCGTAAAGACTGTCATCAAGCATTTTCCCGGCCATGGCAGTTCTACAACTGATTCCCATAAAGGTATTACAGATGTGACCAATCTGTGGAATGTTGTGGAAATTTTTCCGTTTCATGATTTAATAAAAAGCGGGCAGGTGGACGGAATTATGACAGCACATATTATAAACTGCCGGTTAGACAGTGCATGTTTACCCGCCACACTTTCTTATACGATCATCAATGGTATTCTCAGAAATATCCTTAATTACCAGGGAGTAGTATTTTCCGATGATATGCAGATGTATGCAATCAGCAAAAACTACGGACTGGAGAATGCCATTAAATTGTCAATCAATGCCGGAGTAGATGTTATTATGTTTGCGAATAATGTGAATCTTAATGATCAGATCAGCGCAACAAAGGTACATCAGTTGATTCTTGACCTGGTAAAAAAAGGTGAAATATCAGAAGAAAGAATTGATGAAGCATATAAACGGATTATTGCATTAAAGAATAAAACGTTATAAACAAGTCAGAAAGTAACAGATCCTTCCAGCTCCTGTTTTGAGCCTGAGGGATCTGTCACGCTGGAATCTTTAAGCATTCGGCTGGTTTTAAGCCTGAACCGGTAAATGAGCAGAACCGCGGCAATCGATAACCCGATAAGGAATCCGTACCAGATACCAACAAGCCCCAATCCTTTTTTGAAAGCCAGAATATAACCAACCGGAAGCCCGATAATCCAGTAAGCAATCAGGGCAACCATTGTTGGCAGCTTTACGTCTCCGAGACCTCGCAAAATCCCAAGGCTTACACATTGCAAACCGTCGGATAGCTGGAAAAAGGCAGTGATTAATAATAAGGAAGAAGCCATCGTTATGATCTCTTCGCTGGCAATATATAATCCAGGCATCCATGATCTGAAAGTCATAAACAATGTTGCATTACACAGCATGAATACCAATACCATCCGCAGCGCTGTTTTTCCTGACTGGTATACCTGTTCGGGTGCTTTTTTGCCATAGCCGTATCCTACCCGTACAGTTGCAGCAGATGCAAGTCCGGTTGCTGCCATGTAGGTGACAGACGCCAGATTTAAGGCAATCTGATGGGCTGCGATTTCTTTGGTTCCGAGCCATCCGGCCATAATTGCTGCAAAGCCAAAGGCGCCAGACTCAAAAGACAATTGAGTACCAATGGGGAAGCTGGTTTTTGAAAGAGTTATGATTTCTTTCCATTGGAATGCAATATTTTTCAGTAAGCCGATATAATAACGAAACTGGCTATTCCAGCGGATATACAGTAGCAAGACTATTCCCATATATATTCTTGATACAAAAGTTGTCATTGCAGCGCCCTCCACTCCCATGGCGGGCATGCCCAGTTTCCCGAATATAAACAGGTAGTTTAAGAATATATTGAGCATATTGCCGGAAATACTGATAAACATGGCAGGTCTTGCGATGCTCAGGCCTTCTGCAAACTGTTTTAATGCCTGATATAGCATAAGAGGCAACATGCTTGCCGCCAGCCACTGAAAGTAAATAATAGTAAACCCGATTATTTCTGCCGGTTGATCCAGAAACTTCAGCAAAGACGATCCATACCAGAGAATAACTGACAGAATTGCTCCAAATCCGATATTAAGAACAAAGCCATGCTTAAGGATGGAGGAGATTTTTTGAGCATTGTTTTCTCCATCAGCCTTCGCTACCAGCGGAGACAAACCATAGGAAACTCCAATGCCAAGCATCATAAAAGGAATAAAAACACTCAGTCCTATAGTGGAGGCAGCCAGCTCGATACTACCTAGCTTTCCGAGCATCATGCTGTCTGCCACACCCACCGAAATATGTCCTAACTGGCTCAGAGTAACCGGCCAGGCTATTCTCATGAGCTTTCGGGCTTCGCTGCCCTTGGAGAGAGTCAAGATCTTTTCCCGCATACAGTGTCTTCTTCAACGACAAATCTACTGGAAATATTCCATTTCTATCCGGTATAAGAGTTAAGGAAGCAAGCGGATGAAATTACATCATTGTGTCTTTAAGGATATCAGCCGTTTAAAGAAAAAGAAAAAATAAAATTTAATATAACGGGGAAGGCTTAGAAATTCGACTCCGAAATTTCTTGACATATAGATCTGGTTTAGGCAGGCAACAATAATCATGGTAGTAAGAGAGGCATAGGCAGCGCCGATCGTGCCAAAAACAGGTATGGCAATACCATTCAGAACAAAGTTAATAGCGGCATTACGCGCTACAAAGAACATATTCTTTTTTGCTCTGCCGATTGCTTCAAGGAGTATACCCATCTGTTTGTTTAATGGGATAATCAGGCCATAAAGCATTGTAACTCTCAGGATGTTGACTGTATCCATATATTGATCGCCAGCCAGGAGCCATATAATAGTATCTGAAAACAGTATAACCGTAATGACACATGGAGTAACAAAGAGCAGAATGACTGCCACGGATTTTTCGTATAAATCCTTAAAAATTCCTTCTCCTTGATTTTTAGCCTTTTCTACTGCTTTGGGAAACAGCATAGAAGCCAAAGCCATCGAAGGCACCTCAAACAGATTGGCGATGCGGATGGCCACATTATATGCGGCTACAGCTACCGGCGAAATAAAGAAAGCGAGCATCCAGGTATCAATGTAGCGCATCAGGACAGCGCTAACGCTGGTTCCCAGAGTATAATACCCATAGCTGAATAACTGTTTCGCCCAGGCTTTGTCATATGGTACATTAAGTCTGAATATATCACGTACATAGATATAGGAGCATACTACGCCCATAAGCGATGAAAAACCATAATAAAGGGCAAGAGCCTCGAGACTGAGCTGTTTTTTGCTGATGTAATAATACCCTATGATCAGAATGAGCAGCGCTCCTCTTGCCAGTACCCCGGCAAAGGCACCTTTGAACCGATAGTTTGCTTTCAGAATATACTCAAAGTGAAATAGAAAGCTATGTATAATGTTGGTTGCCAGGTAAATGACAAACAGCAGGAAAAGCTGAGGATTTTCCCATGCAATGCTTACCGGATACATGATCAGCAACAACAAAACGGAGCACAATGTAGACAGTCCGATGTTTAACAAAAATGAAACAAACTGAATTTTAAGCTTATTTTCAGGAGTTTCCGTACCAAGGAAGCGGATAAGCGGATTCTGAAAAAATCCATTTCTGGCTGTATCAAGCAATGTTGTGATTGTCAGAAAGAAGATCCATATGCCATAATCCTCCTTATTCAATACCCTTACTAACAGAAAAAAGTTGATAATACCGGTTATGAGAATGGTCATGCGTTCCAGCATGGTAAACTTTCCGGAGCCAATCCAGTACGATTTATCCTTCGTCATTTTTTGAGATAGTTTTCACCTGCCACGATTCGTTCAGATATTGAGAAGAAGATGATATCCTGATTAACACCGATATATTTCGTATTGTTTTTGAACCGGGAATAGCACTCCTTTGACTGTTTTAAACATTTTTATCTGTTACTGAATTTAGCTTTTGTATAAGTAAATAAAGCACATATGAATCAGTCATATACTCTGCCTAACTTTTTGATTGTCGGAATGGCAAAATGCGGAACTTCATCGCTGAGTAAATACCTGCAACAACATCCTGATATATATATCAGTCGCAAAAAAGAGCCTCGTTTTCTAAGCAGCCAGGTTATGCGTTTCCCGATGAACGGCCCAAAGGATGATCTGGTGGAAAGCTGGTATGTAAAAGATTTTGAGTCATACCAGGAGCTGTTTGCCGGAGCCAGAGAAAAAGCAATCGGAGAAGCGAGTGCGGATACTCTTTATTTTTATAAAGGCACTATTCCTGTTATCAAGCACTATCTTGGCAATCCTAAGATTATCATTATTATCCGGAATCCTGTCAAGAGAACTTTATCGGCCTACAAGCATTTGCTGAGGGACAGACGCGAAAATCTTACGCTGGAAGAAGCGCTTGCCAGAGAAAATGAACGGATCAGAGACAATTATGAACTGATATACCATTATAAGGCAGCCAGTCTGTATTACGAACCGATCAAAGCATTTAAAGAGGCCTTTCCGGAAGTTATGGTTCTTCTCAACGAAGATCTTATGCAGGCGCCAATGGCAACTCTCAATGAGGTATTTCGCTTTCTGGAAGTGCCTACGTATGATAACGTAGATACTACCCTCAAACATAATATTTCAGGAATGCCCCGAAATAACATGTTACAGGATTTCTTCCAGCAGGATCACCTGGTACGTAAGGCAGTGAAGCCAATTGCCCGTGCAATATTTCCATCAAAAGAAAAGCGTGAGCGTTTCTTTTACTGGATAACCCAGAAAAACCTTAAAGAACTGACGCTTCAACCTGAAACCAAATCGTTGCTGATTAACGAGTACCGGGACGATATAATCAAAACAGGTCAGCTGATCAACAGAGACCTGAGTATGTATCTGAAATAGGAACATACATAATATTACCGTGACTTTGGAAACGGTAAAAGTAACTCATGGAGATTACTTGGGCATATAAAATAGTATTGCTGGGAATGAAATGACAACTGGCTTAAATTTAAATAAACTGTCTCTGGCGGGTTTAGTCCTGACTCTGGGAATCATATACGGTGATATCGGAACCTCCCCCTTGTATGTTATGAAGGCAATAGCGGGTTCAGATAGGATAAATAAAGAGCTAATACTTGGCGCTTTATCATGTATATTCTGGACCCTGACTATCCAAACGACCTGCAAGTATATTCTTCTTACGCTTAACGCTGACAATAATGGAGAAGGCGGGATTTTTTCACTTTACGCTCTTCTCAGAAAAAATAAGCCCGGTTTGATATGGCTGGCAGTAATTGGCGGGAGCCTGCTGCTGGCTGATAGCATGATTACCCCTCCTATCTCCATTACCTCTGCTGTTGAGGGACTAAATATTGTCTTTCCGCATTTACCGGTTGTTCCTATTGTATTGACAATAATCGGAATATTGTTTTTCTCACAGCAGTTTGGTACCAAAGTCATGGGGCTTACTTTTGGTCCGGTAATGTTATTGTGGTTTTCCATGCTGGCAACTCTGGGTGCGCTTCAGGTGATAAAAAATCCATTTGTTCTGCTTGCGATGGATCCGGTATTTGCACTGCGATTTTTAATCCATTATCCGAATGCCTTCTGGATACTGGGAGCCGTTTTTTTATGTACAACGGGCGCAGAAGCTCTTTATTCTGATCTCGGTCACTGTGGTAAAAAAAACATACGGATAAGCTGGATATTTGTAAAAACCTGCCTGCTGTTAAACTATTTCGGGCAGGGAGCATGGCTCTTGCAACAGGATTATCTTGAAGGACGAAATCCGTTTTACGGGGTAATGCCGGAATGGTTTATATTGCCCGGAATAATAATAGCTACTATTGCTGCTATTATTGCCAGCCAGGCGCTGATCAGCGGGTCATTTACACTTATTGGAGAAGCTATTCGGATGAATACCTGGCCAAAACTTAAAATGTTGTTTCCTACTACACTCAAAGGGCAATTGTATATTCCTACGGTTAACTGGATGCTTGTTGCCGGATGTTTTTTTATTGTGCTCTATTTTCGAAAATCAGAAAATATGGAAGCTGCATACGGGCTGGCGATTAATCTTACCATGCTGACTACTACTTTTCTCCTGATTTATTATCTGAGGATTAAGAGAAAGTGGTCATATTATCTGCTAATTCCGGTAATATGCATTTTTATGGCAATTGAGGTCGCGTTTCTGATAGCCAATCTTGCCAAATTCAAACATGGAGGATACATTACCCTTTTGGTCGGAGGAGTATTTGTTATTGTTATGTACATATGGCATCATGCCTACAAGATCAAGCAGCAGCTTACCGAGTATACAAACATAAAGCCATTTCTGGAGGCATTTAAGTCAATCAGAGATGATGAAGTTATTCCGAAGTATTCAACGCATCTGGTGTATCTTTCTAATAGTAATGATCCCGGAAAAATTGAAACGAAGATAATCTATTCTGTTTTTCAAAAAGCACCAAAGAGAGCTGATTATTATTGGTTTTTGCATATTCATGTTACAGACGAACCGTATACGCTAAAATATAAGGTAAATCATATGCTGATTGATGATATTGTCCGGATTGACTTTTATCTTGGCTTTCGCGTCGAACCTCGTCTGAATCTGTTTTTCAGGAAAGCGGTAGAAGATCTGCTGAAATCAGACGAAATACATATTAGTACCCGATACCCCTCAATCAAAAAAATTAATTCGATCGGAGACTTTAAGTTTGTAGTACTTCAGAGACATCTGAGCGTAGAGTCAGATCTTCCGGCCTGGGAACAATTGATTATGAATTTATATTTTTATCTCAAAAAAATCGCTGTTTCGGATGAAGACGCTTTTGGGCTTGAGACAAGCGCTGTAGTTATAGAAAAGGTTCCATTGATTCTTTCACCGGTTCGCAATGTAGCGCTTGAGCGGATTGATGATGATAATGATGATCCAAAAGAATACAATTCCTAAATATATTCAGAAAGAATCTGATGAAGCTGTTGGTAATTTAAAACACCTGCTTCTTTCCATATTACCTGTCCGTCTTTTATCAGAACAAAGGTTGGAACACCGCGCACTTCATAATGCAGGGCTTCCTGAAGGTATTTTTCTACATCAATTTTTATAATAGTTACTTTGTCTCTCATATCCCGGGAAAGTCTGGCCATTTCCGGTTCGATAGCTTTGCAGGGACCGCACCATTCAGCATAGAAATCGATGAGAACAGGTAGCTCCGATTGTATCAGATCTGAGAAAGCAGGTTGCATAGAGGCAAATATTTAATCGTGAGGAGTCAATATAAAAAATAAAGTTGAGATAGTTTACTGTTTAATCGCTGCAAAATGTTTTGGGGATTAGATACAGAGTAACTATTTTTGTCGCTTTAGTGAAATCGATTTTATGGCAACTACTTCAGATTTATCAAGAGGAGCGTTTCTACGCTATAATAATGAGTTAATACAGGTTCTTGAATCTGTTCATATTACTCCTGGAAAAGGTCAGGCGCAGTATCAGGTCAAAGGACGTAACGTTAAAACCGGAAAACAATCAGAAATCAGATTCAGATCCGGTGAAAAAATTGATCTGGTAAAAGTTCAGACCAAAGAAATGCAGTTCTTATATAAAGAAGGAAATGCATTAATGTGTATGGACAATGAAACCTATGAGCAGTTACCGATTGCGGCAGAGCTGTTTGGTGATGCATTGAAGTTTCTTAAAGAAAATATGATAGTAACTATTCAGTTTGATGATAATGATGAGGCGGTTTTTGCCGAACCTCCCACCTTTGTTGAACTGGAAGTTACCTATACCGAACCAGGGATAAAAGGGGACACTGCTACCAGAACACTAAAGCCGGCAACCCTTGAAACCGGAGCAGAAATCAGTGTTCCGCTTTTTGTAGATATGGGAGAAATTATTAAAATAGATACACGTACGAGCGAGTATGTAGAGCGGGTTAAAAAATAATTATCTCAAGAATAATTAAAAAAGGCTCCTTGAGAATTCACGGGAGCCTTTTTTGCTAAAGCAATATGTACGCTACTACATGTCAGAGAACATGTGTTTTACTTTATATTACCTGAACCTTTACGGCATTAAGTCCTTTTTTTCCCTTTTCTACTTCAAATTTAACCTGGTCATTCTGACGAACCTGATCGATCAGACCTGAAGAATGCACAAAAATGTCATTTCCGGGAATTTCTGGTTTAATAAATCCAAAACCTTTAGACTCATTAAAAAATTTGATTGTACCTTTTTGCATAAAATAATAAATTGAATTGTAGAACAATAACCGTTGAATAGGAAGATTGTTTTGGTTATTAAAAAAAAATGAAAACAGGTTTGTATAAACATTATAAAGGCGGCTATTACAAAGTAATATGTCTTGCCAGGCATTCAGAGACGAATGAAGAGCTGGTTGTTTATCAGACATTATACGGAGATCAGTCTGTCTGGGTACGTCCCAAAACTATGTTTGAGGAAGAGGTCTTCTATAATGGCGTATGGCAGGTCCGTTTCCAATATACAGAAGAATCGGATGTCTGATAAGCAAAAAATCAGGTATTACCTGATTTTTTGCCAGTGTTTATGTTTCAGCATGTAATATCTTCCTTCAATTCTTTATAAATTGGATTTTCATGCTTACCGGAAACCTTCTTTTCAACTTTGTCATTCCAGCATTTTACCTGAATATAAGCTTCTTTTAAAGCTTCACTACTGGGCATTTCGCTTCTCATTACCCCAAGAGCATCCGTGATATCCGATTTACCACCCAAAAGCCTGATAGTGCGTACCATCTCCCAAAACAAATCATTCTCCAGCTGAGTCATACTATTCTACTTTTTAGTAAAACCGGAACAGCATGAGAAAGGTTTATGGAAGCTGCTTATTGAGTATTTCGAATAATATCCAGCTGCTCCTCCAGCTCCTGTAATTCTTTCCGGGCATTCTCAATATTCCGAAGAACCTGTGCTTTGAGCTTTTCTGCATTTGCCGAGCTGGCAAAGAAATCAATATTGGTATTCCAGGATTGGATATCAGCTTTAAGGCTCTGAATTTTTTTCAATACGTCACTTTCCTTCTTATTAAGCTTTTTGCGGGCATCCGGGCTGCTTTTCAATGCCGCTACTTCCAGCTCAAGCTTAAGGTTCCCTTTATTGTCATTGCCCTCTGCTCCTTCCAGATTCTTTAAGAAATTTTCAACGGCTTCCTTATAGCGCTCTTTTACTTCTTTAATCGAATTTTTGGGGACAAAGCCTATGGAGTTAAACTCTTCCTGCAAGTCTCTGATGTCATCTGAATTATTGGAATTATCGGAGGCAAGCTGCTTAATTTTGTTAATTACCTCATATTTCCTTTTCAGGTTTTCTTCATATTCTTTCTCCTGTTCCGCGAAAAGTGCCCGCTTTCTGTTGAAAAAGTGATCACAGGCAGAGTTGAACCGCTTAAAAATGGTATCTTTCTCCTTGATGGGAACTGCTCCGATTTTACTCCAGTCTGCCTGAAGCTTTTTCAATAATTCAGTAGTGGCTGCTATATCATCACTATGCATAAGTGCTTCTGCAGCTTCGCACAATTCCTGCTTCTTTTTCAGATTCTCTGCTTTTTGAAGTTCCAGTGATTTGAAAAATACATCTTTCTTTCTGAAAAATCCTTTATATATCGACCAGAACTCTCTTGAAATTGACTTTGTCACTTCCTTGGGAACCGGTCCCGTATTTTTCCATGAATTTTGTATTTCAAGAAGCTCACTGGTTTTTTCTTTCCAGCCTTTGATATCAGAAGAATCATAAGTTTCATAAGCCTTAAGCGCTTCGATCAATTCTTTCTTTTTTGCAAGGTTTTCTTCCTGAACCTTTTTATGAAGGGCATTGAATTCATTCCTTTTTTGATATATCTGATCTGATGCCAGCTTAAATCTGCTCCATAATACTTCTTGTTCTTCTTTTGGAACCGGCCCGACCAGTTTATATTCTTCATGAAGCTTTTTTAGCTCCTTTATTGCCTCTCCGATATTTTCTTCCTTGCTTAGCTGTTCTGCTTTTTCAATAATATCGATCTTGGATTCAAGATTTTTTTTCCGGTCAAGCTCTTTCAGTTCAAAATAGATACTACGGTTATTATAGAACATTTCAACCAGGGCGTTGTAATTAGCCCATATTTCTTTTGAATAAGCAATGGGTACAGCTCCTATATTTCTCCATTCGTTCTGTAATTCCTTAAATTGCGACAGGCTGGACGAAGTTTCTTCTCCGGAAGTAAGCTCTCTCAGTTTATCGAGAATATTGTTTTTGATACGAAGGTTTTTTTCCTTTTCTTCTTCGAGAGAGGCTAGTTTGTCTGTTATTTCAGAACGAAGTTTTCCATACAACTTTTCAAATGTAAGGGTAAGATCATCCTTCTTCAGCTGAAAATCTTCTTCCAGACCACCATCATGCAAAAACTGGTCTCTTGCTTCACGACGTTCACTGTCAAGAATATCGTCAAAATGTTGTTTGAGATCCCTCATGAAAGCGGTGACTTTCTGTAAACCAGCGCTAAGAGTAAGATTCTTAAGTTCTTCTAAAAGATCTTGTTTGGAGTAGCTGGAAATGTCAGGGAAGGTATGATCATCATCATTCAAATCATCATGATGTTCCTCAAGATTCACTGATTGAAGTTCATCTTGTACCAAATCTGGATTTTGGGCAAGTTCTTTATCGGATTGCATAATGGTAGATTTTATAGGCTTTTAATTTAACCGTGGGTCAATAGGATAATTCGAATACATTTTGTATTTGCCACCCATACTTTTTAGTATGTTGTGCCACATCAACGGCGGGGCCATTAGCAGAACCTCATGTAAACTGGTATTTCCTACAATCCAGGTTTTTTCATTCATTTCCATAGTTAACTGATTGACATCCCAACCACTATATCCCAAAAAAAATCGAAAATTGTCAGGATTCACTTTTCCGAATCTGGCAAGCTCAAAAAGCTGATCAAAGTCCCCACCCATAAATACTCCATCGCTGATTTCCACCGAGTCATCAACAACATTGATCCCGGTATATATAAAGTTTACACAATCCTGATCGACCGGACCACCGATGTATAATGGCTGATTAAATTCATTCATGTCTTCCAGGACATCATTTACTTTCAGAGCCGATGGCTTGTTCAATACCAGGCCTAACGTTCCGTTTTCATCATCCTCACATAACAATATTACACTTCGTTCGAAATTAGGATCGCCTAAAAAGGGTTCCGCAATCAACAGCTTACCTTTCCCGACCATCTTTATATCGTATAAGATCTGGTTAACATCGTATTGAATATAATAATAATCAATTTAGTGCACAAAAAAACTAAAATATTCATTGTTAACTATAAAAAAAACTAATAATATTTCAAAAATGTCTGAATTTATAAATGGCATATTAAGTAAATTTGTATATGAATCTGAGTGAAAATAAGGCATTGGCGCATATTCGTCAGGAATATACCAGCCGTGAGCTTCTTGAAAATACTATAGACAGAAATCCCTTTGTACAGTTTGGCCTATGGATGGATGAAGCGATAAAGTCATGTGTGCCGGAACCGACTGCAATGAATCTGGCCACAGTGGATGAAAGCAATCGTCCAAGCTCGCGGATTGTCCTTCTGAAGGGGTTTAGTGAGAAGGGTTTTGTGTTTTTCACCAATTATTCAAGCCGAAAAGGACGGGCACTGGAGAAGAATCATTATGCTGCTATTAATTTTTTTTGGCCTGAACTGGAGAGACAGGTTCGTATTGAGGGCATTATCAGTTATACATCAAGGCAAGAATCCAATGAATATTTTAGCAGTCGTCCACGCGGAAGTCAGATAGGTGCATGGGGATCGCCTCAGAGTCAGCTTATAGAAAAAAAAGAGCTGGAGGAAAAGGTAAAGGAACAGGAACAGCAATGGCAGGATCAGATTATACCCTGCCCGCAAATATGGGGTGGCTATAATCTGGTACCTGATTATTTCGAATTTTGGCAGGGACGCCCAAGTCGCCTGCATGACAGGCTGACATTCACTCTGGAAGATCAGCATTGGATTATAAGACGGATAGCGCCATAGCAATAACCGGGCGATTGGCTTTCTATAGCAGCTGGCTCAGGTCTCTGATGCCGATGTGCCTTCCCTGATCGGTATTAAATCCTTCGCCATATCGGGCACCGATACTATGCCCGAGTTCGAGAGCTCTGGCTTCAATAAAGGTAAAAAACTCCGGAGTAGATATATAGGTTTGAGGCCCGCCAGCCATGCCCGGAGTATAAAACTGTGTTTTGAAAGCTCTGATCGCTTGGGCTTTTTGTGGCCAGAAATCACTAATGTCAACCACAAAATCAGGTTTTATATACCTGTCCTGGATAAAATGATAAACCTGGGACGGGCGCCATAATTCCTGAATGTTATTATGATCGTCAAGAGTTTCTATTTTAGAAAGTCCGGATAAAAAGCATGCCCGCGAGACAAGATTTCCACCTCGCCCATGATCCGGATGCCTGTCATAAAGAGCATTCGTCAGAATAATATCGGGTCTATATCTTCTGATTGCTGAAATTATTTTAAGTAGGGAATCCTTCTCCTCTTCGAAAAAACCATCAGCCAGGCCAAGATTTTCTCTGACTGACAAACCCAGGATTTGAGCGGCTTCTGCCGCTTCGGCGGCTCGGTCTTCAATGGTACCTCTTGTTCCCAATTCTCCCTTGGTAAGATCTACAATACCGGCTTTTTTTCCTTGTGCTGTAAAGGAAAGAATGGTGCCTGCACAACACAGCTCAGCATCATCCGGATGAGCTGCTAACACTAACAAATCGAGTTTCATGAAAGTAACGTATGAGGAAATATATGAGAAAAGGATTCGAAGTTACCGAATCCTGATTCTTTGTCCTATGCGAAGGACTGTTTTGGTAGATATATTATTCAGACGACATATTGTACTTACGGGAACGCGATATTTTTTACTGAGTCCGCTCAGCGTTTCGCCTGATCGTATCCGATGATATACAACCTGTCTTGCTACACGAACATAATCAAAATGTTCCGGAGTCAGGTTAAAGGTTGAATTATTGAGACGGTTATTCGGAAAATCAAAAACAATATGCGGATCAATGGCATTGCCTTCATAGCGGACTTCATAATGCAGATGGGGCCCGGTGCTCCTGCCTGTGTTGCCACCCAGTCCGATAATTTCGCCTGCTTTTACAAGCTGTCCGACTTTTACCTTGCTTTCGCTCAGGTGCCCGTATAGCGTTTCCAAACCATTATAATGCCTCACGAGAACATAATTTCCGTACCCTCCGCCATCATATCGATTAATCCGTACTATGCCGTCAAATGATGCATATACAGGGTCACCTGTAATAAGATGAAGGTCTGTGCCATAATGCCAGCGCCAGTGTCTCATACCGAAGGCAGAATTTATCCGGCAGTCATTGAGTGGCATTGACCACATCATATTGTTGAGGCTGTCATACAGCTGGAAAGCAATCGTATCTTTGTAGGAAGTGGGGTCAACTTTATAGGGGTTTACTGTGCGAGAGTCCCAAATGGCATAATATTCCGCAATTGTCACCCATACACAGTCCATTCGCATTTCTTCTGTAACTTCGACAATACTAAAATCCTCTTCCTGTACAGTTGTGCTGTCTTCTTCCTCAAGCAGGGTTAACTCCCGCTCAGGATTGAAATATATGGCCTGCCCCTGATCGTTTACAATCTCATCTTCAAACAAAATTTCTTCCGTATCCGGTTCTGAATATTGGATAGCAGGAGCTTTAATCTGAAAAAAGTCTTTATACTTTTTCGGATCTTGTTCCTGCCCGTATCCGGAATATATAATACCTGTGAATAACAGTAAGCTAAATAAATAGTATCGCATCTCGAATAACTAGACCAACTCTTTTGCAGCCAGGAAGCGTTCTGCATCCAGGGCAGCCATACAACCAGTACCAGCAGCCGTGACCGCCTGGCGGTAGACATGATCCTGTGCATCACCGCAGGCAAATACTCCTTCTATATTTGTTCTGGTACTTCCCGGAATAGTTTTTATATAACCATTTTCGTCCATTTCAATCCAGTCTTTGAATACATCTGTATTGGGCTGATGTCCGATAGCAACAAAAAAACCGCTGATGTCCAATTCTTTAAGTTCTCCCGTTTGTTTGTTGCGAACACGAACTCCGTTTACTTCATCATCCCCCAGAATTTCTTCAGTCTCTGTATTCCACAAAACTTCGATATTGGGCGTATTCAGAACTCTTTTTTGCATAATATTAGATGCCCTCATTTCATCCCTGCGAACGATCATATAAACTTTCTTACAAAGTTTTGACAGGTAAGTAGCCTCTTCACATGCTGTATCTCCAGCTCCTATAATTGCTACATCCTGTCCTCTGAAGAAAAAGCCATCACAGACAGCGCATGCAGAAACTCCTTTCCCGTTCAGCCTCGCCTCAGACTCTATCCCAAGCCATTTGGCAGAAGCTCCTGTAGAGATGATCACTGTATCCGTCAGGATCAGATGACTATCATCAACAATAACCTTATGTACAGGTCCGGAAAAGTCAACTTTGGTAGCAATTCCGTAACGAATATCTGTTCCGAAACGTTCTGCCTGTCTTTTGAAATCTTCCATCATCTGAGGGCCCATAACCCCTTCGGGATAGCCAGGAAAGTTCTCAACATCGTTAGTAATCATTAACTGACCACCGGGTTGGGGCCCCTGATACATAATTGGTTTCATGCCGGCCCTTGCAGCATAAATAGCTGCAGTATAGCCGGCCGGACCTGATCCTATAATTAAACAACCGGTTTTTTCTTCTGACATAATTCTTTTTTTTAGCGAATTTCGTAAAATAAACTGTTGAAACAAGCCTTTTGATGCAATCCGTCTGCCAAGTCACTAATAAAAAAGCCCCTTGGCGGGGCTGCATTTGCGCATTATTAACCAAGATAAGGTTTTAGGGGCTTACTTCTGGATGAATGCCGGAGTCTCCTTATCGCTTTTTCTTTGATTTGTCGTACTCTTTCTCTGGTGAGACCGAAGCGTTCACCTATCTCTTCCAATGTCAGCGGACTTTCGCCATTTAACCCGAAGTATAATGTGACTACATCGGCTTCCCGTTGGGTAAGTGTGGACAAGGTACGCATGACTTCCCTGCGCAGAGAGTCATTCATTAAGCCAAAATCAGGCTTTACCTCACCGTCATTTTCAAGCACATCCAGCAAACTGTTCTCTTCTCCCTGAATAAACGGAGCATCCATGGAAACATGTTTCCCGGATATCTTAAGTGTATCAACGACTTCATCAGCCGATAGCTCAAGAACCTCTGCCAGTTCTTCCGGCGAAGGCTCTCTTTCATATTTCTGCTCCAGATCGGAGAACGTTTTGGAAATTTTATTGAGTGAACCAACCCGGTTTAATGGCAACCGGACAATACGTGACTGTTCGGCCAAGGCCTGGAGAATAGACTGCCTGATCCACCAGACTGCATAAGAAATAAACTTAAATCCTCTCGTTTCGTCAAAACGCTGGGCTGCTTTAATCAGCCCCAGATTCCCTTCATTTATCAAATCACCAAGAGTGAGACCCTGATTCTGATACTGCTTGGAAACAGAAACAACAAAGCGCAGGTTGGCTTTTGTTAATTTCTCTAATGCAAGCTGGTCACCTTCACGTATTCTTCTTGCCAGTTCAACCTCTTCATCAGGTGTGAGTAAGTCAACTTTTCCAATCTCCTGAAGGTACTTATCAAGAGATTGGCTTTCTCTATTCGTTATTTGTTTACTAATTTTAAGCTGTCTCATTCTTGCAAGGTAGATGAAGTTTAAAAATTAATTAAAACACTTGCGTAATAACGTAAAGAAGTTTTTAAAAGTTCACATTTTTACTCCTAATCAATTATTTATTTTATGATTCTGATGAAGTTTCCTTTTTTTCCGGCTTGGGAAGCAATACTTTTCTGCTAAGTCTGAACTTACCGGTTTTTTTGTCAACTTCGATAAGCTTAACTTTTATTTCTTCTCCTACTTCGAGCACACCTTCCATATTTTCAAGGCGTTCCCACTTTATTTCAGAGATATGAAGTAAGCCGTCCTTGCCAGGCATAAATTCGACAAAGGCGCCGAATGGCATAATTGATTTAACTTTTCCATTGTATACCTCTCCTATTTCAGGAACAGATACAATTCCTTTTACCCAGTTTACAGCTTTCTCCATCATATCTTTGTCTTTGGCAAAGATCGAAACAAGCCCACCGGTTTCAATTTCTTCAATTACTACGGTTGCACCAGTCACCTTCTGGATTTCCTGAACTACTTTTCCACCTGGGCCTATTACAGCTCCGATCATATCACGGGGAATAAGCATTGAATGAGAACGAGGCGTATGTTCTTTGTAGTCACCTCTTGATTCAGGAAGAACTTCAAGCATTTTTCCCAGGATATGCATTCTTCCCTCTTTGGCCTGCTCAAGTGCCTGTGCAAGAATTTCGTAGGATAATCCTTCCACCTTCATGTCCATCTGACAGGCAGTAATACCTTTACTTGTTCCGCATACTTTGAAGTCCATATCGCCCAGGTGATCTTCATCACCAAGAATATCTGAAAGCACTGCCCAGCGTCCGGTTTTGCTATCGGATATCAGTCCCATAGCGATACCTGAGACAGGTTGCTCTATTTTTACTCCGGCATCCATAAGGGCAAGGGTTCCGGCACAAACAGTTGCCATGGATGATGAACCATTTGACTCCAGAATATCAGAAACAATACGAACTGTATAAGGGTTCTTATCCGGAGCCGGAATCATGCGCTTTAAGGCGCGGTAAGCAAGGTTTCCGTGTCCGATTTCTCTTCGTCCGGGACCTCTGTTGGGCTTAACTTCGCCCGTAGAAAAACCAGGGAAGTTATAATGAAGCATAAACTTGCTGGTGCCTGATATCAGAGCGCTGTCAATCAGCTGCTCGTCAAGCTTTGTTCCCAGCGTCACAGTTGTAAGAGACTGCGTTTCTCCTCTTGTAAATACGGCCGAACCATGTGCTGAAGGCAGATAGTCTACCTCGCACCAGATATTCCGGATCTGATCAAGCGAGCGTCCGTCCAGACGGTATCTCCTGTCCAATACCATATTCCGGACAGCTTCTTTTTCTATTTTATGGTAGTATACATCAATCAGACTGGATGTAAAATCATCCGGGGCTTCTTCAAGATTTGCGATAAATTCTTCCTTGATGGCCTTGAAGCGTTCCTTCCGGTCACTTTTGTTGGCAAGTTTCTGGCCGGCTACCTCAAAAGCTTTATTATAAAGGGCCTCATGCATTTTAGCATAAAGTTCCTCATTATGTTTTTCATGAGAGTATTCCTGCTTCTTTTCTTTACCGGCAGCTTTTTCAAACTCCTTCAAAATCACACAGTGCTCTTTTATTGCTTCATGAGCAACCTTTAAAGCTTCAAGCATGTCCGCTTCGCTGACTTCAGCCATTTCACCTTCTACCATGATAATATTATCATAGGAAGCGCCTACAATAAGATCAATATCGGCTTTTTCAAGATCTGCAGGCTTGGGATTAATCAGAAATTCGCCTTCACAACGAGCTACTCTGACTTCTGATATCGGGCCATTGAAAGGAATATCGGATACAGCAAGAGCCGCCGCCGCTGCAAGTCCGGCCAGCGCATCTGGCTGGCTGTTGGGATCAGCAGAGATCATGGTAATCATGATTTGCACATCGGCATGATAGTCATCCGGAAACATCGGGCGCAAAACGCGGTCGACCAGTCTTGAAATCAGAACTTCCTGATCGCTTAGTTTGCCTTCTCTTCTGAGAAATCCTCCCGGGATTTTTCCGGCAGAGGCAAATTTTTCCTGATAATCTACCGATAGAGGAAGAAAATCTACTCCCTCCTTTGCATCTTTGGCAGCAACGGCTGTTGCAAGCAACATTGTATTTCCCATTCTGATAACAGCGGAACCATTGGCTTGCTTAGCCAGTTTGCCCGTCTCCAGAATGATCTCGCGACCGTCTTTTAAATTTATTTTTTTAGTAATAACTTGTGGAAACATAGTTCAATAACAAATAGAACAAAAACTTTGTCTTAAAAATTGAGTTTTTTTTCAAAACTTCTTGGGATGGTATGATATGAAAGAGGGAACCTTTTCCAAGATCCCCTCTTTAAATTGCTCAGCTTTTTTTACTTTCTGATATTAAGCTTGGCGATTATCGCTCTGTAACGCTCAATTTCAGTCTTGTGGAGATAATCAAGAAGCCTTCTTCTTTTTCCTACCAGCTTAAGAAGACCAAGACGTGTTGAATAATCTTTTTTGTTGCTTTTTAAATGCTCAGTCAAATGGTTGATTCTGTGAGTGAACAATGCGATTTGAGATTCAGCGGAACCAGTATCTTTCTCAGATTTTCCGTTGCTTTTAAAAAGTTCTTCCTTAATTTCTTTGGTTAAATACATTTCAGTATCCGGTATTATATTATAGTTTTCTTATATCAAGGTGCAAAAGTAAATACTCTATTTGTGAATGACAAGTTTATTTTACTCTTTATTTGATTTTTTAAATAATTTCTTAAGCTTTCCGAAAACAACCACATAAAAATCAGTTTCCAGAATCCGGGAATCTTTACTTGCCTGGCGCAGAAAAAACAACCCGATCGGCAATAATACTATGTTGCCCAGCCACATGCTGAAAAAGACATCGGCTACACCTTCTTTGGCCCATTTTTCTCCGATCATAGTTACTACATAGTAGATAATAAAGAAGACGATTGAAATAATTACAGGTACTCCGAAGCCACCTTTTTTTATAATGGCGCCAAGTGGCGCTCCTATCAGAAACATGATAAAAACGGCACAGGCCTGTGTGTATTTTTTCAATTTTTCGGATTCAAAAGATCGGATTTCTCTGGCGGCATAATAAAGACGTTCCCGGTTGCCGGATAAATAGGCTTTTATTCCTCTTGCGTTGTTTACTGCACGGTTGTATATGGCTGAGGCGGCTATACCGGATTCAGCTATTTCAACAGAATCAATATTGTACGACAGCTCTTTGGGCGGAATACTGTCATGCGGAATAACCTTGTAGGAGTAAAAGGTACCGATATTGGATTCTATGCTGTTTATATTCTCATTTCTGACAGTTTGCATTGAATCAATGGATCTTTGAAGCTCATCCACTTTTTTCATGACCTTGTTGCCTGAGAAAAGCTGTGTGGGGGTTGAGCTTAGATTAAACGAAGAAAGACTGAATACAAGCTTGCTGCGATCAAACGAGTTTCTGACAAACTCTTCGGGTGAGTTTTTTCCTATGTCGTCAATATGTTCAGTGAAGCTGTTTCCTTTAAACAATTCAAGAACCAGATACTGATCATGATTGATCATATACATGATTCCGGAATCTGCCAGGATGACTTCTGTATTGCCCGTATTTCCGGTATGATTGTATATCATTACTCCTTCCAGCGTTTTCCCGTCCTCATGTTTTTTGCTGATTTTTACACTATATCCGGGGAGGCCATTGTAAAATGTGCCTTCCTTGAAATCCAGAGAGGGCTTTTTTTGCCGTATGTCATACAACAGGCTGTATGCTTTCAGGTTGACATCCGGTACTATGTTGTTGCTAAAATAGAAGGATGCGATGGTGAGAAGAAAAGCTGCAAATCCTACAGGCATCAATACTCTTACAAGTGATATACCGGAACCCTTTACCGCGGTTAATTCGAAATGCTCGCCAAGGTTACCGTAAGTCATCAGGGACGATAATAATACAGACAAAGGCAAAGAAACCGGGATCATATGGATGCTGAAATAAAAAATCAGTTCTCCGTAAACTTCTATTCCGAGCCCTTTCCCGACAAAATCGTCCAGATACTTGAGTAAGTACTGGGTCAGGAAAATAAAGACAACAACAATAAAAGTAAGTGTAAACGGACCTGCAAAAGCACCTAAAATTAACTTATCAATTTTCTTCATTGCACTTACCTAAAGGTTGCCAAAGTTAAAGCGAAAGCCGTTACCAACAAATTAATTTGTCAAACACTTTTAGTCACCTTTGGGTTCGCACATGGATTAAATTATAATATTTGAAATAAAATATTCGTTTGAGCAATGTATTTTTATATCTTTACTTTAGGCTAATACAGAAATACTGAATGAAAAAAATAGCTTTATTGGGACTATGCACGCTGATATTCTTAAATGCAAAAGCCCAGAATGAACCTGAACGCGGGAAAGAGTCTGAACAACCAAAAGTAGTCATGTATTCTGCTGATGCCTCGGAAAAGAAGGAGCCATTTGAACCGGTATATCTGTTAAAACTGAATCTTATATCGGCATTATCCGGAGATATGGGACTTTCCATTGAGAAAAAACTGAATGAACGCTTTACTGCAGAGGCTGGCCTCGGGGTAACCGTGCGTAATTTTTCTCAGGGAATGATCGTTGATTTTTTTGATGTGGAGGATGGCATGAATTATCCCACCATATCAAGAGAGTATAAACTGGGGCCCAGTTTTGTAGCGGGGTTGAAATACTATCCCAATGGCGCAATTGATGAGTTTTTTTTCGGCCCTGAAGTCCGTTTCAGACGTTACAATTCAGAAGCCAGACAGAAAGGTGAGCGAGGTATTCATAGTGAATACAGCAGTCTGCTTGATTTCAAAATTAACTTTGGTTACATAAACTTTATTGAGGACAACATTTTTATCGAGTATAATGCGGGCTTAGGCATCCGTAGCCGTAATCAGCAGTTTCTCACGTTTGAGGAGAGCAGCTCCAATGCAATACTTGACAGAGAGAATGTTTTTGCCCCGCTTATAAGTTTTGGCTTAAAGATCGGTTTTGTTGCAAACTAAGTTTTGTTTCAAACCCAGTCTTGATGTCAAAATAGCAAAGCTAATCGTTTGCGGCTCCCGCACTAAATACAGGCAAACGATTGGCTGTTTCCCATTTTTCTCCCAACCGGAACTGCAACTCTCCATTATTGTCTCTCCACTCGTCATACAGTATGGCGAGTCTGATCTGTCCGTTTTTATTGATAAGCCCATATTTTCCTTTCTGCTTTATAATACAATAGGGCCCGGAGAATGACTCAACCGCATCATATTTCAAGTCGATTACCGGCTGCCCGGAGAGGTTCAAAAAACCCCATTTTTTTCCATTACAGACAGGAATTCGTCCTTCTGTGGTTTTTCCTGCCGAATCAAATGTCTGCTTGTTCACCAGGTTACCCCTGTCATCGAATAAGCTGTATCCTTTCTTGTGCTTAGCTGCATAAATACGTTCGCCCGAGTAGAAGAAGCTTTTATATGCAGGTTTCACTATTTCCTGTCCTTTTATATTTATAAGCCCGTACATATTGTCTTTTATAACGATGGCGGGCCATTCCGGAGCGGTTGTGTCGGAGGAGCGGGAAGAGATATAGCTATAAACAGGCTCGGAAACTACACTGCCATCGATCTTATACAGACCATACAGATTATTCGTCTGAACTTTGAGTATACCTGATCCTGCAGGATGTATTTTCTGAAAGGTATTTTTCAAAATAGTTTTGCCTTCGGTTGTAACCAGTCCCGAGCCTTCGGTTGTCTGAGTTTTGAATACAAGAAGATTTGTTAACCAGTAATAATCAATAGTCAGATAATTTGCCGGGACTCTGATCTGTCCCTTTTCATCTATAACTCCTTTTTTTCCGCTCTGTGTTATAATTGCATAACCGTCCTGAAAATGATCCGCATCAGAGAAAAGATCCGGTAAAAGACTGAGTGTTTTTACATTCCAGAAGCGTATTCCTTCATCGGTTTCTACCCGAATAATATTTCCGGAATCGGCAAAAACTTTTTTAAATGTCGGAGAGACAATTTTCCCCGAAAGATCCGCTATTTTTTCAGTATTATCATACTCTGTTAATATATAAAACGGATGATGAGGATGGCGGTAAGCTGATTTATACAGGAATGGCACAACTTCTTTTTTGTGTATATCTATAATTCCAAAATTGCCGTTTTTTGCAACTATAGCCTGTTTAGTATCAAATGGCAGCGCAATTTCATATTCCGGTGCGATATATATTTTACCTATAAGATTGATGTATCCATACTGATTTCCTTTTCGATACGGAAACAGCCCGTCACCATAGTCCCCTATTTCATCATATGCAGGATCAAGAATCGTTACGCCCCTCGTATCCATCAAACCATACTTGCTGTCTTTTACCAGAATAAAGTGGGCAGGAGAAGCCATATAAATTGTGTCGTAATCAGGATTGCGTAGTATCCGGCCTTCATTGGAAAACATACCCCAGTGGCCATCAAGCTTGAACAACAGCAATGAACGGCTTACTTTCTTTACATTGCTTATTCGTGGCTCAATCATATATCTGCAGTTGACATGATTGACAATCCCAAACAGGCCGTTAGCATCTTTTACCATAGAGGCATTATCTGATAAAGGCCGGGCAATATCAAACTGGTTTGTCCCCACCTGCCTTCCGGCTTCCAGGTTAAACAAAGTCCATTTGTCATTTTTCATAGTCCAGGCAAATTCACTGAATTCAATCGGTAAGATTTCCTCAAAGCGGGGACTTACCAGAATCTTTCCCTTATGGTCAATCAGCCCCCAGAGATTGTTTTCCCTGAACCAGGCCCGGTTGCTGCTGAAAGTAGTTATTGCCTGATATTTATATGGTATAATCACAGAACCTCTGCAATCAATTGCACCGAAGTAATTGCCCTTGCGCACGATCGCTTTATTTTCAGCAAAGGGAGACACTTGTGTATAGAAAGGCTCGATTTCCCAATGTCCCATCAGGTTTACGAATCCCCATAACCGTTTTTTTGCATCATATTTGGGTAGAAGTTCCTCGGGGCAATAACCATATTGAGCCTGAGCTATGATTACGTTTAGAAGCAGAAAGAATAAAGAATTAAATAATTTTTTCATTGGGTATTAGTGTGCCCTGCTTGTCCAGGGATTGTCTTTTACTCTGAATCGTAATGGCTTTTCCGCCCATTCCTGTGCGTAGGCGATACCTACCCGCGGGCTTTTGATAATCTGGCAGCTGGCATATCGTATCGTTGAATCTTCAAGCCATATAGTGTCACCCTGCAAATCAAGTCCGTTGTGTTGCTTATGAATACCAAGCGCTTTTGATAAAGCACCTGGACCGGCTGTGAGACTATAATCTGTACTTGCTTTTTTTCTACGGGCGGCCATTATATCCAGGCCAGCTGTTGGTTCAATAGCCCGTATCAAAACTGCATGTGGGATATCATTTTTATTTGTAATAATATTGAAGAGATGGTGAATGCCATAACAAAGATAGACATACGAAAAACCACCAGCGCCAAAAAAGATTTCCGTTCTGGCGGTTCGTTTATTACCGTAAGCGTGAGAGGCTTTATCTTCAGGGGCGATATAAGCTTCTGTTTCAACGATTATGCCAGCAGTATATTGACCATCTATCCGGGTACACAGATACTTTCCCAGCAAATCAGCTGCGATCCGGCTTACATCTCCACGCTCATAAAAAGCTCTGTTCAGTTTCAAAACAAATATAAACTCAGGTAAAGAAAATAAAAGCGACAATTATACCGACAACTACTCCTACTATGTCTGCTATTAAAGCACATGGCACCGTATATCTGGTCTTCTTCACCGCAACGGCTCCATAGTAAACAGCAATTACATAAAAAGTAGTTTCCGTAGCGCCCTGTAAAGTTGCGGATAAGTTGCCGATAAAGGAATCTGCTCCGTATGTTTTCATCGCATCAACCATTAATCCCCGGGCGCCGCTGCCGGATAAGGGCTTCATAATGGCGACAGGCAGGGCCTCAACAAATTTCGTATTAATTACTGCCCCACTGCCTAATGCGGTCAGCACATAATTGATACTTTCGAATAAGCCGCGAATCAGATCCATTACTAAATTCATGGCTCCGGACGCCCGAAATACACCAATGGCAACGAGCATTGCAACCAGATACGGAATGATTTTTACAGCAACATCAAAGCCGCCTTTGGCTCCTTCTATAAATGATTCGAAAATATTGATACGCTTTCTGAGAGCAAGCAATATGAATGCTATAATTATGGTAAAGATAATGCTATTGCCCAGCAGGCTGCTGGCCTCACCTATTTTATCCTGGGGCAGACCGACAAAATACCAGATAAGGAGGCCAATTAATGATATAGCGCCCAGCAAGTAGGCTAAAACGACCGGTTTTAACAGATTGATTTTTTGATAGACAGCTACAGCGATCAGACCGGCAAGGGTAGAACAGAATGTGGTAATCAGAATAGGAATAAAAACCTCAGATGGGTTCAGAGAGCCATTGGCAGCTCTGATTGCCATGATGCTAACCGGAATTATTGTTAATCCGGAGGCATTCAGCACAAGAAACATAATCTGGGCATTGGAGGCTGTATCTGGCTTGGGATTAATAGACTGGAGCTCATTCATTGCTTTAAGTCCCAGCGGAGTAGCGGCATTGTCGAGGCCAAGCATGTTGGCAGAAAAATTCATCAGCATACTGCCAAGCGCAGGGTGGTTTTTAGGCACTTCGGGAAATAAAGCACCGAAGAACGGACTTACTATTCTTGACAGAAAGGAAATGGAGCCTCCGTCCTCTCCTATTTTCATCAATCCCAGCCATAAAGCCATAGCACCTATCAATCCGATTGAAATGGTAACACTTGTGGCAGCCATGTCAAAAGTACTTTGAACCATGGCGCTGAAAATATTCAGGTCATCGATGCCAAACTGCCAGCCAAACTGAACGAGATAATCCCGGAATATATAACCGAGCACTTTTATAAGTGCCATTATAAAAGCCAGTACAAAAAACGCGATCCAGATATAATTAAGAACCATGCGGGAAAAGTTTTATGCAAACATACACAATAATAACGGACAAAATATTTAAACCGCTGCCCAAATCTTTAGTTAGTAATGTAATCGTAGCGAAGAAAAATGAAAAAAACGGGTTATTATTATTTTCTCGCATGTCTTATCGGGCTCGCCTGTTGTGATTATAAAGCTCCCCAAGAAGAAAAAAAGCGAAGCGGCAGGAAACTTATTAATAATATACTGAACCAGAAACCGGAAACAGAGTATCTGGATACGAATGAGGTTGATAATTTTCTGAGACATAATCCGGCATATCAGTCCGTAGGAAATAAAATTCATAAATTTTATTCCAGGCGGGATTACCGGCTTGCCTGGTCGGAAGAAGGAGAATATGTTCCGCAGGCAAGCATGTTTTTAAACATGCTGCGCAATGCACATAATGATGGTATGAACCCTCATATTTTCAATATTCAGGAGATCGAAAATGCCATAAAGGATTCAGATGGTAAGCGCAGAGACAGTCTGACCCGAAAAAAAGTGGATATAGAATTGTCAGGAGCCTACTTTAAGTATAGCAGAAAACTTTGGAAAGGCTTTGTCGACCCGGATGAAGAAGGCATAGAATGGTTTGTAAACCGGAAGAAAATTAAATACGGAAAAACACTTGATTCCATACTTGTAAGTGATAGAACCAATCCTTTTGAGTATTACATGCCGGTACATGATGAATATCTGGCTTTACAGAAGCAGCTTGCCAAATATCATGCAATCAAAAAGCAGCAACAATGGACGGGGCTTGACTCTCTGGAACTTCTGAAAGTTTCATTGGGGGATACTTCTCAAAGCATCTCTGTATTAAAAAGGTATCTGTTGTTTACGGGGGATTTATCCGATACCGCCCGAAGCAGTGTGTATGATAAAAAGCTGAGCGAAGGAATCAGGAAATTTCAGGTACGTAACGGACTTAGTCCAACCGGGCAGCTCACCACCGAAACAATACAAAAATTAAGTTTGCCTGTTGACCATACCATCCGGCAGATCATGGTCAATATGGAACGCTGGCGTTGGGTTCCGGAAAGGATCGGCAAAAACTATTTACTGGTTAATATTCCGGAGTATAAGCTCAAAATTATCGAAGACGATCAGGAAATACACTCGATGAAGGTTATTGTTGGCAAGACTCTTACTCATACTCCGATATTTAATGATAAGCTTGAATATGTAGTAGTCAATCCATATTGGAATGTGCCCGAAAATATAGTCCTTACGGAGTTAATTCCTGCACAAAAGAAGGATCCGGAGAGCTGGCAGAGGCAACATATTGAAGTGTATCATAAATATGATTTTGAGCATCCGGTTCCTATGGCGGAAATTCAATGGGATTCTGTTGATTACAGTAGGTTCCCCTATCAGCTAAGGCAAAAACCCGGGAAGACTAATGCGCTTGGTAGTTACAAGTTTCTGTTTCCCAATAATTTTCACGTATATCTTCACGATACTCCTGCCTCATACTTATTTGATAAAGAAATCAGAGGTTTTAGTCACGGATGTATCAGGGTTGAGAACCCCGAGTGGCTGGCCGGGTATTTACTGGATAACATTAGTCCGGAAACGCTGTCAGCTGCTTTGAAAAAAGAGAATCAATGGTTTAAAATAAGAAAGGCTAAGCAATTGCCTGTTTACATATTGTACTTTACAGCATGGACCGATAAAGAAGGACAATTACATCTTCGGGATGATATCTACAAGCATGATCAGAAACTGACGGCTTTACTTTTCTCCAACTGATTCAAGGTTAGAATGATTTTTTAAATTATTTGCTGGCTGCTTATTGCCAGGGGGTACAGGATTATTACTGCCAATATGTCATATGTATTAAGTAATTTTCTATCTTTGCATACCCTAATAGGAAAATGATGAAGCAAGTAGTAAAAGAATTAGAAATACTTAGTTCGGACGAAAAAGCGGCCTGTGAAATGCCAAGAGTCTCAAAAGAGGAAAATACCGGCAAATCCAGGAAACTATACATCGAAAGTTATGGCTGTCAGATGAATTTCTCTGACAGCGAGATTGTTACATCAATTATGCAGGATATGGGTTTTGATACCACTTCCGATGCAAGCCATGCGGACGTGATTTTTCTTAATACCTGCTCCATACGTGAAAATGCCGAACAGAAGGTGCGCAACCGATTAAGTCAGTTTAATGTCATAAAAAAGAAGCGTCCTTCACTCATGGTCGGAGTGCTGGGATGCATGGCAGAGCGACTTAAATCCCAGCTGCTTGAAGAAGAAAAAATTGTTGATATGGTTGTCGGGCCGGATGCATACAGAGATCTTCCGAATCTTATCAATGAAGCGGATGAAGGCAATAAAGCTGTTAATGTATTTCTTTCGAAAGAGGAAACGTATGCAGATATCAGTCCTGTCCGTTTGAACTCGAACGGGATAACTGCTTTCATTTCCATTATGCGCGGATGCAATAATATGTGCTCTTTTTGTGTGGTTCCATACACCAGGGGAAGAGAGCGAAGCAGAGAACCACAGTCGATTCTAAAAGAAGCCCGTCAGCTATTTGAAGAAGGTTACCGCGAAGTTACGCTGTTAGGTCAGAATGTGGATTCGTATTTATTTCAGGATAATGAAAATGGGAAAAAAACAAATTTTTCCGGTCTGTTGGAACTGGTTGCCAGGATTCACCCCGATCTGAGAGTACGTTTTTCCACTTCGCATCCAAAAGATATTACTGATGAGGTATTGTTTACTATGAAGAAATATGACAATATCTGTAAATATATTCATTTACCGGCGCAAAGTGGTAACAGCCGCGTTCTTGCTCTGATGAACCGTACCTATGACCGGGAGTGGTATATAAGCAGAATTGATCGTATTCGTGAAATTCTGGGAGAAGACTGTGGTTTATCGACCGATATGATTACTGGTTTTTGCTCCGAAACAGATGAGGAACACAGGGAAACCCTGTCTTTGATGGAATATGTAAAGTATGATTTTGCCTATATGTTTGCGTATTCAGAGCGTCCCGGTACTCCTGCTGCCAAAAAACTGAAAGATGATATCAGTGAAGAGGTAAAGAAGGCAAGGCTTGATGAAATTATTGCAATGCAAAGTGCTCATTCACTGTATCGCAATAAACGGGCAATTGGCCAGATTCATCAGGTACTTATTGAAGGTGTATCAAAACGATCCCCCGATTTTCTTAAGGGAAGAAATTCTGCAAATACCGTTGTTATTTTTCCTAAAAAGGATTATAAGCAAGGGCAATACGTCAATGTATTGATCAATGAGTGTTCCCCTGCTACTTTGTTTGGAGAAATTGTTGAATAAACGCACACAACATGAATCTTTCATCAGAAATCCAGAGTGTAAAACAGCGCTTTGGCATCATTGGTAATTCTCCTGTACTACATCATGCAATCCAGGTTGCTATTCAGGTAGCTCCTACAGATATGACTGTATTGATTACCGGAGAAAGCGGAACAGGAAAAGAATCGTTCTCAAAAATTATACATTCTTTAAGTGCCAGAAAACACGGGCAGTTTATTGCCATTAACTGCGGAGCTATACCGGAAGGGACTATAGACTCAGAGCTTTTTGGTCATGAAAAGGGCTCTTTTACCGGCGCACATGAAGCGCGCAAAGGGTACTTTGAGGTAACCAACGGCGGTACTATTTTCCTGGATGAAATAGGTGAAATGCCGCTGGGGACGCAGGCCAGATTATTGCGTGTGCTCGAAAACGGAGAATTTATAAAAGTAGGTTCATCCAAGGTCCAAAAAACAGACGTGCGAGTTGTGGCTGCTACCAATGTTAACTTATATCAGGCAGTTGAAAAAGGAAAATTCAGGGAAGACTTGTATTATCGTCTGAATACCGTGCCGATATATGTTCCGCCATTGAGGGAGCGCGGCGCCGATATCGAGCTGCTATTCCGGAAGTTTGCTATGGATTTTTCGGAAAAGTATCGGACAAGTCCTTTAAAGCTGGGTATTGACGCTGCTGAAACCATTGCCAAGTACCGGTTTCCGGGAAATATCAGACAATTAAAGAATCTGGTTGAGCAGATGTCTGTATTGGAAACTGACCGGGAGATTAGTGCAGACACATTGATAAAATACCTTCCAGAAACTGGTAAAAGCACGGTTCCGGTATTGATGGGAAGTCAGTCTAATCCGGAAGAATTATCGGAAAGGGAAATTCTGTACAAAGTTTTGTTTGACATGAAAAAGGATGTCACAGAGCTTAAAAGACTTGTATTTGAAATGTTGCATGGCAGACAGGCTAACGGAGATATTCTCAAGGAGCATGAAGATCTGTTTCATAATATTCGTGAGGAGTTTGAAGGCACTCCTTTTCAGGCGCCCAGACTATTAGCTGAGCCAAAACAGAATAAGCCTATTGAACTTGAAAAGTATCAGGATATTCAGGAACCGGAAGAGTCTCTTTCTCTTGAAGATAAAGAAAAGGAAATGATCTTGAAGGCGTTGCGTAAAAACAGTAATAAAAGAAAATATGCTGCTCAGGACCTTGGAATTTCAGAGCGAACGCTATATAGAAAAATCAAACAATATGAAATTGAATAAACACTTTTATTCCCTGTATATAAAAATCGTTTTTACCCTGATCATAACAGGCTTTCTTTTTGGATGTGCGTATACATTTAATCCCGGAACGACCGGGGATGCCAAAACGCTTTCCATTGCAAACATCCAGAATGTGTCCGGAAGCGGGCCGCCTAATATGACTCAGTTTTTTACTGAAAAATTAAAAACGTTTTATCAGCAGAATTCAAACCTTTCTCTCGTTAATGGTAATGCGGACTGGTCGATAAAAGGTGAAATAATCGGATACCAGATTGCGCCTATAGCGCCACAGGAAAATCAGCTGGCAGCAGCAAACAGGCTGACAATAACAGTAAATATTGTCTTTGACAATTATCGCCAGCCTAAAAATAGCTTCAAGCAGGCATTTTCCTTTTACGATGATTATCCTCAAACAACATTACTGACCAGTATTCAAAATGAATTAATGGAAACGATCTTTGAACAGATCGTTCTTGATATTTACACTAAAACTACTTCAGACTGGTAAACGTGAATAAAGTCGATTTTATCAAACTTCTTCAATACCCTGACAGCTTATCCGCGACGGAGCTGAAAATGCTGGAAGAACTTGCAGCTTCTTTTCCTTATTGTCAGGCAGCTCATATTCTGATTGCCAAGGGCAATTATACCCACGGCAGCATGCATACGGAGCAAAAGATAAAAAAAGCAGCTTTATATACTTCCAACAGAAAAAATCTTAAATATTTTATTCAGGGAGATATAAAAAATGCTTCGTATACATCCAATATCAGGGAAGTCTCCAGCTTTAAAACAAATACGCTTACCCTTAAGCAACTTTCATCCCGGTATACTGCCGAAGTTCAGAATGCCAGGAGCTTTGCTCCTGCTCACTCCGGTTTAAAGGAACAGGCCGAAGGCTCTTCTGAAGAAGAACAGAAACTATTAACGACTCAGCAAACATCAGCTCAGGAGCAGAAAGCTACCGTTGAGGATGAGGTTTCCGGGGCACATATCAATTATACCGGTTATATTGCCGATACTGATTCCGATGAAAAAAAGCATCAGGATAACTCGGACAAAATTAATAAGCTAATTGACAGGTTTATTAAAGAAGATCCTAGTATAACTCCTTTAAAGTCAATGTCAGGTGAGGTGGGGAATAAGGAGCTGTCTGATTTGTCAGGTCAGGGAATTAATAAAGTTAAAGGGCCTGTGTCTGAAACTTTCGCCAATTTACTGGTCAAACAAGGCAAAAAAGAAAAAGCAATTGAGATTTATGAAAATTTGATTTTGAAATATCCGGAAAAAAAAGTTTACTTTGCAAGCCGAATTGAAGAACTTAAAAAACAACCATAAACACTTACAATGATAACTACTTTAATTGTTCTGATAGTAATTGTCGCCATACTTTTAGTACTAGTTGTATTGGGGCAAAACTCAAAAGGAGGAACATTCGCCAGCAATTTTTCTGCATCTAACCAACTGATCGGTGTAAAAAAAACCGGAGACCTTCTGGAAAAACTTACCTGGGCTTTTTCAATAGCTCTCATGGTGCTGTGCCTTTTGGTAAATGTATTGATCGAAACTCCGGATTTTGATACACAGATGAGTACTCCTGCAACCAGAAGCATTCAGCAGCAACAGGGACCGGCTTTTGCTCCTGAAGCAGAAGAAGGCCAGCCGGCAACGGAATCTGCACCTGCTGATAATCAAGGTGAAGATCCGTTACAATAAGCTATACTGACATATTTTATAAAAAGCGGACTGTTTTTTTGAAAAACAGTCCGCTTTTTATTGTTACATAAGATTGATTTAATACGCTGTCTGAGATATGTATTGGATCAGCTTTCTTTTTGCAATGGGGAATAATGTTTCCTGAAACGGGAAGTTATGTTTTGAGCAAACCAGAAATGTACCCGGGTTGGGAAGCTTTTTATGCTTTCTGATAAGATCTATTTTTATCGCTTCAAATGTATTGGCGAGTGATTTGGTGACACTTTCCAGGTATTGAGTATGAATCCCCCGGTATTTTTCATCGGCATTCTCAAAAATAGTCATTTGATATTCATAAATCTTCGTTTCAGGGCGGTTGTCAATATAGACAAGCAGGTAACCGGCCTGCGGATCAATTGGACTCAATCCTACCGGAGAAATAGATATTTTGTCATCTACTATATCATAGATGTCTTTTCCATCTGACAGATATTGCTGAAATCTGGGAAGAGCATAGGAAATGATATCTTCAATTTCCAGCATGATTTTGTCGTCATTGATGATTTGCTCATAAACTACTTCAAGTTTATCAAAATCAGCTTTGCTGATTTTTTTGGGAAAATTCTCATACAAAAGCTTTTTATTTTCTTTCAGATGAAGAAGGTTTCTGTAATGGAACAGCAAATCGCTGAAAAATGGATAGAGTTTGTTGTCGTTGAAGTTGTTCCGGACACTCATCAAATAGGCAAGCAGTATATATTTCTTATATTCGAAATCGATTAGCCCTTCCGTCAACCAGTTTTTACTTAATTGTTCCATGGCATTATGAGTTTGAGGTATATATATTAACTTCTTTTTCCGGCTGTTAGTGTAGAAACTTTTGGCATGTCATAATTACAGCTTAATTAATATACGATTTTTCTTTGAAAAAGTCATGATTTGCTCTCTGAAACTGTATTTATGTCACACTTTCGAGGTGTCAAAACGGGATGACACTGAAAATTTGTCTTAAAAATGCCTGATTGAAACAATGGCACAAAAGATGCAATAGGGCTTAGCACATTTAAAATGTACTAACTTTTAAAACTTATACTAATATTTATTACCATGGGTAAATTAAATATCAGACCATTAGCAGACAGAGTTCTGGTTGAACCTGCTGCAGCAGAAGAAAAGACAGCATCAGGAATCATCATCCCTGACACTGCAAAAGAAAAACCGCAAAAAGGCACCATCGTTGCCGTTGGGGATGGTAAAAAGGACGAACCCCTTACCGTAAAAGCAGGGGATACTGTTCTTTATGGTAAATATTCAGGAACCGAAATAACAATCGAAGGAAAAGAATACCTGATCATGAGAGAGTCAGATATTTATGCTGTTCTTTAATTCTTTCCATTAACACAACATAACTTATTTGTTAAACCTAAAAAAATTATTGAAATGGCGAAAAATCTTTTTTTCGATGTTGAAGCAAGAGAAAAATTAAAAAAGGGTGTAGATACACTTGCTGATGCAGTTAAAGTGACGTTGGGTCCTAAAGGCCGTAATGTAATTATCGATAAAAAATTTGGTGCTCCGACTATCACGAAAGATGGTGTAAGTGTGGCCAAGGAAATCGAATTGAAAGAGCCTATTGAAAACATGGGTGCTCAACTTGTAAAAGAAGTTGCTTCTAAAACAGCTGATCAGGCTGGTGACGGAACAACAACTGCTACAGTTCTTGCGCAGGCAATTTTTTCAACTGGTATTAAAAACGTTGCTGCCGGAGCAAATCCAATGGATATCAAACGTGGCATAGACAAGGCCGTAGCTACGGTTGTTGAAAATCTGAAAACTCAGTCAAAAAAAATCACCAGTTCCAATGAGATCGCACAGGTTGCCACTATCTCTGCTAACAATGACAGAGAAATTGGTGAAATGATTGCTAACGCGATGGATAAGGTTGGTAAAGATGGCGTGATCACTGTTGAAGAAGCAAAAGGTACCGAAACAGAAGTTAAAATTGTTGAGGGTATGCAATTTGACAGAGGTTACCTCTCTCCATATTTTGTGACCAATGCGGACAAAATGGAAGCTGAGCTGGATAAGCCTTTCCTGTTGATTTATGACAAGAAGATTTCCAGCATGAAAGAACTGCTTCCTGTGCTTGAGCAGGTAGTACAGACAGGACAGCCACTGGTTATTATATCTGAAGATCTCGATGGAGAAGCGCTTGCTACACTTGTAGTGAACAAAATCCGTGGAGCATTGAAGGTTGCAGCTGTTAAAGCTCCCGGTTTCGGTGACAGAAGAAAAGCAATGCTTGAAGATATTGCTATTCTGACAGGTGGTACAGTAATCTCTGAAGAAAGAGGCTTTAAGCTGGAAAATGCAACTCTTGCAATGCTTGGAAGAGCAGAAAAAGTAAATATTGATAAAGATAATACCACCATTGTAAATGGAAATGGTGATTCTGAAAGCATCAAGGCAAGAATTAAGGAAATCAAGGCTCAGATTGAGTCGACTACTTCTGACTACGACAGAGAGAAACTACAGGAAAGACTTGCAAAACTATCCGGAGGAGTAGCAATTCTTTATGTCGGAGCAGCTACTGAAGTAGAAATGAAGGAAAAGAAAGACAGAGTTGATGATGCATTGCATGCGACAAGAGCTGCTGTTGAAGAAGGAATTATCCCTGGTGGCGGTGTCGCATTGATCAGAGCTGCGGCAGCCCTTGATTCTGTTCAGACTGAAAATGAAGATCAGAAAACAGGTGTAAATATCATTCGCATTGCTATTGAAGCACCGTTGAGAACAATCGTGGCCAATGCTGGTCTTGAAGGTTCTGTAATCGTGCAAAAGGTAAAAGAAGCTAAAGATGATTTCGGATACAATGCCAGAGAAGATAAATATGAGAATCTGGTTGCAAAAGGAATCATTGATCCTACAAAAGTAACAAGACTGGCGCTGGAAAATGCTTCTTCTATTGCATCCCTTCTTCTGACTACCGAGTGTGTAGTGGCTGACGAGCCTGAAAAAGAAGGAGCACATGCCCCTGCAATGCCAGGTGGAATGGGCGGAATGGGTGGAATGATGTAATTCTCCATATTCTTTGTAAAAAAAGCCCTGAAAATTTTTTCAGGGCTTTTTTTTGTAATAAACCAAACTTGGCTGAGATTTGTATTGTAATGAGAAAACTAAGGTAAGAATGGTTCATACGGATGTTACATCAACTTGGGTATATGAGCATTTTCTTATGTACCTGCATATTTGTATAGCGGATGTTGATTGTCTTATTTCTGATAAAGAATTGAATATGATTCAGCACAGGGTGCTGAGTAATCTGGACAAAAACCGGTGTTCGAGGCTTATAGCTGAGGTATTCAAGGAATACAGGAGCCATACAGAGGAAGAGCGAAAAGAATATATTCGCAATAATGTGCCAAAATATCTGAGAACAGATGCTGTAAGGCGAAAAGTTATTAATAACCTGTCAGAAATACTCCCTGCCAGTCAAAGTGACGATAGCCTGGAGCAGGTTATGTTCCGCTATATCCGACGAATCATTAATGTCGCAGAATAGTGCAAAAAGGCCCTGATTATCTTGTATACAAGTCCCTTATTTACTAGCTTTGCCTCTTAAATTATTTCAAAGCAATCGGAACTATGTGTGGCAGATATTCTTTTACTCAATCAAAAGAAAAAATAGAAAAACGCTTCAATATTGAAGTGCCTGCCTCATGGAAGCCCCGCTTTAACATAGCTCCTACCCAGATAGTTCCTGTTATTACCAATACGAATCAGGCTCAGTTGTCTTTTTTTCGCTGGGGACTTATTCCGAACTGGTCGCTTAACGAATCGACCGGAATGAATCTGATAAATGCCAAATCAGAAACAATTCTGACCCGTTCTCCTTTCAAACAGTTAATTAACAGCCACCGCTGCCTGATTCTTGCCGATGGTTTTTTTGAATGGAGAGCAGAAGGAAAAAGAAAAAAACCTTATCGTTTCACCCTTAATACCGATGATGCATTTGCATTTGCCGGCCTTTGGGACAGTTGGGACACTGGTGATGATATTATTAACTCATTCACCATCATAACCACAACAGCCAATCAGCTAGTTGGGGAAGTCCACGAACGAATGCCGGTTATTTTACCTAAGGATCTTGAATTTAAATGGCTTAAGGATGACATCAGCGATAAGGAAATTATGGATATGCTGAAACCTTACAATGCAGACAGAATGAGCAGCTATGCAGCACACAGAGCCGTCAACAGTCCTTCCACTGATACTCCTGAATGCATTATGGTGGCCCCAAAAATATATCCAGGGGAGACATATAATCTGTTTGATTAAAGAATGCCTTTCTTTTTAAGAGTACTTTTGTGCTGTTTTATTTCTTCCAGTAATCCATAAATTTCCGCAATTACTTTTTCCATGTCACTTGAAGCATTGACCGGGCGGTCATTGGTTGTTGCTGAAGGAAGTTCTTCTGTTTCCTTGTCCCTGTTTTTATTAGAGTTTTTTTTCATTTTGTGAGCATTTCTAGTACTAAAACGATAAAAAGGTATACAATTGTTTTGTCTGAAAGGAAGTTTTCACTTTATTATTTATGTAACTTTGTATTTTAGTAACAGCATTGTCTATTTTGGGTATACGCGGGAGAAAACGTATTGTTTTGAATGTTCTCGTTATAAAATAGATTTTTTAAAATTACGATACAGATTACATGAAAGCGGTAGTAATTGGAGGCGGGGCAGCTGGTTTCTTTGGAGCAGTTTCTATTGCAAGATATAATCCGGATGCTGAAGTTCTTTTGCTTGAAAGAAGCTATAAGCTTCTTTCAAAGGTAAAGGTATCCGGCGGCGGAAGATGCAATGTGACCAATGCTGAGACCAATATTTCAACTCTGCTCAAAAATTATCCAAGGGGAGCTAAAGAGCTTCGGACAGTTTTTAATTCATTCTCAACCACTGATACCGTCCGTTTTTTTGAAGAAAGAGGTGTTCCGCTAAAAGCAGAAAATGATGGCAGGGTTTTTCCTGTTTCCGATCAGTCTCAATCTATTATTGACTGTCTTGTTAAAGAAGCCCGGAAACTTGGTGTGAAAATTCTGACGGATGCACACGTGAAAGCTATCCGGAAAGAAAAAGATCAATTTGAGCTAACCATAAAAAGCGGAGAAAAAATCGTCTGTGATAAGGTTTTAATTGCTACCGGCGGATTTCATAATCCGGAATCTTATGCCTGGCTGCAGGCTATAGGGCATTCTGTTATCAAACCTGTCCCCTCTTTGTTTACTTTCAATATTCCTGACTTTCGTCTGCATGGGTTACAGGGCCTGTCTGTTGGCAATGTCTCAGTACGCGTTAATGGAATTAAGCAATCTCAGGAAGGAGCAATATTAATTACACACTGGGGCTTAAGCGGCCCTTCCGTTATAAAGCTGTCAGCCTGGCTGGCTCGCCATCTTCATGAGCTTAATTATTCGTTTAGTGTTGTAGTTAACTGGCTGCCGCAGTATAATGAAGAAACATTCAGGGAGTATCTTTCAGCTTTAAAGAAAGAAAGTAATAAGAAGGTCTTTTCATCCTCTGCTCTGTTTAATCTGCCAAGGAGGCTGTGGGAACGCTTTGTTGCTCTCGCACAAATAGATCCTGATATGCGCTGGCATGATTTAGCAAAGAAACAGATTAATGTTCTTACACAGGAAGTAGTCAACGGTACATACGCGGTTAATGGAAAAACTACATTTAAAGAAGAGTTTGTAACTGCCGGCGGGGTGAGCCTGAAAGAAATTGATATGCATACAATGGAAAGCAAAGTTGAGCCAGGGCTATATTTTGCAGGTGAAATACTGGATATTGACGGAGTTACCGGTGGGTTCAATTTTCAGGCTGCCTGGAGTACCGGATTTGTTGCAGGAAAACATATTGCAAGGCAATAAGGGATAATGAGAATGCCTTGCGAATAATGCACAAAAAAAGGCTGTCATTTCTGACAGCCTTTTTATTTTATCGCAGGAAAAGCATTTCTCTGTATTTTACTAATGGCCAGTCTTTATCATCTACGATAAGTTCCAGCTTGTCTACCGCATAGCGGATCGGTTCAAAAAACTTCAATACTTCCTGATTGTATAATAATGCGCGGTCTCTGGTATTCTCAACTTTGTTTGCGCGTTTACGGGCTTCAACCATGTCTTCAACATTTTGCTGAATAGAAGCGATATATTTTGCAATATCCTCTATCAGAGACATTGTTGTTTTGTAGCTGTCGCTCTTCACCCCGATTTCTTTCAGGCCGCGAATGTTTTCGATTAATCGGTTCTGATAAGCTATGGCAGTCGGGATTACGTGATTCAGTGCAAGGTCACCCATTACTCTCGATTCTATCTGAATCTTTTTTACGTAATTTTCCAACGTGATGTCGTGCCTTGCTTCAACTTCACGTTCACTCATGACACCTTGTTTTACGAAAACATTAATTGCAGATTTCTCAATATAGAAGTCGAGGGCCTGAGGTGTATTTTTTACATTTTTCAAGCCTCTTTTCTCAGCTTCGGCAACCCACTCATCTGAGTACCCGTTGCCTTCGAAACGAATCTTTTTGGAAGCTTTGATATATTCACGCAGGACATTGATAATCGCGACTTCTTTCTTTCCGCCTTTTTTGATTAGCTTGTCAACATCTTCTTTAAATCTGGTTAATGTCTCCGCTACAATCGTATTAAGCACTGTCATAGGAGAAGCGCTATTAGCACTTGATCCCACTGCTCTGAACTCGAATTTATTTCCCGTAAAGGCAAAAGAAGATGTACGGTTACGGTCAGTATTGTCTAACAGAATTTCAGGGATTTTGCTGATCCCGAGTTTCATATAGACATTGTCGCCTTTGTCAACCTTTACATTTCCATTCTTTTCCAATTCGTTCAGAACTTCTGTAAGCTGGGTACCTACAAAAACAGACATGATCGCAGGCGGGGCTTCGTTGGCTCCCAGACGATGATCATTGCCGGCAGATGCGATACTGGCTCTCAGCAGATCAGCATAATCGTGGACTGCCTTGATTACGTTTACAAAGAAGGTAAGGAAAACCAGATTTTCCTTAGGCTTACTGCTTGGGCTTAAAAGATTTTTTCCGGTATTGGTGCTTAGCGACCAGTTATTGTGCTTTCCGCTTCCGTTGATTCCTGAAAATGGTTTTTCATGGAACAGGACATTAAACTTATGCTTGGCAGCGACTTTTTGCATAATATCCATAAGAAGCTGATTGTGATCGCAGGAAAGGTTGCATTCTTCAAATGTAGGGGCAACTTCATACTGACTGGGAGCAACTTCGTTGTGACGGGTTCTGACAGGCAAGCCAAGCTTGTAGGCTTCATATTCAAACTCCTTCATGAAGTCATTGACTCTGGCGGGAATAGAACCGAAATAGTGATCATCAAGCTGCTGACCTCTGGCCGGAGAATGGCCGAATACAGTTCTACCGGCCATCATCAGATCGGGACGGGCATTGTAAAGCGCCTGGTCAATGAGGAAATATTCCTGTTCTGCTCCCAATGTGGCAGTAACTTTTGTAACATCCCTATCAAATAGCTGACAAACTTCTGTCGCAGCTTTATCAATTGCAACAAGAGATCTCAGAAGAGGCGTTTTGTTGTCAAGAGCTTCTCCTGTATAGGAAACAAATATAGTAGGAATGCAAAGGGTATTGCCAATAATGAACGCAGGAGAAGTCGGATCCCATGCTGTATATCCTCTCGCTTCGAATGTATTTCTGATACCGCCGTTCGGAAAGGATGAAGCGTCGGGTTCCTGCTGGACCAGGGCACTCCCTTTAAACTTTTCGATAGCGCCGTTGTGATCGGGCTCAAAGAAAGCATCGTGCTTCTCAGCGGTTGCTCCGTTTAATGGCTGAAACCAGTGGGTATAATGGGTTACCCCTTTTTCCATAGCCCATATTTTCATGGCCCCGGCTACAGCCTCGGCAACAGAGTGTTCAATCTGCTCTCCTTTATCAATTGCCGCAACGATCTTTTTGTAGATACCAGGTGCCAGTGTCGCTTTCATGGCTTCAAGGCCAAAGACATTACATCCATAATAATCAGAGATCTTCTGATTAGGTAAATTAAGACTAATGGGTTCACGGCTGCTGACAGCATCAAGCGCTTTAAATCTCAAATAAGCCATTCCTTGTTATTTATGTTTTTATTTTGTTCTGCAAAAATATGAAAAATTATAGTTTCCACAGAGGTTTGCTGTGAAATTGACGTCAATTTTAAATAAAAAACGCAGATTCGCCAAAATTAAGTCCGTTTTTGGTGTGTTTTTTTAGAAGACTCCCTATAGTCGAGAAAGAAACCATTTAAATAAAAGACTGGTTGGATAAATTATACTTTTGTTAAATTTGTGCAACCGAATTATTAAGTTATTTATGCCCTTCTATCTGAAATTGCTTCTGAAATATACCGCCTTCTGGTATTTGTATTTTATTGTGCTGAAAGTCATATTCTTAGTATATCATTATACAATATTTTCAGGTTTTCCGGTAACTGAGCTCATGCAGGTATTTGTATCCGGAGCCATACTTGATATTTCGTTTATCTCTTATATTCTGTTATTGCCAGCGCTCTGGTGTGGTCTTGCTATTGCTGTAGAAGGAAAAACTGTTCAAAAAGTGCTGTATTATTATACACTTGGAATCCTGATTGTCCTTTCTCTGCTCACGGTTGTTGATCTTGAGGTATTAAAATGGTGGGGCATCAGAGCAGATAAAACCATATTGAAATATATACTGCAAGTGCCGGAAGAGATTCTTGCTACAGCCTCTGTTGTTCCTGTTTACCTGCTTACTGCCATATTTCTTATATTGGTGACTGCCTTTGTACTAATCAGCAGGTCCTTTTTATACAGAAAGCCATTTCCAGCTGTCCGTAAAGGCAAGTTCGGACATATTGCCTTGTTCATACTTATGGCTGCTTCATTAATCATCCCTATTCGGGGAGGGCTGCAGCAAATTCCGGTCAATCAGAGCTCCGCCTATTTTAGCTATCATCACCACCTGAATCTGGCTGCTGTCAATTTTGCCTGGAACTTTGGGAATTCCCTGTTTGATAAAAGCACAGAAGCTGCAATACCATATACTTATGAGCCGGTTCCTGACAGCAGAAAGTTGTTTGAAAGCTTGTATTCTGAGAGGGAAGATAAAAACAGTGGAAAAGTGCTTACTAAAGCAAATCCGAATATAATACTAATTGTATGGGAAAGTTTTACCCATAAAGTAATTGATGATCCCAGAAATCTGACACCCGGATTTAATTCTTTGAGAAAAGAAGGAATATTTTTTCCTAATCTGTATGCTACAGGAGATCGCAGTGATAAGGGACTGACCGGAATTTTAAGTGGTTATCCTGCTATGCCCCGGTTTTCGGTAATGAATAAACCGGAAAAATCAGCTAAACTACCTTGCCTGAGTCATAAGCTGCATGAGCAGGGGTATACGAGTGCCTTTTATTATGGCGGAGAGCCGGATTTTGCCAATCTGAAATCGTATCTTCTCACGAGCCGGTATGGAGACCTTGTTTTCAAAGACAACTTTCCTGCGAAGCTGCATACATCAAAATGGGGAGTACATGATGCGCATCTTTTTCAGCGGCTGAATGATGATATTAACCAGAAACGGGAGCCTTTCTTTATCACAGCCTTTACACTGAGCAGCCATGAGCCATACGATGTCCCCCTCTCCTACATTTCAGGACAGGATAATGAAAGTAAGTTCTGCAATAGCATATACTATACAGATTCCTGTCTGACCGGATTTATTAAAAATGCCCGTGCACAGGATTGGTGGGATAATACGCTTATCATTGTTATTGCAGATCATGGTCATATTTTTCCTGGGAAAAATCAATGGGCGACCAGAGTTACCGATGAGTTCCGGATTCCAATGCTGTGGACGGGCGGAGCAGTGACTCAATCAGGTACCGTTGAAACCTTAGGCGGACAGACCGATCTTGCAGCAACATTATTGGCTCAGCTGGATATTGATTACAGCGATTTTCGCTTCAGCAAAGACTTATTTAGTCCGACAAGAGAATTTGCATTTTACACATTCAATAATGGTTTTGGTTATATTACGCCCGGGGAGTTTCTGGTTTATGATAATATAGGAAACCGGATCATTCATCAGGGAGATTCATTGTCTGAAGAGACCATTCAGGCCGGTAAAGCCTACCTGGAGGTTTCCTTTAGGGATTATACCGAGAAATGATTAATTTTACCTTATGAAAAAGGTGGCATTTTATACGCTGGGATGTAAGCTTAACTTTTCAGAGAGCTCTACTATTTCCAGACTGTTTGAAAATCAGGGTTATAAAACTGTCGATTTTCAGGATAAGCCTGATATTTTCATAGTTAATACCTGTTCGGTAACAGACCATGCGGATAAAAAATGCCGGAAGATTGTAAAAGAAGCGCTTAAAATTTCTCCGGATGCTTTTATTGCCATTATTGGTTGTTATGCACAGCTAAAACCTGAGGAAATTGTGAATATACCCGGAGTTGATGCTGTTTTGGGCGCGTCTGAAAAGTTCAGGCTGGTAGAGCTTCTGGGGACATTTGAAAAGAAGAAGTCTCCTTTAATATATAACCAGCCAATCGAATCGGCTACTGATTATTATTGCTCCTATTCAATCAATGACCGGACAAGAACTTTTCTTAAAGTGCAGGATGGTTGTGATTATTCCTGTACGTTTTGTACGATCCCCCTGGCAAGAGGGACAAGCCGGAGCGATACTCTTGAAAATATAGTGAAAACAGCCGGTGAAATTGCCCGATCCGGAGTTCGGGAGATTGTATTGACGGGAGTAAATATCGGAGATTACGGTATTCTGGAGGGAAAACGCAAGTTTAAATTTCTGGATCTTATAAAGGAGCTTGATAAGCATATTGAGGTAGAACGTTTCAGAATATCGTCCATTGAACCTAATCTTTTATCCGACGAGATAATTGAATTTGTAAGCCAGTCGGATAAGTTTGTGCCTCATTTTCACATTCCTCTGCAAAGCGGCTCCAATAAAATACTTCGTCTCATGAGGAGAAGATATTTGAGAGAGCTTTACCAGGAGCGTGTACAAAAAATAAAGTCATTAATGCCTGATTGCTGTATTGGGGTAGATGTGATTACCGGCTTCCCCAGTGAAACGGACGGGGACTTTAAAGAGACATACAATTTTCTGAATAGTCTTGATATTTCATACCTCCATGTATTTACATATTCTGAACGAAGTAATACCCTTGCGGCAGAAATGAATGATCCGGTTTTGCTGAGAACAAGGCATGAGCGCACCAATATGCTTCGGATACTGTCAGAAAAGAAACGGAGGGCCTTTTATGCGCAGTTTATAGGCAAGAAAGCTAATGTCCTTTTTGAAGAAGAAAAAGATAAAGCAGGTAAGATGTCTGGTTTTACAGAAAATTATATCAAAGTTACAGCTGATTTTGATCCCTTGTTAACAAATGAAATTACTGAAGTTACTCTCAGTGCATTTGATGAAGAAGGAAATATTACTGCTTCTTTTGAAGAAATGTATGTAAAGCACTGATAAAAACAGCTGAGACGAGCCCCCTTACAAATAGAGAAAGAGCCGGAAATAATCAACATGTGTCTTCCGGCTCTTTCCTTTTATTATTACTCAACAAAACAATCTCTTCAGCCTTACTATTTTTTAAAAAATTTATATGTTCTGTTATCTACATTCAGATAGTAAACATCAGAAGGAAGGCGCTCAAGATTCACTTCTTTTTTGACACCTTTGCTGATTTCGTTACCATATTTGTCAAGAACCTGATAGTATACGCTATCTGACAAGTAGAGAATGTCGGTAACTCTTTTGGGATAGAAGCTTATTGGCTTATTATCGGATTCATAATCCATGATATCCGAATAAATAGCATTTCCTCTTTCGTCAAGGTATTTTATTCTGTATTTGTTTGAACCGCTGTTATGGGTGATGGGCTGCATATACCTTCCGGAGCCGTTCGAATATATTTCGTTTAGTATTTTCCAATGGCTGTACTCATAACGTTCGATAAAGTAACGACCCTTTTCATGCTCATTTTTTGTTGCCCAGGAAAATTGACGTTTTTCCAGATTGACTGCATTGAATGTAAAAGTTGTCTGTATCTTGACAACCTGAGGATTAAGTATTTTTGGGTTGCAGTCATCTTTATGTGTTATCCTGATTGTAACAGGATCATTAAAAGGCAGAAATGACAGGTCTATTTCATACGCGCTTGCCTGGATTTCTGTCATAAGCTTTACATCGTTTACAAAAACCTCCTTGGTACAGTAATCTTTCATATTGCTGGTGAAAGGATTCTGCACATATACATTTTTTCCCTGATAAACACCGTAAATTTCTATATCGGCCTTTGCGCTAGGCACAACAAGAAAAGCAAGAAAAAATATAAGACTGAATCTCATAAACTATTAAATCTTAATTAAATAGATGTATTGGTGCTATATATGCCTTTTTTACTTTTTGAAAAGTCGACATGAAGTTACAAAAAATACAGGAATAGTCAATGAATAATCCGGGTAACAAAAAAAGGCAAAAGAAGATTTTTCTTTTGCCTTTCTTACAATTCCTTATTATATGCTTATTTTTTGAAAAACTTAATAGTCTGGTTGTCTACGTTCAGATAGTAGACTCCCGTAGAAGCTTTCATCAAATCAATTTCTTTCTTTGTTCCTTTGCTTATTACGTTACCATACTGGTCAAGAATTTCATAGTCAGCTTCTCTTGACAAATAGATTTTATCAGTAACACGCTTCGGATACATTTCGATCGGTTTAAGGTCAGAGGCAAACTCCACAACCTGAGAGTAGAATACCTGGCCATCGTTTTGCAAATACTTCACTCTGTATTTATTCAGGCCGGAATGATGGCTGCTTTTCTCCAGGTAATTGTTGATGATCGGATTTTCCTTACCGGAAATTTCTTTAACAGTTGTCCAGGCATTGTTCTTGAATTGCTCTACGAAGAAACGCCCCCTTGGCTTCTCCCCTTTTGTTACCCAGGTTATTGTTTCAATATCAGAAGTTACAGCCTGAAAATTAAAATTGCTGCTGGCATTAATAACCTGAGGGTTAAGTATTTTGGGCTTACAATCGTCTTTATGCTTTATAGTAACAGTTACAGGATCATTCATGGCAAGAAAGGAAAGATCAATCTCAAAAGCACTGGATTGAACATTGCTCAGCACCACTTTATCATTGACAATAACTTCATTTGTACAGAAGTCTTTCATATTGCCTGTGAAAGGATTTTGAACATAAAGATTCTTACCTTGGTAAATACCTTGTAAAGTAAAGATTCCGGCAAAAAGTGAACCGGTAACTGATGTTAAAACAATTGTAAAAAAAACCCTTAGTTTCATGTTACTAATCATAGTTTGCAAAATGCTATAAATGCCTTAGCGAAAAAATTGACCTAACAAAGTTGCTTAATATTTAGATATTATACAAATGTAAAAAATTAAATTTTCAACTTTGCGCTATAAAATTGTCTTTATCTCATAGAAAAACTGATAATATCTTTGTTTGTTGTAGTATGGTATGTGTTATGATAATTGTCGGATGATGCCATACTGGTATAAATATTGTCAGATTTTTAGCTTTAGTTTGTAAAAGTATATACTTACTATAACATCTTTCTTTCCTATGAAATACCTTTCTTTTGTCCTTTTGCTTTGGACTATGCTCGTACCCGGAGCTTCAATAGCTTCAAAGATTCTTCTTCCCATGGATCATGCCCAGAAGAATCATTTAAAAGCGTATGGAATTGCTTATTGGGGACTGACCAAGGATGTTACATTCAACTGGCTGCTTAACTATCGTGGCGGAAGTTTTATGTGCGATTATCATAAGCTTGTAGAAGATGAGTGTATGATAAGAGGAGTATCATACGAAGTTATTTCGGATGCTCAGGCTGTAGGAATAGAGACCCAGATAGCGAATCCCGAAGAAAATATGGATCTTGTAAAGCTGGAGAAAGCACCTAAGGTAGCGGTCTATTCGCCTAAAACCAAATTGCCCTGGGATGATGCGGTGACGCTTGTGCTTTCCTATGCCGAGATACCTTATGATATTGTATTTGATGATGAGGTGATGAATGGAATTCTGCCGGATTATGACTGGCTGCATTTACACCATGAAGACTTTACAGGACAATACGGAAAGTTTTACTACTCATACAAAAATCAGCCCTGGTATATAAAGCAGCAGCAGGAGTATGAGGATGTTGCCAGACGTTATGGCTTTGCCAAAGTATCGCAGCTTAAGCTGGCTGTGGTAAAGAAGATCCGTGAGTTCTGTGCCGGCGGCGGTTTCCTTTTTGCCATGTGTTCCGCAACTGATACCTATGATATTGCTTTGGCTGCCGAAGGGGTTGATATATGTGATCATATGTATGACGGGGATCCTATGGACCCGAATGCTCAGAATAAGGTTAATTTCCGGAATACCTTTGCTTTTGAGAATTTTAAGATCAGCATGAATCCTTTTGAGTATGAATACTCGACGATTGATAATCATGATCGTCCGGGGATTTCTGAAAATAATGATTACTTTACTCTGTTTAGCTTTTCAGCCAAATGGGATCCTGTTCCAACCATGCTGACTCAGAATCATGAGCATGTGATCAAAGGATTTATGGGACAGACGACGGCCTTTAAGAAAAGTGTGGTAAAGCCGGAGGTATTGGTCATGGGGGAAAATAAATCAGCGAATGAAGTACGATATATTCACGGAACTTTTGGTAAAGGGACGTGGACCTTTTATGGTGGGCATGACCCGGAAGACTACCAGCATTTTGTGGGTGAAGAGCCGACAGATCTCAATCTGCATCCCAACTCTCCGGGATACAGACTGATTCTTAATAATATTCTTTTTCCGGCTGCCAAAAAGAAAAAGCAAAAGACCTGATCAATGCATACGGTCGCCTCTGATTTCCAGATTCCGGATTATCTCAGCTTCAGCGACCAGCATTTCTTCCAGCCGTGTCTGTACTTCATGGACCGGCATGTATTCTTTGGCTAAGTCTACAAATGTAACATAATGGCCGGCTTCCGAGATCATCAGCTCATGGTAGAATTTCTTCAGATTTTCGTCGTTGATGTTCAGTGACAACAGGCGAAAGCGTTCACAGCTCCTGGCTTCAATCAGTGCATTAATCAGAAGCTTATCCATCAGCTGGCGTTCTATTTTTCCACCTTTTCTTTCCAGTTGTGCCAGTTTAACAACATATTCATCGGTTCGTTTGTGGCCAAGCTTATAATTGCGCTTTCGCAGCTCACTTAAAACCATTCTGAAATGCCCCCATTCTTCTGTTACTATCGGAGTCAGTACCTCAACAAGCTTTTCTCTTTCCGGAAACTGTACGATCAGAGAAATACAGGAGCTTGCGGCTTTCTGCTCGCAATAGGCATGATCTACCAGTATATCTTCAATTGATTTTTCAGCGATATCAACCCATCTTGGGTCGGTCGGTAATTTTAATCCAAGCATTTTCGGTTTATTGAATTAATTGTAGAATCTCCAGGCCAGTCCAAATATAAATGTCCTCGAAAGTCCGGAATACCACGGAGTAACAAAGTAACCAGGACCGAAAATACTGGAGTTGTCTCTCAGGTTTTGTGTTACATTGGCCACTTTTACAAATCCAAGAACACTCTTGATCTGAATATTGAGGAACAGATCAGCGTACATATAATCCTGAATAAAGAAATTGTTATTCAGGAAATAATGCTGATAATTCGGCAAATAATAGTCTGCATAATATCCGGAACGATAATTCAGGTCGACTCCGATCTGCAGAAAAGCGACATGCTTAAAGAGGTTATTCTGATAGTACAGCCTTGCTTTATTAGTGTATTCCGGTACCCGGATCAGGTTTTCTCCTCCGTTCTTTCCACCCACTTTTCGATATTCCAGATAGTTTTCCAGATGAAAGCGACTGACGTTTATCCCGGCATTAATATACACATCGACAGGACTTACTACCTGATCGTCCGCGGCCTGCTTTCTGTACTTGTCGGCATCGAGATAGATATAGTTCCGGATGTTATAGTAATTTAAGCCTGCTCTCACGAAAAAGCGCTCTTTTGTATAGTTTGCCGACAGGTAATAATGGCTGGTGCCTGTTTCTTTCAGGTTATCCGCCGGAAGCCACTGGATGAAGTTACCAACAAAGAGTGTCTGAAATAATGAAGGTGAATAAACCAGGCGATTATAGCCGGCTTTGAAGAGCGGATGGCTTATAGCTGCTTTAATTCCATAATCATTGCCAGATAGCATTTTCTCTCCTGAGGCACTTAGTAATAAGGCCGGATCGCGAAAAGCATAGGAGAAAGTTCCGCCGGCAAATTGTTCGGTATAGCCTAAGGAAAGAGAATCATAATGCTGTCGGTAATCGATTTCCTTATACCGGTAAAATAACCGGTAATTTAGTCCCTGGGATACTCCTTTTAATCCACCCTCATTTTCCAGCAGCTTTTGAGCGGACATATTGAAGGTGCTGTATGGGTAATGAAGCGGCTCAGCCGGTAAACCATATGCCTGAAAGTAGTCATTAAGATTTTCGTGATTTCTTAGCTTAAACCAATTGGTTCGGCTTGAATAATCAAATACATTATATAGCTGGAGAAGTGAATCGCCGAAAAAATCAAACTGCTGATATATATGATACTGACCTTTTCTGTTATTGGTCATCGCTTTCCGTTCGCGGTCATTACTCTGGATGTAGACATATTCCCGGATATCGTCAAAAAGATCAAAATATGTATCCGCAGAATCCGGGCTTATCCCCCCTGTTTCCATAAACTGCTGATCGTAAAATGAAAAATTTGCGAGGATGCCGTACCGGTTATCGGGAGTGAAATACCGGGTATAAAAATCAAATGCGCTGGCTGTGGTATTTTTATCTTTCCGGAACAGGCCGTTTAGCTTGTCTGTCTTGAAAATGCGGTAATCAAATCCGACATTCCAGTGATAATTGATGTTTCTGCTGAAGCGGGCCTGAGCAAGTTGCTGTCCTCGTGATCCCTGAATATAGGACACTTCCGAAAAGGGCGATCTGGTATCGAAATAATCGATGGTGGAAGGAGAATATTCATATATCAGAAATTCATCGAACCCGAAGCGTCTTCCGGGACGATCCGGCATCTGGTATCCATAGTGCTGAACAGGTGTGCCGAGTTGTCCCAGATCCTGATAAAATATGTTTTTGTCGAAAATGAAGCTTTGATTATGCAGGTCAGTAAGAAGTGTATCGAGCTTTCTTTTCTCCGGTACATTGTTCAATATATCAACCTCTTTTTGGAAATATGTTGTATGCGTACCGTATAATAATCTGGTTGTATCGTCCAGAATCTGAGCTGTTCCTTTGTGCATTATGCAGGAAAAGCAACTAATAAAAAATATGTATATCCTGAGTTGTGTCACCTTCGCTAAAATAATTGGGCAAACATACTAATTTAAAAAGTCTCTGACCAACTGCCTAAATTCATTTTCTTTTTCAAGAAAAGATGCCTTGACCGGAATATAAGCTACAGGAACTTCTTTCAGTATGTGTAGATCTTTAAACTTAACGGCATCTTTTTCTGTGGTTAGTATCAGTTTATTGCCATTTTCCGGCAGACTTTGGAATTCTTTTATTATTTTTTCTTCATCTTTTATTGTATAGTCATAATGATCGGAGTACCGTAATGACTTGACAGATGTATAGCTTTCCTGAAGGAAAGAAAGAAAAGGCTGTGGATTAGCAATTCCTGATACAGCCAGAATGTGGCAGGGAGCTGATTGATTGAATGGGGCGACCGGATTATAGAGCGCTGTCGGAGCGCCGTATATATAGCGGGTGAAAAACACCGGTACATTCTTTTGGGCATACCTGCGTGTCTGGTCACGGAATTTACTCCTTTGAATTTCAGCTATATCATCCGGGCATTTGGTGACTATTACCATATCTGCTCTCTGTACTTCTTTCCGGCTTTCCCTAAGCAAGCCACCCGGAAGTATCCAATCTTTAAAAAAAGGATGTTTGTATTCTGTAAGCATAATAGTAAGTCCGGCCTGTACGGAACGATGCTGCATGGCATCGTCCAGAATAATCGTTTTTAGCTGAGGATGGCTTTCCTTTAATCTTTTTATTCCTATGCTACGTTTTTCACAGACAGCAACCCGGACATTATCAGAAAATTTTCTTCGATACTGAGCAGGCTCGTCACCGATCTTTGAGGCTTCCGTATCCCGATATGCTTCGATATAGCCTTTTGTTTTACGACCGTATCCTCTGCTAACTATTCCTACAGGAAATTCTGAGGAAAGAAAGTCTGTGAGGTATTCGACATGCGGAGTTTTGCCGGTACCTCCTACTTTCAGGTTGCCGATGCATATGACCGGAAATTCGAATGAAGCTGATTTTAAAAACTTTTTATCATACAGAAAGTTTCTAAAACCTGTGACAAGGCTATATACTATTGAAAAGGGAAAAAGAAAAAACTTTCTTAGTGTCATCGGGAGCAAAGATATAAAGAAAAATGTTGATAGTTTTGGGATGAAAATAAAATCGGATCCCAACAACTGCTACACTATGATTAAGGTTAATGATGTTGCAAAGTCCCTGGAAAAACTGGCTCCTCTATCCTATCAGGAAAGCTATGATAATGCCGGGTTGCTTACCGGTAGCTGTGATACTACCGTAACAGGAGTTTTGGTAACACTTGATATGACGGAAGAAGTCGTTGATGAAGCTGTTGCGCTCGGATGTAATATGATTGTGGCACATCATCCGGTAATATTCAAAGGGCTGAAAAAACTTACCGGAAGTAATTATGTAGAGAGAACGGTTATTAAAGCAATCAAAAACGATGTTGCGCTGTATGGTATTCATACCAATCTGGATAATATGCCGAACGGAGTAAATAAAAAGATTTGTGATGTACTGAATCTGACCAATACTTCGGTGCTGGTTTCTAAAAATGATACGCTGAAAAAAATAGTAACCTTTATTCCCTCTTCCCATACCGGCCAGGTCCTGGATCAGCTGTTTGAAGCAGGCGGAGGCAAAATAGGCAATTACAGGGAGTGCAGCTTTAAGATCAACGGTCAGGGATCGTTTTTTCCGATGGAGGGCGCATCACCGGCAGTTGGCCGTGCCGGCATCCGGGAGTATGTAGAAGAGGATCGTGTTGAGGTTGTATTTCCCGCTCACCTGGAAAATCAGCTTATACGTCATCTGAAAGAAAGTCATCCTTATGAGGAGCCGGCTTATGACATTTTATCTCTTGACAATGCAAATCCGTATATTGGCTCCGGCATGACCGGAACTACGGAACGCTCCTATACCCCACTCGAATACTTGCATGTTGTAAAGGAAAAGCTGCAGCTTTCCGTGCTGAAACATACAAAAGTTGTCGGAAAAGAAATTAATAAAGTTGCGGTCTGCGGCGGTTCCGGCAGTTTTCTGCTGAAAGCGGCCATTGCGAGCGGAGCTGATTTGTTTATTACCTCAGATTTTAAATATCATGAATACTTTGATGCCGAAAACAGGATTATTATTGCCGATGTCGGACATTATGAGTCGGAGGTTTTTACAAAAGATCTAATTTATGACTATTTAATTGAGAATTTTAGTAATATTGCAGTCATTTTGGCAAAAACAGTAACAAACCCTATAAGTTATCTTTAAGATAGATGGAAAACTCAGTTGCACAGAAGCTTGAAGCCCTTGTTAAATTGCAAACAATCGACTCAAAGCTTGATGAAATAAACAAAGTACGTGGTGACCTTCCGGAAGAAGTAAGGGATCTGGAAGATGAACTGGCCGGATATGAAACCCGGGTCGGAAAGTTCGAAAGCGAAATTAAGAAGCTTGAGGATGAAATTCAGAACAATAAGCAAGGTATCAAGGATGCGGAAAAGCTCATAAAGAAGTATGAGGAGCAGCAAATGAATGTCCGCAATAACCGTGAATACGACGCGATTACCAAGGAGGTTGAGCTGCAGCAACTTGAAATTCAGATTAGTGAAAAGCGCATAAAGGAAGGTTTTGCTAAAATAGAGGTAAAAAAAGAGGAAATCGCTAAAACGGAATCGATTCTCCAGGAAAGACAGAAGGATCTGGATATCAAGAAAAAAGAGCTTGACAGTATCATCGGAGAGAGCCGGGATGAAGAGGAGAAACTGCATAAGGACCGGGAGAAAGCATCTAAGGCAATTGAAGAGCGTCTTTTGAATTCATATAACAAGATCCGTAAAAATGTTAACAACGGACTTGCGGTTGTATCTGTAAAAAGAGATGCCTGCGGTGGCTGCTTTAACACAGTGCCTCCTCAGAGACAGGTGGATATCAGAGAAAAAAAGAAGCTTATTGTATGTGAGCATTGCGGAAGAATCTTTGCAGATGTTGAATCTCCGGTATTAGAGACGAGTAAAAGATAAGTCTTTGAAGATATACTCTCTTATTAAGAGAAGGGCGGCTCGTAAAGCCCGCCCTTTTTTTATTTTTCTTTTTTTCATTGTCGTATCCTGTTCCGGGGTATATGCGCAGAATGCTATCCCCTCTCCTCTTCTCAATGCATACCGTCTTATTCTTTCACTGAAGCTGTCCGAAGGTAATTTATTGCTCAGTGAAGCCGGTGATCAATATGGAAATGATCCTTTTTATTTTCTTGTTCACAGCTATTCCGAGACCCTGTATTTGCTGCTAATGGAGGATTATGGTGCATATCAGCAGGTAAAATCCATACATAGTCAGTATCTGAAAACTATACCCAGGCTGGCTTATGACCCGGCCTGGAAATTATTAATTGAAGCGGAAATCCGCTTTCATTCGGCTTTGCTGAAGCTGAAGTTTAATGAGGAACTGTCGGGAGCATGGGAATTAAAGCAAACATATCAGCTTATTCAGCTAATCAGCCGCAGGTACCCTGATTTTATTCATCATCAAAAGCTGGCCGGGCTGTTTCAGCTGTTTCTCGGCTCTGTTCCGGAAAAATATCTGTGGCTAACCAATCTCTTCGGTTATAAAGGTGAAATCAGTAAAGGAATTCATTTGCTGAAGCAGGTAGAAAGCAGCGGCTCTTTTTTTGCTCTCGAGGCCTTTATGCTTCGGGTAGCTGCCCAAAAGTATATTTTGAAAACGGCGGGCTGTGTTTCCTGCCAGATCGCAGATCAGGCTGATAAAAACAGGCAAAATTACTTACTGGCTTATTTGTATTCGGCTGTATTGGTGAAAGAAGGTCAGTCCGACAAGGCATTGGGGATTTTAAGCAGGTATTCTTCCGGCAGCTATGCTACTTTTCCTCTTGTATATCTTCTTCAGGGCGAGGTTCTTTTATATAAAGGGAAATATGAGGAATCCAGAGGATATTATCTGCATTTTCTGAAAGCAACCAAAGGGAAAAATCATATTAAAGACGCTTACTACAAAATTTTTCTGACGTACTGGCTGTCCGGCAATGAAGAAAAGGCAGTGTATTATCTGGGCAAAGTAGGAAATGTCGGGCAGGAAGTATATGATTCTGATAGATACGCCGGCAAATTTGCCAGAAATCAGGTTTTCCCGGACAAGCATCTGATGAAAGCAAGACTGAGCTGCGATGGCGGCTATCTGGATAAGGCGCTGGCAGAGCTCAGTAAGTATTGTCTGAAACGGGAAGAGGATCATGTAGATAATATTGAATTCTGGTATAGGAAAGGCCGAATTTTTCAGCTACAGGGAAACTATAAGGCAGCCATTGACAACTATGAAAAAGTGATCCTGTTGTCGGAAGGAAAAAATCACTATTTTGCACCCAATGCCTGTCTGCAAACCGGGTATATGCTTTCAGAATCCGGTAATATTACCGAAGCGAGGCATTATTTTAGTAAAGCCCTTTCTTATGCGGACCATGAGTATAAAAACAGTATTGATAATAAAGCCAGGGCGGCATTGAGTGAAACCGAATAACATTGTATGTACTTCTATCCGGACAATCTTGAAAATTTTCGGGCAAAGGCTCTCCGTTGGGCATCCGAATTCGGGACATATATGTATTTAAACGGGAACGGATATGATACACTGCATGGAGCATTCCCGGAAAAGCTGGCAGTCGGAGTCAGGCGTGAGCTAAAAGCCGGCAGGAATGTATTTGAGAAACTTGAGGAGTTTATTGCAGGACCTCATGGCTGGATATTCGGCTATATATCGTACGATGCCAAAAACGAAGTCGAGGATCTGACAAGTAAAAATCCTGATTTTTTACAATTCCCGATTATTCATTTTTTCGAGCCTCAGTTTTTATTGACTTTCTATGAAGACAGCGTTTTCATAGAAAGCGATAATGCCTCTGCTGCCTATCATTCAATAGAACGGACAGAACCGGTTGCTGTTCCCGGAAAAGTTGCCCTATCTTTTTATCCGGAGACCGGGAAAAGTGAATACCTTAAAACCGGACATTTGCTTAAGCAACATATATTGGAGGGTGATATCTATGAAATCAATTACTGCATCAGGTATTTTACCAGGAAAGCCAGTATAGATCCCCTTGTTGTTTATTCGGCTTTAAATTCTTTATCCGGAGCCCCGTTCTCACTTGTTTATGAAACCGGAAATCATGCTATTATTTCCGCTTCTCCGGAGCGTTTTTTGAAAAAAACGGATAGAAAGATTATTTCCCAGCCTATGAAAGGAACGATAAGAAGAGGCAATACGAAGGAAGAAGATGAATTGCTGAAAGAAACGCTCAGACACTGTGAAAAGGAGATAGCTGAAAATATGATGATAATGGACCTGGTTCGTAACGACCTGGCCCGAACCTGTATGCCTGGTACGGTGGATGTCGAGGAGCTGTTTGGCATATACTCATTTCCGAAGGTACATCAGATGATTACCACTGTTACCGGGATGTTGCGCGGCAATAGTTCCGTTGTGGATGTCATTCGTAATGCTTTTCCGATGGGCAGTATGACGGGAGCGCCTAAAATACGGGCAATGGAGTTGATTGATACGTATGAGCGTTTTTTTCGCGGAGCATTTTCCGGAGCCGCAGGTTACATAAGTCCGGACAATGATTTTGATTTTAATGTTTTGATTCGCTCCCTGTTTTATAATAAGCAAGAGACTTATCTTTCATTTTCGGCAGGCAGTGCGATCACCTATGATTGTGATCTTGAAAAAGAATGGAATGAGTGTCAGCTGAAAGCAGCAGTATTCAGGCAGCTTTTTGCATAGCAAGAAATCCCGTATGAAGCAACACGGGATTCTTCCATCTAGCAGTATGCAGTTACAATCAGACCATAACCTGGTACAGGCTTTGTCTTTCTGATGTAATTTCTCTAATCAGACTTGCTTCCAGCATATTGGCCCAAGTCTCAAGATACAGGATTACATCTTCTCTGACATCCCTTTTAAGAAATCGTTTGTTGCCCGGTACCCTGGCTAAAATTTCAGGATCGCTCAGATTTTCTAGGTTTACGATATCGCTCAGTGAAAATCCCAGATCCAGGAGGGCTTTGATTATTTTATCGATTTCGTATTTCCCGTTGTCATTGTACAGATATACAAGCATCTCCCAATCGCCATGTTTCTGAATTCCATGTTGGTGTATTTGTTTTTTCTCATGTCCGGTTACAATTTGTACCAGGTTTCCGCAATTGCAGGCTCCAATATTTTTCCAGTCATAATTGCTTCTGTTGCCGCCGATTCTTTTTGAGGTGTCACGTAGTGCTTTAATAAGTTCAACTGATGCTATAGCCATAATACATAGAATTAAAAAGATCTAAACTAATACACCTATATAACCATTCTTCCAAAGCTTAATGTTAATTCATATACATATAGTGCAATTACTGGATTAATGGCTTTGAGTCTTTTTTGACAGGAATGCAGCAGTGTTTTATGGGTATTGTTCAGGTAAAGTTGGTGTTTCCTGAAATAATTTACATCTTCCCGGGCCATTTCAGGATATTGAGCATATTTTTTCTGTTGAAAATCTGTTTTTTTATGTTTTCCGGTTTAGACCGATTTTCTTTAAAAATTATAAAATCAGCTTCTTTGTGGACAATTGTTAAGAAAGATCGTTGTAATTCAGTGATAATACTGCTTATTTTGTCAGACAACAGTTTTTAATGCATTTTTCTATGACAACCAACCGTCTGCTTGTGCTTCTAACCTTTCTGGCATTTTGGGGATGCTCCGGATCTGAAAATAAAACCAGCCAAGGTGATGAAACGGACAGAAAAGTAGAAGAATTACTTTCTGTTATGACGCTTGAAGAGAAAATCGGGCAGATGGCACAAATAAATATAACCCTGCTGATGACGGACAGTATTTTTACCCATTATGACTCCGTCACATTTTTCGAACTGGATACTAATAAGCTGATACATTATGTCACCAATTATCATATTGGCTCGGTTCTGAACGGGCGCGGTGTATCAAAAGATTCCTGGTACAGATACATGTATGACCTTCAGAGGGTAAATCTGGCCTATAGCAAAAATAAAATTCCATTGCTGTACGGAGTAGATCATGTGCATGGGAGCTCCTATCTGAAAGAAGGGACTATTTTTCCTCACAATGTAAATATAGCCTGTACCTTTGATACAATACACGCCTGCAATATGGCAGAGGTTACTGTAAGAGAAACCAGCGGTCTGGGACATAACTGGCTTTTTGCCCCTGTACTGGATCTGGGAAAAAACAAATATTGGGGCAGGTATTATGAAACCTATGGAGAAGACCCTTACCTTACCGGCAAGATGGGAGCTGCCTATATCCGTAAGGTACAGAATGCTCCCGACATTGTGCCATACAAGGTTGCTGCCTGTGCCAAGCATTTTGTGGGGTATTCCGATCCTAAATCCGGTTGGGACCGTTCACCGGCTGAGATTCCGGACCAATTGTTATATGAGTTTTTTATCCCGCCCTTTAAGGAAGCGATTGATGCAGGAGTAAAGACCATTATGGTAAACAGCGGGGAAATTAACGGTATACCTGTACACGCCAATCCTGAGCTATTGACCAGGCTTCTGCGGGAAAAACTTGGTTTTAAAGGGGTGGTCGTGACCGACTGGATGGATATCATTGCCCTGGAGAAAATGCATTTTGTGGCCGAAAATGAGAAGGAAGCAACGCTGCTGGCTATTAATGCGGGTATTGATATTTCAATGATTCCTCTCACTACGGATTTTAACCGGTATGTTAAAGAGCTGGTGGAAGAAAAAAGGATAACAGAGGCAAGAATCGATGAGTCTGTACGCCGTATTCTGCGCTTGAAATATGAGCTCGGCCTTTTTGAAAACCATCTGCCTGATTCGGAGCGTTTGTCCAGGATCGGCGAGGAGAAATCAGCAGAGATGGCCAGGGAAGCGGCCAGAGAATCTATCGTTCTTATAAAAAATACGAATGAAATTCTTCCGTTGAAAAAGCCCCGTAAAATTGTTGTTACCGGAGCTACTGCCAATAGTAAAGTTCCGCTATGCGGGGGCTGGACATACCGGTTTGCAGCGCAAAGTGACTGGTGGTTTCCTGAAAATATGCCGACCATTTATAGTGCAGTCAGGAAAAAGTTTGCTGATTCCGAAGTTGTCCTGGCTGATATGGCGAATCTTGGGCAGCTTGCAGGAAATGCCGATGTGATTCTCCTGGCAATCGGGGAAAAACATGCCTATGCGGAAACTGACGGTTCCATTAATACGCTCGAATTGTCTCCAGATCAGAAAGAATGGGCGCTGAAAGCAATAGCTACGGGAAAGCCTGTTGTTCTCATTCTTACGGAAGGAAGACCCCGGATAATTGCAGATTTTTATAAAAACTGTGCGGCGATCCTGTTTGCCGGATTGCCCGGCAATGAAGGTGCTGAGGCAATAAGCGAGATTCTATGCGGGGAAGTTAATCCGAGCGGCAAGCTGGCTTTTACATATCCCCTTCGGGAAGGCCATATAATTTCCTATAATTATAAAAAAAGCGAGTACTCCGAATTACGACCTGTAACGGGAGAGCTGTTGCAGTTTGCTTTGGCCGAGTTTGGGCACGGATTAAGCTATACTAAATTTCAGTATAGCGATCTGATTCTTAGTGATAGCATAACGGATGGCCACAAAACGATAAAAGCATCGGTTAAGGTCACAAATACAGGTTCTGTTGCAGGTAAAGAAGCAGTATTGTGGTTTGTATCGGATGAATTTGCTTCTATTACCAGACCGGTAAAAGAGCTGAGATTTTTTGAGAAAGTAAAACTGGAGCCCGGGCAAAGCAGAACATTTAATTTTGAAATACATCCGCAAAGAGACCTGACATTTCCAGATAAAGAAGGAAAGCTTTTGTTGGAGCCGGGACGTTTTTCGTTACAGGCCGGAGATTTAAAAACGAGCTTTTATCTGAAAAAATAACGGTTATTGACTTTCAGTGCTTTGGTGACCTGCATGTCGTTTTAATAATTATGACTATATGGTAATTTTTTACCTGCTCAGGTGTCTTTTCTTTAAACAAAACACTTGCGGGGGAGTTATTCATCTTATAAAAGAACGACACAGAACTTTGAATTTTCGGGTCCGATGTCAGGGTATTTTTTAATTAATTTAGTATATTACTATTCCAGAGTTTAATTTTTACATTTATTCGGGATTATATTATAGAGTATGGAGTTTTTACAAGGGAAACTTACTTTTCAGGAAATGTTGGGGCAATATAAAAGCGCTCCGAATCTGCTTATATATGCAGCTCCTGTAATGTTATTATTCGTGTTTATTGAATATTATATCAGTCATAAAAAGGAACTAGGGCTGTATTCGAGAAAAGACCTTACGGCTTCTATAAGCATAGGCGCTATTTATCTGGTAGTATCGGGCATTACAGGTATTGTAACTATCTATCTTGTCTGGGCAACATATCACTATTTCACCCCGACTGCCTTTGTAATGCCATTTACATGGTGGTCATTTATAGCCTGTGCGCTGGTTTATGATTTTTGCCGCTACTGGGCTCATCGTATCGCTCATGAACAGCGTTTCTGGTGGGCTTCACATGTTACTCATCATTCTTCCGAGCATTATAATCTGACCGTTTCGTTCCGCCTGTGCTGGATAGACCAGATAAAGGTTATTTTTTTCCTGCCGGTAGTATTGATGGGGTTCGATCCTATTATGTTCTTCATTGTTCATCAGATTGGTGTTTTGTATCAGTTCTGGCAGCATACCGAGCTGATACCTAAGTTGCCTAAATGGGTAGAGTATGTAATGGTTACTCCGACCAATCACCGGGTGCATCATGGTAAAAATGAAGCGTTTATTGATAAGAACTATGGTTCAATGTTCATTTTCTGGGACAGGATTTTCGGAACATATCAGGAGCCAAGTGAAAAACCGGTATATGGTATTACTCAGCCGGTGGACTCATTTAATCCGGCGTATCTTGTTTTTCATGAATACATTGACATATTCAAGGATGTAAAAAGTGCAAAATCCTGGAAGGAAAAATGGATTGCAGTATTTGGAAGGCCAGGTGAATACCAGTATATGCAGAATAAAACTGATAAGAAAGATTCTGTTATCGTGAATAGGGATCAGCTGGTTAGCGAAGAAGTAGCGTAATGAATGAATTGAATAAAGCAAAAAAGCCACCTGTTAAGCAACAGGTGGCTTTTTTGCTTACTTGGTTTTCTACCTTTTCTTCTGGTTGTTTAGGAATGTGGTATTTTTACAAAAAAAGTGAGCCAATGGGACGACCAGTGATCGGAATGCCCGGATTGTGGTTTACGAAGCTGCCGTACATCAGAATATCAGTTTCCCTGTCACCGGCCTGGAACAACTGGCAAATCACCAGTTGAAAGAGAGCATTAGTATCATAGAATTAATTGCTGTCAATCCCCTCTGACTTGCCAATATCGACCGCCTGTCTGTAAGCAATGAAATCGGACAGCTTTCGGCTTCTGTACAGATACGGCCATACCGGGCAACAACAAACTCAAAGCGGAATTGTATCCCAATGCCAAGGAGTCTTTGATTATATTATATACGATATCAGTTTATTGAGCCGGCATCAGCTGCTGACGGGATAGATACGAGACATATTTTGCCAATAGGAATTTACCTTATTAAATTCAGCCGGACTCTTTCATAACAGATGGAAAGGAACCAACTATAGAACCAGTAATACCCGAAACATGGATCTGATTTACTTTAGATCTATTTTTTATATCTGATTAACAATGTTTTATGTAAAATATTGCTATATTGTGTTTACATTAGTCGTATCCAATTTGTAGAAAGGAGGTGGAGAAATGCATAATGTTAGAATAAGATCTGGGACATTTAAGCCATTTTGACCGGAAATATGAAACATTTTTTACTTCCTTTTACATTCTTTGTTTTTGCTGCAAGTTCCTACGGAGAGGGTACAAAACAGCTTCGACCTACCGAAAACAGTTATGGTAGTCTGCATTTAAACAATAGCTCCCGTATTACCGGAACGACTGTACCAATGTATACCAGTTTTGGTATGTATAATGCTCCGGAAAGCCAGCAGATAAAAATCCGCATCAATTCCACGGATGAGATTATTTATTATGGACTGAATAATAAAGAGGGCAATGGCGGTACTAATTATATTCCTAATGTCCCCTATCGGATCAAAGACCCGGCAGGAAATATTGTGATAGATAATGTAACAATGCCGGCAGCGGGTCAGGAAGGTCATATTGCTACATGGAATGCTGCTGTAGCAGGGCCAAGAGAACTCGGAAACCCTGCCGGATATGACGCACTGGAATACATCCCTGCCATGACTGGTGACTATGTTATCGAATTCAACCCTTCTTCCAATATGGATATCCACCTGTTTGATATCACAGTTGCCAATGCAGCCATGGAACCACAGCCTGGACGCCTGCACAGCCAGGGCTGGCAGATTTCTACAGAAAACGGCAATAACCCTTTTAGCGGCAAAGTATATCCCTATGATCCCCGAGGTGTCATCTACGAAGTAGACTTCAATGATATGCAGCCATTTACATTTGTTGTAAATTTTAATTCAAATGGCACAGGAACTACAGGAAACTATCTTGAAGACCGGAAATCCAAAATAGGAAAAAGTAATTATTCAATCCCTGAATTTGAAGTTTTTCTGAATCCGCCTGATGAAACAAGTTTCCCTACCTTTGTTCAGGAAGGTAACTTTTCAGGAATAGCTGTATTCAGCACCTGCGCGGAAAACAGCTATTGCCTGAACTATACTTCTGATGTGGCTGGCATACTTGACGGATATATAGATGTAAATAAGAATAATATATATGATCCGGAGCTGGATATTCTTTTTACACAGGAATTTACCAAAGATACAACTATATGTGTGCCATGGGATGGCAAAGATGTTCAGGGCAATCCAGTCAATCCCGAAGATGTTCAGATTCTGGCTTCCTTTGGATTGAGTGTGACACATCTGCCTGTTTTTGATGCGGAACATAACACCGGAGGACTTATTGTAAAGACGATCAGTCCGCAGGGGCTGCCTGAACCACTTATATACTGGGATGACAGTAATATCAATGACACGAGAAATATAGACGCAAAAATCAATCTTACCGGCTGTAGCTCTCTTGGGGGAGGCTGTCACAAGTGGCGCAACAGAGGTAATAATTCCAACCCGGAAACTATTAATACCTGGTGGTATACCAAAGTATTGTTTGATACTATTACCCTGTCAGCAATATACAATCCGCAGGTATCGCTTAGTTTTAATGAGCACAGCATAAGCCGTCCGGATACTTCTCTTTGTACAGGCGACAGTATTCGCATATATATTCATAATGACGGGGAGCATTTCAATGATGGGCTTTTTAATTACTCATGGTCTGTCAACGAAACAGAAGTATCTGTACTCAACGGAAGGGAGCTGAAGGAACATATTACCGAAACCACGCAAATAAGCATCATATCATCACTTATTTCCGATCCTACCTGTCTTACGTATGATACCATGTTTGTGACACCAGTCAATCCGGTAGAAATAACGGCAGCAGTTGCGGATGAAGATTGCTCCGGCAATTCAGGCTCTATAGCAATACAGATGATTGACGGACCACCGGGCGCTGAGCTGATCTGGGATGATATAACCCTGAACGTACCGATCCGGGATAATCTCTCTGCCGGCACATATTCATTGCTTATCACCCATCCGGATTATTCATCGTTATGTGCGCTGGACACTTTTTTTACAGTTAATCAGGCAAATCCGATTAAAATTGAGAGGCTTGAGCTGACTCCTACTGACTGCTTCCGAGCCAATGGCTCGGCTGAAGTTGAAATGAATGATCCGGCACTAACCTATACGTACAGCTGGTCGGGCTCAGCACTTGCCGATGCATTAGTGAGCAATCTCAATGCGGGTACTCATACAGTGACGATTACGGAATCAGTCAGCGGCTGTACCATTGACTCTTCCTTTACAATACCAGCGCTTCCCTTTGAGATTGACCTTGCCGTAAACGAAGATACCTGTGGTCTCGGAGAAGGCTCCATTATACTTACGACGCCAGGCAAAGACTTCTTTACTCTGGTGCTGAACGGAGCTATACAGACAGATACCAGCTATAAGAATCTGCTTTATGGCTCTTATCATCTTTCTGTTATATCCCTGCTGGATAATATGTGTATGGTTGATACGAATGTTACTGTTGCCAACCAGTCGATTACGCCTGATCCGGATATTGTGCTGAGTCCGGTAGTATGTGGCTTGCCGACAGGTTCTGCTACTGTCACTATGCCGTCTGACGGACGCTATTATCGGTTTTCATGGTTTGGGGAGGCATGGACAGATGATACATTCCGGGATAATCTGTCAAAAAACAGCTATTCGCTTTCTGTTGAGATTGCAGGCACCGCCTGTCGCCTGGATACCGGTTTTACCATAGAGGGATCCGATGCCATTTTCATAGAGAAATTATCGCTTGAAAATACTCTCTGCTATGAAGCTTCCGGAAAAGCTGAAGTGGTTATGCAAAATATGCTTAAAGTATACAGTTATCAATGGGATAACCGGCCAGCTATCTCTGCTCCGGTACAGAACAATCTGTCAGAAGGAGATCATCAGGTAACAGTAACAGAGACTGCCACCGGCTGCACGGCCGACAGTGTTTTTACTATAGTTGCCGATCCGTTTACCATCGATATCAGTCAGACCAATGAGTTGTGCGGCGGGAGCAACGCTACTGTACAGCTTGATGTTCCGGAAAGCTCATTTACCATATACTGGAACCATATTCCTTCCGCCCGACTTCAGCAATCCGGTTTATCTGCCGGCACTCTCTCCATACGTGTGATGTCTGATTATTCAGTCACCTGTTTTAAAGACACAATTATTACGATCATTAATGAAGACCGGCCCGTTGTCATAAGCGACATTTACGTTACAGACTCCGATTGCCAGCAATACAATGGCTCCATTGAGCTTGTTATGCCATCTGCCAATTATGAATATAGTATCAATCATGGCGGATATACTTCTTCCGGAAGTTTTACCGGTCTCACTCCCGGTCACTACTTTATCCGGATACGTGAAATCAATACGACTTGTCAGAAAGATACCAGTATCAGCATATCGGCCAAACCATTTACTGTGGAAGCAGAAGTACAAGCTGATTTGTGCGCATCAGGTAAGGGAAGCATTATAATTCCGATATACACCAGTGATGTTGAAGTCCTCTGGCAGGATGGCAGGATCGGGCCTGCCCGTACTCCTGTGTCTGAAGGTTTATATGCTGTCAGGATTCAGAACAAAAATATTCCCAATTGTGTGGTGGATACTCTTATTGAAGTGCCGGGATATACCTATACGGTGCAGGCTGATTTTAACTATTCGTCAGACTATGCTCTGCACACTGACTTTCCGGTAGACTTTTTCAATACCAGCCAAGGTGTCATTGTTGCCTCCCGCTGGAACTTCGGAGATAACCAGGAATCGTCCGCTACCAATCCCAGTCATATCTATACCGAAGAAGGCGATTATCAGATTACCTTGTATGTTAAAGATACTTTTGGCTGTGAAGGAATCACTTCGCGCTGGCTGTCGATAAAAAAATATATTCCCTGTGAGGTAACGTTGCCTAATGCATTTTCACCCAATAATGATCAGTTCAATGATGATATCGGCCTGCTGGGATTTGCGCACAAAGTAGATCTTATTGTATTCAATCGATGGGGAGAAGTAATATTTCGCAGTGAGGATTTTGAAGAACGCTGGGATGGCACTTTTCTTCAGGTCGAATCGCCTGTCGGAGTATATCCTTATGTGCTTGAATATGAATGTGAAGATTTTGCCGGCAAAAGGGTGAAAAATAAAACAATTGGAGAGATTACATTAATTCGATGATTATCAGAAGTTATATTTTCATTGCTCTGTTGTTTTTTACTTCTCTTGCTCAAGGACAGGATCCGCAGTTTTCCCAGTATTACAATGCTCCCTTACTGATCAATCCGGCCTTTACAGGTGCAACTGAATGTTACAGGGTCGGTACAAACAGTCGTATCCAGTGGACAGGACTGGAAGGCACATTTAAAACAGCTACCCTGTATGCAGATTTAAATGTACCGGATTTGCGAAGTGGATTTGGCATCATGGTACTGCATGACAATATCGGAGTGAGCCGGCTTTCTTCCAATGAAATAAGCGGATTCTATAGTTTTCTTGCTCCTGTCAGCGATCAGTTCAATCTTCGATTTGGTTTGCAGGGTACCTACGCCAGCCGTCATATCAATTACAGCCGCCTGATTTTTGAAGATCAGTTCTCTGGTACCAGCCTTACAGGCCCTGCATCTTCTGATCCTGTAACTGCTCATAATACTACTCAGTATTTTGATGTTTCATCCGGTATTTTGCTCTATGGGGAGGATACGTACTGGCTGGGTTTTTCTGCTCACCACCTGAACCGGCCTGATCAGGCTTTTTATAGTGCCGGGCTGAGTCGTCTGCCCGTCAGGTATTCGCTGCACGGGGGATTCAATATTTATTACCGGACACATATAATGCAGGAAAAAGATGATATGCTCCGCATCATTCCTACTTTTATTTATAAAGCGGAAAGCCGTTTCGATCAGCTGGATCTGGGTGTCTATGTGATCAAATCGTACATTCTTCTGGGCGCCTGGTATCGTGGAGTATTTCCCAAAACACATGATGGTATCCGAAACAATGATGCCCTAATCCTTCAGGCAGGGGTACGGCTGAACAGCTTCTCTTTTACTTATAGCTATGATATCACGACCTCCAGACTCGGGATCAGCAATACATTGGGAAGCCATGAAATATCGCTGATATACATCTTTTGTCTTGACTGGCCGCCGAGAAAAAAGCCGGGAAGGAAGGTACGCCGTTTACCATGTCCGGATTTTCAAAGACGCTAGGAATAGTCCCGGTCTATGTCAGATAGACAGAAAGAGCGCTGTCCGAATAATCGGAAGCACAATACCGACCGGTAGTCCAACAACTGCTCCTCCTGCTTCGTTTCTGCCGGTTGTCACAGCATGAGCTGGTATGTGAATCTAATTTTTGCTTCATACGAATTCAGATCCTGAGACCGTGGAGGTGTTCCGGAACAATATACTCGTTACTTTCCCTCACTACATCCATTTCCTGAATTCACAGAAATCTATCCAGAAATACTCTTCTTTAACACATAATATTTTTACTGCTTTTTTTGAATAATTTACTATTTGTATGTAATAAACAGATTATTAGAGTTTAAACACTTTCTGTCTTTCGGGTGATTGACTGCTATGCATAAAATCGAGTCCAATATTATAAGATTGGACCTTGCATATCTCATATTTCTTTTTCTTAGTGAGAAAAAATAAAATATATGAAGAAATATTATACCCTTTCCTTTTTCTTTATTTCCATCCTGTTTACTGCCAGCGCTCAGTATTATGACTGGCGTCAGACCAACAGTAGCCTGTCGGGTTTTGCCCGGCTGCCTGGAAGTGATCAAGTGATTTTTGCAGGTGATCAGGCCGGAATGATCCGAAAAAGCACTGACCAGGGAGCGACCTGGAAACTGATTTCCATGGATGCGGAAAGTGCCATTATAAATATCTGCTTTCTGAACGGTACCACCGGGTTTGCGAGTGTTAATCAGAATGGTCTGATTCTATATACCCGTGATGGCGGAACGACTTGGGAAAGAAAGCAGTTTATGGATGTCACTAATTCTGATATGGCGCTCAATACATCTGTGAAAAGAATAGTAAGGGTAGACGACCAGACGGCTTTTTTCGATATCTATAGGCATTCCATCTCTGTCTATTCTGACAAAAAAGCTATTGTGACTCGTGATGGCGGACAGACTTTTGTTCAAACCGATGTACCGGGCAATGTCTTTCACGTAAACGGTGATACGATGGTCGCATTTGGCAGGCAAACGGTTTCTTTCATTGAGCGATTTACAGTATATCGTAGTCTGGATAAAGGAATGACTTGGCAAGTCCATCATGTTAATCCATCCGGTTTTTCTAATAACGATTTCGGTGTGCATGGAATGGAGCTGGCATTTTTTCTCAATGCCAATGTATTCTACATTACAGCCAACAAGACACTGGCCGGAGAAGGCAAACTGTTTAAGACGACAGACGGTGGTATAACTTTTACGGCAGTAAATAGTCCGGCACGCCAAAAATACGATTACTTTTATTTTAAGAATAGCAACGAAGGCTTTGCCGTTATGTCCAATGGCTGGACTTATTTTACCAGTGATGGTGGTACACAATGGACAAGAGCGGCAAAAGATGTGGGGGTACCTGTGATTTATCTTGGAAATAACAAGATGATGAGTCAGGTAAGAGGTGCTTCCTGTTTGTCTACCGATTTTGGTAATAACTGGACAGCACAATCGGAGGTGCTTTATCCTTTTTCTTCTTCAGGGTCAGGGACGGATTTATTCTTAAAAGCCGTTAATGATTCGACTTATTTTGCTTCTATAGGCAAAACATCTCCTTATACAGAAGGCTTTAATCTGATGAAGACGACTAATAAAGGTCTTACCTGGAGTTCGGTAAAAGATGCCTCTGGCAATTTATTCACAAAAGCGCCTTATACTTTCATCAATGCAGATACTTTCTTTTTTGCAGGTACCGGAATGAAAGAATCGTATGGAGGTTATTTAAAAATCAAATATACAACAGACGGCGGGCTTACACATACAGATGTATTTACGGGAGAATATATGGAATACCTGAAGGATATTGTCTTTATTGACAAAAACAATGCGGTAACCTATTCTGAATATGCCGGCACCAATTATTCTACGGATGGTGGCATGTCCTGGACCAAGACAATCTATTCAGGAGTGAATACACCGGTGGCTTATGGCCAGTTTCCGGGCATCAACAGCTGGTTTCTGGTGAGCGCTTCAGGGAAGATATATAAGAGTGTGAATCAGGGAACAAGCTGGACGGATATTACCGGTACGACGAACCTTAGTACTACGGGAACCAATTGTATCGGAGGAATGGTATTTGTAAATGAGTCTACCGGATATGTTTATGGTTGTGACGGAAAACTTCACAAGACTACGGATGGCGGACAAAACTGGACAGATGTGAGAAATACGATCGCTACCGATGTGATCTACAATGATAATTTGTCGATGGCTTTTCATAACGAATCTAAAGGATACATGATTGATCCGATTGCAAACGGCGGACGGTATGTGAGCAGAACAACCGATGGCGGTGCTTCATGGAATTACTATGGCGGGGTACAAGGGGCTGTAGGTATACTGTCGGTTCATTTGCTGAATGAAAATACAGGCGCCATGCTTGGGACGACGGGAAACTTTATCATCTATACCGGAAATAGTAAATGGGAAACAGATACCATAAAGTATAACAATGTGGTAAGTTCCGTAGAAGCTGGTGCAGTAATGAACGGAACTCAGATGACCCTGTATCCAAATCCTGCAAGTGAGAAGCTGTTCATCAGGCTGGCAGATCACCAGGAGCTCAGAACAGTAAGGCTGATCAATTTGTCGGGCGATATAGTGGTTTCTGAAGAACCGGGATACAGCAATGAAGCAGTGCTTTCATTGAAAGGAGTAAAACCGGGTATTTATCTTGTAGAGGCAAAGACAAAGAATGGAATACAGAGAGGAAAGGTACTGGTACGATAAATAATAGCAGATGGGATTTATGTTGTCAGGGTGCTTATGGACAGCTATCAGCGCCGGAAGTATCCTGACAACTTTCCCCTCACCCTCATTTGTTACTCATTCCTGTACTCTGTCATATATTGCGCTTCTATCTGTCTGCGATACTCTCCCGGCGTACAGCCCGTCCATTTTTTAAAAGCCGTATTAAACGTCGTTTTGGTATTAAAGCCACATTCATAACCTATCACTTCCAGTTTTAGCTGCCGCTCTTTCTCGATCATGTATTGTGCAGCTTTTATCCGATATGTATTGATAAAATCGGTAAATTTTTTTTGATGAAACTGATTGATGACCTGCGAAAGAAAATGCGAAGAGGTACCGATCTCATCTGCCAGAAGGTTTATGTTCAGTTCAGGATTGAGGTATGAATGCTTCACTTCCATGCTATGCAGCACTAGCTGATTCAGGCGTTCGCCCTCGTCTGTTTTGAGACCTGAGCCGGCGTATTTGGTCTTTTGAATATTCTGTTTTTTATCAAAGTGCTGTCCTGACTGAAGAAGGAACCGGTAGATGAGCGTCATGTAGAGGCACGAAGAAGCAAGAGGCAGTATATCGATATATGCCTGGGGAAGACGCAATAAAAAGAGCCCCATACCGAGAAAACCAAACCCCAGAAGCAGCAAGGTATATTTTTTCAGCCAGTGCAGATTGTCAAGAAAGATTCCGCTTACCACTTTACTCCTTCTGGATAACAGGATAAGCAGCAGAATAAAATAACTTTGTATATATACATAAAAGATCACATCTGTTATTTCATAAGCAGTGATATAAGTAGTACGGATAAGATGAATATAGGCCTGTTGCTCCTGCGCAGACCATAGATAAAATCGTCCGAAGAAAAGAAAGGCTGCGACCGGTGGAAGCAGTAATATCCATTCTTTCCAGTGACGGTAGGAAATCTGTTCACCGATCATTTCTCTTACATACCAGTAGTAAACAGGAGCCATTAAAAAGCCGCAGCTCCATTCCAGATCGGTGAGGTAGGGAAGATATTCTATCCAGCCTGTGGGTTTGATAGCGAAAGGAAGGGTAATGACTGAAAGAAGGAATAAGAAGGTTGCCAGCAGAAAATTGCTATGCCCGATACCGCCTTTTCTTCGGAGAAAGAACAATGCAAAGATAATGCAGTGGAAGACAATAGCGAGGGTGAAAAAAGGTAACCACATGACAAATAAGGGATAATTTCAGCTTGAACGAAAGATATAATAGTATGTTTTATTTATCAATCAATCAAGGGATTTACTATCCTGCCACAAGCGGCTTTCTGACAGCTCCGGAGCCTGCGTTGTTGATTTTAAAAGATACAGGTACATTGTTTTATCTATCACGCTTCTTATTTTGTTAAATATATAAAAAGCATTAGGGATAAACTATAGTGTTTGTTCCCTTTGAGTCTTATTCCATATCCATAAAGAGGGGCAATCTGTCCGGATTTTTTAAAGCTGCCAGGAATAGTCCCCTATCTATTGCAGATAAACAGAAGGATCGCTGAATGAATAATCGGCCAGACTGTGTAAAAACTCTACAATCGCGCGTTTTTCATGCTGACTTAACCGGAGCGGCTGGCTGAGCCTTTCGTCCAGTGTCGGAGACTGTTTTATACCCTCGCTGTAGTGATCAAGCACCTCATTCAGCGAGGCAAAGCGGCCATCGTGCATGTAAGGGGCGGTAAGGGAAACATTTCGTAAAGTGGGGGTTTTGTATTTCCCCAGATCATTTGAATCTCTGGTGATCCGATACCTTCCCAGCCGGGTTTGGAGAAATGTATCATCCGAAAATATGCTGTCCAGACCGTTGTTGTGATACAAATTGTCCGTAAATAAATCGGTCGTATGACAGGATGTGCAGTGTTTTTCTACCAGTGCCAGCCCCTGAAGTTCCAGGGAGGATAAGATTACTCCGTTTTCACCACGCCTGAAATGATCATATCGGGAGTTTCCGCTAATAAGTGCATTCTGAAACTGGCCAAGAGCTCTGATAATGGTGTGGGGTGTTATACCTTCATCAGGAAAGACCTTTACAAACCTGCTGCTGTATCCGGAATCACTACGGAGCTCCAGCACCAGCTCATGAATATTCTGGTTCATCTCGTCTTCATGCTCAAGTGGGCCCAGCGCCAGCGATTCAATATCTTTGGCTCCCCCATCCCAAAAAAGCCCGGACATCCACGCCGTATTTATTATAGAGGGTGTATTTCTTGATAATGGTTTTCCGGAAACTCCTTTGTCAGAAAGGGCAAGTCCATCCGTAAATGCAAGATGTGGCTTATGGCAGCTGGCGCAGGCAATAGTATTGTTGCCGCTGAGTATCGGGTCAAAAAAAAGCATTTTGCCGAGTTCATAGCCTTCACGGGTAATCGGAAACCGGAGTTCGGGCATTTTACCGCCAAGATTGGCGGGGACATGTACCTGCCAGTCTGCACTTTCAGGATTGTTAGTATCATGCTGCCGGCAGGAAGCTATCCCTGCCAGCAGCATGATAATGATCATATTAATGGCTATGTGGCTCATGTGTATGATTTATCTCAAACATATGAGCGGCCCAGTTGCCGGTAAGAGCAGCATTGGTCGCATGAACCATCGATGTGGTATTGAGATCAACCAGCTGAGATCCGTGCAGACTATGGCCCTGCAAACCGAAAAGTGCATTGAGATTTACAATATAGTGAATGGTTGAGGTTTGTCCTCCCTGTACACGAACTCCACCCGGAATAACTGATTCTGTATATTTTGAAGGGTAGGCAGCGTCTGTACCTATATGAAACTTGTAGTTTTTCCAATCTCCATCATTCGTTTTAAACTGTCCTTCCTGTTTGTAAAATATATAACCGGTATCCCAGGTCCAGTTCATCTGGTCTCCTACCACCAGCTCACCTTTCCCTTCTGTTGCTGCAGATGCGTTATCTTCCGGTTTTACGCCAATTTTAAATTTTACTGAAACATATCTTCCTGTCGGAATATTGTCAAGGACAAATTCCTCATCGGGCTGATGATTGTTGCGATGCTGTATCAGATAGTACTGATCAATCTTTACTTCTGACAGATCATCTTTTACCAGAATCAGATCACCGACAAAATAACGCAGCTGAGAGATGGTAAACTCATTGCCTGAAGCATTGATATACTGGACAGAATCTGCCGGTATATCACTTCCGGAACTTGTTGACAGACGAAGAGACTTTATTTCATCTCCGAGATCCACTTTATGATCAAGGTGTATCTTCAGTGATCCGGTTTGATCATCAGGAGTTCCGTGATTATCGTCATCTTTGGAACAACCGGAAAAAAATATAGCAGTCCCCAGTAAGGCGGTGAAAATAGAAATATATGTTTTTTTCATTGATATTTTAAGTTGATATGAATAATTCGATTAAAGTGTCGGCAGAATAGTTTCTGTCATTTATGGCGCTATATGCCCCAAGTGCAGAGAAACAGTCTGGGTGGCTGGAATATTTTAATCGAAAGCAATAACTTATAATGATCAAAGAGATCTGTTGCAGGAAATGCGTGCGGCAAACAGGTTAATGGCTGTAATTCTATAGAGGATACTACGAGATAATTGTCCCGGATAAAGCTGAAATTTATCTCTTTTTTACCATCCTGATCTGTGAGCAGATCCAGTTTTTCACTAAGATAGCATAAGCCCCGGCAGGTGTTTGATTTTACGTTTTTGTAAATGCAGTATGTGTTGGCAATATATTCGCGATCGTTGTGAAATAGCCATACCATTATGCTCAGCGAGCTGATATGCGTCATGATCAGAAACAGGGCGATATATACTCTGCGGCGATACTTCATTATGGTAGTATTTCTACCGATTTGAATCCAAAAGCTTTGGTTGCATTATTGCGTAGAATCAGTGAATTGGGGCCGCCGTGCACTACGGCGCTGGTTGCGCTGGCCAACGAATATCCTGTCCCGTCGATATTGGTCAGCAGTTCATTAAAATCAAAAGTCAGGATAATACGGGTTGTTTTATTTGCCTCAATTCGTATTCTTGTCGGTCCGAAACCGCCATATGTGTAGGATACAGCGCCTTGTCTTTTGCCGAAGGTAAGATGGAAGCGGTTATCTGCAACATCCTCCCCCGCGCCATCGGCAAGCATAAATATATATCCGCTATCCCAGCCCCAGTACAGGCCTTTGATTACTGCTGAGTCCAATGGTGCCGGGGCAACTGTCGGGTCTGAGTTGTTCATTTCACGTGGAACCCCCATTGTTATATTCAGCCCGGAATACCGGCCGGTATCTGCCTGAAACCGGAGAGCAATGCTCTGCATGCCATATCCTGCATCAATATTTGGTTTCGCAAACTCCAGGAGGTGTATGCCTGACTTATTTTCGGATTGCAACGGATATTCTTTGCCTGAAGAAGCATTGAGAGCGATTTCCGAAAGAAAAAAGGACAGTGTTTTTAGCATAAAGCGTTCATCGATTCGGGACTGATATTCCTGATTCATAAAAAGAGGATCATTGCCTGCCTGCGGCACTATGATCAGTTCCAGCATTCCGGATACGGGAGCCGACTGTGTACTGTCGTCAACAGACGGGGTTTTGTCAGGAACAATTTCTTTATCTTTTTTGCAGGAAGTAATCAGTATGCCGGATACCAGAAAAAGAAAAAATAGTCTATAGTGCATGGTCATTAATAAATTTTTCGTCAGTAAGTGTTTTTAAGAAATTAACAAGATCCCTTTTTTCGGCAGAGGTAAGAGGTGTATGTATATGTACATGAAAAGACTGATTGGGGTGCCCTTTTCCACCGGTATTGTAAAAATCAACGACTTCTTCCAGCGTTTTCAGGCTTCCGTCATGCATATACGGCGCAGTCAGTGCTATATTTCTGAGCGTGGGTACTTTGAATCTGCCTTTATCTGCTTCGCGCATGGTAATCATATATCGTCCCTGGTCTCTGTATTCGAAGTAGAGCCCGTTGTTTTCAAATGCATTATTGGTAAAATGATTACCAGAGTGGCAGGAACCACAATGGACTTTGTCCCCGGCACCATAGAACAGAGACCAGCCCCGGATTTCCGAATCGGAAAGCGCATCGTAGCGATCTTCAAAGAAAAACTGATCATACCGGCTGTTGTAACTTATGAGCGTACGCTGGTAAGATGCAATGGCTCTGAGAAGGGAATATTCATCCGGAAGACGCTCATACGCATCGTAAAACAATTGAGGATAGTCCGGATGATTATTTAATCTTCTGACAGCTTCATCTATCTGGATATTCATTTCCAGCGGGTTCAGCAGCGGAACTCTGGCCTGGGCTTCGAGGCTCAGCGCTGATCCATCCCAGAAAAATGAATTGCTCCATGCCAGATTTATAAGCGCCATAGAATTTCGTTCACCGAGCCTGCCTTCTACTCCGGCACTAAACTGACGGGAATCGGAAAAGGAGTTTCGGGGATTATGACAGGAAGCACAACTTACAGTAGCATCTCCTGAGAGGATGGGATCAAAAAACAACAGCTTTCCCAGCTTGACCCGGTTTACGGTAAGCTGGTTGTCTTCCGGAATAAATGGTGTACCCAGGCGTTTTTCCGGATAAGCCAGCTGATAGGGACTATCCGGATTTAGAACGGCCATGCCATTTTGTGAAATATGAAAAATAAATGAGCGGGATGAGCTGTTACCTGCTATATCTTCTGCCTCGATTGTAAGCTCGAGCTTTGTGCCGTTCTCCTGGCTGCAGACATAGCTTGTGTCCAGATGCAGGGGATCTGCTCCCGAATATGCCTGATGGAAATAGATTTCGCCACTGGCGATATCCCTGATAGTTATGGTGACAGACTTTAGCTCAAGATTGTCAGTGATTGATCCCTTTATGGAGATAACGGCTCCTGGCTTATAGATAGCCGTTGGTTTCAGGTCATTGATTTCAATAACCGGTTTTGTCTTGTCTTTGTCGGGTGTATTTTCTTTGGGGCGACATGATATAAGTAGCCCTGTCAATGCAATACAAAGAATAATGTATTTCATACGTCTGAAACGACAGTGAATTTGTTTAATTACTAATGAAATCGGGTTAAATACGTATGTATTTATTTCTGTACAGATCTGTTTTATGAAAAGTTGGGGGGTGGTGTTGAAATACTGATCGTGGCTATAGGAGGCGGATTGTGACAATACAGGCAACAATGATAGACAAAAACCGGGCTTTGTATAAGGAGCTGACAATTGTACAATTCAACGATTGATAATTCAAATTGCATCTGATCGGCTCCGGAAGTATTATTCTGATCCCCTTCAACTGTTCGGGAAAGCTGATCCTTGAGATAGCAGGAGCCCTGGCATGATGAATCAGGCTTCTGCCGCTCCTTGCATAAATTGACAGCAATATGCTCCTGATTTATATAAAAATGAAAATACGGAAGTGTGTATCGTACAGAATATGTACCATAGTTAATCAGAAAGATAGTTAACAAAAGGAATGATACACGTTTCCTCATAGCTGTGTAAAAATAAGAACAAAGAGGGATTAATCAAGGTCTTTTTGTAATTATCCCGGCATAATATGAGATATCTTTCCTGCTCAGCAGAAAATACAGCGGATCATCTGACAGGTGATCCGCTGTATTTCTTATCATTAGTTCACAAAGCCCCGTTTTTTCATCAGGGCTTTGGTGCCTGGATCTCTGCCTCTGAAGGCTTTATACGCTTTTTCCGGATCGACTGTATTGCCGGCAGAAAACACGTATTTCTTCAAACGTCCGGCCACCTCTTTATCATAAGGCCCCTCTCCTTCCATAAAGGCAGTATAAGCATCTGCAGTCAGCACATCCGACCAGAGATAGCTGTAATATCCTGCCGAATAGCTGTCGCCGCTGAATATATGAGCAAACTGAGGAGTCCGGTGTCGCATCACTAATTCTTTGGGCATGCCAAGCTTACGAAGAGTTTCCTTCTCGAAGGCATCCGGGTCAATATCCTGATCCCCGGCCAGATGTAGTTTCATGTCCACAAGACCGCTGGCAAGATATTCTGTCGTGGCAAATCCCTGATTAAAGGTTGATGCTTTACGGATTCTGTCTACAAGTGTCTGAGGAATTGGTTTTCCTGTCTTATAATGTAAAGCAAAATTTTGCAATACTTCAGGCGTAGAAAGCCAGTGTTCCAGCAATTGTGAGGGAAATTCTACATAATCGCGTACCACACTGGTTCCGGAAAGTGTCGGATAAGTTACGTCGGATGACAGTCCGTGAAGCGCATGTCCGAACTCATGGAAAAGTGTCGTTGCGTCATCCCAGGATATGAGAACAGGCTCCCCTTCTTTTCCTTTTACAAAGTTGGAATTGTTGGAAACAAGTGTAGTAACCTGCCCGTCCAGCTTGTGCTGATCCCTGTAGGCGGTCATCCATGCTCCGGAACGCTTGCCCGGTCTGGCAAATGCATCAAAGTACCAGTAACCAACGTGCGCACCGGTGCTTTTATTCAATACTTCCCAGACTCGTACATCCGGATAAAAGACCGGTACATTATCTGCTTCCTTAAACTCAAAATCAAACAATTGTCCCGCTACCCAGAACATGGCATCACGCAGCTTGTCCAGCTGAAGATATTCTTTTACTTCATTCTGATCCAGATCATAACGTTCTTTGCGTACTTTTTCGGCATAGAATTTATAATCCCAGGGCTCAATAGTAATTTTCCTGCCCTCCCTGTTTGCCATAGACTGCATATCAGCTACTTCCTCCCGAACTCTGGCTACTGCGGGTTTCCACACATCTTCCATCAGCTTCATTGCTTTTTCCGGTGATTTTGCCATGGTGTTTTCCAGCCGCCAGTGGGCATGAGTTGCATACCCCAGCAGCCTGGCCCGGACAGCTCTCAGCTTAAGAATTTCCTCAATGATTTCGTTATTATCATTGGCATCACCGTTATCCCCCCTGTTTACAAACATTTTCCATGCTTTTTCCCGTAGGTCACGATTTTCTGAATACGTAAGGAAAGGATCAATGGAAGACCGGGTATTATATATTAATCCCTGCCCGTCTTTTTTGCCTTTTTCTCTGGCAGCTTCCTGTGCAGCATCGCGAAGGGACTGCGGAAGTCCGGCAAAATCTGTGTCTGCTTCCAGAAGAAGAGTCTGCTGAGATTCGTCAGCCAGCAGATTCTGAGAAAATCTGGTATATAGTGAAGCAAGCTGACGATTAATAGCGGCGACCTCCGTTTTGGAAGCAGAGTCCAGCCTGGCTCCTGCCCGTACAAAGTTGGTATAATAGAGCCAGGTTAATCGCTGCTGCTCATCTGTTAGTCTGTTTTTGTCGGCAGAGCTGTATACCGCTTCTACTCTTTTAAAAAGAGCTTCGTTTTGCATAATCTGATCGGAAAATGCAGCGAGCTCCGGTTCCATCGCCTGCTCTATTGCCTGAAAGGCCGAATCGCTTCGGTTGGAACTCCATACATAATATACTGCCAGTACTCTGTTCAGCGTTTGCCCGGAACGCTCGAGTGCGGCAATGGTATTTTCGAAATCAGGGGCAGACGGATCTGCTGCAATCCGTTCAATTTCTTCCTGATTTTCGGACATGGCTGCTTCCAGGGCCGGTTGAAAATCATATACTTTTATTTTGTCAAAAGGCGGCAGACCGCCATGAGGGCCCTCCCACCTGGCAAGCAACGGATTATTTTTTATTTGTGCATCGGTTAACATTTCAGTATTGGTATTCGGATTTTCATTTTGTATCCTCTGGTTGTTGCATGCTCCCAGCACAATACTTCCAAGAAGTACAGGATATAGAATTTTTTGAAAAGACATATTGATGATCACTATTTTGAAAACAGAGAAATGACTAGTATTGAAAAATTATTGATAACAGACTGGTAAAACCATAAGCCAGGGGACAATGTTTCTCAATCGGAATGGCATAGCCAAAAATAATAATGAAATGACCGGCTGAGATTTTCTTCCCTGCGGATTCGGGAGGACCGAAATCAGAAAACAGTCTGGTAAAGGAAGCCTTTTAGCTCCCTTTGCCAGTGTTGTTTAACTATAGATTATTACCAACATTATCCGTAATATGACCAGTCTGGTAGAGTGTCGTTGCAACAACAGCCACAATTCCCAGAATAACAGCAAGCACAACCAGCAGGGTTTTATAGAATTTATTTTCTTTCTGCAGTTTGTGGCGCTTGAGAATGTTTTTGACTACGTTGTCAGCTCTGTGAAAAGCGCTCTCATTTTTGATGATATAATCAAACGCTCCATGAGTGAGTGTATCGATCGCTATTTCGATTTTTTCCTGAGCGGTAAACATGACAACTTCAGCTTCAGGCTTTCTTTTCTTGATAGCCCTCAGTATATCCATTCCGTTTTTGGCGCTTTTATTTTCCGAGCTCAATGTGTAATCCAGAAAAATAATCTCCGGATTCTGATCAAGATGTTGTAAACATTCTTCTCCTGTATGAAATACACTGACCGAATAATTTTCATTTTTGATCAGATAATCTTTTAGCAACTCACATTGCATCTTATCATCATCCACAATAAAAATCTTCACTTGTTTCATAGTCACCTTGGTTAGATTAAATAAGTATTGTTTGTTTTTCGGATTCGAGCTCTTTACAGGCTCTTACCAGAATATTTTCAAAAGTAATAATAAGATCCGGTATTGCATCCAGATTTGTCTGCTCTCCTGAATTAATTTCGATTTTTCTGATTAATTCTCCGCCTTCCTTTATACCCATATAGTTGATACGGGGTTTCATAGAGTGTGCTACAACGCGGGTCTCCGGCCAGTTTTGCTCGGCAGCAAGTGTTTTGAGGCGGTTCCAGTCATCAGGCACCGAGTCGAGAAACATATCAATGTATTTAAGCATCTGGACAGAGTTGCCGGCAGTCATGCTCTTCAGAAAAGTCAAATCAGTCACTTTTGACATGTCGGTGACTATTCGGGTGTTTTGTATAGCAGTTTGCGGATTATGATTATGATTGTCTGGTTCTGTCTCTGCCCCTGTCTGCTTATCTTTTTCCTTGTTCAGCAGAGAAGAAATCTTGATCAGCAAAATATCGGCATCGATCGGTTTGGACACAAAGCCGGTCATTCCGGAATTAAAGCATTCGTCAATTTCCGGTTTTGTGGCGCTGGCTGTCATGGCGAGAACAGGAATGCCGGCATAGCCCAGCTCTGTATGTGTACGAATGTAGCGGGTGGTTTCATAACCATTCATCTCGGGCATTTGTACATCCATCAGGATAATGTCATAATCTTTTTTCTGTGTTAGCTTCTCTATTGCTATCCTGCCGTTTTCCGCGATATCAATCGTCAGATTTTTAATGAGCGATTTCAGCGTATCTACAGCCACTACCTGATTAAACTCATTATCTTCCACCAGCAATATTTTGATGCCATGCAGCTCCTGAGGGCTGTGCCGGGTTGTACGTTCTTTGCGAAGAGGTTTTTCATGCCCTTCTTTATACCATATGCAGAATGAAAAAACAGAGCCTTTGCCCGGCTCACTTTCCACCCGGATTTTTCCGCCCTGAAGCTCGACAATCTTTTTGGAAATACTCAGACCAAGACCGGTGCCGCCGAATTTTCTGCTGGTATCGCTTGCTGCCTGAACAAAGTCTTCAAATATGGTCGCTAATTTGTTCTGCGGGATGCCGATACCGCTGTCTTCGACGGCAAACTCAATTAATAAAGCATCTTCTTTTCGTTCCAGCAGCCGGCAGACAATATTGATATAACCTTTAGATGTAAATTTTACAGAGTTGCCAATCAGGTTTACGAGGACCTGGTTCAGTTTTCCCGGATCTCCGATAATTGCATCCGGCAGATTTTCGTCAATAATAGGATTAAGCTTTATCTGTTTTTCGTCCGCTTTTATTTTAAATGTATTGTACAGTCCGTAGATAATGTCTGATAAATCGAAATTAACTTCCTCAAACTCGATTTTTCCGGCAGTGATTTTTGAAAAATCAAGAATTTCGTTGATTATCACCATCAGGTTGTCTGAGGCTTGCTTGATTGCTTTCAGATAGCTTGTCTGTCTTGGTTCGAGAGTTGTATTTAAAATGAGATTAGTCATGCCGATAATGGCATTCATGGGCGTCCGTATTTCATGGCTCATATTGGCCAGAAACTGTTTTTCCTTATTTTTTGCATTTTGTGCAACCTCGATGGCTTTGCTTAGCTCTTCCTCAGTTTTTATTCGTATGCCGATATCTCTGTTCAGCAGAAAAAAGGCAGCAATCAGAAAAGAAAGTCCCATTATATTACCGGCAATAATAAATATCATGGCATTGCCGGCATTAAGACTGGCAATTTTAGAGGAAATACCTTTAATTCTGTTTTCATCATTTTCGATCTGACTTATCAGATGACGGATTCTGCGAAGAGCCTTTTTGCTTTCTCCTGTCCGGATGATTTGTATCGCTGCCTTTTGTCCATCCTGTTTGTACGTTTGGAGCAGTTGCCGGTCCTGTTCCATATACTGATTCAGCTGTTCTTTTAATTGCCTGGTTTTATCACCGGCTACCAAGGTATTGTTGGTTATTGCTTCTACCGGAGCTGCGATCGCACTGCCGGCATTTTCGTACAAGCGGAGATAAGCAGAGTCACCTGTAATTATAAAGCCAAAGAGACCCGACTCCAGATCTTTCAGATTGGTATTTATATTTTCAAGATCAGACAGAAACGTCCGGGTCTGATTTTCAATTTCACTGATGTTTCGAAACCTGTTGAGGCTGTAATAGGAGATAATTCCTACGGCCAGCAATAAGGTAACCGCTATGCAAAAACCAAAACTTATATTGGCATTCAGATTCCACTTCATATATATTAAGCTATTTGACCGGTAAGGACTGTATCCCACCATATTTTAATAAATTAAAAATACATAAAATTTAGTTAGTAATTGTACCGTAGCTTTATGGTATTTTAAAAACTTATTGTGAGCAAAATTCGTTGTTCCTGATGTTTAAAGAGACTTGGATAATAGTTGGTTTTAAACCAGCAAAGAGCTATACTTAGGATTATATTGATTATATGAATATCAGAATGCACTTTTTCCTTTTTGTGGTGTGTACAGGGCTGTTATTTGCCTGCAATCCTGATCCGGTATATCAGGTCAGAGCCAATGATAATGAAAAAGAAGCCCTTACTCAAAGCAGCCCGGTAAATCAGGCGCAGCGGATAAACTCTGTCTATATACCCGATGTGGTGACCTTTGCCGGAGATACTATTCCGATTGACAGACCGGATGTACGCGAGGCTCTTGAGCATGAGCTGGTCGTAAACACATTCCGTCATTCACAAACATCTTTAACCATCAAGAAAATAGAGCGCTGGCGCAGTTTTGTGTCGGATATTCTGAGCGAGGTCTCTGTGCCGGAAGATTTTATATATCTGGCTGTTATAGAAAGCGAATTTGACAACAATGCAGTATCTTTTGCCGGTGCTATGGGCATGTGGCAGATTATGGAAAAAACAGCCAAAGATTATCAGCTTGAAGTAAGCCGTGATGTTGATATGCGCAGAGATCCCAAGCAGGCTACCTTGGCTGCGGCCCGTTTTCTGAAATGGGCTAACGGTAGTCTGAACAACTGGATATTGACCGCAGCAGCCTACAATGTAGGGGTGAAAGGTATGAAAGACCGCCTTGAAAAACAGAAGGTGGTTTCTTTCTTTGATCTGCATCTGAATACGGAAACAGCCCGGTATATTTACAGAATTCTGGCATTAAAACTGATTCTCGAAAACCCGGAGGCTTATGGTTATTATATTGCCGATCAGGAAAAATACAGTCCCTATGTTTTTGAAGTGCTGACTGTTGATAAAGATATTGATAACCTGGTAGATTTTGCCAGACTGCATCATACTACCTATAAGGAGCTTAGGCGACTAAATCCGTGGTTTAATAATACAACGAATTTTAAACTGCAAGTAGCAAAAAATCAGAAATACGAAATAAGAATACCTCACCAAGAGGCAAAGCTGGCAATAAAAAACCCGGAGAATTAAGCTTTCTCCGGGTTTTTCTTTTATTTATCTTTTTCTTTCTTTGTTTCTTTTTCCACGTCCTCTTTTGCATCCTTGCCGGCATCTTTTACGTCATCATACATGTTTTCTCCGGCATCTTTAATTTCGTCTCTCGCATCATTCATCTGATCTGAGGTTTTCTTATTATCTTCACAGCTGAAAAAACAGGCGGCTATAACCAGGAGATAAAAAAACTTTTTCATATAAATATTCATTAGGAGTTAAGTATTTGTCTTTAACATCGCTGCGCTGAAATTGTTTATTCAAACTGAAGTTTGTTTGTTCAAACAAATAAAAAAGTGTTTTTTTATACCAAATAGAGCCTTTTTTTTGTTAAAATTGTTCCAGTCAAAATCATTATCAGTTTTCAACAATGAAAAGAAACGTTATTTTTATTTCACTTGCAGTTACTGCATTTACCTGTTTTTATGCATGTAATCCATCAGAAAAGAAAGCAGAAGAAACTCAGACGGAAGCTACTTCCAGAGAAGGTATTGAAGAAGCTGTAGTATATGCAGTTGATCCGGCTCAGAGTGAGTTGAAGTGGAAAGGTTCGAAAGTAACCGGAGAACACTTTGGTACAATCAATATTCAGGAAGGATCTCTTGCTGTTAAAGACGAAGCGCTGGTTGGCGGAGAGATTAAAATAGATATGAACAGCATCGTTGTGCTTGATATCGAAGATTCTACCTACAATGCGAATCTGGTAGGTCACCTGAAGAGCGAAGATTTCTTCAATGTGGCGAACCATGCAGCTTCCACGTTGGAAATTGTTGATATCAAAGCCAGTGAAGGCGCTTCTCAGACTGTGACAGCGAAGCTTACCATCAAAGGAATTACCAATGAAGTATCTTTCCCTGCTGACATAATTATCACTGAGGATAAAGTTACTGCCAAAGGAACTGCTACATTTGACCGTACCCTATGGGAAATCCGATATGGTTCCGGAAAATTCTTCGAAGGACTTGGCGACAAAATGATCCATGATCAGTTCCAGTTAGAGTTCAATATCGAAGCTGTAAAGTAATTTAAGAGTCAGTCCGGCTCCGTCAAAAAGCCTGAACTTCTGAGAAGTTCAGGCTTTTTATTTACTATCCCGGGTTCCGGTTAAGCCTTGCCGGTTAATTTTGCTATTTTTGCAGATTAATTCACCTCAACACATTTTATTTTGAACGTTGATCCATTTAACACAGGTCTCCCTGTTGCCGAAATCATTCCACAGGTCAAAAGCATACTTGAAGATTCTAATACGCTTATTGTAAACGCTCCTCCGGGGGCTGGTAAAAGTACCCTGCTGCCGTTGGTGCTGATGAATGAATCCTGGCTTGATGGAAAGAAAATCCTGATGCTGGAGCCAAGGAGGCTCGCTGCACGAACAATAGCGGCCCGCATGTCATCGCTGTTGCAGGATCAGGTCGGGCAGCAGGTCGGATTCCGTATCAGGTTTGAAACGTGTGTGAGTGAGAATACACGCATAGAAGTACTTACTGAAGGTATATTGACACGCATGCTTCATAATGACAGGCAACTGGAAGATGTAGGTCTCGTCATTTTTGATGAATTTCATGAGCGCAGCATTCATGCAGATGTGGCTATGGCGCTCTGTCGGGAGACCCAGCAGCTCTACCGGCCGGATTTGAGGATTATGGTTATGTCTGCGACGCTCGATATGCCGGTTTTAAGCAAGCTGCTTAATGCTCCGGTGGTAAGTAGTCAGGGAAGAATGTTTCCTGTTGATATTCATTATACAGGCGAATCAGATGAGGCATTACTCCCGGAGCTTACAGCGCGTGTAGTAAAGAAGGCAGTCAGGGAAAATGAAGGGGATATTCTGGTCTTCTTGCCCGGGCAGGGAGAAATAAAACGCAGCGAAGCAATACTTCGCAAAGATCTGAAAAGCGTTGCTATTCATACATTATACGGTCAGCTCCCGCCTGCGAAGCAATATGCAGCGCTGATGCCGGACAAAAACGGCAAACGTAAAATTGTACTGGCAACTTCGATTGCTGAAACAAGCCTGACGATAGAAGGTGTAAAAGTTGTAGTAGACAGTGGTTTCGGCAAAACAACACGTTTTGACCCCAATTCGGGTCTGTCCAGGCTGGAAACGATTAAAATTTCCAACGATTCGGCGGATCAGCGGGCCGGAAGAGCCGGAAGGCTCGGCCCCGGTATATGTTTCCGTATGTGGGCCGAGAATACTACTCACAAACGACAGGAATTCAGAACTCCGGAGATTCTGGAAGCCGATCTTGCACCGCTGGTTCTTGATATGGCACAATGGGGAATCAGGAATATTCATCAGCTCATCTGGCTTTCTCCGCCGCCGCACTCTTCGGTTGCACAGGCCAGGGAGACATTACGTCAGCTGGGAGCTATTGAACAGGGAGAAATAACCGGACATGGCAGGCGAATTCATGCGTTGCCCTGTCATCCGCGTATTGCTCACATGCTGATAATGGCTGGTGACGAAAATAAGCTCGAACTGGCAACAGATCTTGCTGCCATACTGGAAGAAAGAGATCCCCTCCCGCCGGATACTGGTATAGACATTAATCTCCGGATTGAAGCCTTGAGAAGATACCGCAAAGAGGCCGGTAAAGGAAAGCGGCTGGGGAAAATTGAAAAAATAGCCCGGTCATATCGCAGGCTGTGTTCTGTTGAAGCCGGGAATGATGAGTGGGATCCGTATGAGACCGGTGTATTGCTTGCCCATGCATTTCCTGAAAGGATTGCGTTTGCACGTCCCGGCAACAACGCCCAGTTTCAATTGGCTAATGGCAAATATGCATTTGCCAGTCATAAAGATGCGCTGGCCAGTGATGCCTGGTTATCCATTGCCCAGCTTGACGCGCGCAGAGGACTTGGGAAAATATTTATGGCTTCACCACTCAATCCCAGAGACCTTGCTCCTCTTCTGAAAGAGCAAAAGGTTGTGAAATGGGATACTGATACAGGGGAACTGAAAGCTACAAAAGATTTACGAATCGGCTCTATTGTATTAAAATCAAGTCCCTTGCCAGACCCGGGAGAGCAATTTCGTATGGAAGCCATTGCTGAGGCTATTATGGAGGAAGGAACGGATTTGCTGAATTTTAGTGAGGAGGTAACAGCTTGGCAGAACAGAGTGCTGAGTCTTCGGAAATGGCGTCCTCAGGAAGGATGGCCTGACGTAAGCACTCAAACTCTCCTGCTGATTAACCGGGACTGGCTCGCCCCGGTGTTTTCTGAAATTGAGCATCCGGATGATCTCTTTGCTATAGATCTGCTGGGGATATTACCTGATTTTTTTCTGAGTAATGAGCAGCAGAAAGAACTGGATCGGCTGGTTCCGGTTAATTATATATTCCCTTCGGGGGCAAACTTACCAGTGGCATATGATGAAAACGGGAGTAATCCGGGGATTCGGGCAGGGCTGCAGGACCTGATCGGGTTATCTGATTCTCCGGCAATTAATGACGGATGCACTGGTATTGATTTGCTCGTTGTCGGTCCTGATTCCGGAACGATTTCACTGGTAAGTGATCTTGCTTTTTTCTGGCGTGATACGTACCCGAAATTGCGGGAGGAGCTTGTTCGGAACTATCCTTCTGTACAATGGCCTTAAAGCTGTAATGCATAAAAAAAACCTGAAGAATTTTCCTCAGGTTTTTTATAATGTTATGAGTCCGTCACTCTTTGATAAAACGGAGAATTTCTTCATTAACCCTGATCAGATAAAGACCTTCTGCCAGATCCGAAACAGAGACTTCACTCCCCTGCCCTGTTTTTATGCTCATACCTTGTACAGAAAGGATCTCCCACTGTATCGGCGTATAATGATCAAGACATTTAATAGTTACTTTATCGCTGGCCGGTACCGGAAATAATTCAAAAGTGCGCTTGCCGGCGGTATGGGATAGCGAAGACTTTTCAGAGGTGATCAATTCATTGACAGTAAAATATAATGTAGTAATCGATTTTGAAGGTAATACGAGCTCATGAGGATCAATGGTTTGTAGCTCACTGTAAAAATTTCCTTCGGTAGATTGAAAACCTTCCAGAGTGATAATATCCAGATTTTGTGGAAGTTCCAGATTTACAGACTGGCTCGCAGCGCCGTTATTGGTTAAAACAAACGTATAACCGGTACCGTCAGTGTTTTTAAATCCGGTAATTTTAACCTGGTTGTTGCTTCCTGAGACCTCTATCCGGCTATAGTTTTTATTGATGTGTCTGGCAAAATGTTTAATTGTATAGTAATAAGGATGAATTGTATAATCTCCGTTATTATCTATCGTGATCATGGCCGCATCAGAATCTTCATTCCACATCATGTCCCAGTAGATATACGAGACTGCATTGGCTTCCATCAGATTAAGCTGGATCATATGAGCTGTTTGCAGCCAGTCATAGCTGCTTCCCGAAAACTCTGTCATGAAGGCAGGCCTGTTTCCGTACTGATTTTTGATAAGATGCAGGTAACTGGTATTGATGGATGAAGGAGAGCCATAATTGTACAGGTGGTATGCGTAACCGTAAAGATATTCCTTATCTTTCACTGTTTCTGCCATGGAACCAAAGGTATTCTGAGCAGAATTCCATAATGCATTTCCAATATTTTCTGTTTCCGGTCCTATAAGTTTGGGCGCATATTGCCGGTTTTTTATTTTGTCATGTATTATATCCAGGCCTTTGGCGTAGGCAGGATAGTTGGTGTCTTCTTCCGGCCGCCAGCCGCAGGTTGTCCAGCCCGCATTTTCATAGCCAGGCTCATTCTGAATACTCAGATAATCAGGGTTAAAACCTGCATTATTCAGAACATCTTCCATGTACTGGGCTAATTCCTCATACATGAAATTACCGGAAGAATTTTTTTTCAGAGTCCCTTCTTCAAGTTTATTATTGCTTTTGAGTGAAGCCGGCGGTCCCCAGCTGCTTAACAGAATTTCAATAGTCGGATTGTAGGTCTTTGCGAGCTCATATAATTCTTTTGTGGCTTCAAAATGTGGCTTGAACCAGTCTACATGAAATACGTCAGTAGTTTTGTTTTGTGGATAGTTTTGGGGATAATACCAGTTTTTGAAACGGATAATATCGGAACCAAGATCTTCAAACAGCAGCTGTGCAATTTCATTTTTGTGATTGCTTCTCGTAATCCGGTCGCAGTGCCAGGTAAGGGCCCCGCCAAAACCAACCATGGTCTGATGAGATAAGGATACATCTACACTTGCTGTAATCGGTTCTGTGCTTATATCACCTGTAATAATGAAATTGTCCAGCAAAAATGTGCCGGCATTGGGGAAATGAATTTTGAATTCCAGATTGTTTGCTCCGGCAGTAAACGTCCATGTATATTGCTGCCATTCCTGAGTAATAGCCTGATCCAGGGAGGTATATGCTGCATCAATCTGCTGGATAAGGCGTAAAGATGTTGGGGCTCCGATAACTTTACCATAAAAAGTAAGCTTATATTCCCTGCCGGCAACAGAAGGCCACGCTGTATTGTTAATTACCTGTACATCCCAGGCTTGTGCTCCCGGTGTGGTTATTTGTGCTCTGAATGCTTTACCGCCTGTATGAGCATCTCCGGTTTCGATCGAGAATGTTGCCTCGCCTCCTCCTGATACTCCTGTCCACCAGCTGGTCAGATCGTTTTCAAAGCTACCATTGGTTAAGAGATTCTGACCCTGTGCAACATTATAAAAAGCAAGCAGAGCGATAAGTAAAACGTTCTTCATCCAATCGATTTTATAATAAATAAACTGAATGTCCAATATACATAATATTGGAGGAGACCTATTTATGTTTTAATAAGTTTTTACGGCTTATTTCCGGAGATTCATCGAATCAGGGTCAAATGAATAATTTTCGTTTCATTGATAATAATAGCATAATAGCCTGCATCAGCCGGTGAGCCATCCTGGCGGGAGCCATCCCATGAACCAGGAGTAGTAAACTCTTTTACTATACGGCGCTGAGTGTCATATATTCTGGCAAATCCCGATTCTTCTATACGATAGGTATCCATATATCCGTCTCCATCCGGAGTGAATACAGGATCGCAGTCTTTCAATGCAGATACAACAAATGTCTGTGAAGCTGTGCAGCCACGACTGTCTTGTACGGTAAATCTGAATTTATCCGGAAAAACAGAATAAAAAATGAGATTCGCCGCTGATTTGTACTCTTTTTGGCTATCACTGAGTATACTAAATACAAAGGGCGGATTTCCTCCTTCAATAGGAGAACGGCTTAGGTCAATTATGGCACCTTCTGTGCAGGAATGCTCAAGAATATCAACATGCAGGCCGGTAATGGATATACATTCGGTAATGTCCAGCCATGCAACACTGTTTTCTATTACAAGGTCTGGTAATGCCGGATTGGTAATTTCAACTTTATATAAGCCAATATTTCTTTTATCAACACGGGACAAAGGAAGTGTGACCGATTCTCCACTCTGAATGATTTGATTGCCATGATACCAGGTATAAGTTGTTCCCGCAATTTCCTGATCAATCCGGGTTTGCAGAACCAGATCCTCCTGCTCTCTGACTTTTATAGTTTTATAGGATGCCCAGGGAAGTTGTGGAGAATAGTCCAGCGAAGCAAAATAGGATGCCGACGTATGTGGCAGCAAATCTTCAAATGTAAGATAGTTGTTAATTATACTGCCGCCAAACAGTGTAATATTATCTGCCAGCTTTGGCATTGACGTCAGTTTATTATCAAATACATAAAACAGTCGAAGAGAAGTAAGCTGATCCAGATCCGGCAACTTTCTTAACTTATTACCCCAAGCGTATAGAGCTTCAAGCCTGGTAAGTGTCTCAAGCCCAATAAGTGTATCCGCCCTGGTTGCATGTACATGCAATTCTCTTAATTGTGTAAACGGTGCGAAATCCGGTAAAGATTCCAAAGGATTTTGTCCAGCAACGATATGTCTTAATGCAATACAGTTGCTGATTTCCGGAAATTGAGTAATCCTGTTATCATTAAAGTATAACTTTTCAAGTTTTGTCAGATGATTTAAATCAGGAAGTGAAGTAAGCTGATTATAATGTACCTGAAATTCGACAAGATTTTTAAGAGCGGAAATATCCGGTAATTCTTTTAGCTGGTTATAAAAAAGATACAGCTTGGTTAATTTCGTCAGCTTGCTTATTTCTGAAACTGTCTGTAATTGATTGTTGCTCAGATTCAGACTGATAATATTGGTAAAATAGCCTATACCGCTGATATCTTTAATCGAAGCATTGTTTAACTCGAGGCTACCGGCATAAATGGATGCTGCCTGTATGTTTAACCTGCCATCCGAGAGAAGCCATGGATATTGGATTTGTAAACGTTTACGAAAACTGGTATCCGGTATTTCGAATGTTTGAGCTGACACAGATGTCAGAGTCATCAGAGTCATCACTAATAAACATACTCCTTCTTTGATTTTACTGATCGTGGGCTTGATATAATTATACCTTTCTGTCATCGTATTATCGTTACCTGAATTTTTTCCACATGACCGTCTTCGTATTCCAGCAGGCAAATATACATTCCATATTCTACAATTGTTCCTGTCTTGTCTATTCCTTTCCATTCATTGGGCCAATCTGCTCCAAACGGGCTTTCATAGATAATTGTACCATTTCTGGAAATTATTCTGAAATAACCGGATTGTCCGCTTATGAACGGGATGTTCCAGATTTCTCCAAAATCGGGATTAAAGCTGAATGCCTTATCATCAAAACAGTTTTCGGAAGGTACCTGTATTTTCCGGGTACTGCTGCAACGCTTGTTGTCATATACTTTTAATGTATACCAGCCCGCTTTCAGATTATCGGCTTCATGTGATCCGGATATATCGTATCCGTCGATATATATATCATAAGGTATTTCACCGCCTTTTATGCCCGTTATAGCTATTTTTCCGGTGCTTTGAGCATTGCATGAAGGAGAAACCAAAAACTCCGCCGTAATAGAATCGCAGGCAATCAGATTGAGCTTGTCCGGCACAGATTGCGACTGTGCAAGAACAGTTGCAGTACCCGGCTTTTCTTTTTGTACGGAATCTGTTAGCGGATAATCTGATTGTTTCGGAACAGTATTTTCCCGGACTTCTGATTGGAGCATTGTGTCCGGAATTACGTTTTCCCCGGCTTTTTCCGAAATACCGGTTACGTAGTTTTCAGTAAGTGCATGGGGTTCCTTTATATCAGAGCTGCCGCTGTCTTTTATCGGATAGTGCTCGTCCACTGATGGTTTCTGTCCGGCTCCAATGGTATTGATCAGACTGTCGGAAACAGCGGTTTCATGCCTTTCGGATGGATTTATCAAGAGTATCGTGCCGCTTAGTAAGCCGATAAAACCGACAATCAGTCCCGAGTTTTTTATCAGTCTTTGTTGCCTGCTGCGTTTTTGCTCTATTGTCTGCAAGTCCGCCTGCATTTTTTCGCGAAGACGGGTAAAAGCAGCCCCTAGCACAACCTGGTTGTTAAGATTTATATCTTCGTAGATATCTCTGTACACCGGGTCATTATCAATGAGGTATTTTATTTTTTCGGTATCGGAAGGGGGAAGACTACCCTGGATATACTCCTCAATCTGGTGATATATGTGTTCCTGTTCTGTCAATTTTTGAGCAAGTTAAATATTACAGAGTTTTCCTTTACAAGTTTTCCCAAATACTGTTTGCAACGATAATGATTACTTTTAGCAACATTTTCATTTGAATAGCCCATCTTTTCACTGATTTGCCGCATGCTAAGCTTTTCAAATACGGCAAGATGAAGGAGCTTTTGGCAATTTTCACCAAGCTGCTCGAAAACTTTTTTAAAAGCTTCCGACTTTTCGCGATCAAGCAGCTCCTTTAGCTGATCGCCCCAGTCTGTTTCGTTGCGGCTGATTTGAGAAATATGATTCTGAAACCGTTTTTCTCTGCGCATTCGGTCGATCCAGAGATTTCGTGCTACCGTATAGAGAAATCCCACAAGATCGGCATGTTCAGAATACTGGCCGGTTTTAACTTTGTAAAACAGAATCAGGACAGCATCCTGAAAAATATCGTGCGCATCATCCGAAGAACCACTGTTATTCAGAATATATTTCCGAATTTTGGCCAATGGCTTTCCATAAAGAAAAGTAAGAGCCTTATCCTCGTTACCGAGTCGGATACTTTCGATAATTTTGTCTTCGATTCCTTTCACAGTTAATTCCTGTACGATTTGAAATTAAAAAAGTAAACAGTAGCTTCACCGTTTTATTACGTTGAATCATAGTTTTTTCATACGTTGCGAAAAAGTACTTTGTTCAGATACTGGCCATTTGTTCCCATGATGCTGATGAGCTTCGGATCGGCAGCACAGAGCTATCTGCTCCGTTCTGAGCTGCCGGATCAGTTTGTCAATAATCATTATTTGCTTAATCCGGCAAATAGCGACTCGGCCTATTCTGTGTCTGTCAGGGTCGGCAACAAGGCTGAAACAGGGCTTTTTCAGGGTATTAACAAGATATATGTTGACGGAGACTGGAAAGTAAAAACAGGTAGTAAGGGAGCCATGCATCATGTCGGTATTTTTGTGTTCAATAATCGGGAAGGTAATTTTATAAATCGAAGCAGACTATACGGACGGTACAGCTGGAGATTCAGATTATCCCGGTTAGCCTCTCTGGCAGCAGGCGCCTCGGTAGGGGTTATCAATTATTCTTTCCGGTCTTCTCAGGCTGGTGTGGGCGGTTCGGATCTGGCTGCAGACGGCAATATCGGCCTCTGGTATCTTCGTCCTGCCATGGGTATAGGGGTATCATTGCAGCACCTTTCCAGTCCGGAGCTGAGGCCTGTAAACCAGAATTTCAAAATAATCCGATACAGCAATCTGATAGCCTTCCGGGAATTTCTTTTGTCTCCGTCACTGACAGTTAATACCCAGACATGTGTTAGTATCGCAGATAATCATCTTTCGCGTTTTGCCATAGCCGGTATCGTCAGACTATACGATAAGACAGAGGCTGGCATGATTTATCTTTTTCCGGGACACGTGCTTTTTATGGTTGGGGTCAAAAATCTACAGGTTGCTAATTGTCAGCTTCATCTGAGTTTTTCCTATCTGGTCGAAGCAGGCCGACTGACTGTACGGGATAATGCAATCGAGCTGTTTGCCGAAATGCGCAGGTAAATCAAAGGTTACCTGCAATATGTAATAAAGGCTTCAGATGTTCTTATACAAGATTCGCTAATTGCGTATATTGCGGCTTTGATTTAAAGTGTACTGAGAAGAATTTATGAGTCAGCAGGATAATCCGTATAATTTCAGTTGCTCGGGTGACGATATTCAACATTGTATTAATGTATTGCAATCTCTGGTAGATCAGAGTGATCAGCTTGCATGCTTGTCTGAGGAACAGCGCGTGGCTTTGCTCAAAGTAGCCGGACAGCTGTCAAGACCGGACAGGGATGAGTTCAGAAAAAGGAAAAAAGACCGCCAAAAGCAGCAACAGTTTTTAAAAGTACAACAGGACCGCGATGCAAGGGCAACAACGGGTATACGTGCTGCCAGAACTACAGATGTATTTATGGCACCTTTGCAAATAGATACTACAGCCGATAGCCACACCCGGCAGGAGGCAGAGCTGAGTTCCCCCAGAAACTGTTACGTATGCAAGGAAGAGTATACACGTCTACATTTCTTTTACGACTCCATGTGCAGGAAATGCGGAGATTTTAACTACCAGAAACGCTTTCAGACCGCTTCGCTGGAAGGTCAGGTAGCTCTTATTACAGGATCGCGACTCAAAATCGGTTACCATTCCACGCTAATGATGCTGCGCGCAGGAGCAACAGTTATAGCCACCACCAGATTTCCTGTTGATTCAGCCATGCGGTTTTCTGCTGAAAAGGATTTCAGTGACTGGGGACATCGTCTTCATATTTATGGCCTGGACCTGAGACATACACCCAGTGTGGAGCTGTTTGCCACCTATGTTGAGCAGCATTATGAACGCCTGGATATTCTGATAAACAATGCAGCTCAGACTGTACGCCGCCCACCCGGTTTTTATGCTCATATGATGGATAATGAAAAGCTGCCTTATCAGGAGCTTCCTGCTGAAGCCCGGCAAATTTTGCATAATCATGAGGTATTGAAAAAACAGCTGACTGGGCTTTCAGCTCCGGCCCAGTCTTCAGAGTCGGCCCTGCCGGTTTCCTGGCACGGACAGGGGCCTGGTATCGGTCTGCGGGCTTCTGCCCAGCTTTCACAAATTCCCTACAGCTATGACAATTCTGTGATAAGTGAAGAAGTCTTTCCTGTCGGAAAGCTGGACGCTGATCTCCAGCAGGTAGATTTGCGAAAAACCAATAGCTGGCGTCTGAGGATTGGGGAAATACCAACTCCGGAGATGCTTGAGGTGCAGCTTGTTAATTCGGTTGCTCCCTTTGTTCTTTGCAATCGTCTTGTATCTTTAATGAGAAAAGATTATACAGGTCAAAAGCATATTGTGAATGTGTCGGCGATGGAAGGTAAATTTTACAGATTTAAAAAAGAAGATCGTCACCCGCACACTAATATGGCAAAGGCAGCGCTGAATATGCTGACGCATACATCGGCTTCAGATCTGGCAAAAAGCGGGATTTATATGAATGCAGTGGATACCGGCTGGGTTACAGATGAAGATCCGGCAGAACTTGCGGCACATAAGCAGAAAGTGCATGATTTTCAGCCGCCGCTGGACATCGTGGATGGCGCCGCAAGGGTTTGTGACCCGTTTTTTGACGGTATTCTTACAGGGACTCACTGGTGTGGAAAGTTTTTAAAAGATTATAAGCCGATAGACTGGTAATAAAAAGTATGATCATAAAAAAGCCCCGATTTTCGGGGCTTTTTGTTGGTGCTTATTAGTTGCAGCAGGCTGCTTCTTTTTCACAGCATGCTTTGACTTCAACACAGCAGTCTGATTTTTCAGAATGCCGGACTTCCATACCTTCGCAGCATGCAGCTCCGGCTACACAACATGCTTCCTGCTTCTGACAGCATTCAGGCAGATTGTTGTTATCTGTCTGGGCAGAAGTCAGACCGGCAAAACCGAATACGATAGCACTTACAGCAATTATTAATGAAGTTTTCATATGAATATATTTTTTAAAGTTTTTAGATTTAGTTTGTTTTTTGAATTACCAAAAGGAAATGACGTGTTATGTTCTGATCAGTAGTTACCGATCAGCTCATAAGTCTAACTAAATCCTATATTCTGAAAACTTCGTTGAGAAGGGATAAGTCCCTTGTAATGAATGGTGTTTTGTAGTTAAACCAGCGATGCTCAAAAGAAAACATTGTTGGTTTAAATGAGAAAATAAACGTTTCTTCAAAGAAAAGTGGCGGCATACAGCCACTATGAGGATCCGGCAGCAGGAATTTTTCTGTGCTCAGGGCAAATGTACCTGCCGGAGCTATACAGCAGGAAGCATCATCGCTTTTATCCTGTGGTATCGAACAGCAGTTGCTGACAGCTTTTCGCTGCATTTCACAGTGTGAAGCACAAATTGTGCTTCCTGACAATACTGTCAGAACTGAGAAGATAAGGGCGATATTTATAAGTCTTGTCAACATTTTGTATTCAGACCGGTCCTGTACATCAGAACTGCTTCCATACAAATATACTCAATTTAAGCAGAAAAAGATTTATAGAATTTTTAAAATGGTTTACATAATTTAAAGCAATGATGATAAACCACTGACTATGTTTGTCTGTCAGGTGGCAATTCGTTTAATGGCAATATTAAGAGAATTTTCGATTTCTCTGATCTTTGATATTTCCTGAGGAGTAACGAACGCTACAGACAAGCCTTTATTGCCGGCGCGGCCTGTTCGTCCGCTCCGATGGGTGTAGTACTCCAGCTGATCCGGCAGCTGGTAGTGGATTACGAAGGCAAGATCAGGCATGTCAATCCCCCTTGCTGAGAGATCTGTGGCTACCAGAAGATGTATTTTATTGTTCCTGAATGCCCGCATTACCTTATCTCTTTCGATTTGTTTCAGGTCTCCGTGAATTACGTCGATGAGAAGTCTCTTCTCTTTGAGTTCCTGGGCAAGTGCTTGCGAAGCAGCTTTTGTCCGGCAAAAAATGATACCTCTTTCTTTGGCATGTACCTTCAGAAAATGCTGCAAAAATGCCGGCTTTTCAAACTCCTCTCCTACCACATACTGATGAAGGATCGAACTGTTTACTTTTTCGGCGCGATTTATTTCTATTCGCATGGCATCGGCTGACATATATTTGCCGATGATTTGCCGGATGCCTTCCGGCATGGTTGCGGAAAACAGCCAGGTATGCCGTTTGCCGGAAGTCTTTTTCAGTATTTCATCCAGCTCCTTTTTAAATCCCATACTAAGCATCTCATCGGCCTCGTCAAGAACTACTGTTCTGACCTGTTCGACGCTCAGTGCTTTCTTTTCGAGAAGCTCAACCAAACGGCCCGGAGTTGCCACCACAATTTGCGTTGGCCTGCGAAGCCGGTTTATTTGCAGATCAATCTTTTCTCCTCCATACACAGCTGTAGCAAAAATTCTGTCAGAATACTTTGTATACCGAAAGAGTTGTTTCGCAATTTGCTGACATAATTCTCTTGTCGGAGCCAGAATTAAAGCCTGGGGCTGGTCGTTTGCCGGATCGACCTTGTGAAGTAAAGGCAGACCGAAGGCAGCGGTTTTGCCGGTTCCGGTCTGAGCTTTACCTATAAAGTCGGTTCCTTTTATCAGAAGAAAGGGAATGGCTTTTTCCTGAATCGGACTGGGATTTACAATCTCCATTTCCTTCAGAGCTCTTATAAATACATCCGCAATTCCTAATTCCTTAAATGTAGTCAATTTGATACCTAGATTGGTTATTCGAGACCGCAAAGGTAATGCGAATGTTTTAAACCACCTATTTCACTCGACGATTAACTTTTTACAGAATCACCCAGTCCACGATCGCTCCGACGATAGCAAGCAGAATTGCCAGCCATAAAGAAGCCATGAAGCCGTCGGTTTTAAAACCGGTCGTGAGCTGATCAACCAGTTCTATAACAATGGCATAGGATATAATTCTGGTTATAAAGCCAAGACCGAGGAAGTAAAACATTCCAAGGGTTGCCACATTGAGAATCAAAGTAAAAATCCAGCCAATCAGGAAGCTCAGGATACCAATCAGAATGGCTACAAAAACAGCAGTGCTGAAACTTTTGACATGCACCTTGGGCATAAAGCGTGATGCGCCCAGAAGTACCAGTGAATCAATGAAGAGATGTATTAACCAGCTAAACATATGTGCAATTGTTTAATTCAAAAGGCTAACCTATGGAATCATATTTATGTTTGTAGAAGCGTATTTTTAAACTCACCAAAGCTGCAATTATTTCAGATGCTGTCCTTAAATAATTATGATGATTTTACAACGATTTTTCGGAAAAAAGTAAAACTTTCCAAAAAAGTACAAAATATGCATCGAATATTTAAACATTTTTTTTTAAAAAACGTTTTAGCCATTTATATATAAACAATTGAAGAACAGTTGAAAATAGTTGAATGTTTGTCAATATTCAGGATAATGAGTATCCATCCCGGTGTTCCTGATAAAGTTCAAGGGTCGTTTATGGTCGTTCAAAGATTATTTTGTAGTGTTCGACCAACAAAGAGGCCTTTTAATACATAAAAATGAGATTATTGAATTTCTTTTTGCCAATTTTACAGAATGTAAATTATATTTTTAAGTGGCCAAATAACTGTTTGAGTATATGCTATTGGTATGAATATGACCCGAATTTAAATATAATTATTCTAACGAATAAGTGAGATACGAAACCCTTACGACATACTATCTTTAAATATACCTTCAATGAGATTCAGTTTTATCTACTCGATTTTAATACCCTTATTGCTGACTATCGGGCGGGCGTATGGACAGTGTCCGACTGGCTGTGATATTACCCTTTCTTCCGGAGGAGTGATTTCATCGACGGCGGCGAATCAAACGATTTGCGTCACCGCTTCCGGTACTTATAGTATTACCAACAATCACCCGAATATAAAAGTGCTTGTTTGCGCGCCCGATGTGATTTTTTCCAATGTGCAGCCAAGTCAGGATACGCTCAACATCATTACCTATGGAAAGGGGACTGTGATTCAGAGCGCGATTCTGAACGCTATTACGCATTTTACCACCATGCCTGAGTCTGATCTGACCATCGTTCCCGGACTTAATCCCGGAAAAATCATCTATTTTACTCTTGGTGCATATTCATCTATGACGACGGGAAGTCTTACCTCGAATGCCGGGACGATTATTCGACTGGGTAAAAACGCAGAGTTGAATATTAATGGAGATCTTAAGTTACAAGCCGCCGGATTATTGTTTAACCAGGGTCGTGTAAAAGTGACCGGAGAATTAACGGTACAAGGAGGAGTCAATGCCATGAATAATTACTGCGGATTCGCGTCTATTGAGATTGGAGGCAATCTGACGTTAAGTACCGGAAGTGTGAACAATGCCGGCTATATTACATCAAACCGTATCAATTTTAACGGAAATGTTCCGGTATACATGCACACGGGCTCCACGATCAGAACGGAGTATATAAGCAGTGTCGACCGCCCGGACCTTATTCGGGGAGATAGTATCTCAGATGGTGGTTGCGCCTTGTTTGAATTGGATGGAAACTTCGGGTCATGGAATAGTAATTTGACAAATTCTTCCAAAATTAACTTTTGTCGCCTGAGCGGAACCGGTACTCCCCGTCTAGGCTCTGCCACTATAGGTTGTGTATGCGAAAGTGAAGAGCCATTATGTATTGTGCAGTGTACCAAACCTGATGCGGGCAATGATACGACTGTCTGTGCCAGCACCACGATAAATCTGAAAGATGCCGGACAGTATCAGAAATGGATAGTGGCAGCAGGCAATCCAGGCTCTACCAGTATAGATCCCGGGACCGGAGTTGTTACTGGTAATTTTGTTACCGGTATTTACCAATATATTTTATTTGATACTACCGGAACTGAAAATGCAAGCTGTCTGGATACGGTGACAGTGACTGTAAACAAACAGCCATCTGCTTCTCTTTCTGTAAGGGGCGGTACTTTTTGTGATGACCAGACGAATGCAACTGTTGTGATTGAACAGGCAGAGCCCGGAGTAACTTATTCGGTTTTGTCGGGGACAAGGGTGATCGCCAATGCAATTAACAGTGGTAATTCTGCAGCAGATCTGTCCATTTTGATTCCTCTCGACTCTTTTGCTCTGGGGACTACAACATTAAATTTCAGAGCTGTAGTAGATGCCTGTACAAACATTACTCTGAGCCAGAGTGCTACAGTAATTAAAAACAAGAAACCTTCGACCAGTCTTACAATAAACGGCGGATACTATTGCTCGAATCAGACCAATGCCACATTGCAGGTAACTGGGGCTGAGCCCGGAGTGCGATACAAAGTCCTGCTGAATAATGTTTTAATCGCTGAAAATACCAATACGGGAACTCAGCCTTCCGGCTTGACAATCAATGTTCCGGTATCCAGTCTTGCTTCTGGTATGAATGTAGTGCAGGTGGAAGCTGAAATTGCCGGATGCGGATCATTGAAAATGGATGAGACGGATACGATTTATATAAATACGAATCCATCTTCTTCTCTTACATTTACCGGCAGTACAGTCTGTAGTGATGATGATTATGCCTATGTGACGGTAAATAATGCCCAACCGGGAGTTGTTTATTCTGTAATGCTGGGCTCAACTGTCATAGGCAGTGCTTCTCATAATAGTGCGACACCTCAGGATCTTCTGATCGATAATATTCCGGTTACATCACTAAATACCGGAAATAATACAGTCAGGGTACGGGCAGATATTGCCGGATGTGCTACGGTTACACTCAATGGAACCCGGACAATTGTCAAAAACAGCAAACCTGATGCTTCTCTGCTTATAACCGGTGGTACTGTTTGTTCTAATGCAACAGCAACACAGATAACCATTCATAATGCAGAACCAGGCGTAACCTACAAAGTGCTTCTCGCGGGCAATGAATTGAATACAGGAACCAACGCAGTAAATACGCCTACTACGATTACCATACCGATATCGGTGAGTGACCTTACTACCGGTATGAATATAATCAGTGTTCAGGCTGATATAGCAGGTTGTACAACGGTTGATCTGACGGATACTGCCGGAGTTATACTCGTTCCCAATCCCTCTGCATCACTTGCAGTAACAGGTGGTGTTGTATGTTCCGAAGAGATATCTGCCAAAGTTGTGATATCCGGTACCGCACCTGATGTTGTTTACTCAGTCTACAGAGGTACGACCAAAGTCGGAGAAGGAAGCTCGGCAACCGGTGGAGACCTGGATATTGACGTTCTGACTTCTTCACTTGCTAACGGACTGAATGTTATAAATGTGCGGGCAGATATTGCCGGATGCGCCATTGTGTCCCTCACTGATACAGCAAACATCATCCTTGTACCTTTGCCATCTGCTACGCTAAGCCTTACAGGCAGCACCATCTGCTCTCTGGAAGATTCGGCTACAGTAGCTATTCAGGGGGCGCAGCCTAATGTTACCTATGAGCTTTACATTGGCAGTACGCAGGTTGGGTCTGCCAGACAAAACGAAGCAACAGCGGGTCTGCTTGAAGTTAAAATCGGCTCCGACCTGTTATCGGATGGCGTCAATACAGTGACTGTGAAAGCAGCCATTCCAGGTTGTCGTTCCGTTGATCTTGACGAGTCGGCCAATGTGGTAAAAGTGCCTAATCCGGATGCTGCTGTTTCAGTAGAAGGTAATATTGTATGTTCGAATGAAGCTTCAACAAAAATAACTATCAGAAACAGTAATCCGGGAGTGACTTATACCGCATATATCGGCAGCTCTCCTGTGGGGCAGGCAACCAATACGAATACAGCTGAAGAAGATCTTGAAATTGTCATTGATAATGCAAGATTAACGAATGGTACAAACTCTGTCTCTGTAAGAGCAAGTATCTCCGGTTGTGCCGTTGTAGATCTGGAAGATCCAGTGGTGATAACCAAAGTACCTCGCCCCTCTTCGTCTCTGGCTGTTAATGGAAGCTCTATTTGCTCTTCATCCGGAACAACAGCCTCGGTAACTATTGTCAATGCTACTTCTGGGGTTACATATACTGCCTACCTGGGAACAACTCAGCTAGGGGCAAATACACGCACTGGCGGCAATGGAAACCTTGTAATTGATATTCCGACCTCCCTGCTCAATGACGGAGTTAATACAATTACAGTCAATGCGGATATAGATGGTTGCGGAACCGTTACACTTGCAAATTCAGCTTCAGTTACTCTGGATCCTGCCCTGAGTTCAGGGGCTATTATTGCCAGCAATAATACGATATGTAGCGGAACTTCTCCTTTGCTGCAAAATGATGTCCTGCCTTCTGGTGGACTTCCGCCTCTTGCCTATACCTGGCAATATTCGGTAGACGGGGTAACCTGGACGAATATAGCCGGATCTAATACTCCCGGTCCTCTGGCCTCGGTTCCTTCCATTACCAGTGATGCGCAATACAGAAGAATTGTCCGCTCGGCGACGTGTGCTGATACAAGCAATATTGTAAGTATTGTAGTAACCGGAGAGATGGATGGCGGAGATATCAGTGCAAGCACAGAGGATGTGTGTAATGGAGCTGTACCGGGTATTATTAACAGTGTTGAGTTGGCCTCCGGTGGTACAGGAACAGAAATAACGTATCAGTGGCAATTGTCTGTGGACGGAAATGACTGGAGCGATATTGTATCGGCCAATGATCCGGATTATACCCCGGATGCTCTGAATGCCGATACGTATTTCAGAAGAAGAGCTACCAATGGTAATGGAAGCTGTGATACTACGTATGCAGGCCCGGTATTGATCTCTCTCTACCTGCCCCTGACTCCGGGAGCCATTCAGACCGGAGATACAACTGTTTGTGATGGAAGCGATATTATAGTCAGAAATGTAACTCTTCCTGCAAACGGAAGTCCGGGATACAGCTTTGTATGGCAGCGTTCTGTATCTCCGTTTACAGACTGGGAAGATATAGCATCTTCAAACTCTTCCTCATTATCTTATGATGAAATAGGTGAAACAACCCGTTTCCGCCGTGTGGTATTGAACAGTTGTGAAAATGATACTACGGATGGTTACTACGAGGTAATTGTATTACCAAATCTTGTTACCGATATATCTTTTGAGCCGATTCCTGCGCTGCTTTGTAATACAGACACCCTTTCAATTGTAGCAAAAACTGCCAATGCTGGAGCAAGAAGGAGAATAGACTGGTTTTATAATGGAACAGGTTTTCTGCTACCGGCAGGACAACCGGACAGCGTATACAAAAATCAGAATATCTGGAGAAATACCGATGTAGTTAAAGTTATTGTATATGCAGATCCGGATAAGCTGTGTACAACTCCGTCTGACACCGCTGAACTGCTTCTGAACGTTAATATGGCTATTGCCGGGAATACGCTGACAGGCTCAAACCAGCAGGCTTGTGAGGTAACAGATATTGCAGAAATAACCGGGAGCGCTGCTACCGGTACTCTTGCTGCTCCGTCATATATCTGGCAAATATCTGAAAACAGGACAGACTGGGAAAATATTCCCGGAGCTAACGCACAGAATTATACACCTGAGATAACAACAGGTCTGGTGTATTACAGAAGAATCGCAGTCTCTGCTGGTGCCTGCCCTAATGATACCTCCGTTTCATCCATTGAGCTGCGCCTTGATGGCCAGTTTGATCCCGGAGAGCTGACAGCAGATCCGGCTAATATATGTCAGGGTGTTGTACCAACCTTTACCGTTACTTCACCTACTGGCGGACTAAGACCTTATTCGTATCAATGGGAACGCTCTACGGATAATAATGTGTGGGTGGCCATTAACGGAGCCACAGACAGTGTTTATACGTCTTCTCCGCTTGGCATTTCTACCTATTTCAGAAGAAGAGTAATCACAGCAACCGATGTTTGTGAATATCTGACTCCTTCTCTGCTGATAAAAGTCGATACAGCTGTTATCTCTTCCAGCAATACCATTGCGGAAGATCAGTCGCTTTGTGAAGGCGAAGTTGCCGCAACAATTTCGGGTTCCCGTCCGACAGGAGGTATTCAGCCTGTTACGTATCAATGGATCAGCTCTCCTGATGGTATCGATAACTGGACAGATGTAGCCGGAGCGACAGGGCAGCACCTGGGTCCGGGATCAATGTCTTCAACTACGTATTTCAGAAGAATTATTACTTCAACAGGGGCCTGCTCATCCGATACTTCCCAGATGGCTGTTGAGCTGTATGTGGATCCTGCATTAGCTTCCGGAAGTATCGATCAGCATGAGAGCATATGCCGTGACGAATCGGTTAGCCTGACTGTTTCAGATCCGACGGGAGGAAGTCTGCCGTACAGTTATCTATGGCAGAGCTCAACAGACAACAATGAATGGAATGATCTTACAGGTGAGACATCGGCAACTCTTCAGTTTTCGGAGTTGAGCAGCTCGCTGTATCTAAGGAGAATCGTTATTTCGGCACTTGCCAAATGTTCTGATACAACCCTGGCCAGCTTTATCAATGTGGATCAGCCGATAGATCAGGGAACCAATGATATCGGCTCCGGTGATGAGCTGTGTTTTGGTACAGAGTCGCAAACGATCGTAGGATCTGCTCCGGTTGGTGGATTGGAAGACATCCAGTACCAGTGGATCAGCTCTCCTACAGGAACGGATAACTGGACAGTAATTTCAGGTGCTGTCGGTAAAGATTATAGCCCGGGCCTTGTTACTTCTACTACGTATTATAAACGAATTGTAACATCAACCGGTGCCTGTAAAAATGATAGCAGCGCAGTTGCCTACCGCCTGTTTATTGATCCATTGGTAAATCCGGGATATATCGGTGACGAGCAGCAGTTCTGTAATAGAGATCTTCTTTACCTGGACTACAGAACAGAAGCAGATGGTGGTTCTTTCATTAATTATACGTGGATTCTGGCCTCTGATACAGCAAATCCTGTCTGGGAGCATATTCCAAACAGCAATCGCCCGGATCTGAGCATTTCGAAAGAGAATTTGCCGGAGTATGAAACGTATTATTTCCGCAGGATTGCTTCCTCACTGGTATGTGAGGATACAACAGAAGCAGTAGGTATTTATCCTTGTCTTAATCCTGACCTAACCGATGATATTCGCTATACGTGCCAAAATGCGCCTATCTCCAATATAATTGTGGGAGAAAGTGACCATTCCCGAAACGGCGGCGGTCTTATTGCCCGTTCTGTACCGGTTGTTTATCCTCAGTTCGGGGTTATAGAGATTGATACGGTTAATAACCTTTACACTTATACGCCTAACACCAACTTTATTGGAGAAGACTCTGTCGTTGTAATGATTTGTGATACAAGCAAATTCAAAAGATGTAGTCAGAAGAGGATTGCGATTACGGTGTCCTATATCAATACTCCGCCTTTGGTACGTAATGACTCATACTGGAACTTCAAAAATCAGCCGGTCTTCGGAAATATACTTGACAATGATTCTGATGCTGATAATGATTCCCTATATGTAGCAGAGCCATATATAAAGATGCCTGAATTCGGAACCGTATATATAAGCTCTGAAGGCGATTTTGAGTATATACCTGAGCATGATTTTGTAGGCACAGATACGCTTATCGTGAATGTTTGTGATTTTTCATCAGACCGCCGTTGTAATCAGACTTTATGCAGGTTGGATACCGTTCACTTTGAGATTAAACCTAATGTAATCTTTGTACCCGACGGTTTCTCTCCTAATGGAGATAATATCCATGATCGCTTTGTAATCAAAACAGATATCCCGCCTTCCGGAATTGTTTTTATAGTCTACAACCGCTGGGGCAATATAGTTTATGAAAACAAAAACTATCAGAATGATTGGGACGGAACAGCCAACCGCGGTCTTGTTATCGGTAGCGGAGTGCCTGATGGTACTTATTATATCTATTACAATGTAAATGACGGCGAAGCAGAAGGGTTTAAATATATTACCATAAACCGCTAATGCTGAAGGATTGATCAAAAAAGCATCAGGACAAATGAAAAGAATCATATTATCAATTACAGTTGTTATCTGCACGTTGAACATGGTGCAGGCTCAGCAAGATGCATTGTTTTCACAATACATGTTTAATACAATGCTGATTAATCCTGCTTATACAGGAAGCAGAGATGTTGTCAGTCTGAACGCTCTGTACCGGAAGCAGTGGCTGAATGTAAAGGGGGCGCCCGAAACAATGACTTTTAGCGCGGATATGCCTCTGCGCGGCGAAACTATGGGCGGGGGACTGGTGGTATATAATGACCGGATCGGGGTGGTCAATAACACCGGGTTCTATGCCAACTATGCATACAGAGTCAGATTAAACAGCAATCTGCTTCTGTCTATGGGCGCATCTGCCGGTGCTATGAACTACAGAGCCAACTATACTGAAGTAAAATTGAGCGAACACGGAGAAACTGATGATCCGGCATTTGCGCAGAATGTAAACCGAATACTTCCCAATCTGGGGCTCGGACTTTATCTGAATAATGACCGTTTTTATATTGGTTTGTCTATGCCGCACGTTTTGAACAACAAATTGACGTATGCAGGTTTTGGCGGCCAACAGGCATTTGCCAGGCAGTACAGGCATTTATTTCTGATCGCCGGTTATGTATTTGATCTCAATCACTATATGAAGCTGAAACCATCGACATTGATCAAGCAGGTGTATGGGGCGCCGATTCAAATGGATTTGAATGCCAATTTGTGGTTTCATGACCGTATTGCGGTTGGACTTTCATACAGAAGCCTTGACGCCCCGGTATTCCTTCTGGAAGTGCAGCTACTTGATCAGCTGAGATTCGGATATGCTTTCGATTATTCTCATACCAGGGTCCGTTACTACAACATGGGAACGCATGAGGTAATGCTTCGTTATGAATTGGGCTATGATAAGGGCAAAATGATTACGCCCCGGTATTTCTAATGTGTGAATCTCTATTTTCTGCTATATTATATGAAATTTAGTATTGCTTCTATTCTGATCGCCATTCTGTTGCAAGTTGGCAATGTCGTTGCTCAGGGCAGTTTTAACTTTGCCCACAAGCAATACGACAGGATGAAATACGCGCATGCCATAGAACACTATGAGAAGGCATTGAAGTTTTTGAGTCCTACCCCCGTAGTGCTCAAAAATCTGGCCAACTCCTATTACAATATTGGCGATATGCGCAACGCGGAAAGAGTATATTCAGCATTCTTTGAGGATACAACAGGAGTTGCCGAAAAAGACGAAAGAGCCATATTTGAATATGCACAGACGCTTGCACAAAACGGCCACTATGAAAAATCAGTAGCCTGGTTTGAAAAATATGTTGATCTTACCGGACATCGTGATGAGCGCGGGAAGGCATTTTTGGAGGCTTACAGCCAGCGGATAAATGATTTCTATAAAGATTCAGTAAACTATTCTGTAAAGAAGGTTAACTTCAACTCTGGCCAGTCTGACTTTAGTCCGGTTTTTTACGGGGATGGTATCGTATTTTGCAGTTCCCGCAAACAGGAACATGGAATCAGACGAGTTCATTCGTGGAATAATTCGGCTTTTCTTGATCTGTACTATCTGGATACAGCCGGCATAAAGTACTGGCCGTATGAAACGGATATGTATGCAGAAGACTCTTCATCGAAGAAGTACTCTTATACACTGGCAAATAAAGGGCTGCATTCTGATGAGACGTATTCTACCAGCAATGACTCTTATACTGTCGGCTATTACGCTCACACATTTAAAGAAGATAAAAAAGCAGCCAACAATGCAGAGCCGACGCTTTTCAGCCCTAAAATCAATACAAAATTTCATGACGGGCCGGCTACTTTCAATAAGGAACAGAATATGATCATCTTTACACGAAATAACTATAACAAGTTTTTCGCCAAAAGAGATGGTATGAATGTAACCCGCCTGAAACTATATATTGCCTATAAGGATGAAGACAGCGGAGACTGGGGAAAAGTCACAGAGTTTCCGTTTAATAGTGACGAGTATTCTGTAGGACATCCATCTTTATCTGCCGATGGCAAAACTCTGTATTTTTCGTCTGATATGCCGGGCGGAAAAGGAGGATCCGATATTTACAAATCTGCCTTCAGAAACGGGAAATGGTCAAAGCCTGTCAATCTTGGAAGTAAGGTAAATACGCCGGGCAATGAGCTGTTTCCTTATATTGATGAAAAAGATGTATTGTATTTTTCATCTAACGGGCATCCCGGACTGGGCGGACTTGACATATTTAAATATGAAAAAGATCAGGTTAGCCATCTTAACTATCCGATCAGTTCTAAAAAGGATGATTTCGGAATTGTACTGTGGGACAAAGGAAAGAAAGGCTTTCTAAGCTCCAACAGAGATTTTGGCGGTTTTGATGATGATATTTACATGTTTACTGCTGTCAAAACCATTATGCTGGAAGGTACTGTCCGCGATAAGATCACGATGAAAGAGCTGCCGGGTACAAAAATCTCTCTTACAGATAATAATGGCAAGGAAGTGGCCTCCGTCAGGGCGGATAGTGTCGGGCAGTACCAGCTTGAGCTTGATTTTGATGAATATTATCAGCTTTCGGCTTCTAGAAGAAGCTATTTTGATACAACTGAAGCTTTCAATACAGTCAATGTTACTGACAAGCAGATCAGACATGATCTTTATATGTGGAACAAAATTGATGTAGCTCTTGTAGGGCTTGTTACGGATCGTGAAACCGGTGAGCCGATCGACAGCGTCCATGTAATCATAAAAGACAAGAATACACATAAGGAGATCTTCTCATTACATACTCTTTCGAATGGTATTTTCAGAGAAATGCTGGAGGAGCTGCGGGTTAAGGATTCTATTGGGTTCAATATTCATCTTGTAAAAACAAATTATCTGACAAGAAGCATCCCTTTTAATACCATTGTATCGGATACTGTTGTCAATCTTCATAAGAGACTGGATCTTGTAATGGATAAAATAAAGGTGGGAACGGACATAGGAAAGATCTTCAATCTTAATCCTATTTATTTTGATCTTGGCAAATGGGACATCCGTTCTGATGCCGCGTCCGAACTGGATAAGATCGTGGAAGTAATGAATGAGAATAAGGGAATCATAATTGAATTAGGAGCTCATACGGATTGCCGGGGCAGCGCCGCTTCCAATCTTTCCTTATCTGATAAAAGAGCTAAAGCATCTGCTGAGTATATTATTTCGAAAGGGATTGATGAAGACAGAATTTATGGTAAAGGCTATGGAGAAAGCCGTCTGATTAATCATTGCGGGTGTGAAGGAACGAAAATAGTGAAGTGTTCCGAAGATGAGCATGCCTTGAACAGAAGGACTGAGTTTCTGGTCGTAAAGACCAGCGGGATGTAGTAAAAGCTGCATCTACAGCACTGAAAAGCCTCAACGGACATCTGTTGAGGCTTTTTTATTGGAAAAAATCCGGGCTAGTATTCTATTATAAAGCAATATAAATATTAAAAGAATGTCTAAATTTTAACTTTAAAATAAAAATTTAATGTTTCTTTATAAAAACTAAGTTGTTTTTCCAGGCTTATAATTGAAGTTATATATTTTTTTAATAAAATTGCGTCAAAATACTAACCAACCAATCGTATAACTAACCATTTTATTAACATGAAAAAGCAACTATCAATTGTCCCTTTTATCGTATTGATCGGTATAGGGATACTTTCTCTTATCTTTGGCGGGGTGCCCTCGCTAAATAATGAAAGCTACTGGGAGACTTATGGAAGCCAGCTGAGTATCGGAGATACCGCATGGATGCTTACTGCAGCAGCGCTGGTTTTTATAATGACTCCGGGTCTTGCTTTCTTTTACGGTGGTATGGTTAACTCAAAAAATGTGATTTCGACCATGCTGCAGAGTTTCATATCAATGGCCGTTGTTTCCATTTTGTGGATCGTTGTAGGGTTTAGTCTTGCTTTTGGAGAGAGCATCAATGGTCTGATCGGCAATCCCGGTACATTTTTCATGTTCAAGGGTGTCATGGATGGCGCTCCCTGGGTTAATGCAGCCACCATACCGCTGTTGCTGTTTGCACTTTATCAGCTAAAGTTTGCAATCATCACTCCTGCCCTTATTACCGGAGCATTTGCTGAACGGATCCGGTTTACCTCCTATGTGCTGTTCATTTGTTTGTTTGTAATTTTTATATATACTCCTCTTGCTCACTGGACATGGCATCCGGACGGAATTTTTGCTCAAATGGGTGTACTTGACTTTGCCGGAGGTACTGTCGTGCATATGTCAGCAGGTTGGGCAGCTCTTGCCTCTGCGATTTATCTTCGTAAACGCAGTAAAGCTGAACACAATCCTGCCAATATTCCCCTGGTTATGCTTGGCACCGGTCTTCTTTGGTTTGGCTGGTTCGGCTTCAACGCAGGGTCTGCATTGGGTGCAAATCAGCTTTCCGCTGTAGCGGCTATGACAACAACTGCTGCTTCTGCTGCAGCTGCACTTGCCTGGATGTTCTTTGATGCGGTAAAAGGTAAAAAGCCCAATGCGATGGGTATGTGCATAGGTGCAGTAGTAGGATTGGTTGCAATCACTCCGGCCGCAGGGTTTGTTACAATTTCACATTCTATTGTCATTGGTATTGTCGCCAGTCTTGTCTCAAGTGTACTTGTAGATTACAGAACTTCAAAAACTCAGCTTGATGATACTCTTGATGTATTTCCTTGTCATGGTGTAGGTGGTATGGTAGGCATGATTCTTACAGGTGTTTTTGCAACCAATGCCGTAAATGGCGCAATTCCGGAAGGAGATAACGGATTGTTTTTCGGTGAGACCAAGCTGTTCCTTAGCCATACGATTGCCCTGGTTATCTCTTCTGTGTTTGCTTTCGGAGGATCTATGATCCTGTTGTGGCTTACCAATCTTATCTCCCCTCTTCGTGTAGAAGAAATTGAAGAAAAAGCCGGACTTGACAATAGCCAGCATGGAGAAGGTTATCTGTCATGGGTCGGTGCAACATCGGTGACTGCTACTGTAGAAGGGTACCCTGCGAAAATTTAGTTAATTGAATGACAGGTTTTGACAAAGAGGCTGTCTCAGAACGGGACAGCCTTATTTTTTAAAAAGGAGACTGACTTTCGGGACCGTCTCCTTTTCTTTTTCGTGCCATGCGTATATTCTTTGTACTTCGTTTACATTAAAACTATCTTTGCTCATTAAAATCTTGGTTAGAATAGTATGATTTCAGTTGATGCAGTAGCGGTTGAATTTAATGGTTCAACACTCTTTAGCAATGTTACATTCAATATTAATGAAAATGATCGCATTGCTCTTATGGGAAAAAATGGTGCAGGAAAATCTACCCTGCTCAAGATAATAGCAGGTGTAAACAAACCAACCAGAGGTAAAATATCAGCACCTAAAGAAGCTGTAATTGCCTATCTTCCCCAACATCTGCTGACTGAAGATAAGTGTTCGGTTTTTGAAGAAGCATCAAAAGCTTTTTCTCAGCTCTTTGAGATGAAAAATAAAATCGACGAGCTGAACCATGCTCTGGAAACACGGACAGATTATGAATCGGATGAGTATATGGATATTATTACGCAGGTTTCGGAGCTGAGTGAGAAGTATTATTCAATTGAAGATATAAATTTTGATGCGGAAGTAGAAAAAACGTTGTTGGGTCTGGGATTCCTCCGTAGCGATTTTAAACGTCCGACCAGTGAGTTTAGCGGCGGCTGGCGTATGCGCATTGAGCTTGCTAAAATACTTCTGCAAAAGCCCGATCTTATCTTACTGGATGAGCCCACCAATCATATGGATATTGAATCCATACAATGGCTGGAGGATTTTCTGGTCAATCAGGCTAAAGCCGTCATTGTCATCTCTCACGACAAAACCTTTGTCGATAATCTGACCAACCGGACTATTGAAGTGACGATGGGCAGAATTTATGACTATAAGGTAAACTACACCCAGTATCTGCAACTCCGCAAAGAACGTCGTGAGCAGCAGCAAAAGGCCTATGATGAGCAACAGAAACAAATTGCCGATATTCAGGAGTTTATTGAGCGGTTTAAAGGTACCTATTCCAAAACACTTCAGGTACAGTCAAGGGTTAAAATGCTGGAAAAAATGGAACTTGTAGAAGTTGACGAGATAGATACTTCACATCTTAATCTCAGGTTTCCTCCCGCTCCCAGATCGGGAAATTACCCTTTGATAGTAGAAGGTTTAAGTAAAAGCTATGGTAATCATGTTGTTTTTAATGATGCTTCCCTGACGATCGAACGAGGCGAAAAAGTTGCTTTTGTGGGAAGAAACGGCGAGGGAAAATCGACTATGATCAAGGCTATTATGGGCGAAATAGATTATGAGGGCAAACTGCAGCTCGGGCATAATGCACAAATCGGATATTTTGCTCAGAATCAGGCCTCATTACTGGATGGCGAATTAACTGTTTTTCAAACAATTGATACGGTTGCTGTAGGTGATATCCGGACCAAAATCAAGGATATTCTCGGTGCATTTATGTTTAGCGGTGATACCATTGAGAAAAAGGTAAAAGTATTGTCCGGCGGAGAAAGGACACGGCTTGCCATGATCAAGCTTCTTCTTCAACCTGTCAATTTTCTGATTCTGGATGAACCGACTAACCATTTGGATATTAAAACAAAAGATATATTAAAAGAAGCTCTGAAGGCATTTGACGGTACACTGATTCTTGTTTCTCACGACAGAGATTTTCTGGATGGTCTGGCCGGTAAAGTATTTGAGTTTGGCAATAAACGGGTGAAAGAGCATTTTGAGGATATAAACGGGTTTCTTCGCAATAAGAAGATGAGTAATCTGAAGGAAATTGAGCGAAAAGCCTGACAGGCGGAATTAATTCACCGGATGGACTGTTTTTTCATTTTTAATAGTTTATTACTAAAAGACTGATCGTCGGAAAAATAATATGGCAACAATAATTGACCAGGTCTCTGATTTTTTCAAATCCTGGAAACCTGAGCTAAACGATATAGATGTTGTACAGCTGCCTAAGGCAGGAAGTGACAGGCTTTATTTCAGGGTTACTGATCCTCAGCGCTCTTATATTGTTACCTATAATCAGAACCTGCCCGAAAACAGAACGTTTATCGAGTTTTCCAGGCATTTTCTGGCAAATCAGGTGGCAGTTCCCGAGTTATTCCATAGCAGTGCAGATGGTCACTTTTATATCCAGTCAGATCTTGGCAGCCATTCTTTGTTTGACATCGTTCAGCTGGAGGGGTTTACTGATAACGCTTTTCAGCTGTATCAGAAAACATTGCATCAGTTAGCCCACTTGCAGATAAAAGGTGGAAAAGGCCTGAACTATGATTTTTGCATTGCCACCCGTTCCTTTGACCGGCAGGCGATCTATTCTGATCTTTTATATTTCAAATACTATTTTCTCCGGGCGCTCCAACTTCCTTATGACAAAAATCTTCTTCTTAATGATTTTGAAACACTGAGTCTTTACCTCACCCAGGAGCGGAATAAATGCTTTATGCATCGCGATTGTCAGAGCAGAAATGTAATGGTGCATCATAATAATGTATACTTTATCGACTACCAGGGTGGAATGCAGGGAGCGTTGCAATATGACGTGGCTTCCATGTTGTGGCAGGCTAAAGCTGCACTCCCGTATGAGTGGAGGGATGAACTGGTTACTTATTACTTTGAGAAAGCAAACGAGCTACTGAATAACCAGTTGGTATACAAGGATTTTATAGAAAACTATCACGGTTTTGTCCTGATCCGTATGTTGCAGACACTGGGCGCTTATGGATTCAGGGGATTGTTTGAGCGCAAGCCTCATTTTATCAGCAGTATACCGTATGCATTGAAAAACCTGCAATGGTTTCTTGAAAATAAAACACTTCCGATCCGCCTGCCGGAACTGCAAAAAGTATTGCAGGCAATGGTTGAGGAGCCGGTAATCCGGCGCTTCGAGAATATAAAAGCCACGAAAGAAAGTAAGCTGGTTGTTAAAATATGCAGTTTTTCCTATAAAAGTGGTATTCCCGAAGATACTTCAGGCAATGGCGGCGGTTTTGTTTTTGACTGCCGGGGTATCCTTAACCCGGGCAGGTATGAGGAATATAAAAAACTGACTGGTCGTGACAAGCCGGTTATTGATTTCCTGATGTACAGGACCGAAATGCCTTCTTTTCTTCAGCATGTCTATGGTCTGATTGATATAAGTGTCGGTGACTATCTGAAACGGAACTTTGAAAGTCTTACCGTGAGCTTTGGATGCACGGGAGGACAGCATCGAAGTGTTTTTGCCGCGGATCAGCTGGCAGATCATCTCAGAACAAAATTCGGTTGCCAGGTCGAGTTGAGTCATCGGGTACAGGATGCCAAAAACTGGATTAACTGATCATTACCCTGCCTGGTAAATGTTGGTATAGATAAAATATAGTGATTTATGAAAGCAATGATATTTGCTGCCGGAATCGGGAGTCGGCTGAAACCTTTTACAGATAAACATCCCAAAGCGCTTGCTCCGGTCAATGGAAAGCCTCTCATCCAGCGCACAATCGAGTATCTAAAGCAATACGGGTTTTCAGAGCTTGTGATTAATGTGCATCATTTTGCCAGCCAGATCACAGAGTTTCTGGGTCAGCATCAGAATTTTGGCTGTACAATTCAGTTTTCGGATGAAAGTGAAGAGCTTCTGGAAACAGGCGGAGGTCTGAAAAAAGCAGCTCCTTTGTTAAAAAGTGATAAGCCGATATTGGTTATTAATGCAGATATTCTGACCAATCTGAATCTGGACAATCTGATCCGGTACCATAAATCTGTTCAAAGTCTGGTTACTCTGGCTGTAACCAACCGGAGCTCATCGAGAAATTTTCTTTTCGATAATGACAATCTCCTCTGTGGCTGGACAAACAACCAAACCGGCGAGCTGATCCTGAAAAAAGAAACAGAATCTCCGGTTCCCAAAGCATTTAGCGGTATTCATGTGATCAATCCGGACTTATTTCAGCTAATGAGACAGACAGGAAAATTTTCCATAGTGGATACCTATCTTGACTTGTGCAGCACACACAGGATAAGCGGGTTTGATCATTCGGAGGATTTGTTTATCGATGTCGGTAAGCCGGAAGCGCTGGCCCGGGCCTCTGCTTTATTTGCCTGATCAGGGATGCATAGTACGCTGAATTCTGATACCTGAATCATCTTTTAACCAACTCATTTTTTTAAATAATTTTATTTTAAAATGCAAATTATAAACAGCTATCTGAGGCAGTTCAATATTCAGTCACCCAATCCTATGCAGGAAGCAATGCTGACTGCATTTGAGCAACATAATAACCTGCTGCTGATATCTCCTACGGGTTCGGGTAAGACCCTGGGCTATCTGCTTCCGCTGGCAAAACATCTGCAAACTGACACCGATCAGGTACAGGGACTGATTATATGCCCCTCAAGAGAGTTGGCGCTTCAGATAGAGAAAGTGTTCAAAACGATGGCGACCGGTTTCAAGATCTGCTGCTTTTATGGTGGCCATCCGATACGATCAGAAAAAGATACTCTTACCCATCCCCCGGCGGTAATTGTTGGTACACCAGGACGTATTGCCGATCATTTACGGCAGCAGACTTTTTCAGCAGAGTTTGTCAGAACACTGGTACTGGATGAGTTTGATAAGTCGCTTGAGCTGGGTTTTGAAGAAGAAATGCAGTTTATTGTTTCACAACTGAGCAATGTACAGAAACGGCTTTTTGTTTCTGCAACAAATCTGACGCGATTACCGGATTTTATTGGAACTGACAAGGTACATGAAGTAAAATTTTCTGAAGAAACAAACAGCAAGCTAAAGGTCAGTATTGTACGTGCAGACGGGCAGGATAAGCTTGATATCCTGTTCAGATTGCTTTGTCAGATCGGGGACGCTCCTACCCTGGTATTTTGCAATCATCGTATGGCTGTAGACCGGATAAGTCAGTTGCTGGGGAATAAACAGATTCATCATGATGTATATCATGGCGGACTTAAGCAGGAGGAGCGGGAACAAGCATTGGCCAAGTTCAGAAACGGCTCATATCGCATCCTGTTGGCCACTGATCTTGCAGGACGCGGACTGGATATTCCGGCGATTAAGCATGTGGTTCATTATCAGCCGGCGGAAACAGCGGCAGCCTATGTTCATCGCAATGGACGGACGGCACGAATGCATGCTGAAGGGGCTGCCTATATAGTTCTTGCGGAAGATGAAAAACTGCCCGAATATATAAATGAGACTCCGGATACTTTCAGGCTACCTGATGAGATTGAAATGCCGGCAGCTCCGGACTGGAAGACATTGCGCTTTGCAGCCGGCAAAAAAGAAAAAATCAGCAAGGGTGATATTGCCGGTTTTCTGATGCAGAAAGGCCTTTTAGCCAAGGAAGAGATCGGGCTGATTGAAGTATACGACTTAGTTGCCTATGCAGCGGTAAAAGCAGCAAAAGCTTCAGATGTTATTGAAAAAGTGCGTAATGAGAAAATAAAGAAAAAAAAGGTCCCGGTCTCGCTTTCCTGGTAAACAAAAAGAGCTGACTGATAAGTCAGCTCTTTTTGTTGAAGAAGAAGTCTCTTTAAAAAACGTTTACAAGTTTTACGAACACATTTTCTCCGTTGGTAATTCTCACAACATAACTGCCCGTAGCCAGTCCTGTCATGTCTAGCTGTGTCTGATTTCCGTTCAGTTGAAGTGTTTTTAGCAATACTCCGGTATTAGTGTATATCGTGCATGTATAATTCCCTTTAGGGAGATTTTGCACATAAGCCATTCCATTGACCGGATTCGGATAGATTACAATATCTGTCGAATTTCTGCTGTCAATACTGAGCTTGATACAGGCAGGATCTTCAGGATTGAGATCGCAATCCAGATTGGTATCCACAAACTTGGACAGTAAACGTATATACCGCATCTGATAGCCGTTACTGTTTTCGGTGACAGACCAGGAGTTGAGAGGCCAGCTGGTATTAAAATCCTTATATGATTTCAATGCAGGCTGACCCTTGGGAGGAGAAATAGACTCAGAAGTACATTCAGCCCCCCAACCCGGACAGACTGCATCCCAGTCATAACTCGGGTTAGGTCCGCCGGTCAGAAATCCGGGAGCCGGGCCGTATGTGGATACCCCAACTCTGTCCCATTTGTCGCTTCCATCAGAAAACCAGGTGTGATAAAACTCATTTACACCGTTTTTTGCACCATAGGCATACATATTGGAAAGGTATACCAGATTTAGCGGATTTACTCCATGCAAATAATTGATATATCCCAAAGCCGCATCATAGGCGTCTGTTTCTTTTGGTTCATTTATACCATATGAAATAACATGATAAAACATACTTCCTTTACCTGCTTTATTTCCGTTGCTTCCCCATGTATAGCTGTCAACAAATGATCGGTAAGGGTCTGATTTGCCTGTATAGCGGGTAAAGTTATAATCCTTGTCCATGGCTGTTTTGTAGGTATTACGGATGGCATTTACAACAGATGTTGTTGCTCCCGGAATCTGCGTGTAATAAAGGATCATATCCTGAATATCGGCCTCATATGTGTAGGCATAAACCCATTCAAAGAGATGCGATGTCCTGTAATTTGAGTCAAAATAACTTTTATATGAGGATTTACCGGTTGCCTCAAACAAAAAGCAGGATGCTTTGAGCTTTGCCATATCTAGTCTGTATCCGGTGATTTCCTGCTGGCCGGCACCGACGCCTTCTGTCTCATGACTGGCACTGTTGTTGAAGAATGTCACATCAGGATTGGCCACAGCCCAGTTCCAGGCTTTTTCTGCTGCTTCAACCAGCTCCTGAGCATACGTATTCATACCAATGCTTTTGTATACTCTCGATGCTATAGCATAAGCTGCTGCTGCGTTGAGTGAGGCAGATGTACTGGCTGTGCCGTAGTAGCTCGGGTCTGTAGCTTCGGAAGGTGGACTTGCTTCATCAAGCGATACAATGCTCAGCACTGAGCCATCGCTCTCCTGCATGCGCAGTAAAAAATCAATACCCCATTTTGCTTCATCAAGCAGATCGGGTATACCGTTGCCAGATTCCGGAATATTATAATTATCCGTCCAGGCATCCGGTTTTTCGATATAAGCCATCATCATCTGGATGATATAGTCAGCCGTCCAGTTGGTGTACTTATTGTAGTCGCCTGCATCGTACCAGCCCCCGTGAAGATCTCTGCTCGTAGAGGGATTATTTCTGTCGTTGTACACACGGGCCTGCTTATCCTGCATATGGCTGGCACCGTCTACCCAGCCTTCTTCTGCATACGGCTTTTGCTTGGCAAAGCCGGCTCGCTGATAGTAGAAGGTCCGCATTGCGTGTTTCAGGACATCATTATATACTCCGTCACTGATAACAAATTCAAAGGAACGGACATTTTTTTGCTCATCAAGTACATAATAAGTACCGGGAGTAGTCACCGTTGAAAAATCGAACCACCAGGCGTGATCTCCGGATACATCATCCATTGCGCCTGAAGACCATATTGCAGGAGCAGCAGTGAACACTTTTTCTCCTTCCTGATTGACAAGAGAATATGTATTGCCGGGAGTAAAATTTTCATTGGCATCGAAACCCTCGGCAGGATTGCGAATAACGGCAATTTTCTTTGCCCCTGTCGGATAACCAAACTGATCAATAACAATATATTTACTGAGTGTCTGTCCATATATGGCAGAGGCTTCCAATAAACATATCAACATGATTAGTGATTTTAGTAAAGATTTCTTCATGTATAGTAAGGAGTTGATTCTACTACATAAAGGTAAGTATGAAATTAAACTTTGTGAAGATTTTCTTTAACTTATTCCTTTATTTTTTGATAAAAGTTTTGGATACCTCTCCTTTTGAGCTGATAATCTTTACTATATAGGTACCGGGTGCCAGTTTGGCAATATCCAGACTGGTCTGTTCATTGACCATGTATGCCCGCCTGGACATCACAAAACTGCCGGAAGCAGTATATACTGAAAGGTCAATGCTAACCGGGCCGTGCAATATATGGCCACCTAAAAAACCTTTTTCAACAGAAATAGTCAGCTTATCCTTTGATGGATTGGGAAAAATATGAAACATGTCCTCTGCTGCTATGCTTGCAGCAGGCAGAGACAAAACAGGATCGCTGATTGTGTCTATTACTATAAATTGCTGCATCATACCCCCATCCTCATGATTGAGATAATGGCAATGCATCATGTAAGTATACTCCGGATCAGAAAATTCCTCAAATGTTGCAATTACATCCACTGTCTCGTTGGCATAAACCATTACTACATCTTTCCACCCACGCTCATTGAGCGGTGGAGCTGCATTGTTTCTTCTCAATACATTGAACTGTACATTGTGTATATGCATCGGATGGGCAACCGGCGTATTGTTCTGAAAGCGCCAGATTTCAGTGGATCCTACAATTACAGTATCATTGATTACACTCATATCATAGTGACCGCCATTGATCGTAAAATGTCCGGTTGGAGTGGGCGGATTCAGTAATCTTTTTATTCTGGTTCGACTGGCCTGCGATGCAGGAATGGATTCGATCGTTGTAAGTGCAGAAGGAATGCTAAGCACAGGGTTGGCTGTCGGGTTTACGACCCGTATTCTCATGAAGTTAAAATTGGCCGCGTCGAGCGGTCCGGTACCGCATCCTGTACCACCAAAACAGGAGCCGCCTACCACGCGGGGAGCAAATTCTGTTGAAAAGCTTCTCAGGTGCAGGTCTGTTCCGACCGGTTCGTTAGTCAGGTCAATCAGCAATTCTACCCTTTCACCGGGCGCAACCACAATTCTTGTTCTTTGTACAGGTGCAGCGAGCAAGCCACCATCGCTTGCTATTTGTGCAAAACTTTTATTGTTAAGAAACCCGATATTATATACCCTGTTTACCGATGCGTTCAGTACTCTGAAACGGATAATCTGCCGCCCGCATTCCACATAGGGACTTAGAGTGCCATTTACCATCATGGTATCTCCCAGAAAATTATACTCGAGCACCCCCTGCTGATTGAAGTATTTATCCTGAATGATTAACGGAATATCATCTACTCCATACGTTCTTGGCAGATTCAGAGCTGATTCAGCCTCATCCCTCACAATAATCATCCCTGCCATACCTTTGTATACCTGAATAGCTGTAGCTCCGTGCATATGTGAATGATACCATTTAGTGGATGCCAGTCCCTTTACCTGAAATTGAGGAGTCCAGGTTTCTCCGGGAAGGATCATGGACATAGGGCCACCATCTTCTTTGGCCGGGAGATGAAATCCATGCCAGTGCACGGTTGCCGTATCGGATGGAGTGGTATTCTGAATTGAAAACCGGACCGTATCATGCAGATTAAAGATAAGCGTCGGGCCCAGATAATTCATGGTATTGTATCCATAGGTCTCGGATACTGCATTTCCAATAAAACGTTTGGTTGCTTTCCTGATTTTCAGGTTAAAATCAGGTCCTTCGATTGAATAGGGGATTTCCAGTTTATTGGGAAATGTTTGTGTTTTTGCAGCCTGGCTGAAAGAAATTACTAAAATAAGAAGTAAAAAAACTCTCATAATTACAGAATTAAAATTGGTTACAATTAAACACCCATGAAAAAAAAATGTTAACTGCAGGAATCAGGTTTTTCAGATATAAAAACCTCTGATGGCATAACCCTGAATACTATCACGCCGGCAAAACAACTGAATTGCGGAAGACAGATATTCCGGATCAGTTTTTTACGATTTGCAGCACGATTCCATATTTATTTCCTGAATTAATTGAAGGCAGCTGAGCAGAAATACCGAATTGAATGATATCATTAAGTGAATACTGAAGTCCCAGGTTGCAATAACTGAAATCATTATTTCCGGAAACATATTCACCGGCAAATCCCAGCATATCTTTTATAAGTACCCTCTGATAGGCCAGCATATAACCAACGTTATTTCCCGGACCTGCGTAAGTGGGATCAAGATAATAAAGACCTATGTTGACAATATTCTTTGAGTAACGGTCTGTAATACGATTATTGAAATAGGAAAAATTGGCAAAACGGGCCTCTCTAAGTGGTTGTGTGATAAAATAGCCAACTTTTGTACCGATACCTATTCTGTATATTTCGCTGAAAACAAATCCTTTTTGTGCATTTACCAATATGAATGGATTCGTATTCTGACTGCCTTCAAAAAGAAAACCTCTCTGTCCGGGTTTCATACCCAACGTTACATCATCCAGTTCCAGACCAAATTCAAACTCTCTGCCAAGACCAAAGGTAGATAGCGTTGAAAATATGATCAGCTGATTGGAAATAAGAATCTGTTCCTGAAAATAGCTTTTCCCTTTATCAGTAATATATGATGTCGGGACAGCAACAATATTTTTCTGAGCATTACCATGACTGATAAGCAATACAATAAAAGATGATGTTAGAAAAACCCGGAGAAAGAAAAAAAAGCGGGAACCACAACCGGTTCCCTTTACATATCCATAATCTGGCTCCATATTCTTTACATAACAATCATACTATTAAACAGTTTTGTAGTTTTTATTTATGCATTGTTTTATAAGCCACTATTCTGAACAGGAAGTATATCTTTTTTGCGGGCGGCAAAATCTGCGAAATACGGACAATTGCCGGCATTCTGCAATATGATTTTATTACGTTTGAGAAAGAATATCGCATATTCGGTGATATAATCCAATATAGCGAGATCCTTGCCGGTGTCTGGCAGATAAGGACAGTGAAACTCCCAGATACCCGGCTCTATCACATTATATTCAAGACTATATTCCCTTCCTTTGTGCATCACATAAAATTTCTGCTGACGACCATCGTGTACCACATCCATAATCCCTCCTTTTCTGCAAGCCTGTGAATAAATAACTGTATAAGCAGCCGGATATGTTTGCGGCTTATTTACAGCATTTGTGAATCATGGATTTATTTATTAGAAAGAATGAATATATTTAGGACTTTAAAATTTATTATCAGACAGATCAGAGAATTTGTTAAATGATGAAATGCGTTGTTTTTGACAGACCAGGTAATGTGGAAAATCTCCGCATTTGCTCACTGCCACTTCCCCGGCCCTCAGCCGGCGAAGTGCTCATCAGAACATATTGTTTCGGAATCAATCCCATCGATATAAAAACACGTTTCGGCAAAGGATTGTATGAGCAGCTTTCCGGGCACAGTTTCATAATTCCCGGCTGGGATATATGCGGTGAGGTGATTGAAACAGGACCGGAATGTCAGAAGCTGAAAAAAGGTGATATGGTTTTTGGCATGATCAATTTTCCGGGATACGGACAGGCTTATGCTGAATATGTGGCGGCTCCGGAAGCACATCTCAGTATTAAACCGGAAAACATATCGGCAGAAGAGGCTTGTGGAGCCAGTCTTGCCGCTCTTACCGCGTGGCAGGCTCTTGTGCAGCAGGCGACTGTTAAATCAGGTCAGACCGTGCTGATTCATGCAGCAGCAGGCGGGGTTGGACATTTTGCCGTGCAGATAGCCCGCTATTCCGGTGCCAGCATATACGGCACTTCTTCGGAAAAGAATCTGGATTTTATAGCATCCCTCGGGGTAAATCATCCTGTGGATTATCAAAAGCAGCCGATAGAAAATCTGCCGCAAGCAATGGACATCATCATTGATCCGCTGGGCGGAACGACTACTTCAAAATCAGTCAGACTGCTGAATAAGGGTGGTATATTGGTATCTCTTGTGGCCGGAGTAACGGATGAAATCGGGCAACTGGCTGATGAGCTCGCTGTCAGGGCAATAAATTATCGGGTATCATCGTCAGGTAACGATATGAATCAGCTGGGGTCTTTACTAAGGGGAAAATCGCTCAAAACACATATTTCCGGAATTTATTCGTTAAATGAAGTACGGGAAGCACACAGGCAGATCGAGTCGGGTCGAACTGTGGGAAAAATAGTCGTTAAAATTGTATAATACACGGGTTTTACTATCTTTTGAAAAGAAGCTTTTATGCAGTTTTACGGTGAAGAGTTGCCTGTAAAAAAAGGGCAGCTACAGGTTTGAATCAGGTTGTTTTGCCTTAAATAAATCAGAGCACATTGCTGTTTTGATGGCTGAAATATCTAAATTTAGTCAGCAATCGTTAAGAAATACTGTAAATAGTTTATATTGAAAGAGTTATTTTCTTTAGTTTTTATTCTGCTGCAGTTTATTGTATGTGCACAGGATATTGTGTATCATGATGATTTTTCAGATAACCGTAATGCCTGGTTATTACCCAATGATACCTACAACCAGACGTCCATCAGTAATGGAGAATACAGGATTCAGCATCAGGGGCCTCTGAATAATTATATAACCCAGTATATTAACCAGCTGGATCATCATTCGGATTTTTCACTATCTGTAGAATTTAATTCCAAAAAGCCCGGCAGTAAATACGGGCTGATATGGGGCAGCATTGATGAAGCCAATGCCAACTACTTTTATATTCAAAATATTCAATACAGCATATCGCGCGTGCGCAAGGGCAAAGCTTCTGAAATCAAGTCACCTTCTGCTTCCATAAGAATCAAGCTTGACAAAAACGTATTACAGATTGACAAGAAAGGAACAGAAATCCATTATCTGATTAACGGACATCCGGTTTATAAGGAGAGTATTGAACATTTGCAGGGTAAGTCTTTTGGTTTTTGTGCGTCCGGAAACAGTACGGTTAGTGTAAGAGACTTTAGTATCAAAGGCAAAAAGCTGCCTATACGTCTTGCCCGGGACCTGTATTATCCGGAAAAGGCTGTAAATCTGGGAGCGACTGTCAATACGGAATCGGATGAGCTGACACCTGTTGTTACTCCGGATGGAAAAGGGCTTTTTTTTACCCGCAGAATGCATCCCCAAAATACCGGTGGTACAGGTGATCTGCAGGATGTATACTATTCTGAGCTTAAAAACGGTCAGTGGCAAAAAGCCCGGAATATCGGAAGTCCGGTTAATACCGATGATCCGAATGCTGTATGCTCGGTTACTCCGGATGGCAATACATTGCTATTGATGAATACCTATGGTAAAGACGGTGCTCAAAGAGCCATGGGTATATCCCTAAGCCACAAAAACGGAAATGACTGGAGTGCGCCGGTTGATGTCCGGATTCGCAGTTTTTATAATAAAAGCTCATTCAACGAATATTTTCTCAGCAATGATGGCAATGTAATACTCATGGCTGTGGAACGCGACGATTCATATGGCTCCAGAGATATTTATGTTTCCTTTCTGATGAATGATCAAACCTGGTCAGTGCCAAAAAACATCGGCAAGACGGTAAATACTCCGGGCATAGAGCTTTCGCCGTTTCTGGCATCAGATGGCAGGACGCTGTATTTCAGTTCAACCGGACATCCGGGCTATGGTAAAAATGATATTTTTGTAACGAGACGGCTGGACGATACCTGGGAAAACTGGTCGGAGCCTTATAATATCGGCATGCCGGTTAATTCGCCCGGGTATGACGCCTATTACTCGGTTCCGGCCTCCGGTGATTATGCCTATTTTGTTTCCAGTGACCAGTCTCTAGGCCGGCAGGATATATTTCGCATCAGGCAGCCGGAGCCCAATAAGCCCAATCCGGTGGTGCTTGTTCACGGCAAAGTGCTCAATAGTAAAACACTGGCGCCTGTTCAGACCGATATTCAGTATAGTCAGATAAACGGAGAGAAACAGGCCGGAACAGCCCGTTCCGGCAAGAATGACGGATATTACAAGATTGTTCTTCCGTACGGACACGAGTTTAGTTTTTTTGCTTTAAAACACGGGTTTTACAGTGTCAGCGGTTTTCTTGATCTCAGCAGTCTCGAACAGAGAGAATATCAGGAAATAGAGCGGGATCTTCTCCTCACTCCTATTGAGATCGGTACACCTGTTCAAATGTACAATGTTTTTTTTTACCGGGGCAATGCTGAGCTGAAGCCTGAGTCTTATCCGGAGCTGAATCGTCTGGCAACCTTGCTCAGAGAAAATCCTGCCATTGGAATAGAGCTGGGAGGGCATACTGATCATCCGGAGTGGAGTGAAAAAAATCTGCAATTGAGCGAAGACCGCTGGCAGTCGGTAAAAAAATACCTGGTATCAAAGGGTATTGCTGACGAAAGAATTTCCGGCAAAGGATATGCAGGAGACCGTCCGCTGTTTCCCAATGATTCGGAAGAAAACCGGAGAAAGAACCGGAGAGTTGAGTTCACCATTATTAAAATGTAATACATTCGCGATGACCGGAAACCCGGTTAATTTCGTATATAGACACACTTTCTCAAAAACGATATGAATAAGGCTTTTATATTTGATATGAATGGAACCCTGATTGATGACATGTCTTTCCATTTGGATGTATGGTTTGACTTTCTCAATAAGGATCTGGGTGCTAATCTTCCCTATGAAGTGGTAAAAGGCCATATGTATGGCAAAAATGAAGAAGTTATTGAGCGTATTTTTGGAAAAGGTCGCTATACACTGGCAGAAATGGCAGAATTCTCAATTGAAAAAGAAAGACGTTATCAGGAGGTATACAGGCCTCATCTGAAACTGATAGCCGGACTTGAAAACTTATTGATCGAAGCGCACCGGAAATCAGTCCCTATGGCTATAGGCACGGCTGGTATTCCCTTTAATGTACACTTTGTCGTGGACAATCTGGGCCTGTCGCATTATTTCAGGGCTATAGTGACAGCAGATGATGTAGCACACAGCAAACCTCATCCGGAGACTTTTCTTCTGGCAGCCAAAGCCTTAAATTATGCACCGGAGGATTGTATTGTTTTTGAGGATTCGCCTAAAGGGGTTGAAACCGCATTGAATGCAGGTATGCAATGTGTGGTAATAAAAACAGTACATGATGAAGAAGAGTTTTCTGATTACTCCAATATAATCAAATTCGTTGATGACTATACACAGTTGTCATGGGACGATCTGCGATAAATCTGACAACGGAGCAAAACGTATTGTCTGAAACATTGTCTTTGACCTGGTTCCCCATTTCTAAAATGGATTTAAGCAAGGTTTTGCTACTCATTTTTCTGTGCACATTCGGTCAGTTATCGGCAATAGCCGGTACTGAGCCTGAATTATTTTATTTTGCAGACCCCGACAGGCTATGGACAAAGGAAAACATTGCTGAACGATTCCGGTCTGCTCCTGATCAGTTCCGGCAAACAGATAAGGCAATCAATCTGGGATTATCCAAAGGCCGGTTATGGATTCTGATAGACCAAAAAGAATTGGTGAACAAAAATGTAGTGGTTTTTGAGAATGCCTTTCTTGATCAGATAATCATTCATCCGCTGAGAGAAGGTGTTTTTTTATCACCGGTATCTACCGGCGATTGTTTCCCATATCACTACCGAAGCTTCAATTATATCTATGCCAACTCCGATATTCCCGAAAATACGGATCTTTTATGTATTGAAGTAATTAGCAAAGGTACAATGAAGGTACCGGTTCATTTGTATACATTCAACGAATTTATACAACTTATTCAGAATAGCGCAGCATTTCATTATCTGTATTTCGGGATCATTATAGTCACCTGCCTGCTGGCTTTTGGCATTTATACCTGGTTGCGCAACTCTATATTCATATTGTATGCTCTTTCAATTCTGGGTACAGCATGTGTTTCTTTTTTGTACTACGGGTATTTCTTCAAATATTTCTGGCCGGATAACCCGGCTATGAATCAATGGGGAACCCTGACACTGCTGCTGGCTCTTTTTAATCTGCTTTTTATCGAAAAACTGCTTAATATAAGACAGTACCACAAAAGATTGCGCTGGTCGTTTATAGTGTACTATGCAGCATACATACTGATTATAATCACCTGGACTATTACTAATCATCCGTTGCTGCAAATTCCTTTTTTGGGCGTTATAGCTCTTTTCCCGTTTTTGCCAATTCTGGCCGGTATACTATTGTTCAGAAAAATTGATCGTAAAACCAACTTTTTCTTTCTGGCCGGAGTATCAGCTTTTTTTCTGTCAGTTCTTATCTATATGGGAGTTATCAACGGGCTGATCGGAGTAAATGTATATACAGACAATGCTTTTCAGATTGGCTCAATTATCGAGATTTTCTTTTTCAATCTTGCTTTGATAGACAGGGTTAAGAAATTAAAAAGAAAGCAGGAAGAAATTCTTGTATTGCAAAAGAAAATGCTGGAAAAAAAGGTTCTTCAGCGAACACTGGAACTTACCAGAAAAAACGATCTGATTGAAGAGAAAAACAAGCTGCTCGAAAATCAGCATGAACGATTGGAAAAGAAAGTAAAAAAAAGGACGAATGAGTTATTGAGAACAAATAAAGAGCTAAACGACCGGAATTTCCGGCTGGAGCAGTTTGCCAATGTCACGGCTCATAATCTGAGAGGTCCTGTAGCTACCCTGCTCGGACTATGCAGTATTTTTAACAAAGAGGATTACAATGACCCGCTTAATATTACCATCATTCAGAATATCCAGGAATCAGCAGTAAAAGTTGACTCCATTCTTAAAGATCTGAGCACCCTGCTGGATCATCATCAGAATGCCAATTCACTTTATGAAGAAGTGTATTTTGAGGCGATTTTCATTAATGTCCTGTCAATATTGAAGCATGAATTTGAAAAATCGGGAGGAACTATTACAACCGATTTTCATCATGCTCCCTCAGGTTATATGGTGCAAGTGTATATCAAGAATATCTTTTTCAATCTCATTAGCAACGGACTTAAGTATCATAAAGAACGTGTTCCCCCAGCCATCGAGATTCGTTCGTACAGATCCGAAGAGTTTATTTGTCTCGAATTCAGGGATCACGGTATAGGCATAGACCTGCTTCAGTATAAAGAAAAAATCTTTCAGCCATATCAGCGCTTCCATATTAATCTGCCCGGAAAAGGCCTGGGACTGTATACCTGCAAAACCCAGATTGAAAATATGGGCGGAAAGATTAAAGTTCTTAGTGAGGTTAATAAAGGTACCTGTTTCACGGTTTTCTTGCCGGATATACATCCGGACAGCAATATTTCCGATGAGCAGTATTTGGCTGATGATTTATCGTTTAAGCTGTCGTCATGAATCGTTCAGATGGTAATATACTGTTTTTCAGGCTGAGTATGCAGGGTAGCTTAGAGTCAATGTACATGCTGATTTTACCTGTGCTCCTGATAAATCTGATGGTGCTGAATGCTTCCGGTCAGCGAAAACACGAATATATTAACAGGATTCCGAATGGTAATTTTGAGAACGGGCATCAGGGTTTTTTTAGTGACCTTAATTATTCTGAAGATAATCCTCTTCCTGGGTATTTTACGCTTACCCGAAAACTGCAGATAGCTGATTGTAACTATCAGATACCAGGCGATCATACCAGTGGCAAAGGATTTTATCTGCTTAGCAGACAAGCAGAAAACAAAAATATATGGCGGTCCTATGTCGAGGTTTCTCCTCATTCGCGTTACCGTTTCACATTGCATTTCTGTCATCTGCCGGTTTATAATGATTCCGATACCCGTGAAGGTTTTTCTGCAGTCCGTATTTTGATTAACAAAAAAGAAGTGAGCAGTGTATTTTATGATCCGCAAAATCATCTTGCGTGGTTTGAGAACAATGTCGAATGGCCGTCGGGTGCGTTGGGTGGTCTGGTCGAAATAGCTGTATCAGGCGATACCCGCCATTATCTGGCACTTGATGATATCACTTTTGCTCTGATCGAAAACCACAAAGCTGAATCAGAAGCAACAAAAACTAATGCAGGAGAGGAAGAAGAAAAATTTGATCTTCCTTTTATCCGTTTTGAAATGGGAAGCGATTGCCTGAGCCCCGGGTCTTTTGAGGCTCTTGACTCGCTGGCAGCCTGGCTCCTTCAGTATTCATCCAGGCGTATACGGCTTGAAGGACATACGGATGCACTGGGGAATCCGGATAATTTGCAAAAGCTGTCAATTCTTCGTGTGAAGCAGGTCAAAAATTATCTCGTATACAGAGGAATCAGACCCGAAAGAATTTTTATATACGGATTTGGCGGATCCAGGCCGATTGCAGACAATAATAATGAAGAGCTGCGCCATATGAACAGGCGTGTGGAACTTATTCTTTTCTGATATTACAGCAATTCTTTTTCAATGTCACTCAGCTGCACCATGAGCGCTTTGTTGGAAAGATAAATTTCATAGCTGCAGAGAGCCAGTGAAACAAGGATGGTAATAAGACTTGCTCCAAAAAACAGCTGGGCCCATATAACTTGTGAAGCGTATAGCAGAAACATTGACAAAGCAGAGCTAAACATCCCTCCTATTCCGAATTGCTGCATATTTCTTATCAGAAAAATTCTTTTTTTTAAAATGATGATCTGCCGGAGTATCAACGAACTTTTTTCATCTTTGTAAGTGGAATGCAGCAGCCGGATTCGATTGCTGATAGCTATATAACGATTGGTGTATGCGAGCAGCAAAAGCGAAATTGTCGGAAACAGCAGTGCCGGAGTTGTCAGATGAAGCTTTTCCATGGCTTATTCAGACAGTATAAGGCCGGTAGCACTGGCGGATGACAGGGCTTGTACCACAGATATGTCTCCTTCAAGCCATACAAGGCCAGACAGCTGATCTGTCCTGAGCCAGCGATATTGCTTATGCTCTGTAAGAACAGGTTCGCCGGAAACAAGTCTGCATACAAAAGGATACAGCCGTACCCGGTAATCATTGCCATAGTCAAAGACAGTTGGTGTCAGCGATTTCTGTACCTCAATATGTACCTGCAGCTCTTCCATTATTTCCCGCACAATACAGGTGCGGGGACTTTCATTCTTTTCTACTTTTCCGCCCGGAAACTCCCATTTCAGCGGATGGCGCATGTTTTCACTGCGCTGTGCACAAAAAATCCTGTTCTCTCTGACGATTACCGCGCATGCTGCTTCTATCATAGTGCCTGTCTGTTCTTTCTGCGAATCTAGTACAATCTGTCCAAAAAACAACTATTGATAGAAGCTGACTACTTCGGCAACTACCGGCAGATCTCCCTGCACCCAGTCCAGTACATATAGTTCATCGGACCGGAGCCAGCGTACGGCTTTATGCTCAAGAAGAGACATGTTGCCGGAAATGATATAACATACGAACGGGTGAATACAGACGGAGTTGCCATTTCCATAATCATGGAAAGTTTTTGAGAGCAGCTTATGAACCGAAATATCCAGATTCAGCTCTTCTTTTACCTCTCTTACAATACACATATCCAGGCGCTCGTTTTTTTCCACTTTCCCGCCCGGAAATTCCCATTTCAGCGGATGGCGCATCAGCTCACTTCTTTGCGCACAAAGGATCTTGTTTTCTTTCATTATAACTGCACATGCAACCTGAAGCATAAGCACTATCGTTTGGTGATACAAGTCTATACGTAATCTGTCCTGTATATGGTTGACAACAAGACTTGGGATTACAACAGAACCAGCCGGAATTCCCCTTAATTCTGCATTTATATCTGTTAAATAAGTACCTTTGCCATTATGTTTGATATCGGAAAAATAAACAGGCTTAAAGTTTTAAGAACAAGCCCTCATGGTCTGTATCTTGGTCAGGAGGGCGACAGGTCAGCTGTACTTCTTCCCAATAAATATGTACCTGAGAATCTGGGCCCGGGAGCGGAAATTGATGTTTTTATATATAAAGATTCGGAAGATTTGCCAATTGCGACTACCCTCACACCCAGGTTGCAGGTCAATGAATTTGCATGCCTGAAAGTTGTGGATGTGAATAAGTATGGCGTTTTTCTCGACTGGGGTCTTGAAAAGGATCTGATGGTGCCGTTTAGTGAGCAGAACAGAAAAATGACTAAGGGCAGCTATTATCTTGTATACCTGTTTCTGGATGAGGAAAGCGAACGGCTCGTAGCTTCATGCAAGATCGAGCATTTTCTCGAAAGAGACAGTACCGGGCTGGAAAAAGGTCAGCAGGTTGAGCTTCTCATTGGAGACTCGTCAGAAATCGGTGTAAACGTAATTGTCAACAACCGCTTTAAAGGACTTTTGTACCATAATGAAATATACCGGAACCTGCAACCGGGAGAGCGGACAACCGGCTATATTAAAATGATCCGTGAGGATAAGAAAATTGACGTCAGTTTGCAGATTCCGGGGCATACCCAGATCGACGCAGATGTTCAGCGGCTTATGGATTATCTTGTACAAAATGAAGGTTACCTGCATTTAAATGACCAGAGTCATCCGGATGAGATCAGAGACAGACTGCAAATGAGCAAGAAGGCATTTAAAAAAGCAGTCGGAGCTTTGTATAAAGAAAGAAAAATACTTCTTGAGGCTGATGGTATCCGTTTGATATAATCCGAATCAGGCAATATTAGTACGTTCTGAAACTCGGGAGCGTTTAGACTACCGGATCCTCTACTATGAAAAAAATGATAAAAAAATACGGGTTCCTGCTATTCGTTATAACTGGCATTATATTGTTCACCACCAGGCAGGAGGCAAACGGACAAAGTATTCAGCTGAAAAATATCAGTGATTTTCAGATAAAGCAAATCAAAAACCGTAAGATTACTATTGCTTTTACTGCTGATATTGAAAACACTTCCCGCAGAACTATCAAAGCATCAATCAAAAAAGGAAAGCTGTATAAAAATGATGAATATATCGGCTCGTTTCGTTTCCTTGAAAAAGTAACAATTCCCCGAAACTCAAGTGAGAAACTGCCAGTATTGGTTGTAGTTGAAGCTGAAAACCGGCTCAATCTTGTCAAAGATGGTCTGTCAATGCTGTTTGGCAATTCTGTAACGTTGAGCGCTAACGGTTTTGTCAAAGGTAGCTGGCTCATATTCAGCAGAAAGGTTCCTTTTGAAATAAAAGAGCAGGTTTCCCTTAAGGATCTTTTCTAAAGCCTGATCGCAAAATGATGTTATAATTATGTTTGCATGTTCGTTACACCGGAAGTTTCTTTCTACTTTTGCAGACATTGATCACGTTAGAAGTCTTTTCTATGTCTTTTGAAAACCTGAAGTTTAATAAGCAATTAATAACCTCTCTGGAGGAGGCTGGCATAAATGAACCGTATGAAGCCCAGCAGAAAGCAATAAAGAGAATTAATGGCGGGCAGAATCTTATAGTCACCGGCCCCGAGGGATCGGGCAAGTCAACTACTCTTATTCTTAGTGTTCTGCATCGTCTGAAATATCCTCAGGATGAACCTCCCAGAGCATTGATACTGGTACCAGACAAACTGAGCGCTCTGCAACTGGCCGAACGATTTGATGTATTAGGTAAAAAAAGCAGAATACGCTGCATGGTACTTGTTCCGGGAGCTGGTATCGAGGGGCAGAAAGATCAGCTGGCAGAAGGCACTGATGTGGTAATCGGAACACCGGACAGAGTTCAGGCAGTCTATTATAAGTCGGGGCTTAATATTAATAAATTGCAGTTATTTATTCTGGATGACGCAGATTTGCTGATAAAACAAGGATTTCAGACGCCGGTGCTTCAGCTTGCAGACAGCATGAACAGATGTCAGCAGGTGGTTTTTTCAGGAGTATATCACCAGAAGCTGGAAAATATGCTCGGACAGTTTATGATTGTTTCCGAACAGATAGAGTTTGAACATATTCCGGACAAACAGTTGCCGGTTATTGAACAGCTGCTGTATAAAGTACCTAATTACAAAACGAAGCTAAATCTGCTTAACCTTCTGATGCAGGATTACGATGTATTTGACAAAGTGCTGGTTGTCTGCAATTCTGAGCAAACAGCCGAAAAGCTCTATAAAAGCCTTAATCGTCGTATTACCGGACAGGTTGCTATTTTTAATAAAAAGGATTCCTATTACCAGTCTACAGATTCACCGGAGCATTTTATGCACAACGAGCACTGGCGGGTTTTGATTGCCAGCGGAGAGAAGTTAAAGACAGAACCACTCACATTCATTCCGTTTCTACTTCATTTCGATGTTCCATTGGAGCATGAGGATTTTCTCAGTCGCATAAGCCTCGATGAAAATGACCCGATCAGCCGGGTATCTCTCCTGTTTGCAACAGATCTGGAACTCTCTGCTATAAGTAAACTGGAAGTGGTAACAGGGCATAAATTTGGAGAAGAAGAGTTGCCATTCGGACTTATTATTGAAGGTGATCCGTATTCCAAAGAAGAAGAGGAAGATGATGAAATAACGTCAAAGAAAAGCCAGCAAACGGAGGGAAACGCCGGAAAAGCTTTTCATGATAAAAAGGCGAAGAATGCCAAAGAATATAATTACAGCTACAAGGACAAGCTGAAAATGTTCGGGAAAAAACATCGGAAGAAAAAGTTTTAAAAAAGCAGATAACAAAAAAGAGAGGCTTTCAACCTCTCTTTTTTGTATTATATATATAACATGTATTCTCTTTTCTTAGAAGTAGAATAAGAGATTAAGAGAACCTGTCAGGTTGTTTACACCCAGACCATAGTTAATGAAACCATGACGTACGTTATCTCTTGTTTTTATCTCAACTACGCTTTCAGAAGTTGCATCCCATCTTTCAGACACTGTATGTCTGTTGCCGCCAAAAGTCGCACCGAGATTGTAACCAAACTCGCCACCCAGCGACATTTTTGGTGCAAAGAAATACTCAACTCCAATAAAAGGTCTGACACCGAATGTAAAACCGGTACCAAAGTTTTGTTTAACAACTCTTGCGCCGTTGGTATAAGCTCCAGTAATTGTTGGCTGAGGGAAGTTTGCAGAGAATGGATTGCCATACTGGTTTTTAGTAGAAGAGTTAAAAACTCCTATGTAAGCCTCTGCACCGTATACACCCTGTACTCTGCCAGCTCCTCTTCTTTTTTCAAGTCCGGCACCGATTAACAGTCCCATTGCCTTGTTCGTCTCATAATCAGTAACGTACTGTGGATTGGAAGCATCGGGAGTCAGTTCATCCTTGAGTGCTGAGAAAGCATTGGTATTTGAAGTGAACACCCCCTGTATCCGAAGTCTATATGCTGTTTCAGCTGTAATAAACTTTTTCAGAAACAATTGATTGTTTAAACCAGCATTGGTATTAAATACATTGTAGGGAGTGTTGGGGTATGCAAATACACCTGCTGATGTCGGACCGCCGAAAAGAACATTTCCTAAAAAGTCCAGAGTGGCTGTAGCGCTTATGCCAAGACCGATATCTCCGGCCTGAGGAAGCACTTCAAAACCATTTCTGGATTTAAAAGACTGTACACGGCTTTCAGAGCTACTACTTACTTCCCCGTAACTTTCCTGAGCATAGGTACTGCTGTAACCCAACAGACACAATGCGGCAGCTATAATTATTTTTTTTCTCATTAGTCAATAAAGATAAGGAAGTATTACATATTAATATCAAGGATCAGAACAGAACCATCTTTTGCCTGACCGGCTCCCTGGGTTCTTTCATTGAAGGTAGTTCTTTGTAATCCTCCGGGAGTAACTACATTGTAGATAAATCCTGGTACGGTTACTTCAACAGCCACTCCGTTCAATGGTACTTCAATATCAACAGTGTAGTCACCTTCTGCATTGGTGGTAGTCTGGAAACGTTTTTTCGGATAGGTCGTGTTTCCGGGAGACTGAGCATAGGCTTTGGAATCAACAAACACATAAACGGTCTGATTAGCCAACGGCTCAAGATCCGCGTTAGTAGTATTAAGCTCTGCCTGTATTCTTCCCTTAATAGTAGCAGTACCTGTCTGGGGACTTACACTGTTGTCAACATCCTTGATGCAGCTGCTTAATGAAGCTGTCATTCCAAGCGCAAAAATTACTGCTGCGACTTTTTTTGTTACTCTTTTCATTCTTTTTGTTAGCTAAAAGTTTGTTTCGGTTCGAAAATACTACAAAGGCCATAAGATTTCCAAAAATATTAGAAGAAATTAATGGTTTTCCGGACGAAAGGACAATAATATATAATAATCAATAAGTTTGAATATATAATAATCAATAAATTTGACGGCCAATCCGGTCACAAAAAATATCAATCAGAGGAAATAAGAAAAGTATATGCTATAATGAAGCTAATAGCACCAAGTGGTAAAAAAGTAATATTTTATCAGAAATATATAAATATCCGAAAGACTGATGACTCCCGGGTAATAATGCTGATGATTGACTATACGTAAAAAACGGAAGCCTGCAACTTCCGTTTTTTATTATTCCATTAAGGAGGACATATCATTTTTTCTTCCAGTCCTCCAGTGCTTTTTCAACCTGAGATTTGTAAAAGAAGCCGGGGCTTTTGTCTCCCAGTTCTTTTGCTCTCTGAGCAAACTTCAGCGCTTCTTTTTTATCCCCTTTTTTCGCAAGTATCTGAGCTTTTATCCAATTATTAAACCATTCGTCGCTGATAGAAATAGAGGTATTAATATAAGACAATGCCAGGTCCAGATCAGAACCGTATTCCAGAATATAGCGGGCAGAGTTGGCAAAAGGTCTCCATTCCTGGGCGAGGGTTTTTTGAATACTTTCCATCGCCTGTTTCTCTGTATCTAGCTTTACAGTAAAGGGAATCCGTATCTTTTCCCATTCAAGAGCAATGACTGCCTCGTCCATAGTAAAGTCTGCAATCAAAAATAATAAACGTTCACGCATCTGTACTTCCTGTGGCTTTACTTTGAAACGCAATGCATCATTTGCTTCTTTATATCCTGAAGTGCCTGATAGCTCTGCATCCTTGTTCAGTATCACAGTCCATTCCGTTTTACCGGGAATAGTGAAAAGTGAATAAGCCCCCGCTGAAATCCGCTGATTGCTGATCGTAACGTCTTTACTAAAAGTAATCTTTGTTGCCATATTGGCTCCTGTTCTCCACAGTTCTCCATATGGAACAAGTCCATCCCATATTTTTCTTCCGGACACAGCAGGACTGCTATATTCAATTTTTATTTCAGTAAGACCTACGGTCTGTGATAATATAACTAATGGACTTGGTTTGGGAATATCCTGTGCTTTTAGCAGAAAACCGGAAAATACCAGTACTGCCAGAACTGAAAAAAAACGTGCTGTTTTCATAAATAAAATTTTGTTTGAAAATAATTAATAGCTGGACCGAATTAAGGAAAATACAATCAAACCTACAACCTTTTGCGACAAAACAGACTGGACAGAGCAATAAAAATTTGCAGATACACTATGGGACTATATGTGATATGATAAAGCCATCCCCTATTGTACTCTGATATCTAATAATTTACATCATTACAAATGTTGTTTTGCCGATTTCATTGCCGGATTCAAAAACAGACAATGTATATGTTCCGGACTTAAACGATTTTTCCGTGGTGAATGAGAAGGATACTTTCTCTTTTACCTGATTGAAGGCAAGAGGAATTTTGGTTGTAAAAGGCTGATGTTTTCCATCCAGGATAAAAAAGCCACCTTCCTTCGAATTATTAAAAATAGTTCCATCGGGTTTTATAATCTGGATATACAAGTCACGTTTTCCTTTTTGAGCAAAGAAATTTTCCTGAATTTCGAAGCTGAAATTCAGTTTCTTGGAATTTGAATTAATTACACTTACATCCGCTCCGTCCGGAGACCAGATATAAAAGTTATCCGCCACAAGCAATGCCATCTTATTCTCTTCTTTCTCCTGTTCGGTAAGAGTTCTGTAATGTGTTGATACGGATACGTTTCTCTTGCTTAAATCAGCTGCAAGCGCAGCTATATCCGGAGAATTGAAGTTTTCACGCAAGGTTTTTCCCTTCACTACTTCATCCTTGAGCTGCTTTTTTTCTTTATTGAGGCGATTTACCGAAACTGTAAGATGCTCGATTCTTGTCTTCAGGGAATCATTGTTTTGTTCCATAGCAGAAAAGCGATCACTTAATGAATGAAAAGCCTTCTGAATATTCTCATAGGCTCCCTTCAGGCTGTTTACAGCAAGGCTTAATTTTTCGATCTCATTGTCTTTTGCAATGAGATTAAGGCTATCTCTGCGGATACGTTCATTTTTGGCAACAATATCCTCATTTTTTTCGTCAATAACCCACAACAGATACACCAAGGCTGCAAAACTGGTAAAAACAAAAAGTCCCGCCGATAAAAACTTTAAAAATCGCATACTTAACGATGTTAATGAGAACCTTTACTTAATAAACACGAAATTTGAGGATAAATTATATAATTAAAGGATTACACACAACCTAAATTGCAAATTCTCATATATTATAAGGAGCTCCCCCGTTCAAAAATTCAACGTGAATACGACTACACTCTGTAAAGGTAAACGGCATTGTGAAAAAAAAATACAATCTCTGGCTCTTTTGTTAACCAGTACATATATTTCAGGATTGTAACAAAATAATCCGGAGATTGTATTAGTAAAGTAATATTACCGGTTAGAACCGTCTTCTTCTCCCGCCTGGAGATGAGCCATTTTCTCTTCTGGATGGAGAAGAACGCTGTTCGATGGCAATCTGTAAATTCAGGCTCTGGTTTTTGAACTTGTTATTAAATTGAGAAAGAAGTCCGTCAGAATCTTTGGGGTTAACCTCAAAAATGGTGGAACGCTTGCCAATTTCAATTTTTCCGACACGTAAGTCGTTATTGCCACTGGTTTCATTAAGAATTCCCAATAACTTGGCAGGATTCAGCCCGTCTTTGGAGCCAAGGTTTACTTCGAGCTTCACTTTTCCGGAGCTTCTTTCTCTACCTTTAAGACCTCGTTCTCTGCTGCCACTTCTGTCTCCTCCCCTGTCTCTGTCTCTGCCGCGGTCTTCTTTTACATTAAGATCCAGATCGGGAGTATTTTGATAATACTGAAGGAATCTGTTGACTTCATGGCTGATAAAGTGATTAATCAGCTCTTCTTTATCGAAATGTTCCAGGCGGGCATACACATCAGCCATTAACGATTTTAACTGTTCCTGGTTAATTTCAGTCTTCTCGACTTTGTCAACGAAGTTCAGAATCTGCTTCTGGAGAACTTCGTCTGCATTCGGAAGCTGCATCCGGATAAAAGCAAGCTGTATTTTCTTTTCGATCTGATAGATCTTTTGTCTGTCGCTTCGGGTGGCGAGCGCAATAGATATTCCTGTTTTCCCCGCTCTGCCCGTCCGTCCGCTTCTATGGGTATAGGTCTCTGTATCGTCAGGCAGGTTATAATTGATAACGTGCGAAAGGTTGTTGACATCCAGTCCTCTCGCGGCTACGTCAGTTGCAACAAGCAGGTTGAGGTTCTTATCCCTGAATTTTTTCATTACGGAATCGCGCTGAGCCTGCGACAGATCTCCATGCAGAGCGTCTGCATTATAACCGTCTCTGGTTAAGAGGTCAGCAACTTCTTTAGTTTCTCTTCGGGTACGGCAAAAAACAATACCATAAATATCCGGATATAAATCCGCAAGCCTTTTCAGGGCATTATAGCGGTTTTTGTTCTCGATCAGATAATAATGGTGCTCAACATTGGCATTTCCGGTGTTTTTACCTCCGACGGCAATCTCTACAGGATCGACCATATATTCCTGCGCTACTTCCATAACTTCTCTGGACATAGTAGCAGAAAACAATAAGGTACGACGTTCTTCAGGAGTTTGTCCGAGTATGAACTTGATATCTTCTTCAAAACCCATATCCAGCATTTCGTCGGCTTCATCAAGCACAAGCCATTGAACTGTAGAAAGGTTTACTTTTCTCCGTTTGATAAAATCAGTTAGTCTTCCCGGAGTGGCAATCAGAATCTGAGGAGGTACGGAAATACTTTTAGTTTGTTTTTCAATACTTTCTCCTCCGTACACAGGCTCAATTTTCAGGCCTTTTACATACTTTCCGTAATTACGGATTTCATTAGCAATCTGTACGCATAATTCTCTCGTGGGGGCCAGTACCAAGGCCTGAATTTTCTGGGTAGTTTTGTCTGTCAGTTGACATAAAGGCAGACCAAAAGCGGCAGTTTTTCCTGTACCGGTCTGAGCAAGTGCAATAACATCGCGGGATTCTTCTAACAAATAACCTACAACTTCCTTCTGGATTGGGGTTGGGGACTGAAAGCCTAGCTCTTCAATTCCTTTTAGGACCTCATTGTTTAGTCCTAGTTCTTCAAATAATATCATATATATCAGCTTTCCTTAAACAGGAAAAACAGACGTTAAATTCCGAACAAAGGTAATCAATTAAAGCGGATACAAAAAACGAATGTGAACAACATCTGTAAAATGTGATCGTTTAACACTTTCGTCCTGTATCTACATCATCGCAATCCGTTAGTCCCGATTTGTACTCTTTTTCTGTCTCCTGCTCAGAGGTATTCTCGTATTTTTCTATGGTTTTACGCAATTTCAGATTCTCATCCAACAGCAAATCTCTTTCGGCTACCGCCATGTCACGCTCCTTTTTTAAACGCATGATCAGATCCGAATCCGATTCGAGCCGGATTTCGTTAGACACATTTTCCAGCCTTTTGGGGCTCAGCTGGTCGGTCAACATGGTTTTGGCATTTAGATTACCGGCCAGAAAATCTCGTATTTTATTTTCAACTTCATCGTCTATCACTCCGGTATATGAAGGATATGAATTGACAAGGGAAGTGCTTAGATGATTGACGCATACCACCTTTTTCTGACTGTATATGGCAGCGAGCTCAATTGGAACCAGAATATGTTTTCCTTCAGAAGGGCTGAAAGCTATATTAAGTAATACGTCGAGAAACTGCACTTTCTTTTTTTTGATATCTACAATCAGTTCATCGATATAACCGACCTTATGACCATTTGCTCCTACTACAACCCAGCCCCGTACATCATTTTGCTTATCTGCTACTTTATATTTGGTTGCTACTGCCCCGAGTTTTTTGTATTTCCCTATCCGCATTCCTGTCCTCCCGATTATCTATACTAATAACACAAAAGTCGCAGGATTTATCCCGACATATGTTGCTATTACTCCTCCATTTTTCTGTTTTTGGCCATAAATGGCCGCAAATTCGGGATTTTAGCGTTGACGAAATTTGTCAGTATGCTGTAAACTATTTCCCGGAATATTTAAGAATAAGCCTTGCAGTCTTTTCGGATGCCCCCGGAGCCCCCATTAAACTATCAAGCTCCTTGTACTCTTCCATCATTTTCGCTCTTTTTATACCTCCCGGAAGAATTTCAGATAGTTCCTCAACTACGCGGATAGTGCTGAACCCATCCTGAATTAATTCTTTGACTATCTCTTTGCCCGCAATCAGGTTAACAAGCGATATAAAGGGAATTTTGATAAGCCTTTTGGCTATCCAATAGGTAAGTGTGCTGGTCTTATAAACAACGACCTGCGGACAATGAAAAAGTGCAGTTTCAAGTGTGGCAGTGCCGGAAGTAGTGATTGACGCATCTGCTACGGAAAGCAAATTGTAGGTGTCGTTTTTGAGTAGCTGAATATTCGGTCCCCGGAAGGTTGCGTATAGTTCATCATCGAGGTTATCGACGGCTGCAACTACAAACTGCATATCCGGCAGCTGTCCGGCAATTGCGCGCAGCTTGCTTCCCATAGCGCTTACCTCCTGTTTCCTGCTGCCGGCAAGTACGGCAACCAGGGGTTTATCATCGGGAAATCTGCTTCGGAAGTCTGCTTCCGGCCGAAAATTCCGGGTTGCATCCAGCAGAGGATTTCCAACGTAGTCAACATTGTAGTATCCGAACTGCTCAAAAAACTGTTTTTCAAAGGGAAGAATAACAAACAAACGGTCTACCAGCTCCTTGATCTTGTAGGCGCGTTTCTGATTCCAGGCCCATACCTTGGGCGATATATAATAAAAAACCTTAATCCCCTTCTCTCGTGCATATCGGGCTATTTTCATGTTAAATCCTGCAAAATCCACTAATATCACTGCATCGGGACGATAGGTATCCAGATCTTTTTTTACATCCGTCAAAGCTCTGGATATCTTGTGAAGATTCAGAAATACCTCGGCAAAGCCCATGAAAGATATGGCCTTATAGTGCATAAACAGGCCCACTCCGGCAGCTGACATTTGCTCACCTCCTACTCCTCTCAGACTTACATCCGGAGCTGCCCTTAGCAGCGCCTTACAGAGATTGCCAGCATGTAAATCTCCGGATCGCTCTCCTGCTATGATATAGTACTTCATTATGATTTAACCAAAATACTCTACGTAATTTCTTGGAGTTTCATAGAGTTTTATGCTATGAAGTCCTGCATCGGAAATTTCCTGAATCCGGGGCTGAAGTATTTTCCAGATTTCGATGGCAAGATTTTCCGTGCTGGCCATTTTATCTTTCATAAAATCCACATCCAGATTCAGGTTTTTATGATCAAGTTTCTCAATTACACTGCTTCTGATAAGCTTGCTAAGCTTTTTCAGATCAATAACAAAACCGGTATCGGGGTCAGGAGTACCTTTCACTGTTACTATAAGCTCAAAATTGTGGCCATGCCAGTTTTCATTGGCACACGGTCCAAATACCTCCTGATTTTTTTCTTTTGACCACTTGGGATTATACAGCTTGTGCGCTGCGTTAAAATGCTCTTTTCTGGATATATATATCATCTAGCTAAAGCGAAAATTCTTTTTTGTCAACAAATATACGAAGAATGGTATTCCTAAAAAGGAAGTAATAATACCAATAGGCAGAGAAATATCTCTGAAAACGATCTTACCGACTGAATCACAAATAGATAAAAAAACACCACCAGATAATATGCAATCAAGAATGATGTATTTATTGTGTACGCCCCACAAGCCTCTCACAAAATGAGGAACCATCAGCCCGATAAATCCGACCGGACCTGCTACAGCTACGGCAAGTGCTGTAAGAAGTGTGGCTCCAAGCAGAATAAGCCACCGAAGCCGGCTTACGTTGACTCCCAGGCTGGCTGCTCTGGAATCTCCCAGCAACAGCATGGTTAGCTGCGGAGTAAAAAAAGTAAAAAGAATTGTTGAAAAAGCTAAACAGAAAGTCAGAAGCGGAAGCTTTTCCCATGATGCGCTTTCAAGGCTTCCCATGCTCCAGAAAATAACTTTTTTAAGCTTGTTATCCGATGAATATACATAAATCAGCATTGTCGTGATTGCAATCGAAAGAGAGGATAAGGCTACTCCTGCAAGCAATAATCTGGCGGGTTGTAAACCGCCTTTGTCGTATGCTACAGCTATGCCGGTCAGCGTTATAAGCAATGCTCCGGCAAAAGCCGCAACGGACGAAGAATAGACTGATGCAGAAAGAAATGGAATTATCCCTAGGTAGCTTATATTTACCCCGAGAGATGCGCCAGAGGCAGTACCCAGGATATAGGGATCTGCAAGCGGGTTATTGACCATGGCCTGCATAAGAAAACCGCTTAACGCAAGCGATGATCCTGTAAGGAAGGCAAGTAAAATTCGCGGAATGCGTATATTGAAGATAATATAATCAATTGTCCGGTCAGAAGAAAAGCTGATCAGAGTCCTCCAGATATCTCCGGCCGTGGTATCTACGGACCCGGCGCCGGCTCCCAGCCAGAATGTCAATATGAGTACAGCAGGCCAGAAAAACAGCCGAAAGCTAGTGCGCATAGATCAGACGGTTTAATTCTTTGATACCTTCTGCCACTCTTGGCCCCGGTTTGGAAATCAGTTCCATATTCATTTTGTGCACACTGCCGGAAGTAAATGCGTTCAGGACAGATAACTCAGGGTAAAGACGCAGCATAGCTGAAGAGTCGACACCTATAATGATGTCCGGGTTGATCGTCAGAATATATTCCCGTTGAAGCACGGGAAACGGATTATCATACAACGTCGGAATAGCATTTTTACCGCCGGCAGCCACGATCATATCACTGGCATAGCTGTTTAATCCGTAAGCGAAAACAGGCTCTTCTGAAATCAACAATAGTACAGAAGGGCGCTCTTCCGGCTTATCCGGATAAGAAACGCTGTTTATTACCTTTTCGAGGGAGTCAGCAATCTGATTCGCTTTTACTTCCCTGTCAAGCAACAGCCCAAGCCGTCTGATGCTTCTGGTAATATCGCTGAGTGAATCAATGCGCTGCATATATACCGGAATACCAAGATCACTGATTTTTTGGACATCGTCCATGGAGACCATACCTTCTTTGGCTAAAACCAGATCCGGAACCATTGTTATAATTTTTTCAAAGTCTACAGGATAATTGTTGATTAACGGCTTACCCAGCAGCCACTCAGGCAGACTGTCATAGGGAGTGCGGGCAATAATGCGATCCTGCTCAATGAAAGTCGCTATAAGCTCCGTAACGGAAGGGGTAAGCGACAATATCCGGGACGTACTGTGAATAGTGATTTCTCTGCCAAGATCATCAGTAAACGAATTTTCAGCTTTTCGCTCAATGGTTCTGGTACAGGAAAATCCGATACAAATCAGCAACCATATGATTAAACAAGTAAAGCGTTCCTGCTTCATTCATATTTTTTCGTAAATTTAGGCCTTATTTTCTGAAACCAACAAAAAATTAAACTTTAACGACCATGATGGTAGTGACGGGGGCGGCCGGATTTATTGGCAGTTGTCTGATTGAAAAACTTAATCAGGAAAACTTCAATTACATTATTGCTGTAGATGACTTTTCGAGAGCAGATAAGAATTTAAACCTGGAGGGAAAAAAAATCCAGGAAAAAGTGGACCGAAAGGATTTTTTCAACTGGCTTGACCGGAATCATCATCTGGTTGAGTTTATTTTCCACCTTGGAGCCCGTACGGATACTACGGAATTCAACAAAGCAATTTTTGATGAGCTGAATCTTAACTATAGCAAAAATATCTGGAATGCCTGCGTAAACTATCAGATTCCGCTTATTTATGCTTCTTCTGCTGCGACCTATGGTAACGGTGAGCTTGGATACAAGGATGATGAGGCTGTTATTACCCGTCTAAAACCCCTCAACCCGTATGGGGAATCCAAGAATGATTTTGATATCTGGGCTTTGCAACAGGAAAAAAAGCCTTTCTTCTGGGCAGGCTTAAAATTTTTTAATGTATATGGTCCCAATGAGTATCACAAAGGCAGAATGGCTTCTGTCATATTCCATGCCTACCACCAGATTAATCAGACTGGAGCCATGAAGCTGTTTCGCTCCCATAAGGAAGAATATAAAGATGGCCGGCAGATGAGAGATTTTGTTTATGTAAAAGATGTATGCGAGGTCATTTGCTTTCTGATGCACCGTCGTAAAGATTCAGGCTTGTACAATCTCGGATGTGGACAGGCCCGTTCATTTTATGATCTTGTCAGCAATGTTTTTAAGGCTATGAGCAAGGATGAGAAGATTTCCTATATCGATATTCCGGAAGATATTCGGGATACCTATCAGTATTTTACTGAAGCGCCCATGGATAAGCTGATACATCTGGGATATGATAAAGGATTCAGATCGCTCGAAGAAGGGATCCATGACTATGTCACAAACTATCTTGGCAAGGGCCTTTATTTCTAATCATCCGGTTCTTGCTGCCCTTTATTAATTAACTATTTGTGTTATGACTCCCGAAACTATTTTACATATAATACTTATTATTCTGGTTGCTGACTTCGCACTTGAAAAAGCTCTGGATATTCTTAATCTGCAACATTCAAAAAAAGGAATTCCTAAGGAATTGGAAGGGCTTTATGATCAGGCTGAATATCAAAAGTCAGTTGAATATCAGAAAGCCAATATGAACCTTGGCTTCTTCTCTTCCATATTTAATCTTGTCATAATCCTGACTGTACTTTCTTCTGGTTTCTTTGGCACCATCAATGCATGGCTGGAAAGTAATATAAGCAGCCCGCTTTGGGTTTCTCTTGCTTTTTTTGGTTTGATATTTATAATTTCTGATGTTATCAATCTGCCCTTTAGCATCTACAAGACTTTTATTATCGAGCAAAAATTCGGATTTAATAAAACCACGCCCGGCATTTTTATCGGAGACAAAATCAAGGGATTGTTTCTGACTGTGATTATAGGTGGCATTGTTGCCGGGACACTTTTATATCTGATTCTGACAATCGGACAATCCTTCTGGATTTATTTCTGGATTTTTATAAGCGTCCTGATGGTCTTGGTCAACATGTTCTATACATCGCTTATAGTGCCCATGTTTAATAAGCTTACTCCGCTTGAAAGTGGAGAACTGCGGGATGCCATTGAATCTTACAGCAAAAAGACAGGATTCGCACTTGATAATATTTTCATAATCGATGGCTCCAAAAGATCAACTAAAGCTAATGCCTATTTTTCAGGAATAGGAAAAAAGAAGAAAATTGTTCTGTATGATACCCTGATTGCCAATCATTCTACAGAAGAGCTTGTTGCAGTTCTGGCACATGAAGTCGGCCACTTCAAGAAAAAGCATATTCTTTCCGGTCTGGCTCTTTCCATTTTCCAGACTGGTATTATCTTATATATTCTCAGCTGGTTTGTGTTTAATCCGGATATTTCAAGGGCTTTGGGGAGCAGCGCCTGGGCGGTACACCTTAATCTGATTGCTTTCGGCATTCTGTTTTCACCTATATCCGAAATCATTGGATTGGTAATGAATTTACTGAGCCGGAAAAATGAATACGAAGCAGATGGGTATGCTGCTGAAACATATGGAGCCCGGCCATTGATGGAGGCGTTAAAGAAGCTGTCAGTTAAAAATTTATCAAACCTGAATCCTCATCCGGCTTATGTATTTATGCATTATTCACATCCGCCGCTGTATCAGAGGCTGGCCCATCTGAGAAAGTATGAATAAAAAGAAGAAGCTGCCCGAAAAAGATTTTATTTGCCGGGAATTGTTTTCATAATTACAAAGAGAGGCTGTCTTTTAAGCAGCCTCTCTTTGTATTCAAATGTTTTCGACAGAATACAATGAACTGCCATCTTTTAGTGTGATGAAATTACCATTCTCATCGTATAATGTGCAGTTAAATGCAGCGACAATCTCTATGTATGACTCCCCAAAAAGTGTCCGCTCTGTAATAGAAACAACTTTAAAATCTGATTTTGTCTGATCTCCATTAGATGTTGACCATTCTTTTCCATCCTTGTCCCAAAAAACTATTTCTATACCATTTTTAGCATCAACGGAATATCGGTAGTTTGCATTTATTACAAAATGTTTGAAAGTTTCGTAATCCGGTCTTCCTCCTTCTTCTATAACTAACGTTCCCAATGCTATATTAAAACTTTCCCCTGTCTCCGTATCAGAGCTTCCGCTTCCGTAGATAAAAGTTGACTGAGATCCGCCGCTTCCGATACTTGCACTGCTATTAGATGATATTTCATATGGTTCGCTTCCATCGTATATGGAATAATCATATTTTACATTGTCCAATGTGGCTCTGAAATAGAGAAGAGCTTCCTGGGTTTGGGGGTTACCATTTTTGGAAGGATCCTTATCATCGTCTTTTTTGCATGAGCAAATGAATAAGGCGATAATTGCCAGGAAACCGATTAATGAATAATCTGATTTGTTCATATAAAATAATTAATTTTTAAGTTAGTCATACTAAATTATATAAATACTGTTCATTTACTTTCAAAAGTATAGAATTTATTTGAGGAAAATGCATTTGTCAGCTGATGAAAAGATCAGCATGATATCTGTATCTTTTGTAAATTTATCGTTTCAACAATCGTTACTTTAAGAATTCATGCCGGAGTTTTCACACTTACACGTTCACACACAATTCTCTTTGCTGGATGGAGCGGCAAGCATCAAGAATCTGATGAAAAAGGCTCAGGCAGATAATATGAGAGCTGTTGCGCTAACGGATCACGGTAACATGTTCGGTGCATTTAACTTTGTGGCAGAGGCCAACAAATTTAATATTAAACCGATTGTCGGCTGTGAATTTTACCTGGTAGAGGACCGTTTCAAAAAAACATTTAATAAAGAAAACAAAGATAACCGGTATCATCAGCTTCTGCTGGCCAAGGATCAGGAAGGCTATGTAAACCTGGCCAAGCTCTGTTCGCTGGGATATATAGAAGGATTGTACAGCAAATGGCCTCGTATTGACAAATCCCTGATTGAAAAGCATCACAAGGGACTTATAGCGACTTCCTGTTGTATCGGAGCTGAAGTACCGCAGCTGATTCTTAATAAAGGCGAGGAAGAAGCTGAGAAAGCCCTCAAGTGGTGGCTCGATCTTTTCGGAGAGGATTATTATATAGAGCTCCAGCGGCATAATATGGAGGAGCAGGAAATTATCAATAAGACACTGATAAAATTCGCCCGGAAACATTCTATCAAAATGATAGCATCCAATGATTCACACTACGTGGATCAGGATGATTATAATGCACATGATATCCTTTTGTGCGTCAATACAGGTGAGCTGCAAAGTACCCCCGTCGGAGACGGTAAAGGATTCCGTTTCGGCTTCCCCAATGATCAGTTCTATTTCAAGAGTCAGGCTGAAATGAACAATCTGTTCAGCGACCTTCCCGAAGCGATAGATAATACGAACGAAATTGTTGATAAAATCAACCCTCCCAAATTGCAGAGGGATATTTTACTTCCAAACTTTCCGCTCCCTCCTGAATTCAGCAATGCAGATCAGTACCTGGAATACCTGACCTTTGAGGGGGCAAAAAAGCGGTATAAAGAAATCTCCTCTGAGATTGAAGACCGTCTGAAGCATGAGCTTAACATCATTAAAACAATGGGCTTTGCCGGCTACTTTCTCATTGTTCAGGACTTTATTGCTGCCGGAAAAAATCTGGGGGTAGCTGTCGGGCCGGGCCGGGGTTCGGCTGCCGGCTCCGCTGTTGCTTACTGTATCGGAATTACTAATATTGATCCGATCAAATACAGTCTTCTTTTTGAACGTTTTCTTAATCCTGAGAGGGTATCCATGCCCGATATCGATATTGATTTCGATGATGAAGGCCGTCAGAGTGTTATTGACTATGTGGTAGATAAGTATGGAAAAAATCAGGTTGCCCAGATTATAACTTTTGGTACCATGGCAGCCAAATCCTCCATTAAGGATGTTGCCAGAACACTTGACTTGCCGCTTCCGGAAGCAAACTATCTGGCCAAGCTGGTTCCGGATGCGCCCGGCACATCGCTGAACAAAGCTTTCTCAGAAGTTCCGGAACTGGCTGAAATACGCAAGCGAAGCGATCTTCAGGGAAAAACTCTGCAACTGGCCGAAACGCTGGAAGGTTCGGTGCGAAATACCGGTATACATGCTGCCGGGGTTATTATTGCTCCGGATGACCTTACCAATTACATACCGGTCTGTACAGCCAAAGATGCGGAACTTCTCGTTACCCAGTTTGACGGGAAAGTAATCGAATCGGCAGGGATGCTGAAAATGGACTTTCTCGGGCTGAAAACCTTGTCCATCATAAAAAAAGCCATTGAGCTGGTAAAAAAGAATCACGGTATCCAGATCGACATTGATGATATACCGCTGGATGATCTGAAAACTTTTGAGCTGTACCAAAACGGGGATACCATCGGTACATTTCAGTTCGAGTCAGAAGGTATGCGTATGTATCTTCGGGATCTCAAGCCTACCACTATTGAAGACCTTATTGCGATGAACGCGCTTTACCGTCCGGGGCCGATGCAGTTCATTCCCAATTTCGTGAACCGGAAACACGGCAAAGAAACGGTAGAATATCCGCATGAGCTGCTGGAGCCGATTCTGAAAGATACCTACGGAATCATGGTTTATCAGGAGCAGATTATGCAGACAGCCCAGCTGCTGGCAGGTTATACACTGGGAGGTGCCGATTTGCTCCGCCGTGCCATGGGTAAGAAGGATAAGGACAAAATGGCTCAGGAAAGAGTCAAATTCGTTGCCGGAGCCAAAGAAAAGCACAATATCAGTAAAGATAAGGCAGAAGATGTCTTCTCCATAATGGAAAAGTTTGCCGAATACGGTTTTAACCGTTCGCATTCTGCAGCCTATTCCGTTGTTGCCTATCAGACTGCCTATCTGAAAGCCAATTACCCTGCTGAGTATATGGCTTCTGTGCTTACCCACAATATGAGCAACATCGATAAGATTTCATTTTTCATGGAAGAGTGCAAAAAAATGGGTATTGATGTACTGGGGCCGGATATCAATGAAAGTAACACTTTCTTTGATGTAAACAGCAGCGGAAAAATCCGGTTTGGTCTGGGAGCGATCAAGGGTACCGGTGATGCGGCAGTAGATTCTATTATTCAGGAAAGAGAGGACAACGGAACATTTAACAATATCTTCGAATTTGCCAGAAGAATTAATTTAAGAGCTGTAAACAAGAAGACTTTTGAAGCCCTGGCTTATGCCGGTGCATTTGATTCTTTTAGTGATTTGCACAGAGCCCAGTATTTTTTCAGTCCCGAGAATGAAAATATTAACCTGATTGAAAAAGCCATCAAATACGGCAATAATTACAAAGCCGAACAGGATACCTCGCAGGCATCCCTGTTTGGCGGAGGTGCGGCAGTAGAAATTCCTTTGCCTAAGATCCCCCCCTGCGAGCCCTGGAGCGATATAGAAAAGCTCAAGTATGAGAAAGAAGTCGTGGGCTTTTACATTTCTGGTCATCCGCTGGATCAGTATAAGCTGGAGCTTGAAAACTTTTGTACGTGTCAGGTAGATCAGTATCTCGACTATAAAGGTAAAGATATTAACGTAGCAGGAATTGTGTCAAAAACTACGGTGAGGCAGACCAAGACCGGTAAAACATTCGCATTATTTTCTATAGAAGATTATTCGGGAAGCATTGACATGGCTTTGTTTGGAGAGGACTATCTTAAGCTGGCTCATTATATACGACCGGGAGAGTTTCTTTATATTAAAGGAAAAGTACAGCAGCGATACAATTCGGAAGACCAGTGGGAGCTTAAACCGGTTAATATACAGTTGCTTTCCGATATTCGCAGCAGACTTTGTAAGGATCTGATTATAAATGTTGATATAAACAATCTGAAGACAAATACAGTAGCAAAACTGGAAGATCTGTTCGGCACTTATAATGGATCCTGTAATGTACGCTTTATGTTTTATGACACTATGGAAAATATTTCGGTAGAAATGTTTTGCAGAAAATACAAGGTAGAGCCGAACAATGATTTACTGAATGAGTTAAGGCTCATGGATGAGTTAAAGTTTAAATTTAACTCGTAACCGGGAACTTTTTTGGGAAAAAAACCATTATCTTTACATTTAAAAGAATCAATAACTTTTTAATTACGATTTTATGGGAAAAGCAATTGAAATTACAGATGCTAATTTTGATGATATAATCAATACTGATCAGCCTGTACTGGTTGATTTCTGGGCAGAATGGTGCGGTCCTTGTAAAATGATTGGCCCGGTTGTAGAAGAGCTGGCTTCTGACTATGAAGGAAAAGCAGTCATTGGTAAAGTGGATGTAGATTCCAACCCAAATACTTCTGCCAAGTTTGGCATCAGAAGCATACCAACCCTTCTGGTTATCAAAAATGGTAAAATTGTTGAGAAGCAAGTAGGTGCAGTACCTAAATCAGTGTTGGCACAAAAAATTGACGCACATTTATAAAAGAAAGAAAGCCACAACTGTGGCTTTTTTCTTTCTTATCTATCCTGCTTTTTTATTTTTATAGCCTAGCCAAGACCAAGACTTGCCTGAATTCTTGTTCTGATTTTCCGTCTTCTTCTGGTTGCTTTATAATCAGAGATTGCTCTTGAGGCCTTTTTGCTTAGCTGACGATATCCTTTCACAACATTATCTGCAAGTTCAGGAGTCTTTTCAGATACCCAGTTTTTTGTCTGATTATATGAATGCTCCACTGTATTTTCAAGCCTGTTCAAGCCTTTATCTGCCCATTTGTACACTTCCGGAGACTGTTTGTTGTACCAGGTTTTTAGTTCGTTGGAGCGTTTACTGATAAACTTGCCTTTGCGTATATCTTTTACCCATGCGAGCCTGTAAAAACGCTTCTCCTCTTTTCGTATCTTTTTACCGGTAGATTTCAGAAAAGCATAAAAACGCTTGCGGCTTGACTGAAAATACTCATCAACATGCAAGTTAGACAGCTGCCTCGTAAAACCTTTTCGAATATTGTTATAGTATTTTTCCAGATCCCGGACAGGATCATTTTTTTTGCTTCGAATTGAAATTTTCATCTTATTCTCTCCCTCCTCTTATTCAACTGCTTTAATTAAAAACTGGGCCTAAAACATTATTTAGTTCTCTCTATTGTATATTTAACCAGCTCGCGTAGCGAATGTTTATAGACCGAATCAGGGAAGGTTTCAAGGATCTCTTCTGCTTCCTGTACATATCGCTGCATAACCACAGAGGCGTGCTCTATACCGCCGGAGTTTCGTACAAAATCAATTACCTCCTGTACCCTCGCCGGCTTATGACTTTCATTCTTGACTATAGAAACAATTCTTCGTTTCTCGCTCCATGAAGATTTATTAAGGGAATGAATCAATGGCAGCGTCATCTTCTTTTCTTTGATATCGATACCTACCGGCTTCCCGATAACTTTAGAGGTATTGTAATCAAAAAGATCATCTTTGATCTGAAAAGCGATTCCTACTTTTTCTCCAAAGGTACTCAGCTTGCGGATGGTATCATGATCTGCACCGACAGATGCGGCTCCCACCCCGCAGCAGGAACTGATCAGTGAAGCAGTTTTCTGACGAATAATGGTGAAGTAAGTCTCCTCGGTAATATCAAGATTTCTTGCTTTTTCGATTTGCAGAAGCTCTCCCTCGCTCATCTCCCGTACCGCATCTGAAACAATGCGCAGCAGCTCAAAGTCTCCATTGTTGATAGAAAGCAGCAGGCCTCTTGAAAGTAAATAATCCCCTACCAAGACTGCAATTTTATTTTTCCATAGGGCATTTACTGAAAAAAAGCCACGACGCAGATTTGCATCATCTACCACGTCGTCATGCACCAGCGTAGCCGTATGAAGCAGTTCAATCAGAGCAGCCCCCCTATAGGTTGCTTCCCTGACATCCCCGAATAAATGGGCAGACAGAAATACAAACATCGGCCTCAGTTGCTTACCCTTCCGTTTGACAATATAGGTCATTATCCGGTCAAGCAACATTACATTACTTTTCATTGAGGACCTGAACTTTACTTCAAACTCTTCGAGCTCTCTGGTAATTGGTCTTTGTATTTCCTCCAACGTACGTGTCATTACGCACAATATTACTATAAAAATTGAACAATTAATCGGCCTTTTAAAAATAGGCAACAATGGCAAATAAAATAAGTACGAACGATTAAAAAAATGACATTGTTTATTTATTAGAAAAATAGACAATTAAAACGAGGGATGAGTATGAAACGATTAGGGGTAGCAGCAATATTGTGTATTTTCACCTATTTTGTGGTAGCAGATTGCCCGGAGGGCTTTATCAGCGAATATGAAACCAGTGAAAGAGGTACAAGCACACTGACAGATGTCGCCAACGGGGCGCTTGTTGAAACAACAGAACCTGTTTCAGCGTCGTCGTCTGCAAACTGTGTCTATGATGTCAGCAACAGCACAGACACACGATTTGAGTACAAACCCAATCTCGAAGAAGATTTCGGTCCGAACAGAGAGATAGTATTCAGTGAAGCAGGTATTGAGGCTGATCCTGAACTGTATACCAATATCGATCCGGAAGCTGAAGAATACTTTGTACTGCCTGAGGATAGCACTAAAAAGAAAGAATATCAGTATGATGACGAAAATGATACTGACAAAGAGCGATCCGAGTTTAACAGAGGAACTGAAAAAGCTGAAAAAGGAGCTAAAGAGGCAGGTAAAGGTGTAGGTAAAGCGGGTAAAGATGCTGGCGAATCTGTAGAACACGGGGCTGAGAAAGCCGGAAAAGGTGCTAAAGAGGCAGGTAAAGCAACTTATGAAGGTGGCAAAGACGCCGGTAAAAGCATTGGAAAAGGAGTAAGTAAAGGCGCTGAAGAAGTCGGAGAAGGCGCTAAAGATGCAGGTAAATCAGTGGGTGATGTATTTAGTTCGGATAAGAAAAAAGATAATCAGTAAACGGGGCCGGTTATGCTGACTTAGACCGGCTGCCGGAATTTATTATATTGAAATGTATCAACACTTCAGGAAAGTCGCTGTGTCAGTTGGATCGGCTTCTGTTTCTGAAGTGTTTTTAATTGGTTTATGGCAATACGTATAAAAATGAAGAGCTCAACTTACTGAACATCTCCTTTCATCCGGATATTATATATGGGAAATCTTAGTTACCTTTGAATATACTCAGTTTTTAAACGGACGATACATGCAAGCTTCCATAATCAGAAGTCATGATCAATATCTTTCTTCAAATTATAATTCCAAAACCATTGTCTGGGACGCACGCTGGCCTGACTTGCCGGGAAAAAAAACAGTTTTGATTTTCTTGCATGGCTTTAAAGGTTTTAAAGACTGGGGAACTTTTGACCGAATATGTGATTATCTTGCTTTGCAAGATCTGATTGTTGTCAGGGTTAATTTTTCGCATAACGGTACCACTCCTGAAAATCCGGCCGAAATATCCGATTTGGAAGCTTTTGGTCTCAATAATTTTACCATAGAGCTGGATGATCTGACAATGGTAATGGATCAGATACAAAACGGCCATCATAGTATTCCCCGAAACCTGATTGAATCAGGCAGATTTATTCTCATGGGCCACAGTCGCGGGGGAAGCACTGCAATTCTGAAAGCCGCAGAAGATCCCAGAGTTTTTTTGCTGATTACCCTTTCGGCTGTTGCTGATTTTGAAACACGTTACTCACCGGATATACTCAGAGAATGGGAAAAAGACGGAGTAATCTATGTCGAAAATAGCCGGACAGGGCAACAATATCCTCTTTACTATCAGCTGTATCAGAATACGATAGAAAACAGAAACAGACTCTATATTCCCTATGCTGCTTCAAAAGTGGCCGTGCCCTGGCTCATCGTGCAGGGAACGGGTGATCAGACAGTGAGCATTGAGAATGCCAGACAATTGCTCGAAAAAAATGAGCAGGCAAAAGTCTTTTTCATAGAGGGGGCAAATCATACTTTCGGTGGATCTCATCCTTACCATTTACCACAACTTCCGGATGACACGGTTCTGATGCTGGATAAAGTCAGCAGCTTTATTGCATCCGGCAAGCAGCTAAAATAAACAGGATTACCATTTCTAATCGGGGACAGTTGATGAAAATACGATTAATATGCGCCGGAAAAACGACTGATCAATACCTTATCGAAGGAATTGACCGCTATTGTAAGCGACTTAAACACTACATAAGCTTTGAACTGATTGAATTGCCCGAAGTAAAAGGCAAATCGAAGACTCCGGAGGCTGTTAAGGAAGAAGAAGGTAAAATCTTCCTTTCCAAAATTGACCGGAATGACTATGTAATTCTTCTGGATGAAAATGGTAAACTACTTACTTCTGTTGATTTTGCTGAATCATTGCAGAATAAAATGAACAGGAGTATTTCTTCTGTGGCTTTTATCATCGGAGGACCTTTCGGATTTAGTCAAAGTGTTTATGCCGTAGCAAACGAAAAGCTGTCTTTATCCAAAATGACCTTTTCACATCAGATGATCCGGCTTTTTTTTACTGAGCAAGTATACCGTGCATTTACAATATTGCGAGGAGAAAAATACCACCATGAATAAAAGCCGGATACTAAATATCGGCAGGCTCTGCCATTATAACTTTCTCCTTTTCAACTTTAACAGCCCCTTTGGGAGCTCCTTTGGGTTTGCGTACAAACTTCTTCTCGGTGACAATTACAGGACACAGTTTTTCATTTTTTCTTGTCGAATGAAAAGCCGCAACAGAAGCAGCTTTTTCAATCACCGGCCTGGGGATCCCCTGCCCCGCCTTATGCCTGATTACAACATGTGCGCCCGTTACATCCCTGGCATGCAGCCATAAATCATTTTTATGCGCATATTTCATGGTTAGCAGGTCATTATTGGCAGCGTTGCGGCCAACCAATATAGTATAGCCCATATACTCAAATTGTCTGAAAAGCTCATTTTCAGTATTTTTTGGCTCCGGTCCGGTTTGCAGATACCTGGTCTGATAGACAGCTAGTTCTTTATGTATTTCCAGACCGGCAATCAGTTCTTTGTCGTTTATACACTGACTGATCAGTTGTTTTCTGGATAGGCATATCTCTTCCAGTTTTTGGATTTCCAACGGTCTGTTTCTCGCTTTTTTGTAAAGCAATTCGGCATATTTTTGCGGTGTGAGGTTCTTTTTTAGCGATACTTCGACAGGACAATCATTATAAAAGTCATACAGATTTACCCTGAGGCTTCCTTTGGGAATGGCATGCAGATTGGCCATGATGATATCTGCCAGTTTTTCAGGCCCGTCTGAGCTCTTTAGTATCCGTAATCTTTCCTCTGCCTGCTCCAGATAATGCTTGTACCCGGATATCAGATGGTCAATCCGGCTTATCAGTGTCTGACGCTGCTCTGCAATAAAGTTTTGTTTATAGTAATAATGAAAAAGAACGTTGCCGGCTTTGATCGGATCGGAGTATTGTTCAAGTATTTGCCCCGTCGGACAAAGAGACAAATGAATTATTCCTTCATCTTTGACTATATAAAAAATTCCTTTTTCAAATTCAGCAATCAATGCTCCTATTTTATTGTACACATCATGGTCGCAGGCAGTATGATCGTTAAGCCCCAGCACCCTCTCGGCAATCCGGGCAAATGTATAAAAAGTCTTCCTGTAACCATGCTTTTGAAAGTATTCAAATGAATGATCCGCTGTTTTGTCCAGCTCGGACAGCATTATTGAAAAATCATTTTTAAGCTTTCTGTTGAAAACTCTTAGTAACTGATCTGCCTGAAAAAGTATCAGATTCGAACGATTGCCATACAGCTTGAACAATAGCTGATAATCATCCTCAAAAGCAATAACAAAGGAACGATCATTCTCAATTTGTCTGACCTGCCGTACTTTTTTACCGATAAGCTCGGGAAAAAGATTGCTGCTGTTTCTTTTTGCCCTGTTAAACTGTTCAGGAAAATATAAGCAGGCGAAACGGGAGGTCAAATGAGCCTGGACAATAAAAGTTGCCCCGTTCTGATTCTGAAACACAAAAATTACTTCCTCCTTTTGCTGGGAAAAGCACTCAATGAGAAAGCATTCGTTCAGCAGCAGATCAAGCTTTGATGATAAAAACCGGAGATAATAGTAATTGGTATGCAATTGTGTCTTGGTTAAAAACTCATTGCAAAGCCTGGTTATACCCGCTGTATGCTAATCCTGTGTCGGATAAGGATTATTTTCCTTTGGTAATTCCCTTGCTGAGCATTTCAGCAAAATTATCAATAATCTGTTCGGAATCATATGCGGATTTAGCTTTATTCGAAAGCTTTTTTCCCTCTGTAATTTCAGGATAGTCTCCCAATGCATTTTCCCATTCCAGAATCAGATAGGAAAGCAAAGGCAAATCATCTTTTTTTCGCAGAGTGGAAGACAGCTTATCCAGACTTTCCTGAACAAAGCTCATTTCCCTGTTTTTCAAATCCAGGTATTTTTTGCGCAGATCCGGATTGTTTTTTTGAAGATAAAAATTAGCCAACAGCTTACTGTACATGGCCTTTTTCTTTTCGAAATCAAGCAGAATCAGCTGACGGTTTCTAAACCAGGATACAAAGGTTTTATTAGTCCCCATTTCGTCAGATATAAAATTCATCTTTTCATGAAAAGACCTGTCAACCAGATAAAAGAATAAATCTTCCTTATTCTCAAAATACTGGTAGACACTCCCTTTGGCAATATTAAGGGTTCGTACCATTTCTGAAATGGAAGCTGAGTTGTAGTCATGAGCAGAGAACTCCTGAAAAGCAACTTTTAAAAACAGGTCCTGTTTTTTCTTGTCGAGGTTTAAAAAAGTACTAGATGGCATAAAAATCAATTTATATTAAATATACAATCCATTTTCTGACAACAAAAGAATTATAGAAGTTAAATACAAAATAGTCAATAGATTATATTATAATTATTCACTTCTAAAACTTGGGACAGGGTATTACCATATCTCTTTTTCGCATTTTGGGTTTTTTATTGGATTTTTTACCACTGTCTCCAAACGTAAGACTTAAGGATATTTCATGAGACCCATTAGTGCCGGAAGGCCCCAGCTGCGATATAGTCAGATCGTAACTATATCCGATGGAGAAATTTTCCTGTCTCACTCCGATTAAAACAGCCAATGCATCATTATTACCATAACCGGGCTTATATTGTTTAAAAATTGGTATTCCTCTGTACCACATTCCTATTACCAGGGGCTCCAGATAGTAGTACATACCAAGGTCCAGCTGATCATATTTTCCCTGAGATTTATATACAAATGCCGGAGTCAGCGTTTTTTCCCGGCTCTTGCCATGAGTCTTATATACTGAATTATTCAGGTTAATTTTAAAACCGCCATGTATGCTTAATTTAACAGGAATAGGGCTATTGCCGCCATTTAGTGCTTCGTTGGGCTGATTCAGGTGATGCGCAGATAAACCCAGCCAGCCCTGCTCGTTGTGCACCAGTACTCCGGAAGAAAAGTCAAAAAAATTGGTTCTGGTACCGCTTCCGACAGCCTCCCCGGTTATAATTCCGGTAGTATTGTTTTGCAAATCGAGCTGGTCTCCAAAAACAAGCCGTGAATAATCCAGCGATCTTGAACCAAAGCTGAACTGTACGGCAGGTCTTATGATCAGCTTTTCATACAATTGAATTTTATAGCTGTAAATTCCGCTTACACTGGTTGCAGACAAAGCGCCTGTCCCTGCTTTATCATGAAAAACCATAAGTCCGAGACCGCTACGGTATTTTTCCAGATTATGATCCAGGGAAAAAGCATAGGTCACAAATGGCTTTGGCAAGCCTGCCCATTGTAGTCTTGCATTGGCAATTGCACGGGATTCAAGTGTTGCACCGGCAAATGCAGGATTAAGATATAAAGGAGCCGCGTAAAACTGAGTAAACTGCGGATCCTGGGCCAGTGTATGGCCTGCATGAAGCAAGAGCAAAATTAATATGTACCATACTCTTTTCATGTTCAGTATTTACTTTACTGGTTTGAGCTCAATATCTTTACTGATTTCTGCATAGTCTGCGTATGCGCTCAGGTCAAGGTAATCGGATACCGAATAGTAATTATCAGCTTCTATTACAGCCTTAAAACGTTTTCCGGGTGGCAGTACAATCAGATATTTTCCAGTTTCGCTGTTGGATGTATACACTCCCTGAATTTCTCTGGAATCAAGATCGATAACAGTAATAGCAACTTTTACGGGCATACCGCTTACATTATCCTGCACCTTACCTTTTATGACTGTCAGAGGAAGCTTGTCATCAGAAAGATGAATGACATATATATCTTTTTCCCCTGATCCACCAGATCTGTCTGAAGAGTAATACCCCCGCTGGCCATCGGTTGACAAAACAAAGTAAATATCATCGTCTACAGTATTAATGGGATACCCCATATTTTCCGGCAATTTCCAGATAGAGTCAGCCTGGAGATATGTTCTGAAAATATCAAAGCCTCCCATGGTGGTATGACCGGTTGAGCTGAAAAACAGTGTTCTTCCGTCCGGATGAAGAAAAGGTGCATCTTCATCGTACGGAGTATTGATAATCGGTCCCAGATTGCTTGCCTTACTCCATGTTCCGTCTGGTAGCTTTCGGGCAGAATAAAGGTCTCTTCCACCATAGCCTCCGGGCCGGTTGCTGGAAAAAATAATCATCTTCTCATCCGCAGAAAGACAGGCGCTCGGTTCCCAGAAAGCGCTATTGATATCTCCCCCGATTTTTTCCGGTTTGCCCCATTCTTTACCCGTCAGCATTGATATGTACAGATCACCGCCGTAATACTTCTCCCCCATCCGGTATAAAATAAGCTTTTGACCATCGGCAGAAAGTCCTACGGATGCTTCATGTTTATCGGTATTGATATTGGATCCTATGCTATGCGCTTTTTCCCAGCCGTTGTCATTATTCTCGCTTATATAAATGTCTTCATAATAGCTGCTGTCCGTATCAGCCATGTTTTCCGGAGTATTGGGTCTTCTGGAAGTAAAGATCAGGGTAGATTCATCCGCACTGACTACAGGTACATAGTCCGAATAAGGAGAGTTTATGCCAGGCCCCAGATTTTTGATGGTCACATCAACAGGATTCCTCATCATATGCTGAGCCCGGAGAGCAATAGTAATGTGCCTGTCCACATTATAGAGCATATAGTCTTCGCTGGAAGCATAATGTTTAAATTTCAGGTAGTCATCAATGGCTTCTGCCGGCTTTGCCTGATAGTGCCTGGCCAGACCACGGTAAAAATATGCCGGAGCATACCTTCGGGACAAGGCTTTTTCCAGATAGCTGATGGCTTCGTCAGCTTTGCGGAGATGTACAAGGCATACACCCGCTTTAAAATTTAACTCTTCACTATAAGGATCTTTATCCAGATAATGAAGGTAGGCAGGCAGAGCCATCTGGTATATTTCATTGGCAAAGTAAGCATCTGCTTTCTTTTTACTCAAAACAGTCTGGGCACCTGCATACGTTGTGCAGACAGTTATAAGCAGCCATATGTAAAATCCTGCAAACCTCATTATCGTATTAGTGTAACATCTCCTATTTTTTCAACTATTTCTCCGTCAAAGAAGCGCGCCTTAATCTTATAAACGTATACATCCTGCTTACAAAGGCTGCCTCGGTATGTTCCATCCCATCCGGGTTCAGTTGTCCAGGTTTCGAACAGCAGTTCTCCCCAGCGGTTAAAAATCTGCATATGAAATTCAACTACACCTTCCGAGACAGGGTTAAAATAATCGTTTTTACCTGCGCTCAGCAGATTGCCACCTCCTGCCGGAGTAAAGGCATTCGGAACAAGTATTTTTCCACCTGCTTCTGCTATGGCCGCGCTTAAGGCTTTATATGAGTTTTCACAACCGTATTCATTGGAAACCAGCAACGTCACATCATATACTCCCGGTTCCCTGTATTCATGAAAAGGATTTCGCTCTGCGGAAGTATTGCCATCACCAAAATTCCAATAAAACATGCTGGCATTTTCAGACATGTTCGAAAAATAATGGGCATTTCCTGGAATCTTGACTGCAACACCTTCTGGTCTTACCTTAAAGAATGCTGTAGGCATCGGATAGACCTCTACCACGTCCCGTATACTTACCTGATCTTCACCACCAGCTCCCCAGACGGTCAGCGTCACGGTGTATGAACCGGGTATTCCGTATTCATGATAGGGATCTTTTAACGGAGATTTATTCCCGTCTCCAAAGTCCCACTCATAACGCTCGGCATATTTTGACATATTTTTAAACTGAATTCCCAATGGACCGCAATCTTTATCTCCACCTGTAAAAGAAGCTATTGGCTTCGTCGGTAATACTATCACGGAGCTGAAAGCCGTATCTGAACAATAATCACCGCCTACAATCAGCCGAATTGTATAATCACCATAGAATGTATAATAATGTTCCTGCGGATTTCTGACCTGAGAGCCGGAGTTGTCCCCAAAATCCCAGTTGTACCACCAGTTGCCGTTGCTGCTGCTATTCTCAAAAAACACGACAGAATCCGGCAACTGGAGAATGGCCGGTGTTACCGAAAACCTTGCCTGCGGACGCGGATACACCGTTACTGTACGCTCAAGGGTATCCGAGCATCCGTATATTGAGCCGGCAACCAGGCGCACCAGATAAGCTGTATCTTTGTCGCTCTCATTGTAGTACAAATACTCAGGATGCAAATCGGATGATATTCGGTTATTGTCCAGGAACCAGGTATATTGAGAAGCACCTGCACTTGTATTTCTGAACTCAGCTTTTAAAGGAGCACATCCGGCTTCCACGGATTCAAATCCTGCCTTTACCGCCGGATATACATTGAGACTGCGTGAAGTCTGACTTTGGCACTGATGCTCACTGATAGCAGTCAGCCGAATTGTATATTCTTTAGTTGAAAGTAATTCATTATCAAAAGTTCTGGCAAAGTTCATTGCCCCAATACTGTCACTTTGTCCGTTTCCATACTCCCAGAAATACCTTGTTGCTCCGGTTGAGTTATTTCTTATAATAGAGGTATGAGGTGTACAGCCGGCAGGGTTATCGATAACAAAAGATGCCTCCGGAGCTGGATAGACCACTATCTGACGTGTGGACGTATCCTGACATCTCCAGCCGTTGGATGCGATTAATCTGACATTATAAGTATACTCTTCTGTATTTGACTGATTGATGAACGAGTGTACGGGAGACGTTGCTGTACTTTGATTTATTCCATCAAAATTCCAGGAGTATGTCGTTGCGTTACGTGACAAATTATAAAAACTGACAGGCCATGGTGTGCATCCCGCAGTATCTGTGGAAGTAAATGCAGCTTTTACTTCAGGAAACACGGTAATCTGGCGGCTTACTGATGCCATGCAACCTTTAGAACTCGTTGCAGTAAGTGTAAATGTATAAGCTTGTTCGCTTGCCTGCTGATTCTGATATGTATGCTCCGGTATACTCATAGATCCGGAACCCGAAATTCCGTCGCCGAAACTCCATACATATTCAGTAGCTCCGGTCGAATGATTCTCAATGCTGACATGCAAGGGAGCACAACCTTCGTCCGGCAATACGTTTACAGCAGCCTGAGGAGTTAAGTATACGTTGATGCTGTCAGAATATGCAGCGGAGCAATTGTACTGAGAGCGTGCTGTAAGTGTAACCAGATAGATGGTATCTGCATTGGCCTCCGTATAAAAGCTATGCACCGGATGACGGCTATTACTGGTATTTCCGTCTCCGAAACTCCAATCGTAATAATCTGCTCCGATGGAGTAATTGGTATATCGGACATTTAACGGAGAGCAACCGGCCGTATCACTACTTTCAAATAATGCCATCACTTCCGGATACAAGGTTATTAGCTGTTTTTTTACAGCACTGCATCCCTTATCTGTCAGTACAGTTTGTGTCAGCTCCACAGACTTGGGTATATAATCTGTATTGGTATATGTATAGATGTTTGCCGGCTGGTTCCAGTCTCCTGTGATTCCGTCACCGTATGACCAGCTGATACGTTCATAATCACGGGCCATATTGGTGATATTGATTTCAAGAGGACTACATCCGGTAGTCACATCAGTAATGAAGTCAGCAAAAGGGTTCGCCCACACCACTACTTCACTGCTATCCTGATCCCTGCATCCATAAGGAGATATTGCCGTCAGCATTATTTTAAAGGTTGTGTCATTCGAAGAGTTATTCTGAAACTCATGAGCCGGGTTTCTTGTGGCAGTAGAAAATCCTCCGCCCAGGCTCCAGACAAAATTAGTTGCTCCGACCGACAGATTTTCAAAAGAAACAGCGAGAGGGCTGCATCCGGAAATACTGGTATGTGCAAAAGCAGCTTCAATTTCAGGAAAAACTGTTATCTGAATAGTGCTTTCATCGAAACAGCCTGCTGATGTTAACACTTTTAAGCGTACATTATAAATATAAGGTTGTCCACTCGTGTTTGAAAACAGGTGCTGAAAATTTATCGCTCCGTCAGTCAGTGTATCAATTTGGCCGTCGCCATAATCTGCAATGATGGTTTCTGTCCCTTGTGACAAACGCTGAAAACTGACTGAAAGCGGACTACATCCGGAATTTATATCAGCAACAAATTCTGCCTCAGGAGTTGGAAAAACTACGATATTATATTCAGCTGTGTCTTTACAATTAAAAGGTGATATTCCGATAAACCGGATCCGATACGAAGTATCAGCAGTACCTGTATAATGATATTCCGCAAGAGGTGAAGGCGATGTGCTTATACTACCGTTACCCAGCTCCCATAAGAAAGAAACAGGACCGCCACTTGCAGACAGCCGGACTGATGCAGGGTGGCAGGAAGTATCCGGATCAGCGAGAATCTGAAAATCAGCTTCGGGATATAGAGTAATCACCCTGGACATCTCCCCGTAACAACCGGTAGTGGAAAATGCCTTTAATGTGATAGTGTCATTAATTACGGAAGTAGTTTTGTTTTCAAAAATCTTTGAAAACGCAGCAGGTAAGGTTGATGAGCTATCCTCCGGACCGAAATACCATCTATAGCTGTCCGCAGCCTCAGATGTATTAGTAAAGTTCAGTTCAACCGGACTACATTGCGGCACAGTCGGAGAATATGAAAAATCTGCTTTAGGTGCCGGATATACCTTTACTGACGTGTATGCCGTATCCGCGCATCCATCCTGACTTACCGCGATAAGGGAAAGATAATAGATCCGGTCATTGCCTGAGTAATTTGTATAAATATGCTGTATTGTATCTATATCTCCGGCAGCGTAGTGATAAACCGGTGTGCCATCACCAAAGTCCCAGGTATAGGTAGCTGCATTAACCGACTCGTCAGTTAGTTCAAGCTCCAGCGGTGAGCAGGCTGCTGTGTCACTTTGCCAGATTTCTGTGTTTACACCCGGAAAAATCTCGACAGGAATAATTGCCGAAGAGCTGCATTGGCCTGTAGAAACAGTGAGCTGCACCAGATAGCTGCCTGCATCAGGGTAAGTATATACAGGATTTCTGACAGAGGAGACTGTCCCATTACCAAAATCCCAGCTCCAGCTTGTAATAGCGCTTCCCTCGGAAAACGGGGCCAGACGAGTGCCCGGAATCGGACGTTCTCTGGTTCCGGAAGGCAATTGCCAGCCAACTGCCAGATGATCGTCCCCGCTGCCTTCTTTGTGAAGGGCACGGATATAATACCTTCTTCCGGATTCCAGGTATACAGAGGCAGACTGCTGAGAAGAAAACTTAGTCCATTCCCTGCTGGAAGTATACGAAGATACCGAGGCTATTAGAACAGCATTGTCGGGAGAAGCATCCGTGCTCAGCCATAACTCGGATGCATCGTCACTGGCAATCCAGAATACATAATTACCAGTCTGGGGTGGGCATATAAAGCCATGAATACGGGCACCGTAATTATTGCCACTGTTACCCGGAGCTTCAAAGGTAGTAAGCAGCGCAGATGATGAAGGATGATCCGGATACATACTTCCGGAGGTAAGATCTGATACTGATGAACCGGTGATATCGTCCCATTTTTCATACAATATATTTCCGGTAGCACAGGCAGAAGCTCCGCTTAATTGTGATTTATCGGTAAAGTGAACCGGAACTCCGAGACAGGCAGAATCTCCTTCCGGAATAGAAGAAACAGTCGGGTATACGGAAATAGTGGCGGTTTTTTTACTTCCGCAACCCAGACTGTTACTTGTTGTCAATTCTATTACATAGGTGCCGGGATCAGTAAATACAAGCTCCGGAGGTGTCTGAGACGTGAATACTCCGATACCGTCAACAGTCCACTGCCAGGAAGTTGCATTTTGTGACAGGTCAGTTACATTAACGTTTACAGGAGCGCAGCCAGAATGGTTGTCTGATGTGAAATCCGAAATCGATGAAGGTAAAACCTGGATGCTAATGGTTGTGCTATCCCTGCACATATCCGTTCCATCGATGCCTGCAAGCAGCTTAACAGTATAAGTTCCCGGCTCATTGTATACATGCCTGCTCTGTCCTGAAGAGGCTGTAGTATGAAGCGGGCTGCCATCGCCAAAGTCCCAGACATAAAAATTGGCACCTCCGGTACTGGTATTCTGAAAGACACCTTCCTGCCCGGCACAAATAACCGGATTTGGCAAATGAATGGATGCCTGAGGCGGACCGATTATCTCAACGGTTACCGCTGCCGGGTCTACCCCGCAGTAATTAGAGTCCTCCATAAAAACCGTAAAACGGTCCCCTATATTTCCGCTGACAAAATATGTCTGAGAGCGATTTTGCGGTGTGGCAGGCAGCCAGTCAGTTATTCCCCCTCCTACTTCTGTAAAATTCCAACGGATTCTTCTTGGCTGGCGAACATTACAATTGTATAAAGACTGATCTGTAAAGGTAATTTCCTGACCTACGCAAATCCGGGTAACAGAAGCTGTAACGACAGCAGTATCTATATCCCAGAAGTCATAGGGACCGTAGCTGGAAAAAGTCGTATCACACAAACTAAAAGCAGTAAGAGATACCACCATGTTACAGCCGGCCCGGCCTCTTTCGTAAACGTGCGTAATAGGCTGGCCAACGGTTTCAGGTCCCACGCGATCCCTCGTACCATCTCCCCAGTCCCATTCAAATACAGTATTAGGCGAGACATTAGTTGACTGATTTATAAACGTAAGCGAATGAGGCACACATCCGCTGGTTCCTTCCGTTGGCGGGATGGCAGTCGCCCCTGCTTTTCGGTCATTAATAATTCTGCCTGTAATAGAAACTGTACAGCCGTTTCTTGTTTCACTTAAAGTCAGTGTGTATATGCCAAGATTATATGCATGGGAGATCGGAGTATTGGCTTCCCAAAATGCTCCGCTGACAGGTGCAGAGCCATCACCAAAATCCAATATATAGTTATAAATATCTTCAGGAGAAAACAGTGTAAGCGTAAACTGATCAGGATCGCTGGTATTATCTATACAGTTTTCCCAGACAGGATTTGCAGAGGCATTAATATAGTTAAGATCATATAGTCTCGGAGAGGGACACTGCCCAAGGAGATTGGAAAACATCCCCCAAAGGATCATTGTCAGACCTGTTAATACAATATTTCCCGACACTATTCTCTCCATAGTACTTTTTCCGATGTTTCTTTTATCGCAAAAAGTCACTCATTGGTTACATTGCATTTTAATATTTACAATATATCATTGTATTATTACAGCAATGAACGTGCTTTTACTTGAAAAAATCATAATAAATATAAAATAAATAATATTAAAAGATTCTATTCGTATGAGACCTATCTGCCCATTGATTTGAAAATATAATAACAAAAATGAATACAAAGAAAAATCTTTTTTCAGGCGAAATATAAGTTTTTAACTGTACCTTTGTTCTCCATAGGTTGTATTCAAAAATCTCTTATGGGTTCTGTAAAATATATTTTTGTTACCGGTGGGGTAACATCATCTTTAGGAAAAGGTATAATTTCCGCATCACTGGGTAAGCTTCTCCAAGCCCGTGGTTTTTCTGTAACAATTCAAAAATTTGACCCCTATTTAAACATTGATCCGGGTACATTAAATCCGTATGAGCATGGTGAGTGCTATGTAACGGAAGACGGCGCGGAAACGGACCTTGATCTCGGTCATTATGAACGTTATCTGAATGTCCCTACCAGCAGAGCCAATAATATTACTACCGGAAAAATCTATCATAACGTTATATCTAAAGAACGCCAGGGAGATTTTCTCGGAAAAACAGTCCAGGTAGTTCCACACATTACAGATGAAATCAAAAGAAGTGTTCGTCTTTTGGGTGAAACCGGGCAGTATGATATCGTTATTACAGAGATCGGCGGTTGTGTCGGTGATATTGAGTCTCTTCCGTTTCTGGAAGCCGTAAGACAGTTTCGCTGGGAAGAAGGACCGAACAATACACTGGTTATTCACCTTACACTTATTCCATTCCTTAAAACGAGCGGAGAATTAAAAACCAAACCGACACAGCACTCTGTGAAGCAGTTGTCAGAAGCCGGAATTCAGCCGGATATTCTGGTATGCCGTACCGAACATCATCTTCCGATCGATATACGGAAAAAAATTGCTCTTTTCTGTAATGTCAATATAAACTCTGTCATCGAGTCTATCGATGCAGATACTATTTACGATGTACCTCTTCTTATGAAAAAAGAGAAGCTGGACGAACGGGTGCTCACCAAGCTCAAACTTCCGCATAAAAGTGAAGGCGATATCGATAAATGGAAAGAGTTTTTAGGAAAGCTAAAGAATCCGACCAGCGAAGTGGAGATTGGACTTGTCGGAAAGTATATTGAACTTCCGGATGCCTACAAATCTATTGTAGAGGCCTTTGTGCACTCAGGAGCTGAAAATGAATGTAAAGTCAATATTCGCTGGATACAGTCTGAAAATCTTACGGAAGAAAATGCAGAATCCACGTTCCGGTTTCTGGATGCTATTCTGGTAGCTCCCGGTTTTGGAGAGCGCGGACTGGAAGGAAAAATCACTGCCGTAAAATATGCCCGTGAAAGTAACATTCCGTTTGTAGGCATATGCCTGGGAATGCAAATGGCTGTTGTTGAATTTGCACGGAATGTGCTTAAAATGAAAGATGCCCACAGCTATGAAGTAAATCCTGCTACTCCTTACCCTGTCATAGACATGATGGAAGACCAGAAAACCATTACACAAAAGGGAGGCACCATGCGTCTGGGAGCGTATACCTGCGAAATTACCAAGGGCAGCAAAGCATACTCTGTGTATGGTAAAAGCAGAATAAATGAAAGGCACAGACACAGGTACGAGTTTAACAATAAATACCTTAAGAAGTTTGAGAATGCGGGTATGATTGCTTCCGGACTGAACCCTGATAATAATCTGGTTGAAATTGTTGAAATTAAAGATCATCCATTCTTTATTGGTGTACAGTTTCACCCGGAACTGAGGAGTACTGTATTGAACCCTCATCCATTATTCGTAAAGTTTGTCAAAGCGGCCATTGATTATTCAAAAAACAAGTAAAACACTATTTACCAAATAAAAACTACGCAAATCACTGTAAGTAAAAATGGATAGAAATCAGTTAATAGGCATGGCATTAATAACCGTAATGTTCGTTGCCTACATGTATTTTTTCAAACCGGAGGTACCTGTTTCGGATTCCAGAATTCAAGACTCTGCAATAGTAGCTGCTCCTGAAAAAGCTCCCGATGCACTTAACACCTATGAGCTGGACTCTGCCAGAAAAGCAGCTCTTCAGCTACGCATGGGAGCATTTGCTGTAGCTGCAGAAGGCAATGAAGAATTAACAGTTCTTGAAAACGATGATGTACAGGTTACTTTCAGCAGCAAAGGCGGTAATATCAGTAAAGTATTACTGAAAAAATACTTTACACCGGACAAGAAACCGCTTTATCTGATCACTCCTGAAAATTCTGTAACAACATTAAAAGTAAACACAGAGCGGGGCATTGTTGATCTGAAAACCCTTTTCTATACACCCGTCGTTGAAAAGAAAGGTGATTCCACCATTGTTCTATATCGTATTGCTCTGGATGAAAACCGGCATATTACGCAGCGCTATGTTTTTCCGCCCAAAGGATATACCATCGGCTATGACCTCGCAATGGAAGGAACAGATCGTATTATTGAAAATGAAGCCGTAAAATTTTCCTGGACTACCAATCAGCCGAATGTCGAACCTGATCTTAAAATGAACAGGGAAAGAACTACCGTTAATTTTTATACTTCCGAAGATGGTTTTGATAATCTGACGGAAGCCTCAAGCAGCAAAGAAGCTGAAACAATCAGTACACCTGTAAAATGGGTCGGGCTTAAGCAAAAATTCTTTACTTCTGCGATCATTGCGCAAAGAAGCTTCGAAAATGGCTATGTAGAATCAAGTGTACCGGAAAATGATTCCGTCGTAAAGGTTCTTAAAACAGATTTGCTGATTCCTATAGGCGATATTAAAACAGGCAAAGCCGAGTTTAAGTACTTCTTTGGCCCTAACCACTTTCAGACAATGAAGCCTGTTGCTGATGGCTTTCATAAAAATGTTAATCTCGGCTGGCCTGTAATCAATGCCTTTAACCGTTTTATTGTGATTCCGACATTCAATTTCCTTGACTATATGTTTGGTCATATGGAATGGAAATATGGATTTATCATTGTGATCCTCGGTATTCTGATCAAGCTTATTCTCCTTCCTCTTTCATTCAAGTCATATATCGCTATGGCCAAAATGAAGGTATTAAAACCGGAGCTTGATGTAATCAAGGAGAAATACGGAGATGATATGCAAAAAATACAGACCGAGCAGATGGCTTTGTACTCCAAAGTAGGTATTAATCCGCTTAGCGGCTGTATTCCGGTTTTATTATCTATGCCGGTGCTGCTAGCCATGTTTAGCTTTTTTCCTAACTCCATCGAGTTGCGTCAGGAAGCTTTCCTATGGGCTCCCGATTTGTCCACGTATGATGCTCCGATCAAACTTCCGTTTACCATTCCTTTCTATGGAGCACACGTAAGTATCTTTACACTTTTAATGACATTGTCTACCCTTGCATATACTCATTTCAATAATCAGATGAGCACGCAAACCGGGCCTATGAAATCAATTACGTACATAATGCCCCTAGTATTTATGTTTGTTCTTAACAGCTTTCCAGCAGGTCTTAGTTTCTATTACTTTATTTCCAATATTCTTACTATAGGCCAGCAGTTCATCATCAAACGTTTTGTGGATGAAGACAAGCTTCGTGTAGCAATGGAAGAAAATCGCAAAAAGCATGCGACAGGTGGCGGAAAAAAAGGAAGCAAGTTTATGGACCGTGTGCAGGAGGCTATGAAGACCCGTGAGGAAATGCTGAAACAGCAAAAACAAAAAGGTAAGGAATAATTCTTTCTTTGATTATGACACAAAAGAGAGGTTGTCCGACAGATAACCTCTCTTTTTATTTTTTGGTTATCGAATCAAAAAGTAAAGATTTTACCAATTAATCGGTTCCAGTCCCTTTTGCACAAGAAATTCATTGGTTTTGCTAAAATGCCTGTTTCCAAAGAAACCCCGGTCCGCTGAAAACGGAGAAGGGTGAGCGGATTTCAGAACATAATGTTTGTGTGTATCAATCAACAATTCTTTCTTTTGGGCATATGCTCCCCATAAGAGAAACACAAGATCTGACTTTTCATCCGATACTTTACGGATAACAGCATCGGTAAATTCCTCCCAGCCTTTATTCTGATGGCTGCCCGCCTGCCCTGCCCTGACAGTCAGTGTAGCATTGAGCAACAATACTCCCTGCACTGCCCAGCGTTCCAGATTTCCACTCTTGGGAATCTCTTTTCCCAGATCATCTTTTATCTCTTTAAATATATTCTTAAGCGAGGGAGGAAAGGAAATACCATCATTTACAGAAAAGCATAAACCGTTTGCCTGTCCTGGGCCGTGATAAGGGTCCTGCCCTATTATTACGACTCTTACCTTATCAAAAGGACACTTTTCAAAGGCATTGAAGATTAACTTCCCCGGGGGGTATATCGTATGGGTGGCGACTTCTTTTTTTACGAAATGAACCAGATTGGAAAAATACTGCTTGTCAAATTCTTCCTGCAAGTATGGTTGCCAGGTCGGATTAATAGTTACCGTCATAAATTGTAAAAGTTCATTGTTCGAGGACTTTTGAGAAGGCAATTATTCGAACATAAATTTAAAAAATCAAATTTTAATTGTAATTTTAGTACACAACCAAAAATTTCCAGTCATGATTACACAAGTCACCGACGGAGTTAAAGTTTCTGTAGAGACAACTTATCAACCCGACTATTCAAGCCCGGTACAGTCTCATTTTGTTTTCACCTACCGTATCCGAATTGAAAACAACAGTAACTATACCGTCCAGCTTTTGAGAAGACACTGGAAAATACACGACGCTCAGGCAGCTGTCAGAGAAGTAGAAGGTGAAGGTGTCGTCGGGCAGCAACCTACACTTGAGCCGGGAGAATTTCATGAATATGTATCCGGCTGTAACCTCAAAACCGAAATGGGGAAAATGAAAGGTACTTATCTGATGGAAAGAGTTGTGGACGGCAGCAAATTCAGGGTTACCATACCAGAGTTTGTAATGATTGTACCTTATAAGCTGAATTAAATTTTTGTGAATTCCCTTTTTCGATTCTGTCAATACATCAAACATTTTCTTCTATCCGGTGATGAACATTCTGTTCACTCACCGTTTTTGTTTTATCTGTATACCACGACAATCCATACGGATAAACAGTTTTACGCATTTTCCAAAATTGAATCATTCCGAAACAGGGCGCTAAAAGATAAAACAACCATAGCTGTAACCGATTTTGGCACCGGAAAAGACCGGCAGCGCCATATCGCTGACATAGTTTCCCGGAGCGTAACCGATGCTTCAAAAGCACAAATTCTGTTTCGGCTGGCCTGGTTTATAAAAGCAAAAACTATTTTGGAGCTGGGAACTTCCCTGGGCTTTACGACTGCTTATCTGGCCTCTGCCAATACACAAAGTACTGTATTCAGTCTGGAGGGGTGTCCGAATCTTGCTGCTTATGCCTTACGCATGCATAAAAGGTTAAATATTAACAATACCAGGGTATATGCTGGTGATATTGCAAAGACTCTTCCTTCCGTGATCCAGACGGTCTCACAAATCGATCTGGCCTTTCTCGATGCCAATCACCAATACAAGCCAACCCTGGAATATTTTGAGATACTGTTGCCCTATATGCATGAAAACAGTATCATGATTTTTGATGACATCTACTGGTCACCGGATATGAAAAAAGCCTGGGATACTATTATTGCAAGAGAAGAGATTACTATTTCAATCGATTTGTTTCATTTTGGAATCGTTTTTTTCAGAAAGAATGCACCCAAACAACATTTTAATCTGAGAATATGAGTGTACAGGATATTTATTCATATCAGTCATATTTAAGATTTATCCGTTTTTTGCAACTTTTATCTATCTGCTTCGTAAAGTCAAACTAATTATTTCTTTTTTCCTATTTTAATAACATTGGCAAAACAGGCCGGTTGAACGTATAAGAAATTTTTAGCTTTATGATACGAGCGCTTTTGTTTATCAGCATTTGCGTCACATTCTCCCATCGGAGTTACGGTGATGCTAAAAAAAGCTCAGATAATACTACTTCTTATTTCTATGGTACAATGCCTGCTACCGCTGCTCCAGAGGAAGCGCTTGCAAATTATGATCTCTGGAAAAAGAATTTTATAGTTCAGGCTGGGGCATTTGCCCGGGTGAAATGGGTCAATCCGGAACAAACAACCTCTGAAGGAATCGGCTGGGGCATGCTTCTGGCTGTTTATGCAAGCGACCAGCAGGTTTTTGACGGTTTATGGAACTACTACAATGCGCATAGTAATGCGCACGGTCTGATGCATGCCAAAACAGATGCCAGCGGTGGTATCGTTTCTTACAATGCATTGTCCGGCGCTGATTTTGACGCCTGTCTGGCGCTGATAGCTGCCATAAAACAATGGCCGGACAAAGCTTCTGAATATCATACTGCAGCTACTCGTCTTTTGAACGCAATCAGGAAATTTGAAATAGATAGTGCAAGCTATACTATAAGAGGAACTGATCAGCCTGCTTCAGAAACTGGAATGAATACTGCCTATTTCTCGCCTGCTCATTTCAGAGTTTTCGGGGAGTTTAGCGAAGATTCTGATTTCTGGAACAAGATTGCTGACAATTGTTATCATATTATCAGTGAAAATCTGACACGCAACAATGCCTGCGGCGGGCTGATATCAGACCGGACAGATATCAGCGGACAAAACATTGCCGCTGGCAATAATGCGTCTTTCGGTGGCAAAACATATTGTTATGATGCTGCCAGGGTGCCGCTTAAGATTGCTCTCGACTACTTATGGACCGGTAATCTGCAGGCCAGAAACTATCTGAACCGCTGTAATGATTTTGTACTTACACGTCTTGGCGGAGCTGAAAATATCGTTGACGGTTATACTCAGGAGGGCACGGCAACAGGCAGCTATCACAACAGCTCTTTTGTCGGTCCATTTGCCTGTGCTGCAATGACAGGCTATAATCCCATGTATCTTGATGCGATATATTCGGATCTTATTGCAACAGATGATGATCATTCTTTTTATAGTCAGTCTGTAAAGACACTTAGCCTGTTTTTGCTAACCGGGCTTTTCACGCAGCCTGTAGAACCTTCAACCTATCGTTCAGAAGCTCTGCTGCCGGAATCAGATCATAGTATTAATAGTCAACTAATTGCACCCAATCCCTTTTCTGGTCAGACAGCGCTTAATCTGTCATCGATTGAAAAAGATATGTATCCTTTAGCGTATGAAATCATGGATGAACAAGGGATTGTTTATGAATCTTCAGAAATAAACTCTCCAAACCAGACGATAGGTGGTGGCTTATCGAGTGGGATATATCTGATGCAGATAACCTATGCCGGTAAAATGCAAGTTGTTCGTCTGCATAAAAAATAAAACCCGGAACCTGCTCTGGTAGAAAGTTCCGGATTATCAAGTCAGACGATACTGAAATTAATTAGTAAATTTTTCTTTTATGCCTTGAGCCAGTTTTTCCATGACTTCTGCTGGTATCGACAACTTCGGCTTACTAAAGTTTATATCTCCCACAGAATTTAAAGGCACCAGATGTACGTGTGCATGAGGAACTTCAAGACCAATTACTGCAATTCCGATACGTTTGCATGGAACAGCTTTTTCAAGCGCCAGCGCTACTTTTCTGGCAAAAATCATGAGTCCTGACAAATGGTTGTCCTCCAGAGAAAAGATATAATCAATTTCTTTTTTAGGAACAACAAGGGTATGACCAGGGGCAATAGGGCTTATATCCAGAAACGCACTATATTCATCGTCCTCTGCAACTATGTATCCGGGTATTTCCCGGTTAATGATCTTTGTAAAAATGGATGCCATGATGTAAAACTGATTATTATTCCAGGGTTATATCTTCAATCTGAAATTCCATTTTCCCGGCAGGTACGGTGATTTCAACGACATCTCCTTTCTGCTTACCCAGCAGACCTGCTCCTATTGGCGACTTAACGGAAATTTTTCCTGCTTTAAGATCGGCTTCTTCTTCAGCAACAAGTGTATATTTCAATACAGCTCCATTCTTTTTGTTTTTGATTTTTACTGTAGTAAGAATGGATGCCTTGGTTGTATCAATTGTGCTTTCATCAATTACGCGGGCATTAGAAACAACTTCTTCAAGCTTGGATATCTTTAGCTCAAGAAGCCCCTGAGCATCTTTGGCTGCATCGTATTCGGCATTTTCACTTAGGTCGCCTTTGTCCCTTGCTTCGGCAATCTGCCTGGCTATATCAGATCTGCCTTTGGTTTTGAGAAAGTTTAATTCATCTTTCAGTTTTCTCAACCCTTCTTCGGTGTAATAAGTTACCTTACTCATACTTTTCCCAATTTTAACATATAAACAATAAAAAAAACGGCTCATTTTGACCGTTTTAATTTCATCAAAATTACGACAATTTATTCCAAAAAACAAAATCAGAAGACCGCTTGCTCTGCTAAAAAAGGCCGGAATTCCGAATTTTTTCTATCAAAACTTCATTAATTCTTACATAAGATTCATAAGACCATCCTCCTACATGAGGGGTCAGAACCACATTCTCAAAACGAATCAGCTCGTCAAAATCTTTATGCTGTTCCGGAGTGAACGTATTGAATTTTTCATTTTCCAGAACGTCCAGAGCCGCTCCCCGAATTTTTCCGGATTTAAGATGACTGATCAGATCGCTTAACTTCAAGATTTCGCCTCTGGCTGTATTCACCACCCAGATATTTTTCTTAAACCGGTTAAAATATGCAAAATCGGCCATGAAGCGTGTTTCATCAGTCAGGGGTACGTGAAAACTAACCACATCTGCCTCTTTACAGATCGTCTCCATGTCTGTCAGCATGATTCCGGGTTCTGTCTGAACAGGTTCCTTGTCATACACCAATATGGTACAGCCAAATGCAGAAAGACGCCTTGCAAAGGCTCTTCCCATATAACCATATCCGATCAGCGCGATTGTTTTCTTATATAGTTCCCCCCCTCTGTTTGCTTCCCTTTGCCACAGACCGCTGCGCACTTCTTTGTCAGCTGAGATTATTTTATTCAACAAAGCAAAAAGCATTCCAACCGCATGTTCGGCCAAAGCGTCCCTGTTGCCTTCCGGAGCGTTGAAAAGGCGTATGTTTCTTTTTTCAACTTCCTCAACATCGATAAGATCTACACCGGCCCCTGCCCTTCCGATAAAAACAAGCCTTGAGGCATTTTCCAGCAATTCCCGATCGATTTTCAGCTTACTGCGAACCAGTAACCCTGCATATTTGTGAATAATTTCCAGAACTTCACTTCGTCGAATACCGGGCTGGTAATCCGCTTCAAGACCACAGGAAGCAAGAAGAGCGATAATAGACGGATGCATCTCATCCACAATCAGACACTTATTCAGCATATCAGAAATTCAGTAAAGAATGAGCTACTATAAAATATATTGCCAGACCAATCAAATCATTGGTTGTGGTAATAAAAGGACCTGAGGCCAGAGCCGGGTTTATCCCGATCCTGTCCAGTACCAGCGGAGTTACAGTTCCGAAAAAAGAAGCGATAAGCACTACACTTAATAAAGCAAGTGACACAACAAAGGCCAGCCGCATATCCTGCCCGACAATAGCATTGAAGGTAAATACCAAAAGCGATATGGCCAGTCCGTTAAGTAATGCAACCAGAAGTCCCTTGAGCATTCTGCCAAGATTGAAGGCATCAAGATCTTCTCTTCCTGCCAGTGACTGTACTACTATCGAGGATGACTGAATACCGACGTTACCGCCGGTTGCCGTAATCAGCGGTATAAAAAAAGCCATGGCCGGTATCATTTTGATATTTTCTTCAAACAGCCCCATAAACCACGCCCCCAGCATCCCCCCGGTCATACCTACTATGAGCCATGGCAGCCTTGACTTGGAAAGAGCCCAGATACTGGCATCTTCTTCTATACTTTCAGATATACCAGCCATCATCTGGCGTTCAAGCTCTGCCATTTCGGTAATTACATCGATTACGTCATCAATTGTAATTCTACCGGCCAGCTTTCCCTGTACATTCACTACCGGAATACTTTCAAGATCGTACTTTTGCATAATTCTTGCAACTTCATCAGCTTCCCTGTAAGTTTCCACAAGAATAATGTCCGGATGATAGACATCCGCAACAAGCATATTGCCATCCGAAAGCAGGAGACTGGGCAATGCCACAACTCCCAGCAAACGGTCATTATTATCTACTACATATATGGAGTAAATTTTTTCAACTACCCTGGATTGGCGGCGAACCTCATCAATACACTGATTGATAGTCCAGTTAATATTTGCTTTTACAAGCTCTTTTGCCATGAGCCCACCGGCACAATCCGGCTCATAGTGCAAAAGATCAACTATATATGAGGCTTTTTCCTGATTGGTAATCAACAGCAGCACTTCTTCCCGTCTCTTTACACCGAGCTGATTGAGGATATCCACTCCGTCATCAGAATCAATAATATTAAGATAACATGCTATTTCTTCCGTACTCAGTTCTTTCAGAAACCGTTTTCTGTAATCCTGATCAAGATGCATCAGGACTTCGGCACCCTGTTCTGTTGTAAGAAGCTTCAGAACCACAATGGATTCTTCAGGTTCCAGCCTGTGAAATATCTCGGATAAGTCCGCTGCATGCAAATCATCAGATTCCTTTTTTATAAGAGCTGCATCATTGGTCTGAATAGCATCTTTCAGCGCCTGAATCAGTTCATATGTTAATTCAAATGGCATCTTCTAGCTAAAGGACTCTATATCTTTCGTTAATTGAATAAACTCTTCGACCGAAAGCTGCTCGGCTCTTTTATCAAAGAGTGACTGGCTCATAAAATCGGGAGGCAGATTAAGCGGTTTTAGTGCATTTCGCAAGGTTTTTCTTCGGGTTTGGAAAGCCTGTTTTACAACCTTAAAAAACAGTTTTTCATCACATCCCAGGGATTCTCTGTTATTTCTGGTCAGTCGTACAACTCCTGATTTTACTCTTGGTTCCGGTTTAAACACTTTTTCGCTTACAGTAAAAAGATATTCAACCTTATAAAATGCCTGTAAAAGCACACTCAGTATTCCATAATCCTTATTCCCTGGACCGCTTGCAATACGTATGCCCACTTCCCGCTGAACCATTCCGGCCACCTCTGGAATATTGTTTCTGTACTCCAGAACTTTGAAAAAAATCTGTGAAGAAATGTTGTATGGGAAATTGCCAACAATTGCAAATCTGCCCCCCAGGAGCCCGACAAGATCGAGTTGTAAAAAATCACCATCTATTACTTTCAGATCAGGGTAATGCACCTGCAGATACTCAACGGATTCCTTGTCCAGCTCAACTACAGTCAGATCAAAATCTTTCGGAATCAGAAATTGTGTCAGCACACCCATTCCCGGTCCGATTTCCAGGACCTTATCATACTGACCATAACCGGTCAGAGCATCCGCTATCCGACTGGCTATGGATAAGTCCTTTAAAAAGTGCTGCCCGAGATGCTTCTTTGCTTTTACTACTTTCATATCACGATCTATGCAACGCAAGTTAAGGGTTTGATTTCTGTAATTAAAACGATCGGCAAAGATATATAAACGAACTATTGCTCTGGTCTCTGGTTCAATTAGGGTGAATGTTTAAATTTGCGCCATGAAAATTCAGTTGGAATATAAAGATCATCTTGTGGCTGACCAGTGCATTGTATATCTGATTTCTTCAAAATCAGATATAGCCTCCATTGTTTCACGCACAGAAACAATTGATTATGTCAGAAAGAAATTGCTGGAAGAGCAGCCCGGATTTCTTAAATTGAGTGATAACCCGGCTACACCCCTGTACCTGGTAATTGCTCCTGATGAAAATCAGCCTTATTTCAATATACTCGAGCATATCAGAAGACATGGAGCCAGACTCTGGAAAGAAATTCAGGAAGAACGAATTTTCGAAATTCAGGTAAGCTCACTCCTTGAAAACCATGAGTATCTGCTTGCTCTGACCGAAGGGTTATGTCTCAGCGCTTACGAATTTAAGAAATATAAATCATCTTCTCAGAGCTCAAAGTTCCAGAAGGTAGCTGTAGTGCACGATAATATTGAAAAAGAGCAGATCGATGAGCTACGCACACTTATTGAGGCAGTGTTTTTATGCAGAGATCTTGTTAATGAACCCTATTGCAGCCTAAATGCAGAAAAACTTTCGGAAATTATCCTGAATACCGGCAAAGAAGCCGGATTTTCCGTAGAAGTCTTTGAAAAGAAAAAAATTGAGGCATTGCGAATGGGCGGGCTTATGGCTGTCAGTGCCGGTAGCGTGGCCCTGCCTACATTTACTGTGCTTGAATATAAGCCGGACAAGTCGCTGAACAGACAACCCTTGATTTTTGTCGGCAAAGGAGTGGTATTTGACTCCGGCGGCTTAAGTATCAAGACAGCAGAAGGCATGGAAACAATGAAAGCAGATATGGCCGGCGCTGCTGTTGTTAATTCTTTGTTGTTTGCAGTAGCAAAAAATAAATTACCTTTGCATGTAATCGGATTGATACCCGCTACGGATAATATGCCGGGCAGTAATGCGCTGGCTCCCGGCGATGTCATTACGATGATGAATGGTAAAACAGTAGAAGTTTTGAATACAGACGCTGAAGGGCGTCTTATCCTTGCTGATGCCCTGTGTTATGCTGCCCGGTACGATCCGGAACTTGTTGTGGATCTGGCTACATTAACCGGAGCTGCCGCGAGAGCCATCGGCAAAGAAGCAATGGCCTTGATGGGAACAGCCGGGAAAGACCGAAAACAGCAACTGACTGATTCAGGAGCAGAAACTCATGAGCGTACTATTGAATTTCCTTTGTGGGAAGAATATGGAAGCTATCTGGAATCAGACATTGCAGATATAAAAAATATAGGGTCATCCAGTGCCGGCCTTATCACAGCCGGCAAGTTTCTGGAGTTCTTTACAGACTATCCATGGATACACCTTGATATAGCCGGAGTTGCGTATTTAAACAGCAAAGACCATTACCGTACTAAAAATGCGTCGGGAACCGGAGTTCGAATGTTATATAAATTTGTTAAAAAGCTGGCAGGATAAACATGACAAACCAAAATCCACCGAAAGAAAAACCGATTGTCGGAATAACTATTGGAGATATTAACGGCATAGGTCCGGAGGTAATCCTGAAAACACTCCAGGATCAGAGAATTCTCAAGTTATGCACCCCGATAGTATATGGCTCTGCCAGGGTTTTGAATTTTTATAAAAAAACTTCAACGCTCAATGAGGATATTCATTTTTTTCAGATAAAAAATGCTTCGGATTGCAATGCAAAAAAAATCAACCTGATCGCAGGCTGGGAAGAAGAGCTGGAACCAGAAGCAGGCAAAGAAACCGCAGCCGGCGGAAAGGCGGCATTTCTTTCTCTTGAGAAAGCAACGGAAGATCTTCGTCAGGGACGGATTGACGCTGTTGTTACAGCGCCGGTCAATAAAAACAATATGCAGCAGGAAGGTTTCAGATTTGCAGGCCATACTGAATATTTTGCCAGTAAATTTAAGTCTGACGTACTTATGACTATGGTTAGTGAAGAAGCTGCTCTCAGAGTAGCCGTAGTTACCGGCCATATACCACTCGTAAATGTTCCTTCTGCACTGAGCACAGATGTTATTGTAAAAAAACTGAACCTTCTATACAAGTCATTAAAAAATGACTTCCATATCATAAAACCTAAAATCGCAGTACTTGGCCTGAACCCTCATGCCGGCGAAGAAGGTCTGCTAGGAAAAGAGGAGCAGGAAATAATCATTCCTTTGATCAATGATCTTCGGGCAAAAGGTCTGCTGATCTTCGGTCCCTATCCTGCCGATGGTTTTTTCGCCAGTCAGACATATAAAAAGTTTGATGGCATACTTGCCATGTATCACGATCAGGGACTCATTCCTTTTAAGACAATAGCTTTTGAGAGCGGTGTCAATTATACAGCAGGCTTACCTGTGATCAGAACATCTCCGGATCATGGTACGGCATATGAGATAGCAGGTAAAGATAAGGCTGATGAATCCTCATTCAGACATGCCCTTTATCTGGCCGTCAAGCTGGCAAAGGCCAAAACACAGACGATATTTGTATAAAACCCGGCTTTATGTACAACCTTGTCGCAAGATTAATGGTTATCAATGAAGGTAGTTTTTATTTATTCAAATATTTATAGTAAATTTGCGACTTCATACTGTATATGGACATAAGAAGACAATTTGAACTGGATATATACAAGCTCAGTAATAGAAAGCATAGTTACGAGTTTGATATTGATGATCAGTTCTTTGATATGTTCGAAGATAGCTTTCTTTCAAAAGGAAAGCTTCATGTATCATTAGAACTAGACAAGTCCGAAACAATGATTATTGCGGATTTTCTCATCAAAGGCAACGTGGAGCTTGTATGCGACAGGAGTCTTGATGAATTTAATCAAGAGGTATTTGCAGAACGCAATCTCATTTTTAAATTTGGGGAAGAATTTGAAGAAGTCAGTGATGAGATTGTAATTATTCCAAAAAATACGCAACAACTTGACGTATCACAGTATATTTACGAGTTCATAGGCTTATCCATTCCAATGAAAAAGCTTCATCCCCGCTTCTGTGATGAAGAATTCGATGAAATGGAAGATGAGGAAACAGAATCGGTACTAATATTCAGTACACATCCCAACGAGGAAAGGGAGCAGGAAGAAGGAGAAGGGAATATTGCCGATGATGTTTGGGAAAAATTAAAAAAATTCAAAAGTAACAATAACTAATATAATTAGAACAAACAATGGCTCATCCTAAACGCAGACATTCGAAGACAAGAAGGGATAAAAGAAGAACCCATTATAAAGCTGAAGCCAAGGCATTAACGGTTTGTCCAACAACCGGCGAACATCACCCACCTCACAGAGCTTTCTGGCAAGATGGAAAACTGTATTACAGGGGTAAAGTTGTGATGGAAAAAGAAGTCCTGGCATAGTATGATTAAAATTGCACTGGATGCCATGGGAGGCGATTATGCTCCTCAAGCAATGCTTGAGGGAGCATTAAAATTCAGGAATGACAACGGCTCCTCTGGCATTGAGATTATCCTGGTCGGTAAAGAACCAGAAATTCGACAAACGCTGCAAAGCCTGGGAGCCTCAGAAGACAGTTTCCCTGTTGTTCATGCCGAACAGGTTATCGAAATGGGAGAACATCCCACTAAAGCTTTCACACATAAGCCGGATTCCAGTATTGCCAAAGGTTTTGGCATGTTAGCCGCCGGGAAGGTTCATGCTTTTGCCAGTGCCGGAAATACGGGAGCGATGATGGTTGGATCCATGTTTACCATCAAACCGGTAGAAGGAGTGCTTCGTCCGGCTATTGCTGGTTTTGTTCCTAAAGAAAGCGGTGAATACGGTATTATCCTGGATGTAGGAGCAAATGCAGAGTGTAAGCCGGAGGTCCTGGAACAATTCGCTATTCTGGGAAGTCTGTATTCAAAATATGTGTTTGATAAGGCCAGCCCGACAGTAGGCCTGATGAACCTGGGCGAAGAAGAACAAAAGGGAACTCCTACTCTTCAAACCACCCATCAGCTTCTCAAAGCCAATAACAAGCTCAATTTTATTGGTAATATAGAAGGTCGTGATGTCTTCAATAACAAAGCTGATGTAATCGTTTGTGACGGATTTACCGGAAATGTCATTTTAAAGCTCGCTGAAACTTTTTACGAATTAACCTCTAAAAGAAATTTCAAACATCCTTTTCTGGATCTTTTCAATTACGAAACAGTAGGTGGCTCGCCTATTCTCGGAGTAAACGGAAATGTTATGATCGGACACGGAGTTTCATCAGCGATCGCAGTAAAAAACATGCTTGAACAGGCTGCAAAACTTGTAAAAGCTGACATTTCAGCAAAAATTAAAAATGCCTTTACAGCAAAAGTTTAATCCTTACTTTTTAATATGAATAAAGTGAGAGCTTCAATCACCGGAGTAGGTGGTTATGTTCCTGATTATATATTGACCAATCAGGAACTTGAAACATTGGTCGAAACCAGTGACGAATGGATTACTACCAGAACCGGAATTAAAGAAAGAAGAATTCTGAAAGGGGAACATAAAGGAACCTCTCACATGGCTTCCAAAGCCGTACTCGAACTTCTTGAAAAGACGAATACCAATCCTTTGGATATTGATCTGATCATCTGCTGCACTACCACCCCTGATTATGTTTTTCCGGCAACCGGAAATCTCATATGTGATATGGTTGGGGCAAAAAATGCATTTAGTTATGACCTGAATGCAGCCTGTTCCGGTTTCATATATGGTCTTACGACCGGGGCACAGTTCATAGAATCCGGCAAGTTTAAGAAAGTAATCGTCGTTGGCGGTGATAAAATGTCTTCTATAATCAATTATAAAGACCGGACAACATGCATTATCTTCGGAGACGGTGCTGGTTGTGTGTTGCTGGAGCCCAGTGAGGAAGGCAACGGACTTATAGACAGTGTGTGCAAAGTAGATGGCTCCGGATCCGAGTTTTTATATCAGAAAGCCGGCGGAAGCCGTTATCCTGCTTCCCATGAAACTGTAGATCGGAATGAGCATTTTGCTTATCAGGAAGGTGCTACTGTTTTCAAATTTGCTGTAACGAATATGGCAAATGTGGCAGCCGAGATAATGGAGCGAAACAAATTGTCTGCAGATGATATAAGCTGGCTGGTACCACATCAGGCCAACAGACGCATTATTGACGCTACAGCCAGCAGAATGGGAATTACTCAGGAAAAGGTGATGATCAATATTGATCGTTATGGCAACACAACAAACGGGACAATTCCGTTGTTACTCTGGGATTATGAGAAAAGCCTGAAAAAAGGTGACAATCTGGTAATGGCAGCTTTCGGCGGCGGTTTTACCTGGGGTTCTGTTTTCCTAAAATGGGGATATGATCCAAAATAATTGTTAAATCTTTTTTGGATAAAGTAATACTTTTTTAAAATTGCCAACCTCAAAGTTTTTTTTGAGGCGTAACGAAAAAACAAAGATGAAAGTTAAAGAAATTCAGGAGTTGTTAGATTTTATTGCCCAGTCAGGTTTGGCTGAAGTAAACATTGAAACTGAACAGTTCAAATTGGCAGTAAAAAAATATCAGGAAGCAACTGTATCGCCAGTAACCAGTGTCTATCAGGCAGCTGTACCGGCTCAGGTACAGATTCCACAGGTTAGTGTTCAGGCTCCGGCTGCTGAAATAGCTGCGCCAGCCTCTATCCCATCTGCTCCTTCTTCTAAGGATGAATCAAAGCTTATCACTATTAAGTCTCCGATGATCGGCACGTTTTACCGGTCACCAAATCCGGATTCACCTTTCTTTGCAAACGTAGGTGATGAAATCAAAGCCGGACAGACTGTATGTATTATTGAAGCGATGAAGCTGTTTAACGAGATAGAATCCGAAGTAAGCGGTACTGTTGTTAAAATTCTCGTAGAAAACGCTTCACCAGTAGAATATGATCAGCCTCTTTTCCTGATCGAACCTAAATAATCGAGGTACGTCCCGGAACTGATACACCATGTTTAATAAAATACTAATTGCAAACCGGGGGGAAATAGCCCTTCGAGTGATACGTGCATGTAAAGAGCTAGGAGTAAAAACAGTTGCTGTGTACTCTGTGGCTGATAAAGATAGTCTTCATGTACGCTTTGCTGATGAAGCAGTCTGTATAGGGGCTGCTCCAAGCAATAAATCATATTTAAATATTCCTAACATAATTGCGGCTGCGGAAATTACCAATGCTGATGCAATCCATCCTGGATACGGATTTTTGTCTGAAAATGCAGATTTTTCAAAAATATGTGAGAACTATGGTATAAAATTTATCGGTGCCAGTCCTGATATGATCAATGCCATGGGAGATAAAGCTTCTGCAAAGGCGACCATGAAAAAAGCGGGTGTTCCCACAATTCCCGGTTCCGATGGCATTGTTACCTCTCTTGAAGAAGGGCTTAAGTGTGCTGCTAAAATTAAGTATCCCGTGATTCTTAAAGCAACAGCAGGAGGTGGCGGCAGAGGAATGCGGATTGTGCGTAATAACGCCGAATTCGAAAAAGCCTGGAAGGATGCCAAAACGGAAGCTGGTGCGGCTTTTGGCAATGATGGTCTTTATCTTGAAAAATACATCGAAGAGCCAAGACATATTGAAATACAGATTCTTGGAGACGGCAAAGGCAAGGTTGTTCATCTTTCAGAAAGAGACTGCTCTATTCAGCGGAGACACCAGAAGCTGGTCGAAGAAACACCTTCTCCTGTTATAACAGAGAGACTTCGTAATAAAATGGGAGAAGCTGCCATAAAAGGAGCTAAAGCTATTAAATATGAGGGAGCCGGTACGATTGAGTTTCTTGTGGATAAACACGGTGATTTCTATTTTATGGAGATGAATACCCGTATTCAGGTTGAACATCCTGTTACGGAAGAAGTTACCGGAGTTGATTTACTCAAGGAACAAATCAGGATAGCTGCCGGTCAGCCTTTTATAAACAAGAGTTTCCTTCCCGGAAAACATTCTATCGAGTGCAGAATTAACGCAGAAGATCCTAGCCACGGATTCAGACCGAATCCGGGTAAGATAACCAATTTCCATTTGCCCGGCGGCAACGGAGTGCGTATTGATACTCATTGTTACAACGGATATACTATTCCGCCTAATTATGATTCGATGATAGCCAAAGTGATTGTAAGCGCACCAACCCGTATTGAAGCTATTGAGAGAATGAAAAGGGCATTGGAAGAGTTTGTAATTGAAGGAATCAAAACGACTATTCCTTTCCATTTAAAATTAATGGATGATTCCAGCTTTCGTTCCGGTAATTTTAACACCTCCTTTCTGGAAACGTTTGATTTCGACTCTCTTAAAAAGAACTAAAGTCCGCTGTTATCAGTAGGATTTAATTCCATATCAAACCTGAAGCCTTGTACAGCAAGCTTCAGGTTTTTTTATTTACATTGTTTTTACCTACTCTACTCCGTACCGATAAACTGATTGCAAATGAGCCGGAGAGTTTCTCGTTACTTTCAGGTCCCTGATCAGTCCATCCTTCAGACCATATACCCAGCCATGTATATACGGATATTCGCCTTCGGCCCACTCCTCCTGGATAAAGGAAACTTTGGCAAGGTTGTTTACCTGCTCTATTACATTCAATTCAACCAGCCTGTCAGAGCGTTTGCCGACATCAGCAATACTATCCAGTTCCTTTTCATGGAGACGGTATACATCTTTGATGTGCATCAGCCAGTTGTCCAGAAATCCGAAATTTTTATTGCTCATCGCGGCGTTTATTCCACCACAGCCATAATGTCCGCATACGATGATATGTTTTACTTTTAAGATTTTAACAGCATAGTTGACTACGCTTAAAAGATTGGAATCAGTATGTACGACCAGATTGGCAATATTCCTTTGTACAAAAATAGATCCTGGCAAAGAATTGGTGATTTCCGTTGCCGGGACACGACTATCTGAGCATCCGATCCATAAATAGTCAGGAGTCTGTCCCTGAGAAAGTTTTTCGAAAAAATCCGGAGAACGCTGAAGGGTTCCTTCGACCCAGCGCACGTTTCCGTTTAATAATTCTTTGATTAATTCTGCCATACAGTATTTAACTTGAAATTGATGTATACTAAAGAGTATACAATGTTAAAACATTATCCGCTATTTAGGACAATCCAGAATCCATAAAGTTTTTCTTTCTGGACAATACCGGTGATGTTCCCGTTAATTTCCAAACAGTTGTCTATCGATTCCCCGATTTTGAAATTAACATTCCAGAGCTTCGCACCTCTTTCTGCAAAGGTAGTGAACACCCCTAATCGCTCGACGTCGGAGGCCTGCCATATCCGGTTCCACTTTATTCTGTTCTCCCGCGCGTGTTCTATGATAGGCACCAGCCGGCGGGCTACCGGGTTCACGTCCGCTATAACAGCGTGGCGCGTCAGAAGCTCAGCGACTATCACTGCGTTTTCACGAAGATCAATACTTTCCAAATCCTGTAATTCAAATCGGATGATCGCTTCGGCGCCCAATTGCCAATAGGCTTCGTAAAACATAGCTTCAGAAGTTTTTCCGGCAGTCTTTTCCTGCAATTGTTCGTTCGCCTTTTCAGTTTTTTTCTTCGCTGCTCTTAAATCACTATTGATATTTTCAATTTCCTTTTCTTGTTTGCGGACTTTTTCCACCTGCTTTTTCAGCTTGGTAACATCAATAGTATTCATGAGAATCTGAACCGCTTCTCCCCCTTTTTTCCTTTTAAAAATCATCCTCCTGGAAGAGAGCCAATGGACTTTTTTATCCGAATCAATAATTCTGTATTCTATCTCGTCATAGTCGTTAATGCCAAGACTATTCAATTTTTTTCTGGCGTCTTTTAACCGTTTACCGTCATCCTTATGAGCCATATCCTCCAATGTTCTCATAAATCCTTTTCCGGACGATGGATCTTTGCTGTCAAGTAACTTCTTATTTTTTATATTGGAATAAACCAACTTATCCTTTTGCAGGTCAACTATACTGATATATGTCGGAGAGTATTTCAAAATGCGGCGTAAACGTTTCCTTTCACGTTTTATGTGATACATAATATTGGCTTTGTGCATCTTGTATGTATATTGAATTTCGGCTTTCACTCCCAGTAGCCCCATCGTAAGAGCGAAAGAAAAAGTAGTGAGAATCGCCTTTCCAAACTCTTTGGAATAATATCCTCTCTTTTCTCCGATAGTTTCAAACCAACCCAATACGAGAGGAGCCAAAAGCGCGAAAAAGCGGATTAATACAACTTTGGTCGGATTGGCTCCGATCAATAAGCGCATAGATCCCCTGTATGGACGTAAAAACAAGATGGCCGTAGAAAGAAAAAATGAGGAGATCGCTGCCAGCAAAGACATGGGCAGCGCCTCCCTGCGCTGCCCATACATAATTTCAATCTGAAAAACATAGCCGTACACGTTGACCATCGCCAGCAATATCATGATATAGCTTAGTACCTGGGAATACTTTATCAGATAGGTCACGTTAGTATCTATCAAAAGGATCGCTAGGGACAATAGCGCAAAACTGATAAGAATATATGGAAAACGCTGGCTCCACAAGCTATCATTGGCTTCGCCGTAACGTAACCACTCGTAATCCCCGAACAAAAAAGCGTCAATCGAAAAACTCCAGTTAAAAATAAACGCGAGGCCTTTCACTATAGTGACCGCCAGGACGACTCCGGCAAGGCTCAAGGAGACAGAACGATTCAAAGATCGTGTTCCTTCATTTCGTACAAGCCATATGGCGACACCCAGAAAGAAAAAGAGGATGGTTGACAAGGGATTTATAACGATAAGTCCTTCGGCTACTATTTTCGCAATAAGCTTCGGACTTATTATCCGTAATATCAGGTTTAGCACGGGTATAGCGAGACCAATCAGACAAAACACCTTCCCGAACCGAATTAAGACATTGGACGTATCTTTATTACCCACAACATGAGACATCTCAAAAAGCTCTTTGATGATCTCCTGTCAAACCCTTTATATCAGAATTAGTTTGAGACGGTTTTTGATATAATGAAGCGCTGTAAACTAAATAAAAATTCCCCGGGCAGGCCGATAAAAATTCACTACCAGATTCCCAGTTTCTTGTATACTTTCTTTTTGTCCAGCGCATAACCGAAATGCACACCGATTCTAACCGGTACGGATACATTAGAGAAGTTCAGGCGGTCAAACTTCTTATCAAGTATCCTGTCATCATAATGACGTTTAACTGATCTGTAGCCGATACCAACTCCTACAAAGATATCAAATGTATAACCATAGCTATGCGCATCACGCATTAGCCGGTTACCGATTATGATACTGTACTCGTACAATTGCTCCGATGCCCCTATTTTCTTCATTTCATGGTTGGCTGTCACGCTGTCTATATATACAACCTTATGATTTACATTGGAGTATCGTACTTCATGACCAAAGTAATACATACCTTTATCCTGATCAGGCTGATAAAATTTCTGTCGAAGGTGGACAGAAAAGCCTTTGCGTAAATCTTCATTTATGTATGGCTGCCGAAAAAACGGGTTTCTTATCCAGCTAGCATTAATCTCATATCCAAGTCGTTCCTGAAGATAATACTCCAGGCTAAAAGGAAGCGATCCGAATAAGGGAGACAAGGGATTGGTACTTGGAATAACCCCTCTGAACTCATTTATTTTACGGGCGAAATATCGTGATTTCTTCTTGGGAATTTTGATTTCCGGCTTTTTATAGGGCAGCAAAGAATCGGTTCGTACAGTATCCTTTATATTTTCCTCAACAGGTGCAAATACCGGTACTTCATCTTCATAATATGTTTTATAGTATCCTGACAGTGATCCGTCTTCCTTATATAGTTCCCATATTCCTACTTTTTTCCCGTCCTCAATCCTTCCTACCATTTTCAGTTTTCCATCCGGGTAGTAGCCGGTATAGTTACCATCACCCGTATTGAAATAGCACTCCCCTTCAAGCTCTCCTGTTTCATAATAGTAGCGCCAGCGCCCCTGGTTCTGATTATTTTTGATATACCCTTCAATCTTCAGCTTCCCATTTTCATGGTATTCTTTGTAGGGACCTTCTCCCTGTTCAAAATTCCCCTCTCCTTTAAAGGATCCGCTTCTGTAGTAAGATTTCCAGTAACCATCCTTTTGCCCGTTATTTTCTTCTCCTTCCGAGCTGACGATGCCATTGTCATAGAAATATTTCCACTGTCCGACAGACTGCCCGTTTTCATATGCTCCCTGACTGGCAAGAACTCCGTTTTCATGGTAGTATTTCCACATTCCGGATTTCTGTCCGTTTTTTTCATAGCCTTCCGCTTTTAACCGGCCATTTTCATAGTAATATTTCCACAAACCATTACTTTGACCATATTCTATGGTTCCTTCACTTTTTACTTTCCCGGATGTATAATACTCCGTATATTTTCCTTTGTCTTTTAAAAAGTTTCCCTGCGCTTTGAATTTGCCATCTTCATAATAATAGTTCCACAACCCTGATTTCAGATCTTCCGCATATTCTCCGGCAGATTTTTTCCCGCCGTTTTCATAGTAAAAAAACCATTTTCCGGTTTTCTTGCCGGCCTGCATAGGTCCTTCCATCGTGAGATTGCCATTTTCATAAAAAAAGACCCAATGACCTTCGTTGAGGTTATTCCTCAATGTGCCTTTCATTTTCAGCGAACCACTCTGATAAAAATATTCCCAGACACCTGTAGCTTTGTTTAATTTATAATGCCCCCGGATACGGATGTTGCCATTCTGGAAATAGGCTGTATACAGACTGTCCAGAACAGTTGGGGTTGAGGATAAGACAAAATACTCTTCCTTCAGCAGTTTTTTATTGCTGTCATACCAGGTTTGTACTTTTGTCAGCTGCGCGTAAGTTGATAAGAAACAAGCGAAATTAAGACATACCAATAAAAAGATCCGAAGATTCACTTCTGATTAATTTGAGTAATAACGACAAAAGAAACAGAAAATTACTTTTGTTGCAGCACTTCTGCTTCTACCCAGGTTTTACCCCACTCATTAATTTCCTGTTCGCTCCATACATCAGGAAAAAATATCCGTTTCTGAAATCTGGGCGGCAGGTATTTTTGCCAGTTAGTACCGCCGGTTGAATTGACCGATTCTTTGTGCAGATATTTTACGGCATATTTGTAATGGGCAAGTGGCCAGTTAATATTTACATTCGTATCAAAGCTTCTCAGCAATGCGACTATTTCAGGATTTTTCTGAATATCAAAAGGCAGACGCTTATATATCGCGTAGAGATTTTTATTCTGAAACTCATGAGCCTGCTTTAACAGCAATTGTTCATATTTTTCCTCAAATTGCCGGAGTGTAAGACTCTTTTTCCCTGTATCAAGATCTATAGCTCCCTGTTTCCAGTAAATATTTTTGAAAAGCTCTTCCAACGCACTGTAATCTTCAAAAAAGTCCCGGGTTTTCTTATCAACCAGGTTGATAAGATCGGTCGAGGCAATCTCAATCATACGGTATTGAACCGACTGAAATCCGCTGGCAGGGTACAATGCCGTTCTGAATTTTAAAAATTGTTGCTGATCCAGTCCCACCGAAATCAGATCAAAAGACTGAATCAGCTGTCCGAAATACCAGTTAATCCGCTTTAACCGGACTTTGAAATAGTCAGCATCAACAGAGTTTTTTTCTCTCAGTTGCGAGAGCTCATGTCGTACCATACGGAAGTATAGCTCCGAAATCTGATGATAGGTAATAAAAATGAACTCATCAGGAAAACTCGTAACCGGATTCTGCAGACTAAGCAGGGTATCCAGATGAATATACTCCCAATACTTCAGGTAATCCTTCGAATATACTCCCTCAAGATGAATACTAAGATCCTGGCCATCTGCCTCATATTTTTCCTTTAGCCTGCCTATAAGCTGAAGAAGCTTTTCATCAATTTCAGTGGATTGCATCTCGAAGAACTTTTGTTACGTATATGATGTTGTAAATTTGTGTAATTAATTTTTTTTAAACAACAACTTTTATGCATACTGATACTTTTGAGAGTCCTGATTACTATAATCTTGACGATTTGCTTACTGAGGAACAAAAACTTGTGCGGAATAGCGTAAGAGACTTCGTCAAAAAAGAAATCACACCAATCATAGAGGGCTATGCACAAAAGGCAGAGTTCCCTGAATTTCTCGTTAAACGCTTCGGAGAAGCCGGTGTTTTCGGCCCGACTATCCCACCGGAATATGGTGGTGGCGGCCTTGATTATATCAGCTATGGCCTCATGATGCAGGAGATCGAACGCGGCGATTCGGGTATGCGCTCAACTGCTTCCGTACAGGGTAGTCTGGTGATGTTTCCTATTTATACTTTTGGAAGCGAGGAACAAAAACATAAATATCTTCCTGCTCTGGCCTCAGGAGATATGATTGGCTGCTTCGGACTGACAGAACCTGATCATGGCTCCAATCCTTCGGGTATGCATACCCACTTCAAAGATATGGGAGATTACGTATTGCTCAACGGTTCGAAAATGTGGATTACCAACTCTCCGATTGCCGATATTGCTGTGGTTTGGGCGAAAAATGAAGAAGGGCGGATCAAGGGAATGATTGTAGAAAAAGGTATGCAGGGTTTTTCTGCACCGGAAATCAAAAATAAATGGTCGCTCAGGGCAAGTATTACCGGTGAGCTGGTCTTTCAGGATGTTAAGGTACCAAAGGAAAACCTGCTCCCGCTTGCCGACGGTCTGCGCGGACCGCTGGCCTGTCTGGACAGCGCACGGTATGGTATTGCCTGGGGAGCTCTGGGAGCAGCAATGGACTGCTATGATTCTGCTCTTCGGTATGCAGGAGAACGAATCCAATTTGATAAACCTATTGCCTCTTTTCAGCTGATCCAAAAAAAGCTGGCAGAAATGATTACCGAGATTACCAAAGCACAGTTGCTGGTCTGGCGTCTGGGGTTGCTGAAAAATGAGGGAAAAGCTACTTCTGCCCAGATATCAATGGCCAAAAGAAACAATGTAGCTATGGCACTGTCTGTTGCCAGAGAGGCCAGGCAGATACATGGTGCTATGGGAATCACCGGAGAATACAGCATCATGCGTCATCTGATGAATCTTGAATCTGTAGTGACGTACGAAGGAACTCATGATATTCACCTGCTGGTAACCGGAGCAGATGTGACCGGTATTTCCGCATTTAAGGGATAATTTCTATATTCAGGAAAAAAATATCATGAAAAAGTCATATATACTTATTCTTTTTTTAGCAGCTCTGATTGCCGCATGCACAGAACAGGCTCAGAAAGAAACGATTGTTGAGGAGCAAAAGGAAGAGCTTTCTGATGAAAGCCTGGCCGGTAAACTGACAGTTACCAATGATAGTCTGAATACAATCTGGCAGGAAATGATTGTTTCAGATAATCAAAAATTTGATGATATAAGACGTTTGCTGCTTGAAGCATCCTATACACAGTCCTATAACCCCATTGCGCTGGAAGATCTGCAAAAAAGAACGGATGAAGTACAGGCTTCCCGGTACGAGCAGGAATCTATGACTTCCGAGCAAATCGATACTTACGATCAGTTAAGTGAGGAATTGCTAAAAGCAGTATTTTCTTTTGTTCAGCAAACTCCGGATTTACAGCATCACAGCATAACGAATCAGCTGGTTACTTCCATTCAGGATGCTGACAACGAAGTTATTTATTTCAGGGTAAAATACGACCGCTGGACGAAGGAATTTAATCATCTTGTTGTCAGTTATCAGGATCAGCTGCAACAAATGGGTGAACCATATAGTTCATTTAGAAGCAAACCCATTTTTTCATTAGAACTATGAAATTAAATCTGCTCGTCCTCTCGTTTTTTATTCTTTTGTGGAGTACCTCCTGTTCAAAATATGGTTTTCAGTCTTCCCGTAAGAAAAAGAGTATTGAAAATGTGGACAGAATGCTCACCAGAGTCAATGAAGCCTGGACGGCAATGATTCAATCAGACAATCAGAAAATTGCTGATATAAATCGCCTGCTGCTCGAAATATCCTATACAGAAAATCATGACGAAGCCGGGCTCCGGGTTCTTAAGGACCGGACCGGAGAGCTATTATCACAGCGGTATGAGCAATATGAAATGACAAGTGAAGCAATTGATGAATATGACAATGCTACTACTGCGCTTATACGTTCAGTGCTTGAATTTGCGGAAAACACTCCCGAACTTGAAAAGAACTCACTTAGCGGGGAGCTTAAGGGTGACATTATTAAAGCAGACAGTGAAGTTGTCCTGTACCGCATCCGATATGACAGTGAAGCAAGGGAATTTAACAGCTATCTGAATGAAAACGCGGGAATTCTGAAAAGATTAGGAGAACCATATGCTTCGTTCAAACCATTGCCGTTATTTGAGCTTCCTCAATAACAAAAGGGTAATACGAGGAGAGAAAAGCAGTATTATTCCCTTTCTCTCTCTCGTATTACCGGCATACTTTTTATAGTCCGGCTGCCTTCTTTATTTCATCTACAACACCCGGATCCAGCAAAGTACTCGTATCACCCAGGTTGGATACATCACGTTCTGCTATTTTCCTCAGAATCCGCCGCATAATCTTTCCTGATCGGGTCTTGGGCAATCCGGATACTACCAGTATTTCATCAGGCTTGGCTATCGGGCCGATTATTTTAGTCACCACCTCAAGAATACCGGTTTTCAGCCTGGCAATATCCTCCTCAGGATTATTCTGTATGACAAAAGCATAGATTCCCTGCCCCTTGACAGGATGCGGAAAACCTACTACAGCCGATTCAATTACAGCCGGATGCTCATTAATGGCATTTTCAACCTCTGCTGTACCGATACGGTGTCCGGATATATTCATTACATCATCTACCCTGCCCAATATTCTATAATAACCATCCCCATCGCGTTTGCAGCCATCACCGGTAAAATACAATCCTTTGTACGTTGAGAAATAAGTCTGACGGCATCGTTCATGATCTCCGTATGTAGTCCGCAATATCGCCGGCCATGGAAAACGTATACAAAGATTACCTTCCACATTGTTGCCCTCCAGAATTTTTCCTTCCGGATCTACTATGACAGGTTGTACTCCGGGTAGCGGTAATGTCGCATAGGAAGGTTTCGTTTTCGTTATTCCTGATAACGGTGAAATCAGAATCCCGCCGGTTTCAGTCTGCCACCAGGTATCCACGATAGGACACTGCTTTTTACCGATTTTCTCATCCAGCCAATGCCAGGCTTCTTCATTGATCGGCTCGCCTACAGATCCGAGGGTTTTCAGAGAAGACAAATCATAAGGTTCAATATACTTATCTCCGTACACCATCAAAGACCTGATGGCGGTCGGAGCTGTATAAAACTGGTTTACCCTGTATTTATCAATGATCTGCCAGAATCTGCCGGCATCGGGGAACGTAGGGATTCCTTCAAACATCAGCGTGGTAGCTCCGCTCAGCAATGGTCCATATACGATGTAGCTATGTCCGGTAATCCAGCCGATGTCGGCCGTACACCAGTATACATCATTTTCTTCATACTGGAATATGTTGGCAAAAGTATACTGAGTAAAGACCATATATCCTCCTATGGTATGCACCACGCCTTTGGGCTGGCCGGTAGAGCCGGAGGTGTACAGAATAAACAGCATATCTTCCGCATCCATCTCTTCCGGCTGACAGTCAGCTTCGGCAAGAGCAATTTCTTCATGCCACCATTTATCACGTCCGTCTTTCATGGTCACATCGGCTCCCGTACGTCTGTATACAATAGCTGTTTCAATTGAAGGAGTTTTTTCCAAAGCTTCATCCACGATCGACTTTACGGCAATGTCTTTCGTACCGCGATATGCACCGTCGGATGTGATAATCAGTCTGGCTTTAGCATCATTAATGCGATCAGCCAGCGACGACGCAGAAAATCCGGCAAAAACGACGGAGTGTATGGCTCCGATCCGTGCGCAGGCTAAAACAGCGATAGCCAGCTCAGGTACCATAGGCATATAAATACAGACGCGATCACCTTTCCTGACACCATTTTTCCTCAGCACATTGGCAAAACGGCAAACAGCTTCAAGCAACTCCCCATATGTCAGGGATCGCGCTTTTTCATTCGGATTATTAGGTTCCCAAAGAATGGCATTTTTATTCTTGCGTAAAGGGATATGCCTGTCAAGGCAGTTTTCTGTAATGTTAAGCTTACCTCCCTGAAACCATTTTATATCGGGATCTTCGAAATTCCACTGTAATACCTTGTCCCATTTCTTTCTCCATACAAACGATGATGCTTTCTCTGCCCAAAAACTTTCAGGATTATCAACACTTTTTTGATATTCTTTCTGATATTCCCCAAATGATCTGATGATTTCCGACATACTTAAAAAATTTATAGAACTGTTATCTTTGCGTATCGTAGTAACGAATAAATCTTAAAACTATCAAGCATTTTCTCAAATACGTTGGTATTTTATTTTTGTTTTTTTATTCTTTTCCAATGTTTTCTCAGGATAGCTCCCTGATAATCATAGAGAAGATTAGCCTTACAGGAAATGCGAAAACCAAACCGGAGATCATACTGCGCGAACTTTCACTACACGCAGGTGATACGCTGTACAAAACAGAATTCAGTCAGTTTATAGCCAACACCGAATTCAGAATTTTTAATACGGGCTTATTTGTAACTGTTAAATGTCATATAGACTCAGTAGCGAATAACAGAGGTATACTGACTATTGCAGTCAAGGAACGTTGGTATACGTATATAATTCCTCTTATAGACCTGGCTGACAGAAATTTTAACGAATGGTGGCAGCAGCGAAACAGAGACCTTGGCAGGATCAATTACGGGTTTTATTTCGTTCAGAAAAACATGCGCGGCCGGAATGAGACTCTTAAACTTAAGCTTCAGGGGGGATTTACCGGCAAGGCCGAACTTTTTTACAATATTCCCTATCTTCATAAAAGGCAAAAGTCCGGATTAAACGTTGGATTATCCTATATATACAGCCGGGCGCTTGCCTATAGCCTTGATGATCACCGTCTGGTATACCACGAAGGAACTGGTACTCAGGTGTCACGGTATGCCGGCTTCACTGAATATGTGTACAGAGACCGGTTTTATTCCTGGCACAGGCTAAAAGCCGGTTTTAATCATCAGAAAATATCGGATACGATCGCACAGCTCAACCCTGAATACTTTCTTAATGGCAGAACTTCGAGAAGCTATGGGGTGTTAAGCTATACGTTTCTAAGAGACCGCAGAGATGTACAATATTATGCCCTCAGAGGATATTATCTTGGTCTTGAAATTGAGAAAAGAGGTCTGTTTGGCCATAAAGAAGTAAATATTTTGTCCTTCAGGCCTGATATTGGCTTTTTCAGACCTTTATATCGTAATCGTGTGTTTTATGCCGGCGGGCTATCGGGCAAAATATCTTTTCCGGAAATGCAGGCATTTTATGACCTGAGGGGATTAGGCTATGAAAATACTTTTGTCCGGGGATATGAGCTTTATGTGATCAATGGCCAGCACTCTGCGCTATGGAGAAACTCTGTTAAGCTAAAGCTGTTTAGTAAAACCAGACAAACGTATGGACTTGGAATAGCACAATTTTCGACGATTCCTGTTTCGCTTTTTCTGACCGGCAACATTGATCTTGGCTATGTATATGCTCCCGTTTCCCTGCCCGGAAATACCAGACTCAGCAACCAGCTGCTTACAGGGACAGGCATCGGGCTGGATCTGGTTACATTTTATGATGTAGTCATCAGAGCTGAGTATTCATTTAACCGGATGGGGTATGGCGGCCTCTATTTTCATTTTATGAGTGCTATCGGAGGACAAAAAATTCTCTGAAAGTATTATCACTTCATAAAAGAAAAAATCCGTCCTTCACTTCGCTCATCTTCTATTCGTTCAAGCCTGACCGATTCAAAATAGGTGTCATTTTGAATAATGACGGTATATGTTTCATTTTCTTCATCAAGTTCCAGCACTTTTACTTTAATCACTTTTCCTATCAGACACTGAGAAATAGGATCCGATATACGGACAAAAGTAAGATGGTATTCAAAATCGCTGATCCAATCTATACGAAATTTGATCCGGAGTCCCGGATATTCTTCAATCTGCCACTTTTTTGACCGTATTATTTTACCACCCTTGTAATAGCCATTTTTATACAGATAGGTGCCCTGTCTGAAATCCCGGAGTTGCTTTTCGGTAAGTCTCCCTGACTGCGCCTGCCCCAGCCAGGGTAATGAACAAATAAAAAGAATCAACATTTTTCGCCTCCACATAGCTGCCCCCGAGTATAGTTAATGGTCGTTTACTAGTCGTCTCTATAGATAACCTATATATCTACAGAAATTGTTATTCAAAATGACAGATGTTTTAATTACAGGATTCGGCGCTTTACTTCGCTATGTATGATTTTATAGCTCGCTAAAAGGAAAAGTTTAATTAAAGTTCGCGGCGCGGCTGAGTCTATCGAAGCCCGGAAGCATTGTTGGAACAGCAGGATGAATGTTTGTCACATGGCGATTAGTGGAGCCTGCTCTCGTTTCTTATGACCTCAGCATAGGGGCTCCAAAATATTTTACTCCAAACCATTTAAAACCTAATCCTATTTAATTAAAACAAACTCAGCTGACGATTTTGCGGGTCCGGTATAAAACGATGCGTATCCAGGGGCGTACTTTTTCTGTCTGAAAAGTACTTTTTGTGGTGAAGTCTGAATAGAGAAGCTATCGATTCTGCCAATACTCCCTCTCCTTTCATACGCAGGCCAAAGCGTGAGTCATTCAATTGGCCACCGTGCACCTGACGGATATGGTTAAGTACTTTGTCTGCTCTATCCGGAAAATGCTTATGCACCCAGTCTGTAAATAATGCTCCTATCTGCCCGTTCAGACGCACCATTACATAACCGGCCGAAATTGCTCCATTTTCGGACGCGGTTTTCAAGATGGCTGGAATCTCCTGATTATTTAATCCGGGAATGACAGGGCCGATAAGAATACCAACAGAAATACCGGCTTCAGAAAGCGTTCGTACTATTTCCAGACGTTTTTTGGCTGATGCAGTCCTGGGCTCAAGCTTCTGCCTGAGCGTTTCATCCAACGTTGTTAACGAAATAGTGACCCGAACCAGATTTTCCCTGCTGAGCCTGGTTAGGATGTCCGTATCTCTGAGAATTAAGCTGTTTTTGGTAATGATGCTGACCGGATGCCTGTGTTCGAGAAAAACTTCGAGCAGGCTTCTTGTTATCCTGTATTTGCGCTCGAGAGGCTGATAGCAGTCTGTGTTGCCGGAAAGCATTACAGTCTGCACAACATAGTTTTTACGTTTAAATTCTTTCCTCAGCAACTCCGGTGCGTTGGGTTTTACAATAATTTTTTGTTCGAAATCAATTCCTGCGCTCCAGCCCCAATACTCATGAGAGTTGCGCGCATAGCAATAAATACAGCCATGCTCACATCCCTGATATGGGTTCAGTGACTGGGCATGACCGATATCCGGACTATCTATTGAATTGAGAATTTTTTTAGGATTTTCCAGATAAACTTCCGTCTTTCCCGGACCGGACGGAGCTTCGTCTATACCCTCGGGAAAGTCCATAGCCGGCTGCAAGCGGCTAAACCGGTTTACAGAATTGTACTGTGCTCCCCGTCCATGAATATGTTCGCTCATTTGCTAAAAATACTAAAATTTTTAGCAAATAAAAATACCGGAAAAATACTGCTTACTGCGCTTTTCCGTTCTGATCTATACGGATTGCTTTATGGCCATTGTCTGAGCCACAGATAAAAAGCCGGTTAAACGTATCATACTGAATATGACTGTATGTAATAGGAATCACTATGGTGCCGTTCCTATCAAGAACTCCGTACAGACCTCTTAAATTAACGATAAAATATCCGTCTTTTACTTCGCGTATTTTTTCATAGCGAACAGGCAAAAACTCATTTCCCCATTCATCAGCAAGCCCGAAGCGTCCGTCCCGTTCCATAAGATACTTTCCGGTAGAAGTTACCTTCAGCCTTTCGCAGGGAGCGTGAAGCTCTTTCCCTTCTTTATTAACAAGATTGTATTTACCGTTGCCGTATACAATGGCGCATCCGTTTACAAATGCCCATACCTGATCATAATAGGGCTGAACTTTAAGCACTTCGTCAGTATTAACAAAACCCCATTTATTATTTATTTTTACAGCAATCATACCTTCAGAAGCATTTCCGGCATCAGGATACTGCGGAGAGATATAAATATTGCCTTTGATATCGATAAACCCGTAACGCCCTTTCATCAATACCCGTGCATAATTTTCATAGAAAGGGAAAATCCGTTCGAATTTATCTGTCAACGGCAGGGAATAACGACTGTTCCGGTCAATAACACCCCATTTATTTCCCAACTGCACTGCGGAATACCCTTCCGCCGACGGTTCTGTCACATAATCATACCGGCAGGGTACGATAAGCTGGTCATCTGATGACAAAAGCCCCATTTTGCCTTTCTGACTTACCTGAATCAGCTTTGGATTCAGAAGTGTAAATTCATCATAACTGGCTCGTGTTATACGCCATATCTTATGATCATTTCTGTCAAGCCAGAAAAGATCGGCATGGTAAAAGGGAATCTCATCCGAAGAAATAATCTCTTTACCTGCCCCATTTATAAAATACTGTTTTCCCGACTGGTAATCTGTAACTTGGGCCAATCCATTATAAAACGGGCCTGCCTGCGAAAAACGAAATGGTATTATGGTTTCTCCTTTCAGATTGAGGTATCTCCAGATACCATTTTCGGCTCGTACAGGCACCAGCCCCTCCCCTGTTTCTCCGATATAGGGATATATAGCAGGCAGTAATTCATTGCCGTCTGAACTGTACAAACCCCACCATATTTTACCTTCCTTTGTTCTGATTGCCGCCCGGATATTGAGACTATCAAGCAGAATCTTCTCAAATTCGGGCTTTAGTACTTCCTTACCTTTTTTATCGATTACTCCGTATTTGTCCCATACCTTGACAACAAAACGCTCATTCTTTTCAAGTCCGATCGAATCAAATTTGTAGCTTGTGATTATATTGTTGTTCAGATCAACCAGGCCGTATTTGCCGATCATGTAGTATTTCAGGACTCCTTTCCCGGCCTGGGCAAGACTATCAAATGTGAATGATCCCAGCTTGGTATGACTCGAGTCGCTTAGCTCCCAGTGATTATACAGGAATGCATTGTATCTTTTTTGTTGTGGTATACGTTCCAGCTCTCTGTACTTAAAAGGAATACGTTCCTCTCCTTTCAAAGACAATGCTCCCCACATTCCGTTTTTCTGAGCCACTATAAGGTCTTTGTCAATCCTGAAATTATTGTATGCACAGTCCAGCAGCACTTTTCCATTGACATCATAAAATCCCCACAGGCCGCTTTCATTCCTTACAGGAAAAATCTTATACTGTACCGGTTCGATTGCAGTATATGTGTACGGCACCACTGTGTTTCCCTTCTGATCGATAGCGCCGTGATAAGAATCGCGAACGACAATTGCATATCCGTTCCTGAACCCTGAAATGACTGTGTCGAATTGTGGCTTGATCACGAAATGTCCAGCTTCATTCACAAAGCCGAATAAAGAGGTCTGGTCTGTCTTTTTTTTCCCAGCTCTGGCCGGAGCCAGACCTTCACTATAAGCCAGCGTGGTTATATTCTGACAAAATGACTGGGCTGCGAAAAAAAGCATGAGCCCGATCAGGTTATTAATTCTTTTTCCCGGCATCGCTTATCTTTTCCAAAGGGTAGTTTATTTTTTTTCTTACAATCGGGTAACCGGCCAGAATACCGGAGTTTACATAGTCAATCAGCTGATACTTGTCAGGAACTATGATATTCTGATCATAATCAATGACACCAAATGCATTGTGTCTGAATATGCGGACATAACCATTTCCCCAGTCTTCCAGACTCTGATACCTGGGAATAATGATTTCTGCACCCTGACGGCTGGCAAGTCCGGTTTTTCCATTTAACCGAAGGTACCAGTTGCCAAACTCATTTTCTTCAACTGAATCAAATCCATATGCGTTCCGAAGAGTTCCTTTTTTATCGACAAAATTGAATTTTCCATCTTTTCGCACTTTGGCTGAGGCATTGGAAAAAGACCAGGCATCGTCGAAGAATGGTTGTATAACGATCTCTTCACTGATATCAATATACCCCCATTTTCCCAAAATTCTGACAGGTGCGAGGTCTTCGGAAAATTGCTTAATATCTTCGTATTGAATCGAAATTCTGATTTTTCCGGCAGTATCAATGAAACCATAGAGCTTGTTTTGTTCTACTGCTATCAGACCATCCTGACAGGGCAGCACCATAGTATACAATACTGACAGACTATCCGCCAGTGAGTCAGCCAGCGCACATCCTGTATCCGGTATGGATTTGTCATTTACATACAACGGACTTCCGGCGGAGATGAGCGTATCCGGAACTATCTCCCGGAAAGAACGGCCATTCCGGTATAAAATCAGGTGTTCGTTTTCCTGCCTGATACTGTCAGCAGCAAATGTATCGGTCAACCGCCCCATAAATGTGTATATATCCCATTGATAAAAGTATTCGAGATGAACATCTTTATTAATGGTTTCAATCGATTTGTATATCGGTTTCTCAACAATATTGCCGGCCATATCAGCTATCCCGTAAGCGAACTCCTGACTTTCGACCAGAATATAAGACTCTCTTAAATCCAGGCTTCTGAACGCTGTTTCAGAAATACGGCTGCCTTTTCGGTCAATTATGTCAGCATATAAGGTATCTCCGACATATTTTCCGACACCTGCAATTCCATTATGAAAATCAAAAAAAACCGTATCATACACTGGAGAAATAACAAACCGGTCACGGGTATTGACAAAGCCCCATTTCTGACTTATCCCGTCATCGGCTGGTTTCCGGACCGGACGCAATTTTTGTGCTTCTCCGGTCATGATGCTCAGAAACATTAAGAAGGCAATATTATACAGAAAATGCATAAAGCCGGACTACGTTTAAAAGTGCTAATTTTTAATAAATATGAATAAAAAGCCATTATATTGCACATTATTTGCTCATAATTTGTTGTGATAAATGAATTGCAACTCACAGAGCAACGTAAAACAATCAACTATTTTATAGCTAATTGTATCCAATGAAGTTTTTGCAGAAATTTTATACCGGATGGTGTATCTTCTGGTTTTTAATTGTTTTCCTTCTTTTATATCCTTTTTTTCTTTTATTCCTGAGTAATAAGAAAACGTATCCTCAGGCTCATTTTCTCAATAAGCTATGGGCTTATGCTGTTTTTTTCATAACTACGGTCCGGTGGAAAATTGTGTGGGAATATAAGCCCGATAAGAACAGTCCGGTAATATATGCTCCCAATCATTCCAGTTATCTCGATATTCCCAGTCTCTGCCTGGCAACTCCTTTTTACTTTGTATTTGTAGGAAAGAGCTCTCTGGCCAAGGTTCCGTTGTTTGGCTATATGTTCCGAAAGCTTTACATATCGGTCAACAGACATAACGGAATAAGTAAATACAAGGTAATTGATGAGGCCTGCAGACATATTGATCGGGGACGCTCAATTGCTATATTTCCGGAAGGAACAATTCCAAGAGAAAATAATCCCGAGCTGATATCTTTCAAGGAAGGTCCTTTCAGGATAGCTATTCAAAAGCAGATACCGGTTGTACCGGTTACCATTCCATACAACTGGATTATTCTTCCGGACAATGGCAGGAAAGTGACCATCCGGCGTCATCTGATGAAAATTATCTATCATAAGCCAATAAGCACGAAGGGGATGACTTTTGAAGATATTGACAGGCTCAGGGAAATGACGTATGAGGTAATTAATGAGGAGCTAAAAAAACACAATCAACAATTGAACAAAACGGAGAACATTAATAACTTTGATCCCCATTTTGAAAAGAAAATCTAGCAGATATGAATATTGATAAGGAAGTTATAGGGAAAATTGCGCATCTGGCCAGGCTTGAGCTGAATGAGGAGGCAGAAAAAAATATGCATAAGGACTTCAATAAGATTCTGAACTGGATGGATAAACTAAATGAAGTAAATACAGAACATGTGGAACCGTTAATTCATATGTCGGAAGAGGTAAATGTACTCAGAGAAGATATTTCGGTGAATGCACTGTCTCATGAAGAGGCTTTGAAGAATGCGCCCAAAAAAGATTCTGATTATTTCAGAGTGCCCAAATTTCTCGGTTAATTCTGCAATTATCCATTATATAAAGACTGTATTGGGCTAAACAGCCTGTTCATCGTTTTTTCAATTAGACATTTCTTCTTTACTTTGCACTGTTTGTGGCAATGTAACATATGGAAGATTTGTTTTTTTGGAAAAGCTGGAATAAAAGCCGGCAGGTTATTTTGTTTTTTCTATTATTTCTGGCACTCTGCTCTATTGTTTTTCTGGTAAGCGGCTGGATTCTGGGCAACCAGGTCATTCTTTCATGGACAACCATTCCGGAATTTAATGCGGTTTATACCCCAATTGACAATTTTGCCCAGCATCTTATCCATTATACAATCGATGTCAACAGCTTCCTGGTTCGGGAAGCCTTTTCGGTATCTCCTCCTGCCATCCATCCGATCAGCAGCTACCTGTATCTTTTTCTGGTTGTTATTGGTTTTCTGTTTATACTTACCAGCATTACATTTCTGGATTTTTTCCAGTTTGCCTTTGGTATTGCTCTCTTTATTGTTTTTCTTGTTACTTTACAAACAGAGCTTTTAGGTATTTTCGGACACGAAAACCGTGGTTTTCTTATCCTGGCCATATTTCTATATCTCCTGTTGGGATATTATTTCCAGGCTATCAGCAAGAACTTCAGTTATTTTAAACGCTTTCTGGCATTTCTGGGCGTTACGATCTTGCTGGGAATTGTTCCTGCTTTTACTTCAACAGTTGCTTACCCATACTTTCACATAGCCAATTTCAGCATACTTGTACCTGTTATCATTGCCATCCTGTTTATGGCGGTTACCGGATATGACCTTATCCAATTGTTTCTTTATCTGGTCACGAATGGCAAAAGCACTAATCCCTCCGGCAGATTACTAAATTTCGTTTTTGTATCCATACTGTATCTGATCAACCTGTTTATGGCGCTGGCAGACAGGCTGGGGTATCTGGGTGAAGGCATGCTTTATATCAGCCCTTTTATCATTTACCTGTGTAGTTCTGTTGCCGGCTTATGGTTGTTCAAAAGAAAACTACAGGGTACAGCCATGTCGTTTGCTCCCGGCGGCGCCTTTTATTATATCGGCTGCATGCTGATAAGCAATGCTGTAATAGGCCTGGCTTTTGTCACAGCCAATGATCCGCTGGCTGAAATGTTTGAGTATGTGATTATATATACCTACAGCGCTTTCGGACTGATTTACTTCTTTTATATCCTGATCAATTTTGGGGATCTTTTCAGTAAAAATGTTCAGATCTATAAGGTTGTCTATCAACCCCGACGATCCCCCTATTTTATCATGCAGGGAATTAGCGCAGTAATTATTCTGGCCCTCTTTCTGCAGGCCAACCGGTTCCCTTATTTCCTTGGTATGGCAGGATATTATAATCTGTGCGGTGATGTGTACTCCTATACCCAGAATAATGCAATCGCAGCAGAGTACTACAAAAACGGCTATCTGTATGCTTTTCAGAATCACCGCAGCAATTACTCGCTTGGAGCGCTGGCTCTTGCAAAGGATGACCAGAAAACTGCACAGGAACGATTTACTCAGGCGCTTACCAGAAATCCGAGTCCCTATGCGTATGTCCAGCTTTCCAATATATACAGGGATGCCAATATGTTTTTTCCATCCCTGTTTATGCTTCAGGACGGGATAAAAGAATTTCCAGACAATCCTCATATAGCCAACAATCTGGGATTACTCTCTGAAAAAGCAGGATCGGTTGATTCAGCCTTTATCTATTTAAACCGGGCGGCAGAAGAGGATAATCTTAAATCAATTGCTTCGGCCAATATACTTGCGTTGCTCATTGACAGGAAGCTCATCCGGGAAGCAGACAGTCTCAGCCATAACATCACGAATATATCCGGAAGCGGGTTTCTGAGCAATCAGCTGTTAAGCGGTTTTTTAAACCACAATCTTGCAGAAAAGCAGGTGCCGGAGCATCCGCTCAAGGATTCAGTGCTCAGCGGGGCTGATTTCGCTTTCTGGTATAATTATGGCCTTTCTAAAATACATATTCCGGATGATACTGTGTTTTTCCATCTGGAAAAATTGTCAAATGTTGCAGAAAATCATGGTTATAAAAAACATCTGGAAACAGTTGTTGCACTGCACAAGTGGTATACCGGGGGTAAATTTGATGCCATACGTCAGCTGGATATCCTACGCTCCTCCAATTCGGAAACCGCGCCTTATTACAACAAGCTTGCAGGCATGCTTCTGTTCCGGCAGCGCTCTTATCACAATGCCGTAGAGTTCTTAAAAGAAGCGCATCAGGGCGCAGATCAGGAATCCATGCTCTATTACGCCATATCACTGATCGAAACAGGAGATTATCAGACAGGATCAGAATGGCTTGCAAAGCTGCAATCATCCGAACTCGATGATATACGGATTGTTGCCGATAATCTTCTTCGTATTCTCAGCACCGGAGAAATTCATGTCATTAAGAACTGGGATGATGCACTTAAGTACCAGTATCTTCATTTCAATCTTTACAGATTAAATGAAAATGAGCGTTTTCAGGTTTTTGAAGAAATCAGGGACGAACATATCAGAACACTGGCAGCTGCAGAATTGCTCAGAGATTATCTGGATCTGGGGGAAACGACGAAAGCCAGACGCATCGCATTAATGCAGACAGCAGCAGTCAGAGACGATAGCTATTACATTGCTGAATTTAATTTGCAGTATATGCGATTACTGGCAGAGGAAAATAAATGGCAGGAACTGGCTATTGCTTCCAGAGAGCTAAAACTGAATGATTATGCCAGGGATAATGCCATTCTGTTTGAAGCAAGAGCCTTGTCGCAGCTTGGTGATACCGGCGAAGCTGAAAAATTGTATAACAGAGGTTTGCTCCTCAATCCGTTTAATGCTGCGTCTACTATTTATGCTTCAGATTTTTATGCACAAAACGGAGACAGCGAAAAAGCATACGATGTTCTTGTTACAGGTCTGGAACTGAATCCTGCAAATATTCCTCTGCTGAAGGCATACATTCAAATGGCAACCCGGCTGAATCTCGATGCATTCGCCAATGATGCGCTGGATGAGCTGCGAAAACTCTTACCAGCCGGCGACTATAATGCCTTTGCAGCAACATTGAAATAAGTAAAGGAAAAAAGGCAATTTAAATGAAAATATATACAAAGACCGGAGACGAGGGAAAAACAAGCCTGTGGGGAGGTAAAAGAGTAGATAAAAATGATGCCCGTATTGATTCGTTTGGCCATGTAGACGAGCTAAACGCGTACATTGGTCTCCTTGCTGCATTTGAAGTTGCAGAAGGACGTAAGGCTGTCTTGTCCGCAATTCAGAACAACCTGTTTGTAATCGGAGCGCTGCTTGCAGCCGATCCGGAAAAGTCTGGTTTAAAACTTCCCGTATTCGCCCAACAGGAAGTAATCAGGCTTGAAAATGAAATAGATGAAATGACAAAATTTCTGGCGCCGCTTACCGCATTTATTTTACCGGCGGGAAATCAAGCTATTGCGTACGGACATATAGCGAGAACAGTTTGCCGCAGAGCAGAAAGAGCAGTTGTCGGTCTTGCTACGGCGGGTCCGCAGCACGCGTTGATTATCATGTATCTGAACCGCCTGTCAGATTATCTGTTTGTATGGTGCAGAAAAATCGCTCAGGAAAATCAGATTGAGGAAGTGACATGGCTTCCTGCCAAAAATTAAACCACATATAAAAGTATGAATATTGATCAGATAAAAGATTTGAAAGTCCGTGTAACGGCTTTGAGGAGGTATCTTTGACTATGATAACAAGAAAAAAACAATTGTAGAAAAAGAAACTCAGACAACCGCTCCTGATTTCTGGGACGATCCGAAAGAAGCAGAGAAGATCCTGAAAGACATAAAAAACCAAAAGATCTGGACAGACAGCTATGAGGTAGCAGAAGGTCTGATGAATGATCTGGAAACACTTTTTGAGTTTTATGAAGGTGGAGACGTCAGTGAGGCAGAAATTGAAAGCGAATTCCGGAAGGTTGAAAAAAAGGTAGAGGAGCTGGAATTCAAGAAAATGCTAAGTAATGAAGAGGATCAGCTTAGCGCAATAATTGAAATCAATCCGGGTGCCGGAGGAACAGAAAGTAATGACTGGGCCTCAATGCTGATGCGTATGTATATCATGTGGGGAGAAGCACATAAATTTACCGTACGTGAGCTTAACTATCAGGCAGGCGAAGTGGCAGGCATAAAGTCAGTAACCCTTGAGATTGACGGAGATTTTGCCTATGGCTACCTCAAATCTGAAATCGGAGTGCACCGGCTGGTACGGGTATCCCCCTTTGATTCCGGTGGCAGAAGGCATACTTCTTTCGCTTCTGTTTTCGCCTATCCTGTGGTAGATGATTCTATAAGTATTGAGATCAATCCGGCCGATATAGACTGGGATACATTCCGGTCCGGTGGCGCAGGCGGTCAAAATGTGAACAAAGTAGAAACCGCCGTTCGTCTGCGTCATAAGCCTTCCGGAATAATCATCGAATGTCAGCAGGAACGATCTCAGCTCCAGAATAAGGAAAAAGCTCTCAAAATGCTGAAGTCGAGGCTTTATCAGCTTGAGATTGAAAAAAGAAATGAAGCAAGAGCTGAAATCGAAAGCTCCAAGAAGAAAATTGACTTCGGATCACAGATTCGAAATTACGTATTGCACCCGTACAAACTGGTGAAAGATTTACGAACCGGTATTGAGCGAACAGATGTGCAAAATGTTCTGGACGGAGATATCGATGATTATATCAAAGCGTATCTCATGGAGGCCTGAGTTTTACCGGAATAACTTTATAGGTTATTCCGGTATTTTTTATTTCCGAAACCCTATTGTTTTTATTAAAGATGCTTAACTTGCCTGTCCTAAACATTTTAACCAGATAGCATATTTTTTTTGTAAAGAGTTATATGAAAAGTTTTAATTCAACCATGTTAATAGAAGATGATACTGTCAACGCATTGTTGAGTAAAAGACTGTTGGAAAAATTCCTGATCACAAATGGTATCTTTATTGTCTCCAATGGTGAAGAGGCTTTGAAGTTTATCGTCAATTATGATCCTGATTTTAACACATGTCCGGAGCTGATTTTTTTGGATATTGACATGCCTGTCATGGACGGGTTCAGTTTTCTGGAAAGTTTTGATGAATTGACATTTCTGAATAAAGAAAAAGTACAGATCGTCATGCTTACCAATTCCAACCGTCCGGAAGATATCGAGCAATGCAGACAATATGGAATACGACATTTCCTGAACAAACCGCTGACCGAAGAAAAAATCAAAAATTTGCTTGAGGCAATTACCAAAGTGGATCAATAATTGCATTTTCAGCTGAAATGACTGCCCAAACTGAAGTCTGAGCAAACAAATTAATTTTTCACTTAACAAACAGAACTACAATGAGTGCGACAAATCAAATCGGTCTGGAAAACAAGAAAGCTTTAGTGCTGACGGACAAACTCAATGATCTTTTGGCAAATTTTCATATTTATTATCAGAATATCAGAGGATTTCACTGGAATATCAAGGGAGCCGATTTTTTTCAGCTGCACCCGAAATTTGAGCAACTGTATACGGATGCTCTGGTAAGCATTGACGAAATCGCAGAACGTATTCTTACTCTTGGCGGAAAACCCAGACATGCATTCAGCTCGTTTCTGGAAACTGCTGCTATAAAAGAAGTAAAAGATGTTTCTGACTCTCAGGCTACCGTAAAAGCAACGGTGAGCAATCTGACCAGTCTTATTACCATGGAGCGGGAAATACTAACGGTAGCATCTGAGGCTTCGGATGAAGGAACTATTGCTCTGATAAGCGAGTACATAAAGAACCATGAGAAAGAAGTATGGATGCTTAATGCCTGGCTGAATAAATAATACTCGTATGTAGCCGGAACTCTCAAAAAAGCCATTCTGATCGGTTCAGAATGGCTTTTTTATTTGACTTTGTGTCAGTCCTCTTTATGCTCTATCTTATGCACCAGCTCTTCATACCATTGCTCACCATATTTCCGAATCAAAGGATCTCTGAGAAACCTGTACAAGGGCACTCCCAGCTCTTTTCCATGGTGACAGGCATCATTGCAGATATGCCAGCGGTCATAGTTCAGCGCATCGTAATGCTCGTAGCTGGTGATACGAATCGGATATAAATGACAGCTGATCGGTTTTTTAAAATCAATCTTTTTATCCTTCCATGCCAGCTCAATAGCACATTTCAGAAATCCTTTTTCCCAGATGGCGTAAGCACACTCCTTCCCTTTTATAGTCGGAGTAGAAAAGTCTCCTTCCCAGTCCTCGATATACAATCCCTGCTCTTCTATGGCTTTTTTCCCTTCTTCTGACATGTATGGAACTACTCTGTCATATATTTTTTCGAGCTCAGCCATTTCTGACTCTTCCAGAGGAGCACCAAGATCACCTTCAATACAGCAGGCTCCCTTGCACTTTTGCAGATCGCACACGAAGAAATTATCAGCAATATCATCACTGATTACTGTTTTGTCTATTACAATCATGATTAAAGAAAGATTTTTTCCCGGAAAACTTCCGCACAATTTATCATTTTCAAAGTTATATTCTTTTAGCCAAATTTCTGCATGCAATTTCTGTTTTGAAATTGTATATTGCACGTTCGGGGAACCAGAGAATCATGAACTATCTTGACGAATTAAATCCTTCACAAAGGGCGGCAGCCGAGCATATCAACGGACCTGCAATGATTATAGCAGGCGCCGGCTCCGGTAAAACAAGAGTTTTAACATACCGCATCGCACATCTTATTGCCAACGGTGTGGAGCCGTTTAATATTATGGCACTTACGTTTACCAATAAAGCGGCAAAGGAAATGCGAAACCGGATTGAGAAAATTGTCGGCTCTGAAGCCCGTAATCTCTGGATGGGAACCTTTCATTCCGTTTTTGCCCGGATATTACGTGCGGAAGCAGACCGGATCGGATATATCAGCAATTTTACTATTTATGATACAGAAGATTCAAAATCACTGTTGAAGCAAATCATCAAGGAACAATACCTTGACGAAAAAATATATAAGCCCAATCTGGTGCTGAGTCGAATTTCGAGCGCCAAAAACCGGCTTATATCGGCAAATGAATACCTGAACAATCCGGTCATTCAGTCTGACGATGCTGCAGGTCTGCGTCCTGAAATAGGTCGTATATATAAAATCTATCAGGACCGTTGTTTCAAGGCCGGAGCCATGGATTTTGATGATCTGCTGTTCAATACCAACCGGCTGTTTAAGGAGCATGCTGATGTTCTGAATAAATACCAGGACCGCTTTCGTCATATAATGGTCGATGAGTTTCAGGATACGAACCTGTCTCAGTATTATATTACAAGGAGGCTTTCTGCCCGTAACCGGAATATTGTCGTGGTAGGCGATGATGCACAAAGTATCTATGCCTTCCGGGGAGCTGACATTCAGAATATCCTCAATTTCGAGAAAGATTATCCTGAGCTCAAGGTATTTAAGCTGGAACAAAACTATCGTTCAACTCAGACAATTGTTAATGCTGCCAATTCAGTCATACAGAAAAACAAGGCTCAGCTGCCGAAAAATGTATGGACATCCAATGAAAACGGAAGCCTGATAGAAGTACTGAAGGCCAACTCGGATAATGAAGAGGGTACGCTGGTAGCTACTGCCATTTTCGAAGAGAAGATGAATCAGAAGTTGCGTAATCAGGATTTTGCCATTTTGTATCGTACCAACTCCCAGTCAAGAGCGATCGAAGAAGCCCTGAGAAGAAGAAATATAAAATACAAAGTAGTCGGCGGTCTCTCCTTTTACCAGCGTAAAGAAATAAAAGATCTCATAGCCTATCTTCGTTTCTGTGTAAATACCAGCGAAGAACAATCTTTCAGACGTATCATAAATCTTCCCAAACGGGGTATCGGCGACGGAACAATTGCCAAGATTATCGTGTTTGCCGATGAGCAAGGCATAAGTCTTTGGGAAGCAGTTGCCAACTCAGACAAGTTTCTGGCAGGAAGAGCCATTCCTACCCTTTCGGAATTTTATGCGCTGATTAAATCTTTCCAGCTCACGATTCAGAGTAAAGATGCGTATGAAGCTGCTGTAGAAATTGCACAGCAGTCAGGTTTGCTTAAAGAGCTGTATGAGGATAAAACAGTCGAAGGACTTAACCGTTATGAAAACGTACAGGAGCTTCTCAACGGTATCAAGGAATTTGTCGATAATCCGAATACACAAGAAAAGGGACTTGCTGCTTTTCTCCAGGAAATATCCCTTCTGACTGATGCTGACAATGAAAAGGATGAAGACAATGACAAGGTCACTCTGATGACAATACATTCATCCAAAGGACTAGAATTTAAAAATGTTTTTCTTGTCGGCATGGAGGAAGATCTTTTTCCCAGTCAGATGATGCTGAGCAGCCGCGCAGATCTGGAGGAGGAACGTCGTCTGTTTTATGTTGCCATAACAAGAGCCGAGAAAAAACTGACACTTAGCTTCGCAACGAGCCGTTACCGGTTTGGCAGACTAAAAACGTGCGAACCGAGCCGCTTTCTGAATGATATAGATCCCGGCTATCTTTTATTATCGCAGAAAACGGTGAAGCAGGAGAATACCCCACCCGTCCGGAGCGCTCCTTCTATCCGGTACAATAAAGTAAGTCAGTCGCCGGTGATGGCGAAAACCAAAGTAACGGCCCATGTGCCAACCGCAGGATTTCGTCCCAGTGACACAAGCAAACTGGATGTCGGAATGAAAGTCGAACACCCCAAATTTGGCTTTGGTACTGTAAAGTCGATGGATATTTCCGGCACAGACCGCAAAGCCCGGATAGAATTTAATCATTTTGGAGAAAAAACCTTAATTCTTAGCTTTGCCAAGCTAAGAATCCTAAACCCCACTGAATAATCACGAAAAATATGGAATCAACTGATCAATCACGAGGCATTATATTAAAAGAGTACGGTAGAAATATTCAAAAAATTGTCGAATATCTCCTAACTGTTGAAGACCGGGAAAAACGCAGCCGGTATGCGTATACCCTCATTGAGTTAATGAAACAAATCAATCCCAATATAAAAGAGGCTGCGATTGAATCCGCACAGAAAATCTGGGATCATTTATATATCATGTCTGATTTCAAGCTCGATGTTGATTCTGAATATCCAATGCCAGAAAAATCAATTCTCGGGAAAAAACCAATGACGGTTGATTATAATACCCACAATCTCAAATTTAAGCATTACGGAAAAAATGTGGAGCTTCTGATCAAGCAGGCGATTGAACTAGATGACCCTGAGGAAAAGGAGGTTGCGATTCTGTTTATCGGTAAGCTGATGAAGCGTTTTTATGCTGCCTGGAACAAGGAAAATATAGAAGATCAGCTTATTGCGCAGCAATTAGAGTATATTTCAAATCAGCAGCTTACAGTAGATTTGGAAAAAGTAAAGGCAAACGGATTGTTTGACAGTCAGAAAGAATATGTAAGAGTTAGCAGTCAGCCGGGAAACCATGTAAACGGCAATACAAACTCAGGTTCTTCCCAACGCAACGGAAACTTTAAAAAGAATAAAAAGAACAGTCAACATAATAACAACAGAAGAAGAGGTTAATGAATAGTTTTTTTGAAGTAACCGGCGGCCACAGGCTCAAAGGTGAAATTACTCCTCAGGGGGCGAAGAATGAATGCCTTCAGATACTATGTGCGGTTTTACTGACCGAAGAAAAGGTAACCGTACGAAATATTCCGGGTATCATTGACGTACTTAAACTGATTGATCTTCTAAAAGATTTTGGTGTAGAAGTAGAAAAACTGTCTGAGGACACGTATTCATTTCAGGCTAAAAATGTACAGGTTGATTTTCTTGAAACAGCTGATTTTAAAAAGAAAGCCGCATCCCTCCGGGGTTCCATTATGATTCTCGGCCCTTTGCTGGCACGGTTCGGCAAAGCCAAAATGCCTAAGCCGGGAGGAGATAAAATAGGAAGAAGACGACTTGACACACACTTTATCGGACTTCAGAACCTGGGAGCCAAGTTCAACTATGATGCCTCTGACTCTTTTTATGAAATAGATGCGACAAATCTGCAGGGAGCCTATATGCTTCTTGATGAAGCATCGGTAACCGGTACAGCCAATGTCGTTATGGCGGCTGTCCTCGCCAAAGGCAAAACAGTAATCTATAATGCAGCCTGCGAACCATATCTTCAGCAGCTGTGCAGTATGCTGAACAGAATGGGCGCCAAAATAAGCGGCGTGGGTTCCAATCTCCTGACCATAGAAGGTGTATCGTCTCTTGGCGGAACAGAGCATACAATTCTTCCCGATATGATTGAGATCGGAAGCTTTATCGGGCTCGCGGCCATGACTTCTTCCGAAATCACGATCAAAAACTGCCGCGTGGATATGCTCGGCAATATTCCTACTATTTTTGGCAGACTCGGAATTAATCTGGAAATACGAGGGGATGATATTTACATCCCAACTCATGAAAACTATACAATAGATACCTTTATCGATGGGTCAATTCTTACCGTAGCAGATGCCCCGTGGCCGGGCTTTACGCCTGATCTTATGAGCATCGTGCTGGTAGTGGCAACTCAGGCAAAAGGCTCTGTTCTTATTCATCAGAAAATGTTTGAAAGCAGGCTGTTTTTTGTCGATAAGCTTATTGATATGGGCGCTCAGATTATTCTTTGCGATCCGCACAGAGCAACTGTCATTGGCCTAAACAAAGAGGTGCCATTGCGGGGTATATCCATGGTTTCACCTGATATTCGTGCAGGAGTCGCCCTGTTGATTGCAGCAATGTCTGCCAATGGTAAAAGTACCATATATAATATTGATCAGATTGACCGTGGTTATCAGTTTATTGATAAGCGCTTAAATGCGCTGGGTGCAAAGATTGCCAGAAAGAGCGAATAAAAAAGAAAGACAAATAAAGCTCCGTTGGGCTTAAATAAAAAAGGATAGTAAATTTATTACTATCCTTTTTTATTTAAGCTTATTATGCAAGAAGCTTCTTCTATTTTGATAACAGAATAGAGCCAGTCAGCGGTTTGGCATCTCCCGATAGCTCGACTACATAATAATAGGTAGCAACAGGCATAGCTGTGCCATTTTTTGTACCGTCCCAGCGAAATGCATATCCTTTGTCTTCATAGACAACATTACCCCATCTGTTGAATATTCGAACGATTACATCATTACCATAACGTTCGAGCCCTGTTATTTCCCAGACATCATGTACACCATCGCCGTTGGGGGTAAAAGCATTAGGAATGAAAAGCGGTCGTACCACCGTAATTTTAATCTCATCTCTGGCCTCACACCCATTTGCATCTGTAGCTGTTACAGAATACACAGTAGTTTCGGTCGGAGTAAATACAGGATTAGCCACTTTAGGAAGCATCGGCGTCCAGATATACTCAACCGCCGGATGACTTGTTTCTGTATGAATCTGTACAGAGTGACCTTCATCAACAAGCATGTCATCTCCGGCCGAGATAGAAAACTCTATCAGACTGATTTGGATAACATCTGTATTCTGCTCACAGGCTCCGCTGATTCTGGCACTGTATTCTCCGCCTTCCGAAACAGTAAGCACGGAGCTATGCTGGCCTGATATAAGACTTCCATTGCGGTACCAGGAAATACTTCCTGCTGCACCCTGAAGCATAATATTACTGCTGGCGCCCGCACATAGTGTAGTAGCAGAAGCGGTAATCTCTACCGGGGCAGCATCTTCCACCATTATATTCTGAATAGCCTTTTCGGCAACACATCCGTTCGGATCTGTATAAGTCAGTTCAACAGATACTGCACCGGCAGATTCAAATCGGGCAGTTATCGAACGTGTATTTATTCCACCGGTGATTGTGCCGCCACCGACCAGTGTCCATTCAAATTGTCCGGCAAGATTCACAGCATATTCAGTATTGGAATACGCACATACAATCGCCGGGCCATTGATAACAGGACGTTCCGGAGCACGGTTAACGATGATTGAGTTTGTCTTAACTTCGGAATCCTCAATGCCGTCTGTAATAGTCAGTGCCGGAGAATAAACTCCTCCAGCGGAATATACTACTTCATGCGGACCGGGGCCATTGGCTATAGCCGGAGAAGCACCACTGCCAAAATTCCAGGAATACTGAGTATTGGATGATACACCGACAGATGCATCGGTAAATATCACTTTACCACCTTCACACAGTGAACTGTTATCAACAGTAAAATCCGCTCTCAGATTACATTTATCTAATATGATTGCCAGCTCTCCCCTTTCACTGCTACAATTTCCACCAATGGTTTCCACAACGGTAATTATACCGCTCTGCTCTCCAAAATCCACTGTAATCTCGGAGCTGCCTGCACCACTGACAATTGTGGCTCCGGCCGGAACAGTCCAGGTATATACAGAACCTGTACCCGGCTGCTGTACATAATACCTTATTCCTTCAGACCGGCAAAGAGGCTCATTGTCTCCTGTAATAACGGGTTTGCCCAATACTCTTTCTGTAATAACAGCAACATTGGATGTATCAAGGCAGGAACCACTATTTATCACGAGCGAATACGTTCCGGCAGAGGCTCTGTATGCTGATCCGTTTGCTCCCTGTATCGGATTTGCAGAGTTGTCAAGCCAGGTATACGTGTAGGACACAGACGTAACCGAGGATACCAGGTCAACACTTCCGCCTTCACATACTTCTTCTTCTGCAGGGCTAATTGTCACTGCATTTTGGATTGCCGGAGATAATACAAATATATCCGAGGTCACAGAACAGCCATTTTCATCTACCGCGGTTACGGTATAACCGGCCGCTGCACTTGTCGCATAGGTATTATTCACTGAATTAGCTACTGTATTATTTCCGACTTTCCACTCATAGCCTGCAATGGCAATGGCAGGCTGTACTCCTGCTTCAAGAACAATGGTTTCATACGAACAGATTTCATTCTTATCAGCCACAATAGTCACCTCAAACTCCTGACTGTACTGAATGGAAACACTATTACTTTCTTCTTCCGGATCTTCAACACACCGAAGAGAGCTAGTTATCAGCAAGGAGTAATCTCCCGGTTCTTCTACGATATATGATGAAGAAACTGCTCCGGCAATCGGAGCTCCGTTACGCAGCCACTGATATGCCGGCGAGCTTCCTGCGGCTGTTTCACTTAAAATCGTAAGTGTGGCCGTTGCATCAGGACACAGTGTTCCGGACGATGAGCTGGTAATGGTGACAGATGGAATCTCCACCGGGAGCGCATTAATTGTTATTTCATCAGACATTGCTTCCGGTACAGAGGCACAGGAAGAATTTGTTGTCATAGTAACATATATTCTGTCACCCTGAGAAATTCTTGAAGCGAATGTTGTATCATTGGCTCCGACAACCTCAAGGTCATTAACATACCACTGGTATTCGGGATCAGTGCCTTTCGCTACCGTACCGGTTATGCTGAATTCTACAATTTCCCCTTCACACAGGTCACCGGCATTGGCAGAAGCAATAGCTATAAACACCCTGGGGTCCAGCAGAGATGATACAGTTACCCGGATTTCATTGGACTCGGCAGTTGCCAGCGTAAGGCACACTGCATCCGACGTCATATTTACTTTCACTACATCCCCATCCGACAACGCAGAAGCTGTAAACTGACCGGAAACAGCTCCATTAACCACAGCGTCATTAATATACCACTGATAAGCCGGTGAGGTTCCTTCATTACTTTGGGAGCTGACTGAGAACGTAACCGGATCACCGGTACAAATCTCTTCCGAGGTAGCCGATATACTTACCTCAGGTATCGATAGTGTCCCAACCTCAACAATAACCTGATTACTCTGTACGGGGTCAGGTGAGGCACATTCCAGCGATGATATAATCTCAGCATAAACGGCGTCCTGATCTGCAAGTTCTGTTGAATTAAATGTCATTCCTGTGGTACCGGTAAACTGCCCGTTGACATACCATCGGATATCGTCAGGAATCCCTGTTCCGAGCACATTCGTCACTTCGAATGCGATATCGTCCCCTTCGCATAGTGATGTTGTTGTCAACTGAGCTATCACAAGCTGGGGAACGATTTCATCTACTACTAATGTCAGACCATCAGAAATGACGGGATTAGCAAGCAAACATGCAATGGAAGAATGTAGCTCAACGGTCAGCTCGTCGCCGTCATTGAGTGTGGAAATAGTCAGCAAAGAATCCGTTTCACCTGTTACTTCCAGTCCATTTATGTACCACGTATATACTGGAGCTGAGCCACCATTGACTGGTTGTGCTTCGAATGAGGTTTCGACTCCGAGGCAAATTTCCAGAAGTCCTTCAATACTTACCGAAGCTTCCAGAGGTTCCGTCAGCTCAATGGTAACTTCATTGGAATAAGCCGCGGGACAGACACCGGACGCCGCTACCCGCCTGAAAATGGTTTTCTGTGTTAACGCGGATGGTGTATAGGATACCTGACCGGCTCCAGCTATGTCGCTCCATAAATTTCCGTCTTCGCTTTGCTGCCAGCTATACAGGTAGGAAGTCTGATCACCTCCGGCAGCATCTTCCAGGCTGATGATTTCATCCGGAGCGCCGTTTTCACATATCAACTGATCAGTCCCTATTTCTCCCGGAACTACAAAGCTATTTACTGCCACTTCAATAGTTTCGGACTGTAGTGAGCACAATGGTTCCGCCGGATTGATTATAACATAATACGATCCTTCTTCTGTTATTTCAAGACTGGTTAGATTGGGAGCCTGTTGAATCAGCGTTTCTGCTTCAGGACCTTCCTTGTACCAGGCAAAGACATCTCCGCTTTTTATATCACCGGTAGCCCGAAAAACAACAGAACCATCTTCGCAAATTATGGTATCTGCCGGAGCTATGGAAAGAGCGGCAGGTTTGGTGCACACAGCCTCCCCGCAATATATGAGATCTGTTGTCGCTCCGATAGCATTTTCACTGTGGGTCAGCAACCGCATCCAGGCAGTATTTTTAAAAGATCCCCCGCTATTACATTCGTCAACAACAGCCGTAAACTGATAATTTAAGGCAGTACCGTAGTCAACAGGACCGGGCAGTGTGACCGCAGACTCAATGATACCATTGCCGGCATCGACCATAGAGCCATCAGCCGAAGTAAAGAAGCGAAGTCCCGCGGGAAGAGGATCGACAACCTTTACATTAAAGGCCGCGTCAAATGCCATCGTTATATTAGAAATTTCATGTGCATTTGATGCATACTCTCCTTTATTATAAATACCAAAGTGTCCCTGCTGTACATCCCGGACACCGGTTATCGACACCGTCGGAAGTCCGGTTGTATTGGTAAAATATAACTCCAGCGTATCCCCGTGAATAGCAGCTTTAACCTTGATTTTCAGATCTGAAGTTCCCAATCCGAAATTCCCCTGCTCGTAAATCAGACTGGTACCGTTGTATACCCTCAACCGAATGGCGCCCATATGTGGATAAACTTCTGCATACACTCCGTTCGGATCAAATGGAGAGCCAGATAAGTGTCTGAAAGCTAAGATAAAACCATTATCGCCTTTGCGATCAATCTCAAACGTTGCATAACCATCGTGGCCATATGCATAATCATAGACTGTCAGTGAAGGACTTCCACTCGGGAAGACCATCCTGCCTGCATTAAAAGTCGGCTGATCTCCATAGGTTGTCGTCCATCCGGAATTGTCAGACAATGACGGAGTACTTATTGTTCCATGAGTTTGTACATACTCAATAGAAAAAGTGACTTCATCGCCGACATCCACCTGCTGCTTATCTGCGACCTTTGTCATTGTAGTCGGTTTAGCCACCGGAATAATTGAGTCACAGGTCACTCTGATTTCTATAGAAGCAGCAACAGGCGAATCCGTATCAGACCAGATCCAGGCTGCATTGGTATAAAACTTATCTGTTTGGGGACAGGCACCTTTTGCTTTAACTTTATAGGAAATCTGGCCTTTCATTCCGACCAGTACCACTGGCATAGTCCAGGTGATGATTTCGTAGCCGTTTGAAGTGGTAATAGTAGCATTAATTCCTTCAACCGTCTGATTGATAAATTCTACAAATTCGAAGCCGGCCGGAATGGTATCTACCACTGTTACATTTAACATTTCCCGACCCGGAAGCGGTCCGTTTCCGGCTACTCTTCTCCAGGTAGTGCCATCCCATTCTTCAATCAATACCCTGCTAATACTTCCCGGCGGAAGAGGTTCACAAACAAATCTTCCATAGGTTGTCACTGGTGTGCCATTTTCCGATCCATATGCATAATTAGGAGTAATAACATGATAAAGGTCTTTGTCATTGTTTGTCGAAACATTGGGATCATATGACCAGTCATCTGATAAGCGTACCGGTAATTCAGATGCCGGAGTGGAAGTCATCTGTACTTCATACCAGATAGGCTCTACTTGTCCTTTATGTATTTGGTATTCATTGCCCAAATGAGAATATAATGTGTGCGTGGGCGCTGAAATATCATTGGGGAAATACATAATAATCCGCTGGTTCCACTTACCAAACTGATCCTGTCCTTCGGGAATAGGCTCACCTTCAAAATCCAGCACTCCGACAGCTCCTGACCTAAGATTTTTACCTATAAGTTTCCAGCCACCGGGATTGCTTGAGGCATTGTATACCCCTGAATTCGCATTATCCCACATGAAGTATGATGCCCGATAACTTCCTAAATCAATATAAGCTTCCTGTGCATCATGCCAGTTACGAAAACGGGAAAACAAGTCATAGTTTCCGGCGTACAGAGAATAGGTAAAGGAAAAATTAACTCCTGGCCTTCCGCCATTCAGATATCCGGCACTGGTAGAATTTTCAAAATCAACATAAAAATCCAGTGTATCACCAGGGTTTATTTCTGCAGCGCTGGCCGTTTTCTCAACAGAAAGTGACCGGGTTTCCAATATATCCACACAGTTTAGCTGATATGTATAGGTAGCATTGTTCGGATATTCATTGCTCTCCCAACCAGAACCATTGGCAGCTGTAATGGTTGCCTGAATACATATTCTTTCCTCAACAGCCGGATTTTTTACCCTGACAGAAAATGTATAGCTTCCTTTTGTGGGGTCAATCCCGGTCGCTGTAGTGAAACCAGGGACTGTTCCGACGTCAAAAACCAGATTATTGCCGGATAATGTACCACCGCCTGCACTGGTAACCGTATATTGATCTGAAACCGGGATGGTTATACGTACTCCGGAAGCAGCCAGAGAGCCATAGTTTCTGTATGAAACTTCGTAGGTAATTTCATCTCCGGCAAAAGCAAACGTCTTATTTTTTGCTTCCATATACACTTTCATATTGGCTCCGGCAACCATATCTTCCGGAGCATGGAGATTTCCGGATAAGGTAAGCATACCAAGCAGTCTGAACCAGCCATGAAAATATTTTGGAATACTTTCTATATACCGTTCATCCGGATCCTCACCCACAGCAGGATTCTGATCATCCCATTTCAGCTCCAGCTGACGGTAGAGCAACGCAATAAGCTCCTCATCACCATGCGCCACTGCTGCCGGAGCAGAAGTACCAAGGGTATAATTTGTCCAGTGTTTTCCGGTACACATGGTACCATTACCACCATATCCCTGCTTAAGAGTCGGAATTCCTTTCCAGAACGGAGACCCGACATCCGGAGACATACCTAACTGTTCACACTCTGGTATCGTTGGATTTCCGCTGGCATCTATCGGTCCTACTACCTTGAGAAATTCAGCAAGTCTGTCCGCATTTTTTTTCATGGCATCACTTGACCCCGGCGAATAGGAATGCGTAGCAGGATCCCATATCAGCTGCTGATTTCCTCGCCATATATAATCAAGAATGGTTCTCCAGGGCATTCTGAACGATTCACCGTCACATTTCCCCTGTGTGGGATCGGTATCGGTGAATACGACAGCAGATCCATCTACGTTGAAACTCCCGGCAAATGGCAAACGTCCCTGTTCATAGGACTTTTCCATGAGCCAATTGGATGACGCTTCTACCCTTTTGAACTGTTCGATTACCCAGGGAGTAGCTCCCTGTTCTTCCATAAACTTGGCAAATGAATGATAATACGCAGTAGCGGTATAGCTGGCAAATCCACTCTGATTATCATCATTGGAGAAAACCTCTATGGAAGGCCATATATCAGGCCAGCGATTCTGTGTATAGCCCCAACCGGTCGTTTCTCCGAATGTATTTCCCCCTTTGGGATAGCCATCTACACCAATATGCCCTGTAACAAAGCCTTCGAGCACTCCGGGGCTGCCAAGAGGTTCGATCCGGGTTGTATCGGCAAAGTCTGCAATGATATGATAGGCTTCTTCAAGATAGTTCATTTCTTTTGTGCCTCCACTGCCATCATTAACCATCACGCCCGAACGACTCCCCCATTGTTTGGTGGCCATTAACAAAGCAAGGCCGATATCCCAGTCTCCGTCAGCAGCAGCATCACCACTCTCTTCTTTTATAATGTATTTTCCATACCGATAGTTGGAATGGGTAATTGCTCCGTCACTATATCTGGGTGCATTGGTAACCATATCATCATGCACCCGCATCCACAGCCCGTTGAACGTAACCTGATCAGCCATATAGGCAGCAGCAAGCATGGCATAACCCTCTCCCTCTGCACAATCATACGGACAACCGTCATTTCCCCGAATATATTTAACTCCTCCGGCTTCCTGACCGGTATAATAAAAACGATTGGCCATGATCTGCCACGCTTCCCGGATCGATTTCTCCATATCGGCATGTGTAACTCCCTGCGCGTTGTATTTAGCAAGAGATTTGCCATACTGATACTCTGAAAACTGAGGAAACGGAAACGCAGGATCGCCGGAGTTTATATGGACTGATACTCTATTCTGAGCATGAGTAACTCCAAGAAAAAAGATACCCAGGCATACGCTCCATATTTTCTTCCAGTATCCGGACATAAATGAATTATTCATACGTAAGGAATAATAAATACAAGAGATTGCAAAAACCGATAATGGCAGACGAAATGCTGCCGGCAGAGCTTTCAAATTTAATACTTTTTACCCGCAAAATGTAATCGTTTAGCGGTAATTGTCATAGCAAAAGTGCAAATAAAAACCCGACAAACACAATATAACTTGATTTAAAAACCATCAATAAACCAACAAATAAACGGTATGTAATTTTGTATGCGCAAACAATAATTTAAATCACTTAATTTTAAAATATTATATTTGTTTTATTATTTTCATGAAAAGCATATGCTAAATATATGATGATAAAAAATCATTTCTTTTATACTTTTATAATACGATAACATATTTTTATCCCAAAATTCATTATACAGTCGATGATCCATCAACATCCCTTTAATTTTATTGCTGAAATACGAACTGAGGAAAAAGAAAAACTCCGGCAGCATCTTTTCCGGATCAACAGCCATCTGGAAAGCAATTCACTGCTGGATTTTAACCGGATTTCGACTATTCACTTTGCAAGATTTCTGATTATTGATGAAGTAGTACGCGATAATAAGCAACTATACCCGGCCTATCTGGTACTATCAACCAATTATGACGGTCACCTGGATCATCATTTATCGGAGGTACTTAATGCCAGTGATTTCAGGCAATTATTCAGTGCCTGTATTGACTATCCCGGAGATGACTCCAGTCTTTATGCCCGTATCAGCTTTCTAAAATCCAAATCCGGTTATAAAGCTTATTTCTACCGGGGAACCTGGGGCCGAAGTGTACAGCAGATAAAAGATGAAGAAGAAGCACGCAAAGCAACAGAAGATTATCTGGACGCTCATCCCGAATTGCATCAGCTTTCTCCCAATGAAATCAGGCACTGTATTGCCAAACACCTTTCTGATCTCGGCATGATGAAAAAATACCCGGAAATAAAGCACCCCAGCCTGTTCAGTCCGGACAAAATACTCATTATTGCCCTATTAATCCTGCTACTTCTTCCCTTTATACCTCTACTGATTCTGGTATCAGTCATTGCCCTGATTTTGCTGCGCTGGCATGAGAAACAGGATATTTATCAGGAAGAAAAGTACAGCGAACTTAAGGATACTAAAATATTGCAGCAACAAGAGGACCGGATCGTACAGAATCAGCTCACGCATCTGGTGGAGCTAAAACCGGGCTTGTTTCGTTATCTCACCCTCCGTCTCGTCCTGGAGTCCATCTATTTTCTTGCAAGGTTTTATTATAACAAAGGGAAGCTCGGAAACATAGAAACCATACACTTTGCACGCTGGGTTATTATAGACAAAGGAAAAAGGTTATTATTTTTCAGCAATTACGACGGAAGCTGGGAAAGCTATCTGAGTGATTTTACTGACCGGGCATCCGCAGGACTGACTGCTGTGTGGAGCAATACGAAAGGGTTTCCAAGATCACGTTTTCTGATCTATGACGGCGCCAAGGACGAGCAACGATTCAAAGCATGGACCCGAAGGCACCAGATCTTTACGGATGTCTGGTACAGTGCCTATAAAACGCTTACTGTTAAAAACATCAACAACAATACTGAAATCAATGAAGCTCTGTTCCGGAAAATGACCGATGATGAGCTTATAGACTTTCTCAGACGCTATTAACTTTGTGCTATGATTACCCCTTCAGAACTCTCCGCCATACAAGGTATACTGGTACACGGATATACCAGACTACCTTTTTGCAACTATCTTTTTCTCCGGGTAACTAACCGGGATATTTTCTTGCATTGGCTTAAACAGCAGCATTTTCAGGATGCCTCAATCAAGCCTTCTGCCAATTGTCAGAATATTGCCTTTACGTCCGAAGGACTTGCTCGGCTTGGTGTTAATGTATCAGAGTATAATGGATTTTCCATTGATTTTATTCAGGGCATGGACACTCCGCATAAAAACCGGACACTCGGTGATTTCGGGCATAATGCCACAGAAAAATGGAAATGGGGAAGCAGGCAACAACCCGTTCATGTACTTCTGATGCAGTTTTACACCAGTGAAAACGAATCGCTTAATCAGCTTGATTTATTCAGGAGCAGTGTCAGTCAGAATGGCATGGAGCTGGTATCCCACATATATAGTGCTTCGCTTCCTCAGGGGAAAGAACATTTTGGTTTTCAGGATGGTCTGAGCCAGCCGGATATTAAAGGGATAAAGGATCGCGGTGTAACCGAAAATACGCTTAACCCCGGAGAATTTATATTAGGCTATCCCAATTCATACAATGTATTGCCCCTCAGTCCTGCGATTGACTCATTCGACTTTGGCAAAAATGGCTCTTATATGGTTGTCAGGCAACTCGAACAGCACGTCAGACAATTCTGGGATACTATTATGCAGCTCGAAAATCAGGATTTGGATCAGGCAATCCTTCTGGCCTCAAAGATGGTCGGAAGATGGCCCAACGGCAAGCCTCTGGTATTAGCTGAAAGTCAGGATACTCCTGTTGAGGATAAAGGCATTTTTGACTTTATGTATTATGAGGAAGATAAGCACGGATACAAGTGTCCCATCGGATCTCATATTCGCAGGACAAATCCCAGAGACAGTTTTGACGACAACCCGCTGGATTCCATTGAAACCTCCAACAAGCACCGGCTTCTCAGACGAGGGCGGCCTTATGGCCCTCCCATTTGTCCGGAAATGAACATAGCCAACATCATCAGCACAGAGGAAGATCAACAGGAAAGAGGACTGGTATTCGTTTGCTTCAATACGGATATATCGAGGCAGTTTGAGTTTGTACAACATACCTGGTCAAACAATCGAAAATTCGACGGACTCTATAATGACGTAGACCCCATCATGGGAGTACAGGGCGATTACAACGAGAATATGATGAATACTACTCAATTTGAAGTACAGGCCTGTCCGTTTCGCAGGCGATACCGAAATATCCCTAGCTTCGTTACCGTAAAAGGCGGTGATTATTTCTTCCTGCCAGGTATAAAGGCAATTGAATTTCTTTGCAGCTCTTTAGTCGCTGAACGTTAGGAACCAGATGCCGGAAATAATAGAAACCCTGAATTTCCGGCATTTTAAAAACAGCTTTCTTTTAATAATGAACGCAAAGATATCCCAGCAATGAGCATATTCCCGCAGCGCCAAGTACCGGATACAGATTTTTGAGCAATACTTCTTTATAGTCAGTAAGACCCGCTACAGCCCCAGCCGCAATAATATTAAAGAAACAAATTGCATTCCCCAGGGAAGCACCGCACAACTGCAGACTAAGTATTATTTCCTCACTCATTCCAAGAGTCATGGACGAAGAGTATTGTACTCCCCCAAAGATCACATTGGAAACTGTAGTGCTCCCGGAAATAAAAGTACCTACTATTCCCACAAACGGGCTGATCAGCGGAAATGCATTGCCCGATTCAGAAAAAAGACTACTGAGCGCATCAATCATGGATGTCTGTTCTCCCCCACTATTGAGCATCAGCTGAGTAAGCCCAAGTGAAGGAAACAGAATCAGAAATACGGCTATGGTTTTGGAAATAACCGGCTTTAAATCCACGGTATAATCGTTGGCCAGAAAGAGAGCAAAGAAAGCAGCAACCAGAAATGGAATAAGTGGTGAGCGAAATGGTTGTAAGGCTGCATTAATGTCCGTGCCATATATGGACGTAAACTCCACTTTATATGAAAGCCATTCGGAGAAAAAAGGAAATATTTTGGGTAAAAGTAATACGATAACAAGCAACCAGTAAGGAAACCAGGGACGAATCGTAATTTTCTTATGCGTAAATAAGAAAGCATATCCGAAGAAAGCGAGAAAAACAGAAGCAATAAGTCCGGTCAGCTCCTGCAGAAATCCGCTGAAAACCGCTACCGGCAGCATAATTACAACGTATAGCCACCACCATTTTCCACCGGCATGTTCTGCTGTAGTCATCCGGTAGATAAAATAAAGCAAAACCATCCCTGCAACAGAAATAAGCATACCGGAGTTTGTATATACCAGTTTTATCAACTCGTCGGACAAGCCCAGGGGAATGGCAAGCCCGGCTGTGACCGGAGTACCAACCGCCCCGGCAAAAGACAGCAGGCCATCAAACAATAAAACTACTGATACTGAAAGAACCGGGGAAAAACCCATAGATATCAGCAACAGGGGAACTATTGCCCCCGGAGTACCGAATCCTGCAACACTTTCAAAAAAACCGGTCAGAAAGAATGTGAGAAAATAAAACCGGAACAGATTATCAGGGTGAGTTTCTGTCAGTGATTCCTGAATCCCTGCTATAAACTTTTTCTGTTCCATAACATGGTACAAAAAAACAGCCCCGAAAATAATCATCAGGATATTGATGGTTCCGAGCAATGCGCTGAAAACTGATGCGATAAATGACTGCCATTCTCCTCCCCAGAAGAAGAATAATGCTGTCGTTATAATGGTGCTCACGTATATGCCTGTCTTCACTCCTTTCCAGAGACTAAGAAACAACAAGGAAAGTATGGGAATAAGCGCTACAAAGCTATGAAGCAATGACATATTAAAAAGTATGGTATATCTGTTGTCTGTATAGTAACATTCTCTGCATATGAAAACATTAATCCCCCAATTACTGGGGCAATTGAGGGATTAATCAGCTTCCTGGCCAATAGAATTGATTTTCGCTGTTACATCAGCCAGATGTTATTTTCAACGCATTTTTTCCTCGTCTCTTCAGACCATACTGATGCCTGAACTTCTCCGATATGCGCTTTTTTCAGAAAGAACATACAAAGCCTGGACTGCCCAAGGCCGCCACCGATTGAAAGTGGAAGCTCATTGTTAAGCAACATCCGGTGAAAAGTAAACTGCTTACGTTCTTCCTTTCCGCATATTTCCAGTTGTTGCTCCAAACTTTCCGGATTTACCCTGATTCCCATTGATGAAACCTCAAATGCCCTTCCCAAAACCGGGTTCCATAGCATTATATCACCATTCAGCCCCTGATATCCCTCTTCGTTATTGGTAACCCAGTCATCATAATCCGGGGCTCTGTCATCATGCTTCTCGCCGTTGGACAGCTTTGCGCCAATACCCATAATAAATACAGCACCGTACTTTTCCGTAATTTTGTCCTCTCTTTCTTTAGGAGTCAGCTCCGGATACAACTTTAACAATTCCTCCGAGTGGATAAACATTATATTTTCAGGCAGTGTAGCCCTGATTTCCGGATATTTTCCTTCTATAAACTTTTCGGTCCGGTATATGACTGAATATATAGAACGGACAATCTCTTTAAGAAAAGCAATCGTCCTGTCCTGATCCCGAACTACAAGTTCCCAGTCCCATTGATCAACATACAGCGAATGAATATTCGTCAGGGTCTCATCCGCACGAATTGCATTCATATCGGTATAGACACCAAATCCCGGCTCAAGTCTCAGGTCCTTCAATTTCATCCGCTTCCATTTTGCGAGGGAATGCACTACCTCTGCTACCGCCTCTCCCATGTCTTTTACAGGAAAAGAAACAGGTCGCTCCCAGCCTCCCAGATCATCATTCAAGCCTGTTCCGCGCATTACAAACAGCGGAGCCGTTACTCTGCGAAGATTCAGAGCAGCAGCCAGTCCTTCCTGAAAAAAATCCTTGACCTGTTTTATGGCAATCTCGGTTTGATGTACTGTCAGCGGTGATGTATAATCCTTTGGAATAATTAATGTTTTAGACATGAGTAACTCGATTAATTGCCAAAACTAATAAAAAACCGATAACTTTAAAGAATGCTTTTGTACATGAATACGCTTTTGTTTCCATAAAACGGTCGGCAATCAGTCTCCGGAATAAAAAAGACAGACAATAAAACACACAATATAAGCAGCATAGATTTCTTACTAAAAAATGGCATGTACTTTATTGCTTTTTATAAAGAATACAGAGATATTAGTCTACAAGTTAAGTAGAGTTATTCAAATTATATCATATTAACTAATCGTATATTATGTCAGAAAATAAACTTCATTTCGAAACTCTCCAGCTCCACGCAGGTCAGGAGATTGATTCAACTACATTATCGAGAGCAGTTCCCCTGTATCAGACAACTTCCTATCAGTTCAAAAACTCCGAGCACGGCGCCAATCTTTTTGCCCTAAAAGAGTTTGGCAATATCTATACAAGGATCATGAATCCTACTACAGATGTATTCGAAAAGCGTGTTGCTGCGCTTGAAGGCGGAGCAGCTGCGCTGGCAGTGGCTTCCGGGCAGGCTGCGCAGTTCATAGCACTTAACAATATTCTTCAGTCAGGGGATAATTTTGTTTCCAGCTCTCTGCTTTATGGCGGTACATACAATCAGTTTAAAGTAGCATTCAAACGTATTGGTGTGGAAGTTCGCTTTGCCGAAGGAGACAGCACCGAGGCATTTGAAAAGCTGATAGACGACAAAACGAAAGCCCTGTATCTGGAAACAATCGGTAATCCAAAGTTTAACATTCCTGATTTTGAGGCACTGGCAAAGCTTGCTCAAAAGCATGATCTTCCCCTGATTGTGGATAATACATTCGGAGCCGGTGGCTATCTTTTCAAGCCATTGGAGCACGGCGCTAATATAGTGGTAGAATCTGCAACGAAATGGATCGGTGGGCATGGCACAAGTATCGGCGGAGTAATTGTAGATGGCGGGAATTACAACTGGGGCAATGGCAAATATCCACAGTTTAGCGAACCTGCTGAAGGATATCACGGATTAAACTTCTGGGAGGTTTTTGGTTCCAACGGTCCGTTTGGCAACATTGCTTTCATTATCCGGGCAAGAGTTGAAGGACTGAGAGACTGGGGTCCTGCCATAAGCCCCTTCAACTCGTTCCTGCTGATTCAGGGGCTTGAGACATTGTCTTTAAGAGTCCAGAGACATGTAGACAATGCGCAGGCTATTGCAGAGTGGCTTGAAAAACATCCCCAGGTGGAATCTGTGAACTATCCTGGTCTGGCCTCCAGCCCATATCATTCGCTGGCAAAAAAATACCTCAAAAACGGATTTGGCGGCGTACTTTCCTTTATTGTAAAAGGAGGCAAGCCAAAAGCTGATAAGTTTGTTGATTCATTAAAATTAATAAGCCATCTGGCAAACGTAGGCGATGCAAAGACACTGATTATTCATCCTGCTTCTACTACTCATCAGCAGCTGAACGAAGATGAGCAGCGTTCGGCCGGAGTTATACCGGGACAATTAAGGCTTAGTGTCGGTATAGAGCATATTGACGATATCAAAGCAGACCTGCAGCAGGCTTTTGACTCAATCAGATAAATTTCACTCCCTCTGCTTTTTCCTTCAGGGGGGGAGTGATTAACAAATAAAAAAGCCTTCTTTACAGAAGGCTTTTTCGATATAAGAAAAACTAATTGACCAATCAGACATAATTGTTTAGCATAACCGGCATCACAAGCATCAAAACATCTTCATTCTGATCCTTATGTCGTGACGGGGCTATCAGACCTGCACGGCTCGGAATTGACAAATGGAAAGTAATCAGCTCAGAATCAAGGTTATTCAACATTTCTATCAATAACCTGGCGTTGAAGCCGATTTCCATATCTTCTCCTTCGTACTCGCAGGAAAGACGCTCATTGGCTTCATTGCTAAAATCCAGATCTTCGGCAGAAATCTGTAATTCGCTGCCAGCGATCTTTAATCGGACCTGGTGTGTGGTTTTGTTGGCGTATATGGAAATCCTTTTGAGGGAATTCAGCAGCTCAACACGATCAATGGTCAGCTTGTTAGGATTACTAACGGGTATTACATTTTCATAATCAGGGAAACGCTCATCAATGACCCGGCATATCATCCGTATATGGTTGAAGCTGAAGAATGCATTGGATGTATTAAAATCTACCTTGACATTGGTATTATCCGACGGAAGCGAAGTTCTCAGCAAGTTAAGCGCCTTTTTGGGCAGAATGAGTGTATGACTGATATCAGAAGCCACATCTACTCTCCTGTACCGGATAAGCCTGTGACCATCCGTTGCTACAAACGTTGCATTGGTTTCATTCAGCGAGAGAAAAACACCATTCATAGCCAGCTTTAAATCATCGTTGCTTGCCGCAAAGATGGTACTTGATATGGCTCTTTCCAGAACATCTGAAGGAATATCAACAGAATACCCGTCTTTGACCTGCGGTAATTTCGGGAAATCAGTGGCATTTTCTCCGGAAAGCTTATAACGTCCGTTGTCTGAGCTGATTTCAATTGTATAGGTTTCTTCATCAATGGTAAAAGCAACCGGTTGCTCCGGAAGATTTTTCATTGTATCCATTAGAATCTTGGCAGGTACGGCTATGCTACCTTTGTCTTTGGCTTCCACACTGATTTCAGTAATCATGGAAGTCTGAAGATCTGATGCGGAAATAATCAGTTTACCTTCTGTAACTTCAAACAGAAAGTTTTCAAGGATAGGAACAACAGGATTTGTTGTGATAACTCCGTTAATAGCTGCAAGTTGTTTTAAAAGGGCTGTTGAAGAAACAACAAATTTCATTTGTGATTATTTTTAATGGTTATCCGGCAAGCGACTTTAATTAAACTTGTTTTTAGTCAATAAGGTGTAAATTTAATAAGAATTATGAAGAAACAAGTATAAATTTATCCACCGGCAAAAAATATGGCTTTTTTCTGCCCGGAAACTATCCGTCATCTGGCTGCTGCCATGAAATAGTCTTTTTTGACCATAAGCGGATTATATACTTCGGGGCGTAATCCGACCAGTTGATTCTGTTCGGGTATTATACCCCATAACTTTCCGTTTTTCTCATATATCTCCAGCACTCTTTTCTGACGCAGATTCTCCATTTCTACAACTGCGAGCGGAGATGACTGTCCGGTTATCTTCACCAGCGAATCTCTGCCGCCTTCAATATAGGTATTCACTGTAAGATATTTAAATGCATTCAGATACCGGGCCAGCCTGAGTGTGTCAAGCAACTCAACACCTGAGACTGAAAATCCGCTTTTTCCATAAGAGATTGAAAAACTTTGCTGCGGAAAAGCAGGATAATCTACCTTGACAGACTGCAGATTCTCAGGTGAAGAGACAAAAAATTCTTTTTCTCTCCATTCACTTGCCGGCAAAGCAAATAAATTGGAAATAGATCCCTCAAATCCGGGAACCTGGACTATGTATGGAGTAGTATCCAGATCAGAATTATAGTACAGTGTGCTGTTGGGATCACCCGGATTGGGTGCAAGATAAAAGACATAGCCTTCTGCTCCTCTTCCCCCGTTGACTGTTATTTTATAACCGGTATCCAGCATTTGCTCTATGGTTTCTTTTCTGGCTGACTCCGATACTTCCCTTTTTACCTTCATTCCGGCAAAGCCCGTGAGCAAAAGGTTTTTCAGATAGTTACGCGCTTCGTAGGCATCATTCAGCACCCAGCTTCCGTTTTCCCGTCTTATAATGATTTCTTCTCCTGCCGGTTTTAAAAACCGGACGGAAAATATAGCTGACGTATCAGCCATGGCAACTTCACGGGAAGCCTGCTGAGGCTGTTCCGGAATAAACAGATTCTGAAAAAGCACAAGGCCTGAAAGCACAACAAAAACAACAGCTAATATCTTTAATCGCAAGGGCATATCAGAAACGGCTATATTTTTTCTTTCTAATGTAAAAACGAACTATTCCAAACAGAATGAGCAGTAAGACGGGCATCACAATGTTTATCACCTGCATGGCAAAGCGCCCGGTGATAATCTTTTCCTTGTCAAGAGGCCTCAGCCTGATTTCCTTCCCCCGCACATTTACAATTTCCTGTCCGGCAAGATAGTCAATCGCGTTAATCAGCAGCTCTTTATTTGAAAACTGATAACGCATGTTCAGATCATAGCCAAGTGCAAGACTTTGCTTTCGCACCGGATCATATTCATTGCGGATCAGATCACCATCGGATATTACAATGATCCTGGCAGGCACCGAGCTTTCCTTAAATTCTGATACAGGACCCGGAAGCGGTTTATTCTTATACAAGCTGGTAAATTCACCTTCCAGCAGATAGCCTACATTCTGGATGCCGCCCTGAAAAGATTCGGGCACCGACTCCCTCCGGAGACTGTTCAGGTCAATTTGTATCGGGGCTCCAATGACTTTTGTATTGGCAGATGTATACAGCAATGGGATTTTAACTACCTTTTCAGCCTTGACTGTATCGATGGTGCTCACAAATCTGGTAAGTACGGCATCCAGATTACGGACTACCGGATGCCTGCCGAAATTATAAATGACCGGATAAAACGGATAGCTTAATACCTGACTTTGCTCATTTGCTGTCTGCACTCGCATAACACCGGAATATTTATCCTGAACCAGTGAGTGGTTAATACGGACTCCGTATCTGAAAAGCAAATCTTCCAGGTTTAGCTGATAGGGCAATGCATAGGTAACTCCATTGACAAGGCTGTCTTTATATACATTCAGCGGATCAATCAGCATAAGCAGGCTGCCGCCGTTCATGACATACTGATCAAGCTTTAGCTTCTCTGCCTCTGTATATGTTTTTTCCGGAGCAGCGATAATAAGTGTGGCATACTGATTCAGACTGACAGAATCATTCAGCTTTATGCGATTCACATCATAAAAGTCGGAAAGATCTTTGCTGATATCTTCCACCTGCTCCCTGGTCAGCTCTCCATGTCCCTCAATAAAGGCAATAGAGGGCACGTCACCGGAACTTAGCTTTCTCAGACCGGAAATCAGCTCAAACTCTACTCCCTCTACCGCCTGATTGAGCTCGTCCTGCTGAGAGGCCACTTTCTTTCCTTTTACAAACATAACCGGAACTTCACGACCTTTGTAGGCGATAATTGCTCCGGGAAATATTATTTTCTCTTCCTTTTTACCTCCCTCCTCATGGAGATAATACCGATACTGTATACCTTTTTGCACAAGCTGGGAAAAATAGTTTTCCCTTATGCGCTTATCTTCTATAGAGTTGGGATCGAAAAAGCGATATTCCAGTCCTTTATCTGCGTAAACGGAGAACTCCTGCAGCTTTTCCCTGATTGCTTTTTTTAGGCGCTCATAATCCGGCTCCATTGTTCCGTCCAAGTATACCTCCACATAGACTTTCTCTGATAAATTTTCCAGCATCTTTTTGGTAACTGGAGCAACGGAGTATCGTTTGTCCTCGGTAAGATCCAGACGAAAAAAATTTGAAGACAAAAGTATATTCAGACAGGCAATAATCCCTATAACCAGTCCGAACTCGGCAATATCTATCCATTTCTTCTTCATACGCTCTATTCCCATTTTCTGCTTCCCATTACCAGACCGGTCGACATCAACATTATAAAGATCAGACTTATAAAATACAGTATGTTTCTCGAATCGATAAGTCCTTTTCCAAGGGCATTGTAATGATAATCCAGTCCCAGCGCCCCAATAAATCCCGTCTGCATGCTTAATGAGGCAATTCGTGCAATGCCGTCATACAGAAAATAGCATAAAATCACCGCAACAATAAAGGCTACAATCTGGTTTCCGCTGATTACGGAGGAAAAAATGCCAACAGCAGTAAAAACAGCCCCCAGCAGAATCAATCCGATATAAGAACTAAATACACCTGCCGAATCAATATTACCCTGCGGATTGCCCAGATATGACAGAGACAGGTAATAAACAGTTGTAGGAAGAAGAGAAAACACGACAAGGCTTGTGCAGGCAAGGTATTTTCCGAGAATTATCTGACGGTCAGTTACAGGTCTGGTAAGCAGGAGCTCAATGGTTCCATCCTTTTTTTCTTCTGCAAAGCTTCGCATTGTTAAGGCAGGAATCAAAAAGAGAAAAGCTATGGGACCAAATGAAAAAAGTGTTTCCATGTCTGCAAAACCGAGATCCAGCACGTTGGTATCCGGGAAAACCCAGGTATACAATCCTATGAAAGTCAGGAAAACGATAATAACCAGGTAGCCGGTTAATGAATTAAAGAAAGCATTTATTTCTTTCCTGTATATGGCAAACATTCAAATTAACTAGTTAAATAACTTACGAATAGTCTGATTTTTTTACTGCTGATCAGGGGACTGGCGGGTAAGCTGACGAAAAACAGATTCCAGAGAGTTTTCCTCCTGTCGCAGTCCCATTATTATCCAGTCATTTGCTGAGCATATCCGAAACAATTCTCCGCGCACATCTTCCCGTTCACAGACAAATTTATACAAATATCCTTCTTGCTGCTCAACACTCAATATACCTGCTATGGAAGAAAAAGCATCCATTGGAACTGGCTTATCAAATTCTGCCAGCAGCACAATCTGTCCTTTGTTCAGCTGTTGCAAGGCTCCGATACTGCTATCTGCTACAATGTTTCCTAGATTAATTATTACTACTCTGTCACACAAGGCCTGCACTTCCTGCATGATATGTGTGGAAAAAATAACCGTTTTTTCCCGGCTGATCATCCTGATCAGATTTCTTATCTCCATGATCTGGTTAGGATCAAGTCCTGTAGTCGGTTCATCCAGAATTAGTACCGGCGGGTTATGAATCAAGGCCTGAGCCAGCCCGACCCGTTGTCGATATCCCTTACTGAGCATACCGATCTTTTTATTCTGCTCTCTTGTGAGCCCGACGAGTTCCACCATTTCCTTTACCCGGCTGTTGAGCGGATTGCCTTTAAGACTGTGCAGTGAGCCTATAAAATAAAGATATTCGTGCACATACATGTCCAGATAGAGCGGATTGTGCTCGGGCAGATATCCTACATTTCGCTGAACAGCAACCGGATCTTTCACCACATCATGGTTTTCAATAAAGACTGTTCCGGAACTGGGCGGGATATATCCTGTGGCTATTTTCATGGTAGTGGATTTTCCGGCACCATTCGGACCTAAAAATCCAAGTATTTCGCCTTTTCCGGCAGAAAAGGAAATGGAATTAACCGCTTTTTGTGATCCGTAATTTTTGGTAAGATTCTCAACTACAACGCCCATCGTACTTATCCTTTGAACTTCTTCTCCCTGTATTTCTATTCGTTCTTTTTCAATTTTCCCTTAGGCATCAACGGCCTTACTTCAAGCTCTACAGGAAGATAATTGGCCGGGGTTTGCAATAGCTGCAAAACAGATTCGGCTATCCATTCGGGACGCATCATCTGATCATGCACCTGCATACTGTCCATAGCATCAAAGAAGCCTGTTTTGACAGATCCCGGATTGATCACTGATACTTTTATACCGTAGTCCCTTACTTCCTTAAACAGAGCTTGTGAAATGCCTCTCAGAGCAAATTTTGTACCGCAATAGCCTGATATACGTTCAGAGCCCGTGGTTCCGGCGATGGAAGCAATATTTACTATATGCCCTTCTTCCATTTCCTTCATTCCGGGAATGACCAGACGGCTGCAATAAAAAGCGCCATGCACATTGACGTCAAACATCCTCTTCCATTTTTCGATAGACATATCCTCCAAAAGTCCGTCATAACCCAAGCCAGCATTATTAATTAAAATGCTTACCTGGCGATCAAAACGGCCGATAGTCTGCTCATAGGACTTTTGTACGGAACGGGGGTCACTTACATCGGTTTCAAAGAAAACAAAATTTTCATGTCTGAGGTCAGGTGCCGAACGGCTCCAGCCTGCCACCTTAGCCCCATTGTCCAAAAGACGACGGGCAGTTTCGAGACCTATTCCTTTGCTTACACCGGTAACAACAACAAGCTTATCAGAAATTTCCATAGCTTACATAATACTTGAGAGTGATGAATCCATAATTGCCAGCAGAGCAATAACGAACAAATATTTTATCATTGATCTGTTATTAGCTTCATAGCGAAGCCACAGATTGTCATTATACATAATAGTTGCCAGCACAAAAGCAAGCGCGTAGAAATAGTATTGCCCCGCGTTTTCCATGATTTTGTTGCCAAACAATATGGCCAGTGGGGCAATGAGTATGAAGATGCCCATCAAAAAAGCGAGTAGCTCAAAGTTGCCGTTGGCAACAGATCTCCGGATCGAATCACCCAGAATATATAAACCGTAAAGAATCAGTGTTCCGTACAACACATATTCTGCATATAAGGTTGGATACAGATCTGTCAATGCTCCAAAACGGGCTACAGGATAAGAGAGCATCAGAAACAGCAGGGCTGCGATCAGATTGTTCCTGCCAGAGAGCATATACACCAGTAAAAGCAGTATCAGGCCGGCAGTATTGAGGCTGGCAAAGAGCAAAACGCCTCCCGGTGAGAATATCAGCAGCAATGCAAAAAGGAATATCAGCACAAACCCGATTTTTTCCAGCTTTTCTCTATGCTCTGCAATCCTGTCCTTTATATTCATCTTTTTTCAAAAAAAAATAATTAAAAATATACTATTACTATTTTAACTTTGGAAGCTAATAATATTCCATGTATTTGCCAAGGTTTACTATTCTCTTTTTGTTTCACGTCCTTATTCTGTCATCCGGAGCCTATTCACAGAGCAATGAAATCAAAAAAATTGCCCTGCTGCCGCATTATGGTTTTGTTCTGAAAAACAAACTGGAGACTGCTCATCTTTCCAATCAGCATCCGTGGGGAGCAGAATTAGAGTATCTCATACAGACTACCGGAAGAAAAAGCTGGCAGACAGAATACAATAATCCATCTTATGGCCTTTCCCTTCAGTACTGGCAATTTGATCCGGATAAGCGTCTGGGTAATCAGTTGGGTATTGCAATGTTTTTTAAAGGAAAGCTTCTTCAGCGATCTGATTTTGCCATAACCTATCGTATTGCCGGCGGCGGCGGCCTGGTTGGCAAACGTTTTGACCTGCACACCAATACACAAAACAATCTGCTAAGCTCCAGACTTAATTTTGTTCTCAACGGACGAGTGGCATATGAGCAGAAGCTCAGCTCCGGATTCAGTACCCAGATAGGCATAGATTTGCTCCATTTCAGCAATGGCAGTGTCAGGATGCCCAACGGCGGAATCAACATCCCCAATATTTTTGCAGGATTACAATATACACTTTCACAACCGTCAACACCGGTTCCGGCGGAAAAAGCTCCCAAAGAAAAGCGCTGGCTATTGCTACTCGTAGCAGCAGCAGGCTCCAAAAACGAATATCCCGTAAACAGTCGCAATCATCCCGTAGGAACATTATCAGCATATGGTGGCAGACAGCTTAACAATAAAAGTACCCTCATCGCGGGAGCAGACTTGTTTTACGATGGTACCAAACGTTACTGGATTGATGATGAAACAACAGTAAATGTATTTCAGCTGCTTCAGAGTGGTTTTGTTGCAGGACATGAGCTCAGGATTCATAATCTGGCAATAATAACCCACCTGGGCTATAGCTTTTATCAGCCGGTCAGTATAAATCCGCGAATCTATCAGAGATATGGCATCCGATACTACTTGCTGCCTGATCTGGCAGTAAATGCAGCGATGCGTGCGCACCTGGGAAAAGCTGATTTTGTGGAATGGGGTCTAACGTATCGAATCATCAACAAATGACTAGTATAAAAAGGATATTTCAGTGCTTCTGCTATATAGTAACCAGCCTCATTTTTTTGTCCTGCAACAAAGAAAAAGACTTTGACTGCCTGAAAAGTACTGGCAGCATCAGGAAAGAAGAAAGGGCGCTTCCTCTTTTTTCAAAAATTAACCTCAATGACAATATTAATCTGATTTTTGTTGCAGGTGATGAGCAAAGAATAGTGATTGAAGCAGGTACAAATCTTTTGCCCAAAATACTTACGCGAATCATCGGAGACAGTCTCATTCTGGAAAACAGAAATTACTGTGACTGGGTAAGGAGTTATGACAAGCAGGTAAAAGTATATATTCACGGAAACCCGGGCTTTCGTCTTTATAACAATGGCTATGGGACGGTAAGCGGAAAAGTGACCGGTACCACGTTTTTTGTCAAAAGCTGGAGCAATGAAAACATGGAACTTGACATTGACCTGGATTTTCTCTGGCTTGAAACTTTCAAGTACGGTAATACTGTATTAAAAGGACAGGCTAATACCGTATATGCGTTCCGTCATAACGTAGGTATTGTTGATATGCGTCCCATGCAGCAATGCAGGGAATTGCTGATTCACGATCATGGACAGGGCCTCTCCTATGTACAGGCAGACTCCGCGCTGACCGTTCGCCTGTTCGATAGCGGAAGTCTGGAAATATATGGTCAGCCACGGCACCGTACTATTCAGATTGATAAAAACGGGACTGTCCGCTTTATCAAATAAAGCAATACCCGGTAAATTCTCATGATTATCTCATGCTGTCAATATAGAGCTGATTAAAAAGATTCATTGCATAGATTCGTTAAAAAACTAGTACATGAAAGATTGTGTATATTTGAAAAAGAACCGATCTTTTTAATTCTTTTACATCATCAAAATGCTCGAAACCATTAAAAGAATGAAGGCAACCTATATGCTGTATAATCTTTTCCAGAAAAAGAAACTACAGCATAATGTCAGGCTTTATAAAAAACTGGGCCTCGGAAAAAGCTATTTTTCTCCTGTTTCCAGTAAAGATTTCAGGAATATTGATACTTCTTTATTAGCTCCCGAAAAGTATATTTCTCCTCTGGAGTCGACGAGTCTCTATAAGGAGCTAAATGAGCAGTCACAAGCAAGCCTTCGCAATTATGCTTCCGATGGGTTTGCCATACTCCATCAGTACCTGAAAAGCGATACTGTGGATGCGATAAATGCAGAAATTGAAAAGCTTATAAATGATAAGAAAGTAGCGTTCAGGTACCGCAACAAAATCATGTTTGCGATACACAAATCCCCTTTATTGAAAGAGCTCGGGACGGATCCGGCGCTTTTGGAGCTACTATCCTCACTGATGAAGAATGAAGTATCTCTGTTTCAGAGTATAAATTTCCTTACAGGAAGTGAGCAGAGAACACATTCTGACAGTATACACATGACCACTTTTCCGCTGGGTGGCCTCCTGGGAGTATGGATAGCGCTTGAGGATATAGATATGGACAATGGCCCCTTGCATTACTATCCCGGCAGTCATACGCTTCCGTATTATCTAAACTCGGATTACGACAATGAAGGCAACTGGCTGCTGATCGGAGACAAGGATTACAAAGAATATGAGCGAATGCTGGACAGAAAAGTAAAAGAACACAACATTCAGAAACGGATTTTTACAGCCAGAAAAGGCGATCTGCTCATCTGGCATGCCAATCTTCTGCATGGAGGAGAACCGCATACCAATAAGCAAAAAACGAGAAAGAGTATGGTCTATCACTATTTTGCTTCCAATAGCATCTGCTATCATGAAATCACACAAAGACCTGCACTGATATTCGCCGATTAATGCTTTCATATCGTCCGGGCACTTATATAAAAGCTCTGTAAATTTCGTTGTGCGGCAGTTGGGGGTAAGTCCTCCTTTCAAAATAAAAAGTCTTTTTCTGTACGAGAAAAAGACTTTTTATTTTCTTTCAACAGAACATTAGCATATCCTGCCGGCAACTTCTAATCAAACAATTTCTTCAGCTCTGCTTCCAGGGCCGGACCTCTCAGATTTCGAGCCAGTATTTTGCCTTCCTTGTCAAGCAAAAGTGCGAAAGGTATTCCCTGAATACCGTACAATGGCACAACTTCCGACTGCCAGTGCTTCAGATCAGATACATGATACCAGCCTTTATGCTCCAGATTGTCCTTCTCGATGGCTTTCAGCCAGGCCACCCGATCTTTATCCAGCGATACACTGTATACTTTGAAGCTCCTTTTCTTATACTGCTCAAAGGTATTTACCAGATTAGGATTTTCTCTTCTGCAAGGCCCGCACCAGGAGGCCCAGAAATCCAATAAAACATAATTACCTCTGAGATCTGAGAGCTTAATGATTTTCCCATCCGGATCAGACATGGTGATCTCAGGCGCTTCTTTCCCTATTGCCGTCGGACTGTTTTTTTCCTGCTCTTCAAAATCCTTCCGTTGCTGCTCAACCTGAGCCATATTTTCCTTATACTCTTTAGCAATCGCCAAATCAGGGTACTCATCATAAAGTTTCCTGCTCAGATCAATCTGGTAATCAATATAAGGCTCTTTGTTCAATACCGGAACAATAAAGAAAATGGCCTTGGAAGGGAAAATACTATCGATAAAATGAACGGTATAACGGTCTCTTCGCTCTTCCATTCCTGCGAGCTTGTCAAAAACAAGCTGTATGCTGTCCTGATTTTTTTCCTGATCCATCTGAAAACGCATATACGCCGTCTCAAGCTCTTTCCTTTCTTTCATCAGCTCACGAAAAAAATCTGAATAGATAAGAATGTCCTCATTGGTCTTAGAGTTGCTCACTGTTACCGGCAGCTCTTCCTGTGTAGCATCTGCCTCAAAGCTGAATGTTTCATTATCCAGAATCAGGCTAACCGATTTTTCTCCGTCAAAGCGTATGTTATAGTAGGTTGGGGTTTCAACGTTCCCGGTAAAAGTAAAAGCTCCATCCTTGTCTACTACCGTTTTATCTACGAGATTCATGGAGTTTTTATCCATTTTCATCAGATAAACCGTATCAGACTGAATACCTTTTATTTTTCCGGTCACGGAAAAACCGCCCTTTTGCTTTTCTTTCTTTTGCTTGTCACAAGCTGCGGCAAGACACAATAACGTTCCCAGCAGAGCATATATAAAAAATCGATTTTTCATCATTTATCAAGAACTTCTTTTAATAATTCGGTAGCTACTTTAGGATCAGCCTTTCCTTTGGACACTTTCATTACTTCGCCCATAAACATGCCAAGCAAGCCCTTTTTTCCTGCTTTGTATTCTGCAACTTTGGCCGGGAACCGGGCTATAACTTCATCAACCACCGGTTTAAGTGATCCGGCATCGCTTTCCTGTATAAGATTAAGTCGTTCGGCAATTTTCAATACAGATTCGAGCCCCTGACCTTCAATTAATACCGGGAAAATCTTTTGGGCGGCAACAGAATAGCTTACTTTGTTGGAATCCACCAGGGCAATCAGTTCGGCAAGACGTTCCGGAGTAACCGGAAAATCCTTTACGTGCAGCGTAAGCTCATTCAGGTAGGATTTTACAGGTCCCATTACCCAGTTGGAAGCAGCCTTATAGTTGGCTGTCTTCTCACACAATATTTCAAAATACAGCGCAATTTCTTTGCTGTCAGTAAGTACTCCCGCATCGTATTCGGGAAGACCAAATTCATTTACAAACCGTTTGTACAGCTCATGCGGCAGGCTCGGCAGATTGTTTTTGATATTAGCCAGCCACTCTTCACTCAGACGCAATGGCTGCAGGTCAGGCTCAGGGAAATACCGATAATCATTCAGCTCTTCCTTGGTACGCATTCCGTGTGTATCGCCATTTACTGCATCAAACTGTCTCGTTTCGGAATAGATCGTATCCCCCTTCTCAATTAATTCAATCTGTCTCGAAATTTCAAAATCTATAGCACGCTGAACATTCCGAATGGAGTTCATGTTCTTGACCTCAACCTTTTTTCCGTACTGCGATGCCCCTTTCAGCATAACGGATATATTCGCATCACAACGCAGGGAGCCTTCCTCCATGTTACCGTCACAGATGTCCAGATAACGAACAAGTTTGCGGATTTCTGTCAAAAGCGCGAAAGCCTCATCCGAAGAACGTATATCCGGCTCCGTAACAATCTCAATGAGGGGTACTCCGGCTCTGTTATAGTCTACCAGCGTATCGACTTCTCCCTCAAGATGCATATTTTTACCTGCATCTTCTTCCATGTGAATCCGGTTGAGGCGAATGGTTTTCTCTCCTCCTTCCTTTGTTTTGATCACGATAGTTCCGCCCTTACAAACAGGTGCACGGTCCTGAGTAACCTGATAACCTTTGGGAAGATCCGGATAAAAGTAATTTTTACGATCAAAGAAATTGAACCGGTTGATTTCACATCCGCAGGCCAGCCCCATTTTAACCGCATATTCTACTGCTTTTTTATTGATTCTGGGCAACGTACCAGGATGAGCCAGGGTAATCGCGCTTACATTGGTATTGGGCAGATTGCCATATTCATTCTGATCGGATGCAAATACTTTGCTTTTGGTAGAAAGCTGGGCATGTATTTCCAAACCAATTACAGGCTGATATTTTGCAAGAATTTCGGAATTCATCAATAGTTTTTCTTATAATACAACTTCGTTTATCAAACTTTTGGCTTTTGCCATGACCTTGTCCAGCCCTTCCAGCTCTTTGCCACCTGCAGTAGCATAGAAATTCTGACCGCCGCCGCCGCCTTTAATTTCTTTGGCCAGCTCCTTAACAATGGCAGAGGCATCCAGCTTTTTCTCTTCCACCAGATTCTCGGAGATCATAACTGTAATATTAGGCTTACCGTTTATATCAGCAGCCAGTACCATAAACAGGTTATCTACTTTCGCTTTGATTTCAAAAACCACATTTTTCAGAACATCCGCAGATCCTATCTCAACTTTCTCAATAATATAATTTACATTATCAGCGCGTTCTGTATTAAACAACAGCTTGCTTTTCAGCTCCTGTCCTTTCTGGGCCTGCAAACCTTCAATCTGTTTCAGCAGCTCATTTTTTTCCTCGAGCAGATCCTCCAGTGATTTGCAGACATCTTTTGGATTTTTGAGCAGTGCTTTGACTTTAGACAATGCAGCTAATTGGTCATTAAGATAGCTTTCTGCCTTATCAGCGGTTAATGCCTCGATCCGCCTGACTCCTGCAGCCACAGAAGATTCCGATACAATCCTGAACAAACCTATCTGGCCGGTGGTGCGCACATGGGTTCCTCCGCAAAGCTCCACAGAATATGCAGGATCAAATGTAATAACTCTTACAAAATCACCGTATTTCTCCCCAAATAAGGCCGTAGCTCCCAGCTGCTTTGCATCTTCAATCGGCACATTTCTCTTCTCATCCAATACTACATTTTCTCTGATCTTGTGATTTACAATACGCTCAATCTCGGCGATTTCCTCATCAGTCACCTTCGAAAAATGACTAAAGTCAAAACGCAGAAGCTGATCATTCACCAAAGAGCCTTTTTGTGCAACGTGAGCACCCAGAACCTGTCTCAAAGCAGACTGTAACAGGTGCGTAGCGCTATGATTGTTTTCGGTAAGTGTACGCTTTTCAGCATCTACTTTTGCGTATACTTCTTCTTCCGGATTGGATGGCAGCTTGTCCGTAATATGAATAATCAGCTCGTTTTCCTTCCTGGTATCAAGCACGCGGATGGATTCATTGCCGGAAAGAAGCACACCTGTATCTCCGATTTGTCCCCCGCTCTCCGCATAAAAGGGCGTTCTGTCAAGCACAATCTGATAAAGGTCCTTATTTTTCTCTTTTACTTTTCTGTATTTGACAATAGATGCCTTGCTATCCAGCACATCGTATCCTAAAAACTCGATACCATCAGGGGAAGCAATCTCAGTCCAGTCGCTAAGTGTCACTTCTGCTGCTTTTCTTGACCTTTCCTTCTGTATGGCCATTTCATTGTTAAAGCCTGCCTCATCGATTTCTTTGCCATTCTCACGGGCTATAAGCGCTGTCAGGTCTACCGGAAAACCAAAGGTATCATACAGCTCGAAAACAGTTTTGCCGTCAATGGTGCGCACTGAAGGATCCTGATTGATCTGCTCCAGCTTTTTCAGACCGGTTTCGAGGGTTCGAAGGAAAGAGTTTTCCTCTTCCAGAATAACCCGGGAAACAAAATCCTGCTGGGCTATCAGCTCCGGAAATACATTGGCAAACTGACTGGCAAGAATAGGTACAAGCTTGTGAAAAAACGGCTCTTTGATATCCAGGTATGTATAGGCATACCGGACTGCTCTGCGCAGTATTCGCCTGATTACATATCCGGCCTTATTATTGGAAGGCAGCTGTCCGTCTGCAATAGTAAATGCAATTGCCCGGATATGATCAGCCAGCACGCGCATGGCGATATCCGTCTGTTCATTCTGACCATATACCCTGCCGCTGTATCCGGCAATGAAATTGATCATCGGGCTGAAAACATCCGTGTCATAGTTAGAAGTTTTTGCCTGAATAGCCATACACAAACGTTCAAAGCCCATACCTGTGTCAACATGCTTATCAGGAAGCAGTTCCAGACTTCCGTCCGACTTGCGGTTAAACTGGATAAAAACCAGATTCCATATCTCAACTACCAGAGGATGATCACTATTAACCAAATCTTTTCCCGGAATTCTTTTCACTTCTTCTTCCGGTCTCAGATCTATATGGATTTCGGAACAAGGTCCGCACGGTCCCTGATCGCCCATTTCCCAGAAATTATCTTTCTTACTGCCGTCAAGGATACGGCTGCTGTCTATCCATTTTTCCCAGAAGCCGAAAGCTTCTTCGTCTCTTTCCAGACCTTCGGCAGGATCACCGCCAAAAACTGTAACATACAGTCTGTCTTTGGGCAGGCTGTATACTTCGGTCAATAGCTCCCAGGCCCATTCAATCGCTTCTTTCTTAAAATAATCACCAAATGACCAGTTGCCCAGCATTTCAAACATTGTATGGTGGTATGTATCAATTCCCACCTCCTCAAGATCATTATGCTTGCCGGATACACGCAGACATTTCTGCGTATCGGCCACTCTGGAAAATTTCGGAGCCTGATTGCCAAGAAACAAATCCTTAAACTGATTCATCCCGGCATTGGTAAACATGAGGGTCGGGTCGTTCTTATTGACGATCGGGGCGGAAGGGACTATCTGATGACCTTTTGATTGGAAAAAGTCAAGAAACTTTTGGCGTATTTCGCTGGAATTCATCCGTATGTTATAATAATTCTATATGACTAACAATCAAATTACCTGATATAGTATCCAATCTTTGGAAAACTTTTGCGTTAAAACATTAGCCCGAATTTGGGATTTTTTACTATACTTAGGCGTAAAGCGCAAATTTAGAAGATTTATCAGAAGTTGAGCAATGGCTAAGATAAAATATTACTACGATACAGAAACATGTAAATATGAGCGAATCAAACTCAGTGCCTGGGATATGACACTCAACTCCCTGGGATTTATCTTTACAACACTGTTATTTTCCGGGCTTATACTGTGGATTTTCAACAGTTATTTCAAATCTCCCAGAGAAGTATATCTTGAAAAAGAAAACGAGCAGCTGGCATTTTACTATGATCTGCTGGCCAAGGAACTCAGGCAAAGTCAGCAGATGCTCCAGTCTTTACAAACGCGGGATGAAAATATATACAGAGTTGTGTTCGAAGCCGAGCCTATTCCGACTTCGATACGAAATGCGGAAAATGCGGAAATCAAATATAAAAGGGAGCTTGAAAGAGGACTGAATACGAATGAGCTGATTACGCAGACAATGTCCAAAATATACATGCTTCAGAAAAGAATGTATATTCAGACAAAATCATACGATGAAATCCTGTTGCTGGCAAACAACAAATCCCAGATGCTCGCCAGCATTCCTGCCATTCAGCCGCTCACAAACCGGGAGCTCACCAAGCTGGTTTCCGGATTCGGGATGCGGATACATCCCATTTATAAGGTAAAAAGACTGCATACCGGCTGTGATTTTGCTGCGCCCAAAGGCACTCCCGTCTATGCTACAGGTGACGGTACTGTAAGGCTGACCCGCAAAAACCTCGGAGGCTATGGCAATGAAGTCGAAATAGATCACGGATATGGCTACATTACCAAATATGCGCATCTTGAAAAATTTATAGTAAGTCCCGGTAAAAAGATAAAACGGGGTGAAGTCATCGGCTATGTCGGTAATACCGGCTCGTCAACTGCCCCGCATCTTCATTATGAGGTCATCCACAACGATAAAAAAGTTAATCCGGTGCATTACTTCTTCAATGACCTGAATCCGGAAGAATATGAAAAAATTCTTGAGCTGGCCACCATCGAAAACCAGTCTCTTGGTTAAGAGTCTCTGTCTGGCATGTGTTTACGGAAATATTTCATAATCATTGATAAAATACAGGTTTTCTTCTATGGCAAATCCCTGCTGATGCTTGTATATTTGTTACCGAACGGGGTTTCATGTTCTGTTTTTACAAAATTGAGTCAGTAAAGCTGCGTGCCTTTTAAAGAACACCATATCAAAAAATTATACTATTCGATTGGAGAAGTGGCGAATATGTTTGAAGTTGCCCCTTCACTCATTCGCTTCTGGGAAACTGAATTTGAAACGCTACGGCCAAAAAAAAATCATAAAGGCAACCGCCAGTATAGTCCTGATGATATTGAAGAGCTAAAGCTTATTTACCACCTGGTCAAGGAAAGAGGTTTTACCATACCCGGTGCCAAAGAGAAAATACGCCTGGATAAAAAAAATACCCGGGATAAGATGGAAGCCATAAAAAGTCTGGAAAAAGTAAAAGGTTTCCTGACAGAGCTGAAAAAAAATCTTTAGCTTTTCAGCCCGGTCAGATCTATTTTTCCATATATTTTTTAAATTCTTTCTCTACTTTCTCGGGGTTAAAAATTACCGGAGGATGGTTTGCCCGGAAAAACATTCCGATCCAGGGACGATCTTCATCCAGCTGGGTATCCAGATAGTAGGTTTTTGTTCCATCGCTGAATGCAATATACCGTTTCCTCGGAAAAAACACGTTTACTCCCTTGCTTTCAATATACCCGGCTGCTTTTTCCTGCAGATAAAAGTTGCGGTCTGAATCTGTGTAAAAGCCCTCCTCTCCTTTTTCCTCGATGATGTCTTTTATAATAGTCGTATCCGGCATAGTAAAGACCGCAGCCGGAGCCGATATATAGGCAATGAGTGAAGTATCAGACGGAATATCGGGCGACATCAGGCGCTGTACTTTCTCATCAACAGCCATATCTTTTTTCTCTTCTGCGGTATCCGGTCTTTCAAAATGCACATGATCTGTCTCATCCGGACGCTTCTGATCTTCTGTACAGGCATTGAGACACAAACCTATAAATCCTAAGATAATTATCTTCTTGCGCATAACAGCATAATTACACACCAATATATCAATCCGCATAAACATTTCAAACAGTAACTATTTAAATACTTTTCAGGTTAGCCTATTGTATCAAACCACCTGTTTTTTATATGCGAAGCTGGATGCGGATCATTGTTTTTTGGTGTACTTCGCTTATACCTCTTATGTGTGCAGGTGCCGAGCCGCCGGATTCTCTATGCAGCTCACTGCTACGATCGTTGCCTGATTTTCCTGATGTACGCACTATATGCAGCGACAATGTCCGTTTTTTCTTTGCAGAGCCTTCCGGACAGGAAAATCAGCCGCCCCTGTTTATTGTAGTTACTAACCGGGAGCTGATACGGGGAAAAAAACAGCTGGAATACTCTAACAATTGCAGAGCTGGCAACTTGTCCTACCTTGCTGTATACCGGAGAGGCAATGAATACAGGCTGGCAAAACTTGCCGGATTGCAGGAAGCAGTACAACTGTTGCCGGATACGCGGGAAACACTGCTGTATGTACATGGGTACGGGCGGACATTCACCAACACTCTTAACGAGAGTGAGCTGATCCGCCGCTTTTACAATGTATCACTGATTGTGTTTGACTGGCCCAGCAAATATCCGGGCATTTTTGAGTTGAGAAGCTATCTGTACGCAAAACACAATGTAGACCGCAGTCTTCCGCAGTTCACAGCATTTCTGAAGGAGTATGATCAATACAAATCTGGCTTCCCGGAATTCGGCTCTGAGAAATCAGTGCTTCTGCTGCATAGTATGGGCAATGCCTTTCTGGAAAAAATGTTCAGGCAGGATAAGGCGTGCTCAGCCAGTCAGCCGCTTTTTGATGTTGTACTTATGAATGCTCCTGCCGTGAAGAAAACCGGGCATCGTAAATGGATAAGCAGAATAGATCTGTCGGATCAAATAGTCGTACTGTCGAACCACAAAGATCCCACGCTTTACGGTGTATTCTGGCTGACCCTGCGCAAGCAGCTCGGAAGATCCAGACAAAGCAAAAACGAAGGAGAAATCAGGTATATCAACCTTGGGAACATTGCTCAGCGTCATCATAATTATTTTATTAATCAGGAGCTGATGCAAACCTATCCTTCTTTAAAAATATTGTACTTCAGCCTGATTTCCCAAATGGAAAAAGGTAAGCTGGAAGAATGCAGGCGGATGGATATTCCGGACTGATATCAACCTGCTTCCCGAATTTTGCTGACTATGTATCCGTGACCCAGTATTTCTCCAATCGTCAGAATCGCCCCGATAGTCACTCCCAAAATCCCATGCACATGAATATTCTGCCCGGTAAGATATAAGTTAGGTATTCTGGTTTTGGAATTGATGAATGTTTTCATCGGCTCTTTATAATCCTTGAGCAATCCGTACAATGCTCCTTCTCTGCAACCCAGATAATCTCTGTATGTCAGCGGAGTTGACGAAGTATATGACTGAATCATATTCCGGATATCCGGATATCTTTTTTGAACTTCACTGATCAGCTGTTCCGCTCTTTCTACTTTAAAGCGCTCATAGGCCTCTCCTCTCGAATCACTGTCGGCTGGTATTACTCTGAATGTATCTTCCCAAGATCGTACTTCATTAAATTCCATATAGGACATTATACTCAGATTTTCAAGATAACCGCCAGAAGCGCCATGCGCTCCGGGAAAAATGCAGAAATGTGCCGGCCAGTTATCCTTATAGTTATTTCCCCGGATGAGCACATCCCGGTTTTTGTAATAATAGAGATTATAATTAAAAGAAGGTAAAGCCTGCTTTTTCAATACAATATTTAACATAAATGTTGAAATAGTATTGTCCAGGCCCGTAATCCGGTTTATGTAAGAACGTCTCATCGATCCGGCCGGCAGCCAATTGAAAGTATTGACAGGATGTGCATTGCTTATAAAAAGCTTTGCCTCTATCATCTCTCCGCTTTTCAGCTCTGCAGCATATACCTGATCATTTCTGAGATGAAGCTTCACGACTTCCGCATAATTTTTCAGTTCGCCGCCATACGATCTGATCACTTTGATTATTTCAGAAGCGATCTGTGCTCCGCCTTTTTTACATCTCCAGCTGCTGGTTATATAAGAGTTTACAATCAGGGCATGCAGATACAAAGGGGTTTTACCGGCCTGGCCTGCGTATAATGGTGCATTGCCCAGCAATACTGCCCGTAACAGCTCATTAGTTGTCAGGGAGTTTATATAATCTTCCAGGCTTGTGCCGTAATACCTGGAGGTATTTTCCAGAAAGTTGCTTTCATGAAGCCTGAGATTATACAAAGGAAAGGTCTCACAAATAAGCTGAATATGGTCTACATATTTCTGAATATTTGCCCGCTCGGCAGGAAAAAACTCTGACAAGCGCTCCACAAAGTTCTGATGACCTGTAGCCTGGGGATATTCATTAGGATCCCCGTCAAAGCATATGCGATCAAAACCATCCGGATCCAGTGATTCCAGATCCAGCTTATCCATTATGCCGAAGTAGCGAAAAATACGGTTGAGATTTTCTCCTTCGCCCAAGCCCCCCAGATAGTGCACTCCTGTATCAAAAACAGTCTTATCTCTCGAAAAAATCTGCAGGTTTCCTCCAAACTGCCTGTTTTGCTCCAGCACACATACCTTCATGCCTTCTTTTGCCAGCATGGTGGCACAGGCTAATCCCCCCAGGCCACTTCCGATAATCACTACATCATATTCCATCCTCTGCTCTGATTACTTTACGTGCAACAAACAAACTATTTGATGTGGTGCTTCCTTTGTCTGCCAGTTCAAAAGAAAGTCCAAGCTCTGTACATAGTGCTTCCAGGTCCTTTCCTGACAAAAAAGCAAGTCTGTTCTTTGCCTTGTTGAAACGCATTATTCTGGTACTAAAAAACTCTGTCAGACGCGTACGACGGTGACGATCAGAGTGATCGGAGTCACCCTCCCGGATCAGCAGTACGCCTCCTGCATTCAATTTTGCGGCACACTGCTCCAGCACTTCTTTCTGCTCAGAAACAGGCAGATAGTGCAGCACATCACTTAATACAAAAGCATCGGCTGCCGGCAGCTGATAACGGGTAATATCTGCTACTTCAAACTGTACATTGGCCGGCTTCCGGTAACAATGTGATGCTACTTCGATTTTTTCCCGGTCATAGTCCAGCCCGATTATTGCACGCCTGCCTTTAAGCATTGCAAGCATCTGGGACATAAATCCGTATCCGCAGCCTATATCTACAATCGTTCCTGAATCCGGCAACAAACGGTTGTACAGCTCATAGTTGTTTTCCAATCGTAGTTTTATGCGACAGTACCACTCCAGCACGGGGCCTTTGTAGATATAATTTTGGATAAGCCTTTTTTTCAGATAACCGGGCGTTTCAATACATTCTCTTAGCTTTTCATATTCCGATGAAAAATACTTGCGGACAGCTTTTGCTCTTTCCTGATATGTTGTTCCGAATCCCGGATCATCAGGGGTAATTCGCGGAAGAAACCGAAGCGTTACTCCCCTGTTATTGACCATAAGATCGCCCTTGGCTATTGTTTCTCCCGCACCATGCATTACAAGCGGCAGGATATCTATCCCGTATTTTTCGGCAAGATAAAAAGCACCTTTATGAAAACGGTGAACTTTTCCGTCAACAGACCGTGTTCCCTCCGGAAAAATAACGACAGAAAATCCTTCTTTGAGCTTATCGAGTACCAGATCCGTATTGGATTCAATTCCTTCAAAAGCCGGTACCGAATCCGCATACCGCACAAGAGGCCCTACGATCGGGGAGTTCCACACCCATTGATTCGTCATCAGAATAAGCCTGGGTGATACAGCCAGCATCATCAAAATATCAAGAAAGGACTGATGATTGCTGATCACAATAGCTGGCTTTTCGAAGTTTTCATTCCCCTGATCCAGAATAGTCAGGCGTTTTCCGGGTGCAATCCGGATCAGCAGACGTGCAAATCCCGTCAGTAAATGGTGATACGCTTTTTTCTTTGAGGAACGCTGCAAAGGCAGAACAGGAAAAACCAGCGTGGCAAGTATTGTCAGTATTACACATCCGATGATGAAAATGCTATATACCCACACTGAAACCAGTAAACTCGCGGCTGTTGCAGGATTGTAGCCTTTCTGTATTCTGTCGGATATAAGCAGGCGGAAGAGCAGAGGCTGCAGCACAAAGCTGATCGTAATCACGGAGCACATTCCGATGATTGACAATACCGCTACTGAGCGCAGGGCCGGATGCTCTGCAAAAATAAGCGCCCCGATACCTGTAATGGAAGTAAAAGCTGAAAGAAATATAGAGGTTTTGAAAGTAGCCAGATGCTTGATGCCTCTGGTATATTCATCCATGAGGCCGCTCATGATGAATATACTGTAATCAATGCCAAGTCCCAGAATAAAGGTGGATATGATAATGTTGATAATATTAAATTTGATTCCGAGCAGTCCCATAAGGCCTAATGTCCAGAGCCAGCTCAGAATCATCGGAACAAAAGCGATAATCCCAAGCTCCAGACGGCCATAAGAAAGCACCAGAACCAGAAACACCAGACCAAGCGAGAGTACTTCGAGCGTATTGAAATCTTCACTCATCAGCTCCACAAAGCGCGAAGTCATATACTGACGGTCCAGAATCGTAATATGATCATCTTCGCTGATATATTCCTGTACCAGGTCTTTCTTGTCCGGATCAACCTTGAGCAGGGAGGCAAGTGTAACCATTGAGGAGCGCTCGGAAAGGTATTCATCAAAAAACAGTCTCTTCATTTCGCCGAGATCTGTAATTGCAACAGGCTTATATTCATGCCCGAGGCTTTTAAAGAACGGGGCAAATGCCTGTCCGGAAAACTTGTAGCTGCCCCCGATATCCAGCAGATGCTTGCGCACACTGTCTTTCCGTTCTGCAGTCCAGAACTGGTTCCACCGGTCTATCCGCTGCTGCTGGGTACGCTGACTAATAAGAAAATCATTGACTCCGGCAATACTGCGCACCACTCCTTCATCTTTCAGCCTGACAAGCGCTGCAGCTACTCCTTCATTGGCTTCAAGGGCTTCTTCCAGAGAATTTCCGGATGCAACAACATATAATGACTTATGCGCAATATTGCTGATCCTGTACAGATTCTTTTCCGCCTCATAAAGCTTATCGGATACATAATTCATCTTCATCATGTCCGTTTCAAACCTGACATGGCCGGCAGTAAAAAACGATACAATGGTAATAATGGCAATAGCAACAAGCAGCCCTTTGTTTCGATCGTATCTATAAGAGGTAAAACGTTCGATAAAGCTGATGCCTGAACCCGGGCCGCTCTCTTTTTTCCGGGTCTTTTTGAGAAAATGCGGTAAGACAATTAATCCTGCCAGCAGGGCATTGATGACACTGATGGCAGCAAAGAGCCCAAGGTCTTTCAATGCATCGGATTTGACAAACATAAGACACAAAAAAGAGCTTGCCGTGATGATACCACTAAGCATCAGAGGCATAGGCAAATCCCTGAGCACTGACTTGACAGATCCCGTATTACGAAAATGGGTAAAGATATGCAGGGAATAATCAACTGTAATACCAAGTAAAACCGATCCCATCCCCAAGGCTATGGCAGAAACTTCATGCTTAAGAAAATACATGACGGCAAGTGATATGATACCCCCGATTACTACTGGCAAAAAGATAATCAGCACAACCCCGGCCCGTCTGAAAAACAGCCCCATAAACACTAACAGCACTGTAACAGCAAGCGTAATGGTGATCATCAGATCAGATTTTATCCGTTCGGCATTACCAGCCGCCATTGCTGCGGCTCCGAAATATTGCGCCTCTATTGTTTGATCAAAGCTCTGCCCTACCGCTGCAAACACACTATCCATCTTTTGCAGCATTATTGAGTTTATACCGGTTTCGTTGGGAGGATTGGCCGGAACAATAAAAAGAAGCAGGTTCTTTCTGTCTTTTGTTAGAATATGATTGTCATACAGATCAAAATTCTCCTCGACTTCAAGATTCCGGAGCTTTTTCAGTACATTGCCGCTCATACCCAGGGGATCCTGAATGACAATCTTCTTCATCACCAGACTGGCCGGCGAGATCAGAAGCTTGTAGTTATTTTCCAGCTGTCTCCGGAGATTATCAGGCTGCAGAATGGTATCCAGCCTTTCGTAATCCTCTTCTGTCAGAAATACTGGCAGATTATCATTGACTGAAGCAAAAATATCTGTGATGGCATGATCAGAAACCTTATCTCTGACTTGTTCCAGATAACCCGGCACCAGCGGTTGAAGCGCATCAGAGAGACTGTCAGCGAATGCGATTAGCAGATCCGGCTCTGCCTGGGCAAGTGAATCTTTAAGAAAAATATTTACCACCAGCTTGTCAGAGAATCGTGAATGCTGAATGATCTGATTCATCTTCTCAATTTTAGGATCGCGGGGCATCATGGCAGAAATATCTTCTTTCAGCCTCAGGCGTGAGGCGAAAAAAAGAGCGATCGCCAGCACGAGCCCGATAATCACAAAAAAAGTGCTGCGCTTTCCGGAAGCAAGCTCGAAAAGCCTGATCAACAGGTTACTCATATTTTACTGCAAGAATTCTAAATGGTAGATTTTGATATTTTTCCGGATGAAAAGGATTTAAGAACAAGGAAACTAAGCATACCTGTAAGCAATGCTGCCAGCGTCGCAAAGACGACTGCTCCGATGATATACTGGATCATTTCATTATGGAAGCTCTGGAGTGTAAGCTCTCTGGTAAATTCCACATCTGTATTTCTTCTCAGCACTATGCCGCCTGAATAATGGCTCAGAAACAAAATAAGGGGAATCATCGGAGGAATACTGATATGGGCAGCCAATACAAACAATGCTTTATTGAGCTTAAGAAGATGACATAGCGTAATACCAACAATAAGCTGAAATCCCCATATCGGCACTATTCCCATAAATACACCGAAAGAAAGCGCTGCTACTTTGTTCAGATCGGATTCCTGAGGTTTGATCAGATAGGTGTTCAGCGTATGCCTAAGGTTTTTTTTTTGAAACAGGCGGAAAAAGTTTCTTGGTTTGATGTATAACAGGGTAATCAGAACAAGAACCGTATTGAGCACACTCACTCTCGAGAAATCTCTGAAAGGCCTGAAATGTGAGATACGGCTTTCTTTGGGGGCATAATATACACTGACTGGAACCGATAAGACAGGAATATCATGCCAGGCTGCCCGGACAAGAACTTCTATCTCAAATTCATATTTATTGGTAAACCAGCGGAAATCATTTAGTTTTTGAACCGGATAAAGCCTGTACCCGGACTGGGTATCCGGCAAGGCAATACCTGTCTCAAACCGAAACCAGAAATTGCTAAACTTATTGCCAAAGCTGCTTTTGCCAGGTACGGATTCCTGATCCATATTTCTGGCACCGACAATCAGCGTATCAGGGTTTTGCTCGATTTTATCCAGAAATGTATGCATATCTTCCGGAAAATGCTGTCCATCACTGTCTATTGTGATGGCATAGCGATACCCGAAGCTGACCGCGGCCCTGAACCCTGTCTGTAAAGCCACTCCCTTCCCCCTGTTGACATCGTGACGTACAATCTGAATGCCCTCTATCTGTCCGAGAATAGCGTCTGTGTCGTCTGTACATCCGTCATTTATCACAATAATGTTGTCTGTATACACGGAGACTCCTTCAATAACAGAACGGATAGTAGCAGCATTGTTATAGGTCGGAATAATTACGCAGGTATTTAACTGCCTGAAGCGATTACGGGAGTCTTGCTCACTCATAGTTAGGAAATAGGTCAAATATTTCTGAATTAACGATCAAAGCTTTTATTTCGTCCTATACTCCCTGAAGGATCCGGCAAATTTTATAAAGACGGTTTCATTGTTCCGGATTGTACTTTTTAGCTTAACTTCTTCCCCGTTGTCCCTGACAATCTCATGTACCAGCTCTACCCGCTGATTTTCGTCCGGATTAAGAATATTCACAAATTTGACATTGCTGCCTTCGGAAAGAATAAAGGTCCTTTTTCTGGACAACTGTAAAACCTCTTTTATCATTTGCATCATGCAAACACCGGGTACAACAGGGTTATCGGGAAAATGTCCATTAAATATCCTGTGCTTTGGATTAAGAGTCACTTCTGCCGAAATTCCGCTTTCAGTTTCAGTCAAGGTATTCAGCGTATAAAAATCATCCAACAAAGCCATAATTAATCTTTTAATTCTGAACAACAACTACAATCTATCAGCACATAAAGGTAGCAATACTGAAACTGGTTTCAAAAACAGCCTGATGATTTTAGCAAAACTTCTACCGTTTCAGCAATTCGAGCTGCATTTTCAGATTCAGGTTTTCATGCTCAATATAAATCATATCAGGGCATTGCCCTTCCCGATAAACATATTTTATGAAACACTTGGGTTTTCCTTCCGGATTCAGACTATGGATGCCTTCGGCAGACCGGGAGTCTGCACCTGTCACGATCTTCCATAATTCTTTAGTCTGAGCCTGTTCCAGCAAATAGCTCTTTGTATCAACGATCCTGGCTTTTGCTCCATAAGTATTCCGGCACAGCATCATGGAAAAGTCCATTTCCAAAAGCCTGATCACCGGCTTCTTATTCAGCTTATCGAAACAATAATGGACATGGAACTTATTATTCTTAAACTCAAAATCAAACAGCTTCATTCCCATCTCTGTGGTGAAAACCAAGCGGTAATCATCCGAATTGTATGACTTTATAATCAGCAGACCTGACAGATACCGTCCGTACGCATCAACTCCGGTTTTGTAAATAAGGGTGGTATCAGCAGGAACCGGCTTATCAAATTCATCAGCAGAAAGAATTATTTCCTGCCCCTGAATTTCCGGATACAGCTTTTTGGAGCAGGCAGCGGTCAGCAGAACAAGCAGACAAAGACTACCTGAAACTAAATTTCTCATCGGAAATTTCTCTGTTGTAAACACTGTCTGTGAACGATATTAATGTGTAATCTCCTGCAATCTCAACCATGTTTATTTTACTCACATTGAGATCCGATTTTTTAAAATAGATCTGAATCGAACTGAAAAACTCTCTGGCTGCCCCTGACAAGGGAATCATATCCACAAGATAAAATTCCTCGCCCTGATAGACTTTTACCTTGTAGTTTCTGGATTCACTTATATTACCCTGAACACTATTGACGATCAGGGCATTTATCTCCTGAAACATTTTGTTTGACTGCATGTCAAACTTATTTTCTCTGGTATCATCCTTGATGAATATTTTCCCGTTGTTGAGAATAACCAGATAATTGAACGGAGACTTGTATTCCCAGCGAAGCTTGTTTTCTTTTTTGTATATCAGCCGTCCCTTTGACACAATTTTTTCTGATAATACCGAAATATCTTTTTCCTGAACAAAATCACTCTCAATGGCAAAAATCGTACGGGCATGCCCGGAGATCTTCGATGTTATTGCCTTCGGTTCCTTTATTTCGGTAAATCCCGGATATTGCGCCCAGCCGACTATAGGAAGCAGACAAAAAAGCGCTATAATTTTATTCTTCATAAGCCTGTATTTTAAATAACCTGTCAACCCGTACAACATTAATACCATTCGCTTTTACCTGTTCAAGAAACTCATCGATAAACGTCACAATAGCCATATTGGTATCATGAAACAACAGCACATCTCCATAATATCTCTTTCTGCTAACCCGCCGCATCAGTCTCTCCGGATTTCTGATTACCGTATCGAGTGAGCGGATGCTCCAGCCTATCGTTCTTAATCCCAGCTTCTTTACTGCATTGCCGTACGGCGGACTTGTAACTCCAAAAGGTGGTCTGAACAACATGGGACGTACCCCGATAATCGTATTCAGCAAATCAGACGTTTTTTCTATATCTGCAGCAAGTCTCCGGCTTGTATAAAAAGGGAGAAATCCATGGTGGCTATAGGTATGGTTGGCTATGCAATGGCCTTCATCGTATAATTGCCGGACAATTTTTTCGCGATCCTGAAGATTCCGGCCAATACAGAAAAAGGTTGCTTCAACCCCGTGTTTCCTGAGGACCTGCATAAGTGCCATGGTTACTTCTTCATGAGGGCCATCGTCAAATGTAATGGCAATCGTATCCGGAAGCTGTTTATTGCGGGTGCATACCGGCAAATAGAACCCCATCTGTACTATCGCGGAACCCGACGCCGTAAGTACCAGAAAAAAAAGCAAAGGGAGTCCCAGCCAGTACATTGAAATAAGGTCTGAAATACTGAAAATAAGCAAAAACAGTAAGACAGCAACGGTCAGAATGCAGGTTAACCTGAAATTCAGCATTCAGACAACAGAGTAACTGATTGGTAATCTTTCCTGAAACCATTACAGAAAAGCACGTTGCTGATCTGCTTGGGCCGTTTAGCGGTTTGCCATACAGCATCGGAAGCTTTCTGATTCTTTATAAGATAAGCAGCCTGATAGAGTCCTGCTGCTGAAGCAGTCGGATATTCTCCGCAATAATGCTTAAAAGCGGCTATGGGGGTTTCCGGAAATAATGTCTCTGCCAACGTAAGCAAGAGGTGGTCTTCTTCACTATGTCCGTTGATGCCAAGCACCAACGCATCGATACCGGCAGGTGCAAGTGCATGTTTTTGCAATAACTCAAGAACCCGTTTTTGCAGTAATGCACCATCCGGCTTATAAATCATATCCAGACCGGACAGTTCGGCCAGCGTGTGATCATCTTTTTCCGTACGAAGAATAAAGAATGCAGCACCTTCTCCCGGTAATACACCGGCAGAATTATCCCTGATACTATTGATACAGGAAGCGCTGACTTTCCAATAACCCAGCTTGTTATATATTTCAAAGTGATTGTTTGTCAACTCATCGAGTCCGCCTACCAGAACAGAAAATGCCTCTTTTTCCTTCAGCAGCAGCATTGCATCAAGCAAAGCGCTTTCAAAGGAAAATCCCCGGTGCACATAGGTAAAATTGTAATTATTGCAGCCAAGAAGAAGCGCAATCTGTCCTGCTACAGTATTATGCGTAGACTGAATAAATGACGTAGGAGTGAGCAGCGTTTCTTTATTATCAATCATCTTGATAAGAAACTCTTCGGTATCCTCCACACAGCCCATGGCTGTTCCTACAATAATCGCATCGGGATTTTTTTCCTGTGCCCGCTCCATACAAACAGCTGCTGATGCGACCCCGATTTTTATGATACGTCCCATCCGTCTGGCTGCGGCAGGAGCAATATATTTCTTATAATCAGGATCGAAAGCCTTAAGTTTATGACCGCTGGTATTGGCAAAAGTATCCGGCATTCCTTCAGAATACAAGGTATCCTGAGCTGACAGACAACTGGATGAGCGAATATAAATTTTCATGATACTATGAAGCTGAGAAAACCAGCGACGTATTGTTACCGCCAAACCCGAATGAATTGGAAAGCACTGTTTTTACAGCTACTGTGGTATCAGTCTCTGTTACAGGCTCGCAATTAAGTTCGGGCATTTTATTCCTGAAATTCAGATTGGGAAATATGACCTGATGATTAATTGATAAGAGAGAGATTACGGCTTCGATTCCCCCCGCTGCTCCCAGTGTATGACCAGTATATGACTTGGTAGAGCTGAATGGGGGAATTTTTCCGGAAAACAGGCGTTCCATGGCACGTCCTTCCGATAAATCATTATTGGGAGTGCCTGTTCCATGCACATTTATATAATCAACATTATCCGGTTGTATTCCGGCTTTTTCAAGCGCCTTTTTCATTGCCAGAAAGGCGCCGTTTCCTTCCGGGCTGGAAGCAGTCTGATGATATGCGTCGTTGGTATTGGCATATCCCGTAAGCTGTCCGTAAATCTTACGGTTTCCTTCACCGGCGGCTGCTTCGGATTCAAGCACAATAAAACCGGCTGCTTCGCCGAGATTGAGGCCGCAACGTTGCCCGTCAAAAGGTTTACAATGTTCTTTATCAAGAATCATCAGCGTATTAAAGCCATTGAGGGTAAACCTGGTAAGCGAGTCAACTCCTCCTACCAGCACTCTGTCCAATAAGCCATTTTTGATAAGCCTGGCACCCAGCATAATCGCATTGGCAGCAGATGAGCAGGCTGTACTGATCGTTGTTACATAATCATTGCATCCGAGAGTGTCTGCAATAGTCTGGGTGCTGTCACCACAGTCATGTGTATCAATGTACATTGAAAGCAGTTCCGGGTTCTCAATCTGGAGATAATCCAGATAATTCAATTCTGTCTTACCCATTCCCCCCACCGAAGTACCTGATACCATACCGGTCCGTAATCGTTCGAGCTGATGCAGGCCGGCATGCTCAAAAGCCTCTTTTGCGGCAATCATGCCCAACAGGGTGGTTCTTGTATATGGTCTGTCCTGCGACAAACCTGCCTGTCTGCTCAGCTCTTCATCCGTAAGCTTTACTTCCGAAACCGGAAAAGTATCCCGGTGCACGGTAGTCAGAATACGGGCCTTGTCTGTGCCTGACTGCTTGCGCAACAGGGATGCATAACATTCTTCCACATTCATCCCGATGGAAGATATCATACCCATACCTGTAATCAGCACCCTGTTTGTCATACTTATTTCTTATTCTTTGCAATATAATCCGCCATTGTTCTGACAGAGGTAAAAATTGATTTGGCTGCCGAAGCATTTTCTACCCTGATTCCGTATTCTTTTTCCATCAATACAATCAGCTCCAGGGCATCGATAGAATCCAGACCAAGTCCCTCTCCAAACAATGGCGCATCTGTATTTATATCTTCCGGTTTAACATCTTCCAGCTTAAGGGCCTTGATAATTTGTCCCTTCAGATCCTCAATTAATTGCTCCATGTGTATTATATAGTTTTTTTATATTTTTCAGATTATGTACAGGATAGTCACCTTTTGCATTTTCCCGGGATGCAAAATACATAAAAGCATCATAATTATCCTTATAAAATTCAACCCAGCCCCCTATGCATCCCTTCAGTGTACAGGAATTCAATATATTGTCAATATATGAAACCATAAATTCCGGATCAAATTCAGACTGGAGAAAGAACATATTCTCTCCTTTAATCTTATGCCGGATACAAATCTCTCCGATAACGATATTGGGCAGCGTATATACAAACACAGCCGGGCTGGGAAAATACTCCTCTTTATTACAAATAGTGGCAAAATAAGCCTCATCTGTATCCAGGCAGGAGGAATTATTGGCAAGAATAACCCCCAGCTCGTTTTCATTCATTGTTTCCTGCCAGCCGATATTTTCAAGCAATAGCTCTGCCGCACAAAAACCAAGCTTCGACAGATTATCCATTTTATAAAAAGCCGGATAGCTGAGCTCCATTTCTTTATAGAATGCCCGTATTACCTGCGCAAAATCCTCCGGCTTATCAGAATACGAGCCTCTTTTTTTACCATCCTTAAGGAAAAGACCGTTAGCAATCCGAATATGACTTTTTATGTAATGCATCCTATCAAATTTTTCCGATCAGCAGCGCCGCATTGCACCCACCGAAACCTGACGAAGTCTTCAGAAAACACCGGACTGAAGCTGCTGTTTCTTCAGTCAGCACATGTAAGGGCAAAGATACTCCATGGCTGCTGTAGTTCAGCGAGGGTAACAGCTTTCCGGCTGATACCGATTTCAGTGCCATGGCTGTCTCAATCAGTCCGGCAGCGCCCAGTGTATGTCCCCAGTAGCCTTTATAGCTGCTCAGCGGAACATCCTGCAACTGCACAGCATTAATCGCTTTAGCCTCCATTTCATCATTGTACAATGTAGCAGTACCATGTGCAGATATATAGCCAATCATTTCTCTTGTAAATCCTAGGGGCCCCGCGTCAGAGATTGCAGCTTCAACTGCAAGCTGCAATCCTTCTCCGGTACGGGAAGGCCCGGAAATATGGTTGGCATCATTGCTTATACCGCCACCGGCTATGATCCAGTCTGCATATGCGCTGCCGGTATTTTCTGCTGACAGAATAATTGTACCCGCCCCTTCTCCGAGTGACAACCCTGTCCGTTCGCTGTCAAATGGTTTGCACGGCCCTTCACTCAAGGCCTTAAATGACTGAAAGCCTGACAGAACAAATGATGATACCAGATCTGCTCCGGTCACTACCACATTTTTATATTGTCCGCTTTGTATAAGCCGCTTGCCTGTCAGAATTGCGGCGGTACCGGATATACAGGCGTTAGAAACTACAACCGGCCGCTGACTATTGCCAAAATATCCGGCTAGAAAAGTCCCTGATTCATGCAGCTTCAGACGCTTTCCCTGAGGCAATTCATCAATATTTCCTTTGGTTGTTGAGAACAGAAAAAGAGTTGAATCCGAAGCCAGGTCAACCTCCGAATTCCGGGCTGCCAGAGAAACTGAATTAATGATCAGGCGTTCAAAGCGCGTATACTCCTCAGACAAGTCAACAGGAAGGGAAGACATATCTATTCGGGAAGCCCAAAACGGAGCAGGTGCAACAGCCGGATCCTCACACAGGCATATGCCACTATGTCCGGCAAGCATAGCACTCATGACCGCCTCCGGATTGTTGCCCAGTGCGGTCAGCACATTTGTTGCCGATATGTATACGTTACGCATTATTTTCATTCAGCCACCGGGTTTTCCATTCCTGAAAAAAATCAGGTATGGTTATGGCAAGCTCATCATCTTTAACAAAAACCTGAATCGTACGCCCAACAGTCAGCAGCTGCTTTGATTCTCTGTGAAGAATCCTGTAATCAAAAACGATCTTCGCTGCTTCTGTCGGAACAAAGCGCGTCTGAATAATCGCTTTTTCCCCGAGCTTCAGCATACGCTTATAATCTATATCTGCCTTGACTAATGGTGTAAGATAACCTTCCCGGTGATACAACTTAACAAAATCCAGGTCAAAACAATCACCAAATTCATCCCGTCCGTCTTCAAAATATTTCAGATAATTGCCATGCCATACGATTCCCATTGCATCGACCTCCGAGAAACGCACATTGATGTCTCTGGAAGCAATCAGCCCATTGTCAAATTTATCATCGGATCTTAATCGCATGAATAAAATTGTCAGTTTTTATTTTTTTCCCAAAGAAAAGAACCCGCAAACATCACTATTGCAAAGCCGCTGAGAAGCAGTATTTCCCAATACACGGCTTCTATACCGCTCCCTCTTAAGAAGATTGTATTGAACGCTTTCATGCCCCATGAAAGCGGGGACAGCAGACTTAACTTCTGAACAATCTCCGGCATAATAAATATGGGAATCCATATCCCGCCTATCGCAGCCAGTATAACAATGGAAACAGCTCCGAAAGTTGATGCCTGATAGGTCGTATTGAACAATGTACCTACAAACACTCCGTACCCGGCAGCAGCCAGCCCCAGCGCCATCACCACCAGACTTATCGCAGCCCAGTTATCTCCGGTATACAGAGCAGGAAGGCCCAGTACCGGCATAAGGTATTTCCCGGCAAGCACCACCAGCACAAACTGCGTAACAGCTACGAACAGATAGGTTAAAATTTTTCCCAGCAGAACGACCTGAATACTCCCCGGAATAAGATGCAGACGGAGCATGGTTTTTTGCTCTCTTTCCCTGATAATATTCCCGGCCAGAGGAATAACCATGAAAAATATTCCGAATATTGCCCAGGCAGGCACATTGTGCTGGACAGAATTCAGTGCGTACAGTGCGTGATCCGGTTCGGATGTTTCTCTTTGCTTAATCTCTATCAGCAGCGTATTGCTCATGGTAAGCTTATCATCTCCCGACATACGGCGTAAGCGGTCTTCGACCATGGCCAGGGTCTTATCTGCCTGATATCCGATAAGGATACTATTCAGTGCTGTGGTCAGTCCATCTTTAAACGATTTTTTTATAACCGGGTCCCAGACTATCTGAATATCGTCGTCTGCCGGCAGAGGATCAGGATAAGCTGATTTTACCGCAGCAAACGAATTAAATGATTTTTCTATGCGGATGCGGAGTTTTCTGTCAAAGTGGGAGCTGGCTTTATCTTTTACCACAATTGCTGCTTTGTAGGAGCCATCAGCTACAAGCTGAATATACTTTTCATTTGCAACATGACTACTGTCTGCCCGCACCAGGGAAAACATCCCTGCTTCAGACAGCTTTTCCGATATAAGCGCGGACAATTGTCCATTATCCTGGTCTACAAATAGTACGGGAATGTGGGTATCCTTGTAATCCCTGAACGGGGCATCCTGGATGAGCGCCATAAGGATAATAAGCGTCAAAGGCATTATATAAAGCACGGCAAGACCGGCCCTGTCACGGGTAAGTACAAGTAATTCTTTATATATAGCGCTCAGAATATTCATTTAGTCTCTCAGCTCCCGTCCGGTAATTTCTACAAACAATTGTTCCAGATTAGCTTTGCCATACAGCTTATTGAAATAACTACACTCGCCATTCCAGCAGATCTGCCCTCTGTCCAGTATTACAATCCGGTTACATATTTTTTCGGCTTCGTCAAACTGATGACTTGTGTACAGCATGGTCATACCTGCTTTATTGAGTCGTTGGAGCTGATCCAGAATCACCATTTTTGAATGGATATCGATTCCCACCGTAGGTTCGTCAAGTATCAGCAGATCCGGCCTGTGCATCAGTGCAACAATCAGGTTAAGCCTTCTTTTCATACCACCGGAATAATCCTCCACACGTTTGCCGGCATGTGCTTCCAGTCCCAGCTCCTCCAGCCAGAAATTCATTCGGGATGCAAGCTCTTTTTTCCCAAGACCGTACATCCTCCCGAAGTAAGTAAGATTTTCTCTGGCAGTCAGCGACGGATACAGAGCAATCTCCTGCGGAACAAGCCCGATCCTTCGCCCCATGCTTTCCGGCTTTTCTCCGAATATGTGTACGGAGCCTTCATCCGGTTTTAGTAAACCGGCAATAATTGAAATCAGCGTGGTCTTTCCCGCACCATTTGGCCCCAATAACCCGAGACACTCCCCTTTTGCGATTTCGAGTGATATCTCCTTAAGAACAGGTGTGATCGTCTTCGGGTATTTTTTGACAACTCCGGAAATTTCAACAGCAGCTATCAAAGCTTGATCTTTTTAAGTTTTTTGAATATCCGCTCTTCCCTTTCCGCACAATCCATTAATATATCAGCCAGCAGTTCTACCGAAGAATGCTCAGCTTCTCTGCCTTTACAAATACGCCCGGCCTCAAATGCAAAATCTCTCCACCGGTCACCCGTCTGCGTCATTTCAGCAGATATTTCCTTCAGCCAGCTTTGTCCCAGCACTTCGGATGCTTCCTGAAGAAATGCCGCAAAAATGAAACGGAATCCGGCCCCGCCTGTACCTATTTCCTCCTGCATACGAATAAGCTGTCCAAGTCTTAAAACGAGCTCTTTCTGATCAACCTTGCGTGGCCATTTTCTAAGCGCTGAACTCATATAACGGATTCCTTTTATCCCGAAAAAGGGTAAGGGCACACCCAGCATATCGCTGGCTGTTTTGCGGATTCCTTTCACGATAGCCGGTCGTATATCAATATTTTCCGGGACATTTACCGGGTAATACATTTTCCCTTTCGGTGCAAGCGTTCCTTTCGCAAAACGGGCTCTTTTCAGATCATCGTATGCTATTTCCGTCACGCCATCCAAAACCGGATCGCTGACGAGATACCGGTTTTCAACTTTGCCGTAAACAACAATATTATGCGCATTGAAATGAAACCGCAATGCTTTGGGCAAATAAGGCAGATAAAATACACTGGTCAATACACCTACGGGCAAACCTTTGGCTAAAATCCGGTCGAGCTCGGCCATTGCCTTATCCTGATCTCTGAAGGTCTGGGAATGCATGGATATTCCAAGGCGTCTGGTTACGCGCTTAAATATCCAGCCCGGCAAAATCCGGTAAGAGGAGCCTGGCAGACCATTGACTTTTACAAAAGGAAGGAAGGTAAAAAAAAGCCCCGATCCTATCCCAAAAATCATGGGCTCGCTTAGCGTCAGATTATGAAAACGTAACAGATTCAGGACAGCGCCATTCTCACAATGGGCAGACTGATTATGCTCAAATGTCGGACTCACTCAATCTGTTTTTAATAATTCTTCTATTGTCACCTGAAACACATCGGCATATTTTTGCAGGGTTGCCTCATCAAGCTTCCCGAATGCCTGCGGTTCGAGGTGTTTCTTAACTTTCTTAGACGAAAATCCCATATAGTCGGCCACAAGGCCGGGACTCATGATATTTTTCTCCATATGGTATGCCAGCGGACTCAGTTTGCCAGCCTGCACATCTCTCCTGGCTTCCTCAATCTTTTCATTAATCACTTCCCAGGCCTGGCTCAATGCTATATTTTCCGGCTCCCAACCGGCAGAAGATACTTTCTGGTACTTTCCTTCCTGATCAACAGCATAAACCACTTTTATTGTTCCGTCAAGCATATTGCTTTCGTCCTGAGGCACATTATCTTTTTTCATCGGATTCGGATAAAATTATTTCCTCTTTACAAAAATTTTCATCTTGCACTCTGCAAGGCATTCATTTTTATAATATGCAGCACCTCCGAATAAAAACACATCCAGCACCTCGTTTTCAAAAATCACTTCTGTCCTCAACTCGGCTCCGATCGGCGGTAGCTGATGTACACGAAGGCTGGTAATCGCTCCTATAAAGCCGAGATGCGCCTTTGCCGGCTGTCCCTCACGGCTTGCCAGATAAACAGGGTAACCAATCTTTAAAGCAGCTGTCTGAGCTATATTTTCAATCAGGGCAGGCTCCGTCAGAACTTCATTTTCAATAAAAATATTATCTTCCAGCACCTTAAATGTACTGATTGCTTTCTTTTCATCACTGAAAACAAGCTTATCAACCATTACAAACGGATTTCTGTGAGGAATCAGATGAATAATCTCGTTTTCCGCTACCAGAACATCTGTATTTAATTCCATTTCATCAGTGATTTTAAACAACGGTTAACAAAGCATAAACATAAGTAAAACGTCCGCTTTCGGGAACCATTATAAGCAACTTATTTCCTTTTTTCAGATTACCGGTTCTGAACAGCTCTTCTAATATAACATAGATAGATCCCGCACCCAGATTACCAACGGCAGACAAGTTGGTATACCACTTTTCAGCAGGAATACGAATTCCGATTTCCTGTAACTCATCCTGGATTTTTTGTCTGAAAAACTCAGAAGAAAGATGAGGAAGAAAATAGTCAATTTCTTCCGTATTGACAGAATGCTTTTCTATGACCTCTGAAAGTTTCCGGCCACCAAACACGACGATATTTTTTTCGAGCAGACGTACATCCTGCTTAATGGAAAACAGCGATCTGGCTGTCCATTCTTCCTGTGAGTAATTCAGCCATCCCCTGAGTTTGCCATCTTCCGTTTTTTCACCACCTGCGTACATGCACGCATCTGCTATTCCAGCATATGATACAGACTCCATCCAATCAATACGAAGCGATATTTCTCCTTCCGGCTTATCCTGAATCAATACTGCTCCTGCTCCGTCACTCAGCATCCACCGTAAAAAATCTTTTTCAAAAGCCAGAATAGGACGCTCTTCCAGTTCTTCCAGCGAGCGGGCTTCTTGCTCAAAGTTTCTGGCAAGCAGGTACGGGGAAGCCAATTCAGATCCGGTACAGACAGCATTGGAAGTCATACCGGACAAAACAGACATATAGCCATACTTGAGCGCATGCATACCAGAACAGCATATCCCGGAAAGAGAGGCAATTTCTACAGGTTTTCCGCCGAGGCAGCCATGCACCATCGCTGCATGTGACGGAAGAAGCTGATCAGGCGTACTGGTACCGCAACATAATAACTGAATATCATCCTGTGTAAAATTGCCATCAAGCAATCCTCTTACTGCTTCACTTACCATTTCCGCATTGCTATGCGTTATCTCAAAGTTGCGATTCAACGCATAATAGCGGGTTTTGATGCCATTGCTTCTTAGTACGATTCTCCTGGTTCTGGATGGTATTCCTGAAATTTTGCCGAGAACATCTTCAATTTCTTCGGAACTTACCGGATTATTTGGTAAAAACTTTGATAATCTGGTTATATAAACTTGCCTCACCCGAAAACTCCTTATCTGTTAAAATACGTTTATTTTAGCAATCAGTGATTTAAATAAATCAGCCTTCCTCCAACCCGGTGATTCATAACCATCTCATTCTACGAAATGAACAGGCCCTGAATTACTGAATCAAGTGCAAAAATAAGACTAAATTACATCTTTCCTATTCCCGCATCGGCCTTTGTACACGTACACGCCTTGGCGATTTTTGGAAAAAATACTCACATAAAGACAGTTGACTTAGCAATCTGGACGATAAGATACTTTTGAGATGAGAGCAAAACTGTTTATTTTACTCTGATCTCTGTATAATATCTGACCAGCCGTTCAACACGCTTTCTATTAAATAGTAAAACCAGCCTAGTAAGAAGTGAAGCTATCGGGGAAAGAATAAAAATACCTATCGGCAAGTAATATGAAAATGCTTTTAAACGACTCAGGCGTGTCTTTTCCTCATTCAATTTGTCTTCTTTTCCCCTGATATATCTGGCCCAGAATCCAAACAACTTATTTCCTCTTGCTTCCAAGATCATCAGATCCGGTTTTATTTGTACCGATCCGGCTTTGAGCAGGCTCTGATTAAGCATGGCAATCTGATCCTTTTTTACTTCTCTGCGAATAATATCTCCAAAACGTGAAGCCTTACGAATTTCATCGTCTGACACTCCGGCAGGCGGCAGCCAAGACTTATAGTTTTCTTTTTTTCCGTGAATCATCCACCCTACGACAGTCAATACACTGACCAGATTGGGATACGGATCGACCAGAGCTATATTGCCATGTACAACAGAGTTATATTGCAAAAGCTGAGTTCTCAGCTTTTCATATGCCATGATCCACATATTTCTGCATGCAGATATTGTCACAACGGGAGTATTGCGGAACAAATCTGCTGCCTCACCTGATTTAAGAAATGAAGTGACCGGTAACGACGGAGACAAATACCAGGCTTGCCATCCAAGCAGGATCAGATCATATTTTTTATCGGAATCAAGGCCGGGTGTTTCAATTTCAACCGGTACTCCAAGATACGTTTCCGGAAAAACGTTGAAAAAACCACGCTTAGACCATGGAAAAGGAAAGGGATTTTTAACCTTTATTTCCACACGGTCAATTTCAAGGGAATCATCCAGATGAAGCGGTTCCACAACTGAGTTTAAAAGCTTTGCCAACTGGCCGGTCTGCGTATAATGTAGTACCAGAATACGCTTTTTAGTGATCTCTGTCATTTGAGTTTCCAAAAATTATAAAAATTGAACCATTGCTCAGGATATCTTTTGATAGTTAATTCGAGCTCTGCGATATAGTGTCTGAGTATCTCCTGAATATTTCCGCGCGATATACGAGGTTCCGATGCGGTAAAATGATAATGAGAGGAATGTTCTTTGACAGCAAAAACGACGGAATACGGTACGTTGAATTTGTTAATCAACATAAAAGGCCCGTATGGAAACAGTGCTTCATATCCTAAAAAATCAGTGGCAATTGTCTGATTTCCCTCTACATACCGGTCACCATGCAAACATATGAATTCGTTCCGGTCAAGTGCGTTCTTTATCTCAAAGATATGGGAAAAATCATTGTCCCTGACGGGAATGATACGAACAGGCCTGTCGCCGTACAGCTCATCCAGCAGGTTTTTTATTTTCTGATGCTCAGCATCATACATTACTATATTAACCGGTACATCAAAACGATCGAGCAAATGCCCGGCCATCTCGTAATTGCCGATATGTGCACTGATAAGAATAGCCCCTGTCTGCTGCTTTACGAGATCCTGAAGATAGTCTATACCGTCGTGATCATAGGTAAATTTCTCAGCCAGACCACCCATAACAGCCACTTTGTCTATAAGTGTCTGTCCGAAGAGATAATAATTTCTACAGACATTCAGAAGACTTTTCCAAAAACCGAATTTCAGAATCCGGCGAAAATATCTATACGAAGCGCGTGTTGGTTCCGGGGTAAAAAAAATGTAATAAAGCAAGACAAAACGAAGGAGAAAGTAGGCGGGTTTCAGCCCCATAAATCGTATCACAAAGATGAAGATCCTGTGTCCGAGAACCCCTCCTTTAGTCTTTCCTTTCCAGGTCATTTCAGTTCTTTTTCGGCTACTTTATCCAGAATGTAATTGTAAAAGTCCTGCAATGTGACAATTGAAACGAAATCCTCTCCTTTTACTTTAAAACCAAAGTTGCTTTCAATCACTACTACAAGATCAACATAGTCAAGACTGTCAAGTCCCAGTGTATCTTTCAGGATACCTTCGGGAACGATTTGCTCTTCCTCAACTTCAAATTCTTCAATCAGGAACGCATTGACCTTGTTTATAATTTCGTCTCTGTTCATCTCTGTTTGTTTATATTTATTAAGTTTTATCGAATCTTTTTTACAATTAAAGAAGAATTTGTCCCTCCGAAACCAAATGAATTGGAAAGGAAAACGTCAATATTCTTTTCAATCGTTTCTGCGGCAATATTGAGTCTGGCCGAATCTTCATCCGGAGCCTCAAAGTTAATATTCGGTGCAACAAAGGAATTTTGCATCATCAGCATCGAATATACGATTTCGCTTGCACCGGCCATCCAGCATTCGTGACCGGTCATTCCTTTGGTGGAGCTTATCAACGGCCTGGATGCTCCAAACACCTGATCCAGAGCTCTTGCTTCATACATATCTCCTACAGGTGTGGAAGTTGCATGCGCATTGATATAATCAACCTCTCCGGGCGCTATTCCTGCATCTTTCAGTGACATCTGAATAGACCTGGACGGTCCGTCCACATTAGGCTGGGATATATGCCCGCCATTGGATGAAAAGCCATATCCTATGATTTCTCCCAGAATAGGAGCTCCTCTCCGTACCGCATGATCATAGCTTTCAATTATGACAGTAGCGGAACCACCGCTTGGAATCAGGCCGTCTCTGCTTTTATCAAATGGCCGGGATGCTTTTTTAGGCTCTTTTTCATTTACTGAAAAAGTGCCGAGCGCATCAAAGCTCCCCATACTATAGGGGTTTATTTCCTGAGCTCCTCCACAGACAATTGCTTCCTGCAGCCCGTGCTTGATCAGAAAATACCCCATTCCGATCGAATGCGACCCGCTGGCACAGGCTCCACTGATCGTAAAATTCACTCCTTTGAGCTTAAAGATTGTCGCAAGATTCATCGTAACAGTCGAGTTCATCGACTGAAATACCGAACCTGACCCCAATAAGGTTGTATCTTTTTTTTCCCGCAGCATATCCACTGCATTGATAACAGCCAGCGAAGAACTATCGTTACCAAACAACAGCCCGACCTCATTCTTTTCAAGAAAATCTTCGTCTATACCAGCATTACCAAGCGCTTCCAGAGTAGACAGATAAGCATATTCTCCCTGTTCGGCAAGCCCTACACGCATTCTTCTGTCCAGCATACCTTTTAATACCGGCTTATCAACCATACCGGTAAGACCCGAACGGAATCCCATATCTTTTCGTTCCTGGTCAAACACTATACCTGATACGCCTTTATATAGAGATTCCCGCACTTCTGCGAGATTTTTTCCTATACAGGAGTATATGCCCATTCCGGTGATTACAACTCTGTTCATCGATTAAAATCTAAACTAAGAATACATTCCACCATTAACAGAGATCACTTCTCCCGTAATATAGGATGAGTTATCTCCGGCAAGGAAGGAAACGACTTTTGCGACTTCTTCCGCCTTGCCAAAACGATTAAGAGGGATCAGGGCTTTATGATCTGCTTCATTGATATCTGCAGTCATATCGGTACTGATAAAACCCGGCGCCACTGCATTTACACGTACTCCTCTTTTACCAACTTCCTGAGCCAGCGCTTTCGTAGCTCCTATTACAGCCGCCTTGGCAGCGCTGTAATTTGTCTGTCCGGGCATGCCTTTCAGGCCGGACAATGAAACGATATTGACAATCCTCCCCGATCTGTTAACAAGCATCGCTTTCAAAACAGTTCTCGTAACATGAAAAAAACCGTTCAATGAGATATTCAGTACATCACTCCACTCCTCATCTTTCATAAAGATCATAAGGGCGTCTTTACGAATACCTGCGTTATTTACAAGCACATCAATTTTCTTATCCGGATTGGCATCTATCCAGCTGCCAAGCATCTGGTCTACACTTTGCCGGTCATCGACATTAAACTGAAGCAACTCAGCCTTTACACCAAATCCTGTTTCTACCAGCTCCCTGGTTTTCTCAGCTTCGACATGATTGGAAGAATAGTTAATCAGAATATTATAGCCATCCTCGGCAAGTTTTACACAAACAGCTCTGCCTATACCTCTGGACCCACCGGTAACCAACGCATATTTCATTTCCAAAAAATATTTATTTTAATTTAACGTTTAAACTGAAACTCGACAAACCATCCCATCACACCAGTTCGGGAGCATTTTCCAGCAGATAGTTCTCTACTTTCTTAATATCCTGACTTTTAACAGCATCTTCCGAAAAAACCGGAAAAATTTCCTGAAATCGTTCAAATATACCTCTGGTCTCAGGCGCCATGCGCTCCGACTGATTTACATAACGTACAGCCTGCATAATGCTCATAAACTCAACAGCCAGTACCTGATATGTATTGAGAATTACTTTTCTGGCAATCAGCGCCGAGTTTGTTCCCATGCTTACAATATCCTGATTGTCATTGTTATTAGGAATACTATGTACGTAATTGGGGAAGCACAATGACTGATTTTCAGCCACTGTTGATGTTGCTGTAAACTGAACCCCCTGCATGCCAAAATTAAAGCCTAGTTTACCCAAATTCAAGAAAGGCGGAAATTTACCGTTGAGATTTTTATTCATCAGAAAGTTTATCTGACGCTCGGCAAGCATGGAGAGCTTGGTTACAGCGATTTTCATCTTATCCATTTCCAGTGAGATATAATCACCGTGAAAGTTTCCCCCATGAAATATATTGCTGCCCGCAACATCTATTATAGGATTGTCATTGGCCGAGTTTACTTCATCCTCAAGCACTTTTTCAGCTACATTGAGCGTATCCAGAACCGGTCCCAATATCTGGGGAATACAACGGAGCGAATAATACTCCTGCACCTTGTCAACAAAAAAATCTTCTGTAATTTCCTTATGATACAAATGCTCCGAGCGCTTACGGATAAGCTGGCTATTATCAAGCACAGTACGCATAGCTGAAGCGATCGTTTGCTGTCCCTCATGCTTTTTTACCCTGTTCAGTTCGAGAGAAAAATGATCGTCATACGACTCGACCAGCTCATTAATCATAGTCGAGGCAATCAATGACCAGTTGACAAGCTTGCGAGCCAGAAGAAGATTGCAGATACCGATACCCGTCATTGCCGAAGTACCGTTCATAATGGCAAGCCCTTCTCTCATATGGATACGGGCCGGAGCAAGACCAAGCTCCTTCAGTATCTCCTCCACTGGTCTGATCACTCCATTATACCATGCGTTACCTTCCCCGATCAGAGACAATGCAAGATGTGCAAGCTGCACCAGATCACCGGAAGCGCCAACTCCGCCGTGCTCAGGGATTTCCGGATAGATGTCATTGTTAATAAACTCAGACATAAGCACCAGCATTTCCTGATGAATACCGGAATACCCCTGCATCAGCGAACTGATACGCGCTGCCATCATGGCTTTGATACAATGCAGGGGAAGCATTGCACCGGCACCGGATGAATGACTGCGGATCAGATTATACTGAAGCTGCTCCTGCTCCTCAGGAGATATACGATACTGAGCCATAGGCCCTAAACCGGTATTGACCCCGTAAATAATACTTTTTTTCGAAAATTCCCGAAGATAATCATAGCTATTCTGTGATTTTTCAAGCGCCGACAAATCAAGCCTTACTTTCTCCCCCTGATATACAATCCTATTAAAATCACTTACCTCCAAGGCTTTACTTCCAATGATTATCATTACTTTCTGCTTATTCTGTATTTTATTCCTCCGGCAATATGCCGGCGTTTTTTTAAAGGGGACAAATATATCAATTCTTTGAATAAATATCTTTTATTCTTTAGCTTTACCGTCCAATTTAAAGCTGTTTCGGGCAATTCTGAACCAATGTCCCGGTCTGCACAGAAAAATCCTTCTGCGAATGCCGGCCCTTGATTGTCCGGTAGTTAATTACAACACATTAAAATAAAATAATATTCCATTTTTACGATGCAAAATTATAAGGAGGACAACAAAAAGGCTGTTGAAGCAAAACTGGATGCCCAAAAAATTGCCTTTGGCCCTTTTGTTTTTCAGGCAGCAAAATGTCTGAGGGATTTTGGTATACTGAAAGCTGTTCTGGAAAGTAAAAACGAAGGTTTAACCCTTCAGGAGATTAAAGATAAAACCGACGTATCTCTGTACGGGGTAAAAGTGCTGATCGAAGCCGGACTTGGCATGGGACTCTTTTTGCTGAACGACAGCAAATATACGCTGACTAAAACCGGTTATTTTCTTCTTGCCGATGAAATGACCCGCGTAAATATGGACTTCATGCATGATGTGTGCTACAAGGGAGCGTTTGATCTGGACAAGTCAATAAAGCAAGGGAAGCCAGTCGGACTTGATGTATTCGGAGAATGGAATACTATATATGAAGCATTGTCAACTCTGCCTGACCAGGCTAAAAAAAGCTGGTTTGACTTTGATCATTATTATTCTGACAATGCCTTTGACGAGGTGCTGCCGCAGATATTCAGGTTTAAGCCGGCAAAGCTTATGGATATCGGCGCCAATACGGGTAAATGGACATTGAAATGTCTGGAATACAATAGTACTGTCAACATTACCATGCTTGACCTGCCCAATCAGCTGAAAATGGCCAGAGCTAATATTGAAAAAGCAGGTTTTTCTGACCGGGTGACTTTCCACCCTCTCAATATCCTCAATAAAGAGGAACAGTTTCCTGAAGGACAGAATATCATATGGATGAGCCAGTTTCTTGACTGCTTTTCCAAAGAAGAAATCGTATCTATTCTGAAACGTGCTGCCAACGCGCTGGCGCCGGATGGAAGAATCTGTATTCTGGAAACCTACTGGAACAGACAAAAATACGAAGCTTCTGCTTTCTGCTTGCAGCAGATATCACTTTATTTTACCTGTATGGCAAACGGAAACAGCCAGATGTATCATTCAGGTGATATGATTGAATGCCTGAATAAAGCAGGACTGACGCTGGAAGAAGATATTGACAATATCGGTATCAGTCATACGCTGTTTATCTGTAAAAAATAATCATACCTTCGCTCCTGTACAATCGTTACAAAGGAGTGGAATAGCGCATTGTTTGATTATGGCACAGCCTGAAAGTTTTCAATGCTTTTTTTTTCTTGTATCCGCCAGCCTGAAGCATAAAGATGAATCAGGCTGGTGTTTTTTTACAGGCATGGCAGCGCTTAAAAACATCCTTTTAATTGTATGCCTGTCCGGCATATGTCAATGTTATAGTCAGACAATCGTCAAAGGGAAAGTGCTGGATGCTGATTCCGGTCAGCCCATTCCGTACGCTCAGGCCGGGATAAGGCAAACCCCGGTTTTCACGACTGCTGATCAGGCAGGAAATTTCAGTTTGCATCTCCCCGAAAGATACGATTCCATTACCTTCTACAGTTTCGGATACCGCGAACAAACGCTCGCTTTAAATGATTCGGTAAAGGAAATGATCGTATTGCTCGAGCCCGATGTGATCCGGACTGATGCAGTAGTCATTTATCAGGATGAGCCTGAAATCCGTCTGGTAAAAAGAGTCTTAAAAAGAAAGTCATTGTATAAACCCGAACAGCTGGAGGCTTTTGAATATGAACAATATGAAAAGATTAAAATCGGGGATAAAGATTATGAAAAGATTGTCGAACAGTGGTATATACCCAAGGCTTTTGATTTCTTTTTTAAAAATCCCGATACACTGACAGAAGCCACCTATCTGCCTCTGTTTATAATCGAGAATGTAAAAAAATACTGGTACCGGAAAAAGCCCAGGACTGAAAAAGAGGAAACAGTTGCCTCCCGTATATCCGGTATCGAGAACCCCAGTCTCACCAGAGTTTTCAGCGACAGGACTTTATCGGTAAACATTTATGACAACTATCTCAATATATTCAACAAAAACTTTATTAGTCCGCTTTCGGATAACTGTCTGAACTATTATCATTATCAGATAGATGATACTACCTATTCGGGAGAAAACAGGCTGATACATCTTTCTTTCCGCCCTCGTCACAAACAGGAAATGACACTGACAGGCCGTATGATAATCATTGATTCTCTTTATGTTGTTGATAATATTTCCGGAAAAATATCAGATAATGTCAACATCAATTTTATAAGCGGCCTGAGCTTTACGCAGCAATATCAGCTGATTAGTGAAACAGCCGTGATGAAAACAGATGAACGTTTTGCCATTCATGGAACGATCATAATGCCGTTGCTGGGACGAAGAAATTTCTTTGGCACCAAAGAGGTCACCTACAGAAACATCATTTGCAATGCCCCGCGGGATACAGGGTTTTACGCTCAGCCGGATACCTATGACTTCAGTTCCAGAACTGACAATATTGATACCTCATACTGGCAGCAGATACGGCATTTTCCGCTGCGACAGAATGATTATAACCTGTACCACAATACGGATTCAGTAAAGCAGCATCCGCTTTTCAAAAATATGCTGATTCTGTTTACCGGCTACAAAAGAATCGGTCACTGGCAGGTAGGACCTTATTTCAATCTGTATTCATACAATCCCGTTGAGCGACATCGTTTTCGCTTAGGTTTACGCTCAACACCGGCATGGAATCCGAATCTTCTGATTACATCCTATGCGGCTTACGGTACAGGAGATCAGAAAATCAAGTATCAGGTCGGGGCCCAGTATTTTTTCAAAAAAATGCCCAGACATCTTATAAGCCTGCTGATCCGATATGACTTGCAGCAGCTGACCTGGGCACAAAACTTCTATCGTACTCAGGAAACCATTCTTTCAACCCTCTTTAAAATCAGCTCGAGCAACAAGCTGATTATGAACCACGAGATACGTATGCAGTACGGCAAAGAATGGAAAGAGGGGCTTATGCAAACCATACAGTTCAGGCGCAATGAAATGCATCCTCTGAGAGATCTGCGTTTCGAAAAAATTACCGATGATCATCTGACAACCGTTCCTTCTGTTGTATCATCCGAGCTTGCTCTTATTACGCATTGGGGTATCGGAGAAAAATATCTTGCAGGCGACTACAAACGATTAAGCCTTGGCTCTCCGTTTCCTATTTTTGACCTGATTCTCTGCAAAGGCTTTTCTGATTTTCTGGGTGGAGAATATGGTTATTACCGGGGACTTTTCAGTATACGGCAGCGATTAAAAACAGGCTATCTCGGCTATACACGCTATCGGCTTGAAGCAGGTAAAATATGGGGTGATGTTCCTTACCCGCTGCTTGAATTGCATAATGGAAATCAAACTATTTTCTACGATGATCTTTCGTACAATACCATGAACTTCCTGGAGTTTGCAAGTGACCAATATGCCAGTCTTTTTGTCACTCATTTTTTTGACGGATACTTTTTTAATAAAATCCCTTTGCTGAGAGCATTAAAATGGAGAGAAGTTGTTTCGGGCCGGATACTTGCCGGAAGTCTGAAAAGCACACATCGGGGTGTTCTGCTTTTTCCGGAAAACCTGTATGGCCTAAACAGCAAACCCTACGCAGAGGCAGGGTTTGGGATTGACAATATTTTTAAAGTTATACGTATCGATTTTTTATGGCGGCTCAGCTACCTCCATCATACAGATATTGATCGCTTCCGGATTATGGGAAGCCTGCATATTAATTTTTAGCCGCAGTTTCTTTCAGCCATTTTTTATAATTCGCCTTACTCTGCTCCAATACTTCATAATACGACCTGGCCCAGTAGTTTCTGATTCCAAAACCTGCTGCTTTGCCGGTAAGTATTTTATTAAAGACTACTTTTCTGCTTTCCTTATCAAACAAAACTACGTGATAGCTACCCATTTCTCTGCGTTTATCAAGGCTTTTTGCTATAAAAACCAATCCATAACCTTTGCCGGAAGCCGGGTACTCTGAGACGATTGCCTGAATTGCATCTTCGTCCAGGTTATTCTGATCATTATCAGACAATGAAATCAAATGCCCCGGATTTACCCTGCTGTTGCGAAGATTGACTGCATCAAGATCATAAATCACATGATTTTTTCTGAAAGCAGATTTTATATCATATTTATTTGCCTCTTTCAGCACAAGCTCATTCCATGCCGGGAAATACTTGTCACGGATTTCAGATTCGGATTTAACTCCTGCATCGCCAAACTGACTAAACTCTCCTATCAGCTTTACACGGGAATAATCGATACCATACCAGGTAATCTCCCTGGCAAGTAAAGCTTCATTTGCAGACTGAGCCATAAGATTTGCGGCCATAAATATCGAAGAAACAATTAGCCAGAACTTTCTCATATACATTCGATTTTTATTATTAGATATTTTATTATCAGGGTCAATTTACCACAAAGATTGAAATAATTTATAAAAACTGTCCGCGAGACAGTACATTCCTTTATACTCTATGATCAAAAAACTTTATGGCTTTGCGGCTCATTTCAGGAAATTGCTGACGCCGGATTTCTTCCGGTGTACAAAACTGCACTCCGGGCGCTACCCTTAATTTAGCTCTGAAATGATCCTTGATATGCTTTTCGAATTTTTCAGCCCCTTCTTTTGCTCCCACCTTTATCAATATTTCATCGGTACCAATTGCATTGGAAAAAACTTCCACCACATAATTTATAATTTCCGGGGTATTGTCCAGAATATCATACAGTGCAGGTGGGTAAAGCGTAGTACCACGATACTTGATCATCTGCTTTTTGCGGCCGATTATCGGCCCGAGCCGCATGGTTTGCCTGCCGCAGCTGCAAGGCTCATAATGCGGCGTACATATATCACCCGTCTTAAAACGAAGCAGCGGCATTCCTTCCAGACTAAGTGTTGTTATAGTCAGCTCACCAGACATACCGGGGTCCACAGGCATATCATTATCATCCAGAAACTCCGTAATAATAAGTTCAGGCTGATGATGTCCCCCCATTCCGGCACTGCATTCTGTAAAGGCAGACACCATTTCCGTAGAAGCATATGTTGAGTATAAAGTAACAGGCCAGCGATCCGTGATTTTTTTGCCCAGGGTATTCAGTGAAAAATCCGGATTCCGTATTGCCTCTCCGATACAAATAGCCTTTTTTACCGGAGAATTCAGGTAATCGATACCATTCTTTTCAGCATAATCAATCATAGCCAGCAAAAAAGAAGGTACTGCTATCAGGGCTGTAGGTCTAACCTTAAAAATTGTATCCCATTGCAGCTCGGGTATGCCGGGACCTACCCGAACAATACCAGAGCCCAGCTTTCTGGCTCCCAGAAAATAGGCCATACCAGCCATGAATCTCCGGTCCAGCGTAGTGGTTAGCTGATATAGCTCATGTTGTCCCGGTTGCTGCGTACATTTCAGCGAAAGGTATTCATTGTGCGCAAGCCGGTCCAGATCAGGATCAGTAAGCGGAAAAATGACCGGATCACCAAGGGTGCCGGAAGTTGTCACATAGTCAATAATTTTTTCCCGCTCAACACATACAAACCGGTCGTTGGCCTGCTGAATCATATCTTTTGTGGTGACCGGAATACGTACCAGATCCTCAAGCCTGGTTATTGAAGCAATATCAATGGCATGCTCCCGAAAAAGCTGCTGATAATAAGGTGATTTTTCTTTTAAAAAAAGTAAAAGGCCGGCAAGCTTCTTTTCCTGAAATGTTTTTATTTCAGCCTGTGAGGCATATTCAATATCCCCATACACTCCCTGTTCCCCTTCATTCAAAGCCATAGTTCTTATTTTTCCAAAAGTACAGTAGCCATGGCCATTGCCTTCAAATGACTCATGGACAAATGTATCGATTCAATTTTATTCTGTTTCAAAAATTCATCCACTGCTCCGAAAGTCCGGATCATGGGCTTGCCCAGTTCATCACTGAACACTTCAATATTTCTGAAATTCATTTCGCCCCTGCATCCTGTTCCCATTGCCTTGAAGAGCGCTTCTTTAGCCGCAAAACGCGCTGCATACCTTTCCGTTTTATTCTTGCTGCGTTCACAATACTCGATTTCACTCTCCGTAAATACCTTGTTACGAAAAGCATCTCCATTACCAATAAGCCGGTCAATACGCTCTACTTCGATAATATCTGTTCCTATTCCAAAAATCAATGCGTCTAATTTAAATGGGAACTTACTTTTTCTCTTTTTTTAACAATGCTCACTGAATCTGCCTTCCACGGAATAGATTTTAGCAAAGCCTTGTCATAATAATCCCTGGCTTCGGAATAACGTTTCTGTGCGTTATAGTAATCCCCGGCCAGTTCGTACACAAGATAATATTCAGGATTAGATCCGACAATTGCAACAGGCAGCGTGTCATTTTTAATGCCCTTGCGTATGCTGTATTCCAGTTCAGGTCTCAGCTCACGAAATACAAGATACCGGCGAAAGGCTTCCGTATTTATAAACGGGTCTTCCTGTATCGTCAGTGAATCTACATTTATTTCTCTGTCTTCAGTCATACCTGCGGGTCCTGCGAATACAGCATTCAAGTCATAACACACATATTCACCAAGCTGCCAGGGAGCAGTTGAAACCCAGACAAGCCGTTTCTCAGGCTTAAAGATAATGCTGTGATGTCCTTGCAGCTGATTAAGCGCGCGTTCATTGCCCAGACCGATTTCCTCTCCGTCTGGCCCTTTCCTGTCTCTAAGAATTTCAGCTACTTTTGCAGGTGTCAGCTTTTCTGCTTCCGTGACAAGATGCTCTATTCTTCTATATCGGTAGAGCGTGCTCGTTTCATCCTGATGAATAATATTGGATTCCGCATTTTTCAGACGATCGCTCTGGTAATGATTGGCACAATACACCGTAGTTGTATCCGGATCAAACAGGGCTGTTTCACTGACTGTCTTCTCAATCACTACGGCTTTGTTATCAGTAGCCGAAGCAATCAGGAAGGACTGTCCTACAAATGTCCTGCGCTTATCAATAATGGCATAGGCCTCATCAATTGTTGACGCATACTGCAATACCTCTCTCGCTACGATTGAAATAGGCGTGGCAGTATTGAAAGGCATGGGACCGCTGGCAGCATTGATGGTCACAGTAAGTCCGGTTTCGTTCATGCCCGAAACCGATCCGATCATTCCGCCCCAGGTAACCATCATAAACTTATGCCCCTGATCAGGATTTATAAAAGCAATAATTTTTTCCTCTGCAAATTTATCTCCCACAAAAAAATCAAAGTTTCTGCCTACAATCAGTAAGGAATCAGTTTTGTCTCCGTCCCGGCTTGCAAATGACGTACAGCCTACCATATGCAGCTCCTGAAGAAAATGTCCGATATCATGAGCAGCGTGATAGTTCAGCATACGATAATATCCGGGGCCTATAAATGAAAACTCATCCGAAGCAGAGCGCGAAACACCATATATCTCCTGCATGTACTCTTCCGGTATGTTTTCGTCCAGATCACGATTAAACCATGCTACAAAGTACTTTAAAAAGTTCACATATACTCTGGAAGGAATCATTTCAGAGATTTTATCGGTAAAATGCCGCTCCTGATTAATTACCAGCTGTCTGCTCAGCTTACCGTTGATTACTCCTCTTTCGTAAGGGCTGCCTTCTACATACAGCTCATAAAGTCCCGATTCGCTTTTCCTGAACCAGTTGTTGCCATACCTGTAAAAACCCCGGGAAGGCTCATCAATTACTACTTTTTCATAAAATGTCTCATCTATATCCGGTTCGGGAACATGTATCACATACATGAAATAAACTATAAACACCAGCAGAAGAGCCGCCAGGGAAAGTAGTATTTTATATCGCTTTTTCATAATTGATATGAACTACAAAGTTAAAAAACATCTTTTATTGTGGTTCATTACCGGCAAAAAGTTCAGCGCTCCAATTTGATATTATTCACAGGAAAGAATAAATTGGCTGTTTTTTAAACCACTATGAATTCCAGCAAATTATATGAGGTCGCCTTAGGCCTTTTTCCGGGCATTGGCGCCGGACTTACCAAGATGCTTGTCAGCTATTGCGGATCGGCAGAAAAAGTCTTCACTACTCCCAAAGGAAAACTAAAAAAAATTCCCGGGATCGGAGATAAACTCGCTGAGACGATCATGCAGAACCGTCATCTGCTGAAGGATGCTGAAAAGCAGCTGATGCTGGCAGAAAAAACCGGAACGAAAATCTGCTTTTATACCGACCAGGAATATCCCGAACGGCTGAAAAATATCAATGATGCACCTGCAATTATCTATTACCGGGGCAATATTCAGCTGAATCCGCTGAAATCAATAGCCATTGTCGGTACCCGCAATGCTTCTGAATATGGCAAACAATCTGTAGACCGGATTATTGAGCAGCTAAGCCCATACAGACCAACAATTGTGAGCGGACTGGCATATGGAATTGATATTGCAGCGCATAAGGCTGCCATTCGTAATCATTTGCCAACAATCGGCTGCATGGCAACGGGACCTGACATTGTCTACCCTGCTGTCCATAAAAATATAGCGGGAACTATGGAAGAAAACGGCGGCATACTTACTGAATGCCCTTTTGGCAAAAAAATACTTCCTTCCGGCTTTCCTGCCAGAAACAGAATTATAGCCGGGCTCTGCGATGTATTGATCGTAATAGAAGCTGCAAAGAAAGGCGGCGCGCTCATTACCGCAGAAATGGCTAATGATTATAACCGTGAAGTATTTGCTCTGCCCGGCAATGTAGGAGAAAAATATTCAGAGGGATGTAATCGTCTGATACAACAGCATAAAGCACACATATTCACAGATATCGACACACTTGCTGATCTGATGCGCTGGTCACTGAGCAGCAAAAAAGAGACGGCTCAGCCTGCTGTTACCATTATCGATCTCACAGAAAAAGAATTGCCGATCTATACGCTCCTTTCCAACAATGTAACGCTGCAGATTGACGAGCTGAGCTGGAGAAGCAATTTGCCAATATCAGTATTAGCCTCCATATTACTTGAAATGGAATTTAAAGGTATTCTGAAAAGTATGCCGGGGAAGCGGTATAAGCTGGTATAAGCTGGTATAAGCTGGCATAAGCTGGCATAAGTCGCTTAATACACAAGCATGCAATGGTAAAACTTCTTACCTTTACCCTGCTGCCCTTTGTAGCTGTTCTTATACCGGAATCATGGAATTCGGACGCCTGACAAATATTGACCATATTGATTTTTCACTCCCGCCTGATCATCCCGGAATTAACAGGATATTAGGTGGCAAAAGGCATTCCGGTCCCAGGATATATGTGGGAGCTCCGGTTTGGAGTCATCCGGGATTTCCCGGCAAGATTTATCCTCCCAAAGCCCGCGACAGGGATTTTATACGTTATTATGGTCAGCAGTTTAACTGTATTGAGCTTAATACCACACATTACCGGATTCCGCAGGAGCAAACTGTCCTGCACTGGAAAGAATCTGTTCCTGATGATTTTAAGTTTTGTCCGAAGATTCCCCAAAGCATCAGCCATAACAGAAACATAAACCGGTGCAAAGATGAGTTATATCTGTTCAGCCAGCGAATTTCTCTCTTTGGCGACAAGCTCGGCACTACTTTCCTCCAGCTCCCGCCTGCTTTTGAAATACGTTATCTTCCCATACTTACTGAGTTTCTTGAAAACTGTCCTATCCGGGATCTTGCTATAGAATTACGTCATGAAAGCTGGTTTAGCCATAAAGAAGCATTAAAAACCCTGAGCAACTTTTTATATAAAAAAGAATTTGCCTTCAATATCACTGATGTAGCAGGCCGAAGAGATGTTTTACATCAGCGGCTGACAAACAAAACTGCTTTTATCCGCTTTGTGGCAAACAATCTCCATCCCACTGATTTCAGCAGAATGGGAGCCTGGGCTGTTCGTATCAGCCATTGGATCGAGTCGGGTGCGGAACAGATATATTTTCTAATGCATACTCCGGACAAAAGCCTCACACCAGAGCTTTGCATTTACTTTATTAACTATCTGAATCAGCTAACCAGTCTTCAAGTGAAGTCTCCCCGTATTCTTATCGGTGAGACAGGGCTTTTTTAACTATACGCCGTTTCCATACATACCACCTTTTAATGATAAACATAAGCAATCCGCACCGGTTTCACCTGCTGATAAGCTATGAAAAAACTTTACGCATTTTTATCCGGAGCCCTAATCGGCATACTTGGCGGTTTGATGGGACTTGGTGGTGCAGAATACCGGCTTCCGCTGCTCGTTGGTTACTTTCGTTTCGAATTGATTCAGGCAATCATTATTAATTTGCTGGTTAGCATGTTCACCGTCCTGCTTTCACTGATTTTCAGAAATGCTGAAATACCTTTCAGCGAACTGATACAGCATTATGAATCAATACTCAATCTGCTTGCCGGTTCTGCTATTGGCGCCTGGATAGGTGTGCGGATAGCCATAAAAGTATCATCGCCCGTTCTTACTATTCTTGTATGGATTTCTCTTATGTCTTTAGGTATTTTTATGATCCTGCATGCTCTCATTGATTTTGCACCTCCCATATTATCCACGCCTGTCCGGATTCTTGCCGGCTTCATAGCCGGAATCATTATCGGAATGTTCAGCAGTATGCTGGGAGTAGCCGGAGGTGAGCTGATTATTCCGACCCTTATCCTTCTTTACGCCCAGGATATTAAGCTTGCCGGAAGCATTAGTCTGTGTATTAGCTTGCCTACCATTATCATCGGATTGTACAAATACCGGAAAGACAAGGCATTTGCAATTCTTAAGACCAACAAAGTATTTATTTTACTTATGACAACAGGGTCAATAGCAGGAGCGCTGGTTGGAAGCAGAGTTCTTGGCGGAATAAACGGGTATATTTTGCAGATGATCCTGGGAGTTATACTCATTATTACTGCCATAAAGACATTCTGGGATAAAAAATAAGAAACCAGACACACAATGTCTGGTTTCTTATTACCTTAGCGATTCCAGCTCCAGTCAAAACGGTCAGGTTCTTCCAGAGCAGCAGTCAGAAGACGGATACAGTTCTGGATATCTTCCTTATGGCATGTTTCGATCACCTGATGAATATGTCTGGTAGGAATAGAAATTGCACCTGCGATAGCACCGCTTTTACCCATTCGCTGAATAGAAGCGGTATCAGTCCCTCCTGCCGTAAGAATTTCTGTCTGCCATTTGATCTCTTTTTTTTCTGCCAGATTACGCAGGTACTGCACCATACGATAATCAGCAATGGCAGAGGAATCCATTATTTTGATGGCGGCACCTTTACCCAGTGAGGTAATTTTTTCCTTTCCCGAAGCTCCGGGTACATCATAGGCAATTGTAGTATCCAGCGCAATGCCAAAATCAGGATTAATCTGATGAGTAGCTACATTCGCTCCTCTAAGCCCTACTTCTTCCTGTACGGAAAACACAGAATACAAATCATAGGGTATATCCTCCAGCTGTTTCAGGGTTTCGATCAGAATAAATACAGAAACACGATTATCCAGTGACTTACAATTGACACAGTCGCCCATTTCAACCAGAGAGCGCTCCCTGGATACAGGATCTCCCACCGAAACATAACGCTCGACTTCCTCCTTTTTCATTCCGAGATCAATGAAAAAATCTTCCATTTTAGCGGGCTTATTGCGCTCATCCGCAGACATCACATGGATCGGTTTACTTCCCATAACTCCGATAAGATCCGAAGTACCATGCACAATCACCCTCTGAGCAGTAAGCGTCTTCGGATCAAAGCCGCCTAACGGATGAAACCAGACAAAACCATTGTCATCTATATGGGTAACAATAAAACCGATTTCATCCATATGGGCAGATACCATAATCTTTTTCTGATCCGGATTATTTTTGCCCTTCTTCAACGCAATAATATTGCCCAGATTATCAACTCTTATCTCATCAACCAGATGCTCAACCGCATCAAACACAAATTTCCGTATTTTCTGCTCATAGCCGGGCACTCCCGGAATCTCACAAATTTTCGATAATAACTTTATATTAAGATCCATAGGTTTATTAAATTAAAAAAGGGGTAAATGTTTACCCCTTTTGCTGAAAATTATAATATACTGATTAAGCTCTTAAACAAGACCCAGTTTAAGCATGTTTGCTCTCTGTTTTTTTGCAATCGGCATATTTGCTGTAGCAACATATACATCACCAGGCTGCAGATATCCAAGCTTTACAAGATGGTCTTTCACTTTGTCAATTGTCTCGTCAGTAGACGACCATTCATTAAACTGAATGCCCTTTACACCCCAGATCAGGTTAAGCTGTGTCAGAAGCTCCTTATCAGAAGTAACCACATAGATATCAGAGTTTGGACGATGGCTGGCTATTCTGTATGCAGAGTATCCTGTCTGGCTAAGACCGATCACAGCTTTTGCACCAACTTTTGCAGCCAGGCTGCATGCGGTTGATATAAGGCTGTCACAATATTCATCCGGAGTCGCCGGAGCAAAATCAAGACGCTTATTGTATACACTTTCCTGCTTTTCTACCGCAAGACAGATTCTGCTCATGCTTTTTACCGTCAGAACCGGATAATCCCCGGAGGCAGTTTCCGCACTTAGCATCACAACATCAGCACCGTCAAGAATTGCATTGGCTACGTCATTGGCTTCCGCTCTGGTAGGCCTTGGATTCTTGATCATGCTTTCCATCATCTGGGTAGCAATAATCACAGGCTTGCCAAGACGGTTGCATTTTTCAACAATCATTTTCTGAAGCATTGGCACTTCTTCCATCAGGATTTCAACCCCCAGGTCTCCTCTGGCCACCATAACGGCATCGGAGTGTTCAATAACTTCGTCAATATTCTGAATAGCTTCCGGCTTTTCAATTTTTGCAACTACCTTGGAGCGGCTATTCGCTTTTTTAATTATTTCTTTTAGCTCGATAAGATCTTCTGCCTTTCTCACGAAAGACAAAGCAATCCAGTCAAGATTCTGCTCAAGTCCAAATACAAGATCCCTGCGGTCTTTTTCTGTAAGCGAAGGCTCCGACACCTGTGTATTAGGAAGGTTAATACCTTTTCTTGACTTCAGTATACCACCGTATACAATCTCAGCCTTAACTTCTCCATTGCTCGTTTCAAGCACCTTCAGCTCGATGTTTCCGTCATCGATCAGAATCATATCTCCGACTTTAACATCTGAAGTAAGACTCTGATATGAGGTACTGATACGCTTACTATTACCAAGAATCTTATCTCTGCATATAGTAATTGTTTCACCTTCAACAAGCTCGACACCGTTATTTTCTACTTCATCCGTCCTGATTTTCGGGCCCTGTAAATCCTGAAGAATGGCGATATTGCAGTTATGCTCTTCGTTTAATTCCCTTATATACTTAATAACCTGCAGATGCTGGTCATGCGTACCATGAGAAAAATTAAGCCTGAAGATGTTTACTCCTGCTTCTACCAGTTCCCATAACTTTTCCTTAGTATTACTTGCAGGACCAACGGTAGCAATAATTTTTGTTTTCTTTGAACGGTTCATCGCTTAATTAAAAATTAAATTCTCTTTTGATCTAAGATTAATTAAATCTATTTCTTTTACGTATTGTACAACGGGTACCTCTTTCAATAATTCCAGAATCTCACCGGATAAAACCTCATCTGCCTCATCCTTAAAAACTAACAGATAATCATATTCCTTTAGTTCTGGAACAATATAAGGCTTTACTGTATTATAAAACTCGCATGCCTTATTTTTTAAGAGCCTAAAGCTACTATATTCCTTTCCAAAAATAAAATTGCATATATAAATTTTACTTTTATCAAGAAACTCAAATTGTAAATCAGGTTCTCTGCGCAGGTGCAAATTTAAGGATTTATTCAAATGCCAGGCCAGTTTATAGTCTTTTACCGGAGATATAAGTCCGAAAAGATGAAAATCATAGTCAAAATCAACCCTGAGCCTGGTTATTTTCATTGTCTTTTCCCTTTAAAGAACAGCCTTCTGGCCACTCTTTTTAGTATCTGACAAAGGTAAAAGAAAATCCTAACAGAAAAAGAATAAAAAAATTTTGTTTGACTGGAATTACTTTTTCCTATTTCTTTGCACCTGTTTTACTAAAAAACTTAAAACAATGTCAGAAATCGCACAAAAAGTAAAAAGTATTATCGTTGACAAACTAGGAGTTGAGGAATCTGAAGTAACTCCTGAAGCAAGTTTCACCAATGATCTTGGTGCTGACTCTTTAGACACGGTAGAGCTGATCATGGAGTTTGAGAAAGAATTCAACATCTCAATCCCTGATGAGCAGGCTGAAAATATTTCAACTGTAGGCCAGGCTGTTTCTTATCTTGAAGCAAACGTGAAATAAGCTCACGAAAGGTTTATAAATTATTCCCCACTTTACAATCTTTTATGACATTAAAAAGAGTTGTTGTTACAGGACTAGGTGCACTTACTCCACTGGGTAACAATGTTGAAGAATATTGGAAAAACCTGGAGGCAGGAGTAAGTGGTGCCGCTCCTATAACAAGATTCAATGCTGAGAAATCAAAAACTAAATTTGCCTGCGAGGTAAAAGGTTTTAATGCGGAAGACTTTATCGAGCGGAAGGAAGCACGAAAAATGGATCCTTTTACTCAGTTTGCCGTAGTCTGTTCCGATCAGGCTATCAAAGATGCCGCAATAGACTTATCTCAACTTAATGCCGATAGAATAGGTGTAATATGGGGATCGGGAATCGGAGGTTTACGCACCTTCCAGGACGAAGTATCCCAATTCGCCCTGGGAGATGGCACCCCCCGATTTAATCCTTTCTTCATTCCTAAAATGATCGCTGACATCAGTGCCGGCTGGATCTCCATTCGCAATGGGTTCCGCGGGCCCAACTTTGTCACGGTCTCCGCCTGTGCTTCTTCTACTAACGCGATTGTTGATTCATTCAACTATATTCGCCTGGGAATAGCTGATATTATTGTATCAGGCGGTTCCGAAGCCGCTGTTACTGAATCCGGAATAGGCGGATTCAATGCCCTCAAGGCTCTTTCGGAAAGAAATGACTCTCCGGAGACAGCATCCAGACCTTTTGACAAAGACCGTGACGGTTTTGTACTGGGTGAAGGTGCCGGCGCAGTCGTATTGGAAGAACTTGAGCACGCAAAAGCCCGGGGGGCAAAAATCTATGCTGAAATCATCGGTGGCGGAATGTCAGCCGATGCCTATCATCTAACCGCTCCGCACCCCGAAGGACTCGGTGCCAAAAACGTAATGCTTAACGCCCTTCGCGACGCCGGCATACGTCCAGAGGAAATCGACTACATCAACGTCCATGGTACATCCACCCCCTTGGGAGATCTCGGTGAAATAAAAGCCATTCAGACTGTATTTGGTGAACATGCCTATAAAATGAATATAAGCTCTACCAAATCGATGACCGGACATTTGCTTGGAGCTGCAGGTGCTATTGAAGCGCTGGCTTGTATCCTGGCCATACGGCATCAGACTGTACCGCCTACCATCAACCATTTTACGGATGATGAGAACTTTGACAGTCGTCTTAATCTGACGTTTAACAAAGCACAAAAAAGAGAAATCAACATTGCACTAAGCAATACATTCGGGTTTGGCGGTCATAACTGTTCTATAATACTCAGAAAATACAGCGAATAGTGTCCATCAAAGGAATATATTCTCTGCTGCGTAGCTCCGGCCATGACAAAGAGTTAATGTATTCCATTAAGAACATAACCGGCTACATGCCGGGTAATCTTGTTCTTTATAAAACCGCGCTGAGGCATTCCTCCGCAGCAAAAGATAACATAGATTCCTATGAACGGCTCGAATTTCTGGGAGATTCGGTGCTTGGTACGGTAGTAGCTGAATTACTGTTTAAAAAATATCCGTTTAAAAGTGAAGGCTTTCTGACAGAGATCAGAGCACGTATTGTCAATCGCGAGGAAATGAACAAGCTTGGCTTTAAGATCGGCCTGGATCGTATCATTACTTTTCACAGCTACAAATCCAGCTATGCTCATAAATCACTCTATGGCGATGCGCTGGAAGCGCTGATTGGCGCTGTATTCCTCGACAAGGGATTCAAGCGATGTAAAAAGTTTATTATCAAAAAGCTCATAAGTCCCAATTTCGACCTGAAAGAAATTGTTTCCGTAAATAAAAACTTTAAGAGCATACTGATCGAGTGGGCTCAGAAAACCAATAAAGACATCAAATTTGTCCTGATCAAAGAAATTTCAGGAAAAAACCATAAAGAGTTTACTTCTGAGGTTCTGATCGAAAATGAACCTGTCAGCCAGGGCAACGGGCTTAGCAAAAAGAAAGCTGAACAGGCAGCAGCCGAAAATGCCTGCCAGAAGCTCTCCATTATCAGTTAGCCAGCTTTTTTAAATCTTCTACCCTGTTATAATTATACAAATCACTTTCTCTGCCCGGTATAAGGGACTGCCGGTATACTTTTCCAAATTCGGTTATTCCTTTAAGGCTGTTATTCTGCAACTTTCCTATCAGACTGTAGTTGTATATCCATTTCAGAATACCTGCTGTATAAATTCCGGGAAAAGGCTGAAGACCATCTCCGGTTTCGAAAAGATAAAAATCCGCCCGTTTGTCCGTATGATATGCTTTCAGAATGCTTAAAACCGTACGTGAAGAGACGCCCGGCATATCACAGGCCATTACCAGCCAGTCAGTATCCGGAAAACATTTATGAGCAGTCATAATACCCTTCAGCGGTCCTTCCGCAAAAGCAAAGTCATCGATGATAAGCGGATTATTGGGAAATAATCCGGAGTACTTTTCCGCCTGGGCAGCGTTTACAGACAGAAAAACAGGACTTTTGGCAATTTGAGCTGAATGAATAGCATGCTGCACCCATGTTTTTCCCTGTGCCATTAATGTGCCCTTGTCCGTTCCCATTCTGGTACTAAGACCTCCGCAAAGAATAAGTATATTAATCATCTATTTTGTATTATGTGCATGACAGCTGCAATTATGGCTGTAGCTGCTGGTGCCGTCAATAAATAGCTCCTTTTTCCATATGGGGGCTTCATGCTTTACCCTGTCTATGATATAGCGATTGGCAGCGTATGCCTCAGCCCGGTGCGATGAAGCAGTTATAACAACTACTGCGCTCTCCCCTACGTCCACCCTTCCCAGTCTGTGTCTGCACAAAGCCTTATGTAGCGAAAATTTGTCGATCGCCTCTGCGACAATATTGTTAATCATTCTGATCGCCATGGGTTCATATGCCTCATACTCCAGCGCCACCACGGTAGAGCCATTTGAGTGATTCCGGGCCTCTCCGCTAAACAAAACCACAGCTCCGGCTCTCGGATCCTGAATATCCGCAAGCAGGGACGGTAAATAAAGCGGTTGCGCCGACAAGGGCTCAGCCACCGCTGGAGGGGGGCAGTATGTATATCCGGTCATTGTCTGATAATTTATAGTCATTGGATACAAATTCTTCATCTACCGCTACACGGGACCGGCTAAGCAATTCCACACTCCCTGAATTCTGTCGCCGCAATGCCCCGATCATTTCCGTCACAGGAGCATTATCCGGTAGCTGTAATTCAAAACATGGCTCAAAAAATGCTTTAAGCCCTGCAAATACAAAAACATTTACTTGCATATTGACTGGTTTTTAGCCTCCTATATATTGCATCGACATGGTACTTCCCGTAAAGGTGCTTTGTTTCTGTTCAAGCGCAGACTTCAGCTTGTCAGATATATCATCCGATGCGGGCTCCACTATGGAATAACCTTTTCCTGCACTTATACATCCGTATATATTGCCCCGGCTATCCAGTCTCAGCCGATCACAATCGCTGCAAAAGGGCTGGCTGTGATTGCTGATTATCCCGAAGCGGATATGATTTTCTGTCTGCCAGTAACGGGCCGTTGCCCCGGGTTTTCTTAAAAAAGGAAAAATCCGGTATGATTTAGTGATACATTTCAGAATTGCTTCTTCCGTAATCACCTTATCCCTGTAAGCAGAATGAAGATGCCCCATCGCCATAAGCTCCAGAAAACGGACCGGAATATCTTTTTTTCCGGCATACTCCAGCAGAGGCAGGATCTGATTCTCATTCACATCCCGGATGATTACAGCGTTCAGCTTGACCGATATTCCTGTCTGAAGAGCCATTTCTATTCCCTGGCATACCTCCTCATATTTCAGACTCCCGGTCATACGATAAAAAACAACTGGGTCTGCAGCATCCAGCGATATATTTACATTGCGCAATCCGGCCTGATATAACGTGGCAATATGCTTCTTTAACAAAAGCGCATTGGTAGTCATACCCACTTCAATACCCATATCGGCAATAGCTTCTGTCAGATAGGGCAATTCTCTGTACAATAGTGGCTCTCCCCCTGTCAGGCGAACCGAATCAAGCGGATTAATCCTGTGAATCTTTTCTACCAGAGCAGCAAATTGCTTCGCACCCAGTCCCTGGCCCGGTGCTTTAGCTACCGGATTGCCCTGAGGCACACAATAGGTACAGGCAAGGTTGCATCCTGAGGTAAGACTGATTCTTAACTTTTTGAATGAACGTCCCAGGCTGTCAGTGATCATATCCGCCTCCTTCTGCTGGTATCTTTACAAAACTATTTTTGGAAGCCCCGCAAAGAGGACACTCGTAGCTTTCTGACAATAATTCAAAAGGAACTCCGGGGATAATACCATTGAACGAATCGCCGTACTCTTCACTATACTCTGTCAGACAAAAAGAGCAGCTGTAGCTTACGGAAGATTGCGGCTCTTTCTGCTCCGGAAGCTCTTTTTTTTCCTGCCGTACCCGGACTTGCTCATAATACAGACTGCACAAATAAATAAGCACTTCCGGTATATCGCGTTTTTTTATATAATCTGAAAATGTTATGTATTCTGTTTCATATGCATTAAAGTCCTTTTTATAGCGTATTCTGTAAGTGTCGAAAAACTTTTTACCCATAATGCTTATTCCGGACGCCTCCTCGATCAGCACCAATGCATCGGGAAAAGGAATGGATTCCGCGTGCAGGGCAAACACCAGACCTTCGGAGCGTACCTCCCGGTTATCAAAATAATCGACAATGGACTTTCTCAATTTCAACGCCCTTTGATGCATATCCGGCAGTAAAAAGTTCACTTCAAGAGCAGAATGCGCGGTGTTAATCCGGTATTTTCCCAGCAGATTTTCCCAGAGCGGCAGATCTTTTTCCCTGATATTCTTAATGATTATGGACTTGTATGGTGTAATGGAGATACTGCCTATATCCGTCTGACTGCATAGCATGGCTACAGCTTCCATAAACTCTACCGGATATTGATTCAGGCGCTCATAAATACCAAGCCAGTAGCTATTTCCACCCAGAGAATGAATTCCTTCGTAATAAAAAAATCTCCGGGACCGGAAGACAGCTTTATCAGTAACCAGCCGGAACGTCCATTCTTTCAGATTATATATTGCTGATTCGAGCTCAGGTGGTGATATGTCCGGATACCCGGTCAGTATCCGTTCAATCTCAAAGGAAAGTGATGCAATTTCCCGGCTGTCAATCAGTACCGGCCATTCCCAGCGTACCTGGGATACAGGATGAACAATGTACAGATGCCAGTAATTTTCGAACTCGGAAGCAAGATAATTAAGCCGCCCTCCAAACAAAGGAAACATTCCCTGCAATGGATCGCATATGTTAATTTCTATTGCAGGAGTATAGGAGAATGAGGCCAGGATTTCCCGATAGATTCCTTCACTGAGCCACTTCCTGCCGGCAGCTATTCCCTGTACCGGGCATGAACTTACAATATTTGCTTCCATTACCGACCCCGACCTGAAATCATATTGTAAGTTGGCAAAACGTACTTCCAGATCTGCCCTCTGCTTTTCTTTATACCGAAGCATTATCTGCTGGCGGAATCCCAGATTCAGAAAGGGAATACCAAAATGAAATGCTGTGGTGGCGATTCTCCGCAAATCCCCCGGAGAAACTATTCCTCCGGGAATAAATATTCTCCCTATGCTGTATTTTACCGTCATAGCGCTTTCAGTTTACCTTTTGAACCTCCTGTCTGCTCACTGTCTCCATTATTTTCTTTACTTCTGGCCTGCAACTGCCACATCCCGTACCCGCACCCGTCTTTTCACAGATGCTTCGTAAATCCGTACATCCGTTCTCTATGGCTTCTTCAATATTACCCTGACCGACATTATTGCAGGAACATACCAGACGTCCGGATACCTGCCGGGCAACCGACTGACCCGGCCTCAGAAGCTTATGCCTTCTGTCAGCAAGCTCTATACCTTTTGAGATCAACTCCTTATACTCCTGAAATTCCGATTTATCACCATACAAAATGGCGCCAACCATACGATCCTGATACAGAATACACTTTTTGTAGTATCCTGCATTCCTGTCAAGCAAAGTGATGACTTCATAGCCGGGATCCTGCTCAGGATAAGCGACCACTCCTAATGAGCAGAGATCAAGCCCTCTGACTTTCAATATATTCATAGATAATGAGCCCGTATAAAAGGAAGACTCGTTTCCGTTCAGATATTCTGCAAGAATTTCCGCCTGTTGCTCTGCTGCTGCCGTTATACCGTAGAGATTGCCTCCGTGTTCCGCTATTTCTCCGATGCTGAATACATCCGGATCAGAAGTCTGCAAATAATCATTGACAACAACACCTCTGTTGCATTTCAACCCTGCGGCTCTCGCCAGCTCTATGTTTGGCATGGTGCCAATGGCAAATACAACAAGCTGGCACTTGATATATTTTCCCCCTTTCAACCGAACTCCGGATACCCTGCCTTTGCCGGATATCGACAGCAATTCATCATTGAAATAGACTTTGATGCCCCGATAATTCAAGTCTTCATACAGGAGTTCACTTGCTACCGGATCCAGCTGCCGGTCCATCAATCTGGAGGAACGTTGAATCACCGTTACGTTTACATCCAGCGCAGTAAGAGAATCTGCCAGCTCCAGCCCTAAAAGGCCACCACCCACGACGATCGCTTCCATGCCGCCATGTACCAGCTCCATCAGCCTGTCAGCATCTTCTTTCTGGCGCATGGTAAAGATTCCATCGAGGGATGTCGCAACAGACGCAGGCATATTCGCCCGGCTTCCCGTAGCCAGAATGAGCTTATCATAGGGATGAATATTGCCATTGGTATCTGTTACAAACTTCCCGGATCTGTCAACTGACTCAATACCAACTCCGGCATTTAGCACTATTCCCAGATTTTCCATTTCTTCATCCGTTGCTTTGACAAGCTGGTTCCAGCTCATATGTCCGCTTATATAATCAGGAAGCATAACCCTGTTATAAAAATGGTGCTTTTCTCTGCTAAAAACCTTTATGGAGTCCTGCGCATTCAGTTCTCGATACCTGTGTACCAGCCGATATGAAGCAGCACCAGCTCCCACGACAATAATGCGTTCGGATGGTTTGTTAAATCTGCGGACATTAACAGCCGAATATTTAAAATCCGGCTCTTTGGATACCGGATCAATAATCGGAGCAGTAAGATTATTGGTTCTTGAAAAGTCTTTATTCAGGGTTTTCCCCCAGTGCATTGGCAAAAAAACAACTCCCGGCCTGATTTCATTAGTTATCTGAACTACTGCCTTTACTATCCCCCGGTCATTGTATATTTCTGCGATATCTCCGTGATTCAGACTACGTATAGCGGCATCCTCTTCATGAATTTCCAGAAAAGGCTTGTCAATATGCTGCTGCAGTTTTCTTACTTTGCCGGTACGGGTCATTGTATGCCACTGATCCCTGATTCGTCCCGTTGTGAGAATCAGCGGATAGGCCTCAGACACTTTTTCCGACTGATGCTGATCCGAGACGGGATGGATTCTTGCCTTTTTGTCGGCTGTATAAAAAAGATGATCCGTAAAAAGTCTCGGAGTATCTGATTCCGCATGCTCCGGAAAGGGCCATTGTACTGCCCGCCGTTTTTTCAGTACCGAATAGTTCAAACCACTGATGTCAATTCTGGTATTTTTTGTGAGCGCTGCGTGTTCCAGAAAAACCTGTTCCGCATCCTGGTAGTCAAAATGCTCACCAAATCCCATTTCGACCGCAAAGCGACGCAAAATTTCCATATCCGGCAACGCTTCCCCCGGCGGCTCCAACGCTTTTTCCAGCAAGGTGATCCTCCGGTCGGAGTTGGTCATCGTCCCTTCTTTTTCCAGCCACCCCGCCGCAGGCAATACCAGATCGGCATATTGCAGCGTATCTGATTTGCCGGAAATATCCTGCACTACAACAAACTTTGCATTTTTGAGAGCAATCTCCACATTCCGGGCATCGGGAAGACTGACCAGCGGATTGGTACATATAATCCAGATGGCTTTCATCCGTCCGGAAAGCAGGGCATCGAACTGCTCTGTTGCCGTATAACCCGGTTTGTCAGGCAGAGAAGGCACTCCCCAGAAGTCTGCTACCTCCTTACGATGCAGAGGATCTGCCAGATTTCTGTGAGCCGGCAACAAATTGGCCATCCCGCCGACTTCTCTGCCTCCCATCGCATTGGGCTGTCCGGTCAATGAGAATGGCCCGCAGCCGGGTTTTCCTATTTTTCCGGTGATCAGGGACAGGTTGATCAGGGCAAGATTCTTATTAACTCCCACGCTGCTCTGATTCAATCCCATTGCCCACATCGTAAGAAAACCCGAAGACTGACATATATATTCTCCGGCCAGCATAAGATCATCCGGACTGATTCCGCAGAGGTCGGCCGCTTCTTCCAGAGATCGCTCAGATACGATCCGGGCATACGTATCAAAACCTTCGGTATGATCCCGTATAAAATCATGATCAATCCCGTTGTTTTCAATAATATACCTACCAAGCGCATGGTAAAGTATGATATCTGTTCCCGGTTTTATAGGCAGATGCAGATCAGCCATTTGCGCTGACTGCGTTTTTCTGGGATCTGCCACTATAATTTTTATATGCGGATTAGCAGCCTTATGCGCCTCGATGCGTCTGAACAGAATAGGATGACACCAGGCCGGATTGGCTCCTGTAATAAAAAAACAGTCTGCCAGCTCTATATCCTCATAGCTTACCGGAACCACATCCTCTCCCAGTGCCATTTTGTATGCAGCCACGGCCGAGCTCATGCACAGACGGCTATTGGTATCAATATTATTGGTACCCAGAAACCCTTTGGCCAGCTTATTGACGAGATAATATTCTTCGGTAAGACACTGACCGGACACATAAAACCCTACTGAATCCGGACCATATTTATTGATAAGTGATTTAAAAACGGCGGCAGCCCTGCCGATGGCTGTATTCCACGAAACACGGCGCAGAGGCTGATCCCGGTTACCTCTCATATGCGGATAAAAGAGGCGGTCACTGGTATCCGATACGGTATAGTGAAGATTCATACCCTTGGAACAAAGCATACCTTTATTAGCCGGATGCGCACGATCTCCCTCTGCTATTACTCTGTTGTTCCGGCCCTTGTGTACTTTAATGCCACATCCTACTCCACAGTAAGAACAGGTCGACTGATATGATTCCCGTTTATTCATCTGATTCATTTTGGAATTAAAGCACATATTCAAACACAACAAATATAAGTAAATTTACTTATTAAAAAATTATTTTTACTTATATTATTTATGATTAAACTAAAGAAACAGCATATATAATCATAATTAAAATATGAAAATAAATCAATCATGCAATTAATAATTAAATAATTAAAAAATAAGAAGAGAAATCCATGCATTATATATTCCATTATATTTTTTAATTAAAACAGGAGATTCACCCGCAAAAACAAAAAATATTTACGTATTTATTGGGTAAAAATACGTAAATTATATTATGTTTGTCACAAAATATCTGACTACATCATCAAAAGTCAGAGGAGGAACCGAAAAGCCTAAAGAGTAGGATAACCATTTCCAACTACCTATTATGAAAGACCAGACTACGTATTCCAATGCAACGTACCTCGCACCCACTGAGTTTGTAACCAAAATGGTGGATGCCGGAGAGTCAAAAATCTTCATGTCTACCAGAGACACGATTATCAGAGCCTTTATGGCCGGTGGCATACTGGCGCTGGGTGCCGTCTTTGCTGTCACAGTAACGCATCAGACGGGTTATCCCATTATCGGAGCGCTGCTGTTTCCGATTGGATTTTGCATACTATACCTTCTTGGCTATGATCTGCTGACCGGGGTATTTGTATTGGGCCCATTGGCGCTCATCGACAAAAGACCAGGTGTAACCCCTGCGGGTGTGCTGCGCAACTGGGGATTAGTCTTTCTCGGAAATTTTCTGGGAGCCCTCACCGTGGCGATCATGATGGCGATAGTATATACCTATGGATTCAGTGATGAACCGTCACCGGTAGGAAAGCTCATCGCATCGATCGGCGAAGCCCGGACACTCGGCTACAAAGAGCATGGAGCAGCGGGAATGCTTACCCTTTTTATAAGAGGAGTGCTTTGTAACTGGATGGTATCAACAGGAGTTGTTGGCGCTATGGTTTCAACCTCTGTAGGCGGAAAAGTGCTGGCTATGTGGATGCCTATTACTTTATTTTTTGGTATGACCTTCGAGCATTCTGTAGTAAACATGTTTCTTTTCCCTTCTGCTCTGATGATGGGTGGTGAGTTTTCTTTTATGGATTATATCGTCTGGAATGAAGTACCGACTGTACTCGGCAATCTTGTCGGCGGAATTACATTTACCGGATTGACGTTATACACTACCCATGCAAGGACTGCTCCAAAAAGAACCAGAAAAATTCAATCGCCTCGGGAGTTTCAGCTTAATCAAAAAGTAGCTTAAAGCCCTGTTTTAAAAATCACAGATCACAATCAGGGAAGTCCTTTCAGGTCTCCCTGATTTGCTATTTAATAGAGATAGGCGCTTGCTTTGCTACACACTGACTATCGCTGATAAAAATAAGCTCAAAGCTTAATACTCAAAGATTGTGCACGGTTGTCTGCAGGAACTGAGTTTATTGAAGTCCGGAACACCTTTTAGCAGAAAGAAGGATTTCGTCATTTTTTTTTCAGCGCCAAAGCCAGTGTAGAATTCAATATCATCAGCCCCAAATACACAATCATCTCATTCTTCGAAGACTTATATACATCTCCTCTTGTCAAAGATCCAGTACTATCTCCGTCCTTTTCTGAAAATGGGAAAAGCAATATTTCGTAATGATCAATGATTGCGAGAGTCAGGCCCCACTCTAAACGATAAAATATTGCAGTTTACAGACATAATTATTAACATTGTCATTCCGGCCGGAAAAATTTTTATACTTTCTTTCACCAAAACACCTTTTTTTACAATGAAAAAAGAATCTATTATTTTTATCTTGTTCGTGTTGGCATGCCATATTTTTCAGGCTCATGCTCAAATGAATTATTGGGTATTACCACCCAATAAAATTGATTTTACTGGAACAACACCGTCTGCATCTACCTTGCCCGGAAGCCCCGGAACAGGTGGATATTATGTGAGCAATGGTGCCTTTGATGAAAATGGCCATATGCTGTTTTACCTGAAAGATGAATCCTTATTCGATGGAAGCGGCACTCCCGTTGGTTCTTTCACCATTGGTGCTGCATTTATCATGGAGGAAGTTGCTATTGTTCCCGTTCCCGGAACCTGCCGGGATTTTTACTTAATTTATAAGCTATCTGATCTATCTACACATGACTTACTCTACTCCAAGATCTCGGTATCTGCCGCAGGCACTGTTTCCATAGTAAGTAGAGATAATCTGATAAGTTACAATGCAGGAAGCATTCCTGCGGGTATTGCAGTATCCAAGCTTGATGGTTCGGTCCGGTACTTGTATTCCGTTGGGCCATCTTCTGTTGAACGATATACCATATCCTCAGGCGGCATCGGATCGATGGTGCCTATTTCTTCCGGCGGCACCTATACGCATGAAGTAGAGTTAAGTAGTGATGGCGAGCTTCTAGCCTGGGGAAACCGAAGTAATAATGAGGTTTATGTATGTAATTTGCTTGACCCTAACTATCTAATTACAACCTATACAATTTCTACGGGGGGCAGCAGTCAATCCATCAGAGGAGTAGAGTTTTCGTCCGATGATTCGGCGCTTTATGTGTCCATAAATGCAAGCTCTTCATCCGGAGGTATTTTCAAAATTGACCGGTCCACTGGAACCAATACGAGACTTACAAGCGGCAATAATTACGCCAATACCCAGCTGGAAACGGCCAAGGACGGCTATATTTATGCAGTAAATAGCGGCTCACTTGGAAAAATCAATCAGACTACGGATGTGGTGAGCAGCGCTGGCCTGTCAGGCCTCACCGTTTACAGCGGCTCGTTCATGGTGTACACTCTTCCGGATCAGATTGATGGGGAGGACTATGACTATTTCTTTGGAGTTGGTCCGATTTCTTATGCCGGTACGACCATAAACAGCGAACCGGTCAGCCCCGTAAATCCGCTGATGGTATGCAATGCTTCGTCCATCAATCTGAATCCCGTAACCTCTAATGCAACAAGCTATCGAGTCAGAATCTATCATTCTGATATCAACGGATCCCAAAGTTACGAAGTAGGCACTACACCATCCTGGACAGCTTCGACGCCTCCGGGCAGCATCAACCTGAAAAGCTTATACTCCAATTTTTTAAGCTTAAATACAGGCTACTATCTGGTGGTACTGGAAACACAGAACCAGTGCAAGCAGGCAAGCTTTGCGGCCCTGGTAAATGTTATTTCCTACCCGCCCCCGACTTCCCATTTCACTTTTACGATTGGAACAACTACCAATGTTACGCCCAATACTACGGTGCCCGGAAACCCTTCATGCCAGCTAAATACAAACATCAACGGCAACAGCAGCTCCGGGTTTATAACCTATTATCAGATAGATATCGATATGGTTAATTGTGTAAATGGTACAGTTCTTTCCAATGTGGGTTCTTTTTACTCAGAAGATGTTCTGGACAATGACCCGAGCAATATAAACGGAATCGGTATTGGCGCGGTGGCAGGCAATCCGTTGTATTTCTATTCTAATCCCAACAATTGCTACAAAGTCACTTATACCGTAGGAAATCCATGCGGCAGCCAGAGCAGCACTGGTTATTTTACCAATGTCAACTTTTGCAGACAGGCTGCAACCGCTTATGAATTAATTGATGCCGGTCAGGTGGTAGTCAGCCCGAACCCGGTAAAGGACCGGTTAACGATCTCTTTTCCCGTGGATCAAAGCCAGGCAGTCTCACTCAGGGTAACCGATATGCATGGCAATGTCTATCCGATACTGAATGACCAGCGCCTGCCCGCAGGTCAGCATGAGCAGGAGTTTGATATGTCCGGTCTCCCCAAAGGAATTTATATGTATCATTTGGAAACCGATAAAATTACTTCAGGAAAAATAGTCAGGTTCTAAGAGACCAAATCCTAAAACAGGGCGGTATCTGTATACAGCCCTGTTTTCTTAACATATGAAGAATGTCATTGTATTCTTTGCATTTTTGTTTGTAAGCTGTTTTTCAGCTCCAGGACAAAATCTCGTACCCAATCCCGGATTTGAGGATTACTATCCGTGCAATTATGACAATCCGAATGGAGAAAATGACCGGTACGCTTGTGATTCCCGCTATTGCAATGTGGGAGCCTCACTATACAATGGAAAGTTTCGGAGATACCGAAGTCTGTCTCCCAGACACTGGTTTGCCGCAACGTCTTATATAGTTGGCTTTATTAATGACTGTAATATACAGGGCATACGAAATCTCCATAATGACCCCATAAGATGGTACCAGCCCAGAAGCGGTAATGCCTTTATTATGATAGTAGCATATGGGCAGAGAGAAATGGAAGAAATCAGAAGTTACCCCTCCGTAAAACTTTCCAATCCGCTTGAAGCAGGCTGCTATTATGAGATTTCTTTTTATGTAAAAAAAGCAAATAATGACAGGACCAACAATTATG
>JAEWYS010000007.1 GCA_023458555.1 Bacteroidota bacterium | reverse complement strand
TAGTCCATTCTCCATTCTTCGGTTTTTTCTCTTACTTCTGATAATGATTTGAATATATAAGCATTCAATAATTCTCTTCTGATACTTCCATTGCAGCGTTCAATCAAACTATTCTGTGTCGGCTTTCCAGGCTGGATAAACATCAGCAGTATGTTGTTATCTCTGCAATACTGATCCAGCGAGTTACTGATAAATTCAGGTCCGTTATCCACTCTGATTCGCTCGGGTAAGCCAATCCGCTCTTTTAATCTTTCCAGTACTCTGATCACTCTTAACGCAGGCAGAGAGGTATCTACTTCTATTGCTAACACTTCTCTGTTATAATCATCAATAATGTTCAGCAATCTGAATCTTCTTCCATCCCGGAGGCTATCGCTCATAAAATCAATCGACCAAACTTTATTCTTTTCCAAAGGCTGGAAGAAAGATTGTTTTATTCTTGCCGGAAGACGCTTGCGAGCTCTTCTGCGGATATTCAACTTTAGTCTGGTGTAAACCCTGTACACACGTTTATGATTGATATTGTGGCCTGCTTTCCTGATTCGATGGAAGCACTTCCAGAAGCCAATACCTGGATGCTTATCTACCAGATCAACCAACAGATCAATTACATGCTGATCCGATTTAGGCTTCAACTGATAGCTTACCGTTGACCTTGGTATATTTATAATTCTGCATGCCTGTCGCATACTCAGCGAGTGCACTTCAATCAAAAACTCTGCTGAGTCTCTCTTCTGCGAAAGGCTTAGAACTTTTTTTCAAGAAGGTCTTTAATAGCGTATATCTCTAAGGTCTGATTGGCAACAATCTTCTTAAGCCTGGCATTCTCTTCCTCAAGAGCTTTCATCTTCTGCACATCAGACACTTCCATACCGCCATACTTAGCTTTCCAATTATAAAAAGTAGCATCACTGATGCCTAATTCACGGCATAGATCGGATACTTTCATTCCGCATTCCTGTCTCTTTAAAACAGCGACGATTTGCGCTTCAGTAAATTTCGTCTTTTTCATAGGCTTTATTTAAGTTAGATAATTGATTACAATTTCTCTAATTTTAATAGGGCCATTTTAAGGGAAGCCTACACTGCATCTTGTTTACAAAATGGACTTGTGCGAAGCCAAAAGAAATCCTATTTATGCAGTATGAATCAGCTACAAACGCCTCTGTCTCACCTGCCGGATGACAAAATCCGGGAACTGGTCATTGTTACTGATCGCATAAAAAAGACTGCTAAAGCGCATGTAGTGATTCTTTTTGGTTCGTATGCCCGTGGCAACTATAAGCTCGAAAGAGGGCAGGAGCAGGGAAAGAAAAGCGACTATGACCTGCTGGTTATTACTGCGGACAGCGACAGCCGCCGGGCAATCAGTCTGGAGCTGACCAGAGCTTTTGACGACCTTGCCACACCGGTGCAGCCAGCCAAATTCTTAAACTACTGGAAGTAACCGAACGGATTTGCAGGGAAAAGATTGAGAGGTTGTGAAGGGAGTGAAAGAGACCAGAAATTAGCTAACATCCGTCTTATTAAACATTTCCACATATGCCTGATGCGGAAATAGCATGGGGTTGTTGATCAACATTAGTAATTGGTTAAGCTGAAAAATGAGCGAGAGGATAGAGTTATCTGGCACACTTAGGGAATCCAATTTTTTATTAAGAACCGGCTTTATTTCTTTTATTCGTTGGTCTTCATTTTTATAACATTTAATATCCTCAAGCTTTTCTATTCCATTTAGTTTCAAAAATGCTTTTTCTAAAGTATCCACTTTATTATTCCATTTTATTCCTAGCTTATTGTCTTCTTTAGCTGTAATAACAAGATCGTAATTATCATTTTCATACTTTATATCATCATACATATGACAAAGTACACTAAGTGGTTTTGTGGATTTTTGAGTATCAGGAGAATCAATAGCAATAAAACTAACCATTCTAGCTAGGCCTCCTGTTGAAGTCTCCAATATATCAACCTCTTTATACCATTTATTAACTTCTTTATTATCAATATACTTACTTTTACATTGAATAACTACTGCTACTGCTTCAATTGGTATGTAATGAATATTTTCATACTTAAAAATATAAGGAGTAAATTGCTCATCAAATATAGCAATGTCTATTTCTTTCGAGACTTTTCCCTTCGAATCAATCAAAAATACACCTTGCTTAATGGCAAATTTCATAGGAACAATTTGTCTGAATAAGTTCAGCCATATTTTCTCCCTATTATGCCCCGCTGTCAAATAATGATTATCAACTTTTAAATTTAACTGTTTAACAATTGCTTCCTCCAGATTGCTATAATTACATTTGATATTATCTACTACTTTCTTATTCATTACTTATTAAAATTTAGTTGATCGTTTCGCCAATACACAATACATTTTGTATCAACATGAAGAGTATTGTTATTTCTTAAGAAATCTTTTGTCCCACATACCTCAAAAAGCCGCTCTACACCATCAATATTAATAGCAACAGTTGAACGAGGTTTTCCTTGTTTCTTTACTATTGCTTCAATAGGCTCACCGGAACGTAATTCGTTTTCTGAATAAGATTGGCTAGATTCTTCCTTATAATTGTCAACATTACCGTCTTCAATCTTAACCCAGCCAAAAGGATAATCCTGTTGTCCAATGGAAGTTGTGTAATAGCTTATAGGAAAAAACTTTTGCTTAGGATGATTGGGATACAACATCTTAATTATATTGGTAAAGACTTCCCTATCTGTCTTTGAAATAGCCAGCAATACAGTATTCATAAAAACTGATTTACCAAATCCGAGGCATAGCATTGCCTCATTGGGCTTTAAGCCTAAACAAATCTTGTTCAAGCCTTCCAGTGTCTGATGAAAGCCCGCTAATTCTTCCTCAATATAGTATCTTCCTGTTTTTTCACCTTCTTGAAACCCTTTTAACCGGGCAATTTCGAAAGCAAGATAATCTTTTGAAAACAGCTTGAGAGCCTTAAATAATTCAGCCAATCCATTTTTTGCAGTCAAGATTCCAGATAGGTATCCTTTTCTCCGGGGAGATTGCAAATCCAGACTCAAATTGGATAGGGAAAAATCGATACCACTTTTTTTATTAACGCCTATAAACTCCTGCAAAGCCGGAGTAAACTCTTTGCCACGCTTTTCCTTCGTTTCTTCATCTTCTCTGTACTTCTTAGCCAGGCTTCCGACTTGCAAATCACCGTAAGAAAAAGTAATGCTATCAGATACTTTTAAAAATGTGGCTATACTAAATCCACCTTCCTCATTCCCAAAAACCACTTCTCCGATTTTTTTTTCATAGGCATTGAGTCTATTCAATATTTCTTGTTTATTGTCTTTTTCTTGTTCCTTTAATTGCCCTTTGAACTCCTTCTCCTTCTCTATCTCATTATTTTCTTTTGCAGTTTTTCTTTGTTTATTTATGTTATTCTTTTTCTCTACTCTCTTTTGAATCCAATCTTTGTAAGTAGAGATTAAAGACTCCAACTCTTTTTTACCCTCATCACAAGTCATTAACCACTGATAGAGTACAGCTGTACGAATGGCCCCCTTTGTAGTAGAAGCCGGAATATACGCGCCATGTAGCCCTTTTAAGGTTGTATGAAGCTGAACCCACTTTTCCTCAGACTTTATATTACATAGTAGGGGAGTTTCCTTCTTCAAATAAGGATTAATAGCTACTTCTTTATCCTTCAAAAACTTTTGTATGAATTGTTTTTTCTCCCGGGCTCCTGTTTCCGTACCTTCGCTATGATTACCGGTGTATTCGGCAACTCTTTCCTCAAACTCCGCTAACCAGCCATTTTCAGCGATTTCCTCCAACAGCTTATCCGAATCGACAAAGTAAAAATTTGTATCCTGAATATGATAGTCAGTCAAAGGAGACAATGTTTCTCCATTACGAATAGCAACGGGGCTAAGTGTGGTTAATTGCAATTGGAACTTTTGAATACCTCCAATGTATCTCTTTATTAAATCATTCATTGCCATAAAATATAGGAATGTTTACACACACAGGCTTACCATATCTCAGGTATTTGCCATTTTTTCCGGGGCTGATGTCTTCTATTTTGCCTTTAGGCGGGTTTTGCATTTTTAAAACAGAGCCTTCGGTAAGCATCTTTACCCGCATCAGAGTTCCTTCATCCTTGGTTACCCGGCCACCTCTGGACATATAGTCATAATACATACACTTTTCAAATTCATCTGAATTGTCCGGAATAAAAAGTCCTAGATTCATTAGTACCCCGGTCGCCACATCCTCTGGCAATTTCCACTCCTTTTCCTGCCAGATAACATCATTGACAAAACCACAGCCGGAACTTCGTTCTCCACCCAAACCATTGAATTTGATCATATCAACAGAAAGTGTAAAAGCATCTTTCATATCATCTGCCAGAGAGTCGTCCAACTCATACAAAAAGTAAAAATGAACATTTACAGTCTTTGATATCTCCGGAATCTGAATGACACTCAAAGAGAAAGGCCCTTCCGCGTTTTGGTTCGGTTTGTGTATGACCATATTGGGTACGACTTCATTCTTCCATAATGCTCCAATATCATCCAACTCCAAATCGAGTGGCAATAATACCTTGCCTCCGATAAGTTTGCCAGAGGTTAACCAATTGTCAGGGCTCACTTGCAAAAACTTACTGCTGATAAACCTAATTTTCTTTATTGGCTTAATCTGCTTATAATCCGCTATGAAACTAGTAGCATTGGCCGGTTTGGGTAAAAGATATTCGTACTTGTCATTATGACGAATGCAATAAAATCCAGAGGAAATTTTTATATCTCCCTTTCTGAAACAATCAATAAACTTCCCGACAAATTGTGCATCCTTTACCTTGGCCAGATTATTTATCAATGCCGAAAACAAGACATCCGAATGTACCAATTCGTCCGTATCAGCCAGAGCAGTATTATTATCAATAGCTGCTTTGCCAAAGTGAAAACGGCTGTTGGGAAGCAATTCCAATACAACTGTTTTCATTCTAATTCACTGTTTACGGTAGTTGCAAACTCTTTCAATATGTCATTCATGGGCGATGAATCACTGCCAAGCTTCAAATTCATAAGTTTGTAATATCGGGTTTCTTCAATGGCAAACTTCACTCTACCGTTTCCTCTGGAACCTCCTCCGCCCAAATGATCCAGCTCCAGCAACTTTATGGCTAATGCCAGTTCGGTTAAATAGTCATTTACCACTTCTTCTTCTTCATACACATCCATTGTCATATGCAATGAAAAAGTATTACCTACTGTTATCCTTTCCAATGCTCTTGGATTAGCTTCTCCAGTTAGTCGTTTTATTGAATTTTCTGTTTTGATCTCCAATACCTCCTTCGAAGACTCGTCTTTCAAAAAACAGTCATGTACTTTCAATAAAGCTTCCGCTCCTTTGTTTTCTTCCCGATTCTCCGGAGTACCAAAAACCTTGGCGATATACTTTATTTCTCCGTCTTTACCATCTTTTTCAAGAGCAATATCAGAATCAACACATTGACTACCGGCTGCTCTGGCCAACATATTTCTCAATTTTCCCTTCAGAGAACTTCCAGGAATATAAGGCACTCCCTCATGGGTTTTAATGACTGTATTGTCAATACTTCCTATATCCAAAACAGACTGGCTTCCACCAATATGCAATCCTGACAAAAGTTGAATATTGCCTTTTATAATTATTTTACCTTTTAGCATTGTCATAGTAATCGGCTATTTTTGGTTATGATGATATTTATGATAGCTCAGTACGGCTTCCATAAAATCTTTGAATGTCTCAAATTTTTGCTCGTCACCATTAATATCATTCAGAATTTTGCGAACAAAGGAGACGAAGTTAAAAGCTTTTTCATTATTCTGTCTGGCAGCTATGTATATCAGCTGAATTCTGATTCTATGCAACTCCTTTTCATAATCTACCTCTCTTTTTAATGCAGCAACTGCATTAAAAAGTTTTCTCAGCTGACTTCCGGATATCGCATTCTTAAGCCATTCTGTCACCATCTCTTCGGTACGTTCAAGAAGGAAAGTTTCCCGATCACTACCAGCAAACAGGTTATTAATAGCTTCTTGCTCATTGCCGGACTCAATGGCTATTGATGTGTCTTTATCTGCACAAAAAAACGCCCAACAAGGGACTACAACTTTGTCAGTACTATTACTCTCTGACATACTTTAGTTTAGGTTTAGTAGATAATTCAATAAGTCTTGCTGCTACTGGGAAAACAGCTGGATTTGTGCTCTCTTTTTTAAGAAGGGCACCTTGCAAAGCTTCTGTATATGGAGATAATACGTCTTTATTTACTACATCGGATATTTGTCGTCCCATGTAGTATTTTAGTCTCCATATTTTAGGAAAAGGAAGCTTATTTGTAGTCAAAATTTCGTTTTGCAAAGCTTGAAAGCCTTTTGCGCTGTTTCGTAATTTGTCTAAAAATGAACGATTAATGGCTTTTTCTTCAATAGAAGGTGAGATTTGACTTACTAATTTCAATATTCTATCGTATTCTTTCCATGAAAACACCTCATCAAAAACAGATATGCTGTTTTTCAAATGAGGTTCGTTCTTGAAAATTTCTGAATATGTTTTTCTCGTTTTTGCGTGATTTAGAGCATCTTTTGCCAACCTCGAAAAAGATATGACAGGGTGTTTAGGGTCAACGATAACGATACCCGCGGATAATGTATAACCTTCTTTTTTAAACCGATTTTTAAATGCGTCATTTATAGCCTTGGTAAAATGAAGTACGGAATCCCAAGCGCCTACAATAAAACAATCATCTCCACCAACAAATACAGGATAGATATTGGCGCGATACTCTTCTTGATTCCATATCTTCAAAAGTTGTGAATTAAAGAATGCTTTAAAATCTTCTGATAGTTTTTGAGCCATTTCAACAGAAGAAACCTTATCTCTGAAAACACATCCCAGATCATCCACATCCATTGCCAGAATAGCTATTTTGTTGGTTCCGGTTCTGTGAGCGGCAAAATCACCGAAACCATCAAAGTCAATCAGGTAATCATCATCATCCCCAACTTTTATCTGATTGTCTTTAGCATAGTTTTTTTTCCGATAAGCCTGATAGTTTTTCTTTTCCGAATAGTCTTTCCAAAAAGGCAATTTGTTTGCCAATGAATTTTTTAAATCTTCGATATTCTTAAAAAATACCTCATCCAAGAATAAGCTTTCTATTACCCTGGATTTTACAAATATGTCAAGAATTGATTTGTAAAAATCATTGTGCTGATACTCTTCTGTAATTTTTTTAAATCGCTTATTGTTATTTTCAAGAGCTTTATTCTCATAATTATATGGATTGAAAAACGTATCATTCTTCTTATATCGCTTTAGTTTTTCCTTATTGGACTTCCTTAGCAATTCAATCCAGCTATTTCCAAAACCTTTATCATTCAATTTTTCAAGGGTTAGTACAATTGCGATGTCATCATATAGCAACTCATTGTTTATTCGTTTTTGCAAACCATCAACTACTCCTTGTGCTTCATCCAAACAGGTTATTTTTAAAAAAAAATTTCCACCTCCAGAATATATTGATTCGATCTGAAAACCTGCATCTTGCAATTTTGCAATACAAAACGTATAACATAGATCCGAAATTACCTCTATATAATAAGATTTAATTTTCAGCGTCTTAGCCGCACCTTTGCTTTGCACATTAAATATAAACTCCTGTATACCGGATATATCGCCTTTGAGCAGATAGTTCATTACAAAAAACTTACTTGTTACTAATTAATCAGAGTTTGAGGAAAAGTTGACCTTGTCTTTTATAAGGAAACCACCTCGTCACCCGGGCAATATAAAAACTTTCCGGGAAAAATTCACCCATTAAAACAATTGTATCTTAGATGAAAAGCAATAAAAAAATGAATACATATCCTGAAAAACGAAGTGGGGCAAAGGAATTCAGAATAGTATACTGTGGATAAAAATCGGTATTTATACGGTGTACTATTCGCATACATATTAGTCACCTGTGAGCCAATACTAGTCATATCAACCCAATACTTTACTTATAAAGACAAAACAGGCTGAGCTCTTTTAAGTGTATTTTGGCTGAGCTTCTCGAAGCCAACTCCAATATGCTGCGATTAAAAGTGAACTAAAGAGATCAATGACTTTCGGAGCTGCATGGTCCATCCTGGTTAGTAGTCAGAACAAAGACTATCAAACCCCTACACGTAATTGGTAATAAATCAAAAAACCCGGTTTCGCGCATATCTGCGAACCGGGTTTTTGAATTCAAAACAGAAGATAGACGATGTGTTTTTTCTAGCGTTTTATAAAGTTACTGTCAATGGTCTGCCATACTTCTATGCCCTCACCATTGAGCAGCTGCTTGAGCATATAGATACCAAAGCCTTTGGCTTGCGAAAAAGCGATTTTAGGCGGAATAACCAGCTCCGTCGGATTGACCAGCACGTCAATCAGCACCGGACCGTCCAGGGCGAGTGCTTTTTCAAGCGCGGGCTGCACTTCTTCATTTTTTTCAACACGTATACCGGTTAATCCCATTGCCTGTGCCATGGCTGCAAAATCAGGGTTTTCAAGATCAGTTGCGTACGGCAGCAGTCCGGCTACTTTCATTTCCATAGCTACAAAACCCAGCGAACGGTTGTTGAAAACCACAATCTTGACCGGCAGCCTGTACTGACGTATGGTGAGAATATCGCCCATAAGCATACTAAAGCCCCCGTCGCCGGACAGGGATATCACCTGACGGTCCGGGTATTCAAGCTGCGCCCCTATGGCCTGGGGCATAGCGTTGGCCATAGACCCGTGGTTGAAGGAACCTAGCAGACGCCGGCGCCCATTCATAGTCAGATATCGGGCTGCCCATACTGTCGGACCACCCACATCAGCACAGAATATGGCATCATCTGCCGCCGCCTTATCAATCATGGCGGTCAGGTATTCCGAGTAGATCAGCTCACTGCTCTGGTTCAGTGTATTGGCATCCAGCTTCTCACGGCTTGTCCTGTAGCGGTCAAGGCAGGTATCCAGAAACGACCGGTCACTTTTAGCCTCAAGCATAGGCAGCAGCTGCAGCAGAGTTTCTCTGACATCCCCGATCAGCCCCTGGCTAAGGCGGCAGCGCCTGCCCAGATTCTCAGGCCGAATATCAATCTGTACAATTTCTGACCGCGAGGGATACCAGTCCCTGTATGGGAAATCAGTACCCAGCATCAGCAACAGATCGCTTTCTTCCATGGCATAATAGCCCGAAGTAAGTCCGATGAGTCCGGACATGCCGACATCGTAAGGATTGTCGTACGCTATAAACTCTTTGCCCCGAAGCGTATGTACCATAGGCGACTGCAGCTTTTCGCCCAGCTGCATCAGCTCACTGTGCGCATCCCGGCAGCCGATACCGCAAAGTAAGGTAATCCTGCTGTGCCTGTTGAGCCTGCCGGCCAGTTCATGCAGATCTGCTTCGGCAGGTACCAGACGTGGTTTTCCATACAGCACGGGACCATCCGTTGCTTCGGAACTGGTCTCCAATGCTATATCTCCGGAAAGTCCGATTACGGACACACCTTTTTTGCCCAGGGCATGCTGAATGGCAATTTTGGGTATATGAGGCATCTGTCGCGCATTCGAAAGTATTTCACAAAAATGACTGCATTCCTGAAACAATAACTCCGGATGGGTCTCCTGAAAATATCCGGTACCAATCTCTTCGCTCTGAATATGGGCAGCAATAGCAAGAACGGGGGCATGACTCCGGTGGCAATCAAACAATCCATTGATCAGATGCAGATTGCCCGGACCACAGCTGCCCGCACATACAGCCAGCCTGCCGGTAAGCTGTGCTTCGGCGCCTGCAGCAAAAGCCGCTGCTTCTTCATGACGATAAAGAATCCATTCGATCTGACTGCTCTTGTGCACTTCATCCACAATGCTATTGAGCGAATCACCCACCACTCCGTGAATACGTTTTACACCTGCGCCGGCCAGTATTTCGACAAGTTGAGCTGCAATGGTCTTTGATGACATATAAATCGTTTATCTGGTGAATACAATCCGGCAGCTATGTCACCACCGGATTATTAATAAGCCAAACAATACGCTTTTGTTTGTAATCCATATTGAGTAGTGAGTAGTACGTTTTAAGAGTAGTATGTGTAAAATCCATAGCTTACGCCCTATAACCCTCAGCTTACCTAGTAGCGCTTGAGATAGTCCCTCAATACGTATTGCAGGATACCTTCATTTTTGTAATAGGTGATTTCGATCCCCGAATCGAGCCGGGCCTTTACTTCAAACTCGATGGGATCGCCCTTATCAGGCCGGGCAGATACCTTCAGTATCTGATGTGGTTTGATATCGTCCGAAAGACCGGTAATGGAATAGGTTTCAGTTCCTTTAAGCCCCAGCTTCTCTGCACTCTCGCCATCGGTAAACTCAAGCGGTAATATACCCATACCTACCAGGTTGCTGCGGTGTATGCGCTCAAAGCTTTCAGCAATGACCGCTTTTATTCCCAGCAGATAAGCTCCCTTGGCAGCCCAGTCTCTCGATGAGCCGCTGCCGTACTCTTTACCGGCGAGAACAATAAGAGGAGTTTCATCTTCACAGTATTTCATGGCCGCATCAAATACAGACATGGTCTTGCCGGATGGAAAATACACTGTATAGCCTCCTTCTTTGTCTGCAATCCTGTTTTTAATACGAACATTGGCAAAGGTACCGCGCATCATAATTTCGTGATTGCCCCGACGTGAGCCATATGAATTAAAATCATCCTGGCTTACCTCGTAATCAATCAGATACTGTCCGGCTGGTGTATTTTTGTCAAAGGACCCGGCCGGTGATATATGGTCAGTAGTCACCGAATCGCCCAGATACAGAAGCACTCTGGCATCTTTGATATCTTTGAGCGGCTTGTTGCCAGAGCTGATATTGTCAAAAAAAGGCGCCTCCCTGATATAGGTCGAAGACTTATGCCATTTAAAATTTTCGCCGGAAGGCGCGCTGAGCTCCTGCCAGGCTTCATCTCCGTCAAAGATTTCACCATAAACCTTTTCAAAATCACTGACATCCAGACATTGCTTTACAATGCTTCTGATCTCATCATGACCGGGCCACAGATCGCGCAAATATACCGGTTGTCCGTTGGGATCGAAGCCAAGAGGGTCCTCGATGAGATCAACATCAATACGCCCCGCGATTGCAAAAGCCACGACCAGCATCGGCGACATCAGAAAATTCATTCTGACCTGCGGATGTACTCTCGCCTCAAAATTGCGGTTGCCCGACAATACAGAAGAAACAATTAACTCTCCCTGGCCGACAGCTTCGGAAATATGTGGTGGGAGAGGGCCACTGTTGCCGATACAGGTAGTACAGCCATAACCCACCGTATGAAAACGAAGCGCCTCCAGATCATACAGCAGGCCAGCCCGCTGCAAATACTGATAGACTACTTTAGATCCCGGCGCCAGACTGGTTTTGACCCATGATTTGACTCTCAGACCACGGGATACAGCCTTGCGGGCTATCAGTCCTGCCCCGATCATGACATCGGGGTTGGAGGTATTGGTACAGCTGGTAATAGCCGCAATAACTATACTGCCATCGCTGACAATATATTCCTGCTTGTTAAACTTGACGCGTACTGATTGCAAACTGTCTTTTTCGATCACCACATCATGCTTATCATCCTTGCGCGAGTCTTCAAACCGCAGCTCGGTACCGGACCCTCCCTCTTCCAGCCATGCCTGCTCTTTGCGTTCATCCAGAGGAACATACTCCCGGTTGTATTCTTTTTCCAGCAATCTGGAAAATGTTTTTTTGAGATCTTTGAGCAGAATCTTGTCCTGAGGCCTGCGAGGTCCCGAAAGGGTTGGCTGCAATTTGCCCAGATCCAGAACAATGACATCAGAGTAAGTGATATTTTCGTCGCCGGTACGCCACAAAAGATTTTCTCTGGCATACTCTTCCACCAGCCCGATCGCTTTGCTGCTCCGGTTGGTCTGACGCATGTACTCAAGCGTCTGCCTGTCAAACGGAAAATAAGTAATGGTACAACCGAACTCAGGCGACATATTGGCAATAGTCGCTCTGTCGGGAACCGACAGATGATCCAGGCCATCCCCGAAAACCTCGACAAACTTGCCCACTACTCCATATTCCCGCAGCTGCCTGGTAATGGTAAGCACCATATCGGTAGCCGTCGCTCCGGCTGGTATCTTACCCTTTAGCTCAAGACCGATCACCTGCGGACAGGTAAAATAAATCGGCTGCCCCAACATGGCAGCCTCAGCCTCTATTCCACCCACTCCCCAGGCCAGTACACCGATTCCATTTACCATGGGAGTATGGGAATCTGTACCGACCAGCGTATCAGGAAAAACCCAGCCATCCCGCTCAACGACTCCCTGGCACAGATATTCCAGATTGATCTGATGACATATGCCCATACCAGGAGGTACTACACGAAAATTGGATAGCTCTTTTTGTGCCCACTTAAGCAGCTCATAGCGCTCGGCATTGCGGGCGTATTCCTTTTTCACATTCTCCCGATAAGCATAATCGGTACCAAAATAATCTACCTGTACTGAGTGATCTATAATCAGATCAACAGGAATCACCGGGTTGATCTTGCTGCCATCCTTGCCCTGACGGATAAATTCGGCCCTGAGCGAAGCAAGGTCCACAATGGCAGGTACACCGGTAAAATCCTGCATAAGCACCCGCGCAGGAACAAAGGGAATATCCTTGTCTTCCCCCTTGGGATCCCAGTGGATCAGCGTATCCAGATGTTCGTCTGTAAAAACATTATTGTCATGATGCCGGAGCACATTTTCAAGCAATATCCGAATGGAAAAAGGCAGATTATCGATGGGTTTTCCTTCTTCTTTCAGCTTACGCAGCGATGCGGTTTTATATTTCATAAGTGTCTGTGATTGAAAGAAAAAAATAGCAACAGCTCGTAGTCACTGTATTTTTCAAAGCATTAAACCGGTATAAGCTGAAATAGTTATGAAAAAACAGCTGTCTCTGCTAAACGAAGAGCGGACCGGGCCGGCAGGTGTGTCAGATTTGGAGCTCCGATTCTGAAAAAACAACCCCGGCAGACTGCTATCTGCATGAGCAATAATAACCGGGATACATTAAATAACCTAAAAAAATACCCGGCTTCTCGTATCCGGGATCGGAGTGTATGCCAGAATATTAATATGTAGCGATTCTCAGGCGATAGTGCCACCAACAATCTCCTTAAGCGCTGAAAAGCTATAGTTGTACATTTCTTCATAATCAGCGGGATTGTCAATCTCAGAAAAATCTTCGATAATCAGATACGTAGCATTGGTAAGCTGATTGACTTCAATCCGGAACTGCAGCCAGCTGGGTTCTCCGCCTTCCTCATTATCAAGGAACTCATAACGGATAAAATGATTTTCTTTTTTTCCGGCTACCTTTGCGGTCTGGGAGACTCCATCCCACAAAAATTGTATTTCGTTGCTATCTTCCTGCTCTACCAGCACATCATCGGCAAACCATTTTTTCAGCAGTGACGGCGAAGTAATAAAAGGAAAAAGCGTCCGGGGCGTTGCATTTATCTCACACTCGATGGTAAATAATGATTTGTTCATAAAATAACGCTTCTTTTAATTACTTGAATTATTGGTAATTTAACACAAAATTTGAAATAAGCAGAAAACTTTCGACAAAACACTTGATTTTTGTTAAAATTGGTTGTTAAATTTGCACTCCGATTTTAGAGGATAACAAAAAAAACAGGAATTGGATTTTGCAGATAATCGATATTCATGTTTTAGCATCTTTTCCTGATCGGATAACCCTGGCGAGGTAGCTCAGATGGTTAGAGCGCAGGATTCATAACCCTGAGGTCACGGGTTCGACTCCCGTCTTCGCTACGAAACCGGACAAATCAGATAAACCATCTGATTGTTCGGTTTTTTTGTTTTTTATACCCTCTGATATACAGACAACTATCCCAAAAATCAAATTTGCTCTTCCGGTTCGACACTGCCTGTTTTCCCTGTCATAGCTTATACCCTCAGAAAAGACTAAGTTTTGAAGTTTTTGCTTCATGTTGTATTCACTTTCTATCCATAATCTATCTAATTGTGAGGTAATTGAAACAGCTGTATCGATGCAGCCGTCAAAGTTCGACGCTTGCTGCTCCGGTTTTTCCAGTTCCTCATGTATTTCCGCTTCTTCTTTTCTGAGCTTATCCCGGTGCTTATTGTATAACTCCTTGTCCGGCTCTTCATCAATATAGCAGTCTTCCAGTCGCTCTATCTTCCTGTTGATCTTCGTTACTTTTCCTCTAAGCAACCTTATCGTATCAAACAAGCCCTGATTAATCTCATTGAATGTTTCCTCCAGCTGGTGTTTTACCAGAGGAACATATTTTTCATCTAAACCGAAAGGTCTTAATAAAGTTGCAAACTGTTCGTGAACGTGGTTTGCATTTACATTGGTACAATATCCTATTGTCCCACACTTATAATAATGAATATTTTTAGCTTTTACTAAATATTCCCGCATGTTCTTACCGCACCTGTCGCATTTCCTGAATAGTTTCAATGGAACCTCGTTATTTTCATACGTTATATTCCAGCCTTGCGGGATCGTTTCAAGAACTTTGTTTACTACCAGAAACGTTTCTTTGGAAATCAATGCGGGTTGCTTTCCCTCCAATGCCCGGCCATTTAAAAGAGAGTGAGGCATCAGCCCGCAGCAGAATGGGTTTCTGAGCATTTCGGTCAGACATTGTTTGTAAATTTTCAATCCAGGCTTTCTCAATCGATCAAGGATCTGAACATTACTCAGTCCGTCGTACGCTTTCCATTCAAATGCTTTCCGGATCAGTTTACCGGTCTCATTGATGGTAATGATGCAACTGTAGACAGCCCCCATGGCTATGTACCTGAACCTTAATCCGGCTGTTATCTCAATTTTTAACTTTTATTATTATCTGTTTTTTCCAGATAATTTAAACAGTTTTCTTCTGTATACCCTGAGCTGTTCAAATGCTCCTTTTATTACTGATGAAATAACCATTTATATAGGGATTTTTAATTTACTAAAAAGCCCGTTCAGTCTTAATATATAGATATTTGCAATTTGAGTTAAAAGCACCATTTATTTAAAGTTTCAAAAAATATTACATTTATATTTTTTTATACTCAATCATCAGGTGAGTCCTGTATTTCCATTGGCTAGTCTGGTATTTACAAATATCATTGTACAATTTTTTATATGAAAAGTAATTTTTATGGGGTATGAAATATGTTTTTTTCATCAATAAATTACAGCTTATTTTTCAATTGCATGCAATCCATGTTTTGAATACACAATTAATTATATAGCTTTGATCCGTTAATTTTTATTGGCCTTCATTCAGGCTTAATCCGTATTTTTTGATTGCCCCGGCAGTTTTTAAGAATACACATTAATCGTAACCTTTGTATTTCATGTAATTGTATGTTTTATCAAAAACACACCCAATGGTGTGCTTTATAAACAATAGTTAATATATACAGGATGAATATATCCTCTTTTATGTATGCATATATACGATTATTGACGTATGTGCTTTTTGTTTTTGTTTTGGCAGGATGCAGCGATTCTTCTCCCGGCATAGAGAGTAAGACTGCTTCCGACAACTCCTTTTCATCAGGGCAAAGCGCCCCGATAGTTACTTCCGGAGTACATACTCCCGGGGTGGCAGCCGTACCGGACAGTCTTACGATCAATGAATATATGGACTGGCTGTATGACCAGCCCGGTATGACCTATGCCGAAACCGGCAATCAGGATCTTCACATATCGCTGCTGTACAGACCGCAGGTAC
>JAEWYS010000006.1 GCA_023458555.1 Bacteroidota bacterium | reverse complement strand
ACGCAGTATTGCATCTTACCAGCGATGATATCAAGAACTTACCCAACCTTAAAATATAGTCAGGCATGTTAGCATCTATACGACGATACGGCCGTGCGATCGCCTTTTTTTTACTGATGACCATCCTACCGGGATTGTTTCCGACACCGTCCTACGCGCTTACCTCCGGACCTTCGCAGCCGGAGACCCAGCAGTTTGCCCCCGCGGGCATGGACAATATGGTGGATCCTTTTACAGGTGATTTCAGCTACAATATCCCCTTGCTGGATGTGGGCGGCTATCCGGTCAATATCAACTATGCCGCGGGTATTACGCCCGATCAGGAATCAAGCTGGGTGGGCTTGGGCTGGAACCTCAATGTGGGTGCGGTCAACCGCAGCGTGCGGGGTATTCCCGATGATTTTGCGGGAGATCCGGTCACAACCACCTATACCGTCAAACCCAACCAGACCTTTGGGCTCAACTTTTCGTTCAATCCTGCCAAGCTGGAGCTGTGGGGCTTCAAAGCGGGAGCCGCGGCCAACATGAGCCTTTACTACAACAATTACAATGGCTTTGGTTTCTCAATGGGTGTCAGACCTTCTATCGATCTGCCGATCAGCAGCAGCTCCAATTACAAAATCGGTCTTGGCGCCAATATCGGCCTGGATTCAGAGGGCGGGGCTTCCATCACTCCCTCGGTGGGTTTGGGTCCCAAGCAGGATAAGCAAAATCTGGAAACCAGCCTTAACGCCACCCTCAGCTTTCCTTTCAGCACCAGAGAAGGGCTCAAAGGTATGACACTTGCAGCTTCAGGGTATACGACCAGCAAAAACGCGGAAGGAAAAAGCCGAAGGCACTCTTCCGGCAATATAGGAGGTTTTCTGGGCTTTGCCTCTCCGACCTATACACCCTCTGTCAGTCATGATCGCATTAATGTCAACGCCACGGTTTCGCTGAGCGCGGAGCTTACCAATCCGGCGCTGGAGCAGGGGCTGATCGGAATCGGCGGATACTACAGCGGGCAGTTTCTGCAGGATGCAAGAAAAGCCAGCCCGGCTTACGGGTATATGTATGAGGGACTTGACGGGGGCAATGATCGGGCCATGTATGATTTTAACCGCGAAAAAGACAATAACGGATTCAATGATGCGACCAAAAATCTGGGGGTTACAGCGCATACCTACGATATCTACAGTGTATCAGGCCAGGGGGTAGGAGGTACCTATCGTTTGTTCAGAGGAGATGTCGGGCATGTAGGTGATCCGGTCAATACGGAGCAAAATCATATCGGAGAGCTGGGTGTCGGGCTTGGCGCGGGCGCTGCTCCCTCGGTCAAGGTCAATGTCGATCTCAAATACAGCAATGTGGGAACCATTTCTTCCCGCTGGAGCAATGACCGTATCCAGCAGTTTCAGAATCCGGCCCAGGTGGTCAATTCAAATCAGGAGCGGGTATACTTCAGAAGAATCGGGGAGCCTGCACCGGAAACTGACGGAGTTTTTGTCAGCAATGTACAGAAAGGCGCCGTACCCTATACCTACAATCTGATCGGCAGTCAGGGAGTGCTGGACGGAACACTTGTGCCGTACCGCTCCGAAAACATCGGCCGCGTTGTGACCGGGCCGGAAAACCGCCGTACACATCGCCGCAAGCGAAACAACCAGTTTACTTATATCACAGCCGCAGAATCCGGAGTGGCAACGCTCAGCGAAGGCCGTGACAATACCCTTGCAGAAGCGGTGCAGCCCATCCGCAATCATAAGACGGGTTTTCAGAAAAAGAATATTCCGGCTTCGGCCAGCCAGATTTTTTCGTATCAGTACGAGGAGCTGCCTCGCGTTGACCAGTACAGGAAAGGACACCATATCACCGAGATCCGCGTTACGGACAATTCCGGAGCCCGCTATCATTACGGTATACCAGTATACAATAACAAACAGGAAGAAGTCACTTTTTCCGTGGCTACCTCCAATCGTGAGCAGGCAAGACAGACCGGACTGGTCGGCTATACCCCGACCGAAGCTTCGGAAGGTAACAAAAGCGGACTGGATCATAGCTTTAACAAGGTAGAAACATCTCCTTATGCCACCTCCTACCTGCTTACGGCCATCCTTTCATCCGATTATGTGGATAGTGATGGTATTCCCGGTCCTTCTGACGGAGACCTGGGCAATTATACCAAATTCAATTATATACGGACTTCTTCAATGTTTCAGTGGCGTACTCCTTATCAGGAGGGTATGGCTTCGTTTACCGATGCCATGGAAAGCAAAAACAACGATGACAAAGCCAACTACCTGTACGGAGAAAAAGAAATATGGTACCTGCACTCCATCGAAACCCGCACGCATGTGGCCGAGTTTCAGCTGTCGAAGCGGCAGGACGGACACGGAGTCAAAAATGACCGCGGAGGGCTGAGCAAAACAGATCAGAATACCCTGTATAAGCTTGACAAAATCCGCTTGTTCGCGAAAACAGATCTGCTCAACGGGCAGCGTGTACCGCTCAAGACCGTTCACTTTGATTATGATTATACCCTTTGTCCCAATACACCCAACAGCAGCGCGTCGGCTCCTTCCTATTATGCAGGCCATCCGGGCAAAGGCAAGCTGACGCTTCGTAAAGTATGGTTTACCTACGGCAGCTCCGGCAAAGGAATGCTCAATCCCTATGTGTTCCACTATGCCGATACAGACTTTGACGGTGTACCGGACAATAACCCGGTCTATCAGCTGAAAGAATACGATCGCTGGGGCAATTACAAAAAGCAGCAGGCCGGCGCCATGCGCAACGAGGCTTTCCCATACACCGATCAGGTCAGGGATACGGCCGACCGCTACAGTGCCGTTTACGCGCTTACCTCCATCGATACGCCTACCGGTGGTACCATACGGGTACACTATGAGAGCGATGATTATGCCTATGTGCAGGACAAGCGGGCAGCCCGTATGTTCAGGGTATTGGGGCTGAGCAGCAGCGCCGGAGGTACACGGAGCAATAAAATTTACGATGGCCCGGGCAATATTACCGGCAACCTGTACCTGCATGTACGGCTCGATGAACGGTTCAGGGCAACGAGTCAGGCGGAGGCCAACGACATTATCCGCAGGCAGTATCTGGCCGATATGGACCTGCTGTACTACAAGGCAAAGCTTAATGTGATCAATGCGGCCAGCGGAGTAGGCGAATACAGGGAGTATGTGCCCGGCTATACCGAGATTGATATCAGTCAGTCGCTGGCTGCACGCTCTGATACCGTATCAACCGGATACTACGATATAGCGGTCATAAAGCTCAAAGAAGACCGGACCGACGGGGCCAGGTCCCGTGATGTGCATCCCATAGCCCGCAACGGCTGGATGTATGCCAAGCTCTATCTGCCCAGAGAGCTTAAGGATCTGAAAGACGCGGATTCGCTCAGTGTACTGGGGATCGTAAAAACCCTGCTGGGGCAGGTCGACGATATTCTGACATTTTTTACCGGTTTTGCCAATGTCATGGCGATCCGGGGCAATAGTGATACCATCGTGCCGGATGAATCCTTTGTGCGGCTCAATGACCGGGACAAGATAAAGTACGGGGGCGGGCATCGTGTCAGAGCCATCGTGATGGCGGACAACTGGAATCGGATGACTTCCCGCAAAGAAACCGGCGGGGCGAAAGAAGCCGCGTTTTACGGCCAGAAATACGATTATGTCCTTACCGAAAAGAATGTGGATGGCAAGCCGGTCAGCTCCGGGGTCACCGCCTGGGAACCTATGCTGGGCAATGATGAAAACCCCTTCCGCAGACCGGTATATACCGTCAAGAAAGTGCCGCTGGCGCCAAGCCGGGAGTTTTACCTGGAAGAGCCTTTTGGCGAGATGTTTTTCCCGGCGCCTACAGTAGGGTATAGCCGGATAGTGACTACACCGGTCCGGATTACCGGCAGCGCGTATGATGTGAAAAATCTGAAAGGCAACGGTACCGGCTTTGTGGTACAGGAGTTTTATACCGCCCGGGATTTTCCGACCATTACCCGGCAGACCGATCTGGTGCACAAGCGGGACAAGCCCAATCTGATCCTTACCTTTCTCAAGCTCGGCTCCAACGATCTGGTTACCTGCACGCAGGGCTACCAGATAGAGCTCAACGATATGCACGGCAAGGAAAAATCCAAAATGGTAATGCCGGATGCTCCTGCCGACGGCAGCGATAAGATCCGCCCCATATCAGCGGTAGAATATCACTACAAGCGGCTTGCCAATGGTACGCTGGACAACAGGGTGCGCTATATCAGCCCCAATCAGCTGACCATCGAGGCAGAAACCGAGGCAGTGCAAATGGGTACGGAGATCGATGTGATCCATGATTCCAAGTTTTACAAATCCGTGACCGCCGGTGGCGGACTCGACTTCAACGTAAAGGGTATATTCCCGATCATCCCGATCGTGGTGCCTTTCCCGCTGCCTACGTTCAACGCGGAGGCCATTGAGTTCCGCTCGCTGGTTACCACCAAGGTAGTCAACCGTTATGGCATACTGGAGCGTACCGTGGCTACGGACAACGGGCAGACCATTACCACGCGCAACCTGGCCTGGGACAAGGAGACCGGCGAAGTGCTGCTGACCAGAGTAGAAAATGAGTTTCATGACCCCATCTGGAACTTTACCTATCCCGCTTACTGGGCCTATCCTTCCATGGATCCGGCCTATATCAACGAAGGCATCGTCTTCAATACCGGATCGCCGGAAGCCATTGGCGCCCACCTCAGAGACGGCGATGAGCTGTTGTGCCGCACATCAGCCGGGACGGGTCTCGGCTATTACGATGCCGTGCGCAACCGTATTGTCGATGACAAGGGCAGGGAGATCACCGGCATTACCCGGATGAAAATCGTGCGCTCCGGCGCCCGCAATCTGCCTATGACTCCGATCGGTACCATCAGCTGTATGGACGATCCCATGCGAGACGGCGACCGTCTGCAGTTTACCAGAGTGCTCAACGCGGCGGCCACCGAATTTAAGTTTGTATGGAGGGCTGTCTGCAACTGCGGACAGGATATTGATTTTGCCAATGCCAATCCTTTTGTACAGGGCCGCCGGGGAAGCCTGCGCCCCTGGAAAAATCATACCTATATGACCGAACGGAAACAGACCAGACTCAACAACAATCTGGATGTACGGACCGACGGGTACTTTACCGATGAGTTCCGTGCGTTCTGGTCCTATGCCTCCGGCCGTATGAACGCTCCGGGCGAGGAAGAGCTTACGCGCTGGCAGTACGTGACCGAGATCATGAACTACAACCCGGTGGGTATGGAGATCGAGAACAAGGACGCGCTCGGCCGCTACTCCATGGCACAGTTTGGCTACGGACGCAACCTGGCCGTGGCGACTTCCAACAATTCGCAGTACCGCGAAACCGGTTTCGATGGCTTTGAAGACTATACCTACGGCGACTGCAACGACGACCATTTTAGCTGGAGAGCCTTTGGCAGCGATGTGCTCAGCGAGCAGGAAGCGCATACCGGACGCAAATCCATCAAAGTGGCAAAGAAAAGCGCCCTGAAAATCAGCAAGGATATTATTGAATGTGAGGAGAGGTAGGGGAGATCGAAATAAGAGTCAACGATATTTTAGGCAAACTCTAACAGATACTGAAATAACTATATGCAAAATAATAAAAACACCTCAGGGATTCATAAAAATATAAAAGCTGTTCTGATTATAGTTTTTATCGCTTTAGGCACATATTCATACGGGCAGGGAGAAATATCGGTATTAGGCGATAGTCTTTCAGTAAGTCCGTTCAATGCCAGTTTGAAAGCAGCGAATATCCTGTATAATTTTTATCCCGCTGCAAATGCAGAATATCAGAGTCTCGGTGATTCGGTGATTATTACGGTTACCAAAACTGATGGCAGTCAGATAACAGCCCGTTTTGTACATCGTCCAGATAGAGAAAATCCGGAGCAAAGCAACTTCTATCCGGTTGATGGTTTAACATCAGCTCCCATTATTTATCTGGTCCCTTTCAAATCCAATGGAGATTTTGATATAAACGTTTTGACCACCAGGACTGATTTGTATTGCAAGGTAGGTGTCAGAGTGTTTTCTGCCACAAGCGAAATTCATTATCAGGGACCTCAGTATTATATATTCAATTGCGCAGGTAATTAAAACATTCCAATATGAAGTTTTTTATTCTTATTTCTTTCTTTTTGGTTGTTACTGTTTCTGGATATTCCCAGCCGCATCAGGGTTGCCAGAATGTAGATTTTCACGATGGTTTTGATGGTTGGAGCAGACTAGTTACAACTTTTCCTATGATAGGAACTTCCACCTGTAGAGGGGTGGAATGTGTTACCAACACTTACAATCCTACGACTACTTCGGGAACACGTTTTACCATATTTGAAAATACAGAGGCAATCGATCCGTATGGATGCTTCCCGGTCATTAACCCGGGGAGCTCATATTCATTAAGATTAGGGAATAATGGAACTGGGGCTCAGACAGAACAATTAGTATATGATTTTGTTGTCGATGCTGAAAACCCCTATTTCATATATCATTCTGCCATCGTTTTGGAGGATCGAGGACATTCTTCCTGGGAGCAGCCATTTTTTGATGTTCGAATGTATGATATGTCGGGAGTCACCCCTGTTTTGATTGAATGTGCGACTACGGTTTTTGTTGCGGCTTCAGGTTTGTCTGGATTTTCTTCAAAAGAAAAGAACTGCGTAGGAGGCGATCTTAGTACCCCCGTTCGATATAGGCCTTGGTATCCTACCAATATTGATCTTTCTGATCATTCTGGTAAGACCATGCGGATTGTTTTTACGACAGCAGACTGTGCACAAACTGGCCATTTTGGCTATGCATATATTACTTCCGAATGCATTAAAGGTGCGATCCAGGTTATAAGTGATGGTCTTGTCTGCAAAGGAAGACCGCTGCAATTAGGAGCAATAGGACTCGGAAATTATATTGGAGAAACCTATCTGTGGAATTTTGATGGGGAGACAAGAACGGATGCTAGTCCGGTTTTTACACCTTCTACCGGGGGGACGAAGCATGCAACGCTTACAGTAACCTTACCAAGTGGAGGCAGTTGCTCTACGCTGGTACTCAATCAGACCATTGTTATTCCCGAGAGTTGTGATCATCCTTCCTGCACCGACTGCATCACCTCATTTTCTCCCATGCCGGGCAAGCGCTACCTGCTTTCGGCCTGGGTCAGGGAGCCGCTGCGCGATGTCACGCATACCTTTCTCAATACCGGTATACGGATCACGTACAACGACGGAGACTCGGCCATGGCCCTGTTCCGGCCTGCCGGTCCGGTAATCGATGGCTGGCAGCGTATAGAGCAGAGCTTTACCATTCCGGCCTATGCCTACAATATACAGGTAGAGCTGGTCAATGAGAGTGAAGGCACCGACGCGTTTTTTGACGATATACGGATTCACCCTTTCCAGAGCAATATGAAGTCATTCGTCTACGATCCTTCTACCCAGCAGCTGGTGGCCGAACTGGACGAAAACAATTACGCCACCTATTACGAGTATGACGACGAAGGCATACTCATCCGGGTCAAGAAAGAAACCGAACGGGGTATCATGACCATCAAAGAATCCAGAAACAACCAAAGCAAGCTGTTTAAAGACTAATTTTTTATGATCAGGGCTTTTACCTTTCTATTTCTATCGGCGCTGTCGTACGGCCTTTTTGCCGCACAGCATACCGATTCACTGCGGGCAGATCAGTCCGAGCTGGTGAGCACTGCCACCTTTGAGCTGAAATCGTCCCGGTACGATCAGATTCAGGGCACGCTCAGCACACCGCAGGCCAGGGATTTTTTTGTAGAGAAATCCTACGGGGTAGTGATGCTGTCTTTGCCGGAACCATATCCTGCTGCCGGCTCGGTCAGCCTTACGCTGGAGCTGCAGTACGAGACCCTGGAAAACAACGCGCTCTATCAGCATACGCGTACGGTCAGTCTGGCGCTGGATTTTGGCGCGCACCGGCCTGTTGCCTGGGTGAAGCTGGACAATGCCCTGAAAATAAACGCGGAGATTACAGCGATTTCCGATATATCCGCTCTGGATGATCTGGTGCTTGACTTTACCATCAGCAGTGAGGTATACCAGAAAATGTCCTATACCGAAACCGTCAGCGGCATCGGCAACGATCCCGCCTATATCGACTCCATGGGAAGCCTGCGGGTATACTGGGAGCCTCAGAGTAAGGCCGAAAGCTACGAGCTGGAGTGGACCTACGTCTCCAATCAGGATACCACCGATCCGGATCAGACCATAGCGGTCGCGAACCTCAATCTGCATGGAAAGCAGCTGTTCAGAAACAACAGCTCCCGGGTCGAAATCACCGATACCAGCTATTTTATACCATTGATCTATGAGCGGGGAGTACTCTTTTACCGGGTACGTCCCGTAGGAAAGAATCTTTCCGGCGACCGGCCCGTAACGGTCAAGGGCGCCTGGACGCTTGGCGAAGATTTTACCAGCCCGGCATCCTTAGGATCAGCGCATTATTACGAATACGCCGGTCTGGAGCAGAAGCTCAACTGGCAGTCGAGCATCAGCTTTGCCGAAGAGGGCAAAAACAAAGTCGTGCTCAGCTACCACGATGGTACCGCCCGCAACCGTCAGGCGGTGACCCGGATCAATTCCGATGCCCGTTCGGTAGTAGGGGAGACTTTTTATGATTATAACGGTCGTCCGGTCATACAGGTGCTGCCGGTACCGGTGACCGAAAACAACCTGTATTACTTTCCGGATTTCAACCGCATCGACAGCGCATCTACAGCCGTACCCATGTACAAGGCCAGCTACGACCAGTCAGAGGAGGGGGATGGCTGCACGGTTATCGCACCGGCGCTGGATACCCTTCATGGCGGCGCTGCGCAGTATTATTCGGCCCAAAATCCATTCGGCTCCGATGGCAATACCGGACACCATATCATAAACCGGGAGCTGGTACCCAATGCAGAGCAGTATCCCTATACCCAGACCCGCTATACCTCGGACAATACCGGGCGTATCGCCGCACAGTCCGGGGTAGGCAAGGCCCATCGCCTCCATACCGGTCATGAGACGAAATACCTGTACGGTGTGCCGGACGATGAGGAGCTGATCCGCCTTTTCGGGCGGGAGATCGGATACAGTGGTCATTATAAGAAAAATGTAGTCATTGATCCCAACGGGCAGGTGAGCGTATCCTATCTGGATATGGATGGCAAAGTAGTAGCCACCGCACTGGCCGGAGGCAGTCCGGCAGGGGTCGATCAGCTGGCCGGAGAGCGCGGGCGGGGTATTACCACCCAGCTGCTCAATACGATAACCAACGCACTGGGTGCGGACAAAATCTCCAGAGAATACACCAAAAAAGTGGTTGTGGCCGAAAACAATACCAGCTACCAGATCAATTATAAGCTCACGGCCCAGCCCTATACCATACAGTGTCTGGACCGCAGAGACAATGAGGTAAAATCCCTCAGTCTTTCGTCCCTGCTGGATATCCGGCTGCAACTGCTCAGCTGCGGCACACCGCTTATCGATACCCTGCTGAGCATCGACGCCCCTTTTGGCGATATGACCAGCCAGCAGCGGAGCTATGACGGCACCGTACTTTTGCAGCAGGGAGAGTATGTGCTGAGCAAGAGGGTACAGATCAATGAGGACAAGCTGGAAGACTACCTGCGCTCGTACGTGCAGGATGTCAATTATGCCTGCGTTATTCCGGTAGGCGACTATATACACGACTCCATTGCGACTGTCGACCTGTCCGGTTGCGGCTATAGCTGCGAAGGCTGTCAGGACAATATCGAGGCGCTTATTCTGACGCTGGACTCAAGCCGTACAGAGGCAGGAGAACCCTTGCTCAGTGAAACGGAAAAAGAAGACCTTCGCTCCAGATGCTACAACCTCTGCCGCAGCAATATCGCCTGTGCTTCCGCCCTCAACGGTATGCTGGGTGATGTGTCACTCGGAGGTCAGTACGGCGAAATCCGTGACAACCTGATGAGCAAGCCCGCAGTACCGTCGATCGACCGCGATAATTTCAACGATGTGGGTAATATAGACGAAGAGCGTTATGATGTTGATCTGCATGACGACGGCAACGGACTCGACGGCAATCTCATGGGCACACCCATTACCGGTATTGATGTGGAAAAATTCCGATTGTCGGTTTTTAACACATCCAACCTGCTCAAAAACCATACAGGCCTCAGCAATATTCGTCCCGATTACCGGTACCCGCTTCGAATCACGGGAGGAGCCTGTCCGAACCAGCCGGAGGGATACAACCAGTGCCTGATGAAAGATGAGCTTGACCTTTCGCAGGTCACCTACCATGTCACCGACTACTATGGTACCGATGGCAAAAAAGTCTATGCCAAGGTCGTAAAGCGTGCCGACAATACCTGGTTTCCGGAGTTCTATTCCGAAGGACTGAGCGCCCTGGTGACCGTCGATGAAGAGCTGGGAGAATACAAAGTACCGATCCGCTACCTCAGGGACATGGCCATATTCGAGCTGTACTGGAAGCCCCATTTTGGCAACTATCTGGTCTTCTATCATCCGGAATATCCCTATCTGGTGCGATGCACACAGCAATACGACATCAATGAGTTTGAATACAGGCTGGTTACCACCGAGACACTGTCCGAAGATACGGGACACAGGTTCTTCAACAACCTGGGCGAGGCCGTCATCATTGACAATGACCCCTTGTTTGACGAATATCCTCAGCTGAAAACACCTTTCCGCTTATTGTTTGAGAACTACAAAACCATACCCGGCGGCCCGTCCCTGTCCATGGTACAGGTCGCCAATCTGGGTTCCGAGTGTCCGGTATCGTCCGTGACCTGTCCCGGGCTTACCTGTCCGGCCACCACCATCGATACCAATGACCGGTTTTCATGGAGCCTGTTCAAGTCCATGTACATTTCCGAGCGTCAGAAGCTCCTGCGCGGGCTTTCCGTCAAAGAATCCATCGCCGGCAATTATTACAATGGCTGCATCGGTGATCCGGATTTCAGGCTTGAAGACGAGGCATCGGAGTTTTTCAGAGCCATTCCCTACCAGGTTGTCACGCAGGTGCCGCAGATCATATGCGTAGGGCCATGGTGGTGGAGACAATGTCATGTTTTTACCCGCAATATTCAGAATACACGGTTTGCCTATCCTTTTCTCAACAGTGCGCAGACCTGTCAGATCTGGAGATCACGTTTCTATCAGGACAAAACCCGGATTTTTTATCCGAAGCAATACGACCTGGGCGGCTCTATGGCACAGGGGCGCTGTGTGCGGGAGCTCTACGACAGTGTTACGGATTCTACCTACGAAGTTGAGGTCAGCTGTGCGGAAGACGATGAGCGCTATATCAATGAAGTCAATAATACCGCCATGCGTCTCCGCTATGAGCAGTGCGGACTGTGTCCGCTGGCCTCCGATCTGCAGGATTTTCTGGTCACCACGCAGCGCAGTCGCCTGCTCAAATCAGACACCGCCATTGTACTGGGCTGTCCGCCGGGTGTTTCCGCGCTACAGCTGGGCGGAGCGCTTACCAGAGAGTTTATGGTGGGAGGCATCATGCCGCCGCTGGACTGGAAAGGCACTTACAATACAGGTACCCGTGTGCTGACGGGACAGCTGGTATCCTATCAGGACGCGGGGCGCACAATCACCGATAAAACGATCGGAGTTACCCTTGATTTCAGCAGCATTCCTTCAGGTATGCCGGTAGCTTTTGATTCGCTGCGCATCTGCTGTCTCAACCCTACGGGAGCCACTACCTTCGATATGAAAGTATCGTACCGCGGATATTATCATACCACTACCGATGCCTGGGCTGCCAGCCTGGATCTGGTGCCGCCGGCTCAGGAGAGCAACTACCGGGAAGCTTCCTTTACCATCAGCGGTACTGTGAGCGGCATGCGGCTGGATACCTGCACCATAGCGCCCAATTGCGCGCTTACCTCCGTGGCCCGCCATGTGACCGGCTTTCTGAATGTGCTTAACATGGAAATGATTTATGAAAAAGAACGCCATATGGTGGCAGCCGATACAGTCCGGCTGGCCGAAGATTCGCTGATTTACTTCTATGAATTCCCTCTCCGTTCCCTGCTGGATATCAACGGTGTCAGCGCAACAGGAGACCTGCTGATTGAGCTTGAGGATATAAAGCCCAAATGGCGCAGCACAGTGACCGGTTCAAAGCTGGATGGCGAGCTCTTTTACAGCAATAATGTACTGCAGCTGAGCATAGAGCCGGAGGAGAGCATGGTATCGCTCGATTATGCTGAAGTAGAATACTTTACCAATCTGCGGCCGGTAAATGATGTAAGCGGCTGTCCCGGCAATGACTGCCCCGCAGGAAAATTTACGGCCGATGCGGTCACCTACGATACCAGTGAGCGCAAGCGCTATACACGCGTGGAGATCACCGTACCGCTGTACACCATGACCATCTGCCGCAAAGCGGTGGTACAGGGCAATTAAGAACAATACCAACATAGATCATTGAGATACCTGATTATATATGAAACTTTTTAGTCTGATAGGGATACTCGTATGTCTGGCTGTCGCGGCGCGCGGTCAGGAGTGCAATTTTTCAGTGCAGAGCCAGCCGGTGAGCTGCTTCGGCAGTGCGGACGGATCGGCGGAGATCTGGTACAACGGCAGCTTGCTGGTGCCCGGCAATAACAATAATAATGGCAATCCGCCCGGCTGCGCCGTAGCGGAAACCAGTCCCTACAGCTGCGCAAGCCCCGTACCCGGGGCAGAGCAAAGCTCCGAAACCAGCGGTGTCGTAATCGTTCCGGCGGGCAAAACCCTGTACCTCACAGCCGCTTCCTTTGACGGCAATATACGCTTCACCGGCAGCGGTACGCTGATCATCTGCGGACAGGCGGTAGTACGCAGCTTCGAGATGAACAACAACAGTCAGCCGGTTACCATCATTATCAACGGAATGATGAGCCTGAGCAGTCCTTCGCTCAATCTGGATGCCCAGAGCACGGTAAAGAACTACGGGCGGCTGATACTCGGCCAGACCGTCGGCTTCAACGGCTATCTGTACAACTACGGCATATTGCAGGCTGACCAGACACTCAATATCAACGCGCCCAAAGGCGTGCTGTACAATGCAGGTGAGATCGATGTAAAGGGCTCACTGACCAATTTCAACGAGGCGCTCAATGAAGGGCTGCTTCGGGTAGCCGGTATGCTGCACAACAATGGCGGTTCCGGTCTCATCAACCGGTGCAGGGTAGAAGCGGGGCAGCTGATGAACTCAACGACCATGGCAAACCATGGCCGTATCGGAGGCCTGCATGGCGGAGAAGCTTCGGTCAATCTGGCCGGAGGAAGTCTTTACAAAGGCTATGGAGGCAGTCTGCTGAAAAGCAGCGATATTATAGTAGACGGGATAGCGGAAGGGAGCGATACAGCCTGTGCGGCGATCCGCGTAAGCAATTCTACCCTGATCAACGGATCGGGCCTGCTTCGCGGCAAGCTGGATTTTTGCGATGTCAATGGTATAGAAACCAATACCGGTACCATTCAGAGTCCGGCAGTTACGGACTGTCAGTGCCCCGCCAACGGCGACGGGCAGGGAGGCAGCGGTACGGTCAATGCGACCGTAGAATGGAGTGGAGGTACCCCCTTCAATGGCGGGGGGAGCGTACGGGGACTGACAGCCGGCAGCTATACCGTATCGGTCGAAGCGGAAGGCTGTGCGACCTGGGACACCGTATTTTCTATAGGCACTCCGTCCCGTATCCTGTCATCCGTAGCGGTTACGGACGATGAAGCGACGGTATCGGCCTCCGGCGGCAACGCAGGAGGATTTCAGTATTTGTGGAAAAAACCTTCCACAGGCTGGCAGACCCTGGACAGCTCACCGGTACGTGCTTTTGCTTCGGCGGGCAGCTATACCGTAACTGTTATCGACAGCAAGGGTTGCGAGGGCGATCCGCTTCCCTTTGTCATACAGGACAGCGGACCGGGCGACGAGTGCGATTTCAGCGTGGTGGTGACGCCGGTTACCTGCTACGGAGGCAATGATGGCACCGTCACCGTATACAAAGACGGTGAGCCGCTGACCATACCGGGAGGCGGCAACGGCGGCGGCGGAGAACCGGGAGACGGTGGTATACCACAGGGCAATCCCGGAGCCTGTATGCAGCCTCTGGTTTCGCCATACAGCTGCAGCGCTCCGGTAAGCGGGGCAATCGTATACACTGCTTCGACCGGTACTATTGAAATTGAGTCGGGACAGACGGTGTATCTGACCGCTTCTTCCTATACCGGAGATCTGCTGATCGATGGGGGTACGCTGGTTGTATGCGGCCGGGCCACCATTCAGAACTTCAACTACAAATATTCTTCAGCGCCGCCTTTTGAGCTGGTGATCAACGGCAATGCCGAACTAAGCGCGCCCAATCTCAATCTGAAAGAAAACCATACGGTAAAAAATTTCGGCAGTCTCACGACCAACTCCATCGGATTCAACGGTAGCCTGGAAAATCACGGAACCCTGCAGGTCAACGGAGACCTGAGCTTCAATACAGCTGAAAACAGATACCTCAATACCGGTACCATTACGGTTGAAAGCAATTTCAACAACAAGTTTACCACGATCAACGGCGGCCGGTTTCATGTAAAGGGCATCTTCAATAATAATGAATCGACCTCGCTGTTCCGTAACTATTGCCGTCTGGAGGTGGATGGCCAGCTCAACAACAACAGGCTGATCGAAAACCGGGGCTATATTCTGGTAGTCAATCAGCGTACTACGTTCAACAGCAATGCCGTTTACGAAGGCTGGGCCGGCAGTGTGCTGTATACAAAAGAGTTTATGCACAACGGCAGCGCCGAAGGAATGGAAAGCTGCGCCTCCATACGGGTAGCCACTACCACCGATCTTAACAATACCTCTGTGCTGGACGGCTTTCTGTCGCTTTGCGACGGCAACAGCCGGATTGAAACCAACAATGGCTTTGTGGGCGCCGATGTGAGCCTCGACTGCCGCTGCGGCGGTACCGTGGACAGTACCGCACAAGGGCCGCTTACCTGGTCGGACAAGCCCGGCTACAGCGGCAATCCGCTGACCGGCCAGCCGGCTGGTACAGGTACTGTCACTATCGTATGGCCTGGCTGCGATACCGTGGTGCTCAGCTATACCATAGAGCAGCCCTCTGCTCCCGTTACAGCGGGCGTAGTAGTCAGCGACGGCACGGCTACAGTAACCGCCTCCGGAGGCAACGGCACACCCTATACCTATCGCTGGAATCCCGATCAGGCCAGAGTCAGCTCGGCTTCCCGCTATTTTGCTTACAACGGTACGTATACCGTGACGGTCTTTGACAGCCTCGGCTGCGAAGGACCGACCCTGAGCTTTGTGATTACCGGACAGGATGAGGGCGGAGGCAGTGAGGGTGAACTATGCGGAGTTACCGTCAGCTATCTGCCGGACAATCAGGTATCCGTTGTGATAGACTGCCCCCCGGCCGATCCGGAGTGTACCTTCGATACACTGATGACCCGCCCCTGCAAAGACAGCATACTGGTACTGGAGCAATGCGGCAGGTTGCATACTGTCAAGGTAAAAGGCTCCCGTCTGTGTAGTACCTGCGATCCGGAAACGGATCTGGCCGAAGATTCGCTGTGCTACAACAGCTGTGATCTGCTGGCAGACGCTGACTGTCCCTGTGATCCGGCCATAGAGACCTGCGACTCCTGTGATCCGCTGACCGATCCCGGCTGTCCGGTGCTGAAAGTGACCTATGTGGCCGCGCCGGCAGGCTGTTATCAGGCGGCATCGGCGGTGCTGACTATAAGCGGAGGCAGCGGCAACTATGGTATAAAAAGCAATGCGCATACCGGGGTAATTGCCGGAGGGCACAGCCCGCTCACGCTCTATGATATGCCGGAGGGCGACAGCACCAAAGTGACGGTCACCGATTATGTAAGCGGCCAGACCCGCAGCATCTATGTATACATAGCGCCTGCACCGGTGCCCGATATTACGATCAGCCAGTCAGCGCTTCCGGAAGGAGACTGTGAAGACCAGCTGTATATAAGCATTGCCAACGCTCCGGCCGGTACCTATACCCTGCGTCCGGGCTGTTGCGAGCCATGGTATATTGAGCAGCAGGCTTCGGCGGGTTCGCTGACTCTGGGTCCTTATACCATACCATCGCATCTGGGCAATACCCCGTTTGTGGTAAAAGTTACCGATCCCTATTGCAGGGAATATGACCGGGTCATGACCCGCTGTCTGCCCGAATGTACCGATCCCGGGATAAGCGCTTATGTGCCTTCAGTGACGAAAACCAGGCCCGGCTACAAGGGGCGCCGTGACGGTCGTATGGAAATTACGAATCTGCCTTCCGGTGTCCGTGCCTACTGGAGCGGACCGGGGCTGTACGCGCCGGTAGAGGGCGCTGTATTGTCCGGTGTGGGAGCAGGTAACTATCATGTGCTGCTGATCGATGAAAACGGCGGACCCTGTCAGGCAGAGCGGGTGATAAGTCTGCCGGATGGTCCCCGCTACCGGGTGCGCTATACCAAAGTCGCGGATTGTGTATACGAAGCGATTGTAAACAAATACGAAGAAAACGGCAGTCTGAGCAGCATAGCCAATGACGAGCCCTTGCAATATTCCTGGTTCAACCCCAATACGGGAGGGCAGATCGCCACAGGCCGTCAGATTGACGCGGCTGCGCTCGCTGCACAGTACGGCATCAGCGGGTTTCGTCTCCGGGTGACCGATGCCCGTAATACCAGTGTGGTATATACCATGCGGGTGCCTGCCACCTGTCTGCCGCCCGATACCTGTACTGCTTCAGTGACCTGGCTGGCTTCTGATCCGGTCTGTGTCGGCGACGCCAACGGAACCATTGAAGTGACCGGATACAGCGCGGGACACTATGTGACCTGGACCTCTGTGATGCCGGGAGGCTACTGGAATATGAACCAGACCGGTCTGGGCGCCGGCTGGTACCGTCTGGCCCTGCACAGCAATGATCCTGCCTGTCCGCGTGAGGAAGTAGACATTTATCTGCACAATCCGGCGCCTTTGCTGGTCCAGGTAGAAGAGCTGGGTACAGGAGGAGTGACCATACATGTGCAAAACGGACGAGCGCCTTATCTGGTACAGTGGACAGACAATGAGTCTACCGGGGCTACCCGTACCGATCTGGTGCCGGGTACGGCCTATACCGTAACGATTACCGACGCGGCCAACTGCCGTACCACCCATACCTTTATCTATGATCCCTGCGCGCTGAGCAGTCCAAGACCTTATGTGCTTCTGCAGGGGAGCAGAGCTACCCTGGTGCCCACCGCGGGTGTGGCGCCCTACAGCTATGCCTGGCTGGGAGGAACCATTGCCGACCGGAGTCTGAAGGTACAGGAAGCGCTGGCTCCCGGACTATATACCGCGGTGGTAACGGATGCCCTGGGCTGCGCGGACAGCCTGGAATTTGATGCGGAACAATGCGGCGAAACCATCGATATGACCATCGCGCAGCAGGCGGCCCGTGCCGATCTCTGTGATGGCAGAGCAGTTGTGAGCCTGGATGGTGTAAGCGACTATAGCGGCTATCGTTTCCTTTGGGACCGGCAGCCGCTCGAAGAGGCGCTGACCTATACCGATCCGGCCTTCTGGCAGCAGAGCACCCGACGTATACTGGAAAATGTATGCGCCGGCCTGCATTCTGTAGCCGTGATCACTCCTTCGGGCTGTGTGGTGCAGGATACTTTCCGTCTGGGCTATACCAGCCCGCCTGAAAATCCATGCGGCAGCTCCCCGGGTATCGTGACACCTTTGGGTACCAGCTTCAGCAGAAGCTGCGTTGACCAGTTCCTTCAGGTAGATTTCTCCGTGCAGGGCGGAGGAGCGCCTTACCGCTATGTATGGATTTATGAGCGCCCGGGCGCTGAGCCGGATACTTTCCGTTCCGACAAGCCGGGTCTGTACAATCCGGCTCCGGGCAGCTATGCCCTGACTGTGTACGACCGCTGCGACAATTCAGCTACCGCTTCCTTTACCATAGGCGGTCCGTCGGAAGCTCTGTCAGCGACACAGCAGACCGAAGCATCGGCCTGCCATGGCGAAGACGGTATCCTGCATCTGCAGATCAGCGGCGGAACGCCGCCTTATACCATTACCTGGGCTGATGAGTCAACCACCGCCAGCTCTTCCGGCGAGGTAAGCCGTGCGCTGCCTCCGGGCATACAGGAAGAATACAGCATCAGCGATGCCGGTCATTGTACCTATACCGGCAGCGCCAGCCAGGCCGGAAAGCCTTTTGGCGGCCGCATATATTACAACCGTCTGAGCTTCTGTCCGGGATCTTCCGGGGTACGGCTTGCCGCTGCTGCCGTGCCGGGATACCGGTACCAGTGGTCCGGTACCGCCATCGCTGCCGGCAGGGAATACGATGCCACGATTGAGCTCAATACACCCGGGCTCGTCAGCCTGACGTATACACCGGCCGACAGTACCGGGTGTACCTATGCGGTAACCGATACCGTGCGTCTGAGCCTGCGTGACTCGGCGCTGTGCGTACCGCAGACCAGCCTGTGCGAGATGGTGGAGATCGCCGAGCGGGATATCATCCTTCATGATCCCTGTAGCGTAACCATGAAAAACGTGGACAGCTCCAACGTGCTGGCCCGCTATCAGGCCTATCTGGCCGAAGCCAGACGGGATTTCCGGGCAGGTTATATCAGCGCGGTGATGGGCACCATGACCGAGACGCTGCGCCTGACCTATGGAGACAAGGAACAGCATTATACCTTATATTATTACGACCAGGCAGGCAATCTGGTGCGAACTGTACCGCCGGAGGGTGTACGGCCTCTGGATACGGCTTCGACCCGGGCGCTGGCTCAATGGCGCCGCGACAAGCTGGCCAATCCGGCGCTGACCACACCACAGCCCTCGGTGTATACGCAGCACAGCTATGCCACGACTTATACCTACAACAGCCTCAACCAGCTGATCAGTCAGGATATGCCGGATCACCGCCGGCAGGATCTCTGGGAAACCGAAGACAATTTTGTGCTGCCGGCCGGCAGCATGGCCTCCGCACTGGAGTTTACCTCCGGCGGCAAAGGCTTCCTGTTTGCCAATACCACCGGCAGCAGCAGCATCTATACCAGCAGCGACAGCGGCCGTACCTGGCTTCCGCAGCTGCAGATCGGTCTGGATGATCTGCTCGATATCTGCGCTACCGGCGGCAGTGTGCCATCGTATTTCGCGGTGGGCCGCGGCGGCCTGTTTCTGAAAGGAACGAATCAGGGTAAAACCTGGCATCTGTATACTTCACCGACCACGCTGGATCTGATCAGCGTACACTTCAGCGATGCGCAGAACGGCCGCATTGTGGCTGCTGACGGCGCCATCTGGACGACTACGGACGGCGGATCGGCCTGGTCAGCTGCCAATAACGCGCTGAAGAGTGTCGACCCCGGCACCATTACCGATATTTATCATGAAGGCACCAGAATACTGGTGGCCGCGGAAAAGAGCGGAGTAGCTGCCCTGTACCTGAGCACCAACAGCGGCAGCAGCTTCATGCGTCAGGAGTTCAGCGCCGGACCGTACGCCGCCGTCACACACGATGGCAGCCGTGTGCTGCTTGGCGATGTGAGCGGTACCCTGTTTGAGCTGGGCAGTGATCACAAGCTTTCTGTTTTCCGCCAGACCGATCTGGACGGCACCATACGCCGTCTGGTGGCGCAGGGCGGCAGCTATACTGCTCTGGTTACTTCCGGCATCAATGACGACAGAGGCGATATCTATACCAGCAGCGACGGCAGAATCTGGACACGCCGCACCACCTCCGACGATATCCGGGAGCTGGGACTGCTCAACGGCGGCCGTGTATCGGCGGCGACCGACGCGGGCACCTACGGGACCAGTGATGACTGGAGCAGCTTCTCAGCGATCAATGCGGGCGGGGGCAATTTGAATAACCTTTCCAGGGGAGTTTACCTGAGCGGAACCATTACCGACAAAGGAGGCAGCGCGCAGCTTGCGGACCGGGAAGTGGTGCTTGCTTCGCGCATCGCCTACAAAGACGGCAGCTCCTGGAAAGCGATTCATATAGAAAATTACTACCAGAGCACCAAATCGATGGCGGTACATGCTGCCAATGACTGGCTGCTGGTGGGCGGCGACAATAATCTGTACCGTACGCAGGCCGGCAGCAGCCCGCATCCGGATACTCTTGGTCTGGCCAATAGCGGCAGCCCGGTACAAAGCAATATCTGGAACATTTATGTGCTGAGCAATGGTCTGTATGCGCTCAGAACGGACAATAACAATCTGGTCAAACTGACCCCCAACAGCGGGGGTACAGTGAGTATGGCTACGCAGTACAGCCTGCCGGAGCATACCAATGTATGGTCGATTACCCATATGCAGCTGACCGCCAATGACGCGGGGGGAGCGGACATGCTGGTAAGCTTCAACGATGGCCGTACCTGGATAAAGAAAGGCAGCGCCTCCTGGCAGCAGCCGGGCGGCGTGCAGCCTGCCGGTCTGCTGGCAGCAGCCAGCTCCGGTACCGAGACCATGTACGCGGGGGGAGCCGGCGGCGAACTGTATAAGCGGGCGAGCGGAGGCGATGTGGACAACAGCTGGACACTGGTCAAGCTCAAAAACACGGCAGCCTGGACGATCGATGACCTGTACCTGGACGGCAGCGCCCTTCGTGTGCTGACCAGCGAGGGTATGAAAACCTATAATGCCTCACTGGCACAGGTGCAGAGCGAGCTTTCGCGCAGCAATCTGACCGAGGTATGGAACAATATGGCCGCTTCGGCCGACGGCACCATCTACCGCCGTATGGGCGACGGCAGCTGGAGCAGCCTGACCGCCGACGGAGACGGAGCGGAGATTACCGACATACACAGCAACATCGCCAGCGGCACCGACCGGATCTACTACCTGCAGAGCGGACAGTGGCATATCGCCGATCCGGTGCAGATCCAGCCCATCTACGCGATGGCCGAAGGCAGCCGTCTGGTGGCAGTGGGCCGTCAGGGCACCATCCTGCTGTACAACAGCGGTACACAGTCCTGGAGCTCCTCTTCTGCCGGTACCACCAGCAACCTGCTGTGTGTGGCAGCCAATGGCAGCTATATGGTCAGCGGCGCGGAAAACGGCGACCTGCACTACAGTACCAATGGCGGCACCAGCTGGACCAGCGTGAGCCTGCCGGGCAGCGGTCCTGTACGGGCGGTAGCTGTCGGCAGCGCGCAGCAGACCTGGGCGCTCAGAGGCAGTCAGGTGCTGTACAGCGCCAATGGCAGCAGCTATACGGCCGTGCTCAGCGCTTCGCAGCCGCTTCATGGTATCCATATGGACACCGACGGCTACGGCTTTGCAGTCGGTGATCAGGGCATGGCTTACCGCATACAACCGGCCGGCAGCTACAGCAATGAGCAGAAAGCCACAGCGGGCTGCGACGCCAATACACCTTCTGTAGCCCAGACCCTGGGCAGCAGCGGGCTGGAAGCCCTGAACATCTGTGCTGATAACGATATTACCGACGACAAGGGCAGCGGTATTCCGGCAAGCCGCCTGATGCGCCGCGTACAGTTCAGCGATCGCCTGACCGGCTATATGACCGGTACGGGAGGACTGACCCTCAAGACTGTCGACGGCGGTTATCACTGGCAGGCGGAAACCGACGGCACGGGCAGCGCTACGCCCTTGCTGGCGCTGGCCGACGGAGAGCATGGTACCCTGGTCAATGGCAATGGTACCGTACAGACCCTGCGTGACCGCGCCGAGCTGATGGGCACCCGGTACTGGTACGATGAGCTGGGAAGACCTGCTCTGAACCAGAATGCAAAGCAGTACGGTATACAGTCCTGGCTGAGCAGCGAAGAGCGGACCGCCGTTCCCGGCAGTGGCCCGATACGGGCCTACAGCTATACCTTATTTGACGATATAGGCCGTACGATCGAAGTAGGGGAGCTGCTGACCCGACAGGCTGTTCCGATCCTGATGCACGAGAGTCAGGTAAGATACGACAGCATCGCGCAGCGCTTTGTGCACAGTGGTGTGCGCAGAGAGATTACCCGATCGTATTATGACGAGGCGGTATATACGGATATCGCTCCGTACTTTGCGCAGGAAAACCTGCGCCCGAGAGTATCCAGCGTGACGTATCAGGACAAGGCAGGTACGGCCTTTGACCGTGCCACGCACTACAGCTACGATGTGCATGGGAATGTAAAGACCCTGATCCAGCAGGTGAGGGATGGCCAGCGTGAGCTGAAAAAGCGTATCGACTATGACTACGATCTGGTAAGCGGCAAGATCAACAGAATCTATTATCAAAAAGGAGCATCCGATCAGTTTATCCACCGCTACAACTATGACGGCGACAACCGGATTACCGGAGTGCAGACCAGCCGTGACGGCATTGTGTGGACACAGGATGCAGCCTATGCCTACTATGCACATGGTCCTCTGGCACGTGCGATTATCGGCGACAGTCTGGAAATACAGGATCATGCCTATACGCTTCAGGGCTGGATGAAGGCGCTCAACGGACAGTATTTCAGCTATGCGCTGGGCTATTTCTCCGGCGATTACCAGAGTATCGGTACCAATAACAACCTGGCTACACCGGTTGCAGCAAGCAAAGACCTGTACAACGGCAATATTGCCACGATGGCAAGCCTGAATCCGAAGCTGTCTGCAACAACCTGGACGCAGCAGTTTGAATACGATCAGTTAAACAGAATCAAGGCTTCAGCTTCCATCGGTCTTGCTCATGCCGATGCGTTCCGAACCGGTTACCGCTACGATGCCAATGGTAATATAGAACGTCTGTACCGCTATAATGAGGCAGGTGATGCCTTTGACTCGCTGGTCTACCACTACGAAAACCGGGCAGGCGGCTATCTGCGCAATACCAACAAGCTTCGCTGGGTGGATGACAGCCCAGGGCTGAGCGGCCACCATACCGAAGATCTGGAAGACCAGGACATGGACAATTACCGCTACGATGATCTGGGCAACCTGGTCTACGATGCGCAGGAAGAGATTGCCCGTATCGAGTGGAATGTATACGGCAAGATCAGCAAGGTAATCCGTACGGAGGCCAGTACCAGACCCGATCTGGAGTTCCTCTACGATGCTACGGGCAACCGTGTAGCAAAAATAGTGAAGCCAAAAGGTACAAATGCGACGATTACCTATTATATTCGTGACGCACAGGGTAATGTGCTGTCGGTATACAAGAAATCGGAGAGCGGCCAAACCGCCGAACTGGAGGAGCATTATATCTATGGCAGCAGCCGTGTGGGTATGCTTGCAGCCGGTGGCGCAAACAATACGCGTACCTTAGGGTTACGGAGCTATGAGCTGACGGATCATCTGGGTAATGTACGAACGGTACTCTCGGATAAGCCTACAGCACTGGGGCTGACGGAGATGCTGGCAGCATATGATTATTATCCTTTCGGGATGATCGCCAGAAGCGAGAACAGTGGGCTAAGCCGCTATCTTTACAACAGCATGGAACTGGATGAAGAATCCGGATTGTATGTAACAGAGTTCCGTCAATATGATCCGAATACATCCAGATGGATAAGTGTTGATCCCCGAGCTAACGAGATGCCATGGCTAAGTCCTTATGTGGCATTCGATAATAAACCCATCATACGAAACGACCCTCAGGGGGATTGTCCTACTTGTGGTGCAGCGGCGGCGGGAGCGGTAGTTGGAGCGTTGATGGACATGGTTATCCAGGTGGGTTCACACATGGCGGATGGCCATGATATGAAAACGGCCATTTCGATGATCAACTACGCGGATGTGGGTAAGGAAGCGGGTATAGGGGCGTTGGCTGGCTTGTCTGGCTTTGGTTCCGCGAGATATATCAAAAAGGCCGCTGCCGTGTTGAAAAGTCCGGCAGGAAGAGCGGTAGCTATTTTCCTTGCCGAGCAGGCTGTTGATATGGCAGTTTCTGCGCTTGCGGAGTGGGGTTATGAGACTTCCGGGATGGAAGCTTCCATGTATGCTGCTTTAGGCTATAATCCAAAGAGTGGTCATGAGATCGGCAAGATTGGGGAAGTTGAAACCCATAAAGAGCTAAAAGAAAAATATAAGGGTCAAAAAGTTCGAATTGCTGAACAGGTTACAGGAGAATTCCAGGATGGGGCAAGGACTATTTTTGACTTTGTAGTAACTGATGAAAAAGGCAATGTATTGGAAGTTGTAGAAAGTAAGACTAACACAGCTAGATTAACTAAAAATCAAAGACGTTTTTATACAGGTGGCGAAGCAATTAATTTTGTTGGAGATAATGCTGCTCATATAAATAAGAAAACTGCTGTTAGTACAACGAATACTTTTGCCAGTGTTTATAGAAGAACTGTGAATAGATATACGGGTACAGCGTCAAAAAGTACAGTAGAAGGAGGTTTGCGAAAATTAATAAATAAACTTAAGTAATGAGCAAAAAGAAAATAGAAGATGATTTTTTAAACTATTTGATACCTCTGATCGAAAGAGAGGGTTATGTTTTGGTTAAAAAGCAGTTAACAGGAACTGAGCACTTGGTAATGCTTGAAAAGAGGGAGGGTAGAGTTAAGTATGAATGGAGTTTAATCTTTTTGAGATATGGTCGGGTTAATGTTTTTTATAAAGTTTATTTTGATGAAACAACGTTACTTTTAAATACTTATGATACTGATAAAATATTAAGTTCATATATGTTCTTAGTTGATATTAGAACATATATAAACCCGGCTAATGTTGATGATTTTTTCCAAGAAAGTGGTTTATATGATACTCCTCATAGTGATGATTTAATGAATGGTGTCAATCTTGAGAAAGCGGCGAATGGTATATTTACAGAGTTGTTTAAAAAGCCCGTTCCCAAGCTTATTGATCGATTAGGAACATTAGAAAAAGCGGATAAGCTTTTAAATGAGGCACCGACTGTTGATTTGGGAAAGCAGGAATTTGAATGGCTGGTTTATAGTCCTAATAAGGTTTTTCAACTCATGTCTTCCTTATTAGTTGGTAAAGTAGTAGAAAGGAAAAATCTTTCTGAGTTAGCAGAAATGTATTTAGAGTATATCTCTGATATAGAGCCGGGAGCCAGATCTGATGTTGATGCAATCAGATCGATTATCCCAAAGTTAGTTGTATAGCTCCCCGCTATCTCGCTATTCCGGATTTATAATTCTGGAATGCGTATCGGAGGATTTATAATCCAAGAAATCAGAAAGACGACCTGAAAGGGTTGTCTTTCTTTTGTTTATGCTTATCTTTGGCATAAATTTTTAAACCGCTATGAAAAGAATATTGCTATTGTCGGCTTTGGCGATTGTTTTTAGTTCGTCCACAGCCAAAAAGGAAACGGTATTGATCTGTAAGGGAGAGACCTCGTACGCGTATCATAAGGATTACTGCGAGGGCTTGCAAAATTGTACCAAAGAGGTGGTAAAAGTAAGCCGTAAAGAAGCGGCGAAGAAGTACGGGATAGCAAAGGCCTGCGGGTATTGTTATAAGAAACAGCATTGAGAAATAAAAGAAAAAGCCGGATGTAGTCCGGCTTTTGTCTTTACGCATTAGTGATCAATAGTACAAGTTCTTTAATGTCAAGGGCGAGATAAATGGCGATATAGCATATCGCTGGAGTTGCGGACAGAAGTGGTATCACGCTATGATGTTGAAAATCTACTGAGATAGAGCCAAGCTTTTGCTTATTGGTTCCCGGATCAATCCTAAGAATCTCTCTGTACCATATGGCGTGTAGAAGTAAATAAATAATGGCTGCTATAAGAAATACACCAGATTTTGGCATTATGGAAATCTGTGAACAGATAATTGTTAGGAGAACCAACTTTGATAAGAGGCCTACAAAGAGACGATGAGTTTTACGCATGGTTTTTAAAATTGTTTTAATGACTAATATATCACCTGCTAATACGATCTTTTTAATATAATGTTTTCACTATCAAATAATTGTTGCTTTAACCGTCTCTTCGAAGTTGAAAGACTATGTCAAAAAGGCGGTAAAAATAATCAAAGAGAGGCTGTTAAACAGTATGGAATAGAGAAAGCGTAAGCGTACGGGTATTGTTGCTGACTGACATGTCAGGGACTTTTTGACAAGCTGACGTGTATTTAACTGTCAAATTTGCAGTAAGATGACAAGTGATTGATTGTATAATTTTATGTTTTAGTATGGTTATGCTGGGGTTGTATACAACATAGTCATATCTGGCACAGATCTTTTATGAAAAACTGTTTTTGCTAAAAAGTATAGCATGAAATTTGCGCACGAAACCTAATGAACTTTTGGGAAAGGAATTGTATTTTTTCTGAATTGTTTTAACTGTTCTTCCACATATTTAAAATATTGCTTCGGTCAGCAAAAGAAAACCCTAATTCTCGAACAATTAGGGCTTAATTCATCCTGAAATGTCAAAACAAAACAATGACAAATCAGGTTATACTTTAATTTTCCGAAAATCTTTCCGGCATCCAAAAACCGGAAGGATCATTCAAGCACCTCCTGGGAAGGCTTTTCCAATAAAGGTGAAGAATGATAAAAATTAAAGTTTGACCGATCAAGGGGCACCTCAAGGAGGAGGCCCCTTGATTTTTTATATCTTATAAATACTTATAGCCTTGATTTTTGTTTGAAACAAACTTTAAAGTTAAAAAATTCCATTAATCGATATTTTAATACATTTCTCATATGTTTAAAATTTGTGGATTAACTATGGATGCTTTTTCGTATCGATACAAAATTAACTCTTTTTTCTGAATTGCAAACAATCTGTGGTAAAATGTGCATTTAAATGGCTTTAAAACCCCCTTTAATGTGCAAAAAACAGCTCTATCTACCCCTTTATGACCATTTATTACCACTTAAAATGGTAGATAAGTTTTTGATAATTAGTGCTTTTTTCTGCTTTTTCTATCCTGATTATATGTTTTTGTTTTTCTGCTTATGTTGAAAGTTGACTGATTGAAAAAAAAACAAGGGCGTAAGATGTTTATAATGCGGTGGTGCAGGATGTGCGAATTGCCGGAAACCGCTATGTTAAGCAAATAGACTACGAATACGACCTGATAAGCGGAAATCTGAACTATGTATACTATCAGAAAGGGCAACCGGATCAGCTGATTCATCACTATCGGTATGATGATGACAACCGTATGGTAACGGTGAAGACCAGTGCGGACGGGATTGTATGGACACGTGATGCCTCCTATCAGTATTACGCGCATGAGGGAGTGGCTCGTACCGAATATGGCGAACGTAATGTAGAAGTTCAGAATTATGCCTATACGATTCATGGTTGGGAAAAGGCAGTTCTGGGTAATTCTTTCAGCTATGCGCTGGGTTACTACAACAATAGTACCTACAAAGACTATAAGCCTATCGGAACCCCCGGCTCCACGCTTGTACCACTGACGACTCCTGTTTCATCAAGTCTGTACAACAATAATATAGCATCTACAGCCTATCGGAACAAGCGGCTTTCTGATGATGTTCAGACCCGTTTCTTCGAGTATGACCAGATGAACCGCCTTGTACGAAGTGATCTGGAGGGAGCGTCTGGCAACAATTTCAGCACATCCTACCGTTACGATGCCAATACCAATCTTACATCCGTTGTCCGGTATGACAAAGACGGTGTCCGTTTTGACAGTCTGGAGTATGTATATGCCCGCAAAGCCAAGGGTTATCTTGCCAACAGCAACCGTCTGAGGTATGTCAGGGACGTGGTACTGAATTCGGATAATCCTGATGACATAGAAAATCAGGACATCGACAATTACCTCTATGATGAAACCGGAAATCTGGTGTATGATGACCAGGAAGGCTCCGAGCGTCTGGAATGGGATGCAAACAATAAGCTCCGGTACATCAAACGCCGGAGTACGAGCAGCAAACCGGATATAGAGTTTGTCTACGACGCATCAATGAAATACCGCGTGGCACAGATAGCCCGCTATAAGAACGGTACAGTAAAAGCCACCCTATACATTAATGACGCGGCCGGCAATATTCTGGCGACCTATGTTCAGGAAAACGGCGGAGAAGCCCGTTTGAAAGAGCAGTATCTGTATGGAGCTACCCGTCTTGGTACACTGCGATCGGCTGTAGCCGGAACGCTTGGCAATCGGGAATATGAGCTGACCGATCACCTGAGCAGTGTACGCGCTACGGTCAGCGACCTTCCGGTGAGCGGGGCAGCGGATATCCGCAATGCCTTTGACTACTATCCATATGGTATGATCGCCCGTTCATGGCATAGCCCTGAAAAATATCGTTTCGGCTTCAACGGCTGGGAGCGTGACGATGATATGGAGAAGGGAGATGGCAATGAATACGGTACCGAGTTCCGCCAGTACGATTCCCGCACGGGACGGTATAGTTCGGTCGATCCGCTGGCGATTACCCTGGCCGCCTACTCACCGTACAGCCACGCGCTGGGCAACCCGGTGCGCTTTGTCGATACGGAAGGCGACTGGCCGAAGCCTTCCACCGCGCTGGCCAAGGTAGGAGTGAGCCTTCCGCCGTTTGTAGCGGGTCTTGTTGATGGTCTTGCCGACGGCTCCCCGATGGGTATGGCTGGTATGGCCTGGGATATCGTCTCCGATGCCAATTTCCGCAACGAGATGATCAATGCCTTTACCGAGATCGCCAAAGATCCGGTAGGCTTTATAGGCGCCATGTTTGACGACTACAAAGATTTGATTACCCGAGTCATGGAGGGTAAAGCCACTGACGATGACATAAAGCGTCTGGGAGAGGAGATCGGCTCGGCGATAGCCGGAGCCGTGACCGGTTCGGCGATGACCAAGGTGTTTGGGAAGGTCAAAGCCTTCCAGAAGCTCAAGCTGGACGCGGGAGATGCAAAAAAAATAGCCAGCAAGACGGATGGCAAGAGTCCGAATATTAAGTGTGCGTCCTGCTTTACAGCGCTTACAAAGATTCAGACCACAGAAGGTCTGAAGAATATAGAGGATATCGTAGCAGGAGACAGCGTGCTGTCCTTCAACGAGCTTTCGGGCAAGCTGTCGTATGAGCGAGTAGAAAGCACCTATCAGAAGTACCGTGATACGATCATTACGATCCATGCCTATGGGACCTTCATAGAGACCACGACGGAGCACCCGTTCTTTGTAAAAGGAGAATGGCGCCGGGCAGATGCCCTGAAGGCTGGCATGTCACTGACACTGGCCAGCGGTGAGGAAGCTGCGATCGAGCAGGTAGAAATGCGTCTGGAGCGTACAGCGGTGTACAACTTCTCGGTGGCTAATAATCATACCTATACAGTTGGAAATGTACAGTTTTTGGTGCATAATTGTGGAGGAACAGGAGAATATTCGAAAGTAGGTGGGCATCACGTTCATGCGAAAGCTGGATTTAAGAATCATGCAACTTACGATTCCAAAAAAGGATTCTCAATTAGTCAAGACTTTATGAAAGAGCATAAACTTGATCATGATGCAATGACAAGAAAACAGCGACAACTATTCTCAGAATTAGCAAAAAGTGGAAAACCAAATACATTAGCGGAGCATACCCGTATTGCCAAAGAAGCTTTAATTGCAGGGGGCGCTTCTAAAGATCTAGCGGATCAATTAGTGAAAGAATCGTTGAAGAATTTAAAAGAACAAGTGGTAGATGCACCCTCTCACATTCCATGGAAAAAATAATTAAATCTTAAAAAGTATGAATGATAATTTATTAGAAGATTTTGGAAAAGAGTTTATAAAGAATGTTAGAGATGTTTCTATTGAACAATATGAAATGATTCAAACTGGAAATTTGAATTCAGAGTCAGCACAAAATTTGTTTAAAATATTATCTTCTTTTGATCAGGAGCAAAAAGAAAAAATCGATTATGTTGTTAAAAATATAATTGATAGGGTACTTCATAAAACATTATATATGTTTGAGGTTTCCAGTTTGGTTGCCATAGTTGATAAAGAAGAGGCTGAGAATAATGGCATAGAAGGTATTGGAGATATAAGTGACGGGCTTGCTGGAGAGTTATATTCAGAAGATGGTTGGATCGCTAATTATAGCGAATATCCATATAATGAGTAAGGATGGTAATTCGCTGTATAAACAATCATTTTGACTCTGGTTATATCAATCCCAATTTAACTATTGGAAAGGAATACAAATAGTATCAATAGTTTTATAATATGAATGATAATTTATTAGAAAAATTTGCTGAGCTTTTTATCAAGAATGTAAGAGACAGGGCTATAGAAGAATGTGATAATAACTTAGTGTCAAACTCTCCAATTGCCCAAAGATGGAATAAATCCATTCAAAATGGCGATATACAGGAATTTGCTAAAAATGTAATTGCCGATTCAGTTGATATTTCCTTGTTTTATGCATTATTATCTGTTGATGATGAGGATTTTGATATAATTTTTAAAATCAATGGTGTAGAATATAGGCTGGGGGAGAAATTTTCTGGTGAATTGGGAGGATATTATACGGGTTTGTGGGTTGAAAAATTTTCAAATCAAAGATTTTATAATGATTTACCCAGTGGGGAGGATCTAATTGAGGGCATTTAATTGATGGTAATTTACGAGATAATGTTATGACTTGAAAGTTAATTATTTGGGAAACAGAAATATCTTTCTGAAAGTTGGATATGATTATGATAGTGAAAATGTTAAACAAGGAAGATATAAATAATGATGAAAAATTTGGGATTCTATTGGGCGAAATTTATTGATAATCATTATGATATTCTTATTGAGGACGAGGCTGTTAATGGGTTAGATAATATTGAATTATTCAATGAATTTGATACGTTATATGTGAAATTACCTTCCAAAGGAATTCTGTTTAATTTCTCTCCTCTTGAGTTGGTAACTTCTGTTTTTTTATTATCTAGTGAAATTATCCTTAATACGGATGACTACAAGGATAAGTTCATCGCCTATAATGGCAAAATGCCTGAAGAATTACAATGGGGTATGGAACCAGAAGATGTAGTAAAAACATTAGGAAAGCCTAATAAATCTGGTGGTGGTGAACAGTCAATACTGTATATCCCTGTTTGGTATAAATACTATTATAATAATTGTTCATTACATATTCAATTTTCGAAAGACAATAAAACATTAGATATGATTACTTTAGGATCACTTAGTTTAGAGCCTTATTTAAATAGCTAATAGTAATTTGTTTAAGGCACGATTTCCCGGGTTGATTGACTAGTCATTATATATTAGAAAAAATTATAGAATGAGATTTAGTATACTTTTTATTTACATAGTATTTTCAGTGAGCCTGTATGCTCAATCTGTAGACAGGGCGGGTGAAATCATTCGTCTGTCGCAAATGGAGTCTGTGGTACAGGAGATGGTGACGGTCTATCTGAACAAGTTTCAGAAAGATAATCCGAAAATACCACAGTCCAAATGGGCTTCGATTAAATCGGGTATAGATCATTCTACATACATCAAAGGAGTGGCTGAACTGTACCGCAACCGGTATGATGAGAAGGAGCTGGATGAGTTGATCAATGTGTTGCGGGCAGGAGACCTGACCCGATTTTATACATTGACCGAGCGCACGAAGGATGAGCTGTATACGCTTTCCATGTCCCATGGAAAAAAGATATCACAGTATATCTTTGATCAGTTAGGGAAATAGGTTAGTTTTTTTAAAATAAATTTTCAGTAAAAATACATCAAAGATTAAAAACAGGTAAAACGGTTGTAAATAAAGGCTTTACAATCGTTTTTTTGATTTTTTGGTAATGAGGTAAAAAGCAGAAAAAAGCGGGGTTCGGCAAAAGTAAGGTTACTAAAACGTTACTTTTAATATCGAAATAATTTTGCTTTAAAAAAACTGTATTTCAGCTTTTTGCATAGTTTTTCATATTGTTCCGTAGCTCACATAGGTTTAATTTTATCATTAAGAATTGTGAGTATGGAAACGACAAAAAAATCAACGTTTAAGGTGCTTTTCTACCTTAAAAAGAATGCCCCAAAGAAAAACGGATTGGTTCCCATTATGTGTAGAATTACCGTGAACGGTACACAGTCTGCGTTCAGTACCAAACTGGATATTTCTTCATCAAATTGGGATTTGAAATACGGCAGGGTTTTAGGAAAAAGCAGAGAAGCCCAGGACGTGAACAGCAAACTTGATAAAATTCGTTTGGATATGGAGGAATGCTATTCTAAAATCCTAAAAAACGAGGGAGCGGTAAACAGTGTAAAGCTTAAAAATACTTTTCTCGGTTTGGAAATTGGAGAACTGACCTTTTTCAAGTTCTGCGAACAATTTCTTTTGGACTTCGAGAAAAAAGTCGGTAGCGGACTTAGAGTTATAGGTTCTTACCGGAGATACAGGACACTCATAAAGCATCTTCGCAATTTTGCACGTGTGAAATACGGTTATACAGATGTATCGTTTAGTACCCTTACCCCTGATTTTGTGCAGGACTTTGATTATTACCTGCGTGATAACCATCATTTGGGGCATAACACGGTTTGGGTATATATGATTGGATTTACCACGCTTTGCCGATTGGCAATGAGCAGAAAGCATCTTGCTTTTAATCCTTTCAGCGAGTACAAGAATACCAAAAAGGACAAAGACAGAGGCTATCTGTTACGGAACGAGTTGGAACAACTTGTAACATTCAACTGTGCTACAAAGAAAGATGAATTGGTAAAAGACCTGTTTGTTTTCAGTTGCTTTACAGGGCTTTCCTATTCGGATATAAAAGGACTGAAAAACAACAATATCCAAGATTTCTTTGACGGTAACCAATGGATTATCATACGCAGAAAAAAGACATCAACATCATCCAATGTAATGCTGTTGGATATTCCTAAAATGATTATCGAGAAATACTCAGGATTTTCAAAAGACGGCAAGGTGTTTCCCGTTCCCTCGAACACGGTCTGCAATGATAGTTTGAAACGAATATCCAAACTTATCGAGTGTCTTAAAGAAAAGAAAGTAACTTTTCATCTGGCACGACACACTTTCGCCACGCTGTTTTTAAGCGAGGGTGTTCCGTTGGAGAGTTTGAGTAAGATGTTAGGACATAAAAATATTGCCACTACACAGATTTATGCCAAGATACTCAACGAGAAAGTTGGAAAGGATATGGAAAAAGTATCACATAAATTTAAAAGTATGGAAAGCTCTTTTAGACAAATGTAACTCTATTATGCATTTTCTTTATTGGTAAGAAAGTGAGGCAACTATTATTCGTAAATTTATAGCCTAACAATATTATCAATTCAAAATTTCTAATGTCAGCAATAGCAGCCTTACGTGGTTACAGAACCCAATTTTTATATTCATTACATTATATCCTATCCTCCTTGTCAAAAGAACTTGTATTTAGATTGGAAGGAGAAGAAGATTTAGATGTATTAGATGGTAGTGGTCAACTTTTATATGCCATACAATTAAAGAATTTAGGAAAATCAATTACATTATCTGATATTCTATCCGAGCATAAAACTTCATTCATTAAGAGGTTTTTAGCTCAATATTCAGAAGCAATTCCAATATTGGTTTCTTATGGTGAGATAAGTCAGGACTTAAAGAATTGGGAAAAGCATAAAGATACTGTTTCCGAAAAAGAGAAAACAATTCTGAAAAAATATAAGATAACAGCAGATGAATGGAAATTGGTTAAAAGTAAAGCTCAATTTATAGAGATTAGCGAGGAAGAAATTGCTGAAGAAATTGAAAAACTGATTAAAAGTAATTTCCGTGAAGTTGATCCTATTCCTACGATAGGATTTCTATTGAATTGGTTACAGTTTATAGCAGAGAAACAACATCCTATAACTACTAAAGACTTTTATGGCAAGATTCAGGATTTTGCGATATATATAACGGAGCGAATTGCTGTTCACAATCAATATGGAGTAGTTTTAAAACCATTGCATAAGGTTTCTACAGAGAATACTAATCAAACGCTTTTAGAAAAAGAATTCTACAATGCGACTTTAACGAGGTATGAACACATTTTGTTAGGTCTTGATGTTAATAGAGAAAAACATCTCGAAACAATAAATGATGAGTTAAAAGAAAATAATACCATCATATTGAAAGGTGCATCTGGACAGGGAAAGACAGCTTTGTTATATGGTTATATTCACAATTATGTCAATGACTGGCTTTCTTACGAATTGAATATACAGCAAGATCCTATTACAACCCAACAATCAATTCAAGCTGTTGCTTCTATAAGTAAGAAACTGGAAGTTCCAACAGTATTTGTAATCAATGTAAATCCCAATTCAACAGATTGGTTACAAATAATAAAAGAGTCTGCCCATTTAAATCATATTAGGTTTTTAGTAGCTATTAGGAATGAAGATTGGTACAGGGCATCAGCAATCGGAGTTGAATTTGAGCATAAAGAAATAGATTTATCCCTATCTAAGGAAGAAGCCGAAATCATTTACACCAAATTAAATGAACGAAATAAAATTACACGCTTTACAGACTTTGAACAGGTTTGGATTCAAATTGGTGATGATGCTCCGTTGTTAGAATTCGTGTATTTTATTACTCAGGGGAACTCGTTACAAAATAAACTGAAACAACAGATTCAGCAATTGCGTAACGAAAGCGATCAAGGTCGTAATCCCCAGATTGAATTTTTAAGAATTGTGAGTCTTGCAGACTCTTTAGGAGCTAAGATTGATGTATCTAAATTGGATTCTAATATCGACTATCAATTTATAATCGAAAAGTTAGAAAATGAATACTTGGTTAAGAAATCATTAGATAGAAAGTACATTCAGGGGTTACATATAATTCGTTCTCAGAAGTTGGTAGAAATACTTTTTGATGAGTTTACAACTTACAAAGAGGAATATGCCTATAAATGTATTCCACTGATAGACGAGAAAGATTTGTACTTGTTCTTATTACAAATGTTCCATCTTGAAATACTGAAGCCTGATCAATTTATTGCTGATTTGAACAGTAAAGTTATTGTACGAAATTGGTCAGTATATACTTCAATCTTAAAATCTTTTATATGGTTGGGTACTAAAAATTACGTTGAAAATAACCGTGAAGTTATAAATGAATGCAGAACTATTTGCGGTGGTGCCTGGACAATGTTTACGGATTTTATGTTTGGAAGCAATTATGACAAAAATGGAATGCTTGATATACTCAAAGTGGATGACGAACGGAGAGAGAAGATAAATGACATCAATCGCAGATTATTACCAAATCAAAATGTTTTCAATTTAGCAACTGAAGCCATCAATCAAATTGACTTTCCAGAAGAAGCACCTTCGACCGTATTTGGTTGGAAATCTTTTGGAGAAGCCTTGTTTTGGCTTAAAAACATACCCAATAGAAAAGAAAAATTATCAATATTTGAGGATAGTAAGTTTGAATCTGCCTTCCGAAATATGGACAGCAAAAGCTTATCTAAATTGATGTTAGGTATGTATTCTTATTCAGTAGAATTGGATGCCATAAGAAAAAAGTATGTTGATATTTTCATTGAACACATAAAAAAGGAATTTGATGTAATCCATTTATCTGTAGGTGACAACGAGGTGAATGTACATTACATCATTGATATTCTAAAAAATGATGTGGAAAGGTCGACCAATGATTTCATTGTAGGTATTTTAGATATTATCAGAACAGCTCTTCCTGATAAAAAACAATTTAATTCTCAGGGATATGGTCATCGTTTACAAACTTTAGCAGTAGATTATGATGATACACACAAAACAATGCCTATCGAAAATATGCCCTTAGAAGAATGGGTAAATATCAATTCCTCAATTATCAAACTATATGAATATCAATTAAGACCAGAAGATTGGAATGAATATAGAAATCAGCTGAACCAGTGGGAAGTAATCATCAAAGAAAAAATCAACGAGTTTAATACCTCATTTGAGAAAATGTTTAAAGGTAGTGTAAACTATATGCCTGTAGTTCCTATTATGCAGAATGTGTTTTTTGAAAGATCTGAAAGCATCAAAGAACCTAAATCTATTACAGAGCCATTAGGTATTTATGGTGGTAAGAAGAGAGGAACAAGCAATGAAAATGAAAGAGAACAACTCAATAAAAAATTGCAGTCGAAATATGAATTGTTCTTTAAAAGTGTTTCTGATTTTAAAGGAGATATAGAAAGTTTTATCCAGCAGTCAGCCGGTACATTATATTCAAAGGCTAAATCAAAAACTGAAGAAGAACATATACACGATGATAATACAGAACGTTTATCTCAAATCAATCTTTATAATGCAATTGAAAAACTTCAAGTTTATAATAGTCAATACAAAAATATTTTAGAGAATATTGATAATGCACATCATTCAAGAATTGAAACGAATACTTTGTTTAGTACCGCTTCAATATGGAAAGATTTTTTAAATAATAATAGTAAAGGAGAACGTTCGGCAAAACGGATTTTTAAGCTTAAATCAGATTTTGAAAACAAAATCATAAAGGACTTTAAGCAGGCTTCAAAATCCAATTCTTTTTCAGTCAGATACATTAATGACAAAACAACGGATAATAAGCCGATTGTTTTAATTGACGGAGAAAGCCCTTTTTGGACGTTGATGGGTTATAAAGAAGCTTATCAAATTGTACAACAGACAATAGATAGTCCTGAATATACAAGTTTGAAATATTTGATGTTGCAGTTCTGGTTTTCAAATTTTTATTTTATCCAGACCATTCAGAAAAAAAGCCTAAACAATCAATGGAATGAAGTCAGATTATACAATATAAAGGATAAGTTGTTTGAAGAATTATCTTTGATTAATTCAATACCACAACCGATTGAGGCAAAAATTATTGAAAATCTAAATATTGAAGGATGGTCAAATTTATATCCGGAGTTTAATGATATAACTAAAGCTACGGAAGCGTATGGGAAAGTACTTCTTTTAGCAGATCACTTCTACGATTTGAGATTGTTTGATGAAATTGAACTCACGAAATCTGACCAAGAGAAATTACAGCAATACATACAGAAAATAGGTTTAGAGCTACAAGTGTCTTTCCAAGTAGTATTGGATTCATTAGTAGAATGGATCAATATGTTTCCTTTTGACGAAGAAAGTTATGTTAATAGTGAAAAAGAGCAGGAATATTTTAAAGCAATGATGAATATTAAGGATCATATTTTCCCTGAACCAAAAGGAGATGAAGAAGATTATCAATTGGTAATGAATATGGAAATAGTATCTAAATGGGTTGAGCGATTAAAAGTATGTACAGAGAGCTGGGGAATATTTATACTATTGCTTTATGGGAAGTATATTGATAAATTTAATAGCATTGATAGCTCTGCAAAATAAATATATAATGATAATAAAGTTAAATTATGAGTTTAGAAACAAAATCAAAAGCTTTAAAAGACATAGTTTCAACATATAATACAGAATGGTTTCTTGGCGACATTTCTTTTTTAATGAAGAATATAGGTCGGGCTCAAGACCAATTAGGGAAATTATCATCTCCACTTAGGCAATTATATTACCTTGCAGGTTTAAATGTAAGTTCAAATCCTGCAAACGGTAATGATATTCAATATGATCCCGAAAAATGGAAACAGATAATCACCTTACTAAATGAAATAGAAACAGAATATCATAAACTATTCTTTACAGAAAATCCTGAACAAGTTACTGAAGAATGGAAAAGAATGAGACAGGTGGCAATGCCATCTTTTCTTTCTTATTTTAATCAAGGACCATTAAACTTTGAAGAACAGGTAATAAATTGGATTAAAGATTTATTTGCTCCAATGGATGATATTATTCAAAATGAGATAGGATTGGTAACGCAGGATTTTATCCAATTTTATGAAAACATTGACCAGCTAAATCAAAGAAACTTTCAAGCATTTTCAACTAACAAAGCATTATTAAGACCTAATTGGAAAGAATATACAAAAGTAGAAGTTGGAGTAATTGAAGGAGTACCCGATTTTATAATGTCCTAGCCCCTAATAGACTGGACTAAATTTGGGAAATAATTTAGTAGAGTTAATTTAGTAAAACAATGGGAAAAACAAGAAGACATTTTAGTGTAGATCAGAAGATGCAAATACTTCGAGAAGCGGAGTCCGAAGGCATGTTAAACACGTGTCGTCGTCATGATCTGTCACAGGGCCTTTTTTACCGCTGGAAGCATCAGTTCGAAAGTAAAGGCAAAGATGGCCTGATTCCTCAATACAAAACAATAGATCCGGAGCTAAGAGCTTTGCAGGAAGAAAATGAGCGTCTGAAAAAGATCGTAGCGAACCAGGCTCTTGAACTGGAGGTAAAAACTGAGCTTATAAAAAAAACGGAACACTACAAAAAATACGGAAAGTTGTAATCAGTAAGTATAAGACAAAGTGTAGCATGACATATCTTTTGAGCTGGACAGGTCAGCAAAGGAGTAGCTATTATTACCGTTCATCATCAGGTAAAGCCGGACGTAAACCTAGTACCTATACCAGGTTAACCAATGGAAGGATAGTGGGTAATACGGTCGTGATTGAAACAATCAAAAAGATCCGTTCAGTGGAGTTTGTCTGTTATGGCTACCAGAAAGTGACACCGGAATTAAAAGATCTTGGCTTTGTGATTAATCATAAGAAGGTATATCGTCTGATGAATGAAAGTAAGCTCTTGCTTGGTAAGCGTATCAGTAATGCGGAAAAAAGGCAGTTTGTTAAACAGCGCAGGATTCAGGCAGTTCATCCCATGCAATACCTTTCCATGGATATCAAGTATGTGTATATTCATGGAGAAAAGCGCAATGTATACCTGCTTACTGTCATAGACGTATGTACCAGAAAAGTTCTTGGTCATCTGTTAAAATCCAGCATCCGAAAGCATGATGTGGTCTTGCTGCTTGACGGTATCATTCAGGAATATAAGGTAGAAGGTATTACCATACGCAATGATAACGGGAGCCAGTTTGTAGCACATGCGGTCAGGGAGTTTCTGAAAAGCAATAACGTGAATCAGGAATTTACCCATATAGCGACCCCGGAAGAGAATGCGTATTTCGAAGCCCTTCATAGCATCATAGAGCGTGAAGTGATCCGAAGATACTGGTTCGACAGTTTAGAGTATGCCAAATGGAAAATAGAGGATTACTACAGGTTCTATAACAACCGCAGACGTCATGGATCGATCGGGATGTTATCCCCTCAAAAATACTGGGAACTATTTTTTTCGGAATATTTGCCCAGCAAAACCGGAGCGAAAAACGGAATTGTTGTCAAGGGTGCCGAGGCACGAGGCACTTGTCATGCCCTTGACAGAAATGAAGTGTTCGCTACCTTTGTGCAGGCAAATAATAAGCAAAATCTTCTAAACTGATTTTGCGTTTCTGTCCAATAATTAGGGGAGTGAGACAAAAATAATAGCAAGAAGTTAATCTCCCAATAATTTTTTTACTTTAGAAGATTGCCTGATAGTTGTATTTTATGAATAAGTCCAGTTTAGTAATATTCGTGTTGCTATTTTTAGTTTTTATTTTTTCAATGTATCTGTATTTATGTATCGAAGTAGAATTGAAGAATGTTGTGGAGAGGTACGGAGTATCTTATAGTCAATTAATTGATTCAGCATTTAGAATACGAATAATAACACAGATTCAATTAGGTTTGGTCGTTTTTCTGATGGCCTTATCAATATATGGATATTTTAAAGGGCAAAGATAGGTGTTTGTCACCGGATTGTCTTAAGACCTGAGAGCATATCCACCCTTACTCAGGAGTTGAAATAACGTATTGTTCCAGTCGCTTCGCCTTCGGCGGGTGGCGCTTCCACAGACTTTTACGGACAATGAGCGTGTTGTCTTAATAGTTTGATAAGTAATAGAATATCGTGTTTACTTTTTGCTGCCTGCTTCGTCTAATCTCAAATTTATAACTGAAATACAATAGTATGAAAAACTTTTTATGCATATTTTTTATGTTCACCTGGATTGGTGGCATGGCTCAGCAATATTCTCAGCTATATTCCAACTTAAACTATGTCGGTGATGGCCAGGGATATCACAATTTGGATATTTATTTGCCCCAAACGGTAAAAGACAACTATCCTGTAGTTATATACATATACGGAAGTGCCTGGTATAGTAATAACTCTAAGGGAACGGACATGAATACGATTGGTGCGGCCCTTCTGGATGCGGGTTTTGCGGTAGTAGTCCCTAATCACCGTTCCAGCAGCGATGCGAAATTTCCTGCACAAATTCACGATATAAAGGCGGCAATACGATTTCTTCGGGGCAAAGCTGCCGATTATAAGCTGGATACAACTTTTATCGGAATAAGTGGTAGTTCATCCGGTGGGCATCTGGCTTCATTAGCCGGAACAGGCAATGGGGTAAAACAATATACTGTTGGCTCTGCAACTATGGATGTAGAGGGCAATCTGGGAAATTATACTTCCTTTAGCAGCAAGGTACATGCCGTATGTGACTGGTTTGGCCCTATTGATTTTTCCCGGATGGAAAACTGCAGGACATACAAGGACGGGAACTCTCCTGAAGCTCATATACTGGGATTTGCTCCGGCATCAAATCCGGACAAAACAGCGTTGCTGAGTCCAATGACGTATATAGATCCCACAGATCCGCCTTTCCTGATTTTTCATGGCAGTCAGGATAATGTAGTACCGGATTGCCAGAGTCGTTTTTTTCATGAAGCGTTGACCGGGGCCGGTGTGGAAAGTGAATATCTGTTGGTACAAGGTGGACAGCACGGCCCGGGAGTCAATAATGTTCAGGCAAATCTCGGTAAAATGGTAGATTTTTTTCTGGATGTCAGCGTACCGGTAATTACATCATTTAAAGACATGAATACAGCTGGAGGTACTTTCGTGCTTTCCGAAAATTCTTCGCTGGACCTGTCAGGACTTGAGAATCGTCTTGTAAAATACAGAGTACTTGATATGGCCGGGCGGGTTATGTCGGAGGAAAAGGCCGGAGAAGGTCGTATATATCCCGGCGGCCTGGCCAATGGCTTGTATTTGCTTCAGCTTTTCCTTTCTGATGGAGATACCAGGTTGCAGCGCGTTGCTGTATGGAGGTAAAAGCTGAATCCATAAACATAGGTTAATGCAGGGCTGGCTGCCTTGATGTTTCTTTGCTGTCTGACTCTAAAACAAGAAAAGCATGACAAAGAAATTTTATCTGATACTGAGCATCATTTTTGTCTCAGTGACCGCCAGCGCACAAAAAAAGGTGCTCTTTGTGATGAGCGCGGCCAGTGAGCTGCCGCTTAAAAAAGGTAAAACCTATAAGGAAACCGGGGTCTTTCTGAGCGAGTTTTACCTGGCCTATAAGGCTATTGCAGAGCTTGGCTATGCGATTGATTTTGCAACACCGGATGGCATAAAATCCTCTATTGACAGAGAAAGCCTCAAGGAAAGCTATTGGGGTGAAAGGAGCGCGCTTTTGCCGGAAGCCCGGGATTTTGTCAGGGAAGATGAGCGGTTTACTAAGCCCTATACACTCGAATATGCCCTTGAAAATGCCGGCAGCTATACCGGCTTGATCATTCCGGGCGGACAGGGACTGATGTCGGATCTGTTTTACGACCGGAAGGTGTCCGGGATATTGAAAGAGTTTTCGGAGCAGGGTAAGCCCATCGGGCTGGTTTGTCATGCGCCGGCGCTGATTCTTGCCATTCCGCGGGAAGAGAATCCCTTTATCGGCTATACGGTCAACTCGGTAACAGGACTGGAAGAATGCTTTATCGAAACCTTTGTTATGAAGGGGAAGCCAGCCAACAGAAAGATCGGCAGGCAGCTCAAAAAGCTCGGACTGATCTACCGGAAGGGTAAGCCGAAGGCCAATTTTGCCCTGCGGGACCGGATGCTGATAACCAGTCAGAATCCTTATTCGAATGAGGCGTTTACAAAACTGTATCTTGAGGCGCTAAAAGAGTATGAGCGGAAAGGTACACTCCGATAAGTACTAGAACCTTGTCAGAATATGGGGAAAGGGAAAAATCTGTACCGTCGATCCGGAAAGCAAAAGGCAGCATTGCGGACAAAAGAAATCCCCGCTGTTCCGGATCTGTAATCCGGAGCCCATATCGCAGGATTTTTCAATTCGTCATAGAAAACCGGGAAAGTCAGCTACAAAGAAGCTGGTTTTTCCGGTTTTTATTTATAACTACTATAATGCCAAGTAATTACATGGTTGCTATAAGGGGATCTTTTAAGGGTTGGGAACACCAGGAAGAGAATTGGCGTATCGATATATTTTGCTGATAGTTGCACAACGTATGAGAAATGTATTACTAATATGGTTAATAGCCTTCGCTTTTGAGTTTCCGGTCAGTAAAGAGGAAACCGTGCTAATCTGTACAGGAAATTCTGCATACGCGTATCATAAAGAATACTGCAGAGGGTTAAAGCGGTGCAGCAGGGAAGTGATCAGGGTGAGCAAAAAAGAAGCAGTCGAACAGTATGGAATGAAAAAAGCCTGTGGGTACTGCTATTAGGGTCCGGGCGCTTTCACGGGGTATAGCGGATGCATTCCGAAGAGCAGGGGTGATGAACAAACCCGGCAGCCGTCTGCTTGATTTTGCCAAAAAATAGGTAGGTTTGACTGACTTTAACCCAATTAAACCCAAATTATGAAAAAAAGACTGTTTTTAATGGCATTGCTGCATGCCTCGTTTTACACACTCCTTGCGCAGGCTCCGGTATCTCTTGTCCGCATATGGGAATCGGATACGGTTCTGAGAATTCCGGAATCGGTAGTATACAACCCTCAGAATGATTTGCTGCTGGTCACCAACATGAACGCGATTCATGACGACGCCCCGGATGGTGACGGTTTTATTTCCCTGCTGAAGCTGAGCGGCGAGATTGAAAATCTGCACTGGATTACCGGGCTCAATGATCCCAAAGGGATGGCCATATACGGCGGCAGGCTTTATGTGGGTGACCTCTCAGAGCTGGTGGAAATAGATCTTGCCAGCGCTGCCGTTGTAAAAAAATATGCGCCGGCAGGGGCCAGATTCTTTAACGATGTAACAGTGGACAAAGACGGAACCGTCTATGTAAGCGATAGCTTTGACAACAAGATATACCGGCTCAAAAATGGCAAGATAGAGGTATGGCTGGAAGGAGCCGCTCTGGATATGCCCAACGGACTCCTGGCGGAAAAGGACAGGATTCTGCTGGCCAATATGAATCAGGGAAAAATCTATACCGTCGATCCGAAAAGCAAAAAGGCAACATTGTGGACAAAAGAAATCCCCAGGGTGGATGGAATTGCTACCGACGCACGGGGAACCTATCTGGCCTCCAGCTGGGAAGGAGAGGTATACTACCTGAATGCCAAAGGTGAAAACTGGAAAGTGCTTGATACCAGATCCTCAAAAATAAATGCCGCCGACCTGACCTATATCGAAAAAGGAGATTTTTGGGTAGTGCCTACATTCTTTGGCAATAAAGTGGTGGCATACAGGATTCAGAAGAAATAAAACAATTGCCGTTTGCCGGATGTCGGGAAGGAGTACCGCTCCCGGCAAAATCGGGTCTCCCGGATAGCTGAGCATGCTTGTTTTTGCCTGTATCGTTTGTCTTATCCGGGCAGCGCTCAATTCGTTTTTAGCTTACTTTTGCAGGGCAGGCCGGCTCAGGTGTGTCCTGTTTTATTTACCGGCTTTTCCAAACGCTCTGCGAAGCTCCGTTTTTGATTCCTCCAGCACGTCTTTCTGCTCCTTGTCAAGATTCTTGCCTGCTCTGTTGATATAAAATGTAAGCATGGACATGGCAGAACGAAAAGGGGATGATTTTCTGCGGGTGCTCTCTTCCGCTGACTTTTTGAGCGAACGTGCGATTTTTTTAGGGTCCCGTGATGTAAAAATCCCTTTCTCCAGATCCAGCGCATCACTTTTCCGGGTAACTCCGGAAGACCATTTGGAGGAAGATTTTTTGCTGTTTTTGGCCATGATTATGCGAGGTTTCTGATATAATACCGGTATCCGGACTATAGGTTTGCCAGGCACTGATTTTATCCGGCTGTTTATCCGGTTCTTGCCTGCTCAGAGAAGATACAGGGAAGGAAGCAGGCCCTAAGGGCTGCGTGCTTCCATAAGAATAGCCAGGCACTATGGAATCAAAAGCCTGCTATGAAATTTTTGATATATCCGGTTTGTCAGGACATTTACCGGACATTTTCAACGGATAGGGATGTATTATTGAAGGAGCCGGAGCTGCTTTCAGGCAGGAGTAAAGCCGGCGGAGTGATACAGCTAAACAGGCTCCTCCGATCATTGCAGGAGGAGCCTGTCCGGATATGAAAAAATCAGAAGTATATTATAGCAGAGGCATTATTTTTTTACGACTTTTTCGGTTTTTCTGCCCAGATGATTGGTTACCGTCAGGAGATAGATGCCGCCGGGCAGATTGCGTCCTACACGCTGATTATCGGCTCCGCTTCCGGACTCCAGTACCATACCGCTTATATCGCTCAGCTGGTAGTCAAACAGTCCTTCGCGTGTGATCGTAAGATAATCGGTATATGGATTGGGATAGCAGCTGAAATGAGCTGTTTCCTGACGGTTTTGTGCAGCTGTTATGATTGTTTCTTCAAAAATCATGTAGTTGACATTGAGGTAATCTGAGTCAAATACCAGCTTCATTACCTGTTTTCCCCCGGTCAGATTCAGGTCGTTAACTGTTACGGTTTGCCAGCTTTGCCAGCCGCCTGTATTGGGGAGCATGACAGGTCCTGAAATATTCCGGTCGTCAATTTCAATATGCATGCTTCGGTTGCTTCCGTTGACCGCTACGCGAAGGTGCAGGTCATACGATCCTGACTGGTCGACTTCTATGGTATAGGACAGCCACTCGCCGCGCAGGATATAGCCGACATTATAGCCGCCGCCTTCGTCCTGCGTCTCTTCAATATCTACCTGGTCATTTCTGAAGCTGGCGTCGCCTTCATTGCCATTGTTGTTTGCTTCATGATAGCCGACTCCTTCTCCGCCCAGATCATAGGCTTCTGCTTCGATTTTGCCCGGAAGCTGATGGGGTGTGCCAGAGAAGGGCAGGCGGGGAGCCCGGACCGTAATGGTTATTTCGCCGGAGGTGCCGGTCAGATTCTGGGCATCGGTAGCTTTGGCAGTGATGGTATGTGTGCCGGCTCCGGCATTGGTCCATGTAAAGCTGTAGGGTGCCGTAGCACTTTCACCCAGCTTGGTGGAGCCTGAAAAAAACTCCACTTTTACTACATCGTTGTTGGCATCTGTTACCAGCGTGCTGAAGGTAATGCCGGCATCCGCCTCAAATGTGCTGCCATTGGCCGGAGATGTAATGGATACCGACGGCGTGTTGGGGTTGGACTGTGTAAAACGGATCGTCGGAGTGGTCCAGTTTATTACTGAAGTCATATTCAGGTTAAATCCGTTTTGGGAGGGATTGATCCGGATCGTTGTATTGGAGCTTGTATTGTTCTTTAAAAACTTATTGACAAAAGCTGTGACAGAGTTGTTCTGCGCTGATGCAGCCGCGCAATGGTTATGACCACCTGTAAAATCAAAGCCAAAACGATCCTCTACGCCCATGGCCTTCCATACTTCCAGCGCTGCCATGCAGGATTTGTAGCCGGACTCATCACCCAGCCATTCAAAGCCAGGGTTGCCTAGCGCCAGGAAAGCTCTCGGAGCGATCATGGCAATGAGTTCATGATGATCGTGCGGGAGCGTGTTTGGATTTAGGGTTCGCATGCTTCCTTTGAACCAGCTATAGTTGGTGTTGTCAATTTTTTCAATGTTTGTTCCGGTTCTGGCGGTAAAAGCCTGAGATGTTCTCCATGAATTGATGCCGCCGCCGCCGGATTCCTGGGCGATGGTAAGCGCTACCCTTTCATCGAAAGCGCCCGCAAAAAGCGCCATTTTGCCCGCGTAGCTGCATCCCGTCACACAGATTCGTTTCGGGTCAGCGTTCATTTGCGCCCTTACGATTTCTATACCGTCAATCAGACGGCTGATCCCCCAGGACCAGGCGCTGTATTTGCCGATATTGGTGTTTGGATATAGCCTGAAATAAGGATCGCTGGCGTTGACAGAGCCTGACCCGTTGGCGTATGAAACGACCTGGTCGTGATTGAACGGAATTTGTATGACATCCGAAAAAAGGTTTGCCGACAGGCTTCCGGTGCGGGAGTTCATTCCGATTACTACAGGAAAAGGACCGGATCCGGAAGGCATTGTGACATTGGAAGTCAGTGTCAGAGTCTGACCGTTTTCTGTTACCCTGACTGTCAATACACCATTTGAATAGGTTGCCGTTACATTGGAAGGTTTGGGTGGCTTGGTTCCTATTTCGTAGTTTTCGATATTCGACTTGATCTGGTTTCTCCGGCATGTCCATTCATCAAAGGTGCTTGCTCTGCTTCCGTTTGTCAGCCTGAAAGGATCGGGCAGATACGTATTGGAGGCGCCGGTCGGAGCAAAAGTAGCATTGCAGTTGGCGGGTATTCTGTTTTCTACATCGAATACCAGCGGAGGCGCAGTCTGAGCCACCGTGCTGCTGATTATGCACAGTTGTGCCATTATACCTGCCAGCAGGTATAAGCTATAGCATAGGGTCGTTTTCATTAAAGTTTAATTGGGCGTTGTGTCAATTTTAATTTAAAATATAAATTCCCCTTACGGGAAGGCTGAGTGACAAAATCAATGAAATAAAATGCCCGGGCTGTCTGATTTTGTCTGAATCGTATTCTTATATTTCCGGGACGAGTGGGTTAAGGGAAAGTAAACAAAAAATAAATTGTCAGATTTTGGTTGTTTTGTAAATTGTTTATTTACAAATATTTATTTGTATGTTTTTAAGAAGGGGGAGCGCTGGCGGATTCAGTTCCGGACGTGTGTAATGGCTTTGGAGGTGTGTCTGACCGGATGGTCTGTAGTGGCCTGCTGATAGCATCTGTTTTTTCGGAAATATATTGAAAATATGGTTAGCAAAACGCCGGGCAGGGGTTGGCAAAATATCCAAAAGCATGCGGAAAAATAATGAACCATTGCTTTTCCGCATGCGGGACTGGTTTCGTTAACTTATCTCGCGTTCACCAGGCCCCGTGTATTCGGCCAGCGGACGAATGATCTTGTTTTCAGCTTGCTGCTCAATAACATGAGCCGTCCAGCCGGTGATCCGTGCCATTACAAAAATCGGAGTAAAGAAATCAATAGGAAATCCCATCATATAGTACGCTGGTCCGGCAGGAAAATCCAGATTGGGATGAATACTTTTTTCCTTTACCATGATTTTTTCCAGAATATCCGAGATTTCCATCCATTTTTGCTGCCCGGTTACTTCCGCCAGCTTTTCCTCCCAGTTTTTCATGGTAGGCACTCTGGAGTCTCCGAAACGATATACGCGATGGCCGAACCCCATCACCAGACGTTTTTCCTCCAGAGCTTTGCGCAGCCAGGGTTCGGCATTGGCAGGCTCGCCGATCTCTTTCAGCACATGCATGACCTGCTCGTTGGCTCCGCCGTGCAGCGGACCTTTTAGCGCACCTATGCCACCGGTAATGGCACTGTACAGATCAGAGCCGGTAGAAGTGATTACCCGTGCTGCAAAGGTCGATGCATTGAAGCTGTGCTCGGCATACAGAATCAGAGATACTTCAAATGCTTTCAGGACAACAGAAGAGGGCTGCTCGCCAAAGCACATATGGAAGAAATTGGCCAGATAGCTCAGATTCCGGTCCGGGGGAATAATGGTTTTGCCCATTCTGCGGCGCAGGGCTACCGCTATGATGATGGGAACCTGTGCAAAAATACGGCAAAACTTGTCCTGGTTTACTTCCTCGCTATTGTCCCAGGTACGCTGGTCCTGCGTGCCCAGCAGGCTGATCCCTGTCCGGAGCACATCCATAGGGTGCGCATTGGCAGGAATATTCTGCAGGACTTCAAGCAGCTCGGGAGACAAGGTCCGATAGGAGTTCTCTTTTTCTCTGAACCGGGCAAGCTGCTGCCGGTCCGGAAGCTCACCCATTACCAGCAGATAAGCTACTTCTTCAAATGTACATTTTTCTGAAAGCTCCACCACGCTGTATCCGCGATAATAGAGCAGGCATTTTTCCGGAATGACGTTGGAAATGGAGGAAGAATCCACCACGACACCGGCCAGACCTTTAGGTACTTTTATTTTATCAGACATAGCTTTATGTTTTAAGATGTTGGAATTATGTATACTTACTGATCATCTCCCAGCCTGAAATTATACAGAGACTGATCATATTGATTGTACGCCTCGTAGTTCAGCACCTCGTACAGGCGTGCCCGTGTCTGCATATGCTCCAGCGTATGAGCCTGAGTGCCGGCAGCCCGGAGGCTGTCCAGACCGTCTTCCACCGCTTTCATCGCCCAGCGCTGCGTTGTGACCGGGTATATGACCAGGTTATAACCGATATTTTCCAGTTGTTGTCTGGTCAGTAATCTGCTTTTCCCAAACTCCGTCATATTGGCAAGCAGGGGAGCGGAGATCGCTTTGCGGAATGTCTCAAACTCCTTTTCATCCTGCAGCGCCTCCGGAAAGATCATGTCAGCTCCGGCATCCACGTATGCTTTGGCCCGGTCTATGGCTTTGTCCATCCCTTCGCTGCCTTTGGCATCGGTACGGGCAATGAGCAGAAAATCCGGATCTGTTTTTGCTTCGGCTGCTGCCTTGATTTTTTTTACCATATCTGTGCTGGAAACCAGTTCTTTGTTGTCCAGATGACCACATCGTTTCGGATTGACCTGGTCTTCCAGATGACATCCGGCAATTCCCAGATATATCAGCTCTTTGATAGTGCGGGCTACCATCATGAGCTCTCCGAAACCTGTATCAATATCCATAATGACAGGAAGTGAGGTGACACGGGCAATAGAAGAAGCTGCTCCGGTTACTTCCGTCAGGGTAGTCATGCCAATATCGGGCAATCCGAGCGAGTTGGCCATGACAGCGCCGGATACATATACTCCGTCAAAGCCTTTCTGTTCAATCAGCATAGCCACGAGAGGGTTATAGGCGCCTGGAAATTGCAGCAGCCTGCCGGAGCGTATGCCTTCTGCCAGCTGCTTGCGTTTTTGTTCGGGAGAGGTAGGATTGATAATCATTCAAACAGTCCTTTCTTTTCGGCCGGCTTCAGGCCTGCCTGATTTACTTCGATAGTCAGCTGCATGATCCCCTGATGGTCAAGCTGAGGCAATTGGGTAGCTAGGGCAATGAAACGGTTTTGTTCTGCCCCTGACAAAGTGCCTTCGGTCAATGTATGAAACTTACGGAGATATTCGTCTCTGCCAAAAGGCTTTTCTCCCGCCGGATGGGCATTGGCCCGTTCAAGCTCTTCCGCAATTACGCTGCCGTCTTTCATGGTGATTATCACTTTACCGCCAAAGGCTTTTTTGTCAGGATTCTCGGCATGGTATAGCTCTGTCCATTTTTCCTTTTCGACCGTTGAGATCTTCTTCCACAATCGGATAGTGTCTTCCCTCTGCGCGCGCTGGGGAGTATAGGAGTTGACATGGTGCCACACACCATCCTGCAGGGCAACAGCAAAGATGTACATAATGGAGTGGTCAAGGGTCTCTCTGGTGGCATACGGATCAAACTTCTGAGGATCGTTGGAGCCGGTGCCGATTACATAATGTGTATGATGCGATGTTTCGATTACGACAGACTGTATATCGTCCGTGTTATTGATTTTTGGCTTAAGCTTGATGGCAAGATCAATCAGGGCCTGCGCCTGATATTCGGCCGAATGCTCTTTGGTATAGGTTTCGAGAATGGCCCTTTTGGCTTCTCCCGGTCCGGGCAGCTCTATTTCGTAACGGCCGTCGGGACCATCCAGTATCCAGGCAATTACAGAATCCTCTCCCTCATAGATCGGCGACGGGCTTTTTTCTCCTCTCATCGCTCTGTCTGCTGCTTCGATGGCAAGCTTGGCGCCGTGACCGGGTACATAGGCTTTCCAGCTGCTGATTTCGCCTTTACGGCTTTGTCTGGTACTGATGGAAGTGTGCAGGGCCTGCTGTATGGCCTGAAAGGTCGTCTCGGTATCGAGGCGGAGCAGCGCACATACACCGGCTGCCTGAGCAGGGCAGAGGTGCGCGATATGATCAATCTTGTGCTTGTGAAGGCAGATGGCCTTGACCAGAGCCACATGAACTTCATAAGCAGCCACTATGCCCCGTAATACGTCAGCTCCTCCCAGACCAGCCTGCTGGGCTACGGCTATAATGGCCGGAATGCTGTCGGCCGGATGCGAGTAGTCTGCAGCAAGAAATGTATCGTGAAAGTCCAGCTCACGCACTGCTACACAATTGGCCCAGGCTGCCCATTCGGCATGGACAAGAAAAGAAGCAGGCATACCAAAGACATTGGCTCCTCTGGAGCCGCGTGCATGTGCTATGGCCTGAGCGCGTGCATTGACCACCGGTGTACGGTTAAGGGAAGCAGCTGCAACAGCAGCATTGTCAAGTATACGGTTGATGACCATATCAGTAACCTCGTCTGATATGGGCGCTTCATAATCGGTAACCATAACGGCCAGCTTCCAGGCCAGCTGCTCTTCGCGCGGCAGCTGCTCTTTGGAAGGATAGACTCTTACTATGTGTTTTTTCATGGACAACAGTACATTTTTATAATTTGATGATACAGAGCGAATACTTCCTGTTCTAATAAGTGATAATCCCGGACTGGCTCAATGCAGCATGTTATCGTGCATTGCCCGTCCCGATTCAATAAAATTGATTCAGTATTTAATGAATGCCGAATTCCGGATAAAAATGTTTACATCACCGTTTTGCAAAAAAGAAGTAGTACATCTCATATATACTTCGAAATGGTAGTCCGGGTTTTGCCGGATGACATAATCCCGTTTTCAGGGTCCCGCTTTTTTCCTGTAAATGATTGTATAAGCAGTAATGCTGCTCTGGGAAGAGAAATTATTTTTTCTCTTCCTTTGCGGTTTTTAATTGCCGGGCCAGAAACAGGTAGGCATAGAAAGAATGCTGATTCATTATTTTTTGCTTATCAGCGGGAAACTGCTTAATGTACTCGGTGTCGCCATTTAAAATAACGGATGCTCCGGTACGGACATAGTCATTGCTGGAGCAATAGACTGGTGGACTGAATTCATGCAGATGCTTTCGTATCTGTCCGGACATCACGGTACCCAGGTATTTTTGGTAATTGCGCTGCGCCTTTTCGGCAGGCCGGGTCAGCCGGTTGTACATCATGCGAAATGCCAGGCGTTTCGGAAATTTCTGCTTTCTGATCATGCCTCTGGCATTCTGGAAAGGATTGACTTCGTTGAGATCGTGAATGGTCTGCACCGAAAAAGGCATTTCCGGTACCCAGTCAGCAGAGTTTACAATATTGTATGACCAGCCTTCCTGTGTCAGTGTTTCGTAAGCATAGGCAAAATGCAGGTTGCCGGGCTTGGGGCCGGCGCTGCAGTATGTCTTGAACCGGATATCGGCAGGGAGCTGACCGTTTAACTGAAGATGATATACGTAGGAAGTAAGCAGATATCCTATAGCGCCTCCCTGACTGTGGCCGGTAATGTAAAAATCCCGGATCCCCTGCGTATGGCATGAGTCTATCCGGGGTACAATTTCTTTGCTCAGATAAGCCATGCCCAGCAGCCATCCTGTATGCACTGCGGCCTGAGTATGTTCTGCCAGCTGATAATGAAAGGTATCTGCCGGACTTAATACCAGATAGCCGGTGGCTGGTACCATGGCAGAATAAAAATTGGCCAGCCAGCTTTCGGTATTGCCGGTAGAGCCCCGCAAGCTGATGGCCGCAATGCTGCTGTCTGTATTGATCCACAATTCCCAGGCGTTGTCCAGCCCCATGGCAGCGGAGCGGTATTGAAGCAAAAAGTGATCAGGCATAGGCATATCCTTGCCAAACTCAAGATCACTGTTTTTGGAAGTCAGCTTGAGAAGCTCAATATATTCGTCGATATCAAAGCCGGGCTTCAGGATTTGAGCCTGTGTCCGGCCGGCCGGCAGCAATAGGGTAATCAGGATGAATAAGCTGAATCCGGCCATGCTACGTAATGAGAGGTTTGTATTCATTGTTGATGATTCGGCGGATCATAAAAACAGAGACAGGCAGCTATTATTGCTGATCTTGTATACAGCCGGGCAGCAGCTGCCTGCCAGTGCTTCTGCTATTCGCACAGGCCTTCCGGGGTACAGGCAGGACCGCTGCTGATATCCAGTTTTGTACGGGGATTGTCCCGACGCCATTCTGCGTATGCTTTTTCAATGGTTTTGAGGAACGCATCGGCCGGCTGAGCGCCGGATACGGCATATTTGCGGTTAAAAACAAAGAACGGAACACCTGTGACTCCGATTTGCCTTGCCTCCATAATATCCTGATTAACGAGATAAGCATAGCGATCGTCTTTCAGCGCATGCAGCACCTCTTCTCTGTCCAGCCCGATATCGCTGCCAAGCTCTGCCAGAGTTGTGCTGTCTGCCAGATTTCTTCCTTCGGTGAAGTATGCTTTAAAGAAGCGCTCTTCTATAGCATCTCCGAGGCCTTTTGCTTTGGCCAGCTGAATGACTTTGTGCGCATCAAACGAGTTGGCAGTGACGGCTTTGTCAAAATTATACTCTAATCCGGCTTTTCGTGCCATTTCTGTTACATTCTGATGCATGCGCACAGACTGATCATAAGACATTCCTTTGCGGTTGGCAAGATACTCATACACATTTATTGGCTTGGAAATCGCTGTTGGTATGTCCGGATCAAGCTGAAAGCTCTTCCAGACGATTTCGATAGCTTCTCTGTCGGCAAACCTGTTCAATGCCTCTTCATAATGACGTTTTCCGATATAGCAGAAGGGACACATAATGTCGCTCCATATTTCTACCTGCATTTTGCTTGTTGTCGCTTTGTCCATGATATTGGTTTGTTTTGTGCTTTCAGGCTTTTCAGCGGTCTGTCCGCAGGCTGTAAGACTGAAAAGAAGTGTTATTGATAATACAAGTATGATTTTCATGTTCTGTGCTCCGGGAATTGGTCTGTACTACCCGCAATGTTGCTTTAATTTAACGTAAATCAGACCTTTTTTATTCATTTTTTATCTCCGGACTATTTACTGCTTTGAAAACAGCAAGAGCGTTTCGGGTAGTGATTTCCTTTATTTCGTCTGTGCTGATTCGCATCAGCTCAGATAATTTTGAAGCAATCAGCGGAATATATGATGGCTCATTGCGCTTGCCCCGGTATGGTACCGGAGCCAGGTAGGGACAATCTGTTTCCAGCACCATTGATTCGGCGGGAAGATCAGGAAGCACTTTGTCCAGACCACCGTTTTTAAAGGTTATCACTCCGCCTATCCCAAGCAGAAAATCGAGAGCAATCATTTCCTTTGCTTCTTCCACCGTACCGGAAAAACAATGGAAAATACCTCTGAGTGAATCGGATTTGAGGCTGCTTACCAGATCGATAGCGTCCCGGTTGGCATTCCTGGTATGCAATACAATTGGCAGCTTGTATTTTATGGCCAGCTCTACCTGTATGCGAAAGGCTTCCTTTTGCTCCTCTCTGAAACTCTCGTCCCAGTAGTAATCAAGTCCCATTTCGCCAATGGCGGCAAATGTCCGCTTTGAGAGCCAGTCTTCAACCACATACAGATCTTTTTCAAATCCTTTTTTAACATCGCAGGGATGCAGGCCCATCATGGGTATGCAGACATCCGGATAGCGATGCTCTGCTTCCAGCATGGCATCAATGGAATCCACATTGACATTGGGCATGTATATTTTGCCGACCCCGGAAGCCAGGGCTGTATCAACAGCTTCAGCGAGCTGGTCTTTGAATTGTTCGTTGTAAATATGGGCGTGCGAATCGATGTACATGATCAAATGTGATGTTAAGCAAAAATCAAACCTTCTTTTGCAGTAAGGGTTGAAAGCAAAATAAAAACAAATTATCACCGGAAAAAAGAAAAAATGCCGGACAGCGCCCTATATTGGTGTTCTGATAATCGCAAAATCAAAAGTACATATTTTACAAATTCGAAAGCACATATTTCAACACCATTTAAACAACGATAAAATTGCATTTTAACAGCAAAAAAGCCTGAACAAAATCAGGCTTTTGAGGATAAAAAAGCACAATTTTTATTATGCAATCCAAAGTACTTTTACTAACTTTATACAGTATCTAATCAAGCAACTAATTTGTAATTAGCTGTTAAAACTTCCGTTTTTGTCTTCTTCGTAAGCCTTGTAACAGCAACTTTCTTGCTGATTGAGTGAGTATTCCAGTTGTTACGCATTGAGAACTCAGATAACACCTCTGACGGATAACTACTGAGTAGAAACTTCCCTTTTACCTGCTCAAGTGCCTCAAGCAAACCCACAAAGTTCTCTATTGAATACCCAGCATAATACCCACAGTCGCTATTATAATACGGTGGATCAACGTAAAAAAATGTATCCTCCGTGTCTCTACTTTTGATTACTTTCAGCGCATCATTGCACTCTATATCAACCAAATCAAATCGTTTCGGAATCTCTTTGTTGAACACCTGTTTTTTGCTACTCGTTTTTCGGACGGTTCCTACACTTTTTCGTTCATAAGCGTAACCGCCAAAAATCTGAGAAGAGAAAGACATATTAGCCTGAACCCAAAATGCCCAGGCGCGCCTGATATCCGAAAAAGCTTCCGGATTCTTTAAAATAAACTCCGATTCACGATGTACCTTCCTACTATGCGGCGTTTGCTGAATCAACATGCGCAACACTGCAAAATCCTGTTTGCAGACTTTGTAAAAATTAACGACATCGCCATTCAGGTCGTTTATAACCTCAATCGGAGATTTATCTTTTGCAAAAAACACTGCTGCGCCTCCGCAAAACGGTTCACAATACAACTTATGTTCAGGGATTAATGGAAGGATGTGTTTTAACATGGTTTGCTTACCTCCGTAATAACTTATTGGTGTTTTCATACTGTTATTCCAGATATTTCGCCAACAATCTGAATTACCTCGTTTCCATCTCCTGGACCGGCATCGCCTCCAGCTGCAAGGTTTAGTTCATAGGTGTCTCCGTTGTAGAAAATACTATAAACCTGATAATCCCCTACAATAGCGGGAACTGTAACGCCACTTTGAACAAACAAAGCATGGCCGGACTCCCGTTTAAAATGAAACCTTTCTGGGACCTTAATCCGAAAGCTATACCCATTCCCCGTTCCCCATCGACCCGTTACTTTAAATGTTATTTTAACAGCCTCATTATGCCGCTGACAGTTGAGCCGAGCAGTGGGAGTCGTAATATTTGAGGCGTTAACAGTTGGAGAATCGATATATTCCTGCACATATCTTCTTGCCACCTCATTCCAATCCGCCACACCGCTGCCGGATGCTCCGGACTGGAGAATCATTTTGTTTTCGTAATGTACATCTCTCAAATTTCCATCTGAGAAAAGCACAGGGTTTAGACTGGAGGGAAATTCTGTAACAATTACCCACACCGCTGTATGACCTGGCTCCACAGTAAGCGCCCCAGCCTCCACCTTATACACTTCTCCGTTGTAACATATAGCCCCGGAAGAGTATGTATAATTATCTCCATCAACTGTTACATCACAGCCATGCAAAACTGTTGCCGTATCTACGATTCCGACAGCTCTACATAACTCAGCAATAGTATCCTTATATGAAGATTGAAGATAGTCTAAAGAACGCTTTCCAAAGGGCATTCGGACCCCTGTAGTAATGTTTGTTGTTTTTATTCCTTTCATGGTAGTAATTGAATATCATATGAAGGCCCATAAACCTTGATTTTCTCAACATAATCTGCAATCACATTGCGATCATCATCGTTATCAAGCTCCATGGGTATATATATAGTAAAATTGCTTTGGCCAATCAGATAACTAATTCCGATATAGTCTTCTATTTCATTATCGTCACTAATAAAAGAAGTGAGCGGGTCTGTTTCTTCCCCAATCCAAAACCCATCAATATCAATCTCGTTGTTTTGAACAACAACATCAGTGGTATTCATGACTTTATTAAGCACTGCCTCCATGACCATGACTCTGCCGTTGTATTTTGCTCTCTCCATCACATCCGGTACATATGTATTGAATATGTTATTGCGTAGCTGCTCTATGGGTCTGATAAAAGCATAAAGCAGTGCTTTGTGTCGGACACCCTTCCATTTGATCCGGACCGGAAGATTGTCCTCTATGAGTTTAAAAAAAGAAAGATTAAACAAGCTCATAACTCACCGGGCCTCCTCATTATTAATGTATCTAACAAAGTATGCCCGACTGTATCTTCACTTATCATGTATCCAGCAGCAGGATTATACAATCGGATAACTGGCAACAAATCTTCAACTGATTGCTCAGCTAGCCTAAAACCTACGTAATGAAGTTGCACATCTGCCACTCCTTCCACTGATCTTATTTTAGCTATAAGATCAGTGATTAAGAATGTCCCGTTAAAATTGTCTCTGGTATAAGTTGCAAGATAGTTGTCTATGGCCGCTATCACCTGGCCTTTCACCCATGATGGACTATAACCTATGGCGTAATACACATCAGCTTCGATCTTGAGACGATCGGGAAACCTGCTGCTTACTTTCACTTTGGGACCAGCGAAGCCACCCCGATCCAGATAGCCTTGAAGCATAAGAATTTGATCGGCGGTGAGTGGCTGCAAATTCGGAGCTTCACCACGCGCCACTTTGGCTTCTATTAACATATTGGTGTTTTGACGCAGCGAACAAGCGGTAATAATTCTGAGTGATGGATCAACAACCGGGTATGTTGGCACAAAATCAATAAGCTCGATAACTTGCGGTGTAGTCTCTGAATATTGAAACCTGAAAATAAAATCCTGCAACCAAGGGAAATTCCCCACGGCGGCTTTGGACACTACTTCTTCGATTTCTGCCTGTTTGATATCCCAGAATGTTTCATGAACATACTGAGCACAGGAGAATATAAAGACCCAAAGCCGCCAGATTGCAACCTTGCTTTGTGAAGTAAGATCAGAAAGAAAGGTCTCGAACGAATCGCCAGCAGGGCCGTAAACGTTGAGTGATGTTTGATTTTCTTTTTCCGCTATGATAGCATTGTATATTTCAGGTATTGATCGTGCCATTTTTGCTATAGCGTATTTAAAAGACTTATTACAACATTGATGTTGAGTGTATCCCCGGTGTTGTTGCTTGTATTATTACGAACAGAAACAACAATATCTGATCCGTCGATAGAAAACTCTAATTGCGGTGTGCCTGATCCTGATTCGGAAAATCCCTGAAACTGACCTGGACTAGTCGGAGCATTAGTCCAAGAGGTGGCCTGGTTAATAACAAAGAAAAATGGTCCCGATTTAATGCTCCCTATAGCTTGCGCAGAGGGTCCTGATACCTTAACAGCGCTCAGAACAGCTATGCCGGATATATAGTTATCGGGTAGTTGAATCCGATCCAGCTCAACGAGCTGATCGTCGGAAGAAAATGTAATTTCCCCGGATAGTTTAATTTTACCAGCATACCGATCGTCGTGGCTATGCGCCTCCGGAGGAAATACAGACGGTTTGCCTGTGACACTTCCCCAACTGTGTGAATGCGAGGCAGGCGTAAACTCATCGGGTTTACCGGTAACAGATTCCCAGCTATGCGAGTGTTCAGCTGGAGGAAATGACTCCGGTTTATTAGCAATCGCCGACGGCCCCGACTCGGCCCCCCAGTCAGCTTGCACGTTGGCTTGAGCATTAGATTCTATCCCAGCCAGCTTATTTTTTTCAGTTGTAGTGTAATTATTTTCAGAAAGCCCTTTTCCCACCTCTTTTAAAACATAGCTACGACTGTCACGAACCCATGTATTATCAGCAATGCAGGTGTATACATAGTTCGTATCTGCTACAATTGCCCCTTTATACCCCTCACGGGCGCAGGTTTCGAACGTATACAAATCAACGCTCCACTTTGAATTATCATCAAGTTGAATCCCGTTAATATCCGGAACATCAGGCAGCACAGCGGCATCAACAACGCGATACTTTGTTTTAACCTTATTTGCCTCGAGCGACAGCAAATGCTCGGTGGGCTTGTTGTACTGAGAGCCGAACAAACCAAGCTCTCCGGTTCCTTTCATCTCGAGATTTAAGCCGGTATTAGTTGTAGTGCTATCAGCCACTGACAGCACAGGGTCGTTATTATTAACCGCATTACGTATTGTAATATAGTTTACCGCATTTGCTATATAAATAAACCGCAAAACGATACGATTCACGGCAGCCCGGATATATTCTGTGAAAATTGATGTAAATGTCCAGTTTCCGGTAATGTTTTCATCTCCGGAGCTGTTTAGAAACCGAGGAAGTCTTTTTTTAGCCATTGTTCAACCCCTCCAATTCCTTTATGGTGGAATAATGAAAATCAGACAATAAACTAAGATTATCCCTGCTGTTCATCAGCAGAGCAAATGCATCTCCTTCTAAAACAACAATCTTGTAATCAAGAAATATTAACTCCTCTGAAATCGGAGCAACGAAGAACTTTTTATATACAAGTTCTGCCTTTCGCTGCGATGGGTCGATTACGCTGTGTGAAAATATTGTAACACGTGTATTGCCGGAGCTGTCGGTAAATCGAATACCCTCGCAAAACCCGCTTGCGTCTTGGATATATGTGTTTTTCTCTGCTGTATATAATAGTAATTCTGTCATTCTTGTATGATTGTATTGTTATAGCTGAGAATCTCACCGGGATAAGTACTTAGTTTTACGGAGTATATGGTCGATCCGGAAAACATATAATTCCCGCTTGCGACACGGGTGTCGCGGTAGTTCTTTATAGTTGAAGATATTAAGGTATTAGTGTTAATATACCTTGTGATTTGGTTGTTCTGAGAGTTAAATCTCAGGTAATTGCCAAAGGGGATAAAACGTACATTGACTGTATTATCTGTGCTTACTCTATATAGGTCCATGTCTCTTATAAAAGACATGTTGTCAACATTGTAAACATTAACATACCAGTCGTTTGCGGCTCTGTATTTGTTAGCAAAGAGCTTGTTGTTAATTATATAGATGTCCCTAAATCGAGCACCCCCCGGAACAGTAATAAGTTCATAATCGCTACTATTTAACGGATTAACTTTGAGTAGATAGTTATTCCCGGGAGCATAAGAGGATATATACACATATCCGCCCCAAGGCGCGGCGGAGTATGTTTCTGGAAAACCGTAATCGTTAACATTAATAGTTATAACCTCAGCTATATTATCAACTGGACGAACATATACCAAATTCCGTGGACCGGGGGCGGGGTGATCAGACGGATAGCTGTGATACTCCGTGTAAGCCAAAAATTCACCGTCACACTTTGCGTTAGTGTGAACAGTATAGGCCGGCGGCGATACAGGTGTGCGAACATCGTCGATAATGTAGATAAGACTATAATCTAACTTATTATATACAAGCAGCTTGTTAAAGTTAATTATAGAGAAAGCAAACAGATAATTCGCCGACTCGGCTAAATTTATAAGTCCATATGGCGCTGTGATAACAGGGACATCTGTATCGAAAAAAACTGCCCCCTGGGATGTTACTACACTCATACAGCAACCCCCTTTCTGTAGGCGACTCTGACTACATCTCCATTTATGATATTGTTAAACTTTAATGCCAGTGTTTTTGTATCAGATTGATAAATTACATCATCTTCGAATATTGCAACATTAGCAATCTGAAGACTGTAAAAAGACAAAGCATTGTAAGTTAATACAACAGAAGGATATACTTCGTCTTCTATCGTAACTGTAGCGCCGGAATAGACAATAGTATCGACGTGCGAAACTTCAAGACTCGATGCAAGCCCTGATACATCTTCCGCAATTTCTGATATCGCCTCTCCAATCCCCTCTACCACACCCGCAAGTCCTTCCAGCGAGTCGGCCATCTCATCAGCCTGATCCTGAAGGTTCTCTTTAGTCTCTTCTACCAGATCAGTAACCGCCTTTTGACTCATTACTTTTGCAGCAGAACCGCCGGTTACAGACACCACAATACTTCTTACAACTGCTGTAATAAAGTTGGCAAAAGTAATTTTGCTGGTTAGGCCGCCAAGTGTTTTCCAGAACGGCAGTTTATCACCGTCGACAATGTCGTTTTGTGTCGCAAAGTCTTCTATTCTCTTGTTTGCCATTACTCCGTTGTTACTTTATTGCCATTTTCATCAATCACCAGATTACCCATTTCATCGATCCAGAATGACCCCGACACCACCTCACCGATAGCCGAGGTCGTGACTTTTATATTTCTGTCTTTCAGATAATCAGCCATAACCTTGTTGCTGGCTATTGTTGTGTCTATCTTTATCTTCGTGCCGGGCTGCAAATCATCATCCAGGGTTAACTCCGGGTTGTCCCGGATAATCTGAAATACCCCTTCTATACCGCCGTATTCCTGAATGGCCACGTCGTATATATTTTGCCCCTCTATAACTGCCTCTTTCTTTGTCGGCAATACAGGAGGCGCAGAAACGTATTCATACACCCGCTCTATGATGGCAATCTCAGACACAAGCAGCTCCATACCGGGCTGCAACTGCTCTAAATCTACACCCGGGTTGTCCTGGATAATCTGAAATATCCCCTCTATGCCGCCATAGTACTGAATAGCGATATCGTATACGCTTTGCCCTTCCTGTATTCGTATTTTTTTCATAGCTCAACGGTGAAGTTTTTAATTCCCTGCGAGGTGTCGATCATGCGAGGTTTCTTACCGTCAGCGGCCAGCGCTGCCCGCATATCGGCCTCAAACTTTACACGATCATTCAATCCATTCATATACTTCATGATCCCCATGCCGACGCTTGGCCATTGTCTCCATTCCCCCGGATTGGCCTGTATGATCAGGTCCGCTTCCTGTTGCTCAGAATCGCCGATCACCAGGTCGCCATTCTTATGAGCAAGGTCGTAATCATCATCCAGTAGTATATCCTGTGCCATTAGTGCTTTACTTTTTCGTTTTCGATGTTGGACAAATCTCCGGTTGTTTTACCGGCAAAAGCAGCATTTAAAGCGGCCTGAAACGCTGACGGACTTCCATTTCCCGGTTCATTTATTGGTGTCTGACACACCTGAAGAAGCGTGTCGATAATTGCTTTCGTCTTATTGTATTGTTCCCGCAGTTCTCCGGCCTTTACCATCCCACCAAGATCACCGTTATTAATAAGGAGCTTCGGGCTATTGATTCTAACCTCATCTATTTCCCCGACTTTGCTTACATAGGCCATGGTGGGAAGATTTTCAATCAGTGAAACCATGACGTAGCTTCCAACCACCGGATATATGACCACTTTGTTCTGATAACTATCTTCCACGGCAGTCAGGCGTACATTGTATAGCTCTGCACCGTCATCAGGCAACACCCGACAGGTGTCTTTTTCCCGATCTACCTCCAGCACCTGGGCCGTGAAGCTTTGCGGAGCATACAGACCCTTTACAGTGCGTTCTATAAGTTCAATCAGTATCTTCATAGCGCTCTTGGCCCAAGTTCGTTTGTTCTCCTCCAGCCGTTGTCATCAAATCGAATTGCAACCGCATCGATTATATTGTCGCCATTGTGTTCATAGCGATCATCAATAAGCCGCAGCACATCTCCGTGTCGGGTGCGGGGCAAGCCCCAGCCGGTCACATCGCCCTGATATCCGGAAAACTTAAACCGCTTAATCTCCGCATGCGCGTATTCCCTGAGCCGCGCTGAAGTGATATCCCCAAAATTCAGACTCCGTATTTCCCCGTCAAGATCACCAAACTCATAGATCTCTTTTTTTCCTGTCTTTCGGTTCGCGATCGCTTTTACCCTGAGCTTTATATCTTCGGCACGACGGAACCGCAGATTGTTTTCCCGGACATTCTTCTGAAAGTTGTACACATGCCTGTTGTACTTGTTTGCGTAAGGGAAACCAACATGCAGCGTCTTGTCAAGGTCGAACCACGCGTATAGGTTGAAGTTTTTAAGGTCTTCAAGCACCCGGGCCGGACTGGCGTTTACTGCCTGATAGGAGGCAAACTCAGTATCCGGACAGTCAATTTTGTAACCGGGCGCAATCCGTTTCAAAAGCGTTTTGAGGCTGACCGTCTCATAGCTGAATGTAAGCGACTTCCGCTTGAGATTAAACATCTCATCTTCACAGCGCACCACAAATGGTATTGTAGCGTCTGTTTCCGCCACGTATCCGACAAACTCCCGTTCGTTTTCCCCATTATATCCCAGCTTTATCTCCACTGGCATTCCCCGGCGTATCGTATCGCTCAGGCGCTCTTTGCGAAGCTCCACAACCTGACCGCCTCGTTTAAGATACATATTGCGCGGGAGTGTGATTGTAGCCGTATCGGTCAATTCTTTCCAGGTGCTGCGAATCTCAGCCGCTGCCAGCTCTTTGCGGAGCAGGTAATCACCGATCTGAACCTCGTATGTCAGCTTATAGCTCATTGCGGTCAAGCAGTATGAGTTCGACAGGTGTATACATCCGGCAAGACATAACAAACCCTTGCGTGTCCGGGAACTGATTTTGCGACACCAGTTCGATGTCTTTTATATAGAGCTGCTGTATACTGCGACGATTGAGCAAAATGGAACTAACCCTTAAAGGGCGATCCGGCTCAAAGATGCTTTCCAGCTCATCGACCTGGTCAATCGGATAGCGGTGATTATCCATATCAACCAGAATACCGCGAATGGTAATATCCCATGCACCTTTTCCGATATACTCCACTACTTCTGTATTGCCATCCACAGGAGCCGTTTCCACAATCTTCTTTTGCCTGCGCAAATCCAGCAAAGGCAACAAAGGAAACGTATAAGTCAAGCCACCTGCCTCATCTGAAAGCGTCACCACATCAAAGACCGGCTTTCCGAGCCTGGACATGGCCACACCCTGTTCCGGACTGATAACCTCCAGACTCCACTCACCAGGATGAGGCTTTTCCGGCTCCGACATACTTTCGGCCCGGTAAAACCATTTCCCACCAAGGCCGATCTCATCAGTCGTCTGAGCTACGACGTTCTGAGCAACAAAGCCGTGCGCACTTTGGAAGCGATTTCGAAATCCGATCTGATATGACATACATTATTACCCTTTGAATCCTAACAAGCCCTGCTCGCTCAGCCACTGCACCTGCCTGTACTTTTCCATCCATATTTCATCAGAAAGACTTTCCGGATTGGAGATATGAAGAAAGTAGGTAAGGTAGGCATCAACTGAGCGGATAAAATCTGATAAAGCGGAGTCCTCCGAAATACTGCTGGTATACACCAGATCACCAATCGAAGGAAACTCCTCTGCTAGTTTTTTATGATTGCCTTTCTGATCGGGATCATCTCCGCAATCGCTCCCACACAGGAGTTAAACAGCACGTCGTCTGCCTTTACCACGTCCACACCCGTTACAAGACAGTCAGTAATCAGGATATCCTTACTTTTGTCCGGGTTTTTGTCTACCCATTTTTCGTAGTCGGAAAGCGTTTTCCGGCTGGGAACCATGGCAGCAACGGTGAAAAACTCTGTATTGTCATCATTGAGCGGCAGGTGGATACGCTTGATCTTGTCGCCCCATTTATCTTTCCAGCTGTTCCACTGTTCCTGACTTACTCCTTCCGGAAGTTTTGTATCCAGCTCCAGACGGGCTACTATATTTTCTTTTTTAGACATTGTTTAAATGAAATTAAAATGTGATTTAAAGATTGATTTAGGCTGCTCTGACATTGAACTGAATACCGAGCACGTGCAAGTCAAGCTGCTTGCCAAGACCCATATCGCCCGCTTTCGCTTCACGACCTTGATTTTTAAACTTACATGTGACAATATCTGTCACAAGCTGATTATAGTCGTTGCGATACTGGACTATGATGTCAAAAGGCCGTACATAGGGCAACCTCTTGTTATTGCCGGGAATTCCATTCTCAATCGATACAATTTCCCTCATACTCATGGTTATACTACCAACAGGATTGTGATTACCCATGCTCCACGATGACGGATCGCGTGACCCAAGAGAATAATTATTCTGATGATCAGTATCCTCGTCGTAGGAGATTTCAGAAACCTCGTTGGGTGAATTACCCAGTAGCGTAATGACAACATCCGCACCATCATACGCCTTTCCGTTTTTCTTTAAGGTTGCCACTATAATTGGGTTTTAAGGTTAATTGCACCGGCTATTTGCTCAATCGTACCGTCCGGCACGACTGTAAAGGAGATATTCAGAATCTTCGGAGAAACCGACAGATTGCTATCCGGGTCCACATAGGTTTTGCCTCCGGAGATCAGATCAGCCATTTCTTCAAACACTTCATCACCCAGCCTTTCCAGGTACATGATTGAGCCGGAAGGCAACTTGCCGGTTGCCGGATCTAATTTTTGCACAGACTTTACTTTAGGCATGTATTTCAGCTTCAGACGACGGGCTGCCATTCCCATTGTGCGGCCATATGAGATTTTGTACTCATTAAAGTTGTCGTCCGAATCAAGCACGATCGGTGTGCAGGTATGATCATCATTCCAGTATATCCCCGGATAGCCAGAATAGGAATGACAGAATATATATCCTTTGGCATCAAGCGTATCCCATGAGCTTTCCACGTCTCTTGCAAGCTGGTGTGAACTCAGACCGGGATTGACGAAGATACCGCGGTTGGCATCCATGATATTCATCGTGGCGGTTTCTCCAATATTCTGATTTACATTGATTGCGGAGAGACATCCCAATGCTGTCCCAACAGCTGCGTGCTTTTTACCAATAGCATCCTGCGTTTCAGCATAGTCATAATCCTGACCAATGATGACAGATACGTTGGTAGCCGACACGTTTTCGATCTCCCGGAGATTCTGCGCAGCAGCAGCGGTTCCGTTAAACTCACGACCTTCCAAGATAATATTGCATGGCCTGTCTGTTTCAAACGTCCAGTCATGAAGCGCCTGCGCGGCCGGAATAGCAGTAAGCACATCCGCGTCGAGTCCATTTAGCAGGGTTGCCTCATATTCCTCATCCGGATTACGAACGAGACCGAGCTGATAGCATTCCCCGTTTGCATCAATTACAAGCTTCTTTGCAATCGCTCCTGCTGCATCCGTTGCCATGTCGGTAAGTGTTACTGACTGTGCCACCAGCATGATGTACAGCTTTCGCCCTTTGCCAGCCATACGGAAAAACTCTTTTATGTGGTAAAACACCCGGACTTTGTTTAATGCATCATAGTCCGCATCAAGCCCCAGAGCTTCCGCATCTTCCGGAGAGTACAGCTCTTTTACCTCGCCCAGAGCGATCTTATCCGCTACCGCTACTCCGTTCATGATCAGGCCAGAGGTAGAGGATGCCCCGCCAAGCACACTTACACCAGGGCGTCCCTTTTTTATTGTTACTCCTTTTGTTGCCATGGTTATTCCCTAGAGTCTTCTGTTTTATCTTCCAGGCTTCCTTCCGGTCTGGATTCTTTCTTTGCTTTTGCGGAAGCCTTTTTCTTTTTCACCGGAGCATCGTCATCCTCCTCATCGCTCTCGGTTTTTACTTCCGCTTTGATCCTGATTACTTTTGAGGTGTCGCCATCGGCGGTAATCAGGGCGTTATGCCGGGAAAAGTAAAAATGCTCTCCCACGGCAAATATTTCCTCTTTGCCATGCGTTCGCATAAGGCGTTGCGCGGCATTGTTTTTTTTAGCGTCTGTTTTCATCGTTTGTATAGCAAAATGATTAATAAAGTACAACCAAGAGCGTACCGGCAGGCGATATCATACCAAGGTGTCACACAGGAATCCGTTACCGTAATTATTTCCTTGCGAGACTGCTGAATGATCGAATCCTGTACAGGTGCTGTGGTGTTAAAATCCGGACATGTGGCCGTAGCACTTAATTGGTTGTCTTTGATTTTTACATCAACCCGGGTACGGTCACTTTTTGCACTCAGATTCATGTCCGGACAGGGGACAGAATCACGGACAGTAACGGAATCACCAGGAATGAAAACCGGAACTTCACGCGTCCGCACCTCAACCCGGACCGAGTCTGTCACACGCTCGGATCGTGCCGGAGCTTTGCGACAAGACACGGACAGGAAAATAATCCCTATAAGAACAAGCGCCTTCATGTCGATATCCAGTCAGCTACAGCATGAATAGTCTGAACAGGGCGTACCATATAATATACCCCATCACCTTCCCGGCTTCCACCTCCACTGGTATTGCCCTCAATTGTCCGGACTGTCTTTGCTCCCCATTCTATTACAGCGCCAACATGACCAACCCGTTTCAAACGTGGGTAGTATAATCCAATCACATCACCAGGCTGAGGATTCTTATAGACCTTCCCTGAATAGAGATCAGCATGACGAAATATAATCTTTGAGTCCGGAAACCAGGCCGGAGACCAGGCGGCCGACTTTGGAGTGTCAGCAGAACAGGTTTGAAAACATTTGTTCAGGAACGCTCCGCACCAGGCATAACCTTTTCCCAAGCCAACAGAGGCAAGAAAGCTTTCCACTTCCGGTCCGTCGTTTTTGCCTGTTTTTTCGCGAACACCGAGACAACTTTGAAGCTCACCAACTACGCAAGCACGGTCATCTACACAGACATCAGCACGGCCAGAAAGACCAGTACAGGTAAGCAGAAAACCAATAAGGAGTATTTGAATCTGTCGCATTTTAATTGATATTTAATTTCGTTTGATTTAACATCGGTTTGATTGAGCAGGTCATACTCAAAGTACTTTCGTAAGTATTCCAGTACATTTGGAAAGTGAAAGCGCAGCCATATTGTCGCGGTAAACAGACAGGCGAACGTGCCGGTAGCAGCGTAATTGAGCTTGTGCAGCACCGAGACCGGAAAGAAGCCCGCCTCCGGATACACCGCGGCGATCGCCCAGCCAACAAGAACAAAGAACACGATCGAAAGCGGCACAAAGAACCAGGCGTCTGACCAGTCCCTCAGAAAGCGTCCAGCTCGTTGGGATCGTTTTTCAGATTTTGACATAAAATAATGATTGGAAGAGGGCCGGGTCTGGCACGGGTGCGTAATGCACCGATGCACTCCGGACCCTCTTTAGTTGTTTTTTAAATGATTTTTAAGTTTTATAATTCTGTTCCAGACAGCTTTCGCCACAAGAGCGCCCAAACCTCCGAGCATACCGGTAAAAAACGCCAGCACGACAGCATGCAGGTCGGAAGGCGCTACCAGTACACCTTTGTTAATTGCCATCACTCCCGTACACATACCGCTCACAGTTCCGGACAGTTCAACAAGGTGGTGCTTTATATGACTGTAAATAATCTGGAACATGGCTATTAGACTTCTTCTTCCTCTTCTTCCTCCTCAGCTCCCCACAGAGTATACAATACCGTCTGTTTTGCATGGGCGAAATTGACGTCAATCTTGTACAGCATTTTCAGGAACCAATTTTCGGAGTTGTTCTGAAGTGGCATTAGCTTGAGATATTCTTCCTCTTCGATCTCATTCACACCGAGCCATAAGTTTGACTCCAGATCGGCAGAGCACAGGCAATACACGATTGTATCATCGGGAATACCGGCAAGGGCAATCACAGGGCGACCGCCATAAGTCATTTTGCCCGCTTCAGTTACATTCGCGCCTTTATAGTTCTGCGCCTGCTGTGCGTCTTCGAAAATCTCAGCAGTGGTACAACTTACCAGATATGCTCCTTTCGGATTGTTCTTTATCGCCTTAGGACGGGCGTTTTTAACGAGCTTAAACTTGGCAAATATATTGCCCACCGTAATTACTTCCGGGGTGTCAATCTTAATGACATCCGCGTCGTCTGTCATTTTCTTCAGCAAGCCGTCGAAGAAAATCAAATTGTTGTCGTTGTCACCCAGCCCGTTTGTTGCTGCTGTAGCGACTGCCGCTTCATCATATACTGATTGCCAAATCGCAACATCGAGGTATGACTTGTTGAGCTTAATCACTTCCTGAGTAATGGCACTGTCAGCTGTCTTGGGAAGTTCCGCATCCAGCAATTTCGGATTCATCTGTGCTGCCAGCCAAGTGGTTTCGAAATCCCTCGGATTAAACTCCAGATAACCCATAAAATCTTTTGGCTCCAGCACCCGGGCAGAAGTGGTCGCGGACCCGCCATGCGTCGGTGTCGCTTTTCGTGCCTGGATAAAGTTCTTGACAGAAACAGTCGGAATAAAACCCTTTTTCTTTATACCAGCCATTACATTGATACAGCCTTTTTCCAGCGTGTCAAAAGAGGTTGTGGCAAGGGAGATGAACTGCTTCAGGACATCACCCGCGTATGATTGTTCTTCTAAATTTAGTGCCATATTATTATCGGCTTATTACACTTTGTAAACGGGCCTGAACCATGCCGCTCAGGTCTTTCGGCTTTGGCTTGGAATCACCCGGATCAGTTTCCAATTGGTTCTTTATCTGCTCGGAAAGCTTCGCGCGCGCGGGCATCTTGTCAATAAGCACCTTCACGGATTCAAAGCCGGTTTCAGTTCCGCAAAGCTTTTCAAATTCGCTTCTTTGCTCAGCGGTAATTTTCTTCGACACGTTTTGCGCCGCGTCGAGATAGTTTTTTACAGACGCAGTAAAAGTCTCCGTGATTTTTTCGTTCAGACTTTGTATAAGCGTCGTGTCTTCATCAAGCTGCTTTTGCAGTGAAGTTGCCTTCGCGCTCAGCTCTGCGATCTTGTCGTCCTGTGCTACCAGGTGCATCTTGACACCGGCCAGAAGGTCCGCGTCAGACATCTCCGCAGAGACAGATGTTATCCCCAGTGCGGTAATGAGTAGTTTTTTATCCATGTCGGATGTTGGAATGGTTATACATTGTTTTTCATCGAGCAGAGCAGTAATAAAGTAGTCGTACGCGGCCGTTGGAGACAGCTCTTTGTAGTTTACCGGGCGGTCCTTATCGGCTTTCTTATCGACAATTTCATCGATCAGGCCTTCTGAAAGCGCTTCCTGGGCTGTGAACCAGTTGTCACCGTCCATCCATTTCTGTATATAGCTTTTGTCTTTTCCGGTTTTTGCGACATAAGAGTCGCAAAGAGTGCCCTCTACTTTTTCAAGCAGGTCTGCGTACTTTCTCAGGTCTTTCGCGCTTCCATGCGCTCCGCCAGCCGGAGCATGAATCATCATAAAAGCGTTTGACGACATATATACTTTGTCGCATGCCAGCACAATAACACTTGCCATGCTGGCCGCTACGCCATCTACATAGGCATTAAACTTTATGCTAGAATTGACAATGGCGTTAAAGATCGCCACACCTTCAAAGACATCTCCGCCGTGGCTGTGGACACGCAGATTAACTGTCTTGACTCCGGTTGCCTCCAGAGATTGTATTTGAGAGCTGAATGAGTTGACCGATTGCACCTGATCACCCCAGCGGCTGATCGGACCATAGAAATACACGTCAGCTTCGCCTTCGTTTTTCGCTACTATTTCATACCTGTTTTTGCTCATTGTTTTTTTGAATGAACCCAAAACAACAGCAAAAAAACCGTTTGCAAAAGCCTGATTTTACAGGTTATAAGCCAAAGTCGATAACTTAACGGATTTTCCGATAACCTATATTTTTCACTTAGCGAAAGCCTTTTTTTCAGTCTTTTTTTGTGTCAAACGGAGGCGATATGGCAAAAATCAAGAGAGATAAATTAAAGGCAACAGCAGAGGAACTGTTTATCGAACAGGGTATGACCTGTAAGAGAATCGCTGAGCTGATTGGTGTTACAGAAGCTACGCTATCAAAATGGCGCAATAATGAAGACTGGGACATGAGACGCGCTGAAAACGTAAGCGCTCCGCACAAGATCAAGAGTATTCTCTTATCGGAAATGCTCAAGATTAGCGAAGGAAAGAAAAGCGCAGTTGATTCAGACAAGCTTGTAAAGGTGTCGGCCTCCCTCGAACGGATCGATAAGCGGACAAGTGTGCCTGTTATTATATCGGTCCTTATTGAGCTGGACAACTTTGTTGCAGATATCGATCCGGTCAAGGCGGCGGAGTTTACCGATTGGCACAAACAATTTATTCTGTACAAAGCAAAGCAGGAGTCATGAGGAAGTTTGAGAAATACATACAAAACTACGAGCTACACTGCAAGCGAATCGCCAAGGCTTCTACTGTTAAGATTAATGAGACACCAGCAGAGAAGCTCCAACGCATAAGGAAACTTGAATCTGATTATGCAAAATGGTTTGAATACTATTTTGCAAATTTCGCCAAGTCAAAATGTGCATGGTTTCACAAGGAGCTTGCCAATAAAGTTATTTCCAACTCTGTCATATTTCAGCTCGTCGACTGGTTTAGAGGCTCCGCGAAATCTGTCCATGTAACCATGGGCATTCCGCTCTATCTCATGTTTGTAAAAAAGGAACTGAATTATATGTTATTAATTGGAGCTACCGAGCCACGGGCGCAGCGATTACTTTCTGCAATTCAGGCTCAACTCAAATTCAACAACAGACTGATTAATGACTACGGAAGCCAGTTCCAACATGGCGACTGGTCACATGGCGACTTTGTAACAAAGAACGGTGTTCGTTTTACTGCGATAGGTATAGACCAGGAAGGAAGAGGGCTTCGGGAAGATGAAAACAGGCCCGATTATATCGTGGGAGACGATCTTGACAAGCTAAAACGGTGCAATAACGATCGTTTAATTCGCGAGTATGTAGATTTCATCACTTCAGACATCTGGGGATGTTTTGATACGCAAGGCCCAAGACGGTTCCTGTTTGCAAATAATCTCATTCACAAAAACAGTATCATGGCAAATCTTATAAAGGAGTTTAAAATCCGGAATAAGGAAGCTGAACAAAAAGGCTTAAAGCATAAGCACTTTCACATGAGGGTTCCCATAAAAAACAAACATGGGAAGAGCAACTGGCCGGAAAAAAACACTGATGAGGAGTGTGATGAGATTATCGCATCCATGCCATGGCGGGCGGCAATGCGGGAGTTTTTCTGTATGCCGATCCAGGACGGCACTATCTTTAAAGTTGATCAGATACAATATAAGAACAGATTACGTCTGTCAGAATATGATGCTTTATGCATCTATGGAGACCTGAGCTATAAAGACACAGGTGATTACAAAGCGCTTGTTTTCCTTGGAAAAAAAGGGAGAGAACTACATGTAATTAACTGCTATGTGCGACAAGGGTCACGCCGGATGGCTGCTATATGGCTGTATGATTTGTACGAAGATTTAAAGCTGTTCAAATACAACATAAAATATAAGATAGAAGGACTGTTTGCGCAAGATGAATTTGTAAATGACTTTGATCTCGAAGGGGATGACAGGGGATACCACATTCCTGTTGTAGCTGACAAAAAACCAAAGACAAACAAATTTGCCAGAATCGAAGCAAAAGCAGGGTATTTCGAACGTAAAAACGTCTGGTTTAACACTGTTTATCAGGACACTCCCGATTTTACCAATTTAGTTGACCAATTGCTGGCTTTTGAAAAAGGGTCGGGGGCGGCTGATGACGCTCCCGACGCGCTCGTCAGCGCGATCGATGAAGTAGAGCGTGTCAGCTATACGGAATCCTTTGAGCCAAGGCAAGGCAAAAGGAAGAAAGAAGAAGCATTTTAATTTCACATGTATGATACTGATAGCTTATTTATTACTAATTATCGCGTCCGCGTTGCAAGGCATCAACGACGCAATCCTGTACAGTGGCAGGTCAACAAACGCATTTACCTGGAACGAACATATTGTATTCGTTTCTAATCGGATATTGTGGGTTTTAATGATTGCCAGTGGTTCCTTTCTGCGACCATACGACTGGCCATTCCTTGCCATGTCTTTTCCATTCGCGTATTCGTTCTGGCACAATGGGTTTTACTACGTTTCTAAGCAGGCAATATTCTATCCCGGCGTGAGAAACTATCTGCATCATTTTACAACAGACCGGAGCCCGACCGATACATCCAGGAACAACTTTGATTTTGCGAGCCGTCTGTACATGTTCCTCTTTTCACTTCTACTAGTTGCCATACCAATTATCAAAAACCTATATGACTAAGACCAGGATAAACAAGTACTGTTTTAAATACAGCATTCCCAGCGTATTTGGTAAGAATACGATATTCTATCAATCGGAAGCACTGGAAGGGATAACGGATTCCACGCACCCAAGTGTGATTTTAAGTCACATCATGAAAGCGATTAAAGACCATATAGCCAAAGAATATGGAAGACTGGTTTTAGAAAATCAGATCGATATACTCTTGCTCTCTTTAGTAGATATGCAATATGTGGAGCTTTCAAATATAGAAGACAGGATACGCGAATTGCTTTTACAGGCTATTAAAGACACTCAACCATGTACCTGACTCCGGCAGACTACAGGCTACAGATCAGGAGCGAAATAAAAGCACTCCTGAAGGGTGAAAGTGATCGGAAGCTCGACAACGCCGAAACCGCGGCTGTAAAAATGATGCGTTCCTATCTGGCACGGCGATACGATGTGGACAATATATTCTTTATCATACACCCACATTCTGAGGATATCGCTTACCGGTCCGGACAATACTTCTGGTACAAACCGGCTGGCAAAACAGATGACGATATCCTGGTATATAAATGCGTGGAAAACGCTCCGGCCGGAACACCGGTAAGCAATGGGGATTACTTTGAGCAGAATGATCCGCGTGACGCGTACATCAATACCATAATTGTCGATCTGGTCATATTCCTGCTGCACAGCAAGGACAGTCAGCGCGTCATTCCGGAAGTAAGACAGGTCCGCTATGATGACGCGATCGCCTGGCTGCGTGAAGTCGGAGCCGGAAAGCTGGATGCGGACCTACCGCAAAAAGCAACCAATGATCCGACATACGAGTCATTTGTCCGGTTTTCTTCTTACCCGAGGGAGAACCAACGATATTAATTTAAACACCCGTTTAATACCGTTTAAAATCGCCTGTGGCGAACGATATAACTATGAGCGTAGCAAAACACACAAAAAGCGGAAACGCAACACAAGCGCACAAAAACAGAAAAACACTTCCGGCAAGAGATTCCAGGATCATCAGCCAGATCGTACAGGCATTTGTCGATCGCAGCCGAAAGGGAATTGACAAATGGCGTGCTGCGATAAAACAAGCCGAAGACCCATATTCCCCAAGCCGGGTAAAGCTCCATGCTTTATATGGCGACCTTGAAATGGATACGCACTTCATTTCACAACAGGAAGTTCGCAAGCTGACCACGCTGTCAAAGCCTTTTAAGATCATCGATAAAAAAACCGGAGAGGAAAACAAGGACAAAACACGCCTGTTACAAACGCCCTGGTTTTACGATTTTATGTCGCATGCGCTTGATAGTATATTTTACGGCACTCAGATAATCGAATTTGATGATCTGGAAGAAGGCGAATTTAAGGGCGTAAGCCTATTGCCCCGCTGGAGCGTACTTCCGGAGCGAAAGGAAATAATCACACAGGTATATCAGCAGCGAGGCATTCCTTACAATATTCCGGAATACGAACCATGGCTGATTGAGATAAAAGAACGCAGGAAATTTGGACTACTCTGCGCATTGGCTCCCCAGCTGATCTGGAAGAAAAACGCACAACAGGCATGGGCAGAGTTTTCCCAAAGATTTGGACAACCATACCGCACTGCATTGACAAACAGCCGGGATATGAAGGATATTGCCCGCATTGAGAAAATGCTGGATGAAATGGGCGAAGCAGCGTGGGGGCTCTTTCCGGAAGGCACAACAATAGACTTCCGGGAGTTCAAAACCGGTGACGCGTTCAATGTGTTTGACGCGCAGATAGAGCGTTGTAATTCAGAGATCAGCAAAGCTGTCAACGGTGTGACCATGATCAGCGACAACGGCGCCAGTCTTTCACAGAGCAAGGTGCATGAGAATGTAAACGGCAAGATTATACAGGCAGACATGACCAATCTGCAATTCCTTATAAACTGGGACCTGCTACACCTGCTCAATAAGCATGGCTATGGATTGGAAAGCTTTGAATTTGTATGGGATGAAACTGAAACGCTCAGCATTGCCGATCGCTGGAAAATGGTCAACGAAGCTTTACATCACTATGACATTGAAGAAAAGTGGGTAACCGAAACGTTTGGATTCCCAATCGCTGGCAAGAAAACAGCAAACGTAAATTTTAATCAGGGTCTTCCGGTAAACCGGATACCGAAAGGCCCCATTGCCCAGGCTCCGACATACGATATAACCTGTTGCGGAGACCACAATCCGGTTATGTCGCATAGTGACGATGTGAACGACTGGCGTTCTGAGTTCGCTGGTATATACCGCGAGCTTTACCAGGGCAATAGCCCGGAGATACCAGTCAGTGCTTATCTGAAAAAAGCCGAGGTGTTAAAAAACGGATTTTTAGAAGGATTTAAAGAGCGTTTAACTATTGATTATGACAGCCCGGACAATTACCGGATTGCCATGTTTGAAGCCAATATTTTCCGATTCTCGGCCGCTTCTACGTTCCGGGACGTGATCGAATTAAACAGACTGGCCAGAGAGGCAAATGGTAACTACAAAGAGTTTGAGCGGCTTGCTTCCGAGTATACGGAAATCTGTTCCAGGGCGCTACAGGTAGAGTTCAACCTTGCCGTAGCCACTTCCCAAAACGCAGCCAACTGGCTGAGGCAGGTAGAAGACAAAGACGACATGGATTTAATGTATCAGACCATTGGAGACGCGCGGGTAAGACGGGCGCACCAGGTGTATGACAAGTTTGTAGCTCCGGTTGATGATCCTATCTGGAACACCATATACCCGCCAAACGGCTGGGGCTGCCGGTGTGAGGTAATCAGTATCCCGAAAGGCAGCAGAACGAAGTCTGACAGAAGCACCCTGAGCATGGACGAGATCCCGGCAATCTTCCAGGTCAACCGGGGTAAGACCAATTATATATATGAGTCCGGCCATGAATACTTCAAAGAGTTTCCGGAGGAAAAGACTCTCAACATAAGAAAGTGGGGACTCGAAGACATGTCTACAGTAGACCGGTCAGGATACGGCGAGCTGAAGAGGAATATACAAAGCAAAGACGAGTTCGTGCGTTGGTGGAAGAAGGAACAAGGCCGACTCGGGCAGAGTGGAGCAGACTTGTATTATAAGAACTATGCGGGTTTAAGTTTTAAGCTTCCGGCAGAGCTTCAGAACAAGTTTAATAAACCGAAATACCGCGAAGAAGGCCGCTTCGGTATCGGGGAATTTGTCGGGGAGATGCTTCAACGCCCGGATGAAGTCTGGCTAAACAGCAACAACTCCAACCGCGCGAAATACAAAACAGTGTATCTGAAAAACTACAAAGACGGGCTTTATGCTGTAGTAGCCAATACCGAGGAAAACGCACCACTGGAGGTAATCACCTGGTACAAGGTGGCAGACCTGAGCAATCAGGAACTGGGCAAAATACGGCATGGGATATTAATAAAAAAGAGCTGATCGTTTCGCAGTGCAATCATACGCTTTTTAGGCGCGGTCACTACCAGATCAGCTCTTCTACAAATATAACGATATAAACAATATAAAGGTTCAATGACTCAATCAAAGATAGAATTATTGCTGTCCCTTAAAAATAGAATGAAGACCGGTCTATCGGAAGCAAAAGACCGGCTCAATAACTCTATCAAAGAGATGAAAGGGAAACTTAATAGCCTAAAAGCACACCACATAGAGGCGTTCTCAGCAATCAGAGATCAGGTTCCCGGACTTGGCAGAGCTGTGGAACTCTTACAAAACCCGTATGTACTGGTTACGGCCGCAGTAATCGCATTGGCGGCCGCTTTCTATAAATGCACGGAAGCGGCCGCCGAGTTCAATACGGAATTTGTCGGACTCCAAAACCTCAACCTGGACAAAAGCAAAGAGGAAATAGCTCAACTGCGAACGGATATCCTGGACGCGGCCTTTGACACAGGAGTAGCAGCCAAAGACATGTTGGGAGCGTATGCTGACATCCAGGGGGGACTTGATATTTACGGGAAAGAAGTGGACACGATCGCCCGGAAAGTGGCTGAATTCTCTATCGGTACACAGTCGGGACTGGCGGACAATATTAATAGTACGGTCAAAGCTATGCAGGCGTTTGGTTTCGGAGCTGAAAAGGTGGAAGAATATCTGGCCAGCAATGCAAAGGCTGTTAATGTTGGTATCGCTTCCTTTGCAGAGCTTGCCCAGATTCAAACTGAGTTTGCGGGAGCCGCCGCAGCAGCTGGACAAGACTTTAACGTTGCCAATAAGCTGTTTGCCGCCTTTTCACAAAGCTCAAAAAATGCCGGGATCGCGGCCACTATGACGCGATCAGCCTTTGCGGGATTAACTGCAAAACCGACAATCGACGGATTAAAGTCTATTGGAATTAGCATGACAGACGCAAGGGGAAAAATGAAAAGCCTGGAAACTGTTCTTCGGGAGCTTAATCCGAAACTAAAGAAAATGAGCGATGAACGGTTCCTGCGTTTCCGTAACGCGATTGGAGGTCCGGAGGGGCTACAGAACTTATTTAACCAGATGCGAACATCCGGAGATAAGCTACTTGAAACCTTTGACGGTTTTGACCGCTCCGAATTCAGCATTGTCGATGCTTTGAAGAACGCGAAAGGCGATCTAAACACCATGAAAGAGATCATGGGGAATCAGGTTAACAATATCATGATTCGGATCGGTTACTCAATAATGCCCGCGATCCTGGAAGCGTTTGGATTCATACTTGACGCTGGGATGGAGCTATTTTCAGAACTACGCAACATATACAATGAATCCGAATTGTTGCAGGATATATTTTCAGTCATCGGGACAATTTTAAAAGCTGTTATAATCATTCCAATTGCTCAGTTGTATGCTTTTGTAAAATATATACTGCTTACACTTCAGCTATGGACAAAAACGCTGGAACCAATCTGGAAGCTTATAAAGAACATTGGGGCCGGGTTTTGGGAGCTGATAAAGGCGGCCGGGTCCGCACTTATGAATTTCATTGATCCGCTATGGAAAAAACTCATGGAATGGAAAGAAGGACTTAAATCATTCTTTTCAGATTTATGGTCGAACATAAAAACATCAATAAACAATGTTGTTGATACAATCGTCACAGGAATAAAGAACATGGTCGAGCATCTGAGAAAAATACCGCTTGTACGTGATGTTGTAGACCGTTTTATGGTTGGCTATAAAAGAAGCACATCCGATGAGAACCTCGATCTTACTCCGGAATCGTCCGGCGGTGGCAGTAATACGCCCAAAGGAGGTGGTTCATCAGGCGGGGACGGCGGTATCAGCAAGGTAGCCGGAGAAAGTAAGCACGTGCGAAACATGACTGTAAATATTGAGGCCCTGCATAAGGGTGACAATAAAGTACATAGTGAGAAAAGCAGCTCTATGAGTGTACAGGAACTTGAACGAATGATGAATGAGCTATTGCTAAGAACCATTCGCAACGTGGAGGGGTCATACTGATATGAGTGAGCTGTTTGACTTCACCAGACGCCTGGACAGGCTGGAACAGGTATACCGCCGCCTGCCGCGCCTGGTTGGTACTATGGCGGTAGCGTTTAGCAAAGAGCGGTTCCGTGCGCAAAACTGGGTAGACACACATACAACCCCATGGCCAAAACGTAGAGAAGGCAGAAAACGGCGAATCAGGGCGATACTGGTAAAAACCGGTGCACTGAAACGAAGCGTGCGGGTAACCAGAACCGGAGCTGATTACGTAGCAATTGGCTCCGATATTCCATATGCGCAAGCGCACAACGAAGGATTCCGCGGACGGGTACAGCAACAGGTCCGATCCCACAAACGCCGCCTGACAAAGTTTGGTGTCGTACGAGGCCGTACACTCAAGAAGCGAAGCAATATTGAATATGGCCGGGTGCAGACCGGAACAACTATCGTTTCAGAGCATCAGAGGGTAATTAACCAGAATTTACCCCAAAGACAGTTTCTTGGCGAAAGTGCCGTACTGGAGCGGCAGCTACAGCGGCAAATTACCGCTGAGATCATGAGAGCGTTAAAGTAATTACACATGAAAGACCTTTATAAAAAGATCACTGAAACCCTCACAGCTCAGGAAGCGGATACATTGCTTCAGGAAGCGGAACTGAGGCCAATCGCGCATGTTGATCTGTTCAAAAGCCAATACCTTAACCCGGAGGCGCATCAACTATATCCAACCCCGGCTGTATTTTATGAATACAATGTAGCATGGGTGGATAAAGGCAACAAAACACAGGCGGGAGATGCCACAGTACGAATACATATCCTGTTGGAAGACCCTTGCGAGAGTTATGACTATGCCCCTGATCAGGATGAGGCACTGAAGGTATTTGACTATTACGAGCTTATACACATCCTGCTTACAGGACTGGAAACATGCCGGACAACTGGCCTGCAACGAATCGCCGAGGACCCGGGGTTTTCCAACTCAACCAACCTGATCGCACATATTGTAACATATAAGTGCATGATTACTGACGATACAACAGATGTAATGAACCGTTTCACGGATCAGGAGATTAACGGCTTTGAAGTCGGAGCCGGAAAGCTGTCAAAGCGTATTCGAAGTGAAGAAGATAGGGAAAGCGAGTATATAATATGAGTTGATTAAATTAACAAACTTCATTAATTTTATATCAATGAAAGTGACAATCACCCGACACAATCGAAATCATCTACTGCGCTACAGACGTATACAAGAACTCTTCAATAAGGAGTATAATGTAAAACGCCGCAGGCTGGATGATGTGTATGAGGAGATTTTTAACGTGTACTGTATTGGCCGGGAAAGGGTCAATGTTATTTTAAAAATGGATATTCCGGAGACGGTAGAGGAATAAAAAAGCCCTCACTCGGGGCTTTTCTAATTTGTTCATGAGTGTTTACTGTATTAAATATTTACCCCGTCCTTTTTCCGACATATATATGTATAACCCTACCGGCAAGTCATAAGGCAATTCACTCCCGACATGTTTTCGCACAAACCGACCCTGCTGATCATATATCATATACTCCACATCAGTGTTCATACGGCCAGCAATCGAAGTAATTAATTTTTCCTCAACAAGAAGGTAGAGACCAGCGTTGAGGGGACGATAATTAATTTTTAATGTCTTACTACCTGCTATTACACTATCTGGCACGATCCACTCAAAATTATATCCAATACCAACCTTTTCAAGGTCTCTTATTCTCTTCACAACATTTATTTCATCCTGATCACCTGTTTGACTCGTAATACTAAGTGATATATATGTCTCAGAATTTTCGCCATCGACTTCAAAATAAACAATAAGAGATTCCCCTTGCTGTACTTTTGCCTCTGCATTCATTACAGTAATCGCTCGAAAAGTTTGAGAGAAACCGGTCGTTCCGACCACTAACCCGATCATTAAGAATAGATTTTTCATAAAAAATTAAACTTTAAAAATATCCATAATCTCATATAAAGCTGCAAAACACTTGAATTCAGGGCTGTCAGAAGGGTGTTGCTGCATAAGATCAAAAGCTTTATCTTTTAGTGTTTCTGGATCGTGCTTTTCCAGCACTTTAGCCAGTAAAGTGGCTTTTGCTTCGATTTCTTCTTTGTTGTGTCGCATTTTTATGTTATAAGGTGCCTGGACGGTTGCGACACAACAAACAAGTAAAGACTTGAAGTCTTCCAAGAGGAACGTCCAGGCGTATTTTTAGTAAATTTTTCATATATAGTTTATTGTGTCGCGTTACAATATTACGGAAAAGTTTTAAAATTGTTGAAACATTAAGTTATTGCCATGCACAAATACGTCATTATCCTGTTATTAACAGTTTCCTTTCCCGCTTTTTCGCAAAGCAAAATTCCGGCAACAGTAAATGTTGCCCTTCATCATGAAAAGATCAAACTTGACACAGACACACTTCATCACAACGCCAGAATTGTCATAAACGAGTCCTCAAAAAACTGGTTCGAATTGTTTCTGCCTTCTATAATAGCTCTTGCAGTAGCAGGAATAGCATTATGGGGGACACGTTTATCTATAAACCGGTCTGAAGTATTAATAAGAGACCAAATAGAAGCGGCAAAGAAAACTGCTGAATTGGAATTCAGACAAAATGTCTTGTCTAAAAACAGGATTGAATGGATTGAAAATTTACGGAATAAGGTCAGTGAGTTTTGTGCAATTATATCAATATTGTCATTTAACTTTTCATCGGACCAAAGGCGACAAGAGTTAATTGAAAGAGCTCATTATCTGGCTAACTACGTTAATCTTATGAGCAATAAAAATGATACAGTGTTATATGAAAAAATGATAGACATGATAATGGTAAACAATAAAAGCCCTGATTTTGTAAACAATCTCATGAATAAAAGAAACGAGATAATGAGGGTGGCAAAAGAGATTATAAAATCAGAGTGGGAAAGAGCAAAGCGAGGGGAATAATTGGCAACAATCCCGATACAACACTATCGGGATTACTTCTTTCTTGCCAATGCGGTGTAATCGTTTTCGTATCTCTTTTGGGAGATAAACCGCTCCGGATACACCTGAGCAATACCGCTTATTTTCAGATAATATTTATACGCTGGCAGGCTCTGCATTATCCTGATCCGAACAGAATCAGTCAGCGCATTCCACAACTTCCGGCACTTCTCCTTATTACCTACCTTGTATCCATACGTATCCCAGAAGCTTTCAAATGAGAGGTCCTGAGCTACTTCCCGCACCTGCATACTCTTTGATTTTGCTTCAATACTCAATAAAACCGTAACCGTAAAGGGGAAGCTCCGACAAAGAAACGAAAGCTGAAGCTCGCTGAGCTCCGCGCTGTTTTCAAATCCCCTTAAAATGCCGTTTAAATCATACTTAAACACTAAGGAGCCGGAAAAATTGGGACTGGTAACTACATAGGTTTTCATCTCACCCTCCTTAGTTCTTTTTTGTAAATTTCCTCGATCTGACTAACCAGTTTAGGCAACTCCTGAGCCGTGTATTGATTAAAGCCTTTTTTCAAATAACCAACCTTATTGACAAGGCTGTAAATAGCCTTCATGTCTGCTTTTCGCTTTCCTTCAACATGCGTTTCATAGCCAATCTCCCTGAGCATGCTGATAATCTTCTTACGCATATTGTCGGCCGGATCAATGTTAGAAGGTTGCTGTTTATCCTCCAGATGCCTGATCAGCTTCATACCTTCCATGTATGTCATGGCACTACTGCTTTCAACACGCCCGTCGGTGACGCTTTTTACATAACCTCTTTTCTCATCCATAAGCCCGTTATCTCTTAATAGCTTATGTAGTCTTTTTATTTGCCAGGGCAGAATTTTCATTTCTAATATTTTAAAGGTGTCCAATGAATCAAATCTTTGCTTGTTTTACCATTATCTTTTTGGGGAAAGAAGTATTCAATAAACTCATCTTGAGACCCAAAGCCATCATTGTTCAGAAAGCGCATAATATCATTGTAATACAAATACCGATCATCAATACTAATCTCAAGACGCCCTCTGAAAAAAGTGATATACACTTCCTGTATACTGATCACAATACCGTCTTCACGAAATTTGTACATACCAGGACGGTACATCTTATCGTAAAACTGAATCGTCATTCCTTCAGACCAGCGCCCAGCATCCCGCAGAGTATGTATTTTTTCTCCGGATTTAACTTTTGGAATGAACCGAGAATTAAAACTTAGTATCATTGAGTTATTCAAAATATACCTGAACGTTGTACCCAAAACCGATAAGTTCATTGAGCCATGCCTGTACCTGTTTGTTTTCCGGGTTGGCACCGCAAGGAACAAGCACCATTCGTTGTCTTGCCTGTATTTTGTAATAGGGCTTTAGATTGCGATGCAGACGGTATCGACGAGACTTGCCCTGTTTTGAATTTGGTTTTATCATTGCTTTGGTTGTTTGATTATCCATTGATATCCGGTTGGTTCAAAATTTTGCTTTTGCAAGGATTTTATTTCATCCCGTAATCTGTATTGCTCCTCCTGGATCATTCGGATCACGTTGTTCATAATGTTTTGCAGGTCCTCGATCCGTTTTTCCCGTTTTTGAATCTCAGGTAAATTCAAATCGCTCATTTTCCCTGATGATAGTCGTTAAAAATGGGAACTCGTCTTTTGGAACCTGCTGAATGGTTTCAATCAGCACTACCGAACCTGTAAACAACACATGCTTTGTGTCTCCGACACTTATCTGCATATACAGACATTTATTGTTTTCGCCATATTTGCTGTTTTCAATCCGGTAGTCATGTACCTGTATCTCCCTGTTCAAAATCCTACTTATTTTTATCTTATCACCCTGAAAGCTTTGCAAGGGTGTCTTTATTCCAAAGTCCTTAAATCTTTTCATGGAGTAGCTTTTTAAGCAGATGTTTACTGTTGCAATGCTTTGCCCAGCCGTAATATGAAGCAATTGACGCAGCGTTTTTGCGCTTTGCCAGCATCCGGGCAAAGTTCTTTTTTATTGATTTTCTTAGTAATGTATGCGTGTGATAAAACCGGTAACCAACAAAGTCTATCCCACGTGCTGCCACCGGAAAAACCTGATAATTCCCTTTGATCTCAAGTTTTAAATTTGAAGCCAGATATATCCTAATATCGGATAGTAGCTGATGTAAATGCTGTTTGCTGGGTGAAAGAATAACCAGATCGTCCGCGTAGCGGAAATAGTATCTTATTGCCTTTTGCTCCTTGAGCCAGTGATCAAAATAGGACAAATAGAAATTCGCGAAATATTGACTCAGATAGTTGCCAATAGGCAATCCGGGTGCGCTATCAATGATCTCTGATAATAACCATAGCAGGTTTTTATCTTTAAATTTTCGAGACAACAGACTTTTTAAAACATCATGATCGATATTGGGGTAAAACTTCTTTATATCGAGCTTTAAACAGTAAACCGTTCCCTCTTTGTCTTGCAGGGCATTTTGAACAGCCCTTGCAGCGGCATGAATGCCTCTTCCTTTTATGCAGCTGTATGTATCAGCTGTAAAATTTGCCACAAAAACCGCCTCAAGAACATTCATAATAGCATGATGCGTAATTCTGTCCGGAAAATAGGGCAGCCTGAAAACCTCACGCTCTTTGGGTTCATAAACCTTAAAAGTTACGTATTCAGAGGTTTTGTAAGTTTTGTTAATGAGGCTCAAATGGAGCCAGGCAATATTGCTTTCTCTGTTTCTATCATGAAGCTTTATACCGTATTGGTCCTTTTTCCCTTTCCGGGCTTTCTGATCAGCCAGTTCAAGATTTTGGATACTACAAATTTCATTATACAGATTGCCTATTCTTTTCATGTTTATTGCCTTTGCGCCCGTAGGATCGTCTTTGCCGAGGCTACCAACGCTCCTGTTTAGCTATGTGATTTTTTGCCATGTTGGCAGGGTTCGTATCGCGGAATTTCACGCATAGGTGAGAGCTGACAGACGAGTTCGAGTTCGTGTTATCGTAGTCGTTGTACGAGAAACCGGAGCCCGAGCCAGAAACAACACTCATGCGATACGCAACCGTTTTTGATTAATTGATTAGGAAGAAACCTTTATAGATGTCTTCAAATTGTTGTCCTGCGTATTTCGCAAGGTCGCGTGACTTAAAGACAAGGCGAGAGCCGACAGACGAG
>JAEWYS010000005.1 GCA_023458555.1 Bacteroidota bacterium | reverse complement strand
AAACAAACCAACTCCTTAATGTCAGCCTGTTTTGATATAACGGATTGCAAATCCTATGATAATCGTTCAGGATTACAAATCCTGAATAGCGGGGATAGCGGTATTACAAATCCAGAACAGCGGGGGGAGTTGCCAGTTATTTAACCACATATTCTATATCAAACCAATTGTTAATCGTACTCAACTCACTATATCCTGAATCATTTGCTTCAATCTCATAATCATCCATATAACCTCTTATATAATTCACTCCTAACCTAGTAGCTTTAAAGACAAGCTCTGCTTCATGCCCGTAGCCTTCATAAGTCATATAATTAACACTATCTTCCAGAATGAGTCCTCTGCTATAATTACCAATATTTACCCTATATCTGTCAAATTCAGGTTTAGTAAGAACAAATCGGATAGAAAACTCTTCACCCATTCTTACTGTATCTTTCTCAAGATAAGTAACAACTCTCCCCTTTTCATTTGCTAGCTTTCCTTCTTTATCATATTGCTTTATACTGACCATAAAAGGCTCATCAAAAAAACGTGGATTATTAACCAGAATAAACTTGTCCTTTATTTTACCACTATCATTTTCGTAATAATTATATTGTATTCCCCATACAGTATCACGGACATAATACATATCAGACTTAGGAAATCCATTTGGATAATATTTAATATGGACTCCATGCCTCAAGGACTTATGATAACTTCCAGAATAAGCAATTAACCCATTCTCACTAAACTCTACAACTTTTCCTTCAAAAAGCCCATTTATAGTATCAGCTAAAACCTTAATTGATCCATCTTCATAGAACTCTTTATAATTGTAATCATCATATTGTATGTGATCTTGCTTATCGCAAGCATTTCCAATTAATATCAGTAGTAACGTTATTGGGTAATTTAGTACTTTCATTCTTGAGTTGTTGAAGGACGTCTTTTTGTTCTTGTGTTTATCGTATCGGTTTTTGCATGTTTGCCATCTTTATAATATTGAGAGTGTCTATATAAAGAACTATCTGTACCTGGCACATACTCACCACCAGAGTTCCCACCATAATTACTCGGATAGTCAAAATCTTCTGACTTTTTATATTTAGAGTAATCATATTCCTTTTTATCCATGGATTCTGATAGAGGAGCATCATTCATCACAGGCTCATTTACTTCGCTGCCACCTGATGGAGACAGTAACTCCTGAAATATTTGGGATACCCGATCGACAAAATTTAAAAATGTAAGCTTAGCGGGTGAGTCGCCACCTGAGCCCAATGGTATATCATCTACAGACCCTCTTGTTTTTGCAGTGGATTTAAAATGACTCCTACTGGCATTTCCACCATCAGTTTGTCCATAACCTTGATCATACTTAGGCGCTTCATATTTGTAATGAAGCGTAGGAGTTCCGTCTTCTGCGATTGTAATAGTCAGAACTCCCGTGGTTGGAGCCATGCCATTCTCATAAAACTGACTCACATCTCCACCAACGATATACTCCGAAGTATTCTCCAAAACACTCTTAATGAAGCTGTAATTCACTTCTATCGCATCTCTTGAATTAGTTTTTGATAATTGTACACGTTTACCATCAACAATTTTATATGTTACAATATACTCTTCCAATCCATCCAGGTCGATCGCAGCAATCGGCTTATTCCCAGCAAACTGATAACGCGTATACCATGGGAATGATTTAAACAGCGGATCCACACTCAGGAACCGTCCTAGCTGACAGTGGGAGTTGCCCTCAAAAAACAAACTACCTGTTTTTTCAATTACTTCAATAACTCAAAGTCAATATTGTGTAATTTCATGGGTTTTGCCGGGCTTATATTATAACTGACTTTCTTTCATCATGTAATACCTTGTTTCCTTTTTTCTAATTTTTTCAAAAGAATCCATATAGCTACGTATCTGGGCATAATCAAACATATCATCAAAAACAAATAGTATTCTTGATGACTCTTTTTGACGATCAAGTATATAATTACTTATTTCATCTACTGAAGACTTGAGAGTAAAATGCTTCCCTTTCTTAACTAAGTTTTTTTCACCTCTGGTTATTACAATAATTACAGAACTCGTATCATCCAGATCAATTGTCCTCTTAATCTCCCCTTTATTAGACGAATCAATAATAGGAGAAGTATATTGCGTTTTAAATTCACCATTATTATTTTGGCCAGAGCAACTAAACCCTATCAAACTAATAATAAACCCAAAAAATATCTTTTTCATCTCTTTCAAAATTTTATTTTGGTTCTGGAAAAGTTAAATCCGTTGAAGTTTCAACAACCCCGCCACCACCTGGGATAGGGAATCGAGGAATTCCACCATTAATATCAAGCGTTGATCCTTTCCATATAACATTTCCTTCATTATCATATCCTTCCCAATCACTACCTCCAAATGGTCCGTACCCACTAAATTTAGTTGATCCACTCCCTTGGAAATTCAATGGTGTTGGTTGCCCTTCTCCTAAATATTTACCGTAAACTTTATAACTATATGAAAGTCCAATGCTCAAGCCCCAACCTTCCCCTTCATATTCAAATTGGGTTAGTCCAAATCCCCTTAGGTACCCTGTTATCGTACCTTTCATCCCTCCGCCTAGTGGCATCATTGACCAACCACTCGACTCTCCAATAAAATCCTTATTTCCGTAAAAATTAGATGATTTTACATCTACAGGATAATAAGCATCAGGATATCTTCCTGAGGATTCTTTATAATGAATATACTCCAAATCTTCTAAAATCATACCCGAATTAGGATCATTATTCACATAACTATGAGTATAAACGCTTACTCCTCGAGGTTCATTTTCATCATAAGATAATATGGCAGAATAATTACCAATTGGTTTTTCCGTTCCTTTAATTGTTCTTAAAACCCAATCCGTTTGAAATACATTATGTATAGCCCAATTAGTCAATCGCCTTTGCTCATATAAATCATTCACATCATGCGCATCTTTAAACTTTGTACTTATGTTAGGACTATAAATTCTCAACACCCACTCCAACCCTTCAAGATCTGCTCCATTAATAACTTTATTTTCAGCAAAAGCATATGGAGAATTCCAAGGATAGTCTTTTTGTAGAGGATCCAAGCTCAAAAAACGCCCCAACCTAGGATCATGCATTCTAAATTTAAAATCATAGCTATTACCAGATCCTTTCAACTCATCATCTTTCTCCTTACCATTAAACCCATAACGGTAACTCACTGAATTAAACCCTCTTTTAGGCATCAGCGAGCCAAAGGCATAATACGAATTCGCTGACAGCACCTCCACAGTCAGCTGCGTCTCCGTCTCGCTCGATGATTCGATATCCACACTCAGATCATCAAACCATGTGGGCTCCTGATGCGCATACACCAGAGGCTTGATCGTCAGATACAGGTCACGGTTAGATCCGCCTATCTCCGGTACTACATAATCGTATACATAGGCCTTCTGCCAGCTGCCAGGCGTAAGATGCGCATTGCTCTCATCACGCGTCCAGATATTCGTCTCGTTGCTGCTCACTACATCACGCACCTTGCAGATAAAGCCACCACCCTGCTGCGAACCGCTGCCTTCGTACCACGTATAGCCATGGAAGCTTACCTTATCCCCTGCCTTCACACGCACTTCATAGATCGGAGGACCCCAGACTACATCCTTGCCCAGCCTGATTGAATACTCACCTGTACGGACCTTCTCCTGATTCATATACGAGCTGTAATTGTCATACGGGGAAGCAAAAGAACCGAAGTCATTCCCTTCATAACTGCTCCGGAATCTTGTGCGCGAAGGCCGCTCTGTGGCTACCTTCCGGTCGCTCACCACTGCCTTGACATTGCCCAGGTGATCGGTCAGCTCATACGACTTGCTGCCGACACTGCGCAAGGCCACCAGCTCCAGCACTTCACGGTCGTAGACGCGATGCGGTGGCTGAGACTGATAGCCGGTAAGCGTATGGGAAAGTCCCCGCACATGAAGCGCGCCGGCAAAAAGGCCATCCTCTGTACGGAGCAGGCTGTCCGAACCATAAGGGCTCACATGCACACTGTCGCTGTAGCGCAGACGTACATCTCCGCTGGTCGGGGTCACTTCATAGCTCTGCACGCTATGGCTGTTTTCTACGGCCACACGATGCACGGAACGATGGCTGCTGCTGTCAGGGCCCGTATAGTTGACAAGGCCTGTACGGCTTACATACAGCCAGCGCGAGCTATGGCCCGCTTCAAGGCTGCCTTTCCCTTTGTTGCCATACGAAAGTGCATAGCTGCTGTCAGCACGCAATACATTGCCCGCTGCATCCAGCTGGAAGTTCAGCACTTCCGCTTCCCGGTGTGCAAAAAAGCCCAGATTTCTGCCGTGGTTGTAGATATACAGCTTGCGACCGTCCGGGGAGATCTTTAGTTCTCCGTCTCCTTCACGGTCATGGCTCGCATAGCTCAGCACCGGTTCCGGTGCATACACCTGCCCGTCTTCTATATCAATGGTATATAATGTACTCTGATGGGATGCCGCCTCGTGCGCGGTCGCATAGATACGTACCCGCTTTTCTGCATGGTTTTCAAGCACGGCCATATGACGGCCGTAATTCCGGTCGCTGAATGCCTTTACGGAATGGATTTCTCCTTTGGGCGCCTCCGGAGTGCCGTAGCCTGCTTCGTTCAGATCAGCCTGGTAATAATGCAGCGCGCCTGCTTCATCACGGCTCAGAAGTCCGTATACCCCACGCGTACCCGGAAGCTGTGCTACCGCTGTCTGCGAAGATTCAGAACCTTGCAACAACGCTGTACCCTTCATCAGATGCCCCTCCGCATCATACAACAGCTGCGTATGCGCATGGCCCCAGTAGGTACCGGACATACCGAACAGGTGCAGCGTGCCCTCACGGCCTGCTTCGCCAAGGATAAGATTGTTGCCGCTGCTGCCACTATAGCTGATTGAAGGCATAAAGGTATCGGTCAGTGTATCGCCTAAATATAAGGAACTCGCTGAAAGATACAAAGAATCCGCACCGTTTTTAAACCAGTCCTTTCCCTGAGCACCGGCCACATGGTGACGAAGGGTAGCATGCCGCTCCATATCATCGCGGTCCAGCGCTACTATGCCAAAGTCCCTGTAGTGGAAAGCCTTTTCTCCCACGATCCGGTAGCTGTAGCGCTGACCAAGACGGCTGCTGCCATACAGAGGCTGCTCATCCAGACGCCAGATCGCCTTGTACCAGCCCGGTACGGGATTGCTCCCTTCCATCAGCTGCTCGTGGCTGCGCTTGTAGGTCGCCATCACATTGCCCGATGCATCGCGTACATACTGGGTCAGCTCTATATGAAGCGGATCCAGGCTGTCGGTCAGAAGGGTACCGCCGCTGTATACCGGCTGGCTGTGCACCAGCTTGCTGATACGGTTGCCCGATGCATCGTAGCCGAAACGGATATAAGGCTTGCCGCTGCCCTGATCGGGCAGCACTTCATGCACTTTGCCGTAGGCGGTCCAGCGGATGCTGATCTGCTCTGCGGCATCACGGGTCAGATTGCCGCTGCCGTCGTAGGTATAATTGTCGATAGCCTGATCGGTGAGGTCTTCCAGCTGACCGTTGTGCGTACCGCTGCCCGCACGCTCACGTACATGGCGGAGGCGGTTGGTACCGGAAGTATAGGCATAATCCAGGCTGTCCATCAGCACTTTGCCGCTCTCCTCATAGGCATTGCGCTTCAGGGTAAGCAGGTTGCCGTTGCCGTCGTAGGTATAGCTGCTGCGGTACTCTCCGCTGGCTCCCTCACGCATGGACCAGGCAAGGGTCGGATGCACGCCGAACTCCGCAGAACGGATTCGGTTGAGCTTATCGTAGCGATAGCGGTAGCCCGTGAGCTGGTCCGCGTATTTCAGATCATGCGCAGCGGACTGGCCTCTGGTATTGATGCGCTCGCTCCAGGCGCTGATATTGCCGTTGTACAGATTGGTGGTACCCGGCAGGTTGTAATCGCCGCTAAAGCTGTTGTGGCCTGCAAAAGTGCCTCCGGTATAGTCGCCGTTGTAATACGAAAGGCTCATACCATATACATCCGGAGCAAAAAGAGAGGAGCCACGACCGTCACCGCCCAAGTCTTCCTCTGGAAGGGTATTGGGGCTGTTGATTCCCTTGAGCCAGCCCGATATGGTATAGGCATAATCGAGTCCCTGTATATGATCATGCCCGAGTTCGGTACGCTGCAGGGGACCATGCCGGTAATACTGGTAGGCAGCATCCTGCTCCCAGAATATGCCGTCCACAGAGGTTTCTGCCTGCACCAGGCGGTTGTCCTGATCGTACTGATAACGGTGATACAGCTGGTCATTCTGCCCGTCGTTGTAACGTACTTCACGCACATTGCCGCTCAGCAGATCGTAGGTCCAGGCAATGGTAAGGCGGCCAAGCCCTTCCTGGCGCTGCACCAGCCACTCTACATTGCCGTGCGGATCGTAGCTATAGTATGTATAATGTATGGAGCTGTCCTTGTTTACCGTATAGCTGTAGCTCACCCGGTTGCGCAGATTACGCTGAGGCTTGCCCTTGCAGGAGGCTTCTGCATGGGGCTCACTGTATACGGTATAGGTGTTTTCTGATGAAAGACCTCTGTAATAGGCTTCCACATCCGGTGCGCTCAGCCCGCCGGGCCCCTCGCCTGCCTCTACAATACGGCCCAGAGCGTCGTAATTGGTAAAGCTGAAACGGTTTGCATCCTGCTGACGCTGGCTCTGACTGTAGCGCAGACGCCCTTTGTCGTCATAGCGCATACGGGTTTGCCCTCCGTCGGGGGTCTCCTGATGCAGCAGCTGCCCGAGTGAGTTGTAGGTATAGGTAGTTACCAGCTCATGCGCAGGTGTCTGACTGCGGTCGGCGGTAGCCAGCGGCCGCACTCCGGCAGGAGGTACGGTTTTTACCAGATTGCCGGCCCGGTCGTAGTAATAGAGGGTATAATGTTCTTGCCGTATGGAGTATTCCAGCGCCAGCACATCCCTGATCTCGCCGGTACTGATGCATTTCTCCTTAAAGCTTTCTTCCGCCAGTTTGATTTGCTTCTCCACACAGCGATCAATCGCAGTCTCCACTCCTCTGGACATTTTCGGAATCTCAGTACTATCGATTACAGGTACTGAATCCTTCAACACAGGCTGGCTGGCCCAGCGCATACAGATCGCAAATACCTGCGGAATCACCGGCTGGCCGATTTCTTCCTGAGCGGAGGCCTGACAGCCGTTGGCGTCGGTCACTACTACTTCATAAAGACCATTAGGAATGTTATGCACCTCCGATATACTGCCCGAAGGGCGGTCGGAGGCCTGCAATATCCGCTCATTTTCTGCATTGATGCGGTACCAGGCAAAATGCCAGGGTGCTACACCTCCCGATGCCTGAGCGGTGGCGGCACAGTTTTCCAAATCGGTAATCACTGGTTCAGCCAGCGCCGGCGGAGCGGCAGGGACAGTAAAAGGCTGGTAATATTCACTGGCGCAGCCTCTGCCATCGGTGACCCACAACCCATAATTGCCTCCTGCCGAAAGCCCGCTTACTGATGATGTGGTCGACAATATCTGATTGGTCGACATATCCTTCCAGCTATAGCGGATACCACCGTAGCCCCCGTTGACTATAGCTCGGGCGCTTCCGGTGGCTGTACCATGGCAGCGGGGAGCTTTGGGCTGAATGTCGACAGCAAAAGAGGATACTCCTTCAATCGTAAAAACGTGATCGGTCGTACAGAGCCCGTATACGGTGCTGGCCATTTGCATAGTAAGCCGATACTGTCCCTTGCCAAGATTGTAGGTTCTTTGAGGTGAAGCGTTAGCGTACAGCCCTCCCACAGATTCATAAACATAGGTCTCTGTATTCCATTTATACAAATGTGAACCATACGCAACAGCGTGACCTGCTCCGCACGTATTCCTGCCGGTAACCGTAAATGTATACTCCCGTATCTCTGTATCATAGCACAACTGTGTATCTCCTTCGCTTGAGATACTATAGGTCATCGGTGAAACATCAATGGAAGCATTTATTTCACAGCCTGTATCATCATACAGGTGAACGATGTAAGGACCTCCGCTACTGACACCTGTAATCTGCTGGCTGGTTTCCTGTCCGAAAGAGCCGCTAAAGGTACTTTGCGCGCTTGCATTCTCCATCCAGTTGCCATAGTATTCTACTCTCCAGGTAAAAGTACCTGTATTGCTGCTGACCGGGCGTACAGCTGTAAACCGGAATACGGAATTGCCGGAACTTGATCCGCAGCTAAGCGGAGTGGTGCAGAGATTGGTAATGTGCGGTCCGTCATAACCAAGAGCAACTGTCCTGCGAACCACACACCCCTCAGCCGGATCGGTAAACTCGAGGCTATAATTACCCTGAGCCAGCCCTGTAAAAGAAGCACTCTGTCCGCTTCCGACAGTTTGCGTGGCTACCGGTGTGCTGCCCCTGTATAGATTGACTACCAGCGATGGGCTGCCAGATGCAGCAAGGGGCGTAAAGTGAATATAGGCATCATCGCGTCCCTCACAGCTTATTCCGCGTGTCTCATCCAGGCTTATGCTGCCAGCGTTTTTGACAGTAATCTGAATGCTTTCGGTTACCTCACAGCCATTGGCATCCGCTATAGTGACCGAGTAGGTTCCCGAGGTCTGCGGATAGATGGTTGGTGTGCAGGATGTCTGATTTGACAGGCCGGGACCAGCCCAGCTGCATCCCCAGGTAGACGGTGTCTGGCCGGGATAGCTTACCACTGCAGACAGCTGCAACGCCGCTCCCGGGCATACCGGCAACGTCTGTGACAAATTGATAGCTACCTCCGGCAAGATACTGCGCACCGGTATGCTCATATTGGTATACCCGGTGGTATAGGTAATGGGGCAGGCCTCGCTGCTGGCACTGCAGGTAGCGGTCTCTGTGACCACGGTAGAGGCGCCGATCCGTATACCACCGGTCTCTGCTGCTCCGCTGAGCGCTGCACGGAAGGTAAATACCAGCCTGGCACCGGGCGCCAGGCCTTCTTCTATATGCCAGGTCAGGGTGGTCATACCCGACAGGGGAAAGTCAGTGAGCACATTTTCGGCTCCGGACACATAGCTCAGCTCCGCAGGCAGTGTGACCCGCAGTTCGTTGTCCTGAATGCTCATATTCGGTCCCGCGTTTTCGACGGTCACTTTGATATCGGCTTCGGAAATACAGGTGGTAAACCCTCCGTCGTTCATAGCCGACAGGCTGATACGCATAGAGTCTGCAGCCATACCGGGTATGGGTATGCGCCGCTGAGCTACCAGCAGGGTATCCTGACCGCAGTTGGTCCGGGCGCTCACCCGGAAGCGTGCCGGATAGCCGGGATCAAAATCGGGACAGGAGGACTGTACGGTAAAGCGGGTAATCAGCAGGTTTTCCTTACTGCCGGGATTCTGGGCGAGCACACGGGTACCGGGCAGGTAATCCGGTACGGAGGGATCGGTGTTGTGAAGCCCGGGAAAAAGCGGAAAATGATAACGGGTACCCGGCTTAACCCGGTCCTGAATCCAGTCGGCGGCGGAGGTGGCGACTGGCATATTCGTAAAAGCTCCGCCATTGTAGGAAAATTCGGCAAAGCTGGCCGCATCGGGATAGGGACTCATCCCTTCGGGTAAAATAACATCGAGGTTGATATTGTTGAGATCAGAATAATAGATGGAGCGCAGGGTATCTATATAGGTGACCGGATCGCACAGGGCAGCGGAGGGCTGGCTGGTGGTGAGCAGCTGCTCCATGGCGGCGGTTTTGTAACGCAATTGCAACTGGCCTGTAAAGGTTTTATACCGGTAAGGGCTGTCTTCTTCTATACATACCTTATCCAGAATAGTTGCCAGATCAGGCTCGGCGCTGCAATGCCAGCTTCCCAATAACTGAAGTGTATCAGTAACATTGTCCGCGCATTGGCTGTATGTCGCCGATATAGAAAGCGTATGACTCTGCTGCCCGTTAACCATACCAAGATGGATCAGATAAACCCCAGGATGGCTGTCACTAAAATCTACACGAAGATCTTCTGTACCTCTTCGTACGCCGGTAATGCTGATTTTTCCGGCATTACCGACAGCAGGACGTACCAGAAGCCAGGTATTGGGTGTACTCTGCCTGAGATTTCTCACAATTAATGGCCAGGTCACTGTCCGGGAGTATCCCTCCTGCAGTCGCTCTACATCCATTATCGTGAGTTCGGGAGCAGAACCAAGGTTTCGAATATTGCCAGAAATCGAGTAGAGGTTGGACACCGTACCGTCGCTATACCTGAGTAATTCAGGCACATTGTCCGCATAGTTAAAATTGCTCCACCGGACAGGAAGCGACACAGGTGTATTAATAACAGGCTGACAATCGGCATTAAACTCAAACGTTAAATCCTGATATACAAGCCCGTTTCGCTCATCTCCTGGTATAGACCATGTATCCTTGTGCTTCCAAGAAATAATTAATGGAGTCGCTACTGTACTTATTCCGTTTTCTCCACCCGTAAAGACCAGGTCGGTATCTGGTATAGTAAAATTCCGGGCGGCAGGAGCATAGTGCGTCAATAGGGCGCTGCCAGGCTTATAACTAGCCCCGGCAGGTACCACAAAAGAGCCCGAGTCTAGTCCTGCCAATGGTCGAAATTCATTAGGAAACTCATCATTATCTCCTCCATTAAGCCTCAATTCATACTTATAGAAAATCATGGAACAAGTTGGGTTTGTGAATATCGAACTTGTCTCCACTGTTTTCGAAACATACGAAAAGACAGCGCCATAGCTTTCACAGGATTGAACATCCTGATTACTGTCCAAAAACCGGAGAGATCCCCGAAAACGGTTTAAATGATGGACGCCTGTACCCAAGTTATTATTCAGAATTTTCAGCTTTACCCGTACCTCCAGCGAGTCATGCTGCAAAAAACTCCCTCCCACTGCCGACGGATCTATATCCAGGCGAAGGCCGTACCGGGAGTCTTCTGTTATAAATGCCTTGGGCAAGGCATCACTGATCGTGAGGGTGTAGCTGGAACTGCCACGACGTAACGATACATCCGCGTCTATTACCTCCAGTATACTGGCACCGGAGTTGAGCATATAGGTCAGATAAGCGTGACCGTTATCAAGTGGAGAGAGACCATTCATATGTCCTTTGATGACAGCTTCCAGGGTATCAAACATGATGGCTTTGCTCAGATTGATGCCGGGGCTGGACGGATTAAGCCTGACAGCCTCATTCAAGGATGCTCTAGTATAGTAATCCGGCCCGACCGGAGGCTGATACCCCAGACTGATCCGATGTACGGTAAAGGTGTCGGTCACAAGTCCACAGTTACCTCCGCCGCTTCCGCAGGCACGGGAATGCAGAAAAATCTCTCGTTGTTTGTGCGCCAGTAAATCATCGCAATCGCAATCATCTGTACAGGAAAAATACACCTTCCAGTCCAGCATCCCTGATTCCTGTATATTGCTCACACAGGTATCATCCAGCACAATACGGTATTCTCCCACCAGTCCGCCTCCCGGCAGCAGGTAGGTATTTCCGTCCCGTACGGGGGTAAGATGGGTCGTATTGCTGGTTGTCACCCACTGCGCGGAAGTGATTCGTATACCGACAGGTACGGTAACTTTTGAATAATACGCAGGCTCTGTACAGGCTAACAGGGATGGATAAGTTCGACTCCTGTTTACCGGCAGCACATAGGTCTGCGGGTTCCCTCCTCGCAAATCCGACGAACCTGTAATATCTGGTGAGCTTAATGAGTTGCTGGTAATAATGTTCGTTGCAAGGCTAGAGGAAGAACGACTCTGAGTACAAGCATTATAGGATGTAAACTGCATACTGTGCCACCAACTTCCCTGTATTTCGGATACCGTGGAACCAAACGGGCAGGATGCCCGATACAATGTGCCTTTGATTTCGATGGTATCGCCGGGTAGAAGTACATACTCGCCCGGATTGAAAAAGTCCGGCAGACCATATCCAGGACCATTACTATTGCTTAAATTAACAGTAAACGAAGATTGTTTGTCACCTGTGAGCTCTGTAAACGCTCCTCCCGAGGTACGGATCATGATATCCCTTATATGGATATTGCCACCGATCGTCCATTGGAAAGAAAGACTGGTCGCATAGGCTCCGGGATGTGTGGCATTGTTTACCCAACGGGCATGTACCAGCGTTGTATCTCCCTCGCAAAGACTCAGCTTCGGATTACTCAGAAGAGTTCCGCTTATCGACGGGACGGCTGCCGGGTTTTGTATGTATCCCACCGTTTGCTGGACTGCCGGCGCCGGACAGTATACTCCTCCACAACCCCACTCCAGTGTATAGAGCATCTGGCTGCCTCCGCAGCGTTCCACCCGCAGGGTATCCTTCAAAGTAATACTCTGACCGGGTCCGAGCTGGCCGGAGCCGGTTATTGTATAGAAACAAGTATCATCGTCTATTTCAGGCGCGCTGACCGATAAACCGGAAACATGTGACGACGATGCCGACATCCCGCGAAAAGAGATATTGCCATCCACATCTTGTATCCGGATGCGGAAACCACGACGCATATCCAGCGCACTACCGGCATTATTGTGTACGGTCAGCGTACGAACTACTGTCTCGTATCTGTATGCTTCGACACTCGATGGACCACTCATCACAAGTTCCAGTCCCGGTGTGCGAATATTGTAGCTGTCTGAACCGCTGTATTCATTGGAATAAAACTGCTGCCCGCCCCGCAGATAGCATACGCTGGTCTGGTTGACAACCCCTTCTGTATTGCCGCTGACGCCACAGGCTGCCCAAAGATCAAATCCATATTGTTGTTTGTTGCCAGGTGACAAACTGCCCGAAGACAGAGCAAACTCCAGCAGTTCCCGGTCATTGACCAGACTGACTCCGATCTCCTGTATGCCGCTGCCGCTTACCGAACCGCTGACGTAGTGTACTCCCACCGGCAACCATACGTATGCTGTAGTCGGAGTGACGGATATGCTGGTGTTGGTATTTTCTATTTCCAGCACAAAGGATACCGTATCCCCGCATACATCCATGGTAGGCTGGGTTGACCTAGTTGCCAGCTTTACTGCCTGATCCAGTGTGCCACAACCGGGCAACTGCGCTTTTACCACCTCAGGGGCAATCAGACAAATACTCATCAGTAAAAAATAAACAATTCGTTTCATTGCAGCCGTATTGCGTTTTATCAACTATTCTTTCTTGTATTGAATCTGTTCTATCAATGGACCCGAATGTTTCTGCAATCTTTCCTTTGCAGATACTCCAGCACACATACCTCGCTCCATATTGCCATGCCCGGAAGAGCCGGATAATCGTCCATAAGAATCTGCAGCATGTCTGCGGCTATCATTTCTGATTTGCCGTCTTCATCCTGGCAAAACAGATAACCGGATATATCCCGGACTATGCTGTACCAACGCTGCCCAAGATTATCGCCCCCCTGCTCCGTACCCAGCGAAACAGAAACATTCACTTCCGGTGACCAGCCATTGCCGGTCAGCTCTACCAGGAGCTTATCCCCATTGATACCGTCTGAAACGGGCGTTACCTTTACCGAACTGAGACTGATCTGTTGCGCGGCAAGCGGGCTGTGTATCATCACGCCCGCAAAGATGAGTCCGGCAAGGAAAATCCCCGGGCGCACCTGTTTCACAATCGAAAGCAAGTGGTATATTGTTGTTGTTTTTAGTATCAGGTTCATAGACAAATCCGGTTTACATTCTAGGGAGTACTTACTTCTATGCCAATCGCCGGTGAAATGACGGTACTTGCGGGGGCAGTATGCCCGGCAGGTATTATGTAGACATCTCGCTCCACAAAGGTATTGGCCGGCGGACGGGGATCGCAGTCGAGCTCAGCTGCGTTCTGCAGTACCAGTATTCTTTTGCCTTTCTCGTTATAGGTATAGTAATACAGGGGATAGCTGTCCATCTCTCCGTCATCGTCGGCATCCACATAGACTCCCTCACTATTGCAACGGCTTTCGATATCGAGTCTCAGATCCCAGCCCTGAGCCTGCAGCCAGTTGGTCTGCTCATAAAAGCTCAGTGTATAGGCCGGTTCACAATTGGCGCCGTCGACCGTTACCGGAGGTATGCCGGACAGGTTGGTACAGCAGGCATTGAGCTGACCCACTCCGGCCGGACAGTCTCCAACCCGGTCAGGATGCCCTCCTACGCCCAGGCCGGGGTGCACATCGGTTTCATTGGGTCCCAGATATGGGGTAGTAACCGGCCGGCGCGGTGTGCTGATCATCCGGCACTCGATTGTTTCGCAGGTATAGGTGGTCAGCGGGCACTGACGCTGGCACTGATCCACGATCTCGTCTGTAATACGCTCCACATCATCCATACTGACAATATTGTCCAAAGCACTGCGCTTGCATCCGTTGAAAGTATAGCAGCGGTCGGTAAACATCTCTATAACCTTCCGGCGAAACTCCGGCCGGCGCGCCGAACAGCTGTCTACACACTGCCGTTTCTGCATGGTGGCCAGATACTCCATATAGGTAATGGTGGTTTTGGGCTCCTCCTGCAGATAGTGGGTCTCGCCGTTTACGGCTTTGAGGCCGGGCAGTGCGACCGGACTCAGATTGTCGCTCTGGGGTGTACGCCCTGTCAGGTTTTCATATTGCTCGCTGGTAATATAGTCCAGCCCCACTTCCTCCTGATAGGCAGACGGTACCTCATACCAGTCGTTGCGGGGGGTAGTCATCCAGGTGCAGGTAATATCATTATCAGGCGCCGGGGGCACAGGAAACTCTCTGTAGGATTTGATGCTTTCATAAAATACGCCATTCTCGGTACAGGTCCAGTCTTCTTTGAGATACGGGCAGATGATTTTTCCCATTGCACAAAAATCCTTTACCAGCCACTTATAATCTCCGCCTCCATCAGTCTGATCGGCCATCGGGTGATCATATTCCTTGACACAAAAGGGCATATTGATATCGCCGCAGCAGGGTATTTTCTGCCCCAGCTCATCGTAACAGTCGTTGGGGTCACTGAAGCACGTCAGCCCTTCGAGCGTAGGCAACGAATCCCTTCGGTATTCAAAATATTTGAACGCGTATACCGGATGCTGAATATACGGGAACAGGTCCTTGATCTCTCTGGAACCGACGGGATTAAAATTTTCATCCATATCTACCTTGGTCTTAGTCCATTCGGCTGCTTTGTACGGGCAGGAGTTGTACTCACCGTTGGTTCCGTTTCCATCGAAATCGGTACTTACTCTGAAGGATCCACTGTGCACGACACCATTGGCTCCGCAGTTATTGTCCGGAGCGGGCTCCAGTATATCCGCAAAACGGTAACCGGTACAGTCGAGAAACTTCTGTACCAGATGGAAACTGAAGCGGGGAAGCTCATCTTCCGGCAGGGCCTCGCCGCTTTCCACATCCTGCAGGTTCCGCATTTTTCTGGAAAGCTTGCGCTTGACAAACCATTTGAGCAAGCCGGGCATGCCGGATTGTTTCAGTCCTTCGTCAAAATGATCATCATGTTCGTCTTTGTCTCCTTTATTCTGCTCATCAAACCCGTCGGAAATATTACCGCCCGACTGCATACCCTCGATCAGCAGGGCTGGATCCTCGCAATAGGACTGGGACAATACCATAACCAGGTTGCTCCAGCACACCGACAGGTCTCTGCAACGATACCGGGTACCCGGCACCCGGTTGGTGTCAGATACGGCGCAGACATCGAGCGGAATATTGCTGGTAAGCTCCCCATCTTCCTCTTCGTTGTCTCCGCTCCCCTCACAGGCATAGACATCGGTCAGCATGTGGTATACCATGGTATTGAATACCCCTTCTGTCCATCCGGGCATATGTCCGTACAAGACATTTTTGGCGGCCTCAGTTCTGAAGGTTTCGCAATCCTCATCGTTCAGTTGCAGCTCCGCGCAGGCATCCAGCATAAAACCGGGACATTCCTTGAGCATAGAGATGGCATAGCCCTCAAAGTCGGGAAAATACTCTGTCTTGTCCGGCTCGGTCAGATAATTGTAATTGACATCGAGCTGACCAGGTGTACCCTCCGGATTGCGGTCGGTATGTGTACGGGTAATCTGCTCAGGCTCCGGACACTTGAAAGGTGGTGTGTACCGGATATCAAGGTGTATGTTTTCGCAGCAGGGAGTCGATAGCACTACCTCCAGAGGCGGATGCTCGTAAGGGGTGGTAAGGACAGGACCATCAATATTCCAGACTTCGATCTTAAAGAAAGGGGTCAGCTCCGGATTGGTATACAGGTCCCAGAAAGAAGCCGGGAAATTGATCTCCCCTTCGCAACCCTCACAGGTAAATATGTTCTGCTGCTGCAGGGTACCGTTCCGGAACAAGGCAGACAGCTCAATCAGGTTGTGGTAAAAGACAGACAGCTCTTCCGGGCAGTTGACCGCTTCCAGCGAGCTCACAATCCAGTCTTTGAGCGGTTTGATCTGCTGCTCAATTTTTGCGGTCTGACGCTGCATACTGACCGCCACGTCCTTGTCTGAGCGAAGCTGTTTCTCAATCATATACGATCCGACCGGCAGCATGATAGGCATGCTGACTCCCCAGTCTTCAGCGCCGAGTACCTTGAAGTTTCCATTAGTGCCGCAGGCATTGACCTCCTGACATGGGGCTGCTCCCAGATCGGCCCGCAGGACCAGCACACTGTCCGGGTAGTCCAGGTAGTGGATCCTGAGCACGACTTCATAGCCGCAGTCCAGATTAATATCCGCGCAGAGCAATTCGTATTTCTGGCACTCCAGCATATACTCCGGAGCAAAAGGTGTGGGCTCACTAAAAGCCAGCCGCCTGGAGCTTGCATAGGCATTGCCCAACCGTATGCCTCCGTTGATGTAATCGCGTACCGGTATGCTCACTGCACCGGAAAGAGGCATTAAGGTAGTATCCGCCCCATCCAGAAATGTCAGGGCGGTAGCGATCACCTTGCCGTCTTTGCCGGTATAGGCTATACTGGCTACATCGTTCTGATCGATGGTGATGACTTTCTGCACCGACTGGCTATTGGGCGCCTCGCTGCCGAAAAGCAGTACCAGCTCTTCGTCGGAAGGCGTACTGTAAAGGGTACGTACGGTGCGTCCCCTGCCTTCTTCACGCGCGCCGATCATATGGGTCTTGCCAACTCCGGACTGCTCTTTGACACGCCCGCTGCCATCGTTGTAAAACAGGGTCCGGCTAAAGGGATAGCCCTCAGCCGAGGGTACATGATCATCACCGGTATAATAGATAGGCATCCCCAAACCGGTGTACGTATTTACCTTGGCAGGATTGCTGATTGTCGTATCCTCATCAAAATGTTTTTCCGAATAAAGCTCTCCTGTTTCCGTACGAAGAAAATTGTGATGATAAAAAGTAAAGTCACCGCTGTTCCAGCGTCCGGGAGATATAGGAATGGGTAGGGTTCGCAATGCTGGCCGGCCTTCGTAGTCATACAATGTCTGTGTCATCAGTGAATACCGGGAGCCCCACGTAGAATATGCCAGTAACTGACTTTGCTTTTCCTGAAGCAAGCCGTTAGCAAAAGTGATTTGCTCGCGGGTTTTATTATCCTCAGCAAAGGATCGATTATAGATAACATTCTTGTCAAAGTCATACGGATAGTAAAAGTACTGATCCGGTAATTCATAATCACTATATTCAACTACAACCAGATCTCCCTGCTCAGGCAATCCTCCATGACTCCATTCACCCCAATTGGCGGGATTAGCAATTCCCCCTTCATAATACGTTCCTATCGGTCTCACCCGCCATGCATAAAATCCCATGCCAGCAGGCGCACTCTGCAGAATCATTTTAGAACTAGACCCGGTTTCAAATGTAGTTGCCTGACTCCAATCGACTACTGCTTTGATATAATCAGAAGTCTCCAATCGTTCACTATCTATATTATACAATCGGACAATCTGATATTCATAGTTAGGATAATCATGATCCGTTGACAACATAATATCCCATGTATAAGTAAATATTGATGGAGGATACATCTTTTCAATCTCACCCCCATGCGATGCCACATCGATACCATAGTGTATATCGTAATGCATATGCAGACTCAGCTCATCGACCGCATCCTGAAAGGAACCTCCACTCTGTACATCGGTAACGGAGAAGTCCGCGATCGCCAGCCGGCTGACAGACATACCTGAGGGGCTTTGCGTACCGTCTGCCAGAATCAGGTCGCGCAGATCTTTGTATACATAACCCTGAGGATTCTGATTGTCGATGGTAAAGCTATAGGGTTTGGACCAGATCAGCGTGGCATCTTCGTAGGCCTGCAGGGTAAACTGCAACTGCAGCTGAAAATCCTGACCGGCGCCGGGGGCCCCGAACCGGTAGTCTCCGTCAAAGGAGGAGCGTACAGTTACCGAGGCTTTTTTGACCTGTTTGCGCAGATCGGTAATGGCAGGCAGAGGTAGCTGGGCGGTCTGTCCCGCCTGCAGGCTCACCTCATCGGTATATACGCCTTTATCCTGCGCCTGCCCTGCATATGCGCAGAGGAGGATACTAAGTATGGAAAAAAATTTCAGGCACTTCATCATCATTCGCGCGAAAGTTTTCTGTTGTCAATTATTTCATAGCCGCTATACTTCCCGACCGGCTTGCCGCTGGCCTGAAAGATCACCCGTTCGGCACGGCTAAAGGGCATAGCGGACTGGTCAAAGCTTAGCCGGTGATAGGTGGTGGTTTCCCGCTGCCGGGACGCCTCCTCCGTATAGTATATGGTACTGCGGTATACCCTTTTTTCGCTGAGATCGTAATGGTATACGACCTGTTGTACTCTGCGGCTTCGTCTGTAGCCCGCATCCGGCTGCAATACTACTTCTCTGAGCCGGCGTCCGTCTTCTTCCATATTCCGGCAGGATATCACTTTGCTCCGTGCAAAAAGCGTATCGCTGATGGACAGCAAGGTCGCATAGCTTTCCTTCTGTTCCCGTAAGGCGCCTCCCTGATTCCAGACAATAAGCTTTTGCGGATGCACAATTGTAAAAGCGTCATGCGGATCCTGATACAGACTTACATAGCTGCTCTCGTATTGCATCTTGTCTGTACTCAGATACATGCGTACCCGTACATCGCTGTCGTTTTTTGCGTATTCGGGATTGTAGACCGTATTGACCTGCATATCCATAAAATAAACTTCCTTTCCCCTGGGCCGTCCGTACTCCTGCATACGCTTTACATAATCCTTTACCAGTCCGACACAGGAAGTATCAGCCTGCTGTCCCAATACCCAATGCCCGCAGCAAAGCGTGATACTAATGGTATATATAAGGTATCTAAACAAGCGGCTCATACTATCGGTCTTTTTTAGGTGTATGGTAATAGGCTTCGCGAAGGGTCTTGACACCCCGCTCCGTTTCGACCAGCTCACGAATCAGTTTTCCTTCGGCATCGTACTGATAGTAGCGGCCAAAATGCTGATCATCAAACTTTGTGAGCAGACGAAGACTTGCCGCGTCGTATACAAAGCAGGTTGCTTCGGCTTCCATAGGCTGAAAGCGCACATCATCGATGTATATTTCCTCTCCGGTCAGCGGATAGATAAGATCAACCGATAAATATCCGGACGAAATCCCGGCAAGCATTTTCGGAGCAAACGCGAAATGATACAAAGACCATTCTCCGGAACTGGCTATACGCGAAGCAGGAATTGTCTCTCCCCCGCTGATACCGGCTCTCAGTAATTTATGTACCGGCACATCCGACTTCAGCCACAGGCGTACAAAAGCTCCCTGAGACTTAAGGCTGTCCGTCACTCCTATGGATGGCACAATCGTAGTGCTTTCTGAAGTAAGACGGCGTGATTTCGCCCCGGAATGCGCATACAGATTTGTTGCCTGCCCGTTGTTTTCATAATCTTCAAAATGGATGGTGCTGTATTCGCAGTTGGCTCCGGCAATGACCGGCAGGGTATGCCTGTATCCGAAACGCACGGCTGATGGTATGCCCAGCACATCTTTTTCTTCCAGCGCATAGCCATCCGGAGCATAACGGGTCACCTCACTGATTTTGAGCCAGGATGCACTCTGAGTGGTCACAGAATAATCAAATGGCACAAAATCAGCATATAACCCTGCCTGATAGACCGGGACTTGGGTAATCGGACTAATGTCGGTTTTGTATACATATTGCTGCCACGGCCGATGCAGCTTATCCAGCTTTTGTCTGGTGGTATTATCCAGGCCATAATCTATGGTAACGGGTCCGTCAAACCAGTGCATCTGATCACTTCCTTTGGCGTAGGTCTGGATCCGGGCATTGATAATATTCTGCAGAGGTATCTGAAAATACTCGTTATCTTCTGAATCGGTTTTGACAGGGTTGCCATTTGGTCCGTACGATACAATGGTTCCCGCTCCATGCGCCAGCTGATTGCTCCGGTAATGCTGATTCAGATTTACTTCGGCCATTTGCCCCATTTCCGGATAGTACCAGTGGGCAGGCAGCAGCATGCTGTATATACTGCCATCCAGATTGGCACAGAAAGGCCTGGCTCCGTCATATATATCACTCGTACGGCTCAGCAAGGGCTTTCCGGTAGCTTTGTCAAAAGCCAGGTACTCTGTCTCGGCCCAGACGCCGTCCTGATATACCCGCACGGCCTTCTGCACTACAGGATAACTGATAACCTTGCTGGTTGTATGAAGATTGAGCACATTTTCGGCAAACTCAAAGGAACCCATCAGGGTGATAAACGGTGGCGGCGGGGCGCTAAGCCCGATACTAAGGTCTACCTCAAGCAGGAAGTCCATGCTTCGTTCTTTGACAGACTTCATTTCCATGGCAATGTCCATCTCCTTGCCGGGATTGTCAAAATACACTTCCACGTTTCCGTCGCTTTGCATACACAACATCCGGAGCTTTTCTCCCGGTTCGAAATAACTGGTGTGCTGGGCGAAAGCCAAAAGAACATTGTCTGGTTTCTGCTGATATAGCTGGTAGGTGCCACCGTACTTTTCGATCGAGGACGGCTGTCCGTGCATAGCGGTCTGAATAAACCGGAACCCCTGGGTAGCCCAGAATTTATCTGAATTATAAGAGAATAACCCGGCATTGATCGGCGCCTTGTCTTTGGCCAGATTGCTGTGCAGATCCGAGTAATCTACCCCGAGTGTTTCGGTAAAATCAAACTTGCGGTCTCCTTCCTCAGCAGCGGTCTGGTAGCTGTAGGCTTTGTCGTAGGGATACTCTTTGACGGTATGAAAATGCTGAATAACAAAACCATTGGATGACTTACCCTGATGAATCCCTTCCACCACTACTCTTGAGTGCCCTACACTGGCTCCTGGTAAGAGACTTTCTCCGATCGGGCCTTCTGTCTGCTCTTTGTCTCTCCCAACGGTATGGCGACTCAGCCAGGTCTGACTTTTCTTAGGGATAAAACCAACGAGCGGATTTTCTTCGCGCATATCAGTCGGTTCATTGGTCGCTACCCCGCTGCTTTTACCATCTTCGTCTTCATAGCGATATCGTGATCCATAGACCACGCCGGCTTCTCCCGACTCTATTCCAGGGTCATAGGTCAGCAACCGTTTTACACGACAGCCTCCGCCTTTCTTGGCTTTCGGCATTGGTATTTTCAGATAGGAAAGCTCTGCATTCATCTCACGACACACCGTTGTTTTGAGGGGCGGTTGCAGACCAGTATTAATGAGATTTTTATGAACCTCACCCATCATCTCGACTGAAAAGCCCATTTTTTGCAGAAAGCCCCAGACACTGCTTAGTGTAGAAGGATTGTCCCTGTAAGCCAGATCAGTCACCCGTGAGTTGTAGCTGTCCATTGCATGCGCACATTTCCTGTTGGGGTCATCGTACTTACCCACCCGCTGGGTGGAGTAAAAGTCATAACAGGCCTGCCTCGGAGTCATCGGATAGTTTTTATCACCGCCATCGTAGGTGCTACCGTCACCGTTCAGTATCACTTTGACATCGGTACCTTCGAGCAGTACGGTATCTACTTTGACATAGCCATCAATATACTCTGAGCGGCAATCTGTGAGTGATGGTATATCATTACCCACCAGCTGATAGAGAAACCTGAAATAAATGCGGTTTTCGTCGGTCACGAAATACTGATTCATCTGATCAACCAGCTCCTGAGAAGCTTCTACACCGATATCCTGAAGGTTGAGTGTATACCAGGGATCTTTTTTGTATCGCTGGCCGCCCAGCAGTCCTGCGCGGTCATCGTCAAAGCCGGCAATGCTGACCATGGCCATTACGTTACGATCCTGTACGTAACGGTAGTCTTTTTCTTCATATTCCACCAGAATCTCCCCTCCGGAAGGCAGGCTGATCTGCTTGAGCTGATAAGCTGCAGGGTCATACTGATAGCCTTCGGGCAAGGTACCCTGATAGCGCCATGGCCGCTGCTTCTGCGCCTGCTCCGGCCCCATCGGCTGATGTCTTCCCCACGCATCCTGATCATAGGGGGAGTAATCCGGATTCTGAGCCGCGTCGGTCAAGGCCCCGGACAGCTCAAAGAAATCGGCCAGTAAAGGGTATTTTTGTTTCAGTTCGGGTTTAAAATCTCTGCTATCCTTATATTGATAGAAAAACTCATACGGACTGATACGCGCGTTGATAATACCCTCATATTCAAACCATACTTTTTTAAGTGTGAGTTTACCCGTTTCAGAAGAAGCGCTGCCACTTTCTGCATTATTGGGTAAGTTTTTTGCCAGTTCGTAGCTGTAAGCAAAGTTTACGGTCTTGATCGGTATCTCTTTCCGGTTGTTGGATACAAGGATTATTTTTTCGAGATTTTCAAGTCGATGGCTTCCTCTCGCGGTTTTGCTGTCAGTACGTGCAGAAGCGCTTATTCCGTCCTTTCTTTCTTTATTGGAAGGCTTATATTTGTCTGACTCAAAACCTGCATCGGACTTGTTGGTCATGAAGTAGGCTGTATGTGTCCGGGTAACTACCCTGCGAAGCAGGTACACTTCTTTTTCTCCCGTAGACACAGATCCAAGATCATCCTTCGGGTCTGACAGCTGATTGGAAGAATAGTTAAGTCCCTGATAAGGCACCTTCCAGCGATAATCTTCATGGATACGGTCATAGTCAAAACGTGTCCATCCTCCGAAATCATCATCGGTAGGACCATCTCCGGTCAGGTCCACATATTCCGGGGTAGTAATTGCCGTAAGAAGAAATGCGGTGGCATATTTTGCCTGCTCTCCGAGACGGGCCTCTCCTACTACTGTCTGATAATCGTTGAGGAAGTCTTCATCAAATCCGGCGGATGAGATCGGGGTATTACGGTATACCATCTTATAATTCTCTATTTCATGCCAGTCGGGATGTACATCTACACTGAGCTGGATCATATTTTTGGAATATACGGCTGTTTCGTAATGATAATGTGTGCCGTCTTCTTTGGTAATCCGGAAGCCTGTTACCCGATCGCCCTGCTTTTTTTCCGTAATATAGGAAGAGCGGCCTGTGGCCTGATCTGCCAGCTCACCGGAAGTGGCCGCGTTCAGATAGGAATGTATGCCGTTTTCGTTAATATGCGGCGAAGCTCCGCGGATCATAGGAATATCCGGTTTGACCACCAGACGGGCATTTTCCACTTCTGTGTGATTACTATATTCTACTTTGCCTCCCAAATCGTGATTAAAGCGATATACAGAACCGGCTTCCGTATCATACTGGCGCGTACCGGCATTACCGCGATTGCTCCAATCTTTTATCCGCATCTTGGTATTGCCGATACCGAAGTTGAGCCCCACCCCGAGATTAAGCCCCAGCATCAATTCTACTCCGGTATTGACGGTAGTGACATCACTTGCCAGAAAGTTTGGATAATAGTGTCCGGTACTCAGATTGAAACTGCGGAAGCTTCCGGACAATCCTTCACCGCTAAGACCGTATATATCGTAATTGGCAAAGGGTATACCCAAAAACAAGTCTCTCTGATCAAAAGAACTTGCTTTTTCGACATAATAATCATTGAGCTTGCTGACCGTATTGTCATCCGCAAAATCATCCTTGTTGAGATTGTGCGCATAGCCATATGCCTGAAAATCGGATACCGGCACATTGTACTGCACACGTACACTGCCGTGCTGAGCAGCCTCAATACCAACCGGAACCTGAGAGAGATTGAGTTGCTGGGACGTATTAAAATTGCATCCAAACCCCTTGTAATCATGCACTACAGGCGGCATCCCGAAGCTTTCAAAAGCTGCCAGACCATAGCTAGAAACACTTATATTGGACAGAGCTCCCCCAATCATTCTTTTGCCGATGGCCTTCATCTGCTTTGAGTAATCCATTGTCTTCTGCTTCACAGACTTAACATCCTCCACCACAACATTATCATTTTGTTTTTTTAAGGCGGGATCCGCTTTTTTCTGTTCTGCTTCGGCTTTTCTTTTAGCATTCTGCCATTGTCTGTACAATATGTTGCCTACATTAATCGAAGCGGAGAACGTAATACCAGATGCCCCGAAATTGGCACCAAGGCTCAATGAACCTTTGTATCCTACCGCCATTCCATACATCCGGTTAAAGCCCATATAGTTGTTGTATCGCAACGTCTGCGAAAGGCTTACGGAGGGGAAAGAAGACTGGGGGCCTTCCTCCATCTGCTGAGCCAGTTTCAGATCACTTTTACTGAACAATTCCAGCGCTACTTTATGATAGGCCGTTGCTGTCCAGTTTGGCAATGTTTTGTTGTAGCGCTTTATGGTTGCACCATTGTAGTCATCCGGCAGGCCGCGTACATTACGGTTGATAGCGCCCGGATTTATAGTCCATCCGTGCCCTACCCAAGAAGCCTCCTCATCACTGGTTCCTCCGCTGTGGTAAGACAACGAAAGGGCGTAACCGGCACCCTCCGGCCCCGGTATATTAATGACCGGGAGATTGTAGGTAAAATCTCCTGAAAACACATTGACCATGTCCGTGGTAGCTACCGGCTCAAAGCTCGCAAACTCCGGTGAAGCGGGGCCTGCCGTGAGGGCATAGGCAAGTGTAGGAAATACTGTCTGTATCAGTATACTCTGAGCCAGAAAAAGGGCAATTACTTTATGTACAAAACGATGTCTGTTCTTCATTGCTGTTTTAGAAAAGTGTCAATAAAACTAAATTCGGGAATCTGATCAAAGTGTTTTTTATTAAAAACATAGCGACTGATTCCTGTTTCAAACAAGTAATCTTCGAAGAGCATGGAAATCCGCTGATCGTCCGGTTTTTCTTTGGGGAAAACCAGATAGAGGTTTTTCCTGTTGCCCGGAGCCTGGGTATTTTCCAGGGTCCACAATACCGGCCTGTACTCGCCGGATCCGCATTCAACGCGTATATAGTTGTCCGCCTTAAAGCTAAGCTGTTCCACACGCTCTTTGTAAGCTTCATAGCTGTCTGTGCCGTACAACAGCGTATTTTCTCCCGGAAACTCCTGCTCAAACTCAAAAGTCATCAGAAAAGTACGGGTATCACGATATGCGGCGCGCAATGAATCGGCCATCTCAACGGAACGACCGGCTCCGGCTTTTTTGAGTTCATTATATACCAGGTATTCATCCGGCAGATATTTTACACGAATTTTCATTCGTCCAAAGTCCCGTTCTTTTATAAGTCCGTTATTTTCATCTGATATCCAGTTGAAAAAATCCTGTTCGGAAGAAAAACCACTGCTACAGGAGGTAAACAGCGCACAATATAGTATATACCACAGGTTTTTCATTCTCCTGAATATTCCCGGTTTAATGCTTCCAGAATCTGATCGGTCAGATCAATGGTTTCGGCTCCATAGACTATATTGCCATTTCCGCTTACTCCAAGTATGAGATCATAACCCTGCTGCTCCGCATATTTTTTTATAAAGAGGTTAACCTGATCCGTGAGCCCTTGCAGTTTTCGCTGATTTTCCTCCATCGCTTTTTTTTCAACAGCAGCTATATACTGCTGTAATTCATACTCCTGCCGGTCTATCGATTTTTTGAGCTCTTCACGCTCAGAAAGACTGAGCAAAGCGTAATTTTTATTGTATTGATCAAGGCTTCTCATATACCTTGCCTCCAGCGTATCCACATTGTCTTCCCACTCTTTCAGTTTTTGTTCCAGTAACTTCCTGGCATCCTGCATACCGGCATATTGTTCGGCAAATACCGCATTACGCACATATGCGATACGCGGGCTGCGCTGCACCTTGTACACGGCATACATGCTAAAAGCCAGCGCAACGCAAACGATTATAACTCCAGGAGTTTTCAATGTGCTTCCTTTTATTTTCATTATTCGATTATAAATTGCCCCTTATAGGTGCGTGTGGTTTGCGGGTCGCTAAGCTGAAGCGTAAACTCATACAGGCCGGTCGCAGCCCCGGACGCATTCCATGTCAGCGTACTGCCCGGAGCTACTACCTGTACAGGAGTACCTTCCTCAATTTTATTAATACCCATCAATACGGAACTGAATACAGAAGTACCCGGCAGGTCAATCTCCAATGTTTCTGAGGCAGGATCAAGCTTCAGACCATTGATCAGATTGGTAGTAACAACGTATGGCTCCTCTGCAGGCTTTTCATTATGAAAATAAAGTTTGTTGCCGTTCTCAATGGTGTAATACTCCTGACTGATATCCATATACTGATTATCCATCTTTGCACGAACCGCAGTAATTACCGGAGTATGATCGTATTCTACCTCTATTTCAAGTTGACTACGATCTTCCCCGACTCCAATAGTGAGCATCGCTTTCTCTTTGTGTCCGGAGGGCGGCAGCAGAGGTTCCAGAATCAATTCAGAAGCGGAAATTCCACTATGTCCCTGGACCGGACCAACTCCCGGAACATATATTGTATATTCAGCTTCATTGACATGCTCTGTGTTAATTACCAATGAACCTCCCGCCCGCAGAGTCACTGTCCGCATTACTGTACATGAACCACAAGTCACACTTGCAATATAGGTACCTGCTGATAGCCCGGTGATTGTATTACCTGTCTCTGAGTTTGACCAGACTACAGAACAACTCCCGGAAGGCAACTCACATATACAATCAGAACTGCAAAAGTTTATATTTCCAGTCACAACCGCATCAGGACTAATCCATAACATGGAAGTCGCCTTTACTAAGGCACATGTATTTCCATCGTTAGTTATTGTACCTTTCAACTCAGCTTTTTGGGCATATATGCTACTACCTCCACCCAATTCTATCTCAACATCATCGTTATGTACTTCAATAACACTGGCAAGAATGCTTCCGTAATTTGTAAAACCTTCTATACAATATACTGTATCGGCTTTTATCGTGCAGCTATTGATTAATAATCCATTTTGCCTCAATTCAATATTTTTTACAACTGTCAGACGCCCGGAATTAGACAATTCTCCGTTATTCCCTATTCCGCCCATTCTAATAGAAAGAGTATTCGTATTGACTACCGTACCTCCCGATTGGATATGAAGATTCCCTGTTGTCAACGTAAAGTTTCCGTGATTTCTGAACAAACCAGATACATGTACAGCCTGTGACGTGACAGTACCGTAGTTGTCCAATATTTGTTCTATACCGATAGTAGTAGTATTAGGTATTTCCAGTTCACCTATAACTGTCACTTTTCCACCTGAAAAATTAAATGAAGCAGGTACTGCATTGCCGCATATAACAAGCTCTCCGCCTGTAACAGTAATAACGGAATTAAACGACGATGCAGTCAAACATACTTTCTGACCGTTATTAACTACAATCGCTCCATTGTCAATTGCAATGAAACTAGTACAACTACCGCAATCTTCAGTCGTTGTGTCCGGCGGAGTACATTGATTCCCTGTCTGCACAGTGGCTATTCCGTCATTTGCCTGTGGTGTTGTTATATTTGTATAAAAGACTTTTACATCAAAAGGTAAATCGGAAGTCACTTCTATATGATGAGTTGATCGACACCCTTTGGAATCTGATATCTGTACACGGTATTCTCCTGCTTCAAGATCGCTAACATCTTCAGTAGTTGCTCCATTACTCCACAAATAGCTATATGGCGGGGTTCCTCCGCTTACGGTCAGATCAATTGCTCCCTTTACCGTACATTGTTCCTGGGTAACTGATGCAATGATACCTAGCTCACCCCCTTCCAGTACCTGGATAGATTCAGATACTTCACAACCATCCTGATCAGACACAACCACGCTATATATGCCGGATACAAGATTGGCAACATCCTTACTCGTTGCTCCATTACTCCATAAATAGCTATAAGGAGGTCTACCCCCACTTACATTCAAAATAACCGAACCGCCAACCGGTCCGATACAACTTACATCGGTTTTACTATAAGAAAGAATAATATCCGGACATTCATTATCGTCCAAATCAAATGTATGTTTATCTGAATGTACGCTTTCATATCCGAGCAAAACCTCTGATGGTAGTCGAGCTGAGCCGTTACTATTGATTTTTCCCAAACAAATCAAGGCAAACAGTACCCAAGGGACTCTGGTATTAAAACTTCCTTTTAGGTGCAGAAAAGTCATTATATGTTTGTCAAATTACGTAAGCAATACCTATTGCTTGAGGCGACGAATATATAAACACTTTTTTTTATTACAAAAACATACATTTAACATACAAGCCAATCCACGTGCCATATATTCTCTTTTTCATTTTGATCAAAAACTCTCACTTTTTCTTCTTTATTGCCAAACCTTCTTTTACGAGCAAATACAAGAGCACATTAATTTCCCCTGTAAAGTATCATAAAATAATGATATTATTTTATGATACTTTACAATGTAATATTTTACTCATTTTAAACACAAAAAAAAGACCCCATGGATAGTCTATATAATAATAAAATCAGTCACTACATACATAAAAACCCAATGTTCATCTTTAAAAAATTATTACAATTATCTATACTGCCGACAATAGTAAGGAATAGCTGACACTCCTCATACCAGATATATAAAAAAGAGAACAGGCTTTACCGCCCGCCGGAAACAGGCTTTTTGCCTTCGAATTCGGTGGTTCGGAAAACTCAGACACCGGAAATCGGCACTACGATCTTTGAATCTTATGCTTTAAACTTCCGCCTTTTAAACAATTAAAAGAAGCTAAAAATTATATATAGGGCAAGCACCTGATCCTGTATGATTATTACATCAATATTAACCATACACCCATAATCAATTACTTAAACTGTCTGAAATTATATGAAAACGTCAACATAAAATAGCGATTCAGAATAGAATTGCCAACATCTTCTACATAGTTTTCCGTAACATTCCGGGCAATGCTGTTATTCTGGTTCAGAATATCAAATACACTCAGCCTGAGCTCTCCGCGCTGATCTTTTAATATTTTTTTACCTACTCCAACATTCCATAACACAAAATCCCTGTTGAAGCTCGTACTCAGACCACGGTACAGATACTGCCCGATATTGCTTTGTAGCAGGAAGCCATTGTTAAAGACATATTCTGCCCTAAACTCGAGGGTATGAAAAAAGTAATTCTGGTTGCTTTCGGGACGCAGAACACTATTCACAATATTGTAGCTTGCCGTATATCCGAGCGTAAAATCAAAATTATGGCTAAAATTACTTCCGATCGTGATACCTTCCGTGATCCCGTGATTATTGACAAAGTTTCGCTCATTATTAACCAGACCCGGAGTTCTGGAATAGGTATAGCCGGTAGTAAGACCAATATTGGACTTAATAAGATCCAGAGGAAAGCTATAGGTCAGACTTGAACGGGCGGTCCAGTATCCGCTCATATTGGCAGGTGTGGTAAGCTGTGCCCCTTCTCTAAGCAGGTATCCATTGCTTAAGAGAGTATCGGCTGTCGGCATCAGAACTGCATTACCAATATAATTCTGCGTATTCTGAACAAAGGCGAATATATTTAATGATTTATAGGCTTCACTTTTACCCAAAGCAATCCGCGTAAATATTCTATGATTGTATTCCTGCTTCAGGTCAGGATTTCCCTGACTCACCAGCAGGGGATTACTGTTATTTACAATATTGTTTAACTGGTTGACCGACGGGAGACTGGTTCCCGCCCTGTAAAATACACGAATGGTTTTCTCCTTGGAAACCGTATAACGAAGCATTGCATTTGGCAGCAACGCATTGAAGCTCTGATCTATTGAAGACTCAGTTGGCAATACCTGATGATTGGTAAGCCGGGAATTCTGATAGTTAATACCAAGGCTTCCGGAAAGCTTTTTCAGATTGAGACGGTAGGCCACTCCGCCTTCATTAGTCAGGTACTGAGATGCATAGTTACCGGACAGAGTACTATCCAGACGATACAAGCCTGCCCCTTGCAAATCGGCTGTTTCCTTGTCGTAATCCCGATTCGATAACTCTACTTCATATCGAAACATCAATTGCCCTGCTTTTCCCAAAGGTTCTGTATATCGCAAGTCTGTTCCCAGCGTATAGGAGTTTTGGCTCAAATCCGTCTTTTGATTGAGGGAATCGGAGCCGTTGCGCACATCTGACGCATAGGAATTAATTGCCTGCAAAGAATTGTCTGCATTCAGCATGGCAAAAGCAGTTTCCAGACCAACACTCAGTGTGCGCCCCTTTTTCCTGAAAGAATGCCGATATAAGGCATTGTTACGAAAATCAACAGACTGCGACTGCTGGGCATATTCGTTATTACTTGATGAGTATATGCTCCCCGGAGAAAAAATACTTTCTGAAAAAAGCGTACTCCCGGCATCCTGATGGTTAACTGTAAGCCTTGGAGTCAACAGGATCGAATTGGCAGAGTCAATCTTATAATCAATTCGCATATTCAGCCGGTGATTCTGTGCAATACTACTCTCATCACCTGATTGCCGGTATATCTGCGATGAGTCTCCGGACATAAAATAGTTTCGGTTTACATACTGCGTATTGGTATTATTAGCCCGGTCATAAAAATAGCTTCCCGAAAAGCTCACTTTTCGTCCTATTGAATCTGAAAAATTTAGCCCCAATGCATTGGTTCGGGTAATCCCGTTCTGCTGGCTGACAAGGAAGTCGTCACCTCCACCACCGCGGCGGAACCTGCCCGGTCCTCCTGCCATACGATCTCCGCTCACAAGTCCGGCCAGATCATCACTGGAGAAATTCTGCTGATTAATATTATTGGAAATACCCAGCAGTGTGATGCGCCGGTTACCATTAAACAGGTTGAGCGTAGCGCCTGCATTATATCGCTCATCGCTTCCATACCCCAGATACCCGCGGCCAAAAGCGCCGTTACGACGATCTTTTTTTGTTACAATGTTAATTGCCTTAATCCGGTCTCCATCATCAAAACCCGTAAATAAAGCCTGATCACTCCCTCTGTCAAGAATTTCCACTTTATCAATAATATCCGCAGGCAGGGATTTCAAAGCCGTATTAGGATCCTGGCCGAAAAAAGGTTTCCCGTCTACATATATTTCAGTTACTTTTTCGCCCTGGGCGGTAACTTCACCGTTTCTGACCGTTACTCCAGGCAGTTTTTTCACTAATGCCTCAGCATCTGCATCCGGCAGGGTTTTAAAAGCCGATGCATTATAAACCGTTGTATCTCCCTTATTCTCCACAGGCGGGATTCGTCCCTTGATCACTATACCTTCCAGACTTTGAATATCCGGAGAGATCATAATGGGAAAATCACTGACTGGGCTCTCAATACGTAGTGGAATATACTTTTCCCTGTATCCAAACGCATTTATATACAGCAGGTAATTATCCGGGATAACATTAGGGAAATAAAAATTACCGGCCGTATCAGCATACACAGCATAGCGAAGAGTCTGGTCTGCCTGTACGCTGAGCGACAAATACGCCATAGGTATCTCTGTCTGATCCAGGCTGTCCCGAAGCGTGCCTTGAAACGTCACCCCCTGCGCATATATATTCGATGAAAAAAACAGGATTCCGGCAAACCCTGTCAAAAAGCAGAAAAAACTTCTCAGATATATCACCATATTAAAACAATAGTTTCTCAAACCAAATTTTATCATCGGCAACAATGACCGAATAAGCTTTAAATATAAGGAGAAGCAGAAGGATCTGAGAATTTTTTATTTTTTTCTGCCTGACTTCTATACCAACAGTACAAAAGACTATATTATCTCCGGTTATTTGTCAATAAATTTTATATATTCAGCCTCATTTATATCATCCCGAGTATCAATAATGGAAGAACTCAACCTCAACAGCCAGGTCCTGCAGCGGATACTTTCAAGAACTATGCCTTTTGGAAAATATCAGGGAGTAAAACTGCTGGATATTCCTGTTCCCTATCTTGAATGGATGGCCAAAAAAGGATGGCCTGAGGGAACGCTCGGACAGGAGCTGGCTCTGGTATATGAAATAAAGATTAACGGGCTAATGGAATTGCTGCAACCATTAAGGAAGAAGTTTGAAGCTTAAAAATCCTCGGACGTCGAAAACCACAGCATCCTGCTTGTCTGAGGCGAAGACAAAGATCAACGGGTCAGGCGCATACGCGTTTCTTCTACTCCGATACCAAAAAGCGCAAAATCATATTTAACCGGATCATTACCATCAAACTGGCGAAGATTTTCTGTTAGCTCCATAGCTGTCTGCCAGTCTGTCTGCTTCCGCTGAATAAGTCCGAAGCGCCTGGCTACCCGGTCTACATGGACATCACACGGGCAAATCAGCTGCGACATACGTATCTGATTCCAGATACCAAAATCTACTCCTTTATTATCGTTGCGGACCATCCAGCGAAGAAACATATTCAGCCTTTTGCAGGTAGACCCCCGCAAGGGTGTCGAAACATGCTTCATCGTACGCGCCGGAAAATCTGGCAAGCTGAAAAACAGTCTCTGAAAGCCAACAAGCGCTGGTCCGATATCCGGAGAATCTTCAGTCAGAAACTGGCTAAAAGCAGTCTCCAGCGATTCGTGCCGGGAATAGTAATCGTGAAAAAAAGCAATAAAGTAGAGCGTGTCTGTATCATTAAACGTCCGGTGGCAAAAACCTGCAAAACGTGTCAGGTCTCTATCCGTATGATTGCGGATAAAATCATATGGAGCTCCGTCCATACGCCGGACCAGCTCCCTGCATTTATTTATTATAGTTGCCCGCTGCCCCCAGGCAAGGATAGAAGCCCAGAATCCCATAATTTCGATATCCTGCTTTACAGAAAAAAGATGCGGAATCGATATCGGATCATTTTCAATAAAACCCGGCTGATTATAGACGGCGACTTTTTCGTCAAGAAAGTCTTTTAATTGCAGTGTATTCAAGGCATAAAATAAGAAAGGCTGACTTTGGCTTTAGCATCTCCGGCTTTGATTCGCTCCATCGCTTTCGGCGAAAGCTGAATGATGGCAGTTTCGGAAGAAGGATCTTTCAACGGTCCAATTACCCGGACATAGGCATTCTGATTATTCTGATCATTCACAACATGAATAATCGTACCCACCGGAGCAGTTTTGTGATAGGCAAAGAAGTCGGGAGCATCCTGACGTGCAGGAGCAGTTTCTGCCAGGCCGTTTTCATTTACCTTCTCAATCTTATTATTTTTAGAAGGCAGGTCTGTTGGTGTAAGTCTGGCTGGAGCAGGCTCTGGTTTCGGCTTCCCGGCAGCAGCTGTCACTGGCTTAGGTGCCGCAGCAGGAGCTGTGCCGGTACTCGTGTTTTGTGCAGGTTTTGCAGCCGGTGTCGGTTCAGGCTTCCGGGTTTCAGTCGCAGCTACTGCCGAAGGCGCGCTTTTTCCGGGTATCACAAGCTCCATTCCTACCTGCAGTCCTTTTTCATTCAATGCCGGATTTGCCTTCTTAAGCTCATCGACAGTAACACCATATTTCTGAGACAGGGCAAACAGAGTTTCCTTCGGTTCTACCTTATGGATTTTTTTCCCAGATACAGGTGCAGAAGAAGATGCAGCAGCAGCGGGCTTATAGTTTTTGGCAGGTACCAGAATAATCTGCCCTATACCGATATCATTAATGTTGACTCCAGGGTTTGCTTTTTTTATTTCGTCTACCGTAGCGTTGTATCTCCGTGACAAAGCATACAGCGTTTCTTTTGCCTCCATCTTATGCTGTATAAAATAGGTATCGCCTTTCTTTTCAACTCCGACAGAATCCAGTACTGAAGCCTGAGATGAAACAAACGCACATAGCAGTGACAGAAATATTAATGCTTTTTTCATAACCATAGATTCAAATACTCAGACTCAAAATTACTATTTCTTTTTTATCCCTGACAAAAACAATCCATTCTTTTAAAAGAAAATACGTGCCAAAACCTATACCGTCACGTTGATTTGTCCCGGTTTCTTCCCAAAACACTTCTCCTTTTGCGTTAATTACCAGCAATGTAAACCGAAGACCGCCCTCTGTATCTTCATAAAATCCAATAACAACTTTATCATCGATTTCTGCATATTCGATAGCTTTGACCGGGTGATAGCCTTTCAGGCTTAAAAAAGAGGCTACCTGCGCAAAATACTCATGCCCTTCCGGATAAAATGAAGGAGTTATCTTCCCTTCTGTTTTAGCCCCGTTGCCTTCTTCACCTTCCGAAAAACCTGTCAAAACTCCGCCGGTTTCAAGCTTTATTTCCATAGTTTCCCGCTGATCATTTTCTGTATCTACAACCCGGATTACATCATCGCTTTTTACTTCAGCCAGATTATAGCAGTTGTTTTTCCATAAAAAACTCCCGTTGCTCAAATCCATCACTTTCAGACCACCGGTACAGGGAAAAGCAGGGTCCTGATAAAGACTTAAAACAATATACCTGCCAGTAACTGCAACAATGGTCTCCCACCAGCTCAATATAGCTGTTTCTGTCTTCCATATTACCTTCATTGTACGGGTATCGATACACAGCAGATCGAAATGTTTTTTTATACCATCTCTGGTTTCTACAAGCATATACAGATCCGTAAAATGAACTTTCCAGACCATATCATCCATTACAATCGACTGAACAGGCAATTTTTCCAACTATCTTATCTCCTAACTTTATTCAAAGTTAATCAAAAGCCATAAGTATTATTTTAGTAAATTTCAGACTTCTTATACATCTGTTCAAAATGACTGTAATAATCCGTTTTCTTCTGCCTCTTTGCTTTTTTCTGATCTGCTCACTTAGTCATGCTCAGGAGAAAAATACTGTTTTCGTATTTCAAATCAGAAGCGAAATTGATCCCAGAATGAGCCGCTATGCGGATCTCGCATTTGATGAGGCCATCAGGCAGAAAACCGATATGGTATTGATCGATATGGATACCTATGGCGGTACACTGGATGATGCAGACAAAATACGCAACCGGATTCTGGCCTCTCCCGTGCCTGTTTATGTCTATATAAACAACAATGCTGCTTCTGCCGGTGCGCTGATCGCTCTGGCTACCGACAGTATATACATGGCTCCCGGTGCCAATATAGGAGCTGCTACAGTCGTTTTTGCAGATGGCAAGCCTGCACCTGACAAATATCAGGCGTATATGCGCGCCAAAATGCGCGCCACTGCCGAAGAAAAAGGCCGAAATCCCGATATTGCTGCCGGTATGGTCGGACAACCGGTAGGCAAGGACAGTATAGCGGTAGGCAATGTTATTTCTTTTACTACGGGAGAAGCGATCAGAAACGGATTCTGCGAAGGCAAGGTAAACTCAATTGACAGTCTTCTGACAAAGCAGCTGGGGATTACCCATTATACACTTCATCACTTTGAGCTTTCCCAAACAGAAAGAATCATCAATATATTCCTGAATCCTTACCTGCAAAGCATTCTGCTTCTGATTATTCTGGGAGGATTGTATTTCGAGCTCCAGACTCCCGGAGTAGGCTTTGCACTACTCGCATCAGTCATAGCAGCCATCCTTTATTTCCTGCCCAACTATCTCAACGGACTGGCCGAATATTGGGAAATTCTGATTTTTATTGCCGGTATCATACTCATATTGCTCGAGCTGCTGGTAATTCCCGGCTTTGGCATTGCGGGTATAGCGGGCCTCATCCTTCTGTGCGCTGGTATTGTATTAGTATTACTAAACAACAATGCTTTTGATTTTACCTTTGTACCCGCACATGCCGTTATAGAAGCAGTTGCCATCCTTTTTGCCGGCATTGGCGGTTCCCTGATTCTTGTATTCGCAGGCGGTGCCAGATTTGTGGAGAGCCGGGCATTCAAACGGGTTATGCTTGAAGATACCATGCATTCAAAGGCAGGATGGACTTCCAATTTTTATCAGGAAACCTTGCTGCATCAGCGGGGAACAGCCTGGTCTGTTCTTCGTCCCAGCGGAAAAGTCATGATCAATGACATCATTTACGACGCCTGTACCCGGGGAGAGTTTATTGAAAAAGGAACTGCTGTTGAAGTTGTAGAGATCGCGGGCACATCTCTACGGGTAAAGGAAATCAGTGAATAATACAGTATAACATCATTCCATGAAAATAGCAGGCATTATACCAGCCCGTTACGCTTCGGGCAGGCTTCCGGCCAAAGCGCTGGCTGACATTGGCGGTAAACCCATGATTCAGCGTGTGTACGAACAGGCTTTGTTGTGCAAAGACCTTTCTGATCTGATCGTCGCTACGGATCATGAAGAAATATATGAAACAGTAAAGCGGTTCGGCAAAGTTGCAATGACCTCTGATGCACATCAGAGCGGTACCGATCGTTGCGCCGAGGCAATAAATCACCTGGATAAGCCGGTTGATTTTATCATCAATATACAGGGAGATGAACCATTCATACAACCGGCTCAGATTTCTCTTCTTGCCTCCGTCTTAAATCCGGATACAGAATTGGCTACTCTCGTAAAGAAAATCGATTCGGAAGAAGTACTTTTCAATCCCAATACCCCCAAAGTATTGCTCAACCGGCAATCAGAAGCGGTTTACTTCAGCCGTTCTACCATTCCTTATATCAGAGGTGCTACCCCGAACGAATGGCTCGGAAAACATACCTTCTATAAACATATCGGCATATACGCCTATCGTGCGGATATTCTGAAAAAAATTACCAAACTGCCCCAAAGCAGCCTCGAACTGGCAGAACAGCTTGAGCAGCTCCGCTGGATCGAAAATGGCTATAAAATTAAAGCTGCCATTACCAATATTGAAAGCATAGGTATTGACACGCAGGAAGACCTTGAGAAAGCACGCAAATTAGTCTAAAAACGAAAAAAGGGGATCATGGCTGATCCCCTTCCTTATTCGCTGGTTTACTTCTCCGATTTCTTTTTCTTTTTATCAGGCACTTTAGCACCTTCCTTTCTGGCCTCGGATAAGGCTATGGCCACCGCCTGTGCCTTGCTTTTAACTGTTTTTCCGGAACCTCCGGATTTCAGCTTCCCTTCTTTCAGCTCCTCCATTTTTTCTTCAATTTTCTTCTGGGCCTTTTTGCTATATTTTGCCATAATCTGATTGTTTTAAAACTATTAAAATAATCTGCAAAGCATGGCAAATGTTAGCTCATCGCTGAATCCCTTCTGATAAAATACCAGTTTTTTATATGGTGCTCAATAAAACCCTTAACCGGCCATCTGCTAAAATATACACTCTATCAGGTTTTATTCCACAACGATCGGACCAGTGATCCATGCATCATGACAGAACCAGTACTTCCTCGGTTTCTATGAGTTTATTACTTCAAATCATACAGATTCATCACGGTTTTCTTTCCGATCATTCCTTTTCTCCCCACCAAGATGAGCTTATCATCCCACCAGGCCAGATGACTCCTCATAAGCGATAACTTATCCTTATTCTCCAGATCCAGCTCTTTGACCCGGGATCCGCTGTATTCATCCCATTCCACATACTTTAGTGCATTGAAAACCCCTGCCGCTCCATCAGCATTGGCATAGACCATACGAATTTTACCTTCGGCCGTATTATCCAATTCTACAGAAGCGCCAAGCAAACCAACATTTACGTCAGCAAGTTGCGATTTAAGATAAAAGTTTTCCCAGATAATGGCATCTTCCCGGTTAAACGCGAAAAGCAGCATTCCTTCTGTATTCAGTCTTCCTGCTTTTTCCCCCCAATGAGCTATATCATTTACGGACGCACCTGAATAAGAAAAATTACCACTGGTTAGCTCCCGTTTTTCCAGCACCAGTATTATTTTTTCAAATTCATTGATCAGAAAATGGGTAATTTCATAATTCTTCCAGTTTTCCTGCGAAGACACATTCTGTTTGACTGCCCGCGCTGTATTTACTGTCTGTTTAAGCCCGTTGGACAATTCATAGTAATTAATTTTCTCAATCAGGTTATCCTGAAAATTAAACTTGGTGTACATTACTCCAAGCATGACTCCGTTCTTAACATTGATATTGGCTACATAGCAGATATCATCATTCAGCTGTCGCAATACCAATCCTTCTCTTACAGAGCTCGAATATTGCAGATCCAGAAACTTGTTTGTGCCATCGGCAATATTATACTGTACCAGTACCAGCCGCCCCAGACGATCAACATTCAGTATGTAGAAATCACCCCGGTTATTGGGATAAAGCCCGTAGTTAATAAAATTATTATCGATTGGCACCCTGGCTTCATGCAGTTGCTGCATCCTGTTGTCAAAAAGTATTGCATTTACTGCCAGCGTCTTTTGTCCGTAATCATAAATATAGACCAGTATCTTATTGTTATCAGGAGAAAAGGATACACAAAACTGATACTGCACAGGAATAATAAAGTTCTGATTGAGATAGGAATAGATATTATTCCGGAATGACTCCTTTACTGCACCTTTATACCGATCGGATACCCAGTCAGTCACTGTTGCATCTATAAGCGTTTTTTCCTCTTTTTTTTCACCGGTAGCCACATCAAAGAAGTATGCTTTCAGCTGGGCCTTTTTCCTTCCCAGATCGTGCACGTTGGTAAGCAATACCAACTGATCTCCATTATAAAAAAAACGGATGATATCTTCGTCAATAGCCAGAGAAACAATAGTGGAATAACTGATCTTTAGTGACAAGTCATACTTTTCCAGAAGAAACTCGGAAGCACTGTTTAGTCCGCCTTTTACTTTGGCCAGAGCAACAAATTCCTGTTCGGATAATTTTACAATCAGCTTGGCAGGATCAGGCTCCAGAAAGGGAGCGCTTCCCGAATAAGACACTGTTGCAGCCAGGCGCTGCCCCATGCCCGGCATTGTCCATCCCAAAAATCCAATCAGGAAAAAAACGATATAGCTTTTCATAATATCATAAATAACAATCAGACAGAATCCTCATTTATTCCGAATAGTCATAATTGAGGGCTTAAAGTTAAAAGATATACTTGATTTATAAAATGCGGAGCAGGCTTTGAATACGATCATAAATCAAATCAAGCTCCTCATTGCTGATCACATATGGCGGAACTACATAAATAATATTACCCAAGGGACGCATTAGCATGTGACTCTCCAAAAAATAATTATACAGGAAGTCCTTAATGGATGCATGATAGCCGGGATTTTCCACCTTCAGTTCGATAGCCAGGATTGTTCCGAGCGTATCAGCTCTGACGATACCGGCTGTATTCCGGATTTTCCGTACAAAATCACTATGCTTTCCGGCGATACGGGCTATATTTCCCTGCATTTCATCATGCAGAAGCAAATCAACACTGGTATTTGCTGCCGCACAGGCAATCGGATTGGCTGTATAGGAATGCCCGTGATAAAACGTTTTTGTTTTATCATCAGCCTGAAAAGCCTTAACTATGCAGTCACTGGAAATAGTAAGCCCCAAAGGAAGAAAGCCGCCGGTAATACCTTTTGACATGCATAAAATATCAGGTTGCAGCTCCATATAGTGAGACGCCAGATTCTTTCCGGTTCTTCCCATACAGGTAAACACCTCATCCGCGATACAAAGCACACCGTATTCGTCAGCTACCTGCAGCATGTTTTGCAAAACTTCAGGAGAATACATGCGCATACCGGATGTTCCCTGTACCAGAGGCTCATATATAAAGGCTCCGGCAAGACCGCTCCGGCAATATTTTTCAAATGCCGCAATACACTCGTCTTCTCTGCCGGCTTCCGGAAACGGCACAAAGTCGACTTCAAATAAATAGGGTTGAAAAGGCCGGTTAAACAAATTGCGCTGGGCGGCTGACATAGCGCCGAACGTATCACCATGATAAGCTCCCTCCAGTGCAATAATCCGCGGCCTGGTCTCACCTTTATTATACCAGTATTGAATTGCAAGCTTAATCGCCACTTCAACAGCCGTACTTCCATTATCCGAAAAAAACACCTTCCGGAAATCATTGCCGGCCATTTTCAATACTTTCTCCGCCAGTGCTACGGCCGGCTCATGTGTAAATCCGGCAAAAATAACATGTTCCAGCTGTCTCGCCTGCCGGCTTATCGCATCAGCAACCGCCGGATGCCCGTGCCCGAAGAGATTAACCCACCAGGAAGAAACCGCATCCAGAATTTTTCTTCCGTCATCGGTATGCAGCCAGACTCCTTCTGCTTTTACCACAGGTATGGCAGGAGAAGCATTTAGCGAAGTAAAAGGATGCCAGACGACCTCCCGGTCCCGGGCAGCAAGGTTTTGGTCACCAGTTGTTGAAGAGTTCAATGGCATACTTAGTAATGACAGCTTCGTTAATATCCGGCTCCGGTTTTAAATGAAGCAATGTTTTTAATCCTGTTTTCTTACGGATAATTTCGCGGGAATAGCTGTTATCCGGCCCGTTAAAGACAATTCCTTTAATTACCAGTCCTCTTGCCCTCAATTCATTTACAGTAAGCAGCGTATGGTTTATACTACCCAGATACAGATCGGCGACCAGTATAACCTCAGCTCCGAATCTGGCAGCAATATCAATAATCACTTCTTCATCATTCAGAGGAACCAGAACTCCTCCGGCACCTTCAATAATCAGATCATTGCCTCCATTATCCGGCAGCTCGATAGCACTCAGAGTGATCCTCGTGTTTTCCATAGACGCTGCCTGATGAGGGGAAGCCGGCTCCGTCAGACAATATGCCTCATCAAAGAAAAGCGTATGCCCATTGTTTACAAGACTCTTCACCTGATCAAGATCCCTTTCATCAATTCCACACTGAACAGGTTTCCAGTAATCAGCCTGTAAAGCCTGGCACAAGACAGCGCTTACCATTGTTTTACCGCTGCCTGTATTAATTCCGGTCACAAAATAGTTCATATCAGTTATTCCTATTTAGATAACAGAGGCTGTTTCTTTTACCAGATGGTATATATCCTCCGATTCGTTAAAACTATGTATGCAGATTCTGAGACGTTCCTCCCCTTCTTTTACTGTCGGAGAGAGTATAGCCCGTACATCAAATCCAGAATCCATTAAATGAACAGCCAGCTTTTTCGCATTGGAATTTCCGGGTACTTTGAGCATTTGTACAGAGCTTTGGGAAGGAATTAATACAGAGCTTATGCCCTGTTCCTTTGCAAGCGTCAGAAAAACATGTATTTTTTCCCGTAACTGACTCTGCAGGATTTCGTGTTTTGCCAGAAACCGGAAGGACTGATCAATAGAAACAAGACTATGCGCTGGCAATGCTGTTGTATAAATAAATGACCTGGCAAAATTAATAAGATAATCAATAAGCACGTTACTGCCACAAATACAGGCACCATGAACCCCCATCGCCTTGCCAAAGGTCATAACCCTTGCAAATACCCGATCCTGCAGCCCAAGCATACAAATCATCCCATTACCTTTGTTTCCGTAGACTCCGGTGCTATGTGCTTCATCAACGATCAGATTCGCTCCGAAAGCCTCACATAATTCAATCATCTCGCGCAACGGAGCGCAGTCTCCGTCCATAGAGTACACCGATTCTATCACTACATAAACATCGCCTTCGCTTTTTTCAAGCAATCGTCTGAGATCGTCCGGATCATTGTGGACAAAAGAGTGACGTCGTGCAAAGCTCAACCGGGCTCCGTCGATCAGACTGGCATGAATAAGCTCATCGTATAGAATAGTGTCTCCGCGCTGCGGTACACATGACAATATCGCCTGATTGGCATTATAACCGGAATTAAAGATCAATGCTTTTTCTGCAAGAAAAAGATCAGCCAGAAATATTTCCAGCTCTTCAAAAAGCACATTATGACCGGCTAAAAGCCTGCTTCCTGCTGATCCGTTGATTTTACCATCAAGGGCTGCGTATGACTCGCTGATACACCTGGAAAGTGCTGCATTACGGGCAAGGCCGAGATAGTCATTCGAAAAAAAATCGATTCTGCCCTGGTTTCTGACCAGATTGCGCAGGTTTCCCTGTGCTGCTCTTTCCGCTAATTTTGCACGCATCTTGTCCATTCGGTGCAAAATTACAAAAAAGATACTCGGTACCAATAAATACCGGCTTCTGCAAAATCAGTATTCAGGAAGAAGAGTATTTTTCAATACTCTTCTTCTCATACCTTACTCTAATTCATTGATATAAATCGGAGTAAAGTGATCATAATTATAAAAATCGTCCGGATTTCGGGCAATCTTACCCGTTTCCGGAGTCAACAATGCTGCTATCTCATTTTCCAGCCCTGGACTTACCGTACCTCCGTCGTAATCAGGCAAATGCAATACCTGTTCAAGACTGATACCATACAGGTATACTTCCCTGTTTTGTAAATCTGCCCGGAAAAACCCGGTCGGAATAAGCAGATTCCGAAATCTGTCCGCCATGGAGCGTTCAGGATCGATATACACATGCAGATATCTTACCAGATCTTTATCCAGATCAATAATCATATCAATCACCTGCCCTACAATCTTCTCATTTTCATCCAGCAGTACATAATCCCGTACATCCGGATAATTATCCTCTACCGTAGCAGACCGTCTGCTCTGCTTCTCCAGATTTCTATTTTTCTGTGCCATAATTCTCCTCTCCCAACCACCTGTTTATTCTCGTTTCTTATTCCACAAAATATCAACTGCCATAGCGGACTTCTCAAAGAAATCCTCCATCTGCCTTTTATGTATATCTTCCGATTCAGAAGGGTTATATTTTTTTATGGATTCATCCAGCGTTTGTATTATTTCACTGCTACCCGGATCCACTTCCTGCTGTATAATTTTAAAAACGTCTACTGCTTCTGTCATGGCAACACGGGCTGAATCTCCATGTTCATTTCCATGCATAAGCATAAAGTCCGACCGGCTTTTAAGTGCAGAAAGCTTTCTCCCGACATCGCTGTTTTTAACTCCGGTCTCAAGCGAAAGAGCTTCAAGCGCTGATGCCAGCTTCTGAAGTCCCTCTGCTTCATATATATTACCGGATCCGTAAGCATCGGTATTCTTCGAAAACCGGACAAATTCTTTTACATCGCGCTCGTTACGGTTTCGCTCAGCCTCTTCCGAATCAAAAGCAAATTCTTTTGATTCTTTTGACCGGTCTATGTTATGATCAAGACTGATTCCGCTATTATTGCTGCGATCCCGGTGCCTTAATGATTCAAGAATTCCCCAGCCAAGCGTCAAAAATATTATCAAACCAACCGCCCAGGGCCAGAGAGGCTTCTTCCGCTTTTTCAATCGTATCTCTGCCATAATCTTTTCATTCCTCTTCTCTTTACTTAACTACGGATTATTCTGTAAGGTTTTAATACAAAAGATATGGAAACATTATTGCCAAAGATGACGGAGATAAAATTCCTTTAAAAACAAAAAGGCTGCCTAGTCAGCAGCCTTCTAATATAAGATCCAGGACTTATTAATTGACTATATGCTGGGGAATCTGCTCAAACTTAACGGGCGCTTCTCCGTCCTTAAAAGATTTGCGGGGTTTCAGATTCAGTATTTGAAACATTTCTTTGTCACGGTCCACTTCCGGATTGGGAGTTGTCAACAGCTTATCTCCGGCAAAAATAGAATTTGCTCCGGCAAGAAAGCACAAAGCCTGCTCTTCATAGGACATAGTAACACGACCGGCAGAAAGTCTTACCATAGATTTAGGCATAATGATACGGGCTGCAGCAATCATCCGGATCATATCCCAGACCGGTACACGAGGCTGATCCTCCAGAGGAGTTCCTTCTACCGGAACCAGCGCATTCACAGGTACTGATTCAGGATGCTCCGGCAGATTAACAAGGGTATGAAGCATTCCGATACGATCTCCTTCTGATTCTCCCATTCCTATGATACCTCCGGAACATACGGATATCTTATTATTACGTACATTCTCCAGAGTTTCCAGACGATCATCATACGTACGGGTACTAATGATCTTATCGTAATGTTCTTCACTGGTATCCAGATTGTGGTTGTACGCATACAGACCGGCATCTTTCAGCTTTCGGGCCTGTTCATCCGTAAGCATTCCAAGCGTACAGCATACTTCCATACCCATAGTACTTACACCTTTTACCATATCCAGAACCTTATCAAAATCCCGATTATCTCTTACCTCTCTCCAGGCTGCTCCCATACAGAAACGGGTACTTCCTGATTCTTTAGCTACCAAAGCTGCATTTATAACTTCATCGACCTCCATCAGCTTATGCGTTTTTACATTGGTATGGTATCTGGCAGCCTGCGGACAATAGGAACAGTCTTCCGGACAACCTCCTGTTTTGACAGACAAAAGCGTACAAACCTGAACTTCCTGAGGATCATGATAAGTCCGATGCACGGTAGCTGCCCTGTATATCAGGTCCATAATAGGAGCATTAAAGATCTCCGCTATTTCTTCTCTTGTCCAGTTGTTTCTTATTTCTGACATATGATGGGAATAGGTTTATGCAAAAATAAGTAATTAAGCCCGGAAAAGATTTTTTTTCTGAACTTAATTACCCGCATTATCGTTGCAATAGATTATTTTATCTGGATATCAACAGGTAGTCTTGCCTGAACTCCATTCATCTTCTGCACCTCTTTCGCCGCTTTTATCCAGGGATACCACTCTCCGAATTCTTTCTCCAGCATTCGGGTTGCAATCTTTCCCTGAGTTTCGGCAAAAAGCTGTCTCAAATACAGATTGGGACGCTCAGGCAGATGAACCAGCTGATAGCTTTCAACACCCGCCATTCCGGCAGCTATTTCTACCGCTGTATCCAGGCCGGCCTGCTTATCCACCAGCTTTTTGGTTTCCGCATCGCTGCCAGACCAGACTCTGCCTTGTGCAATCGTATTCACATAGGCAGTATCCATATTACGCCCTTCGGCAACCACGGTCAGAAATTTAGTATAAATATCTTCCACTTCTTTCTGAATAATTACTCTCTCCTGACTGTTCAATGGCCTTGTAAATGATCCGATATCCGCATATTTACCAGTCTTTTCACGATCCGTGGAGATGTATAGCTTATCATTAAGAAAATCTTTACCATTAAACAGCACACCAAACACTCCTATCGATCCTGTGATTGTTGTGGCCTCTGCCACAATGGAATCGCAACCGGCTGCAATATAGTAGCCCCCGGATGCGGCAACATCCCCCATGGAAGCAATCACTGGCTTGACTTTCCTTGTAAGAGCAACCTCCCGCCAGATTACATCCGATGCCAGAGCGCTTCCCCCCGGTGAATTGATTCGTAATACGATTGCTTTAATCGAGGAGTCTTCTCTTGCTTTTTTTAACTCGTCCATCATGGTCTCTGAACCAATTGTCCTGTCATCCCCTTTACCATCCTGAATATCTCCGACGGCATATATCACCGCCACCTTATCCTTGTCTAACCCGCTATAAGCATCCGATAAATCCAGCATGGACCAATAATCAGTATAGCTTATCGTTTCTTCCGCACCGAGCCCTATCTGCTCCTTCATAAAAGATTCAGCTTCATCCTTATACCCTATATCAGTAATCAGGCTGTACGAAAGAGCATCTTCCGGATTACGCACAAGCATCTCATCAGCAATTTCATGCAAACGTGATGAAGCAATTCCTCTGGCCTCTCCGATTTCTGCCAGCATATGGTCATATACCGAGTTCAGCAGCGTACTGATCTGACGTCTGTTTGCATCACTCATTCCATCAGCTATAAAAGGCTCTACCGCACTTTTGTATTGCCCTACCTTAAACACTTCCGGCTCTATTTGCAGCTTGTCCAGCAAACGCTTGAAAAATATCAGCTCCGTATGAATACCGTTAAACTCCAGAATTCCGGAAGGCGGCAAATAAATCTTATCAGCCACAGATGCCAGATAGTAACCTAATTCAGAGTACATCTCTGCATAGGCCACCACAAACTTGCCGCTTTTCTTAAAGCGGAGCAGTTCACCACGAAGTTCTTCCAGAGTAGCCGTTCCTGCATCAAGATTCGTTACATTCAGAAATATACCTTTAATCTTGTCACTTTTAGCTGCAGCCTGAATAGCCTGACGCAGTTCCAGCAACCCTATTGTCCCCGGTTCTCCGCTCTTCAGTGAACGACTCAGCTGAGTCAGCAGATCGCCCGTTTCACGCTCAATAATCCTTTTATCAAGACGAAGGACCAGTACGGAATTCCTCTTAACTTCAACCTCAGGTACAGATCTTGATACAAGCAGTATAAGGATACCCGTAAAAAAAAGAAAAAACAGAAACAGCCCCAAAAAGGTGGCAAAAACATACTTTAAGAATGCTTTCATAAAAAAATTATTAGTAAATATGCGCTAAGTTAATAATACTTGGTAACAGATTGAATAAACAGAACGCTCCCGCTAAAGTTTTCGACAATATTTTTCTTCTTCTGGGATCCAATCTCCAGGACCGGCAAATGATGCTGGAAAAGGCCAGGGAACAACTGGAGAAATATTCTATTGAAATCTATGCCCGATCCGGACTTTATGAAACCGAAGCCTGGGGGAATACCCGACAGCCTCCTTTTCTTAACCAGGCACTCAGGCTCCGGACCAGTCTCTCCCCTGAGGCTTTGCTGCAAACTATCCATACCGTAGAAATTCAGTTGGGCAGAACCCGTTATGAACGCTGGGGGCCGAGATGCATAGACATTGACATACTCTATTTTGGCGACCGGATTCTGACCGGGGAAAATCTTAAAATACCTCATCCTGAAATACAAAACAGGAAATTTGCCCTTTTTCCCCTTACCGAGCTGGCCCCGGATTTTCGCCATCCTGTTCTCAACCTCACGAATGCAGAGCTTTTAAAACGATGCCAGGATCCTCTGCTTGCATACCGGATAGACTATGAATAGTTAGAATATTTTTAAAAGCCCCGGTTCGAGATACGAATATTCCCGGCTCATATTCTCCGGCATATCCGACAAGTCAAACCAGCGGATCTCATCAAACTCCTCCAGAATCTGTACAGATTCTTCCTGCGCTTCATTACTTACCTCCACCAAAAACACCAGATAATGCGCATTAGGCGTATGATAATCTATACAGGGTATTTCAGTCTCTGATGCCAGCAGCTGATCAACGGTCATCTTTATCACCGGTCCTGGAACCAGTTCTTCATAAAGCTCTCTGATAACTGCCACGAAAGGAGATTCTCCTTCTTCAATACTTCCTCCCGGAAGCCACCAGAATACCTCTTCTCCGTAAATTCTTTTACCAAGCATCACCCTTACCGTTTCACTCCGGCGGGTATAAAACAAGACTTTAGCTTTTTGTTTCATAGGGTTAAATAGATTTGTTTATCTGAAAGTCCAGAACAGCCTCGGCAATATAAAGATCTTCCGGAGTGGTTATTTTTATATTTTCATAGCTTCCCTTTACAAGATGTATGGTATGTCCGGCTGCCTCAAATACAGAAGCATCATCAGTAAAAACACCTTCACTTATCTGTCCGTATGCTTCGAAAAGCATCTCCAGACGGAATGTTTGCGGGGTCTGAATCAGCATGTAGGATGCTCTGTCCCGGCTTACCGGAATAGCTCCCTGCCATTCTCTTATAGAGTCTTTCAAAGGAACTGCCAGTACACCTGAGCCGGTAGTTAATGCCTGCTGATAGCTTTCTTCAATTCCTTTCTCTTCTACAAGAGGCCTTGCGGCATCATGAATCGCCACCAGTCCTTCAGTTGCATTAATAAGTTTCAATCCGTTTCTGACAGACTCCGTACGAGTTTGCCCCCCCAAGACAGTCTGTAAAGAATTGTCAGAAAAATACTGATTCTTAATATCATTCCATATATTGACATATTCGGCCGGTACGACCACTATAATCTGATCCGCCAGTGCCAAAAAACGCCGGATTGTATGCACAATAACCGGAATCTTTCGAAGATTCAGAAACTGTTTGGGAAGATCGGATTTCATTCTTGACCCTGAACCTCCGGCAACAATAACTGCGTACTTTTTCATCATCTTGATTATATAAATAAAAAGCTCCGCCCAAAATATTGGTTACGGAGCTTTAAAAAAAGTCTTCTTATGTATTTTTTATCCTGTCAGATAATAAGCATTACATCGCCATAACTAAAGAAGCGGTATTTCTTCTTAATTGCTTCATCATACGCTTTCATAATCAGATCGTATCCGCCAAAAGCAGCAGTCATCATAAGCAAAGTCGATTCCGGCATATGAAAATTAGTCAGCAGCGCATTCGCTATCTTAAATTCGTAAGGCGGAAAAATAAATTTATCTGTCCAGCCATCATTCGGTTTCAAGCGGCCATTGGCCGACGTAGACGATTCCAGGGCTCTCATTGAAGTAGTTCCGATCGACAGCACACGTTTTTTATTATCGAGCGCAACATTTACCTTTTCAGAAGTTTCCAGCGGCACTATATAGTTTTCCGAGTCCATCTTGTGCTTGGTAAGGTCTTCCACATCAACCGGTCTGAAGGTCCCCAGACCAACATGCAGGGTAATCGGAGCAACATCAACACCTTTTATTTCCAGCCTTTTTACTACCTGCCTGGAAAAGTGCAGGCCTGCTGTCGGTGCAGCTACAGCGCCGGTATGCTCAGCAAATATTGTCTGATAACGGTCTCTGTCTTCCGGCTCTGCCTTGCGTTTAATATATTTTGGCAGGGGAGTTTCGCCCAACGTATCAATCGTTTTGTAAAACTCATCATCAGATCCGTCAAACAAAAACCGGATCGTCCGTCCTCTGGAAGTGGTATTGTCAATAACTTCAGCTACCAGATCACCATCTCCGAAATACAGCTTATTACCAACTCTGATCTTCCGGGCCGGATCCACCAGCACATCCCAGAGATGCGCTTCCTGGTTAAGCTCCCTCAGAAGAAAGACCTCAATTTTAGCACCTGTTTTCTCTTTGTTGCCGTACAATCTTGCCGGAAAAACCTTGGTATTGTTCATTACCATGATATCTCCTTCATCGAAGTACTCGACAATGTCCTTAAAAATCCGGTGTTCAATTTCACCAGTCTTTTTGTGGACCACCATCATTTTGGACTCATCACGATTTTCGGCAGGATAAAGGGCTACAAGTTCAGCAGGGAGTGATAATTTGAAATCTGAAAGTTTCATATTGAAAATTTAATATTACGGTATTAAACAAGCTGCGTAAAAGCAGTGTGCAAAAGTAGTAAAATGTTTTTAATCGCACAGGGTCGGACTGAAAATCATTTTTGCTCTGATGACTCTGGCTGATTATAAACCGCATAAAGCGAATATTTAGTACAGAAAAATGGCAACAATCCTGATTTATCGCACCAAATCAGAACAGGCCGCCATCCATTCCGGTATAAAAATCAGAGCGGCAACCAACACAGCATATACCGCCGAAAGCAGTACAGCACCGGCACCCAGGTCTTTTACCTGACCCGCCAGCAGATTATGCTCCGGACTCACAAGATCAGTTAGCTTTTCAAGTGCAGTATTAATTGTCTCGGCAACCAGAACCATAAAAACAGCCGACACTATCCACAACCATTGTGACAGATCTAATCCTGTACCCCACCCCGCCAGCACAACAGCGACAGTAGCCAACATATGTATCCTGAAATTATTTTCCTTTGCTACCCAGGCAATACCCTTCAGGGCATACCGGAAGCTTTTCACACATCGGTAAAAGTTCATCGGGCATTTTCAGAATTGAAGAAGAAGGACATTATATACCAAAGTAAGAAAAGAAATGCACTAAATAAAACCGTCATGCTCCACGCGGCCGGATCACTTATATTGGAGTATATATCACCGGCCACTATATGTGGTCTGGTAAACATATCCCAGCTGTTCCAGCGAAGCTCCCTGCCCAGATAAATTCCATATCCTGAAAGCATGCAAATGCCCGGAACAAACAGAATCAGCCGGGAGGGCCTCACAGCTCCCTTCAACGCTCTGTATACATATACCAGTGACAGAAAACCTGAAAATACTCCCGTGAATGCAAACGAGAAAAGCATCAGCGCATCGTACCATAAAGGAACACCACTGACATCATCCGCCAGGTGAATAAGATCTGTAATGAGGTACGGCGCATTGGGAAAAAACAGCAGCCAGTTTATCAGAAAGAAAAATGAAAAGAGGCTATACAACCCTCGTTTACGGACGTAGCTATCAAACAGATAGGCCGCCCCGACAGGTAGCAGGGCCAGAAAAAGATTCCACCACAAAAAGACATAACCAACAGTATCAGTATGAATAATTCTGATGAGAAGCATCAGACTACTAAAAAGAATCAGTAAACCAACAGATTTACAGGCTGCCGAAATGGCCCATATAGTTTTTTTCATCTCCCCTACATTTCAGTCTATATTCTATTAACCGTAAAAGACTGAAAGTTTCCCTGTCAAACGAACTTTTTTATATAAAGCCCGATATACTGCTGCAATACCTTAACGGCCAGTAGCCGATCCGGCAGATCAGCTATACAATCCTTCCGTACAGATCAAACTCCGTAGCATCTTCAATCAGCACATTCGCAAAATCACCAAGACGTACATATGTATCATCGGCTTTGACTAATACTTCATTATCTACTTCAGGAGAATCAAATTCAGTCCGGCCAATAAAGTAACCGGATTCTTTCCGATCAAACAGTACTTTGAACTCCTTTCCCGCTTTTTCCTGATTAAGCTCATATGAAATAGCTTCCTGAACTTCCATAATGGCATCTGCCCTTTTCTGCTTGTTTTTTGCCGATATGGAATCCGCCATGGTATAGGCATGCGTGTGCTCTTCATGACTATATGTAAATACGCCTAAACGTTCAAAACGCATATCTTCCACAAATCGCAGCATTTCATCAAAATACCGGGGAGTCTCCCCCGGATGTCCTGCAATCAGCGTGGTTCTGAGAGCTATCCCTGGTACTTTATCCCGAATAATATGAATAAGCTCTTCTGTCTTTTCCCGGGTGATTCCTCTCCGCATGATTTTCAGCATTTCTGTTGAACCGTGCTGCAAAGGCATATCCAGATACTTACAGATATTGGGACGATCTCTCATTACATCCAGTACCTCAAGAGGAAAACCGGAAGGGTAGGCATACTGAAGCCGTATCCAGTCAATCCCTTCTACATCCGCCAGCTGATTAAGAAGATCGGCCAGTTTTCTGCCTTTGTACAGGTCAATGCCATAGTACGTAAGATCCTGGGCAATCAGAATTAACTCCTTTGTTCCGTTTCTTGCAAGATTACGGGCTTCTCTGATCAATTCGTCAATTGGTCTGCTCACATGCTTGCCACGCATCACCGGAATAGCACAAAAAGAACAGGGACGATCACACCCTTCCGCTATTTTAAAATAGGCATAATGCTGCGGTGTGGAAAGCAAACGCTCCCCTACCAGCTCCTGCTTATAATCAGCTTTGAATTTCTTTAATAGCTTGGGTAATTCGCTGGTGCCAAAAAAGGCGTCGACACTGGTAATTTCTTTTTCAAGATCTTCCTTATATCGCTGTACCAGACACCCTGTTACATAAAGCTTATCAATGTGGCCACTTTCCCTGGCATCTGCATACCTCAGAATGGTATCGATCGACTCCTGTTTCGCATTATCTATAAAGCCACAGGTATTGATCACTACAATATTTGCGTCGTCTTCCTCCGCTTCATGTGTGGCATCAATATTATTCCCTCTCAACTGGGTAAGGATATTTTCAGAATCTACAAGGTTTTTGGAACAGCCCAATGTAACGATGTTGACCTTATTTTTTTTCAGTCCCTTCGTTTTCATTCAAATAATACAGTAGTAAATATAGGGTGAGAAATGGGGAAGAACTTATTTTTTCTTAAAGAAAGAGTCTACAAATTCATATTTGTTAAATACCTGAAGATGATCCATTTTTTCACCTACTCCTATGTATTTAACCGGGATTTTAAACATATCGGAAATACCGATTACCACTCCACCCTTGGCAGTGCCGTCAAGCTTGGTGATGGCAAGTGCGGTAACATCTGTTGCCTTGGTAAATTCTGTTGCCTGTATAACGGCATTCTGCCCTGTACTTCCATCCAGTACGAGCAGCACTTCATGGGGAGCTGTTTCTACAAACTTTTGTATGACCCTCTTTATTTTTGACAGCTCATTCATCAGACCGACTTTGTTGTGAAGCCTTCCTGCCGTATCAATAATTACAACATCCGCTTTCGCCTCTACAGCCTTTTTCACTGCATCAAATGCAACTGAAGCAGGATCTGTATTCATTCCATGGGATATTACTTCCACACCAACCCGTTCGCCCCACAATATAAGCTGATCAACCGCAGCTGCCCTGAACGTATCGGCCGCTCCCAGTATCACCTTTTTTCCATTCTGCTTAAACTGATGTGCCAGCTTTCCTATGGTCGTTGTTTTACCAGCACCATTCACACCCACTACAAGAATCACATACGGCATACCCAGTTCCGGGATAGAAAAATCTTCCTGATCAGAGCTCTTGTTCTCTTCCAGAAGGGCCGCAATCTCTTCTTTCAGAATCTTATCCAGATCCGAAGAGCTCACATACTTATCTCTGGCAACTCTGGCTTCAATACGCTCAATAATCTTGATCGTAGTTTCTACTCCTACATCCGATGCAACTAATATTTCTTCCAGTTCATCCAGAACCTCCTCGTCTACTTTATCTTTACCAACAACCGCTTTACTTAGTTTGGAGAAAAAGCTTTCTTTTGACTTCTCAAGTCCTTTATCAAGAGATTCCTTTTTTTCGGAAGAAAAATAATTAAACCAAGCCATACATTGCCGAAGTTAAAACCTAAAGTCTAATATAATAAAAAAAGTCCCCAAAGAGGACTTTGTTAGAATCTTCGTTAACTTTTAAAGTAAAATTAACCCTTCAAGGTTTCCTGAACCTTATCCAGCGGTACAATTTCTTCCTTAAATGCGTAGGCACCGGTTTTTTCGGACTTAACAGCCTTGATAACTTTAGCGAATCCCTTGGTAGGATCCACCTGCTTCAGGGTCGCAACTACTTTCTTTGCCATTGTTATTTAATTTCTTTGTGAACAGTATACTTCTTAAGATTAGCATTGAATTTTTTCAATTCTATTCTTTCAGGGTTGTTTTTTCTGTTTTTGGTTGTTATATATCTGCTTGTACCTGGAACAGAAGTAGTCTTTTGTTCAGTACACTCCAATATAACCTGGATTCTGTTACCTTTCTTTGCCATGATTTCAGTTTATAAGGTAATTATTGTTTTTCTACGTAAATGCCTTTACCCTTCGCTTCCTTCAACGCTGCACTGATACCGATTTTATTGATGGTTCTTAATGCAGAAGTAGATATTTTAAGGGTAATCCAACGATCCTCTTCTGGAATGTAAAATCTTTTCTTAATAAGATTCGGGAAAAACTTCCTAAGCGTCTTATTATTAGCGTGGGATACATTAAATCCCTTTCTTGTTCTTTTTCCGGTTAACTGACAAACTCTCGCCATTATTCAATCTTTTTTAGACAAACGGACTGCAAATATCGTAAAATATATTACTGAAACAAAAAGTGTGGATAATTATTTGAAATTTTCTTATAAAATCGTAGTGAGCTCACGAAGACATTTGATTTCATAGGTTAACCGCTCTGTATGAGCCTGGTCTTTCCGGTTAAAAAACACATGGTCTATACCCGCATTTCTGGCACCCAGCACATCCACATCCAGATCATCACCTATCATGATGCAGTCACAGCATTCAGCCTGAATCCTGCCCAACGTAAAATCAAAGATTCGCTTATCCGGCTTTAAAAATCCACTTATCTCCGAATTAATAACTTCCTTAAAAAACGGAAGAATACCGGAAGTCTGCAGCTTTATCTGCTGGGACTCCTGAAAACCATTGGTGATAATATGAAGCTGATACTTACTCTGCAAATATACTAATGTTTCTATGGCATACGGCACCAGCAAACCTTTTGAAGGACAAATTCTCAGGTAATCTTCATTAATCCGGTCAGCAAGATCTGTATCTCTGCAGCCAAGCTTTTGTAAAGTCTGGCGAAAACGCTCTTCCCGGATTATATCCTTCGAAATTTTTCCGCGGTTATAATCATACCACATCTGATCATTCACCAGCTGGTAAGTTGTCAGCAGCACGGATAGCTTCATATTATGCTTCCTGAGCTCATAGTGTTCGTACAGCTCTGTCAGGGTAGCATTGGAATTAGCTGTAAAATCCCATAACGTATGATCCAGATCAAAGAGAATATGTACATATTTCTTATTCATGATCCGGACTCAGAAATTTAGTTTTAAGCGTTCAACTACCCGGTCATTCACCAGATGTTCCTCTACAATTTCGGTGATATCTTCTCTGGTCACCTTGCCATAGAAGATTCCTTCAGGATACACGACCATAGCAGGACCATGTGCACATACATCCAGACAGCCTGCGCGCTGCGCACGGATATTCAGATGCAGATTCTTCTCCTTCAACTGCTCTTTCATGATATTGACCAGTTCCATACCAGTTTCTTCTCCACAACATTTCTTCCCCGGATCCTTCTGATTGGTACAAATAAAAACGTGCTTGGTATATTTCATTTTGTAGTTAATTTAGTTGCCCCGTTCAAATCTATACAAATAAATCCTAGATAAGAGCAGGAACTTTATATTTGTTCTGCTTGCTGTGCAGCTTTCGTATTGCCAGCTCATTATTTGAGTATAATGTTCTGTATTCGGTAAGATCGTTTTGCAGCACAGGATCTTTTTCAAGAAACATAAACAGCTGAGCAAAGATTTCAGAATATGCCTCATTTAGCGAATAATAGATCCACTGATCCTGTTTTCTGTATTTTACAAGCCGCATATTCCTGAGATATGAAAGATGCCTGGAGGTTTTTGTCTGCGTATAATCCAGAATCATTTCCATATCCGATACACAGCTTTCTCCTGTCTTGTACATCAAATGTAATATCCGGACCCTCGCTTCGTCACCAAACGCCTTGAAAATATCTACTCCGGACTTCAATTCAAAATTCTTGATTTTTATCATAGCCAGGTATATTTGCCTAAACAAATAAACACTTTATCTGTCAAAAATCAAGTTTTTTCTCAAAAACTGCACTTTAAAATAATTAAGGTTTTATATTACATATTCTTTGCATATTTGCGTTAGTCAGGAACAGGAATGATACGATTTAAAGCAGTCATAGTACTATTTATTGCATTTTTAGGATGTTTGCTTCTGCCGGAAGAAGTAAAAGGACAAAAGAAAATTGTTCAGTTCAGCGGAATTGTTGTCGGCGGAGACAGTCTTTACGGCATATCCGATGTGGCAATCTATGTTCCCCGAACAGGCCGCGGGGTATTTTCAAACAATATCGGCTACTTTTCTCTTCCCGTACTCTCAGGTGATACAGTTCGTATCAAAAGCGCCGGTTTTAAAGATAAGGATTTTTCAATGCCGGACACAACTGATCGCTTATCCGTAGTTATTCAGCTCGAACTGGATACATTCCATCTTCCTGAAATTGTCCTCTGGCCATATCCCGAATTCCGTGACTTCAAAGAAGCATTTCTGGCTCTGGAACTTCGGGACGAAACCAGTGATTATCTGGCCAGGAATCTGAATGAGCAGATTCTTAAACGCATGCTCTATAATACGGAACAGAGTAGCAGCGCCAATTACCGATACTACCTGAATCAGCAGGCAACCAGACAGCAATACCAAAACTCCGCACCTGTACTGACATTGACCAATCCTTTTGCATGGGCAAGATTTATTAAAGATATTAAAAATGGCGGTCTGAAAAATTCAGAATGGGAAGAAATAGATAAATGGAAGCATGAGAAGAAAGATGAACGCTATTAAACCCACCCTGGTAAGCCATTCTTGGGGATCTGCCAAGACACTATAGCTTTTATTTCTCCTTTTAACTTTCGGAGTTCTTTGTTAGAGTCAAATACTTATTAATAAGTTACTCATTTTTAAGCACAACATCATTTCTTCATAACAAAGACATACAAGCTGTAAATAAATTTTATTACTTGCCGGAAGCAGCCCTTTATAGCTGTTTACATGCCTGACATTGCATAACCAGGATTATTTTCCTTATAGAACCTCAGGCTACTAAGCTAATACGCAGACTTCTCTAAACCTTTCATATTAATCACAGGCTTTAAGAATATAATTACTATTCCTTATACCAAAAAATACCTGGCATATAAAAAAAAGGGGGCTTCGACAAGTTCCGCACCCGACAGGATGCCAAATTGCGATCTGTATCAGTGTACATACAGTTGCCTTGCCTTCGACCTCAGGTCTCCAACAACACAAGCCGAAGCCGTCGAAGGCCATTTTAAGACATAATTTTAAAATCGGAGTTTGGCAGACTATGTACAGTCCTGGCATTATTTAGTAACTAATCATCTCTTTTTTAAGAAATCCGTTTTTATCAGCACCGCTAAATAAATAAAGGGCAGCCTTTCGGGCAGCCCTCTATTTTATAGTTATTTATCAAATCTTATTCTTCGGCAGATTTCTCCACTTTCTTCTTTTTCACTTTGAAAGTGAGCACTTCACTCTTACCGTCATAATCCGCGACCAGCGTGTCTCCCTCCTGGACTTCTCCTTTCAGGATTTCTTCGGCTACCGGGTCCTCAAGATATTTCTGAATCGCTCTGTTAAGCGGTCTTGCTCCATACTGAGGATCGTAGCCCCTTTCACTGAGGAAATCCTTTGCCTTTTCTGTAAGCTCTATGTTATAGCCCAGATTATGAATGCGCGCAAACACTTTTTCAAGAGTAAGATCAATAATCTTATGCAGATCAGGTCTCTCCAGTGAGTTGAAGACGATTACATCATCAAGTCTGTTAAGGAACTCAGGCGAAAACGCTTTTCTAAGCGCATTCTGAATGGTGCCTTTCATGATATCATCCAGATTTGCCTGTTTCGCTGCCGTACTGAAACCGATACCAGCACCGAAATCCTTCAGATCTCTTGCTCCGATATTGGAAGTCATGATGATAATGGTGTTTCTAAAGTCGACTCTTCTTCCCAGACCGTCTGTCAGGATACCATCATCCAGCACCTGTAACAGAAGGTTAAACACATCAGGATGCGCTTTTTCGATCTCGTCAAGCAATACAACACTATATGGTTTTCTTCTGATTTTCTCAGTCAGCTGTCCGCCTTCTTCATATCCTACATAACCGGGAGGCGCTCCGACAAGTCTGGATACAGAGAATTTCTCCATATACTCACTCATATCGATACGTACAAGCGCTTCTTCCTTATCAAAAAGATACGTAGCAAGCGCTTTGGCCAGCTCTGTTTTACCAACCCCGGTAGGACCCAGGAAAATAAATGACCCAATAGGTTTTTTAGGATCCTTCAACCCTACTCTGGTACGCTGAATGGCTTTCACCATTTTCTTTATTGCCTCATCCTGCCCTATAACCTTGCCTTGCAGCTCGGTTCCCATGTTCAGAAGCTTATTACCCTCATTCTGATTTATTCTGCTAACAGGAATGCCGGTCATCATGGCAATAACTTCCGCAACATTTTCCTCTTTTACCAGATAGCGCTTCTTCCGGGTTTCTTCTTCCCATTTCTGCTTGGCGATGTCCAGCTGTTCAAGTAATTTTTTCTCCTTATCTCTAAGTTGAGCAGCCTCCTCGTATTTCTGGCTTTTAACCACTTTATTCTTTTCCTTCTTGATATTTTCAATCTGCTCTTCGAGCTTGACAATATCAGCAGGAACATGAATATTGTTGATATGCACTCTTGCTCCGGCCTCATCCATTACATCAATGGCCTTGTCCGGAAGAAAACGGTCACTAATATATCTGTCTGAAAGCTTTACACAGGTTTCAATTGCCTCCGGTGTAAAGTTTACATGATGATGCTCTTCATACTTTTCCTTGATGTTATTAAGAATCTCAATTGTTTCTTCCGGTGTTGTAGCATCCACCATAACAATCTGAAACCTTCTTGCCAGTGCTCCGTCTTTTTCAATGTACTGACGGTATTCATCAAGCGTAGTAGCTCCTATGCATTGGATGTCACCCCGTGCAAGCGCTGGCTTAAACATATTGGAAGCATCCAGCGATCCGGAAGCCCCACCGGCTCCCACAATTGTATGCAACTCATCAATAAACAGGATGACTTCCGGAGATTTTTCCAGCTCATTCATCACTGCTTTCATCCGCTCCTCAAACTGTCCGCGGTATTTGGTACCGGCAACCAGCGAAGCAAGATCGAGCGTTACGACTCTTTTGTTAAAGAGCACCCGGGAAACTTTCTTCTGAATAATCCGCAAAGCAAGCCCTTCTGCAATTGCAGTTTTACCTACTCCCGGCTCTCCTATCAGAATAGGGTTGTTCTTTTTACGACGGCTCAATACCTGAGCAACACGCTCAATTTCTTTTTCCCTTCCTACAATCGGATCCAGCTTGCCTTCTTCTGCATGCTTGGTCAGATCCCGGCCAAAATTGTCCAGTACAGGTGTCCTTGATTTTTCGGCTGTTCCGCCTTTCTGAGGCTCTTTTCCGGCACCGGAACCACCAAAAATTCTTGAGCTTTCTTCATCGCCTTCATCGGTATCTCCGGAGGCCATCGGGTTTTGAGTATGATATTCCAATAGTTCTTTCACAACTTCGTAGTTAACATCGAACTTTTCCAGGATCTGAGTAGCCACATTATCTTCATCCCGAAGGATGGAGAGCAGCAAATGCTCAGTACCGATCAGTTCACTTTTAAAAATTTTTGCTTCCAGGTAGGTTATCTTCAATACCTTTTCAGATTGCCTGGTCAATGGAATATTGGTAAGATTCTTCACGTTTCCTGTAGCTGTCCCTTTAATCGCATTTTCTACAGATGACCTGAGCTCCTCCAATGACACTCCCAGTTTTTTCAATAAGCCTATAGCTACGCCTTCTCCTTCCCGTATCATGCCTAATAGCAGGTGTTCCGCTCCAATATAGTCATGTCCAAGCCGGAGAGCCTCTTCTCTGCTTAGCGAAATTACTTCTTTTACTCGGTTTGAAAATTTTGCTTCCATAATAATTTCCTTAAGGAGCTAAACGTGATTTACATTTTTTCGTTGCTATAAGCGCATGAAAACTTTAAACCCGGCTTATAGTGAGAACATGGACACTAAGTCAATTGTTCATCCCAACTATCTGACATTTATTAAGAATTTGGGAGGATTCGGGGCCTTCGCAAAATAATAAATCGATAATGCTCAAATTTTCCACAAAATCTTTGCCAAACAATTGGGTGTATCTGGCCAATCGGGTTTCTTCCTCTTGTTCCTGAAACTTTGGATGCACCTTATTCCTGCCGTCAAACACCTGATCAGCCTCTATATTTTCAGAATCAATGTAATATTCCGAAATACGCACCCCTTTCTTCCAGTCTATTAACTTCAAAACCAGTTGAAGAAGTTCCATATTTAAATCAAACAAAAATTTATGTTTTTTAAAAAAAATTTGCCGGAATAATTCTTCATAATATTCAAAAAAAGGTGCTTTGCCATATGCAGAGGAAATAGTTCTCCAATGCACAGGAAGCCACTTCTGATTATAATCGATCTCCGCATCACGGATCAGCATCTTCTGCCCTGTTTTCCTGACGGGGATACTTAATTCTGTCACTTTATTCGCCCCCAGTATATAGCATCGGTTACGATAGCTTTGTTTCTGATAATGTTCCTGTCCTTCCAGAATCAGCCCCTGAAAAGCTCCCAGCCTGACAAAATAACTGACCGGAGGCAGATACTGTATTTCTGTCAGTATTTCCATTCGGCAAATTTATGAGTTCGTCTCCACAATAGCAGTGTATTTTCATGAACTTTTTACACAACCTGATAAACAAACCTGTCCTTCCTTTACCATTTTTTAGTATTTTCACAGGTACATGTTATTCTTCAGACTTATATCACGCTTACCTCTGCCGGTATTATACTGCATCTCAGGAATTTTGTACATTATCGGCTACAAAATTATCGGTTACAGAAAGCGAATTGTTTTTCAAAATCTCAGAAACAGTTTCCCGCAAAAGACCACGGAGGAAATAAATAAAATTGCAGATACCTTCTACCGCCATCTTTGTGATCTCATCGTAGAAACTATCAAGCTTTTGAGTATATCCGAGAAAGAATTCAAAAAGCGGGTCCGTATAAGCAATATTGATCTGCCTCTCCAATATATCAGCCAAAAGCAGTCCATTATAGCGCTTACCGGCCATACCGGCAACTGGGAATGGTTATTACAGGCATGTCAGCTTCATTCCTCCATGCCCATTGACGCTGTATACAAACCATTGTCAAATCGCTTTTTTGACCGGCTTATGCTGGCTATACGTACACGATTTGATGCCCGGCTGATTCCCATGAAGGATGTTGTACGTTCAGTCATACGAAGGAAAAATGACTTATGGTCTATTGCCATGGTTGCGGACCAGACACCTTTAAAAACTGAAATACAGTTTGTAAATATCTTCCTTAATCAACGGACTCCCTGGTTTGTCGGAGCAGAAAAGATCGCACGGCTGGCCAGAGTTCCTGTTTTCTACGTGGGGATGAAAAAGTTTAAGCGCGGCTATTACGAAGTATACTTTGAAAAGCTGGGCGAAGCGGCAAATACTGCCGAAGAAGATGCTTTTCCCATCATCCAGGCATTTTCTGAAAAGCTGGAGAAAAACATCGAAAACTTTCCGGAATACTGGCTATGGTCTCATCGCCGATGGAAGCATAAAGTTTAGTTCGGGATTAAACGAAGTCATCCAGATTGCCAATCCCTTCCCGAATAACCGTAAAATCTCCATCTACACAATCCACTACCGTAGAGGGAACATTATTACCTGGCCCGCCATTGATCACAATATCAACAAGTGATTTGTATTTATCATAAATCATCTCCGGATCGGTAGCGTATTCTACAATTTCATCATCGTCCTTTACCGAGGTTGAGATAATAGGATTCCCAAGCTCTTTAACCAGCAGACGCGGAATAGCATGATCAGGCACACGGATACCCACCGTTTTTTTATTGGTATCCAACATCTTAGGAACATTATTACCCGCAGGCAGGATAAAAGTAAATGGACCTGGCAAGGCTTTTTTCATTACCTTAAACACATGATTCGGAAAACTTTTGGTATAATCAGAGATATGGCTCAGATCATAACATATAAAGGAAAGATTGATACGCTTCGGATTCAGTTGCTTTATCCTGATAATTTTTTCAATAGCAGCCTTACTCCGTATATCACAGCCAAGTCCATACACGGTATCCGTAGGATAAATAATCACCCCTCCTTTTCTCAAAACTTCAACTACTTCCTGAATTTTTCTGGGCTGGGGATTATGCGGATTTATATCAATAAGCTCTGCTTTCATACATGGGTTCTTTTCAAACAATCAATCCAAAGATATATATATTGTTTTAGTAAAGTTGTGCTATAATCTATCCCCAAGGGGAACCCGTACAATTTACCTCTGCAAATTTAGTTTTTTAATTAAAGCAACATAAATCTTACCGACAATATACCGGCGATTTTTCATTTCCAAACAAATGAATAATTTTGCTACCTATGAAGACATCTCTCCAGTTCAAGGCCGGAGCAATTCTGATTGGCGCCTTACTATTTATTATCACAACATTCTCGGGATATCAGTATTTTTTCACCTCCAACTTTATGATTAAGGAAGAGGCCGGAAAGGAGTATTACCTTTATATCCCTGAAGGAGCTACATTCAAAACCGTTGTTGATTCTTTGCAAAAGAACAATGTCCTGCACGATATTCTTTCCTTCAGTTTTGTCGCAAAGATTATGAAGTATCAGGACCAGATCAAGCCCGGACGGTACCAGATCAAAGCACATTCGAATAATCTTGAGGTGGTAAAGCAACTGAAGCGGGGAGTTCAGACACCTCTCAATCTGACATTTAATAATATCCGAACCAAATCAGACCTTGCCGAAAAGCTGAGCAGCCGGCTCCAGCCGGCTCCGGAACAGATTCTGGCTCTGCTGCACGACCAGGAATATGCCAGATCTTACGGCCTGGATACCAATACAATCATGGCTATTTTTATTCCCAATACATATGAGCTGTTCTGGACGATTACTCCCGAAGAATTATTCGGAAGAATGCATAAAGAATATGAAAAATTCTGGAATGAAGAGCGCCGGGAAAAGGCTAAAAAGCTTGGACTTACTCCTGAACAGATTATGATTGTCGCTTCTATTGTGGAGGCAGAAACCAATATGAACGACGAAAAACCTACAATAGCAGGGGTATACCTCAATCGTTTGTCAAAAGGCTGGCTTCTGCAGGCAGATCCGACGGTAAAATTTGCCCTGAATGACTTTGCGATTCGGAGAATCACATTTGAACATATTAAAACGGATTCACCGTACAATACTTATAAATATCAGGGACTCCCGCCCGGCCCGATCAATCTTCCTTCCATTACGTCAATAGAAGCTGTCCTCAACTATGAAAAGCACAACTATATGTTCTTTGTCGCAGATCTTGCCAATCCGGGATATCACAAGTTTTCAGAAGATTTCCGACAACATGTCAACAGTGCCCGCAGGTACAGAAATGATCTTAACAAAAGAAATATATTTTAGCATCAGGTAGAATCAATATATTATGTTTGAACATAACATACAGGTCAGAGTCCGATATGCGGAAACAGACCAGATGGGAGTGGTTTATTACGGCAACTATGCGACATATCTGGAAGTAGCCAGAGTCGAAGCATTCCGCTATCTCGGATTAAGCTATAAAGCAATGGAGGATATGGGGATAATGATGCCTGTAGTTGAGTACAAAACGAAATATATCCGCCCTGCTAAGTATGATGATCTCCTGACGATTAAGGTTCAGATCCCTAAAATGCCATCAGCCAAGATTATTTTTCTCTACGAACTGTACAATGAAGAAGGAACATTGTTAAATACGGCGGAAACAACACTCGTATTTCTCAGCAAATTAACAGGAAAAATCACAAATCCCCCCGAAGACTTCAGTCTGTCAATGAAAAAATACTTTACACCCGAATAAATAATTTCACTTTTTACTTGCGCAGATATTTATAAAAAGGTAACTTTGCGCACCAATTCAGTAAAAACTGCTTTAAAAGCACCTTAGAGGGATGGCAGAGCGGTCGAATGCGGCGGTCTTGAAAACCGTTGTACCGAAAGGTACCGGGGGTTCGAATCCCTCTCCCTCTGCAAAGGCATAAATTAAAAATTTATGCCTTTTTTTATTTTTTAAGTTTCTTTTAACTATCCGCAAGACCATATATACAATAGCTTATAACGATTTCCATAAATTATCGGGAGGCTCTAACCTTAAGATGTGTATATAGGGCTGGTTCCTCCGCAACATCATATACTACTCCGGTAATCTTATCAGCGGCAGAGGATGCTAAAAATACAACGGCCGGGGCAACGTCTTCTGCTTCTAACCAGGGAACGTTGAGTGCGTCTTTTTTGGCAAGGGCGGCAGCCACCTCATCTTCCAAAACCCCTTTGTTTTCAAAACCTTTACCAATTGCTACCTGCCATCTCTTTTGATTATGTGTCATGGGCCCCATACAGAAAGATCAGAACAAATAGATACAAAAATATGACGGATTTCTGCAAAATATAATTGAAAGCGAAACATAACTATGATAAACTCAATTATCAGAAAATCCTGAACCTGATTACTCAATTACTCAGAAAACTGCTCTGCCATTATCGCTGATCAAAAAAATCCCCGGCTCTTACATACCCATAAAAAGCTTGAAAACCGCAACTCCCGCAGAAGCTCCGGAGATAATGAGATTCCACTCGCGCAAACGTACCCGCAAAAAATAGGTCAGAATAAGCGCAACAAGTAAAAAAACGAATGCGAATGCCCATATACATACTATAAGCCCGAAATTATATCCCAGAGAATCTGCAAACTCTCCACCGGCTCTGGCGGTTCCGAATGCAAAGCCATGAATAAGTCCGGCAATAAGCGCAAAATAGTAGCGATAGTTTTGGGATGGGTATTTATTTGTAAATACACCTTTTTTTACAAAAAAATTAGTAAATGCTGTAACAATAACTGTTACGGGAATCAGCACTTTTAATGTATTTCCGGACAACTGGAATAAGCCGGACCAGGACACATAAAAGCTGAACAACATTCCCACGATAAAAAAAATCAGATAGGAAGAGACTCCTTTCCAGGACCGGAGTGTGTATATACCACACAGAACCACTATAAAGAGCAGGTGTCCGAATACATTAAAAAAGATAAAATCACTAAATCCTCTTGTAAAGAAGTCAAAGAAACCCATAAGTTTATCGGTTTAGTTAGAATAAAACTTCCGCCAGTCTATCTACTCTTCAGCTTTTCTGCTGGTGGCATATTGATTTTCAATGATTACCCTGATTCTCTCCACTTCTATCGTCTGTGCACAATCAAAATGTCCCAGGGGACAGGTTGCTTTACCATGAAGGTTGCACGGTCGACAGGTCAGGGTGTTTTTCGTTTCTACTATATACGATTGCTGCGACAAGGGTCCAAACCCAAACTCAGGCACTGTCGAGCAAAATACGGCACAGACCGGTGCATTGACAGCAGTAGCAATATGCAATGGTGCAGAGTCATTGACCACATTCATCACTGCATCTTTCATCAGAGCAGCGGAAGCCGTAACGGACAGCTCACCGGCCAGACTCATCACACGCGGATTTATCGTTTTTTCGATAATTTCCTCACACAACCGCTTCTCTCCGGGAGCACCAAGGAGATAAACGTTAAAGTCCCCTGAGAGGTTATCCAGCAGCTCTATCCACTTGGTCTGAGGAAACCTTTTGGTAAACCAGACAGAGCCCGGCGCCATGCAAACATAAGGCTGCTCCTGATAGGATTCGACCTTTTTTTCTTCTTTCCCGGAGATATACATGCGCGGCATTACTCTCTCTTTTCCACACCAGTCTTCTATCAGCAATGCATTGCGGTCAATCTCGTGTACTCCCGGCTTTCCGATCTCATGCATATATGATCGGGAATAAAGAAAAGAAAACGGATTTTTATCAAATCCCGCTATCTGGGCTCCTGCAGAACACACGGCTATAATGCCGGAAGAAGCAAAACGGTGCAGATTAAGTACAAGATCATACTTTTCTTTTCGGATTTCCCTGACAATACGATACATACTCCTGATTCTAAACTTTTTATCAAACACCAGCACTTTCCGTATCTGATGATTATTTGCAAGAATAGATTCATTACCTTTTTTCAGCAGAAAGTCCACAATGGTATCCGGAGAGGTTTGTTTTATTTTTTCAATCAGTCCGGTTGCAAGAATAACATCGCCCAGAAAGGCAGTCTGAATAATAAGGACTTTTCGAGGAATCATTTATCCGTTTTTTAGATTCTTTAAAGTTAAGGAAAGCAGGTCTAAAATAAAAAAGGGGCTTTGCGCCCCTCTCTATTTTCCGTTTTCCAATGCAACCTCGTCCAGATTAATAAACTCAAAGTCTCCCTGATCATTAATTGATACTCCGATAATCGCATCTTTTTTGATTGTCCCTGCTATAATTTCTTTCGACAATTTGTTTAGCAATTCACGCTGGAGAACACGCTTCAGCGGCCTTGCTCCAAACTGAGGATCAAAACCCAGCTCCGCCAGCCTGTCAAATACTTCATCGGTCGCTTCAATCTTGATACCGGTTTCATCCAGGCGTTTTTGTATCTGCTTAAACTGTATATCAACAATCTTACGGATTTCTGTTTTACTCAATGGCCTGAACATAATTATCTCGTCTATCCGATTGAGAAACTCTGGTCGTACAGTCTTTTTCAACAGATCCATTACTTCATTTCTGGTTTCTTCCATTACCTCGTCTTCATTGTACTCATTGATCCGGTCAAAGTTTTCCTGAATAATATGTGACCCGGTATTGGAGGTCATGATAATAATGGTATTCTTAAAGTTGGCAATCCGGCCTTTATTATCAGTCAGGCGCCCATCATCCAGGACCTGAAGCAAAATATTGAAGACATCAGGATGCGCTTTTTCGATTTCATCAAGCAATATCACCGAATACGGCTTTCTCCTTACAGCTTCAGTCAGCTGTCCCCCCTCATCATACCCGACATATCCGGGAGGGGCCCCGATCAGGCGACTCACCGCATGACGTTCCTGATATTCGGACATATCAATACGTACCATTGCGTTTTCATCATTGAAAAGGAAGTCAGCAAGCGATTTAGCCAACTCTGTCTTTCCAACGCCGGTAGTACCCAGAAATATAAAGGAACCAATCGGTCTCTTCGGGTCTTGCAAACCAGCCCTGCTCCGGCGTACGGCATCAGAAATAGCACTGATGGCTTCCTCCTGTCCGGCCACACGCCTGCCCAGCTCTTTTTCAAGATTGAGCAGCTTTTCACGATCACTCTGCAACATACGTGATACCGGTACTCCTGTCCATTTAGCCACTACTTCGGCAATATCTTCCGATGTTACTTCTTCCTTGAGCATGCTTCGTCCACTTTCCTGCATTTCTTCCATCTGCTCCTGGAGTTTCTGAAGATTGCTTTCCGCTTCCTTAATTTTGCCATAACGCAGCTCTGCAACTTTTCCGTAGTCTCCCGCCCGTTCGGCTTTATCAGCCTCATGCTTCATTTGCTCGATAGACTCTTTTGTCTGCTGAATACTCTCGATTACCTGCTTCTCATTTTTCCATTTGGCTCTAAGCCGGTCACGTTCCTCACTGAGATCCGCAATTTCCCTGGACAGGGCAGCTTCTTTTTCTTTATCGTTTTCTCTCCGAATAGCCTCCCGCTCAATTTCGAGCTGCATAATCTTACGCTGCACTTCATCCAGCTCTTCCGGTAAAGAATCTATTTCAAGACGCAACTTGGAAGCTGCTTCATCCATAAGGTCAATGGCCTTATCCGGCAAAAAGCGATCAGTAATATAACGGCTTGACAATTCGACCGCTGCAATAATTGCATCATCTTTAATCCGGACTCCGTGGTGTACCTCATATTTATCCTTAATACCACGTAATATGGATATTGCATCCTGAAGATCAGGCTCATCCACGATCACAGACTGAAACCTTCTTTCGAGCGCTTTGTCCTTTTCAATGTATTTCTGATACTCCTTGAGCGTAGTAGCCCCGATAGCGTGCAACTCTCCTCTGGCCAGCGCCGGCTTAAGCAGGTTTGCCGCATCCATCGCCCCTTCACCACCGCTACCGGCACCAATCAGGGTATGAATCTCATCGATAAAAAGAATAATCTCTCCGGCAGAATCAGTCACCTCTTTAATAACAGATTTAAGCCGCTCTTCAAACTCTCCTTTGTATTTGGCACCGGCAACCAGAAGCCCCATATCCAGACTGACGATCGTCTTGGATTTCAGATTTTCCGGAACGTCTCCCTGCACAATCCGCTGGGCAAGTCCTTCTACAATAGCGGTCTTACCAACCCCGGGCTCTCCCAGAAGAATCGGATTATTTTTGGTTCTCCTCGAAAGGATCTGCAAAACTCTTCGGATTTCTTCGTCACGTCCGATTACCGGGTCAATCTTTCCGGCTTTCGCCAGCTGGTTAAGATTTTTTGAATACCTCTCAAGCGAGCGGTATTTAGCTTCTGCATTCTGGTCTGTAACTTTTGCCCCTCCTCTCAGCTCCTTTATTGCCGAAATCAGGCTTTTTTCAGCAAATCCGGCGTCCTTCATCATTGAAGCAATAGTGTCCTTTCCTGCCAGGAGTCCCAGAAGTATATGCTCGACAGACACATATTCATCCCCAAACTCCTTCATATAGCCCATGGCGCGGTTTAATGCATTATTCGCATTATTTCCAAGATACGGACTGGCTCCGGAGCTTTTGGGATATTCATTGAGCACACCTGATAAAACTTTATCAAAATGTACTTTATTAATATTTAGTTTTTTGAAGACAAAATCTGTTACATTCGGATCTGTCTCAAGGATAGCCTTCAGAATGTGCCCGGACTCTATCCCAAGCTGACCATTGACAGCGGCAACCTCAGCGGCTCGCTGGATAACCTCCTGAGATTTGATGGTATAGTTGTTAAGATTCATAAGCGTTATTTTATTCTCTGTTCTCCTTCTCTTACTCAAAAGACCTTCCATTTCCACAATTAGGTCATTTTGTCATTAACCTCACCATATTTACATAAAAGCAATGTCATTTTGTCTATATGCTCATAATTTATATCTACCAACTAAACAAAGGAGACAGGTAATAAATTACCGAACGACTTATTTCACCTGTATCCCTGCCCGCATCAAATACTATTTCTGACACAAACATTATCAGGTTGAAAATGCTTTATAGGTTGCACTAAAAGCTGATATAATGAGATTGCATCAGTTACAACTCATGATACTATTTATTATTTGTCTTTGTATGGACAAGGTGATAGCACAGTCGCAGTATGGCTTCAACACCATCTATAGTCTGCCTACCGGAGCATTTGCAGGCATCGCATCGCATGGATTCGGCGTAAATTTTAATACAAAGTTTTTTCTCGGTCCCAATGTTGCTCTGGGACTTACAGGGGGATATATCGGTTATGGGGAAAAAAAGGACCGGATAAGCTACCGGACCGTCCCCGTTACACTCGATGGTGAATTTTATATACGGGAAGAAGGCATTCGTCCATATATTGCATTCAGCGGTGGATTTGTGCTATTTACCCGGCAACAGAAATTCAGCCAGGGCTCTGCATCCGAAAGCGAGTTTCATCTGACAGTTGTCCCGGCAATAGGAGTTCTGCTTGACCTGAGCAGATCAGTTGCCATAAATTTCAATACAAAATACCTTTTTTATACTGTCAAAGGGAGCAGCTTTTCTGCTCTGTCCCCTGCTATCGGACTCTATTACAAAATTGGTTATTAGGAAACTTCCCAATATTTATCCATACAGCTATTTTACTAAAGTGCCTGTGGATCAACAACCGGCATTGAATCCTTTGTCTCCGGGCGAATCACATTGGCAGACTCAGGTACAACCGGATTCAGTGTAGGCATTGAGTCCGTCTTTTCTTTATCCGGTACCCCGTAGTTGCCCGCTTCGTGCCCTGAGCAGGAGGTTAGCAAAACAGCGATAAAGAAGACAAAGGCCGGCTTTCTTACATTACCTAAAATAGCAAATAAACCCTGCAACATCTTCATATGACAATGGTTTGACTTTGTATGAAACTACATTCGAATAAGAAAATGCCTTTTCAAAATCTGTCATCGACTCCGAAGAGGTTACAATTATAAAACGGCAGTTTTCTTTCAGCGGGCCGGAAATTTTATTAAATGCGTCCAGAAACTGGAAGCCGTTCATTCCCGGCATGTTTATATCCAGAAGAACTAACTCCGGGAAAGGCTCTCCCCTTGAGTTAAGCCCTTCCAGATAAGCAAGCGCTTTCCTGGGGGAGATAAACGAGCTGATTTCCCTGCTCATCCCCGATGTCTGCAAGATTCGTTCCTGCAGAAAAATATCAATTTCATTGTCATCAATTATCAAAACTGATAACAACTTTTCAAGCTGGACATTCAAATTATGGTGGCGGTTTGTTTATCAAAAATTTCAACTAAGATACTTATGAAATTGATAAAACCAAAACAAGCACCATTTACAACTATAACAAATTGTATATCAACATGTAGTTTTACATGACAAACACCTGAAAAAAGACGACAATCACAACTCCTTATTATCCCCCGCCATTAAAAGGCCTTTTCAACTTCCCTTGCATTTTTAATGACCGTTGCCCCGTTATCAATTTTAATCAAAAAAGCAGTTTCCAGTTGTTCGCTAAAACTTGTACTCGCCTTTTCATAAATCTTCTTAACTCTGCCTTTGATATAGGAAGTCCCCTCCATCCAACGCACCTTCGTCCCTTTTACTATATTCATTTTATTTGTTTTTATTGTTAACATCCTAAGACACATTAGTGTTCAGGAAATTTCAATTCTGCTTCTGATTAAAAAAATAGCAGTTATCCGGAGTAACAAGCATATCAAGCGCTATATCAGTAACCTCAACATCTGAAATAACATCTACCGGTTCAAACATAGAAAGTCCAATCTTCCGGACATCTTTCCTGCATTTCTCGAAAAATCTGTCATAAAACCCTTTGCCATACCCTACTCTGTTGCCCTGTCGGTCTGCTACCAGCAAAGGAGCAAGCACTACATCAATCTTATCGGCTGAAAGGGTATTCTCCTGCTCCGGTTCCGGTATTCCCCATTTATTCTTATGAATTACGGTATCCGGAAAAAGTGAGCAGCTACGCAAGCTACCGGAAGCAAAATCACAAACAGGCACAACAACGGTTACAGAAGGGTATTTTTTCCAGATTTCATCAATTATCAGCCGGGTATTGACTTCTTTTCGGGATATTATAGGTAAAAAAGAATGTAAAAAGCGAACTTCATTAAGACATGAATTGGCAAAAAAAAGATCGCGGATCTGATGATTCCTTCTATTAACCTCTTCCCGGTCCAGCTCCATTCTCTTTTGCTGATACAATGATCTGAGCTCGCTCTTCTTCATACATTCAGGATTCCCATAAAATGGTAAAACGAAAATCAAAAGGCTGGCTGTTGTCCTTTATTTTTCTTATAAACTCAGGATCATTTGCCTGAAAGGAGAATAAATTCTCTACTCTTTCCTGAAGCGAATTACCTGGAAAAAGTTTTTTCCGGATTGACTCTATCTGCTTAAGGACTGTTTCATGCTTTTGTTCCTCCGCCTTTCTGATCCGTTTCTCTATATTCTCTGTCTGTTTCAGCATTCTTTGCTTCTCTGACTGCACAAAGCCTTCCAGTGATTTGTCAACAGTACCTGCCACACTGCTAATCTGATCGAACAGCTGGTCCAGTTGCCTGATTTCATTCTCAATAGATAGTACGGACTCAGTCTGTGATTCCAGATATTTATCCTTGAGACTTCTCTCCGGCTGAAAAATTTCTGCCGGCTCTATTCCAAACTGTTCCAGCTTCTGGGCAAAATTCTTCTTTACAACCATAAAGAAATTTCGAGGCAGCAACATCGGAAAAGGAACAGCACATTCCTGAAATGCATCCTTCAACTGCAGCCAGTACGCAATTTCCGCAGGCCCGCCGATATAAACGAGGTTTGGTAAAACCGTTTCCTGATAAAGTGGTCTTAACACCACATTGGGACTGAAAAGCTGCGGTTGCTCATCCAGCATCTGGTCCAGTTCCTCCCATGATACAGGCTGATCCGGCAAAATCTGATAGCCATTTTCCTGTTTTTCCAGCCTCTTACGGTCTTCCAGCAGCATGAACACATTTATATCTCTTGTATAAACCTGAGATGAATATCCTCTTTTTTCAAGTTCCAGCGATGTTTTATGGGTGGCCCTGGCTACTTTACCATCTCTGATTTCGCTTCTCAGAACTTCCTTAAAGCTTCTTTTTAACTCTGCCGAGTCAGGATCCAGAATAACAAGTCCATAGTTACCAAAAAGTGTATTAACTAATATTCGTGTAGCCTGACTTAGCGTCTTGCCTTTCTGATAGGCAGAAAGCAGTATTTCAAACTTTTCAGGCAACTGATTGAGCAATTCGTCAATTCCTTCCGTTGAAAAGCGCCCTACCGCCCCCTTTTGCGAGGTCTGCCAGGTATACGTAGTTCCAAACAGATTAAAATGACTTATTTCTTCAAAGTCGTGGTCTTCTGTTGCCATCCAGTAGACCGGTACAAAGTTTGATTCCGGATACCGCTGGGCCAGCTCCTCTGCAAGATTGATCGTGCTTATAATCTTATAAACAAAAAACAGCGGGCCGGTACAAAGATTCAGCTGGTGTCCGGTTGTTACGGTATATGTATTGTCCTCTTTCAGTAAAGAAAAATTTTGTCTCAGCTTTCCGGAAAGTTCCACATCCCTGTACTGCTCTTCAAGAACATTTGTCAGAATCGTTCGCTGATCAGAAGAAAACCTGCGCTGCCGGATTACTTCCCCGATTTCTTCCGGTTTCGGCTTCCATTTATAGAAATCTGCAACCTTTTCACTACCTGAAATATAATCCAGAAACAGAGAAGAAAAAGTCCCGGTACACTCCGGTTCTTCTTTATATACTTTCATTAATATATTTACTTTTATGGTGGTTCTCTTTGTTCTTTTCAATTCTTCAGAAATATCCGATAAGTCAGTCATTATTGAAAAGAGAAACCCTAAGATAACAAATCCTTCTGCTTGTCTTTATAACTTTACGGATTTTAATAGTCTGTAAAACCAGAATATCTGATTATGAACCACTACCGGTTCAGGCAACTTTTGTTTTCCGGTATATGTTGTTGAATAAAGGAAATGAGCGTATGAAGAAACTAGAAGGAGTGAAAGTTGCCGTATTGGCAACCAACGGAGTTGAGGAGGTTGAGCTCATCAAACCAGTTGAGGCCCTGAAAGAAGCTGGTGCCACAATAGTAATTGTATCGCCCGAAGAAAAAATCAAGGCCTGGGACTTTACTGACTGGGGAAGCGAATATGAAGCCGATCTTTTGCTTGAGAAGGCAAAACCTGATGATTTTGATGCTCTTATGCTACCGGGAGGTGTAATGAATCCTGACAAACTTCGGGTAAACAACGCTGCCCTGGATTTTGTGAGGCACTTTGTGTTTAACAATAAGCCCATTGCAGCTATCTGTCATGGTCCCTGGCTATTGGCAGAAATCGGATATGTGCATGGGAAGCAGCTAACATCTTATCCCGCTATCCGGACTGACATGATAAATGCCGGAGCTCAATGGATTAATAGGGAAGTAGTAACCGACGGATTACTTGTTACGAGTCGCCAGCCTGATGATATACCAGCTTTTAATAAAGAAATGATTGATGTTTTTGAACGGGAAATCATAAATGCTTAAAATAAAGGCCCTGCATCAATAATAAAAATGCAGGGCCTTTTTATTGATCTTTTATGTTCCGGTTATACTTTTACCAGTTCAAAAATGGTGATTTCCGGGGGCATACCAATTCTTCCTGGGAATCCCAGAAAACCAAATCCTCTGTTTACATAAAGCATTTGTTCATTTTCTTTATATAAACCTGCCCATTGTTTATACACATACTGGACAGGACTCCATTTGAAGTCCCCGATTTCTATACCAAACTGAAAACCATGCGTATGACCTGAAAAGGTAACATCAACCTCGGGAAACATAGGTCTGATCTGTGCATCCCAGTGACTCGGATCATGAGACAGCAGCAGTCTGGCAGATGCTTCTTCTGTTCCTGCCAGAGCCTGCTTAAGATTGCCATATTTCGGCCAGCCGGAGCCTGCTCCCCAGTTTTCCACACCCACGATAGCCAGCTGGTCTCCTCCCTGTTTTAGCATATGATGCTGGTTATTTAGCAAGTTCCAGCCCATAATACGATGAGCTTCCTTAAGATCACGGAGATTGGCTGCTTTTGCAGATGCACTGGACCAGCGCACATATTCTCCATAATCATGATTGCCCAGTGTCGAGTACACTCCGAGCGGCGCTTTTATTTTGCTGAAAATATCAAGATAATCTCTCAGCTCATCTGCTTTTTCATTTACAAGATCTCCGGTAAAAAAGATAGCATCAGGTTTCTCCTTCAGCAACATCTCTACTCCTCCCAAAACTGCTTTCTTTCTAAAGAAACTTCCGGAGTGTATATCCGAAAGCTGCGCGATTGTCATACCATGAAATGAAGACGGCAGGTTTTTAAGTGGCAGCTTTACCTTTCGCACTCTGTAGTCATGAGCTCCTGTAATCATACCGTAGGAGACTGACACGAGCGGTATGGCTGCGACTATAATTCCGGTCTTGATCAGAAATTCCGAGCGCGGAATATTTACATCCTGCAGCACAGGGGCATTAGCCGAAATCACGGTAAGCTTTGAGATGACCCAACGCACTCCCCTTTGTATATCATCTAATAAAATAAAAACAAGCAAAAATAGCTTAGGGATAAAGTTAAAAAGCTGTAATCCTGTAAGCAGACTCTTGGCCACTCTTGACCAGTGCTGCCCGTTGCCAAAGAAAAACAGGGCAAGCATTGCCAGAACAGCTATGGAAAAACACCAGTATAGTATATATATTGTCTTTCTTGAAACGACAGATGAGTGCTGCATTAATGAACGGATGCCCATAAATACATAAAAATCGATAGCCGCAAACACAAGCAGCATCAACACAATAAACAGGTAGTTATCTCTCATGGGTTTATTTTCTTATCTGTCGGAAATAATTCAGCAAGAGCATAACGGATATACCCTTGCTGATCACACCTATTAAACTACATATCCAGCACAAAAGTGCTGAATTTCTTCAGATGAGTTATGTTATATGACAATGCCGGAAGATTACTGCTGTTTACAGCAAAAGTCAGACCAAAAGCATGATCGGGCACCGGGACAGCAATACTCCCTGACAGCATGATACATCAAACTACTTTTTATGAGATATATGCTATACGCTCACATATCTGCATTTTTAAATAGCTTATATAAACAATACGCTTTTTTAATGAAAAGCATTAAATTCAAACTTAAAAGCCAGTTTTCATTTACTTTGCCATTTTACATTTTTTAAACGAAACCAATCAGATTCAGTCAGTATCGTCTGTATATTTGCACTCTATGAATAGTTTTCAATTAAAAAAATAATCAGAGGAGATTATAGTATTGGAAATTCTTAAAAAAGCCATCGAAATATTAATTAAATCATGCAATTACAACATTTTGACATTTTTCGAAACAAAAAAGAGCTTCCCGTATCTAACTAAAAACAATCCTGCTGTCGCGCCAGCCACGGCAACCAACCCATCTAATACAGACCAATTTCTTTTTACCCCGTATATAATCAAAACCATTCGATCAGGTGGTGCTGAACCTGACCGTTGTTTTGGTTATTTTGAAATCAACAGCACAGCATGCCAAACTACATAAACTATGAAAGACTCCTATACACGCGTCACAAATCTGAGCTATCTGCGCGAAGCTTCTGCCGGCAATGAGGGTTTTATAAAGGAAATGATTGGTATCTTTTTAAGACAGACGCCGGAGTTTATTGAGCAGCTTACTACTTACGGACAAGATCAGAACTGGCCGGAGTTTCGGAAAGTAATGCACAAACTAAAGCCTACTGTATATATGATGGGCATACATTCAATGCAACCTGTTATCAAACAGATTGAGCAGTGCTCTAAGGAGCTGAAAAACATTGCCTCACTCCCAGGGTTACTTGATGATCTTTCGCTCTGCTGCCAGAAAGCTTATATTGAGCTGGGGGAGGAAATAAGGGAATATAATACCGACAGCTAAAATCCCTTTTCAATAACGGAAGCATGCTCTTTTACCACGTTGATCCAACCATATATATCGTCTTCATTGAGGTTAATCCGATAATAATACATACCGGAAGGAGTATCTCTGGCCTCCCAGCGAAAAGCAGGGTCGTTACTGATAAATACTTTCCCCCCCCAACGATTAAAGATTTCTATTTTGGTAAAAAAAAGTGAACAGTTGCCTTCCGGCAAATCCTTCAGGTAGAAATAATCATTCTTCCCGTCGCCATTCGGAGTAATCAGATTGACAGGTGTATAGTTGACTATTTCCGTAGGTTTATCTTCCACTGTAATTTCAACTGGTAGCATATCCGATTTGGAAGGCGAGCAGCTTTCATCAGTTACTGTAAAAAACAAGGTATGCGTATTACCGAGAAGGTCGCATTGAGCTGCTCCTCTTACTAATCCGTTTATACTATCCCTGCCTTTCTGCGAGTCAAAAGTGAAGGTATTCATTAACAATTCATTCCCTTCCATTCTGAGGTCTATCAGATCATCCGGATCACTGTCCGTACCATAAACTATAAAATCAACAGTATCTCCGACAATCATATGATAATGCTGACTACCAACTACTCCTGCTACAGGCTTGTTATTGACTCTGCCTTTTAACAAAACTTTGACAGTTGCAGTATCTCTCAACGGAACGGGACATCCGTCATCGGAAACTATTACCTTAAAATCAAATATAGAATCCTGTTCAAGCACGATACTTTTACAGTTTACCATACAGGCTTCTCCGGTCGCCACAGGAAAATCCGGGTTAAGCGCCACTCTGCCTGGCTGAATAGTCAGTACATCTTCCGGCAACGTACCGGAAGTTTTTATGAGAATAATTTCTGCTCCGTCATATAAGGAAGAGGAGTCCGAAATTTCAAACTGCAGACATTTGGTTTCTGCAAACTCCACAATCAGTGTATCATCAGGTGCAAAATATGCACCTTGCGCTTCCCTGAACTGCACCAGCGGCTCATAGTTGATATCGCATTGTACTATTTTAAACTGAAACTCCCGGTGTACGGAACCGATTTTCTCTCCGTGCCTATATTCATCCACTTTGACCGCCATTACAAAAACACCATTGACAGTACGTGGATCAGGCTTGACATTCAACATGCCGGTGTGTCTGTCAATAGTAAGCCTCGGATTGCCCGGTATCATATTATTCACGCCATAACCGGGCAGCCAGTCGACTGATAAATAGGGACCAGGCTGCTGCGTGGTATTATTACCGATGGTATTTCCCTTGATCGGATGTGTAAGTGAATAAACCAGCGAGTCTCCGTCCGGGTCGGTAGCGCTAAAGTCATAGGTATGCTCAATATCCGCACAAAAATACTCTCCTTCAATCGGCCTGAATCTCGGAGATGAATTTCTGTTTACCTGAGATCGTGCAGGAAACTCCATATAGAAAATCATTCCGGTGGCCGTAGGATTTGCAATATTGCTGATAATGGTATTGCGGCAGCAAAGATCATAAATCACATAATATCCGTCAGGATTGTTATATACATCTTGCGGCAGAGAAATATCGGCAGTATAATACAATATCCGGGTCAGGAGATCGCCTCGTGCACAATAGCGGTTATTATATTCAACAAAAACATTGCTTCTGTTGAGCGTCATATATACCTCTTTTACAAATGCATTGGTTCTTTTCTCAAAAATGACTACAGTAATAGCCTGGGCTATCAGATTTATACTCTTATCTGCATTTATTTCATCATAATACATATTGAGAGAGAGAAGATAGTTTGCTCCTCTGCCTTTCCATGACAGGTTAAACTCTCCCCCGACGATATGAGTAGAATGGGCATTTAGTATAAAGAAGAAAAATCCTAAAAAAGTATAAATACGGATCAGCATGCCTTATTTTATAAAATAACTTTCATTTAACGCCGTTTCATAGCATTTTATTATTTTTGATGTCCCATGAGCAGAAAAAATCAGACCATTGAACAGCTTCTGATAACGGATGTTGCAGCCGAAGGCAAATCCGTAGCACGATATCAGGAAAAAGTAATATTCGTTGACAACGTAGTTCCCGGTGATATTGTTGACGTCAGAGTAATCAAAAGTAAGAAAAATTTTGCAGAAGCCACACCAGTTTTTTTTCATCAGTATTCTGATAAAAGAACCGATCCGTTCTGTGAACACTTTGGTACGTGCGGTGGATGCAAATGGCAGCATCTGGCATACCCTCACCAGCTTTATTACAAGCAAAAGCAGGTAAAAGACAATCTTGAACGCATTGGCAAACTTGAGCTGCCGGATATATCGCCGATTCTTCCCTCATCCGGGACACAATACTACAGAAATAAGCTTGAATTTACCTTCTCGAACAAACGCTGGCTTACCAGTGAAGAGATCCAGGCTTCGGACATGATCGACAGAAGAGCTCTTGGGTTTCATATACCGGGACGCTTTGACAAAATCATTGATATTGAGCATTGTTTCCTGCAAAACGACTTATCCAATGAGATCCGTTTATCAATAAGAGACTTTGCCAAAAAGGCCGGGATTACTTTTTTTGATCTGGTAGCACAAACCGGTTTTCTTCGTAATCTGATTGTGCGAACCACTTCTACCGGAGAAACCATGGTGATCGTACAGGTTTTCGAAAACCATCCCGAATGGCTCGAGCTGGTAATGAATCATCTGGCTACCTCGTTTCCTCAGATAACCTCCTTACTATATATCCACAATCCGAAGAAAAATGAGACTTTCCATGATCTGGAGGTGATAACATACAGAGGTCAATCCTATATAGAGGAAGAAATGGAGGGCCTCCGGTTCAGGATAGGTCCTAAGTCATTTTACCAAACTAATTCAAAACAGGCATACGAGCTGTATAAAATTACAAGAAATTTTGCCTGTCTGCATGGTGATGAAATAGTCTATGATTTATATACGGGCACAGGTACCATTGCCAATTTTGTTGCTTCACAAGCCAGAAAAGTCGTAGGGATAGAATATGTAGAAATGGCTGTAGAAGATGCCCGGATAAATTCTGCCATCAACGGACTAAACAATACTGTCTTTTATGCCGGAGATATGAAAGATGTATTGACTGACGAATTTGCCGATAAACACGGACATCCGGATGTAATTATTACGGACCCGCCACGTGCCGGCATGCATGAAGATGTTGTCAATGCCATTCTGCGGCTTGCTCCCCAAACAATTGTATATGTCAGCTGCAATCCTGCCACCCAGGCAAGGGACCTTGCACTAATGGATGAGGTTTACAAAGTTACTGCAGTTCAGCCGATTGATATGTTTCCACAGACCCACCATGTGGAGAACGTGGTCAGGCTTGAGAGGCGTGAGAAATAAGTATAAAAATCACCTCTTATTGTATTTAAAAAACCGTAAAGGCTCGTGAAAACGAGCTTTTTTATTTCACTCTCTTCCAAGTCGTTCACACTAATTTCACGAAAGTATACAGCCATAACTCAGCCACTCATTAGGTATAGCATACATATCCAATGGCTGAGTTTTTTTTCATCTTCAATAGTACGAACATATCAAAGCCCGTCATGTCTATGTAAACCAAAAATAATAGGCATATGAAAAAAGTGCATCAAGAGTACAGTTAATAGACAATCAAAGAGTTGTTATCTATTATAAAAATGACGAATTCAGGCTCAAAAGATACTATTCATATAGTTCAATTTGATTGAATGAGCCAATGTACAAATTGGTAAAACTTCGTTCCTTCCAATTTTTAATTTCATATCGAGGTGTCAGCTTCCCGCCTGTAGGGCGGATAGCAGCGGTTGTTTCTCAGAAACGTTCCGGTTTCCGGGTCATGCCAGAGGGAATCTCCTCCTCTGGAGTGTGTTTCTGAAAAGACCGAATAGGTTGACATATTGCACAAGCCCAACAGCTCTCCTGTCGTGCTCATGATTCTCAGGGGGATGATCACCGGCTCTCCCTGGGGTATCTTCTTCTTGTCTACAGGAATATCAATATGTATATCGTAATACCTGTCCCTGGACAAAACACCGGACGAACACAGCACGACCAGCAGTATACTGGCTAAAAAAGACGATCGCGTATTCATAGCGTATATTATTTCTTCTTTGAATAGATTCTGAGCTTTTTCAGATCTGCTTCTTCCAGAGGAAGCGGCTCCCGGTCCCAGCGCAGTCTGTTGCCGTCTGTATAGCGCAGCCTGGCCTGCAAACGCTCCAGCAGATAGACGGAGTACACACGTCTGTGGCTTTTCAGCTCCCGAAGCAGCCGGTCGTACATCCTCAACATGTCCGTTTTATCCTTGTATGGAAAATATTCTTTGTCGACTATCTCGTTGAGCAGATACCAGAGTGTCTTTTCATCCGCCTTTTTCAGCAGGCTGAAATACCAGAACAGCAGCCATTCATTACGTCCGCAATGATCCGAGAGCTGTATCAGGGCTTTGGATGCCATGAGACTATCATCGCTGTTCAGAACGTAGTCAAACAGCGGGTTGCTGAGGGCCGGATCGTATTTTTTGCTGAGATCCACCGCTTTCCCGTCTGACCAATAATAGGCTTCAAACAATGCGCCGAAGTCCCTTAGCTTGTCACGCAAAGCCGGTGAGGGTCCGGCAATCCCGAAGTCATGGAAACCGGCATATGCCAGCCCGTTGGTAAAAACAAGCTCCGCATCAAACTGATAGTCTCCCCTGGGCAGCAGATGCCTGTATTGGCCCCTGCCAAAATAGTTTTCAATATCTGTACATTCATTGATCAGCATGGAATAGTGCAGCGTCTTGCCCGGCTCGATCATCAGCGCCGTATGGTCGCCGGCGGGACACCCTTTGGGTCCCCGCTTGTATACTTCATACTTGGGCGGTATATAATCACACCAGATACCTCCGTCCGGAATGATCTCGCCTGTAATCTCATCATGTCTCAATAAATCACCGGGCAGCAGATAGGTGAGCGAATAGACCTTAAGATAGGGCCTACGGCACAGGCCGATCACAGAGTCCGTATTGTTGTATATGCTGAAATGAATAAACAGCGGTTCTCCCTGCTCAAATTCCTTTTTTCCGCTAAGCTGTATCTGCACAGGCTCCTGCGCTGCCACGGCCAGCGAAAGGGCCATACAGAAACTACTCCATAACAAATGACTAAAAATGTTCATACTGATGATCAGGCTTACAAATAATTCTTCCGACTCTCCCGTATATACCGGGGCTATTTCTTCTTTGCCGAATATATTTTCAACCCTTCCAGATCCGCTTCCTGTATGGAAAACGGCTTCTGGCGGTATCGTTCATTTTCAGCATAGTGCAGCCTGGCCCACAGGCGCTCCAGCAGGTATTCCGAAAAAACACGATCCCGCTTTTTGAGGCTTTGGAGCAGCCGGTCGTAGATCCTCAGTACCTCAGCCTTGTCCTTGTAGAGAAAAAAATCTTTGCCTACAAACTCGTTGATCAGGTAATAGAGCAGCTGATCATCTGCCTTCTCCAATATTCGAAGGTACCACAACAGTGTCCATTCATTACGGCCACAAAAACTTGCAAACTGTATAAGCGCCTTGGAGACAATCCTGCTATCCGCATTTTTCAGGAGATATTCATACAAGGGATCGCTGACGGCCACATCATACGCTTTATCCTTATCAAATGTAAAATAATGATGAACCAGAAAGGTATCCAGCAGCGGTGCGTACTCCTCCAAGCGATCCTGAAATCCCGGAGAAGTTCCGATGATCTCAAACTCATAGCGTCCTCTGAACAGTTGGCCATGACAAAAAGAAAAATCTCCCTGAAAATGATACCTGCCCCGGGGCAGCAGATGGCGATACCTGCCCATGCAGCCATCATTGTTAATCCCCATGCATTCGCTTATCAGCATAGGATAATACAGCGTCCTGCCCGGCTCGATCATCAGCGCCAGGTTGCTGTTGGCCGGACAGGTACGGTTGCGCACCTCAAAGACTCCGTCAATCTTTGGGGTGATCGTATGCGAATACACTTCCCGTTTAAACTCCCCTGTTAGTGGATTATGTAATAGTGAGTCGGCTGGAAGTGAATGAGTGACGGAATGAAGTGAAAAAAAGGTCCCTTCCCAACTCAACCCGATCACAGAGTCCGTATTGTTACGAATCTGAGCATACAGGATGATGGGCTCGCCCAGCTCAAACTGCTTCTTGCCTGACAAATCTATCTGTATGGCTTGCTGCGCGCTACCCGCCAGGGATAGGCCGATAAGCGCTAAGGTTACTAAGTGGTAATATAGTGTGTTCATAGCATTAAAAAGTTATAGCCATTACTTTAAGCAATCGTTGTATTATACCTTTGGAAAAAGACATGTCATATAGCGCTTCCGGAACATGAGGACACTGAAACATGCAGCGTCTTGCTCCTTCCCCATATACATACCCGTTATGCTTATCGCAAGGATGCTTCGCCGGTCCCAGCAGTCCTCTGAAGTTCCAGGCATGTGCCAGCTCATGCAGCCCAACCTTGATAGCCGTCTGTGTCGCTGTGCTTCCATATCTGGCATGTACGGGGTCCAGAAAAACGGTGGACATGGGTATATAATGCTTAGGATCTAAGTCACCATTGGTCAGACCGAATACAAAGCTGTTTTCCTCCCCCTGTAGCCCCGGCACAAAATATTCCATATTAAGCTGGTAATAGGTTTTTGACTTTTGTTCAAACAAAAAATCGAAGGATATATTTGTTAACTTATTTGCGTCTATATCATAGTTATACAAGCTAGTTGTTTTGACAATCGCAAGCAAGGCTGTATTATCATAAGGACGCCATACTTCCGGTTGCTTTACCAAATTACCAAGGTTCTTTTCCGCCAGTTGGTTGTTTTTACTATAGTAGAAATATTGCAGACAGCGTCTTCTCCATTGGTGCACCGCGTTATTCCACCTCAGGAAAAACTTAACGGTAGTATCGGTTGTATAATTAAAGTCATGCTCAAGCAGCACCGCGTTTCCGGCCGCATCAATGAGGTAGTCCGGCAGATTGATGGTGCTGAAATTGCCCACTACATGCGCTTCATCGGTATATGCTTTTTGAAAATATTTTTCAAAATTGCCATAATGGGTCGAATAAGTCCTTATATCCGAGGATGCTGCCTGCGGATTGCTTGCCACATAGATGTTAAACTCCCTTTTTTTATACTTCGTGCCGTTGTATTCATAGAAATCAGCCACCTCAATATGCCCGACTGCCAGACTGGCACTTGCTCCCTTTTCTTTCAGGAAGGCCTTGATGGTCGCTGTTTTGCTGTCGCCCGGCACATGCGTGGGGTGGCTGACAAAGACCTGTATCGTAAAGACCGCAGTAGTCGGAGAGGTTGGCCGGCTGGCCGGCTCCCGTTTCTTTATATGCGCAAAATTGGTATTATAGCCGATCCTGATCGGGCCACCGATATCTGTTTTTTGGCCGGTGTAAATATTTTCATGGGTAAGCTGAAGCGTATATTCTTTGGCCGGATCGTAGCTGCAAATTCTTGCTTTCAGGTATACTTCACGCCCCGGCAAGCCATTGATGACATCATAGCCGCTCAGACAATCGACAGGATATTTATAATCTTCCATACCGGAAACGCATAGCTCCTGAAATACTTCCGATTCCGTGCATACGCCTGCTGTTCTGAGATTTTCCGTACCGCAGCCGTATTTGCTGTCGCGGGCTATTTCGTACCATTCATCTCCGGAGTTTTTGAATATCTGCTCTTTGGGTACACAGGGACGGGTCAGATCATCATAGCCCAGCAGCGATTTTTTTCTGGCAGCTTCAAACCACTGCCGTTGCAGCTCCCTGTCTCCTTCATAATCTAAGCCATTGCCCAGTATTACCTCCTCGGCCTTCACCTTATATACCTTATTTTCAGCATAAAACTTATCCAGATCCAGCAAGGCAGTTGATTGCGAATACCGGATATGACCTTTTAATATCGTTGTTTCGTCCAGATCATCCACCTTTACAAAACATTTGTTTCCTACCATCTTCTCAATTTCACAGGCCGTTAGCTGGGGACACTCCGTCCAGCTGGTTTGAAACACACCAGTTGGCATATTATATTGATCATATCTTTGCGTAACATACGGCTTAAAGCACAGATAGCGTTCATTGGCGTTTTTCTGATGACATAGCAGCTCTGAGGTAAGTCTTTGTGCTGTATTGCAAGCCATCAGACACCCAAGAAGACACCCTGGTGAAAGCCATTGAAAAAATCGGTTATTCATAAGATTAACAGAAAAAAATTAATAATTCAAAACTATAACATAAAATATATCAAGGTACTGCATCAGCCGGTCAGCGCAGTCAGCCTCTGTCATCTCAATGAAAACTGCCGGACCGGAAGCAATCATGTTGTCTGAATGCATCCCTGCTTCCCTTTGCAACTATCCGGTCATTAAAGCATAAAACTGTCAAGCTACAACGCTCTCAGATAACAGATCCATTATTTTAATCCTTTAAAACTAACTACATTATAACAATATGGCAAATTTGCCTCATAAATATATCATCATTTTGTCCATAATTGAAGGTGGACAGAAAAAAAGGCTATATCAGACATGAGACCAAGCTCAAGGTCTTCGGAGCGCATGTCCGGCAGCTGCGCCGGCAAAAGGGCCTGTCCATACAAGCGCTGGCCGACCTCTGCAATATCGAATACAGCCAGCTGAGCCGAATAGAACGGGGCATCATCAATACCAGCCTGAGCAATGTATTTGCCATCGCAGAGGCGCTGGACATTCGCAGCAAAGAGCTTTTTGATTTTCCGGATTGATCCGAAAAATCTGCCTTCTTAGCTCATATTTCCCTTTCTGTCACTTCCCTATACTTACAGGACAAAAATCGTCCTCAAATCGTAAAATCATTATTACTTTCAGTTATAATATATTACTTTTAAGCATAATTTAGGCTTATCCCCGATGGCAATTGGAAATAAAATAAAGAAAATAAGAGAGTTAAAAAACTTTACTCAGGAGTATATGGCCGACAGGCTCAGTATGTCGCAGCCAGGATATTCAAAGATTGAAACCAATGAAATAGACCTGCCCTACAGCCGGCTGGAACAAATAGCCGGTGTACTGCAAATGCGGGTGGAAGACATTGTTGCCTTTGACGAAAAAGTCGTTTTTAACAATTACGCCTCCAACCAGGCAAATCAGGCTTATATCATCAACACGATGTCAGAGATGCAGATCGGGCTGTATGAGAAAACGATCAAGCTGCTGGAGGATAGGATTCAGCATTTAGAGGATGTCATTGCTCAGCAAAAAAAATAATGTTTCGTTACCAATCCTCGTTTTTTTTGCAATAAATAGCAATTGGCAGGGCAGAACTTCGGGTATCATCTTAAAATGGTATAAAACGACTTATTAATACCATATATTTCCGCCATACTACTATCCATTTAAGTATCTTAATAACTCAGATGGCTGATTAAGTAGAAAAGCATTCTTTTCAAGGTTCTGGCGTTGTTTGTCGGTCAGGGCAAAAATTAAGGTCTGCTCCACTCCATTTACAACGGTTTTGACCAGCACAATAGAACCTAATTTCAGAGCTGCATTGGTTGTGTGTTTTACACTTGCCAATAGCTGTGCTGCTGCACCTACTTTAAGTCCATCTATTTCAGCCTGGACTTTTTCGATGTGGGCTAATTCTAAACTGCGTTTTCCTTTTTGGTAGATTTCCTTTACTTCCTCCCTCTTGAAAAAGTCTTGCACCATCTTAATGCCCTTCTTTATCCAGGAGCCTTTTTCAAATGTTCCTTCATCCGTAATAGTGAAACCTAAAGCCTCTGCAAAAGATGCGTAAGCATGAAATACAGCTTCTGCCTGTTTGATGCTTTCGGTATCAATAAAAAGGTGGCCTTCTGCTTGCTCTGTAATTGGTTTTTGGTTTTGAATTTCTCGTAAGGTTCTTTCAAAATCATCACAAAGCTGAGTAAGGATGTCTTTCGTTTCACGAATGAAGAAATCGCCCAGGTCTTTGTTCTTAATGGTGAACTTGCGGTACAGTTTTGTGAAGTCTGAATAGATTTCATCCTGTGAAAAGGCAGAGCCATCATCATTGATTTTGGCAATTAAACGCTGACCTGTTTCATCCTGCCTGATAAACTCAAAAAGGGCTGTAATCTTTTTCTCAAAGTCAGCGATAAGTTCCGCAATGGCTTCTTCTTCCTGATTGCGTTTCTCAATGACTTTAAGAATGTTGTATTTGTATTTTTGCCCCCCATAATTATTGCCAGGGTCTTTAACTACCGACTTAACAGGTTTGGTATTATATTCTTTTGGTGCAACAATACCTATTCGGTTATCAAAATAGATTTCAACATCATCAATAATCTCATCCTGCTTGTTGATTTGATTATAAAGCATGTTGTATTTACGCCAGAAGTCCAGCAATAACTTCTCGCTATACTTAGGGTCTAAGTCGATGACAAACTCAATGAGATTGAGGATTTTGAAATAACCCAATACCTTTTCCTTGAGCTTTTTGGATTCGTCTTTCTGATTACGGATGTACTCGTCCAGTGCATCTTCAAGAACTACAATAACGGAAACGTCAGGGTTTGTGGTGTGGTATTCTCTGAACTTTGGAAAATGGGTTTTGAATACGGAATGCGTATTCAATTCTTTGTACAGGTCTGCCAACTTTTCTTCATCACCCAATGGGTCAAAATCAGATACTACTACGTTACTGAAATGCTCAAAGGCTGCTTTGATATTTTTTACATTGACATTCTTGTAGGAGAAATCAATAATCTTACAGTCATTCTTATACTTGGCGATTCTGTTGACCCTTGAAATCGTTTGAATGGCATTGATGCCCCTGATTTCCTTATCCAAAAAGAGGGTGTGTAATTTAGGTTCATCAAACCCTGTTTGCAGCTTATCAACCACGATAATCAACCCATTCTTTTTGATAGCGAAGTTTTGAAGGACTTTTTCTTCACTCAAACCACCATTCAAGCCGCTTGCGCTTCTGTGTTCCTGACTGTCTGAATAAACAATATAGATTGGAGCTTCCTCAAAGCGTTCGTATTTCTTCTCCTTGACAATTTCAGCAAAGTACTTTTCAATAAAGCCTTTGTACTTGATAGCTGCCGGAATGGAAGAAACGGCCAACATTGCTTTGGCTGAACCTCTGATATTGTGGTAAACGGAACTTACCAGTCGCTCTACAATGAATTTGGATATGGCTTCAATACGCTGTGTATTGAGATAGATTTTCTTTTTACGGATGGCATATTTCTTTCCGTATTCATCTATGCCCGTATCTGTATCATCCGGTATTTCCTCAAAGCCGTAACCCAAATCCCCTTCAAATCCTTCCAGTTCATTGTCTGGTATCTCGAAATACATCTTTGCCGAAACAGGCACAATCCCTTTGATAGGGTTCAGGATATAGCCGTCTTCAATAGCTTCCCGCATGGTGTAGCTGTCGAATGGAATCCAGATTTTTTCTGATTCCGCATACTTGTTGAACTCTCCAAAACGGGCTAAGGTGTGGTCGCTTGGAGTAGCTGTGAAACCTACGATGAGGTTCTTTTTGGTTTGCTGCTGTTGATAATCCTTGCTTTGGTCGAAGCTGCTTTGCAGCTCGTCAAATACGCTTATCATTTCTTCATGCTGCACACCGCTGTTGCTTCTGTGGATCTCGTCAATCAGAAATGCAATTCTCATTTTGGATAGCTTCTTCACTACTGAAGCATCCAGAATATTATCTACCGAAGTGAACTTTTGCAGGTTGACAACCACAATGCGTTTGTCACTGCTGAGGGCTGTGATGAAACTTTTCTTGTCGGTAGCCTCAATGAACATTCCTTTCTGAATATTCATGTTGTGCAGTTTGGAATCCAACTGATCCCGGAGCTGCAACCTGTCTACTACCAACATCACTTTGTCATAGACATACGCACCCTCTTTGCGAAGGTCTTTGAGTTGGAGTGCTGTCCAGCCAATGATGTTACTTTTCCCGAATCCTGCTGCGTACTGCATCAGGAGGGAATACACGGTTTTGTTGTTTTGGTATTTCTGCCTTTTGGCAATCAGCTCTTTTATCTGTCCTTCGCCTATGCCTTTGGCTCTTAGCTCTGCTTCTAGTTTTTTAATGAAGTAGTCAGGCTCATCTTCATGCTCCAGAAACTCATTGATTTTGGCCAAGATTTTATCTGTACCGAATTTCTGTTTGGGTCTTGGGCTTATCAGCCTACCATCATTGTGCTTGTATTCTTTGGTTTTGCTGCCTTCTTTCTTTATCAGTTCCCGTTCTATGAAGTTGTAATAGAGGATTTCTTTCTCTATCATCTTCTTATCGTACAGGGCTTTGAAAACCTCTTCAAAACGTTCCGTTTTAGAACCTTCACGGTTTTTGAGTGGATATGGCTTGAAGTCTTTTAACACTTTCTTTTCGTAAGCTTCAAAATCATAGCTTCCATTCACTACCGTGTTTTTGATTTCATCAAAATGGTTGGAAATATTGCGGATGACATAGGTTTCGGCAATATCTGTAGAGGTGATGTGAATGGCCTTTTCAAAGATCTTGAGAAAGTCTTTCCGGATGGTTTGCGAAAGGTCGTTTTTATCGGCAATGGTGAGGTATTCCTGAACGGCATTGAGGTAGTCTTTCACTACTTTCATTCTGCCGTTCTTCATGGAAGTCTGGTTGTTCCAATTGCTCTTGAGTTCGCTATATCCTAAGAAGATACCATTGAGGAAAAAAGACAAATCAGGACGGAAGGAAAAATGTTGTTTGCCTTCATACTTGAAGGAATACGGAAGCTCCTGAACTACCGAAAAGATGTTTTGCTCAAACAACTTGTCTTCCTCAAACTCGCTACCGCTTGGATAGAACAAATGCAGCTTAACGCCTTCAAAGGTTACTGACTTATTGGTATTGATGAAAACAGCCATGTTCATGGATGATTTTATCTTCTCGTCCAGAAACAGGGTAAAAGCGTTTAGGAGGTCTTTTTCGCCTGGGAACTTCTTGAGCAATTTTTTGTAGTTGCTTTTGTTCAGTTCGGTTTCCGAAATGAAATGTTTCAAATCCTCGATAATGAAGAATTGAGGCGAAACAGTGTTAGCCTTGGCTTCCTTGAAGCGAAGGCCGTCAGGTCTTTCGCAAAGGAAGTTGATGAGGTATTTATCCTGTAAGTCTAACTCTTTCATTGGACTATTTCTTTTTACTATTCAATCCTTTTGGACCTTTGCCCAATTTCTTTTCCTCAGATTTTACCCTGCGTTCCAGTTTTTTGATGTCTTCTTCGGCAGGTAGGCTTTCAGGAATAATTTCCCTTTCCAATAGTATTTTCCGAACCGACTTGTTATTCGTAATATGTTCCTGAGAGATTTTGCCTTCGGTATTCAAACCCTTGTCTTTGGTGTTGAAAATGGTAATCTCCGTTGCAAAGTCTTTGGCCTTTATGGTAATGGTGGGAAGGAAATCAGCCAAAGGTCTGTTGTCAGGTACACCCAAACGGGTTTTCATCTGCTGGGTAGTTTTGCCGCCAAACAGGGCTGCATCCCCTTTGCTTCTGATGATGGCAAAGTTCTTATCGCTTCCGGTTTGCTCAAAGATGAGGCCGCTGAGTTCCTTTTCAGACAAGGATAGTTTAGTACGGGCTTGCAGTCTTTCCCAATCTTTTATCCGTTGCTCGATGAGTTCCAGTTTACGGGTCTGGACGGCAAAGTAGTTTTGCGCAAAGGCAATGGCTTCTTTTTTAGGGTCACCATTTTGGGCAATCAGGTAACAGGCATATCTTGTGAGCATGAAATCCTGCACTTCCCTTTGTGAGCCGGAACCGAGGGTGACCATTTTCCCGACCTCAGCAAAATGGTCGTCAATATCGTTCCCGCTTGTTTCGCAGGCTGTTTTCGCCTTGTTCAATACTTTTAAGAAGTTATCCCATTTGGAATAGCCTAAAAGGTGTTGCAGGTCTCTTGCCAGCCAAAATTCTACACCTGTTTCCGTAGCATTGGCATAGTCTTCAAAAGTTTTGGTGAGGGAGGATATTATTTCTGTTTTCATTTGTCTGAACTATGATTTTTCATGATTTCCTGATGGACTATGATTTCTTTCCGGGTTTCATCACTCGTTTAAACTGCAGGCTTCTGCTGCCAAAATTGATGAGCAGACCAATATCCAGTCCGTACGCTTCCAGATAGTTGATCGCCTGAGCCAGATGCACATCTTCCAATTGAATTACCGCCTTTATTTCCACCATTACCAAGCCTTCTACAAAGAAATCTACCCGTCTTGTACCAATATCATCTCCTTTATAAAAGATGCTCATTTCATGCTCCCTTGAATAAGGCAAACCCTGCAAACTCATTTCCTTAGCTAAGGCTCGCTGATAAATCACTTCCTGAAAACCATTGCCTAAAATGCTGTGTACTTCCATTGCACACCCGATAATTTTTCCGGTAAGCTCCGACAGGGGATATTTGTCTTGAACTATGATTTTGTTCTGATTACTTGATGGACTTTGATTTTCAGGTTTCATTCCGGGTGATTTTGGCAGTTCATAATAATAATCATAGTTTTCATTTCATCCTTAAAATCATAGTTCAGACCTTGATTTTGCCCGTTACCACATCATTGACGAGCGTTTTGCGAAGCTCTTTGAGGGTGGCTATCTGGGTTTGAATGTTGGTGATGATTTGGTCGATTTTGGAGGTTTTTTCTGCTAAGTAATCGGCGATTTGTTCTTGTTCTGAAACGGGTGGGACTGCAAAAAATGCTCTTTCCAACTCTATGAATTTGACTGATTGGCCATCACGTATGCCCGTAATACTTGATTGTAAAAAATCAATAAAACGTACTGATTTAAACAAGTGAGTAAAGTAAGAAGTAATATTCCCATTTGCTCGAAAGTTAAAAACTGTATATGCAGGGCTAATTATTCCTTCATAAAATGCTGTTTCAATCCCTCCTTCAAATGATCTTAGGCTAATCACAAAATCTTTAGGCTTTACCCATTTAAATATCTCAAAGCTCTTTTGAGCCTCCATACTTCTATTTTCAAGCATGGATTTCAAAACAACACCCTGTTTTTGAGATGCGGCAAGCAAGGGCAAATCAGGGCGATTTTTTCTACTTATTTCCTTAAAGAAATCTTTCCCTCTCTTCACTTCCCAATGCTTCGGTATTTTCCCAATCCAGTCAATACCACTGTCTTTGAGTTTTACATTCTTATCCAGCCCCTTTGTAACCGTTTCATTGATTAGGCTTTTTCGCAGCTCCAGATAGTAGCCTACTTTCTTTTCCAATAGGCTTACTTTCTTATCAATAGCTTGGGTCTTGGTGTCGAGGTATTCAGCTATGGCGGTTTGTTCTTCTAATGAAGGGATAGCTATATCAAGAGCGAGTATTTTTGAAGGATTTGTTCTTGGCATTTTCACGCCTTCACTCATTGAGTTTATCTTGTCGATAAAGGTTGAGGAAAGAAAGCGATAAAAGAAATATTTGTTGGATGTATTTCTCTTCCAAATTGTAGAATTTCTTAGAACAATAACTTCACCGCTCACACCTCCATTAAATTCAGCAAGGTGAATTTTGGCTAAATAGGGACGTAATTTGTTCAGTAGAATATCTCCAGTGCGGAATAGATTAGTTGTTTCATTATTTTCATTATTAACCCTTTGATTCAATTTGCCTGTGAAGGATTCTAAATTCTCTAAGGGGATATATGCACCTTCATCTAAATTGGAACCAATATTTGAAATTTGATTATACACGTCTTTTATCCTCCCTGTCTGCCAACTGGAAGGAAGAACTGAAAACCAATATTTTTCAGGCTCTATGGCAACTATTCGATTCATATTTTTAAATCGGATTCAAGGGTTTGTAATTCACTCTCCAAATCCTGTAGCTCTCTGGAAATTGATGAAACTTTACGAAGTTCCTCAGGGACGTAAAATATTTTATTGAAATTCAATTCCACACCAATCACATTGTCCAAATACTCAAAAGGCTTGGTCACATACTTGGCCATGAAATCTGAAATCCATTGCTGATTTTCGGTTTCATCCGGTGAATAGGGAATAATTTCATAATCCTTTTGCAAGTCTTTAGTGAGCTCAACCGTAATGGCTATGCAAGCCCTTTTGGACTTGGTGGGTTTCTTGTAAGCTGCTTTGATAACGATTTGCCACAACCCAATTCGGTTTGTTTGCCTCCTGTTTCTTCTATGATGGTTTCTTTGTCTTCATCATACCAGTAAGTGGCTTTCCTGGTCACTACTTTGAGTTGCTGCTCCTTGTAGTCCAGGGCTGCCATGTTGGGTTTTACCTCCTCATTGAATCTTACTTCTAATGACTTGTATTTGGCTTTATCAAAGTCGGTGATTTCAAAATTGTCCACTTCGACAGGCTCAGTGTCCGATTGTACCAGAATCTTAATGGGGTCGAGTTTGATAGATTTTTCTTCTACTGTTTCACCTGCTCGGTTTTCCTTCATGGGCATTTCAAGGAATCTGCCGTTTACATCCACATTAGTAAGCATAATGCTTTGGCGGTTGTAATAGAAATACCATTTGTCGAATACCTTGCAAAAAGCATTGTCCTGAAACTCGGTGAAGGCTTTTACAATCTCAGCTCTGTTATCAGGGGTCATTTGCTTGCGCTTCTTACCCTTGCTTTTCTTGAGCGGTTCATAAAGCTCACTCGCATTGATCAGGATTACTTTGTCTCTGCGGTCGGCTGGTTTGTTCTTGTTGAATACCCATAGGTAAGTGTAAATACCCGTGTTGAAAAATTCATCCGTAGGCATTTGAATAATGGCTTCCACCCAATCATTATCAAAGAAGTGTTTGCGGATGGTGCTTTCACCGCTTCCTGCATCACCACTAAACAACGTAGAGCCATTGTGAACGACAACAGATAGGCCGTCATTGGCTAACTGATACAAAATATGCTGCGTGAAAAGGAACTGCCCGTCTGAGATAGAAGGCAGGGCTACAAATCGCTCGGTAGTATCGTTTTGAATGTCTTTTTGGTAGCCTTTCCAATCCACACCGTAAGGTGGGTTAGCTACCACTACATCAAAGCGTTTCTCGATGAAAGAAATGTTGGTGAGGGTGTTGCCATATTTGATTTCGGAATCAGCCCTAAAACGGCTTTCAATCTTAGCCAAAGCGTAAAGGCTATCGCTCCAGTCTTCACCGAATGTCTTGGTAGGGCGTTTGAACTTCTCTTTGATTTTATCCTCTACACCAAAAAGTAAGTTGCCACCTCCGCAGGTAGGGTCATAGATGGTGAGGAACTTGCCATTGTCTTCAATCTTGGAGGCAATGAGTTCGGAAATCAGCGAAATGATGTCGTCAGGAGTGTACTGTTCCCCTGCGGTTTCTGCTGAAATATCAGCCCACTTGCGTTTGATGTGTTCTTCAAGGGTGGTGATTTCAGAGTTGTTGAATGGGGTAAGATCAATTTCACTCCACGCCTTTAGCGTTTCAAACAAGATACGCTTCTTTTTAAGCTGACCGCTTACCCCTGAAATGTCGAGGAACTTTTCTTCTTCTGGCCCCTTATTCACACCTAATAGATAGCGGGTTTCAGCGTCAAAAGCCTCTAAGTAAAGTTGAAAATCGCTATCGTAGTTCTTGTCATTTTTGCAAATGTCTTTGAGCGTTTTGCCCTGTCGGATGAGGTAGTCGTTATATCCCAACCCTTCCAGCTGGAACATCTCTACGAAATCATCCATATTGTCTTTGCCTATTTCCTCTTCCAACCTTTTTGCTTCCCTGATTAACCTACTTTCCACCATAAGAAGTGCGAAATAGGGCATCATGTATTTTGGGAAATCACTCTGTTTGATTCCTGCACCAATCAATAAATCGGCTGTGCGCCAAACGTCTGATTCGTATTTGAGGATATTAATGCTCATCTTTCTTTATCTCTTTCAATGCTGTTTTTAATGCTTCACCTGCCTGTGGCTCGTCTTTGACTAAATCAATTACCTGTTCAGGCTTCACCTTCTGTTCACCATGCTCAATCTGCTAAACATAGAGATTTATATTATGAATTGTCAATGCAGAGCTAAAATTAGAAAAAGAAAGGAAAAGAAAGGAGCGATTTTTAGAATCCATAATTTACAAGGAGAATATCAGAGTATTTTTTACCACATTATTAATTTGTTAGTCAATATTCTCCCCAATCGCCCGAGTTCCCCGCGCGATCACTATCCCTGTGGCCTCCGGCCAACCATTCCACTGACAGCAAACAACGGCAGGAGGCCTTAGCAATACTCATCATTCCGCAGGGCGGAACGACAGAAAGTAACTTATGTAAAGGCATTTATAGTTTCGGGTGACTTACAGGATATAAAAGGCAAAAAGTTACAAATACCCACCTGTATTTGTAACTTTTTGCCTCCCCAATCGCCAGGGTTCCCCGAGTGATTACTATCCCTGTGACCTCCGGCCAATCTTTTAACCGACAGCAGACAACAGCCGGAGGCCTTATTAATACTCATCACTCGCTAAAAGCGAGCGATCGGAGGTTTTTCCGTAAGGTTGAAACAATAGATAAAATTCAATTTGGGTTGGTATTTCGACCAGCTTAATGCATTTCGCAGGAAATAACAATCATATTATAAGTAAGAAGAAAATTTTCAATCTTATCATTATCAAAAGTATTAATACAGAATTACCGGTTTTTTCTGCCAATACATCCATTTTAAATAATTCCGATGCTCATGGCTTTTTTCAGTAATTCTCCTGAACGCCTGACATTCATTTTTTGAAGCATGTTTTTTCTATGCTTGTATACAGTATGATCACTTATAAATAATGTTTCGGCAATTTCTTTACTTGAATATCCCTGGCTCATCAGGTTGATTATTTCCCGCTCTCTGTGGGACAAGGGGTTATATATATGCTCGTAATCGAATCTCTTCTTAATGATATTCTGATACACACCCCGGTTATCTTTTAAGGAAATAGTCATAATAATGGAATCGTCCTGTTTAAAATCGTGAATTTCGGTTACCTGCTTTAGTATAAGCTGAGGATTACCTGATCTGCTGCAATTCAAAACGGTGATCTGGTGAAGATACCAGCGTGTAGTTCCGTCTTTATGATTGAACAGGGTACAATACGATATTTTTATATCTTCTGCTCTCTGAAGTCTGCTGTATTGATCTATTGTATCAAACATTAAGGGGAATATGTGCTCCAAAACGATATGGAGCTGATGTTCCGGAAACAGAGACACAGTTTTTACGAAACCACTATGGTAAAATTCGTTGGGATGATATCCAAGCATATTTTGGATATTGTCACTTACGTATACATATTTTTTACTGGTAATATCAATTATGCAAACGATACTGGGAGCCCAGGCGGCAAGTGATCTGAACTGAGGGTAGTTTATCAGACTGTCTATGTCTTCCGGTGATAGCTGTTGTGATGGAATATATTTTTCGATAATCCGGCATGCGATCTTGTAATATTCAATATTACTTTTAGCCTTTATAATGCTTCTCATGAGAAATGACGTAAAACAATTTGTATGAACGGAATCTATTGCTGATGCAGTAACTGATTTATTTTTCCTGGAAAAAGAACAGAGGCTGCTTCATGATTCAGCCTCTGTTCCGGCTATGGAAATATAGCGTACTTTTATCAAAAAATTCTGCTCACTAAGAAAAAATTGTTTTATCCTGATCTCAACTACATAGTTGGCGTCCTATTTAATAATTACCAGCTTATCAGATTTTATGTATTTATCTGTTTCCATTACATAATAATATATTCCACTGTTTAAATCTGACAGGTTTTCACTTATTTTAAAAGTTCCGGCAGCATGGTTCGATTTGTTTATCAGCTGTCGCACCATTTCACCCTGAGGATTGGTAATGTATATCTTTACATTTGCGGATTCATGAATGTTGAATGTAAAAGTACACAATGAAGTTACAGGATTGGGATACAATTTAATACTGATTGCATCCTCCGGAGCACTAGTATAGTCCTTATTTGCGATGAAATATTCAGCTTCGTCGGTAGTCATGGCATATCGGGCATTCGTCTGATTCATATAAGCCGAGGAAGTGCAGACAGAATAGATTTCGGCGTCGGTAGCCAGATAGTTTCTAACCGGCGAAAAATCCTTGGTGGCTAACGTCCCGGCTTCCAGTAAAACACCTGGAGCAAGAATGTTAACGTCCTTGATTTCTATACTTTTTGCTGCCAGTAAATTTACATGATAGTTGTATATAAGCTGCCCGGTTTCAGTATCATATTCCGGATGAGGAATTTCTGTAGGAAAGACGACATTATTATCCACAAAAATTGTTCCTTTTGTATATATGCTTCTGGTGACTACCGTATCCATTAAAAAGACATTTTCACTTGTAAATTCTGCATTGGCAGCTCTGGGGAAGCTCTCAAATTTTGCAGGAAATCTTACCCACGAATAGGGATTGTTGGCGGTAAACCTTTGATATATGAGCACATTTCCAGGTACGAGGTTTATTTCCTGCGAATTCCGGATAGCATTATCTTCCATCTTAAATGTTCTGATAATTGTAACCGGTTCCGCTCCCGCGGCATCCTTCCTCTTTAGCTTGATATATAGCTTGATATAGACTATCGGGCTATGTCCCGTGACCGCCGGTCCCGGATTGGGAATATACAGCAGGGCGAAGTTCTGCAGATGAAAATTTGTTAACGGAACATATGCCGTTCTCAGTCTTAAATATCCTGATGCGGGATATCCTTCGGAAAGATAGTCTATTTCCAGTCCTGCTTTTTTTACGCGCTCCTCAAAGGGCACATCTCCATAAACTCCCATTTCCACCATATAATTATTCCAGTGGAAATAATTACTGCTATGTGTAAATTCTCTGTTAAACTTCCCGTCAAATTCTAAGACATAAGCCGCGTCTATGCTTACAACCTCAAGATTAGAGGCCGGGTTGACGACATATTTGAGATTGTCTCTTAATTTGAATTGCCTGAACTGGCGAATCCAGGGAGTCCAGTAGCGGTCAGGATCGCTGAAGCCTACAATTTTGGGATCATAGGTATAGTGCTTAAGACCGGGAGTTTCCAACAAATTAAATACGCCTAATGTGTTATTGTAATCCGGAATCCACTGGGTAGCGCTGGTATTTGAACCCGGCGTATAAAAATAACGATCCCCGACCGGGTTATCCGACGTTATAGTCCCTTTAAACCCAAGCTGAACTTCAAAAGACATGGGAGCCCTGGATGCCTGTGTTTCCTGCTTTTTGGTACCGCCGGCAACAAACATGTCTATGATACCTATGGCTGTTCCTACATAGGGCAGCGTGCTGGCTACACCCTTCAATAATTCGTAGTTCGGATCATTGTCGATTCCCATCAGACTTTTGGTACCGTTATCAAGAGCCTTCAGCTCATCCAATGTATTTATCGGCTGGTTATTGACCACCATATTGGGATGCGAATCAAAATATTCCTTCTCCAGCTTGGCTTTATATATGGTATTCTGATTGGTCAGAAATTTATTCGCTTCGTTTTTATATCCTTCCCATGTTTTATAGGCTTTTAAACCTTGCTTAACGGCAGAAGCCGGGTCGACATCTGTACCGAAGATACCTGTATAGCCATTGGAAGCAGGGGATGTACCGCCGGGAGCATTTTCTATAACTGTTTCATTGATCTTTCCGTCTCCGGTAAGCTGTATCGCGGATTCAAACAAAAGGCTGTACTGAAACTGTATAAAGGATGAAAGACCCGGATTGAAACAGGTGCAGGGGTCATAGGCCATTGAAAAGTCGGCATAGATCCAGTAATTGTTTTCATTGATATATCGGTTGGGGCTGCTTTGCATCAGTCCGGGATCAAAGTCCTGAACAGTTCTGGTCGCTGGTTCGGCTTGCGCGAAGAGCGCTCTTTTTACCCCAATATCCATAAACTTCATAGATATCATCGCTCCCGTCATTTTCTTGTCACTGGGCCCTTGCGTTATCAGCATAAACGCCCTCACTGTTCCGGTCAAGCGGTTATATAGGGCAAAAAATGGATTATTGGTCGCTGTCGCTTCATAACAATCCGGAGGATTCGGGCATTCTCCAAAATTTTTAACCAGTAATTCCCATCCGTCTTCCGGCCAGAAATCTTTTTGCTCCGGAGGAAGTGACTGGAAATGCGCCAGATTCTGATTGCTTCCTGTTGAGTTTTGTGGCGAGTAAAACGGAGACGTTATTGGCACAGGGATTATTTTCTGTGAAATCGCATCTTTATTGCTTGTAATATAGGCCACAGAAAAATTGGGATAATTCAGGGTCCAGTTCCAGTTATTGTTACTGAGGTTATTGCCACCGTTTCCCGGATAATTTCGCCAATCCGTAGTGACCGTGTTTAGCTGATTCTGGCACTGACTGTATACTGTATGCCTCAGAATAAGCAATAGCACTATATATATTATGGGATTTTTCATGCTAAGTTACTTTTAAAAGTTTGAAATTGATCATTGCACCATTATCGGCGTGCGCTTTTAACCTTAGCTTCTAATTCTGTGATTCTTTTATTTTGTTCGATAATGTACAGGGTCAATTCCTCAATCTTTTCCAATAGCTTTGCATCCATTTCGGCGATGTTAATTCCGTTGTCCACTACATCCTGAGCAGAAGGGACATTGGGCAAATGAGCATGTTTTGTAATGAAAGCTTCAACATCTTTAAGCGGCATTAATTTGTAGTCCTTATCAAATACGTAGTCGCTCCAGTCAGTTGTTGATTTGATTGCTACTTTTACCCTCTCTGTCATTATACCGCCAGCAACAAAAAGCTTACAAGATGCAGGAAATCCTTTTGTAAACGCAGCATAGCTGCCGATAACCACTTTATCATCGAAGTTTGCAGCTCCGGCAACAGATAGCTTGAAATCCGGAGACGGATTGAATGTTTTAAAGCTGCCAATAACCACTTTATCTGTAAAATTGGAATTACCGTTAACAGAAAATTTATAATCAGCAGGTGGAACAAATCCATTTGGTCCTGCATAATTATAAGCTGAAACAATTAACTTGTCATTTATCCAAACATTGCCGCCTCCAAAGTTGAATGTACCGCCGCTACCGCCACTGCATCTGCTGGGAGCAGTTCCAAAATCGATCATTGTGGAATTGAATGAAATGGTATTTCCATTGGTTTTATTGCCTTTAATAAAAAAGGTTCCTGAACCGCACGCAGGATAGTGAGCTGCTGAAAAACTCCCCGCATCTCCGATTTTGATACCATAGCCTCCGTAAGGCTGCTCAGGTGTACTGGTTCGCTCTATTCTCAGATAGGGGGAAACACCGACAGGATTTATGTGAAAATATTCTGAAGGGGCAGAAGTTCCTATACCTATATTCCCGGTAGATGAAGTTCCGATATTGGGATCAGTGGCATATATCTGTCCGTAACCGATATTACATGCTGCAAAAACTGAAAATAAAAGCGATGATAATTTTTTCATTATTGTCTAAATTATAGTATGTTTTAATTTCCGAAAGTTCAGCATGAAACATCCCATCATTCAATTACCAATTCTGGTAATTTTTCATCGAAAGAAGTGTATTGATGTGTGCCGGTCTGAAGTGCCGGCCTGCAAACTATTCGTCCTCTGTCAAGCATAAAGCAAAAAATGCAGGGACGTGCAAATACAAAAGGCCCCGAGGTATAAAAACAGGGTTTCTGAGAGAATAAAATTGCCTGCATTGCTATTTACCACGGAGAAAAACAACAGTTAGTCCGTTTTCCTCTCCTGCTCTGGTTCTCTCTTCAGGCTGTCATCTGAATTTCAAATCCGGCAAATTGACAACATAGCAGCTGACAACAGATTATCAGGGATAAAAAACACATGAAAGCATTAGTGTTTCACAAGCTTAAAGATGTGAGGGTTGAAAAAGTAAAAGATCCGGAAATTAAAGATTCCAGAGACGCCATACTCCGGGTTACTTCCACGGCTATTTGCGGCTCAGACTTACATATTTATAACGGAATGATTCCACATGCTAAAAACATGATTCCTGGTCACGAATTTATGGGAATAGTGGAAGAAGTCGGCTCTGATATTAAAAAGTGCCTCATGCTCTCTTTTTGCTAAACACATTATTCAGTATCAGCTCATTTTTGATTTCTCCGATTACTTTTTTCTGGTGCACTTCTCCTTTTTCTTTAACGTGAGAGAGTTTCTTTAATGCCAGTATCCCTATTATAAAGGCAAAAAGGAAGAAGAAATCCCATTGCTGAAAATTCAGCGTATGTAATATAAAACCTCCGTCAGGTGTTTTCCATTCAAAATTCCAGGCAAATTCCCGACTGGCAAAGAAGTCGACAAAATACCCTCCTATAATAGGAGCTATACCGGCAAACAGGGCATTCATCATGCCTCGTACAGTAAGATAGACAACAGCATCGCCCTTACCAGGAGCCAGTTTAATACCTATATTGCCTATGGAAAGGTTTATTCCTGCAGAAGACACTCCTATTAAAGCATAAATAATTACAAGCAGAGGCAAGGTAAACATATGCTTTTCAGGCATAGTCGTAAAGGTAAAAGCCAGGATACAGCACAAATAGACAGGTCCGCATATTTTCAATATTGTTTTATTGCTATATCTGTCCGAATACCTTCCCCAAACTCTTATAAAGAGGATATTGGTTATCTGACTGAGTATACCAAAGCCCACTACATACGACAGCGGATAATTCAGCATCTTTAATAAATAGACACTAAAGAAAGGAGCGGCCAGATTTATCCCAAAAGCCCAGATTGCGTTAAATATCAGTAAATTCCTGAAATTTATATCCTTAAACGGATTCTTAAACAATCTTATAAAATTTGTACCCATTGCGGTCATTTTTGGCTCGGGCACACGTGAGATCACATAAGCGCCATAAAGTCCTGCCAATCCGCCGATGAAAAACATTCCGGAGTAAGCATGCATTTCAAAATGTGCAAAATCTGATTTAACAAAATCCAGCAATATTGCACACGACAAACTTAACACGACATTCAATATCTGTATTAACCGGCTCCTTCCGGAAAAATACGTTCCCAGCCGGTTTTCAGGAACCAGGTCTTTCATCCAGGAGTTCCAGCTGCATCCGCTAACCGCTCCCATCGCATAATGAAAGAAAAGAAGACAAAGCAGCAAGGTTAGTCCTGTGGAAGGGGCAAACAGAAAAGGGATAAAACTGATGACAAGCAAGGTTACTCTCCCAAATACAGAAGAAAACACCGCCAATTTTCGTCTGTTTTCAGAAAGGAAAATCAGATAAATAGCCGCTAGCTGAAATAAATTGGTAAGAGGAGGCATAGAGGCCAGCAAACCAATCTGAAAGTTGGAAGCCCCCAACTGCATCGCATAAGCAATCAGAAAAGCTCCTCCTGTAAGGGTTGCCATAGCTTCTGCCATCAGGCCGTCTTTTACAACAAGCTTTAATCCTTTATCAACCTGGTTTTCAGTAAGATTTTCAGAGGGGGCAAATTTCATCAGAAAGAAGAATCAGTAATAAGTTCTGATTTTAATACAATCGGAATGAGAAATCCGTTCCCTTTCTGTTATTCAACAAAATATAGAAAAAGTAATATTTTAACAAAAAGAAAACGTTATAGGAATATAAAAACAGGCCCGAAAAAACATCTTATTATCTAAATAAAAAATCAGCAGACACAAGTCTCCCGACACAAAACCGCTCTTTAAATTATACTATTTTCACTATCAGCATACAGTTCCCGGCATATACTTCTGCAGACCACTGATTCAGACGCTCTTCATCAAATCGGAAGGCTAAGTCTACTGGTTGCTTTTTGCTTTCCGTATTGAAAGGAGATATAGCACCATCAATATTATTGCCGCAAGCACAAAAACCTTTGTGATCACCTCAAGTCCTAAACCTCGGGAGAGCCATCCCGCAAAAGCCGGCAGCAACGATGCGCCCAACATGGCAGCGGAGATCTGGGTACCGATGGCAGTAGCGGCATGCTCTTTCCCTACTGTTTTCGGAGTCACTGCAATGAGGCTCGGAAATACAGGCGCATTTGCCAATCCTATTATCATAATTCCGGCGAGGGTAAAAAAATTGCCGATGTTGAGCATCACCAGAAAAGCGCCTGCCACTATACCTGCCAGAGCAACCTTTAATGCATGATTTACAGAAATTCTGGTAAGCAGAACTCCGGAAAGCATCCTTCCCACTGTCAGACTGCCCCAATACGCGCTCGTCCAAAGTCCGGCCTCCTCATCGATCATCCCTCTTGATTTGGTAAGTATAGTAAAAATCCACTGTCCGAAGCCTTGTTCAAATCCGGTATAAAGAAAAAAGATCAATATGTTAATCCAGACAACGGGCAGCTTCATTGTTTGCAGATATTCTGCTCCCGGGCGACGCTCCTCTTCTTCACGGGATGAAACTTGCCAGCTGTTCCGGCTGTACAGAAACAGTACAGATAGCGCTATCTGAATGACTGCTACAATAATGTATCCATTGAACCATTGAAAACCACCGGCAAGCAAGAAAGTAATAAGAAGAGGCCCAAGTGTGGCCCCCACCCCGTAAAAAGCATGAAGCCAGTTTAACGTGCTTGCACTGAAGCGGGAAGCTGCGAATGTATTAATGGATGAGTCAATCGCTCCCCCGCCGGCTCCCAGGCAGAACGAAGCCATAATAGCAAAATACCAGTAACTGGTGAAAGCGTACACCAACAAGCTCACCCCCGTCAGAAGACAGCTTACTATCAGAAGCGCTCCCAGAGAAATTATGTTGAGAATCTTGCCGCTGGTACTGCTGGTGGACAGATACCCTGCGGTAAAGCAAACCAGCAGGATTCCGAGGGCATCGAGTGGTACATGAAACCTGGAGCTCATGAAAGGCCATGCTATTCCAAGCAGTCCATCCGGGAGTCCAAGACTGATAAAGGCAAGATACATTACCAGTATCAGAAAAAATGATTTGTTTCCTTTTCGCAGTGTATGCATATAATCAGGCAGAGCCATTATGTAATCCGGAATTTAGGGAAGAATGTTCAGTAATACATCTGCATTGCTCAAAAATCAGCTAAAAATATATCCGTTTCAGATATTATAGCATTCGGCTGAGTCTGTAAAATACTTTTTGCATGAACTATTTTTCTTTCATTTTTAAAATCACTACAAACAAAGTATTCTCTATAGAGTTTATAGAATACATTTTCAAACATTGTCAACTAAACTAAAATTATACGCCCCTCTTAGCTTTATGGAAATCGCAATTGTATTAGGCTTATTAGGACTCGTTCTGGTTCTTTTTGCTACCGAAAAACTTTCAGTGGATGTTATTACGGGCATTATGCTTGTGACACTGATTCTAACCCAGATTATTACTCCTGAAGAGGCCTTTGCCGGTTTCAGCAGCGACTTTATTTTTATGCTTGCCTCCATTTTTGTAATAAGCGGTACCCTGATGGATAGCGGTGTTCTGGACGCCATAGGTGCAAGACTTGTTCGTCTGGTGAAGAGAAGGAAAAAAATGCTTTCTGTCTCCACCATTATTGTGCCAGGCATACTATCTGCTTTTATGAACAACACGGCAATTACAGCCATTTTCATCGGTCCTTTTATGGGCATTGCAAAAAGCCTGGATATAAGCCCTTCTAAAATACTGATGCCGCTGGCATTCACTTCTATTGTAGGCGGCACAATGACCCTGATCGGAACATCAACCAATATTGCAGTCAGCGGAGCACTTCCCAACTATGGCATTGAAGCGCTCAGCATGTTTGAATTTACCCAGATAGGACTTATTCTGTTTGCAGCCTACACCATATACATGATTGTATTCGGAGACCGGGTCATGCCCGGCAGACAAAAAAGCGGGACGGAAGAGGATGCGGACTTGCGTGAATACCTGAGTGAAGTCCATATCGCTGCTGACAGTAAGCTGGTCGGGCAACCCGTGTCAAACTCCAGACTGGAAAAGAAAAATCTGAACGTTTTGAAAGTAATACGGGGTGATAAAACATTTAAGCCCGATAAAAATGACACAATTCAGGCAGAAGATCTGCTGCTGGTGCAGGCTAACAGCAAGGATCTGATCAAGCTGAAAGAAAGCAGCTATCTTGACATCAAAGCTGATGCCATAGCTACCAAAAACGGAAATGGAATCAATGGAGTTCAGATTGCAGAAATTCTTATCACTCCGGGGAGCGTGTTTACTAAAAAAGATATCAAGGAGCCTGATATGGATTCCATGTTTAATATTGAGCTCCTGGGGCTGCACCGTATGAATCATAAACTTGATCAACGACTGGAGGAAGTTTGCCTTAATACAGGTGATATGCTTCTTGTGCAGGGGCATCGCAAAAATATCAAAGCACTGAATCAGTCCAGAGACTTTCTGGTTGTTGACGAGTATAAACCCAATCTTTTTAAAGAGCGGAAAGGATATATTACACTGGCAGTCTTTATGGCAGCTATTCTGGCAGGCAGTCTGAAAATTGTAGCATTGCCGGTAGCATACGTAATCGGGGTACTTCTGATTATAGTTCTCCGCATCACTACTCCCGAACGTGCCTATCAGCTTATAGACTGGCGTATGCTGATTCTGATCGCCGGTATGACCGCATTTGGTAAGGCAATGGAAAAATCGGGAGCTTCTGAGTTTCTGGCTACACAGATTGTCCAGATTTTCAAACCGATCGGGGTAATTCCGATATTAGTTGCTTTTGTAATTCTTGTTGTAATATTAACTCAGCCAATGTCCAATGCCGCCGCTGCTCTTGTCATACTTCCGGTTGCTATTGCCACCGCCCAGCAGCTGGCAGTTAATCCAAAAACCTTTGCTATATGTATTATGCTCGGTGCATCGGTATCACTGGTTACGCCTCTCGAACCCTCAAGCGTACTGGTCTATGGACTGGGGAAATACAAATTTAAAGACTTTGTCCTCATAGGCGGTCCGATTACGTTAATACTGATTGCCCTGATCGTTGGACTGGTACCTGTATTCTGGCCTCTGTAAGAGCTATACGATTTCCCTTTTACTGTCTCTCCATGTTCCAAATCCGGCAGACTACGGGTCTCGCCGGGTTTGCTTTTTACAGCCACAGACAACCGCAATAGAACTATATTTTCGGCAACAGATCTTTCAATAAAACTCCGGTCTTTCCGCCTGCCACGTCGCTCAGCGTATAATTGTCCAGAAAACGTATAAACTCCTTATAGGCATTACTCAGAGCATATTTCAGCAGGCAGCTTCCCTGAAGGATGCATTCTCTCTGCTCACAATCAATGACACAGTCACTCTGCTCCATCAAAAGTATCAACTGCCCTATCCTGTACTCTTCCGGCGGTCCGGCCAGGCTCAGCCCGCCCCCTTTGCCCCTCCGGGCTTTCAGGATTTTATGATTTGAAAGAAACTGAACCACTTTTACCAGATGATTTCGGGATATCTTAAAAGTTTCTGACAATTCGCTGATAGTTGCCGCCGGCTCATCAGGCTTATGCGCAAGATACATCAGGATACGTAAACCATAATCAGTAAACTGGTTCAGCTTCATAGAGTAATTTTTTGTTGAAAATCAATTCAGAGAAAGAATATGCGGCCCAAATTCTTCGTAGAAAATAGCCTCAGATTTTACCCCTCTTGACTTTAAATCGGAATACTGCTTTCTTATAAACGCAGAAGGCCCGCAAATATAAAAAGAAGCTTCCGGACTTATGACATCCTGCGGAAGTCTGGCTATATCCACAATACCCGCCTCTACCTGACTTCCGGCTCCCAGGGCTTCATAAAAAACAAATTTTTTCATCCTGCCATATTCGAGGCGATACTTTTCAAGCAGATCATCAAAGGCATGCACATCACAATTCCGGCAGCCGTGGATCCATACAATCTCTCTTTCCGTTCCTGCCTGAATGAGGGTTTCTACCATACTCAGCAAAGGTGTCTGTCCGATACCTCCGCTAATCAGCACTACCGGATTTGTCTGCATGCAGTCCAGCACAAAATCACCGGCAGGAGCGGCCAGCTCTACCATGTCCCCTTCTGTGACTTTGTCGTGAAGATAATTGGAAATCATACCGGCCGGAGTACTGATATCGCCCCGTTCCCTTTTTACAGAGATCCGGTACCATGTTCCGTTTGACGCATTGGACAAACTATATTGCCGCGCCTGAAAAAGGCTGACAGAAGGCAGAAAAATATTGACACTTACATACTGCCCGGGGAGAAATGACGCTACTTTGCCTCCGTCTGCCGGATACAGATAGAACGATGTTATTTCTTCAGACTCTTTTACCTTTTTCTTTACGATAAACGGCCGCCAGCCGCTCCACCCGCCTGATCTTGTGCTCTGTCCGGTATATAAGCCGGCTTCGTAGCTGATAAAGATATCTGCAAGCTGATTATAAGCGCTGGTCCATGCAGCCAGCACTTCAGGAGTCGCAGCGCTGCCCAGGACTTCTGAAATAGAAGCAATCAGATGCTTGCCAACGATCGGATAATGTTCTGCACGAATATTCAGACTGGTATGCTTTTGTGCAATCTTGTTTACAGCCGGTAAAAGTACTGACGGGTTGTCTATGTTTTCTGCATAGGCAAGAACCGCCATGGCAAGAGCTTGCTGCTGTTTGCCATCACTTTGATTCCCCAAATTAAAAATGTTTTTCAGCTCCGGATTATGCTCAAACATACGCTTGTAAAAATGAGTTGTCAGCGCAAGTCCGCCTTCTTTTAATACAGGCACGGTCGCCTTTACGATTGCTTTTTCTTCCTGTGTAATCATATTCTTTTAAGTTTTAAAGTTGTATTTTAAATACAACTTTAAAACTTATATCAATGAGAGGCAATCAAAAAGGTAATTTATTTTACTGATATATATCAGTTTGTGCTGAAAATATTCTCACCGGATCTCCGCCAGCTACCTGTCGCAAAATTGCCGGCTGAATCTGTTTTTTTACTATTTTAGCGTATTCGTTTTTATCGATCTTAATCTGAACATTATGAATAATGACCCCGAACTGGATGGGAAGTATCTTGGCACAATTACCAAAGATTTTGCGCTGGTTGCCGAAACATTAAAGGAGGCAAGCTACCAGATCAGAGTCAGGAAATTTTCAGACTTTCCGATTTTCCCGATCAGCAAGCTGGAGCTTCCCATCGGCCAGCTGCTTATAGGGAGAAGAGAGCTGTCCATCAACTGGAATGTGTACGCTTCTTTTTTGGATGAATTTATACAACGCAAACTGGTTGAAAACGAATCTGAGTTTGTTGCAGCGTATAAAAATCCGGATGAGTTTTGCTGCTTATTTGTAGTAGATAATGATTTTACCAACTTTGTTTTTGTTCCCTATCCGGAAGACTAAAAAATAAAAGTGTCTGATATGGAAAGCTCACTCCGGATCAGACACTTTCGCTATTTATTCTGGCGCTCTATTTTTCAAAATGCTTCCAGCCCTGAGCAGTAAGGGATACAATGTTGTTTTGTTTGGTGACCAGATCAATACCTTCCGAAGACGGCACCATATGTCCGATTACTGTAATATCCGGATGATTTTTGACTTTGGAAAAATCGTTCTGATCAATCGTAAAAAGAAGCTCATAATCTTCTCCCCCATTGAGAATGCAGGTAGTAGGATCCAGATGAAACTCCAGCGCGGTTTCATATGTCAGCTTATCCACCGGCAGCTTGTCTTCATAGATTCTGGCTCCCAGTCCCGATGCCCTGCATATATGAATCAGCTCTGAGGCAAGACCGTCAGAGATATCGATCATCGAAGTCGGCACAAGCCCCAGATCAGCAAACTGATGCATGATATCGGTTCTTGCTTCCGGCTTGAGCAGCCTGTGGACAATATAATCCTTGTCTTCCAGCTGCGGCTTCATATCCGGATTTACCATAAATTCCTGCTTTTCCCTTTCCAGTATCTGCAAGCCCATGTAGGCTCCGCCCAGATCTCCGGTCACACACAAAAGATCGTTTAGCCGGGCATTTTTGCGATAAGCAATGCGATCTTTACTGACTTTTCCGATAGCAGTAATTGATATAATAAGTCCGGTAAGACTTGAAGTAGTATCTCCGCCTACCAGATCTACCTTATAGTTCTCGCATGCCGCAGCGATACCTTTGTACAATTCCAGAATGGCTTCGGCAGAAAAACGGCTGCTTACCGCCACACTTACCGTAATCTGTTCCGGAATAGCATTCATCGCAGCAATATCGGAAATATTCACAGCTACTGCCTTATATCCCAGGTGTTTTAGCGGAGTATATGTCATATCAAAATGAACACCTTCTACCAGCATATCCGTCGATACTACCGTAAGCATTTCTCCATCCCCTATTACCGCCGCATCGTCCCCGATTCCTTCTACTGTAGAAGCATTGTACCGGACCACATCTTTTTTGAGCAGGTCAATCAGACCAAATTCACCAATTTCAGACAATTCCGTTCTTTTTTCTGAATTCATTTCAATTAAAACTATTTTTTCTGTTTACCTTTTCAACTGCAAAGGTACAAATAGGTAAACATAGTTTCTTAAAATCAGGTTAAGCTTTACTATTCTCTTCATAAATAATAGTAAATTAGCAATCGGTTTATTTAGTAAATTAAAGATATATGAAAAAGTTTCTGATCGGCCTTCTCTTACTTTCCTTCCTTGGCGGCATAGCAGCTTCATGCACTACCAGAGCAAGACCCGAGTGTAAAAAGAATGTAAAAAAAATCAAAAAAATGCGTAAGCAGGGACGCATCGGGGTATAATAATCTAACGAATGTACTATTATGAATAAGCTACGTATCAATTTCTTTACTGTCTTGTTTGGTCTGACACTTATCGGTATGACATGTACAGCCATAACCTGTACCAAGTCAAGCGCTAAATGTAAGAAAGATGCAAAAAAAGTGAAGCAGCGACAGTCCGGCTGGCGCTAGGTCAGCACACTTTCCTGTGTTCCCCGATACCTGCCGGATCTGTCAGACAGCTGTGAGGGGTTTTCAAAGTGCTATTTTTTTGCTAGTTTTATGGACTGGCTTCAGGAACAGAAGCAGGCATGTTATTTGTTGTATAACATAGTGTAATCTATTTTATATAAAGGTTAAATCAATGATTGCAGTTACAGATAAAGCGAAAGAGCATATTCACGCGCTTCGGCAGCAGGAAGGATACAGCGCTGAGTTCAATATCCGGGTTTCGGTAAAGGGGGGCGGCTGCAGCGGCCTCATGTACGATCTGAAATTTGATAATCAGACTTCCGAAGCGGATCAGATATTTGAAGACAAGGGTGTTAAAGTCATGGTAGACAAGAAAAGTCTGCTGTATCTGGCTGGTACTACTCTTGATTTTTCGGATGGATTAAATGGCAAGGGGTTTCATTTTGTAAACCCGAATGCTTCACGGACCTGTGGTTGCGGTGAAAGCTTTTCTATCTGATTTTATTACACAATATTAGTAAATACAAAGAGGCAGCTTTCCCGGCTGCCTCTTTGTATTATGGCTGCTGTTACAATGGCCAGAAAACCGGGCAAAAGAATACGATTTCGGCAATCAGGAGTAGTGTGATCGGGGTTCCGACCTTGATAAAATCCCTGAACTTATATTTTCCCGGACCATATACTAATATGCAGGCAGGCTCCAACGGAGCGACCAGCGAAACAGACGCTCCGAGCATAATGGCAATGGCAAATGTCATAGGATTTACACCAAGCTGCTGGGCCGTTTCAATAGCTATAGGCAATACAACCAGGGCTGCTGCTGCATTCGACATAGGCTGGGTCAGAATCACAACTAATACCACAAAAGCCGCCAGAATGACATAAACTCCCATTGGTTCAAAAACTTTTACAATCAGATCAGACAGAAATTCGGACGCACCTGATTTTTTCATGGCCGTACCAAAAGCGCTCATACCACCAATCAATATCAGCATGCGCCAGTCTATAAGCTGATAGGCGCGTTCCGGTCGTATTATCCCCAGGAGAATAATAATCAGAGTAGCCATCATAAAAGCTACAGCAAGGGGTATCAACTCAATACTGCCAACGATCACAGCCGCCATAAAAATCCCCAGGGCAATGTATCCTTTCTTTTCCTTATACAGATTTGGCTTGAAGTCATCCAGTACAAGAAAGTCATTTTCTTCATCCAGCGCTTTGATTCTCTCCTTTTCTCCCTGCACCAGCAATAAGTCACCGGTCTGGATACAAAAATCTTCCAGCTTGGTCGTCAGCTCCTGATCCAGCCGATGCACAGCCAGTACCTCTACTCCATATCGTGACCTCAGCCGGGACTCTTTAATGATCGTCTTGACAAGACTGGAATTCGGTGTAACAAGGACTTCCGCGATCTGAAAACCATTAACCACTTTACCATCACCATCGCCATGCAGTATATCCGCACGTATGGCAACCCCCTCAGATTCCTTAAGCTTCATAAGGCTGCTCATGACACAACTGATCAGAACCAGATCATTTTCCTTGAAAGTACTTTCCGCATCTATTTTGATCCGCTTATTATCTCTCAGCACACTAAGTACTTTAATATCCTTTTTCTGCAATTTGGACTCCTGTACTTTCTGACCGATCAGCGAACCGCCTTCCCGAATCTTTATCTCACTCATGTAGGTACGCCCCTCATCCTCTTCCATCGCTTCCGGCTTCTGCCTCGCGGGAACGAAAAATTTGCTGACGAAAATTATATAAACAGCGCCGGTAAAGAACAAGATCAACCCCAGATGAGCGAATGAAAACATATTGAGCGTCGGAAGGCCGTATTGAGGCAAGGCGCTGCTTACCGCTACGTTGGTAGAGGTACCAATCAATGTGACAGTTCCACCTATAATGGACATAAAAGCCAGAGGCATCAGAATTTTGGACGGACTTATTTTTAACTTTTTAGAAAGTCCGAGCAAGGGCCCGATAAAGATCGCGGTAACCGTTGTATTGTTCATAAAAGCGGACAATATTCCCGGAAAGCCTGTCACCAGAAACATCAGGGCATTTCTTCTCCTGCTGATGATCCCGACCATACGGGCTCCGATATCATCCAGCACGCCGGTTTCCATCAGTGTACCGCTGATTACGAAAATAGAGGATAAAATAACGATAAAGTCACTGCTGAAACCGGCAAATGCTTCTTCAGGAGTAATAATCTTTGTCAGAATGAGTATTATCAACATAATGATGGTAATAACATCGACTGACAGTTTCTCTGTGGCAAAAAGTACCAAAACCATTACCAACAGCCCCAACACTAATGCAATTTCCATGTTCTACTGAGTTTGTGTAAAAAGTTCTACTCTCCAAAAAGCGGGATTTTATTCAATCAACTCTGTGTTGCAACAAAAAGTTAAGCCGGACTTTCAAAATAGTTTATGATGCTTTTATTCAGCCGTAAAAAGTTTCTTTTAATTTATCCGGCTTCTATCCGGATAGAGGTCCAGGCACTTAAATGGCAGGTAGTTTCTTTTAAGAAGAACTAATCCGTACTCCTTAGCCAACGATATACAAAACGGTAATAGTCTTCACTTATGAAATACTAAATTAGATCATATCCTAGTCCTACAAACGCAGGAGAACCTCTGACACCGGAAATCTGCACTACGATCTTGAGCCTTACGCATTAAGCTCTTTCCTTTAATGATTAAAAACAACTAAAAATCAACACATAGAAAAACAAGCACCTGCATCCTATCCGGCTAATTCAGAAAGATATGACCGTCACTCCTGCCCCGCCTCTTTCTACGTGTTCATCGGCCATGGCTTTAATCTGGGGAAAACGGCTCAGATGATTCCGGAGTACAGTGCGCAGGATACCATTACCTTTACCATGTACAATCCGGATTTCCGGAACAGAAAAAAGAATGGCATTATCCACCAGCGCATCTGCCAATGGAATAGCTTCTTCTGCTCTCATGCCCCTTACATCGATGGAAGGCGAGAACTCGGAAAACTTTTCGTTCAGGTTCATTGAACGGGACGAAGAGACACTGCCCGTGTCTCCCAGCTGTTTTTTGTAGGCTTTCCTGCTTACTTTCTGGAGACGGCTGAGCTTTATTTTTGATTTGAGTGAACCGATCAGTATTTCTGCCTCATTGCCTTTCAGCGCAACAACTTCCCCAAGGGTATCCTGTCCGATCACTCTGACCGCATCGCCTACAGCGATTTCTCCTTCTTCCGGCTCTATTCCGGCATCCGGCTCCTCAACAGGTTCCTGTCTGAGCTGGTCCGAAAACTTTTCCAGTTCCTTTCTCAGCTCTTTTGTCGGGTCCTTTTCCGCTTTACTTTCCCTGATCAGGCGTATGGTTTCCTCTATCTTCTGGTTGGCTTGGCTTATAAGGATTTTGGCATCCTGGCGCGCCTGATTCATCAGCTTTTTGCGGTGTGTTTCTAAAAACGAATTTTGCTCCTCCAGTTTTTCAAGACGGTTTTTCAGAATTCGCTGCTGATTTTTCAATTCTTCCGTACGCCTCCTGACCTTGCTTTTCTCTTTTTCCAGCTCCTTTATCAGACGGTCGTATTCAACCTTATCATCTCCGATCTTGCTTACTGCCCGCTCAATAACTCCGGCCGGGATTCCCGTCTTGCGGGCTATTTCTACGGCAAAAGAGCTTCCGGGCTTGCCGGTTTCGAGCTGGTACTGCGGCTCGAGCAGATGCATATCAAAGAGCATGGCGGCATTAACCAGTCCTTCAGAGGTATCTGCCAGAGTCTTCAGATTCGCATAATGTGTTGTTACTACTCCCCGTACCTGTTTACTGTTGAGCTCCTCCAGCACTGCCTCGGCAATAGCCCCGCCATAGTGCGGCTCGGTTCCTGTACCAAATTCATCAATCAGAACAAGTGTGTCTTTATCCGCGAACTGAAGGAAATACTTCATGTTCTTCAGGTGGGAGCTATAGGTGCTAAGGTCATTTTCCAATGACTGCTCATCACCGATATCAATAAAAATATCTTTAAAAAACCCTAATACACTGCCCTCGCCTACAGGCACAGGAAACCCTGACTGAAACATGTACTGGATCAGGCCAGTCGTTTTGAGCGCCACGGATTTTCCGCCGGCATTCGGTCCTGAAATCAGAATGACCCGCTGCTTCTGATCAAGCTCCAACGACAGAGGAATTACAGGTCGGTTTTGTCTGGTATGAGACAGATACAACAAAGGATGTCTGGCATCCTTCATTTTCAACGCAGGCTGTTTCTGAATTGCCGGGCGGATTGCTCTAAGCTGAGCACATACCAGCGCTTTAGCTCTGATAAAATCAAGCAAACCCAGAAATACATAGGCCTTGCGCAACTGCGGAATTTGCGGCCGAAACTCATTGCCAAGTCTGGTCAGTATTTTTATTATTTCCCGGCGCTCCGCATGCTCCAGCTCCCTGATCGCATTGTTTACCTCCAGGACCTGCGCCGGCTCAATAAATACAGTCTGCCCGGAAGCTGACTCATCCTGAACAAAGCCTCTTACAGCTCTCTTAAACTCGGCCCTCACCGGCACTACCATCCGGCCATTACGGATGGTTACTGAAAACTCATCATCAATATACCCCTGCCGTTTCGCGTCATTCAACACTTTTTCCAGCTCTCTGCGCACACGGTTTTGCTCCTGTTGAAGGTTTTTTCTGATTTCCGCCAGCTCAGGAGAGGCATTGGAGCGAACAAGGCCATGATCATCGATCACACGATCTATTGACCGGATCAGGTGCTGGTCAAGACTTATTCCTGTCCGTAATAAAGCCAGCTGAGGAAAACGCTCTTCATTACCTTCCAGAAAGCTTATACAGGCTACAATAGTCTGCATGGAAATTTTCAGATTCTGAAATTCCTCCGGACTTAAAAAAGCGCCTTCCGGCCGGAGCTTGTCCAATACAGGATGTACATTAATATAGTTTTGCGTAGGAAAAGACAGTCCTTCAGCAAGTATTTGCATGTATTCGCTGGTCTGATCGACAAGTCTTGTAATCAGGTCGCTATCCGACGAGAACTGAATCTTATCTATATAACCCTTACCCAGGCTGCTGAGGCACTGCCCGCTTACCATTTCCCTGATCTGATCAAAGCCCAGCTTGATTTCTATATTTTTGGGATATAACATGCTCTTCTTACCCTGTCTTTAATGATAGAAACAGCAAAAATACACATTAAATCAGTATTCTGAACATTTGACCGGAAAGGTAATAATACAGTGCACGTGTAGCATATTTGGTCATTTCGGCATAAAAAAACAGAAGCCTTACGGGGCTTCTGTCTTATGAACATTTTTCAGATTGTTCAACTTTACCAGGAATCAGTGATATTCATCCTTCATTCTCCTCTTTCTTTCCGCACATATCCTGCTTCCTGTTATATTAACCTGCGATACCCCGAAAAGGTTTCGGACATTTTCCGGAAAAGCCGGCCGGACAGACTACTATTTTAAATCAGCCCCATTCGGTGAGAGCCTCCGCATTTCTCATGGTCTGTAAAAACTAATCAGAAAAAAAATACACTTGATACATACATTGTTTTTTTTGAAGCAGGTTTCTATATTCAACGCTTTAATTACAGAAAATTAACCATGAATTCTCCCAAAACCTACCCTATTGACCGTATTGTATATCCTTTGCAACGCTTTATTAAGCAGGAAAAATCAGGAGGTATCATACTTGGCATCAGCGTAGTCGTTGCTCTTATTCTTGCAAACTCACCCTGGGCCGAGTCGTATTTTCATTTTTTTGAACATCGTCTGGCTTTTCAGTTCAACGGTGAGCCTTATCTGGAATATACGCTTCATCACTGGATCAACGATGGCCTTATGGCTATTTTCTTTTTTGTGGTGGGTCTGGAGCTAAAACGTGAAATTGTAGGCGGAGAACTGGCCAATCCGCGGAAAGCGCTTCTGCCAATCATCGCAGCCATGGGTGGAATGATCGTACCAGCTACTATTTATCTGCTATTTAATCCTTCCGGAGAACAACATGCAGGCTGGGGTATTCCTATGGCTACGGACATCGCTTTCGCTCTTGGAGTGCTGTATATGCTTGGCAGCCGGATTCCGCTTTCGCTTAAAGTATTTCTGACTGCGCTTGCCATTGTGGACGATCTGGGCGCGGTGCTGGTGATCGCTTTTTTCTATACATCGGATATTTCCATCATCAGCCTTTTGATCGGCTTGGGCTGTGCAGGTATCATGCTTGCCGGAAATCTGCTTGGAGTGCGCAATATCCTGTTTTACGGCATCCTGGGAATCGCCGGAGTCTGGACTGCTTTTCTCCTGTCCGGAGTACACGCGACCATCGCTTCGGTACTGGCAGCATTTACCATACCCGCGGATGTTTCCATCAAAGAAAATGTGCTTATTACCAAGATTCAATATTATCTTAACCGTTTCAAGGGTATAGACCCCAACGACAGGATTCCGACGCTTACCGGCTCCCAGCTGCAGATTCTGGAAGAGGTAATCGAGGATACGAAGGCTGCTATTCCCCCTCTGCAACGTCTGGAACATGCTATTCATCCCTTTGTTACCTTTTTCATCCTGCCGGTTTTCGCTCTGGCCAATGCGGGTGTTTCCCTTGCAATAGACCCGGAGCAGCTGCTCAGCTCCAATGTAGCCATTGGCGTAGGTCTTGGATTGCTGATTGGAAAAGTTATCGGAGTAGCGGGTACCACCCTGCTGTTTATCAAGCTTGGCGTTGCTCCGTTCCCCAATGGAATGAATATCCGTAATCTTCTCGGAGTTGGCCTGCTGGCTTCTATCGGCTTTACCATGTCACTGTTTGTTACCTCTCTGGCATTTAGCTCTGAGGAGTTTATCGGACAGGCAAAAATCGGCATTTTCTCGGCTTCCATTATCGGTGGAATACTTGGTTATATCGTTTTGCGCAATACGACATCATCCGATCAGGAAATACGCTAACTGCTACTAATACGACCTGTATGCGAACCTCTTTCGCATACAGGTACTCTTCAAGTAATGTCCACAAAAATCATTTTCGGGAGAATAGTATTTTTTTGCTGCCTGTTTTCTGCCGGACTATCCGGGTATGCTCAAAAACCTGCGCTTAAAAACTACACAGTAACACAGGGTCTGCCTGGAAATGTCGTCTATGATATACAACAGGATTCGAAAGGATATTTGTGGCTGGCGACCGAAAACGGGGTAAGCCGCTTCGATGGTAAGCGATTCAGAAACTATACGCTACAACAGGGTCTGGCCGACAATGAAATTTTTAAAGTTCGCGAAGATTACAGGGGACGTATCTGGTTTCTGAGCTACAACGGGCGCCTGTCCTATTATTTCAATGGTTTGTTGTACAATGCGTCCAACAGCGCTGTTCTGAATCGGCTCAACTTTACGTATATGGTAAAGAACCTTTTTATCGCGTCAGACAGCACGATATGGATTTCGTCTGAAGACGAAGGTATAAAGGTTTTGTACCCCGACGAATCTGTAATTTCCTTTTCTGATACCAGTGGCCGATACAACGGTATCTATGAATTCACTCAGCAGGGATCTCTTATTTATGGGTATGCATCCGGCTATCGCCTTACGTTTGCCGGCAAACGCATCATTGAAGAATCTCCTGTCGAGGGACAATACCTGATTTCCAAAACGAGACAACAAACCAGCATTTACCGGTATATATCCGGAGAATTTATCAAAGACGATGAACACATTGCATTTGAACGGAAGCCCGCAGGCGCAATACTTGGTTTTTTGAAAGACTCACGCTCAACCTGCTGGATCGGAACCCGGTCCGGCTTATTTGTTCAGGACCGGTCCTTCAGGAACTGGATACCTTTGCTGGACCATGTAACGATCACATCCATACAGGAAGATTCGGAAGGGAATGTATGGATTGGCACCTTAGGCCAGGGAGTTTATATGGCTCCCGCTCTCCGGTTTTATGAAATAACTTCTTCAGACAAGCAGCCGTTTCCATCACTTCATTCACTTTATTACCACAAGGGATTGTTGTATGCCGGCACTGATTACGGGTCGATCTATGTAATTTCTACCAGGGATTTTTCCATCAAAAAACTGCTTACTATCGGCAATCCGGGCATAAACAAAGTCCGTAAATTATATGTGAGCCCGGAAGGCATTATATGGAGTGGGACAGACAGGGGCATTTTTGCTTATGAAAACGGACGCTTTACGCAGTTATCCGAACCGGTATCAGTAAAAGATCTTTATCTCCACAACGACTCATTGTATTTTGCTACAAATAGCGGTATTCTGCGTATAGCCCGGAACGGTGGCCATGAATCATGGATTACAAACGGGCGCACCACATCACTGGGCTTTATGGATAACCAGATGCTATGGGGTACGCTCAATGGTCTGAAAACAACGCATCCCCGAACCGATGAAATACAACAAAGACTACACAATAAGCGTGTTACTAAAATTCTGACCGATAGCAGTCTGCTGATTGCCGGTACATATGGTGAAGGAATTTTTGGTCAAACGAAAGACACTGTCTGGCATTTATCAGAAAAGCAGGGATTGCGCGGCAATATTATACAGGATATGACCGGGAATATGTCCGAAGAACTATGGGTATTGTCAGACAAAGCGCTGAACCGTGTTCGTTTGCATGCAAATAAACCCGAAGTAATCGCCTATTCATCCGGAGACGGTCTGCTGGCAGACCAGCTAAACGCTTTTTGCTTTAAGGGAGATACGATATACATGGCGACAGACAAAGGCCTGATTTTCTTCGTACCGCCGACCGAAGTAATGCCGGGCCGCCATCCCGCTGTTTTTATAACTGCTGCTGAAGTCAACGGAATGCCTTTTGAAACGGAAAAGCTTGACAGGCTGGCTTATTTTCAGAACAATCTGCGCTTTGATTTTTCGGGGATTGATCTGGCCAGTCTGGATGACGTACGTTTTCAGTACCGACTCGGCAAGCTGGAGAATGACTGGACAGAAGCTGATAATAACTTTGCGCTGTACCGGGGACTTAAACCCGGCAACTATACCTTTCATGTACGACTGGTTAGTAAACACGGTCATATCAGTGGGGAAACAGCGGCTATGGCTATTACAATACAGCCGCATTTTACCGACACCAAGTGGTTCAGGCTGTCCCTGACAGCTGTGCTGCTGGTTATGCCGGTCCTGATCGGATACTGGTATTTCGAACGTTACCGGAGACGACAGAAAACAAAGCTTACGCTGCTGCGTCTGGAGCATTCTGCTCTTCGCAGCCAGATGAATCCTCATTTTCTTTTCAATACCCTGAATTCCATACAGCAGTTTGTATTGAAAGAAGACAAGCGATCAGCTAATCGCTATCTGGTACGATTCGCTACGCTGATTCGTAAGTATCTGGAGAACTCAAAAGATCTGTATATATCGGTATCAGAAGAACTGGAAAGCCTGGAAATGTATATCGAGCTGGAAAACCTTCGTATGGGCAACAAGGTCCTGATTCATATCGATCGCCCACCCGCAGAAATACTGCACCGGTATATACCTTCTATGCTTATTCAGCCTCTGATCGAGAACGCGTTTCAGCATGCATTACTGCCAATCGTCAGAGAAGGCGGCGAAGCACACTTATTTATATGCTTCCACTTTACAGATTCCATACTTCGAATATCTGTTACAGACAATGGTACAGGTTTTGTACCGGGACAGAATGACAAAGCAACACCGGGAATACCAGGCATCAAACAATCAACGGCCATACAAAATATACGTGAACGAATTAAGATTTTGAATCAGCTGCATGGCTTCAAAGCGGAACTTTTGTTTCAACAACCCGGACAAGGAACAGGAACAGAGGCGATAGTAGTATTACCATTATTAAATGAGCTTATATAATGATTAAGGCCGTTCTGATTGATGATGAATCTTCTGCTATAGAAGTATTGCAGGAAATCATCAAATGCTATGTACCCGATGTAACAATTGTCGCTGCCGCGAATACAGCAGACCGGGCAGTCGATGCCATACGTATCTGTAAACCGGATCTGATATTTCTGGACATACGGCTTGACAATAATACCGGCTTTGATGTTCTGGAACGAACCCGGGAATTTAACTATGAAGTGATCTTCACAACCGCTTACGGTGAATACAGAGAAAAAGCCTTTGATTTTTTTGCGCTTAATTATCTGACCAAACCCATCGATGTTGACAAACTGGAGATAAGTATCGAACGCTATAAATTGCGCAATCAGAATACGTATACTCAGGACAAACTCGATGAACTCAAAAAAATGGCCGGCCGGTCCTCAGGACGTATCGCGCTTGCCGTAAAAGACGGCTATACCATAGTACCCGTAGAGGATATTGTACGGTGTGAGGCAGACTCGAATTATACCAGCGTATATATAAAAGACAACCAGTGCATAGTTGTGGCAAAAACGTTGAGCTATTTTGAATCTCAGCTGCAAGGGTACCGCTTCTTTCGCATTCACAAAAGTCATCTGATCAATACCGATTATGTGAGAGAAATAAAAACGGACGGATCCGTATTACTATCCAACAATCAAAAAGTAGTCATAGCACAGCGAATGCGGAAAGCATTCATGGAATATCTCCAGAATATGCACTGACCCACAGGGACTCCTTTTCCGGAACAAGTCCACGCATCAGACCCCGATGCGGCAAGCGTTCGCTCAGTTATTGCAGCCGTTTGCTCAGAATATACCACACTATGCTCATTCTGTATTTCTGCTTGAATAAGCATACAATAGATTTATCAAAAAAACAGTGAACGTATGAGCAAAATAATCTTTTTAGACAACCGGTTACGCTACGGCATTATTTTTATACTGCTGCATATTATATTCGGTACACAAGCACAAACGGAAAATAATGTCCATCTTAAAAATGAAGTATGGGCCGGCATTCCGCTGTATAGCTTCAAAAATGTGGAACACATTCCATATCCTGCCATAACTTATAAGAGATCACTGAATCCTCAATCATATCTGAAAGTCCGATTTGATTTTTCAAAACGCAACAATCTGATAGAGTCGCATATCGGCGAAAACCCCAGTGAAAGCAGCGCTTCCTATAAAAGCTTTGGCATTGGTATTGGTTATGAACGACGAACAGCCCTGAGTGAACGTCTGGCGATCTTTTACGGACCAGAGGGTGGTATAGCCCTAAATGCTAACGAAACACAATATGCCGGACAAAACTTATACCCCTCTTCCGGAAAAGGAGAATTACAAACAAATTCTTATAATATAGGAGTATCAGCCGGTCTTTTATGTCATCTGGGTAAGCACTTCGCAACATCTATTTCCTACGGCTTTGCTTATTTTTATAATCAAATGACCATAAAGGAAAGTGTAAATAATGTAACAGGCAAAAGCAAATTTGTTGCCAGCGGATTTAGCAACACGCCCATAATGATCTGTGCGATCCTCAAATTCTGATGCTTTTTTTCTGTAGTAAGGGTGTGAACAACAGACCGGGGCTTTCCGGTCTGTTGATTTATATACGTATGCTACTGCTTCTTAAAAGGGCCTTTTACTTCTACCGGCACAATATTTTTCTGCCCGTCTCTGTGTGTAAAAATAACTAGGCAGGATCCGTTGCTCTTCCACTCAAACTGTACATTTGACTCATCCAGCTTGTCTGCATATACTTCTGTCGTGACTTCCATATCTTCTCCGCCATGCGTCAGTATAATATGCGCGGTATAGGGATCGAGACTGCTCACGCGTTCGCCATATACGGAAATCTGCATTTGCCCGTCGGCAGATGATGAACTTAGCTTATTGGTTTCTTCCTTCTGGCAGGCCGAAGCCAGCAAAGCCAGCATAAATGTCAGGCAGTAAAATACGATTTTCTTCATGTGGTATACTTTTTAAGTCCGGTATAAAAATACTATATAATCTTTACATATTTCTGATGATTTTACCCGCTGATATCTGATTCTGTAGCTGTAGCTATAGCCTACGCTATTGCGCCAGTCATATCCGGTAGGTGGTACACATTTTTATATTTCTTTCTGATTAGTGGTTTACTTTCCCCGACACTGTTCGTATAGTGTCTGATTACCATAACCCGGACTTATGAGAAAAAAGATCATATTTGTTGGCATAGCCAGTTTTCTGGTCCTGACAGGTATTTTTTTTATTTTTTTCAAACGCGAGGATTTCCAGATATTCCCAACCGATGAGATCAACCCTGTTTTTTATAATGATCAGGTCGATCAGGGACATTCTCAGATATTACAGCAGGCGATGGATCGTCTGGTAATCCGCTTTCAGTTTAGTCTTGACTCCGGTTTCTTTTATCCATACTGCGGAGTTGCTCTAAAACCAGCCGATACTAAAATGTGGGATTTTTCGGAATACGACCGTTGCCGTATCACTCTTAAAACGGACGGTTTGAGCAGTGTCTTTATGTATTTTCATGTCTTTGACCTCAATGTCCGGGACAGGAAAAGCCGTCATGCATTCCGAAGATTGCTGCACAATATAAAAGTAGTACCGGATTCTGTACAAACTGTTGAGCTGATCTTTAAAGAATTTGACACTCCGACCTGGTGGTATTCCCTTATTGAGCAGGACAAGTCAGATTTCGGTGATCCGGATCTGTCTCAGACAGAGTCCCTGCATTTCACGAGCGGCCTGGACAAAAACTTCCGAACGAGCGCCGGTTTCGAGATATATGAAATCTCTATGACGAAGAATTATACGCCCATCTACATGCTGCTGGGCGGTATCTGGTGCCTCATTATGACCGGATACAGCACGTATCTTATTTATAATAAGCAAAGTGAAGAAAAAAACAAATCCAATCAGGAGGTAATACAGAAAATTGAAATAGCCTATAAGCCTGTTGAGCCCGAACCTGACAGAATATCCGGATTTATTGATTATATCAATTCCAATTTTCAGAATCCCAACCTGACTCTTAGTAATGTTACTGAAAACACTGGTATTAGCGACCGGACAATTTCAGGATATATCGCTGAGCATTACAGATGCAATTTCAAAACATATATCAATAATATACGAATCAATGAAGCAAAACGGCTACTGGAGGAGAAGGGACTTAGCAGCGGAGAAGTAGCCTATCTGGTAGGCTTTAACAGCCCGACCAATTTCAACAGAGTATTTAAAACCATGGAGGGCTGCAACCCTACCGAATATATTCAAAGTCTGCAAAAAGCATGATTTTCTGATACTATTCACATTTTTGGAAACGATAATGTGGATTTTGTAAAAAGAATATCATGCTCAATGCGCAATTTTAAATCCAAAAAAATCTTCAATTATTTATGCTGTATAGAAAAACACTTTTGTTATTTCTTTGTGTAATGATCGGCGCATCTGTCATGGCACAAATTCCATCGGCGTATAGAGTCGGAACCTGGAAGGATTTTAAGCCAGCGGCTGTATCGTACACCTTTGATGACAACACGAGTAATCAGATACCGGTAGCGATTCCTCTTTTTGACAACTATGGTTTCAAGACAACGCTGTTTACTGTTACACAGTCAATGAATCCGAACTGGAACAATATCAAAAGCGCGGCTTCCAAAGGACATGAAATCGCAAGCCATACGGTGACTCACGCTGATCTGAGCAACTCAAACCTGCAAACACAGGACAATGAGCTAAAAAACGCACAATCGACCATCAATACGCAGGTACCCTCACAGAAATGTGTGACGGTGGCTTATCCTAACTGCAATATCGGTGATGTATCAACGATACAGAAGTATTACATAGCAGGCAGAACCTGCAGCGGACAGATTATACCAGGTAACCCGTCTGATTTTTACAGACTAAGCTCAATTATCTGCGGCAATCAGGGCGTTAATACAGCCAATGATATGAATACGAGGCTCAATTCGGCCAAATCATCAGGCGGCTGGGCTGTATTTCTGTTACATGGCATCGACAATGACGGCGGATATTCTCCGCTTTCATCAAGTGTACTATCATCACACCTGAGCCATGTCAATACAAACAAGGCGGATTTCTGGGTAGGTACTTTCGGAGAAGTTGTCAAATACATTAAAGAGCGAAATGCGCTGTCTATCAGCGAAACAACAGTCAACGCAGATTCGATCCGGATCACCCCTACAGACAATCTGGACAACTCTGTTTATAATGTGCCTGTTACGGTACGCAGACAATTGCCTTCCGGCTGGCAAAACGGCCGCGTACGCTCAGGCTCTGCGATTGTACCTTCTGCTATTGTCACCGACAACGGTACGTCCTATATACAGTTTGACGTAATACCGGACAACGGTGTATACACGCTGGCCAATGCGGATAAATCATCTGAAAATCCGGGAACCATTGCTTCCGAATCCTGCACGGAGCCTGGCGAAGGCGCTTTTCATACCGGGGTATATCGCAATATGTTTAAGGAAGTACTTGGCAAAACCGATTCCGAAGTCAATGCCAAGGTCAACGCTGCATTCCAGCATATTTTTTATGGTTCTTCCAATCAGAAGCTATATTACGAAGCAGGAAACGATATGGCCTATATCCTGGATGTACACAACAACGATATACGAAGTGAGGGTATGTCATATGGCATGATGATCTGTGTACAGCTTGATAAAAAAGAGGAATTTGACAAGCTATGGCGGTGGACCAAGCAGTATATGCTGCACAGCTCCGGAAACCTTAGCGGCTATTTTAAATGGCAACTCAGAACCGATGGTTCCACCATTGACAACAACCCTGCTCCGGACGGAGAAGCGTATTTCGTTACTGCGCTTTTCTTTGCAGCCCATCGCTGGGGAAATGGCACTGGTATTTTCAACTATGAAGCCGAGGCTCAGGATGTCCTAAATAAGGTTATGAGCAAGAACGGCACCGGTGGAATCAACAGCCTGTTTAACAGAAACTCAAGACTTATTACTTTTGGTCCGAACGGAGGCTCTTATGACTTTACCGATCCTTCGTACAACCTCCCTGGTTTCTGGGAATTATGGGCTCGCTGGGCGACAACCAATCAGCAGTTCTGGGCAACTACTCCCGAGGCAGCCCGCAAACTGCTAAGAGATGCCTCACATCGGACATCAGGACTTAGCGCGGACTATTCCGAATTTGACGGTACCCCCAAGCCAACTTCATTCAACCAGGACGCGGGTAAATTCATGTACGACGCATGGCGTACCATTATGAACATTGGTATGGATTATCACTGGTTTAAAGCTGATCCTCAGCAGCCGGCCATCGCGGAGCGTTACCTCAACTTTTTCCGCAATCAGGGATCGGGCTACAAAAACCATTACAATTGGGATGGTTCCAACCCACATGGCGATCATTCTACCGGACTGGTAGCCTGCAACGCGGTAGCAAGTCTCGCGGTAAACAATACGACTCTGACAAGACCATTCCTTGACGAATTCTGGAACATAGGGATTCCTTCCGGCCAGTATCGTTATTATGACGGTATGCTGTATATGCTGGCGCTGCTAAACTGTACAGGTCATTTCAAAATATGGAAACCCGAATGCGAAGATGTCTGCCAGACTCCGGCTCCTGTAGTAACGGCTGTAATCAACTACGAACTGGGCGAAACCGCCTCTCCTCTAAGCGCGACTGGTACTGCTCTGAAATGGTATACCAGCTCTACAGGCGGCACTGCTCTGACAAGTGCTCCGACTCCCAATACTGCGGCAGTGGGTACAACAACCTATTATGTATCGCAGACGCTGAATGACTGCGAAGGCTCGAGAGCACAGATTACCGTGCATGTATCGTATATGCACAAGATATACAAAACGGCAACAGCTCCTGAAATAGACGGCGCTGCTGATGGGCTGTGGATGAGTCCTGATAATAAGGAGATGCGTGCTGAAAATCAGGTACAGCCGACCGTTTCCGGTCCTGAGGATCTGAGCGGCAGCCTGAAACTTCTTTGGGACAATAACTATGTGTATTTCTTCGCAGAGATCGCTGATGATGAAAAATATAATGACAGCGAAAACTTCTACGAAGACGATGGTATCGAGATCTATTTTGATATCAATAATGACAAGGCTACTACTTACGGAGCCAATGATGTACAGTATTCATTCCGTTGGAACGATGGAACCCGGGTAGGCTCTCTTCCTTCGGGCCGTTCTGTAACCGGTATCGACTATATTGCCGTCTCTACCTCCGAAGGCTACAATGTCGAAGGCCGTATTCCGTGGACTACTCTGCAGGGATCTCCTCAGGTTGGTCAGCTGATTGGTATCGAGTTTATGATCAACGATGATGATAATGGCGGTGGACGTGATGGCAAACTTGCCTGGAATGCCGCCACAGATGATGCATGGCAGAACCCTTCTCTTTTCGGTACGGGTATTCTGGCAGATCTTCTGCCCGATGTCGTCACGGCATTGTCTCATGACAAACGCGGAAGCATCAAAGTATACCCGACAACTCCCGAAAACTACATTCACGTAGAGGGTATGAACAGCTCATTTGAATACCGTATGCTGGATGCAAGAGGTATTGAAGTAATGAAAGGAAGCGCTACCGGTACCATCAACGTTTCGGCGTTAAGCTCCGGTCTGTATCTTCTTCATCTTCGGAACAACCATCAGGAAAAAACAGTCAGAATTCTGAAATAAGTTTTTAAAGCTCCCGGTCCTATACTCCGGGAGCTTTTTTTCTTTCCTCCACCAAAACTTTTATTACATGATGAAAAATTTACAAAGAACAGCGCTGCTGATGGCTTTGCTATGCCTTTTGAGCACTGCACGGGCACAGGATCCGGACTTCCATATCTATCTGTGCTTCGGCCAGTCCAATATGGAAGGACAGGGTACCATAGAGGCCCAGGACCGTACGGTAGACAGCCGGTTCAGGATATTGCAGGCAGTCAATTGCAGCGGGCAGACGGCTGCCAACTGGCGGACAGCCACTCCTCCGCTCAGCCGGTGCAATACAGGCATCGGCCCTGCTGATAATTTTGGCCGTACCATGGTGGCCAGTCTTCCTTCGCATATACGGGTAGGAGTTGTGCACGTAGCGGTTGCCGGATGCAAAATCGAACTGTTTGACAAGCACAATTACGCATCTTATGTAAATGGTACTGAGCAATGGATGCGTAACATCATCAATGAGTATGGCGGCAATCCGTACGCCAGACTGGTCGAACTGGCAAAGATCGCACAAAGGGACGGAGTCATCAAAGGTATACTGATGCATCAGGGTGAATCGAATAGCGGCGATAATCAATGGCCCGGCAAAGTAAAAGGAGTATACAACAACCTGCTGACGGATCTGGGACTCAGCGCCAGTGAGGTGCCTCTGCTTGCCGGTCAGGTGGTCGATGCAGGACAAGGCGGCATGACAGCCGGCATGAACACGACGATCAACGCGCTGCCAAACACTATCCCGACTGCTCATGTCATTTCTTCCAGCGGATGTACAGCGGTATCCGACAGGCTGCATTTTACGACTGCCGGCTACCGGCTGCTGGGAGAGCGCTATGCTCAAAAAATGCTGAGCCTTCTTACGATTGACAACGATGTTCCTCCCCGTATTTCCACTGATCTCAGCAATACAGTGGTGGTTGAACATGATGCTTTGAAACTGTCCGTTACCGCCTCCGGTCCGGAACTGAGCTATCAGTGGTACAGAAATAATCAGGAAATCCCCGGAGCAACCGGCAGTGAACTAAACATTGCAGCTATAGACGCATCGTATAATGGTAACACATTCAAGGTCGTTATCAGCAATCCTCACGGAAGTGTAGAAAGCAAAACCATTACCGTGACCGTAACAGATTTTGCCGGAGTAAAAATCATGAAGACTTCATCGCCTGTCACCATCGACGGGCAAATCGAAGCTGCCTGGGAGCTGGTCACAGAGTACGAGCTTCAGAACAGACTCATGACGGTCACCAATGACCGTGATCTGAGCGCGAGGGTACGGGTTCTGTATGATGACAGCAGGCTGTATTTCCTGTATGATGTCACAGATGATATACTGCTGGCTGCTTCCTCCAACTTCTGGGAAAATGATGGGATTGAGATCTATATAGATGGGAACAATGACAAGGCCTCAGCCTACGATGCCAATGATTTTCAGTTTGTGATACGCTATGATGCATCCCGGATACTGGAAGGGCACGATAAACCGGTCACCGGTATACAGGCAGCTTCTGCATTAACCGGCACGGGCTATATAGTCGAAGTGTCCATACCATGGTCTGCTATAGGAGTAGCTCCGGCCGAGGGCAAGCTGATGGGTATGGATTTTCATGTCAATGACAGCGATACGCAACAGCGGGATGGTAAAATCACCTGGTTTGCCAGAGAAGACGTCTCCTACAGCAATCCTTCTGCATTCGGACTGGCTATACTGGGAAGCGATGTGATAACGGGCATCGGAATGCAGCCTGCCGCTTCCTGGCGCCTGTATCCCAATCCGGCCAATGATCATATCGTATTGGAAACAGCTCCGGGAACCGGCCCCCTGCACGTGCGGCTACACGGATATTCCGGACAGCTTATCAGAGAGTTTTCAACGGAAAATGACCGCACACTCCTGGCGCTGCCAAAAGACGCGGGGATCTATTATCTGATGATAAGCGATGCGCACGGACAGGTCATTACCGAGAAAATTGTAAAAACACATTAAATCTGAACCAATCATTCAACTTCGTATTATTTTTTTCAATTCATAAACGTAATCTGCCATGTACAAGCAACTTTTACTCTTTTACTTCTTTCTCGCATGCTGGCCGGCACATCTGATAGCGGCCGATACACCCAAAATCACTTCACTGACGTTTGAAGCGGACAAAAACCCGGGCCTCATCGCTCAGGATATTATCTGTGATATATACGGAGACAGCCTTATTATCAGCATAATCCCGCAGGAAGGATCTGCTCTGCCTCTCAAGGCTACGTTTGCCACAAGCAATACGGCTTCGGTATGGGCCAATGATACCAGACAGGAAAGCGGAGTCAGTGTCAATGATTTTTCGTCACCGGTCTACTATACACTCCTTGCATCCGACAATACGGAAAAGCGTTACCGGGTTGAGCTGGTCTATACCGGTCTGCCCGTCATCTATATTGATACGGAGCAGCAAAAGCCGATTGATACCAAGGAAACCTATGTACCGGCCAATATGCACATCCTGGATGCGAGCGGTACACTGTTTGAAGCTCCCATGGAAATCAGGGGACGAGGCAACTCTACCTGGAATATGCCCAAGAAACCATACAAGGTAAAGCTGAAAACCAAAGCTTCTGTGCTGGACATGCCGGCAGACAGAGAGTGGGTGCTGCTGGCCAACTATGCGGACAAAACGCTTCTGCGCAACTATCTCGCACTGGCTATGGGGCAACAGTCAGCGCTGGCTTATACTCCCCGTATGCGTAATGTGGATGTAGTACTCAACGGAAAATATCAGGGTACTTATCTCTGGGGAGAACAAATAAAGGTATCTGAGGACCGGGTTAATATTACCGAGCTTTCCGATACAGATACGGACAGTCACGGCATTACCGGTGGCTATCTGCTGGAGGCAGACATGCGCCTGGATGAAGATTTCTGGTTCAGAACCGGCAACAATGCTCATATTACCATTAAATCGCCGGAAGATATTCCAAACGCGCAGCTCAACTATATCAGGGACTATGTGCAGCAGGCTGAAAACGCAATTATGTCATCCGGCGATCCCAATGCCTACGAACAGTATCTGGATACGGAAACACTCATTGACTGGTACTGGATCAATGAATTGTTTAAAAATCACGACGCTCAGTTTGTAAGCAGCGTTTTTATGCATAAAGAGCGGGGAGAGAAGCTGCGTTTCGGACCTCTGTGGGACTTTGACATCGCCGCAGGCAATATCAACTACAGCGGCGGAGATGACCCGACTGGCTGGTGGGTCAGAAATAATTCGTTTTTTGTGAGTCCATGGATACCGCAACTCTTCTCTAACCCTGCTTTCAGGCAGAAAGCTGAAGCCCGCTGGCAGGAACTGAGGGAAACGCTTGTGCCTTCTGTTATGAATCTTCTTGAAACCAAAGCGGCTGAACTGAAACATTCCCAGCGGCTTAATTTCTACAAATGGGATATTCTGGACTCTCTTGTATGGCCCAACCCTGTCGCCACTGGCTCGTATGAAAAGGAAATCGACTATCTGCGTACATGGCTTACTACCAGAGTTTCCTGGATAGACGAGGAGGTTGGCATTGTGACCGCCACGTCTGCTCCGGACGCTGAACACCTGCGCATATTCCCTAATCCGGCAAAGGATTTTGTCTCTATACAGCTGCTCAGACATACTAAAGTGAAAGAGGTCAGCTTGTACGAGCTTTCCGGAAGACAAGTGGAAGACATACACTATACACTTTCGGGTGACCGGATCTATCTTCTGCTTACCGGATATGCCAAAGGGGTATACCTGCTCAGTGTGACCAGCGATACGGATGATAAAATGATACAACGTATTGTGGTGGAGTAAAGCAGGATGAATCTTTGAAAAAACATACAAGCCAGTTCAAAATGAACTGGCTTGTATGATTAGCCGGCAGGGATTATAGGTGGTATGAATCCGGAAAACATAGCAAGGTTCTATTCACGCGACAATCTGCCATTTTTCTTATGTAACATACAGTCACCAACCTGTCCCCCATTTTCTCTATTTATAATCACTACTATTTTTAGGGAAGCTTACACGAACAGCAGCGAGAAACGACCAGAAGCCTCGCTCATAACCGTCACTCGCCATAGGCGAAGCGACTGATGCAGCAATATGACCAATATTAATACGCTCATTTTACGAACTGCTATGTACCAAGAGCATTACACACTATATCTGATCATCGGATAATATACCCAAATGTTAAAATCTTCCGACCTCAAGAAGAATCCGCTTTTCTTCATTATACATTCACATTCTTCCACTGTCATTCACAAAAAAAGCCGGCTCTGCTGAACCGGCTTTTGCCTGCTATGAAAGTACACCTGTTTGCTTTTAGTCCATGTCATTCAGAAAAATCATGACTCTGGGATCTTCGTCCTCATAATAGCCGGGTACGTTGTACCCGATCGTGGCAAAATCTTTTTTTCCGTCGTTGTTAAAATCCGCAATGGCGATGCGTGCCGCTGAGGCATCCGACACCCGGACGGTATCGTACATGTTATTTTGCGGATCTATGGGTTTTACATACAGTACGCCTTTGGGCGGCTCGGGAAAGGCTACCAGAAACTCGTCTGTGCCATCATTGTCCATATCTTCTGTAATCAGGAAGTGCCCTACTCCGAAGCCAAGGCTGTCGATCTTGCCATATTTGTGCAGGACGGAGCGCTGCCATGTACCGGACTGATTTGCATGATATACACTTACCGTACCACCGTGAAAGGGTTCAAGCGCAGCAATATACGTACCTTTATCCGGTCCGAGTGTACCGATATCTGCGGTATTGGTACCGGTAAACCAGTCTTCGGTATGCTCATAATCCGCTCTTGAAGTCTCTCCCTGAGCGATATTGTCGATATGCCATTGCCCGTCTCTGCCGTAGTATAGCCATGAAATCCCCTGCTGGCTGGAGATAAGAGCTACATCGTAGTCACTGAGCCCGGGATTTTTGACGATATAGGCGTCATGGATCACCTCAAAAAATGAGCTGTCTATGAGCGTTCTGGTCCAGCGCTCACTATCAAGCACGGAGGATGGCTTTTCATAAAAATAGATGGGGATAATGGTATGCACATCGCCCGAATCGCCTACTACAGGCAATGCCAGCAGCTCCAGATTCTCGTTTTGGGTAAACCGGCCGGTACGCAGGCGGTGCATAGCCAGGGTCTGACCTATATAATAATCCTGCCATTCCGCTGTATCATTACCCGGATTTCTGAGCCAGATGATCTTGCCGCCGTCCCGGAGACAGGTTTTCTGTGTCTTTCCATAATCTTTGCATATGACAATATCCGTCAGCCCGTCGCCGTCGACATCAGTATGATCCATTCCAACCGGATCTTTCAGGTTTTTTATGACTCGTTTTTTCCAAAGCGTATTACCTTTGGCCAGCTGGTCCTTACCGGGATTTTCGTAAAAAGTGATCTTACCCATGGTCAGACCATAACCAATCAGATCGGTATCTCCGTCGTTGTCAAAATCCGCGGCTTCGATCCAGTAACCGTCTTCCAGCTTTTCACTGACCATAACCGGAGTAAAGGCTGCTTTTCCGGTTGTTTTCTCTTTAATATTCTGGTTGCTGCAGGCACAGAGAACACTTACGAGCAGTATCACGGGGCAGCTTCTCAGCGCTGATCCGTTAAAAAATATTGTATTCATAAAAATATGATAGTTAGATAATTAAGTTTAATTGACATTTTGCTGAATAAGCTTGAGCACCAGTCCTGTCCAGCCGGTCTGATGACTGGCGCCCAGTCCGGCTCCATTGTCTCCGTGAAAATATTCGTAAAACAGGATATAATCTTTCCAGTGAGGATCGGTCTGAAACTGTGGTATGCCGCCGTATACCGGTCGTTTACCTTCCTGATTTTTTTCAAAAATGCGGATAAGCCTCCGGGACAGATCCGTAGCAATTTCGTCCAGTCTCAGATGGTTTCCGGAACCTCTGGGGTACTCTATTTTGAGCTGGTCTCCGTAATAGTAGCCGAACTTCTGCAAGGCCTCGATGATCAGAAAATTGATCGGAAACCAGACAGGTCCGCGCCAGTTGCTGTTGCCGCCAAACAATCCGGAATTGGACTCAGCCGGCACATAGCGCAGAATATGATCGGGATTGCCATCACCATAGTCATAAGGATGATCATGGTGATATTTTGATACGGAGCGAATGCCGTAGTCGGACAAAAACTCCGTTTCATCGGCGATGTACCGAACCAGACTGACGAGCCGCGCCCTGTTGAGCGCAGCCAGCAGACGATGGGTTTTCCCTCGGGAAGACAACAGCAGCCGGGGATCAGACATTTTGGATAATACTGGTGCATTTTCGTCAATCAGCTGCTCCAGCCGCTGTCTGACCGCGGGAAACTGATCGAGGACTTCTTCCTCGAGGACTTCGACAGCCAGCAGAGGCATAAGTCCTACGAGAGATCGTACTTTCAGCTTTTTCTTATCATCGTTGTCATAATGCAGAACATCGTAAAAGAATCCGTCTTCCTCATCCCAGAGCCCTTCGCCTTCTCCGCCGCGGTTGTTCATAGCCCGGACTATTTCAAAGAAGTGTTCCAGATAGGCAATGGCTCTCTCCTGATAGTTGTTGCTGTCAGATGCCAGCTCAAGAGCGATCTGCATCATGGTGAGGCTATACAGTCCCATCCAAGCGGTGGTGTCTGCCTGATCGAGATGTGCTCCTTCTACTTCCAGCTTGCTCCGGTCAAAGACACTGATATTGTCAAGCCCCATAAAACCACCCTGAAAGAGGCCATTGTGGTCCACACCTTTGTAGTTGTACCACCAGCTGAAATTCAGCTCCAGCTTCTGAAAGATTTCTTCCAGAAAATCTTTGTCCGGTGTACCAAACTGCTTGCCTTCAATTTTGTAGATCCGCCAGGCTGCCCAGACAAGCACAGGCGGATTGAGATCGTCAAAATTCCACTCGTAGGCAGGGATCTGGTCGAACTTGGTATATTGGGCGCTTACAATAAGGCGCAGCTGGTCCTTGGCAAAAGCGGGATCAATCAGCGAAAGCGGCCAGCAGTGAAAAGCCCAGTCCCAGGTAGCAAACCAGGGATATTCCCATTTGTCGGGCATGGAAATAATATCAAAAGCATCGACATTTTTCCATGTCGAATTTCTCATATACTCCCGCTCTTTGGGCGGCGGCAATTGTCCCGGATCTCCGCTCAGCCACTGATCAATATTGTAATAATAAAGCTGCTTGGACCACAGCATACCGGCAAAACCCTGACGCTGGATATTCTTTTTATCCGGAGACATACCCGGAGCCTGAATTTCATTGTAGTATTCGTCTGCTTCGCGGCTTCTGTCCGCAAAAACCCCGTCAAAGACCGGGAACGGGTTTTCCTGACGCGCCGAGGTAAGTCTCAGCCTGACTGTTCTGGTTTCGCCGGCAGCAAGTGAAAACGTATACAGGGCAGCCGCTTTGGTACCCTGCTTTTCAGGGTTTACACTGGCCTGGTTCTTATTGATAATATACTCATGAAAGGCATCTTTTACGTACGGACTGTCGTTTTCGGAATTGAAAAGGCGACGGTTGTTGGTTTCGTTTTCGGTAAACAGCACGCTGGCGCAACATTCGGAGTAAAAATAATAGGTTCCCAGACAGGGATGCTGAAGCATTATCTCTGCAAAGCTCTCATCCTGAACGGTAAGCCGCATAGAAGGTTTGCCGGGCACATCGCAGCGCGGCCCCTGCTCATAACCCCATTTCCAGGTGTTTCTGAACCACAGATTGGGCAATATGCTGCAATCAGCCTGCCTGCTTCCCCGGTTGGTTACGGAGATTCTGACCAGTATATCATCCACATCGGCTTTGGCATACTCTACTTCGACATCAAAGTAGCTGTTGTCGTTGAATATCCCTGTATCCAGCAGCTCATACTCAAAATCGTAATACCCTCTGGACGCGTTGCCCCGGATAATATCTTCGTAAGGATAGGCAAAATGCGGATATTTATACAACAGCTTCATATAGCTGTGTGTGGGTGTATTGTCAAGATAGAAAAAGTATTCCTTGACATCTTCTCCGTGATTGCCCTCCGAGTTGGTCAGACCAAACATCCGTTCTTTCAGAATAGGATCATGGTGGTTCCACAGCGACAGGGCAAAGCAGAGAAACTGATTGTCGTCGCAGATACCGGCCAGTCCGTCTTCGTTCCAGCGGTATACCCTGCTGCGGGCTGCATCATGACTGAAATAGTTCCAGGCATTGCCATCGCTGCTGTAATCTTCGCGTACAGTACCCCAGGCCCTTTCACTCAGATAGGGTCCCCATTTTTTCCAGTTATCACCGGATTTCAGACGTTTATATTCTTCCGATTGCATCATTAACTACGGTTTAGGATCAGGTATTCAAACAACAAACCACTGGTTTTATCACTGAGAGACTCGGGAACCTTTAGGGCTTCGAGGGCCTCAGACAGTCAATGAGAGGCTTCGAGGGCCTCAGCCTCCACAATATTCCCGGTGACTTCGAGAGCCTCAGTCACCGGGAAGCGCGTGTTCTGTTATATTCCGGTGATTTCTCTCAGATAGTTTCGCGCTTTTTTAGCATATAATAAAGGAGTCGCCTTGTCCGGGTCCTGCTCAGCCTCTACGACCAGCCAGCCTTCAAACTGATTGTCTGCAAGCTCCTGCATGATCGGCCTGAAATCGATAGCACCGTCTCCCGGTACGGTAAATACACCGTTGGCAACGGATTCGAGAAAGCTCTGTCCCTGTTCCAGGGCCTGCTTCAGCACATCCTGCCGGATATCTTTGAGATGACAATGTCTGATCCTTCTGGCATATTGCTTAGTGATTCTGAGCGGATCTTCTCCGGCATAATACAAATGGCCGGTATCAAGAAGCAAATGAACATATTCCGGATCTGCGGCATCCATAAGACGATCGATTTCCCCTTTGTTCTGCACGCCTGTGCCCATATGCGGATGATAGCATACTTTCATACCGGCTTCATACGCGATACCACCCACTTTATTGAGGCCGCGTATCAGCATATCCCATTGCCTGTCGCTAAAGACAGGCTTATTGGGGATGACTGCAACTCCCTGCTGATGTACTGCATGACCGAGCTCGGCCACCACGAGTGTCGAGCCACCCATCGCCTTGATAAACTCCAGCTGGCTTTTGAAGTAGCGAATGGTATTGTCATACATTTCGCTGGCGGTAAAATACAGGCTGGCCCATGGCTCGGTAACTTTCAGGTTGCGCAGCGCCAGGGCTTCTTTCAATACGTCCACGTCTTTGGGATATTTGTGCCCGACACTGCATCCGGCATAACCGGCAAGCGCCATTTCACTGACGCATTGCTCAAAGGATATATTCTCGCCGATCAGCGGGTTATCGTCATTGGTCCAGCAGGTGGGCGTGATGCCGATAAAAACTTTTTCTTTATCAAATAAGGGATTATTGCTTGTGCTCATGATGGTATTGGATTAAAAGTGAAAAACATGCGGATAAAACAGAGACAAATCCGCATGTTTTGAATCAGGAAAGTTTGTATCAGGCAATCAGATCTCCGACTTTGCTTGCTTTGGAAGCTGTCGGGCTGATTTGTGAATCGATATACTCAGCTGCTTTGAGCGCCATAGCGACACTGGTCAGCGTAGGATTGCTCGCGGTACCTCTCGGAATCAATCCGTTTCCGCCAAGGAAAAGATTGTCCATTCCCCATACTTTGGAGTTGGTATCTACTACGCTGTCACTGGCATCTGTACCCATTCTGGCTGTGCCGTGGATATGCAGGGTAAGTCCGGGTGACATAAACTGAGGCTCGGACCCCGGCAGGAATCCACCCAGCACATTGGCAGCCCTGAGCATATCCTCTATCATGGCATGCTGCTTTGTTCTGTCCGGATCATCCAGCTCAAAGTCAAAGGTTGGCTTCGGCATACCATACGAGTCTTTCAACTCACTGCTAAAGGTTACTTTGTTGTGCTTTTTCTGATCTACAATACCAAACCAGCGCAGGTCTACAATAAGCCGGCTGTCTACATTGGGCTTAAGATCGCCGTAAGCAAACGCATCTCTGTGAATCTGGCAATGCCACGGACGGCCCTCGGATACCGGAATCCATACCTGCGGCTCCGGATCATTGAACGGAATCGGCACGGGATCTTTCGGATTGTTTCGCTGATGTATTTCCAGCGGTTTGGCAAATCTGGGATCGTTTCTTATTTCTTCGATTACTTTCTTCAGAAGAACAACCTGGCAGAAGGCCATTGGCTGCTCGGACAAATACAAGCCGGAGTTCGGAGCATCAATTTCTGAGTTGAACAATATCTGATTGATCAGTACTGTTCCGGTGGCAATGACATATACCTTGGCTTTGACATGTATTTCTTTCCACTCCATGAGATTCTGCACACAGGCAAAGTCGATGGATTTGCCGGAACCATCCTGAACTACTTTGCGCAGCTGATGCTGCTCCAGTATCTCCAGCACACCACCGGATTCATCTTTATAATAATTGACATTATCTGCCAGATGCCCCAATACGGTATCGGATCCGCTCCAGTGCACAAAGTCAGGGTTGTCTTTTCTCCTCTGTACCGCCAATGGCAGACTCTGCGGATGGTACGGAGCATTCAGCTCACTAAACTCCTGCTGAAGCACTTCCTTTACTTTGGTATGACGTATCGATCTATCAAACTGATCGTTATGCACATTCAGCAATTCTTCCGCTTCCGAATAGAGCTTGTCCCAGTCTTTGTCTGAGATTATTGGTGTTCTCTCCATGGTCGGATGATGTCTCGGGCAGGCACAGGTCCAGTGCGTAGCCATTCCTCCTACCGCATACGTGGCCGCTGCCCCGGGAAGGTTTTTGTAAGATACCTGATCGGGGTTCTGGCCATTGATTACAAAACCCTTATAATCGGGATTGTTACGATCTATGGTAAACGCCCCAGGGTCCAGCGTGAGCATGGGATTATCGCTGGTCGGTACAGACAGTGGCTGTAAGTGTCCTCTGATCACAGAAGCAAAAGGATCTACATTCCGCTGATAAATAAAAGAGTTTTTCAGATGCTCGCCCGGTCTCTTGGAGTATTTCGCTCCTGCATCGATCATCATCACTTTATAGCCTTTTTCTACCAGTTTTCTGGCAAACGCACAGCCAACCGGACCGGAACCGGCAATAAATACATCTACCTCCTTTGTCTCAACTGCGTAAGGGGTAGAAGATAGTTTCGTTTTACCGTACATAGTGTATTTGTTTAGTTAAAAATTCTGATCAGCTCAGTCAAAAAATGTCATTTGTTCTCCGGCAAAATGTGTATCCCAAAAATCTGCATCTAAAAATTTCACATCAGGATTCTTCCCTTTTCAAGGCTGCCTGACACATCGGCTCCTTAAAAAACACATAAGACTTTTTTGAATGAACACTATTAACATCTTAGCTCGTCACTTGTTCAAAAAATCATAAAAAAATCTCAGCCGAAAAACACCATATACACAAGTTCTGTTTTTTCCGAAGAGTATTTTTTGTAATAAAAGCAGCCATATGGCAATTAATTACTATTGGACACCGGAGGATAAAACAGAAGCAGTTTTTTGAATTAGAATCATGGTATATATATCCAACAATTCAATGTACTTCGTTTACTATCCGCTTCGCAAGTCTTTCCTATATTGTGAAGGAGTCCTCCCTTTGATCCTCTTAAAGACACGATTATAATATGGAATATCTCCAAAACCTGCTGCATGGCAAATCTCCGATACAGACATTGTAGTATTTGTGAGCATTTTGCAGGATGCTTCTATCCTATACTCGGTCAGGAAAGAGAAAAAAGTCTTTCCGGTCGCTTTCCTGAAGAAGACACAAAACGAAGATTTTTCCATTCCGACAAATCTGGCGACTTCATCAAGGCTGATTGTATTCTGATAGTTGTTCATTACATACAGATGCAGAAGCTGCACACGTTTGATCTTTCTGTCCTCCGCAACCGGACGTCCTACTACTCTGGTGCTTTCTCTGTCTGACAGCAAACCCAGAATTCTTATGGCAGAAGCCAGCCGGACTACCCTTGTTTCACCGGTCATTGCTTTCAGAAGCTTTTGTATTTCTGTCAATATATTTCCGCTATACGATACCGCCTCAGTAAACTCCTGTATAGCATGTATTATATCTTTCAGCTCCGGAAAAACTGCTTTACTGTTTTCCAGAAAACGGTCTGTAAAAAACACACATATATTCTCAATCTTTCCGGCCTCATCGCTGACTTTCTCATCAAAAGACCAGCAATGCGGTATATGCGGCGGAATCAGAATCACTTCCCCTTCCTGAAACGGCTCGATCACATCTCCGATTACCCGCATACCGCGTCCCGTGATGATATAAGCAAGCTCCCACGATTCCTGACGATGCAAATTGATCTGTCTGTCCCAGGGTACGTGCACATGATCGAAAATAAAGGACTCCTGATCCTTTTCCGACATATGACAATATTTTACATTTCTACTCATATATATTTAAGCAACGCATAAAAATCCAAATATAGGACAAAAGAAAAAAAATATCGGACAATCAGCTTTCCCGGTTTACTGCTAATTTGGCTTCGATTCTACAACGGAAATCCTTCAACTTTCTTTGAATTATGCATAAGCTGCCCGATCTGGCGAAGTCCAAACCGCATTATGAAATACTGGATGGTTTGCGCGGAATAGCCGCGATAATGGTTGTTCTGTTCCATATTTTCGAGATCCATTCCGGCGGAGACCCTGCCAGACAGATTATTAATCACGGCTATCTGGCCGTGGATTTCTTCTTTCTTCTTTCCGGTTATGTGATCAGCTATGCCTATGATAACCGCTGGAAACAAATGTCTCTGGCCGATTTCTTCCGCCGCCGCATTATCCGGTTGCATCCCATGGTCATAGCAGGTTCGGTCGCAGGAGCGCTGCTGTTCTGTTTTCAGGATTCTCCGGACCTGGGCTGGAGCAGCATATCCCAGGCTCCGCTGTGGAAACTGATTCTCGTCATGCTGCTCGGGTGCCTTCTGATTCCCGTAGGCAAAGGCCTTGATATCAGAGGCTGGAACGAGATGTTTCCTCTCAATGGCCCGGCCTGGTCGCTCTTTTATGAATACATTGCCAATATTGTCTATGCACTTGTATTACGCCGGCTTTCCAATACCATATTGGCTGTTTTAATGCTGACAGCCGCCGGCTTTACCCTGCATTACGCCCTGACCAATCCGGCCGGAGATATCATCGGCGGCTGGTCTATCGATGACCCGAAGCAGTTGCGGATCGGCCTGCTGCGCCTCTCCTTCCCTTTTCTGGCCGGAATGCTGCTGGCAAGAACCGTCAGACTGAGGTATACTCCCTATGCATTTCTGTCTACGGCGCTGCTACTGGTCATAGTGTTGTCTGTACCTCGCGTAGGCGGACCGGAGCAACCCTGGCTCAATGGCCTTTATGAATGCATTTGCCTGATGATCCTCTTTCCTTTTATCATATGGCTGGGCGCCGGAGGCAACGTATCCGGGAAAGCAATCCGTATATGCAGATTTCTGGGGGATATATCCTATCCGCTATACATCACACATTTTCCTCTGGTATATATCTATATGGCCTGGGTGGTCAACAATGAATATGCGCTGGAGCAAACCTGGCCCTATGGAGTACTGACTGCGGTGGTTTCCATTGTTCTGGCCTATGGATTAATGAAGCTATATGATCTTCCATTAAGAGCCTGGTTACGTAAGCGTTTTCTGTATGAGAGGCCGTAGTCAGGCATAAAGCATGCTGCCCGTTTCAGGGATTAAAGCTGATCAGCAGACTGTTGTTGAGGGTATAGACAAAGTTGTTGCCCGACACAACGGGCATCGCATCCAATGTCGTCACAAACTGTGAATTGAAAGCCAGATACCGGTTTATCCGCAGCTGAACCTGAATATCGGATATAAGACGGGGCCTCAGGAAATAATCGGGACGTGCCTGATAATAGGTGACCAGAAACAGACTGATTCCGTCTGCAAGATTTATCCGGGCTGTCAGATTGGAAGTACTTCGGATAAACACAGTTTCCGCAATCCCCGAATCCGCTTCGAAGCGCAGGATAGTACCACGCCAGTTTTCTTTTTCATACATCAGGCCGGTATTGACCGACATATATCCCTGCTTGCCAGCCCATAAGCGCAATCGCACTGCTCCGCCATATATTTCTCTGAAGTACAGGCCTCTTCCCTGATCCATCTGATATTGCATAAACGGTTCGCAGGAAAACCGCCGGCGGCGCATCAGATTGGCGCGCAAATGCACATAGCCGTCTTTCAGAAGATTGGTTTTGTCCTGCCGGAGCAGCTTGAAATAATTCAGAGAAATAAAAGCATGTCTGTCGGTAAGAAATACTGCATTGAGGCTACCATTGTAGGTATAGATATTATTCTGCTGCTTTTTGATATTGAGCCCCAGTCCCGCATTGCCCAGCCACAGGTTGGCTGTGTCCAGGTCGAGCCGGAAACGTTCGACATTGACAATCTGAGCATTGGTATACAACCAGCTGTATAAGCATACGATCAGGAAAAGATTTTTTTTCACAATGAACTATACCTGCGTAAATTTTCCATCCGCACCCGGCAAAGCAATCTACCCGGTTTTTCCAATTTACACAAATTGCCTGATCGGGACATACCTGAACAGGGGAAATACGGATATTTCCCCTATTCTTCCCCTTCCTGCTTTTTGCTATCCGTTTTTTTGTCCGGCGATGCTTTGTCCTCTACGTCGTCTGTAACGAATACCGAAATCAGTATGCTTGCGATAATCACTCCCAATACCATAGTCAGGGAAAGCCATACAGGGACTTTGATATCAAACAGCTCGGCAAACATCTTAAGACCGATAAAGATCAGCACTATGGATAGTCCGTATTGCAGATACCTGAACTTGTCTATAACGCCGGATACCAGAAAGAACATGGCCCGCAGACCGAGAATAGCAAAGATATTGGAAGTATATACCACAAACTTGTCCTGACTTATGGCAAATACCGCCGGAATAGAGTCCACTGCGAAAACGATATCAGTGGTTTCGACCATGATCAGGGTAAGAAAGATCGTGGTGATGTACCACTTTCCGTTTTCCTTGTGAATAAAATCGCTGGAACCGTGGTTGGGAACAAAACGAAAGCGCTTGGTCAGTATCCGGTAAACCCAGCTGTTTTCAGGATCATAGCTTTCTCCGTCGGAGCGGAGCAGCTTAATCCCTGAATAAATAAGTATCGCTCCGAATATATAGAGAATCCAGTGAAACTTTTCAATAAGATAAAAGCCGGCCGTTATAAAAACAGCTCTGAAAAAGATTGCTCCTATTACTCCGTAAAAAAGGATTTTATGGTAAAACTTCTCGTCAATTCTGAAATATTTCAGAATAACCAGCCAGACAAAGATGTTATCAACAGAAAGTGCCTTTTCTGTAATATAGGCCAATAAGAAGGTACCTGCTTTTTCCCTGTCCAGAAATATAAGAATCAATACGGCGAAAGCCAGCGATATGGCGACCCAGAATATGGACTGCCAGAGTGCTGATCTGGTGCTCACCTTATGGGCATGGCGCTGAAATACTCCAAGATCAAGCACAAGAAAACCAAGAATAACAACCCCGAAAACGACCAGCAGCTTTGTTTCTATATTTTCTTCCTGAGGCAGGATATTTACCATACCCGCAACCATATCCATTTTAATCATAATAACGTTTTGTCTGATATGCTATAAACCGGCTATAGTAGGTCCTGTTCAGGATTTGATTGTTTTTTTTCGGAGCTCTCCTTTATATATTCCGGCAAGTTTTTCGGAGATTATTCCTGCAAAGAAATTTTATTTGAACAGTTTTAACTTTATCTTTGTTGTCCCTTTTGGGGTACAGCCAGCATAATCAGGCTTTTTGCAAAATCAATACGGGGCTGTCCGGTATTGACGGCATGAGAGGTTGGATGTAAGCATGTCGGGAGTTGTTCGTATTTCCCGTAAATAAAACGTTCATACCAAATAAACGGCGAAGAAAACTACGCCCTAGCTGCTTAATTAAATTAACGGCTTAGTGTCCAGTCGACCCCACGGTCTGCCGGGTTGACAAACGGACATCATCATGCAGATCTGGTTTTTGTGAAGTCATGGCACGAAAATGAGATAAAATGACTAAGGATGCTCTAAGGTCCGGCTTGCACCCAGGAACATCCCTACAACCAAAGCAAGACTAAGCATGTAGAAGGCATCGCAGGTTCCTTGTCCGGACGTGGGTTCGATTCCCACCAGCTCCACAGGAAAAAAGGATTTATCGACAGACGGTAAATCCTTTTTGTATTTATACGGCGCTCTATCAAATTCCCGGATATCGTCTCATTTTATGACATTTCATGCTTTCACAGCTTTCTGCGCCAGCTTTATCATTGTTCTGAACGACAAATCAGGATGGGCGATCTGATTTACCGTCCCGGCTATAAACAGATTTTCTTTGGGACTATAAAAAGCCAGGGCGCCCGACAATCCGGAATGACCGATAAAATCAGGGATAGTGCCCGCCGGATTAAAAATCCAAGGTAGTTTGAATTTATGATTACCAGAAGATCCGGATCATGTCCCCCTCCCTTTCTTATAGCAAGGAAGTCCCGAATACTTTTTTACCGTCTCTTGATTTATCCGGAATTGTTTGTAAAACCCTCGATTTCCCGGTCATGCTGTTTTTATTATTAATTCGTTAAGAACCATTTCAATTTACCTCTTTTTCTAATGTCTGTGATAGACACCCCGAAAAATAACTCTGGCCTTAATCCTTTACCGAATAAACGCATTCTGCCGTATAGCCTCTATGGAAGGAGCCGCCCGGAGGCTATACGGCAGAATCTGATCAGAACTGTATTTTGTAACTCAGATTGGGAATGATGACTGTTTCATGCACTGAATCGATGCTTCCGCTTCTCATATTGTACATATATCCCTGATAAACTTTGCTGGCCAGGGTATTCAATATCTGCAAAGACCACAGACTGGAATGGTTCTTCCTGTTTATCCGATAGGTAATGGTGGAATGCAGAAACCAGGTATTCGGAGCCTGAGCTTCAAACATCCGGGTATTCTGATACATGATTTCGCTGGCCTCCATGGTAGCGTTTACATCAACCGGTGTCCAGCGTTCGCCACGCATATAGGTCAGCTTTCCGCTCATACTCAGCTGATTTTGCTTATTCTTTCCGATAACCCATTCCTTGCCCAGAAGAATATTGGAGATAAACTGTCTGTTGTATATAGTATTTCTCCATACCCCATCGCCGCCTTTATATTTTGAGTCAAAGACAGACGCAGTAATCAGATAAAACCAGCCCTGATTGAGAAACCGCTCCAATGTAATGTCAATACCTATATTTTTTCCCTTGCCTGAGTTATCCAGTTCGGCATTAATAAACCAGTTGTCCTGCAGATTGATAAAGGAGAATGAACTATCCGGAATAACGGGGATATCATACAGGTACTGATAGTAAGGCTCGATTTTCAGACGCGTATTCTTTCCGAGTGACCGGTCATATCCCAATACAAAGTGATGCGCTTTGCTGAAATCCAGTTTTCTGTTCGGTTGTGTATATTCCTGCCCGTCGTATACATCTGCCATGTAAAAGTTCAGCTTTTCGATCCGGCTGTGCTTGCCGTATCCGAAAGAAAGGCTTTGCCGGGGTGCAAACTGCCAGCGTGCTCCAAGTCTCGGCTCTATGGACGTCTTGCCTGAAAGTCTGAAATGCTGAATATTGATACCCGGGTTGAGCAAAAAGCGTGCTCCCAGTCTTACCGAAGACTGGGAATAAGCCTGCAGCAGTGCGCTATTGCCCTTCGCATCAACGTAGTCCGTCAATGGCAGCCCTGTATCTTCAGCATACCGCAGGTTCATATCATACTGCATCCCTTGTACAACAAATCCGGTCCTGCTGGTATGCAATGCTCCGAATTTGTGATTCAGATAAGAAGCCAGTGTGAGGTTTCTGAAGGCGGTATATATATGGCTTGTTTTCACACTGTTCAGATAATCCGGTGCAGCGAGCATGTGCCAGTCTGTAGTCAGTTCGTTGGAAGATGCTGCCAAAGTAGTTTTCAGATACGTGTTTTCTCCTACAAAGTACTGATGGGAAAGCCCGGCTATACCTGTAACAATCCTGCTGTCTCCGCTGCCATACTGATGTATATATTCCCGCTGTGAGGAATCTTTTTCTGCCACAATCTTCTGCCGGTCTATAAAACCCAGACCCCAGAAAGAGAAAACCCCGGCTTTTCTGGTTGGAAAATGAAATTTATAAGCCAGATCCTGATAGTTGATTCCCAGATCAATAGGAATAATATGATCTACCAGAGCAAGCGACGAGTAACGATAGTTAAAAAGATAGGAAGAGTTATGCCCTTTCTTTATAGGTCCTTCTGAAGAAACATCCACTCCGAGCGAACCAATGCCCAGGGTGTGTTCCCGTTCAGAAATATTGCCTCTCCGCATAGAAAGATCAAAGACTCCGGAAAGCGCATTGCCATATTCGGCCGGAAATGCACCGGTCATAAAATCCGAAGTGGCAAGCATCTGGCTGCTAAGCGCGGTAATCCCACCTGCGCCAAAACCTGCAAGTTCGCCAAAATGATTGGGATTGGGCACTTCTACTCCTTCCATGCGCCAGAGCAGCCCTTTGGGGGCATTGCCTCGTATAACGATGCCATTGGTGACCAAATCACTGGCAACACCGGCAAAGGATGTCACCAGCCTCGCCGGGTCATCCATTCCTCCGGCGTATTTGTTGGCTTCCTCCATACTGAGCTGTCTGGCGCTCACTGTAGCCATCTGGTTGACGGGCTTATCCTTTTCTTTTTCTGCCTTGATCACGATCGCTTCCATCTCGGCAAAGGATTCCTTTATTTTGATCTCTACATACAGCACCTTGCCGGAAGTCACCAGGACTCCCTGCATTGTTGCCGGCTCATACCCAGGCATGACCGCCTGAAGCGTATGCCTTCCTACTGGTACATTGGTCAATTCAAAACGACCATTCTCATCACAAAAAGTCCCGATCTGAGGATCAGCCCCCGCCAGGATTACAGTAGCGAAAGGAATTGGCGCCTCAGAGTCAATATCAAGAACTTTTCCCCGAATGGACGAGGTAATTCCGGGTTCCTGTGCAAAGCCGGAACAGGCAATCATCAATAGTGCTGAAAACAGCGTGGTTCTGATACACATAAATTGTTTAATAAGATTCGTCTATATATTTTCAGCGCGCTTTATGTACCAGACACCATTTTGAGCCTGTACCCCTATCAAATGAAAAAAAATATATGACGCCAAGGCTAAACCAGGGAGGTGCGGGAAGAGGAAAATCACGATCTTTATACCAATACCGGACTAACCGCGCAGGAGTTTCTGCCAAAACAGCTTATGGGCATTTTTATTCGATTTTTTCAGAGCTCTTCGGCAATCAAGCCTGGATGATGCTTTGCATGGGATGCCCAATACTGATCTGACTCCAAACCAAAAGGTAAAAACCAGAAACGCGAAAGCATCTGCCGGTCTCTCTCCGTAGAATCCGGGAGGTGTCCCCCGCGAAGCTAATAGCCTGTCTTCTTCAGATATCCTCGCCGCCCGGACAACTTTTTGCCGGAATATCGGTTACCACAGCGGGTCATTGACAATGCCCGGACTATTGACAACAAAACGAGAAGTTAATGTATAAGCTATGGAGAATCTAAAGAACCAGGTTGTATTCGTAACAGGTGCCGGCGGAGGCATCGGCAAAGCCATCGCGGTTGAATTCGCAAAAAAAGGGGCTTCGGTAGCTGTCGCGGATATCAGGGAAGAGTTTTTAAGTAAAACGATTAAAGCGATTGAAGAGCAGGGCGCGAAGGCCCTGGGCCTGGTAATAGACGTCGCCGATCTCCCGTCTGTCCGGCGGGCATTGAAGAAAACGGCAGACGCGTTCGGCAGACTTGACATCGCAGTCAACAACGCGGGTGTGGTCGGCATCGGCGGTATAGAAGAAATAGAGCCGGAAGAATGGGATCGTGTTTTGACGGTCAACGCCAAAGGCGTATACACATGCGTCAAGGCGGAGCTGGAAATTATGAAGCCTCAGGGTTCCGGAGCCATCATTAACACGGCGTCCATTGCCGGTAAAATGGGCATGGCTCATCTTTCGCATTATGTAGCTTCCAAATTTGCTGTAATCGGATTTACCAACAGCATCGCGAAAGAAGTAGCGGAAACCGGTATTACAGTCAACGCAATTTGTCCCGGGATCGTGGGTACAGGCATGTGGCGCGGCGAGGGCGGGATAGCCGATCGATGGAAGCGGGAAGGCGAAACGGAGGAACAATCCTGGGAACGTAACAAAAAAACGCTTATTCCGCAGGGTATAGATCAAACCCCGGAAGATATCGCCGAGGCCGTGATTTTCATTTCGCAGGCCAGGCATCTGACAGGTCAGGCAATTGCAGTGGATGGTGGTATGACCATGTAGCATAAAAAATGTTACAGGATCAGGCACTTAACTTCCTAATACACTGATTTTAAAACCTTTTACTCATGTAAAAGATAGAAGTTTAAAGCTTAAGGCTCAAAGATCGTAGTGCAGATTTCCGGTGTCTGAGGTTCTCGAAGACAAAAGATTGCTTCCGGCGATTAGTGAAGCCTGTTCTCGTTTTTTTATAGCTCTGACATGAGAGAGTCAGCTATTCTTCCAAAAAATCAAACAGTTGTCGCTTAGACACCTAATATTATTTTCTTAAAATCAACCACCAGATAATCATCAACGAACTCCATACCTATAAATAATCACATAGTCACATAACCTTTCCTGCTACAGCAACCGGGTTGCAATGGAATATCATCATTGATTCAAAATCATAAAAACCCCTTTGTTTATATGTAATAAACAAAGGGGTTTGTTCTAGAATAGGCTTTTAAGACAATTGCATTGTCTTATTCCTTAATTACTTTTATGATATTATTGTCCAGTTTCAGCAGGTAAATTCCGTCCGGGTAAGCCGAAAGGTCTAAGAAACTCCCTTTGCCCTGATTAATTTCCAGCCCCTGGGCATTATACAAATTCCATGGCTTATCCCCGTTCCATGTTACCCTGCCATGAGTCGGGTTAGGATATACTGCAGAGGCAGCATCTTTCCATGTGGAGATCCCGGTAATTATCGGGCAGGGTGCATTGGAGATACCTTCCGAAAATGACAGTACATCAATATTGGCTAAACCATCCGGAGTGATGGCTTCCAGGACAATCTCATTATCTCCTTCTTCAAGGTTTACGTTCACAGTTGATTGCAGCCATGTGGTCCATGCCCCTGTTGCAGGCAGGCTGAGAGTACCTGCCGGAGCCTGGTTTACAATTAATCTCCCGTCACGTGCATTATTTCCACCGTTTGCAAAACGGAAAGAAAGCGTAGCGGTCTGAGAAGCAGCGCTATTCAATATCCAGGTGATGCTGCTACCCATACTATTATCCGTATTTACATAGCCCGCACCTGAAAACCCCTGGTTTATGCTTTCCAGCTGAATACCGTCTACACTACATGCGTCTTCTGCTTCAAGGGTGCCTGCACAGCCTTTAAAGCCGGTCTGACCACCAACGCAGACTCCGCAAGCGTCTTCTTCCGCATCTCCTCCCCAGATTCCCGCGCAATCCTGTATACAGGCTGTCTTGCCGGTTGTTCCTCCTACACACACGCCACAACCATCCGTAAACGCGGCTCCGCCTACGATACCCTGACAGTCTTCTTCACATCCCGCAAAGGTCAGACCAGTGACTGAGTATGAGAACAAATCGATGTTAGGACCACCATCTGAACCAAGAGATCGTAACTCCAGCTGATTGGCACCACGGGAAAGATTCAACGTAACGTATTCTCCGACCCAGGTCGTCCAACTACCGGTAGATGCTCCCGTTATAGCACCTTGTACCGTACCATTGACAAGAAGACTCATCCCTCTCGCCGTTCCGCCTCCATTGGCATAACGCACTCCAATGCTCACCGACATATCCCTGTCCGATAACAGATACCAGACACCATTGGAGTTTAACGCATTTTCAAAGTTAATATAACCTTCTCCTGTAAAGCCTCCATTAATGGATTCTTTAACTCCCGCCGCACTACAAAAATCCTCACCCTGAACAGATCCGATACAAGCCACACGTCCGGTATTGCCACCCGCGCAAAAACCGCAGGCATCCATAGCAGCAGTTCCGTTTACATCACCATTACAATCTATTGTGCAGGCAGTCTTTCCTGTATTGCCACCTACACAAGTTCCACAATCGTCTAAATAGGCGCTGCCACCTGATACTCCGTTGCAATCACTACCACCAACCAGTACAATATTGGGAGTCGGGGCATTTTCCACCCCAGCACCGAGGAAGAAGCCCAGATGAGGAGGCTGGTTGTATGAAGACTGCTGCCATGAAATGGCATTCCTGTAAACAGGATCATGCATCAACGTATATAATTTATGCTGGGTCGGAATAATAGTGGTATGTATATAAAGACGATTGGCTCCATCATGGAGGATAATTTCTTCACGCCAGTCCCCAAAAAGGTCAGCAACAATATTTGGTGTCGCCTTTGTGCCATTACATGTCAAACCTGTAAGAGTAAAAATACTTGCTGTACCATTACCATTCCATTTATCGATTCGGTTATTCGTATTATTGCTACTGCCGTTTGGTAATTCATCCTGCAGATCGCCATCCCAATAAATCCTGAAATTGGCTGAACCTGGTTTTGAGGTGGTAAACTGTGTTCCGTTGGCCCTATAGGTTCCGGCAACGGAATTTGACCATGCCTCCTGTCCTGGATACCGGGCATCGATATCGGCAATCATGCCGCGCCCATTGTCATTTCCGCTACCATTACGCCAGAGAACATGTCCGTCACTCGCTCTGATCATGTAGTGGTCAGGTTCACTTCCTTTATTTTCACTTACCTGCCACACTTCCAAACCAGGACTGCCCGGATCAAAATCGCCCACATGATTGGCATCACCATGCCCATATCCTGTGGTCCATTTTAGTTTGCCATCATGATCAATACATGCAGACCCTGTTAATATTTCATCAAAACCGTCTCCATCAATATCTGCGGCCATAATGCTATGGTTTCCCTGACCGCGAGCCCTCTCACTACCTGAGTTATTCGAATCAAAGGTCCATCTGCTGGTCAATGCTTGTCCATTCCAGTCGAAAGCGGCAACAACCATTCGCGTATAGTACCCTCTCTGGAAAATCATGCTGGGTTTAATTCCGTCAAGGTAGGCGTTTGTAGCGTTAAAACGGTCAACTCTGTTTCCGTAATTATCACCCCAACTACTAACAGTTCCTCTGGGAACGACATAATTGACGGTTGCCATCTCTTCACCGGTTTTGCCGTTGAAAATAGTAAGATATTCAGGTCCTGACAGCACATAGCCACCACTGTTTCTGTAATCTGCTGCATCATTATCACCGGACGCAGGCCCTTTGCTCAGATAATTACCTTTACCGTCTCTGGTACCCGGGGCTGTTTTGCAAGCGACTTCAGCAAAGCCGTCGGAGTCGTAATCCCCTACAAGAAACTGTGTGTAATGGGCGCCTGACCGGATATTTATACCCAGGTCAATCCGCCACATAAATGTCCCATCCAGTTTGTAAGCGTCTAAATACGTATTATCGGTCACACCTGACTGCGAATTATCCTTAGCGTTATTGGGATACCACTTCACAATGAGCTCATATTGTCCATCTCCGTCAAGATCCCCGACACTGATGTCATTAGGAGCATGGTTGCTGCCTGGCCGGTTACTCAACGTGATAGTCTTTACCTGTGAGTCCCATACTGTTACAGAACTCCCGTGTGCCTGCTCAATTCCACCTAAAGCAGGCCTGACTGTATAGTTAGAACTCGCTGAACCAGCCCCATCAACCATGTTTGTGGCCCCCGTGATAGGAGTCCCGTTCACTTTGGTTCCATTTCTATAGATATTAAATGCAATATCTTTGGGGTCGGTACCTAATACTCTCCAGCTTAAGAAAACTCCATTGTTAGTTCTCACCGCAACCAGACCACGGTCGAGCTTTTCCATTTTCCGCTGTGCCTGAACAGTGCCGGTTTGAAATAAAAATAAAATAAACAACAGGCTGCAAATAGTTAACCTTAGTAAAAATAGTTTCTTCATAATATTCATTTTTTTGAATAGAATCTGCTTTATAGACATTTCAAAAAACAGAAGGTAACGAATCACTGTAAGTTTTTTTTTTCACCATCCCGAATTCAGCAACAGAGTTTGGCACGTACTTCTCTATACATTGATTTACAGCCGTTCTTAACCGTTAGAAGCTTAAAGCTCAAAGATCGCGGTGCACCGGATACAGCCTCCGGAATCGCATCGAAATTACAGGGGCGTTGCAACGGCTTGACAAATTCGACAAAAAACATCGGGGTGGATAGAAATATCCGGCTGATATCAGAATACCTGTGGAACCATCATCGGAGATGGCGCTACAGTCACGACTTCATATACCACCATGCCCCCAGAATCATTCTATGGAGTCAAAAGATTTTGACAACCGTTAAAAAACTGAACAAGAGAGAAAAAGATCAAAAAACACCTATCAGCCATCCGGGCGCATATTCAAATTTCGGCAAAATGGCAGGTTGCCGGAAAATAACACGTATACCTGTACGTTCTGACAACTACAGACCAACGATTACAGACTGATACATCATACACGAAAGACTGTCAGCTTGCCAAGATTTAAAAACATACTCAGACACAGCGATATCCGCCAAATGGTGCCTTCCAATGATGAATGTACGGGAACCAGCTATTTTCGGGTATTCCGCAGCCAAAAATCGTTATCCGGCAAGACAGCGCCGGGTATACCGGTTTCAGCATTCCGGACAGACTTCTTTTCGGTCATTCGGGTTATATCAGGTCAGCTGGTCATCACACTCAATTCCAATACCCATACCGTAACGTCCAATCAACTGATCATTGCCAGCCCCGCCACCATGCGCAGGCTGATTTCTGTGAGCGAAGACTGCTCCCTCGAGGGTTTCAGCTTTACGCTGGATTTTATGAAGCAGAAGCTTCCGGATGAGCGCCCGCAGGAACAACTGAATTTTTTCTCCTCCGAGTATCAGTCGGTATGGCCGCTTACCAGCAAAGAAGGAGCATTGTACAATCACCTGATCAGCCAGCTGCAGAAACGGTCGCAGGAGGCTGATTCTCATATTTTCGGTCAGGAACTTCTTTTTCTGTCCTTTATGGAAACAATCTATGAAACAGCTGCAATCGGACGCAAACATAGCACAGACCGTTATCAGTATGGACGAAAAGAAGAGCTGGTTATGAAATTCAGGCAGCTTGTCCTGGAACATCATACCACTCAGCGCAATCTTTCTTTTTATAGCGACCGGCTTTTTGTGACTTCCAAACATTTGTCCGAAACGACCAAGGAGCTCACCGGAAAAACAGCAGGACAGATTATTGCCGAACTAAACGCACTGGAAGCAAAGCATCTTCTGGAAAGCACCAGTCTTACGATATCAGAAATTGCCTATGACCTTAACTTCTGTGATCCCGCTTTTTTCAGCAAATTCTTCAAACGCATCTATGGCATTTCTCCGAAAGCCTATCGCTTGTCGCTGGTGACGGATACTCCGCGCTGAGGTCCGGCTGTCCGGCAACCATCAACATTCTATCCGTAAAACAGACAAGTTATACCGAATCTGACATCTTTTTTCCGCACGTATTTAATCACAGCTTTGCAGCAGCCGGCTATTGATCAGTCTGGCGTGGGTTAACCTTAATCAAAACTTCCGGTTAAGATTGTAATTGACTTATTAGGGGAATATCATTCATGCATCGTATACACTGTACATTACCTGTATGTATATTTTTATCCATACTGCTATCGGGATGCAATAAGTTTGAATACAGCCCGTATCAGACATTTGTTCCGGATATGCCCCGGGAGCTGAACAGGCAGAATATGGAACGGCTATTTTCAGCACGTGATCAGCATCCGGACGACACTGTTACGATCGTATTTTCCGGAGATTCCCAACGTTTTTACGATCAGCTCCGGCGGCTGGTAGATAAGGTGAATACCATTCCGGATATTGATTTTCTAGTACTAAGCGGTGACATTGCTGACTTTGGGCTGTTGCGCGAATACACCTGGATTTATGAGCGGCTTCAGGACCTGAATGTTCCGCATATATGCGCTATCGGCAATCATGATTTTACAGCCAATAATGGCCTGTTGTATGAAAAAATATTCGGGGAGAAGAACTTCTCTTTTACTTACAAAGGGTACAAATTTCTGATCCATGATACCAACGGGCGGGAATATAATTTTGACGGAAACATCCCGGATATACAATGGCTGGAAAACGAGCTCCGGGATAGCAGCGCCTCCTGGTTTGTAGGGATTTCACATGTACCTCCCTTTGACGCCGACTTTGACAGCAAGCTGGAACAGCCATACAGGAACCTTTTTGCTTCGCAACCAAATTTTATTCTTTCTCTGCATGGACACAGGCACAGTACAATGGATCTTTTTGCCTACCATGACCATGTACGGTATATGGTTTCCAACGGAGTGCAGCAAAGTGAGTTCGTGCTTCTGAAGCTGATACAAGGAAAGATTATAAAGGAACTTGTTCCGTATTAGATTAGCAATTATGAGCAGGAAAGTTGCCATCGGATTTGTATTTGTTTTCTTCTTTCTATCCAATATACAGGCGCAAAGCTGGCTGAAGAAACAGATGCCATATACCACTTTCAGCCTTCAATATGCAGGAAGCACAGGGCTTTTCTCGGCCGGCATTGCCAAAACAGGTAAAAAACAACTGTTTGAGCTGGGGCTTTTGTATGGCTATACACCTGCCTGGGGAGATTATGCCAATCATTCTCTGTCTCTCAAGCTCAGTGTCAGTCCGTTTCAGCTCAGGCTTGCACAGAAGCTGTACTGGCAGCCAATACAGGCCGGTGTCTTTCTCTGCCAGAACTTCGGCAAAAATCTGGGACTGGCCTGGGACCAGCAGTACCCCAAAGGCTATTACTGGTGGAGCCGGAGCACCCGTACTCATCTGTTTTTCAGCACACAGGTCACTTTTGATTCAGGAATTGATTTTATAGATAAAATTGCTTTCTATATTGAAGCCAATACCAACGATCTGTATATATCGAGCTATTTTCCCAACAGGAAAACAATGAAAATCACGGACATCTTTTTTCTGGGCACAGGGTGTAAAATACTTATAAAATGACAGGGGTTTACTGCAGAAAAATCCCGGTAGAGACTCCTTCGGAAACCTCAGCCTCCGGGGAGCAGCTGCTGAGGCTCCTGAAGTGCCTGAACCTACGGTCACCATAAAATATTATTGGGCATTCATACAATTACAAAACAATCAAAAAAAACAGAGTGTTACCCGCAGAGGTTTTCTCTAATGAACTACAACTTTTTTCACGAAAGTCTGATCCGTCATAAAAAAGTGTATAAAATAAATACCCGTCTGCTCAGGAGCATTTATTGAGAAAATCCCGGACTGTGTTTCAGTTCCTTCACGCTCGAGCCTGCCTTCTGAGGTATATATGCTATAATGTGCCAAGCTCCGGTCTCCATGTATCTCTACCTGAATCTTCCCGCCGCTATTTACAGGATTAGGGTATATTCCCGGCCCCGCCAGTTCAACGGAAGAAGTCAGATACGTAATCACCTCCGGCTCACTATCCTCCCACATGTCCCGTCCGAAGTTTTTCAGATAGGGAAATTGCCCGACATAATCAGTCGCTTCTGCCGAACCGGGAATCGTTGGGACCAGACCTCTCATGAAATCAGAATACCAGCCACGCCAGTCGTGTGAATCATGCGTAGTTTCGGTATAACCATGCTCTTCAGCGCCATGCAAACCATCTACTATATAAATTCCGCTGGTCTGTTCGATGCCGTGCAGCCACTCATGCGTATATCCCTGACTCATAAACTGGCCGGGATCGTTGGCATACTGGTCACGGGTAAGATTGGAAATCCACATATTCCCCCTGCTTCCCCAAAGGCAGCAAGGACTATTTTGTACCTGGGAGCCGTCTTCCATGTAGATGGAATAAAAAAGCAGAACAACATCATATTCATCTCTCAGGTAATTTAGTCCGGCCTGACTGAGAAAACTGTCCATATCAGGCACATCTTCCGAAGCAGCCCCCCGAAACAGGGTGACATTTTCCACAATCGGGAAGACATCTACCTCCCAGTCCAGCATACCGTACGTTCCGGGCATCACATCTTCCGCACCCGCCCGGTCAGCCAGCGCTTCGGCCATGATCAGATCACTGTCCGACAGATACGCCATCTCTCCTCCATGACTGGTCCAGCGGGGAGCTACAATTACCACCCGGTGCGAACGTTCGGTTAAGGGAAGCAGATTGTCAAGATCGATGGCCGCGTCAGCATCCAGATCAATGGTCTTTTGGAAATATCCGTCATCATTCCCGATTCCTACCCGGATAAGTCCTGTCGGAACCGAAACAGTCGCAGGTGACTGAAAGCCGGTAAAAATCTCGTTGATATACAGGTTGCCTGCCGGGCCGCTTACCGTAAGTTCTACCTGCTGGGCTTCTGCCAGATAACAGGACAAGACAAAAAATAATAGTAAACATTTTTTCATACGCTTTTTGATTTTATAATACCTCATACAAAATCAAAAAGCGGCGCTTATGTTAAAAAAGGCGCATGATTGATACCTTAGATATATTTTCCCAAGCCTTCAGGATCTCTTAAGTCAGGTTATTCACCCGTAGTAAGATAGATAGCTATTTGGTCCGACACTTTATCGTAACAACACACCCATGATACAACCGACACTGTATGTAAAAACCCCTTATCAATGACAGGGTCCGTACCGATGCATCGGTACGGACCCTGTCATTTAGGGATAAAAACAATTACTTCAGATTAAAGACTCCAAAGATGTCATTGCCTGTAATCTTAGCTCCGCGTACTCCGGTATACGTATTGGGATCAACCTCGTACATATAGATTCCTTCGGCGCTGTCAATCTTGATATATACTTTTCCGTTGTCAACCATAAAATGATTGTTGTACATGCCTGTCGGTCCTCCGTAATGTACGGGAACGCCTGTTACATAGGTAAGATTTTTGGAAGCCAGGTCGATAATCGCCAGCTTCACATCTTCTCTGGCCCAGCGGTCATCAAAGGTATGCTTTGTGGTAAAAATGCTGGCCAGCACCTTATTTCCTCCCAGATAGAAGGTATTACAAACTTTAAATCCTCCGCTCAGCTCCTCGATATTAAGGAAATAATCCTTGTCAAACTCTGTTTCTCCCGCCTTGATCCGGAGAATGCCCGAAGGCCTGGTTTCCTGAGAAGCTCCCGTAGAGTAGGAGCAGGGAGATACGGTATAAATATCATTGCTTTCCGTAGTAAAGATATGTCCCTGAGAAGCGTAGGAACCGATTGGCCCTGTTCGGTTGTCAGTGATTCTTTTTTCATACGTAAGGCCTGGCCATGAGTATACAGCGACATAAGCGGTATCCGTATAGGTAGAATTGAAGCTGCCGTCCGCGATCGGGAAAAACGGAACAAACAGCTTGTCTCCTCTGAGCGTCATACCGGAAAATACCGCCTGCTCCTCCGTTCCTTTCATCGGCTCATAGAGATTCACCTTTCCTTTCAGTATGACAGTACCTGTTTCTGCATTTACATGATAGAAAGTCCCATAGTCATTACCTGCTACTTTAAAAGGAATATTGACCGCCAGAAACTCCGTGGCGCTGATATCCTGAAACAGATGCAATCGGTCAATGGTAAACTTTCTGTGCTCAACCAGCTTCTTTTCTTCATTCACTTTATAGATTGTACCGACATTGACATCCGTATAGGTAATAGTAGTCAGATATTTTCCGGTTTGCTGATAAAAATGGTAACCGGTCAGCTCCACGCCATTACCGACTATGGATAATTCACCAGACATCAGATTATCGCCCGAAACCAGGTAGTCTGTGGCGACATTCGAACTTCCCTGCGAACGGACAGCCACCACATAGTCTCCTTTGGTTTCTTTCGTTTCAACCTTTTCCTTTTCTCTGCAGGAACTTATAAAAAGTAATGAGGCGGCCGTAATACCCATGCCCCATTTGATACATTGTTTTTTCATTATTGGATTTTATGATTTAGTAGATTAGATTTTGCTCAGGAAATAGCGAAGCTTGACATAAAAGGCTCTTCCGGGCTTTTGCAGCCTGAAGTTGTCATACAGCTTCGCATCAAAAAGATTCGTGCATTCGGCGCTGATGTTGTAACGGCCGTTTTTCAATGAGTAGGTAGCATGAACAGCATGCGTATACTGCCTTGGGATCATCAGCTTTGTATCCCGTATACCATAGCTCTCCCACTTCAGATAGTAGTCATCAACCACACTAAAGCGGTATCCGAACGACAGCTGATCCTGCGAAAACATTACATCCCTGAACTGAAAAGTAATATCTGCGTTACCAAAAAGATAGGGAACATTGGGAACCTTGCTAAGGTAAGTAGGCAACTCTGCTCCTTTATCATCATACTGAGCCAGACTTATGATATTTTGCCAGGTACCGTTTACTGACAGACGAACGAAATCTTTGTATTCATACAGGACATTGGCATCAAACCCGGTTACCTCAATAGCCGGCTCGTTGATGATGGTGGAGTTTGGCATCCCGATTTCCTCCCGGATATAATCATCCGCTCTTCTATACAGGAATCCACCTTCCAGCAAAAGCCTGTGCACCTCCTTTATCTTCATCCGATAGCTCAGCCCGAGATTAAGGTTTCTGCTTTTTTCTGACTCGATATGTTCGTTACCAATCAGATTGACTCCGTTACCGAAGAGTTCCCGGCCTTCCGGCAGGCGATAGGAATTTTCATATGATACCCTTGCCTGCAACCCTTTGCGTATCGTCCATTGGGCAGCCAGTCCCAGGCCCGAGTGCTGCCGGCTCAGGTCTCTTTTGTTCCAGGTACGGTGCGTATATACGTCGGTCATGTAGTGCGCCTGCCCATTCATAAGATATTGTTTGGCAAAAGCGGATACCGTAAACCTTTTCTTCCAGTCAAAACGATAGCCCAGGCCAATTATGGACTTACTGACAACCTGAGGATTGCGATACATCTGATTGTCCGGATTTATTTCGTCTTCTCCTTTCCGGTCAAAACGGTTGAAGGAGTAATTGGCTACCAGTGAATGATTTTCAGAAAAACCATAGCTCAGATTCGCATTGAGCAATGTCTGATTATCACTATACCGGTACATGGTATAGGCACTTTCTCCGTTACTGGACTTATATCCCTGACTTCCATCCCATGTGTATGTTCTGGACCTGGCTGTATCAATAGTCTGGTCGTGTCCAAAATTGTATGAGGCGTGTGTGCTAAGATTCAGTCCTTTCGTAAAAAGATCCTTTTTCTGATACTTGAATGTCGGCATCAGAGTGGAACTAAGCTGACGCCGTTCGCCAAAGACCCTTTCCATGGTGGCAGCAGTCTGTATTTCCTTATCGCTACCTGATACAACAATCCCGAAAAGTAGCTGATCCGCGTACTTCCGGTCAAGCACGCCAACATCCAGAATCGCAGATTTGGAATCGTAGGTATCATGAAATCGCCTGACCCGTAGCGTATTGCCGGTAATCGAATTGTCTACCACCTCATCTACATCTACCCAGTAGTTGTTGTCCGAATAGTTCTGAAACAGATTTCCCCGCACAGTAAGGCCGGTAGAGGAATCCGTTACGGCAAAGTTCACGGACGAGCGATGCGTATTAAATGAACCGTACGAATAGGATACATCCAGAAAATTTCTGAATTGCCGGTTGGTCACAATATTGATGGCTCCGCCCAGCGCATCCGACCCAAGCCATACCGGCACTACTCCTTTGTATATTTCGATACGTTCGGCCAGATTTATGGGGATATTATTCAGTGTCAGAGAGGACCCGAAATTATCCATAGGGATACCATCCAGAAAGAAACGGATCTGATTGCCGGAAAATCCATTAAGTGAAAATTTAAATCCTGATCCAAGCCCGCCATCTTCCCGTATCCTGACTCCTGCCGTTGTGCTCAGCACCTTGTTGACATCTGCCGAAAGGTTAATCATCGGTCTGGTATTGATCGCTTCCACCTGAAACCCTGATTCCCTGATTTTCTGCGTCTCGGATTGCGGCATGGTAAATACAATGGCTTCCATTTGCTCCACATTCTCTTTCAACCGAAAATTCAGCTGTACGGCCGTACTGTCGCTGATCGTCACTGACCGTGTTTGCGACACATATCCGATGGAACTTGCTGTTGCACGATACGTTCCCGGGAGGATGCCAGTCACTACATACTTTCCGTTTTCATCGGCTGTTGCTCCCTGGGCTGTTGAATCCAGCACAATAAAAGCAAATGAGACAGGCTTGCCGCTTTCATCGACAATTTTTCCGCTAAGCTTCCCTCTCAATTGCGGCTGTTGTCCAAAAACCGCAACAGATAAAAAATAAAGAAAGAATCCTAATAAATATAACTTTTTCATCAATACAGGAAAAGTATTTACATTAAAAATCATATGCATTCAGGCATTGCCATTAGCATATAAGATCCATATAATCAAAATATTTTATCCGATATACCGACTGGATTTAATATTCGCATCAAAAGTACACAGAAGAAAAATTTCAAACAAAATCTATTTAGATTAATTTTTAATAAAAAATAAATATCATACAAAACAGGCTCATAAAATGATCAAATCACAAATTATCAGCGCAAAAAACAAAATCGTAAAAATGCGATAAAAAAATAAGGCGACTATCAGAAATAAAAAATACACAGAAAGACAATCACGGAAGGCATAAGATTATCAGACCATTCGTCGAACCACAAAAGCTATTCAAAGACAATAATGAAACATATATTTGAATTAATTCTAAATTAAAACTAATATTGTTCCTGCTATTTTTTATCAACTTTTTAATTTAACAGAACTGGCAGCAATGATTTTAATACATAAACCTGAGTATGAACAACTCTTATGTAAAATTCCGGATAACTTAATTTCCGAAAAGTATCAGCTTCGCAACCGACAGAGCAGCGAACTTCAGAATTCATACCTTTCTGATTCTCCATAGAAATACCGACCTTTATTTTACTCATAAAAAATCCGAACGTACTTTTTCTGTCATACACCATCAGTAAACAGTCCCATAAATGACAGATTAAGCTTCAGGGTCAGTCCGTCATGTTTCAGTTGATCGCTCAAAACACTTTTTTCAGAAACAAGTCAACCTATGCCTCTTCAGAAAGATACCATCCGCATTATTCTGGCAGACCCACAGCCTGTCTACAGAGAAGGGATCAAAAGCCTTCTGTCGGACGATCCGCACATCAGTTACACGATCAGAGAAGCCGGATGCACCAGTGAGCTGACTCAGTCACTTCGGAGTTTTTTTCCCGATATACTTATTCTGGATTACAATCCTGTCTATTTTGATCCGGATGAACTGGGTATTTTGCTGTCTGCCAATACCGAATGCAAAGTCATCATTATATCCAGCCAGGATAAGCGCTGGGATATTATGAAATCACTGGAGTTTAATGTCTACTGCTATCTGACCAAGGAATGCGGAAAAAAAGATATATACAATGCCATCAACGCTGCCATCAGAGGCGAAAAGTTTTTTTGCTCATTTATTCTGGACGTATTACTGGCAGACAAAAAGAGACAGGTGCCCACACAAGCGAACTGCAGCAATTCATGCATCACCAGCCGGGAATCAGAAATTATACGATTTATTGTAGCAGGAAAAACCAATAAGGAAATTGCCGCGGAACTTTATCTTAGCCCGCATACTGTACATACTCACCGGCGTAATATCATGAAAAAGCTCAATGTGCACTCAGTCGCCGAATTATGTCACTATGCATTAAAAAAAGGATTTATACACCCGTATGAGATTCCTGTTCACCTTTCGTACCAGGTCGTACACTAACTCAGGTTATTCCTCTGTTTCACATCCTGTTTTTCCAGTCTTCTCTATTAAGTATTACCTGACGCACACGCACCATCCGTGATTCACCTGATCATTGTGTCAGCGCAGTTTCTTTATATTAAAAAACTGAAACCCATTTACATAATATAAATATACATATGTATAACATACCAGATATACCATCAATCTGGTATATATTCTACCATCAGCATATACCCTATCATTACCATATTCAGGCGATTGAATCCGAGATCCTCTCAAAATAAATTTGTATGACATTGAATTGAGCCGGTCAGCATTTTTAGAACATCACCGGAATACATATAACGATCACTCATACTACCATTATGAATAGCTCTGTAACCTCACCGATTCATCTGAAACCAGAGACCTGGTCCAAAGCCAATCTGCTTCTGATCTACAAAATGATCAGCGAGCTGGCACATGAGTCGGTAATAGAACCAACACTGACAGAATCAGGAGAACCCTGGCAACTATATACGCTGCATGTACCGGATAAACCGACTACCGAATACCGCTTTCAGGTTCAGAAGCTGTCGCTGAATCACTGGTATCTGCGCGACAATTCTCTCATCAGGCTGGAGAACGGTCTGCAGATGCAGCCCGATGCTATACAGTTTGTACTGGAATTCAAAACCAGCCTGGGCATAAGACGTGAATCCCTGCCCGAATACCTGGAAGAAATACTAGGCACGCTGTATAGCTTTGCTTATATGCTGGACAAAAAAAGTCTGACATCGCAGGAGCTGGTTCATAAAGATTTTCAGACCATTGAGCACGCCATGACAACCGGCCATCCGTCCTTTATTGCCAACAACGGCCGTATCGGATTTGATGCCGGTGACTATCTACAGTTTACTCCGGAGGCGGACCAGACGATCAATCTAATCTGGATAGCCGGTCATAAAAGCAGGGCTGCGTACAATGCAGTCGAGTCTCTGCCTTATGAAACCTTGCTGAAACGGGAAATCGGCGATCAGATGATCAGTCATTTTGACAATCTTCTGAAGCAAAAGGGGCTTGACCCTGCGGACTATGTCTATATGCCAGTACACCCATGGCAATGGCACAACAAAGTTGCTCAGCTTTTTGCCGGTGATATTGCCCGGAATATGCTTGTACTGCTGGATATTACTCCGGACCGATACGCAGTACAGCAATCACTTCGCACACTGTTCAACCAGTCGCATCCGGAAAAGTTTTATGTTAAAACGTCCTTATCCATTCTGAATATGGGATTTGTGCGGGGTATGAGCCCCTATTTTATGGGCAGCACTCCTCCTGTCACCGCATGGATAAAGGAAACACTGGAAAATGACCCATATATCCGGAAAACCGGCTTTACAATGATCTGTGAAGTAGCGACTGTGGGATACAGACATGCATACTATGAAGAGTTTGGCAGCGTATCACCTCACAACAAGATGCTGGCGGCACTGTGGCGTGAGTCTCCCATACATGTTATTTCTCCGGGACAGCAGCTAATGACGATGGCAGCGCTGCTGCATATTGATACAGGGGGAGAATCATTACTAAGACATCTGATCAAGGCTTCCGGACAGTCCGTTGAAAACTGGCTCAGACAGTATCTCAGCTGCTACTTAAGCCCGCTCCTTCATTGCTTTTACGCGCATGATCTCACCTTTATGCCGCATGGTGAAAATGTTTTGCTGGTGCTTGAAAACCATCTTCCGGTCAAGATCATCATGAAAGACATCACTGAAGAAATCTGTGTATTTAACTCCGGAAATGATATGCCTGAGAAAGCACGCAGAGTCTGCTCGGATGTGCCGGATGACATTCGTGTGCTCAATATACTGGTTGACATCATGGATGGTTACTTCCGCTTTCTGACCCAGATTCTGGCCGGTCATTGCGCTGTGCCTGATCAGGTTTTCTGGCAACTGGTGGCTGAAAATATTCTCAGCTATCAGGAAGAGCATCCTCAGTATAAAGAAAAATACAGGCAGCTTGACCTCTTTGCCGGCGAATTTAAAAGATCCTGCCTCAACCGTCTCCAGCTGCGCAATCACAAGCAAATGGTCAATACCGGAGACGCGGATGCTCTCACCGGATTGCAGTATGTCGGCACCCTGCAAAACCCATTGGCTGCTTCGCTCAGAAAGCTTCGGGCTTCTTCTATACAGGAAATACAGGATTATCAAACCATATAATCTCTGATACTATACCTCCATGACAGCAAACCTATCTCCTGACTATACAAGCATAACCGAAAATCCGGAAGCAGTATCAGCGCTGATCCGGGAGCGTCGCAGCATATACGCCGACGAATTTGACGGGCGCCCGGTTTCTGATGATGTGCTCTTTGAGATACTCACCAATGCCTCCTGGGCCCCGACACATAAAATGACCGAGCCGTGGAGATTCATGGTTTTCAGGGGCCGGTATCTGAAAGACTTCGGGCAATATCTCGCTGACTACTATACAGAATACTATAAAAGCAGACTATCGCCCGGCGACTTTGAAGAGAAATACCGGTACCTGGTCAATTATCCATGCCGGGCCTCCTGTCTGATCGGCATTATCATGAGAAGAAGCACCGGAGTTGCTATTCCCGAATGGGAAGAAATAGCAGCGGTATCCTGTGCAGTGCAAAACCTTGCGCTTTCCTGCACCTCATACGGACTGGGTGGCTATTGGAGCACGGTAGACGGTGCCATTGACTATCTGAAACAATTTGGTCTGAAGGAAAACGAAACATCACTCGGAATTTTCTATATGGGCTACTGTACCATTGATCCGGACACTATTCCCAAAAGAAGAACTCCGGTACAAGAGAAAACCATCATTTTTGAATAACATTTAGTATCAATCCATTAACCTTTTAATAAAATATCCCCATGAAAAGTCAAGCACTGGAAATGGAACAGGAAATTTTTCCTGACAAGGATCGGTTTGCCCATATTTTTTATGAGGGCACTACCACGGAGTACCGGCAAGCCATTCAAAAAGCATTGGACTGTGTCGGTTCGTTTTTACAAAATACCCAAAAACCTTTCAGCGGTATAAAACCTGCTGTGCTGAAAAAACAGTTTGACAGGATCAATCTTGATACACCACTGGAAAATTACGATCAGGTTTTTGATGAAGTGCAACGATTGTATGTGGATCACGCTACCGCATTTCATCTGCCCGAATACATAGCGCATCTGAACTGTCCCGTGCTTATTCCCGCACTCGCAGCCGAGATACTGGTCAGCGCCATCAATTCCTCTCAGGATACCTACGATCAAAGTGCAGGCGGAACATTTATCGAACGCAAAGTACTCGAATGGACCGGGGAACAAATAGGCTATGATAGCAATTGCGACGGCATATTCACTGCCGGAGGCTCACAAAGTAACTTGATGGGTTTGTTGCTGGCCAGGGATCACTATGCCCTCAGACATCTGAATCATTCTGTCAAAACGCTGGGCAACCCTCCGGAAGCATCCAGGTTCAGAATTTTTGTATCCGAACAATCGCATTTCAGTAATCAGAAAAACGCTGCCATGCTGGGCCTAGGCGAACAGACCATCGTAAAAGTAAAGACCGACCATGAGTTTCGTATGGACTCCGAATATCTGGAAGATGCCATTATCCGTGAGATTGAGGAGGGCAATCTGCCTATCGCTGTTGTAGCTACCGCCGGCACGACGGACTTTGGCAATCTTGATCCGCTAAACTCTATCGCACAGCTAGCTGCCAAATATTCCATATGGATGCATGTCGATGCCGCCTATGGCTGCGGTTTGCTGCTTTCGGACAAATACGGCTACCTGCTCCGTGGAATCGAACAGGCAGATTCGGTAACTGTTGATTACCACAAGTCTTTTTTTCAGCCGATCAGCAGCAGCGCTTTTCTGGTCAGAAACCGGCAGGATCTGCTGATTATCAAGCATCACGCGGACTATCTGAATCCGAGTGAACAGGACTACGAAGAGCTTCCTGCCCAGATCAACAAATCGGTCACTCAGAGCACCCGTCGTTTCGACGCGCTTAAGCTCTGGTTTACTCTGCGTATGACCGGCAGACAGAAGCTTGGAGAGTATACGGATACCATGATCGAAACCACCCGTGCCGCGGCCCAGCTTATCAGAAGTGATAAGGCTTTTGAACTACTGAATGATTCTGACCTGGGTACGCTGGTATTTCGCTATCTCCCGACCGGGAATAAGCCAACAGATATATGCGCACTCAATCAGTATATCAAGAAGACCTTATTCTTTAGCGGCGAGGTGCTGGTAGCAAGTACCAGAGTCAAAGGCAGCTTCTATCTCAAGTTTACGATTATCAATCCTTTGACCACTGAAAACAACATCCGGAATATTCTTCAAAAAATCAAATCCCATGGAAAAAGCTATGAGCATACCGCCTGATTATAAAAAAACTGCCGAAGAGATTCATTATACCATACTGCTCAATAACTGTTGCCGTGAATTAAAAAACTGCAATTTTTATGAAGGAGTACCAAAATATGATCCGGCTCTGGCCGCCTGTTTTCGAGAATCAGGTCACCAGTTGCACCTGAAATTTGATTTTCCTGCAGCGCAAACCGAAGTATATGCTCCGGTTCGCTATCGCTCCGAAACGCTGCAGCATACCTACCATTTCCCAATCATCGGGAGGGACACAAACACGGATGAGACAAGCACAATAACATTGTTCCGGTTTACCGAGCTGATAAGCAACGAGCTAAAGAATCGCTATCCGGATACAGACTCCGGAGACTGCCTCAGCCGCCTGCAGCGCAGCATAGACAATATGTCTTTTTATATGGAGCATTTTGTCAGACATAAGACAGCTGTCAATGCTCCGTTCCAGACGTTTATAGAAGCAGAACAAAATCTGGTAACAGGTCACAGTTTTCATCCGCTTACCAAAAGCCGTGAAGGCTTTTCAGAGGAAGAGCTTGTTTTGTATTCCCCGGAAACCAATGGACAGTTTCAACTCCATTATTTTCTTGTACATGATTCCTGCGTGCAGGAAGCCAGTACCGAAAGCAAAGCCTTTTCGGCAATTCTGCGGGAAGAGCTTGAAGGCGGCTTAGCACCGGAACATCCCGCCCTCGAATTACTCCGGAACCATCCTGAGTGGAAGCCGGTACCGGTTCATCCCTGGGAAGCCAGATACCTGCTGACACAACCGGAAGTCAGCGATATGCAGCTCGGCAACCTGCTCATGTACCTGGGACCTCTGGGGCCGGAGTTCACTCCGACTTCCTCTGTGCGCACCGTCTACCATGCAGAAAGTGACTGGATGATCAAGCTTTCTCTTCATGTAAAAATCACCAGTGCTGAACGTATCAACTATCTGAATGAGCTGCAACGGGGATATAATTTCAGCCTTTTGCTGAATGGTCCGGTGGGGCAACAACTCCGTACACTGCATCCGGAAATTGTCTTTATGAATGATCCGGGATATATTTCTGTCAGCTACAACGGAAATACCATTGACGGTTTTAACACATCCTTCCGTCACAATTCTTTCAAAAGAGATAATGCCTGGGCTAATACTGGCCTGCTGGCCAGTATCTGCCAGCAGGAAATAGCAGGTCAGCCGGCCCGCCTCGTTTCAATTATTGAAAAAGCAATTGGTAAATCAAACAGGACGGTAGAAGATACCGCCATACGATGGTTCAGAAAATACCTGCAGATGCTTATGCCGGCTACCATTACCATGTTTGAGAAATATGGCTTTATCTGCGAGCTGCATCAGCAAAACATTGTCATCGGATTTGACGATCAGTACTTTCCTGCCAGACTTTATCTGAGAGATAATCAAAGTTATCTTTTCAGAGACACTATGAAGGAAGAGCTTTGTAAAAATATTCCGGGGCTGGCAGAACAACCGGATGCTTTTACTCCGGACAAATATTTCCATGATCTGCTTTCTCATTTCCTGATCATCAGCAATATTTCGGGCCTGATCAACACGTTTGGAGCAAACGGACTTGTTTCGGAACGGAAGCTGCTGGAGGTCTTCTACGCTGAAATTCAACAGCTGCACGAAGCTACTCCCGGGTCATTTACAGCCTACCTGCTCGAAAAAAGGTATTGGTGTCTCAAGGGCAATCTGATCACGGCTCTGAGAAATATCGATGGAGGCTCAGCGCCTGTATCCGTTGTGTATACTTCTTTTCCCAATCTTCTGCACAAGCATTTCTTTTCAGATCAGCTGATCTTTCCCAAGCCAGGCGAAGTAATCTATAGCCGGTATTTTCCCAAAGAAGATGTGACCATCAGTATCCGGCCTATTGATCTGGACAGTGATCTGGAAATGCTGCACGAATGGTTTCACAGGCCGCATGCTGTCAAGATATGGAAAATGGACTGGCCTATACGCCAGCTGGAGGTATACTACCGCACCATGATCGCGGGAGACGCTGCGCACAGTTATATAGGAGAAGCCAACGGAGAACCCAGCTACAACTTTGAAGTCTACTGGGCTGTAAAAGATATGGTCGGAGATTATTACGAAGTATTGCCTACTGATTATGGCACACACCAGTTTATCGCGGCTACAGATCCTAAAAAGAAATACGCCTCTCCCTCTACCCAGTGTATGGTCGATTATGTATTCGCCCAGCCACAGACAGGCAGAATGGTCGGCGAAGGCTCGACCGATTCACTGGCTTCCATCATGAACAAAATCCATGTGGGCTTCCGGATCGAGAAAGTCATAGAGATGCCCCATAAAAAAGCCAATCTCAACTTCTGTTACCGGGAATGGTACTGGGAAAAATTTCCGGAAAACCGGGATATCCAAATCAGTCCTGTAGCAGAAACCACTTCAACTATATAACAATGAAATCCAACCACATATATTCCGTCATCGGCATCGGTATCGGTCCGTTCAACCTGGGACTGGCCGCCCTGCTCCAGCCTGTCAGCGATTTATCTTCTGTATTTTTCGATCAGAACGAAGAGTTTAACTGGCATCCCGGTCTCATGCTGGACCAGACCACTCTCCAGACACCCTTCCTGTGCGACTGTGTATCCATGGCTGATCCTACCAGTCCGTACAGCTTTCTGAATTTTATGAAAAAATCGGACCGTTTGTACAAGTTCTTCATCCGCGAAAACTTTTTCGTGCTGCGCAAAGAGTACAATCTATACTGCCAGTGGGTTGCCCGGCAACTTGACAACTGCAAATTTCACCACAAGGTGGTCTCTATTGAATACAGAGATAATCTGTATGAAGTATCGGTGCTGAATCTCAAAACAACCTACACCAAGGTATATTATGCCGAAAAGCTTGTACTTGGCACAGGTACACAGCCCTGTCTTCCGGAATTTATCCATCGTGAACAAATGCCAAACGTTGTGCATACCTCCGATTATCTGTACCGCAAGCAGGATATACTGGAAAGCTCTTCCGTAGCAGTGATAGGTTCCGGTCAGAGTGCGGGCGAGGTATTTTATGATTTGCTCCAGCACAAAAATTCCGATACAGAGCTGAAATGGTTTACCAGACCAGACCGGATTTTCCCGATGGAATACTCCAAGCTTACGCTGGAGCTTACTTCACCGGATTTTGTGGATTATTTCCACGAGATGTTGCCGGGAGTCCGCAAACAAATGCTCGAACGGCAAAAATCTCAGTTTAAGGGCATCAATTACGATCTTATCAACAGCATCTATGATAGGATGTATGAAATGAGCATTGACAACAAGCCTCTCAATGTTCACATACAAACCAGCTGCCAACTGGACAAAGTCAAAAAAGAAACTGACAAGCTCTATACACTGTATTTCCGCGAAATGGATCAGGGGATTCATTTTACAGAACACTGCGAACATCTGATTCTCGCCACCGGATACAAGTACCACGAACCTTCTTTTCTGGAGGGAATTAATCACCGGATCGAACGTGCGAGCGGCGGACTCTTCAAAGTAAAGCGCAACTACAGCATTGACAAGGACGAATCTATTTTTGTACAAAATGCCGAAGTGCATTCACACAGTCTGATATCCTCCGATCTGGGCATGGGCGCCTACCGCAATTCATACATTATTAACCAGATTGCCGGAAGGGAAGTGTACCAGATTGAAAAACGCATTGCTTTCCAGCATTTCGGTGTAAGCCAGGCATCAACACCATCTTCGCCAAAACTGGTACCTGAACTCATTTAAAACTAACAGAAATTTGCTATGACCGGATCTATTTCAGATATTCCATCTTTCCTGACTGCCACCATCTGGCAACGTGTTAATCGCAATCTGCTGGCCAAAAGTCTGGCAGAACTCATGCGCGAACAAGTCGCTAATCCGGAAGTAACCGGAACAGAAGCTGACGGGCTGACGCATATGCGTCTAAGCACGGATCATGCACACATCTTCTATACATTTTCCGCCTATCATCGTCAACTGGATTACTGGCATATAGTCAAATCAAGCATTACCCGCCACGAAAACGGCAATACGGATCCGACCCTCGATACACCACGCTTTTTTATCGAGATGCAGCATTCTTTTCGTATACAACCCTTTACACTGGCCCGCTATACCGAGGAACTGCTGCATACGCTGTATGCCGACGCGTACATTGAAGCCAAAGGCAGGCCTGCAGCCTCTGAAATCATACAAATGGATCATCAGGACATCGAACATCTGATGAACGGCCACCCCTGGATCATTGTCAATAAAGGGCGCCTGGGATTCAGCCAGAGAGATTATCATACATATGCGCCCGAAACCGGTACCGAAAACCGGCTGTTTTGGGTAGCAGCTCATACCAGCCGGGCAATCTTTCACTCGATCGACCGCCTGTCACGGGAGCAGTTTTACCGAGACGAGATCGACAGCGAACAGCTGCAGGAGTTTAACAAACTGATTGCTAAAAAAGGTGGTAAACCAGATGACTATGTATATATTCCGGTACATCCCTGGCAATGGAATGCCAAACTGGCTATACAGTTTGCTCCGGACATTGCGGAAAATCTGCTCATTCCTCTCGGGTACAGCGAACCGGTATACAGTGTACAGCAGAGTATCCGTACGCTGCTCAATACCAGGCAGCCGGACAAATACTATGTTAAAACAGCTCTTTCCATTCTGAATACAGGCTATATCCGGGGACTGATTCCCAAACATATGTATATAGCTCCCCGGATTTCACAATGGATCAAAAAGCTCTATCAGGAAGATCCATATCTTCAGGCTACCGGTCTGGATATGCTGGGCGAATTTGCTACCGTCACCTACCTGCATCCACACTATAATGCTATAACGGATGCCCCCTATCAGTACAATGAAATGCTGGGCGCACTCTGGAGAGAAAGTGCCGTAAAATATCTAAAAGAGGATGAAAAGCTTATGACCATGGCTGCCCTACTCTATGTTGACAATGAAAACAACTGTCTGGTAGCCGAGCTGGCCCGACAGGTTGACATTTCAGTTCAGCAGTGGCTGAGCTCTTATTTCAGGGCCTATCTGAAACCGCTGCTTCATCTTGATTATCAGCATTCGGTCTATGTCACACCACATGGTGAAAACATCATACTGGTACTGAAGGACGGTCTTCCGACACGCATCATCATCAAGGATTTTGTGGATGAAGTACTTGCTACTCCAAAGGTCATGCAGCAGTTGCCCAAAGAAGTAACTGATCTGATGAACAGACCTGATCCAGGGGCTGACAAACCTGTGCCCCTATTTATTCTCATCGGAGTATTCGACGCGTTCTTCCGATACCTGAGTGATATCCTTCATACATACGCCGGACTGGATGAAAAAGAGTTCTGGACACTGGTCAATGAAGTAATTGAGGAATATCAGGCTGAACATCCGGAAATGAACGAAAAATTTGAACGCTACAATTTGTATACACCCCAATTTGACCGGTTGTATCTCAACCGCTACCGGATACATGACGGCTATGAGGACAAAACAGATGTAATGCCTACTGATATGGGAAGCACACTCGACAATCCCTTGCTGGCTGTCCGGCAGGCCGATCTGATATAGTTTTTTTACAGCATATTTTATCCAATAATGATCCTAGCGACCTATCTGAAAGGTTTTGCCTACCTGCTGAAACAGGCTGTTTCCGGTTCCGAAAAAACTTTTACCGAAGGTAATATCAACCGGTCCATTTTTCTGCTGGCAGTGCCCATGGTGCTAGAAATGGCTACCGAATCGCTGTTTGTCTGCGTCAATCTGTTTTATGTAAGCCGGCTGGGAAAAGAGGCTATAGCCATTTCCGGGGCATCAGAGTCCGTTACATCCTTTACCTATTCACTCGCTACCGGACTGGGAGTAGCCGCGTCTGCGATTATCGCCCGTAGAGTCGGTGAAAAAAAGTACAGGACAGCAGGCTTATCGGCTATGCAGATTATCTATATCGCCGGTCTTTTCTCGGCATTCCTGGGCATAGCCTGTTTTTTCTTCTACAGAGAAATACTTTCCGCCATGGGACTGTCATCCGAGCTTATCGAGGCCGGCAAATGGTATGTCCGGATCGCTTTCGCTGGTATTCCCCTGATTATTGTCCGAAGCGCCATCAACGGTATATTCCGTGGTGCGGGCGATGCCTCTCTCGCGATGAAGACCATGTGGATTTCCAACGGGGTCAATATCGTTCTGGCTCCGATCCTGCTCTTCGGCTGGGGTCCATTTCCGGCAATCGGCCTTCCCGGCATTGCTGTAGCAGGTATAATCGCAAGAGCGATCGCTGTCGCCTATCAGGCCAGTTTTCTGATCTGGGGCAAAACAATCATTGTCATAGGCCGCAAACAATTGCTGCCGGTACCATCACTCATCCGGAAAACCATAAAGCTCGCCGCTGCCGGCGCGGTTCAGTACATGGTTCCCGCATCGAGCTGGATTATTATGATCAAGATTGTGGCGCACTTTGGCAGCAGCGCGCTGGCCGGCTATGTGATCGCCCAGCGGGTTACCACCATCGCTCTGTTGCCTGCGTGGGGCATTGGCAATGCCGCCGGTACACTGACCGGTCAGAATCTCGGCGCCGGTCAGCCGGAAAGAGCCGAACAGTCTGTCTGGAGAGCAGGCCTCTTCAATATGACGTTTCTCACACTGGGCGCACTCTTCTGGTGGATGTTTGCCGAACCCATTGTCGGACTGTTTACTGAAAACAGGGAAGTGCTGGACAACAGTGTCATGTACATTCACTACATCACCATAGCGTATGTATTGCTGGCGTATACCATGGTTATTTCCAGAGCACTCAACGCCTCAGGACAGGTCAGAACAGTCACCCTGCTCTATATCCTGATGTTCTATGTGACCCAGATTCCCCTGTCGTATGTCCTTGGCATATCGCTGGACTGGGGTCCCAAAGGTATTTTCATCGCCATACTTATCGCCGAGATCGTACTTGCCACCGCCTGTATTTTTACGTTCAGAGCTGGCAAATGGAAATCACAACGCATTTAATTCATTCTTTTTCAACAGTAATAAACTCAGACAGATCATGAATACCACCGAACAGTTGCACGATATAATCGCGGGAGCATTGTCCGTATCCGTCAGCAAAATAGACGACCAGCTTTCTTATCAGGGAATCCCCGAATGGGATTCGATGAGTCATGTTTCTCTTATCAGCGAGCTTGAAAGCAATTACCAGATTTCGATCGAAATGGAAGATGCCCTGGAAATGAGCACGGTTTCCAAAGTCAGGGAAGTGCTGACACGATACGGGGTCGAGATTGTCTAACCGGGATATTGACTTTATATTATATGAAAAACAGATCAGATGAGTTAAGGTTGTACGACCTGATTTTACAAAATCAGGATCTTCATTTTGTTGATACCGCTACAGGCAGATTCTGGAATATCGGGGAAATACATCAGTCGGTCCGTATAGACGATGGTCAGGGTCTGTGTTTTATATACAGCGACAGCAAGTTCCAGTCCGTGAAGGTATTTCTGAATTTTCTGGACAGCCGGTATACGATCGTCATGCTAAGCGCCCAGCTCCATGAAGAGTTTAAAAACCAGCTTGAGCAAACATACTGTCCGTATTACATATATGATCCTGAACGCTCGGAAGTCAGTGCTTACAAGTCCATAGCAGCGGCAACAGATATTACGTTGTTCAAAAGAATAGTTCCGGTTGATTATTATATAGATCCTGATATCAGGATGCTGCTAAGCACCAGTGGCTCGACCGGATCACCTAAGCTGGTAAAGCTGTCAAATAAAAATCTGGTCAGCAATACATTTGCCATACTTGACTATCTGCCCATACAGCCTTCTGATGTAGTTCCTCTCAATGTGCCGGTTTCGTTTATTTACGGCCTGTCTGTCTTTAATACAAACTGCCTGAGAGCAAAGACTATTGTCTGTACCGGGCAGGATATACTCCGCAAAGAATTCTGGACAGATTTTAAAAAGTACCGGTTTTCTACATTAAGCGGAGTGCCCTATGTCTATGAAATGCTGTACCGGATTGGCTTTTTCAAAAACAATCATCCGGATCTGCGCTACATGACGCATTCCGGCGGAGCCCTCAGCCAGCCGCTGACCCGCCTGATAGCCGAGTATGCGCTTCAATATGATAAGCTGTTTTATTCACAATACGGACAGACCGAGGCTACCGGGCGAATGGCATACGTTCCCCCGGCCGATCTGTTGAGGAAGAACGGCTCCATTGGTTTTCCTACCAGCATTGGCCGGTTCGAAATCGACGAGCGTACCGGCGAGCTGATCTACTACGGACCCAACGTATCCGGCGGCTACGCTCACTGCATAGAAGATCTCAGTTCCTTTGAGCACACCGGCAGACTATACACCGGCGATATCGCCCGGCAGGATGAAGAAGGATATTATTATATTACCGGGCGCAAAAAAAGATTTATCAAGCTTTTGGGAATCCGGGTCAATCTCGATGATATCGAGCAGATCCTCCGAAATGCGCTGGGAGGCACTTTTATCTGTACCGGTATCGAAGACAATCTTCTTTTGGTAACACATCCCGACAGAACCCTGGATGAGGCAGTCATTCTACAGGTTCTGAGAGACAAGCTAAACATTCATCCCAAAATGGTCCGGATCACTTACCTGGACACTATACCACTGACACATAACGGAAAAATCGACTACCAGCAGGTAGCCGCCATGCTCTGAACTTTTTGCTATTTACTTATACCCGAACTCAAAATACATACTGACAAAATCGTCCAACTAACTCTAAAAAGTCATCCATTATGAAAATAAAAGCTGACTCCGTGCCTTTCACAGATACGGATACCGATATATCCACCATACAATCTGTCAATACTCCACCCATGCAACCTGAGATTGTGGAGGTCACCCCGCGTGAACGAAACCAGATCAATCATATCGCGGATATTCTTTCGCATGCCTACGATCATTACGAAAATCCGGAATACATTACCAGTCTGCATCTGCATGCTTTTCAGTTTCTTCCTGACCGGATTGTACGGATACTGAATCGCTTCGGCACTGATTTTTCCGCCAGTCAGTACGGGGCCGTGATCTTCAAAGGTCTGGTTGATATTGACCAGAAAGCGCTGGGGCCTACTCCTCCCCGCTGGCAGCAGGCTGATTATGGCAAGCTGGCCCGATATGGATTTATATGCTCGCTGCTGCACGGAGCGGTTCCTTCCAAACCGGTACAGTATTATGCCCAGCGCCAGGGCGGCGGGCTGATGCATGCCATTATCCCGGACGAAAAGCTCTCCTATTCACAAACCGGTTCCGGTTCCAAAACCGATCTGTATGTGCATACAGAAGACGCTTTTCTGCTCAATGCCGCGGATTTTCTAAGCTTTCTTTACCTGCGAAACGAAGAAGAAGTACCATCCTCCCTGTACTCCATACGATCACACGGAGCTACCAGCCCGACCATGGAAAAGCTGTTTCAGCCTATATACCGCTGCCCCAAAGATGCCAACTATTCGATCGACGAGAGTAATGCCTATGAAGCAATGACTCCCATACTCTATGGAAATAAAAAATGGCCGTTTATCCGCTTTGACGCAGCCGAACAGATATACAATGAAAAAGCCTGCCAGAGTCCGGAAGCACTTCAAAACCTTATGGCATTCTGGCAGGAAGCCAATAAATTAATTTATAATGATTTCGTACCGGAGTCAGGAGACCTGATCTTTGTCAACAATCATTTATGCGCGCATGGAAGAAACGCTTTCGAAGCCGGATTCAAATATGTCAACGGGCAGAAAGTACCCTGTGAACGCCGTCAGATGATGCGTATGATGAGCAAAGCCAGCCTGATCAATATACGAGACGTAACACACACAGATGATCCGTACCTGATTATCGAAGAGCATTACGGCAAACTTTTTAATCTGGCCTGAAACAAACCGTTTATGCAATCCATTAAATAAGACTGTACAGGCAACTTACATTTCCTGCACAGTCTTATTTGAATAAAGGCATTTACTTCCTTACAATCTTCTGTACGGGTGAGACTTTATCGCCGGTAATCAGCCTGGCAAAATACATACCTGACTCAAGACTGCTCATATCCAGCACATTCATACGATCAAAGGCAACTTCCAGTACCACCCTGCCGGCAGAATTCATCAGCTGAAGGGTACCGCTCGCGTCCGCCTTGATCACACAATGATCCGAAGCAGGATTGGGATATACCGACCACTCCATAGTCTGCAACTTAGAGGTTGCAGTAATTACCGGATCAACCGGTACATAATAGAACAGCTCCAGGGGAAATGGTGTGGTGTCAAATACACTATCCGCGGTTGTAAAAAACAGGATATCGTCAGAAGCAGCAAAATTATTTGCCATAGAGTACTGCTGAGGTCCGCCAAAAATAGCGCTTACTTTTACACCCGGACCATTCAGATCGGACTGTACAAGTTCATAATTACTATATTCACTGGTACCATAGGTAAACCAGCGCGCATAAAACATATACCCGCTTACACCCTGAAAACGTCCGGTAATCTCCTGATCGCCCATATACATAAAATTCGAAGTCCCGGATAAGGTACCGTCCGTTCTGAAAAAATCATTAGGGTAGTGGTCGTATTCAGAATAGTAAACCAGTTTGTCTCCTACCGTAAAGAAGGTATTATACTTCGAATCCGTATTGAGATCGACAGACTGCCCGGTTCCGCCCTCTATACTGTATACATTGGATTCCGGACCTTGATTGAGCGATGTTTCATAGATCAGGTAATTGTTTATGGAAGTCAGATAGGTTATGCTGTATTCCTCATCCGATTGTGCAGCCAGAGAGTGCATCTCATCCGCATATTTCCAGACCTGAGAAAAACCGTATCTATAAAATAAAGAGCCGTTCAAATACGTAAGATAAGAGGCTGGCCCGGGACTATTTTTGATCAATACCGTTCCTTCAACACTGCCATCCGTCTGATACAGATAATACTGCTGGTTTGCATTATCTCTCATAACAAAATAAAGATACTGGTCTCCAGCCACTATATCCCGGGACAAAAAGCTATACTGTGGGTTCGAAATTGCCAGATTGGTCAGAGCCAAAGGGCTCCCGTCATCATTTACTTTCCAAAACTGCCAGCCATATCCTGATTTGCCGGCATAGAAATACAAGCTGCTATTAAAACCGACAGTTTGCGGAATGGTATCAAAAACCCCTACTTTCTCTACGATATCATTATCCTTATGATTACGCCACAGGGTAACACTATCCTGCTCCGGTTTGGTCAGGAAATAGATATAATCTCCCGCTGTAGAAAAACGGGGAATAAAAGCAGCGCTGCCGGGGCGATGATACCGGCTATATGTTATCGAATAATCAGCATCTGATATCACAGGTTCCGGCAGAACAGCCAGCAGACTGATACTTTTCGTAATGGTATCAGCTACCATAATCTCGCTTCCAGCAGCAAAATATACTTTCCCGTTAAAGCCTGTGAAATAGGTTTCATCGCCCTGTAATGTACCCAGAGAAACAGGTTGGGCCAAAAGAAATCCGGCAAATAGAAGATTGATAATTAAAATAGTAAAAATTTTCTTCATAGATGTCTGAGTTTTTTTTAGATTGTTAAAGCATAGCAACCTCACTGCTCTAAGAAATGTTATTCATCTGAAAACAGAAAAGGCAGTATGAACGCTTACATACTGCCTTTTCTGTTTCAGGCTTGTTAAAATTACTTCCTTACAATCTTCTGTACGGGTGAGATTTTATCACCGGTAATCAGCCTGGCAAAATACATACCCGACTCAAGACTGCTCATATCCAGCACATTCATACGATCAAAGGCGACTTCCAGTACGACTCTTCCGGCAGCATTCATCAACTGAAGAGTACCGCTCGCATCCGCCCTGATTACACAATGATCCGAAGCCGGATTGGGATATACGGACCATTCCATAGTCTGTGACCTGGTGACAGCCGTGATAATATCCGAAGGATGATAGTAAAACAGCTCTTTCGGGGCCGAATTTGGCCCGATTACCGTATCGGCAGTGGTAAAAAACAGGATATCTTCGGAAGAAGCAAAGTTGTTGACCATCAGATACTCTTCAACTCCGCCAAAAAGATCGCTTACCTTAACCCCCGGTCCGTTCAGATCCGACTGCATCAGATGAAACTTGGGATAAAGTTCCGAGTATCCGCTTGGCTCAAGTCCATAAAACAGATACCCTTCGACTGCGATCATATGGTGTGCGACATACATATCTCCATAATTCATAAAATTGTCTGTGTCTTCCGGCGTTCCATTCGTCCTGAAAAAGATACCGGGACTCATATAGTCGATATTATCAACAAGAATAAGCTTGTCTTCAGTATGGGTATATATGTAATAATATGCATTCATATGCATATATTCCCCTTCTCCCTCACCGTTTTCCATAGAGTAAAACTGTGTATAAGTGTCCATTTCATGCATTATCCCGTATATCAGGTAATTATTTACCTTGGTGACAAAAGCCGGGCCATACATCCCCAAAGGCGGCTCCACAATCACCTCCGAGTTGCCCTGGCTGTATTTCCATAATCTGCCTCCGGTCACGAAATACAGTTTTCCCAGAAGCTCTGTGGGATATTGTATAATAGACACTGAAGTATGAATCAATTCGGTTCCGACAGCTGTTCCATCTGATTTGAATAGCTCGAATTGTCCGGTTACCGGATTTTCGTAGGAAAAATACAGGGAGTCTGCCCCCACACTCAGACTACCCGATGAAAGACCGAGGGCGGCTTGTCCCGCCGGCCTGTCACTTACAGGGAATACTGATCCATCGCCAGCGACCTTCCATACCTGAAAGTCATATTCTTTCTTTTTAGCGGTAAAAAACAACGATCCTTTAAAATCGACCGAAGTATAAATGGTATCAAAAACACCGATTTCCTCCGCGGTATTTCCGTCTTTATGGTTTCTCCACAACGTTATGCTGTCCGGAGATGCTTTAGTAAGAAAATAGATATACTCTCCGGCAACCGGAAATCTGGGTGCCCAAAAGCTGTCAATATGCCTCAGAAACTGCTTAGAGTATCCATTGTCCGTCACTACAGGCTGACTCAGCGTAAGCAAGCCCGCAATATTGCCCATATCCGGATCAGCGACTAGGATCTCTGATCCGGAAGCAAAGTATACTTTACCGTCGAAACCGGTAAAATAGGTTTCATCGCCCTGCAGGCTCCCCAGAGAAACGGGTTGAGCGGAAAGCACTCCTGTATATAAAAGGTAAAAAAATAGAATAGTAAAAATTTTCTTCATAGCTATCTGAATTTATAGTTTAAATCAAAGCAACTCCAGACGTTAGCAATTGTTTTCCATCGTGCTGCCAGACCAAGCCCCCTTTCGACACAAAACAATGAATACCAAATAATTAATTCGAACAAAAAACACCTATTCCTTTGAGCGGACTTATTTATTTCCTATCTTAAGCCTACCAGCAAAATTCATTTCTAAAACAACACAGCTATGAAAAAACAAACGCCTCTTAGGGAAATCAGCCCATATGCTGATTCACACAAGCACCTGATTAATACCAGTGAGAAACCAGACATCAGTACCATTCTGCAACTGATTGATGTGCATCCGCCTTATTTTGCGCTCCACGAAATCAGGACTTATCCTGATCAGACCGTTAGCGCCAAGGTACAGGTCGAACAGCCGGCAGGCTGCGAAACCGGCCCTGTTTCCTTTGCCGAAGCATCCAGGCATATGGCTATATTGGGCTCTGTAAGCTGCGCTCTTGCCAATCCCGTAAAAAGCAAACATTTTTATCTGGCAAGCAGGGGAACATATCACCGGTCTGCTGCAGCCATCTCTCCGACGAGCAGATTCCTTGCAGTACAGGCCAGATGTTTTTATCTGGAAAAACGGGAAGCCGGCGCCAGATGCCGGTTGCTGGATGAACACAATAATCTTATTGCAGAAATAACAGTCTATTTTCATGTGATCCCTTATCCGGTTTTTGAGCGTCTGTACAAAATCCATTACAAATCAGCGCCTGATTTTAGCAGCCCCAATCCTTATCGCAAAAAAAACGAACTTCTGGACCTACAGTGCTCACCTCAACAGGCATCTGCCTCACTTGGCATTATCAGGGATCAGTATTGTGCCGGACATTTCCCTCACTTTCCGGCACTCCCGGTGGCCATACTCATGAGTAGCCTGCTGGACCTTGCCACTGCATATATCCAATTCATGACGAATACTCAGGCAATCAGCATATCTGTAAAAAATGTCTCCCTTGTAGCCGACAATCTTGGATTCGCAGGAGAATATCTCCATCTCTTTCTGAATATGGTTGCCCGAAACGGCAATATCTATACTTTACTATGCTACGCCATAACAGATACTAACAAAAAAACAGGAGAGATTATCGCTGAGATTGAAGTAACTGATGCTTCAATCTAAAGTATTTTTTTTACGTCGGGGGGACATTGCTGACTTTACAGGTTATCAATTTCACTGGTATTCCCCCGGCTTTTTTGTCCTTAAAAATTTGTAATAACCTGCCGTTTCTATTTTGCCGCCCGGTTTTATTTTAGTTATTTTCCGGACATAATGGAAAACGTATTTGAACCACAGGAACAGAACTCCGCTCTGATCAACTCAGCAATCGAAGAGCAAAAGCTTATCAGCGCCGGCAAATTTCTTGTATTGTCTATTGCCACCATGGGGCTTTATACCTTCTGGTGGTCCTACAAGGCATGGCGCTTCTTTCAGCAGAAAGACCAGCCGGATATCTCCCCGGCTCTCCGGGCCATATTCGGGATTTTCTTCCTGATTCCGCTTTATAAACACATACTCCATTACGCCCGGCAAAAGGACTATCAGGAACATTATTCGCCTGTCTGGCTGTTTGTGTTCGGACTGGCATTTGATCTGCTGGGACTTCTTCCCGATCCATTCTGGCTGCTTTCCAATATAAGCATCCTGTTTACACTTCCGGCCTTCAAAGCGCTTCTTCATGCCATGCAGCATGCCACGGAATACAGGACCGTCGCCGAGTCGGGTTACAGCACACGTCAGAAAGTACTTCTGGGTATTGGCGTTCTGGTCTGGATAATCTGTCTGGCTTCTATGGGATAATAGATTGGTCAGACTAAAATAACCAATAAAAAACGCCGGCATCAACCGGCGTTTTTCAGATTCAGCGTACTTAAAGAATACGAAAAGAGACTTACTCATTAATCACAAAATTGGCCCTTTTCACATAATCCCTCATCAGACGGGCGGCTTCTACCATATTCTTCAGCGCAGCTTCCGTTTCCGGCCAGTTCCGGGTCTTCAGACCACAATCCGGATTAACCCATATATTTTCCGCAGGCAGTACTTCCAGCGCTTTTTTCAGCAGATATTCCATTTCCTTTACCTGCGGTACACGGGGCGAGTGAATATCGTATACCCCCGGCCCTATTTCGTTGGGATATCGGAAGCTGACAAAGGCATCCAGTAGCTCCATTTCCGATCTCGATGTCTCTATTGTGATCACGTCGGCATCCATAGCCGCTATATGCTCAATAATGTCATTAAACTCGCTATAGCACATATGCGTGTGAATCTGCGTATCATCCTTCACACCACAGGAGCTCACCTTAAAGCATTGTACCGCCCAGTTCAGATACGCTTCCCAATCCGATTTGCGCAGGGGCAGCCCTTCCCGGATCGCCGGCTCGTCAATCTGAATAATGGCCACACCTGCTTTTTCCAGCGCCACTACTTCATCCCGGATTGCCAGTGCGATTTGCAGACAGGTAGCCGATCTGGGCTGATCATCGCGTACAAAAGACCATTGCAGCATCGTAACCGGTCCGGTCAGCATACCCTTCATCGGCTTATCGGTATACTGGCTGGCAATTGACGTCCATCCTACCGATAAGTCCTTGTCCCGGTATACATCTCCGAATATAACCGGAGGCTTTACGCAACGACTGCCATAGCTCTGCACCCATCCGTTGGTGGTAAAGGTATAGCCCTGCAGCAACTCACCGAAGTACTCCACCATATCATTGCGCTCAAACTCTCCGTGTACCAGCACATCCAAGCCGATTTCTTCCTGAATACGAACAGTCTCCGCGATCGCGTCCCGGATCTGCTGCTCATACGCTTCCGGACTGATCGAGCCGTTTTTCAGCCTGGCTCTCAGCTGGCGTATATCCCTGGTTTGAGGAAAGGATCCGATTGTGGTTGTAGGAAAAATCGGCAATTGCAGCTTGCGTTGCTGTATCTGACGACGTTCCGGATAAGCATTCGTACGTCTGGAATAGGCCTGATCCACCAGCCCGACACGCTGCTTCACTTCTTTGTTATGAATAAGCGGAGAAGATCTGCGCTTCTCGATTGCCTTCTGATTAGCTTCCAGCAAAGCAGAATGTATATTTCCATTGTCTTCTGCCAGCTGTCTGATTTCCGTCAGCTCTTTAAGTTTCTGCTTTGCAAAAGCCAGCCACTGCTTTATTTCCGGCGATAATATCTTCTCATTGGTTTCCAGATCCAGATCGCAGGGCACATGCAGCAACGAACACGAAGGTGCCACAAAAATCCTGTCCGCGCCCAGCGCTGCTTCCGCTTTTCGGATCAGCTCCAGTGAACGCTTGTAGTCATTTTTCCAGATATTGCGACCATCCACCACACCAAGCGACAGGCTCAGCCTGTCCGGAATCAGTCCCAACAGCGTATCCAGTTGCTCCGGAGCACGAACCAGATCCACATGCAGCGCACAAACAGGTAACTTTGCCACCCAGGCCTCATTTTCGCGCAATCCTTCAAAATAGGTAGCCAGTACTATTTTCAATGCAGGAAACCGCTCACGCAATGTTTCATAAGTTTCGATGAAAGCCTTTTTTGCTCTATCTGTGAGATCCAGCGCCAGAAAAGGCTCATCAATCTGAATCCATTCCGCTCCGGCATCCTGTAGCTTTTGCAATAGCTGACCATATACTTCCAGCAGGGAAGGCAGCAGATCCAGCGCATCAAAGCTTCCTTTCTTCACCTTACCAAGCAAAAGATAAGAAACCGGCCCGGGCAACACAGGACGGGTTTCTATACCCAGTGCTCTGGCTTCCTTGTAGTAATCAACCGGCAGCTCAGTAAGCAGCTTGAACTGCTGATCGCTGTAAAACTCCGGCACGATATAATGGTAATTGGTATCAAACCATTTGGTCATCTCCATAGCGACCACATCATCACCGGCTTTCTGTACACCACGGGCCATAGCAAAGTAGAGATCCCATACAGACTTTTCCGGATTTTCTCTGATACCGGCATACCGGGGCGGTACAGCGCCTACCATAAGCGAAAAGTCCAGTACCTGATCGTAAAAAGAAAAATCATTGGAAGGAATAAAATCAATTCCCTGCTCCTTCTGAAGCTTCCAGTTTTTATGACGGATTTCTTTGCCCGTATGTATCAGTTCCCCTTCGCTGATTGTTCCGGACCAGTAGCTTTCACAGGCTTTTTTCAGCTCTCTGTTGTCACCGATTCTCGGATAACCTAAATTGGATGTTTTCATTACTTTTATCAATTAATTTCTGGACAAAGCTATATATAGAAGATAAAAAAAATACACATCAAACTATATTTGGAAATTAAATCTATTTTGCAAATATTTGAAAGAATAAAAATCCTTACAGATATTAAATAACTCAGGTAATCAGATAATTTATCTATGCATAACATCGACGAAACCGACATCAGCATACTCCGTCTGCTACAGGAGAACAGTGATATTACCACTAAGGAACTGGCCGATAAAGTCAATTTATCGTCTACTCCGGTATACGAACGGGTAAAAAAACTGGAACAGGAAGGTTATATCAAAAAATATGTCGCCCTGCTTGACCGCGAAAAACTGGGGAAAGGCCTGATTGTATTCTGTAATGTATCACTGCGCAAGCATACCCGTGAGATCGGAAATCAATTTGTACATGATATCGCTATGCTTGATGAGGTTACCGAGTGTTACAATATATCAGGCGACTATGACTTTCTGCTCAAGGTACTGGTCAACGATATGAAGCATTATCAGGATTTTGTACTCAACCGTCTGGGTTCGGTCAAAAACATCGGAAGCGCACACAGTATATTTGTCATGGGCGAGATCAAACACAGCTATCAGGTACCATTGCCGGGGCAGGAAGAATAGGAAAAGCTTTCGATAGCTTTTCAAAAATTATTCCTAGTCTTCATGACACTTGAATAATTAGAACCTTCCATAGCAGTCCACAACAATTTTCATATCATTTTTTATTATATTTGTCAGTACAATGTCGATTCGCAAGCAAACGTTAGTAATTTCGGAAACAAACTTAAGTAAAGGTCCGTTATTAAATCACAAAGAATAAGCGAAATGAAAAAACAAAAAAGATATATAACAGGATTTTTATTTTCAACTCCTTCATTCTTATCAGGAGCAGGAACTGTTATAAATATAGCCGGGAATTATTATAATTTCAATTCGTCTAATTCAGGATCTGAAGCAGATCAGTTAGCTATCTCGAACGATTTTAACATGATAGGGCAAGACATATATGATGTCCTTGATAAAATCCAGGCAGACACTTCCCTGTTTTCATTAAAATAGTTTATGTTGGAAGAAAGACAACTTGAAGAAGAAAAGTTCGAAAATGAAAATCTGGGAAAAGTTGAAAAACAATTAACAGATATTGATCCTGAAGTTTTCGAAGGCATTTCCAAACAAAAAAGAGAACGAATTATAAAAAGTCTTGTTGTAACTATGCACAAGACCCATACAGGCCCGCTTCCAGATCCGGATACATTAGCCCAATACTCCACTATTATTCCTAATGGTGCTGAAAGAATCATGCAAATGGCCGAAAAACAGCTAGACCATAGAATGAATCTGGAAAACAAAGTAGTCAGTAGTCAGATGCTACAAAGTAATATTGGGCAATTTTTAGCATTTTTTATTGGAATCGCAGCCTTAACGGCTTCGACCATATGCATTATCAAAGGACATGAATGGTCCGGAAGCCTGATTGGGATAGGCGGACTTACGGGGTTGGTGACTGCTTTTATCAAAGGACGTTCAAATCAACACAAGAATCTCGAAGAAAGACATCCTTCAGAATAGAATAAGAGGTTGTAAGCTCTTCTTATTATATATACTAATGCCTGCAAATAATTTGAAGCGAGTATTATTTTTTCAAACCAGCTACACAAACCTGTTACATTTGTACAGAGAAGCATTATAATTACTCGCAAAAAGTCCCCTTCTCAGGAAGATCTCCTGTCAAGAACCTCTCTATAAGCAACAAGCTACTTGACTACTATAGCAAAAGCCAGTTTTTACCGTTGAAGCTGCGAATTTTCCCGGATTTCTGAAATACCAAATCCCTCAAACCTGTTTATCTTTGTACCATACAATTGCAGTCAGGCTTATGTCCGGTCAATACAAAACAGTGTTTCACCTTTCCAGCGGAGCTCACGCGGCACACAAGGCACTCATACGCCAGCTACATAACCTGCTGGAAGCTATTCCCGATGTGTCAGTGGAAATTGTAACGCACGGAGAAGGAATCGGCCTGCTGCTGGCTGATAGTCCGTATACCAACCTACTTCATAAACTACACGACAAGGGAGTTCGGCTGCTGGTATGTAAAAACACGCTGAAGCAGAAAAATATACCAGAGGAATCGCTACCCCGACATATTGAAATTGTACCGGCTGCCATTGCACATCTGATTGTTCGTCAGCATGAAGGCTGGAGCTATATCAAAGCGGGCTTTTAATTCGTTTTACAGGCAATATAACAAGCGGAACAGATAACGAGTATAAGCTAAAGAAATGAGACTTCCGGTCATTATTTTTATTCTAGCCTGTTTTTTTCAGGTGTCCGCTTCAGATTACCTCAGCTTCGTCATTGCAGATGCCGAAACAAGAGAACCGCTCCCCTATGTGGGTATCGGAGTAGCCGGTTATCCTTTGCGTGAAGTCTATTCCGACAGCACCGGACATATTACCCTGTCTCTGGCCAGATATACACCCAAAGACAGTCTTCATATTTCCTGTCTGGGCTATCAGCCGGTCAGGATTCCTATTGCTTCCATACGACATCAGGATACCGTGTTTCTCAGGCCTGCCGTATTTCTTCTGGAACCGGTACAACTGGCCAATGTGTCTCTGACAGCAGAGATGATCCTGCTTCAGGTACAGAAACGATTTTACCGGAATCACCAGCTTTCTCCTTCCCGTCAGCAGTTTTACTTTCATGATTATACTCATATACCTTTTGAAAGAGAGAACCGGGTACAACTCAAACAATCGACTTTTACAGGTCTTTCCACTGACAGTGTACAGACTCTGCTGGATAAGCTGCCGGAACAGTTTATCGATTACCAGGATCTGCTGCTTACGCTGTACAAAGACAGCGGTCAGTACAAGCTGATTCCCACCGCTGGTATCTCGCTTGAACAGCGTCAGATACCAGCGCTGATGGCCGAAGCGGAAACTCAATTCAGACCCTTTGTCGAAGACCTGGAAAAAGGCATGGCCGACAAGGATGTTTACTACAAAATCCGCACAGGTGTACTGGGCAAAAAATTCGGACATAAAAAATCATATACCTGGCCGGACGATGATGAGGGATACGACAGCCTGCATTATTCCGTAGAAACCCAGTGGCTGAAGCCGGAGCTGCTGGCTCTGCTCCGAAACTATGCCAGTATAGACAGCGATAACTGGGAGTTTGTAACCAGGCCTTCCCGGTATCATTATATACTTCAGGCCGCCGAATATTCTGACGGAAGCGAGGTCTGGCAGATCTCTTTTACTCCCCGCAAATCAGGGCTATTTGAAGGATATCTGTATATAGATCAGCGCACATACGGCATTCTGGAGGCGCATTTCGCCTATGCTTCCGGACGTGAAACCGAAAAATTCAGGCTGGCTGGTTTCGGCCATTCGCTCCGGCATAAGGAAGGACATATTCTTTTCGAACAGGGTGAGCATGGTTATTTTATCCGTTATCTTTCTGCCAGACAAAAAGAATGGTTCAGGCTGGACCGGAATTTTTCGATCACCAAAAAACAGAAACGTTTCCTGCTGGATAAAACATTGAGTGAAATAAAGCTGACGACGGATCTGTCCATAGAAACTTCTCATTTCTGTGAGCTGCTGTCATTGCAGTACGAACTGATTTCACCCGAAACATTTGAAAAGGTCACCGAACCCAAATCTGTTCAGCTGCGCATGGAATATGGTGATCTGCCACAACTGCTGCATCGCGGGACTCCGATCGCTCCGGTCCGGGAATTAAAAAAATACCGGCAGCGTGCCGGGACTACAACTCCATATCATGCTGATGAGAAATAGAAAACAAAAGCAGATTTTTTTGCAATTTGCCACCTGCTTGTACTAAACGATATCTGTTTAACTATGCCTGCAGATTTTCTCAGACAGTTCGGAATACTGACGGAACAGGAAATTAAAGAAGCTCAATCTCTTTTTTCCTTCCGGGAGCTCCGCAGAAATGACTATTTTGCACGGGAAGGCGGGCCCTGCCGGGAAATCGCCTATGTGCAATCCGGTCTGTTCCGTTCTTACTATCCGGATGCGAAGGGAAGCGATACCACTTTCTGCTTCCGTTTTCAGGGAGAAATGATCGCTTCCTATTCTTCATTTATTACCGGCCTGCCAGGCAATGAAACCATACAGGCACTCACTCCGGCCAGGCTTCAGGTCATATCCCGGGAGGCTATTAACAGGCTTGCGGATAAATCCGTAAACTGGATCCGGGTATTAAAAGTGATCGCGGAAACAGAGTATGTAGAACTTGAAAAAAGAGTCGTTCAGCTGCAAAAAACCAATGCGTCCCAGCGTTATCAGGAGCTTATACAGACCCAGCCAGCTTATATCAAAGACATTCCCTTACAATACCTGGCATCCTACCTTGGTATTTCCCGGCGGCATCTGAGCAGGATACGCAATGAGCGTATTTAGACATTTGTCCTGTGCCGGGACAGAAGACCTGTGTATTTTTGACAGCAAATTAGAAATAAGCAACCATGCCCAGGAAAATACTGATCATTAACGGCCACCCAAACAAGGAATCACTGGTCTCTGCCCTGACCGCCGCTTACCGGAAAGGTGCTGAAGCTACCGATGCGGAAATCAGGGAAATCGTGATAGCCGACCTTCAATTTAACCCCAACCTGCAATTTGGCTACCGGAAACGCATGGAATGGGAACCGGATCTGGTGGATGCCTGGGAAAAAATAAAATGGGCAGATCATCTTGTATGGCTGCATCCGGTATGGTGGGGAGGCATGCCCGCCATTACCAAAGGGTTCATTGACCGGCTTTTTCTTCCGGGCCAGGCCTTCCGGTACAAGCCTGACTCTGTATGGTGGGAAAAGCTTCTCAAGGGAAAAACAGCCCATATCATTACCACACTGGATCAGCCTGGCTGGTACTACAGACTGGTATATGGAAGACCAAGTGTCAATCAGCTCAGGAAATCAACACTTAAGTTCTGCGGTATCACCCCTGTCAGGGTCACATATATCGGAATTGTCAAAACCTCTACGCCGGAAAAGCGAAGCAAATGGCTCCAAAAAGTGGAAAGATTGGGTACGAAAAACCGATAAGTCAACGACAGATCCCCGATCCGGTGATTCGGATCGGGCATATTCTTAACAATCCTTTGATCATTATTTTTTGCTAATAAAAAAGTTTTTTAGTTAGTTTGAATTTCAATTCAGAAAAATCCACGCGATTCATGAAGCTGTTTATCCTTACCAAACTTTTCTTTTTCAGAGATCGTTCCTGATAACAGGATCCTTGCTTTGAGTATCCTTGTGCTCACATTCCCGGAAGTCTGAATATTTCCGGCAACAGCTTTATTCACTCTCGTATTTACATTAACCTGTCCCAAGGTACAATTCCACTGTAGCGGAGTTGCCAGGGAGCCATTATTCTATGACAACTAACTGGAAACAGAAATTTCTTCTTATATGGAGCGGGCAGTTTGTGTCCCTGCTTAGCAGTTCGGTCGTAAATTTCGCGATCGTACTCTGGCTTAGCCTTGAGACCGGTTCGGCTCAGGTACTGGCCATCGCCGCGATAGCCGCTCTCCTGCCCCAGACGCTGGCAGGACCATTTACCGGTGTACTGATCGACCGGTGGAATCGTAAACGAACCATGATACTGGCCGACCTGTTTGTCGCATTCTGCACATTGGTGCTGGCCATACTGCTGCATCTGCATGTATCCGGCACTATCTACATATACGCCTTGCTGGCGCTTCGCTCACTGGGTTCGGCTTTTCATATGCCGGCCATGCAGGCATCCATACCGCTGCTGGCTCCGGAAACAGAGCTGACCCGGGTCAACGGTATCAATCAGATCATTCAGTCTGTAAGCGTAATAGCCGGTCCGGCGCTCGCGGCACTGTTTATTTCGGTTCTGAAAATCGAACAGGTTCTGTTGCTGGATGTAGCAGGAGCAATACTTGCCTGTCTGTCGCTGGTTTTTGTATCAATTCCCAATCCGGAGCGAAAAACCGGGGTTGCCTATCATTTTGCCGCAGAACTAAAAGAAGCAGTTTCCGCGGTACGGATGGTGCGGGGTATGCCCTGGCTGATGTTTTTTTCTGTAACAGGTCTCCTGTTTATTATGCCGATCAGTGTGCTTTTTCCCCTGATGACGCTCGAGCATTTCAACGGCACGCCTTTTCAGATAAGCCTGATCGAAATCGTATGGGGAGTCGGTATGCTGATCGGCGGAGCGATCATGGGATTCAGACACTATAAGGTCAACCAGACGGGACTGCTCAATAGTGCCAATATACTTCTGGGGCTTACCTTCATACTCTCAGGAGTACTCCCGTCTTCCGCCTACACCGGTTTCGTAGTCTTTACCATCATGGGAGGTATCGCGGGCAGCGTATATCAGACAACCTTTATGTCCCTGCTGCAGCGAAAAATAGATCCGGCAGTGCTGGGAAGAGTTATATCCACCTATTTCAGTGTCTCCCTGCTGCCTTCACTGATCGGACTGCTTGGCACCGGTTTCCTGGCCGATACCATTGGACTGGGATATTCATTTGTTTTATCCGGGCTCCTGCTGTTTCTGATCGGCCTGACAGCCTTCTTTGTTCCTTCGCTGTGGCAGCTCGGCAGGCAAATCCAGGGCGATTCGACGATCTGATTACAACCAGCAGCTCCTGCAATTATCCGGGGATACATATGCGTTCGTATGTCCCGGATAATTCTGGTAAAAAGTCCCTGTTTTCAGCATCTTTTATAAAAATCAGCCCGTTATACATTCAACCACCCAAACAAAGCGCTGCCCTCACAGGTAATTTATCCTGAACCTTAACCTTATCCGGACATGACTCTGCAAGATCCTCTATACGGTATTATACAACCTTCTCCGGTCATAGAAGCGCTTATTCATTCCGGTGCCTTTCAGCGCCTGAAAAATATCCATCAGGGCGGAGCAGTCTTTCTGGTGAGTCCTTCGATATGCCACAGCCGGTACGAGCATTCGATAGGTGTCTGGAAGCTGACAAAAATGCTGGGAGCGTCTATGGAAGAACAGGTGATGGCGCTGCTGCATGATCTTTCCCATACGGCATTCTCTCATGTTTCGGACTACCTGTTTAACAATACGGAAGAAAACTACCATGAATCACTCTTCCGGCAGGTAATCTACAACTCCGGTATTCCTTCGATCCTGCGACGATTCGGGATGGATGAAACCTTGCTTTTCCGGAACAATTATACCATACTCGAACAGGAACTGCCGGCGCTCTGTGCCGATCGTATTGATTATACCCTGCGGGACATGTACTATGCAGGTCTCGCGGACCGAAATGAAATCACTGATTTTGTCAGTCAGCTGGTCGTCAGCGAAGGACAAATTGCTGTAACCAGCAAAGAAGCCGCCCAGTGGATCAGTGAAAAATACAGGGTGCTCAATGAGGATTATTTCCGCAAACCCGAGCACATCTTTGCCAATGTCCAGATGGCTGCCCTGCTGCGCATTGCTATTGAGAAAAAAATTATCCGGCACAAGGATCTGATGAAAGATGACGCCTACATTCTCCGGCTGCTGACCGCACACTCTGACACCCGCCTGCTGCTCAACCAGATCAGGACGCTGAACGGCTTCAAGGACTTTATGAAGCAGCATACGCATGATATATTCAAAAAAAGGGAGCTGGAACCGCTGGTTAGTCAGCGATAAGCTTTTTTGGGAAACCAATCTCCGGTAACAGCCAAACCCCCAAGGTTTTTTATCGTTCGCATATAAACCTTGGGGGTTTCTGATTACATTCAGCAGAACACATCAATATCCTGATTTTATAGCCCTTAATTCGATTTCCCTGTTTGGATGAACAATAGTATTATTGCGTATATTGGGGAATTAAGTGTTACTTTAAGACGACACGTACAGGCAACCGGTCCTTAGAAACTGAACATGAGCGTATTCTCTTATCATTTAGTAAAAACGACTTACTTCTCAGCTCTGAAAGCTATTTTATTTCCTCCCAGACGAAAAAACACGCCAGGCTTGATTCATGCGGAATGTATGACCTGCATGACATTAGGGTCTCCTGTTTTTTCACCATCCCGTATATTGGTCAGGCAAGTTGCCGTATTTGCTCAATGGGAAAACGAAGCAGCTATTGACCGCTTTTTAGCACAAAACAGCCTGGGGAAGATATTGGCCAACGGATGGCATACCCGATTGACGTTTATGAGGCAATGGGGAAAAATACGCGCCTTTGAAATCCCGGATACATCCATTGAATCCAAGCCGGCCGATGCTCCGGTTGTCGCCGTTACACTTGCCCGTATGAAATTACCTGAAGTTCCAAGGTTCATTCATTGGGGAAGACCTGTCGAGCAATTGGTTCGTGACCATCCCGGAACAACATTGACCTTAGCCTCCATCAGGTTTCCCAATACAGTTTCGACCTTTTCAATCTGGAAATCTCAAAAGGAAATGACGGATATGGTTCATGGACATAGCGCTGTTCCTCAACCCAAAAGACACAAGGACGCGATGAAAGAACGGGACAGAAAAGATTTTCATTTTGAATTTACAACACTACGTTTCAAACCGCTTTCAGAATCTGGTGAATGGAACGGACGAAGCAATATGATACCTGAGCACAAACCAGAATATTGAAAACAGGATCGGCATATCGGATGCAAAAATTTCAGGATTGGTTTACACAGCAATGGGCAATCCTTTGGGGAAGAAAAATCGATCCCAACGATTTTTTATGGTTAAGAGGTCCTTTTGGGGACCTGGCAGGTATCGGTGACGATTTCATAAACCAATTAGCTGAAAAAGAAAACCTCGTTATCGAACGGGATAAAAAACCACATGGCTTGATTCCTTCCGTCAGCTTGCTCAATCTGTCCGACAGCGAGCTATCCGGCTTATCTCAGAAGGTTATCGGATTTTATGAAAACACCGCTAATTACAATGTATACTTTAGTATAAAATGGAATCCATTCTTCAAGCTATTCGGAATCCTGGTAAACACTTTATTCAGCAACAGAATCAATCAGTTAAATATCCCAACCAGGAATATAAAAAACCCTGAAGCGATCAAAAGCCAAATCATCACTCTTTCTGATCCTGAGTCGAGCGAAGTAAAATACACCATCTGGCTCAGAAGGTTTACATCCACTGATCAGGTTCTGTATTCAGGTGTGTACGGAGTATGCCGGTTACCCTCGGGAAAAACCTGCATAAAAGCCGTATTTCCTTTGCCCAAAGGGAATGCAACGGTTATATTGTCCCCTCGTACGGGGGAAAACGGGGAACTGATTTTAGACTCTTCCGGGAAAAAATTTGGTGACGCCGGTTTTTACTTTGTACTGCAAGATTCGAAAGGGAGTTACTGGGCTCAGTACATTCGCTCTTTTCGGGACCGGTTAACAATAGGTATAGAAAACGATCATCTTTCCGCCGAACAGACATTAACTCTCTGGCATCAGAGGGTTCTTCGTTTTAAGTATAAGATAGAACTAAAAGAGCAAGTAGCGTTAAGCAAACCCACAAGGTTTTTATACGACGAATAACAAAACCTTGGGGGTTTTTAAAGGATAAAAGCTGCCTATCGTTTTCCTGATGTCAGGAAAACGATGGTACTTGAAGAAAGTCCCAAAAAATAAAGCGATTACATCATACTCCGCAACCTGCATCTGATTTGGGTTGGACAATAGTATAATTGCGTATATTTGAAGATTATGGCTCATTGTATGATGGCACAATACAATGAGGCTAAAATGGCAATTTTTGAGATAGACAATGGGAAAGCAAAACGAGTACGGCTAATTGAATTCAAACTTGAAAAGGATTTATCGCATAGAAAAACGAAACATTTTTAAAAAATCAGCCTATGAAATCAGAAGAAATAAAACAGCTTTTTGCCCAGTTTGAAGCAGCAGCAGCCGAACTGGAAGGTGTTGAGTGCTGGAGTGCAAGAGAATTACAAGATTTACTTGGTTACAGTAAGTGGGAAAATTTTGAAAAGGTAATTCAAAAAGCCAAAGATGCCTGTAAAAATGCGGGAGAAAAAGTGGAGTATCATTTTCCTGACGTCAGGAAAATGATAACACTTGGAAAAGGTGCTGAAAAAGAGATAGAAGATATCCTTTTAACCCGTTATGCATGTTATCTAATCGCGCAAAACGGTGATAGCAGAAAACAGGAAATTGCCTTTGCACAAAACTACTTTGCCGTGCAAACCCGTAGGGCAGAACTGGTTGAGCAACGGCTTTTGGAGTACGAAAGAGTAAAAGCAAGGGAAAAGCTAAGCCAAACTGAAAAACAGCTATCTGGTATTTTACTACGAAAGAGGTGTAGACAGTCAGGGCTTTGCTAGTATCAGAAGCAAAGGAGATCAGGCATTGTTCCGACTGAATACCCAATCGCTTAAACGCAAAATGGGTATACCCGATAACCGACCTGTTGCCGATTTTTTACCAACCATCAGTATAAAAGCAAAAGACCTCGCAGCTGAGATGACAGGTTTGAATGTTCAAAACAAAGATCTCAAAGGTCAAAGTAAAATTGAAAAGGAACATATTGATAATAACCAGGCAGTAAGAGATATGCTAACCCAACGAGGAATTGTTCCCGAAGATCTGCCTCCCGCTGAAGATGTAAAGAAACTTCAACGAAAACTAGACAGTGAAGAAAAGAACGTGTTGAAAGGCACAAGGAAAAAGAAGTAAATCACTTATTTATACCATTTTTTTCTAAAACGTACAAATGTGGCCGATCTGTGGATTAGATCTATACTATCTGAAAGCAATTTCTTTGACTTTGATATGTAAAGAATGAGCTAGTAAATATCCGGATATCCTCTTCCACCGCTTGGTAGCCAACCCCGCAAGGTTTTGTATACGGACGAATAACAAACCTTGCGGGGTTCCAATAGATAAAAGTAGATTATCATTTTCCTGACATCAGGAAGATGATGGTACTTGAGGAAAGATACCGCAGCTTGCATCTGATTTGGCTTGGACAATAGTATAATTGCGTATATTTATGAGTTACATGCAATATTGACAAATGATATGACCAGTAAAAGTTCACTTACCCATTATCTCAAAATTGACTATCGAGCTGAAAGTCTAAATCAAATTATTATTGGCTTAGATAACGCAATAAATTCATTGAAAGACAGAAAGAAAGAACAATTCTGGTATGACGGACTTTGGTTTAAAGAGGATTCCGAACCTATTTATGGACTGGCTTTTATTGCATTTCAAAATTATATAAATGGCTCAATAAAAGACCTTGTAAATACTACCTCTAACAAGACTGAATATTACAGACTTCAACCAAAATTTAAGAATTATGAAAAATCCGACATTGAATTAATTGTCGGACTTGCCAATTACTTCAAACATAAAGAAGATGATGGCTTACTTCATAAAGGCACTTCTGAAATTCTAAAAAATTTTGGTTTAGACACATCAAAAGACGCAGAAATTACGGATTCCCCAATATTTGAAGGACTAACAATATTAAGCGAGACTTGGAATTTATTTGAAATAGAAGTTAGAGTAACTAACTGGAGAGTAAATCTTTTTCTCATGACAAATGAAAAGTATTGCGTATAAAACGTTTTTTGCTCAGGCCGTTGACATACACACATGGTGCCCTTAGTAGAATTACGAACTTCAGTAATAAACCCAGCTTTTGTATTTCTATTTTCCGATCGGACGTAAAGCTCCAAAACGTTAGCAGATATTTCAGGACAATCGTGAAACATGTATTTTTTATATTGATAATTATCTTCGCTTTGACACAGGTTTCTTGCGACCAAATAAAAAATAAGGGACAAAAATTTGCCGGAAAAGTTGAGCAAGAAGTAAAAGAAAAATCTAAAAGCATCATTGACAAAGTTAATCCTTACTTTGACGCGTACAACCCTGATACAAAATACAACAAAAAGCGATTCGCCGATTTTATACAGGTAGAACTCACACCTGACGTCAAAAATATCTATTGTTTTGACGACGCGATTGGTATCGACGCGGATTATCAGTTCTCATTTAACTGCGATACAGCGACAGCGAGAAAAATCATTGAAAAGCATCAGCTAAAACCTGACAAAGAAACAACAGACTATGCTTTTGGACTTCAAAACGACTTTGAATGGTGGGACAAGAAAAAAATTGAGGCATTGGATTTATATAGCTGGCAAGGCGACAATCAATATTTTAAATACTTCTGGTATGACGAGACTGAACAAAAAGCATATTTCTTTGACTTTGATATGTAAAGGGCGATGTTCCAAAAATCACGTCCCACCATTAATGGGCATATTTTGAATATTTACTAAGAGCAGAAACCTGACAATCAATCATCAATGAGAAAATTGAAAATTCAGATTTTTACACCAAGCCTACCAATTACTACGACCTGAATGTCATTACTTCGGTGGGCTACATTAGTAAAAAGTCAATCAGGGAGCTAGGTTTCGCCAGAGACTACGGCAAGACTTCGTGAATACATTGTAATTATTAGCAAACACAAAGAGGTTAATCACCCATCAATTGTTCTCAAACACTCAAATGTGGTCAATTGGATCTGTGATTTTATATGGCCGGTACCCATAAAGAAGTATGCAAAAAAGTCAAATTTGCAATAGGAGAGTTGTTGGTTTAAGTTCAATATTTTGACTTTGTTGGCCTTACTAGGATTTTATAGTTTGGTGGATAATAGTATTTGCGTATATTCGGAGACTAAGTACTATATTTAAACTATCGTGGAAGAAAAACTTCTAGAAACTATTGTAACAAACTTTACTAAAGTCCTTATTGACGAATCAAAACAATTGTTTGATGAACTTTATGATAGTTCCTATGATAATATTAAACAATTTATAGGTAAGGATGTAAAGAACTATCTCACAAAGCAAAAGGATAGATATTCTCATATCAAAACATTATTAAGAGGGAATACTCCTGTTTATCTTTATGATGTATATTTTCCTGCAAAACTGATAAATGATGATGAAAGAATAGTAAATACAAATTCGGCTATTGATCTATTTAAAGAATTCAATTTCATCACAATTATTGGAGATGCTGGAAGTGGAAAAAGCACTTTAGTTAAACATTTATTTTTGAATTCAATATATGAGAAAGTTAAAATTCCCATACTTATTGTGTCTCAGCCCCCTAATTATTGGACGTTTCTTCCAAATCAGTTTAGAAGATTTTGCATATTATTTGCCTGCACAAAGTTAGCGAACACTCCATTGCTGTCAAGGGCCTGGCAAGTGCCTCGTACCTC
>JAEWYS010000004.1 GCA_023458555.1 Bacteroidota bacterium | reverse complement strand
CATTTACCATACGAGTGGCAGAGGAAGACTGCAACGGTGAACCAGGCGGAACTGCAGTCGTTGATGCCTGCAATCAGTGTGCCGGTGGCACTACAGGAATCGAACCTGTTACCGATCCGCAGCGCTGCGTTGTTACTGCTTTGTCCGGGTTTAGAGATTATGCAATACAGGTTTATCCCAATCCTGCGAATACAGAAGTGTATATATCAGAAGAAACCGACTGGATCTTATCTGATGTAACCGGAATGGAATTGATGCGGGGTCATGAGACCGTTCTTTCTTTGAGCGGATTTTCTCCCGGAATTTATCTGCTGCGCGTTGACAACAGAATTGTAAAAATCATTAAAAACTAATTGATAAGCGGGGTGCGTAAAGATTTTTCTTTCACTTCCTCCGCCGCCAACTGCCGATATCCTTTTTTATGTAAAATAACAAAAACTATAGTTATGAGACCTTTTTCATTATTGCTGATGTTGCTTCTTACTTTTGCCTCTTCCGCCTGGGCGCAAAAGCAGGTGTATATTCCTTCCTTTATCACCAGAGAGCGAATGGATTTGAATGATCCCAACAGTCAGTGGTGCTATTGTCGCAGTATGGAAACAGAAAATTTCATCGTTTTCTGGGAGCCGGGCTTCGGCAGCAATCCATCAACAGCTTCCGGATCATATCAGGTTAATATGACTTCATTACTTGATGTTGCCGAAAAAAGCTATGCTTATATGATTGACTCATTGGGTTTTGCTGTGCGTGGACAATCGGTTACGGACAATTACAAAATGATGATTTTTTTACTGTACAGTACAGAGTGGGCTGCGTATGGTTCCGGACAGGATGACAGGGTGGGTACACTGCATGTAAATCCGGCCGCGGCACGGGTAAATACTGTTCTGTCTCATGAAATCGGACATTGTTTCCAGTATATCACAGGATGTGACACCAATGGCGGGTATCGCTATGGTTTTGGCCCGAACAGAAGCGGCGGAAACGGCTTTTGGGAGCAATGTGCCCAGTGGATGTCCTTCAAGGTATATCCGGAGAGCCAGTTTGGGGATGGATATTTTCGCCAGTATCTGACTTCCAATCATCTTCATATTATCCACGAAACACCCCGCTATGCCAATTACTTCATTCAGGATTACTGGGCATTTAAGCATGGTAAGGATTATGTGGGCAGATTGTGGAGAGAATCCCGTAGCCCGGAAGATCCGGTAGAAACCTATAAACGGATCAGCGGGATATCACAACAGCAGTTTAACGATGAGATCTATGAGCATGCAGCAAGGCTGACGACCTGGGATTTGCCTGAAATACGGTCTTTAGGCCAGCCTCATATCAACAGTCGTGCGCAGGTAAGAATGAGTCAGAACAATGGTTTCTGGAGAGTAGATCCTGCTGTTTGCATTGAAAACTACGGATACAATAGTATCAAGCTGAATGCCCCTTCTGAAGCTACTGAGGTTACCGTACGTTTTCAGGGCTTAGCCGGCACAGCCGGTTACAGAGCCTTAAATGTGGATCAGGGAGGCTGGAGGTTTGGTTTTGTAGCCCTGCTGGAAGATGGTACGCGAGTGTATAGTGAGATGGGAACAGCAGAAGTTGCAGGCGGAGGTGCAAATCCCGACGAGACTTTGTCTTTCAACTGCCCGGACAAATGTGTCAGTCTGTGGCTGGTTGTGAGCGGAGCGCCCAAATCACACTGGAAGCATGCCTGGGATGATGATAACAGCAATGATGAGCACTGGCCTTATCAGGTTCAGTTTACCAATACGGACCTGCTGGGGAATTTTACCAATCCTATTCATGATGTCACGCTGACATACGATCTTATGATGGATCCGATGTCTGCTTATACAGCAACTCCTGTGGCCCTTAATACCAGCAGAATCAGTCAGGCCTTTGCCATGGCGCCGGACAATATCGCCAGAGCGCTTGGGGGAACGATCATATACAATGCTGTTAATCCGGACGGTTCGCTGAACGCAACCTCGACAGCAACTGTCCCCGGCCACTGGTACAACAGATCGGGAGCAGTCACCGGCTGGGGCAATGATGCTTATGTCTATTCAGAACTGAATCTTAATACATTCACAGCCAATATAGGTCAGTATCCCGATCGTTGTCAGCCGGGAGATAAATTTACGATCAGACAGGCGCTGGTGTATACCCAAAGTCCGGGAAATACAGCCCGGGTTACATTGATATTTAATATACGAATAAAATCTGATCAGCCGGATTGTAACGGTGTTCCCGGTGGAAGCGCTGATTATGACGCTTGCGGGCAGTGTGCAGGAGGAAATACGGGGGTTGTGCCGGTTACGAATCCGGACAATTGTCTTATCACCGCCATCATTCGGCCAGAAGCAACAAGAGTGAATATCTATCCTAACCCAACCAGGGGAGAGCTGTATCTGGATAAGGAAGAAAGCTGGATCCTTCTGGATATGCTGGGGACTGAACTGCTGAGAGGCAGTGGTAACACTATTTCTCTGCATCCGTTCAATCCGGGAATTTATCTGGTAAAAATAAATAACCAGATATACAAAGCGATCAAAGAATAGCAAAGTCATAAGTTTTATTGAAAACAATATCCCGTCTGTTCATCCGATATGAGCAGGCGGGATATTTTTTTATTCCGGAATGTTACTTCTCATTTTCTGGTCTGTTTGTACGAAAAGCATATTGGTAATCAAAGCTGAAAAACGCTTGCCACAGGGTTGTCAGAAAGCGGAGTAGTAAAAGTATTATATTGATTATTAGTAGTTTGTCTAAAAAATATTTGTAAATAAATGTATTATCTATGAGTCGTAATATTTCTTCTTTATTTCTTTTTTCTATCCTGTTGATAACCCGGCTGGACGGTTTCGGACAGCCGGATTTTTCACTGGTCGGATTCGCAACCATGAATGGAGGAACTACCGGCGGACGTGGCGGAACCACTGTAACAGCCAGAAACTATAATGAATTAAAATCATATGCGGAGAGTAACACTACGTATATCATCATGGTAGAGGGGACAATATCAAATGGCTCATCCGGCGGCTCCATCAGAGTCCGATCCAACAAGTCGATTATCGGTGTCGGAAGCACTGCCTTTCTTCAGGGGGTCGCCCTCAATATCACGAATTATAATAATATTATTATACAAAATCTGAAGATAACGCTGGTGGGGACTTCCAATCCTTCCGGAGTAAACGGGGGTGACTGTGTTTCGATCAATGGTACCAGTAAAAATATCTGGATAGATCACTGCGAAATATATTCGGAAGATCCCGACAAGCAGACCAATATTGACAAGTACGATGGTTTGCTGGATATCCGGGATCAGACAGGTTTTATTACGGTTTCCTGGTGCTACTTTCATAATCATCATAAAGGATGTCTGGTAGGCGCCGGTGAGAATGATCTGTTCAATGACCGGAAAGTAACCTATCATCACAACTATTTCAATAAGGTCAGACTGAGAGTGCCGATGTACAGAGGAGCGACCGGGCATTTTTTTAACAATTATATTGCAGGAGCGAGAGACGCTTCTGAAATTCGAAATGGTGCCTGTGTAAGAGTAGAGAAAAATTATTATGAGTCACTACGCTATTCCATATATACCCCCAATGATTACAAGGGAAGCACGCAACGTATTGATAATATAGAGGTCAGCAGAACATCAAGAGCGTATCCTGCCAATTGTACAGCCGATATTCCATACAGCTACTCCTCTGTATTAACCAGCAACACAGCTGATGTAAAAACCATAGTGCCCCAATACGCGGGTGTAGGAAAAATTAATGTTGTAAATCAGCCAGCCGTTCTTACCAAACAAGGGGGCGGGGCTTCTTCTCAAACGCTGATCACAGGTCAGACTGTTCAGAGTTTTTATTATTCCTGGCAGAATGCTGCTTCGGTAACTGTTACAGGACTTCCCAATGGAATCAACGCGGCGATCAATAGCAGCGCGAAAACGGTAACGTTTAGCGGCGCTCCAACAGAAGCCGGTATTTTTTCTTATACCGTTACCACTGTTGGTGGCAACCCGAATACGTCAGCTACAGGAACATTCACTGTAAGTTCCAACCAGCCTGCAGCACTTACTAAGCATGGTGGCGGCTCCTCTTCTCAGACTGTCACCATCGGACAATCTATTCAGGGATTTCACTATGCCTGGCAGAATGCTGCAACAGTGCGTGTCTCGGGACTTCCCAGGGGCGTCAACGCAGTGATTAATAACAGTGCGCGAACCGTAACGTTTAGCGGTGCTCCAACAGAAGCCGGTATTTTTTCCTATACCATTACCACCGAAGGTGGCAGTCCCAATACGTCGGGAGGCGGAACATTTACCGTAAATTTTGACCAGCCTGCCGTACTTGCCAAACATGGCGGAGGAGCTTCTTCACAAACTGCAGAGATAGGACAGGCAATCGGTGGATTCTATTTTGTCTGGCAGAATGCTGTGACTGTAACCATTACCGGATTGCCGGATGGAATTAATGCTGCGATTGACAATACGGCAAAAACCGTCAGTTTCAGTGGAGCGGCTTTGGAAGCCGGTATCTTTTCTTATATCGTAACTACTGTGGGAGGGAGTCCGGATGTTTCAGCTAACGGGACTTTTACCATAAATGAAGCTGTTCCGAAAGACTGCAATAATGAAATCAATGGCTTGGCTTTTATCGATGTCTGCGGAATCTGTGTTGGCGGGACGACTGGCTTTGAGGAATGCAGTACAGCTATGGAGGCGGAAGAAGCCTGTGAGGTAGATGGTATATTGCTGGAGGATCGCAATGAAGGATTTTCAGGAGCTGGTTATGTAAATACAGCCAATGCCGTTGATGCATATGTCAGCTGGATGCTTTATAGCTCAGGCAGTGGTATATATACCATAACATTCCGGTATGCCAATGGTGGCGGCGATTTGTCAAGAAATGCCCGTGTATTGGTTAATGGAGAAGAGAAAGGAACTCTGCTTTTCCCTTCCACTGAAGTCTGGACAAATTGGGCTAACGCTACCATGAAACTTGAAATGCCTGCAGGGATCAGTGAGCTGCGGCTTGAATCCTTGACAGAGGGTGGTCTTGCGAATCTGGATATACTTTATTTTTCGGCAGGCTTACAGGTTTCAGGGTGTGTTATAACCGGATTGCCGGATAAAGCCCATACAACTGTGATAAGTGTATATCCCAATCCGACATCCGGACTCCTGCATATATTCAATACGCCCGGATTCTGGCGTCTGACAGACAGCTTTGGTGTGGAACTGCAATCAGGATCCGGCGAATCGCGGATAGATCTGAGTACTTATCCGGCCGGAGTTTATTATCTTCTGACAGATACTCAGACAAGTAAAGTTATTAGAAAATAAAGTGCGGGGTGATTACCCTCTCTTTGTATTGTAGTTCGTTGGTAATCCCCGGATCTGCGTCCGGGGATTTATTTAGCGCACACATCGATATTTTTTTTATGCAAAATGTTACTTCCGGGATTCCAGCCTGTTTGTATGTCCGAAAAGACAGCATGATTAAGTTATGTGATCCCGATATCTGCGGATACAATGACATCTGTTGCCAATAACTATTGAAGAATAATAATCTGGTTTTATAAAAACTACAATATCTATGACTGGAAAGAAATGGTCACACTTCATACTGCTTTGTATGATCGGAATCCTGTTGCTGAATCAGGCAGCTGCCCAGCAACTGGCTTTCCCGGACGCGGAAGGCTTCGGACGCTTCGCTACCGGAGGAAGAAAAGGAGAGGTATATCATGTTACCAATCTGAATGACTCGGGAGCCGGGTCCTTGCGTGATGCGGTCAGTAAATCGAACAGAATTGTCGTCTTTGATGTAGGAGGAATAATTCACATCAAAAGCCGTATTGTGGTAAGCGGCAATGTATATATCGCGGGGCAGACTGCACCCGGCGGTGGTATCACGGTATATGGTAATGGTATGGCTTTTAATGCGAGCAATAACATTACCCGGTACATTCGTATCCGTATGGGGAAAAACGGAGACAGCGGTAAAGACGCCCTGTCTATCTCGTCCGGGCAGAACAAAATATTCGACCATGTTTCCATATCTTGGGGCAGAGATGGTACCCTGGATGTAAACGGGTCAGGAATCGACAATCTGACATTTCAGGATTGTATCATCAGCCAGGGCATCAACAGTAGCAATCACTCTACCGGAGGTCTTTTGCAGAGTGGAAAATGGTCAATGATCCGTTCACTGTATCATAGCAACAAGACAAGAAACCCCAAGGCCAGAGGACAGCACGAATTCATCAACAGTGTTCTGTACAACTGGCGGGAACATGGCTATATCATGGGCGATACCGAGGGAAAATCGGAGTGCAATCTGATTGGTAATTACTTTATCTATGGTCCTTCCAGCAACTCCAATACGCACATTACCGGTACTACGTCGGCTTTTCATGTATATGCGCACGACAACTGGATCGATTCCAACAAAGACGGCGTATTGAACGGAAGCCGGCTTACCAATTATAAAACAGCTACGGTGGTCAATGCACCCTTTTCTCATCCGGGTGTAAATAACGTCATGTCTGCTCAGAATGCTCTGCAGCATGTTATTGATCATGTGGGTGCCTCACTGGTACGGGATGCGGTAGATGAAATGCTTATCAGACAGCTGCTGTCTTATGGCAAGGAAGGCAGGATTGTAAACACCGAAGATGACAATGGCATTCCGAACAATGTCGGTACGGTTGCGAATGGCAGGGCACCTCTGGATACCGACAAAGACGGTATGCCTGATGAATGGGAAATTGCCAGAGGACTGAACCCCTTTGCAGCCGATGATAAGGGAGATGATGACAATGACGGATATACCAATATAGAAGAGTATCTGAGCTGTCTTGTCGGGGAAGGAGATTGTTCACCTGCGACCGGTGGTCCGGCAACACTGACCAAGCAGGGGAGTGGTTCATCGTCGCAGACACTGGAAGTGGGGCAGTTGATTCAGGGCTTCAGTTTTGCCTGGACTCATGCCAGTACTGTAACAGTTAGCGGATTACCCGCAGGAATTACGGCATCAGTGAATAACACGGCAAAAACAGTAACCTTTAGCGGTGCGCCCTCGCAGGGTGGTGTTTTCGCCTATACCATCACTACCGTGGGTGGCAACCCCAATACATCAGCCGGTGGTACGTTTACGGTCGCGTTCAGTCAGCCGGCAGTCATTACCAAGCATGGCGGAGGCTCATCGTCGCAGACGCTGGAAGTAGGCCAGGCGATTCAGGGCTTCTATTTTGCGTGGGAGCACGCCACGACAGTTACCGTTACAGGTTTGCCGGCCGGCATTAATGCAGTAGTAAACAATACCGCCCGAACGGTTACTTTTAGCGGCGCCTCCAGCCAGAGTGGTATATTTACTTATCTCATAGCCACACAGGGAGGAAAAGTCAACGCGACCCGGGAAGGAACTTTTACAGTAGCATTCAATCAGCCGGCGGCCATTATCAAATATGGCGGAGGTTCATCATCACAGACAATTGAAACAGATGAAGAAATTCAGGGCTTTTATTTTGGCTGGGAAAACGCGGTCACGGTTGCCGTCGCAGGTTTGCCGGCCGGCATTAGCGCGGTAGTAAACAATACCGCCCGGACAGTAACTTTTAGTGGTGCGCCTGCTCAGTCTGGCACGTATACCTACACGATAACCACACAGGGAGGCAATCCGGATACAATGCGTGAAGGGGGGTTTATCGTCAATGATAAGGTGCCTGTAGACTGTTATGGAGTAAGAGAAGGTCTTGCCTATCTTGATGCCTGTGGTGTCTGTGTGGGCGGAATAACCGGCTTTGAGGAATGTAGCTCTGACATGGAGGCAGAAGAAGCCTGTGAGGTGGAAGGTATCCTGCTTGAAGACCGGAATGAAGGTTTCTCAGGTCTGGGTTATGTAAATACCACGAATGCATCCGGAGCCTATGCCAGTTGGGTATTGCATAGTTCAGCGAGCGGCTCTTATACGATTACGTTTCGTTTTGCCAATGGTGGAGACAACCTGTATCGGGACGCGCGCATACTGGTGAATGGTGAGGATAAAGGTACCTTGATATTTCCGCCAACAGGAGTATGGACAAGCTGGGCCAACGCCAGCATCGTATTGAGCCTGTCTTCCGGGATACAGGAACTAAGGCTGGAAGCGCTGACAGAAGGCGGTCTCGCCAATCTGGACCTGCTGTATTTCTCAGAAGGCTTACAGGCTTCCGGCTGTGTCATCACAGGTTTTGCAGATAAAACGGATACAGGCACAGGTCATGTATATCCAAATCCGACCTCAGGCATAGTACATATAACCAGCATACCCGGCTTCTGGCGTCTGACAGACAGCTTTGGTGTGGAGCTGCAGTCAGGATCCGGTGAAGCAACGATTGATCTGAGCGCCTATCCGTCCGGAGTCTACCATTTACTTACCGGCGACCGGTCCTGGAAGCTGATCAGGCAATAAAAAGCTGATTCTGCCAAGGTAGTGCTGAAAAAATGCATACCTGTCTGATAATAAACATAAAATCCCCGAGGATAGACTCTTCGGGGATTTTATGTTTGTGCAGGGCCAAATCAAAAACCGGTTCCGGCTTCTCAAAGATTACACCTGTTCTGGCTGGCAGCTTTAAAAATAGTTAATCAATTCCTTGCAAAGAGATATACCTTTGTCATTGTTGTACCAGTTTTGCAAGACAATCTTGGTGGCTTCAAAATCTGCGTTGGCGGCTTTCATTCTGTCCACTATTTCCTGTGCGCCCTTCGGGCGTGGTCCCCAGTTAAAAATGTCGTTTCCGGTTTCGTCGCGTACGATTAGCTTGGGTATGCTCCTGGTACCATTGGTGAGGTAGCTTTCAATAAGGAACGGCTCGCAGTCCCGCAGCTGGATGTCGTAGCTTATGTATTGACTCTGCTCTGTCATCTTTATAAGAAATGGAACAATATGCGCAGCGTCGCCGCACCATGGCTCGGTAATGATGATCCAGTGCTGCGGCGATGTTATTTCCTGTAAACGGGAAATGAGATTACCATCCAGCATCAAATGCTTATCCCACCGTTTCATCCGTGACCTGTTCAGTTTTGTATAATCCAGATACATGTCATTGTCATAAGGAGCTGCAGGATTGGGATTGTCCAGTGTTTCGTCAACTAGCCGCTTATACCCGGTATAATTCATTTCGATTGATTAAAGGTTTAAACTTATAATCTGTTCATATCAATGACAAACCTATGCTGTTTTGTTCCCTGTTTAAAGGCAGCTTATATCATGCCGTATTTTCGGAATGGGATTTTGGTCAGTAGCTGCCGGCAGGTATGACAAGCTCCGGATGTACACAAGCGCCATAATTTTTCCGAAAAGCGAAGGAGCAAAAAGGGAATTTCGTAATTTAAAAAAAATCAATATCAGTACCATTCGGATGGGATTAAATGAAAGAATAATTATCATAGGCGGAGGATTGAGCGGGCTTACGTTAGCTTACGTATTGTCAAAAAAAACTATCAGCCCTATTGTTCTGGAAGCTTCGTCAAGATTAGGAGGAAGAATACAGACTATCAGGGGAGCTATCGGAACACCGCTGGAATTGGGTGCAACCTGGTTCTCGGATATGCATCCCAATTTGCTGGCTTTGATTGACGAACTGGGGCTAACGAAATATCCTCAGTTTTCAGAAGGTATATCGCTGTTTCAGACCAGGTCGTTTGAGCCACCGCAAAAGTTTTTCGTCCCTGAAGCAGAAATGCCGTCATACAGGCTGGCCGGCGGAACGCAGATGCTGATCGACACGCTGGTACAGAAGCTGTCAGGCAAAGCAATTTTGACAAATACCAAAGCGACGGCAATAGCCGAAACAGAAAGCGGTATTGCAGTACAAACTGCCGGCGGCGAAACAATGCACGCCGCTAAGGTTATTATATGTATTCCGCCGCAATTAGCGGTTAAGCAGCTAACGTTTTCACCCGGACTGCCGGATACCCTCGATAGCGTTTTACCAAATGTACAAACATGGATGGCCGGAGCTGTTAAATTTGTGCTGGAATATGACCGTCCTTTCTGGAGGGAAAATGGTTATTCCGGTATGCTGTACAGCCATGCCGGAATTATTACGGAGATGTACGATCACACCAGTTTTGAAGAAAATAAATTTGGTTTTACAGGTTTCCTGAATACCAGTGCTGCGTCGTACTCATCAGAAGTAAGAAAGGAATTTGTACTGAGTCAATTGGGAGGGCTGCTGGGAGAGCAGGCATTAAAGCCCGTTGCTTATTTTGACAAGGTCTGGACAGACGAATTTGTACTGGATGGAACTCAGGTTATCCGGCGCCCGCACCAATACAACGGACATCCGTTATTGCAGCAAAGCTATATGAACGGAAAATTGTTTTTTGCGGCAACTGAAACAGCCAGTGAATTTCCCGGCTACATGGAGGGGGCGGTTATTGCTGCTCAATCCGTTGCAGAAAGACTCTAAAAGAAACAATCCTGTTTGTTGTAATTATAGCCAGTTGGTATGCAAACAGTACATGCAGAACAGAATATTGAAAGTACTGCCACGAAGCTGGTACAAATTGCCGTCTCATGCTTAAAATTGGGAACGATAGGTTTTGGGGGTATCGCGGGTATGGTGGCCACCATCGAAAATGAAATGGTGGTCAGACGCAAGTGGATAGATCATCAGCATTTCATGGATGTGCTTAGCGCATCGTATATCATACCCGGTCCAAATGCCGTCGAAGTAGTCATGCACTGTGGCAAGGAACGGGGCGGGCGCCCGGGATTAGTGGTGGCGGGAATCTGTTACATACTTCCTGCCATGCTGATATGTCTGCTGTGCGGATACTTCTATCAACGGTACAGCGCATTGCCGGATGTCCAGAATTTCATATTTGGCCTCAGGCCTGCAACAACTGCCCTGGTGATAGGAACGGTTTTCCGGCTTTCGGATAAGACGCTCAGAAACAATAAAGCTCTTATGGTGCTGTGTCTTCTGGTTTTTATTGGTTCGCTCTGTGGTATGAATGAGGTGTTGCTGATAATCGGCGCGGGCATCATAAACTATCTTGTATATGCGATAAAAGACAGGCTGCCTGTATTTACCGGAATATTTCTCACGCCCGTTTTCCTGCATATAAGCAGCAAATTTCCAGATAATAAGCTCTTTTTTATTTTTCTGAAAATCGGAGCTATGTTGTATGGAAGCGGTTATGTGCTTTTTGCCTATATGGATGAAGCTCTTGTTCGTAATAATCACTGGATGAGCCATCAGCAGCTGATGGATGCGATTGCCGTAGGGCAGATTACTCCGGGGCCGATATTGTCAAGCGCTACCTTTGCGGGGTATCTGATTAACGGAACAGCGGGCGGCTTACTGGCAACTGTTGGTATTTTTCTACCCTCTTTCTTCATCTCCTTTTTCCTGCACAGCATACTCTCATCTGTGCGAAAAAGCCGGAAGCTGAGGCGCTTTCTGGATGGTCTTAGCGCTGCCTCTGTGTCAATAATCGCTGTGGTAGGTTTTCATTTGCTTACATCATCTGTAGCACAATGGCAAGGAGCCGTAATTTTGGCCGTGTGTCTTGCCATGACCCTTTTCTGGAAAAACCTAAGCACTGTTGTTATTATTCTGGCAGGTAGTATCGGCGGGTTTCTGCTGCTTAAGATATAACCGTAGAACCTAACCTTTATGAGTCTAAGCTGTCTGAGTCCTCCCTGCGGTCTTTGAGCTTTAGGCTTCAACCTTCTTTCTTTTAAAAATGGGAAACAACAGTGAGCTGGTTGCTTGAAGTGTATCTGTCTGCCCCTGTTTTATTTTTTTCGTAAAAATGTTACTTCCCGGATTCCGGACTGTATGTGCATCAGGTAAAAAGCTAACTACAGCCTGGTTTGCGGCTGCCTGATAAAGTTATTAAAACAAAGCATATGAAGGCAATACGAATTATTTTACTGATTTCGGTTATACTCTCTTCGGGAGCGCTCCGGGCACAAAGCCCTGTAGTCAGATTTGACATCAATATGAGCGGCAGGCCTGAGCTGGAAACCAATGATCCGAATTATCTTCCATGGATACCGAATAATGCGGCGAGCACCTCATTTAGCGCCAGTGGAGTCACATTTACCTTTACCAAAGCCGGAAACAATGGCTCGACATTACGGGCAGACTGGTACAAAGCCGGGGTGCAGGCTCCGTATTATGCCCGGCTTGTGTGCGATGGAATGCGGGTAGACGGCGGAGACGCGGGAGCTCAGATTCAGCTTACAATCAGCGGCCTGAGGACAGGTACGCATTCGTTAATGACTTTTCATAATGGGTTGAGCTCACAGGCATGCAGTCCTCTGGACGTATTGGTAAACGGCAATCTGGTTGTCAATGACCTGCCGATTCCGCTCAGGGCGACATCTACGGTAGACGCTGCGGTAAGCTATATTACGTTTAACGCTACGGCGGGACAGAATGTAGTGATTACGTTCAGAGCCGAAACCAATTCATCTGCTCCGGTCAGGAACGTTTATATCTGCGGAGTAGAGTTGAATACCCCCAATTTTCTTCATCAGGCAAGAGATCCTTATCCGGCAGATGGCGACGCGCATGAGGTAGATCCGGGCTCCGTTACCTTACGCTGGACCAGGGCTTCCAATGCTGTATCGCACAGAATATACTTTGGTACCAGCGAATCGGCCGTGGCCGCTGCCGGTACCGGTTCTCCGGAGTATAAAGGTAGTCAGAGCGCTACGTCCTATATAGCTTCCGGGCTTGGCAGCAGACAAATGTATTACTGGAGAATCGATGAAGTAACCTCCGGAGGAGCGGTAACAAAAGGCAATGTCTGGAAATTCCGTCCCCGGCAGCTCGCGTTTCCCGGTGCGGAGGGTTATGGACGATACGCGATCGGCGGACGGGGAGGCAAAGTAGTATACGTGACGAATCTGAACGACAGTGGTCCAGGTAGTCTCCGGGAAGCCGTGACAAACGATATTGGTCCCCGGACCATCGTGTTTAATGTATCAGGAATTATAACCTTGCAGTCACGACTGGTATTAAGCAATCCTTTTGTAACCATCGCCGGCCAGACAGCCCCCGGCAAAGGTATATGCATTCGTTCCGCGCCTTTTGGCTTTACCGGCAACGATGTTATTGTACGCCATTTGAGACTGAAGCTGGGCGCTGGTCCTACCTACGATGGAATGGGACAAACCGGAGCCAATCATAGTATTCTGGATCATTGCTCAATAAGCTGGACCATTGATGAAGCCTATAGTTCCAGAGGTGGCAAGAACATTACCCTTCAGCGTACACTGATTTCGGAAGCACTCAATGCGGCCGGACATGCCAACTATCCGGCGGGTACGGAACATGGTTATGCGGCAACGATTGGCGGTGATGTCGGCAGCTTTCATCACAATCTGCTGGCACATTGCTATGGACGAAACTGGAGTCTGGGCGGAGGGCTGGACGGCAACGCCTATTTTGCGGGAAGACTGGATATTACCAATAACGTAGTTTACAATTGGGGTTCCAGAGCGACCGATGGCGGAGCGCATGAGCTAAACTTTGTCAATAACTACTACAAACCGGGGGCAGGAACCACACTTTTTTATGCTCTGACTATTGATCATGAGGGTACAGGTCTTGGCACACAGCGAGCTTACTTCGCGGGCAATGTAATGCCCGGACACTTTAACGAAAGTAACCAGACAGCAGGTCGGAGAGCCCGCTATTTCAACGGGGCTCAGAATACCTATGAGACCTTTGTTTCCAAGCCTTTTTTCCCCTCCAATGTAACTACTCAGAGCGCTGCCAATGCTTATAAAAGCGTGTTGTCTGATGTCGGAGCCAGCCAGCCGGGACTGGACAATCACGATATACGAATGATCAATGAGACATTCAATGGAACCTATTCGGTGACAGGAAGCTACACAAAAAAGAAAGGATTCCCCGATCATCAGAATGACGCGGGCGGATATGAAAGCTATCCGAATACGTCCCGTCCGGCTAATTGGGATACGGACAAGGATGGTTTACCCGATTTCTGGGAGCGTATGATTGGTACCAGCCCGAATTCTCCGGCCGGAAACTTTTCAGACTCCAACGCGGATCCGGATGGGGACGGATATACCAATCTGGAAGACTATCTGAACTGGATGGCCGAGCCGCATTACTTTGTTTCCTATGGTGGAAGCCAGGCGATCAGTCTGAAAGATATGTTCCGGGGCTTCGGTTCATCCGCTTCGTTTTCCGTGGACAATGTGGAAAACGGAACAGTGAGCATTTCAGGCAATACAGCGACATTCCGTGCCAAAGATTGCGGTTTTGCGTCCTTTACCCTGAAAGCGGCGGAGTCCGGTTTTACGATGTCCAGACCGGTGGGAGTATTTGTAGAATCTGCTACCCCGGGCCAGTGTTCTCTAAAAAAATATGATTGTGCCGGTGTGGAAAACGGAAGCGCTGTTCTCGATGACTGCGGTCTGTGCGCAGGTGGCAATACCGGACGCGTGGCATGTACCGGAGCCATTCAGGGTGAGGATTTTTGTGACGCTATAGGCATAGAAGAATCCAAAAACGGAGGTTTTATAGGAGAAGCTTATATTAACTTCGATAACGAGTTGAACTCATCCGGAGTCTGGAATCTTCAGGCCGACCGGGATATGTCTGTACGTATGGGAATCCGTTATGCCAATGGCGGAACGACAGCCCGTGGCATGAACATTCTGGTTAATGGCCAGACTCAGGCCACCATTACCGGATCATCGACCGGTGACTGGACGAGCTGGCATGGAGAGTATGTTACGCTCAATCTTTTACGTGGAGTCAACCGTTTGGAGTTACGTTCATTAAGTGCAGACGGTGGGCCAAATATCGACTTATTCTCTTATTCGACAGCGGGTTTGACTTTTGCTGGCTGTGAAGAAGACTGTCAGGGAGTAGTCGGAGGAGCAGCCTTTACGGATGAGTGTGGTGTCTGTGTAGGAGGCACCACGGGAAAGACTGCGTGTATCCCGGATTGTGCCGGTCAATGGGGCGGTACGGCATACAAAGATGACTGTGGCGTATGCGTGGGGGGTGAGACCGGATTTGAAGTTTGTTCGGGAGGCCTCGAGGCGGAAGACGCCTGCGATGTGCTGGGAATTATGCTGGAAGATCGCAATGAAGGTTTTTCCGGAGCGGGTTATGTGAATACGGAGAATGTAAAAGATGCTTTTGCAAGCTGGGTATTGCGGAGCTCTTCCGATGGTGTATATACCCTCAGTTTCCGGTTCGCGAATGGCGGCGGAGACTTGTCCCGTGATGCAAGGGTGCTGATAAACGGTGAGGATAAAGGTATATTGCTGTTCCCACCGACCACGACCTGGACAAACTGGACTTTTGCGACCATACTGCTTAATCTGCCTTCCGGTATACATGAGCTTAGGCTGGAAGCAGTAACGGATGGTGGTCTTGCCAATCTGGATATACTATATATGTCGGAAGGTCTGAGCCCGGCCGGATGTCTGGTGACAGGAATAGCGGATGGTGATCCTTCCGGAGTGCTGAAAGTTCATCCTAATCCCACAAACGGCAGAGTACAATGGAACGGGGAACAGAACTGGGAGCTGCTGAATGCGAAAGCAGAGCGCTTAAATACCGGCTATGGAAACCAGATAGACTTGTCAGAATACCATTCGGGAATATATTTTGTCAAAATCGGACATCAGGTAGTTAAGATTGTCCGGCAATAGCCGATTCCGAAAAAAGAATACCTGTTTTATAATTTCTGTATAGTGCTTTTGTTCGCTCAGGATTCCCTGCCGGGACCTGAGCGAATTTTTTTTATGCTGCCTGTTACTTCTCGTTTTGCAGCATGTATGTGGAACTAAAGTAATCACAGCGGTATGTTTAAGAAAATTATCTGTTCAATTATCTTTTGCTATGGAATCATTTCCGGGTTCTCTCAGACCTGCCCGGAAGTTGTCGTATGGCCGGCGGATTCAAAATGGGGCGGCGGAGACCATCAGGGCTCTGTGCTGATAGGGAACACATACGGACCGGGGCAGGGACCCGGTATTTATGTGGTGGCCGACGGAGGATATCGCCTGTATCTGAATGGGGAGTTGCTGGCCTATGATAATGCCCCCGGTCGCGTCAGATTTATCCCGATGACTTTTTTACCGGGGCGAAATGCTGTTTCTGTTGTGGGAGTTAACGGAGCCGGAGCGCCGGGAATAATGCTCCATATCGATGAGCTTCATCAGTCATTTGTTACGGACAATTCATGGAGGTTTACCAGGCAGCCGGCAGATAATACCTGGAAAAACAAGACGTACAACTCTTCGACATGGTCCGCTGTAACAGTGCAGTCTGCCGGCAATCTTACAAAAACTCCCGGAGGGCAGACAATAAGTGGGTTTCCTGCAGGCTCCCCGGCCAGATGGATCTGGACATCCGGGGCTGATGATGCGGCCGCTGTTTTTCGTTTCACCTTTGATCTGAAGCCTGCAGGTTTTGGTGCTGCCACTACAGGGGGAGAAGGCGGCAGCGTCGTGGTAGTGAAAACAGTCAGTGATCTCATCAGTCAGGCCCAATCCAATGGTGCTAAGATTATTTTAGTAGAAGAAGGAGCCTATGACTTCAGAAGCTACAGGGATCAGCAGACCTGTTATGTTCCCTGCAACTCTTCTCTCAATACATACAAAGGTGATTTTGTAGACCTGGCCAACAACTGCCCCGGTACAGTGCGAACAATACAACGCTGGGACCGGAGAATCGGAGTGCGTTCAGACAAAACCATTATCGGTATGGGAAGAGGAGCTTCCCTGCGTGGCGCATCTTTTTATACATCCAATCCTACAAGCAATGTAATATGGAGAAATCTCAAGATATGGGACGTAAATCCGCATATAATAGAAGCGGGAGACGGCATTACCCCCAACGACGCGACCAAAGTCTGGGTGGATCATTGCACGTTCAAATGGATAAGTGACGGCAACGATATCAATCGGGGAAAAGAACAGACCTGGTCATGGAATTATGTGCAGGGAGATAATGAATTCATGTGTTCCAAAAGAGATCATTATGCAGCTGCCCTTGATTATTCAGATATCACCTATGACCATGTCTACTGGGAAAACTGTGAAGGCAGAAATCCCAAATGCTCGCAATACAACCGGGTACATATGCTGAACAACTATCATAAAGTAAATACATACTATGCAGTAGGATCGGCAAAAGACTCGGAAGTCCGTATTGAAGGCACAGTTTTTCAGGACGTGCGGTATCCTACCAATAAGGAAAATACAGGTAAAATTTATTCAGTAAATAATCAATACAATTCAATCGGAAGTCACCGGGTAGATAACCGGAATGCTTCAGAACCTAAGGATGCGGTCTTTTCTGTGCCGTATTCATATAGTGTGGAGAGTCTTAATACGGTTGCTCAGACTGTTTCCACCCATGCCCGTGCCGGTGGCAAATGGGGGACATTGCCGGCCTACAATGAAACCGCGGGTCTATACAACAAGGCGCCTGTCGTTTCTATTTCAGCTCCGGCTGACGGAAGCATTCTTTCCGATCCGGCGACATTGACCATCACAGTAGCTGCCAATGATCAGGATGGCACGATCAGCAAAGTAGAATTTTATAACGGAACCCTCAAGCTGGGAGAAGACGCGACCGCGCCTTACACTTATACCATGACTTCTTTAAGTTCCTGCTCCTATTCACTGGTTGCGATCGCCAGAGACAACAGCGGAAACGCGACGATGTCCTGGCCTGTAACGGTTACGGTACATCAGCAGCCTGGCAAATACATCTTTGTATATGATAACAGCGGAAACCATAACTGGGACTATACCGGAAGCTGGACTCCGGCAGCGCTGCCCGCGTTGAGAGATACCGCGGTCATACGTACCGGCGAAGTGCATGTCAGTGGACACGCTATAGAAGCGGAAACACGGATTGAGCAATCGGGAATTGTCAAAGTGGTGGGAGAAAGCTCTATGAGACTTGTCAAGCTGCAGGGAGGACGCTTGTCTGTATATACGGGAGGAAGCGGCGCACCGCTTACAGCCGGTTTGCATGTCGAAAGTAATTCAGGTATCAGCGTTGGCTCCGGTTCACATGCGACACTGACGTTGAACGGGAGCATTGCCGGTTCCGGTGAGCTGAAAAAGACAGGAGCAGGATTGTTGCGTATCAGCAGCAATGCTTCGGCGTATGAAGGAAACTGGAGAGTGTCAGAAGGTAAGGTGCATTTCAGAACACCAGGCTCGATCGGAACAGGAATAGTATATATCGATGGAGGAGAAATAGAGACCGATATGGTTTTGGCCATACGGGGGCTGGAAATTGCGGATGGTAGGCTGATAGTACATGATAATCTGAAAACAGTATATGCAAAAATTGGAGATGTATACCTGATGGCAGGGCAGTATACAGCGGCCACCTTGCCGGAATATATTACCGGATCAGGTATACTGATTGTAGAGGAAGGGCCCGATTGTTCCGGAGTATTCGGGGGCGGCGCAGCTCCGGACGCGTGTGGAGAATGCAGTGGCGGGCAGACTGGTAAAATACCCAATGCCTGCATGGACTGCAACGGTGACCGGGAAGGTACAGCCTATCCGGATGATTGCGGAATCTGTGTGGGAGGTCTTACCGGTTTTGAAGCCTGCTCCGGTAGTCTTGAGGCGGAGTATGCCTGTGAGGTGGATGGTATCCTTCTGGAAGACCGCAATGGCGGCTTTTCCGGTAGTGGTTATGTAAATACCACCAATAGCTCAGATTCATATGTAACCTGGTTTTTGCAGAGCACTACTAATCAGTCGGCAACTCTTACATTCCGCTATGCAAATGCAGGCACAGTCCCCCGCGATGGCCGGATTATCATCAATGGAGTGGCGGTGGGCTTATGGCAACTGCCATCCACCGGTTCCTGGAGCGACTGGCGTCTTTCGACCGTGTTGCTGGATCTTAAAGCGGGAATTAATGAGCTTACTCTTGTTTCAGCCACAGAGGAAGGACTTGCCAACCTGGATATACTCTATTTTTCCGAAGGGGTAAGCGATGGAGGTTGTACGATCACCGGGATTTCCGGAACAATTCCGGATCAGAATATCAGTGTATATCCAAACCCGACAGCGGGAAACATTTACTGGGAAACAGAAAGAGAATGGGAACTGCTCAATGTGAGTGGCCTGTCACTGGCGAAAGGATTTGGAACAGGGATAGATCTTGATCGGTACCCGGAAGGAATGTATTTCATTCGTATGGAAGGACAATTTGTAAAAGTTATTAAAAAATGAAAATGCTGCTATATATGTCCCGACTATACATTCATGTCATGAGGCTTCCCGGAATCGGAGCAAAAACTCTGTTGCTTTCACTTGGCTTGCTTTGTAGCAGAGTGGCAGCCGCCCAGGCGCCGTTTTCAGTTTCGTCCGGATTATTCAACCAGGGAAATGCAGAAACACTCGGTCTTCACAAAGCTCAGGGCACCGAAACAGTAACCATTTTCAGTCCTTCAGCGGGCACGGATCATTTCAGCAATGGTGTTGTAATGACCGCGTTTAAGGAGTACCTGTATTGCCAGTGGCAAAGCTCGGCTACAGATGAGGATTCACCGGATACCCGTGTCATCTATAGCCGAAGCAGGGATGGTATCAGCTGGTCCGCGCCAATGGAGCTGGCAGAAAGCTATAGGGAGGGTTACAGTTCTTCCGGAGGGTGGTGGGTAGCTGGCGATACCCTGGTAGCTTATGTCAATGTCTGGCCAGCTGATCTTTCGCCGAGAGGCGGATTTGCCTATTATAAAACCAGCGTTGACGGACTTAACTGGTCGGAACTGAAACCCGTCAGAATGGCTGATGGCAGCGCTGTGAACGGAATTTTTGAACAGGACCCTCATGCTCTTCCGGATGGCCGTATTATCAACGCGGTACATTTTCAGCCCGGGCTGGTAGTGAAGCCTGTGTATACTGATGATCCTTCCGGAGTAATAGGTTGGAAAACAGGCTCTTATGCCAGTATGCCCCGTACCGGAGACGCAAGTCGCGAGATGGAGCCCAGCTGGTTCAGACGTGCGGATGGAGGAGTTGTAATGATCTTCAGGGATCAGAACAGCTCGTATGTCAAGCTGGCATCATTAAGTATGGATCGTGGTCAGACATGGTCTTCGACAGTCACCACCAATATGCCGGATTCACGTTCGAAGCAAAGCGCGGGTAATCTGCCGGATGGAACTGCCTTTATAGTCGGAAATCCAGTCAATACCAACAGGCGGTCTCCGCTTGTAGTCACACTGAGCGCAGATGGACAAAATTTTAGCAAAGCCTTTTTGCTGCGAGCCGGAGGAGCCGAGCTACAGGCGTTGCGCTATCCCGGCAAAGCAAAGACCTTGGGATACAGTTATCCCAAATCGATGATTCATAATGGATACCTGTATGTGGCCTATTCAGTCAATAAGGAAGACGTGCAGTATACAAGAGTGCCTGTATCCGGATTGAATCAGGTATGTGTCGGGGGAACAATTGATGCGTGTGGCAGATGTACAGGAGGAAGCACAGGCCTTGTTTCGTGCACCGACCTGATCCAGGCAGAGGATGCCTGTTACTACGATGGTACAGTTGATAACAACAATGCCGGCTTCTCGGGAACCGGCTTTGTCAATACATCTAACGAAACCGGAGCCCGCATCTTCTGGACCTTGCATGCCGATTCAGAGCTGAATACCATGCTGAATTTTACCTATGCCAACGGAGCCGTGACAAACAGAGAAGCCACTCTGTTGATAAACGGAATACCTGTAGCTACGCTTCCCTTTGGAACAACAGGATCCTGGACTGCCTGGCATGAGCAGACGGTATCGGTATGGCTCAAGGCTGGTATAAATATGATCGGGCTGGCGGCGACTTCAATAAACGGTATTGCCAATCTGGACCGTATTGTGCTGGTTGACAAAGATGTGTGGCAAGGAGGCTGTGAAGAAGACTGTAACGGTATAGTTGGTGGTACGGCTTATAAGGATCAGTGTGGTCATTGCGCCGGAGGCGCTACGGGTCTGGAAGCCTGTGTGCAGGATTGCAACGGTGATTGGGGCGGGAGCGCCTACCCGGATGATTGCGGGGTATGCGTGGGCGGTACTACCGGTTTTGAGAAATGCGGTTCCGCCATGGAAGCCGAAGAGGCCTGTGCTGTCTCAGGCATTCTTGCAGAGGATCGTAATGCCGGCTTTTCCGGGGCGGGGTATGTAAATACTGACAATGAAACCGGCGCCTATGCCGACTGGATGCTCAGGAGCTTTGCGCAAGGCTCCTATACAATTACATTTCGGTATGCCAACGGAGGAGGAGATCTGTCCCGGGATGCGGGAATACGGATTGATGGCAATGAAGTCGCCCTGCTGGCATTTCCTCCTACCGGGCAATGGACCTCCTGGACTAATGCTACTATCTCCCTCGAATTAGCGGAAGGAGAGCATATGCTGAGGCTTGAAGCGCTGACGGAAGGCGGTCTGCCCAATCTGGATATCCTGTATTTTTCGGAAGGTCTGGAAGGATCATCATGTATAGTTACCTCTTTCGGCCCGGTAGCCGGGCAGGATCGCATCAGAATATATCCTAACCCTGCATCAGATTTGGTTTATGTATCCGGATACGACGGAGCATGGAGACTTTGCAATGCGACAGGTTTGGAGCTGCTGGAGGGACTGGGAGAAACCAGAATCGATATGTCGGTATATCCGGCAGGAATATACTATCTGATTGCAAATGGACAGTCATACAAGATTGTAAGATCCGGGCAATGATTTCTTTCATCCGGATAGTGTGTGATGACAATTGAGACTACCTATGCGTATTCATATACTGCATCTGATCATCCGGTATAGTACATTATTAAAAAAGATTATAACTGAAAACCTCGGAGATATGATAAACATGGCAAAAAAATGCCCTTATAGCGGAAGCTTTTTGATCGGGATGCTCATCTTTTTTTATTCTTCACTTGTACCGGCTCAGGTTCAGCCTGTGGCCAAACCGGATGGCTATGCGGGCTGGCGCGGTACTACAGGCGGGGGCAACGCCAGACCGGTTACCGTTTCTACCGCAGCTGATTTCAGATCGGCGGTAGGCAATAACAATCCTGCGGTTATTATTGTCAACGGCCGGCTCAATGTTGGTAACGTTTCCATTGGTTCCAACAAAACAATTGTCGGAGCCACTACATCGTCCGGTTTGTATGGCGGAACTATCAGAGTAGGTGGTACCAATTACATTTTTCAGAACCTGACCATCGGTCCTTCGGATGGAGATGGCATCGAAGTATCAGGGGCTACCAATGTTTTTATCACCAATTGCGAGTTTTATGATGGTGCGGATGGTAACCTCGACATAGTACGCGGGGCCGACTATGTGACAGTATCCTGGTGCAAATTTTATTATGTCAGTCAGTCCGAACACCGGTTCTCCATGCTGATCGGCAATGGCGATGACGTTACCTCGGATGATGGAAAACTGCATGTGACACTTCATCATAACTGGTTTGCCGGAAGAGTGGATCAGCGCATGCCCAGAGTACGTTACGGGCATATCCATATTTACAACAATTACTACAACAGTACCGGCAATGGCTATTGTATAGGAACCGGGTATAAGTGTCGTATTCGCCTGGAAAATAGCTATTTCGAAAGTGTTAATCATCCATGGAGAGATATGGGCGCTACCACCAGCGGGGGGCGCATGGGCTGGAGCAACCTGAGATTTGTCAGCAGCTCCCAGCCTTCCTATATATCCAATTCCTATCCGGTGTTTACCGTACCCTATCAATATGAAGCGGATCCGGTTGATGATGTGAAAAATAAAGTGAGATCCTGCGCGGGAAATGTAGTCTGCGCAGTAAGGGATTGTAACGGCGACATCAATGGTGATGCCTATCTGGATGACTGTAATGAATGTGTGGGAGGTCGTACCGGCAAGACGGCCTGCAAAGTGGACTGTAACGGCGTGAAAAACGGAACAGCCGTTTCGGATGCCTGCGGTATCTGTATCGGAGGCAATACGGGCAGGACAGCCTGTCTTGCATCCATGCAGGGAGAGGACTTTTGCGAAGCAGAGGGATTTTTAGAGTCAAAAAACGCCGGCTTTACCGGAGCCGGTTATATCAATTTCGACAACATATCGGGAGCAGGCGGTCGCTGGAATCTGTACGCGACCTCATCCATGACCGCTGTGATTGGAGTACGCTATGCCAATGGTGGTACAGAAGCCCGGGGTATGTCTGTATTGGTGAACGGTATTGAGCAGGCATCGATAAAAGGATCGTTAACGGGGGGATGGACCACCTGGGCGACAGAAAACATTACCCTGAATCTGCGACCGGGTGTAAATGTGCTGGAGCTTAAGGCGGTCTCCTCAGACGGTCCGAATATAGATCTTTTCGCGTTGTATCAGTCAGGACTGACATCCGGAGGCTGTGTGGAAGATTGCAACGGAGTGACAGGAGGCGGAGCTTATACAGATCAATGTGGTGTCTGTGTGGGTGGTACTACCGGCAAAACAGCCTGTGAGCAGGATTGCGCGGGAACCTGGGGCGGCGATGCTGAAGAAGATGCCTGCGGAGTATGCCTTGGTAGCAATGAAGCATATCAGGCCTGTTCCGGCAGCCTTGAGGCGGAAGAAGCCTGTGAGGTGGATGGTATCCTTCCGGAAGACCGCAATGGCGGATTTTCAGGAGCAGGTTATGTCAATACGACCAACGCACTTGGTTCATATGTGACCTGGTTTTTGGAGAGCGATAAGACTCAGAGGATCGCTCTGTCATTCCGCTATGCAAATGCCGGAGTTGTCTCCCGTGATGGCCGGGTTATCCTGAATGGGGCGGATGCCGGACTGCTCGCGCTGCCGTCAACCGGCTCCTGGAGTGAGTGGAAGCTTGCAACCACATTGTTGGAACTGAAAGAAGGGATTAATGAACTCACTCTTGTTTCAGCCACAGAGGAAGGTCTTGCCAATCTGGACATTCTGTATTTTTCGGGAGGAGTAAGCAATGGAGATTGTATGATCACGGGTATTTCCGGAACACTTCCGGATCAGATTATCAGTGTTTACCCAAATCCTACCACAGGTATGGTACGATGGGAGGTTGACAAGAAATGGGTATTACTCAGTGCTCAGGGTAAAATACTGAATCAGGGGCTCGGAAATAGCGCAGATCTGTCAGAATATTCTTCCGGATTGTATATGCTAAAACTGGATGATCACTTTATTCAGATTATCAGGAAGTAGGAAAGAGAATGCGATCAGAAATTCATATTTGAGTCAAGGTATATAGCTGTTTTTTATTAATTTTACAATCCAGAATTGTTAATATCCTATTTTATAGTTAGCTGACTGGTTTTGCTGACACTCAATCATAAGTAAAATTAAATTGAAAAGATGAGAAAAAATCTTAATGTAATTATCGGTGTGCTGCTCTGTTTCGCGCTGAATAATTATCTGTTCGCACAGAGTTATACCTGGAAAAATGTAAAAATTGGTGGCGGTGGTTATGTGTCCGGGCTGATTTACAGTAAAGCAGAACCAGGGCTTTTATATGCACGTACCGATGTGGGTGGAGCGTATCGCTGGAATCCTTCTTCGAAAACATGGACTCCGATAACGGATGGGCTGACATCTCCGGATGATTACGGAATCTGGAGCCTTGCGCCGGATCCTGTTGATGCAAATAAAGTATATATAGCTACAGGCTTGTATTCTGCCTCCTGGGGAAGCTACGGGGTTGTTTATGGATCAGATGATAAAGGTACTACATGGACCAGACTCGCTGATCTGCCTTTCAGGCTCGGTGCTAATGACCCTGGACGTGGTATCTGCGAACGCCTGGTAGTAGATCCAAACAGACCCAATATCCTTTTCCTCGGATCGAAGAAGGATGGTTTGTACAGAAGTGTTGATTCCGGTAAAAACTGGCAAAAGGTCAGCTCCTTCCCTGGTTCGTACGTGACATTTGTCGAGTTTGACGCCGTGTCGGGCAATTCAGGCGCGGCTACACCAGTCATCTATGCCGGAGTAGCAGATTACATATACAATAACGGAGTTGTTGGCCTCTATAGAAGTACGGATGGCGGAGCGACCTGGTCCAAAGTACCCAATCACCCCGACGCGTTGCCTCCAAAGACTTTCGAGCCGGGAGACAAAGCTCTGGCCACCGTTCCGGTTGATATGGCGATCGCTTCCAATGATAATATTTATATAGCCTTTTGTAATAGTGTGACTCCCAATGGAGACTATGATCTGGTTGTTCCGCACAAATCAGTTTCCAACGGAGCGGTTTACAAATTTAATAAGACAACCAGTCAATGGACCAACATTACTCCTTCCAATTCGGAAAACCTGCAGGGTGGTTTCGGTTCTGTAGCTGTAAGTCAACAAAATCCTGATAAGGTGGTAATTGGCACGGCGGAGCGCTGGTGGCCGGCTGATGAGGTGTACTTCAGCGCAGATGGCGGAGCGAACTGGGCGAGTACGTTCAATAGCTTTAGTTATGCAGGCACATGGGGTAATTCTCTGAATAAAGGCAGTTATTCAACCGATAAAGCTCCGTACGCAGCCTCTCAGGTATCGCACTGGATAACATCTATTGTGATCAATCCTGCCAATGAAAATGAAGTAATGCTCGGAACAGGTATGGGAATATATGCCTGCTATAATGTCGCGGGTCTTTTTACAAATGCTAACGCGGCTAATACAGCTTCTACAACATGGGTTTTTGAGAATGACGGAATCGAAGAAACAGTACCTCTGGAGCTGGTCAGTCCTCCCGTTGGTCCTCATCTCATAAGTGTGATCGGAGATTTTGACGGATTTGTGCATACCGATCTGGATCAATCGCCCGCCGCAGGCAGACACGTTACTTCCGGAGTACTGGTTGGGACAACCTATTCACTGGCGTTTGCTGAAAACGTGCCCGCTAAAATGGTGAAAACGCATAGTAACAATTCCCATGTAAAAGGTTCATATTCTCTGGATGGTGGGCTTTCCTGGTCTTTCTTTCCCAGTCAGCCGGCAAACCATGAAGGCAATCCGGATGGTGGTCACATTACCATATCGGCCGATGGAAACCGTATCGTCTGGTCCCCAAATAACGCTGCAATGGCCTATTCAACAAACAACGGTCAGTCCTGGACCACTTCCGGTGGAAATGTTCCCCATGGGTTGAAACCGGTAGCAGACAGAGTGAACAGCTTAAAGTTCTATGCATTTGATCCGCAGAATCAGCGCTTCTATTATTCATTGAATGGGGGGGTAAGTTTTAGCAGTATAAGTATGAACTTACCCGGAATACCTGATTATTTGCAGCAGCAGCCGGAGCTATGCGCTGTTTTTGGAAATGAAGGACACGTATGGCTTGCTAACAGAGAGCATGGTCTTTTCTTTTCTGAAGATGGTGGAGCGACCAGAACCAAAATGAATGTTGCGGAAGCGTACAAAGTAACGGTAGGAAAAGCCGCATCACCTGATGGTTACCCGGCTGTTTATATCTGGGGAGTGGTTGATGGAACCAACGGATTGTTCAGATCAGATGACAGGGGTCTTACATGGGTGCGTATTAACGATGAGGAGCATGAGTTTGGACGTGCGCATAGATACCTTGCCGGTGATCCGAGAATATATGGTCGTTTATACCTTGGAACAGGTGGACGTGGAATCATATACGGCGACCCTGCCGGTCCGGTAACCAGTCTGGTAAATTCAATCCAGGGTTCGGATCTGCTGGTCTATCCAAACCCGACTACAGGAAATGTTAGCTGGGATTCAGAAAAGAGCTGGGAGCTGCTTACCATGAATGGAATATCGCTCGCAAAAGGTTTCGGAACAGGTGTTGATCTCAGTCCGTATGCAGAGGGGATGTACTTTGTGCGGATAGACGGAAAGTTTGCCAAAGTGATCAAAAAATAAGAAACAACTGTCTGATAATACAAATCAAAAAGAGACTGTTTTTACAAACAGTCTCTTTTTGATTTAGAAAATGCTCTGTGCAGGCAGAGTCCGGCGAATAGTAAACTTCCGAAGGCTGGGGGAGTTCCGGTACTCGAAGGCCGTCACGACACGAATATCAGTCCGGCTTATAGCCGAATTTCCGCAGCACTCCTTCCCGTTTCCGCCAGTCTTCTTCCACCTTTACAAATTGTTCCAGATACACCTGTTTATCAAAAAACTTTTCCAGATCTTCCCGTGCCTGAATACCTACTTTCTTCAGGGCTTCTCCGTTTTTTCCGATCAGAATACCCTTCTGGGATTGTCGTTCTACATAGATTTCCGCCCGCATGCGAATGATTGTCTCTTCTTCTTTAAAGTTGGTGATTACGACTTCGGTACTGTAGGGGACTTCTTTTTTATAATTCTTAAAGATCTTTTCACGGACTACTTCAGCGGCAAAGAAACGTTCAGGGCGGTCAGTCAGCGCGTCTTTTTCATAAAACGGGGGATGTACCGGCAAAACCTCCAGAATGCTTTCAAACACCTGGTCTACATTGATATTATTAATGGCGGAGACCGTCAGTATTTTATCCGGCTCAAGAAGCTCCTGCCAGAAAGAGCGGTGTTGTTCCAGCTCTTCGGCAGATACCAGGTCAATTTTATTGAGGACTACCAGCAGAGTAGAGTTTGTATGCTTCAACCGGTTAATGGTTTCATCTTCGGTATAAGGATCTCTGAGGTCTACAACCAGCATGACTACATCCGCGTCTTCAAGCGACATGGAAACATACGACATCATGTATTCCTGAAGCTGATAAAAAGGCTTGATAATACCAGGAGTATCGGAATAAATAATCTGATACTCCTCTGTATTGACAATGCCGAGAATCCGGTGTCTGGTTGTCTGGGCTTTTGAGGTGACTATAGAAAGCTTTTCTCCAACCAGCGCGTTCATCAGGGTGGACTTCCCCGCATTCGGTTTGCCAACAATAGTAACAAAACCGGCTTTATGGGAAGAGGTGTTTATCGTATCTGTCATAGTTTGCAAAGGTACGTTTTTGTTTTGTGAAAAATAAAACAGAATCCGGTCAGGTTTCCGGTGGCTGAGGCTCCCGAAGTTCCGAAATTCCCAAGTCGTTGATTACCGGAACAGCTATTATTTATAAAGAAAACATAAGTCATCAGAGGCAATGAACTATTTTTTTGAATAAGGAATAGTTTTTTCTGGTCAAGATCAGTGATTTAATTATGTTTTTTGCCCGATTGCGGAATATATAAGTAAAGCCGTATGTTCTGAGATTTAACAGTTCTTCGGTGAACTAATAAGTGTTCCTTCTGGTTTTAGAATGGATGTATGTTTATTAAGTAGAGTATAATAAGGTACTTGAATAAATATTTTAAAAATAGTATACGTATTCTTTGTATTTTAAATCATAAAGGCTACTTTTGCATCATCAAAACGGAATTAATCGTCCGGTTTTTGAACAAAGTAAGAAAAACATTAGTTTAACAATAACAGCGCGGGATGGAGCAGATGGAAGCTCGTCGGGCTCATAACCCGAAGGTCGCAGGTTCGAGTCCTGCTCCCGCTACTAGGTGAAGCCTTAAAGATAATTCTTTGAGGCTTTTTGTTTTTATTGATTCAGATTTTTATCAGCTGTGTTTTTCACGTACGTGTTGCATTCTCCATCTTCGGACAAGATTTATATCGGATATACTTCGGATCTGACAAACAGATTACTTTCTCATAATAAGCTTTCAACTAAAGGCTGGACAATTAAATTTCGTCCCTGGATTCTGATTTATTCAGAAGTTTTTAGCGATAAGACTCAGGCAATGAAAAGAGAAAAGGAACTGAAGAGTAGCCGGGGAAGAGTTTTTATTCGTTCTTTATTAAATCAAAATAATTAAAGTCAGCTCGTCGGGCTTCTATCCGCCAGCTGGCGGACGGAGGTTCGAGTCCTGCTCCCGCTACTAAGCCGGACAAATCAGTATTTTTATTGATTCGTCCTTTTTTTTGTCCTTACCTATAAGCTGAAAAAGAACTTGTTACAGACAAAAACTCATTAACTTTCGAGGTTCGATACTGGTGATTTTTCTTGTCATAAACGACTTTGTCAGGGAAGAAGGTTTTTTGAAGCAGTTGCTTATCCTCATAATTGCTACAATCCTATAAATGGATCACTAAGCATTGTTATTTTTCGCCTGGTCATTTAATAACTAATAACTGAGAAACTTTTCCTTCTGCCCGGAAGCCTGTTGTTACAAAAGATCTTTTCAGCCAATCCTACATGCCTTATTTTTCTTACTGACAGTGAGTTTGCCAACATTTCATTTGCAATCTTAAATTAATTGGTAGTATCTTAAACGAATATTTTTATTTACCTTATTCAAATATGAAATTTTCAATTGTACTGATACTGGTCGTTTTTCTGCCTTTTTTTGGTTTTGGTCAAAAGGATTATATAGAAGACCATAATTCCTTTTCCCCTACCCGGAATGATTTGCAGGAATATGCTATTGGCAGAAATCTCTCCCGGCTCAACGGGACCATACGTTATGTGCCTGTGCAGGTCCACGCGCTGGTAAATTATGATAACACTTCGGTGGATGTCAAAGCGTTGTACAATAGAATTATGAGGCTGAATGAAAAATTTGCTCCTATGCATGTGGCTTTCTTTCTGGCAGATGAAGTCCATTACATCAACCAGCCTGGCTATTTCATCCTTAATACTACCCAGGAACGGAATGAATTAGTAGCCGGCAATTCGACTCCTAAAGTTATCGATCTCTTTTTAGTCGGAGATGTGCTTTATTATGAGAAGTCTATCTGCGGAGAAGCTACACTGGGCCCGGAAGGCGGAGAGGGTTTTATTTTGGTCAGGCAATCCTGTCTGAATAATACCACTATGGAGCATGAGTTTGGCCACTATTTCGGCCTTAGACATACTCACGATACTACTTTAGGAGCAGAGTTGGTCAATGGTTCTAACTGTTTAACTGCCGGAGATCAGATATGTGATACTCCTGCCGATCCTGACTTATCCGGATTTTTAAATTTATCCTGCCAATACATAAAGGAACTTACAGCCACAGATGCCAATGGCGATTTGTATACCCCTGATCCTGCCAACATCATGTCATATGCCAATGATGCTTGTAAGAATTCCTTTACCCGGGGGCAATATGAATTTATGGATCTGTGGTATAAAGTAAACGCAGAAGGGAAATTTAGCACAGTACCCGAGCCTGAGTTTTATGCTTACCTGAGCGATGGACTTGAGTTGTTGGCACGCGGAAGCACGCATACCATACAGTTTGATATACAAAATTTTTCTCCGGTTGAATATTCCGGTTCTCTCTCCTATACCCTAAGGCTTATAGATGAGAATAAAAATGAATTTCTTATCCATCAGGCCAGCATTGTTCATGACTTTTCCGGATTTGAAAGGCTAGGTATCAGTCAGCCCGTACTCATTGGCTCAGACATTCCTTACGGGTATTATCAGCTAGTGCTAAGCATTGATACAGATAATCAGATACCGGAAATAGATGAACTCAATGAGTTTGAAAAAGCATCAAAAGTATACGACCCTGATGTAATGCTTCCGGATCTGAGTCTTAAAGTAGTTGGCAACATTTCAGATCATGGATATGGGACAGGCTATGTACAGGCGGTGGAGGTTGAAAATGTAGGAAATACAACTCCTTCAATAAACATCAACCTCAGGGCCTATGTTTCCGGAGACTCCGTCTTAAGTTCCGATGATGTTTTGATGTGGGATTTTGATTACTATCCTGTTGTTCCGGGGGGCTCTTTAATTATATCTCCTAACATGTTTTTACCCAGAGACACCAGCCTGCCTATTTATGTAATTTATCAGGTAGACCAAAATAATCATATAGAAGAGATTAATGAAGAAAACAATACGCTGGTAATTAAAGTGAAACATGTTGCGGACAATAGCATTGGATCCAATAAAACGGACTATGAAATGATAAGCATGAATCTTATCTCAGGGTCTTCTTATAAACCATTGCAGACGGTGGTAGCGCAACTTGAATTTAATTCAATCATCAATCAGGGAGAATTCTATCCTGCAGGCACCTTTTCATATCCTTTACATTTGATACTTTCGGCTGATACTGTTCCCGATGAAAATGACCGTATAATATTTACGGAATATGCAAATTTTCTTTCTTTTCCAATGAAGGTTTACAAGACCATACCAGCACTTCCATTCATTGAGCCTGGAAACTATTACCTCATTGCCGTAATGGATTTTCCGGATCATATTGAAGAAGTAAATGAAGGAAACAACATGGTATTTAGCCCGGTTACAATCGGAATAAGCGATATACCTGTCGTAGAAATTACGAACATAACCATGAGCAGGACAGAATGGACCAAAGAAGATACTTTTCTTCCCACATCAGAGATAACGATTCGGAATATTGGCGAGGTTACTACATCCGGAAACTGGGAATTACACTTCTTTGTAAGTCATAATTCCAGAGACTTTGAAGATTTTACTTTCAGCGACTATACCAGATTTCAAAGAAGGTTTTATAATACCCCGGTATTACCCGGAGAATCTGCAACGGTTTCTTCAGATGTCAACTTATCAGCATATCCTTCCGGGGAATATTATTTAGCGGTATGTTTTAAAAGCACAAACGATCCTGATAATTATAGCAGTGCATGTTATGCCTATCCTGAGATGATCACCATCAGAGAAACCGTAACAGGTGGCTCAGCTTATGAAGACAATGGCTCTATCGAAATCTCGCCCAATCCGGTGAAGGACTATTGTCAACTGAAAGGTCTGCAATACCCTGGGCAGATCCAGGTACATTCTGTTTGCGGAGAGTTGCTTCTGAGCCAAACATATCAATCCTCGGAGCAGGTTATTAATCTTTTTAATTATACACCAGGATTGTATTTTATCACGGTAACAGATGAAAAAGGAAATGCCCGGCGCAAGAAAGTATTTAAATTCTAATATGTTATAGAAGAGTTAAATCCAGGGGGACTGAAAAACAGCAACAGCAGTTTCTGAAGAGTTGTATTCATTCAGACTTTATATCAGGTGTTTTCAACGTACGTTTTGTATTCGCTGATCTTCGGACAGGATTTATATCAGGTACCTCAAATCCCCCTCAATTGCCGGGTTGTCGGTGATTAACAGCTCTGTGGCCTCCGGCCGGTTTTCCGCTTTAACAAAAAAGACATTTGTGCTATTTCTCTATAATATTTTCTTTTGTACCATGAGCTTTCAAACCTGCCTTGTCGGTAATTTTTCCTTTGTCAACCCAAACAGCAACACCTTGCTTTGAAAACCGCAGAAATATTCTTTAGCGGAGTTTCTCCATCGTCTGTAATATAAACAGCAAATGAATTATTGCCGGTTGCCACGATGTCATCGAAGACATCCAGTTGATGAACAATTCCACCCTCCACATGATATGAAGAAACATTGTCTCCATTGGTATGTATGCCGCCATGTACATTTAGCTGCTCGATGACTCCGCCCGTTTTTACACTAATTCCGTCGGCAGCCAGATTCCTGATTACGCCTTTGACAAGCGTTTTCCCTTGAGAACCTTTTGTTGTGATTCCATTGGAGACAGAAATAACCCCTATTGGTTTACTCACTTGGATACCGATTGAGCCATTGCCGTGCGTAATAATTGAATGAAACTTTGCTACCTTGATTGTGCCGTCATATTGATTGAAGCCTCTTGCACCTAATCCGAATGTTTCGATTTTCTCTTTCGCTTCAAATTCATCAACTGTTCCGAAGTTTACAAATCCGATTCCGCTTGGACCATAAGATGTGATTGCTTTTTCTGCCGTCCATTTATCAACATGACCCCATGCGTCAAGAACCATATCATTTACACCGTAGGTCGTTACGGCTCCATAATGTGTTATGGTTTTTACCTTTGCTCCGTTTACGATAAAACAGGCTGCACTGATTAAATTTGGTTGCCCGAAAGGTATCATTCCGTTAGTATAGAGATCTCCGGTGGTGATATTATTTGAAATAACCTGACCGCCATCATCACTAAAGCCACTGACAAATAGCCCTGTTCCGATAACAGGGGCGCCTTTTCTTCCGATACTTATAGTTGTCAGAGTCGCATTGATAACGCTTTCCGGGTCACTATTGTAATTATAAACAGTGAAAGCTCCCTGGTAAACGTTTACTCCGTATTTCTGAGGTTGTTCGGAGTACTTACGGCTGTCGCAGGAAACTATATCAATATTATCAGCAACAAGAGTTGTTTTTACAGTGCCGGCCCTGGTAAGTATCTGAACTTGTCCGGTAACCGTCAGATTTTTTTAAGACAGTACACCGAGGTCATTAAAAGTTCCGGAAACGTAAATTGCTCTGTTACTCGGATTGGTCTGAATGATAAGGTCAGAAATTTCATTATTTGCTGTTAGTCCGATTCCATCGCTATTGTTAAAGCTTAAAATACACCGTTCTTTATTGATACTTGTAAGCTTGAAACCTTCTGGTAATATGATTGAGTGAGGCGACAGGATTGAAACGTGCAATTCCAATGTGACTGGTGTATCGCTGTTTAATGCTGTCAATAATTCTGAAAGGGTGAAAACTTGTTTTAGCATGACGTAATCCATATTAAATTTAGCTACTAAACCGACTGTCATTCTATCATGAGGCCTAACGAATAGCTGTAATTTGCCGTGAGCTTGCCTTGGTAAACAGGCTGCTGATCTATTGAAAAAGACAGGACAATATATTTTATGAGTTGTTTATACTTATACAAGCCCCTCATTATTGTGTTGTTCATGGCAGAACTTATATCAAATAACTCATCCGGTTATTGAATGTTCTTTTATCAGTCGACTGGTGTTCGCAGAGCGGAACACCAGAAAGTAGTGTGCTAAGAGTAAACAGCCGGGATATAGAGAAAATACACCTCAGATCCGGAGTTCTCAAAACAAAAAAGTAAGGGAGGATAGTAATAGCTCTATTACAATTAACAAGTCGGAGTTGGTCTCGGAAAAATCATTATTTTGCATTCAGTTTTATCTGAAGCACATTGAATACAAAACATACCGTACATCCATGGCCTGCCATTCGTAATCTCATGACAGAGCATTTCGAGATATCGTCTAAAGCTCATACCATACATGCTCTTTTTGAAACAGACATCACGTATCTTTCCTCTCAGATTAAAGCCCGGCAAAAAGAGCTGGGCAAAGGATTATCCATCAATGCGTATATTATCTATCTGCTGGCACAGGAATTAAACAGCAATAAGCAGATGGTCACTTTCCGCCATGGTAAACGGAAGATGATCATATTCGACGAAGTAGATATATTTACCGTAGTTGAGAGACGCTTAAAAAATGGTTCCAGCGTTCCGCTCGGAACCATCATACGAAATGCGGCTGCCAAAAGCTTTCCGGAAATCAATGATATCCTTCGTCATTATCAAAAAGCTGCCCCGGAGGATATTCCGGCAGTAAACGAACGCAGACAATTATTACGATATCCGGGATTCATTCGCCGCTGGTTTTTCCGCCGAATGGATAAAAATCCGTTTCTTTTTAAAAAGTATTGCGGCACAGCAGCAGTTTCCTCTCTCAGTATAGATATGGGTACACGTGCCTGGTGGGGTATTCCGATCTCTGCTTCGCCTGTTTGTATTATGCCATCGGGGTTTTACAAAAAAGTAGTAATGGAAGAAGGTATTCCTGTAGAGAAAAAATTCATGAGCATGACCGCTTCCCTCAATCACGATATCATTGACGGAGGTCCTGCCAAACGATTTATAAACGATTTTATCCGGAAATTTGAAAGCGCTTATGGGCTCTGATATAAACCAGTTACCTCTTCCGCCTTCCCCGCCTGCTCACTGGCTATGGGGACATGCGAAAATGATGTTCAACAATCCCTTGCAATTCAGTGCGGATTGTGCTACTGATTATTTTCCGATATGCAGGCTGCGTTTTGTATACCGGAGTATTTTCATAACGGCTGATATCGACTGCGCACGCCAGATATTCCTCACCGAAACGGACAATTTCTGGAAAGGGAAGAACTATAAAATACTGTCTCTGATCGGAGGCAACGGGCTTATTACCAGTGAGGGTGATTTCTGGAAAAGGCAGCGACGGCTGGCACAACCAGGCTTTCACAAAGAAAAGCTCAGAGGATTTGTACAAACCTTCATAGACAGCAGCTATGAGCTTGCTGAAAAGTGGGAGCATTATAACCCGGATGAATACAGGAGCATCTCTGCCGAAATGAGTGAACTGACATTACGCATCATTGGGAAAACGCTCTTTAGTCAGGACCTCTTTGACGAATCCAGCTCTGTACCGCCGGATGTAAAGCAGGTGTTGCGGTTTCTTAACAAACGAAACTATGCGTTCCCCCGCTATCCCATAAGCTGGCCTTTACCCTCACATAGAGCCTATGCCGAACAAAAGAAGCGGCTGGATGATGTTGTATTTAAAATTATTGACGAACGGATACAGGGTATTACACAGGGAGATGACCTGCTTCAATTATTCCTGGATGCAACGGATGCCGAAACCGGCGAAAAAATGAACCGCGTCGATATCCGGGATGAAATTATGACCATGTTCCTTGCCGGATTTGAAACAAGCTCGGTAGCGCTTACTTGGACCCTTTATCTTATTTCACAGCATCCTGACGTCAGGGAGAGGTTTATCAATGAGTTGCATCATGTTATAGGCGAAGATAAGGTGAGGCCGGAGCATATCATACAATTGACCTATGCCAGACAGATTATTGAAGAAGCGATGCGTCTTTTCCCACCTGTATTTACCATACCCAGGCAATTGATTCATACAATGGATATGAAAGGGTACAGACTGCCCAAAGATTCACTGGTGCTCACCAGCATCTATGCCATACACCGCAGCCCCCGCTATTGGCAGGAGCCAGAAAAATTTAATCCAGACCGGTTTTCTCCTGAAAATATCGATAAAATCGAAAAAGGCGCTTACATGCCTTTTGGATTAGGCCAGCGCATGTGTATTGGCAATCAGTTTGCCTTGCTTGAGATGATTTCTGCGCTTGCAGTCTTAGGCAGAAAATACGAACTGTTGCCCAAAGAAGGATATGTTCCTGAAATGATACCCGCTATCACCACCAATGTATCTGAAGGAATGCCTATGTATATCAGAAAGATTCAGAGCCTGTAAGCTATAAAGTGCCGGATTTCTCCTTCAATAGTTCTGGATTCCAGCAGTTCCCAGCCCCATCGCCTGTAGAGTCCCAGCAGACGGGGGGCACAGGTAGCCAATAGTGCAGAACAGTTATTCAGTCGACCTTGTTCATGGCAATAGGATTTCAGAAACTGCTGATCGATCTCGCTAAGTGATTTAGTGCAAAACGGCGTTGAGAACAGCGTAAGCACTTCACAATAGGTTCCTATTGATTTCGGAACGGAAAAGCCATAGAAGGCAAATTGAGAGAAGGTATCCCGATGATACGAACCAGCCACATAAAATATATTCTGCCCTTGTTCATTCAGCCAGGTATACGCCACCGATCTGCTGTCAGGTGTTTTAAGTGCTAATTTTCGGCTGTCATCATCCCACTCCCAGATCTGTCGTATCAGATGTTGTTTCTCCAACCGCGAAAAGGCTTCATAAAAATAACGCTCAAAATTCTCCTTCTCCTTGAGATCGTCGAAATTTACAATACTATATTTCATACTACAGATTTCCCGGAGCTATAAAATCCTGTTCCAGCATCGTAGACTTTGCAATTCGGTTCTGGCTATCAGGAAAAACGACCTTAGGGTTGACTAAGTGCGCGTTTTGTTCCGGTATCATGGAAAATGCCATGATAAGTATTTCGTCACCGGGAGATACCAGATGAGCCGAAGGACCGTTCAGGCATACTACACCCGAATTGGCTTCCCCCTTCAGAGTGTAGGTCTCGAGGCGGTTCCCATTGCTCATATTCGTAATGAGTACTTTTTCATAAGGAGCAATATTGGCTGCTTTCAGTAATACTTCATCTACGGTAATGCTACCGAAATAGTCCAGTTCTGCCTGGGTAACCGTACAACGATGAATCTTGGATTTTAAAACGTGAATGTAATTTTCCATTTAGGGTAGAATTGGATAAAATTCTCTGCCACAATTTAAATAAATCCATAGTTGAGTCATAATTCCCATATTCCGCCACTGAGGCAAATTTTCCTGTTTTCGACAAACGAATGAGTTACGACAAGGAAGTTGAATTCATGACTGTCAGACTGTCTCACTCCCCTAATAAGCAAAATCAGTTTAGAAGATTTTGCTTATTATTTGCCTGTCTAATCCTCCAGTTCTAATTTTTAGGCTCAAGCGAGCCCAAGATATATTATGGTATACGCTTTTCCCCTGAGAAAAACAATCCTGTACGTTCTGAAAATAGCTGCAGAACGAACAGGATTATAAGAGTGCTTACATAAATTCTGTCAGAACTTTTCAGATATATACTCTTTCAGCTTCGTATTCATTTCCATTTCCCGGGCTCTCTCGGAAGGATGGCTGTAGGCTTTCTGATGATTTTTTTTCTTCCCCGAAAGCTGATTTTCCAGCCGTTTTCTTAATCTTCTTCTCATGATCAACTTCACTTAATAGCCTGATTACATATATATAATTCGCAGGTTCTTAAACTTGTTTAGGGGGAATATCCGGGCTTTGAGGAAAAAGGAAACTAAAAAAAATCCTTGTTGGTTTTTAAGGTAAGAGTATAAGTTGAATTTCTAATTAAAAAAGGAGAAAGGGAAGTTTATGGAAGGGTTGAATCCGATAGAATTGCAAAAATACCTGAAAGGTGTAAGTTATCCGGCAAAGAGAAATCATTTGATCTGCAAAGCAGTAGAAAACGGAGCAGATATGGAAGTGGTTGGCGGAATGTTTAACTTACCCGACCGTGAATTTGCATCGCCAGCTGAAGTAAGCAAGTTTATGTAAAAGCAGAAGCTGCTTGACTGAACAGCTATAAAGAAAAAGAGCCGGCAGGAGAAATGAAAAGGATCCTGCCGGCTTTACATATTTTTAGAAAGGAAGCGAGTCATCCTCTTCATTGAAGAACGTGCTTACCTCGGGCGAGCTGTCATTGCCCGGAGTGGCGGAAGAATTTCCTTCCTGCTTCTGCACTTTCCATACTTTTACATCGGTGTACCAGCGGCCGTTAAATTCGCGGCTTTCGACCTCGATAGAGGCTGTAACCTGCTGGCCTTCACTCAGAGCAAACTGGTCTATTTTGTCTCCCCACATCGTGATGCAAACCTTTTTCGGATATTGTGAGCCTGTTTCAATAATAAAGTCCTGTTTTTTCCACTCTCCGTTCTTTCCTGTTCCGGATTGCAGAGGGAGCATTTTGATGATAGTGCCGCTTATTTCCATTCGTGTTAGTTTTATTCAATCCGCAAGGTAATGAAAATCTATGAAAGAGACAGAATTTTTGAGGATGTGACAGAGGAAGCCGGCCTGCCGGGAAAGCTGTGGCGGCCTGTTTGAGCTGCTAAAAAAAATCAGGGATAGTTTCAATAAAACTATCCCTGACAGATTAAAAAATTAGGTTAAGCAAAAAAAATAAACTTAATAAATTGTAACAGGTGTAATTGTTAAACTTGTCCCGAAGTTAATAAACGTCTTTATAAAGTCAATGATTTGCTTGTAATATTTGTCGAAAATATTTATAATAATTTTCTATAATATTGATTGATAGGAGTGTATATGGGTAATGAAAAATAAAAAAGTCCTTCATTAGAATGCTAATGAGGACTTTTTTGAAAAAAGAGAGGTGTAATATTACTTTCCTATCTGATTGAGCTTGTTTTTGACGACTTCTACAGCTTCCTTCATTTTGGAGACGTCGTTCCGGCTTCTTTCCTGATCTGATTTGTTTTGCTGAATTTCTTTTTCCAGCCTTTTCAGATCTTCGGCATTCTCTTTCAGCTTGTTTTCGAGGTTTATCTTTTCCTGCTTGTTTTTTTCTACCGAGCTGACAAGGTTTTCGCCTTCCTTAATGTTTTTTTCATGGTCTTTTATAGTCTTTGAAAGCGCTTTTTCCGCATCGGCAATTTCTTTGTTAATGTCATCTCTGTAGCATTCGGCGGCAAAGTCGGTCAGAATCTGAGAAGCCGCCCTGTACGAGCTCCCGCCTTCCGATGTGCTTACAAAGGATGAACCAAGATCGATTGCCCACCATACCTTGGCGCCATCTTTGGTTTTTAGCACTTTGGAGTATACCTGTCCCGGTTTTGAAGTGACACCGGGGACCTCTGCTCCGGTAATGCTCAATACACCCTTGGAGCTCTGAACTTTTCCGAAATTTTTGAGTTTCTTTTCCCAGGCTTTTTCCACTATTTTGTTATCCAGCTTGATAATGGTATAGAGTCCTGTTCGTTGAATATTGTCAACAATTTCGCTGCCTTCCTGAATGAGTATTTTTTGTGCGAAGCAGGCAATACTGAAAAGAAGGAGAAAGGATACGATAAAAGATTTCTTCATAAGGAGTAAGGCTTAAATTATGATGCTCAGGTACGGGATACGAATTTATCCGTCAAGAGTTGCTTTCTTTGGTGGTTGAATTTAAGGTTGGTCACCTGCTTTTGTACACTTCCAGGATTTCAATTTCAAAAATCAGATCCGAGTCTGGAGGAATAATATATACCGAAGGATTGTCAGGGTCAGGAATTCCTTCAGAACCATACCCGAGATGAGCAGGAATCCAGAGAATTCCTTTTTCCCTTGGTTTCATCAGCAACAAGCCCTCTTCCCAGCCCTCGATCAGCTCGCCGGATCCTGCCCTGATCTTTAAAGGTCTGTGGCGGAGATTGGAGTCAAAAACCGTTCCGTCACTGAGCTTGCCGGTATAATATATCCGTAGAATCTGACCTTCTCTGATCCGGCTGCCCTTGCCTTTGTGTATGCTCAGGTACTTAAGTCCGGTGTCTGTGTATAAGGTATCCTGCTTTTGGGCAGCTACAGAGAGGGAGCTGAGCAGGGCTAAAAATAAAATGCTATATAGTTGCATGCGTCAATGAGAATAATGTACAGGCAAGTACGCAAATAATTCCAGAGAAGATGCTTTTTCCCGAGGAAGCTTTTAGCAGCTGCCCCGGTCAGTCAGCTTTATGGTATTGAGCTCGGTGGAGTATTCTTCATGCACAAGTTTCCGAAACTCGGCTACCGTATCATCAAGAGACAGATCAGAACGTCCGCCTGCGGCATTCTTGTGTCCGCCGCCGTGAAAATGCTTTCTGGCAAATTCATTGGCGCTGAAATCTCCTTTGGACCGGAAAGAGATCTTGACACTTTCCGTACGTTCGATAATTACAGCTGCGAAGACCACATTATCTACAGATAGTGCAAAATTGACCAATCCTTCTGTGTCGCCGTTTTGCGAGTCATATTCCTCCAGCTCTTTGGCGGAAATAGCTATATAGGCAGTCCTGTCTTCAGGCATAACTACCATTTTGTTTAAAAGCGCATGCCCCAGAAAACGCAGCTTGCTTTCGGAGTTGTTGTCGTAGATAAGCCTGTGTATGCTGGAGATGTCAACAGCGAGATTGATCAGCTCGGCAATAATAAGATGCACCTCTTTGTTGGTGCTGGGATGTCTGAAGGAGCCGGTGTCTGTCATGATTCCGGCATATATGCACTCCCCGATGCAGGTATCCAGCAGAGACTTGTCACCAAGGCCGACAATTATCTTATAAATAAGAACACAGGTTGCGGCAGCAGAGGTGTCAGAAAATGAAAGGGTGGCAAAATCTTCCGGCTCAAGATGATGGTCAATCAGTATTTTTTTTGCAGGCGCATTACGGATAATCTCGCCCAGCTCATTGATCCGGCTCAATGCATTGAAATCAAGGCAAAATACCAGGTCCGCTTCTTCTACGAGCTTTGCCGCCTCTTCCTCTCTTCCTTCGTTGAATATAATTACTTCGTCTTCACCGTGCATCCATTTTAAAAATCCCGGATAATCAGTGGGAGTTATGACGGATACCTGATGGTTTTTTTTGCGAAGATAGCCCCACATGGCCAGTGATGAACCAAGTGCGTCCGCGTCCGGCTTGTGATGAGTGGTAATGATGATCTTTTTCGGGGAATTCAGCAGATCTTTTAACTCATTCAGTTCTTGTACGAATGCTCTTCCTGAGGTCAATTATATTCGATTTTTAAAAAGCAAAAGTGAAAAGTTTTTGCTTAAAAACAAAACGAATCAGTCAAACCTTTATTCTGTGATTAAAGTTCAGCAGGGAGATATATTTGTTGTAAAAGTAGTTATTTTTGCAGCCAGTTTTAATTTAACGTATTACCATACAAAATACTACTATGTCAGGAAACAAGACGTTTAGCATGATTAAACCGGACGCGGTGAAGGACGGACATTCCGGAGCAATTCTGAAGATGATCGAAGGAGCGGGCTTCCGGATTACGGCCATGAAAATGACAAAGCTTTCAGAAGAGCGTGCAGGCGAATTTTACGAAGTGCACAAGGAAAGACCTTTTTACAATGATCTGAAAAGGTATATGTCTTCCGGTCATATAGTGGCGCTGGTTCTTGAGAAGGAAAATGCAGTGGCAGATTTCAGGAAGCTGATTGGTGCGACCGATCCTTCCAAAGCAGATGAGGGAACTATCCGCAAGCTGTTTGCGCGCTCTATCGAGGCCAATGCGGTGCATGGCTCGGATTCGGATGAAAATGCTGCGATCGAAGCATCATTCTTTTTCTCTGCCCTGGAAAGATTCTAGTTTTGGAGTCCGGTATTCCGGGCTGTCAGACAGTATAGTAAAGCCCCGGTTTTCTCGGGGTTTTTATGCTTCGCCTACCGCCTCCGGCTGGGAGGCTTCATCATATTCTTCAATCCAGAAGTTGTTGTAACCCTGTCCTATATGGATGCGGATCAGATGCAGCTGCAGCAGCTCAAGAATTGAGAGGAAGTTGTAGACTACCGCAATCTTGTGGTTGTTGTCATTGATGATATCTGCAAAAGAAACCCGTTGCTTTCCCGAAATCCGTTGCAGGATATATTCTTTTTGCTGCTCAATGGTATAAGGGTATTGCTCGACAAAATGCTTGGGCTTGTTCTGCTCTTCGGTAAACCGGTTCAGCACCCGTTCATATACCTTCAAAAGCCGGTACAGATCAAGATGCTGTAGCTCATACTCCACATTATTTACCTCAGAAAGCTTCTTTATCTCTTTCAGAATATTTCCGCGCTGAACTCTGGAAGCTCTGTCTTCTTCCATTTGAGAAAGCTCGGATATGACCGATTTATATTTCTTATATTCAATAAGATGAGCCACAAGCTCCTCTCTGGGATCGATTTCATTGCCCTGATCATCCAGCTGGGGCCGGGGAATCAGCATTTTTGCCTTGATACGCATGAGCGAAGAGGCTACGAGGATAAACTCGGAGGCCACATCGATCTCAAGACGTTCCAGATGCCTGAGATAATCCAGAAAATCATTGGTGATCTTAGATATCGGAATATCATGTATATCCAGCTCATCCCGCTCTATAAAGAATAGCAGCAGGTCAAACGGACCCTGGAAAAGCGGTAATTGTATTTCAAAGCTCACAATGTAAAGTTAACGCAATACCGGGCCTTTTGCTGAGCGTGGCCTTTAATTGTTTCCACAAAACCTTCTGAGTTACCCACAAGCATATGTGGAAAATTAAAAGATTGTGGAAAATTCGTATATTTGCCCCCGATAAATCATTTACGGCCATTTCGTGTTATTGAATAGTTGAGCAACCACTGATCATTAAGAAATTGATAAAGCCCGGGAAGAAACTTGCCACAATAAATTCTGTTTCAGATCTGAGAAAATTGGAAGAGACGGAGCTGTATCAGCTCTGTGAAGAGTTGCGGCAGTATATTATTGATCATGTATCGGTCTATGGCGGCCATTTTTCGGCCAGCCTGGGAGTCGTTGAGCTTACTGTGGCCTTGCATTATGTGTTTAATACGCCCAATGATCAGCTTGTCTGGGACGTAGGCCATCAGGCATATGGTCACAAAATTCTCACAGGAAGGAGAGAAAAATTTCATACAAACAGACAATACAAAGGGCTTTCCGGTTTTCCCAAGCGCTCCGAAAGCGAGTTTGATGCATTCGGAGTCGGACATAGCTCAACGTCTGTATCTGCTGCCCTGGGTATGGCTGTTGCTTCCGGATATCTGAATGCCCATGACAGGCAGCATATTGCCGTAATCGGGGATGGAGCGCTTACCGCAGGAATGGCTTTTGAGGCAATGAATCATGCCGGTGTGACCAATACCAATCTGCTCATTGTCCTGAATGATAACTGTATGGCGATAGACCCCAATGTCGGGGCGCTGAAAGACTATCTTGTGGACATTACGACTTCCCATACCTACAACCGGGTAAAGGATGATGTATGGAAGGTGCTGGGAAAAATCAGCCGTTTCGGGCCGAATGCCCAGTCGATCGTCTCTAAAATAGAAGGAGCTGTCAAAACCTATCTGCTCAAGCACAGCAATCTGTTTGAATCACTGAAAATCCGTTATTTTGGTCCGGTTGACGGACATGATATTGATCATCTTGTAAAGATATTCCGTGATCTGAAAAATATTCCCGGGCCAAAGATTCTTCACTGCATTACCAAAAAAGGAAAAGGTTTTGCACTGGCCGAGAAGAATCAGACGCTGTGGCATGCTCCGGGCAAATTTGACAAGCTGACCGGAGAAATCCGTAAAACCAGCTATAACGAGCCTCAGCCGCCCAGATATCAGGATGTATTCGGGCATTCGCTTGTAGAGCTTGCAAAAGTAAACCCTAAAATTATGGGCATTACTCCGGCAATGCCTTCCGGGTCTTCGCTGAATATTATGATGAAGGAGCTGCCGGACAGAGCCTTTGATGTCGGTATAGCCGAACAGCATGCCGTGACTTTTTCTGCGGGACTGGCTACACAGGGCCTGATTCCGTTTTGTAATATCTATAGCAGCTTTATGCAGCGTGCGTATGATCAGGTAATTCATGATGTGTGCCTTCAGAAGCTTAATGTCGTTTTTTGTCTGGACAGAGCCGGTGTAGCCGGAGCAGACGGGCCGACCCATCATGGAGCCTATGATATAGCCTATATGCGCTGTATCCCCAATATGATCGTGGCAGCTCCGATGAATGAAAAGGAGCTGCGTAATATGATGTACACTGCCCAGCTGGATGATCAGGGTCCTTTTACCATCCGGTATCCGAGAGGACAGGGAGTAATGCCGGACTGGCGTACTCCGTTTGAAGAAATTCCGGTAGGCGTAGGCAGAATGCTTTGCGATGGTGAAGAGGTGGCTATTCTTAGTCTCGGTCATGTCGGAAACTATGTCGCGGATGCATTGAAAAAACTGGCAGCCGAAGATCTCCGCCCTGCTCATTTTGATATGCGTTTTGCCAAACCCCTTGATGAAGAGATGCTTCGTATGATATTCAGACGGTTTGGTAAAATCATAACGGTGGAGGATGGCTGTCTGCAGGGTGGATTTGGCAGCGCGGTGCTGGAATTTATGGCAGACAATGATTTGCATGCCCGTGTGGTCCGTCTGGGGATTCCGGATCGTATTGTAGAGCATGGAGAGCAGGCTGAGCTACACAGAGAGTGCGGATACGATGCCGAAGCTATTGTGCGGGAAGTACGTGCATTGACCGGCGTAGTCTTTGAGTAATTGCGCTGAAAAGGCTCTGGTCTTTAGTAAAGATAGGCTGATAATAGTGCGCGTTTTAATAGTAACTCACATCTGTGAGTGTCTTTGATTATCTAAGTCAACTTGCTGATATTGAGGTGTGAATTCTGAATTTTTTGATGGCTGAGGTTTCCGAAGCCTGTTCCTTCCCTCAGATTTCCCAACTTTTTTGCATTGAGCAAGGATTCAGTTTCTTCCAATGGATATATTTTTTCACTGGCATCTGTTGCACTGTTTTCGGATATGACTATAAAAACAATCTATATGATTTTTTAATGTATTTTTTCTGCTGACTGCTCGTCTGAAATGGATAACAATTGTGGCATTATTCCTTGGTTTTTTTGGGAATGTTCGATGCTGTTTTTGTGTAATTAATTGACATTTTATCAGGTACGAAATTTTATAATCTTGCTTCTGTGATCCGTATGCAATATATTTGAACTGTTTTTAAATAGATTTATTTTAAATAGTGTAATTATATGGAATATTGATGTGTCTAAAAAACATGTTTGATGTGAAATTTTCCGCAATGACAGGTGGTATAACGGGATTTGCTTCCTTTTCATGCCACTGTCATGTAAAAAAGAAGAGCACATTACTATGTTTGAAAGAAGCGTCAGAGAGGAAAAGCGCGGCTGATTAATTGCCATTTATTTAAGAGCTCTTGTTTTCAGTACTATATAATTGAATTGTATATGCAAACATTGCTGAGAGACCTGCCGAAAAGACTGGTGCTCATTCTTTCGATATACGCTGGATATATATCCTGTCTGTCTGCGCAGCACCCATACCCCAATCTTGATTTTTCTGACCGTAATTTCAGCAGCTGGCGTTTGTATCGTGGTCCGCAGAGTGGTCAGGGTGGAGACAGGACTATCAGATATAGTGAAGTCAGCACCGACGGAGCTGCGATTTCGGGCAACGCGTTTCAGTTTATTTATCCTCCGGCCAATCCCGGGGCGAGACCTGAGGATCCCAATACCTGTTATTCTCTGCTACGTATTCCGCAGGGTAAGAAGTTTGCCGTCCGGGTAGGACCCTTATCGCCGGGAGGCTATGGGAATCCGCATGGCTATAAGGCGGCTTATACGCTCAAAGTTGATGAGTCTTATCCAACTCTGGTATATCGGTTCGCTTTCGTACAGCAGTTTGATCACGGATCTTCTTCGGGTGATGATCCTATGGGATTTGGGGGAACGCCTTCGGGAGCGGGCAACAACGCAGCTATGTGGGTGCAAACGCTTGACGCGGATGGAGGTCAGGTGGCCGGAGCATGTGGAAATTATCGCTTGTATCCCGGGGCTGCCAGTGGTGTCGAATGGTTTGAATGGCAGCAATGCGGAGAGATTAGCAGCACGCTCTGGATGACGGACGTGATCGATCTCAGCCCGTATGCGGGTCAGGCAATTACGCTTGAGTTTAACACTATGGATTGTTATACAGGGCATCATATGGCCTATGCCTATATCTCTCCCGAGAGCTTTCCTCAGGATACAGTTTCCTGGTACTGTCCGGGTACTGCTGCTGTAATTACGGGACCGTTTGGCTTTAAATCATATGAATGGGAAGAAGTCGATAAGCAGGGCTTTCCTGTGCCGGACGGATTAAAGCTTACAAAATACAATGCTGACCAGATCGGTATGGATACCGAAGGAGTCAATCAGCTGGAGATTCCTGATCCGGTGGCATTCAGGAGATACGCCTGTACCTTTACATCGTACAGCGGTTGCAGCGGAAAAATAATCTATGAAACTCGTCCTGATTCTGTCTATGCTGATTTTGTCTGGGCAGATTCGGAGGATGGCTGCCGCAAAACTGTTTTTGAGGACCGGTCATATACGGCCTTAGCCTGGCGTACTTCAGTAGCATCCCGGCAATGGTCTTTCGGAGATGAGGCTTCCGGAGTTCTGAACACGGACACATTGCAGAATACCAGCCATAATTTTTCCGGTGTCGGAGGATATGAAGTCAGTCTTGTTGCCATATCTTCTTCAGGCTGTCAGGATTCTGTTACTAAAAATGTTCCGGTCGAAAACGATCCTCTTACTGTGACCGCTGATTTTTCGGCTGTTCCCAGTTCCTGTTTTATTGAATTTACAGATCTTTCCGGAGCGGCCGGGGGAGATCTGATTGCGGATTGGGAGTGGAGGTTTGGTGACGACAGTATGAGTGCAGAACAGCATCCCCGTCATGTTTATCAGTCTGCAGGAATTTACAATGTAACCCTTATTGTGACTTCTTCATCAGGATGCAGCAATGCTGTTCAGAAACCGGTGGAGGTTTTTCCTGCCATGCTCGACTATGTAAAGGCTGATTTTGATTTTGCTGTCACAGATTGCAATTATCTTGTCCTCAATGACAAAACAATAGCATCGGAACAGACGCTGGTATCCTGGTTGTGGACTCTGGAAGACGGGCAAAAAGAAACAACGCTGTCGTCAACTGATCGGCGGCCTGCATTTTATCTGGAGCAAGGGGGGGACTATCCGGTGACGCTTACCGTGCATACGGATCCGGGCTGTTATAAAGTTTTTTCCCGGACATTGAATGTCTACATACCAGAGGCATTTTTTGATATTGATGATGCCTGTGAGGGAAAAACGATTCCGTTTATAGCTAGGGAGCAACCGGGTATAATACGCTACAGCTGGGATTTGGGAGATGGCAGAACTGTGGAAAATCAACGAGAAGTCAGTCATGTGTATCCCCGGACAGGAAAAGAAAGATCGTACGAAGTGGCGCTGAGTGCGCACACTGCGGACCAGTGTGTATATACATTGGCGAGAACTGTAGTTGTGCATCCGGCTCCGGAGGCTGGCTTTTCGTATGACAACAGCTCGGCGGGAAGATTCAGGCCTGTAATGTTCAGGGATGAGTCAGCCGGAGCTTCGCGCTGGTCCTGGGTAATGGGAGATGGTACTGTCTACAGTACAGCGGATATTGAGAGTAATGATATACATCATATATACACAGGACCGGACGAACAGTATACGATAACACAGATCGTGTATACTATGGCAGGTTGCGCAGATACGCTTCAACAAACCATTTATCTCCAGCAGGGAATTGTTGCGGCCAATGCATTTAGCCCCAACGGAGATGGCAATAATGATATTTTCCGACTGGTCCATCGTGGTATTGACCAGCTATACGATTTCAGAATATATAACCGCTGGGGGCAGCAGGTATTTGCAACAAGCGATTTGTATGAGGGCTGGGATGGAACCTGCCATGGAAAGGTACAGCCTCAGGGGGCTTATGTCTACTATGTGAAAGCGAGAACGACCGGGGGGGAAGAAATATCACTATCGGGAAATGTGAATCTTTTGCGCTAGAGAGATAGATATGGAAAACCGGAAAAGAAATACAAACAATACCGGCAGCGCTGAAAAAAGGCCGGAAAAAAGAAAAAGCGTCTCTGCCGGAATGCTCCGGTGGCTTTCGCAGGTGCTCTTCGTAACGCTGATTTGTCCCGGTATCAGGACCGCCAGTAGTCAGTATAGTCTGTTTTCACAATTCTACAATGCACCCCTGCTTATTAATCCGGCATACACCGGACTGATCGATCAGGATTACCGTGTACAGATGATATATCGTGACCAGTGGAGACAGCTCGTGCCCTTCAAGACCCTTGGAGTCTCTGCTGATATCACGTTGCCCTCATATACCGGCAGACGCAGACAGCTGGCGGCCGGACTGGTTTTTATGCGTGATCAGATGGGGGAATTTCAGGTAAGCAATACATTTATTCTATCCGGATCATATCAATATATGCCGGATCCTGCCGGACGCCACAAGATCGCATTGGGAATCCAGGGTGGTTATGTGCAGAAGCTGCTAGATTATGATGGTTTGTATTTTGAAAATCAGATAGGGGATGACCACAAGGTAGATACCGGTATAATTTCCGGAGAGCAGCTTATGAGCAACCGCATCGGATACATGACTGCCAATGCAGGGTTGGCGTATACTTTTTACATTAGCCGCAAACGGCAGTTTAGGACAGGGGCTTCCATCTTCAATCTTACCCATCCAAAAGAGCAGTTTCTGGCAGGAAATGATCATGAGGCAGGCAAACTCCGGCAGCGAATGCTTGCGACTGTCGGGGCTACGTATTGGTTGTCCGCTCATCTGTATATTTTCCCTGAAATACTTTTTGTGCACCAGCAGGGTATGTCAGAAGTTAATGCGGGTTCAGGCGTAGGCTATCTGTTGCACAAAGAAGGTCAGGATAACATCGGATTGCTTGCTGGTGGCTGGTATCGTACCAATGGGGCAGCTATTGTCATGCTGGGAATTAATTACAAAAATATGTCTGTCATGTTTACCTGTGATCAGATTGTGTCAGATATGAAGGAGTTGAAAAGCTCTCCTTCCGTTTCCGGCAGAGCGGTTGCAGCTTATGAAGTTTCATTGATATACAAAGGGTTTTTAAACAGGGCTATTCCTTTCAGCTATACATTGCCATGTGGTATTTTCTGATAAGAGCCAGACTGCTGTGCCTGATTATGGTGCTGATTGTCTCCGGGGTATCCGGCCAGATTCGCAATACGGACAGGCTAAGTCCCGCCAAGCGTTTTAAAATGGCGACTTTGCTTCTGAACGAAGGGAGCTATTATAATAGTAGTCAGGAATTGGAGAAGCTTGTCAAGGTTTCCCCCGATAATATCGACTATTTGACTAAGCTGGCAGAGGCGTATTTTCTCGCCAGAAACTATGAAAAGGCAGAACTGCTTTATGAGAAACTGGCTAAACGGGATAATAAAAAAGAAATTACTCTGGCACGATTCAGATACGCCGAATGCCTGAAATACAATGGAAAGTATGATGAAGCGCTCGGGCAATTTGAGATTTTTATTAAGGCAGGCAGGTATCGTCCTGCCGATAAAAAACCCTATAAACTTTATGCAGCGCAGGAAGTGAAATCCTGTGCCTTTGCATTGCAAAACATCGAAGTCAATGATGAACATACAGTTGTTCATGCCGGTAATATACTTAATTCCGCTTATTCTGACTTTTCTCCTGTCCGTAAGGGTGATACACTCATATTTGCTTCTCTTGCGACAGATACGGTGGCTGAAATAAGTACTGTTGTGCCCAACACAAGACATGTTCGTCTCTATATGAGCTATAAGGAGCAGAATGAATGGGTTGAGCCTGTGCCGATTTTCGGCGCTGTTGACCACGAATTTATGAGTACCGCAAATGCTGTGTTTTCATCCGACAGCAGACGGATATACTTTACCCGTTGTCAAAACGTCGGGGCTGCCCGCCATTGTCAGCTATATATGAGCAGGATGGAAGATGGCAAATACAGTAAACCGGTGAAGTTGCCGATGGTCAATGCAAAAGGATATCGTTCTACGCAACCGCATATAGCCCGGATTCAGACGAGTAAAAGCAATTACGAAGTGCTTTTTTTTGCCTCTGACCGCAAAGGTGGTTCGGGTGGTATGGATATCTGGTACAGTATACTGGATAAAGACGGAAAGCCCGGCAGGCCGGTTAACGCCGGGAAGCACATCAATACAGTACGGGATGAGATTACCCCTTTTTACGATGTCAGCTCGCAGCAGCTCTATTTTAGTTCCAATTTTCATCCCGGCTTTGGCGGATTTGATATTTTCCGGGTAGCGGGAGATCTTAAGAAGCAGACTATTCCTGTTAATCTGGGTGCTGCAGTTAACAGCAGCGCTGATGATACCTATTTCTGCCTTCACGATAAAAACAGAGGCTACATGGTTTCGAATCGGGTGGGTGGCTTGCAGCTTATGAGTCCAACCTGCTGCGATGATATCTATGAAGTGCAGTTTGTGGAAAAGAAACCGGAAGAAGAGTCCGGACAGCCGGAGCATATTCCCGCCGCCCCGGAGGAATCTGCTGTAGCAGCGGAGCTTCATGAGGAGACTGAAAATGAAGAAGCCTATACGTGTGAACGGCTGGGGAAAGATATAAGGATTAAAGACCGGTCCGGTCTTAAAGTCATACTGAATTATGCGACGGATGATGTAGATTTTATTAATCGCAAAGCAGACGAGCTTGATTGCCTGACTGGTCTTCTGTCAGAGTATGCAGATATACAAATAAAGATAACAGCGCATACGGATGATGTGGGAACTGATCAGTACAATCTGCGCCTGTCGAAAAAAAGAGCAGAGGCTATTCAGCGTTATTTTGTGCGGAAAGGCATAAGAGCGGATCGGATATCAGTCGAATACTATGGCGAGAGTAAACCTCTTGTGCCGAATTATAGCGAGGATGGCAGTCCTAATGAGGATAACAGAGCATTAAACAGGCGTACGGAGATTATTATAATCAATTGATTTGTGTGACTGCCCCGCAGACAGATAACCGGGAATCGATCGTGAAAAAACATAAGCTTTACTATAAATGAACGAAAGAGCAAACCGTCTGACCATGTTGTGGATACTGACAATCATTGGTATTGGTATGGTGCTCCATTTTAATTATCAGGTAAGTGGTATTTTTTACGGAATTGAATTGCTCAGGCCCGGAGCCAATGGCAAGGAGCCTGTAAGTGTATTTGTCATTCGTACACTGTTTTATCGTCTGCCCATGATATGGGTCGTCTGTGTATTGCATGTCAGAGCAAAATGGACCTTCATCGTTCTGTTTATTCTGAGTATGCTGTATTGTCTTCCGCATCTCATGCACTTTGCGGGGGAGGTGTTGGGAAACGAAAGAAATTACTCTCAGTTATTTGTGGTATTCATTATTTCCCTGCTGCTGACAACAGAGCATTATAAGGCAATCAGAAAAGCGGGGTTATGATATCTTTAGTTATGACTGTCATTGGCAGATCATATTCCAGCGACTGGTATGCCCACTTCCGGAAACAGCCCGATGATTTCTTGTTGAATGTTTGTGTATAAAATACGCTATTTTATTGCCTGTTTGGCCGGATTTTGATGTTAAATACGTAATTATCTTATAAATATTTCGATAAAATACTTGTGTTGAATGTATTGCTATTCTATATTTGATATTATTAATATTAAATCTAAATAAATATTTGTAAAATATTTCAACCTTACAAAAGCATCAATGGAAAGTCACTGTACATACAGCCGGATAGTCAATTGGAGTCAGGTGCTCCTGATCTGGTTGGGCAATAGCGGAGTGAATCGATGGATGTTTTTTTATAGGGAGCTTGCTGCAGAAATAAAAAGGCCTTGCGCTTCCGGCGTGATGATGAATTCTGTTGTACCTCAAATCAGGAGGGAACGACCGCCAGGCCCGAAGTGGGGCTGTCTCCGATTCGGCAACCGATAACAAGGTTGGGAGGCAGCCCCCGAGCCGGCCCTTGCGTGCAAATTTTCTGACGACCTAAACGCAAGTTGTATGGCCGGCCCCGAAACGTGCCTGAAGCAGGTACAAAGTTGTCTTATGCAAATCAAACCGTAAAGTCTTTTCGACTAAAAGTGAATTGCAGGAGACTATTGTATTAATTTTTTACTATTTATTTAAGAACCTTAAAAACATGAAGAATATATTTTTTTCACTTATAAGCATAGCTGCATTCGCAGTAGTTTTTTCAGCTTGTAAAAAGCAGGATAATGTGGCGCCGGTTTCCGGCAATTCCGCCACCCATCGTGTTAGCTCGTTCTCTTCCGGGGAAGAGTGTGATAGTTGTTGTGTTGGTGTACAATCGGATTCTATTCAGGGTGGCCCTGTAGATGAACAAGAAGTAGGCGATCCTTTAGCTTGGGGTTCTGAATCTTACGCTTTCTGTGGCGGAGAGGATAACGTTGATTTTCTTAGCCAGTTTAATTCAGTTATTCAGGGAAAGAATGGCTGGAAAGTGGGTTATTTGAATGAAGTCAATGTATCCTATTCTACTCCCTTAGGCTCCCTGACCTGTGAGGATGTTCTGCCAAACATTATTCCCACGGCCAACAACAGAATAGGGTCCAACACTTTTAGTCCGGGATATTACAAATACGTACCTGATTTCGAAATATTCCGCCTCGTAGCCGTCTGGCAATGCTGCCCATCAGATTCAACTATTAAGGTTTACGTAGTGAAGGTGCTTGATTTGCAAGCAAATCCTGTAGGTACTGACTGGTTTTCTAACGTAGTATTTGAGTATAAGTGTTTCCAGTGTCCATTGACTGGAGCTTGTCCCGATACCCCGGCATTAAGAAGCACATATCGTGAAGAGGTGCTGAATGAGGTGCCGGAGAGCTTAATCCGCTACAAAAAATAGCTTCTATTATCCGTTCCGGAAACTTTTCGGAACGGATTTTCTCTTTGTAATCAATTAATTTATAATATAATGAGTAATTTATATTTAAGGTTTGTTTTTTTCTACGTAACTATTATGCCCTGTTTCGCGCAAAAGGGGCCAAATGTTGAATGGTCTAAACTTTATGGGGGAAGTGACGCTGAAATAATACAGACTATGGAGCCCTTACCTCATGGCGGATATATAGCGGCGGGTTATACAGCTTCCATAAACGGGGATATACGAGGAAAAGGGTCTGCCGGAATTGACTGGTGGATTGTTGAACTGGATAGCCAGGGGAATATGGTACGTCAGGCAGTGTATGGTACATCTGGAACAGAAACTATTAGTACTATAATTCCTCTTGAAGATGGTGGATACATCGTAAATGGAGATATGGCGGCTAATGCCGATCGGGATTTTTCAGGAGTTCCCGGCAAGGGAGGTGTAGATGTTTTGATAGTGAAACTGAATGATACCTTGGGGATTGAATGGATGAAGAACATTGGAGGAGCTGGCAATGAGACTTTGTACAATATGAAGAAAACAACGGATGGCGGATATATCGCGTGCGGATTTACTTCTTCTCAGGATGGGGATGTTAAGAATAAGCAGAATGGAACAAAGGACGATTGGTGGATCGTAAAATTCGATGCCCGGTTTAATATCCAATATGAAAAAACTTTTGGGGGTAGCGGACCTGCCTCCGCTCTGTATCATGAAAGCGGGTATTCCGTAATCCAGCTCCATAATGGAAATTATGCCGTAGCCGGAACAACCAGTTCTGTGGACGGCGATCTGACAGATGGTGGTATTGACAAGGATGATGGAACTGTATTGATTTTAGATGACACATTGGGTACGGTCTGGGCCAAAACTTTTGGTGGTGCGGCTAACGATGTATTTTATAATATAATTCAGGTATCGGATGGAAACCTGATAGTCGCGGGACAGACGCTCTCAAGTGATGGAACTATGGAAGGTATGATCAACGGAGGAAGTGATATATGGCTTATGAAAATATCAGCTGATGATGGTACGGTTCTCTGGTCGGAGCTGTTGGGCAGTACAGGTAATGAGCGAAGTGTAGCTGTAAGTGAAACACTGCTTGAGACGATAGATCACGGGATTCTGTATATAGGGCTGACTAATAGGGCAGATGGAGATGTATCATGGCTGCGTGGCGGAGATAATGCAGGTTATGATTCCTGGATGGTCAAATTGAACAACGCGGGAACAATTCAATGGGAAAAGACTTTTGGCGGTCCGACTGGAAATGGAACTAGTTTTGATTATATCAACAAAGTAATAGAACTCGGAGATGGTAGCTTTATGTTAGCCGGAAGATCGAATAGTGCCCCCGGAGGAGACATAACTACAAATAAAGGAAACTATGACGCGTGGTTTATGAAACTATCACCCTGTCCGGAACAAGTCTCTTTATCGGTAGCTGTTTGTGAAAATGAAGCGTACGATTTCAACGGCACTATTCTTACCGGGGCCGGTGAATATACAGATACCTTATTAACCGTTGGGGGCTGCGACAGCATTATTACGCTCACTTTATATCATTTTCCGGCTTATACAGTAGTTAGAGATATAGCAGTCTGCGCAGGCGAAACATATGATTTCTACGGACAATCTGTTAGCGAAGCAGGTTCCTATATCCATGTTTTGAAGAGTGTAAAAGGTTGCGACAGCACTATTTCTCTTCGCTTTACTGTCAATGCGTTGCCTGTCCCGGAGCTTGTTTCTGACAACAATATACTGAGTACAGGTAGTGTCTATGCGCAGTATGAATGGTTGTACAATGATAGCCCGACCGGTTCGTCAGATGCCACTTATCAGGCTGATCAGACAGGGTATTACCGGGCTGTGGTAACCGATCGGAATAATTGCACAGACACATCTGCGTCATACTTTGTAGGGATTCCTTCCACGGATGCCTTTGAGCTGGAAGGGCGATATCTGTGGAAGTTCACCATTCCCAATCTGGGTGATCAGCTATCTGCGCAGGAATATTATACAGAACGCATAGAGTATAGCATGACGGGCGGTGTGTATACCAATGCATATACGATGCATCTGGAAAGTTATGACGCCGAGGAAGGTCGCTGGATCGGAGTAGGTTCTGGGGGAAGCAACATCGTAAAAGATGGCGTTTATTATGTATTGTTTTTCCGTGAAAACCGTGAAGATTCCGTATTGGTCTACAAACACGAATGCGACAGTCGTGAGGAAGCGTATACATTTGCCTATCCTGCCGAAAATGCCACCAGCGATTATGGCTGGAACTGGTATGTCCGGGATCCTGGTACCGGTTTGCATAACCTTAACGGAACCGGTGTTGTGAATCTGTATCCTAATCCGGTATACTCATTGCTTGAAGTAAAGCATCCGTTTTCCGGTACAGTTTTGATGCGGTTGCTGGATACATATGGGCGTCTGATACAGGAATCAGAAGGGACAGGGCCGGCGCAGTTTGATATGTCGGCCTGTTCATCCGGAGTTTATCTGCTGCAGGTATATGAAAACAATGTTCTTCGATACACAGAACGTATAGTAAAGCAATAAAATTGAGTGAGTTATTGAGTAAGATCCCTTATGAATTATGATCGGCGGAGCCAGACAATGAAGTAATACGCCATTATAAATTCAGCAGCGGAAGCCCCTGAGCATTGTGCTATGTTCAGGGGTTATTTTTTTAATAAAAAAATCTGTATAAAATTTGCTATTTCAATTTGTTTGTATTTATTTAGATTTATTATAAATAAAAAATCATACTCTCAGAAGGAAAGTATGAGCAATCTGAAATGAAATAGTAATCGATTAAGCCCCGTCCCTGAGCTTCCGTTGGAGCGATAGCTATACACACTATGGTTGTTGTGGAAAAGGAGGTTTGTCAGGGAACTCTTCTGTCGGTGTTACCGGGCAGACAATGCCCCGTCTGCCATGGTAACTGCCGGGAAGTGCCGCAAAGGTGAATCGAAAAAGCAATAAAAATACTCACCACAGGAAAGAAAACCTGGCAAATCGGATCCTGCTTTATTCAATGAGCAGGCAGGATCCGGGTGAGCCAATTCTGCATCAAAAATACGGAAGCAGCGTATGTGCCGGCAAAGACCGGCACAGGAATATATCTAGCGATCGTTTCCGATGTGTATATTTTATAATCCGGCCCGATATGTGCGAGACAAAAATCCTTACAAGAACACCTCTTACAGAAATAGACTATTGTGTCAAGTGCCGCTCCGTATTTTTGTGGCACAATAATATACTGATGACCTTTTCGGAAGAGGAATTCAGCACCTTTCATAGTACGCTGGGGCAATACGATTTTTCGGAGTGTTCCATGCTATTTTCGGACAAGGTGCATCGCATCTCGATTTGTACTCCTTACAACGCCATAAATCTTGTATTTGATCTGACTCAATGGCTGGACCTCCGGCAGGCTATGGAAGAAGCATCCTGCATGAAGGAAATATATGCTCTGCTGCACCGTCCTCTGTCCAGCTGAGCGCTGAATTTATAGGACAGGCGCTTAAGTGGCAAGTCGTTTCTTTTTAAGAAGAATAATCAGTATTCCTCATGCCAAAGACATAAAAAACGAGAACAGACTTCACCGGCTGCCGCACCAGGATCTTTGAGCCTTAAGCTTCTTCCCTTTTAACGGTGGAGTTATCATTCCTGCATACTTAAGGAGATTAGTTGCTGCCATGTTAAAACATTTGCTTATTTTTACTGCCCTGACAAGACTTTTGCAGAAAATTGCGCTATTTCATCGATCTTTCCTATTCCGGAACCAACTTTCATGGCTGGCAGTCGCAGGCCAATGCACTGGGTATCCAGGAAGTGCTGGAAGAAAAGCTTTCAATGATTCTGAAAGAAAAAACAGCGGTTACAGCCAGCGGAAGAACAGATACCGGTGTGCATGCAAAGCAGCAGATTGCCCATTTTGATACATCAGCTGAGTTGACCGAAGACCTGCTGTTTCGTATCAACTGTATGTTACCCCATGATATAGCCATTAACAGCTTCCGGCCTGTAAATCCTGACAGCCATGCCCGGTTTGATGCGCTCTACCGTGAGTATGAGTATTATATCACTACTGTCAAAAATCCTTTTGCCCGTGGCAGAGCATGGCAGTTTACGAAAAAGCTGGATTTTGATGCCATGAATGAAGCTGCCGGCTTACTTCTGAAGTATTCTGATTTTGAGTCTTTCAGCAAGGTGCATACGGATGTGAAGACATTCAACTGCACGGTTATGTACGCGCAGTGGGAGCAACAGGCCGGACATATGATCCTTTTTCGGATCAGGGCCAACCGCTTTCTAAGAGGTATGGTCAGGGCTATTGTGGGAACACTGGTGGATATCGGAACCGGAAAAAAAAATGTAGTGGATTTTGAGCATATCCTTTTGTCAAAAAACAGGGGAATGGCCGGGGCTGCTGCGCCGCCCGAAGGGCTTTTTCTGGCAAAAATAGGTTTTCCTGAAGAAGTTTATCTATGAAAAAACCATGTGCTTCTTTCTTAGTTTTCAATATATTTATTCATCTAATATATAATCAGATTTGAAAGACGATACCTCACAGAAAAGCGGAAACGTTTTCGATTACCTGATTCTGAAACGACTTTTCGTTTTTATCAGACCCTACAGAAAACAGTTTTATCTGGTTGTTGCGCTTACCATACTGTCTGCCTTACTGGGACCTGTAAAACCCTGGCTGATCAAAGAAGCGATTGATAAATATGTTGCTGCAGGCGATACGCATCAGTTGCTTGTCATGACCATTCTGTTGCTTGCCGTACTGTTTTTCCATGCGCTGGTCCAGTATTTTCATACATTTCTTTCTGGTTTGCTGGGACAGAATGTGATCAGGGATATCCGTATTACCCTGTACCGCCATTTGTTGCGTTTCCGGCTTAGCTTTTTTGATAAAACACCCATAGGAAGGCTGGTTACCCGCAATGTGTCCGATGTCGGGCAGCTAAGCGAAGTATTTAGCGAAGGGGTTGCAAATATTGTTTCCGATTCTCTTCAGATACTGGTCATTATTGCGATCATGTTTTATACCGACTGGAAACTGACCCTGATAAGTCTTTCCATACTGCCGCTCATGCTTATCAGTACCTATGTATTTAAGGAAAAAGTAAAATATGCATTTAATCTGGTGCGCAATGCGGTCGCTAATCTGAATACCTTTGTGCAGGAGCATATATCCGGTATGAGTGTGGTGCAGATTTTTACGGCGGAGGAAAAAGAATTCAAAAAGTTTAAGGCGATTAATGAGGAGCACAAAAAAGCTAATCTGCTGTCTGTATTGTATTATTCCGTTTATTTTCCGGTAGCCGAGCTGCTTGCTGCGCTGGGTACAGCCCTGCTGGTCTGGTTTGGTGCAAAAGGTATCATGCAGGAGATATTTACGATCGGGGATTTTATACTCTTCAATATGCTGCTGGCAATGCTGTTCCGGCCCATCCGGATGATTGCCGACCGTTTCAATACACTGCAGATGGGAATAGTGAGCGCCAACAGAATATTTAATCTGCTGGATTCGCATGAGCCTGTTGAAGCTTCAGGGACCTATATTCCGGAAAGACTTAAAGGCGAGGTCGCTTACAAAAATATATGGTTTGCTTATAATCCGGATGAATATATACTAAAAGACGTAAGTTTCAGTGTGAAAGAAGGGCAGACCATTGCTTTTGTGGGAGCAACAGGAGCCGGCAAATCCTCCATTATTAATTTGCTGAACCGTTTTTATTCCATCCAGAAGGGAGAAATTACGATTGACGGAGTGGATATTAAAGAATATGATCTCCATTATCTGCGCTCCTCCGTAGCGATGGTATTGCAGGATGTATTTCTGTTTTCTGATACCATCCGGAATAATATTACGCTCAATAACCCGGAGATTCCGGATGAGCGTATTATGGAAGCTGCGGAGCTCGTAGGAGCAAAAAAATTTATCGAGAATCTTCCCGGCGGCTTTGATTATAATGTAAAAGAAAGGGGAGCGACCTTGTCTGTGGGACAGCGCCAGCTGATTTCTTTTATCCGTGCTCTTGTCTATGATCCGTCTGTTATTGTGCTGGATGAAGCAACGTCTTCAGTTGATTCTGAAACGGAAGAAATGATCAAAGCAGCTATTGAGCGCCTGATGAAGGGCAGAACGGCATTTGTTATCGCGCACCGCTTGTCTACTATCCAGAAAGCAGATATAATTGTAGTGCTGGAAAAAGGCAGAATTGTCGAAACCGGTACCCATGACGAATTGCTGAAAGTACAGGGAGCCTATGCCCGCTTATATGAAATGCAGTTTGTCCGCGAAGCAGCCGGAAGCTGACAGATGTATACAGAATTAATATATTGATTAACAGTGAGAAAAATCGGAATTGTTATTGGTTGTCTTTTGCTTATTGCGGGTGTTCTAACCTATTCTTATCTGGGAGGATTTAATAAACCCGTAATGACGGTGGAGGAAATTACACCGTTTACCGTCTATGGCTATGCTTACGAAGGAAAGCTTGGAAACAGGGAATTCGGAAAGCTGTTCCGGGATGCAGACTCGCTGGTGGATAATCAGCTGCTCAGGGGCAAGGTGACGGGAGTATTTTATAATCAGCCCCATAAGCAGGATGATACTGTACGGACTTTCGTAGGTGTATTGAGTACGGATTCGTTGTTTGCGGGGGCAGAAAAACGTGCATACAGTCCGGGCAGAGTAGTACAGGCTACTATTGAGGCACATTATCTGGTTATGCCTGTCAATATATATCCCAAAATCATGGAATTTGCCCGGGAGAATAATCTGGAGCTGTCAGAGCAGTCATTTGAAATATATGAACGGGAAGATTTTTTGAAAGTTCTTATCCCGGTCAGGGAAGGGATTAGTAAATAATCAGTCTTTTGATGGGTTGTTCGCCGCTGATGCGAACCTCGATAATATAAAGTCCGCTTGGAAGAGGGGTGTCCATTAGCTCGTCAAATTCTATGGTGCCCTGTATAGGACCGAGATTCTTCTCAAGAAATTTCCGGCCCTTGACATCCAGTATTACCACTACCACCTCTTTTTTGCTCTTGTTTGAAATGGTAAGCCCCGGGGCAGGGTTGCTGCTGCTGTTTACCCCCGCCGAGACAGAAAATCCGATTCCCGATATACAGACCGCAGTCAGAATACAGAGCCGTGCCAGACGCCCGGGCTTTGTAAGAGTTGATAGTAAACTATTCACGATATCAGATCAACGAAAAAAGTTCCCGATTATTCCCGAAAACACAAGAATTTAATCTCTGACCAATGGCATTGTCATACAATGCGGACCTCCTCTTGCTCTTGACAGCTCACTGGAGGGTATGGTAATAATGGTTTTCTGTACATGTTCCGGAAGCTTCTCTCCGGATTTAAACTGGTCAATCAGTTCGGCAGCTTCTATCAGGCTGTAGCCATGCTGCTGAAAAGTAATATTTGTATGATAATTGCGATCGTAGGTGAAAGCAACTCCGTTGCGTATGGCGAAAAGATTGCAGCTGTCTGTCCATTGTTCCCGTTCTGCAAAGGGAGATATACCTCCGCCGCTCGGGATTACGATCGTTTTCGGATCTTCGGCAAGCAGCAGCTCCTTTAGTGATGCAAATCGCTGCTTTGAGCCGTCTGCATACCAGGTTTCTGCCGGCATATTGCCATGTGCCGATACCAGAGGAGCAAATCCGGTATAATAATGCTCATCAAACCGGGTGAAAATCGTATCCAGATGCATGCAGTAGCGAAGTTTGGGCAAGGCCACCCTGGATACCCGCTGTACAATATCCCGGTCAAAAAGTAGCTGAATCAGATAGTCCAGTGCAGCTTCTGTGGTGCGTTCACTGCTTGCAACCAGCAGATGTCCGGGAGCCAGCATCATAATATCCCCGCCTTCTATGGAAAGCTCCTTCCGGTCAGGAAGCTCGATAAGGGTAGCCTGATCCTCGGTATCGAAATGACGGAAAATATAGCGGCTAAGTATGCTTTCTCTCATCCGGGCTGTTTTGGCAGCCTTTCCGACCAGCAGATGCCGGTTAATCACGACCCCGATATCTCTGGTAAAAATAAAATTGGGAAGAGGATTGAAATATTTTTTTGAAAACGCAGGATCAGTGCCACTGATTAAGACAGAAGCGAGAACGGAAGCGTCCATACGTGACAATTCTTTCAGGATATCCGGAGACAGATTCTCAAAAAAAGCAACTTCCCTGAGCAGATCTTCGCTAAGCCTGCTATCGGACAAGATGGAGCAAAGGACCTCTTCGGTTTCCAGCACATTGTGCCGGCCGATAAAAAAAGAGAGTACCTCTGTAAGCAGATCATGCTCTTCAACCATTTTGGGAAGATGTACTATGTCTTCGTACAGCAGCTCCACCGCACTTTCGGGAGTAACCCGTTCAATGCCATAATCCGGTCTGTGTATTAGCACTTTGTGCAACATGGCTGTTTCTGAAGAGACATGTATTCCCGTTTGTGCTGTTTGTATATTTTTTATAGACTCATTCATAACAGATTCCTTATTATATGGTTTTTTAGTACCACATCATTTTCATACAGAATACGCTGCCGCCTGACTTAATGTATTCCGATGTATCGGTCGTGTATACCTTAAAGCTGTTTTCCTCAAGTACCTTGCAGGTATATGGATTGCCGTCGTGGATGATGGCGGCACGTCCGTTTGGATTATTTATGCAATGCGCATTCAGGGAAAACCCTTTTTCCGCTTCTTCGAGCGGTATTTCTATTACATTTTTAAAGAGTTTTCCGAGACCTGCCAGATCATCCGGTCTGAAAGCTCCCGGATACAGAAGCACAGTATTGGTATCCAGTGGAATGAAGCAGGTATCCAGATGATAAAATTTGTCATTGACCAGCTCAAGCGCAATCACAGGGGTATTCAGTGTCGAGCTCAGCTCTTCGAGCGCATTTAAATCCGAACGGTGACCGAACCCGCCAAACAGCAGTCTTCTTCCCGGAAGAGGAATGGCATCTCCCATGCCCTCAAACAAACGAGCCTGCTGCAATTCAAGAAGCTCGTATTTCCCGGAGGTATAAAAATCACGAAAAGCCGGAACTTCTCTCTGCCTGGACGGGTGTCGCATTTTGCTTAGTACAACCTGCTTGTTGCCGGTGGTGCTGATCCAGGGAAATGACTGATTGGCGGCGAAAACCATATCTTCACAACCTTCTGTCCCGTTAATCACGAAAACTTCATCCAGGATTCCTTCTTTAACCAGCGACTCATAAATATCCTTTAAGGAATACCACTGAGCGAAAGCTTTTTTTCTGTCAGTCATGCCCAGATGGCCTGCCATATGTACATTTTTTACATCAATGATGTCGAAAAACTCAGGACTTACCATGAGTATTCTGGTGGGTTCCACCCTTGAAGCCGTAGCCTCAAGAGAAAAAGGGAAATTACCCGGGCGATATAGCTGACTGCCTGTTTGCATAGTAAACGTTTAGTAAATGAACGGAAAACCGGAAAGACAGGTTTTCCTAAACATTTTATAGAGCTAACGGGTAATTTTATTGACTTTTATATCTGCTGTATGAAAAAAATAATTTTTATCGTGGCCGGTTTAGGGATTTGTGCATCCTGCGGATGGGACAACAGGGATACAGAGCCGGGAAAGACCCGGAACGATAGTGTGGCTGATGTACAATACATACTTAATAATCCGGAGAAATTTGATGGTAAATGCTTTGACAGCACGCAGATTAACCCCCAGGCCCGCTGTATAGAAGAGCTTGACCCGGTTTGCGGATGCAATGGCAAGACCTATAGCAATGAATGTCAGGCCAAGGCAGCGGGAGTATTGGAATACCGTCAGGGAAAATGTTCAGAACATCACTAAAGAATAGGTAAGTCAAACGAGTAGCGCCAGAGCTGCTCTGTCCGTATGCTTGCAATTTAAGAAGACATGAAAACACAAATAATCTTCACTGGCTGCCATGCTGCAATCTTTGAGCCTTAAGCTTTAAACTTTTTTCTTTTAATATGTATAGCAATATATGGTGAGAGCAGGCGCCTAAACCTATTTTTCATTACAGTTCCGATATTTTCTGATTTTTTCATACCTTTCCCCTTCGTAAATTAAACTTGAAATACGTTGGAACCGGCGATTCAACTTAAAGGTGTTATAAAATCATTCGGAGACCTGCAGGCTGTAAAGGGAATCGATCTTCAGATCCGGCAGGGAGAGTACGTTGCTTTACTGGGACCCAACGGGGCCGGCAAGACGACTCTTATTGAAATGATTGAGGGTATACAGACCCCGGATCAGGGAGAGATTGTCCTGCTGGGTAAAACCTGGAAACGAGATTCTGCGGCTTTGCATGCCGAGATAGGCTTGTCACTTCAGGAGACAAAGTTTATCGACAAGCTCAGGGTAGGGGAAACTGCCCGTTTGTTTGCTTCATTTTACAAGCTTTCGGCTAAGCGGGTGGATGAAGTACTGGAGCTTGTCAACCTGACGGAAAAGAAAAATGCCTATGTCAGCAATCTTTCCGGCGGGCAACGCCAGCGGCTTGCATTAGGTATCGCTCTCCTGAATAATCCCAAAATAATATTGCTGGATGAGCCTACAACCGGACTTGACCCGACCTCGCGCCGGGAGATCTGGACTATTCTTCAGGAATTGAAACAGCGGGGCACCACCATGATCCTGACCACTCACTATATGGAGGAAGCACAGGTGCTTTGCGAACGCATACTGATTATGGACAGAGGCCGGTTTATTGCCGAAGGTTCCCTGAGTGAGCTGATAAGCCGATATGGTGAAGGAGATGTGATTGAATTTTCTGTCCGGGAAAAAGAAGTGCCGGATATGAAGCAGCTGCCCGGATTTAACAAGCTGGTGTGGAAGGATGAAGAATGCAGGGGAATGATCTGGGTAGAGAATCTGGCGCTGGCTGTTCCTGCTTTTATGCGACAGATAGCTGACAGCCATCTCGAATTGCTGGAGCTCGAGTGTCGTAAAATGACACTGGATGATTTGTTTATCGCTCTTACCGGAAGAAATCTTTATGAATAATGCTATAATCGAACTGATAAAAGTTCATGTGCGATCTTTTTTCAGAGAGCCGGGAGTTGTCTTCTGGGCTGTTCTTTTTCCTGTGCTGATGGCCTGGGTACTGGGGTTGGCTTTTAGTGAAAAGAGTGGTATTAAAGCTACTGTATATGTGGTGGGCCAGCTTGATAAAGATACCATTACCGAACGCAGATTCCAGATTGAGGGACTCCCGTCTGCTACTGTTATTGACTTTAAATCGGCCAGTGAGGAAGAAGCGCTGCGTGCGATGAAAAAAGGGATCATCAGCCTTTATATTACCCGGGAGCAGGGGGGCTATGTATATCATTACGACCCCGTCAATAAGGAAGCTCTGAGCCATCACCTCTTACTTGAGCGGATTCTGGCCGGTAATGCGGGGAATATGCAGATGAGAGCCGTTACGGCCCCGGGCAATCGTTATATTGACTTCCTGATTCCCGGACTGATTGCATTGGGAATTATGAATTCATGTCTCTGGGGACTGGGGTATAATCTGATAGAGTTTCGTATGAAGAAGCTGCTTCGCCGTATGGTGGCTACCCCCATGCGTAAGACCGACTTCTTTGTTTCCCATGCACTGTTCAGGATAGCGATCTGTTTTCTGGAGACGCTCATATTGCTGTTCTTTGCATGGATCTCATTCGGACTGGTCATTCAGGGATCATGGCTGGCTTTTCTGATTCTGCTGCTTGCCGGTGTTATCTGTTTTAGCGGCATTGCTTTGCTTGTTGCTTCGAGAACTCAGAACTCTCAGGTGGGCAACGGGCTGATTAATGCTGTTTTGCTTCCAATGACCATATTGTCGGGTATTTTCTTCAGCTATCATAACTTTCCCGAATGGGCACAGGCGGTGATACAGTATCTTCCGCTCACAGTGCTGGCAGATGCTTTCCGGGCCATTGTCAATGAGGGCGCCGGGACAGGCAATACACTTTTCCCTGTTTTATTGCTTGTCTGTGTCGGGCTGGTATGCAGCATAGCCGGACTGAAAAACTTTAAATGGTATTAAGAAACCTGAGGCGGTAGTATACCTTATCCCGAAAGAAACGGGAGAATTATCGCCCTCGTTTTACTATTTTTTAGGTATACTTGTCGTTTGATCCGGACTGCCGAGAAGGGATCGGACAGATCTGGTTTTGTAATTATGATCGATTGTTAAAGGTGAATATGAATATAGCGTCCGGAAAGTTGCTTCAGGAAATTGTGAGGGGGATTTGCGTATACAATGACCGCGAAAGGCAATCAATCGGAATGCTGTATCTGGAAGAGCGTTATAAGCTGAGCAGAACAGATATTCTCACAGATAGAATTGTTGATTTTGATCCCGAAGATCTCAGGGATTTTCTGGACCGGATTAACCGGTATGAACCTGTACAATACATTCTGGGAAAAACATACTTTTACGGGTTGCCATTCTGTGTAAGCTCGTCCGTGCTGATTCCAAGGCCTGAAACCGAGGAGCTGGTTCATCTGATTCTGAAAGATTTTCAGGGAAAAAAAATAGTTCTGGCGCCGGCAATACTGGATATAGGTACAGGTTCCGGATGCATAGCAATCAGCCTGGCGTCCAATCTTCCTCAAGCAAGTATTACTGCATTTGATGTGTCGGAAAGTGCGCTTGAAATAGCTGTGGCAAATGCAGTGCTCAATAATTGTAAAATTGATTTCCGCCTTCACGATATCAGCAAACATATTTCATTTGAAGGGGTGTTTGATCTAATTGTCAGCAATCCGCCGTACGTGGAGGTATCAGAACAGGAGCAGATGCAGCGCAATGTACTGGATTATGAGCCTGAGCTCGCTTTGTACGCTCCGGAATATGATTCTTTGTTTTTTTACCGTAAAATTCTTGAATTTTCCCGGAAGCATCTTATTCATCACGGATTTGTCTATTTTGAGATCAATGAGCGTTTCGGCGTGGAAATGCAGAGATTACTTCAGGAGTTTGCTTTTGACGAGATCCGAATACAGAAGGACCTGTCAGGCAGGGATCGTTTTGTGACAGGGAGAAAATTTGGATAATAATCCTGATATAGAATTAGTGGCACATTGAAAACAATGATTAAAAGAATATATAAAAAGCTTGTTCCGTTCAGATACCGTATTGCCGCACTGAATATATCCAAAAAACTATATGGATATTTATTGTATGGCAAACAGGTTCACTGCGTATGTTGCGGGCGTTCGTTCAGAAAATTTCTTCCCAAAGGCAATGGGCTTGTAGTACGGCCCAATGCGGAATGTCCCAATTGCGGCTCGCTGGAAAGAGGACGTTTGCTGTATACCTATCTGAAAAATGAAACCTCTGTTTTTGGGGCAGCACCGTCGGTTCTGCATGTATCTCCGGAGAGCTTTCTCCGGGAACAATTTATAAAAAATCCGCATTATATCGACGTGGATATTGATCCGGATCTGGCAAGATATGTGGCAGATATCACATCAATACCTTATAATGATCAGTCATTTGATTACGTAATATGCTCTCATGTGCTGGGGCATATCAAAGATGAGAAAAAGGCGATTGATGAATTGTTCAGGGTATTAAAAGTAAAGGGGACTGCTTTTATACTTACGTTGATAGACAGGCAAGCCGATAAAACGCTGGAAGATGACTCTGTGGTTACTCCCCGGCAGCGTCTGGAATTATATGGAGAAGCAGATTTGGAGCGGCTGCATGCACTGGATTTTATAGACAGGCTTAAAAGACAGAATGTTGTTATTGAAGTAATAGATTACAGAGAAAAATTTTCTTCCAGTGATCGGCAAAGATTCTCTTTAGGCGACGGACAAAGAGAGCTTATTTATAAATGTACCAGACTGGTTTAAAACGGATGTGAAATGCGTATAATCCTTCTTGTCGGACTCGGGAGCTTTTTGGGAGGTATATTCCGATACCTGCTTACCCAGTATGTTCAGGATCGTATTTTATCGGAATTTCCGATGGGAACGCTGCTTGTGAATATCGTCGGAAGCTTTTTGATTGGTATTATATTTGGCCTGGCGTCTAAATTTTCCTTTGGTCCGGAATGGCGATTTTTTCTGATGACGGGTGTTATTGGCGGATTTACCACATTCTCATCGTATTCTCTTGAGAGTGTAAATCTGATACGCAGCAATCAGCCTGCTTTGGCTATGCTATACCTGACAGGCAGCATTTTGCTGTCGGTTCCTTTTACTTTTCTGGGCTTGTTCCTGAGTCGGTGAGGATACGGCTTCTCTTGTACGTAATTGCAGTCGCCGAAGTGCTCTTTGCTGTGCCTGTTGTGACTGGCGGGAATGCTTGTTATCTGTCAGCCAATGCCTGATTTCTACTGGTTACTTTCGACCGTTATGCGTATAAATATATATTCTTCGTTTTGAATATCAGTACTCTGTCTTGGATTATGTCGGGAAGTTTGCAGAAAGAGGTTTTTATGGTGTTTAAACATTTTTTTTAACAAGTCTCAAACAATTGCTATAAAGGCTTGTTTCTTTAACACTGTCGATGATCTTAAAGGATCGATGGTGCTTAATCATTAAGGTAAAACGAGCTATGAAAAATGCATTTCTATTTGCCATCACTATTGGTATATGTCTGAGTGCCTGTAAAAATGAGAAGGAGGAGGATAATGTCGGCCCGGTAACTCCGCAGGGAGTATGTGCTACCGATGCAGTGTCCTACTCTGCTACAATACAGCCTATACTGGCAAACAATTGTCTTAGCTGCCATGACTCCGGAATGGCAAGCGGTAATGTAGATCTGAGTACCCATGATAAAGTGGCTGCGGTGGCAAGGCGGGGAGCTTTGTACGGATCGGTAGCCCATCAGGGAGGATATGTGCCTATGCCGTACAACGGAAAGAAGCTTTCCGATTGTGATATAGCAAAAATCAAAGCGTGGATTGACGCAGGAACTCCCAACAATTAATTGCATTTATGAAAAAAGCGCTTCTGGTCTTCCTGGTAAGTTTGCTGATATGTCCGGCTCTGACAGCCCAGACTATTATGTATAAATGCAGCAAAGGAACTGCAGGCTTTTTTTCAAAAGCGCCTCTGGAAAATATTGAGGCAGCTTCTGATAAAATTACTTCACTGCTGAATACCGGGACCGGAGAAGTGGCTGTGCTGATTCCTGTCAAGTCCTTTAAATTCGAAAACGGACTTATGCAGGAGCATTTCAATGAGAACTATATGGAGTCAGACAAGTATCCCAATGCATCTTTTAAGGGCAAGCTGCTGGACTCTTGTGTGGTGCAGCAAGGCACAGCCCAGCGTATGGATGTGGAAGGAGAGCTGACTATTCATGGCGTTACTGTTAAAAGGGTTATTCCTGTGCAGATCAAATACAATAGTGACGGTTCTATCCAGGTTGCTTCTGCTTTTGCAGTGGCGCTGGCCGATCATCAGATTACGATTCCCAAGCTTATGTATAAAAATATCGCAGAGAAAGTAGATGTCACCCTCGATCTGATTTTTAGTCCGAAAAAATGAAACAATTCAATATAATCTCCATTATCGGTTTATGGATTTTAGTCCCCCTGACGATACATGCGCAGGGGGATTTATTGTCTGAGCTGGAAGAGGATGCGGCTGCTGAAGCTGTGTCAGATATTACAATGGCTACCTTCAAGTCGACCCGGATAATCAATACGCAGTCTGTAGAGCTTATTCCTGCCAATCATCTTGATTTCAGAATTTCACACCGGTTTGGACAGATCAATTCCGGAGCATACAATTTCTGGGGACTTGACCAGGCTACTATACGTCTCGGACTGGAATATGGCCTCTGGGACCGGATCAACATTGGTGTGGGGCGAAGCTCTTTTCAGAAGGTTTATGATGGCTATTTCAAATTAAAGATACTCAGGCAACAAACAGGGGCCAGAACAATTCCTGTTTCTCTTGTCTGGTTTTCCAATATGTCGCTTACTACACTAAAAACGGGCAATCAGTATATTGAAGATCATTTTTATACGCGTCTGGCGTATGCGCATCAGCTGCTGATTGCGCGGAAATTCAGTCAGGGACTTTCCTTGCAGGTGGCTCCGGTTCTGGTGCATTATAATTACGTCTCAGCCGACAGGGAAAATAATTTATATGCCGTGGCTTTTGGGGGAAGAGCAAAAGTATCAAAAAGAATTTCGGTTAATCTTGATTATATCTACCGTATTGACCCGATCCGGGACAACGGGTATTACAATTCTTTGTCAGTAGGAATTGATATAGAGACTGGCGGACACGTCTTTCAGCTGCATGCCACCAATTCGCAGGGAATGATTGAAGAATATTTTGTAGGACAGACAACCGGTCGCTGGCAAAAAGGTGATATATATTTTGGCTTTAACATTTCCCGCCAGTTTAGCTTTACGGGCAAACGTACGCGCCGGGACTGAAATGCTGCCTAAGAAAAAAGAAGCTGCTCCGTTAAATGACATGTCAAAGGCTTGCATTGAAGTTGATATATCAATTGATGGGGGGCTGAAACCGGCTGGTAGGGTTGCAGAGGCTTATGCTGTTTTCAGATTCGGAACGGCATCAGCATCAGGAGGAAAGATTAACAGCTTCCCTCCCTGCTTTGCCAATAGAAATAAAATGTGTTTTAATTTTTCAGATAAAACTCTCCGGACAGAGGGCCCGTTTTTATTTCGAAACCGCCTTCTTCTGTGATCCATTTGTTTTTTGCCCCGATAAAACGCAGATCATTTCCGGTAATATGGAACTCCCTGGTTGTCTTTTCTCCCGGAGCAAGCTCTATTTTTTCGAATCTTTTCAACCGTTTTACGGGTGGAGTAATACTGGCATACTGATCCCGTATGTATACTTCGATTACCTCTTTGCCTTTGACCTTTCCGGTGTTGGCAACCGTGACTTTTACATGCAATGTGTCTTTTCCGGTAATGGTATCGTGCGAAACAGACAGATCGCTGTACTCAAAGGTCGTATACGACAGGCCATGCCCGAATGGGTATTGAGGGTTAAACTCATAGCGATATTCATATTCGGGCTTCACTATCTCAACAGCTTCATCCAGCAATTTATGATCGTAGGTAAGCAGAGTGCCATTATACCTGGGGTAGGTAAAAGGCAGCTTTCCGGAAGGATTGGTCTTTCCTGCAAGGATCTCTGCAATGGCATTGGCGCCTTCAGAGCCGGACCAGTATGTCAGAAGGATTGCTTCGCAGTATTTCTCGACTTCATTGAGTATTCTGGGCCTTCCTTCGGTCAGAATCAATACGACCGGTTTGCCGGTCTGATGCAGTTCCCTGATCAGTGCTACCTGTCCGGGGTCAAAATCCAGTGAATTAATATTGCCCGGGGTTTCGGCATATGCCTGCTCGCCGGCACAAACAAGGATTACATCACTGTTTTGCGACTGTTTTCTGAGCTCTGCACTGTTCCAGCTCAGCCTGTCAAACCCTCCGCAATCCAGAAAATTTACCTTAAACTCAGGTGCTAACGAACGTACTATGGTGGATGAGTTTTCCGGATACAATTGCTCGTTGTCTCCCTGCCAGCTGTATGACCAGGCCCCGTGCAGGGCGGCTGCCGAATTGGCGGAAGGACCGGTAAGCAGCACCCGGGCAGTGTTTTTCAGAGGAAGCAGCTCATTGCTGTTCTTGAGCAGGGTAATGGATTCTCTGGCAGCTTGCAGCGCAGCTTCCTTATATTCCGGTTTGCCGAAATTTTCAATGGCCTCTTTTTCAATATAAGGGTTTTCAAACAGCCCCAGCTTCTTTTTGAGCAGCAGTATCCTTTTTACCGACGCATTGATCCGGTCCTCAGAAATTCTTTTTTCCCTGACAAGCTCTATCAGGTCATTGTAGAATGAAAGATCAAACGGAACGATGCACATATCGATGCCGGCATTGACGGCCAGGTATACGGCTTCTTTGTGTGAAGCTGCTACCCGGTGTCTTTCATGCAGCTTTACTATATCCAGCCAGTCGGTAATGATAATTCCTTCAAAATTCAGCTCTTTTCTCAGTATATCGGTCAGCAGGTAGCGGGATGCGTGTACAGGTACACCGTTGACTTCGCCTGAGTTTACCATAAGGGTCTGAGAACCGGCCTGTACAGCAGCCGTAAACGGTGGCAGGAAATATTCGCGCATCATTCCTTCAGGAATATAGGCCGGCGCCCGGTCCTTTCCGTTCTGAGGCACTGAATATCCCAGAAAATGCTTCATACAGGAGGCCACAGAGGCCGGAGATGAGAGATCGGAACCTTCATAGCCACGGATAGAGGCCAGTCCCAGCTCGGTGACCAGGTACACATCTTCTCCGAATGTTTCTCCGAATCTCGACCATTGCTGGTTACGCCCCACATCCAGTACCGGAGAGAAATTGTACCGGATACCGGCAGCTCTGGTTTCCTGAGCAGTGATGGCAGCGCATTGGGCAACCAGCTCCGGATTTCTGGTAGCGCCCAGACCAAGATTGTGAGGAAACAGGGTGGCGCCGTAGATATAGTTTGCTCCATGTACTGCATCGATGCAATACAGAAACGGGATCTTGTGCCTGGTCTGCTCCAGGGTCATTTTCTGCAATCGGTTTATCAGATCATGCCATTCATTCAGATGATATGCCTGACTGATTACATTCTGGATTGATCCGATATGATGATTTACAATGATATCGTATGCTTTGGCCGAATCCAGGATGATTTTATGCTCTTTTTCCTCTGCAATAGTTGCAAGGGTAAGATTGGTCATTTGCCCGACCTTTTCTTCCAGGCTCATGGAAGCAATAAGGTCATCTATCTGGCTGTCACCGGTGTGTCCGGTGGCTTTGTCGGATGTATTGGTACAGGCTCCCAGTACCGCCAGGCAAATAAGTATGGTAAAAGAAATCTTTGAGATCATTTTAGTGACTTGATATTAATGGTAAAAATGAGTACAGCACCCTGAAATCTGTGCAGACTCCAGGTATTGTACATAGAAAATAATAGTTAGGACCAGACCCTGTTTTGGTGCAGAGTGCAGGAGAGGCACTATTGATGCTTTTTAGTATATTACTTAAGCATTAAGCATTAAGCATTAAGCATTAAGCATTACCTTTTCCTTTCAAAAGCTCCTCTTGCCTCAGGATTATTCCGGAGCAGTTATTGCGACCATGAAGTAGGTATTCTGTCCCAGCGATGGCCCCGCAGTGTCCTGATCAGCTCGCCGGACAATCCTTTGCCATCGCTTGCAGCAGTATTTGCCAGCACATTTCGCTCTTTTCTCATACCCGGAATAGTGGTAGCAACCGACGGATTGGAAAGAATAAACCGGAGCGCCATTTCGGCCATTGTCATTCCGACAGGCACGACGGGTCTCAGCCGGTCGGCTCTTTCGGCGCTCGGAATCAGATTTTCAGGTACAAAATAAGATGCTCTCCAGTCATCTTTCGGAAAAACGGTGTCTTTGGTAATAGCGCCGGTCAGGGTACCTTCATCAAAGGGTACGCGGGCTATTACGGCAATGTCAAGCTCATTGCACACAGGGAAGAGTGTATCTTCCGGAGCCTGGTCAAAAATATTGTAGATTACCTGTACGGCATCAATGAGTCCGGTTCTTAAGGTTTTTATACAGTTTTCGGGTTCCCAGCGGTTGACACTGATTCCGAAGGCTTCTACCTTTCCTTCCTGCTTTAGCTTTTCAACGGCTTTTTGCCACTCATCAAGCTCAGCCCATGCATCTTCCCAGACGTGAAACTGCATAAGGTCGATTTTCTCGACACCGATATTTTTCAGGCTTTTTTCTGTATAATCGATGATATAGTCTGCGGGAAAAACCTCTCCGAGCGTAAAATGGCTTTTGGAAGGCCACTTCCGGTTTTTGGGCGGAATCTTAGATGCAGCGTATAGTCTGGCATCGGTGCGGCTTTTCAGTATTCTGCCCAGAATCTTTTCGCTGTGCCCGTCTCCGTAGGCATAAGCTGTATCAAAGAAATTTACGCCCTGGTCAATTGCCAGATGCAGTGATTTTTCGGATTCCGTATCGTCGGAACCTTCCCAGCCGGCCATTCCCCACATGCCATAGCCAATTTCGCTGACCTGCCAGTTTAATCTGCCAAATTTTCTGTATTTCATTTTAAGTATAAGGGTTATAATTGGGTTATATTTTCTATATCAAAAGTAATGGAATAGTCGGAGTTTAAAAAGCAGGAAAATACGACATATAGGAAGGAGGGTTAAAATATCAGAGTAATCGGCCTCTTTTAAGGGATAGCCTAATCTATTTGAACGGATTAAAAATCAGCTGTTATGAAAAAGACGGATTTTGATTCCACCATCTTTACTTAGAGTTTTTATTCGTTCAATTATTTTATCTTTTATCTCCTGATCTTTTACTAAATTTTCCTGATCGTCTGTGACGCTATCAATATATACTGCAATGTCATATTCATTGCTTACAACCATTTCACTATCTATAAAATAATTTTTCCCGGATTCATCGGTATAGTCCATTCCGGCTCTTCCGGTAATTTTAAGGTAATCTCCTTTATTCCTTTTTATTAAAGGCATCTTACGGAAGGTTTATTTCCGGTCTATAATTTCGGTTATAATTCCTTTTTTGTACAGATTTTTGCTATATCTTTCACGGCTCTATTTTTTGTGACTTACAGAATCATTTGATTCCCTTTGTAATAAAAAAGACGATACATCTTATTGTATCGTCTTGTAAGAATAAGGCAAAGCCATTTTTTCAATTTTTCAGTCTCGTCTCAAGTTGCTTCAATTCTTCTTGTATTTCAGAAATAATCTCTTCGGAGTAACAATACTCTTCGTCTTGTAGAATTTTCTTTGTTGCTTTTATGGCTAATTCTAAATCAGAATCCAAGAAATTGATGGGCCATACATATACTCTGCAAAATTGCAATACACAATAGACTGCTGCCCTTAAAACTGGAGTATTATCTCCATATAGGTCTTCCTCGTTGCATAATAACAATGTATTTCTGACTTTTAAAGGTAATTCAGTTTGATCCATTAGTTTACCAAACCAATCAGCTGCCCTATCATTATCCCAAGGTTTATTATCCCAAGTACCCATACTGTTTTGGTTATTTTATGATATTTCGTCTAATTCTCTGAATAAACTGTCTGCAGAATTTTTAATACCTTCTCTGAATTGTTTCGGAATTTTTAAATTAACCCTTTCATACCAATCATCGAAAGTATTCTTAATCATTGGTATATTGAGTTTTTTTATTCTTCTTATAGCCATTTCAGGGTATTTTTTACTTAAATATATAAGTATATCAATATGAACTAATAAAGCCTGTGCTGGCTCATTGGTCGTTCTGAGCCATTCTTCAATTTCTTCGATTTGTTTGATTGCCAGATTGAAATATCTAGCAGGTTCCAGGTCCTCTGCTTCATTTCCATCAGGTGCAATACTATATATTTTCATTTTCTTTAAAAATTATTTACAAACAGTTGGCACAACTTTTCTCGGAGGGTTGATCCTGTTTGTTTTTTTGGAGCGAACGCCAAATAGAACTTATGAGGGACGATTTGATACATTTGGTGACTATTGCCTGTTCCATCTTATTTGATCATATTCCTTTATTATTTTATTGATTCTTTTTAAGGTTGTTTCTGTGTTCTCGGTATTAAATAATGTGATCAGATTATTTAGATTATTCTGAATAAAATCAGGATATATGGCGGGAGTAATGTCAGAAAAATCAATATTCGGATCAAATAGTTTAACCAGATAGAAGCAATCACAATACTTGCTATATTTCCCATATTTTTTGCTATTCAAAATGTGTTTACTTGTGACAGCAACCGATAGCTTTCCCTTTTCCAATGTAAAGCAAAATATTAAATCCTCCGAGCCTCCTGTCAGGCATGCTTGTGAATACAAGTTGCCTCTTTCTATTACATCATCAATTGCGAAGTTTCGTTCGATCAGAAAGGAATATTCGTTTTTTACATAATCTGCAATTCTAGTCACTTCTGGATGATTAAGTTGTAAACATGCTTTTCTTAAAGGCTACTGATTTGTCCATCGTTCAGACTTTTTCTCGCGCCTCTATTTATTAAATCGTTGAACTGACAGTGATCTATGATTTGCTCAATTCGATTACGCACCTTGATTTCCGTTTGTGATAACATTTTAAAACAAAATTAGCTGTAATGAAAAAGACGGATTTTGATTCCACCATCCCTACTTAGAGTTTTTATTCGTTCAATTATTTTATCTTTTATCTCCTGATCTTTTACTAAATTTTCCTGATCGTCTGTGACACTATCAATATATACTGCAATGTTATATTCATTGCTTACAACCATTTCACTATCTATAAAATAATTTTTCCCGGATTCATCGGTATAGTCCATTCCGGCTCTTCCGATAATTTTAAGGTAATTTCCTTTATTCCCTTTTATTTAAAGGCATCTTACTGAAGGTTTATTTATGTCCACCTGCCTAATGATGAATTGTTGCAGAACAATTCAATTTCCTCCTTATTAATATAGTTTTTATCTTCGAGTTCATCTAGTATACTTTCTGCTATTTCCATATCTTCGGCACATCCACTTGTTTTTGCCAGAAAAAGAATACTTTCTTTTATAAGATTTTTTTGTTTTTTGGGAGGTAGTGTTGCATCATCAGTGATTTCAACAATCAAATCAAATAGTTGGTATTTGATTTTTTTATTTTCGTTAAACTCCGCAATCTCATCTGGGAAGGATTTTTTTATAAATTGAATCCCATTCGATTGCTAATAATTGCATTTGCTTAATATATTTTTTCATAATCTAATTGCAATCTTTAACAATTTTATAAGCTTCAGATGGTATTTCTCCTTGGATAAGAACTTCAGCATCTTTTGTAGCAGATCTAAAAGCGGGATCTTTGAGTTGGATACCTATTTGAGGATCAATTCCTAATGAAACATCAAAGACTTTATCCGCAGCAATTTATCCGTATCAATTTCGATGATTGTACTTTTTTGCATTTTGCCTCGTCGAGGGTTGGGTCTGGCATAAAATTCAGCAGTTTTGGGTTGCTGTGTAGTAACATACCTAACCGAGTAAGGGATATGGAACCTGTTGTAGTAGAAGTCTGTTTCCGTATCGTACCGATTTATCTGAACTGTGAAGATGTACTCTTATTTAATTGATGTATTCCTTTATTACTTCCTCATATTGAATGCCACAGTTATTTATAAAAATTTCAATGTTATTCAATATACTGGCTTCGTTATTAATTAAAAGAATCTCTTCAAAGATGGTACCATCTGAAGCATAAAACTCACCTTTTACTTCTAGCGATTCTTCATTATGCATTTTATATGAGATCTCTATGTCTATGAGATCTATGTCCCTTTCATTCAAAAACGTTTCTTTTAATAGAATCTCTAGATATTTGGTATATCTATAAACTTTTCCATGATTATCTTTATCATATTGACTTATAATATCAATCTTTTTAATTTCTTCTCTATCCTTTAATTTTTCTTTTTGAAACTGAAAAAGTTTATCTATAGTTATTGTTAGTTTCTCCATAAAAGTAAACTTATTGACATGTGACTTTTGCATCTTGAAGAGCTTGTGTATATTTATGCGTAGTGCTTGATTCTCTGTAGTCTGCCCATTCTTTTAACTTAATAAAATCAGGATCATCTTTAGGCCTTATAGAAACATGACTTCCATGATCGTTTATTGCTTCTAAACCTGTTCCTTCTAATTTAGCAATGTCAATAATCTGGTATTTTCCTTTTGTTGGTTTTTCTAAAGATGTGGATAATCCGGAAGTCGTATCCTTTCCAGGGCGTGGAGTCATATTTGCATCTGTTCCGGATCCTGATCTATAAACATAACCTTCTGTAAGTATTTCCTCTAATCCAAAAACATCAATAAATCCGTTTGAATCACTTACATAAGCATAAAAACTAGACTTATTTCCTTTTAAATCAATAGGATCCTGGCTAATATATGCTGCCTCTTCCGGTGCGTAATACCGGAATCTGTTGTAATACAGCCCGGTTTCCACATCGTGGTATTGTCCCTGAAAACGGAAAGGGATAAAGCCTTCATCGCCGGTACAGCTTTTTACTTCTCCGTAGGCTGCCAGTTCACAAGCCCAGACTTTTTCGCCACTCTGGTTGTATGCCTCCTTGGGTGTGCCCAGGTAGTCGCTGATGATGGTACATGCCTGATGGGCGGCTATTCTGGCTGCCGGCTTGAAGCTTCCTTCATCAAATATCCAGGTAATGAGATTTTCGACCGGCTCTTCCCGGTCTTTGACCAGCATGCCATTTTCGTTCAGTACGGATATGGGCCGTTCGGTCAGTGTATACCTCCACTCATGGAGCGGAGTATTTCCGTCCCAGAGCCATCGGGTGATTGTATTGTCAAAGATCTTGGCTGTCCTTCTTCCCAGGGCATCGTATTCAAAGATAACGCTTTTGCCGTCGGGGCGCAAGACACTACGGAGCATGCCGTTGCCACTCCATTCATATTTCCAGCACCCGTCCGGAGTCTCTTTTTCAGTCAGATTTCCTTCTTCATCGTACAGGTACTTTTTTCGTCCGCTTTCAGTCAGTTTTCCGCCGGCGCTGTATTTCCGGTCCTTGCGGTCTTTATTCTTAAATATATTGCCGACCTCATCACGGAAGTAATTGTCGTAGCCGCCGGCGCCGGCAATGCTTCGGATAAGGTTGTCGAAATGATCATACTCAAAGGTCTGGCTGGTGTCGCTGATCAGATCGTGTATGCGGTGGAGCCTGTCGTTTACTCCCCAGTAGTATTGTTTATGCCGGAGCAGCCTGCCTCTTTCCCCGCTGGTTTTCTGCTCACGTACGCGCCCTGCCTGGTCATAGGAAAACCGGTTTCGCACATTCGGGGCAAGGCGCTCGGTTTCCTGCCCCAGTGCATTATAGCGGATAGCAGCTTCCCACCGGCCGGCGATCATATGCTCTACAAAGCCTGATGTATTGCGTGTGAGCTGTATATCGGCGCCAAGGCTGCTTTGGATATGGATCCGGTTGCCTGATTTGTCGTATTGGCTTTCGATCAGATAGCCATCCTGTTCCTCTTTAAGAATGCGGCCGTTTTTATCCCGATGGAATACCAGCCGGCTGTTTTCGTTGACAGCTTCGATAAGCTGTCCGTCGCGGTTGTAGCTGTAGGTCTCCCAGCTTCCATCGCTGTGTTCGGCGCGGACAATCCGTCCGTTGAGATCATATTCATAAGCCGTATGACGGCCGCCAGGCCGTTCGGTTTTTAATACTTTTCCGGCCCGGTCCCGGAGATACCTTCGTGTAAGTCCGTCGAAGCCTGTTTCCTGTACAATATATCCGACAGCATTGCGGGCAAAACGATACGTTTCTCCATGTTCGTTGACAAGGTATCTGAGTTGTTCTTCCGTATCGTAATGAAACTGTATTTTTACTCCGTTTTCTTCGCGGCTTTTCAGACTGCCCATTGGAGTATAGGTAAAACTGACGCAATGATCCCTGTCTCTGGCGCATAGTACCTCGTTGTAGGCATTGTAGGTCAGCTGGATATGGTTGCCATCAGGCAGGTCGATCTGACAGGGCCTGCCGAGTTCGTCATACGAGAAGCGCTTTGTGCGTTTCTCGGCATCGGTAGATCCGGTACACAAGCCGAAAGGATCATAGGTCCAGGCAGTTTGTGCCTTGTCCGGCAAAATAGCCCTGATCAGATTATGATCTTCATCGTATTCAAGCTTTGTAAGGTATCCCTGATTGTTCCTGATTGTTTCAGGCAACCCTTCGGTATTGTATTCGAAGGAGGTCACTTTGCCATCCGGGTTTTCGAGGGAATGGAGCAGACCGCTGTCATTATAGACCCGTACCGTACTGCCGCCGCCGGGGCTTATGCTCAGAATGATCCGGTCATCCTCATTATAAATTCGTGTAATGGCGCTCCCGTCGGGCTGTACAATGCCGGTAAGATTGCCCCGGTCGTCATAAGTATAACCGGTTATGTTTCCTTCCTGATCAATATTCCGGTATGGCTCCATGTATTCGGTATACTCATGAAAAGTATGGTTGCCATCCGGGTCAGTAACCTGTGTGCAGAGATTATTTTCATCGTAGTAGTAGATGGTTTTATGTCCCAGCGAATTGGTTACTGTGTTTTTGCCTTTGCCGTATTCAATCCAGCCTTCGAGGATTCCGCCGTCGCCCCATGTATGTATGCAGCGTGCTCCGGTAGCGGGGCCATCGTATTTCCAGTAAAAAGTTTGCCCGTTTCGGTCTGTTTTGGCCACCATCAGGTGGTTGCTGTAGCGCATGTGGGTAGACTGGTCGAGCGGATCTGTAATCTGGATAAGATCTCCTGCTTCATTGTAGCGGTAGCTGACCAGTATTTTCTCCTGATTTTTGTGTGTCAGGGTAATTTTATCGATCAGGTTGTCTTTGTTGAGATGCAGCCTGATATGTCTGCCCGCGGTATCGGTGATAAGGGTCAGATGGCCGGACTGGTAAGTAAAGCCGATAGATAATCCGGAAGGATTGGTCAGTTGAGCAGGGCGGAACAGGTCTGGCTCAATCTGCCGGAAAGTCCAGACTTCCTGTGTTTCATGATCTTTGAGAATGTATGTGCCTGAATATGCATAGGTGAGAGACAGCTTTTCGGAGCGGTTATAAAAGCTGTCACCCTCACTGATCATATGGGGAAAGGTGGCCGGTCTTCCATCAGGCAGTATGAGCAGGCAGAAATCTTCTTCCGGATAAATATGCAGCGCCAGGTCATAATTGTGATGCATACCATGTCCGAGCGGGCCCTGATAGGAAGAATCGGAATACCAGCGGCGTTCCCAGTGTATAGGTATGGGACCAGGTATTTCAAAGTCGGTGCTTTCATAGACCATACGGCCATCGATGAGATCTACAGGCTCAAAGCCCATACGGCATCGGATGGATTTGAGCCCTTTGGTAAATTTGCTTTTGGCTTTTTTGAGGCTTGCCGCCGCTTTTTTTGCCAGCTTGCCGGCTCCTTTCAGAATGCTTCCGAAGGCATAGGACATTACAAGCTGCTTGAGTATCCCAAGCAGATCGGGGGCATAAGGGCCGCCTACCATGACCGGCTTGCCCATGGGCAGCGGGATGCTGTAGGAAGTCGGAAGGAACAGGCTGGGAATCGGCTTCATCTTTTTTCCCGGACTTAGTGAAAGCGGAATGCCAATATCGTTGCAGGTCATCGTCATATAGCCGGAAGGGCTTAGCGCCACATCTTCGGCCTTAACTTTCAGACTTCCGAAAAAATTTACGGATTCATGACCAATCATCGGGGCCAGCAGAAATGGTCCGCCCATAGGTATATGCATCATAATGGCGAGCATACCGGAAGTATCACTGATTCCGCGGGGTACGCCGTTGATAAAAACAGTCGAGCCAACAAAAGGTATATAGTCCATGGGGTCCATAACCAGTCCGATAAAAGGATGCGGAATAGGAATAGGTCCTATGGGAAAAGTGATTATATGAATATCCAGACCCAGTACTAAGGTCAGATGTTTATTGGCTAATAGCATAAATACGCTGTGAGGAAGAGTTTAAAACTGGTTATACAATAAAAAAGCGTTTTTTCTTTTTGGTATCTTCTTTATACTTTCTGGCTGTTTCCATCCAGTCAGATCCTGCCAGACTGGTCATAAACTGATTAATCTGAAGACAGTTTTCCTTTTGTTTCAGGTTGTGGCAATACTGGTAATAATCAAATCCGATATAGATCATGCAGGAAGTCTGAAGCTCTTCCGGCAGGAGATCTGTCCCGGTTTCGTAAGCTCTGGTCAGCAGATCAGTATATTTTTGTGTATCGGTTTTTTCATACAGATTATAGGCCTGCCACCAGGCTGCCAGCGCCTGAATACTTTGTTGGTACTGTAAAGCCAATTCGCCTTGTTGGGTATATAAATCAGCGGCTTCCAGGTTTTTCCCGTTTTGTTGCCGGCAGGCAGCCAGATAGCCATAATGCAGAATAATCAGTGACTGACAGGCAGCATCGCCAAGCTGAAGACCTTTCCGGGCTATTCTTAATCCCTGATCGAGCAGTTGTTCAATCTCTGCTGTTTTTTTGAAGGTGAATAGCATGCCCGCATAGGTGAGATGGGCAGTAGCGAAGAAATGATTACTCCCGGTACGCTGTGTTATTTCCAATCCTTTTTTGCCCCACAGATGCAGGCGGGTGAGATTATTGTCTTTGACAGCATTGCCCATTTCCATTACACATTTCCGGAATTGAACATCGGGAGCGTTGGAATCGCCCGCGGTAGCCAGCTGGCTCATTGCCTTACTCAGATTAATATCCGGCCGTATAGTTCTTACCTGGTGGGCCTCTTGCTTAAATAGCCTGTCAAAATGGCGGTCGTCATCCGAATCAAAAACCATGAGCATAACCTTATCCGGTATGCCACGCTGCATAAGCTGACTTAACCACTGGCTGTATGCTTCGGTGTCTGAAACTAAATAAGGAAAAAGCGCCAGCACCAGCCGGGTTGCCGGATCGGGTAGCGCTTTTTGAAATGAAGTGAGCATCTCAAGAAGCAGCTTGTCCGGGTCGGTAGCTTTATCGCCAAGCAGCGCTTCATACCGTGTCACATCCCAGAAGAACTCAACTCCTTGTGCTTTTAGCTCCTGAAATGTTTTTTCATCACCACGAAAGGAATCAATCCAGTCTTTAATAATGGCTGCGCTGTGTGACTGAGCGGAAGTAAATGAAGTAAGCAATACGACTACTACTTCGGGGAATTGTCCGTTGACAGAAGATTCCAGGCGAAGGAGTCCTTCGTATAATCTGGCTTCTCCCTGGCGCATCAGCCAGCGAATGAGCTTGTATTTTTCAACCGGCGACACTTCTGTAATCCATTGCTGCTGCAATCTGGAGATAAGAACAGCAATGGGATTGTGTTCGTTATACATAGATATTATCCGCAGTTTAGATTCAACATTCCTCCTTTCAGGTTGGTCATTGTAGTACCTTCTACATCGATAATACCGGTACTTTGAAGTTTTAGCTGAGTAGACCCTTCCAGTTCAAGGGAGGGAGCGCCTATGGCTACTTTTGCCTTGCTGTTTATAGTAGTTTTGCTGGATCCGTCTACCGATACTTCTTTTGAACCGATGGTAACACTGTTGGTACCTTTGATGGTGGCTTTCTCATCGGCGATGATATTGATTTCTTTTGACTGAATATTGATTTTGTCCGGTGCGGATATAGTCATGGTGCCATCTCCGTTTAGAGTCACAGTGCTTCCGCCCGGATCGCTGATCACTACGCTACCTTTGGCGTCATCTAGCGTAACTGTGCATCCGCTCTTGGAGGTCAGGCTTTTGGAATTGTTTCCGCTTCCCCCGCCGCCGCCGCTTTTTCCATTAAACATACTTCCCAGGACAAACGGACGATTGGGATCATTGTACCGGAAGCTTATAACTACCTGATCTCCGACTTCCGGGATAAACACAAATCCTCTGTTTTTGCTTACCTTATCACTGCCCCCTGCGTCGGGAGTCAGAATACGGAGCCAGTCGGTCCACAGGTTTTCTTCCTGCTGCCAGAGCATCTGGACTCTGACTCTCCCCATGCCGTCCGGATCATTATTGTCCTTTACATAAGCGATCTGGTTTTCTGCAACCGGCTTAGAGATTTCGGGTACCGGAATTACCTCATTGTAGGAGGGGATGGCTTCGAAGCTGTTTTCATAGGCACCTATGCCATACAGGCGATGTTCCACCCTGGTGACTATGTATTCTCCGTGCTCTTCATGCCCCGGGTCGGGGCTTTTTTTCGATACTTTTACTTTGATATAGTGCCCAAGCTTAACTTTGGGGCTGTCGCCTTCTCCTTTTAGCAAAACAGTGGAAGCAGCTACTTTTTGCTTATGTACTTTTGAATACCGGTCAAGGTCTCCCTGGGAGCTTACCCTGACTTTTACCGGCTGCCTGACCGGCTGCCGGTATAGATGTTCAGAAACTTCGAGCGCTTTTTGGGTATAGCTCCCGGTCTGGCCGTACTGCCCGGGAAGCTTTCCCTGAAGAAGCTGATCATTTTTGGAGTTATAGCTATAGTGATTGATATTGGCGGGCATCAGCCTCATGGAAAAATTCATGGAGCTTATATGTTTCCCGTAGATCAGATCAACAGATTCCGGTGATGCGGGTTTGCCCAGGTAAAGATTCAGTCCGTCATAAAAGAAGGACTCTCCATACTCAGTAGCAAGCCGGTTGATAAAGCGAAAGTTGCTTTCGCCGTATTGACATATATAAGGAATGCTGTCATTAAAAACCGGATTATTGCAGACATTCATGTCATTGGAAGCAACATTTTTAGTACATTCTCCCAGCAAATCCTTGAGTGTCCGGTTTTCAAATGAGGTATAGTGTGGTCCGCCTTCCATAAGAAAAGTCGGACTATAGCCTTTTAATACGATTTTCCCCCACAGGCCCTCTTCCTGAGACAGGCCTACTTCGGTAATAATGCCTTTGAATGTATTATCTCCTGCTTCTTTGTCACCGAAGCAAACTGTCAGAAAACGTCCGACATAATCTTGCGCGTCTTCGAGGGTAACACTTTCTGCTGACTGAATTACATCCTGATCCAGGGTGAGTTCAAAGGTATGGTGTGCGTTGAATTCCTGACGAACAATAAAGCTGCTGAAATAATGCAGCTCTTTTCCGTCGATATTCATTTCGTACAAAATTTCTTTTGCCATCGTCCGGTAGCTTAGATTTTAGATTTGGTAAGGCTGAAAAAAAAGTTTGGTCCGTTTCTGTTTCATTTAACAAAGGGAAACGAATTATTTGCCGGAAGCCAAGTATGGTGCAATACCGGCATCGTCCCTGAATAATCATAAATTATAAAACAGCGGAAACTCAGGGACGATACAGTATTGATTGTTAATTAAGCTTTAGGCCAGCGGTTGTCATGCTCGGCATTACCCAGCTTAATCGTTTCGGCAGAAATAGTAAATTTGATCGTCATAGGAGTGTCTCCTTTAACGTCAATGCCTTCCTGATAATAGACAATGTATGAGTTTTCGAAGCTGAGCTCTTTCATTTTCGCGTCTTCGTCGTGCTTTTTGAAGGTGACGGACCCGCTGAATGGTTTGAACTGGCTATTGACCATTTTTTCGATAATTGAAGTATCGGAGGTGGATTCAATTTCAAAAGAAATACGTCCTCCGTATACATTAGAGGATGGTCTCCCTTTGGGATCAGTATCTCTGCTCATATTGAAGGAGCAATTCAGGATATCGAATTTTGCTCCGGCGATGTTAAGTTCTGCTCTGAAAGCCATAAAAATTGTTGTTTAAATTGTTGAAAAAAAAGAAGAAATTTATGATTGGTTATACTCGCTGTTCCAGCTGGTGCCATCATCTCCTTTTTGTCCGTCAAGCTTTACCACAAAGCTTTTGGCGGGAAAATAGGGAGTGATATGTATGTCGATCAGAACCCGGTCCTTTTGATTCGGGTCCTGCTCAAGGCGAAGAATCTTGAATTTCTCGATCAGACGGTCCGGTCCTTGTATGCTGTCAAGAAACTTTACAATCTGGCTGCGCAGATCAGCTTCCAGTCGGGAGGTCCAGTTCTCAAAAGCTCTTCTGTTGAGGAAATCAAAAAGTACTTTGGTGATGTAATCAAATACCCTGACAACGGAGTAGGTCTGTAGGCCCAGGTTATCTCCGTTAAACAGTGTTTTGGCTGAGAAAGCCATAACTTTGCCGTATTCATTGACCATCGGAACAAGGCCTATTTTTTCCAGATGAGATATTTCACTTTTCTTAAGGTCAAAGTTGACCGCGTCAACCTCATTCATGCTACCATGTTTTTTACCGGCTGTGACCTGCGACATCATGGTATAATACATTTTCCCGGCCAGTGCAGCGGAAGGTGGTACGAACAGGTCTTCTTCCTCTCCGGCCTGCTCAATCTTTCCTCTTCCTATGAGCCAGTTGCAGGTCATAATGATATTGGATCTGTATGCATCGCCCCCGGTATAGTTACCATCGGTAAAAAGGTCGATCACATCGTCCGGAGTATCGAGGTTGGCAAAGTCCGTGACCAGCATTGCCTTATTTTCGTGAGCGATTTTGGCCCATTTTTCTATAACTTTGTTGGGACCCATATAGCCTGGTATTACCAGAAGCGAGTAATTGTCGCGTAAGTCAAGCCGGTCGTAGTTTTGCTTTAGCTCTTCAGCTACATAGTCAATGAAGCGGGAGTTGTCGAGATCAGTCATTTGCTCCATGGAGGCATTCATGATCGTGATATTGCTGACCTTGTCGGATTCTGTATTCTTATAAAAAAGAGCAACCGAACGATAGTTTTGCTCCAGTTCCCGGAACGCATTAAGCGCATGTCCCAGGTTCTTATTGAGCAGCTGATGTGATTCTTCCGCTTTTTTCTCACTGATTTCGACTATTTCTGCAGCGGAACCACCCTGACTGAGTAATTCAATCCAGGTTGCCAGATTTTTCTTAAGTTGTTCCCGCTCGTTTTTCTTGCCGGGATCGGTCATAAAAATATTTTTCCGGGCTTTTCTTTCCGGACTCACATTGGCAATACCATCAATGATTGATTCCATGAAGGAAAAACCGCCTACTTTGTCGAGTTTGCGAAGATTGCTCTCGAGGCTGGAAGCTGCCTGCTCTTTGCTCCGTGCAATGGTTTCCTGAGTGTTTTTTTCCTGTAATGACATAAAAACTTATTTTAGTCCTGTGATTTTAACTCGTCCAGCAATGCGGTTAATGCTTCGACAAGTGCCTGACTGCTTTCCGGGTTTGCTGTTAATCCCTGAAGTACTTTATTGCTCTTGAACTGTTTGGCGATTTTGCTATACTGATTTACTTCGCTGTCCAGCTCTGAAAGGTATTGACTGTTCTCCACAACCTTTTTCACGCCGAAATCCCCAAGATTGGAAAATCGGAACTCTTCTTCTTTGCTCCCGCCTTCCTTTGTTTCAAACTCTACAGTACATTCCGGCTTGAAATGCGCGAATACCTCTTCTGTAGTTTTCAGACCATACACGGCCTCTGGTTTAGGCGGATCATTGACTGTAAGCTTTTGCACAAACAGCGTCTTGTTATTGGCGATTTCGGAGATCGCTTCTGAGGCATCTGTTTTGACTTCATTACCCCCTATTCCATAGTTGTACATAGACATATTAATTTAGGATTAAACGTTTTCTTTTTCCGTATCCATAGCGGTTGTTACGGTCTCGGAATCAGTGTTTTTGATTACATTCCAGGTCAATTCGTTTTTGTCCGGTGCAAAGTCGGCAAGAAGCACGTCATCATGTACCAGTTCTCCTGCTACGATCATGCGGGCTATGGGGCGTCTGAGCTGATTGCGTATGACTCCGCTGAGTTGCCTTGCTCCGTATTGAGGAGTAAAACCGGATTGGGCAAGATGCTGTGTAGCCGCTGGTGTAAGTTGCAGACGAATGCCCTGACGTTCCAGGCTGTGATGCAGTGAAGAAAGCTGTATTTCCAGAATCCGGACTACATTTTTTTCGCTGATAGGAGCAAAGGGGACGATTTCGCTTAGTCTTGCCAGAAACTCCGGACGAAAATGCTGTGCCATTACTTCCATAAGCATTTGGGAGGACGGTATAAGACTTTGGGCGAACTGACTGGTTATCCACTCACTTCCGATATTGGACGTAAAAATGATTATGGCATTACTGAAATCTCCTTCCTTGCCAAGCTTGTCATGCAATACCCCTTCATCCATAATTTGCAGAAAAATATCAAAAACAGAATGATGGGCTTTTTCGATTTCATCAAAGAGTACTACCGAATATGGTTTTTGACGAATCTTATTAACCAGCATTCCGCCTTCTTCATAGCCTACATAGCCGGGCGGAGCGCCATACAGCAGGGCAGCAGAGTGTTCCTCTTTGAATTCAGACATATCGAAGCGGAGCATGGATTTTTCATCATTGAAGAGAAATTCGGCCAGTGCTTTGGTAAGCTCTGTTTTTCCTGTTCCCGTAGGGCCCAGAAAGAAGAAAGAACCAATCGGCTGACCTGGCTTATTGAGACCGCTTCTGGATTCGACAATTGTATCAGCCAGCGTTTTAATGGCAAGATCCTGACCTACTACCCGCTTTTTCAGATAGGATTCGATATGGAGAAGTTTTTCTTTTTCCTGAGCTTGAATCTTTCCGGCCGGAATGCCTGTTTTATGGGCTATAACGGCAGTCAGATCCGAGCAGGAGACTGATGTGCGTTTGAGCCTGGCTGCATTTTGTACACCGTCGGCCAGTGTTTTGATTCTTTCCAGAATAGTGTCAGGAGTATTCAGGACAGCTTCCTGTTCCTGCAGATTACTATGAAGAACAGGACTTGTTTTATTGATAAGTGAGTGATAAAGCCATTGGAGCTCTGCAATTTTTCCATCTTCCGGAAGATCTGATTCCTCAATCAGGGAAGCTTCTGTAAGAAGCCGGCCGATTTCCTCAAAAGGTGTTTCATGGATCATGCGCAGGGCAGACATCGTTCTGTCAATTAGGTCAATGGCTGCATCAGGAAGTTTTTTGTCTTTGCAATAACGCCGGGCGAGACGTATGGACTCACCGATGGCGTCAGCTTCCAGCGATAATCCGTGATGGCTTTCATACGCAGGCAGGAGCGCCTGTATCATTTTCTGAGCAGTAACAGCATCAGGCTCCTGTACAGTCAGTGTTTCAAACCGTCTGCTGAATGCCGCGTCCGGTTCTATGTATTTCCGGTATTCTTCCTGTGTTGTAGCACCGATAAGCGTCAGTTCTCCCCGGGCAAGCTCTGGCTTGAGAAGATTGGCAATACCGGAGCCTGCTGGCCCTTTAGGGTCAATCAGCGTATGGAGTTCATCAATAAACAGGACAGCTTTTTCGAATTGCCGGAGATCTTTGATGATTTTTTTCAGCCGGTCCTCTACTTCACCTTTATAGGAAGCCCCTGCCAGTAAGGCTCCGGCATCCAGTTCAAACACGATGATATTTTTTAAACCGGATGGAACCTGTCCGTTGACAATCGTTGAAACAAAGCCGTCAACCAGCGCCGATTTGCCGACTCCCGGCTCTCCGATCAACAGGACATTGGGCTTATTTCTTCGGCCGATTATTTCGGCCATCATCAGCAGTTCCTTGTCCCTGCCAATGACCGGATCGGCTGATCCTTCACGGATCCGGCTGTTTTTGTCGAGACAGTAGGTAAAAAGGGCGCCGCTTACGGAAGCTTCGGAAACATGCTGACTATCCGGATTATGAAACGATTTCTTTTGTATAGCTGCTGAATTCAGAAGCGCTTCAAGTATTTCATTTTCTTTCAGCGGGAGACTTTTGAGCTGCTCAGCAGGATAACCATATCCTGGCTTTACGGTGGCAGTCAATACACATATAGGATCAATGATATCCAGTCCGATCCGTAGGCGGATTTTGTCGGCTTCATCCATGATACGGACAATATCTTCGCCCGGAATAACGTCATTGGAGAAACTTCCTGCCCGGGTATATTCCTCAATACGGACCTCGGCCCACTCTGTAATGTAGGAAACATCTTTACCCAGTGATTGCATAAAGCCCTGCAAGCCGGCCTCTTTATGCATTAGAGCACGCAGAAGATGGGAAGCCCTGAGGGTTTCGTTTTTGTGTTCACGGGCAAATGCACGTGCAATTTTAAATACCTCTCTCAGGCTTTCACTTATGTTCAGATACTGAAGCATGAAAAAGCTGTTTTTAAAAAAAATAAAAAAACGCTGACCGGTACACGATCAGATAACACTATTATTTTTATTATATGGATGGCGCGTGGCGATCCTGGTTTTCTACAAAAATTATCAAAAATCCCTCTCCGGCTAAAAAGTCTGTACCCTCAAAAAAATCATACAACCGGCTAAATTAATGTTGAAACACAATATGTTTCAATTCAAAATTTAAGGTGCTGAAAAAGAATTTTTTTCTAAAGGTTGAAAAAAATACTGTTATAAACAATAGCGAAAAAATAAATAGTAATGTTTTTTTTTATTAATTTCGTTTTCGAAACGAGCGGTATTTTTCTTCTTCCTCCCGCTGCGACCGGAAATCATTTATATAATCGAGGTATTTTGTATGCAATTGTCTGATCTGATTTTCAGGTATGTATTTTTACCGGTTTGCTCATTGTTGCTGGCATTGGTTTTATTCCTTTTGAACAGGCAGAATGAGCTTATTAAAGGTAAATATCTAGTATTATTTCTGATTATATGCGTGCTCCCCTTTGCTGTAGCGGGTTTGCTGACTTTTACAGGAGTTGCTTTCATGCCTTGGGGATATGCTATAAATCAGTTTGTTTTTCTTTTTATCGGCTACTGGTATTCGGAGAAAGCGCTACTGTATTTTTCAGGGAGCAATCATCTTTTAATAAACCGGATTAGCCTTTTTCTGGCTACGATGGTAATTATGATTTCTGGTGTTTATTTATTTGCTACAGTATTTAATTATTTCGGGAAGCTTGATTACGGTTTTTCCGCAGCAACGTCCACTGTTACCTTTCTGATTCCGCTATTGTGGAAACTGAGTTATTACGCAATGCTGGATATACCGGCCGAGATATACAAAGTCTGGAAGTATGACCCGTTGTATCAGGAGCCGGTTTTTACCTCAGAGACTATTGACAGGATTGTAGTTGTGGAACTTGAATTAAGCAAGAGCCCCCTTGTCCCGGAGTACGTGAAGGTAAAGGCAAAGGCTCCGGTGCATTTTAACTTCGGGGAATGGTTTCAGATGTTTATTAACAATTATGCATTGAAATATCCGGAAAACCGGATTGAATTTGAGGACGCCAACGGAGACTTATACAATTGGATTTTTTATGTCAAACCCGGGATTGTTAAAGGAAGAAAATACATTGATCATGAAAAGACCATTGAGGAAAACGGACTGACAGAAGACGCCTGTGTGATCGTATGTAAACGTGTCGATAACAATTACCAATCAGCAATGATAAGCTATGATATTTCCCATAACTAATTTCCCGGTAAACTGGGTGGATGGAATGAAAATTTCCAAAGATCATTTCATTGATTCAGACAAGCATTTTACTGATCTGATCAGAGACTTTGCATCGGTTTATGTAACGGATAAAAACTTTGGATTGCTACCGCCGCCTGCCGGAACAAAGAACTATCCGGATCTGAGACTTAATTCAGCCTATTCGGGCAGAGCAGAGCTTAGCCTGAATTACTGCAATGCGCTGACATCCGGTGGATTCAGAATAATGGCAGATTTTCATCAGGTCGATGGTAACTTTTTCAGCCAGAGTTTTGATACGTCTGCATGGTCAGAAGATTCGATATATGATGTGCTGCTGGTAGCTAATCCATACAGCAGACAGCCCAAGGGTACGCCTTCACTGGAAGAAAATCCGCCCCGGCATCCTTATACGGATATAAGCTATCGTCTTGAAATCCTACCGGAAGAACGCATCTCATCGAGAGAGCTGGGACCTTATCATTTTGTTATCGGCAAACTGACAATAAAGCATGGGGAAGTTAAATTACTGACTGACTATATTCCTCCATGTGCATATATATGCAGTCATCCTGAGCTGGAGCGGTTTTCTGCCTTAGCGCTTCGGGTAATTCGTGCTGTCCAGAATGACTCCTTCTCCATCATAAGGAAGGTGCATGAAAAAAATAAACTGTCTTCCCTGGCGCACAGTTTTACAGATATATGTACGGTGGTACTTAATTATATATCATCCGTTTATTTCCAGCTGACCAATGAGATGATGTACCTTGCTCCGGTACAGCTTGTTGGCTGTCTGTCTTCGCTGGCAGGCCTGATCCATACAAATCTGAAGACAATGCATCCTGAGGCAAGAGAAGAATTGCTGAAATACATGTATGAATGGACTGAACATACCCCTGGCGGATTTGATCAGATGCTGCAGAAGGCAGTTGAAATAACATACGATCACCATAATATTCGTGTATCTCTGAGTGTTATGCAGTCTTTTCTTCAAAACATGGAGACCATCTGGAATAAAATGAATGCTCTTGAGTTTATAGGGCAGCGGAAAGAGAATCTGGTGGTAACCAGTGAAATCGTTTCCCAGCAAACCGAACAACCTAAAAAACGCTGGAGTATCCTGGATTAAAGAAGTATGAATCCCCGAAATTTTAAAGAAATAGTACAAAAGTACCTGGTTTTTACAGGGTATTTTTCCTGTCTGCTGATACTTACAGTGCTCTGTGTGTATTTCTTCTTCAAAAGTACAAATGCGTATGCCGGTGCGATCAGTCAGAAAAAAAAGGAAATGGAAAAGCAACAGGCCAGTGTGCTGTATTTTTCCTCGCGGATAGACAGCCTTAATACATTCATGAGAATGATGAATACTGATCTGGTGGAAAATGAAGCCGCATTGGAGCGAAGTATTCTGAAGCTCAGCAAGGGCGCTCTGAATGAGCTGGAACAAATCAGCGAATCAGAGAAGCACGATTTTATTCTGACACAAAAAATATTTACGGATACAGAAAAGTTGCTGGAAATCAAAAGACAGCTCCAGAAGGCTAAGGCGGAAGAGGACAACTTTAAACAAAAGCTGATGGAGTGTAACGCTGCCAACCGAAAATTGAGAAACCGATAATTCCTGAGATTATGAAACTGTTTAAAATAAGTTGGGAAGAGAAAAAAGTGCAGCTTATATATCTCATGCTTTTGTGGCTTGGTTTATCGGCTGTTTTTTCTATGATTTTTCTTAAAGACTATCCGGTAACGCCGATTCTCGGGAAAGAAATCGTAATGGATGAAATCTCGGAAAGAAAGAGCGTGGCTGCCGAATATAGCTTGAATATGAGACATGTGGACTCTCTTCGTTTACATCTTGAAGCTTTTAATCCGGAAATACGGCAGATAAGCCTTGAAAACAGGATCCAGCAGGAACTGGAGGAAATTAAGCAGGCATATCAGAACAAAAAAGATCACAGCAGCTATAAGATATACATGCAGGTGGCTGATTATTACAGCATGTTGTTTTATGACAAGCAGGCTATTAGTAATGCTGTAAGCAATGCAGGTTTTCTGAAAAAGAATCTGGAAGATTGTGAAATCGGGTTTCAGCAGGCTCAGAACAATATCAACCTGCAGGAGGCTCTTAAAAATAATACCAGGATCCCATGAGCAAAAAGTTAGCATTCCTCACTATTGCACTTTATCTGACTATTGCCGGAGTGATATTTTCAGTTTCGGCAATAATGAAGGAAAAGCCCGTTAAGGCGAGCATATATCCTGTTCGTATTTTTGCGGGACAAACCATTACCTACTCAGATAGTACAGAAGATGCAAAAGTGCTTTTGTGGGATTTTGGAAATGGCTCCCGTTCAAGAATATCCAGAGGGACCTGCGAATTTCCCAAAGCAGGAAATTACGAAGTTGTACTTACCGTCAATAATAAAAAGCAGGTTCGGTTTCCCGTACAGGTCAAAGAGCCTGAGCTTGTTTACAAAAAAGACTCATCCGTTTTTATTTATGCGCACTCTTCGGGGATAGTAGGGCAGAAAATACATTTTAAGGCTATGGGTAATGGTATTGACTGGTACGAATGGTATTTTGGCGAATCAGGCAAAATTGATGCACGTGCTTCGGAGACATTTTATTCCTTTAAAAAGCCGGGGACATATGAAATAAAGCTGATTACAAACCTGAATTATCATAAACCGGAGAAACATCTTATCAAAATAGTATCGCAGTATGAAGTGACGGAAAATGTGGTTCTGGATGTACCTAATAAAAACAATGCCGGGGGAGGTGGTGGAGGCAGTGCTTCTGCAGATGACCTGCTTGTCAAGCTGCAGGAAATTGCACGGGGAAGCAATTTCTCCTCCAACTACAAATACATTGTCAGCAAGTATCTTTGTTCAAATCCCAATGCTCCGGTGGTGGTCAATCAAAGCCAGATCTCAGACTTCTACAGCTATTGTCAGAATCTTCAGCTTAAAAGTGGTCAGGTGATACTAAGTGTTGACAAGGAAATGAGACCGGGTAGCAAATGTGTGTCCCGTTTGCTTATAAAACATAAATAATTTTTTTAAGGAATTTAGTGAAATCATGCGTAGTAGATTTTTTTTTGCAGGGTATCTTATAATCGTATGTTTTATCGGGCTATCAGGTAGTCTTAGTGCAGCGCCGGGTAAAATCAAGAGTGTTTTAAAGAAGCCATACAAGTATGAATATCCCGGATATCCTGTTGTAAGCAATACTAAGCCGGTTAATAAGCCATGGGTTGTTTATTCGGCCAGAAGTGAAAATACCGTGTATGGCGACAAGCTATTAAAATACGCCTCGTCGAAAGCCGGTTTTCTGGATAGCTTTTATGTTGCCTCCACGTCGGGAACGGCGCTTGAGCTGATACGATACAAGCAGGATATGCTTGATTACAGTTGTAAAATTATTGACCCGGCCAAAATAGAGTATGCAGGATGGATGGACGAATCGGCCCTGCTGCTGAGTGACAGAGGGTTTATGAATACCAATGAGCAGATGCCTCTGAAATATATTACCATGCTCAATGGTCCCAAGGTATTGGAAACCTTCAAAAAAAGTGTTGCAGGCAATCAGGTAAGAGTTTTTTCAGACCCGGAACTGACACAGGAGATTTTGGACAAAGCGACAGAACTTAGTCAGCTGGTGTATGTTTATCGTGAATATAAGGGTAAGATTCTGATCGGAACCAGACCGGTATTTAGTCCGGGGCAAGGAAAAGATGTTATCCTGGGCTGGGTCCCGCGCGAGCTTGTGCAGGCCTGGGGTACCGGATTATGTATCACCCCCCTGGAAGATGGCATACAAAACTATCTTTTTTCTTCTTCGGCAGAAGCTCAGGGATTGAAAAATAACCTTGCAAAGGCAATAAAAATATCAGGTATGGAATGCAATCTGGGAAATCCATGGCCCGGGTTGCCGGTTTTCGGAACTTCAATCACCAGAATCAGAGATACCACGTATCGGATTATACATACAGGTGCAGTATTGAATCCTTTTGCGTATGATAATGCACATATTCTGAATGTAAAGGGAAGTAAAATTACCTATGGTCAGCTGTGTGAGTTTGCAGAAAAAAGCAGGAATATAAATCTGGTCTTCGCCCTTAATATGGGCAATGATACCAAAGAATTTATGCCGGTATTGCTAAATGCCTTTCTGGACCTTGAGCAGTATTTCAAAGAGTATATGCAAGGATATTCTCTCAGCTTTGCTGTGTATGACTGCTCAGGAAGACCTGGTCAGAATAAATCTTTTCACACCAGTTATCCAGCAATATTGCCTTCCCTGATTGATATAACCAAAGAAAGCGTGGAAGGAAATAAACCCGCATCTCCCAACGGAATCGTTAACGGCTTGGGACAGGTCGCCGGTTTTTTTGCCGGACGTGAAAAAGAAACCAATATTGTTCTTGTGATCAGCAGTCGGGGAGATGCGAATATCGACAATAGCAGCTACAGACAGCGCTTAAAGAAAGCAGGTGATGATCTGGCTGCTGCCAATGTCCGGCCGGTATTCTTCCAACCCTATTCAGCCAGCAATGAAGCATATACTGCATTGATTATGCAGGCCAAAAATATACTTGAACGTGTGTCGGAAAGTGTTCAGCCTCAGAAAAGAATATTACAGGTTGGCAATATGACAGAAAAACATTATTCCAATGCGTTTCGGAATCCTGAATCCGGAGCAACCAACGTATACTGCCTGGATTATCCTGATAATGCAGCTCATCAGGGCTTCCTTATTTTCCCGACAGTCGGTACCAAAACAGATGGGAAATATCTGACTGGAGCATTCGACAGTCTGCTGGTCCAGATTGAATATGAGAATAAGAGAAATATAGAATCGATCAGGAATGTTTTCAATAGCCCTGCTGTATTCAACAATCAGGTAAATACGACCTTTACGTCTTATTGCGGACGTACGGAAAAGCTGGGAGATGATCTGGCGATGCAGTGCCGGAATTTTAACTTCAGCTATTTTGTCCCGGGATACAGTATCAGTCCGGTAGGAAGTAAACGTTTTTATGGTCAGAGTCTTTTACTTACTTCAGAGGAGTATGAATCGCTGGTCCGGACGTTTAAGGGATTGCGATTTGACCTGTTGCTCGAAAACCAGGGGCCAACAAACCGTAATAGTTGCTACACGGCTATTGTGAAAGCGCTGGATCCGGGTATACTGTCCAAAGGTAAAACATACTATAATGACCAGCCGATCGCAACCTTTTTTTCCAAAGCGCTCAGAGGATATATTCCGCAAAAGAAAGGTTTTAACAGTATAAAGATCGGCTATCTTGAAGGATCCAAAACGTACATGACCCAAGAGCAGTTTGTGCAGGCAATAGAAGAGATAAATGCGAGACTCAACAGATTTTATTCAGTCAGAAATAATAGCAATGCCATACTTGAGTCAGGTGGGGAACGGTATTATCTGATTTCAGAAGATTATCTTCCATAGCCTCCGGAATTTTAACTTATGCAGATGTCGGTACTAGATAAGGAAATACTCCGAAAGTTCAGAGAAGCTATTCTTGATCTGGAGAGTGATTATACGGCAGAAGCTATAGTTGCCGGTCTGGTGCATCACGGTATTCCGGATGATCAGATCATAATTGCCAATCAGAATACAGCAAAACGCCCCTGTAGAAAAGACGTTTCCGGCTTTCATACGGAGTTTGTTGAATATGATGATAAGGAATACCTCTTTATTCATGCCAACAGGGACAGTATTTATGACTCGTTGCCCGAAAACCTGTTTCATCAGGAGAAAAGAGGAAATGCTGTCAATAAGTATGAAATTATTGAACAGATACGAGTACAGAAAAAAGAGGAGACTGATGCAAGAAAGTTCTTTCTTCCGCTGGAATATGAATACCATAAAGTCCGCCAGTTGCTTTATAGCCTGGAGGAGGATTTTGAAAAAAACACAGATAATGCAAAGCTGATTGCCGTTTTTTCGGTTTACTGGCCGGTATTAAAGCGATTGGCAAAACGACAGGCCTGGATTTTTCTCAGGATTATTCCGATGATCAATGCGATTCGGAACAACATTCCTCTGGTAGAGCAAAGCATGGGATTAATCCTTAATACTGTAGTGAAGATTGAAACCAGGTACCAGAAAAATCTTCCCGCAGATGAGCTGCCATTGTTTACGCTTTCCGGGAGTTCTCTGGGGTATACTACTATACTGACCGGGGCCGTTTGCAGCGGGGAGCAGGATCTTGTGATCAAGGTACAGATTAACGAGGATTCATCACTGAATAAATATCTCAATGGTGGCGCTCAGGTCGGGCTGGTTGAAGAGATTGCTGATTTCTTTTTAGGCGCGAATTATTTTCTTACTGTGCAATATGACTATCAGACGACGGAAAACAGCTGTATTCTTAACCATGATCATGTCTGTCTTGGTCTGAATTTTACGCTGGCTTAAATCCTGGATTGCCTACTCTTCAAGTTTGATTTCAAAGTTCAGGTTCAGGGATGATCGAAGCTCCATTTTAGTTTTCAGATTTGCCAGCATATTTTCCCACTGAATAGCTGTCTCCTGATCTGATATGTTTTTCCGGTGTTTTCGCAGACGAATCTCTATACATCGGATTAATCCTTCACCCGGTTTTTTACTTAGTGTTAACCCTTTCCGGACAGTAACCATATCGATCAGGTTACCAAGTTCATAATAACAGAATGCTTTAATATCTTCAGCTGTAATGATTTTGTTGTGACTCAGCATGGCATATTTATACGCGTCGATGTGCCGGGAAGGCTCCAGCGCTTTTTTTCCGCCTGTCGTACTGGTCAGCAGTTCAATGGAACCGTTTCTGAGCTCACTGCCCATATAGAGATTGAGCGGTGTACCGGCATTTATTCCGTTGGCATATGTGCTATTGGTAATCCAGTATTGCATAAAAAACGCTTCCTGATTTTTTCGATAGCCGACAGTTACATAATGACTGGAGTCTTCGTGCCATGCAGGATTCTTTCGCAGACGTTGTTCGAGCTGGGCAAGAATACGGTCAAGCTCTTTAACCATCGAACTGATTGTTTCCTGCCCGTAGCTGGAGAAAGCAGCAGACTCATCCCTGATCAGATCCATAAGATATACGAGGTATTCTTTTGCGTTGCGGGTATCGGGACGTTCCGTTCCACCATGCCGTACAGCAAAAGTACCGGTATCTTTTTCCTCATCAGTCATGAAGGGAGTCTGAGTATATGTTCTTCCCTCACTGTCGGAGAGTTGCTCCACAGAAAGAAAAAAAGCTCCGGTATCCGTATGTATCGGAATAATATTGGTTATACCTTTCAGGCGATGGGCTTTATCTGTAAGCTTCCGGTTAATTATCGGAAAACTGTTGCAGGTGATTTGCAAATCATTAATAACTCTGTCATCTACATAACCAGGAAGTTCAAGACGGAGCCAGAGTAGTTTATTTTCAGTACTGACCGCTTCCGCATACTTTGCCAGCTCTGCCGGAATCTCTTCCGTGAGCTGAGCCAGAGGGAGAGAAGTATCAAGGCTGTGGATCGTTACAAAATGGTCATTGTACAGATGGGTTACTTCATTTTCAATAACTGTAAGTGGTTCGTAATCGGAAATGATGTTTTGTTTTTGGGCAGAATATTCATAGGAGAGGCCATGAGTAATCTTTACGGGAAGATGATGTATATACCATGAGGCAGAATGTATCATTTGCAATAATGCACTCCTGGCGTCTGTATTTTTAAAATCTATAAAGAAATTCAGGCCATTCAGCTGTTTGATATCCGGGCTGATTTTTAACCCAAGCCATATGTTTTTGCTATGTGTATTGCTGGTGCTCAGATGAAAAAGAGGAGTTTTATGCCCGGACGAAGCAATGGAAAAAAACTTGTTGTCCGTAGCCATATTGGTTATTTCTGCATTAAAAATCCGGACGGGCCCTGCCGGAGTAAAATGAAGAGTCAGGGGCTTGTCCTGCCCGGCAATAGCTTTGGAGATGATCTGAAGCTGGGTTTTTCTGTCAATAGTATGTATGGATTCGGTAGGCAGGGCCTTGCATATTGCATGAGCCGGATAGGGAAACGATAGTACGCCGGGAGTCAGCAGAAGGGCTATTTTCTCAAGGATACGCTTCTCAAATGTCTGAATCTCGTTGTGTGTTTTCTTTAACTCGCCGGCCAGCGCTTCTACCAGCAGTTTTACCAGCGGGTCAAGCGTATCTGTATTTTTTATTCCCCATAATGCGGCTATGTGGCGCAGCATCCGGCTTTTTATATCTTCGCTATATGTTATCTGATGCATGACAGGCTTAATTGTATGAAATAGGGCTTAGATAAAGATTGGTGTGAAAGTGGTATTTCTCACCGGTTTCTGAAATGATTGCATGAATAAAAATGTCAACCTGGCGCTTGATAGTGGTGTATTGCTCCTTGTTATAAGTCTTTTCAACTTCGGAAACCTTTACATCGACCTCTACCTGCTCGATTTTCTTTTCGTTTTCAGAAATAGCTTTTAAAAGCGAGCGACGTAATTTCTCTTCCCAGATTTTGGTGCTCATGATCATATCAAAATCCATATCCCATATTTCGCAGCCAAAAGTCTGATTATAACGATGCTCTCCGTTGTGGCTGACAATAATGAGCTGAATATTCTGAGAAATAGCTTCTCCGATATCACATTTTACTAATTGCCTGCTTTGAAAAATTCTTCTTAAATCAAGAGGATATTTATAAAAATCCTGATTCATAGCCATTCAGTCTAAAAAGTAGTATAAATATAGCTCAATATAAGCTAAATGCCAAAGCTTTCAGGAATGACTCTGCCGATATTTTTTCGGGATTAAGCACTAAAGAGCATGTCTCTGATTTTAAGCGGAACAGCGGAGACTCCTCGAAGTCTCCTGCATCAATCTTTTTATGAATTATAAATCATTGGTCCCTATCCCTCCCGAAGTTCCGACAATAAAAAGCTTCGGAATCTCAACTCCCGGCTGTAATCCCTGAGCATCGGGCTTTAAATCTTCCCCCTCAAATATGACAGGCTGATATACATGATAGTATGATCCCGGATAATTAATCGACGAAAGATAGAAACAATCTGCTTGCCTTTCGTGTTAAAAAGGCATACCTTTACAATACAAACAGACTTTAGGGGTGTTCTTCCTTCATTTTAGGTATAGAGCTGAGAAATACCCTCCGAACCTGATTCCCGATAATGCGGGCGAAGGGAAAAGTCGGATCCTGCTTTTATAGCACCCATAGAGTTTTTTTGTCTAATTGTATCAATATGGTGCTATTTATCAATAATCAGAAGAAAGAATTTTCAGGTCGGCTCTCAATTGTTCAACTGGTGCAGGACCTGCAGTTGCAAAGTGGTCGCGGGCTTGCGCTTGCGGTTAATGATCAGGTTGTACCCAAATCCGAGTGGGAAACTTACAGTTTGAATGAACTGGATAAGGTAACCATTATCAGAGCGACGCAGGGAGGCTGATTCCTTCTTAAAAACAAGTCTTTAATAAGAGTGATCTTAAATAATTATAAGGCATAAGGCGAAAACTGCTGTATGCCGGCTTACTCACTATTTAATACAAAAAAGTATGAGAAAAGAAAAAACACCAACTCAGGAAAGCATTACGCGGACACCCTTTCCAAAATCGCAAAAGATATATGTGCCCGGTAAGATCCATGATATCAGGGTTGCCATGAGGGAAATTCAAGTTTCTGATACAGAGTATAAATTTTCCGGTAAACCGGCAGAAAAGAATCCTTCCGTCACTGTGTATGATACCAGCGGGCCTTATACAGATCCCAATGTGGAAATTGATGTGCGCAAAGGACTGCCCAAGCTCAGAGAACAATGGATTCTGGACAGAGGAAATGTAGAAGAGCTGTCTGGCGTATCATCGGAATACGGACAGCAGCGGCTTGATGACAAAGAACTGGATGTACTGCGTTTTGAACATTTGAAGAAACCGTTAAAGGCAAAAAAAGGGGAGAATGTAACACAGCTGCATTATGCGCGCAAAGGTATTATAACCCCGGAGATGGAATACATCGCTATTCGGGAAAACCAGCGAATCGAAGAATTGAAAGAGCTGGGCCAGCAGCATCCGGGGCAAAACTTCGGAGCCAATACACCTAAAGGTCTGATTACTCCCGAATTTGTAAGAGATGAGATTGCGAGAGGCAGAGCGATTATTCCGGCCAATATAAACCATCCGGAAATTGAGCCGATGATTATTGGTCGTAATTTCCTGGTAAAAATAAATGCGAATATCGGAAACTCGGCCGTCACTTCATCCATCGAGGAAGAAGTAGAAAAAGCGGTCTGGGCTTGTCGCTGGGGTGCAGATACCATTATGGATCTGTCTACCGGAAAAAATATACATGAAACCCGTGAATGGATCATCCGGAACTCTCCTGTGCCGATCGGAACCGTGCCAATCTATCAGGCGCTTGAAAAAGTAAATGGTAAGGCAGAAGATCTTACCTGGGAACTGTTCAGAGATACGCTGATCGAGCAGGCTGAGCAGGGAGTAGACTACTTCACGATTCATGCAGGAGTATTACTACGCTATGTGCCACTGACTGCAAAACGGGTGACCGGTATTGTAAGCCGTGGCGGATCAATCATGGCAAAATGGTGTCTGGCGCATCATAAAGAAAACTTCCTTTATACGCACTTCGAAGAGATATGCGAGATCATGAAAGCCTATGATGTATCGTTCTCACTTGGCGATGGGCTTCGTCCCGGTTCACTGGCTGATGCCAATGATGCGGCGCAGTTCGGAGAGCTGGAGACACTTGGCGAACTGACAAAGATAGCCTGGAAGCATGATGTGCAGGTAATGATTGAAGGTCCTGGTCACGTACCAATGCACCTTATCAAAGAAAATATGGACAAGCAGCTGAAAGAATGTGATGAAGCGCCGTTCTACACGCTTGGACCGCTGACTACTGATATTGCTCCGGGATATGACCATATCACCTCTGGCATAGGAGCCGCCATGATCGGCTGGTTTGGCTGTGCGATGCTGTGCTATGTAACTCCGAAAGAGCATCTCGGATTGCCAAACAAAAAAGACGTAAAGGACGGAGTTATCACATACAAGATAGCAGCCCATGCGGCAGATCTTGCAAAGGGTCATCCCGGCGCCCAGATCAGAGACAATGCGCTGAGCAAAGCCCGGTTTGAATTCCGTTGGGAAGATCAGTTCAATCTTTCGCTGGATCCGGATACGGCCAGAGAGTTTCATGATGAAACCCTGCCTGCGGAAGGTGCGAAAGTCGCCCATTTCTGTTCGATGTGCGGACCTAATTTCTGTAGTATGAAAATTACTCAGGATGTTCGGGATTTTGCTGAGAAACAGGGGATTTCCGAAGAAGATGCCTTTCAGAAAGGTATGGAAAAGAAAGCGAAGGAATTTGTAGAAACCGGCGGCGAATTGTATCTGTGAAGCTGATTGTTGTTTCTGATCCGGAATTTATACAGGGTGAGCACGAAGCGGTCCATGCTCTTTTTGAAGCCGGACTGGAGTTGCTTCATCTTCGGAAACCGGATGCGGAAGAGCAACAGCTGGATGAATATCTGAAAAAAATAAAACCTGCTTTTATGAGGCGGATAGTGCTGCATCAGCATTATCCGCTTATAAACCGGTTTAATCTGAAAGGGATTCATCTCAAAGAAATACAATACAAACAGACACCGGATGCGGAGCTGAAAAAACTCGCGTCAGATCTTAAGAAAAAAGGGTTGAGTCTTTCCTGTGCCTTGCATAGCACGGAAGATATACCGGAGAGTGGCTTTAAGCCTGCCTATTTCTTTCTGAGTCCTGTATTCGGGAGTATCAGTAAGCCGGGATACAGCACCGGTCAGGATCTGTTGCAATTGCCGGATACAGACTGCCGGATTGTTGCCTTAGGCGGTATTAATCATAATACATTACATAGGCTGTCAGGTAAAGGTTTTGCCGGAGCAGCCCTGTTAGGTGCCATCTGGGAGCCTTTTAAAAAGCAGAGAAACTGCCATGAAATAGTTCAAATCCTTAAACAAATCCAGGAAACGGGAAATTCACTCATATGGAAGACAGACCCTGCGTATTGACCATAGCCGGATTTGATCCGAGCGCTGGTGCCGGAATTCTGGCTGATATTAAGACATTTGAGATAAATAAGGTATATGGTCAGGCTGTTTCAACATCCCTGACCTATCAGAATGAAAAGGAGTTTGTCGCAGTTGACTGGGTTTCCGGTCAGGACATTCTTCGTCAGACGGATATCTTATTCAGGACAAGAACCTTTGAATGGATAAAAATCGGACTTGTGCAGCACCTCGATGTGCTGGAAATCATTATCAAACACCTGACTGAACTCAGACCGGATTGTAAGATAATATGGGATCCGATTCTGAAAGCCTCTGCGGGTTTTACATTTCATGAATCTACGGATTGGGATCAGCTTGTACGGATTTTGTCCAGATTATACCTTATTACGCCCAATCTCAACGAAATCAGGATACTGGTTCCGGGCAGGGATGATCTTACGGCAGCCCGTGAGCTGTCGCACTTTTGCAATGTAATGTTGAAAGGAGGTCACAGCATGGATAAAGCTACCGATCTGCTGATTGAAGTTTCCGGTCGGGAAAGTTTCTTTAAAGGAGCCAGACTGCCTTATGAGAAGCATGGTACAGGATGTGTGTTTTCTGCTGCGATTCTGACGAATCTTGCCAAAGGATATGAATTGGGTGATGCATGCAGAGAAGCTAAGGAATATGTGACGGATTATATCCGCAGTCATGAAAGTTTACTGGGATTTCATTATGTCTGAGATTGCTGCTGTACATTATATAAGTCAGGATACCATACCTGGCAAAGAAGAGCTGGAACTTATCGAGCAGGCCTGCATCGGAGGTGCTGACTGGATTCAGCTGCGTATCAAAGATCAGCCGGAAGAGAAAGTATTACAGAGGGCTATTCGTGTAAAAGCGTTATGTGACCGCTACAAAGCCCGATTGATCATTAATGACTATCCGAAGGTGGCGGCAGAAGTGGAAGCGTATGGCTTACATCTGGGTAAAAATGATATGGATCCTCAGGAAGCCAGAAAAATAGTAGGTAATACGATGATTATCGGGGGAACAGCCAATACCCTGGAAGATGTGGAGCGTCTGGCGGAAAAAGGTGTCAATTATATAGGGTATGGCCCGTTTCGGTTTACCACAACCAAAAAAAATCTAAGCCCGGTTGTTGGGCTGGAAGGGTATCAGAGATTATCTGTTTTTTGCAGAAGCAAGGGTATCCGGACACCGGTCATTGCGATCGGGGGAATTTTGCCGGATGATATAGAAGCCATATTGGCGACCGGAGTATCCGGAGTTGCCATATCTTCTGTAATCAATACGTCGGAAAATCCGGCAAGAGCTATGAAGTTTTTTACAGAAAAATTTCAAACGATTAAAGAACGTCTTTCAAAGGAGATATAAATGGAGCCTTTAAAAATAGGAGATAAAGTTTTTACTTCCAGGTTATTTACCGGGACCGGTAAATTCAGTTCCTCCACGATGATGGAAGAAGCATTGCTGGCCTCCGGAAGCGAACTGGTGACTGTAGCCATGAAGCGGGTTGACGCGGAGGATAAAGAGGATGATATACTAAAGCATCTGATGCACGAGCAGTTTCATCTTCTTCCAAATACTTCCGGTGTGCGAACAGCCAGAGAGGCGGTTTTTGCCGCGCAGCTTGCCAGGGAAGCGCTGGAAACGAACTGGCTGAAGCTGGAAATTCATCCGGATCCGAAATATCTGCTTCCGGATCCGATCGAAACACTGAAAGCCGCGGAAGAGCTTGTAAAGCTTGGCTTTATTGTATTGCCCTATGTCAATGCGGATCCCGTATTGTGCAAACGGCTTGAAGAAGCCGGAACCGCAGCGGTAATGCCCCTTGGATCACCGATTGGCAGCAACAACGGCTTGCAGACACGAGCCATGCTGGAAATTATTATAGATCAGGCAAAAATACCTGTTGTGGTTGATGCCGGAATCGGCGCTCCTTCTCATGCGGCAGAGGCGATGGAGCTGGGAGCAGACGCTGTGCTCGTTAATACGGCAATTGCCGTATCGGCTGATCCGGTAACAATGGGCAAGGCTTTTAAGCTGGCTGTAGAAGCCGGCCGAATGGCCTTTGAAGCAAAACTGGCCAAGGGCAGCAAACAGGCTGTGGCAAGCAGTCCGTTGACTGCTTTTCTTGATCTCTAACTGATATTGATACAGAGTATGGCATTTATTGATCAAATAGAAAAAAGTGACTGGAATCTGATCCAGGCATCCATATATGCCAAAACAGAGGACGATGTACGGCTGGCGCTCGGAAAAAGCAAACGGGATCTGGAAGATTTCAAAGCGCTTATTTCACCGGCCGCTGCTCCTTTTCTGGAACAGATGGCTGTGCTGAGCCATCAGCTCACACAAAAGCGTTTTGGCAAGACGGTGCAGATGTATATTCCTATGTATCTGAGTAATGAATGTCAGAATATTTGCACTTACTGCGGATTTAGCGTTGACAACAAGCTGCGTCGGGTTACGCTGACGGAGCAGCAGATTCTTGAAGAAGTCCGGGTAATTAAATCGTACGGCTACGATCACATATTACTTGTAACCGGAGAAGCGAATAAGACGGTTGGAATGGATTATTTCCGCAAAGTTCTTCCGCTGATACGACCTCATTTTTCGCATATAAGCCTGGAAGTACAGCCGCTGGATCAGGAAGAGTATGAGGAACTGGCAGGGCTTGGAGTGAATACGGTCCTGGTATATCAGGAAACGTATCACGAAGAAAACTATAAATTTCATCATCCCAAAGGGAAAAAGAGCCATTTTGGCTATCGGATCGAAACTCCGGATCGTCTTGGCGGGGCAGGTATATACAAAATGGGGCTTGGTGTATTGCTGGGACTGGAAGACTGGAGGACCGACTCTTTCTATTGCGCCATGCATCTGCATTATCTTGAGCGTACGTACTGGAAAACGAAATACTCCATCTCTTTCCCGCGTCTCAGACCCTATACAGGCAATCTGGAGCCCAAGGTCGATATGTCGGACCGCGAGCTGGTCCAGCTGATATGTGCTTACCGGATTTTTAATGAAGAAGTGGAGCTGAGTATCTCGACCCGTGAAAGTGAGGTTTTCCGGAACAATATTATTCGTCTGGGAATTACCTCCATCAGTGCAGGCTCCAAAACAGATCCGGGCGGCTATGCTTCCGGTATGCAGGCGCTTGAGCAGTTTGAGATAAGTGATGAACGCAGTCCGGCAGAAATAGCGGAAATGATCCGCCAACAGGGGTATGAAGCGGTATGGAAAGACTGGGATGAAGTGTACGGATAAATACCGGATACTATAATAGTATACAGAAATCTGAAATGCTGACAACAGAAGAGCTCAAACGATACAACCGGCACATTATATTGTCGGATATAGGCAAAGAAGGCCAGGAAAAGCTGAAAAAGGCCCGTGTCCTTGTGGTAGGAGCCGGCGGGCTGGGATGTCCCGTGCTGTCCTATCTGACCGCAGCAGGAATCGGCACCATTGCCATTGCCGATTTTGATCGTATTGATGAAAGCAATCTTCAGAGACAGGTGCTGTATACCTCTGAAGATGTAGGCAAGTATAAGGCAGTGACAGCCGCTGAGAAGCTTTCCCGGCAGAATCCTTTTGTAACGTTTGATGTCTTTACCGAAAGACTGACCTCAGACAATATACTTGATATTTTTGCAGATTATGACATCATTGTGGACGGGTCAGACAATTTTCCGACCCGCTACCTTGTTAACGATGCCTGTGTGCAGCTGGATAAAGTGCTGGTATTTGGGTCCATCTTCCGCTTTGAGGGACAGATCAGCGTTTTTAATTATACACAGGATGGTCAAAGAGGGCCAACCTATCGTTGCTTGTTTCCCGAGCCGCCCGCTCCCGGAGAAGTTCCCAATTGTTCCCAGATAGGCGTACTTGGTGTCCTGCCCGGAGTAATCGGTTCCTTTCAGGCAAACGAAGTATTGAAAATCGTGCTGGGCCTGGGCGATGTGCTGAGCGGAAAAGTGCTTATCACCGATTTGCTTGCAATGAGCTTTCATATAATACAGTTCAAAGCGAATGCTGAAAATTTCCACATAAAGGGCTTTGCCGACTATGAACAGTTCTGTGCAGGAGATGCTGAGAAGCACGCGCCGGATTCCGGAGTGTTGAGTCCTGAGCAGCTCAGAGAATTACTGGATACTAAGGAAGATATTGAGTTGCTGGATGTCCGGGAAGACTTCGAAAGAGAAATATGTCATATAGGCGGCATTCATATTCCGATGCGCCTGATCGCACAACACGTTCATCAATTGCCTAAAGAAAAGAAGCTTATCGTTTATTGCCATTATGGTATGCGAAGCGCTTCCGTGATACAGTTTTTATCTTCACAGGGTTTTACCCGTCTCTATAACCTGGAAGGAGGTATTGACGCCTGGGCAGAAGAGATCGATCCGGAAATGGAACGCTACTAATAACCTACCGGAAATTCTGGTCCGTATGAGACCGGATCGCATCATTCAGTATAAGAGACAGAAATCGCTGCGCCTCCATATTCGTTTGTATGGAAAGCCTGGTTTTGACCTTTGCCGACAATGCATGGATCAGTGCTGGCTGATTGCTTGCCAGCACATCCCGGATGGTAGCGATTTCCTGGTCTGAAAGCTGGGCCGCTTCGGGAAAATACACACCTTCATTATAATCCAGCTCATACAAAGCAGAAACATCTTTCTGCGAAACCTTATTTTTAAGCTTAATAACCGTAGTGCCGGCAGCCATATCACCCAGGCGCTGTCTTTTGGGACTGGCAGCAATGGAAATAAGGGCAACACTGCCCATCGCCACCGATACATCAATCAGCCGGAAAATCCAGCGGATAATATATTGACCTGTCGTCGCTTCTTTTTCTGTCAGACTAATCACTTTGATGTTGCGCAGGCGCATGCCGGGGGTTTGTCCCTGTAAAAGTATTTCGCAAACAGGGTTGTATATAAGAACAGGAAGGAGCATAAGGAAAATGAGACCGTACGCGGATTCCAGATTAAGAAAGTAAAAAACAAATAAGACGGAAAAATAATAAAGAGCTTTGAAAAGCAGATCAATCAGATTCGCAATGATGCGTTCACCGATACCAGCGAGCTGATATTGAATATGAACATTGTAGGAAGTGTGAATATGAACGTCTGCCATTAATTATTTTTTCCTAAATTAGATAAAAAAACAGGTAAACTGAATGAGAGAAGCCGCTTTTTTGAAGGCAAACGGGGAAAAATGGAAAGACTTTGAGAAGATTATCGAGGGAAAAGAAAGCGCAGATCCTGATTCTCTCACAACCATGTATATCGGGCTGTCCGATGATCTGGCCTATGCCCGCAGCTACTATCCGGAAAGCAATACAGTGATCTATCTCAATGATCTGGTAGCCGGAATACATCAGCGTATTTACCGAAACCGTAAAGAAAGACAAAACCGTTTTGTAACCTTCTGGACAACGGAGCTGCCCGAAGTGCTGGCCCTGAATCAGAAGTACCTTTTGTATTCGTTTCTTATTTTCGGAATTGCAGCCATGATTGGAGCGCTGTCTGCCCGCTATGACGATACCTATGTCCGTCTTATACTTGGCTCTGCCTATGTTGATCATACGCTGTATAATATTGAAAAAGGAGATCCGATGGCGATATATAAGAGTGCGGGCCAGACAGAGATGTTTCTGGGCATTACGATCAACAATATTAAGGTTTCGTTTCTGACCTTCGTAGCGGGTATACTGACCTCAGCCGGTACAGGCTGGGTGCTGTTTCAGAATGGTATTATGCTTGGCGCATTCCAGTATTTTTTTTACACAAAAGGGCTGCTCGCTACTTCTGCGCTGACGATCTGGATACATGGCACGCTTGAAATTTCGGCGATTATAGTTGCCGGAGCGGCAGGCATTCTCATGGGAAACGGATTATTGTTTCCCGGTACTTTCTCCCGGGCTGAGTCTTTCAGAAAAGCAGCCCGGACAGGAATAAAGCTCGTAATCGGACTGGTACCAGTGTTCATAGTCGCCGGATTTCTCGAGGGGTTTGTGACACGGCATACCGAGTGGCCGGTATTCATCCGGGTGCTGATTATCTTTTTGTCCGCTTTATTCGTATTTATGTATTTTATTGTTTATCCGCTCTACTTAAGAAAGAAAAATGCAATCCGGAAAAATTAACTTTTACAAAATCAGAGGTATTGGTGAAATTGTCAGTACCATGGCTGATTTTATCAGGGAAAATTTTCAGTCGTTTGTCCGTTGTATGCTCTATACCACAGGTCCTTTCCTGTTGATCATGCTTTTAGTGTTTACCCTGCTGCAATATTCCATGGGAAAGTCTGTGATCAATGGAATAGGAGCCTCTTTTTACCTGTATAATTTTCTGGTCATTGTTGCAGGAGTTTTCTCCGCTTCAGTTTTTCTGACAGGAATCTATCAGTACGTCATACTGTATATGCAGAAAGAAGCTGATGAAGGTATCACGGTAGCTGAGCTATGGCAGTCAATCCGGCAAAATTACATGATTGTTCTGAAGACATTGATCGGGCTGATGCTGTTTATCGGGGCTATTTATTTTGCTATGGCAATAGCGGTTGTGATAGCGGTTGCTATCGGCACTGGGTTCAGTACGTTGTTTTCATCACTAATGAATCCTGTAGTGATGGTGCTGCTATCAATCCTGGTAGTTATCGCATTTATTGGGGGCTTACTGTATGTTTTTTCCCCGCTTGCATTGATTTTCAATGTTCGTCTGATCGAAAAATTACGCTTCGGGCAGAGTGTAAGCCGCTGTTTTCAGCTGGCTTCTGGCAATCGATGGAAAATTGTTGGAGTCATTCTGATCTGCTTTGTGATTCAGATGATGGTTATGACTGTAGCCATGATTCCGTTTGTACTTGTTACTGCGATTAGCGGAAGTGATTTTATAGAAAAGGGCCCAGTTGGCTTTGAAGAAGCGAGCGTCTGGATGATTGTCATGTCAATAGTATTTATGCTGATCGGTTACTTTGGTTATGCAATAAATATCATCGCTATTACTTTGCAGTACGCAAGTATCCGGGAAGCGAAGGAGGCAGTCAGCTTACAAAACAGAATTGATGAGTTTGGGTCTGATCAGGAGGAAAGACCATCTGATACGAACGACGAAAATAACCATATATAGAACCAGCGGGCAGGCTCATAAAATTTACGTTTTGTCAGACAGTACCAGCATATATCTTCGTGAGTTTGACGCTGAAAGATTGCAGGCTTTCCGCAATGATCCCCTGTATGACTATGTGATCGAAGAGGCTGCAAAACCAGACAGTAACTGGTTGCAGGAATTAATAGACAAACTGGCGAGTTTGTTTTCTGGTAATGTGTCTTCTTCTGTGTGGGAATATGCAGGCATAGCACTGGTATTGCTTTTTGTACTTTTTCTGATATTCAGAATTCTGAAAGCAGACCGGTCCTGGTTTCTGAAAAAAGGAAAACGAAAGTCTGATCCGGAGCTGCTATATGCCCACGCGCAGCAGATGGAACATACCGACTTTGAGCAACTGGCAGAAGAAGCAGTCATGCAGAACGACTACCGGCTTGCGGTACGTTTTCATTATCTGGGCCTGCTGCAGAAGCTGGATCGGGAAAATCTTATCAGCCGGGAAATATCGAAAACCAACAGAACGTATGCGCTGGAACTGGAAGATCCCGGACTCAGGCAATGGTTTCGCAAAGCCTGTTTTCTGTATGAATACATCTGGTACGGAGATTTTCCTGTTGACCGCTTACGGTACGAATCCGCGAAAGAAACATTCATGTCACTCGATCAATATATAAGCACAGGGCATTGAACAGGGAGCTGAAATATAGTTTACCACTGGCCGGAATTATTCTTCTGGGTATAGTAATCAGGATGCTGCTTCCGGAACCTACGGACTGGAAGCAGAGCTTCTCATCAGAAGATCATATTCCCTATGGCAATAAGTTACTGTACTCGCTCCTGCCTGATATTTTCCCTGAGAAAGACCTGAGCAAAGTGCGGCAACGCAGTGCGGTTTATATTGAGGAGAATGATTTATATGGAGAGAATTATGTGTTTGTAACCAACGAATTTGCACTCTCAGAGGAAGATGCTGACTGGTTGCTTTATTTCGTGCAGGAAGGCGGCAATGTGTTTGTGGCCGCGAGTCAGATATCCGGTCCTCTGGCAGATTCCCTGCAGATAAAAACGGAGTTTATCACGCGTTTTTTCCCGATGAGTTCAAATCCGGACTCTGTTCAATTATTGATGAATGTGCCCGGGCTTCATACAGATACAAGCGTTTTTGTGGTCAACAAGGCGATGGTTGAAGCTGGTTTTACAGATTTTGACTCTGTTGATACCGAAGTGCTGACCAGGACACAAAACGGTGATATTACCTGTATCCGTATCAGATATGGCGAAGGTCAGTTTTTACTTAGCAGCACGCCGTTATTGTTTACCAATTTCCATATTCTTCAATCACAGGGCGCTTTGCTGATTGAACAAACCTTGTCCTGTCTTCCGGTTGAAAACGTGAACTGGGATGAGTATTACAAACCGGGAAACAGAAACAGACAGGCTGTTTCAGAATCTCCTCTGAGGTTTATTATGAGCGATCGGGCGCTGAAATGGGCTATGTATATCGCATTGGCAGGCCTGGCCGTTTTTATGATCTTCGGAGCCAAACGAAAGCAGCGGATTATCCCTGTAATACCTGAACCGGTGAATGAGCGCCTGCTTTTTGCCCGGACCATCGGAAGTCTTTATCAGGGGTATGGCAATCAGAAACAGGCTGCGGTAAAACGGATTCATTACGTTGAATTTTATTTACGAAAAAATTTTCATATTTCATCCAGGATTACTGACCGGGATTTTGTGGATACCGTCCATCAGAAGACTGGTATAGACAAGGAAATGCTATCCCGGCTGGAATATGTTTCCAGGAGTATTTACAGCAATGATATTGCCGGTGCTGTAACAATGGAAATCCTGAACACGCTCCTGGAAGAACTATATGATGCTGCAAAACAATAACGATGGAAAATAATTTATTCGAGTCCAGAACCGATCTTTCGGCCATTACCGATAGCATTGCCGGGATAAAAAAAGAAGTTGGTCAGATTATCGTCGGGCAGGAAAAGCTGATTGATATGCTGATTACGGCACTTCTGGCCGAAGGGCATGTATTGCTGGAAGGTGTGCCTGGAGTGGCAAAAACCCTGATATCCAAACTGCTTTCAAGAACCCTCTCTATCTCATTCAGCCGGATTCAGTTTACACCGGATATGCTGCCTTCGGATGTGCTGGGTACAAGTATTTATAAGCAGGGAGATAATTCGTTTCATTTTAAGAAAGGGCCTGTATTTTCAAACTATGTATTGATCGATGAGATCAACAGAGCTCCTGCCAAAACACAGTCAGCCTTGTTTGAGGTCATGGAGGAGCGACAGATAACAGTCGATGGTATCACGTACCCGCTTACCAGGCCATTTATGATTATGGCAACACAAAATCCGCTGGAGCAGGAAGGTACCTACCGGCTTCCGGAAGCTCAGCTGGACAGATTTATGTTTAAGATTGATGTCGGTTATCCGAGTCTTGAGGAAGAAATTGCGATCATAAACGGCTTTCAGAGCAGAAAGGGAGATGTGGACCTCAATACAGTTAAACCTTTGCTCACTGCGGAGCAGCTTGCAGCATACCAGGCAATGGCCCGCAATGTACTGATCGAAGAACCACTGTGCCGGTATATTGCGCAGATTGTCTATGCAACCAGACATCATGCTTCGCTGTATCTGGGAGCCTCGCCGAGAGCTTCGCTGGCGGTGGTCAGAGCATCCAGGGCAGTGGCTCTGATGAATGGACGGGATTTTGTCGTGCCGGACGATATCCGTTTTGTACTGCCCGAGATTCTCAACCACAGAATTGTTCTTTCCGCAGAAAAGGAAATGGAGGGGATGCAGGCCCGGCAGGTTATAGATCAGATTGTAAAAGGCATTGAAGTGCCCAACTAATGAAACTGTTCAAAAGCCTTTATATAGATCGTTCACTTTCCGTTTTTCTGATCGCCAATGTGCTGGTTTTTATTCTGGCATTCCTTATACCGGGCTTTCTGATAGTGGGTAAGGTGCTGCTGCTGGTGACTATAGTGCTGATTGGTTTGGATCTGATTGCCCTGTACAGAACAAAACAGGGAATATCCGCATTCCGTACCTGTCAGGAGCGTTTTTCCAACGGAGATGACAATGATGTATCGATTACAGTACATTCGTCCTATACGTTCCCTCTGCAGATTCTGATAATCGATGAATTGCCTTTTCAGTTTCAGATCAGGGATTTTTTCATAAAGTCCTATATGAAACCGGGAGCAACGGAGCAATTGTCCTATACACTTCGGCCGGTGAAAAGAGGTGTCTATTCATTCGGAGCATTAAATGTTTTTGCTTCCGGACCGTTTCGGCTTCTGAGCAGAAGATATCAGTTTGCACAGAACCAGGAAGTGAGCGTATATCCTTCGTTTTTAATGCTGAAATCGTATGAATTGCAGATGCAGGCAAACAGGCTTAAGGAAAACGGTATACGGAGGTATCGAAAGCTTGGTCATAGCCAGGAGTTTGATCAGGTGAGAAATTACGTGGAGGGTGATGATCTGCGGGTGATCAACTGGAAAGCTACGGCAAGAAACCAGCATCTGATGGTCAATCAGTATCAGGACGAACGGGCCCGGCAGATTTACTGCATTCTGGATAAAGGGAGGTCTATGGAATTGCCTTTTAAGGGAATGTCTCTGCTGGATTATTCCATCAATGCCAGTCTGATGCTGTCACACCTTGCGCTGAAAAAATACGATAAGGCCGGATTGGTAACTTTTAACAGAAAGGTAGATACGTTTCTGAAAGCCTCGTCAGACAATAATCAGCTGAATACTATCCTGCAGACACTTTATCTGGAAAAGACCGCATATCATGAATCCGATATGTCGGGGCTGTTTACATCCTTATGGAAAAATCTGCCTAACAGGAGCCTGCTGTTTCTTTTTACAAATTTTGAGAGCTCGGCATCGCTCAGCCGTCAGATTGCCCTGATCCGGAGGCTGGCCAGCCGTCATTTGCTGGTTGTCGTTTTTTTTGAGGATGTAATACTGAAAAGTTTTCTTGACAGACGATCAGAAAGTGTAGATGATATTTACACTAAAACAGCTGTCGAAACCCTGCTCATGGAAAAGGAACGTATTGTGAAAGAGCTTAGCCGGTATGGAATCGCAACCATGCTTACTTCACCGGAACAGCTTACTATTCATGTCATCAACAAATACCTGGAACTGAAATCAGCCAATCGGTTGTAAAGAGCCATAACAGATAAGAAAAAAGTGACGTAGAAAAACTTTAATTCGCAAATCTGTTTTTAATCTCATAAATACTCCCTAATTTTGCCCCGCAAATAACAGACTTAAACGTATTTGCAAATGTCTCTAACTCAGGACGCTTCCAAGTTTTTCGCTTTGGCCTTGACATACGATGATGTATTGTTGCTTCCGGCCTACTCAGAAGTTCTGCCAAGAAATACCAACACGCAGACCAGACTCACCAAAAAAATAATACTGAACATTCCTCTTGTATCAGCTGCAATGGATACGGTTTCGGAATACGAACTGGCAATCTCCATGGCTCACCTTGGAGGAATTGGTATCATTCATAAAAACATGAGTATTGCGGCGCAGGCAGATCAGGTGAAAAGAGTGAAGCGGTCTGAGAGCGGAATGATCCTGGATCCTATTACGCTGGATGAGAGTTCTGTATTGCAGGATGCCCTGGCTATCATGAAAGATCATAAGATCGGTGGGATTCCTGTGGTGGATAAAGCCGGCAAGCTTGTAGGTATTATCACAAACCGGGATATCCGTTTTGAAAAGAATACCTCCCGGAAAATCACAGAGATCATGACCCGTGAGAATCTGATCACGGCCAATGTCGGTATTGATCTCGCCAAAGCCGAAGAAATTCTTCAGCAGCATAAAATAGAAAAACTTCCGATCGTTGATGAAGCAGGAAATCTGAAAGGTCTGATAACCTACAAAGATATTCTGAAGAGAAAGGACAGACCCGAAGCATGCAAGGATGAATTTGGCCGGTTGCGGGTAGGAGCGGCAGTCGGGGTTACAGCCGATATTCTTGAGCGGGTAGAGGCTCTGGTAAAAGCAGGAGTAGATGTAGTTAGTATTGATACGGCTCATGGGCATTCCAAAGGGGTGATCGATACAGTACGAAAAGTAAAAGATAAATTTCCGGATCTTCAGATCATAGCCGGAAATATCGCTACAGCAGAAGGAGCAGTGGCGCTGGCCGAGGCCGGAGCCGATGCAGTCAAAGTAGGTATTGGTCCGGGAAGCATATGTACGACAAGGGTTATAGCCGGTGTTGGTATGCCTCAGCTTACGGCTGTTTATGAAGCCGCAAAAGCATTAAAATCTCTTGGAGTGCCTGTAATTGCAGACGGCGGTATTCGTTTTTCAGGTGACATTGCCAAAGCTATTGCAGCGGGGGCGGATTCAATAATGGTTGGCTCACTGCTTGCCGGAACGGAAGAAGCGCCTGGAGAGGTGATCATATACGAAGGAAGAAAGTTCAAATCGTATCGTGGCATGGGGTCTCTGGAAGCTATGGAAGAAGGTTCAAAAGACCGTTATTTCCAGGATGCGGAAGACGATATAAAAAAGCTTGTTCCTGAAGGTATTGTCGGAAGAGTTCCTTTCAAAGGCAAGGTTGCAGAAGTTATTTATCAGCTGGTTGGCGGTTTGAAAGCCGGTATGGGCTATTGCGGCGCGCATGACATCCCGGAAATGCAAAGAGCTAAGTTTGTACAGATTACTTCTGCGGGGGTCCGCGAAAGTCATCCCCATGATGTGGCTATAACCAGAGAAGCTCCAAACTATAGCCGGTAAGGAGTATGTCATATCTGAAAAAATACTTTAATATTTACATAGGACTCAGCATTATATGCTGGGTCTTTTTGCTTGCAATTGATTTGTATACCATTTATGCGGTTATAAATGGTAAAGGATTTTTTATTAGTGATTTTTTTGTATATCTGCTTTTATCATTGTTTTTTCTATTTACTTTTTTAAGCTTCAAACTCAATACCGAACGAAGTAAAAACAGAAATTTTCTCGAGCAGCTGTGGCAGGTATTCATAATAGGGGCATTTACCATTTTCTTTTCCCTTTTTATAAAGTTCTTTCTCTATCTGATCAATGAAACCTCACTTTCGGACAATATTTATCTGGTCAATGTACTGTATCATATCAATATAGGATTGATCATTGTATTTATTGCCAACGGGTTTTATGTCTGGAAGCGGATGAATCTGTATCAGAAATCCGAGATTACGCATCAGGCCTGGTATATTTTCGAGATTCTGGTTCTGCTGTCGATTCTTACAAACTTTTTTGCTCTCGAGCTGACCAGCACGCCATTCCTGATTATTTCTTTTCCGCTGGTGGTATTTGCTCTCATTCTTTCTTTCAATCTTAAGTGGGTTGCATTTCTGAATTACAATCAGAAATGGCAAAGCATTTTACTTATTACCCTTATTATCCTTATCAGCATTACATTTATTCAGCAGATTTATGAACAGCATCACACGCAGATTCTGGTTATTGATCTGTTGAACAATACGTTTGTACTGGCGATGTTTGGCTTTCTTTGCCTCAATTCATTTATTTCATTGCTTGTCTTGTTTTTCAACCTTCCGACCTCATCTGTTTTTGAGCAGAAATTTGGTGAAGTGATGATCTTTCAGCGCTTAAGCCAGTCTATTCAGATGGGGACTAAGGAAGAGGAGGTATACAATACGCTTTTTGAAAGCAGCATGGATATTGTCATGGCGGATTCGGCCTGGCTTGAAATAATGGATGAAAACGGGAATTATACAGCTTTTCTGACAAAAGGCATCAGTGAGATCGATGTGTTTGAAATAAAAAAAATACTTAGAAAAAACAAGATACTCATTGACAATGAGCCTCATTATATAAAAGATCTGAAAAGCTATCCCGAAAGCGGGAAAATAAAAAACCTGCCGGTCGAATCTCTGTTGCTTATTCCATTGTCATCACACAACTATAAGATGGGTAATCTTGTATTGCTCAAGAATCTTATGGACGGTTTTGATAAAGAGATGATGGATATCATCTTTACCTTTGCAACTCAGGCCAGCATTGCATTAAAAAACTTTCGCCTCATTTCGGAGGCGGTCGAAAATGAGCGGTACAAGGAGGAGCTTGCGATTGCGAAAAAAGTGCAGCAAAGCCTGCTCCCTGCCAGTATGCTGGTCAATATTCATCTGGAGATTAGCTCTTTTTCAAAATCTGCCGATCAGATCGGCGGTGATTACTTTGATTATTTCGAGTTTGATAAAGAGAAGCTTGCTCTGATTATAGGCGATGTATCCGGCAGTGGTACAAGTGCGGCATTTAATATGGCCCTGATGAAAGGAGTCTTCCATAGTCTTGTCCAGCTGGAGGTAAGCAGTAACGAGTTTATGAAGCTTGCAAACAGTGCACTGAGCCGGTGTCTGGAAAAAGCTACTTTTATAACTTCCACACTTTTCTATATTGATGTTTGCCGGAAAAAAATAAAGTATGCCCGGGCAGGTCATTGTCCGCCGCTTTTTTTCAATGCTGCGAGCGGAGAAGCCCGGTATTTTGAAAACCGCGGGCTCGGACTCGGGCTTTTAAGAAGCGGGGAATATGGGCGCCACATAGAAGAAGCAGAGCTGGGGTATGAGAGTGGTGATGTGCTTGTTTTGTATACCGATGGTATTATCGAAGCTAAAAATGAAGACGGAGAAGAGTATGGTTCACAGCGGCTGAGATCGGTGATTGAAGAAAATGTACGATTAAACTCCAAGCAAATCAGCGGAAAGCTGGTGGATGATTTGTACAGCTTTACCGGTAAGAATGAACTAAATGACGATTATACTTTTTTAATTATAAAGTTTGTTTAGCCGGTTGATTGTTGATCCTCTGAGATCGGGTTAGTTGAATGCATGAAATTATAAAAACAATTATAAAATAATTTGATCTTTTTATACTTTTCCGATATTTAGCAATTTCTTAACTATTATTTATTTTAAACCCAAACCCAATGGAACTTAATACGTACCATGAGACTGAATATTATTTTATGGAATTGTCAGGAGACCTGGATGCCAGTTCCTGTATTCAGCTGGACAAAGCTATTGCAATTGCTGTAGCAAACGATGAGAAAAAAATATTAGTGGATTGTAAAGATCTGAGTTATATATCTTCTGCGGGATTAGGCGTTTTTATGTCATATCTGCAGGAGTTTGAGACAAAGAGAATAGCTCTGGTACTGTTTGATCTCAATGCAAAAGTCAGGAAAGTATTTCAGATTCTTGGACTTGATGAGCTAATAAAAATTGTTGATAGCAAAGAAGCGGCAAAAGCGAGCGCTAATGAACAAAAGCCTGAAAATAGAGTGTAATATTGACAAGCTGAAAGAAGTCAGGGATTTTCTCGACCGTGAACTGAAGGCGTGTGCCGTTTCGGAAGAACAGGCAGGTCTTATGATTCTCGCTGTCGATGAAATCTGTGCCAATCTTATCATTCATTCGCATGGTAAGGATGCTACCAAGGAGCTGGAAATCCGTTTCCAGGCTCTTAAGGATGCTTTTTTGTTTGAGGTACTTGATACCGGCAAGCCTTTTGACCCCTCTTCTATTGCCGAGCCGGATATCTCGACCATTGTCAACGAAAAACGAAAAGGCGGTCTTGGCCTTATGCTTGTCAGACGAATCATGGACTCAATAGAGCTTCGGAATGAGAATAACAAGACGGTTTATCGTCTATATAAGAAAATCTGATTTCTGCCTTCCCGCGTTTTTTTCTTTTAAATTTCCCTTAATTATAATCTGCCTCAGATTTTTTCGTTAAAATTGCGGTTTGTAATGAATCAACATTGTTTTTTAATGAAATTATGAAAAAGATTTCAATTTTAGCCGGTTCTCTGCTATTAACAGGATTATGGAGCTGCACGTCTACCAAGACAACTTCTGATGTAATTGGAAGAGTCGGGAGTGACCCGATTTATGCCAATGAGTTTAATTATGTGTATAACAAAAATAATTCGAACTCTGCGAATGCATATTCCAGAGAGAGTGTCGATGAATATTTGCGTCTGTACACTAATTTCAGACTGAAGGTAAAAGAAGCGGAAGCGCTTGGTCTCGATACGCTTTCTGCTTTCAGGCAGGAGCTGGATGGATATAAGAAACAACTTGCCCAGCCTTATTTCAATGAAAAGCAGCTGGTAGATGAATATACAAAACAAGCGTATGAGCGCCTGAAAGAAGAGGTAAGCGCTTCGCACATACTTATCACCGTAAAGCCGGACGCTGCCCCTGAGGATACACTGGCGGCCTGGCAAAAAATCAGAGAGATCCGCTCAAGAGTGGTAAAAGGTGAAGATTTTGCCAAACTTGCCAGTGAACTGTCTGAAGACCCTTCTGCAAAAAGTAATGCGGGCAATCTTGGATATTTTACTGCGCTTCAGATGGTTTATCCGTTTGAAGATGCTGCTTATGCTACACCAAAAGGAGGTGTATCCGATCCTGTACGTACCCGTTTCGGATATCATATCCTGCAGGTGCATGACCGTCGCCCTTCTCAGGGGCAGGTCAGAGTTGCCCATCTTATGGTCAGAGCTGCTGAAGGAATGCCGGAAAGCGATCTTCAGGCAGCTAAAGAAAAGATAACAGAACTTTATAATAAGATCAGGGCAGGTGAAAACTGGGATGCTCTGGTAAAACAGTTTTCTGATGATGTAAACAGCCGGGATAAAGGTGGAGAGCTGCAGTGGTTCGGAACCGGAAGAATGATCCCTAGCTTTGAAGAAGCAGCCTTTGCTCTAAACGAGCCGGGAGCAATTACAGATCCTGTACAGACTCCTTATGGCTGGCATATAATAAAGCTTCTTGAAAGAAAAGGACTGGAGGATTTTGAATCTCTGGAGGCTGGGATTCGTTCAAAAGTAACCAGAGACCGTTCTGAAACAAATAAAAAGAAACTGGTATCCCGTCTTATGACTGAAAACAAGTTTAAAGAGAATACCGGTGCGGTAGAAAAAATGCTGGCGCTTGCCGATTCTTCTTTTGCAGAAGGGAGCTGGGTTGGCAATACGACTCTGTCAGACACAAAGAATATTTTATTTACCATTGGTAACAGGAAATACTCTCAGGCTGATTTTGTAAACTTTGCGGCAACGCAAAAAGGATCGGCCGGCAGCTCGCCAAAGGCTCATATGCAGAATATGTATGCCATATACAAAAATGAGTCGGTTATAGCCTATGAAGAAGATCATCTGGCAGATAAGCATGAAGATTACAGAATGCTCGTGAAAGAGTACAGAGATGGCATTCTGCTGTTTCAGCTGATGGATGAAAGAGTATGGTCCAAAGCAATCAAGGATACTGCAGGCCTTAGAAATTTTTTTGAACAAAACAGACAAAACTATCAGTGGAAGGAAAGAGCGAACGCAATTGTATTCAATGTCGCGGATAGTGTATCGTTTGCAAAAATTCAGGAACTGGTAAAGAATAATCTCTATCCTGCATACGAGCCGGAGCCGGAGTCACTTCAGTTTGAAGAAAATTCAGATAGTCTGTCCGGAGAGAATCTCGTAAGGCTGTCTAAACTGGTTCCGTATCTGAAATCCAAAAAAGATCTTGTCGTGAAGCTTTCCGGTAATGCTTCACAAAAAGAAAGCCTGGATCTTGTAAGCAAAAGAATGGCCAGAGTCCGTCAATATCTGAAAGAAAAGGATATTGATTCTGTTAAAATTGTATTTGGAAATATTACCAAGCCGGTTTCCAAAGGCAAAGAAACCAATGCAGACAGAAAAGTCTCTTTTGAGCTGATGTCAATGTCTGCAAAAGCTCTGGAAAAATCGTTTAACAAAGAAGCCCCGTTGACACTTCAGGTTTCCGAAGGATTTTTCCAGAAAGGAGAAAATGAAATACTTGATCTGGTAAAATGGGATAAAGGATCTTATTCACTGAAAAAAGACGGACGTTATTATCTTGTTGTAATCAAGGAGGTAGAAGCCCCGAGAGCTAAGTTGCTTGATGAAACCAGAGGAATTGTGATATCGGATTATCAGGAGCACCTGGAAAAAGAATGGATCAGAGAGCTGAAAACCAAGTATGCAGTAGAAATAGACCAAAAGTCGATTGATAAGTTTGTTAAAAAGTAATATATCTGGGTTTACTCTCCGGCTTGTAGCTCTGCTGCTTCTTGCTGCCGTTGCTTCCTGCAATTTTCTCAAAAAGGAAGATGATTATACGGAAAACAGCAACAGACCTTTAGCCAGGGTTAACAAGACTGTATTATATTATAATGATCTGCCTGCTTATTGTCAGACAGGAGCCGGAAACGATAGTTCCCGGCTTGTAGCTTCGTATGTGGAGTCCTGGGTGAGAAAACAGCTGCTTCTGCAGAAGGCTCAGTCTGAAATCGGTCCGGATGATCCGGAAATTCAGGCAAGAGTTGAAGAATATACAAACTTTCTGATTGTCCAGAAGTACAAAGAGACGTATATCAACGAGCTTGCTGACCTGGTTCCTGAAGAAGAGGAGCTTCTGGATTTTTATGCTTCCGAGACACATAACTATGAGAGTGAGGAGATTTTATATAAAGGTTTTTTTATAAAAGTACCCCTCAATACGCCCGGTGTAAAAAATATACGGGAAAATATCGTAAACGGCACGTCGGAGCAGGAAGTTAAATCTTTTTGTGTGAGATATGCTAAAAGGTATTTGCTGAATACTTGGTTTTCCGAGCAGATTCTGCATGAAGAAAGTGCTTTCAGAGGTCAGGAAAAAAGTATTGCCAGAAAGACACTACTTGAAAAATCAGATAGTGAATATTTGTATCTTGTATATATAGCCGATAAAGTTGAAAAAGGAAACGCGATTCCTCTCGACTACATAAAAACTGATATTAGTAATATAATAGTTCGTCAAAAGCAGCTTAAAGCCGTTAAACAATTTGAAAATAAAATGTACGATGAAGCTAGAGAATCCGGGGATGTCGAAATTTTTTAGTGTTGTATTTTTAGTCCTTCTTTTTACAAAGGCACTTAATGCTCAGTTAGTTGATAAGATAGTAGCCAAAGTTGACAATCAGATACTGTTGAAGTCTGAAATTGATATGGCATATATCCAATATCTGTCCCAGTTGCCGGCTAATCAGAAAGTAGATGAAAGTCAGCTGAAATGTCAGATTGTAGAATCACTGCTGATCAATAAATTTATGCTTGCTAAAGCTGAAATAGATTCCGTAACGGTTGAGTATGAGGTTTTGCAGGCTCAGCTGGAGCAGAGAATGGATTATTTTATCCGTATGGCTGGAGGCGCAGACAAGTTGCAGGCCATTTATAAAAAAAGCATTGATGAGTTAAAAGATGATCTCAGATCTTCTCTCGAAGAGCAGCTCATTACTCAGAAAATGCAGGAAAAGATTGTATCAGAAATAAAAGTTACTCCCGGAGAAGTTAAGCGTTTTTTTAGCTCCATACCGGAAGATAGTTTGCCTTATTTTTCAACATCCATAGAAATCGGACAGATTGTTAAAGACCCGGAAGTCGGGAAAAAGGAAAAACTGGAAGCAATCGACCTTCTCAAATCCATTAAAAACCGTATCAGGGACAGTGCGGATTTTTGTCGCTATGCAGCAGAGTATTCCGAGGATCCCGGATCCAGAAAAAGTTGCGGTGAACTGGGCTATTTCAAAAAAGGAGAGCTGGTACCGCCTTATGAAGCTGCCGCACTGAAGCTGAAACCCGGAGAGTTTTCTGATATTGTTGAATCCGAATATGGCTATCATCTTATTCAATTAATAGACCGGCGGGCCAATGAATATAGTACCAGACATATTCTTGTTAAGCCCAAGTCCTCTAAAAAGGATTTTGGCTATACCGGGCAATTCCTTGATAGCATTCGAACACTTATTGTGAAAGACAGCATTACTTTTTCCAATGCTGCCAATAAGTTTTCCGATGATAAAACTACCAAGAACAATGGAGGGTTCTTTACATCCGAAGGTGGAAGCTACAGAATATCTGTGGATGAGCTGGACCCTGTACTGTTTTTTACCATGGACACCATGCAGGTTGGGCAGATTTCACAACCTGTGATTTTCAAAAAAGAGGATGGAACAGAATCCATGCGCATACTTTATCTGAAATCAAAAGTGCCGCCGCATGTTGCAAATCTGAAAGATGATTATCAGGAAATATACAGTGCAGCTCTGGATCATAAAAAGAACAAAGCTCTGAATGAATGGTTTGATAAAACAAAAGATCAGGTTTATATTCATATCGATGAAGAGTATAATGAATGTAATATTTTAATGACACCATAATGGAAAAATTTCAGAATGAGGTAGAGGCTGCTGATGCATTGAAAGAAGTCTATGCCAGAGTTACCAAAGAAATATCTAAAGTAATTATTGGTCAGGATGAAGCTGTCAGACTTGTGCTTACCGCAATTTTTTGCCAGGGACACTGCTTGCTTGTGGGAGTGCCCGGACTGGCCAAGACCTTGTTAATCAATACGATTTCTAGAGTCCTCGATCTGAATTTCAAACGCATTCAGTTTACCCCGGATCTTATGCCATCAGATATTCTTGGTTCTGAAACACTGGATGTAAACAGGAATTTTAAATTTGTTAAGGGACCCATCTTTGCCAATATTGTACTTGCGGATGAAATCAACAGAACTCCGCCTAAAACTCAGGCAGCGCTGCTTGAAAGCATGCAGGAATATTCGGTCACAATAGCAGGTCATATATATCAGCTTGACAGACCTTTTTTTGTGCTGGCAACCCAGAATCCGATCGAGCAGGAGGGGACGTATCCGTTGCCGGAAGCTCAGCTGGATCGTTTTATGTTCAATTTGCAGCTAAGCTATCCGTCTTTTCAGTCAGAAGTAGAGGTAGTGAAAAGTACAACTTCCGGTTTGCAACAGGATATTAAGCCGGTAATGAGTGCCTCTGACATTATCTATTTTCAGGACCTGGTGAGAAAAGTGCCGGTAGCAGATAATGTAGTCGAATATGCGGTGGAGCTGGTACACAAAACACGGCCAGGAATGGAAAAAGCTTCGGAAATGGCGAACCAGTATCTGGAATGGGGAGCCGGACCCCGGGCTTCTCAATATCTTGTACTGGGAGCCAAATGTAATGCCTTACTCAAAGGTAAATATTCACCGGATAAAGAGGATGTGAAGGATGTGGCGCTGGCGATCCTACGCCATCGGATTGTGCGGAATTTTAGAGCTGAAGCAGAAGGGGTTAGTGTAGAGCGGATTATAAAAGATATATTGTAGCAGTCCGGCATTGGCTGGAATGCAAATAAAAAAGACTGTTATTGAAGCAGTCTTTTTTATTTATAAGAGCTGGAAACCGTTATATTACGCTCCTGAACTGTTTCAGGAAGCGAATATCGTTTTCGGTGAACAGACGAAGATCTTTGATCTGGTATTTTAGCATAGTAATTCTCTCAACTCCCATTCCGAATGCAAAACCTGAATATTTCCGGGAGTCAATGCCACAGTTTTCCATCACATTGGGATCAATCATGCCGGAACCGCCGATTTCCACCCAGCCGCTGTGTTTACAAACTGTGCAGCCCTTTCCTTTACAAAGCAGACAGCTTATGTCTATCTCCGCACTTGGTTCTGTAAACGGAAAAAACGAAGGTCTGAAACGGATCTTGGTATCTTCGCCAAATAGTTCTTTGGCAAAGTGATACAGAGTCTGTTTAAGATCTGCAAAACTTACTTTCTCATCAATATAAAAACCTTCAATCTGATGAAATACGCAGTGAGCTCTTGCCGAGATAGCCTCATTACGAAAAACACGGCCGGGTGCAAGAGTACGTATCGGCGGCTGTTTCTTTTCCATTACCCTTATCTGAATGGACGAGGTGTGTGTTCTTAAGGCGATATCCGGATTTTTCTCAAGAAAAAAGGTGTCCTGCATTTCCCTTGCGGGATGGTTTTCAGGAAAGTTCAGAGCAGTGAAGTTATGCCAGTCATCCTCAATTTCGGGGCCATCTGACAGATTGAATCCCATTCGGGAAAAAATCTCAATAATGCGTTCTCTGACCAGGGTGAGAGGATGTCGGGTGCCAAGCTCGTTCGGAATAACCGGAAGCGTAAGGTCAGGAATGTCAGCAGAGATATTGTCCGTATTATTTTCAATTGCTTCCGAGGCCTCTTTGAATTTACTCTGAGCGGCATTTTTAAGATTATTCAGTTCAGCCCCGACCATTCGCTTGTCTTCTGCCGGGACATTGCGAAGTTCTGTAAAAAGCTCATTAAGCTCACTTTTCTTAATCAGAAACTTCAACCGAAACTGTTCCAGCTGTTCTTTGTTTTCTATTCTAAATTCTTCAACTTCAGTCAGGACTCTTTCTATTTTTTCTTTCATATATCTATCAGAACAAAATCTTTCTTTGTTATCGTGATTAAAATGCTATCCCTGCTGTAATACCAACCCTTGGTTCAAACGTCATAACGGATCTTTTTAATGTAACAACGCCATCATCCGAGGAAGAGGGATATCTCCAGCGTTCGTTATTGATCTTTTTATGTTTTACCTGTGGCCCGAAAAAAGCATCCAGAGCAAAATGTTTCCCTGCAATAAGTTGAAATCCAAAGACAAGCCCTCCGCTAATAGCGGTAAGATCATACGTCAGATCATATTTGCCGTCGAGCAGATCATCTTTCAGCTCAAAGTCATATTGACCGATGCGCACATATGATGCAATATAGGCACCCATCGGGTTCTGCAATTTTTTAGAGAAATGGGTCCAGTAGTATTTCATTTGCGGGACAAAAGTAAATCCATGCTGATAAAAACTGACATGATCAGCCACATCAGTATTTACAAAGAATGGTGTAAGATTAAGACTACGATAGCCGACAGCCAGCTGTACAGAAAACCGTTTATTAATAATACGCTCAATCTCGCCGGTAAAGCTCCCGGCCATAGAACCGAATATATTGACCCGGACCACGGTTTTGACACCAGCGTCAGGCTGTCTGGTTTCGGCAGCTTCATATTCGTTGTACTGACTGAATCCTGTTTGAGAAAGAAGAACTAATATCAGTATGGGAATTATTTTTTTCATTGCTTTCAAAGGTTCTAAAATTAGCAGATTTTTTTTAACAATAGATGATTGAATGTAGCAATTTTCAGCATAACTTTAGATTCATGAAGAACTTCTGGAACCTGCTTTTGAAGGAAGTGATGCTGGAATGGAGGCAGCGTCTGGCATTTAATAGTATACTTTTGTACATAGGCTCCACTGTTTTTGTCTGCTATCTGAGTTTCGGAGTGCGATCCAATGAGCTTTCACCTATTACATGGAATGTGGTTTTCTGGATTATTATGCTTTTTGTTTCAATCAATGCGATGGCAAAAAGTTTTGCGGATGAGCAGAAAGGCAGGCATTTTTATTACTATACACTGGCCTCGCCGCAGGCGGTTATTCTTGCAAAAATGCTCTATAACAGTCTGCTGATGATTGTCTTTTCGGTCACGGCTCTTCTGTTTTACAGCATGGTGCTGGGCAACCCTGTAGAAGATATGGCTTTCTTTTTTCTGGCCATATTGCTGGGAGCGACAGGCTTCTCATCCACCCTCACCCTGATATCGGGAATTGCCTATAAAGCGGCAGCCGGAGCTTCTCTGATGGCGATCCTGAGTTTTCCGGTTATTTTACCTATGCTGCTCATGCTTATCCGCTTATCAAAGAATTCGATTGACGGACTGGCACGCTCCGTCAGCTATGATGAGATTGTAACATTGATGTCAGTAAATGTTATGCTTGCTGCCGTTTCTTATGTTTTATTTCCTTACCTTTGGAGAAGTTAAAATTCAAATTTTCGTTGAATTCTACAGCCCTCAAACAGATATACTCAATATGAAACATACCTGGTGGAAATTGCTTGCCATATTGATTTTATTATATGTCATTATCGGCGGCTTTATGTTTGATGTCCCAAAGCTCAATATTCTTAATGAAAGTATTCGTAATCTGTACTTTCATGTGCCGATGTGGTTCGGAATGATTATTTCCCTGCTGATCTCGGTTATTTTTTCAATTATTTATCTGGCAAAGGGCAATGCAAAATCTGACATCCAGGCAGCGGAATATGCAAATACCGGCATAGTTTTTGGCGTGTTGGGGCTGCTGACCGGAATGGTTTGGGCACAGTATACCTGGGGCTCATACTGGAGCGGAGATCCCAAGCAAAATGCTTCAGCAATCGGCTTGCTTATTTATCTGGCTTACTTTGTCCTCAGGGGGTCATTTACAGATGATCAGCAGAGGGCACGTATAAGTGCAATATATAATATTTTCAGTTTTCCGGCTCTGATAGCTTTGCTGTTTATACTTCCGAGACTTACCGATTCGTTACATCCGGGTAACGGAGGAAATCCGGGGTTTAATGCATATGATCTGGATTCCAGAATGCGCTTGTTGTTTTACCCTTCTATTCTGGGTTTTACATTGCTGGGAGTATGGATCAGCTCACTCAGAGTGAGAATACGACTGGTCAGAAACCGAATATATGGCATTGAATAAAAAACACGATGAAAAGATTTGTACTATTTATATTACTCTCCGTTTTCTCTGCAATAAATGTTTTTGCCCAGATTGTGGATCATTCAGATGTTGAAATGGCCGATCAGATGCGCGCCGAAGGTAAAATATATGTGGTGGTGGCCGTTGTGCTCATTGTTTTTACGGGTCTTATTTTATACCTCATCAGTCTGGACCGCAAAATATCAATGATCGAAAAAGAAAAAGGAAACCTGTAATCATATCATGAAACTCTCATACATAATTGCAATTGTTGCCATTGCCATTTCCATTGGAGTTATAGTATCCACTGCCGGGAGCGCGAGTCAGTATGTAAGCTTCAGAGAAGCCTATGCTCTGGCCGAAAAAGGTAATAAAAATAAGGTGCACGTGGTGGGCAAATTAAAGAAGAACGAAAGCGGAGAGATTGTTGGGATGATGTATAATCCGGTCATGGATCCCAACTACTTTGTTTTTATACTGGTGGATAACAATAATGAAGAACGGGAAGTGGTTCACTTCAATCCCAAGCCGCAGGATTTTGAAAAGTCCGAGCAGGTAGTAGTTATTGGTTCTGTACGCAACAAAACCTTTGTGGCAGATGAGATTCTTTTGAAATGCCCGTCTAAATATCAGGAAAATAAAATCTAATTGTAATGGTACATGAAGGAATAGGAAACTGGGGGCATATATTCGTTATTCTGTCTTTTATCACTGCTATAATTGCAACAATAGGCTATATACGTGCAACAAGACAAGAGCAAGAGAGACCTTCCGAAGCAGATGAAATCAGAAGCTGGAAGGTTTTTTCGCGTATAGCCTTTGGTATTCACGGGTTTGCTGTAATCGGAATTGTCGTATGTCTTTATACGATCATATATAATCATTACTATGAGTACCATTATGCCTGGAGCCATTCATCCAATGATCTGCCCTGGTATTATATGATATCCTGTTTTTGGGAAGGCCAGGAAGGAAGTTTCCTGCTGTGGATTTTCTGGCATGTTCTGCTTGGTGCAATCCTTATCAAAGTAAACAATGTCTGGGAGGCTCCGGTAATGGTGGTCTTCTGTCTTGTGCAGGCATTTTTAGCTTCCATGATCCTTGGTACCGTGATTCCTCTTGCGGATATTAAGATTGGAAGCTCTCCTTTTATTTTGCTCAAGGAGTATATGGGAGACATACCGGTTTACAAAAGCAATCCTAATTTTATACCAGAAGACGGCAGCGGGCTGAACCTGCTCTTGCAGAATTACTGGATGGTTATTCACCCGCCTACATTATTCCTCGGTTTTGCCGCTACGCTTGTTCCTTTTGCCTATTGTATAGCCGGTTTGTGGCTGGGCAAATACAAGGATTGGGTAAAGCCTGCGCTGCCATGGTCTCTGTTTGCAGCGCTCGTTTTAGGAGCTGGGATACTTATGGGAGCATACTGGGCATATGAGACGCTCAACTTCGGTGGCTACTGGAACTGGGATCCTGTTGAAAACGCAGTTTATGTACCCTGGCTTATCCTTATAGCCGGCATTCATACAATGATCAGCTATAAGAATAGTAATTCGGCGCTGAAAACATCGGTGATCCTTGTTATTGCCTCCTTTCTGCTTATTCTTTATTCGACCTATCTCACCAGAAGCGGAGTATTAGGAGAGGCTTCTGTTCATTCCTTTACAGATCTGGGATTAAAGAATCAGTTGTTTTTATACCTGGGTGCATTTACCGCAATTTCACTATATCTGATCATTCGTTCCTGGAAGCATATTCCGTCAACACAAAAGGAACTATCAACCTATTCAAGAGAGTTCTGGATTTTTATAGGAGTTACCATATTATGTCTTGCGGCATTTCAGGTTATTCTGCCAACTTCCATCCCGTTCTTTAATTCGATTCTGAAAGATCTCGGTATTGTTTCCAATATGGCACCTCCGGCCGATCAGGTGGTGTTTTATACAAATTGGCAGATATGGTTTGCGATGCTTATAGCTGTTCTTTCCGGTATAGGGCAGTTTTTCTGGTGGAAAAAGATGGACCGGAAAAAGTTTCTATCCTCGCTTTATACCCCGGTTATTATAAGTATTCTTTTATCTACTTTGGTAATACTATTCGTAGATTTAAAAGCATTTGACGCTGCCATTATCCAGGATAAGGATTATATATCCAAGAAAATCAAATTTATTCTCCTATGGAGTTTTGCGATTTTCAGTCTGGTTGCCAACGGAAGAATACTGATCAATCTGTTTGCAGGTAAAAATTTCCGACTTTCAGGTGGTGCTGTTACTCATATAGGCATGGCACTGATGCTGATCGGAGTATTGTTTTCATCCGGATATTCCAAAGTGATTTCATTAAATCATTCGGGATTGCTATTCTCTAAAGATGCGGATGAAGCATTTAATACCGAGAATATCCTGTTGTGGCGCGAAGAGCCTGTTCAGATGCAGGATTATATTCTTACCTATAAAGGCAGCCGGTTTGAGGTAGGCGGATTTCCCGGATATGTCAATGCAAAAGATCTATTCGTATTTCCTGACTCAAGAGAAGCGATTGTAATAAATGATTTAAGATATCGTACTAAAACGTATTTCGAAAAAGGGGATACGGTAATGCTCCATCCTGAAAATACCTATTTTGAAGTAGAGTATGTAAAGAAAGATAGCTCAGAAGCTTTTTCTCTTTATCCGCGTATTCAGGCCAACGAATCTATGGGCAAAGTAGTTTCACCCGATATCAGGCGATTTGCAGGCAGAGATTTTTATACGCATATCACCTCTTTTCTGGATGAAGAAAAGAGAGAATGGTCAGAACCGGAGGAGTTCAAAGCAAAAATCGGAGATACTCTCTTTATTAATGATTACATAGTGACTTTTAATAGTGTTGTGAAGGAAACAGATATTCCCGGATTAAATCTGGGACCTGGTGACGGAGCTGTAAAAGCGCATTTTACATTGATGGGAAAAGAAGATCATTATGAAATGTATCCGAAATATGTCATAAAGGTGACTAAAAACCTTTTTGGGGAAGAAGACATTATGATTGGACATATTCCGGAGATCTTACCGGAGCTTGGACTGAAAATTGAATTTGTTGGTATTGACCCGGAATCAGGAGTTTTTACATTCACACAAAGTACAACCCAAAAGGATTTCATTATTCTTAAGGTGGTAGAAAAGCCGCTGATTAACATTTTATGGATCGGAACCATCGTATTGATGATCGGAATGACTATTGCGATTGTGCGAAGAGCCGGTGATTTCAGAAAGATGAAAGATAATGAAGGTCAGAACTCCGGTAATGCTGATAAAGCTTCAAAACATTCATATCAGCCGGTTGTATAGATACGTAAATGCAATTACCTGCAATTACCATAATCGGAGCGGGCAATGTAGGCTGGCATATGGCAAAGGCATTTTATGATGCCGGCTTTCAGGTTAGTGAAGTATATTCGAGAAATATTGAAACAGCCATACAGTCATCGGGGCGAATCCCGGATTGTAAAGCTGTTGATGATCTAGATTTCAGCCAGAGCCACTCCACTTTTTTTGTGCTTTGCGTTCCCGATGATGCCATTCCGGCAGTTGCCGGGCAGTTGCATATTCCGGATAAAGCAGTAGTAGTTCATACCAGCGGCAGTGCAGCTATCGAGCTGCTCGGCACGTTCAGGCATTTTGGAGTACTTTATCCATTACAGACATTTTCCAGAAGCAGGCCGGTAGATTTTTCTGCGATACCTATGCTGACAGAGGCCAGTGACGACTACGCCGGCAGGCAAATAACAATAGCAGCACAAAGGTTGTCCGGCAGGATAAGTGTACTGACTTCTGAGCAACGAAAGAAAATTCATCTGGCAGCAGTTTTTGCTAATAATTTTATTAATCATCTGCTGTTCATTACCGAAGGTATCCTTGAGCAGGAAGGCACTTCATTCTCTATGTTGGAAAGTCTGATAAAAGAGACAATAAACAAGGCATTTGCGTCCGGGGCATTATTGTCGCAGACCGGACCTGCTGTCCGAAATGATATGGGAACAATCGCTGTGCATCTTGACCTGCTTTCTGATAATAAGCATGCAGAAAAAATATACAGGACGATGACGGAAAGCATTTTGGCTGCTTATGGGAATACTTCGGCTTAGCTTCTGTTTTCTTTTAATAAATATTATTGTTTAACTTAAGACGATTGTCGCTTACTTATTCTATAGTAGTTTCTTATGGTAGATTTTAGCAGAATAAATACATTTATTTTTGATGTGGACGGAGTACTCACCGATGGGAGTATCATTGCGTTTAAAACTGGTGAGCATGCCAGAAATTTTTATATCAAGGACGGATACGCGGTCGAGAAGGCAGTTCAGAATGGTTACCACGTGATTGTTATAACCGGCGGGTTTGAGGAAGGGGTTAAAAAACGCCTTGAGTTCCTTGGTGTAAGAGATATATTCCTTGGTGTGAAGGACAAAATCTCGGTGTTTAATGAATACAAGAAAGATAAGCAGCTGGATACATCCCAGATACTGTATATGGGAGATGATATTCCTGATCTGAAAATGCTCCGCCTGGTTGGTATATCTGCCTGTCCCAATGATGCAGCAGAGGATATAAAATCTGTATGTCAGTATATAAGTCCTTTTGCAGGAGGCAGAGGCGCCGTACGTGACGTGATCGAAAAAACAATGAAGGCTCAGGGTAAATGGCTTATCGAAAACTGGTAATAAAATAGTCCTTTTCATGCAGTCACAGGCAGTAAGATATCTCGTTTTATATCCGCAGGCTGCGTCCCGTCTGGTCCGATTGCCCAATCTGTTTATTATGGCCATGACGCAGTTTTGTGTAGCCGTATTTCTGGTCGGGCCGAAGGAGGAGTGGCTGGATTACTACTTTGATCCCCGGCTGCATCTGCTGATGGTAAGTACTGTCCTGATTGCGGCAGCAGGGTATGTTATCAATGATTATTATGATGTAAAAATTGATATCATTAATAAACCGCACAGGCTGATTGTCGGGCGGACATTGCCCAGAAGACATGCAATGTTTGTTCACCTGATACTCAATATGGCCGGGCTCGGCATATCTTTTACGTTGGGTATGGAAGTGGCAGCCATTCACTTTTGCGCTATTATTTTACTCTGGTGGTACTCCAATTTTTTAAAGCGTCTTCCTCTGACCGGAAATCTGATTATTGCTTTTTTAACCGGTCTGACGGTTTTTATGGTTGGGTATATATACAGGGTACCCCACAGTCATCTTATACTGGCTTATTCTTCGCTTGCTTTTCTGCTTTCACTGATACGCGAAATAATCAAAGATATTGAGGACGTAAAAGGAGACCGGAATTTCGGCTGTGATACTCTTCCGATCAGGTATGGCATACGGTCGACCAAGAAAGTGGTTTACCTGGTAGAGTTACTGCTGCTGGGAGCCATGATTTTTACAGGAAGCAGGTATAGTCCCCTGCTACTGGCTATATATGGCATATTCGTTGTCTGTCCGCTTATTTTATTCACTATAATGCTTGTTCGGGCTGATACCCGAAAAGACTTTAAATTTTTAAGTCTCCTGGCGAAGTTAATCATGATCTGTGGGGTTGCAAGCATGATTTTTACCTAATCTTGGTTATATTTGCGGCTTAAAAATTGGTTCCCTCTTCATAGCAATTAATACATGGGTGATCACCAGGCTAATATAGCAATTTTTGCATCTGGTTCCGGATCAAATGCACAGAGAATTATTGAATATTTTGAACAAAGGCAGGATATTAAGGTCAAAGTGCTTCTTGCCAATCGTCCTGATGCCTATGCGCTGGAGAGGGCAAAGAAATTGGGCATCCCAACCTTTGTGTTTAGCAGGGAAGATTTTTTTTCTTCTGACAGAGTTTTGGAGTATCTTAAGGAAAATTCGGTTGACTGGATTGTTCTCGCCGGTTTTCTCTGGCTAATCCCGCAAAACCTGTTGAAAAACTATCCTGACCGGATTATAAATATTCACCCGGCGCTACTGCCTGCCTATGGAGGAAAAGGAATGTACGGAAGTAAGGTGCATCAGGCAGTGATTACTGCAAAAGAAAAAGAATCAGGTATTTCGATTCATTATATAAACGAACGATATGATGAAGGTGAAATGATTTATCAGGCAAAGTGTCTGATAGAGCCCGGTGATACTCCGGAAAGTCTTGCTGAAAAAATTCACAGGCTGGAACACGAGCATTTTCCGGTAATTATTGACAAGGTAATAACAGAAAGTAAAGAGATAAAATGAACAGGAAGAAGATTAAGTCAGCACTAATATCCGTTTATTACAAAGATAATCTGGAATCGCTGGTGAAATTGTTGCATGCCAATGGAGTACATATATACAGTACGGGCGGAACGCAGAAGTTTATCGAAGAGTTAGATATCCCGGTTACAGCAGTAGAGGATCTGACTTCCTATCCATCGATTCTGGGCGGAAGAGTAAAAACACTGCATCCCAAAATCTTTGGTGGTATACTGTACAGAAGAGAGCTTGCTGATGACCAGAGTCAGGTAGAGCAATATGAGATTCCGGATCTTGATCTTGTCATTGTTGATTTATATCCTTTTGAAGAGACGGTTGCCAAAGGAGCGGGAGAGGCGGATATAATAGAGAAAATCGATATCGGCGGGATATCGCTTATCAGAGCGGCTGCAAAAAACTTTCAGGATGTTGTTATTATATCGGGACGTGAGCAATACGGAACTCTGGAAGAGTTGCTGAAAGAAAAAGAAGGGGCAACAGATCTGGCTGACAGAAGATATTTTGCAGCCTGTGCCTTTGATGTGTCATCCAATTATGATACGGCTATTTTTAATTACTTCAATAATACAGAAAATATTAGTTCCCTGAAAACCAGCATACGTCACTCGAAAGCACTGCGTTATGGGGAGAATCCACATCAGAAAGGTATATTTTACGGAGACCTCGATGCCATGTTTTTGAAACTAAATGGTAAAGAACTTTCGTATAATAACCTTATTGATATTGATGCAGCAGTTGCCCTGATCGATGAGTTCAGAGAACCTGCCTATGCAATATTGAAGCATAACAATGCCTGTGGTGTTGCAATAGCCGATAAGCCTAAGGATGCCTATCTGAAAGCGCTGGAGTCAGATCCGGTTTCTGCTTTTGGTGGTGTTATAATTACCAACAGAGAAGTTGATCCTGAAACTGCAGAAGAGCTGAATAAATTGTTTTTTGAAGTACTGATTGCCCCCGCATACAAGCAGGATGCATTGGAGCTTTTAATGTCCAGGAAGAACAGGATACTTTTAAAAAGAAAAGAAGTGCAGCTTCCTCAAAAGCAGTTCAGAACGCTTTTAAACGGTGTCATAGAGCAGGATAAGGACAGCAAAACAGAAGATTTTGCTGATCTGAAAACGGTTACTGAAACGGAGCCGGGCATAGAAGAAAAGAAAGCGTTGCTTTTTGCTGCGATCGTTTGCAAGCATACAAAATCCAATACGATCGTGTTCGCCAAAGAGGATCGAATGATTTCCAGCGGAGTGGGGCAGACAAGCAGAGTGGATGCATTGAGACAGGCTATTGAAAAGGCAAAAAGCTTTGGTTTTGATCTGTCAGACGGAGCAGTGATGGCTTCGGATGCTTTCTTCCCCTTTCCTGATTGTGTAGAAATTGCTTATCAGGCAGGTATACGAAGTGTAATTCAGCCGGGAGGGTCAGTAAAGGATCAGGAATCCATAGACTACTGCAATGCGCATGGAATGTCAATGGTCTTTACCGGCTTCAGGCACTTCAAGCACTAAAAGTATTGTTAAAAAATTAGGTTTTGGAAACTTATTTGTAACTTTCATCATTATTATCATCAGTAATAAATACCTCGTTAAAAATGGGCATGTTTGATTTTTTTACCAGCGATATCGCAATTGACCTGGGTACAGCTAATACGTTGATTATCTATAAAGATAAGATTGTGGTGGACGAACCTTCCATCATTGCTCTGAATAAGATTAATGGCAAGGTGCTGGCAATCGGACGTGAAGCAATGCAGATGCATGAAAAAACGCATGAAGACATAAAAACCATCAGGCCGCTCAAAGACGGTGTTATTGCAGATTTCCATGCTGCCGAGCACATGATCAGAGGTATGATTAAGATGATAGATAATGGCAAGAAGCTTTTCGGAACCACCTCACACCGTATGGTAATTTGTATTCCTTCCGGTATTACCGAAGTGGAAAAAAGAGCTGTAAGGGATTCGGCCGAACATGCCGGAGCGAAAGAAGTGTATATGATCCATGAGCCAATCGCAGCTGCGATTGGCCTTGGTATTGATATTGAACAGCCAATCGGATCCATGATTGTGGATATTGGCGGTGGTACAACAGAAATTGCAGTGATTGCTCTGTCCGGAATTGTATGTGAGCAGTCTATCAGAGTTGCCGGCGATGTTTTCAACAAGGACATCCTTGACTATATGAGAAGACAGCACAACCTGCTGATCGGAGAACGTTCTGCCGAAAGAGTTAAGATGGAGGTTGGTTCCGCGCTGACTGAACTTGATAATCCGCCGGAGGATTATGAAATCAGAGGAAGAGACTTGATGACGGGAATACCCAAAGTAATAAAAGTTTCGTACTCGGAAATAGCTTTTGCACTTGATAAATCCGTTTCGAAAATAGAAGAGGCCGTTCTGAAAGCGTTGGAAATAGCGCCACCTGAATTGTCTGCCGATATTTATGATAATGGTATTCACCTTACCGGTGGTGGTGCGTTGCTCAGAGGTCTTGATAAGCGTCTGGCTTTGAAAACAAAGCTTCCCATTCATGTTGCGGAAGATCCGCTAAAGGCTGTTGTAAGAGGTACCGGAATGGCCATAAAAAACATAAAGAATTACAAGGCTGTTCTGATGACCTGATTAAATGTACAGAATATTTGAGTTTATATACAGGTACCGGGCTTTTCTGTCATTCTTTCTGATAGAAGTACTCTGTATATGGATGATTGTTTCTTTCAATACATATCAGGGAGCTGCTTTCTTTAATACATCCAATTATTACGTAGCAGGTGTGCTTTCTCTGGAGCAGAATGTTTCTTCTTATTTTAGCCTGAACAAGGTAAACGAAGAGCTTGCGGCCCAGAATGCCGATTTGCTCAACCAGCTCAATCATATCCGGCAGCATAAAAATCTCTCTGAAAATATAGTGACGGATACAAATTCCACAATACAGTATGGATATCTGCCGGCCCGGGTAGTTAAAAATACCACGCGTCTTCCCGAAAATTTTCTGACTCTGAATAAAGGTACCCTGGATGGTGTAACGCCGGATATGGGCGTGATTGGACCAGATGGTCTGGTGGGCAGAGTAAAAACTGTATCGAAGCATTTCTGTACGGTCGTGTCAATGCTGCACAGTGGTATGAATGTAGCTTCCCGTATTAAAAATGGTAATATCGATGCAACTGTTGTATGGGATGGTCTGGACCCGAGAGAAGGAAAGGTCTTGCATGTAGTCAGGCATCACAGGATCGCTCAGGGGGATTCTGTCGTTACAAGTGAATATAATGCGGTATTCCCTGAAGGGGTGATGATCGGAACAATAGGAGAATTTACTCTTGGAGAGGGTAGCTCGGACTATGATATTCAGTTGAACTTCTCAACTGATTTTACAGCGTTGTCCTATGTTTATATAATAAAAAATAATCTTCGGGCAGAACGGGATTCGCTTGAAAATGTCATAAAGTAAATAATATGACCAGAGCAGGCCAGATAATTACATATAGTCTTTACTTCATATTGTTTGTAGCATTACAGGTGCTGCTTTTTCTGCATCTGGCCTTATTTGATGGCCGGGCGTTGTGTTTTATATACATTACATTCATAATGATGCTTCCCTACCAGACGCCTCATGTTTTGCTGATTTTAATTGGTTTCGGGACCGGATTATTTGTGGATGTGTTTTATAACTCTCCCGGAATTCATGCATTTGCAACAGTTTTGATTGCCTATCTGCGACCATATATTATTAATCTGCTTACTCCCCGTGGCGGATATGATGAGGGTGTTATCATTTCTATCGGTTCTCTTGGAGTACAGTGGTTCTTATCATATGCTGCTGTTGTGATTGCGGTGCACCATACAGTGCTGTTCTTTATATGGTCCCTGGGGTATAACTCACTTTTTTTGACTATTGAAAAGATACTAGCAAGTTCAGTGTTCTCGTTAGTTATGGTAATTCTTGTTCAATACCTTATTCAGTCTCCCAGAAAGAATTAATGCTTGGTAATCGTAAAAATATCATCCAGTTTGCATTCATTCTGGTGGGTTTGGTGTATATATTGAAGTTGTTTTCGCTCCAGATCCTGGATACTTCCTATAAGTTTGCTTCCCAGGATAATGTTAAAAGGCGCATTATTGACTATCCGTACCGCGGACTTATTTCTGACAGGAATGGTAAGCTGCTGGTATATAATACACCTGTTTTTGACTTAATGGTTGTTCCGAGAGAGCTCAGGGTCGGGGATACAGCCATGTTTTGCAGTCGCTTCGGGATTACTCGTGAAGAGTTTGAGATGAAAGTAATGGAAGCCAAAAAATTCTCACGCGACAAGCCCTCTGCCTTTCTAAAGCAGCTTTCGATGAAAGACTTTGCCAGAGTTCAGGATTTTCTGGTAGATTATAAAGGTTTCTATCCGCAGAAAAGAACTGTAAGGTCTTATTCGCATAAAAGCCTTGCCAATGCGCTGGGTTATATCGGAGAGATTAGTAAAAGGCAGCTGGAAAATCAACAGGTGCCATACTATCAGCAGGGTGATTATATAGGTATTAACGGTTTGGAGGCTTCGTATGAAACTTATCTGAGAGGCAAGCGGGGAGCGCGGTATGTAATGGTGAATGTGCGTGGGGTCGAAAAAGGACCATTCAATGAAGGCGAGCATGATACACTCTCTATCCCGGGAACGAATCTGATATCTTCAATAGATATAGGTCTTCAGGAATATGGTGAAAAGTTAATGGCATACAAGGTTGGTTCAGTTGTGGCAATTGAGCCTGCGACAGGAGAGATCCTGAGCTTTATTTCTGCACCTTCATATGATCCTAATATATTGACGGGCAGAGAATTTGGTAAGAACTTTCTGCAGCTTCAGAAAGATTCTCTTGTACCTTTATTCAACCGCCCTTTAATGGCTATGTATCCTCCGGGCTCCATCTTTAAGATTGCTCAGGCACTGATTGGTATGGATCAGGGAGTTATCAATGCTAATACCAGGTTTCCATGCAATCGCGCACTGGTAAATTGTCATCCGCATCCATCGCCGTTGGATGTAAGAGGTTCTGTACAGCATTCATGCAACCCGTATTATTTTATGGTGTTTAAGAATCTGATTGAGCGGGGAAAAGATCCAAATAAATTTAAGGATACCGAGATTGGCTACAATATATGGTATGACAAAATTAAAAAGTTTGGTTTTGGAGAACGGCTCGGGATTGATCTGCCTAACGAAAAATCAGGGATTATACCAAGTAACAGATACTATGATCGGGTATATGGAGATTTACGCTGGAAATTTTCGACAATTTATTCACTAAGTATTGGTCAGGGAGAAATCGGAACAATACCCATCCAAATGGCAAATCTTGCAGCGATTATAGCAAACAGAGGGCATTATTATACGCCTCATCTGATAAAATCTATTGGGGATAACGGTCCGTTGTCTCAGTATAAAGTACGCCATGACGTTGGTATAGACCAGCAATTTTATCAGCCGATTGTGGATGGTATGGAAGATGTAGTCAATGCCGGAACTGCTGCAAGAGCTAGAATCAAGCACATACAAATTTGCGGAAAGACAGGAACAGCACAAAATCCGCATGGAGAAGACCATTCTGTTTTTATAGCGTTTGCACCTAAGGATAATCCGAAAATTGCGATTGCTGTTTTTGTCGAAAATGCAGGATTCGGGGGAACATGGGCTGCTCCTATTGCGAGTTTGATGATTGAAAAATATCTGACAGATACAATTACAAGACCACATCTGGAAAAATACATATTGGATAAGCGTTTTTATGGGAAGGAAGAGGAGAGCAAGCCGCCGTTACGAACAGCTGTTAAAGAGCTTTCTGAACAGGAACAGAAAGCAGGCTCTCCGGCTTATGTAGGAAATACAGCTATTGTTTCAAACAGAAAAGAAGATTTACTGTGAGAAGTGAAGGAAATTTAATTAAGAGTATAGACTGGCTGACTGTTGGGTTTTATACACTATTTGTATTCTTTGGCTGGCTGAATATTTATGCTGCGGTATTTGATCCGGAAGCTTATATCAGTCCTTTTTCCGGCTCATCCAGAGCCGGGCAGCAGCTTATGTGGATCGGACTTTCTTCCGTCACCATTTTAATGATCATGGTGGTAGATTATAAGTTCTATAATTCATTTGCTTTTGTACTATACGGTATAGTCATTTTTTTGCTCCTGGCAACTTTTGTTCTGGCACCGGATATTAAAGGGTCCCGCTCCTGGCTTGTTCTTGGCCCTATCCGCTTACAACCGGCCGAATTTGCAAAGTTTGCCACAGCACTGGTCCTGGCCCGTTATCTCGGGGATATCAATGTGAAATTTAATCAGATAAAAACAAGGCTGGTGATAGGAGCTATAATAGGACTTCCTGCAATAATAATCATTGCCCAGAATGAAACCGGAACTATGCTGGTCCTGGCAGCTTTTGTTATTGTTTTATACAGGGAAGGTTTGTCTCCATATATATTAGTATTTGGTATTCTTTCGATAGCCTTATTTGTCATGACGTTAATGTTTGATAAGTATTATCTGATGGGAGCTCTTGGGATATTTGCTTTTTTTATTCTTGGTGTCATTTTACTGGAGCTAAGAAAGAAAAATGCCCGAAAGCGGCCAGTCTATCAGAAAGCTTTTATTGTTGCCGGAGTCTATGCGCTTTGTATCGGAGTCATATTTAGCGTGAACTTCTTTGTCAATGATGTACTACAACCGCATCAGCAAAACAGGATCAAGGCACTGATTGATCCGGAAAGCGATATAAAAGGAATCGGCTGGAACCTGTATCAATCCAAAGTAGCAATCGGGTCCGGAGAATTAACCGGAAAAGGTTTTCTGAAAGGAACTCAGACAAAGTTTGATTTTGTACCTGAACAAAGTACGGATTTTATTTTTTGTACTATCGGTGAAGAATATGGCTGGATAGGAAGCTCGGTTTTTATTCTCTTTTATGTGATCTTTATCTGCCGTCTTGTTAATCTGGCGGAAAGGCAGAAGGATAGGTTTTCAAGAATTTATGGATATTCGGTGGCTTCGATTTTCTTCTTCCATTTCATGGTAAATATAGGTATGACCATCGGCGTGTTCCCGATTATCGGAATCCCTTTACCATTTATCAGTTACGGAGGATCTTCACTGTTAGGTTTTACTATTCTCTTGTTTGTATTTCTTAAGCTGGATGCTCATAGAAAGCAGCAGTTATGGCATTAATACAAAATATAAAACTTGCCGGGTTATATTTCCGGCAAGTTTTGAAGAAAATGATTCATTTATCTGTGGAATAGAGTCTGGCCGGATGAAAAGGCCTGAAAGTCATAATTCTGATCTGTTTGTCCGGTGATTATAGCTACCAAAACGCCTTTCTACCAGGGATATAAACTCCTGAAGGTGTATGTTGCTTATATTCCAGCTGTATTTGGTCCAGCATTGCTCATGAAGAAAAGTCATAGCGCTCTCCAGATTATCCATCTTCTCAATTTCCGATAAAACCACTGCGTAGGCAGATACATCATCGTTAAATAACTCCTTGATGTAAACAAATTTTTCGCCAAGGCCTATTGCACTTCGAAGATCGTCTATCTTCATTAACGGATAAACGACATCTTCAGCGGTTTTGAGATGATCGTTTAGGGTTGTTTCCTCCCTTACAAACCGTTCATTGAGTGAGGAAAAACCGGAGATATGATTACTGACCGGTTCTGAGATATGATTTTCCTTGTGTTGTTGAACTGGAGTTTCTTCTGTCAGAGGAATGGCTGAACCGGCTGCAGATGCCTCTTCGGGCTTCTGGATACTCTCGATGCTGGGGTGTAGAAGAATATCATCGAGTTCAATTTTCAATAATTCATTCAGTCTGGATAAAACATCTGTTTCCTCAGGAGAAAGACCAAGGGTTGATATATAATCGGCAAGTCTCTGCCATGAAGGCTCGGGAAATTCAGATATATGTTTTTCTATTGATGTAAGATAGGCTGTATTGATCCGGATGAATTTCTTGTTTTTTTCAAAGTTTGCAAGGAATGTTTCTTTGCGATACATAATATCCTGTCTGAAAAACTCAGCCGGAGCCATTGCCAGATAAAGAGTGTCTTCAATCGCTTTGGTAAGTAGTGGCTTGAAAAACTCTTTTGAAACGACTATATGATTGGATAGTGTATTGAGAAAAGCCTGAAGGGCGCTTTGTACCTCAGCATGGTCATAATCGAAATAAGGACTTTTTAGCTTGCCCGCTTCTTCCTGCCATTTTTCAAACAGATTTTTGAATATGAAAAGATTGATCTGCTGAACGGGGGTAAACTGTTTAATTTCTGCTCCGCTTATTGCGTTCTTTACAGTAAAGAGTTCATTTATAAGTTTTTCAGACAGAGCGAGACTATAGGAAGATATTTTCCTTATATCAACAAAAGAATTCATAATCCAACAACGTTTATGTAGGAGTTAAATATATAAAATCAACTCAGAACTGCAATATTTCTGATTATATTTGCTCTATCTATGCGTTTTTTAGTTCATTTTTTTTTACTCTTACTGGGGCAAACCCTGTACGGACAAGGGGTGTCAATCGGGAACTGGCGGCAACATCCTGCCTCATCAGATTTTGTAGCTGTTTGTAATACCGGAAACTATATATTTGGAGGATCAAATGAAACTTTACTCAGATTTTCGCTGCAGGATAATGAGATAAGAACATTGTCCAAGAATGAAGGGTTGAGTGATGTCGGAGTCAGTTGTATTGCTCACAGCTTTTCGGAAAATATTACGATAATCGGTTATTCTAATGGTAATATTGATTTAATCAAAAAGAATAGTCTGATAAATATTAGTGATATCAGGAGATCAGGCACTGTATTGGGTTCTAAAAAACTTAATCATATAGCACTCAAAGGGACTATCGCATATATATCGACTGATTTTGGTCTTGTCCTGCTCGATCTTCAAAAGAATGAAATCAGAGACGCTGCAATTAATATAAGTCCGACAGCGGGTCAACTTCAGGTCAACGCTTCCTGTATATACAACGATTCAATATATATTGCTACAGGCATAGGTATTCTTGCGGCTGATATCAGCTCCAATTTACTTGATTATAGTTCGTGGTATCTCTATAAGTCCTCAGACGGATTACCTTATGGCACGGGATTCATGAGTGTACTCGCATTTAATGAGGCTATATATGCTCTCTGCAATAATAAATCAGATGAACTACTCAATCCGACAATAACCGGAAGTATATATAAGCAGACAGGAGGGTATTGGAGTGAAGAAGTCTCATTAAGCAGAAAAGCTAACAGAATGAATCTTGTGAATGAAAGAATTCTTGTAGGCTCGAATGAGTGCTTTTTTGATTATGACGGAGTGCGTGTTGATACATTTTTTGTTCCGGGAGAGATAAATGATATAGTTGGGGGCAACAATAGTCTTTGGCTTGCATCAAGCTCTGGTTTATTACGATTTGATAATCAGAATAGTTATCACTTTTTTAATCTGTCATCAATAAGCGCCTCCAGGACCTTCCGGATGGTTAATGAGAATAAAGTGATTTTTGCACTTTTCGGAGGCTATAACTCGAATACAACAAACTGGTTTCGATATCAGGGAATGGATATACTTGTTAATCAAAGTTGGAAGAACTTTTCTCACTTCAGAGGTGGGGGATTTGAAGGAATATACGACCTTGTAGATGTAGCGTACTCATATGTAAATAACAGCTATTATATAGCTTCCTATGGGAAGGGTTTATTGGAATTTAAGGATGAGAAGGTGACGAGGGCATATGATGATTTAAACAGCCCTCTCTATAACAATATACCAGGACAGGGCTATGTTCGGGTTACCGAAGTAGAAGCTGACCCTGCAGGCAATATATGGATTGCTAATGTTATTGCGAATGAGGCTACACCACTTTTTCATAAATTGGCGCCAGATGGTACATGGACATCATATAGTGTTAATTTCGGGCTAAACAGTTCAGTCTATTTATACAATCTTCGTATTGATCATAAGAATAATCTTTGGTTTACTCTTCGGGGGCGACCGGGATTGTATGTATATAATCCCGAAAAACAGGGTAGAAAGTGGCGAAGCTTGGGCGCAAATCAGGGAGCCGGCAATTTGCCTAATTCTACTGTTCGCTCAATCGAAGTAGATCTTAATGGAAATATCTGGATTGGCACAGACAGAGGGATTGCTATTTTTCGTGCAGAGAATGATGTCTTTACGGAAGATGTAACAGTTCCATACTATGATGGATTGCCCCTGTTGATGGATAAAGTTGTGAATGACATTGATGTGGATGGCGCAAACAGAAAATGGGTTGCCACCAATGACGGGATATGGCTCTTTAATGAAGATGCGTCAGAAGCACTGGAATATTTCTCTGCGGGAAACAGTCCTTTGGCCGATAGCGATATAAAGGATGTAGAAGTAAGCGGGATGACCGGAGATGTTTTTATGGTGACTAACTACGGAGTATATTCCTATAGAAGCAGCGCTACGGAAGCAACTGAACAGGGAGAAAATAAGGCATTGGTTTTCCCTAATCCGGTCCGGTCCGGCTATGATGGATTAATCGGAATATCCGGACTGGCGAGAAATGCTTCTGTTAAGATTACGGATATTTACGGCAATATGATATATGAAACTGTGGCTACGGGAGGGACAGCAGTATGGGATGGGAATAAGTATAACGGAAAACGGGCACAAAGTGGTGTTTATCTTGTATTTTCCGCGACTGTACACGGAGACAAGGGAAATATTGCTAAAATTGTACTGATTGATTAATCATCTATGCTGGTAAAATCCAGAGGTATAGTTCTGAACTTTATAAAATTCAAGGAGACATCCATAATTGCCAGGATTTATACAGAGAATTATGGAATACAATCCATGTTGATTAATGGGATAAGAAGCAGGAAAAGTCTGACTTCTGTTGCATTGTTTCAACCTTTAACCTTCCTTGATCTGGTTTTTTTCTTCAAAGAAGAGAAGACTATACGTCGTATCCAGGAAGTAAAATGCTCGATACCCTTTCAGTCTGTCCCTTTTGATATAAGAAAATCCTGTATGGCTCTTTTTATAAGTGAAGTACTGACGAAGGTCTTAAAGGAAGAGACTGCTGATCATTCATTGTTTTCTTATGTTTTTAGCGGAATTATATACCTGGACCGGGAAGATTACCAGCCTGATTTTCACATCTGGTTCCTTATTCATTTGTCCTTTCATCTTGGATTTGGTCCGGAAAGTGCTTCTGATATTGTCCACGAATCGAACGATTATTTCAGGCTTATCGATCGCCTGATCCAGGCAGAACCTCATACAGCTGTATTTAACTCCAATGTCCAGAGAAAAAGAGCATTGGAATATATTCTCAACTTTTATAGCAGAAATATCGGAAGTTTCGGAGAGTTGCGATCTTTGAAAGTATTGGATGAGCTTTTTGCGGGGTGATTCCCGGGTAAAATCACCCCGCAGTATATATCATGGCTATGATTTTGCTTTTCGGGCAACCTGAATTGTTCGTGTAACCGGGTTAAAAGGACTTTCAATCCGGTTATTGTCTTTATCAACAAATTCAAGCTTGATACTGTGCTCTCCATCGTCCAATCCTTCGATCAGATATGCAGCCCATTTGTTAATAATAAACTCATTGCCATCTATTGTTGCTATTACTTTATTTCCGTCAGGTGAGAGTTCTGAATTAACAAGATAGAAATCAAGAACAATTTTGTCAGCTCCGGAACCGGTGTACTCTCCCTTGGGGCGGCTATAGAACATATGCGGGGCATTTATGTCAATTTTATCCAGATCATTAGGCTTGCCGATGGTTACTTTCCGAAGTACGTACGCATCAGGCTGTTTGATGCTTATATGATAGGAACGGGAAAGAAATGACAGCTCGATATAAGTCCCTTCTTTTAGCTCCTGAGTGTGTTCCGGGGTATATAGCGCTACATATGGCTCATTATTAAGAATAAAATGAATATGCTGGCCTTCTTCGGAATTGGAACAGTTGCCGCATGCTCCGGCATCGGTCTGTCTGCCTAACTCAAAGTTGGAGACTTCATAAGTGAAGTGAGTTTTGCCTGGTTTAAGCTTTTGTTCAGGCTTCGGCAAACTTTGTGTAAGTCTGGCATCCGGAAACTCCGGCAAAGAAGTTACGAGTGACAGCTTTATACCGTTTTTTTCAAGAACATTTGATGAGTCAGGAATCAGTTTTCCGGCATCCTGATGACCGGCAGCGTCTGTGTCTGTTTTTTTCTTTTGAGAATCACAGGCATATAGTATGCCGCTTATACCAATCAGATAGATAAATAGGTGTTTCATTTTGTTGATCATATGTACGGTGACATATTTAACACGGGCAATGTAATAGTGTTTGAAATTTTTCTAAATTTACTGAATTGAACAGGCAAAACAGGTTCTCCCTTTCATCTTGAGAAAAGTACGTTATATCATATTTCTAAGAGATGTATGGCAGTTGTCCCTTACTTCTTTTGGAGGGCCGTTGACGCATCTGGGGCTTTTTCATAAAGTATTGGTTGAAAAGAGAGCCTATATTTCCGAGGCTGATCTGATTGAATTAAATTCATTCTGTAATATCTTGCCAGGACCTGCAAGTACGCAGACGCTGATTGCGGTCGGGTATAAGATAGGTGGGGCTCTGCTTGCTTTTCTGACGTTGCTGGTCTGGATGCTGCCGGCAACGCTGATTATGATTACCGCGGCTTTATTGGTCGAATATTTAAGAGGTTCGCTGGAAGTTGCCAGATTCATTCAGCCTATGGCGGTAAGCTTTGTAGCGTATGCTGTTGTCAAAATTGTGAAGACTGCCGTGACAACAAAAACGGCTGTAATCTTATTTACGATTTCTACGCTGCTATGCTATTCCATTAATTATCCCGGTATATTTCCGCTTGTTTTGATTGTGTCGGGAGCACTGACTGCACTAAAGTTTAACAAACATCCCAAAGAAGACAAACTGCCATGGAAGATCGAGTGGTCTAACTTTATTTTGTATGCGTCAATATTTGTAACTGCAGCATTGCTGGGGCATATCCTGGATTATAAACCGATCCGGTTGTTTGAGAATTTTTTCAGAAACGGGAGCTATATTTTTGGGGGTGGGCAGCCACTGAGCGGAATGCTGTACAAGGAGTTTGTAGATTTCAAGGGATATTTATCCAAAGAGGAGTTTACTGCCGGTTATGCCTTGCTGCAGGCACTTCCGGGGCCATCTTTTGCTTTTAGCGCTTTTGTAGGCAGTCTTTCGCTGAGGGAATTAGGAATAGGCAGCCAAATCATCGGGGGATTTGTGGCAACTATAGGTATTTTTCTGCCTGGCACCCTTATGATATTTTTTATTATACGTTTCTGGGATAAGTTAAAGAGGTACCGCCCGGTTAAAGCTTCTTTAGAAGGAGTAAATGCCGCAAGTGGAGGAATTATTCTGGCAACAGCCATGCAGTTGATGCAGCCGTTTCTTAGTCAGGGAATAGAAGCAGCAATTGTTAATTTTACAATCTGTCTGATCACTTTTCTATTTTTAGTATATACAAAAATACCAGCTCCCTATTTTATAATAGCGGGTTTGCTGGCTGGTATTCTGCTATGATCCGTATATACTGCTTTTGACATCTTGTTCCTTCTTTTTATTTTTTGATAAGTCTCATCAGATACTGGCCATATCCGCTCTTCATTAAAGGAGTGGCAAGCTCTTCAAGCCGGGATGCATCGATAAATTTCATTGCATAGGCTACTTCTTCAATGCAGCCTACTTTCAGGCCTTGTCTTTCTTCTATAACCTGTACAAACTGACCTGCCTGCATCAGCGAAGCAAATGTGCCGGTATCGAGCCAGGCAGTGCCGCGGCTTAAAATACTGGTGCGAAGCTTGCCCATTTCCAGATATGCCTTGTTTACATCGGTTATTTCATATTCGCCGCGAGCACTGGGCTTTAAATTTTTAGCGATATCTATGACTTGATTGTCATAAAAATAAAACCCCGGAACAGCATAATTGGATTTAGGATGTTTGGGCTTTTCTTCAATAGAAATTACTTTTTTGTCTTTGTCAAACTCGACTACTCCATATCTTTCCGGATCCTGAACATGATAGGCAAAAATAACTCCGCCATCCGGGTCATTATTTTTGCAAAGTGTTTCACTAAGTCCGGATCCATAAAAAATATTGTCACCGAGAATCAGTGCAACTTTATCGCTGCCAATAAAGTTTTCTCCGATTACAAAAGCCTGAGCAAGTCCGTTGGGCTCAGGTTGCTCGGCATATGAAAAAGACATTCCCAGCTTTTTCCCGTCACCGAGAAGTTTACGGAAGTTGGGCAGATCATGGGGAGTAGAAATGATAAGAACTTCTCTGACACCGGCCAGCATCAGACATGAAAGAGGATAATAAATCATGGGTTTATCATACACCGGCATTAGCTGCTTACTAACTGCAAGTGTCAATGGATGTAGTCGGGTGCCAGACCCACCGGCTAAGATAATTCCTTTCATTTTTATTCTGATTCAGTTATATTGTATTTCGTTTTAAACCAGTTGTATGTTTTTCTGAGACCATCAGCAAAGCGTACATCCGGATTATATCCGATAAGGTTCGAGGCTTTTGCTATATCAGCCAGACTATCTCTGACATCACCAACTCTGCTTTCGATAAAGCGAGGTGAAAGGTCTGAACCGCTGAGCTCTTTCAGAAGCTGAAAGAGTGCCATAATCGAAGTGCTTTCTCCAACGGCAACATTATATATCTGATTGACTGCTTCTTTTCGGTTAATAGTGGCAGCTTTGATGTTTGCCTGAATAACATTTTCGATATAGGTAAAATCCCGTGTCTGGTTACCGTCACCTTCTATTATGGATGCTTCTCCCTTTAAAAAAGCCATAATAAAACGAGGAATTACTGCAGCGTATGCCCCCTCGGGACTTTGTTTCGGACCAAAAACATTAAAATAACGCAAGCCAACCGTTTCGATACCATAGGTACGGGAGAAAACATCTGCATATAGCTCGTTTACATATTTGGTAACAGCATAAGGGGATAATGGTTTGCCGATTATGTCTTCTTTTTTAGGCAGAATTGTACTGTCCCCATAAGTAGAGGAAGAGGCAGCATACACAAAACGGTGAACATTGTTTTGTCTGGCAGCTATAAGCATATTCAGAAAGCCATCGATATTGGTTTTGTTTGTTGCTGCCGGGTCCTTGATACTTCGCGGCACAGAGCCCAGCGCTGCCTGGTGCAGGATAATGTCTGCATGGCGGCTGGCTTTTACGCAGGTAGCAGGGTCAACAATATCCCCTTCAATAAAAGTGAACGAGGGATGATTAAAAAACGGCTGTATATTGTCAAGGGAGCCGGTTTCAAGGTTGTCAAGGACAAGTACCTTTTTCGCATTATGGGTCAGAAGGTACTCAGCCAGATTTGAACCTATAAAACCGGCTCCGCCTGTTACTAAAAACGAATAGTCTGAAAGATCACCATAGTGATACGGAGTAATCATTAAATTAATTATTAGCTATTATTTAGACATTTCATATTGCTCACGGTAGTAATTCTGATAATTACCGGAAGTGACATTGTCGAGCCATTTTTCATTGCTCAGATACCAGTCTACAGTTATTTCCAAGCCCTCGCGAAACTGGAGAGAAGGTTCCCAGCCCAGTTCCTTTTTTATCTTACCGGCATCGATGGCATAGCGAAAATCATGGCCGGCCCGGTCTGTAACATAAGTGATCAACTCTGCGGACTCTCCTTCTTTACGCCCAAGCTTTTTGTCCATGATAGAACATAATAATTGAATAAGATCAATGTTTTTCCATTCATTATGTCCGCCAATGTTATAGGTTTCTCCTGCCTTGCCTTTATGAAAAACTACATCAATAGCTCTGGCATGGTCAACAACATATAGCCAGTCCCGGATATTCTCTCCTTTACCATATACGGGTAATGGCTTTTTGTGCTTGATATTGTTGATAAATAATGGTATAAGTTTTTCCGGAAACTGATTTTGCCCATAGTTATTGGAACAATTGGAGATAATTACCGGTAGTCCGTAAGTATTGTGATATGCCCGGACAAACTGGTCAGATGCGGCTTTTGAAGCAGAATACGGAGATTGAGGATCGTAAGGAGTTGTTTCTGTAAAATACCCTTCGGCTTCGAGTGATCCGTACACTTCATCAGTGGAAACGTGATAAAAAAGGTGGTTCTCAAGGTTTTCTTTCCAGAGCTCCTTTGCCGCATTCATCAGGGTTACTGTGCCTGTGACATTGGTTCTGATGAATTCCATCGGATTCTTTATCGAACGATCTACATGCGATTCTGCAGCAAGGTGGATAACGCTGTCAAATTTGTATTCATTAAAAATAGAGAAGATATAATCTGCCTCTGCAATATCTCCTCTTAGAAACGTGTAGTTTTCTTTGTTTTCTATGTCTTGCAGATTTTCAAGATTGCCGGCATAGGTTAGTTTGTCAAGGTTGAAGATATGATATTCAGGATATTTATTAACAAACAGTCTTATGACGTGAGAACCGATAAAACCTGCTCCACCAGTTATTAATATCTTCTTTTTCATAAAATCTTATTTTAGTGTTTTTTGCCAGTTCCAGGCATGAAGTAGAGCCTCTTTTAAAGAATATTGGGCTGTCCAGTCTAATACTTCACGTGATTTTTCGACTTCTGACCAGATTTTTTCGACATCACCAGGTCTTCGCGGACCTATTTCGTAGTTTAATGGCTCTCCTGTAACTTCGAGAAAAGTTTTTACCAGTTCCATTACAGAATTGCCATTCCCAGTTCCTACATTGAATAATTCACTAAAGCCGGTATCTGTTGATTTTTTTATGTATTCAAGTGCCCTGACATGAGCTTTGGCCAGATCAACTACGTGGATGTAGTCCCTGATACAGGTGCCGTCCGGTGTATCATAATCGCCGCCGAAAATAGTTAGCTTCTCACGTATACCAGCCGCAGTCTGAGTTATAAACGGCACAAGATTGCTGGGTACTCCGATGGGTAATTCTCCGATAGCCGAACTTGGATGGGCACCAATGGGATTAAAATATCTTAGAATGACAGCCTGGATAGCTGATTGCCGGGCATAATCTTCAATAATCTCTTCACTGATTTTCTTGGTATTGCCATACGGTGATTCAACTTTTGATCTTGGAATAGACTCTGTGACGGGGAGTGTTTCCGGTTCTCCGTAGACTGTGCAGGAAGAAGAAAAAACAAACGGATTGATGTTAAATTCTTCCATAACTCTGAGCAGGGAAACCAAACTGCCTATATTATTATGGTAATACTTTAGCGGAAAACGTACAGATTCTCCGACAGCTTTGAAGGCTGCAAAGTGGATTACTCCTTCAATGTTTTTTTCTTTTTCAAAGACCTCCTTCAGTGAGTGATAGTCGGTACAGTCTATTGAATAACAGGGAATCTGTGCTTTTGTAATGCTTTCTAAAGCTTGTAAAACAGAAGTATATGAATTGGAAAAATTGTCAACAATAACAGGTTTAAAACCTGCATTGATCAGTTCGACAACTGTATGAGAGCCAATATAGCCGGCACCGCCGGTTACAAGTATTTTGTTCATAATCTTACAAACTCCAATAATGAAAATGTTTATTCGATTCGAATAAATTCTTAAAAATACCTTTTATATCAATAAAAATACTTTTATCGACAGTATGTTTTGTAAAATATTTGATATCTAAGGACTTGAACTGCTCGTGGGGTACAGCGAGAATGATTGCCTGATATTTTCCCACCGGCTTTTTTAAAAGCTCCAGATGATATTCATCCATGAAATCATCTGGGTCAGCTAGTGGATCTACAATGTCCACCTGAACACCAAAGGAAATAATTTCATGAATCAGATCAGCAACCTTGGAATTTCTTATATCTTTTACGTTTTCCTTAAAAGTAGCTCCGAGTACCAGAGCCCGGGATTGAGGGATATTAAATCCTGATTTTATAAGAAGCTGAACCGCCTTTTTTCCAACATAAGCACCCATACCATCGTTGATGGTTCTTCCACTGAGAATGACTCTTGGGTGATAGCCCAGCCCCTGCGATTTATAAGTGAGATAATACGGGTCTACTCCGATACAATGTCCTCCTACCAGTCCCGGAGAAAATTTCAGGAAATTCCATTTCGTTCCGGCTGCTTCAAGTACGTCATAAGTATTAATGTCCATTCGGTCAAATATCATTGACAGCTCATTCATTAATGCGATGTTAAGGTCTCTTTGGGTGTTTTCTATAACCTTTGCCGCTTCTGCCACCTTAATACTGGGCGCTTTATAAATGCCGGCCTCAACAACCAGTGCGTATGTGTCTGCGATTATATCAAGACTTTCTTTGTCACAGGCGGATACTACTTTAACTATTTTGGCGAGTGTATGTTCTTTGTCGCCCGGATTTATTCGTTCCGGCGAATACCCAAACTTGAATTGCTTGCCTGCTGTCAAAGAAGATCCCTTTTCAAGCAGGGGAATGCACTCATCTTCTGTACAACCGGGATAAACGGTGCTTTCATATACCACATAATCTCCTTCTTTGAGAACTTTGCCAAGCATTTGAGAAGCAGCTTTCAGTGCTTTCAGATCGGGCATGTTATAGATATCTATAGGTGTAGGTACTGCTACTACAAAGAAATTCGCTTTTTGCAAATCATCAGAAGTTGATGAGAAGATAATATCCCGATTGCTGAACTCCTCTGGCGCAATTTCTCCGGAAGGATCTATCTGCTTTTTGAGACTGGAAATCTTTGATTCGTTGATATCAAATCCGATTACCCGCGTTTTTTTTGCAAACTCAAGCGCTATGGGTAAGCCTACATAGCCCATGCCAATTACGGCAACCAGCTTTTTCTTCTCAATTATTTCCTGAACCATTGAATCTATTATGAAGAGATTTTCTCAACCTTATTGTTTATAAGCAAATAACGTTGCCCGGTTTCCGGGCATATTCCGATACCTTCCTTATTAAAACTTAACCGGTGGCCATATTCACTGACCCAACCGGATGGGACTGCAGGATTTCCGGTCATCAGGGCATAGGGTGGAACATCTCTGGTTACAACTGCTCCGGCTCCGATCAGGGCATAGTGACCAAGTTTAATTCCGCATAGTATGGTCGCGTTTGCTCCGATTGAGCACCCCCTGCCTATGATAGTTTTTAAATACTGGTCTCTTCTGACGATGGCGCTCCTGGGGTTTTTAATATTTGTGAAAACCACTGAGGGGCCAAGAAAAACATCATCTTCACATATAACCCCGGAGTAGAGAGATACGTTGTTCTGAATTTTTACGTTGCTGCCAACAGTTACATCGGCTGCAATAAAAACATTCTGTCCGATATTGCAATTGGTCCCGATACGGGCTCCTGCCATAATATGACAAAAGTGCCAGATTTTAGATCCGGCACCAATAAGGCATCCTTCATCTGCGAAGGATGAAGGATGTATAAAATATGTAGTTGTATTTTCCAGAATCAGATCAATAAAACTCTTTCGGTCTTGTTTCTTTAACGGGTAGTCCTTTGAAATATTCCAGCGTGATTTTCAACCCTTCGGCGCGGGAAACCTTAGGTTCCCAGCCGAGCACCTCTTTTGCTTTGGATATATCGGGACGTCTTTGTTTAGGATCATCCTGTGGTAAAGGTTTGTATGCCATTTTCTGATCGGAGTTTGTCAGTTTGAGGATTTCCTCAGCAAATTCCTTAATGGTGATTTCTACCGGATTCCCTATATTGACAGGAAGATCATAATCACTCATCAATAAGCGGTATATACCTTCGATCAGATCATCAACATAGCAGAATGAACGGGTCTGGGAACCATCACCGAATACAGTAAGGTCATCACCTCTTAATGCCTGGCCGATAAATGCAGGTAGCGCTCTGCCGTCATTCAGGCGCATTCTTGGGCCATACGTATTGAAAATGCGAACGATACGGGTCTCTACGCCATGAAAACGATTATAAGCCATGGTAATAGCTTCCTGAAACCTTTTAGCCTCATCATATACCCCTCTTGGTCCGATCGGGTTTACATTGCCCCAATAGTCTTCACTTTGCGGATGGACGGTTGGGTCTCCGTAGATTTCAGAGGTGCTTGCAACAAGAATTCGTGCTTTTTTTGCCCTGGCAAGTCCCAGAAGATTATGCGTGCCAAGAGAACCGACTTTTAATGTTTGTATTGGTATCTTGAGATAATCAATCGGACTTGCCGGAGACGCAAAATGAAGAATATAGTCGAGCTCACCCGGGATATGAACAAACTTGCTTACATCATGATGATGAAACTCAAAGTTCGGCAGCCTGAATAAATGCTCAATGTTGTCAAGTGAGCCGGTAATAAGATTATCCATGGCAATGACATGGCAATCTTCTTTAATGAACCGGTCACACAGATGGGAACCCAGAAAACCGGCTCCTCCGGTAATTAAAACTTTTTTCTTTTTCGTAGCCATAGTATAATAAAAATCAGCAGCTGCCTACCAGTACCTTGCTTCCAATTCTTCCGATGGATTCGTAATGATAACCCATTTCGATCATATGACGCGGATCAAACAGGTTTCTTCCGTCGAAAACTGCTTTAGTATTCATTATTCTGGATATTCTGTCAAAGTCAGGATTTCTGAACTCCGGCCATTCTGTAACGATAATCAGTGCATCAGCACCTTCGAGCACAGAGTAGGCATCGTCCGAATAGTCAATTTGTTTTCCGAGAAGCTCTTTTACATTATCCATAGCTTCCGGATCGTAGGCAGAGACTTTGGCGCCTTCTTTCAGAAGAGAGTCAATCATATAAAGAGCAGGAGCTTCACGGATATCATCCGTATTCGGCTTGAAAGCAAGTCCCCACAGAGCAATTTTCTTTCCATTCAGATTGTTGTTGAAATAGGCTCTGACTTTCGGCATCAGTATGGTTTTTTGCCTTTCGTTCACTTCCATGACGGCATTCAGAATCTGAAAGTTGTACTCACTCTGTTTTGCCATGATGGAAAGTGCCTGTACGTCTTTAGGGAAACAGCTTCCACCGTAACCAATACCGGGAAATAAAAATCTTTTACCAATACGGCTGTCTGTACCGATACCTATACGAACATGGTCAATGTTGGCATTTAATTTTTCTGCCAGGTTGGCCATCTCATTCATAAATGTAATTTTCATAGCCAGAAAAGCATTTGCAGCGTACTTGGTTAGCTCAGCTGAACGCTCATCCATATATATAATAGGATTTCCCTGACGCACAAACGGAGCATATAGCATATCCATTACTTTTTTTGCCTTATCGGAAGAAGTTCCGATAACAACTCTTTCCGGTTTCATGAAATCGTCTACGGCAACTCCTTCTCTGAGAAACTCGGGATTGGATACCACATCAAACTCTGCACTGGCATACTGACTCAGTGCAGCTTTTACTTTGTCTGCCGTGCCAACCGGTACGGTGCTTTTATCGACAATTACTGTATATTCTTTTAATATCGGCCCGAGATCATTCGCAACCTGCAAAATATAGCTAAGATCGGCAGAGCCATCCTCTCCGGGAGGAGTTGGCAAAGCCAGGAAGATAACTTTGGCCCCTTCAATACCTTCTTTAAGGTTGGACGTAAAATTAAGTCGTCCTTCCTGAATATTTCTGTTAAACAAAAGATCAAGTCCGGGCTCATATATGGGCATCTGGCCTTGTCTCATCATGTTTATCTTTTTCTCATTGATGTCTATGCAGGTAACAGAATTACCTGTTTCCGCGAAACAGGTACCAGTTACAAGGCCTACATATCCGGTTCCAACTACAGCAACTTTCATATCTATGGATGTCTTTGGGTTAAGTCTATATTATAAGCGAAAATAGGCTATTTTATTTTATGAAAATAAATTTTTTTTATATCCTACACAAATCAAAACCGCTGGTTTTACGTATTGTTTAGGTAAATAATTTTTTAAATGTATGGATTTTGGACTAAACGAAAATCAAAAGCTGATTGCCGAAACTATTCGGGATTTTGGTAACAAATACATCCGGCCCTATATGATGGAATGGGATGAAACGCAGGAGTTTCCGGTGTCGGTATTCAAAGAGCTCGGCAAGCTCGGTCTTATGGGAGTTTTAGTTCCCGAAGAGTATGGTGGGGCAGGTCTGGGATATTTTGAGTATGTAACGGCAATTAAGGAGCTCGGGAGAATAGACGGTTCGATTGCTCTGTCTATGGCTGCCCATAATTCATTATGTACCGGTCATATTATGAACTTTGCGAATGAAGAGCAAAAAAAACGCTGGCTCCCCAGGCTTGCTTCTGCTGAGTGGATAGGAGCATGGGGGCTGACAGAACCTAATACCGGTTCCGATGCAGGTAATATGCGGACAGTAGCAGTTAAAAAAGATAACAGCTGGGTGATCAATGGCGCAAAAAACTTTATAACACATGGAAAATCCGGAGATATTGCCGTTGTGCTTGCAAATACCGGCGGAGCGGGAGAAGGACGGCAGGCTTCTGCTTTTGTTATTGAAAGGGGGACAGCGGGGTTTTATGCCGGAAGAAAAGAAAATAAGCTGGGGATGAGAGCCTCAGAAACTACCGAGCTGATATTTGAAGATTGTGTTATTCCGGAAGAGAATGTGCTCGGGAAAATCGGTGATGGTTTTAATCAGGCCAAAAAAGTCCTGGATGGAGGCAGAATTTCAATCGCTGCTCTCAGTCTGGGTATTGCTCAGGGAGCTTTTGACGCAGCTTTGCAATATTCTCAGGAACGGGAGCAATTCGGGAAACCCATATCCAGTTTTCAGGGAATCTCATTTAAGCTGGCAGAGCTTGCCACGGAGATAGAAGCGGCGGAGTTACTAACCTTTAAGGCAGCTGAGCTTAAGAATAAGGGATTGCCAGTAACAAAAGAGTCCTCGATGGCCAAATATTATGCCTCTGAAATAGCCGTTAAGGCAGCTAATGAAGCTGTGCAGATTTTTGGCGGATATGGTTTCACCAAGGATTATCCGGCAGAGAAGTTTTACCGAGACGCAAAACTTTGTACAATCGGAGAGGGTACATCGGAAATTCAGAAAATCATTATTGCAAAGTCCGTATTGAAGTCATAGCTTCTCTTATATATTACAAAAAGATCTTTATGCCTGGTCCCTGCGGACCAGGCTTTTTTGTTTGGTATTCTGTCTTAAATAAGACTCTGCGGAATGCGTCATATTCTTCACTTAATGCCTTTTTTGTTAACATATTTTTTTAATCAGTACCACTAAACATTTCCAAATTCACTCAGGTTGAAACTTTAGGATGTGAAGAAAAAGGTAAGTGAAGATGGAAAAGTTGATTCTTACGGTGGATGATGAGTGTGCAACATTGGCAATTCTTCAAACCGCACTAAAAAAGAGTTTTTCAATAATTAAGAAGAATAACGGAAAAGAGGCGCTCGAATGGCTGCATCAGGGCAATATGCCTGATGCAATAATCACGGATATATCTATGCCCGTTATGGATGGACTTGAGTTTGTAAAGCATATAAGAGCGAGTGGTTTGTATAAACATATTCCTATAATAATGCTTTCATGTCATGAGACCAGCAATACAAAGATAGAATGTCTGAATGCCGGTGCGGATGACTATATGATTAAGCCATTCAATCCTCAGGAGCTTGAGGCGAGAGTTAAAAATATGATTAACAGACTTGAAATAGCATAATTATATCAATCAGGATTGCTATGGAATCACATAAAAAAAGTGTTGCTCTTATTCAGGCAGACTCCAACCTTGCGGACTATTTTGTCAGCAAGGTTGGGCAAACCTGCGATGTATATCTTTTTGAAAATGGTATCCGGTTTTATCACTGGTTGCAAAAAGGAGGGCAGGTCGATGCAATAGTGACTGCCGGCTCCTGGAACTCACCCAGCGGACTCCCGTTGATCAGACAGATTCGTTCAGACAGGAATAGCAGATATCTGCCTTTCATATTTCTGAATGATAAAGTTGACAAAGATCTTAGAATAAAGCTGGTAAAGGAGCGGGTGTCGGATGTTTTTTCCAAAGAGTTTAATCCGGATACGTTTCTTTTTCGCTTAAACTGGCTGATAGAAAATCCGGTTTCAGATAAGGAAAAGCAAGTGGCGGATGGGCATATTCGCTATAAGATTCCGGTTGCTAAGCGAATATTTGATATTGTGGTAGCTTCGTTTGCCATTATCATGCTGAGCCCCTTATTTCTGCTGATCATTCTTTTGATTAAGCTGGAATCAAGAGGACCGGTATTTTATGTGGCAAAAAGGGTAGGCCGCGGATATACAATATTTGATTTCTACAAATTTCGCTCAATGAAGGTTGGGGCAGACAGTCAGATCAAAAACCTGGCACATTTGAATCAATACAAAAAAGGTGGGCAGGAGATTATGGCTGGTTCAGGGGCTTTGCAGGAAAGTGGTCCATGTCCTGTGTGTGGACCAGAAGGTGTTGAATGTCAGTATTTTCTTTATCTGAATGATCGCCCGGTTTGTGAGCGGCTGTATCTGAAGCAGAAAAAGGAAAATGATGAAGGTAAGTTTATCAAGATCAGCAATGACCCCAGGGTGACAAGAATCGGAAAGTTTATCCGTAATACCAGTATTGATGAGCTGCCTCAGCTGTTCAATGTACTAAAAGGTGATATGTCAATTGTAGGCAATCGTCCTCTGCCACTATACGAAGCCGAAAAAATTACGGTGGATGAATTTAATCTGCGGTTTATGGCCCCTGCCGGTATTACCGGTTTGTGGCAGGTAACCAAACGGGGTACGGCGGAAATGTCCGAGCTTGAGCGTATGCAGCTTGATAATTATTACGCAGTCAGTTACTCAATAGCGGGAGACTTAAAAATAATGCTGCGGACAATACCTGCGCTTATGCAGAAAGAGAATGTATAAAACAGCGATAGCAAAATGAAGAATCTGAAATTTTTGGGAACCATCCTGATGATCATACTATCTGTCAGTCAGGTGTGTCTCGGGCAGGTTAATAATAGCGGCAGCGGTCAGGAGCTGAATGAAAAGGATGATCTTGCCAATGAATTGCCACCACTTGGAAATCTGATTGATATTGCTCTGCAGAATTCTCCTTTGTTGAAGTACAACGATAATGTAATCGATCAGGGAGAAAGAGAGATAAAGCTGGAAAAAAGGAGCTGGCATGACCGTATTTCCGTTTTAGGGAACTATTCGCAGGGTGATCAGGCATTGCTGATAGGAAGTCAGACAAGCGGAGGAGGGTTTGGTGGTAATGCGCTCAATGGCTGGAGGCTTGGTGCGAATGTCAATATTCCTCTAAGCACAATTACTACCCGAAGACTCAGAATTCAGATTGCAGAATTGCAGGTTGATGCTGCCAGAAATCAAAAAGATGAGATAGAGCGCCAGGTAAAGAATCAGGTAATTCTTGAATATTACCAGCTTATATCTGCATACAGAATAATGAAGATAAAAAGCGGAGCCAGAGAAAGCGCTGTTCTTCAGCGCACATTAGCCGAAACATACTTTTCAGAGGGATCAATCTCACTGGAAGATTATAGCAATGTGGATCAGATCGGCGCTAATGTGGAAGTAGATTACGAGATGGCAAAAAGCGAATATCTGGCAAAGTACAGACAGTTTGAACAACTGCTGGGAGTATCACTGGATGATTTAAAGCGGTAGAAAGAAGATGAAACTTAAGGATATATTTCGGATACTGAAAAATAACGGGCTGCTAATACTTCTGTTCCCGTTGTTAATGGGTTTTCTGGTGTACTTTTTTACATCAAAAACCGAACGAACATATACATCCGATTTTATGGTGTATACAGGTTTGGCCAGTACGTATAAGCTGACTTCAGAAGAAAATCCGAGGATTGATTTTTTTCAGGTGAATAATGCCTTTGATAATCTGATGTCAACGATGCTGGCACGGGAAACTATTGAAGAAGTGGCAATCAGGCTGCTTGCGGGGCATTTGATGCTGGAAAATCCCGATCCTGCCAAACTTTCGGAAGAAAATTTTGCGCAATTACAGGAGATGTTTCCCAATCATATTCGGAAAAAAATTGTAGTCAGAGACTCGGTTGAGGCTACTGTAAAGAGGCTTTATGAGATCAAGCAGAGCTCGGACAACAATGTTGTCTCGCGTTTGCTGTTGTCAGCAGGAGGAAACTATGGAATTCCGAGTATCAAATCCAGGCTTATGGCGATCCGGAAGGATGACAGTGATATGATGGAAATTTCCTTCCGGGCCAATGACCCTTCGGTGAGTCAGATGACATTACAGCTTCTTTCTGATGTATTTCTCAGGAAATATAAGATTTTGAAGGAAGGAGAGATCAATAATGTAGTTGGTTATTTTGAAGAAAAAGTTAGAAAAGACAGGACGAGACTGAAGAATGCGGAAGAAGCTCTGAAGAGTTTCGGCATGGAGCATAATATAATTAATTATAGTGAACAAAGCAGCAATATCTCCACGGCACATAACAATCTCCGGGAAGCCATGGAGGAAGAGCAGATGTCTCTTGCGGCAGCAACTGCGGCTCTGCAGGTCCTGAATGCCAAGCTGGGTGGTAAGATTGATCTGATGGAAAACAATCAGATGATTATGCGTAAGCGCCGGGAACTGGCTGCTGTGAATCACGAAATAGCTAATAGCCAGGTTGGTAAGCAGAATGCCGGAAGATCCATATACCTCAAAGAGCGGGCCAAAACACTTAAGGCTGAGATTGAAGGTCACGTTCATGAGCTTTATAAGCTGAATAATACGGCTGAAGGTATAGCAGGCGGAGATTTGCTCAATCAGTATCTGACCAATATGCTGAAGGCGGATGAATCGGCTGCACGGCTTAGTGTCATGGAACAGCTTGATGATGTATACAAAGCCCGTATTGCTGAGCTTGCCCCATTGGGAGCTATACTGACAGCATTGGAACGGGAAGCCAGGGTAGCTGAAAATGAGTATCTTGAATCGCTTAAGGCGTATAATACCAATCTGCAGAAACAGAAAAACCTGATGCTTACCAACAATCTGAGGCTTGTTGACAATCCGAAATATCCTGTATATGCTGATCCGGACAAGCGGATGATGATGATTGCCGGAGCAGTTTTTGCGGGTTTTGTCCTGACAGTTACAGGGGTACTGGCGCTTTATTTTCTTACGACCAAATTACGTTCTCCTTCCGGTGCGGAAAAAATTACAGGATTGGAGCTTGCGGGGGTAATGCCCTTAATGCCTTATAAAAAGTCGCGCCTTGATTATCAGCTTATGGAAAATACTCTGGCGGATCAATGTGCGGGAACTGTGATTCTGGCTGCAAAAGATACGGAGCTGCCAGTGAAAATTTCTGTCACGGGAACCAGGCCGGGGGAAGGAAAAATACGGTCGGCTGTTAAGCTTGCCTGTCGTCTGGCATCTATTAACGGCAAGGTATTGCTTCTTCACCCATCAGGTGATAAAACGGAAGTTGAGAGCATTCTGAAAACTTCCCGGCCCGGTATAGACTCTTTGGTTGTCAAAAACTACTCCATTACTCCGGAAATACTTGATGTCGGAGATTTTGCAGCGTTTGCCGGTACAGATCTGGCAGATTTCAAGTATGTAATTATGGTCATACCATCTTTAAGTGAGGGGATTTTGCCTGTCAAGCTTATGTCTCTGGTTACTATACCATTGCTGGTAGCCAACGCAGGAAGAACCTGGGGAGACTCTGACCGGCATCTGCTCAAATTGTATGAAAAAGCATGCGGGAGAAAACCGATTCTGATTCTGAATAAAGTAGCTGCGGAAGACCTTGAAGAAATCTGGGGTAAGCTGCCGGTGCTGAAAAAACCGGTTAAGCCAACCATAAGCAAGATTAAATTACTTAAAGAACCAGGAAAATGATAAGAAATGAGTCTGTTTTGTGTATGCCGTTGACGACATGGGATAGTGAGTTTCCCAATACATTGGTTCAGTTAATGCATGAATTCAGCAGATTCAATAACAAGATCCTTTTTGTAGACTATGAATTTACAATAAAGGATCTTGTTAATGGTTCCAATGGGGGAGACAAAGTTCCGGTCAAAAGGATATTAGGTATAAAACCGAGGCTCAGAAAGGTGGAGACTAAGTACGGAGCTGATATTTATGTGCTTACGCCGCCGCCGGTTTTGCCGGTCAACTGGGTGAAATGGGATAATCCTTACAGAGCATTGCTCCAGTTAAATTGCTTTCTGATCAGAAAATCGATCAATGATGCACTCATAAAGCTTGGTATTTCTAACCCGATACTGATAAATGGCTACAACCCTTTTTTTGGCCTTCATCTGGCAGGCGCTTTCAGGGAATCGCTTAATATTTATTACTGTTATGACGAAATAAAGGGCGATGCTTTTTATTCATTTCATGGCCCTTCTATCGAAAAGGATTATATCCGCAAGGTAGATGGAGTTATCACTACGTCAGACGCATTGTATGAATCAAAATGCCATCTGCATCCCAATTGTTTTGTTGTTAAAAATGGTGTGGATCTCAGCCTGTTTAATCAGGTAGCCAGCCAGCCCAGAAAACAGAAAGAGCGGCCTCTGATAGGTTATACCGGAAGTATTGATGAACGTTTTGATACGGAATGCATGCATTATCTGGTCCGGAATATGCCTGAGGCTGATTTTTTGCTTGTCGGTCGTACTCCCAATCGCGAGGCCAGGGAACAGTTGACTCATTATCCCAATGTGATCTTTGCCGGAAGCAGAAAACCAGAAGAAGTACCAGGCTTTCTTGTGGATGTTGATGTGTGTATTATCCCTTATATAAAAAGTACAACCACCAGAGGTGTATATCCTTTGAAAATCAATGAATATCTGGCTGCCGGCAAACCGGTAGTGATGACGGATTTTGCCTATATAAGTGACCTGGACTGTGTGGTTAGTGTTGCGGATGATAAAGAGCATTTTCTGCAGCTGGTCCGGTCGCATCTGAGCTCCACCGAACAGGAAATAAGACGAAGAATTAAAATTGCTTCCAGAAACTCATGGGAAAATAAAGCGGAAGAATTGTCCGAGGCAATCGAGGCTATCAGGATTAAAAAGTATATCGTACAATGAAGCGATTTTTAACGAAGGTTGTCAGGAACAATAATTTTCTAAGTCTTGGAGGGAATATAGCGGCATCGGGGCTGGGGTTTATAAGCTTTGCGATTTTGGTACGCTATCTGGATAAAGATGTGTTTGGGAACTGGATTCTGTTTCTTACGCTTACCACGCTGGTCGAAATGATGCGTACCGGCTTGTTGCAAACCGGACTTATTAAATTTCTGTCAGGCAAAGATTCGGAAGAACAAAAAGTGGTGGTGGGTACCGGATGGGTTTTTGCTTTACTGACCACAGGTGTCGGAGCTCTTATCTGCCTTGTATTATATATTATAGCATCCTATAGTATCCGGACACAAGGCGTACTGCTGTTTTTTAAATGGTATCCGGTGCTTATCCTGGTGAGCCTGCCTTTCAATTTTGCCGCATGGTATTTACAGGCACGGATGCGTTTCCAGCATCTGCTTTTTATACGTTCGATTATACTTTTCTGCTTCGTTTCCTGCATTCTGTTTTTTTTGAACCGTCTGTCATTGGAGCTTGTGGTATTCAGTTATATAGGGTCTCAGGTAGTGTGCAGCATTGTTTGTCTGCTGTGCCGGTGGACGGGGATAAGCCTGATTTTACATGCCAGACGATCCTGTCTTGCCAGTCTTTTCAATTTTGGTAAATATAGTATGGGAACAATGCTCGGGGCAAATCTTCTAAGAAATTCCGATACCCTGATTATTGGCGCATTGATCAATGCAGAGGCTGTAGCATTGTACAGTGTGCCTCTGAAGCTTTTTGAGATTGTCGAGATCCCGCTCCGAAGCTTTGTTGCTACTGCGCTGCCATTGATGTCGTCTTTTCTTAACAGCGGAGAAAAATCAAAAGTGTCCGATTTCTTTGAGCGGACATCCGGAGCTTTTACTCTTATACTGATACCTTTTGTCATACTGAGTATTTTATTTGCAGATCCGCTGGTCCGTATTTTGGGTGGAGAAGGGTATGGCGCCGCTGCTAATATATTTCGTGTTTTTGCCATTTTTGCTCTGTTTATGCCTATTGACAGGTATTCCGGGGTGGCACTGGATATTCTCAACAAGCCTTCGCTTAACTTTCTTAAGGTGATCCTTATGCTTACGGTAAACATAGCGGGCGATGTATTGGTAATTAAATTGACAGGTAAGGTTTTTCCGGTAGCAGTTGTTTCTATTATCACATTTACTACCGGAGTTTTTCTGGGAATGGTTTTTCTGAGAAAATATATTGATTTTTCTTATAGAAACATCCTTTACAAAGGAGCAGGTGAGCTCAAACTATATCTGGCGAAAATTTTAAACAAAATCAAACCGGCAACACATTGACAACTTTATCCAAAAATAAAACGCTTGCCATCCCTTTGCTGGCATTTCTGGCACTGGCGCTTTCCTGGGTAATTTATATGGGTAAGTTTCCCGTTATCGCTGCAATTGTAGTGATGCCGTTTGTTGCCTATATAGTTTACCTCTTGTTTGATAAACCGCAAACCGGACTGATACTGGTTCTGATTCTTTCGTTTATCATAAACGGATTGGGTCGGTATATTACTATGCCATTCAGCCTGTTTATTGATGGAGTGCTGCTTTCGGCAGTGGTTGCTGCGCTTTTTCATTCCGAAGCCGAAGACTATAAACGGCTGGGTAATGTATTGGTCCTGGCAGTCAGTGTCTGGATGTTTTATTCTGTTATGGAAATTTTTAATCCGGAATCGATAGGAATACTTCCGTGGTTTTACGCTTCAAGATCGGTGTCCATTTATCTCTTCATTATGGTTATGCTGACTTTCCTGATTTTTAAAACGCAGCGAAGCTTACATATTTTTATGATTATCTGGTGCATTGGCGGGATTGTGAGTGCAGCCTATGGTATAAAACAATCGGTGATCGGACTCGATTCTGCCGAACTGGCCTGGCTGGCAGCCGGAGCAGCCCAGCAACATGTATTGTTTGGGAAGCTTCGAATATTTTCTTTCTATTCTGATGCGGGACAGTTTGGAGCTTTTATGTCCTTTACGTCGCTCACCATGCTTATTGCAGCAGTCCGGGCAGAGAGCTTTACACTACGAATGCTGTATCTGTTTACCGGAGTTATTACCGGTTATGGTATGCTGATATCAGGAACCAGAGGGGCATTGTTCGTTTATGTAGGTGCGATGGTCTATTTCCTTCTGGATAAAAATTTTAAAACATTTGCGATCGGGCTTTTTGTGTTGGGATCAATATTCTTCCTGCTGCGCTTTACCTATATTGGTGCAAGTAATTACAATATTCAGCGTATGCGCTCGGCGGTCAGACCTCAGGATGATGCATCCTTTCAGGTGAGGCTGGAGAATCAGAAGAAATTTGGCGAATACCTTTCTACCAGACCTTTCGGCGGAGGGATAGGAAGCAGCGGATACTGGGGACAACGTTTTAAGCCGGGAAGTTTTCTTGCCGAAACCCCAACTGACAGCTGGTTTGTCCGTATCTGGGCGGAGACCGGTATGGTGGGGCTTGTTATCTATATAGGAATGCTACTTGCCATTCTGATCGGTGGATTTATGCAAATCCTCAACCTCAGAGACGTATACCTCAAACAAAAGTTATGCGGTATTTATGCCGGGGTTTTGGGGGTATTGTTCGCGAGCTATGGTAATCAGGTAATCGGGCAGTTTCCTACCATGGTGGTATTCAGTATGGGGCTTTCCTTAATATTTATGGGAAAAATGCTGGACCAGGAAAAAAATGAAAGGGAGCCACTGTCTCCGGGACATATGACTCCCTGATATGCTGTACTTACATTTTTCCGTAATTGTATAGCTCATTATAGTAATCAATAGCCATCCGGTCTGAATCAAAAAACGGATGAATGTCTCTGGCTGCCTGCTTCTGTATTTTGAGCCATTTCTTTTTGTCATTGTAATATAGCGGCAAAACCTCGTCTTTCAGTTTACGGATCAGGTTACGGGCTTCCTGCTGATCCTTCTCTTCCTGAGTAAGAGCAGAATCGGCAAGATCGATAAGGAATGCGTTTTCACCATCTTTGGCAAATTCCGGAATCCAGCCGTCCGGAATAGAAAGATTGACTGAGCCATTCATGGCTGCTGTCATTCCGCTGGTTCCTGATGCTTCATGAGCATACCTTGGCGTATTGAGCCATATATCAGATCCCTTTTTCAGATGAGCAGACAATTCCAGCTCATAACCCCAAAGTACGGCGCAGCGATCCATGTTTTTGGTTTTGTTATAAATATGATTGAACAAATCCAGATCGGGTTGAGATTTTGGATAGGGTTTGCCGGCCCAGATAATCTGAACGGGTGTTTTTTGCTGACTGACCAGCTCCCGGAATATTTCAAAATCTTCCATGATAAGCCAGGCTCTTTTGTATCCGGCAAATCTTCTTGCCCATACGATGGTTAATACATCCGGGTCAAACAATTTGCCACACTGGTCAGCAACAATCCGGAACAATGTTTTCTTCAGCTCTTTTTTTCGCTTTACAAGTAAATCATCATTGTCGTTTTCAAACGCTTCTTTCATTACCGGATCGGTCCAGTAATCTTTGTTCTGGGCATTGGTGATCCCGATTATTTCGGAGATATCAGTATAGCTGCCCCACATTTCATTGGCCACCTTTCTGTGAATGGACGAAACAGCGTTTGAGCGCTTGGCCATTCTGAGTGCTGACAATGTATAGCTGATTGTTTCTCCATCGCTTTGCACAAGTCTGACAGCTTCTTCTTTGGGAAGTTCGTCAAAGAATGTCATGTTGTTTAACGTAAACACCGAATGCTCCTCATTGCCGGCCATTTCTGGGGTGTGAGTGGTAAAAACAACTCTGCGCCTCACTTCTTCAATGCTTCCGTACTTGTTATACAGGTAAAAAGTCAGCGGGAGGGCATGGCCCTCATTCATATGGTATATATTGATGTGCAGCCCGAGAAGATCAAGCAGCTTAGCCCCGCCTATTCCGAGCAGCATTGACTGGGCGATGCGGGTAGATTCTATGCTGTCATACAGATTATGAGATATTGTACGGCTTACATAGTCATTTTCTTCGATATCTGTACTGAGCAGAAAGACCGGGACTGTCCTGAAGGTATCCGGCTTCAGCAGATATGCTTTTACATGTACAGGACTGTCATGTATGCGAATAGTAAAAATGATTTCGGTATCTTCCAGAAAGGAATAATCCTTGGCAACAAAAGCCGGCTTAAGTGAGCCGTCGGAATATCTTGTCTGATCGTAGTAGCCGTTTTTCCATAAGATACCTATACCGATCATATTTTGTCGCAAAGCATATGCGCTGCGCATATGAGAGCCGGCCAGAAAGCCGAGACCACCGGAGTATGTTTTCAGTGCCTGGTCAATGGCAAACTCCATGGAGAAATACGCAACACGGGTACTATATTTTGAGTCCGGACGATAAGCATCCAGAATTTTTTGAATCTTCGTACTCATAAAAAATGGGTTTTTAAAATGAAATATTTCAACTGTAATAAGTTTTTCAAACCCGGAATGTTTGGAGTAATAAAGAGAGTGAAGAAATATTTCATTGTAATATTTTGAAGAACAATTTATTCCATATTTTATGGAAAAAAATTTAAAAGAGATATTGACAAGTTAGTTTTATGTGCTACCTTTGCAATCCGATTACGGAACAAAAATATAAGCGAAAGTAGCTCAGTTGGTAGAGCACGACCTTGCCAAGGTCGGGGTCGCGGGTTCGAATCCCGTCTTTCGCTCCAAGCATAGCAGGAGACGTTGCAATAGTGACGTCTTTGTTTTTTTAGCCACTTAAAACAAAAGTTGAGGTAATTGCCTTAGCGCCGGGATGGTGGAACTGGTAGACACGCAAGACTTAAAATCTTGTGGACATTAGTCCGTGCGGGTTCGATTCCCGCTCCTGGTACTCAGAGCCTGAAGAGTAATCTTCGGGCTTTTTTGTTTGAGATTTTCTAATTTTACAAAAAGACTAAGAAAATGGCTTAATATTTAATTCGGTTATTCGTGTGATTGCCATGAAAAAAAATATCTTAATTATACTTCAGCTAGTTGTTATTATAGTTGCCGCTCAGGCACAGGATAACTATACTTTTGTAAACCTGAAGCAGGGATTAGGGTATCCTTTACACACCTTAAGTTATAATGCTAAAGTTGCTGTTAATACCAATCTGGAGTTTGGGTATCAGTTTGCCGGGAAAAGGGCAGGGATCGGTCCTATGCTGAGTATAGGCCGTTTTGCGTTTGCCATGGATGAAAAAAACGCCTACATTAAGACAAAAGGGAACTTTCGTGTTTTGTATGCAGGAATCGGGGGGATCGGTGCTATACATCTTTCCAGAAAATTGCTGTTTGCTCCGCAACTTACATTCGGGGTTCTGAACCTGACAACACCGCTTATTGAACCTCGTGAAATTACAATTATATCAGATAGAGAATACACTCCCGCCCGGAGGAAATACAATGGCTACGGTATAAAGCCTGGATTTGGGTTCAGGTATTTTGTTAATGATATGTTGATGCTTACCGCTGAGCTGGATGTCATGCTGGCAACCCTTGACTTTCATGAAAGAGAAGATTTCTTTGCCTTCAATCTGGGCATAGGTGTCAGATTTTGATGATACTCTGAAAAGTTTTGAATTTAAGTAATGTGTGATAATGGTGATATCGGATCAATTTATGGATATATCTACAGTTCGAAACAATTTCGTTTTTCAATGCTATAGTAAAATATACTGATCATATTTGCGGTTAAATTCTTATAAGCCGTATTCGGCTAATTCGTTAATTTATTTCAGATAGCCCGTATGGGGGGCTATTTCCAAAGAAAAAATTAACTTTGTATCTCACGATAAATTTTAGCGTTTTGAATTATTGGAGTATTGTGACCAAAAGAGTCGCGACAGTATTTCTTTTTGTTTTTTTTGCATCCAATCTTTCCCTGTTTGCGCAAGGCAGTAAAACAGCTCCCAATCCGGGTGGATACTGGCTTGCTTACACGGGCGATAATAAAATTAACTCCCGCATAGGGATTCATTCGGAAGTACAGCTGAGGAATTTCCTTTTACCGCATACGGTAGAGACATTTCTTGTTCGTACAGGCTTGAATTTCTATATAAAGCCATTCGCAATGGCTACCATCGGGTACGGCTACTTTTTTAACGAGCCCACCAGTGATGAAGTTATCGGTTCCCGTGTATCAGAAAACAGAATCTGGCAGCAGTTGATTCTGAGACAGAAAACGACCTTTATATTTATGGAGCACCGGTACAGGCTGGAGCAGCGTTTTATAAATAATCTGACTACTAAGACCGATCAGATAGATTACCGGATCCGGTATCGTTTCCAGACGCTTTATCCTTTGTATTCCGTAAGTCCGCATTTGCGTCATTTATTTGTTTCTATGAACAATGAAATAATGATCAATTTCAAAAGTGAACCGGCACGGGTATTTGACAGAAACAGATTTTTTGCAGGTATCGGATATCAGGTTAGTCCTAAAATGAACTTCCAGCTGGGTTATCTGAATCAGTTTGTAAATATCCCGGGAAAAACCAGCGGTCAGACAGATCATGTTGCGCAGCTTGCCGTGGCTTATAATATGGATGATCTGATGCAGTCTTTCTTTACTAAAAAACAGGATAAATAATGCGTTTTTTGATGTTGTTTCTGGTCATGCTGGCGGGTGTTTATCATTCATATGCCCAGCAGATCAGGCTTATAGAAGATGAATACGGAGTCAAGGGAGAAATTCGCCATTCCGGATTGTATATCGATTCGATTCTGCCCAGGCAGGGATCTTTGGATATACGCTGGCGTGAACTTGACAGCCTCGGTCTGAAAACATACCGGGTCAAAGGGCAGACCCGTAATCATCTGCCGGTCGGAAAATGGATCTGGGAAGAAGGAAGCTGGAATTATACCATTCATGTCGGAGAAAGTATTCGTCCGGTTTTTAATGCCAAGGGGCAGCGATTGCGTTGGGAAGGCAGTTTTGCAGAAGGCCGGCCGGAAGGGAAATGGGTTTTTATACTGGATAGCGTGGCCAACAACGGGAGCTCTCCCGGAGCCCTGATTCGTATTGATATCGGATATAAGAACGGAAAGCCTTCCGGCGTATTTTCACTTGAAAACACGATCCATAAGAATGTGCTGAAACTAAAAGGTCAATGCGATGACCAGGGTGTGGCTACCGGAACCTGGACCTATTACTATCAGAATCATGAGGGAATGTTCATAAAGGAGGAGCGAATATATAAAAAAGGACTTCTCACAGAGGTCAAAACAACGGACAATGGTGTTTTATCAGTAAAGAAATTTGAACAGAACATTCGGTTTATTGACCACTCAGGCAATGCGGAGCTGTTTGAAGGCAAGAGGATAGGGAATGAACGCTTTGAAATGGATGAATATGGCAGCAGACCTGCTGGTCTGGTTAATTATGATTTGAATCATTACTTTCTCAAAGGCTGGGAGCTTGAGATTTTTCCCTTTGAACTTATACGCGATATCCCGGTATTTAAAAAACTGGAATACCCGTTGAGTCCGGAAGAAAAAGAAAGTATCAGCTATAGCCGTGAGCTGATAAAAAGTCAAAGAGATTCTATTGAGAATCAATTAGCAGGAAATATCTATATACACCGTTCGAGAAGCGGTCAGCTGGATACAGCAATTGCGTTTCTGCAACTGAATCTTGTCCGCCTTAACTATATAGATTCTTTGCTGAGTCGTACGGAATTTCCTCTTTTTACATACAAAAACAGGTACCAGGGAGTGCAGCATTGGATCAGCGGACTGAACATGCATAGAAAAACCAAAGGCGAGGTCTATGATTCACTTGAAGTGGAGCTTCCTAAGATGGTGATTGATACGGATACTGTTAATATTTTCAGGGAGTTGAAGAAGTTGCTTATGCAAAATGAGGCCGTTCTTCCGGAGTACTATCAGATTGTAGAAGGTGCCCGTATAGCTCTGAAGCGGGAGGGGGAACTCAAAGAGCTTGAAGACCGTATGGTGGAAAGATTTCAGGAAGTTCAGGTTTTTTATGCGGATAAAGCCGGAATCGGAGCAGAGATCAATACTAAGTGGGTAAAAGGAGAAGTTCAGAAACTACTCCAGGAGTATGCCCGTGCTGATCAGTATGAAGACGCATTAAGGATTGGGAATAAAGTGATGCTCCATCTTGATTCTCTGGAAGCATGGGAGGGGAAGATTGCTGAGTTTAACAGAATGGCTTCTGTACTAAGATCTCATTATACCTATCTGGCCTATAACCCATATACCGGAGTAAATGATATTGAAATTACGGCCAAAAAACGTTTTATCAATAACGTATTGACGTATATGTGGCCATATGCGACCGATGAGCTGAAGGAGGAGAAAGACTGGACAAAATGGTCCGAATTGTGGAGCCGCCAGTTCAGGCTCTATAACTACCTGCTAAACTTTGTATCCAGAGAAGACACTCAGGCTAAACGTCTGGAAAGAAGGGTCCGGCAGGAAAAGAAACCCGAACGAATGTTGAGATTGATTATTCATCAAATGGATGCTGCCTGATTTATAGCGCTGTTCTAAGTCCAATATAGTATTTACCGTGTAGCAGTTGTAATGAGTTGTTACGCGGTATTTTTTGTCAAAGCTATTTTTACTGATTGGCCAGGGGGCATTTTTTTAAAACAGGTAGTGCAGAATGCTTTTTTGATGGTGTGAAGAAAAGAGAATAAGAATGGTTTCATAAAGTAAAGCTGAAAGAAATATAGTTGTTTTGCAGTCATAATAACCGTAACTCTAAACAATGACAGGGTTTTATGGTTTTTACTGCGTTTGTTTTCCCTGTTTTAGGATAATGACGACTAATTGTTTTTTAATGAACACAATTAGTCACAACACACATAATTTTTTGAATCACTATGAAAAAGAATTTAGCAGAATTTTTAGGAACTTTCTGGCTTGTACTGGGAGGTTGTGGTAGTGCTGTACTGGCTGCCAAGTTTCCGGAAACGGGTATCGGTTTTGCAGGGGTAGCCCTGGCATTTGGTCTTACCGTATTAACATTTTTTTATACGTTAGGCCAGTTATCTGGTACACACCTGAATCCTGCCGTTACTTTCGGGTTATGGGCTGGTGGGCGAATCAGCGGTAAAGAAGTTTTGCCTTATGTGGTATCACAGATAGTAGGCGGTATTCTTGCTGCCGCGGTACTTTATGTAATTGTGACTGGCAATGGTGATGATATCGGGGACTTTGCAGCGAATGGTTATGGAGCGCATTCTCCCGGAGGGTATGGCTTGCCTGCGGCTGTATTGTGCGAGTTCGTTATGACATTTATGTTTTTAATTATTATTCTGGGGGCGACCGATGAACGATTACCAATAGGTTTTGCAGGTATTGCAATAGGATTGGGGCTTACACTTATTCACCTGATCAGTATTCCGGTGACCAATACATCGGTAAATCCTGCAAGAAGCATTAGCCAGGCCATATTTGTAGGAGGCTGGGCTATAGAGCAGCTCTGGGTATTTATAGTGGTTCCGCTGGTTGGCGGATTGCTTGCCGGTTTTGCTTACAAACTACTACGATAATTGATACAGATACGTATAATTATACTGCCGACTCTGCCGGGATATACCCGGTCAGAGGACAGTATAACCTTATTTAGTTTAGTTGGAATTACAACAAAGCGATTTATTCATATGTATCCTGTCTTCAGAAAGCAAGGTAGCGTTGGAGGTGATCATCGCTGAGTTCTTCAGCGGCACCTTCCAGGACTACGGAGCCTCTTTCGAGGATATAATAATGGTCTGTAACTTCTCTGGCAAAATCAAGCGATTGTTCTACCAGGATAATTGAGTATTCACCGGAGTTTTTCAGTTTCTTAAGTACTGCTTCGATATCATCTATTATGGAAGGCTGGATTCCTTCGGTTGGCTCATCCAGAAGCAGGACATCTGGTTTGCCGACTAGTGCACGTGCTATAGCAAGTTGTTGCTGTTGTCCGCCACTCAGATTGCCTCCCATACGCTTTTTCATTTGTCCCAACACCGGAAAAAGTTCGTAAATTTCATCTTCCGGTACCTTGCGTAATTTATCTCTGCGCGCTTCGAGGCCAAGCTGCAGGTTTTCAAAAACACTGAGCTTGGGGAATATTTCTCTTCCCTGAGGTACATATCCTATGCCGGATCTGGCTCTTTTGTCTGCAGCTTCATCAGTAATATCATCTCCTTTGTACAGTATTTTTCCTTTGGCGGCTTTGAGCAGACCGGTTAAGGTTTTGAGCAGAGTTGACTTTCCGACACCGTTCCTTCCCATGATGGTAGTGATGGCACCTTTGCGTATCTGAAGGTTTATATTTCTGAGAATCTGACTTTCTCCGTAATACGTGTCAAGATGCTCGATTTTTAAGAGTGTTTCCATCGTATTTATGCTGTTGTCAGGCTGGAAGTTTGAGTAGTTGTTTTTTGACCTTTGCTGCGTTTTCCAAGGTAGCGCTCGATAACCCGTTCGTCATTTTGTACTACATCCATAGGACCTTCTACCAGACGTTTGCCTTCTGCCAGTACAGTCACTGTACGGGCAATTTGCCGGACAAATTCCATATCATGTTCTATAACTATGATGGAATGATTGGCGCTCAGTTCCTTTAGCATCTCACCGGTTTTTTCTGTTTCAGCGTCGGTCATACCGGCTGCGGGCTCATCAATCAGAAGTATTCTGGGTTCCTGAAGCAACACAATGGCGATTTCGAGCCATTGCTTCTGTCCGTGTGAGAGGGAGCCTGCAATGCGATGCAATTCATTTTCAAGTCCTGTGCGGGCGGCTATATATTCAATCTTTTCTGTGATTGCTCTGTTCTGTTTGGCGAATAAGGTGTTAAAGACGGTCTTTCGTGTTTTTATTGCCAGATACATATTGTCATATACTGTGAGGCTGGTGAAGACCGAAGGTGTCTGAAACTTACGGCCAACGCCGAGCTCCGAGATCTGGCGCTCACTCATTTTGGTAATATTTTTCCCATCCACTGTAATGGTGCCTCTGCTTGCTCTGGTTTTGCCGCAGAGTATATCCATAAATGTTGTTTTACCAGCTCCATTCGGGCCGATTACTACCCGTAGCTCGTTTTCTTCCAGATGAAAATGATCTATATCCAGTGCCATGAATCCGTCGAAGGATACCTGCACATTTTCCGCGGTTAGTATGTGTTTTTTCATAGGTCAGAAGCATTAAAACAGTTTGGTATATCGGGCTAGTTGTGCAATCTGCACGGACCATTTTTCCTTTTCGATGGAAGGAGGGAAGTTGGCAAACAGACCCACAAGACCTTTGGGTATCAGCAATACTACGGCAATAAACAGGATACCTAGTATGTAAAGCCATGATCCGGGAAACGCAGAGGTGGCGTAACTATACAGCATATTGACTCCCAGTGCTCCGAGTATAGCGCCTGCCAGTGTGCCACGGCCACCTACTGCGACCCAGACAATCATTTCAATAGATGCCTGTACGTCCATACGTCCGGGAGTAATGATGCCGGTCTGAGGAACATACAGCATGCCGCCAAGTGCGGCGATCACCGCGGCAGCAACAAAGATAAATACCTTGAATGCGGTGGCAGAATAGCCGGTGTAGCGTACTCTGTGCTCGCTGTCACGGATGGCAACGAGCACTTTCCCGAGCTTGGAGTGTACCAGTTTACGGCTTCCTATATATACTGCCAGCATGGTTGCTGCCGTGAGCATATACAGTCCCAGTTTTACGTCTGTGTCCGAAAGATTAAATCCCAGCAGCACTTTGAAATCTGTAAGCCCGTTGGTGCCGCCGAGCATGGTTTCATTGCGGAGAAACAGAAGATAGGCGGCAAAAGCCAGCGCCTGAGTAATGATGGCGAAGTAAACCCCTTTTATACGACTTCTGAAAGCGAAATAGGCCAGAATAAAGGCTGCTGTACCTGGTATGATCAGCCCGAGAAGCAATGTAGCCGGGAATGATTGGAAGAGTTGCCAGAACAAAGGCAGTTCGGTAATACCGTTCCAGGCCATAAAATCAGGTAATGTGGCCGGGTTTCCGCTTTTATGCAAAGACATATGCATGGCAATGGCATAGCCGCCCAATCCAAAGAACAGCGCCTGGCATAATGATAACACTCCGGTAAAACCCCATACGAGATCAATACCAATGGCAACAATTGCGAAAGCAAGATAGCGTCCCCACAGATTAATCGTGACATTGTCTATGTAGCCGTTTTTATTGCCGAGAGGGACCAGGATCAGCAATACAATGGCTGCTGTCATCAGCAGGAGAGTGTGTCCGGATAGTTGTTTCTTCTTCATGAAAGTTCGTTGTTTAATCTTCGCTTCGTCCTTTGGCCGGAAATAATCCGGTTGGTTTGACCTGAAGGAATAAAATGACCAATATTAAAATGATTACTTTGCCATATACTGCCTGGAAAAATGGCTCGAATATCTTGGTAAGGAACCCCATGCCAAGTCCGCTGAATACAGTGCCGAGTAATTTTCCGACACCACCGGTGACTACCACAAGAAATGAATCTACTATAAATGTTTGTCCCATATTGGGTACTACATTGCCCACCAATGTAATGGCCCAGCCGGCCAGCCCGGCTATACCGGTACCAAGAAAAAAGGCATAACGGTTGATTCTTCCGGTTGGCACACCGAGACAGGCACTCATGTTACGGTTCTGAGTGACTGCCCTGATTTTTAGTCCCAGTGAGGTTTTAGACAGCAAAAGCTGAACGGTGATGATCACTGCAATGGTAAGACCGATTATAAACAAGCGGTTGTAGGGCAGGGTAAGCTGACTGCCTAGTTCAAGCCCGCCGGTAGCAAAAGAGGGGGATTTAACTGCCGTCAGGTCTCCGAAGATTGTTCTGGCAAGCTGAATCAGTATCAGACTTACTCCCCAGGTAGCCAGAAGACTTTCCAGGGGCTTGTTGTACAGGTGACGGATTATGAGTGTTTCTATCAGAATTCCGAACAAACCTGCTACGATGAAGGAGCAGGGCATTGCTAACCAGAAATAATAATTAAAAAAAGCGGGCGGGACAAGGTCGATAAATATGCCCTGAACAATGAAGGTGGTGTAGGCGCCAATCATCATAAATTCTCCATGTGCCATATTGATAATGCCCATGAGTCCATAAATAACGGCAAGTCCCAGGGCCATTAGAATAAGTACAGAGCCGAGGCTTAAGCCGGTGAAAAGATTTTGTGCTATTTCAATACGTTGGTTACGGCTTTCTATAGAGTCAACAGCCTGTTGAATATGTTTCAGAACAGCAGGGTTTTGTTCAATTTGCGCATGAGCAGACAGAATAGAAAGCGCGTCCGGGCTGTTGTTTGTCTGCAATCCATCTATTGCCTTGATTCGATCTGCTGCATCTGGCAGGAGCAGTGATAACTGATTGATAGCATCAGTGCCTGTCTTAATGATAGTGGGATCGGTTTCATTTGCCATTACCGCCTGGAGTATGGAGAGATCATCAATTGTTCCGCTGGCGGCAATGGATTTCAGAGCCAGTTTCTTTTTCTCAGGATTCCAGTGGTATAGCTGAATTTTGGCTGCTATCGGCTGAATCAGGTTACGGGTTTTTCGCGAGATTTTAATTTCGTTCAGGTCAGAAGCAGCAAAAGAAGCGATATGAAGCTCTTTGCCACCCGGAAAACAATGATATAATTTCAATTGCTGGTTCTTATCAGGGAGAACTGCTACCAGTCCGGCATTTTCCTCGATTTGAGGGTGGGTATAAAGACTGGATTCGAGAAGAGCATTGAGTATATAATAGTATTCCGGGCTTCCGTTATTAACCATGTTTTCAATGGCGGATGCTACGGAATCAGGATGATTGCCTGCCAGACTCCGGAAAATCCGCCCGAAATCGTTCGCTCCGAAACAGGTTAGCCCAGCAAGTAGCAGACAAAGAAATAGTTTGATCCGTAATGTATACATGAGTAGTCAGATAAGAGTAAAAAAGGCCCTGCCGGTTATTGCTTTCCGGCAGGATACCCTTTAGAAATATGCAGATAAACGAAAAATTATAAATGGATAAATTATTGCGCAGCAGTCACTGTATAAGTGCCTTCATGATCAACATGATCGCAGGCTTTATCCGGACTGGTATACAAAGACCATGGTTCCGGCTTTACCAGACCCGGTGTATTCCATACGATATCAAACTGGCCGTCCTTGCGAATTTCACCGATGTATACAGGCTTGTGCAGATGGTGATTTCTTTCATCGATTTTTACGGTAGTTCCCGGAGCATCAAAAGTAAGTCCGTACAAGGCTTTCTTTACATCATCTACTTCAAATGAACCTGCTTTGGCGGCAGCTTTTGCCCACATGTTTACGCTGATGTAGGCAGCTTCAATCGGGTCGTCAGTCACTCTGCTGCTTCCGCCGGGAAGATTGTTTTTCTCACAGAATGCTTTGAAGCTGTCAGTAAACTTTTTGTTGCTTTCACTTTCGATGGACTGGAAATAGTTCCAGGCGGCCAGGTGACCAATCAGGTATTCAGTATCCATAGATCTTAACTCATCTTCTGCTACAGAAAAGGCCATGATAGGGCAAAATCCGGAAGTGAGCCCCTGATTGGCAAATTCCTTATAAAACGGAACATTGGAGTCACCGTTGATGGTGCTTAGTACACAGGCTTTGCCACCGGCGGCAAATTTTTTGATTTTACTTACGATCGTCTGATAATCCTGATGATGGAAAGGTGTGTATTCCTCAATAATGTTACTTTCCGGGACTCCTTTAGCCAAAAGAAACGCTTTCAGGATTTTGTTGGCTGTTCTCGGAAAAACATAATCGGTACCCAGCAGGTAAAACTTTTTGTATCCGCCGCCTTCTTCACTCATCATGTATTCAGCGGCAGGTATTAACTGCTGATTGGGAGTGGCGCCGGTATAAATGATGTTTTTTGAGCACTCTTCTCCTTCATACTGGACCGGATAAAACAGCAAACCATTGTTTTCTTCAAAAACGGGCAGCACTGATTTGCGTGATACAGAAGTCCAGCATCCGAATACTGCTTTTACCTTTTCTTTCAAAAGCAGGTCCTTAGACTTTTCAGCAAAAAGATCCCAGTCTGATGCAGGGTCAACAATGACCGGCTCGATGGGTTTTCCGTTGACTCCGCCGGCACTATTGATTTCTTCAATAGCCATCTGTACAACATCTTTAAGTGACACTTCGGAGATGGCCATGGTTCCGCTTAATGAATGCAAAACGCCCACTTTAACTTTTTCCTGTGTTTCAGATGTAGCGCCTGCAGAAGCTTCTTTGATTTCAGTTGGCCCTGATGAGCAGGCGCCCATAAGAGATAGTATTGAAATAATCAGGAGATTTCGAAAAATAATTATATTCTTCATGAAAAAATGTTTCATAATAATTGGATCTGTTAAGGTTAAATTAAATGGATTCTAAATGGTTATTTTGAAATTAAAAAGCAGACCTTGTTGTATCTTTTTCGTAAATTAGGTTTAAATTTTAACTAAAATACTTTTAAAAAGTATAAAAATCAAAAATGTATGTTTAAATTTTAACTTATTTTTTTAAAATATATACTTATTTGTTGTTTATATGTTTACTATTTATGTCAAATAGTATGTTTTTCGTTTTTTATATAAATAGTTCTATTTTTTTGAAATAAAAAAACCGGCTCCTTTTCATGGGGAGCCGGTTTTGAAACAACTAAAACAGATAATCGCTAATTAAAAGAAGAATAGTTGCAATTGTACCCAGATTTGCCCGGTTCCTTTTCGCTCTACTCCGTCACCATCAAGATTTGCCCTATGAGCTATAGCATCTGTATAGGAGATACGAAGATTCGTGTTGTAACCGTTAAACCAGTAGTTGACACCACCACCAAGTCTCATATTGGACATGAGCAGGTTGGAATTTTCAAGCTCGGTAGCTGAAGCGTCATTAGCCAGGCCGTAAAAGGCACGATCCTCGTTGATGATTTGGTTTTCATATTTAATCCAGGGCTGAATTTTCAGGTTTTTGAAGTAGTATCCCAGTTCGAGAAACTGTACGGTCTGTTTTGGTATCATAAGACCGAATGATTTGGCCGGGATATCAGGCGTTGATTTTCCGCCATCCATATAGGCAAATGCAGCATTGGCTGTTACTGCTCCGGCATTTCCCACCGGTATATCAAGATATCCGTCTACATTGAGATTCGTATAATCGGCCTGGGCATCGATTCCTGTTGCAAAAGTCAGTGTTTTGGCGCTTCCCAGCTTAGTGCCTGCATAATAGAAATCTTTTTCCTTGTCAAGCAGACTGTATTGCAGACGCCCTACAACCCGCATCGGGCTTTGTCCGGGGAATCGTCTTCCGGAAAACACTCCCAGACGGTATTCCAGACGCTCATCAGCAAGAAAACCGCGTGTGTTGACCCCAAGGTCACGTCCGAAGTTGCCTTGAAGCGGATCGCCTTCAAACATATTATACGCATACTGATAGTGTGTGAAATCGTTGGCAAGCAGCGAAGCGGCTCCCTGCAAACCGTTGCGGTTGTTGCTTACCAGTTGTTTACCGGCTATGATGCTAAAGTATTTGTTAAAAACATGTTCGTATTGGAAATCGAGAATAATCGGAGCTACCTTAATGCCTTTGGGCGCTCCGCCCCCGCCATTGCCCATGGTATTAGGTATTTCGGTCTCCATAAAAAAGGAGCCCTTGCGTGATAATTGGGCACCTACCAGTACCCGTGCTCTGTATAGAACAAAGCTGCGGCTCCAGTCGCTTTCATTGGGATCACCTGCTGCTGTTCTGGATTGTGACATCTCATAATAAGCATGCATAATGCTTCCGACACTTACGCTTGGCTTAAACTCTTCCGTTGTTGCACTGTCAAGTGATTTGTTGACAAAGTGGCTTTCATTGACCAGCTTCTGGTCTTTGGCGTAAACAGGGTCAGGAAGATTGAATTTTAACTGAGCAACAGCCAGCATAGGAAATGCCAGCGCAATGCAGGAAAAAAATAATGGCTTTTTCATAAAATGGTTTTTGAGCTAAATGGTTTACAGTTTCAAAAACCTTATTTAGAAAAAGATAATCAGTCACTTTTTAATTTCGATCATAATTTTGTCAATTCGCAGAATATCTCAAAAGGATTTTTGAGCTTTTTTTTAAAAATATTTAAAATGTTCAATTAATTCTCTTTTCAATTCTGTAGATGAGTGCCTAATTGTGTGAGTGTCTGGGGTGGAGTATGTCTTTTCGAATAGGAATATTAATAAAACCAGAATTTATATCATCTTTCTGAATTAACTTGTATTTTTGGCGCTGATAAATTGCACGGACATCATGGTTCGGCCTGTATTTTCAATAATGAATTAAGTCATGAAAGAAAGAAGAGTAGTGGTGACCGGATTGGGAGCTATCACCCCGATCGGGAATAATGTTGAGGCTTTTTGGAATAACCTGATTAACGGATGCAGCGGAGTCGGGCCAATCACCCGGTTTGATGCTTCCAAATTCAAGACCCGGTTTGCCTGTGAGGTAAAAGAGTATAATCCGGAAGAGTTTTTTGATCGTAAGGAGGTTCGAAAATTTGATACATTCTGCCAGTATGCGCTGATAACAGCCGGGGAGGCAGTTAGCGATGCAGGTATCGATTTTTCCGTCCTGAATACCAATCGGATCGGATGCATCTGGGGATCTGGTAACGGGGGGTTTCAGACTTTTGAGGATCAGATTACCGAGTATGTTCAGGGAGATTTTACTCCCCGTTTCAGTCCCTTCTTTATTCCGAGAGTAATTGTTGATACAGCTCCGGGACTGATATCAATAAAATATGGATTGAGAGGAGTAAACTTCTCTACTGTATCTGCCTGTGCTTCGGCAAATTCGGCTATGGTTGATGCGCTTAATTATATAAAATGGGGCAAGGCCAATATGATTATTACGGGAGGTTCGGAAGCTGCGATCACTCCCGGGTCGGTTGGGGGCTTTGGCGCTTTAAAAGGGCTGTCTACCAACAATGAAGAGTTTGATACTGCTTCGCGGCCGTTTGATGAAAGCCGGGATGGTTTTGTGCTGGGTGAGGGTGGCGGAGCCATTGTGTTTGAAGAGCTGGAACATGCGCTGGCCAGAGGAGCAAAGATATATGCGGAAGTAGCAGGTGGCGGAATGTCGGGCGATGCTTATCATATGACCGCAAGTCATCCGGAGGGGCTGGGAGCCAGACTTGGAATGGAAGCAGCGCTGGAAGATGCCGGAATGACGATTGGCGATATTGATTATATTAATGCGCATGCGACTTCTACCGGCATTGGTGATCTGAGCGAATTAAGAGCAATTCAGACATTACTCGGGGAAGACATCGCACGGATTAATATCAGCGCAACCAAATCCATGACGGGACATTTGCTGGGTGCTGCCGGAGCGGTCGAAGGTATAGCAGCTATACTTGCGGTGAAGCATGGAATAGTACCACCCACTATCAATACCCGGAAGCTTGACAGCGCGATAGACGAAGGTTTTAACCTGACACTTGGCAAAGCTGTTAAGCGGGATATCAGAGTGGCCATGAGCAATAACTTTGGTTTTGGCGGACATAACGTGAGCATTATTTTCAAGAAGTACGAAGAGTAAGAAATCCTTGATCAAAATAATAAAGCCTGAAAGTGTCCGGATTGGATGCTTTCAGGCTTTTGTTTTACTGAGACAACGGAATACATCTGAAAGATAGTTGAAAGGAGCAAAGAAAAAAGTCCGGCCTGGTAATATACCGGGGCCGGACTTTTTAAAACATATGATCAGAGTCTGATTAGAATCGAATATCAAGACCAGCCACAATGAATTGCTCAAGACCAACACGAATTCCCTGAGGGTTTCTTGTAGTAATATACTTCTCATTGGTCAGATTCTTGGCGGATACTTTGAAAGTAACCGGTTGATTTTTTAATGTATAGTAGATCGTCGCATCCATGATGTAGCGTGCGTCTAATTTTGCCAACAATACCATCCGGGGTTGCTTCAACCATGTTCAGACGGTCACTGGATGTGTAAAGGGGGAATATATCTTTATAAAATCTTTATATTTTGGTATATATATTTGAGAAAAAGAGAACTTGAGTCGATCTAAATACAGCAGCAATGGTCAGATCAATCAGTATCTGATTAGCATATCGCTAATTTTAATTATTGCCATAACCTCATACTCATTCCCAGCGTTTTTCGGGTACAGGATCGTCGCTTTGGTATTATTGCTTACCGTGTCGATATTAGCTATGCTTTTTGATATTTTACCGGTATTGTTTTCTGCTATACTGAGTGCCTGTATATGGAATCTTTTCTTTATTCCACCTGTGTTAACTTTTGCCATTGGCTTGGCAGAGGATACGTTGTTGTTTATCATGTATTTTGTCGTTGCCATGATCAATGCCGTATTGTCATTTAAAATCAGGGATTTTCAGCAAAAAGCTCGTGAAAAGGAAGAAAAGGAAAAGACAATTCGGCTGTATAATACACTCCTAAATTCTCTTTCACATGAACTACGCACTCCGATTGCTACAGTAATTGGCGCAATAGATACTATAAAAGAAAATTCTTTAAAGTTGTCTGAAAACCATAAGCATGAACTTTATAATGAGATAGAAATCGCAGGATTCAGGTTGAACCGACAGGTTGAAAACCTGCTGAATATGAGTAGGCTTGAAGCGGGGGTATTAATGCCAAATTCGGATTGGTGCGATGTGAATGAACTGGTTTACGCCGTAATAAAAGACAATAAAGAAGGCGCTATGAATCATTTGATTGAATTCAGACCAAATGAAAAGCTGCCTTTGTTCAAAATTGACCGGGGAATATTAGAGCAGGTATTGCACAATATTTTTCACAATGCGCTACAATATACTCCTGTACACTCAATAATAACAATCGAAGTTTTTCATAAAAACAGAGAATGCCATATCGCTATTTTTGACAATGGTCCAGGTATACCGGAAAAGGATTTGAAGACTATATTTGATAAGTTTTACAGATTGTCACGGCATCATACAGGAGGTACCGGCTTGGGACTCTCTATCGCCAAAGGATTTACAGAATCTCTTGGTGGATCAGTACAGGTAGAAAACAGACCAACCGGAGGTGCAAAATTTACTATTATTATTCCGGCCGAACGTTCATCGATAAACAGTATAAAAGATGAGTAAACAGATTGTCCTTATAATAGATGATGAACCACAAATCCGGAAATTGCTTCAGATAAGTCTGGAAAGTAATGACTATAAGGTGATTCAGGCAACCACGGGGGCAGAAGGGCTTGCATTGACGGCAAGTTATTCTCCTGATCTGATTTTGCTTGATCTTGGGTTGCCAGATAAAAGCGGACATGATATTTTGCAAAATTTACGTGAATGGTTTGATAAGCCTGTAATTATTCTCTCTGTTCAGGATAGAGAACAGGATATTATTTTTGCTCTGGACAATGGTGCTACAGATTATTTAACCAAGCCTTTTCGTACCGGAGAGTTGTTGGCAAGAATTCGTTCGGCCATCAGGAGGAGCCAGGCAGGACCTAAAGAGAATATAATTACCTGCGAAGATATACAGGTTGATCTGGTATCAAGAATTGTAAAAGTGAATGGTGAGATTATAAAGCTTACCTCAACCGAATATAATTTAATAGCTCTTTTTGTGAAAAATGAAGGTAAAGTCCTTACCCACCAATATATATTGAAGGAAGTATGGGGTTTTGGTTATCAGTCAGAAACCCAATATTTGCGTGTTTTTGTAGCTCAATTGCGCAAAAAGATTGAAGAAAATCCCAATAATCCGAAACATATAATTACAGAAAGCGGAGTCGGTTATCGCTTTCAATGATCTTTATAAAATCTTTATACCTTCTTTATTTTTAAAACATTTTATTTATAAAATACAGCCTTTCTTTGCCTGATAAAAGAAATAAGAACAGGGTTCTATTCATAGGATTCTGCACACTAAATCAGATAAAAAGAAATCATGTACCGGACATTTGTCAAGCAAATCGCCAGTTTGCAGATTCTGGTGGGAATTGTTATGCTTATTCCCTCTGTCATCGCGGTTATATATCAGGAATGGTATTCGCTTGTAGGGTTCGTTATTGCAGGCTTTTGTACTACATTATTAGGTACAGTTGTATACAAGTTGTTGAAAAATACCCGTGAGCCTGAATATAAACATTCTTTGGCAATCGCTGCCTTGGGCTGGCTTACAATCATGCTTTTTGGTGCTTTGCCCTATTTTATAATTGCCTGGATTACCCCCTATGAAATTATGCAGGCATTTGTTCCGCCAGGGTTTGACTATCAGTCCAGTCTGCTCAACTTTCGCAATCCCCTGCATGCTTTATTTGAAAGTACCAGTGCTTTTACCACCACCGGCTTGACGATGGCATACAATGAACCGTCGGTTGGGAAAACTATCTTGTTTTACCGCTCTTTCTCTCAGTGGATTGGGGGCGCGGGATTTATCGTCATGGGATTAGCGATTTTTCGAAGAATTCCCGGGCAGGGCGCGGTTTTGTTATATGGTTCGGAGTCGAGTGGTACCAAATTGCGCACAAACGTAATTCAGACCGCGCGATCAATCTGGAAAGTATATTTACTGGTTACCAGTATTATGGTTGTTTACATATTCTTGGGAACCTTAATTATACTTCCGGATTATCCACTTTCAGAAAATATCTTTGATGCTATTAATCATGCAATGACCGGACAGTCTACAGGGGGCTTCAGTACACTTGATGATAGTATTGCAGGGTATCAGTCTATCGAAATGGAAATGTTATTTATACTACCCATGTTGTTGGGCGGTTTGTCTATTCCTTTTTATTTCCGATTGATTTTTTTGAAGGAAATTGATGAGTTGTGGAATGATATTCAAACGCGGGCTATGATTATTGCTTCACTAGTTGGGGGAATTGGCTTATCGCTTATGCTTTTTAATTCAAAAATTGTGTCCAATCCTTTTCGGGAAGGTGTTTTCCAGTTTGTTAGTGCACTTACAACCACCGGGTGGCAGACCTCCGATATAGGCCAATGGGATGATATTTCCATACTCATTATAGTTGCGACTGCTATGGTAGTAGGTGGTTCGGCAGGAGGTACAGTGGGTGGTATAAAAATTATCAGAGCCTTGTTGTTGCAGAAGGGTTTATTTTGGCATGTCAACAAGGTATTTATGTCAAAAAATACTGTAAAAACAGTAAAACTTGATGGCAGAATATTGCTACCCAAGGAGATGAACGCCGAGTTGGCAAGGGCCGGAATTTTTACGCTTATCTATCTTCTATTTGTTTTTGCATCAACGCTCTGCACACTATTTTTTATGCATGGAGATTTTACGCTTGCTGATGCCATTTTTGAATCTGCATCTGCCCAGGGAACAGTAGGCTTATCCAGTGGTATTACAGACCCATCTATGTCTTCTGTGCTGGAGGTTGTTTACATCATTCAGATGTGGGCAGGCAGAATTGAAATAATACCTATATTGATTCTGCTCAGGGTAATTCTGTTTGGGACAAAGCCAAAAGTGATATAACTGATATCAGATCTATTTAAAAAAAATGATTAAACACAAATTGAATTATGCATATAATAATTATTGGCGGAGGAAGAACAGGAAAGCATGTTATCGAATCTGCTGTTCGCGATAATCACGAGGTATATGTGATTGAAAATGATAAAACAGTTGCCGATTGGATAGCTTCTCATTACGATTGTGTTGTTATTCATGCAGATGCAACAAGCATGGAAGCATTAAAAGAAGCTCAGGCAGAAAAGGCTGATGCTATTGTGGTAACGACTGATGATGATGCTATAAATGCGCTGGTAATATTGCTGGCCAAGCAATTGGGTACCAAAAGGCTCGTGAGTTCTGTAAATAAAGAAGAGCATTTACCTGTCTTTAAACAATTGGGTATTGATACGGTTGAAAGTCCTTATGGATTGAATGGCAGATACCTCTATCGTGCAGTTCAGGGGCCTAATGTAAAGGAATTTCTTGATTTGGGTGACGGAATTGAAATACTCGAGATATTAGTGGGAGATCACTCGTCGGTAGACGGAAATCTGATAAAGGATTTGAATAAGCTAAAATTACTTCCTAAAGAATCAAGGATCATTCTGATGAAGCGCAATAATCAGATTATAATCCCGGAAGGTGAAACTAAAGTTTATTCAGGAGATGTGGTAGTGGTTCTTTCTCCCAAAGATCAGGTTTTTAAGGTGGCTAAAGTATTTGGTACTGGTGAAAAATAGAATCTGTTTGTGTATATAACGTAATGACTAAGCATTCATCCGAAGATTTGTATGAGAAATATTTCAACCTGAAAGATCGTACTATTCAGGTAAGATTTAAGTCGGGCCGGTGCATTCAGGGTTTTTTTACGGGTTTCTTTTATGGAGGTGACAGATCAATAGACAGGTGGCACTTCGTTGAATCATCCACTTTTACAGATACCGGTACTGATGAAATCGGAAATATGGAGGGCGAAATAATCTATCACAGCGATATTGCTGAAATTCTTTTTGAGGAAGATAAAAGTGTAATGAAATTTTAAGCCTATGGTGATGAAAACGCTATGTCTGGCTTTCTTTTGTTTATTACTAACAAATGCAGTTAATGCTCAATCGGATACTTCTGGTCAGAGAAAAAACGACTTATCGGTTTCTGGATTTTTAGATATTTTCTATTCATATGATTTTAATCAGCCTAAAGGTGACTTTCGCCAGCCATTTTTATACAATCACAATCGGCATAACGAATTCAACCTCAATCTCGGATTGGTAAAAGTCTCGATAGACAGATCTGGTTATAGGGCAAATATTGCCTTGCAAACGGGTACCTATGCCAATGACAACTATGCCGCAGAACCGGGATTGCTAAAAAATATATTTGAAGCTAACGCAGGAGTTTCCCTGAATAATAAGAAGACTATCTGGCTTGACGCGGGGACTTTTGCATCGCACATAGGTTTTGAAAGTGCCATATCAATTGATAATTGGACTCTTACCCGTTCTTTGCTTGCCGAAAATTCTCCATACTATTTGTCCGGGATAAAAACGACTTTCCATCCCGACGATACCTGGGCCGTAGCAATTGTACTCTGCAACGGCTGGCAGCGTATTCAGCGTTTGCGTGGGAACTCAATGCCTTCCTTAGGTACGCAGCTGAATCTTGGCCTTGGGGAAAATACTACCTTCAACTGGAGCACATTTGCTGGTACAGATACACCCGACAGCGTAAGATGTTGGCGATATTTTAATAATCTGTATGCTGAAACTAAGCTGTCTGAAAAGTTTGGTATTATAGCAGGTTTTGATATTGGAGTTCAGCAAAAGACAAAAAATAGTTCAGATTATAATGTATGGTATAGTCCGGTAATCATCGGCCGATATAGTATTTCTGAAAAGTTTTTTGCCACCGTCCGGGGCGAATATTATCAGGATGAATCGGGTGTTATTATTGATACCGGGTCAATGCATGGTTTTAGAACTACAGGGTTATCCCTAAATCTGGATTTTTTCCCATTTCCTAATCTGGCATATCGGATTGAAGGGCGCTGGTTTAATAGTAAAGATAAAATCTTTCTAAGGAGTCAGCATGTACTTATTAACGGCAATCTTTTTATTACAACAGCAGTAGTTTTAAAGTTTAATGAAAATTAATTGGGATAATATTTCTTAAAGTTGCTGTGTTATATCAGAGATTCATGTGAATAGGGGTATTAGGTTAGTTTTCCTCCACATACTTTCTGAAATTGTCCAGAATAGCCTGCCAGCCCTGCTGCTGCATTTCGGGGGCATTTTCTGTTTCTGCTTCAAAAGTTTCCGTTACTTTCGTTTTACCGTCTTTCTGATCGAAAGCAACAGAGACTTTTCTTTCATCTTCCATGATATAGTCAATCTGTTCGTCCTGAATAACTTTGGTGTACATGCCTGCAAAGTCAAAGCTGGAGCTGCCGTCTTTGGCTGCCATGGTATAGCTGAACTTTCCGCCTTCTTTCAGTTCATTTTCTGCGTTGGGACAATACCAGTCTTCGGAAGCAAAGTTCCAGTTAATGATATGCTCCGGAGCGATCCAGAAGTCCCAGACTTTATGTATGTCGGCAGAAATCGTGGTTTCAATGGTGATTTTTTGTTTTTCCATTTATCAGGATATTATATATAATGTCAGAATAGAGAGTTTTTATCGTATCGCAGGCGCTATACGATTGTATGCAAAGGTCGTAAAAAAAAGGAACAGGACAAGGCTAGCCGGATTTTATGAAAATGGCAGAATTGCTCTGAAGTTCGTATGAGAATTAAGGGGCTAAAGATAGTACCCTCATACTTTACCCCTCAATCTTCATGGCTCAACCCTGACTGGCCGACAGAGACAGGAATTCGGTTTTGCCCCGTTCGGGCCTGAGCATATCCGCTACATGGCTGAGCAGCGTGCCGGATGCTTCTATTTCTTCCTTTTTCATGGAAATGCTCTCGATATTGAACCCTACAGGTATATTTTTGGTGCGGGCGTAATCCAGAATCTCAGAAGCTATGTGTGTGGTGGTTCGGATTGAGGCTTCGAGTATATCCTTGCTGTGTTTCAGGTCATTGTAGAGCCACTGCGGAACCTGAATCCCAAGCCACTGCATAAATTGCAGTGTCTTTAATGAGCCGCATGGCGCCAGTGTAAAAATGATGGGAGCCATGTCTCTGCCGTTTTCCTGTGCGCTGTAGTAATAATCTGAAAGGAGGTTCTTGGTATCGTTGAGGTTGTACACGCACTGAGATATGAAGAACCGGCATCCCTGCGCTTTTTTATTGAAAATACGATGATGCTCATCGCCTTTTTTGCTGTGACGTTCGGGGATGGCCACGCCTCCAAGCAATAAGTTGCGGGAAAGTTTCTGTCCCAGTGCGTAGGCATCTGAAAGAGAAAAACTGGTTTCACGGATCTGTTGCTGTGACGATGCGCCGACAAATACCGCATATTCCAGTTCTGTATTATGATTCAGCCAGTCTGTAAACTGTTCACAGCGGTGATTTGCAATGCTTTTATATATGATTTTGGGAATTTCGATGTCTGTCAGATAGCGTTTGCAGTATACTTCGGGAGCAATAGTTGGTATGAATGGATAGGTCCGCTCTTCGTTTGTTCTCGAACTTTCATCCTGAATATCATACAAGATCAGGCCATCCAGATCAAGACCGCTGAGCCATTCTCGCTGTCTGCCTGCAATTGCCAGCACACGATCTTCTTCTGTAGTGATTTTGGGCGGTGAAAAACTGTAAAAAAGGAGTCCTGTATCTCTGTTTAAAATTTTGTCTTTTAATGTCATGCTCTCTTCACTTCTTAAATAATATCCCGGTCAGTGTTTTCATTCCGGGTTGCTACCGGGAAACAAAACGATTAATATACAAAAATATGGTTTTGGAAGGAAATGAGAGACAGGTATCTCAAAAAAACATGAGCAGGTGCTTATGGTATTTTATTAGAATAGCCCGTATTCAAAAGTTTTTTCAGAAGAAAGAGAATTTATCCGGGAGAATGGACGTTTCTGCATTGAAGATATTCCATGTTTTTGCCTGACAGTATTTTTCTCCCACAGGGTCAAATCCCAGTCTGAGGTACAATTTTTTGCCTGAGGATTGTCTTTATCAACAAGCAGGTCCCATGTTTTATTTCTGTTGTTTACATATTCATTAATCAGAAACCGAAGAATGACTGAACCAATTCCCTTGCCCTGCTGACCGTGGTGTACAGCATGCCTTTGATCTGCCCGAAGAATTGAAGGATGAAAATTTTGAGACGATATTTATCACTGCTTATAGTAGCTATGCAATCCGGACGCTGAATTGCAGCGCATCGTATTATCTGCCAAGCCGGTTGATATAGATGAATTGCTGACCGCTGTCGAAAAAGTAAAAGAGCGCTGTGAGCGAATGGTAATTTTACATTATTTCACCTTGCTGACCAGAGAAAGATTCTTATATGCCGCACCCTAAAGTTTTATGAAACTGCGTTCTCCGGCGCCGGTTTTATACGTATACACAAATTCCACCTGATAACCCCGCAACATGTAAAAAAAATATATAAAAGGAAAAGGAGGGCAGGGGGTGCTTCCCGATGATTCTGTTGTGGATGTTTCCCCCGGAAAGAAAGAGAAATTTCTAAAATTTTTTAGTCTGCAAAATTTTACCTGAGATCATTAGCCCGATTTTTTTTTGAAAAAAAACCCATTCCGGGAGTTACTTTTTCTGATTCAAACCGTCTTAGTAAAACAATGTAAGGAAATAGTAAAATATTTATATAAAATCCCTATATTTAAATATTTATATTCTGAAAATCATTTGCAAACAAACGAAAACAAAACAATGTATAATGAATAATTTCAACAGATTGCCTGTCCTGTTAAGATTCATTATTGCTGCAAGCCTGCTGATTGTTGCTCCTTTTACAAATCCGGAACCTGTATTGGCGCAATGTACCAATTCTACGCCAACTATATTAGAAACATTTGGAGCCGGGGCAGCGAGATACAACACCGCGACACCTGAAAGCTTCGGATTTACTACTACCTATACACAGGAAAACGGAGGTCCCGGTGCGCAAACCAATGATGGCGAATTTTCATTTATCAATTCCATCGTCGATCATTGGAATGTCTGGTTTGGCGGAGCTACTGATCATACAGGAGATCCCGGAGGATATATGATGCTGGTAAATGCCAGCTATGATCCGGGTGAATTTTACAGAGCTACTGTGTCGGGACTATGTAGCGGCATAACCTATGAATTTTCCGTCTGGATAGCCAATCTCTACCGACGCAACGGGTTTATTAACCCCAATGTAAAATTTGAAATCAGGGATGCCGATACCGATGTATTAATTGCAGATTACATTTCCGGTGATATTTCATATACACCGACGTTTACGTGGGTCAGGCATTCGCTTACCTTTACCACTACCGCCACTGCGGTAACATTGTTGCTTATCAACAATAATCCGGGAGGTGTGGGTAATGATATTGCCCTGGATGATATAGCGTTTACACCCTGTGTACCGGAATATAAGATTACAGCGCCAGCTACCAGCATTTGTTATGGTGATGGTTTAAATCTTAATCATACAGTAACCGGCACTCCCTATTCGTTGCCGGAATATCAATGGCAAAAGAAGGTCGGAGGCAGCTGGACAATAGTTTCTTCGGGCCAGGGTCATTTGCATATACCAGCCGCTACTCCCGCGGATAGCGGCTGGTACAGACTTGATGTGGCCGCGGTCGGCAATCATCTTGGCAATCGGAATTGCAGCAGCCAGGACAGTATTTATATTGCTGTCCATCCTCCAGCAGTGCCTGGTTCTATTTCGGCCAGTCAGCTGATATGCCTTAATACATTACCAGAGCGTTTCATCAATCAGCGTCTCCCTGAAGGAAGCACCGGTGCTTTCTCCTATTCATGGCAACGCTCGCCGGATGGAGTGAACTGGTCAGGAGAACTGGCAGCTACTGTTGATTTTCAGGAAAGCACTCCGGTTGGTTTGCCGGGTTATTACCGGCGAATGGAGTTTACCAGATGCGATACAGTATTTTCTGATACAATAGTTGTAGATACGATCCCCCGTTTTACCCCGGGCGCAATCGCTTCGGATCAGAGTATCTGTGAGGGAGAGGTGCCGGATCCTTTTACCGAGCTTCGGGCTGCATCAGGCGGGGTGCCACCCTATGCTTATCAATGGGAGCACTCAGATGACGGGATTGTCTGGAGTACAATAATTGCCGGTAATAGTACAGGATACCAGCCAGATGATCTTCCAAATGAACGCTGGTACAGGAGAAGAGCCAGTGATACCAGATGCGCGACTGAGGGATTGTTGTCCAATCAGGTACTGCTGACCTATACAGATATAGCTACACCTGTTACCAAAGACACAGTACTCTGCGCCGGCAGCCCTTCGTTTTCGCTAACGGCAACGGGAGATAATCTGAGCTGGTTTGCTAATGAAACTGATATTGGCGGAACTTCCACCGCTCCGGTAATCAATACTGTAGCAGCAGGTGTCTTTCGATATTATGTCAATCAGACTATTAACTTTTGTGAGAGTCCCAGGGTGCCGGTTACCGTGACGATATATCCTAAACCGGATCTGAGTATCAGCAATGCGGAAATATGTCAGGGAATGAGTGATGTGCTGCGCAGCGATGTAACTGGTTTTACCGGTACACTTACGTATTTATGGTCTCCGGCCAATGGACTGGATGCTGCTGATGCATCTGAAGTAAGAGCGTCTCCGTCCGCGACGACAACGTACACGTTGATTGTTACGGATTCAGAAGGATGTAAAGATACGAGTACCTCCGTTGTGACTGTTAATCCCAAGCCGGTGCTGGTTGGTGAGAATCATGAGATATGTGAGCAGGAGCAGGCAAGCGTCCATACGACAATCAGTCATGCTACCGGAACTGTTGCTTATGAATGGAGGCCGGCTACCGGACTTGACAATACTACAAACCCAAATGTGACTGCCAATCCTCTGATTACTACTTTGTATACCATATATGTAGAAGACAGTAAAGGATGCAGAGACACCGGTACAGTGGAAGTACTAGTTAATCCCAAACCTGTGCTGACGAGCGACAATGCTGAGATATGTGAGGGAGATGATACAGTGTTGTCAACCAGTGTATCCCGGTATACAGGAGCATTGTCGTATCAGTGGAGTCCGGCAGCAGGCTTAAGTACTGTTGCCGATCGTACAGTCAGAGCAAATCCGGTTAGTACAACCTCTTACAGAGTGATTGTTACAGACAGCAAAGGATGTACAGATACAAGTCATTCAGAGGTAACAGTTAATCCCAAGCCGGTCCTGAACAGTACACCGGCTGTGATATGCAGGGGTGACGCAGCTGTACTTACTTCCAGCATCAGTAATTATACAGGAGCTGTTCAATATAGCTGGACACCTTCTGATTTCCTTAATAGTACTACTCAGGCTACTGTTACTTCTCTTGCAGAAAAGACTATACAGTATCAGATTATTGCTACAGACGGGAAGAATTGTAAAGATACAGTTATAACCAGTGTGACAGTCAATTCGTTGCCGGATATCCAGATCGAGGGTGGAGATATCTGTAGTGGAAATACCACGGAGCTCCATGCGACAGTGAGTAATCAGACCGGTTTGCTGACCTATCAATGGAGTCCTGCAACAGGGTTATCATCGGTCAGTACAGCCAAGGTGGGGGCAAATCCTGTAACAACGACTACGTATACTGTTGTTGTTACAGATGCCAATAGCTGTATAAATTCTGCAAGTGCTGTGGTAGGAGTTACAACAAGACCCGTTGCAAACATATTTCAGGGAGATACAATCCTGTGTCCTGATGAAAGCCTTACGTTGACAGCATTCAATGACCCGGCTCAGCAATACAGTTTTACCTGGTTTTATAACAAAACGGGTGAGCCTCCGGTACGTGTCGGCAGCGGGCTTAGTCTGCCTGCAGAGCAGGAGGGGTACTATACGCTGGAAGTCAGAAATGAAGGTTTTTGCCCGGTAAGAGAGACGGTCTTTGTGGAAATTGAAAGGCTGGATGTAAAAGCCACTGCCAATAAGACAGAGCTGTATTATGATGAAATGCTCTATCTGGAAGCAATGGGTACAGGAAATATTCTTGCATATAACTGGGAGGGACCGGAAGGAAGCTTTTCGGGGAAAAATGCCATATTGAATCCTCTTGAGAATGGAATGTATATAGTCACTGCGGCTGGTAAAAAGTGTGAAGTAACAGATGAGCTGTATATTACCGTATTGCCGCCAATTATAATTCCCAACGGATTTAGTCCCAACGGAGATTCTAAAAATGATCAGTGGTTTATCAAAGGGCTGGATAAGTTTCCCAATGCCCGGGTGTGGATTTTTAACCGCTGGGGTAATATGGTTTATCAATACCACAGTGGTTATAATGAACCCTGGCAGGGAGTCAGTGAATCCGGAAACCAGCTGCCGGCAGCTACCTATTATTATGTAATTGAGGCGGGTGATCAGCGTGATCAGACCTTCAATGGTTCCGTAACCATTTTACGATAAAAAATCTGATGAGATTAATTGTTAGAAATACTGTCCTGATTGTGCTGCTGTATCAGGGATTTGCTGTTCGGGCGCAGCAGATTCAGCAGTATTCGCAGTACATGATCAATCAGTTTGTGCTGAATCCGGCGATTGCCGGTACCGAAGGGTTTCTGGATATGTATATTGGGTATCGTAATCAATGGACTGGATTCGAAGGAGCTCCGGTTACCTATTATATTTCCGCTCACAAAGCGGTTGGCAGGGAAAGCAAATTCATACAGAAGAGAAAAGTCCGGCGCTACTGGCATGGTATCGGAGCCCAGGTATTCAGGGATCGGACTGGTCCGCTGAAACGGACCTCGGTTCTGGGAGCTTATGCCTATAATTTTCCGGTCTCTAAGGAAACCCGTATTTCCGTAGGGACTTTTGTCGGTTTTAAGCAATTGCAAACAGATGTGGACTACTGGAAAAATATTGATGATGACACGGATGCCCTGTTTAACCGGAGCCTGAATACCGGTTTAATACCGGATTTCCAATTTGGCGCTGTGCTGTACAATCCGTTGTACTTCGTGACGCTGGCGGTATCACCGATTCTTAACAATGATATCAGCTTCAGAAATCTGGATTATAACAATGAAATCTTTTATGGCCGGTACAACCGTCATGTGTTTCTTAGTTCGGGAGTTATTTTTCAACCGCATTCGGAGTTGAAAATCACGCCTTCCATTATGCTGAAATATGTCCAGTATGCTCCCCTGTCGATGGATCTGAATGTCAAGATAACCCAATATAACAAATACTGGTATGGAGGCTCATTCCGGATGCTGGAAGCAGTGAATGTATTTGCCGGGCTGGATATCAGTAAAATGTTTTGTGCAAGCTATGCCTTTGAGTGGTCAGTGACCGCGATCAGAAAACATAATTATGGCAGTCATGAAATCATACTGGGCATGAAGCTGCCGCCACCCCGCAAGATTGTGTGTCCTTCCAAATATTGGTAGTAATTAATCTTCCCGTATTACAAGAACAACATTGCCGGCTTTCTGACCGGAAGCTACATAGCTGAATGCCTCTTGTATCTCATCAAGGGTATAGGTCCGGTCTATGAGCGGTCTGAATTTTCCTTTTTCGATCAGGTCCAGAATACATGTGATGCTCGCTCCCACGTCAAAGGGAATGGGAAATTTTACTTTTTTGCTGCCAGCTATTTTGGTGATGAGTGCGAGAAATGGGTTTTCTGCCCGGGGACCAAGCTCAGAGGATATATACACTCCGCCTGCTTTTAATATGCTTTTGCATTGTCCGAAGGTACTTTTACCGACGGCATCAAATACATAGTCGTATCGTTCTTCCGTCTTCAGAAAACTTTCTTTGGCATAGTCGATCACCTGACGGGCACCAAGCTTTTTTACAATCTCAATATGTTCGGTACGGCAGGTGGCTGTTATCTCCAGCCCATAAAACCGGGATAATTGCACAAGCGCTGAGCCGATAGCTCCCGTGGCGCCGTTGATCAGAACCTTCTGTCCCGGATGAGTTTTTACCTTATTAATAAAATTAACGGCATAATGTACGCCTTCGAGTGATGATACCGCATCTGCATACGATAAGCCTTCGGGAATATGTCGGATGGCTTTTGCTGAATGGATTGTCAGAAATTCGGCATGCGACATAAGGCCCATATCAAAGAAGCCGAATACTCTGTCTCCGGGCTTAAATCCGCTTACCTTTTTACCTGTTTGCACCACTCTGCCGGCAAAGTCAGTACCGGGTACCGGCTTTTTAGGTTTGGATAATCCTGTAAGCAGTCGTATTATCCAGGAGCCTTCCAGTATGGCGCAATCACTTCGGTTTACAGTGGCAGCGTGAACTTCAATCAACAGATCATTATCTCCCGGATTCGGAGTTTCGATATTTTTCACGGAAATGTTATCCGGACTACCGTATTGAGTATAAAAAGCTGCTTTCATCGTATTCATAGTAAAAAGCTGATATATAATTTACAGGACTAGAGGCTTAAATTGTCATAACCTATTTGAAGACTGATAATCTGCTTTCACTGATACAGCGATCTTTGAGCATTAAGCCTTAAACTTCTTCCTTCTGATAATTAAAAGTAGCTATAAGATCGGTGTATAGTGAAATAATTGCTTAATCCTGACAACTCATTAAAAACGTTTCAGTGGTCTATAAGGTGTCTGACCATGGTCGGATGCGAGTGCTGTCATATCGTTTGTCAGCATGATAAGAAACAGGAATTTCCAAAAGAGGGTATTCATATGCAATACTGTATCGGCTATTGAAACAGTGCAAACATAGGAGCGTCCGGGAAAAAAAACGGTTGACTTTGGTCAAGAAAGTCTCTGGCTGATCTATCTGAGCCCCTTTTTTTTGCTGAGTCTTTTCCGGATCCGGCTCAGAGACTCCGGCTTTATGCCAAGATAGCTGGCCAGATAATATTGGGGAACCCGTTCAATCAAGATGGGTTTTGTCCGCATCAGTTCGAGGTACCGCTCTTCGGGATTAGTAAGCCGGAACATATTGAGCGTTTCCTGAGTTCTGCATAGCTCGTCTTCTGCGGCTTTCATACAGACAGACATAAATCTGGGATCGGAATTTTCCTGAGGAATAGGACCGACCGACATTATGCAATCTTCGAGGCAGGAGAGATAAAACGGAGACTTTTTGACGGAATTCTTTCCCTGAAATACGGCAAATGGCTGGCCTTCGGTATAAAATTCGGTGGCTCTTTCTTCTCCATCTATTATATAATACTGTCTGACACAGCCTTTGAGCATAAAATAGCATAACTCAGGAATATCTCCTTCCCTGATCAATATATCTCCTTTCCGGTAATGGCGTATATCCAGTTCGTTCAGAAGTCCTTTGGTTTCGTCTTCCGTCAGAGAAATGTATTGAGACAGGTACTGTATCAGTTCCATTCCGGCCGGCATTTGCCCGGTAGATATTGGAGATTTCTCGTCATGTGGCATTGCTGTGCAAGATACGTATTTTGAGCGGAATATGTATCGGCATTAGCTATATCAGGCAAATGCATTTAAGAACATACGTAGTCAAACCTCCAGGGATTTGAGATATTTTTAGAATTGTCATTGCCCGATAAAGTAACAATTCATATGATATTGACAATCCTTGAAGGTTTTGAAGTTAAATACGTATGTTCTGCCAGCTTTATATTGTTTCCAATAGCTGGCAGATACAGGAACGGTATGCCTGATCCGGAGATGTCAGGATTCTGATCCGGCAGCAGGATCAGCAATGATTGGCAGCAGTCTGGAGTCTGCCAGAGCAGCAGCCCGGTGCCCTGCGTATCGAAGATATTCACTGCTCCGGGCAAATTCCAGAAACGCGGCAACGGAGGCGTGCCGGACGAGCAGAACCATATCCCATGACTCATTTTCAGGGCCGATCAGAAAACTGTTGCTTTCACCGCTAAACAGTATTTTGCTGCCCGATTTTTCCAGCAACGGAGCGATACATTTCAGATACGTTGTGTAAGCTTCTTTGCCTGAAACCTCATTTTCTGGTTTGAGATCCTGCAACTCTGAATAGTCTGCCGTTGCCTTAAAGCGTAACAGATTCAGCATGATTATGCGGCCTTTCTGATGAAACTTCTGATAAAATGCTTTACCAGCTTCGGGGGTAGCGTCCAGATATGTTGTCATAGTATTTTTTCTGACAAAGATCGCTTTCCCTGGGCATGTTCCCCTTGATGCAGATCAAGAACGTCTCATGAGCTTGTTTCTGATCCGGCTTACTGTTTCCGGGCTTACATTCAGATAGGAGGCGATTTCATATTGAGGTACTTTTTCCACGATATGCGGATTGGAGCTTAGCAGGCGGAGATATCTTTCTTCTGCGCTAAGTAGTCTTAGAGCTTCTAATTTCTGATGTGTGGCGATAAAGAGTTTTTCAGTAACAATGCGTGCCACAGATTCTATAAAAGGGTGCCGGACAGATAGCTGATCGAGCCGGTCCCGATGTATTACCTGGATAACTGAGTCTTCAATGCAGACAATGTCTTTGGACGACGGTTTACGGGTAAGAAAGCTGTAGTAGTTAGCGACAAACTGGTTTTCGGTAACGAAATCATCCACCACTTCCCGTGCTTTCCCAACCAGCACACATTTCATAAGTCCTTTTTCCAGGAAGCCGATTTTATTGCAGGGTTTTCCGGATTCAATAAATAGCGAGTTTTTAGCATAAGACTTTTCCACAAAGCCTTCAGAGAAAATTTCAGCTTCTTTTGGTGACAGCTCAAAGTTGTAGATCAGAAAGTCAATCATTGGTTTTTGTCGCTTTTTCAAAAACTAATTTTGCAGAGATCCTGCTGGATTTACGGATCAGATATACATTTTTTAAATTCATAAATCTCTCTCAGGCTCTATGATGTTCTATTATCCTAATATACTCATTTGATGCATACCTGCTCGTGAATGTTATTGAATTTATCAGTATGAAACCCTTAGCTGATCTTATGTCACTGATCTTTACTTATTCATACACTTCGCGATTTGCTGCCATTGCCGGCAAGTAAAGCCCCTGGGTTCTCTATTCGCTGATCATAACCTTTGCAGATTGATACAATAAGACTCGATATATGGGAGTAAAATTCATTGGTCCATTATAATGGTAAAGAGTTGTCGAATACCAACAACATCGGAGCCATTCTTTACACCTTATTAAACCATATGTATGGCTAAAAACTAATTTTTGCGCTGGAAATTATATGATTAATTATATTTAGTACTTTTGCATATCAAATCACTTTTATCCAATTCAGATGAAATCAAAGTTTACTTTTATTTTCCTTTTTTTATGCCTGTTAATGATTAATTCCGGACTGAGAGCGCAAATAGTACCGGTAATTGATTACGCATTTCAGCTAGGCACTGAGCTTACAGATTACGGAGCCCAAATCCTTCATGATAATCAGGGTAATATCTATGTTGCCGGAAATTTTCAGGGTAATGTTGATTTTGAGCTGGGAGAGGCCACACGCATCATTCAGAACAGAGGAAGCCATGATGTCGCTATTGCGAAATACAACTCCCGGCAGGAATTGCTATGGGTAAAAACGTTTGCCAGTATAGGATACGATGAAATCAAAGCATTGCAGTTTACGGCCGACGGCAGCCTGCTTGTATTGGGCTTTTTCAGAAATGATTTATATTTCTCGGACAATGTCACACCGGTTATCGGTTCTGGCGGCTATACGAATTCCTTTCTGGCCAAAATCAGCAATGAAGGGAGTTTGCAATGGGTTCGGGGAATGATTGCTCCCGGGGGAACTAATGGAGAGAAAGTATATGCCAGCCATCTGACTATTGACTCCAGCCAGGATATCTATGTCGCGGGAAGGTTTTCCGGCACATTGGATTTTGATAGCGAATCTTCGGCAGATAATTTGAGCACGCTCGGTACGCACGAAGATTTGTTTGTCGCGAAATACTCGGGTAGCGGAACATTTATTTCAGCCATGTCGTCTAAAGCGGCAGGAAATAATGCGGCTACTGGTGTTGTTGTTGATAAAGACAATAATGTATATGTGTCCGGATATTATTCCGATTCTATAGATATTGACCTGTCTGCCGGAAAATTCATGTTATATAGTCATGACAGGATTTCTGCGTCCTCCATCAACAGTTTTATCGCGAAATATGATCCCGAAGGGGGCCTGGTCTGGGCTAAAGGGGTAGGTGGACATCGTCAGGTATACGTAAGTAACATGGCTATCAATTCTTCCGATGAAATTTATGTATGCGGTTCATTTACGGATACATTGGCTGCTACAAACGGTGAGATCATGACGCGTTTGGACAATACCAATCAATACATAGCTAAATATACAACTGACGGTCATAATCTATGGACTAAAACAACGATTTCGGGGTCTTCGGTCATCAATTTTTATGCGTTGAAGTTTGATGAAAACTCCAACCCGATCGTGTCAGGAACTTTTTTAGGCGATCTGATTATTCCTGCCGGAGATCAGGCAAATACAATCTCTTCTAAAGGCAGCGTTGACATGTTTATTCTTAAATGTAATCAGGAAGGTTTGCTGGAGTGGATACGTGTGATAGGGAGCGTAAGTAGTGAGGCAGCCAAGGATATAAGTCTTTTTCCTGGAGGTTTCTATCTGGTGGGCGATTTCAGAGAAACGGTTAACCTTAATCCATATGGTTCCCCATACCGGCTCACCTCTGTTCCCCGGCAAACCGGAACTGCGGATCCTGATGTGTTTTTTGCCAGATACCTTTATTGCGATATAACTTATTCGGACATTCAGGTGTCTGAAATGTGTTCCTATACTTCACCAGGCGGGAAAGTATGGACGAGAAGCGGAACATATAAAGACACCATCCTCAATCAGGCGGGCTGTGATAGTATTATTACCATCAATCTGACGATCCGGTTACAAAACTCCATTGAGGTCATCAGTACTACTTGTCCGGAAAGCTCGGATGGTTTCGTGCGTATCGTTACCGCCGGGGGAACGGAGCCGTACCTGTATGAAGGAGTGGGTAACGCGGTAACAGGAACATCCTCGATGGAGTTTAACGCGGTAAAAGGCCAGTATATCATTAAAACGACAAATGGAGGTAATGAAGCCTGTTCCATACAGGATACCATAGTCATAGACGGACCACTTTATGAAGATATATGCCAGCAGTATCATTTGTCTGACAGAGCGCTATGCGCCAATGAGCAGACTGAGTTTATGCCTGGTATTTTAATGCCCGGATTCAGGGCAGTGTGGACCAGGGCGAACGGGAACATTGAGACCATTGTCAATCCGTATGAGTCTGCGAAGCCATTGGAACTGGAGTTTCGGCAGGTGATTTCCGATTTCAGGGATACGGGGATCTACATACTTGCCATAACAGATCTGAGAACTGCTGATGAAACTTCCTGTACCTGTCCGGAAGCAGAAGTCCAGGCAAGAATAACCCTCAACGGCTTTTTTACAGTTTCAGATCAATTGGTTTACCAAATGGATTCGGCGCAGGTTTCCGTTACTGAGTCTGTGAAGAATCAGGCGCTCCGTAATGAGTATGCCTGGTATGTGCACCCCGATGCCGTCAGCCCGATAGGTATATCTGTTGATCAGGAAAGTGTATGGCTTAAGCTGCCTGTAAACGATCTTGTGACTGAAAATGTATACGGCAGAAATCAGGTTGAGATCTGGGTAGAAGACAGAACTTCAGAGGAATCGACGTTACAGACAGTATCATCATTTAATTGTAACAATTCATTTTCTGAAAGCGCAAATTTTTATAAACAACTCTTGGTTATTGAAAAGCCGGTCGACTTTGTGTCGTTTGATATACCTGTAGGAGCGTTGGGCTTTTCTTCTTCCTACCGTTTTAATGCTGAAATATACAGCAATTCAACCCGCAATGTATGGAATGGTAGTGCAATGGTGTTGGAAAATGTACCGGGAAGCAAGACTTTTTCGGGTAGCAGCGTTTCTGGCGTCACAAGTGGTAATGTAATGATTACTGTTCCGGTCAATACAACCCTTAGCCCCGGAAATTACTGGTTTACCATATCGCCCGGAGCACCCATGTCGGTTATAGCCTGTGAGGCTGCCAGAGATACCATGTATGAAAACTCGGGAGAGAGAATAGCGAGAACCGGCAATTCGGAAAAATTTGGTTCTTTTACCCAGGTTACACCATTCAGAAATCTGGTACTCCAATATGGCAATTTCTCGTCCTGTATGCGGGTACCAGTCAGAATTACCGAATATGTCCGGAGCTGTTCGCCAACGATACCCCAAGAGATAGAAACGGGTGAAGCTGCCGGTTCTTGTGGCATTGCCGGGCATGACAGCTATACCTATATCGGTTCTGTCAATGACAAGCTTATGGCCGGGATTCATGATCAGAATCAGGATCTGGGCCAAGTATCTGCCATGACGACTGTAACATCCGGTAATCTGGAGTACGACAGCCGTCTGTTTGGATCCAGGATCATAACACTGGAAGCATCCGGACAAGCTATAGCGAAGCCGGTTGTCGTCAGACTGTTTTTTACAGAAGAGGAAATTCTGGATTTACTGGAGCAGGTGCCGGGAACCGGAGCCGATGATCTGGTTATGTTGAGCTTTTCAACCCGGAATGACGGTATAATAGAGGATGGTTCTGTCATTGAACCACAAATTTATACAGGAAGAGGCAGCGTATCTGATGGTATTGTTTATACATTCCAGTTTGAGGTTTCTGAATTCGAATCGTATGTCCTGGCAACACCACGAGGCTCAGTTGTTACATTTGTTCAGGATTATATGGATAATCCAAGCTATGCGATGATTCCCAATCCGGTGGATGATGTTCTAAAGGTTACAGTTGCGGAAAGATATGTCGGAAGCAGATTGGAGATTATCTCTTTAACAGGAAATATTGTATATTCCTCGGAGATTAAAAATACATACTCAGAGTATAATGTTACTTCTATGCTGTCAGGTGTTTATCTGGTAAAGTTGACCGGAAATGAAGGTGTCGAAACCCGTAAGGTGCTGATAAAGTAATAAAATTTCTTAATACTGCCGGATAATATGAAAGCCGGTTGATACACTATCAACCGGCTTTCCTGTTTTACGAATCAGGTGGTTATTAGGATTGGATGTGCAGTATTTGGTTTCGCTTTGACAGCCGGCCGAATAATAGGACTCCGGGCAAGGTGTTTACCAGATAGTATGTGTATTAGGGAGGATAAAGCCGGTAAGTCAAATCGATAATAAAAATAAGAGCTTCTGTTTTTTACAATGCTATTAGAAGTCGCAATCTGTCAATCTTTCCTCTGCAAATCCGTTCGGTTATTTCCAGTATTCTGAACGTTTGGTCGGCCCGGTAATCCGGCTGAATGATAGTTATGCGAGAATTCCCTGAGGGGTATCGGCGGGGAGATGATATCCGGACACGATTTTCTTCTCTTTTTTTTGTTGTTAACATATTGATTATTAGTTTTTAGTATAAATTGAAAAGTGTTTCTGTTTTTTTGTAAACTACTAATTCAGATTAGTTGATAATTTTCAATTCGAAAAATTATCCGGAAAACTATGAGATCTTTTTTATTACTTTTTTCTATGCTTACTGTTGCCGTGCTTCCAGGATTTGCAACTACGTATTATGTATCACCTGGCGGTCACGATGATAATACCGGACAGTCTCCGGGGGAGGCTTTGCGAAGCATCCAGGCAATTAATACTAAAATATTGGGTCCCGGTGATAGCATTCTGTTTGAAAGAGGGGGGCGATACTCAGGCACATTGAAGATATCCGTTTCCGGAAACCCGGCAAACCCGATTGTCATATCCGCATATGGGAACGGCGACAAGCCAATATTTACCGGAAGCGAATGGTTTGATGTTTCCGACAACGGGAGTGTATATTGTCCGGATTGTCAGCTATATGATAATTTAATTTCTTCCGGCGAAACGATATTAATCCCCGCCCGATATCCAAACGAGGGATACATTGCAATGCAAGAGACCGCCGGGCACGAATCCTTTACATTCAATGATGGCCTGATTGCGGGGGCAAATCTGGAAGGAGCGATTGCAGTTGCCAGAACTGAAGGCTGGGTAATTGACCGTTTCCCGATTTTATCAGTCACTGACTCAGAGATTCGTGTCGGAGCAACCCTGGGCTTTCATAACTCATATGATTTCACGCCATTTCATGGCTTTTTTCTCTCCCATCACCGGGAGTTTCTGGATCTTGAAAATGAATGGTATTTCGACGCTTCCATCGATTCGCTGTATCTGTTCGATAAAACCATTGATTCTGTCCTGATCGCATTGTTTAATGACGGAATTTTTCTTGCAAAGAATATTTCTCATATCCATATCGAAGATATCTGGTTTCAAGGCTACCGGGTTGACGGCATTTCACTAAACGACAACAGCAATATTCGCATTCGTGGGTGTGATTTTAATAAGCTGGGCAATGACGGAGTGGGCGGAGCGAAATCATGGAGTTCCATGAATACGGATATTTCTGTCCTTCACTGTCGTTTTTCCGATGTGCTTAATAGTGCTGTCAATCTTTTAGGAGGCAGGAAGGCACATATTGCCTGCAATACAATATCAAAAAACGGATTGATTCCCGGAGAAGGCATGATGCATGATATGGGGTATATAGGAATTATAGCGCCAGACAGCTCTCTGATCGAGTGGAACAAAGTAGACAGTACAGGCTATATCGGCATAAGCATATCTTCTGGTGTAGCCTGCGAAATCCGATACAACGAGGTCGCCCGCGCGGGTCTCACCAAAAACGACTGTGGAGGCATATATTGCTGGAGCGCCAAAAACGGAAAGATTCATCACAACTATGTTCACGATCTGTTTAGTACTGGGGCCGGCACCAAATTTATTGATGGCATCATGAACTTCGGGATATACATCGACGACAAATCGCATCATATGGAGGTCATGCATAACACCGTAAAATCATGCGATGTGGGATTGATGCTCCACAACGCGCATGACAACCTTGTTTCCCACAATACCTTTTACAATAATATGCGTACTCAGCTATTGATTGTGGAAGGCAGGCCTTACTATGGAGACCTTGTGAGCAATAACAAAGTAGAATATAATAGTTTTCAGGGGATTTACCCAAGCAGTCTGTTGGTTGAACTGAGCTCTGATGTGGCCGATATCGATGGTTTTGCCGGTTTTAGCAATAATAGTTACAATCATCCATATTCAGAAAAGACATTCTTTCTGGAATATATCGAGCAACCGACCCCGTTTTATGACCATCGTACAGAGATGCTTACATTTGAACAATGGCAAAACAAAACAGGGCAGGATATCAATAGTAGCAACACTTTTGATGGCGGCAGGTCATATGGAGGTATCCAATCCGGTGAGAATCTGATAAGAAATTCCCATTTTAACTCAGGTGCCGGATGGTGGTGGGATTATGATAGTGATAGTTTTAAATTTTCGGCTGTTACCCATCCGGTTTTCCGGAATAATGCAATATGGGCACATTATGAAAACCCTGCTACATTTTCCGGGAGTCATCTGGGAACATCAAATTTTGATCTGAAACGGGGAAAAACCTATTTGCTGCGTTTTAAAGCTCTCGGGAAGGCGACCGGTCATGCAAAGATTGCTATCAATGAATCCTCGTCGCCTTTCAGGTCCACGATTATTCCGGGAACAATGGGTTTTTCATTTACTACTGAGGTTGGGGAGTACACTATTCCATTTCTCGCGGGTTTGGATACAGAGGCTTCCCTGATTTTTCATTCCACTTCGTTTGATGGTGATTATTACCTGAGCGATGTGATACTACAGGAAATACATTTTGATACACTGGAGACACTTCCGACTATCAATACAAAGCTTTTGGTAAATACAGGCTCCAGTGACATCGAACTGGGTATTCCGGAAGGGTATGTTCATCAGTCCGGAAAAAAAATAACAAAGCCAATATCGCTGGAGCCTTTCACCGCTGTAGTTTTAAAAAAAGCAGAGCACGCATTGGCGGTTAAGCCTAACGAAGACCGGAAAAAGAAAACTTTATCCGTTTACCCCAATCCGGCAACTACTACCCTGCATATAGATGGAATATATGCGGGGAATGCTGAAATCATTTCGGCGACAGGAGGTAGAATGAAAAAACTGAACTTGAAAGATCAGCAAATCGATATTAGCGATCTGCCAAAAGGAGTTTATTTGCTGAAAATAAAGACTGATAAGGACATTCAGATCTTCAAGTTTATAAAAGAATAAAACGAAGCCAGGTGGGTTTCTGGTCATAAGACACAGCAACGGCGATCTCTATCCGGCGTGGGATCAGCAGTAGTCTGAACCCTCCAGGGGGCGGTTCTGTGGCCTGCGTATGTTAGACTTATGTAGAAATGTTAATAAGCCAGATGACAAATTAAAAAGAGATTTTTCGTCACAACCTCTCAATCTTCTCTCTGCGAAACTGTTCGGTAAAGGAATGATCTTCCATGATCTGCTTCCCAACAAGGGAAAAAGCCAGTGAATACATTTTGTATTCACTGGCTTTTTATTATTTCGGGTTTTTTATTGATGATATAACTAATTAAAATACGGGTTCTTATTGTATTGCTAAATGTAGTTATTTCCATTCCGTCTGTTTTTACCTGCGGTGAAAAACAACGATTTAGTATAAAATCACACTTTTTGTAAGCGTATTTTTATCGGTTTTGATTTGGATAAAATATAGCCCTTTTGCAGCATCTTTTAAGTTTATAATTTGCTTATGGCTGTTTAATTGAGTTTTATAAACTTCTTCTCCCAGCACATTAATTACAGATACTGTTGCCTGTTTCCGGGTATCGACTCTTACATTAAAAACCCCATTGCTTGGGTTTGGATATACAGAAAAGCTCTGATTATCAGATTCTCTTCCCGCAGAAGTAACCACTTGGTCAATTATTAATGGTTCGGCAGATAAATTAATAATTTCACCAGAATGGTTTATGGCCATATATTCCGAAACCGAAAGCATAAGCCATGGCGAAGGGCTATTTTTGTTAATAACCATTTTTAAGTCAGCTATTTTTCCATATCCGCTTTGGGGTGTATGATTTGTTTTAGAGATGACGCCTTCCACTTGTCCGGATAATTCCGGGTTTTTATAAAATGTCAAAGATGATGGTCCGGCAGGAGCCAGCCAGTTTCCGGACCATTGCAAACTGACCGAACCTTCCTGAATTGCTTCCTGATTGTAGTTTATCACAAAAGCTAAGCCATAAAGATCAGAAACCGGAGAATCTGGCTCACCTGCCATCAGCTGGACATGAACGGTATCATCGGAACTACTTCTTTCTACCAGTTCAAAGTATAGCAGAGGATCTGTCGGGTTATTACCTGGAGCCCTTCCTGTTGCTACAGATAAATCAGATGATCTGGTCAAACCATAATTAGCAGAAATTGCATTGGTGTCTACAGCATTAATAACTCCATCCCCATTGCAATCAATTGCCATGATGTCCTGCCCATTGCTCTGATGTTGGCTCCATGCGGCAGATTGCTGGGAGCTCCACTCTAAGCCTGCATTAGCCCGGGCTGTTCCTGTGCTTCCATAATATAAACCAATCGGTAAGAAATCATAGATATTTACAACTCCATTCTCATCGGTATCACCCGGCCAGACTTTAAAAGATGAGACAACAAATGGTGTGTTGTTAACTCCACTCACACAGGTATTCTCTTTATCTTCTATTTTAACCTGGAAACTGGAAGATGTCAGGTCCGGAATACTCCATGGATAACTATAGATATTTGTCGTATCTCCTATTACTGTCCAATTATTCCCGCCATTTGACGAGTAATACAAATTGACAAAATTCACCCGTCCTGTTGTAGTCCAGTTGATATTGGTTCTCTCTCCCGCTATGAATCGTTCACCACCTGTCGGGTTTAAGACGGAAAGGCTAAGGTCAGGATTTTGTGCAATTGAAAATGTTTGTCTGCTGATATCGTACCAAAGTGGGTTCGAGCTCTGACTGACTTTTATCAGACACTGATTTGAAAAAGCAGAAGGCACTTTCCAATAGTAGCTATATTCATCGGTTACTCCCTGGTAGGAAATATTTTGATAATTCTTAACAATGGACTGCCATGTCTGGCCATTGTCCAATGAATAATCCAGGTCCAGACTAGTGGAAGGTCCGGGCTTTCTCCATCGTATATTTATGAAGGAACAGTTGGAATATATTTCTCCGCCAATAGGTGAGGTCAGATAGAAAGGACGCTTAATGACAATCTTTTGTTCTGCAAAAACAGCCGGGTTTTCAAATTCACTGACTTTCAGGATACAGTTTTCAGAATCCTGATCGGGGAGATTCCACTGGTAGTAACCGGTATTTGCTGCTTTTTCATTAATTGTGGTCCAATTCATCCCGCCATCCAGAGAATACTTCAGGCTGACAAAGGCAGAAGTAATTCTATAGCTTTCCCAGTTTATGTAGTTAGCAGACTGAGTAAACCAGATTGCCCCTTCGGCAGGAGTTATTATTTTTAACCGGGGCGCCGTTTTTACCGCAAAAGGACTGCTTTGTGCAGTCATGCACTGGTTGTTTCTTTCTGCCACAGCAATTATATATTTATCTGAAGCAACATCGGGCACCATCCAGTCAATATACTTTTCGTAAAAGCCGTAATCTTTATATTCACTGTAAAATAATGTCCAGTTGTGTCCATTATCCGCAGAATAATAATAATCATAATACCTGAATGGCACATTGGTGCCAAAGACAACTTTTTCTTCAGTAGCACCCATCAGAGTATCTCCTGTACCTGGTCGGGTTACCTGATAATATACAGAACCATCAGAAACAATAGTGAATGGCTTGTCACTTATATCATAGAAGCTGGTGTCAGCATTATCGAAAGCTTTAATCAGACAACTGTCCGAATTTACAGCAGGAACGTTCCAGCGTGTAACATAGCCGACATGGTTTTCTGTATTGGGAGAACCCAACGTCATAATTCTGGACCAGGTTTTGCCGTTGTCTGTGGAGTAAACTATTTTGGGTGCAGCAGGACCTGTAGACAATATCCGGAATTCAGAACAACCTTCCAGTTTTTCCCCGCCATTGGGTGAAAGAACTTTGTATTTGGGAATATAGACAGTAAAGGGTTTACTATCAAAAACGTTAGCATCTGCAAAGTCACTTATCCGGATAAAACAGTTATATGAATCGGCATAGGGCACCTGCCATGAGTAACTGCCATTGTTTGTCTGTTTGGAAGACACAACCTCCCATGTTTTTCCTGAATCCAGAGATGATTCTATTACCACAAAACCTGAAGTTATAAACCGGGAAGTCCAGGTAACATTCTGGGTAGTTCCTGCCTTAAACCGTGTGGCTGACGTAATATTGGTAATGGTAATCTGGGGAATCTGCTTTGCCACGACCGGATCATTTGTTATTGAGCTTACGCAGCCGTATTCGTCGCTTATTCTTATATAATAATTTCCGGATAATGAGGTTGGTACCAGCCAGTCTGTGGAACCAGTGTTATTTACATTTACTCCGAAATTTGTCCAGCTGGTTCCATTATCAGAATATGCCAGATTAACTTTGTTTATAGCACCGGTACTTGTCCAGCTTATGGTTGCTCTTTCTCCGCTTTTTAAAGTATCAGAGCTTCCGGGTTTGTTAATTACCAGGCTTCGGTCTGTACTTTTGGTTAAGGAAAACGGTTTGCTTGTAGTATCTGCAAAGGCAGGATAAGAATAATCGACAATTTTTATCAGAACACTTGTGGCATTAGTATCTGGTGTAATCCAGGTATAACTGTTCATCCCGGTACTGCTCAATACACTATTTTTTATCAATATCCAGTTGTTTCCGTTGTTTAAAGAATAGTGCAGATTCGCATAAGAGGCCGTGCCTGCATTATTCCATTGAATGGTTACAGCTCCACAACCGGAAAGGGTTCCCGGTCCTTCAGGAGCAATAAGGGTAATTCCGGAAGGTTTAATAGTGAATGATCTGTCCGAGATATCAAAAACCGATGGATTTCCATTCTGGCTAACCCGTATCAGGCTGTTAGACGAAGGCTCATTGGGGATCGTCCATATATAGCTAAGAGCATTTTTTAAAGTTGTAGCAATCGGTTTCCAGGTCTCACCGCCATCAATAGAATAATCCAGATCATACATTGCATTAGGTATTCCTTCTGATTTCCAGTAAATTACCTGTTTTGTGCCGGCATACCAGTTATCCCCGCCATTGGGAGTAGTAATGGTTATTTTAGGGTCTACCTTTACTCTGAAGGTATCGCTCTGGCTTACATTGCATTGTGTATTGTAGTCATATACTTTCACAAGATATTTATCAGATTCTATATCTGGCACTGTCCAGCTATAGGAGCCGGTATTGGAAGTATAGGTAGAAATAGAGCTCCATGAAAGCCCGCCATCAGTGGAGTAGTATATACCGGCGTATGAAAATGGCTGTACCGAAGTCCAGGTAATTAATTTTTGTGTTCCGGAGGTCAATATCTCTCTTCTCAAAGGACTGGTAACAGTAATCCCGGGCTGCCCTTCAATGAAACTTATAGCATTAGTGTCTCCAATAGAACTGTTGTAATAATCAACAATTCTTAACAAAGCCTGCTCATGCGATAATTCTGGTACGGTCCAGTTCAGGGTATTAGATCCTTCCCGGTTGGCTGTTGCATTATTAATCGTTATCCAGTTGCCTCCATTGTTTGTTGAATATTGTATCCGGACGACTGTTGAAGCAGCACTACTATTCCAGGCTATTGGATATACGGAGCATTTGGGCACAGAAGCATCTTGAGCAGGAGCAGTCAGCGTGATTACCGGAACTGCCAGCCTGAATACAGCATTGCTTACATCATAAACGGCAGGATTATTCGTGTCGCTTACCCGCACAAGACAGTTATTTGAAACAGTAGGTGGCGTAAGCCATGAATAAGAAGTTATTTTTTGATTTGTTACTATATTAGTCCAGGTTAAACCTCCGTCCAGGGAATAGTCCAGATTGAAGTTTCCTGAGGTGTAACCGCTCGTCCAGGTTATGGTTTTGGAAATATCTGTATTCCACAATTCGCCTCCATTAGGACTGGTTACCGTGATGTAAGGGCGTTGATAGGTAGCAAAAGTGGTTTTGGTCTGGTCATAAAGGCACTGTCCCTGCTGGTCTGCAACTCTTAATAGCCAGTTCTCGGAAATTGTAGATGGTACTGTCCATTTATATTCACCTTCATTCAGGATGGAATAGGCAATATTGCTCCAGGAAGTCCCGCCATTTGTGGAATATTGAATAGTTACGTAGGTGATATACCCCATTCGGTCCCAGGTGATATTCTGGACACTGCCGGTTTCCATTCTTTCCCCGCCCATAGGATAGGTCAGCTTTATGCCATTTTCCCCCTGAAAGGTTGAGAAAGGAGCATTACTTTCATCACTGGTGAAGTTGCCTCTGTCGGTTATTTTTACCAGAAACTTATCAGAAATTATGCAGGGATATTTCCATCCGTACTTATTAAGTCCTTTTACAGTATTGCGGTCTGTGGCAATTGAAACCCAGGAGAGGCCGCCATCGCTTGAATAAGACAAGTCAACTGTAGTAGTACCATTGGAAGTCCATCGGATGGTGTCGTTCGTGCAAATTTCGTAAGACTCCCCGCCGTTTGGCTCTGCAACAGTCAAATGCGGCTGAACAATAGAAAAAACACCGCTATAAGCTGCAAAGGAGGGGTTTCCGTTATCCTCATACTTCAGAATACAGTTATCAGAAGCAATCGAGGGTACTATCCAGGTATAGCCTGCAATTGTAGAAGTAATATTTCTTCCCAGCTCCTGCCAGGTAGTGCCTCCGTCGGTAGATAAGAAGAGATTAAGGGTAGAACCAAAATTATTTTTAGTGAAGGTAACAAAAGCGTAAGCCCCAAAGGTGTACACATCATTTGCTTTCGGACTGAGAATATTTACAGTAGGTAAAGCGATAGTAAACGGTGCGCCGCTGGTATTGGTAATGGAAGGATTAAAATGGTCGGTTACTCTGTAAAGACATTTGCCGGAGTTGATATAAGGAGGGGACCATTGATAGGATCCGTTATTAACAACCCGGTTAGCAATAGTGGTCCAGGTAACCCCTGAATCAGGAGAAAATGCCAGATCCACCAGCTTAGACTCCATATGAGCTGTTGACCAACTGACGTATGTTAGATTGGAAGCATAATAGGTATAGCCGGGAGAAATAGGGGAAACAGAAATTATGCGTGGTACCGGACTTACAGAAAACGGTCCTTCCGATAAGGTTGCTACACAGCCTGTTTCATCCATAACCTTAATGTAATAGTTATCCGAGACAACATCCGGCACCTTCCAGATTATGGAATCATTGTAAAAAGTACTGCCCCGATAGTTTAAGAAACCGTTGGTAAGTGCAAGATCTTCCCATCTGGCACCATCGGAAGAAATATGAGCCTTCAGCTTTTTGGGGACCCCGCCATATCGGGCAACCTTAATTGTATGAGTGTCTCCGGTTTTTAAAACCTGACCAGGCATCGGGCTTACTATACGAATAGAATCCGGGTTGGCATTGTCAATGGAAAAAACACCGCTTAATGCATACATACTTTGCCCGGAATAATAATCATAACTATCTATTCTCCTGTTCTCTGCAACCTTAATCAGGCATTTGTTACTGCGAACTCTGGGAATACTTATCTGATAGTGATTGTCTGGTGTACTATCCGGATAATTATACCGGTCATGAGTTATAAGGCTCCAGGTAAAGCCGCTGTCGGAAGAAAAATAAATGCCGACGTGATTAAATGCTCCGTTGTTTACCCAGCGTATAAACATCCTGTCATCAAAAGAAGAAGCCTGACAGCTGGTGTATTTTGCGCCTGCAATGGGTTCTTTTATAGTAATTGATGAAGGAGCGATTGAAAATGTACTATTGCTTACATCAGATACAGACGGGTCTTTTACATCACTGATTCTGAAAAGACAGCCGGAAGATACATCCGGGGGAAAATACCACCTGGCAATTCCGTTATTAGGCAGATCTGTAGCTATCAGCTTCCAGGAACTGCCACCATCATAAGAGATTTCCAGCTTAACATAAGCAATACTGCCGGTGCTTGTCCACCTTGCTTCTGGCATGCTCATTTGTCCGAGATAAAGCTTCTCGCCACCATTAGGCGCTGTTATTGTTATACTCTGGGCGTTTACATAAAATGTAAAAAATAATAAGGGGAGTATAAATAAGGTGTTTTGTAAGTATCGGTTCATTATTTTGGGGATACTAATGTTTTATTTTGTTTAAAAATAAATAGTAAAAGTTAATACTTAAAGGATTAGTAGGTGATTTTTTTTTTAAAACCTTTTGCCCCCTCCGGACTTATAATCAACTGAGTCTGCTTATGTAAATCTCTAATGATTAACAGGGGTATAAATTTCTGTTTCCAGTTTTAAATATTTTTTCCTGTTTAAACTCGCTTTTACACTCTTTGCACGCTTTTGTCTCATGTGCCTTTTTGTATGTACCAGTCGACTGCCTTTTGTTCTTCCTGTTTTATAAAATCATTTTTTGCTTCATTATATTCGTTGCCGTCTTTCCAATGGAAAACACTCAGGGACTTTTTTAGCAGCTGATATGCTTGCAGGACTTCCGGGTGATTTTGCAGGTAATCCCGAAAGGCAATATGTCTCAGCCAGTGTTCGGAGCCGACAGGGATGGCATGAATATGCGCCAGACGGTGCTGATGCTCTGTTTCCGGATCAGGGATTTCTGTTTTCTGCCGGATGTGTACGGGCAGGGACAAATGGAGAGGAGCGAGCTGATGCTTTACGAAAAAACGCCGGTATGGCATATGCAGATTGTATACTTCATAATAAATATAATCCGCTTTCATCAGAGGTTGGATTATTATGTCCAGGTCCTGCTCATCCTCCAGGCCGATCAGAATATCTATGATCGGCTTGGCAGACAAACCCTGTACAGAGGTACTGCCGATATGGTCTATTCGGGGCCGGACAAAACCGATATGTTGAAGCAGCTCTGCTTTTAAGTGACCGAATACTTTTGTCCAGTCAGGATTGTATGGTTCAATGACAATTTTCACAAATACTGTTTTTATGAAGGACTATGGCGGGGAAAGCTCCTCCGGACTTTTTGGTTGTAATGCTCCGTTGATTCGGTAGATGAAATCCAGTGTCGGATCCGGAGCATTATGAGATCAGGCCAGCTGCCTTATGGTTGTGGAGGGGAATAGCGAAACCATCCCTTTACCTGCTTTGTATTTCAGAGGCAGGAGACGGAGTTAATTCAACTACTGTAAGCCGGTTGCCATACAAATCATAACAATGGAAAAAGATGCTTTCCGGTGTTTCAGTAACAGGTTCCGCAATTGTTACCCCATTAGTTTGTACATGTGCACACAGTTTTCTGCAATCATCTGTGTATATGACCAGAGTAGGCTGTCCGCCGGTCTGTTTTCCGATACGCTCCTTTTGTCCGGTAGATTCTGCCTTTAAAAACCAAATGCCTGTGTGATCATCGGCACTGAAACGTATATGAAGATAGCGCTGGCCATCAGGGAGAGTGGCATCGAACAGCTTCTCGCAGAAAAAGTTCTTTCTGTAAAAATCAAAAGCATGATCATAGTCATCTACCAGTATTATGATTCTTCCCAGTCGTGTATTCATTGCTCTCTATTTTATCATTATGGATTATTTCGCGGAGCGCATTCGTATCCATGATTGGTAATATTTGCCTTTTACCAAAAGTAAGTAATATACCCTTGTATAGCAAAATAGATTTTTAATGCCTCAAAGAGTGTTGCTTATGAGAAAAACAGTAAGCTAAGGGAGCAACAGGCGGTTTGGGTAGCACTTTTGTTTCTTTTCTGAAAATAAAGACAGAATTTGATAAGCTGTATGTGTTGGTACAAGATGACTAGAACGATGTTCCTAAGGATTTCCGTTTGCAGGGACTGGAAGTATGAAGCGGGGGATGATGGCTTTATTTTTTTATTACAGGCAGCAGCTTTCGCAGGTGAGGCTCTTGCAGCCACAGAGCGCTCCAGATAAACAAAGCTATATAAATCGGGAAAAACAGAAGAGTTGTTTCAGGGTTTTCGGTTTGCAAATGTGAAATGGCAACCCCGCCCAGATAGAGAGTAAGTAGTATGGCTCCCAAAACAGATGTTTGGGGAATTGCGTAAAATATGGTTGGCATAAGAATTACCAATCCGTGAATCATATGGTGTTTGCTGTTGACCGGGACTTCTACAGCAGCAGTAATCATATCCGGTAGCTCCCAAAATATGATAATAGAGTCATAAAGCATGAAAAAAATGATAAATATACTCAGTACCCGGCCTGTCCACCACTGAATCGGCGCTGTAGGTCCTGCCGTCATGATGAAAAACGGATAGTTAGAGATAAAAATGTAAGATGGATCACCGGAAGTCGTGTTTTTTTTTGTTCATTCGCATCATTCTTCTTTTTCATATAAGGTAGCTATATGTTGAAAAGAAATAATCCTTATCAGCATGGAATGTTTTGATTGAATAACAGGGCGGGGCTTTCCGGATATTTTTAATTAAAAAAGGAAGAAGTCTGAAAGATTACAGCAGATCTGAATCATTTCATGCCTCTTTGTATATAGTATTTTTATAAAGCAGATATAATTTAAAGTTGTCCGATTGCAGACAATTCCCCAAAGACTACCTCCGGAGGCCACTGATATTGCTATTATTTCAGGTAGCAGATGATGGCCAGGGTTACCTCATTGTTTACCAGAAATGTTCCTGTATTTTCGCCTACTTTATAATCAAGTCGTTTTAAGGTCAGTGTTCCTTTAAGCGTATCCTGCGAGTAGCGGAAAGGAATAGTTATTTCCCGTGTTATGCCATGCATTGTCAGCTTGCCATTGGTTATATAGCCATCACTGGTTTTGATTATTTGATCTGATTTAAAGCAGATTACTGGATATTTTTCTACTTCAAAAAAATCTTTGCTTTTCAGATGTTCATCCCTTCTTTTTATTCCTGTATGTATGGTGGATGCATCGATACATACATCAAAATAAGAAGATGAAAGGCTGGTGGTATCAAAATGTATTTCACCTTTCATGCCGCCAAAAGTTCCTCTTACGGTTTTGATTCCGAATTTACTGATTTTAAAATCGACTACTGATTTTTCGGTATTAATAGCTTGACCGGTCACATATGCGATCGTGGCAAAGAACAGGGCAATTAAAAAGGATATTTGTTTCATATGAATTTGTTCCGGAAACATAGATCCGGTAGCCGTTCCATAAGATGTAAATATCCGAAAATGACAGAACATTCGTGCAGAATTTATGTTCTTTTATAAGATTATGCCGGAAACAATAGTCAATAGTCATCCGATGATTGTCCTGTTTGTGCTGCTCACTGGTATCATGTGTGTAGCGCTGTTCTGGTTTGGGATTTTATACAAATTAATTCATCGGAACGATACACAATGGGAAGGTACCAGGTTTCTGGCTTCCTTTTTTACTATTATCGGAGCGCTTCTCGGTCTTATTCTGGCCATGGTACTGGTTACGATCTGGCAAAATTATCAGGAAGAAAAGGAGCATATTACCTCGGAAGTGTCCTCATACACCAATGCATACAGGGAGTTGGAAGATCTGCCTGGAGAAGTTCAGGATACGGCCAGACTATATCTGAAAGAAACGGTCAAATATATTATACATGATTCGTGGATGCAAATGGCTAAAGGAGAGGAAGGTGTCAGAGAGAAGGAGAGTCTGGAAAGGCTTATTGCGTATATTTCCCGGGTTAGTGAAGATAATGAAAATATAAAGCTGACCAGACGGAATATCCTGGAGAAGCTTGAGTTTGCCTCGGATCGCAGAAGAAGCAGAAATCTCAAAGGAGTAACCGACATGATCCCTGAAGTTATGTGGTGGGTGATCGGAGTGTGCTCGGTCATTTCTATTCTGTGCGGATTCTTTTTCCCGATCAGACCAGCACGCCTTCACGCGATACTTGTAAGCATGCATTCTGCGATGATTGGCATTATTATATACCTGATTCTGGTGATGATGTATCCTTATCGTGCGCCCAATCCCATCACCCCGGCACAGTTTGAAAAGTTGCTGAACAAAACTCTTCCGCAGATTGATCGGGAGCAGGGAAGGTAAGCTGCGGCGTATCAAAAATACATGGAGGCTGGTTTCTGTTGACCATTCTGAGCGGACAGCAGGAGCATTGGCAATTGACAGATTTTCAGGAAGCCATGTTTCGTGTGGGCATGCACATGCCGGAGTATTGGTATTGCTGGCTCTGCTGGTACAGGTTCTGGCAGATTATTGCCGGATAGGTTGTCCGCCCTGTGCTGCCAGCTATCTGCGATCGACAGAAAATCAGAGGAACTCAGTCCTCCATCCTCAGTCGGATAATCTCCCTGATCAATTCAACAGGCAATGGCTGGTTGTGTCTGAAGTGCAGCGTATCTTTCGTGCCTTTGGCCCGAAACAGAGTAAGCCTGTCTTCGATCTCAGGAAGTCCGTATACCGGATAAAAACCGATGTATTTCTTATAAACACCAAAATACAGATAATGCCTGCCGACCCTGAAGGATGGCATAGTATAACGGATGCTCTCTTCTGTATCGGGAACCATATCAAAAAAAAGCTGTCTCAGAGTCCGGAGCCTTTCCTGTAATTCAGGCTCAGACCGGGCTATATATTGTTCTACAGTGTTCATAGCATAGATACGCATCAAGAGATTTATTTTGAAAGAAGTAATTGCAAATCCTGATACCAAAGACATAAAAAACGCGAACTGACTGCAGGGACACGCTCTTTGTCTTCAAGAGCCTCAGGTAACAGGGTAGCTGAGGCTCCTCCAACTGCTCATACTTCGATCGTTAATCTCTGAATCTTAAACGTTGAACTTCCTACTCGATTATTTTCCCTCATACGCCTTTTGCAGCCGGGCTATGTCAAACTTCTTCATCTGCAGGTAGGTCTCTGTGACCCGGGCTACCCTGGAGGAGTCATTGTCCGTCATATATTTGTTCAGGATTTCCGGTACAATCTGCCATGACAATCCATACCGGTCCTTCAGCCAGCCGCAGGGACCCTCCTCACCACCTTCGCTCAGCCTATCCCAGTAATAATCAATTTCTTCTTGTGCTTCGCATTGCACCACTACCGATGCTGCTTCATTAAATTTGAACTGAGGCCCGCCGTTAAGTGCCAGAAAGTGCATACCGTTTAGCGCAAACTCTATGGTCATCACCGTGCCTTCCGGTTTCTGATGATATTCAAAACCTTCTTTACCATATCGGCTTATTCTTCCCACAGAGGAATCTTTAAAAATCCCGGTGTACAAATTTACTGCCTGCTCCGCCTCATTGTCATACCACAGGCAGATCGTCATTGGTTGTGTTTTTCGCATAATACGCTTTTATTTTTTGCTTATATATGAATATTGCTATTTCTATTATCCCGTCCATATTGTATCCCGGAACCGGCTGATACAAATTTATAACCGAAATATCAGCATGATGGGATGGCAGATGAGACAATTTGCAGGGCGAAACGGGACAAAAGCCTGAAAACAGTATTTCCCGAGTCACTCGAAAGGCAGTGAAATCTTTTAAAGAATGTCCGTTTCCGTTACAGGTAAGTCAGACGACACTTTCTTGTTAGAATCTATCAAAAGATGTTGATTACTAGATGGGTATTTTTTATATTAGGAGATTGTCAGCCCTGCATCCGGCTTCTTCCCCTAAAAAAGGCTTTAACATCTTTTATCCGCATTTTTCCGTAAAAGAAAGCAGGTAGATTTTTGTGGGGCAACAGGAATACTCTAAACCGCACTATTATGAAAGCAAGCATCTTTCTCCTGTTCTTTTTCCCGTCCACATTGTTTGCTCAGTGTGCAGACAGTCCGGCCGAGATGGATGATGACAGTATAAGTCATCTGCTCAATCTCTTTATGAGCCTTGATCTGGTCGTAGGTCCTGAAATATACAATGCCGAACAGAGCAGTGATCTCGAATACATTATTTTTAGCCAGGATACAGTTTTTACACAGCAACAATATCGGGGTACCGTGCATGCTGCCATAGACCGGTCCGATGACAAATCCCTGTATTATTGTATAGGGTCCATCGGCAATTACCTCATCCGGGATTTTGTCATAGGCATCAATATGACCAAAGGATATGCAGACGGGAGAGAAGAAGAAGTTTTTCTGCCTTTGCACCTTGATGAAATACCTCTTCCGTTCAATGATTATGAATACGCTACCTATGGGATAGATGTAGAGCTTTACTGGGCTTATGGAGAAGGAATGAGCAACTGATTTTTTCTGTCGCTAGCAGCAACCTTTGTAGCTACTATCCATTCCCGAACGGGCTTCTGTAATTTTAAGTGCAATCTGCCAGCCTTTGCGGATACAATCTGATAATGCGGGTCCGCCCAGCCAGTTGGCGCTGATATAGATTCCCGAGTTTTCCAGTTCCGGCAGAATATCCCTGACAGCATTGATTGCGTTGTCATTTTGGGGAATGGCTCTGTCCAGCCGGTATACATGTGTAAACTCGGGTTCCGCTTTGATTTTGAAATAGGAAGCGATATCTGCTTTGACACGATGCAGAATATAATCATCCTTCATCTGAGTGCGGTTGCTCTGAATCATCCCGCCTGCCATGCAGGTGAGCAATACTTTACCCCTTGGAGCAGCCAGAGGGAAGGTAGAGGTATTCCAGATAGAGCCCAGCATATACTGGTTTTCTACAGGAGGATTGAGTGCACCGAAGCCATTGAACGGATATCGGACCTTTTTGCGGTCATAGCCGAGAAAGACCTTGACAACAGGAGCGTAGTTGATATTGCTGAACGCTGCTGCCGCTTTGTGCGAAACTTCTCCGATGATATCAGCGCTCACATAAGCTGGTGCGCTTAATACCACCGTGTCACATGCCAGCGTTCGCTGTTCACCGTTTTGCGTATAGTGAATTTCATAGCTGTTCGAGTGCTTGATGACTTTTTGCACCACTGCACCGCGTTCAAGTCGTTTTACCGCTGCTGCCATGGCATCCGGTAACGCCTGCATACCTGATTTGAAATACAGGCTTTGCTTCCGCTCTCCGCCTTTATTTTTTACAAAACCTTTCAGTACCGATCCGTACTCTTCTTCATAGCGTGCCAGTACCGGAAACGTTTCCTTTAGCAGCAGCTGATAGGGATCACCGGCATATATGCCAGTAATAAACGGAGCCAGGATATAATCAGCGATTTCACGGTTAAAGCGCCTTTCAATAAACTCTCCAAGCGTTTCGTCCGGTCGGGTTACTTCCGGTTTTTTATACCATTCTTTCAGAATAGCCAGCTTGGCCGACCATGATAAAAAAGAAGTCGTTAGCAGGCCATTCGGTTTGGTTGGCAGACGATGATAGCGTCCATCGCGGAAAATATAGCGTTTTTTACTGCTTTTGCCCGCCGGATAAAATTCATTTTCCAATCCCGTTTTAATCAGAAACTCAGTAATCTCCCGATCGGTAAGAATAGAATTGGCGCCGTATTCAAGCTGGTATCCGTCGATCCGTTCTGTCTGCATGACTCCACCCGGGGAGTCGCCGGCATCAAGTACAACACAGGGTTCACACCACTTCTGTAGTTCAATGGCTGCAGCAAGACCAGATATTCCACCACCTATTATAGCAATCATACGGATACTGTTTTAGGGTTGACTTTATGGAACAAATATATTGTATAAAAGCGTTCGCGGCGCTGCTTTGAGGAATAAATATAAAAACATCTTCATGGGGAGTCAGAATATAGAAATTCTGTCTGTATTCCAACAGGTGCTGTATTAATAACCGGAATTCCTTAATTTTGAATATTGCCGATCAAGGGAGTTTTCAAACGATGCATACAAACCGGAATTATTATCAGTGGATAGACTATGCCAAATTCTTAAGTATATTTTTGGTTGTATTTTTTCATTCTCCCCCTGCTTTTGACGGGTTTCCTGCAATACTCCTGGGGCTGATAAGAATGCCTATGTTTTTCTTTCTGTCGGGGCTTTTATTCAAAAGGGAAAAATACACATCTTTTGTTTCATTTATAAAGCACCGGAGCAGGCAATTACTTGTACCATACGTTTATTTTTTTCTGCTATTTTACAGCTATTGGCTGATTTACGGAAAAAATCATGGTAATCAGGATGATCTGGAAGCCACTTATTATCAGCCGATCGTAGAATATCTGTATGGTGTTCCTGATTTGGTTTGCATGCCTTTGTGGTTTATTCCATGCTTATTCGTGTGTCAATGCTTGTTTTACCTTGGGTTTAAGAAAATGAACCGGATAATAGCTGCAGTTCTACTGTTTATAATCTCTGCAATTCCTTATTTTATAGATTTATCAAACACGCCCTTTTCATTAAATGAAGTGTGCAGAGGAATCTGTTTCTACGGAATCGCATCGCTTTACCGGCAGGAAATTATAAATCTGATCGAAAGAAAAATATATGTTTTTATCTGTCTGTTGTCTTTTACAGTTGTGTACGTTTTAATGTCTTATATGATAATGGAACTGAGACTTTCAGTCTGGGCATACATTCTCAAAACACTTGCCAGTCTTCTGGTAATATATCCCATTCTTATACTGATGAAGCTGTTGTCGGATTTATTTGGATATCAATTTTTTATAAGGGGAATAGCCTCAAATGCTATAATTATACTTGCTTTTCATACCTATAGTATTACAGCTTTGGATAGAATCTTTATCTTTTTAAATTTTGAATATATCTTGGGAGCAGGAATATATCACAAGTTTATGATTGCCATATTATCTATGATTACTATGATTGTGCCGATATGGCTTGTAAATAAATATACGCCTCTTTTCCGGGAGAAAAGAGTTCAGGTTTAATCAGGGCGCTATTTGGGTGGATTGTTTTTTACCGAAAGGTAGAAACTGTTCAAAGAAAGGTTTTCGAGAATATGATTAAGTTTAATATACATCAGTCAAGAGCTTAAATTCTCTTTGTTCCCGAACTTGTACAATCGTAAATGACTGGAAATGCCATGTATTTGTAATTTCCGTGCTTTTTTATCATTTTTCAGCTCATATGTGCTGGTTGGATTGCATATCCTTTGAACAAGCCGGAGAAGTGTCTGTTATCAGAACTAAAAACGACTTTCTTGAGACCATTTTTTGCTCTGGTTGCGATTTGCAGCCTGTACTTATTTCCGGCTATTGCCCAGCAGGATACGGCCTGGCTTGAGCCGGATATTCATCGGGTGGATGTCACTTCGCTTCCTTCCGGCCAGCTCACGGAACGCGATCGCGGAGGCCGGCCATGGATTGCCCGGAATCCCTATCGGGGGCTGGTTGCACCTGTTATTCTGATCGGATTGGGTGCCGGAATATTGGCCAGTCCTTCTTACAACCAGGATGCAAAAGATTTGCTTAATCAAGGCTTTCACAATTTTGGTGGTACAAAGATCGACGACTATCTTATCTATGCACCTTATGCTGGCCTGGTTGCACTCAATCTGGCCAAAATTCCCTGTGAAAATGATTTTATCAATACGGCCATAATTATAGCCAAGGCAGAGGTGGTCAACGCGGCTCTTACATTTGGGCTTAAATATCTGACAAAAGTGGAGCGCCCCAACGGGGAAAACAGCTATTCATGGCCTTCCGGACATACTTCTCAGGCATTTCTGGCTGCAACAATCGCTAACCGCGAATACCGCTATAAGACTCCCTGGGTAGGTATCGGCGCATATGGAGCAGCGGGGGCAGTGGCCATGTTTCGTATGCTCAACAATAAGCACTGGCTGTCGGATGTGGTTGCGGGTGCAGGTATAGGTATTCTCTCGGCCAATCTGGTATATATGACCCATCAATGGCGCTGGGGCAGACCTGGCAGCTGCCTGGTGCCTTCCCTGATTAATGGCAGACCAGGAGCTGTACTGGTATATCGTTTTTAGACTGTATATAATTATGAAGGTTTTTACAACTGAACAAATACGTCAATGGGATGCCCATACAATTCGGTACGAGCCCATCACTTCCCTGGATCTTATGGAGAGGGCTTCGCAGAATATTGCTGCCTGGATACATAGCCGGTTTAATCTGTCTCATCCGGTGACCATTTTTTGTGGTCCGGGCAATAATGGTGGAGATGGGCTGGCCGTAGCGCGCCTGCTGTTGCAGTACGGATTTTCGGTGAGAACTTATATTGCAGAGGCTTCGTCTTATTCGGACGATTTCCGGATCAATGAGCAAAGGCTTCGGAATATAAGCACGCCTGAGCGATTTTCAGAAGACACAGCCGTTTCTTTTCAGCCGGATGAAATCATTATTGACGCCCTGTTTGGCTCCGGGCTCAACCGGCCACTGGCAGGCATATTCGGGAGAATAACGGATCAAATCAATACTTCCGGTGCTACTGTGGTCGCAATTGATATCGCTTCCGGTCTTTTTGGCGAAAAGTTCAACAGTGACCCCGTAAAAGTCTGTGCTGACTATACACTTGTTCTCCAGGCACCCAGACTTTCTCATCTTTTGCCGGCCAATGATGCATTTGTGGGAAAGCTGCATATACTGGATATTGGTTTGTCCGGTGATTTTCAGCAGGCTGAGCCTTCAGATATCCGCTATCTGACCGAAGACTGGATCCGGTCGCAATTGAAGGAAAGATCGCAGTATAGCCACAAAGGAACATATGGTAAGGCATTGATTATAGCCGGAAGCAAAGGATCAATCGGAGCTGCGGTGCTTACTTCGACTGCCTGCTATCGGGCGGGAGCCGGTCTTGTATATGCCGCTTTGCCAGCCTGCGGTACCCCGATCATGCAGATATCCCTGCCGGAGGCTATTGTGCTGGAAGACCCTGATGATGAAAGCCATTCCGTATTGCCGGATACAGATCCTTTTGCAGCCATAGGAATCGGACCTGGTATCAGAGAAAATGAAATAGCCACAAAATTGTTGGAACAGCTGTTTGAAAGCCATAAAGGCGGACTGGTGCTGGATGCAGGAGCGCTTAATCTTATATCCCGGCACAAGAAACTCCTTGATAAAATACCGGCTGATGCGGTGTTGACCCCACATCCTAAAGAATTTGAACGGCTGGCCGGAAAATCAGAAAATGATTACGAACGTCTGGAAAAATTAAAAGAGCTAAGTCAGCGGATTCAGGGTACTATCGTGCTCAAAGGCGCACATACGGCAATCGCTACACCGGAATCGGGCTTATTTATCAATTCCACAGGCAATCCGGGCATGGCAACAGGTGGAAGTGGAGATGTGCTGACGGGTATTATAACCGGATTGATCGCTCAGGGTTATGCCCCGCATATCGCAGCTGTTGCGGGTGTGTTTCTGCATGGCTACGCGGGAGATGAAGCCGGCAAAAGAACCGGTATGGCTCCTTTGCTGGCAACAGATATTATCAACGGAATAAAAGATTTCTTCCGTGCTTTTGAGTCTTAGAATTCAGCGTTTTGTGGTGTTCTTGGAAAAGGAATAACGTCACGGATATTACTCATACCGGTCACAAAGAGCATCAGACGCTCAAAGCCAAGTCCGAAACCGGAGTGCGGAGCAGTACCAAAGCGTCTGGTATCCAGGTACCACCATACATCCTGCTGGTGCATCCCCATTTCGTTGACGCGTGTGCAGAGTTTCTCATAGCTTTCTTCCCGCTGGCTGCCGCCCACAATTTCACCAATACCCGGAAACAGGATATCCATGGCACGTACAGTCTTTCCGTCCTCATTTTGCTTCATATAAAAAGCTTTGATATCCTTTGGATAGTTCGTCAGGATCACCGGCTTTTTGAAATGCTTCTCCACCAGATAGCGCTCATGTTCTGACTGCAGATCAATACCCCATTCAACCTTAAACTCAAATTTGTGACCAGAGCTGAGCAGAATATCAATGGCCTCGGTATAAGTCAGGCGCTCAAATGCGGATTCGGTTACAAACCGAAGGCGGCTTAACAGTTCCTTATCATACATATTATTCAGAAACTCCAGATCATCCATGTTATGCTCCAGCGCATAGCGGATCAGGTACTTTAGGAAGTCTTCTGCCAGATCCATATTGTCTTCGATCTCGTAAAAAGCCATTTCAGGCTCGATCATCCAGAACTCAGCCAGATGTCTTGCCGTATTGGAGTTTTCCGCACGGAAGGTAGGTCCGAAAGTATAAATTTCGCCCATAGCCATCGCACCAAGCTCGCCTTCCAGCTGTCCGGATACGGTCAGATTGGTTTCTTTTCCAAAAAAATCCTCTTCAAAGTTGATCGCTCCGGTATCTGTTTTAGGAACATTCTGAAGGTCCAGTGTGGTTACACGAAACATCTCGCCTGCTCCTTCACAGTCTGATCCGGTGATGATAGGAGTGTGCAGATAGACAAATCCTTTATCGTTAAAGTATTTGTGAACAGCATAAGCCATAGCATGTCTCAGGCGCAGGATTGCTCCGAATGTATTGGTTCGCGGACGGAGGTGAGCGATTTCACGCAGAAACTCCAGAGAATGTCCCTTTTTCTGCAATGGATAGGTTTCCGGATCTGCTTCTCCGTATATTTCGATACCACGGGCATGTATTTCCACTGCCTGGCCCTGTCCCGGAGACTCAACTATAGTTCCTCTGACACCGATACAGGCACCGGTGCTTACTTTTTTCATTAGCTCTTCATCAAAATTGGCAAGATCCCCTACTACCTGGATATTGTGAATCGTAGAACCGTCATTGAGCGCTATGAAAGCTACATTTTTGTTCCCTCTTTTAGTACGGACCCAGCCTTTTGCCACAACTTCCTTCCCGTATTCCCGGGACGCAAGCAAATCTTTTACCTTTATTCTTTTCATTTATCAGAAGATTTTTATTTTTTCTAAAAACGTTTGCCGGCAAATTTAGAAAAATCCGCGGAAACTATTATTTCATAACCTGAGTGATAAACATAAAATTCCTTTGAGAATATTTTAGTAGATTTAAGATGTCAAAGTTCCGGAAGACTCAGAAGTGATCAGGCATAATTTTTGGCTGTCTGAGTGACGAATTGATATGAAAATTGGTTTTTAAATTGATATGCAGAAGTTAGGATTAACACAAACACTACAGCAGAAACTGTCTCCTCAGCAGATTCAGTTTATAAAACTATTGCAGATCCCGACGGCGGAGCTGGATTCCAGAATTGAAGAAGAGCTGGAAATAAATCCGGCCCTGGAAGAAGGGCGTGAGGAATATGATGAAGAAAGAGAATATGGTGATGATGAGCCGGAAAAGGATGACTATGATGATGATATTAATGTAGAAGACTACATACGGGATGATGATATAAGCGGCTATAAAATGCAGGGAGATGGCCCTTCTGATGAAGAAGAGCGCGAAATACCCATAGTAAGCCATTCAACGCTCAATGATTCACTGATTGCCCAGCTGGGCTATCTGCGTCTGGATGAGCGTCAGAACGTTATCGGACATCAGATTATCGGCAGTATTGATCAGGATGGTTATCTGCGCCGCGAACTGGAAAATATAGTCAATGATCTTGCTTTTTCTGCCAATATCATGACCAGTGAGGAAGAAGTAGAGGAAATTCTCTTTAAGATTCAGGATTTTGATCCGGCAGGTATTGCTGCCCGTAATCTCCGGGAATGTCTTCTTCTGCAGCTTGAGCGTAAAGATCAGGCTTTGCCTGAAGTGCAGCGCGCTATTATAATATTGCAGGATCATTTTGAGGAGTTTACCAAAAAGCATTATGATAAGATCCAGAAAAAAATGAATCTGTCTGATGAGGATTTAAAAGATGCTGTCACTATTATCACACGGCTCAATCCAAAGCCGGGAGGAGTATCCGGTGGTGATCTCAAAACCCAGTATGTGATTCCGGATTTTATTCTGGTCAACAACAATGGCAAGCTTGAGGTAAGCCTTAATAGCCGCAATGCTCCGGAGCTTCGGGTAAGTCAGTCGTACCAGGAAATGTTTGAGACCTATGATAAAAGTTCCAAAACGGACAAGAAGCTGAAAGAAGCTGTATCGTTTGTCAAGCAAAAGCTGGATTCGGCCAGATGGTTTATCGATGCTATCAGACAACGGCAGCTGACTCTGCTCAAAACGATGGAAGCGATTGTTCGCTTTCAGTATGATTTTTTTCTGGAAGGAGATGAAAGTCGTCTCAAGCCTATGATTCTTAAAGATATTGCCAATGAAATCGATATGGACATATCGACTGTGTCAAGGGTAGCTAACAGTAAAGCGGTACAGACTGAATTTGGTATTTATCCTCTGAAATATTTCTTTTCCGAAGGCATTGCCACTGATTCAGGCGAAGATGTAAGCAGTCGTGAGGTAAAGCATATTCTAAAAACGCTGATTGACGCTGAAGATAAGCGTAAGCCATATTCAGACGAAAAGCTTGAAAAGCTGCTGAATGATAAAGGGTACACCATAGCCCGCCGTACGGTGGCGAAGTACAGAGAACAGTTGAATATACCGGTGGCGCGTCTCAGAAAAGAACTATGAGTTACCGGTATCTTCGAAAAACAATACAGTTTAATAAAGGGATGGCCTGGGTGATTTCCGTCGCCTTTCATCCCATCTTTCTTTTTTTCTGGCTTACATTCATTTTTATGGTGTATTCACCGGCTATTTTGCATCCGGTTATGGAAAAAGATTTTTCCAATCTGCTGCTGGTGGTATTGATCAGTACAGCGGTTATTCCGGCGCTAGTGGTGCTTGTGACCGGCATAATGCTGCGTCAGACATTCCAGCCCGCGGATTTCCTGATGGAGAAAAAGGAAGACAGAATATATCCTTTCCTGTTTGTGGCAGGATATTACATTGCTTTGAACTATACGATGTTTCGTCAGTTAAACACAACACTGTTTCAGATTGCCTTTATTGTGAGTTTTCTTGTAGCGTTGACCGGACTTATAAGCAAATATGTTAAAATAAGTGTGCATTCGGTCGGTCTGGGAGCAGCGTTGGGTATTCTATTGTCGATTGTACGGCTTTTTCCGGCTATCAACTATCTTATACCTGTATTGCTTTGTGTTCTGGCCTCGGGGCTGGTGCTTAGCGCCCGGCTCTATCTCGGCTCTCATCGCCCGGCTCAGGTATATGGCGGTTATCTGCTTGGCTATCTGGTAAGCTGCAGCGTAATGCTGCTGAATTTTTCTTTTTAAATAAGGTTTTGCAGGATGAACTATACAACTCTTCGCTGGAATAAAACGGGTAACAAAGTGCAAATACTCCTCAATCGCCCGGAAGTCTATAATGCGATTAATATTCCTATGTTGCAGGAGCTGGCCCATGCGCTCACGTGCGCGGAAAAAGATCCGGATATACGTGTGATTGTGCTTGGCGGAGAAGGTAAAGGCTTTTGTGCCGGCCAGGATCTGGCTGCAGTGGGAGATACCCGCTCTTTAAATGCCGGTGAAATTATTCTTGACTATTATGAGCCGGTGATCAAGGCTATTGTCCAGAACAAAAAAGCTGTAATTGGCAGACTGCATGGCAAAGCAGCTGGTGCCGGACTGGCGTTGCTGCTGGCCTGTGATTGTATCATTGCAGCTCAAAGCTCGGTACTGGTTCCGGGTTTTTGTCAGATCGGTCTGATGCCTGATTCCGGTATAACCCATTTCTTGCTGAAAACACTGGGTCCGAAACTGACCTTCGAATTTCTTGCCGCAGGGGAACATCTCAGCGCCGGGAGAGCCAAAGAGCTTACCTGTATAAATCAGGTGGTGCCAGATGATACCCTTGATGAAGCAGTAGCCTCTTTCAGTGATAAAATTGCAGCAGGATCCGGGCAGATTATTTGCATGCTGAAGGAGCTGATCAGCCAGGGCGGCCAGTCCAGCCTGGATGAAATAATCCGAATGGAAGCCGTAATGCAGACTACCGCAGCACTGTCTCCGGATTTTGAAGAAGGTATTAAAGCCTTTAAGGAAAAACGTCCCCCGCGGTTTTCAGGACTCTGATACGGTATAGCTCAGAACGAACTTATCGTAATTCCTACGATAAGAGGAGTCAGTTCCGGGCCATATTTGGCTTTGAATACAGAAGAAAGGCTGTAATATGCAAAAACTCCGAAATGGCCGTATGTGATGCGTCCTGTCAGTCCATAACGTATGCGATTGAGGCTTTGATCAGAAAATTTGCGAATTACAGTGGTACCATCCTGGTCATATTTTATTTTGCTGTTACCACTAAACAATACTCCGAACTTTCCTCCGACAGCTATTTTGAACGCTTTTTTGTAATTGGGTCCTGATGCAAAACGCAGTTCCAGCGGAATGTCAACATAGTTGGCAGATAATTTGCTTTTTCGCAGTCCGTCTTCACTGATGGAGAATAAGGAATCTCCGGCCGGAGCAATAATCAGGTCATTTTTGAAGTAGTAATTGTCCAGGCCCAGACCAAGTCCGGGAGATATCGAAAGATAATGGCCGAATAAGGAAATATTTTTGTGCATGTATATATTGACAGTGGATGGACGTCCTGTCTTTACTTCAAAAAAATCATCCATACCCATATAATTGTGAGAGGGTATATAAGCTGTACCCAAATCTATAATCAGGCCTTTCAGAATCGTATGCTGGTTATAATCAGGTTTGATAAGTGTGCTGTCTTTCTGACCGAAAGCGATCTGTATACTGCCATATAAAGCAGCAAAAAGTAATAAGTATCGTTTCATGAACCCAAATTTAGTAAAGAACCCGGGCTTTCCTGAGAATGTTTTGTATTATTTTCCCCAAGAAATTTTGCCATCGATTTAAAATGTGTACCTTTGCACAAAATTACGGAGTATATCTCTGTAATGGTTGGGTCCCGTAGCTTAATTGGATAGAGTATCTGACTACGGATCAGAAGGTTGGGGGTTCGACTCCCTCCGGGATCACCAACTTATATCTAAAGCCCCGAAATTCGGGGCTTTTTTGTTAATAAGCAAAGCTTAGCAAAATAAGATTTTACGCTGAGCACTACAAGTAAATCTTTTTGTCTCCTACCTTTTAATAGAGTATTCCGGGCTTGACAAAATCCTGTTTCAGCTGGTACCGCGGTCTTTGAGTCTTAAAATTCTCCTTAACGATTAAAAGTAACTGTAAAAATGAATCTGTTCATTCGATGATCGATATTCGGACAGAGGTCATTTGTGAATATATCGATTATATGTCAAATGATAATTTATAATTACCTGTATTTTATTTGTAATAATTTGTGTGTTGTGAAAAAATACTTAACTTAAAAAATAAGCAACCATATATATAAAGTCTCCGGCAGCTATGGCCCCTGTCATATAATTTTTCGGGTTTTACAACCCTGTCATAAGAATCCGGTGGACACTGCATCATTGCATTTTTCACAAAAACAACCAGCTATATGAATGTACAATCGAAACATGTCTCACAGTTTCCCGGTTTGGAATCGGCAAAATTTGAGCGTAATGTGGTTTCAGTAATTGAGGCCATATGTGCTTCACAACCAGATAAAACGGCTCTGGTTAGTGAGGCCGGAACTCTTAGTTATCGGCAGCTAAACGAGCAGGCTGATGCCCTGACGGCACGCCTGCGGGAATCCGGGATATTCCCGGGGCAGGTCGTTGCAGTATGTATTCGTCAGTCGACTGATCGTATTGTGGCCTTTCTGGCAGCGATGAAAGCAGGAGCAGCCTATTTGCCTGTTGACGGGCAATTGCCTGAAAATCGCGTCAGGACAATGTTACAGGATAGCGGTACAGCGCTTGTAATTACCCAAGAGCATTACTTGTCCCGGTTCAGCGGGCAAAATCTGCCTGTAATCAATATAGACAGGGAAAAGCTCGATGGTGTTGCCAGTCATGAAGCTGTGACACTCTCGGATCAGATTAAGCCGCTGCAAATGGCTTATATCATCTATACTTCAGGCAGTACAGGGGTACCTAAAGGAGTGGTTATACACCATGCGGGTTTTTACCATTTTGTTAAGACATTTAGCGAAAAGTGGGGCTTTTCGGCTGCTGATAGAACTCTGCAGTTTAGCTCTCCGGGTTTTGACGTCTCTATAATTGATATCTGGGTACCTTTATTTAAAGGTGCTACTGTTTTTTTGTACCCGGATAATAAAATTGTCGGACGTCCGCTCCTTGACTATATAGTAGAGCATACTATTGACGTAGTCCCCTATCTTCCCCCAGCCGTTTTAAGCACATTGCCGGCAGATCAGCCAATTGGTAAGCTGCATACGCTTTCTATTGCAGGAGAAGTGCCTTCTGAACAGGCTGTTCGTAACTGGAGCAAACGGGTTAGGCTGATCAATGTCTATGGTCCGACAGAGACCACTGTAAGTGTTGTAAGTCACTTGTTTGAGGAAGATACGAATCCTCATATCATAGGGAAACCGCAGCCCGGTGCTGATATCTACATTCTGGACGCGAATATGCAGACAGTTGCTGCCGGTACAACCGGAGAAATTTACATAGGCGGAATACAACTTTCGCTTGGTTATATAAACAGGCCTGAGGAAACCGGACAGTTTTTTGTAGACGCGCCGGAATGGATCAAAGCTGAGCAGGGGGACGGGTATAAACTATATAAATCGGGAGACCGCGCTTTCTGGCGGCCTGACGGCACTATCGAATTTGTAGGTCGTATGGATGATCAGGTAAAAATACGGGGTTTTCGCATCGAGTTGAAAGAAATCGAGCATCACATCTGTCAGCTTTCTCAAGTCGCTCATGCTGCTGTAAAGGTTCACCGTCCGGAAGAGGGATTGCCTGTCCTTGCGGCATTTGTTCAACTATACGATCTGGACCGGAGGCCGGTAAATCCGGAAGATATCCGGACACGTCTGAAGCAAAGTCTTCCCAATTATATGGTTCCGGATAAAATTATCATTCTTGAAAAATTGCCGCTTACACATACCGGAAAAATTGACAAAAGTCAGTTGAATATTCCTGGCCGGCCGACCCGTCGAAAGGCTAAAGAATATGTGGAAGCCGGAAATCTGAAACAGGAGATAAAAGAAATATGGTGTAGCCTGCTTAATCTGGAGGATATTAATGATGAGGATGATTTTTTTGAACTGGGCGGACATTCGCTGATGCTGGCTCAGTTTCATGAGCATTTGCCTCAGAATGTTCAGAAACGTATTTCATTGCCTGAACTGTACAGCTATTCGAATCTTGGCAGCTTTGTCAGGGAAGCGGAACAGCGTCTGAGACAAAATAATGTATCTCAGCAGGAAAAAGTAAAACAGGTCGAAGCTTTGTTGTTAAAAGACGCTGAACTTTCTTTTGATTTTGAAATTAATGTTCAGCCTGATCCTCAGATACTCGTTAATCCGACTCATATTTTTCTGACAGGTGTCACCGGCTTTGTTGGTTCCCATTTACTGGAAGAGCTGATGGCGAAAAATCCCGGAGCGACTATATATTGTCTGGTCAGAGCAGAAGATGAAGCATCAGGTCTGGAACGAATTAAGAGTACATTTAGCAAATTCAAGCTTGTCTGGAATCCTGCATTTGAATCCAGAATGGTCATACTGACAGGTGATCTGACAAAAGCCAGACTGGGTATCGAAGAAAAAGCATATGAAAATCTGCTGGAGACGATTGAGGTGATTTATCACATGGGCAGCGATGTAAGCTATGTGCAGCCCTATGAACATATCAGGAAGCCAAATGTTGACGGGATGAGTCATATTCTGCATCTCGCTGTCCATCGTAAGGTTAAATTTCTTATTATTTCGTCGTCTATAGGAGTTTACAGCTGGGGAAGGTCTTTTACCGGCAAAACCTGGATGACTGAAGACGATCCGATCGAACAGAATTTGCCTGCTGTATGCCGGGATATGGGTTATATCCGCAGCAAATGGGTTATGGACAGTATGGCTGCAAAAGCCAGAGACAAAGGCCTGCCGGTTATTAATTTCAGACTGGGGTTTGTCGTATGTCATAGTAAAACCGGAGCAACCCCGCTCAATCAGTGGTGGAGTGCACTGATGCGCAGCTGTATCGAACTCAAGGCTTTCCCCCTGGTTATGGGGCTGAAGGATGAAGTGGTTACCGTTGATTATGTATGTAAGAGCATTGCTCATATCAGTAAGAAACCTGAGGCGGTGGGACTCAATTTTAACCTGGCTCCATTGCCGGAACATGACCTGTCTCTTACTGATTTTTGTGTTCGGATTTCCGAGTATTCCGGGCTGGAAATGAAAGGACTTGATTTTCATACCTGGTTTGAGCAATGGCGAAGAAATCAGGACGTGCCAATATTTGCTTTGCTGTACTTGTTTAATGAAGATGTGCATGAAGGAAAGTCTCTTGTAGAGGCCTACGAAAATACATATTATTTCAAAAGTGATAATACCGTACGATTGCTCGCTGATTCGGATATTCGGCCCGCTGTTTTCGATAAACCGGTAATGGAAGCCTATCTCCGTTATATGAAAATGATCTGATATTTTCATAATACTATTCCCGGTATCTGCCGGGAATAGTATTGTTTCATCTTTTATGTAGAGTCTTTTCAGTTTGGAGACTCAAGAGATACATCCATATCAGTATATTTTGCCAATAGAAAAAACAAGTCAGTCATCTGGAAAACCGAAGTGATTGACCGGTACAGATTTTGGATGATTGCTCTGCTTTGTTTAATTCCGGAATTACCGGAAACTATTTAAGAGAGTTTGATATGGTAACAATATTTTCATGCTGTTTTTCGAATCCAGAGATCTGGGAAGATACCTGTAATAGAATATTTCACACGTTGCCAGGTGAAAATCGGTCTCGTGTTTTAAAAATGACCAGAAAAGAAGATCAAATGAGGCATTTGCTGGGCAGAATGTTGCTAAAGCAGGCACTGGATTATTTTGGTTGTAAAACTACGTCACTCTCAGATATATGTGTTGATGATTATGGAAAGCCCTATCTCCCTGGTGGATTGCAGTTTAGTATCTCACATTCCGGAGAATATGTTTTTTGTGCAGCGTCGCCCGATGAAGCTATCGGGATTGATATAGAGCAGGTAAAAGCGATTGATTTTGAGTTTGTACAGAATACCATGCATGAGGCTGAATGGAAAACCATATATAAATCTGACAATCCCTTAAGGACTTTTTATTTGCAGTGGTGTATGAAAGAGTCAGCGCTCAAAGCAGATGGACGGGGACTGTACATTCATTTGGAAGACATACAGTTGAAAAAGGACTTTGTGATGATTCAAAGCCGACAATGGTATCTCAGCTTCTTGTCATTCGATCCTGATTATTGTGGATGTGTTGCTACTTCCCGGTTGCATAAAGAAACGAAACTGATAGTAGTTGATACGAATGATTTTATTTAAGATTTCGGAATTTGTCATAGTTCATCAATAATTCTTTTATCTTAAGAAATAACGAGAGAGCTAATGATTTAGGGTTTTGTATGAAGGAAATTATAGGGAATGATAAACGGCAAGTCTTTGGAGTGTATACATGGAATAGTAGATGTTATGAAGGTACATGGGACATGTTTCAAGTAATGGCCATGTGTTATAGAAAAGAGGTGGGCTTAAGAAAAGACGGAAACCAGATTGGTAATAAGTTGCGGTTGGACAGTCACCAATCAGAAGGATGGTTCACTGTTAATGAGCAAAACGTTAGTTCTTACGGATACATTTCTCACACAATCCCTCCACCAGAAAATTAAACCGTACGGCATGGTATGGCTTAGGTACGTGGATCTCCGGGATAGCTATTTCTTCAAGGCATACCGTTAACTCACACCTGGTACACTTAAAATGGACATGGTTATCATTATGTGTGTGTGCAACCGACTCGTGTTTACAAAGTGCATAGCTTGCATTGCCGGATTTGTCCGGAATCTTATGAATCAATCCGTTTTCTTCAAAAGCATTCAATGTCCGGTACAACGTGATGCGATCGAAATCAGCGCCAAGTAGTTTGCTGATCTCGGCCAGCGTGAGTACTTTGTCCTTCTTTAGAAAAGTACTGAGTACGGCAATGCGTTGCGCAGTAGCTTTCAGTTCGTGTTGCCTGAGAATCTCTTCAGGCTGCAGATGCTCGGAAGAAAACATGGATGTACTTTTATTACTGAAACAAAAATACAACAAAAAAGATCAAAAGGAATTTTAATTAGCTACCCGAAAGAAACAGGTGTCCTCACAAAAGAGATTAGACTTCCGATGATAATATGAGACAGGACAGACTATAACAAATGAGCCTGTCCGCCGGGAGAAATCACGGGAATATTAAATCAGTTCATCTCCGGCCAGCAGTCCGTACTGCCTTTTTTCCAGTTAATCATATCAATTTCTTTGTCCGTACAAAGACAGGATTCCAGTTCATGGCGAATCAGTTCTTCATTCATATCCTGGCCGATAAAAACCAGCTCATTTTTTCGGTCTCCAAATACTTTATGCCATTTTTTCTCTATGAGATCACGGTTATGAATAAAAGAAGGATAGCGAATACGTTCGTCAAATGACATGCTTGCCCACCACACACCACCATTGTCTGCACGCAGAGATCCGCCGGCCTGGCTCCATATCAGCGCCTGAGCAGGACGTGAGGCAAGCCAGAAAAGACCCTTACTACGGATTACAGAGCCGGGAAAGTTATTTTCGATATATTCCCGGAAACGCTGTGGATGGAAGGGGGTGGGGTTGCGAAAAACAAAAGAACTGATACCATAAGCATCGGTTTCCGGCTGGTGCTTAACTTTCTTTAGCTCTTCAATCCAGCCGGCGCTTTGCTCAGCCTGTTCATAGTTAAAAAGCCCCGTATTGAGAATCTGTTCAGGTTCTATCTGACCGTAGGATGCCTTTATTATACGTGCTCGGGGATTCAGGCGGTGCAGGGCTGCGGACAGCAGGCCCATTGTGTCTTCTGAGACGAGATCAGTTTTGTTTAAAATGAGTACATCTGCAAACTCAATCTGGTCGGTCAGCAGATTGACAATGGTACGATGATCACCTTCCATATCTGTCAGCTTCCTGTCCATGAGCAGGTCGTGACTTCCAAAATCATTGGAAAAATTATAGGCGTCCACCACGGTAACCATTGTGTCAATATAGCTAAACTGGCTTAGATCAATATTTTTTTCTTCATCCCGGAATGAAAAAGTCTGTGCAATCGGAACAGGCTCTGATATACCTGTACTTTCGATGAGCAGATAATCGAACCGGTTTTCCAGTGCCAGGCGTTCCACTTCAAGCATCAGATCTTCTCTCAGCGTGCAGCATATGCATCCATTGCTCATCTCCACCAGCTTTTCATCTGTTCTGGAAAGAGAGCCGGAGTTTTCCACCAGTTGAGCATCAATGTTTATTTCGCTCATGTCATTGACAATAACTGCCACTTTTAGCCCGGTCTTGTTGTGAAGTATATGATTAAGTAATGTTGTTTTTCCTGCACCCAGAAAGCCACTGAGTACAGTTACGGGTAATTTTTTCATCTGATCGTTAAGTTTACAAATGCAACACAGTTGCAAATATATAAATAAAAATGCATCAATGTTGCATTTTTATTTATCAGACTTTATTAATGGATATAACAATTGAAATACGGTTGTATCCTGTATATGCAGTTACCTGTTGAATTGTGTTATATTTACTTGGAGGGAGATGATGATGCAATTCTTTTTTTATCAAATGAATACATCAGATAGAATAATGCCGGTAATATCAATACACTTCCGGACAGCAAAGCTAGTCCCAGAAAATGAATGGCGGCCCGGTTATTTTCGTCTTGAGAAAGAGACAGAGCTGAGCCATCCCGAAAAGAAAGGAAAACAGGGTAATGTTGAAAAATGACGGCCAGCAATATCATGACAATCTGAAAAGCAGCGATAAAACGCATACGCAGATAATGTTTTCCTTTGAATAATACGAATTGTACAATCAGAGACAGCGTAGCCAGTGCAATAGCAGCTTGCCCTGTGATACTTCCAAATACACGGATCAATAGAGAGATACGCTGAAGATAGGCAATGAAAAAAACCAATGTTCCCAGAATTATTGCGATGCAGATAAAACGTTTTATGTTTGCTGTCATCAGGCGGATATCATATGGGTCTGAAAGCATTCCTACAATATAGACAGAAGCAAGGTATCCGCATATGGCTATTGTAAATAAGCCGGTGGCTATGCCAAACGGATTTAGCCAGCTGAATACATAGGATGAAAGGAAACCTCCGGTATGGTGGTCTATTGATCCCGAAATAGTTGCTGCCGCGATAACGCCCAGAAAAAACGGAGTGACCAGGCTTGCCAGAGTAAAAATATGGCTATAGACTGATTGTAAGTCGTCCTGCACTGCATCATAATTACGGAACGAAAAGGCAGTACCTCTGGCTATTATTCCGAGGAGCATCAAAACAAGAGGAATATGCATATAGGTAGAAATAGTGCTGTAAATAAGAGGAAAACCTGCGAAGAGTATAACGATAGCAATGATGAGCCACATATGATTGGCTTCCCATACGGGGCCAATGGCACGGTACATAATACGGCGTACCCTCTGACGATCACTGCCCCGGCTTACAAACTCAACAATGCCGGCGCCGAAATCAGCGCCGCCCAGCAACAGATACAGACATATGGATGCCCACAGATAGGCAATTACAATGTATAGCATAGAGCTTATTTTACAGGATTATAATCCGGATCATCGGGATCGTAAAGACGACCTGTCATGCTGATCTGGCGGTACATAAGATAGACTACAATAACAGACAAGGAGATAAATACCAGAGTGAAGAAATAGAATGAGTATCGGATACCAGGCATCGGTGTTACAGCATCAGCAGTACGCATGATGCCATAGATGATCCAGGGCTGACGTCCGACCTCTGTCACTACCCATCCAGCTTCCAGAGCTATATACCCCAGAGGTGTCGCCCCGACAAAAAGTTTAAGAAGCCAGCGTCTGGTGAGCCAGTGTTTTTTTATGGTCAGAGCAAGCAGATATGTAGCCGAAAGCAGGCAAAGCAGAATCCCAATGCCGATCATAAGCTGAAAGGCATAATGAGTAACTGTAATCGGCGGTCTTTGATCCGGCGGAATATCGAGAAGTCCGGTAACAGGTTTTGCAGGATTTCCATGTGCCAGAAAGCTCAGTAGTCCGGGGATTTTAATTCCATACCGTACCTGAGCGGTGCTTTCGTCCGGAATACCGCCAATGATAAGGGGGGCGTACGCTTCTGTTTTGAAATGCGCTTCCATGGCGGCAAGTTTTGCCGGTTGTCTCTTGGCTACACTTTTGGCAGAAATATCTCCGCTGAGAGGTTGTAAAAGTGCTGCCACACAGGCGCAGAATGCAGCAATACGAAAGGCATGCAGGTGAAAATCAATATTTTTATTCCTGAGCACCATATAGGCATGAAGTCCGGCTACTGCAAAACCTGTTGCAGTAAAAGCAGCCAGTGTCATATGAAGCGCCTGCGGAAACCACGCGTCATTGAACATGGCTTTGACAGGGTCAATATTGAGATACTGCCCGTCTACATAATCAAAGCCTGAGGGACTGTTCATCCAGGCATTGGCTGATACGACAAATATGCCGGAGGCAACTCCGCTCAGCCCGACTATAAGCCCTGTTGCCCAGTGAAACCAGGGATGAAAGCGGTCCCAGCCATACAAAAAGAATCCAATAGCTATGGCTTCAATGAAAAAAGCGGTTCCTTCGAGAGAAAAGGGCATGCCGAATATTCCCCCCGCATGCTGCATAAAAACAGGCCAAAGCAAGCCAAGTTCAAAAGAAAGCATGGTGCCTGTTACTGCACCTGTTGCAAACAGCAGGGCTACTCCCCGGCTCCATGCCCGGGTCAATCCTTTATACAAAGGCTTTTTTGTTCTCAGATAAAGAAAATGCGCCGAGGCCATAAAAAAAGGCATGACCATTCCTACACAGGCAAAAATTATATGAAACCCGAGCGACATTGCCATCTGGGACCGGGCAGCAAGAAAATCATCCATAGACAGATTACAAAGCAAAAGATAACTCCCGGCCGGGCCATTCATTGTCCGGAACAAAAAAAATCAGCGTCATAGCCGGCTTATGGAATACTCCTGTTTATCCGCTTTGTTTCGGCGTCGGACGATTTCTTATCAGAGAAGAGGCTTATATTGCTTCATGCAGAGCTGGGTATGTAACGTTCACCGATGATCTGCATATGATGTACCGGATGACCTGCGATGATAAAGGCCAGCGAGGCAACAGATACTTTTATCTCATAACATATGCCGGTGCGAAGGAGCATTGTTTCAGAAAAGCTCCGAAACAGATGGATGGAAGATTGCCGAACCAGCTGGTATTCACTCAGCAAATCTTCAATGCTTCGCTGGTTGGCCATTGCATGCCGGGCATAATCGTTTTCGTCAAAACCGGATAACACGGAAGAATCGCTTCTGGCGAAACGTAATGCCCGATAGGATAGAATCCTTTCTGTATCGATAAGATGCTGAAGTATATCTGATACAGTCCATTTTTCGGGGGCATAGCTGTAATGCTTAAGTTTGTCAAGTGCTGTGACCGGAATAAAATGACTGAGATCGCAGGAATACTGCAAAGCATCCAGATGGGAACATTCAGGAACCTTACGAATATACTGGTCATAAAACGCAGGCATAAAAGGAAGCTGTGACAGAAGCATGATCGTAATAATGGTTGGTTAAAAGTAAGTTTAAATAAATGTACGGATAATCAATGATAATGTAGATGCAGAGTTTTGGAGAAGAAGTTTATTCTTTTGAAAGGGCAACAATCGATCAGAAATACTGATAAGTATTGATGAAATATTTTCATACAAAACCAGCGTTTCCGGATATATCCTGGAGTTATTTTGCGTTCTTGTTGAATTATGGAATTAAGGTATCTGCGATTAATAAAGGCAATAGTTGAGGAAGGTAGTATAACCCGGGCAATTGACCGGCTTCATCTTTCTCAAAGCGCTTTGAGTTATCAGTTGAAAGAAGCAGAGCTCTATCTGGGAACTCCGTTATTTTTCAGGAGAAATAAAAAGCTGATATTAACCCCTGCTGGTCAGCGCATGTACGAAATGGCGATTGGTGTGCTGAAAGAAATTGACCAGACAGAGACGGAGATTCGCCAGCTTTCCAATGGAGAGAAAGGCAGTATTCGGATTAGTACCGAATGTTATACCAGCTATCACTGGCTTCCGCGTGTTCTGAAAAAGTTCAAATCCATTTTTCCTAATGTTGAAATAAAAATTGTCTTTGAAGCGACACACAGGCCGGTGGAAAAGCTTATTGCAGGAGAGCTTGATCTTGCAATTACCAGTAATCCTGAGCTTAAAGAGGGACTGGAATATGTACCGCTTTTTACGGATGAGATGCGCGCGGTGGTATCTCCCGGACATTACTGGAATAACAAGGAGTATGTGGAGGCAGAAGATTTTAAAGAGGTAGCCCTGATTATTCATTCGCTGCCAATGGATACGGTTTCTATACACCGGCATTTGCTCGCTCCTAAGGGAATTCAGCCCAGGGAGCTCATCGTTTTACCCCTTACCGAAGCCGGGATCGAAATGGTAAAAGCAGATATGGGGGTTCTGGTGATGGCTCAGTGGGCTTTTGAGCCATATAAAACACATGCAGTAAACACCGTCAGAGTCGGTAAAAACGGTTTTTACAGACAGCAATACCTTGCCAAAATGAAGGATCAGGAATATCCGCTCTATTTTGAGAGTTTTATCAGTTTTTTACAGGAAGAGATCCAACTTGATGTACCGCGTTAGTTCAGGTGAATGAAAAGTGTTGAAAGAAAAAATAAGTCAGCCATGAAATGGTTATATACGACCAGATCCGCATGGGGAAGAAATAATTATTCCTTACCGGCCAGGTATGGTATTCATCGGCGGTTTCGTATTGCCCGCTATGTGTTTTACAAAGAAACACTGATTGATTTCAGGGAACATTGCTGGACTTTTGCAGGATCTTTTGCCGGAATAAGTCTGATCGGGCTATTGCATGGCAGCCTGTTTACTCTCACAGATAATATTCTTCTCATTGGTTCTTTTGGAGCTACTGCTGTCTTGGTATATGGAGTGATCAATAGTCCGCTGGCCCAGCCGCGCAATCTGATTGGCGGGCATATCCTCAGCGCTGTTATCGGAGTGACTGTCCGTCAGTATCTGCCGGTTGACATATGGTTAATGGCCGCACTGGCGGTAGCTCTGTCTATTGTTATTATGCAGATTTCCAGAACTCTGCATCCTCCGGGTGGAGCCACTGCCCTGATAGCAGTGATTGGCTCCGAAGAAATATATGCTTTGGGCTATTACTATATTGTTAGTCCTGTAATTTCCGGTGTGACTATACTTTTTGTAATTGCTCTTCTGTTTAATAATGCAACCCGGCACAGGCGATATCCCATAAACCGCAACTGGTACAAACTCTGGGAAAGGCGTTATTACCGGAAGTGATTACTTCGGAGAGGCCTCTGCCTTGCTTAAGTCTTTTATTTTTATTAACTTGTATTGCTGATAATACAATTTTGTTGTTTCGGGAACAAATTCCTGATTAATTTGTTATACTTGCATCGTGAACATTATACATATAAATAACACTTTTCCGGAATGGAACCGGGAGGCGCTATGCCTGCCGGCCGAAAATGCTGTTTGTATGTATAAGACGGATACCAATACTATTCAGACTATAGTTTTTGCTCCCTGCAAAGACTTCATTTATTAAGCCCCGAGCCATTTTATATCCTGAGGCTTGGGGACATCTAAGCTTGAAACCGGCTGCACTTCAATTTATCTGTTAGTAATTATGCTGAGAATATACTCCGGCGCCATATCAGGCATCGGTTTATGGTCGGTCTTTGCTGCTAATCTGCTGGTATTGGGATTGGCTGTATGGGGACAGTCCGGATTATTGGTGATTTTGTCTATTATGATATCGGTAGGTGTTCTTATCGGTCAGATTCGTCTGAGGCGTATAGGTAATGAAAGAATACTGAGTAACAGTCGATTGTTTGTGGGTTTGCGCGAAGATAATTTTTCCGGAGATCTTCATTGGGTTGAGCCGGATAAAATCCTCGGATTTACTTTTTCCGAAATGTTTTTGAAAGCAGGCAGGAGAAAGAAAGGTATCAGAGTCGGCAGCCGGCAATGTTTGCTTCCGTACTGGACCAGCGTATGCAATATGGAAATACTGCCGGAGCATAAACCGGTTTCCGGTTTTCTTCGGGATTTGGGAATGGCCTCCTGGACATCCGGATTTAGCTGTTCAGTGAATGCATTGCATCTGTCGGAAGCCCGGCACGGGAATAACTGGTTGCGCTTGCTCGTATCGCCCGACGAAGTAGCAGAAGGGTTAGCTGATAGAAACGGAATAAAAAAGAATCTGATACAACCATCTGTCAAGGTTGTGGAGTTATGTCTGAAACAACCGGTTGTAAAAAATGGTGTATACCGGGATTATGACAATCGTTTGCTGGAATTGCTGAAAGAGCTACGGCAACTGTCCGGAGGGAAACCCACAGGATTCCGTCTTGAGATGAATGACGAAAGTTATGCCAGGGAATTATGCAGGAAAATCTGGGAGTGTAATATCACACCGGATTTTGTCATAGTTGAATACAGTCCGGAAAAGGTTGATACACCCGGAGCGCTTTACCGGTATCTGACATTTATAGACCGGGAGCTTGAAGGGCTTTGTCTGAGAGATCAGATTCGCATATTGGTTTCCTGTCAGGGCTGTCATATAAATCAGCTGATACGAATGCGGAATTGCGGGGCCGATGCATTTATGATTGTCACTCCGGATCTGACAGCTTCAGGCATTTGTTTTGATGATTACGGCAGATCCTGGTATAGTGCACTGGTGTACAGGCACCGGCAATGGATACAGGAAATCTTTGACCCAGGGCATGAAGAAGCAGCTATGGCTATGCCGGATGAATATGCAGATACCGAAGGTTCCGGAACTGCAAAGAAGCCTCCGGCAGCATCCATTGATACCAATTGCAGAAATATATTAAAAAAATTTATATATCACTTTAACTAACAAAACACATGGCACAACAAGGAATTATACTTTCGAAAGAAGATTACGAGATCCTGTCACGCTTTGTAAAAAGCAATTCCGGTGGTATTTCCAATAATGGATTAAGAAAGCTTGCAACAGAATTGCAGTCAGCCCAGATAGTAGAACAGGAAAAGCTGCCTGATCATACTGTCCGTATGCGTTCCAAAGTGAAGATAATGATCGAGGGCGACAATAAAGAAATGAAGCTTCAACTGGTTCTGCCTTCAGAAGCAGATATAAAACAGAATAAAATTTCTGTATTTGCTCCGCTAGGCTCAGCTCTTATTGGCTACAGGCAAGGCGATACTATTGCATGGGAAGTGCCCGGAGGGACCAAAGTATTCAAAATACTGGAAGTGAATAACGAAACGGAGTCCTGATAAACGTAGGAATTAATTCGGGCTATCTTTTATATCTTCCTATATACACTTCTTGTACTCAAAGACCATGAGCATCCCTTTATTCTGTCCGGGGCTGGATGGGGTAAAGGGATTTGTATTATCATGAAGTACTGCCGGGATTCTTTTAGAATACGGTTACATGTTTAACTAAGAACGATTTAATGAATGCAATAGAAATTAAGCCCTTCCGGCAACAACAATCGGTGTTTTCTTATCGTACCATGATGCATTGTAGTATAATGTATGCAAAGATTTAGTTTTACCAGAGCGGCAAGTATTGCCATCGATCTTGGAAATAGTAACACTATTCTCGGAAACAAAACCAGCGCTTTTACTTCGCAGCCTTCTTATATAGTATTTAACAGTCCGGACAAGACAGTCAGAGCGGTAGGACAGGAAGCATATGATATGGCCGGAAAAACGAATCACAATCTGAAAGTGATAAAACCTCTGAAGGGAGGCGTTATTAAAGATTTTGATTCAGCGAGTCAGATGCTCAGGGCAATGGTCAGGCATTCATATCCCGGCCGTGTCTTTTTTAGCAGATTTGATCATGTGGTATCCGGAGTGCCGTACTCAAGTACCGAGGTAGAACGAAGAGCCTTGAGAGATACGCTTGCCCAGTTTAGTGCGAGTCAGACCTATCTGCTCTTTGAGCCGATCGCTGCAGCTATCGGGATGGGTATTGATATCCGTCGTCCGGATGGCGTTTTTATTGTGGATATTGGCGGAGGAATCACAGAAACTGCTGTTATTTCGTTGTCAGGGATTGTCAACTTTGGCTCCATACGTACGGCCGGAGATGCTTTTGATAATGATATTCAGGAATACATCCGGAAGAAATACAAAATTGATGTTAGTCTGACTGTTGCTGAAAAAGTAAAAATTAATGTCGGGGCAGCCACCCTGCTCCGAGATAATGTGCCGGATCCGTTTTATGCAGTGGGAAAGGATTCTGTATTAGGTATTCCTAAAGGTGTTTATATTGAGTATCAGGAGATTATTGAGGTGTTGAACAGCTCTATTCAGAAGATTGAGCAGATAATTTTACAGACCCTTGAAGAATGTCCGCCCGAGCTGGCGGGAGATATTTATGGGAACGGTATTTATCTTACAGGGGGCGGATCCCTTCTCAGAGGATTAAGGGAGCGATTAATAAATAAAATAGGTATTTCGGTTCATTCAGATCCCAATGCCCTTTTTTCAGTGACCCGGGGCATTCAGACTGTGATTGAAAATCCGAAAAGATATCAGGCTATACTGGTTAAATAAAGTTTAGCCCCGGATTGAATTTTTTTGTTTTATTTAACACTTCTTAAGGTGTTCTTATATACAGGTTTTATTGCGATTAAGACAATTAATATGTCTATTGAAAGGTTGTTTTTATGGTTAAAATAAAAATAAAAGTCGCATTTTTCTTTTAAAACTATTATTTTTGTATTGTCGAACAACCGGAAAATCCGGCATATCGAATTCATTGGATTACTTTGTCATTTTTTCAGCCCTTTGATTGCAAACACAACAAAGGAAAGTAGCGGATAATCTGTTGAGTATAGTTTTGCCGGATAAATTAATTTTGTTTTAGATAAACAACAATTTGGCTATGGATTGATGTTTGCAGAAACGATATATTTTATATGTCTGATATACCGGTTTTCTGATATGCTAATATCAGTCAGCCACGTGGAGAGATCAGGCAATATCGTGTATTTTCTCGGCACAAATAAAGAAAGGCTGCGATTCCGGATATAGATATGCGGTTGGTCTTTCTGTTTTATTTTGTGAAGAATCAGAAATAGCTTTTTTAAGTGACTATGTAAACTGATAAGAAAACAATCAAATGAAAAGTAGTTGGCTAGTAAATTACAAGCAGTTAAAAGCGTATTATCAGGAAAAAGGAAATAGCAGAGTTCCCTATAGATACGAGAACAATCGGCAGCTGGGACGCTGGGTTCAAAAACAGCGGCTTAATGAGGATAAACTTACAGTCCAGCAGAAAAAACTTCTGGAGCAGGTGGAATTTGTCTGGCAAAATGATATTCGGAAGGAAAAAAATAAAAACTGGCTTTTAATGTTTAAAAGGCTGGAAAAGTTTAGGGAGGAACGGGGACATTGCAATGTATCTTCAAGAAATGAGACGGACAGAAAATTAGGTCGCTGGGTTGAAGTTCTTCGTCTCAGAAAAGATAAGCTTGAGGAATGGAAAATCAGGAAATTAAATGATATTGGCTTTAAATGGTCTGATGTTATCCGTACTGAGAAAGAGGAAGGCTGGTACAAAATGTATCGCAAGCTTGAAACGTTTTACAAAAATTACGGGCATTCTGATGTGCCTGAATTCTGGGAAGAAGACAGAAAGCTGGCAGTCTGGGTTACTTCACAGCGTCGTCCCAAAAAACCTTTGAGCAGAAATAAAATCCGGCTGCTGGAAGATCTTAATTTTTCATGGAATAACGAGATCAGTAAAAAGAAAAAACGCCAGAGAGATGAAAGGGGAAGATTCCTTTCCACCCTGGAGATGGCGGCTGTTTAAAGTGGTGACTGGCTATAAGTTTAACTTTCGGGCTTCAACAAAGAACGGAAAAAATGGTTCTGTTAGAAAAAAGCGATGATTGAACTACAACGGGTATATGATTATGACCGTGATAAAGACGGATTTTCAATCTTGGTGGATCGGTTATGGCCAAGAGGTATTGCCAAAAAAGAGCTGGATCCTGATGAATGGTTGAAGGAGGTGGCTCCAAGTACGGATCTTAGAAAATGGTTTGATCATGATCCTGATAAATGGGAGGAATTCAAGAAGAAATACGCTAAAGAGTTAGACCATCATAAAGATTTGCTGGAAAAAATCCTTGAGCTGGAAAAAGATCATAACAAAATTACTTTGTTGTATGCGGCAAAAGATACAAAACACACGCATGCTAAAGTAATTAAGTCCACTCTGGAAGAAATGAAGAAATAAATAAAGACGGATTAGAAAAAGAGGTAATTCTATCTCAGAAATACCTCTTCTCAATCAGATAACCGAAAGGACTATCCTGTTTTATTAATATTATAAAATATTTTCAGCCATTGCTGCTTCGGAATTTTCCTTAGCGGAACGATCATTTTTTTTCCCCCTGGCAGAGGAAGCTTTCTTTGGTCTGCCTGCTGCGACTGAAGCACTTTTCTTTCTTTTACTTCCCGGTTTTGGCCCCGGCTTTTTGCGTTCCGTAGTTGCTTCCGTAGCAGATTCTGTTAATAATTTCTTCCTGCCTGGCTTTCTTCCTCTTCTGGCTGGAATCTCTCCTGTGTCTGTCGTTTTGGTTTTGGATTTGGAATCGCTGAGAATAAATTTTCCAATCTTTTTCACTTTCTCGATTGAGCTTTCAAGTGAGGCTGCATCGGTTTCAATAATTATCTTTTCACCGCCAATTTCAAATGTAATTTTTAATGTTTCTTCCATTGAATTGTAATTGTTATGCTTTTAATAAAGTCCTGATTTGGTTGCTGTGAATATAGAAAAAATGTGACGTTGAGAATAGATATTCGATTAATACAGGCAAATGCTGCTCTAACTAATTAATTTATGAAATTTAAGAATCAGCTGTAAAAAAACTATTGAATATTTATGGTATCTATCCAATGACACTATGTAAATAACAATAAAATAGTATAATTGTTTTGTTGGGTATAAACTTTTTTATAATTTTCTTTAATTCAGCGAATTATTTTTTATTGACTTGTGAAAAATAATAAAAAAAACTATGTAAGTTTTACTGATTAATCCATGGATAATAGTGAAGATGCTGACTGCTGTACCTGAAAATACAGTCATTTAAATACACGGTAAATTATATTCAGGAAAATTTATCCCGGATGGGGCAAGAATGATTCCGATTGTTAATATATTTCATGTTTTTTGCTTTGAGTCAGAGTTTAGCTCCTGCATGGAATGAATAAGTAATTTTGCCTCGATCGAAAATAATTGCCTGTTAATGTTTCGCTGAATGAAATTGAGAACGATCAGATCCTGAAAGCCATGAGCAGAGGATTATATTATAGTTCACATACCTCAAAAAGAATTTTTTTTAGATTATTAATCTTTATCGCCAGTCAGGCGCCGGAAACCCGGAGAGCTCCGTCAGAAAAGGAGATATTTTATCGGGTAGCCGGATGAAACACCAAAACATTAACAGGACTTTAAGAAAAAATAGTTTGATCCATTTTGCAAGTTCTTTCTTTTAGCTATATTTGAATCAAATGAGAAAAATTAGTTTACATAAAACCACTTGGTGGCTTGCGGGTTAAATAAAATTCGTGAACTATACCTGTTTTGTGTAAAATGATAATATGTAAAGGTTGCTGTTCACGGCAGCCTTTTTTGTTTTTTAGGAGAACCCAAAATGAAAACGTTTACTTTAAAAACCTCTTACAGGAAGCTTCTGGCAGATACGGTGACGCCGGTAAGTATTTTTTTGAAAATAAGGGATAAATATTCCAATACTCTATTGCTGGAAAGTTCAGATTATCATAGTAATGAAAACAGCTATTCCTATATATGTTTTGCACCACTTGCCAGTTTTAAAGTCGAAGACCAGGTTATTATACAACAGTATCCGGATGGTATGGTCGATAAGAAAACAATCGGAGATCGCGGAGAAGTGCTGCAGGCACTGACGGAATTTAGCCGGACTTTTGAGACACAATCCAATGATTTACCCTTTGTGGCCAATGGACTTTTTGGATATATTTCGTACGATGCAGTCAGATATTTTGAAGAAATTGATATTAATAACTTTCAGTCGGATGAACGCAAGATTCCGGAAATCCTGTATTCCGTTTATCAGTTCGTGATTGTTATCAATCATTTTAAAAATGAGCTTTATATAATTGAGCACTATTTTGATAAGCAAAATGGTCTCGAAGAAATAGAAACGGTAATAAACAACAAAAACTATGCATCCTATAAGTTCTATGCAGATGGAAATGAAACTTCAAACTTTAAGGATGAGGAATTTCTCGAAGTAATTAAAAAATGCAAAGAGCATTGTCATCGGGGCGATGTATTTCAGATTGTGCCATCCAGGCGCTTTTCGCAGACATTCAAGGGAGATGAATTCAATGTGTATCGTGCGTTGCGGTCCATCAATCCTTCTCCGTACCTGTTTTATTTTGATTACGGCAGCTTTAAGATATTCGGATCTTCGCCTGAAGCCCAGATTGTAATAAAAGCCGGAAAAGCAAGTATACATCCGATTGCCGGTACTTTTAAGAGAACAGGAGACGACCGGAGTGATGCGGAACTTGCCAAGAAATTATTTGATGATCCTAAGGAAAACTCAGAGCATGTAATGCTGGTTGATCTTGCACGAAATGATCTGAGCAGACATGGTAAAAATGTAACAGTGGACACATTTAAGGAAATTCAGTTTTACAGTCATGTTATTCACCTGGTATCAAAAGTTTCCGGGCAGCTTAACGGAGCTGCTTCGCCTCTGCAGCTTGTTGCCGATACATTTCCGGCCGGAACACTAAGTGGAGCTCCCAAGCATATGGCAATGACACTGATCAATAAGTTTGAGAATGGAAACAGAGGATATTACGGAGGAGCCATTGGCTTTCTGAGTTTCAACGGGGATTTTAATCATGCTATTATGATTCGTTCCCTGTTGAGCAAAAATAATAAGTTATTTTATCAGGCGGGTGCAGGCGTAGTTGCAAAATCTGATGATGTAAGTGAGTTGAATGAAGTCAACAACAAGTTATTGGCTTTACGTACCGCTATAAAGAAAGGTGAAGAGATTTAATTTTCTGACGATAAGTAATATTCCAAACAGAAAGACGCTAAAACAGCTTTTATGAAAATTCTGGTAATAGATAACTACGACTCTTTTGTATACAACATTATCCATATAATTCGTGAACTGGGTTATGGTGACGAACTGGATGTGGTCCGGAACGATAAAATATCGATCGGAGAAGTCGCCAAGTACGATAAGATTCTGTTGTCGCCCGGACCCGGTATTCCGGCGGAGGCAGGTATATTACAGGATGTTGTGAGAGAGTATGGCTCCAGTAAAAGCATTCTGGGAGTTTGTCTCGGGCATCAGGGGATCGGAGAAGTATACGGGGCGGAACTGTATAATCTCGATGAAGTAGTGCACGGACTTGCAACCGTTACGCAGATTATTAATCAGGATATCCTTTTCGAAGGACTGCCGGAATCCTTTATGACTGGAAGATATCATTCATGGGCCATCAACCCTTCATCGGATCTTTCCAATCTGGTGGTAACCGGTGTCGATGCAAAGGGAAATATTATGGCGATCCGGCATAAAGAATACGATGTCAGGGGAGTACAGTTTCATCCGGAATCTGTGCTTACCGACCATGGGAAAAAAATGTTGGAAAACTGGTTGAAAAACTGATATATATGAAGGAGGTACTAAATCATTTGCTGGCTCATAAAAGCCTGAGCCGAGATACTGCCAAGCAGGTACTCACGGATATTACGCAAGGCAAGGTAAATATCAGTCAGATGGCCTGCTTTATGACGGTGTATATGATGCGTAGTATCACGGTAGAGGAACTGGCAGGTTTCAGAGATGCCATGCTTGATCTTTGCATACCGGTTGACCTGTCCGAGTTTGACCCGATCGATTTATGTGGTACCGGCGGCGATGGTAAAGATACGTTTAATATGTCGACTACAGCTTCTTTTGTCGTGGCAGGGGCCGGAATTAAAGTAGCCAAACATGGCAACTACGGAGTCTCTTCCAATTGCGGATCATCTAATGTAATGGAGTATTTCGGGTACAAATTTACCAATGATCGTGATGTACTGAAGAAGCAGATGGATAAAGCCGGTATTTGTATTATGCATGCGCCGCTTTTTCACCCTGCTATGAAAAATGTGGCTCCGGTTAGAAAGGATCTTGGTGTCCGGACATTCTTCAATATGCTCGGTCCAATGGTCAATCCGGCTTTCCCGAACAATCAGCTTGTAGGGGTTTTCAGCCTGGAGCTGGCCCGTTTGTACGGATATCTCTATCAGCAGAGTGGAAAACACTTTGTAATCCTCCACAGTCTTGATGTATATGATGAAATATCGCTTACCGGCTTATTCAAGGTAATTGGAAACGATTATGAAAAGCTTATGCAACCCGAGGATCTTGGTTTCGAACGCTGTACCCCGGAAAGCCTGGCAGGGGGGGAAGATGTCGCAGGGTCTGCCAGAATACTAACGGATATTCTGGAAAACAAGGGAACCATAGAGCAGAACAATGCAGTACTGGCCAATGCTGCCATGGCTATTCACTGCGCAAGACCGGACTGGAGTCTGAAAGATGCTTTAGGACAGGCCAGAGAATCACTTGAATCAGGAAAAGCGCTGAATGCCTTCAAAACATTGCTGGAAAATTGACGACCGGATGAATACATTAGATAAAATAATCGCGAGAAAAAGAGATGAGGTTACCGTTAGAAAATCGGTAACAAGCGTTAGAGATCTGGAAAACTCTGTATACTTTGGGAAAGAGATTCTCAGTTTACGAAAGTATTTGACGGATCCTTCCAAAACAGGCATTATTGCGGAGTTTAAGAAAAAATCACCATCCAAAGGGATTATTAACGACAGAGTACCCGTAACTCAGGTTGTAAGCGGTTATCAGGGAGCCGGCGCTTCCGCCGTTTCCGTGCTGACGGACATTGACTTTTTCGGAGGGAGCGATGAAGATTTGATACAGGCCAGAGCGGCAATAGATCTGCCGATTCTCAGAAAAGATTTTATAATTGACGAATATCAGATTGTTGAAGCAAAAGCGCTGGGAGCAGATATTATATTGCTGATAGCAGCAGCACTGAAACCGGAAGAAGTTGCGGGACTAAGCAGTTTTGCACGTTCATTGGGCTTTGAAGTGCTTCTGGAAGTACATAACGAAGAGGAATTGGCTGCGAATCTATTTGATACGATCGATGTAATTGGTGTAAACAATCGCAATCTCAAAGACTTTTCAGTAGATATTAATACGTCAGTTAAATTGTCTGAAAAAATTCCGGGCCATTATCTGAAAATTTCCGAAAGTGGTATAAGCGATGTTGATTCGATTGTATATCTGCGTGAAAATGGCTTTAACGGATTTCTTATCGGAGAAAACTTTATGAAGACAGCCAATCCCGGAACAGCGATGATGGAATTTGTGGCGGAGATGGAAATGAAGCTTAATCTGCGCTAAATAATGTCGTTGAAAATAAAAGTCTGTGGAATGCGTGATCCGCATAATATCCGTCAATTGCAGGAAATTGTAAAACCGGATCTTATCGGCTTTATTTTTTATCCTTTATCAAAAAGATATGCGGGAGATTTAAAGGCGGATTTTCCGGACGGTGCAGTTTTTGGAGAGACTGATAAAGTCGGAGTATTTGTAAATGCTTCTCTGGATGAAATTACAGAGATAGCGCAATGGCTGAAACCGGCTTTTATTCAGCTTCATGGGGACGAATCACCCGAATTCTGCAAGCAGGTAAAAGAAAGGGGCTTCCGGGTGATAAAAGCCTTTCAGGTGAGTGATCGTCTTCCTTCTGATCTGAATGCTTATATAGGTTCTGTCGACTTCTTTCTTTTTGATACAAAGTCTGAAGGTTATGGTGGCTCGGGGAAAAAGTTTGACTGGGCGATTCTGGACGAATACGACAATCGTGTTCCCTTATTTCTGAGTGGAGGTATCGGGCCAGATGAAGTACGGGACGTAATAAAACTGAGTAAAAACCTGAATATCGCAGTTGTGGATATAAACAGCCGGTTTGAATCAGCACCGGGCCTGAAAAATATTGATCAAATCAAACAATTTAAAAATATTCTGAGCAATGAATTATACTATTGATGCCAGAGGTTACTATGGTGATTTTGGCGGAGCCTATGTGCCGGAAATGCTTTATCCCAATGTAGAAGAGCTCCGCAAACGCTATCTGGGTATATTAGAAAGTGATTCATTTAAAAATGAATTAAATGATTTGCTTAAAAACTATGTTGGCCGTCCTACGCCACTTTACCTCGCCAAGCGGTTAAGTGAAAAATACGGGGCGACTATCTATCTGAAGAGGGAAGATCTTTGTCATACCGGGGCGCACAAAATCAATAATACGCTTGGACAGATTATACTGGCTAAGCGTCTCGGAAAAAAGAGAATTATTGCTGAGACCGGAGCAGGTCAGCATGGTGTGGCAACTGCCACAGCCTGTGCGCTTATGGGGATTGAATGCGTGGTCTATATGGGGGCAGTGGATATTGAAAGACAAAAGCCCAATGTTGAAAGAATGAAAATGCTGGGTGCTACCGTTGTGCCTGCTTATTCAGGAAGTAAAACTCTGAAAGATGCTACGAACGAAGCTATGAGAGACTGGCTTAATAATCCGGAAGACACCCATTATATTATCGGATCAGTAGTAGGACCTCACCCTTATCCGGACATGGTCGCACGTTTTCAGTCAGTTATCAGCGAAGAGATACGAAAGCAGCTTAAAGAGGCGACCGGAAGCGAAAAGCCGGATTATGTAATTGCATGTGTAGGAGGCGGAAGTAATGCTGCCGGAGCATTTTATCATTTTCTGGATGATCTGGAAGTTAATCTGGTCGCAGCTGAAGCCGCAGGAAAAGGAATTGATTCCGGAGAGTCTGCTGCGACTACTTATCTGGGCAAACCGGGTATTCTGCATGGCAGCAAGAGTCTGCTGATGCAGACCGAAGACGGGCAGATTGTAGAGCCATATTCCATATCGGCAGGTCTGGATTATCCCGGAATCGGACCTATTCACGCGCATCTGTTCAAAACTGGAAGAGCGAAATTCCTTTATGTTACCGACAAAGAGGCGTATATGGCCGGAGTGTTACTTTCACGGATGGAAGGCATTATCCCCGCGCTTGAGTCTTCACATGCACTGGCTGCACTGGATCAGCTGAAGCTAAAAAACTCAGATATAGTGGTTGTCAATCTTTCCGGCAGAGGAGATAAAGATTTGCAGACCTACATAAATAAAAAGGATGAATATTTAAATGATATCGGTTTAGTCTTGTAAATATGGAAGTATCAGAAAAAATCAACAACCGGCTTACTCAGCGGTTTAAAAATACCAATTCAAAGCTGCTTAGCATTTACTTTACAGCGGGGTTTCCTGAGCTGAATGATACATTGCCTGTACTGAAAACGCTGGAGCAGAATGGCGTGGACCTGGTAGAGATCGGCATGCCGTTTTCTGATCCAATGGCTGATGGCCCGACGATTCAGCAGAGTGGGGACAAAGCGCTTGAAAACGGTATGAGTATCCGGGTACTTTTTGAACAACTGCAAAATATGCGGCAGGAAGTAACTATGCCGGTTCTGCTTATGGGATATCTGAATCCTGTAATTCAGTATGGAGTAGAAGCTTTTTGTAAAAAAGCAGCGGAAGTAGGAGTAGACGGTGTCATTATACCGGATATGCCGCTTGAAGAGTATCGGGCAGAATACAAAGAAACATTTGACAAGTATAACCTTTCGTTCATATTTCTGGTTACCCCTCAGACCTCGCAGGAGCGTCTCCGTGTTATAGATGACCTGGCCACCGGTTTTATTTATGTAGTTTCCACAGCGAGCACGACCGGCGGTACAAAATCTGTAAAAGATGCCCGGGAATATCTGGAACGCATTAAGGATGCCGGCCTGAACAATCCGACCATGGTCGGATTCAATATAAAAGATAAAGAAACGTATGACTTTGCAACTTCCTATGCACATGGGGCCATTATCGGAAGCGCTTTCATAAAGATGTTATCGGAGAGCAAAGATAAGTTCAGTGACATCAAGACATTTATTCACTCTATCCGATAGAAAAAAGGGGCTGTTGTATGTTCAGCGGCTCCTGATCACCTCTTGTTTAGCTGATTCTGCTCCAGTTCGGCCGGCTTTTACTGATCTGAATCATTTCATTCCGAACAGGCAGGTGTTCCGGAAGCTGTAGTTGGGGATCTTTGTCCAGCAGCTCTTCAGCTTGGTCTCTTACTACTTGCATGAGCTCGGTATCCTGGCTCAGGTCAGTTAGCTTAAGGTCGAGCAGAAGACCGCTTTGCTGAGTACCTGTAATATCTCCCGGACCTCTTAATCTTAAATCCACATCTGCTATTTCAAAGCCGTTGGCGGTACTAACCATTGTATTGATACGGGTTTTGCTGTCTTTGCTGAGCTTATATCCGGTCATCAGTATGCAATAAGACTGATCTGCTCCCCGGCCGACTCTGCCGCGTAGCTGATGTAATTGAGAAAGTCCGAAGCGCTCTGCATTTTCAATGACCATAACAGAAGCATTGGGAACATTGACTCCTACTTCAATTACGGTTGTGGCAACCATGATTTTAGTTTCTGCCTTTACAAACCGTGCCATTTCATAATCCTTAGCCTCTGCATTCATTCTGCCATGCACAATACTCAGAGGGACATCCGGAAATGCGCGGCTGATACTTTCATAGCCATCCTGAAGATCTTTCAGGTCCAGCTTCTCGGATTCCTCAATCAGAGGATAAACAACATAAATCTGGCGCCCCTCCGCCAGCTGCTGCCTCATAAATCCAAATACTTTGAGACGATCAGAATCAAAACGGTGAACAGTGATAATGGGCTTTCTTCCTGCCGGTAACTCATCGATAACTGATAATTCCAGATCGCCATACAGAGTCATCGCGAGTGTTCTGGGAATCGGAGTTGCTGTCATCACAAGAACATGAGGATGTGCCGCCGGATTTTTCTTCCACAACCGGGCACGCTGAGCTACACCAAATCGATGTTGTTCATCAATAACAGCAAGGCCGAGATTTTTAAATTGAACAGTATCTTCCAGTAGTGCATGGGTTCCGATCGCGATTTTAAGTTCTCCCGATTCCAGTTCCGCATAGATTTTCTTTCGTTCCCGGGCTTTGGTCGAGCCGGTGAGCAGCGCAATAGAGATACCCAGCTTATCTGCAAACTCTTTGAGACCAATATAATGCTGCTGGGCAAGTATCTCGGTCGGGGCCATCAGACATGCCTGGGCATCATTGTCCAGTGCGATGAGCATGCTGATAAAAGCCACAATTGTCTTACCACTGCCTACATCACCCTGAACCAGCCGGTTCATTTGAGTGCCGGAACAGAGATCCTTATATATTTCTTTGATGACACGTTTTTGTGCGCCTGTGAGATCAAATGGTAAATGTTTAGAATAAAACGTATTTAAGGTCGGGACATTTTTGAATATCTGGCCTTTTAGCTTCTTACGTTTGTTGCGCAGTCCCATTAAACGCAGCTGAATAAAAAACAGCTCTTCGAACTTTAGTCGCTTTCGTGCGTCATTCAGCTGTTGGATGGTCGAAGGAAAATGAATTTGCCGGATTGCCTGTGCTTTGCTGCTCAGCTGATGCCTGTGAAGGATATATTCCGGCAGGGTTTCCGGTATCGTGTTACCGAGAGCTGAAAGGAGTATATGCTGTATTTTGGAAATTCCTTTACTGTCAAGTCCTCTGGTCCGAAGCTTCTCGGTCGTATTGTAAACAGGCTGGAGTAAATTGTTTGTCTTAGCTTCTGATAAAGGCTCAATTTCAGGATGTACGATACTGATCCGTCGGTTGAATATATTGGGTTTCCCAAATACTATGTAGTCTGTATTGGGCTGAAGTTTACTGGTAATCCATTTTATCCCCTGAAACCAGACCAGTTCAATCATTCCGGTCTGATCTGCAAAGCTTGCGACCAGTCTTTTTTTTCCGCCTTCTCCGATTGTTGTGCTTCCGGTTATTCTGCCGGTTAGCTGAACGTAGGGCATATCTTCCCGCAGGTCGCTTGTTTTATGAAACACTGACCGGTCTTCGTAACGAAAAGGATAATGGCCGACCAGATCCCGGCATGTAAAGATCCCAAGCTCTGTGTTAAATAGCGCTGCTTTTTGCGGACCTATGCCTTTCAGATAGTCAATTTTAGTATCAAAAAAAATCATTGACATACCAGTTATGAACCGAAGTTAACGTATTCTGGTCCTTTTACGAATTCTTCCACTCAAGGCTGTTGAGGAGATGAAATATATCTTTTTTTATGTATTCAATAGCCGGAGCCAATGAGTCATTTTTGGTAGATATGGGAAAATATAATGCTCCCCGGATAAAGTTGGAACTCGAATCTGTTACAAAAAACTGGAACTGGCTGGGGACTTCTCCTTCCAGCTCGAATATGGATGCCGTATAGCCTTTATCAGTAGATATGACATACTCATCAATTGCATAGGCTTTTATATTATGCTTGTTGGTAAGCTTGTGAGAATCGAAAACAACGCCGGATATGGCATTCTGCTCAAGCCTGAGATCTTTATAGGTGATTTCAACGGTAGCATTCAGGGCAGGATAATGAATATCAATCCAGTGTGGTTCGGATAAGGCAGATTTGTGCGGCCGGACCTCACTATGCTTTGAAACGTCAAACCGGTAAGGATGCTCATCCTGCAACGAAACATACTCATGCGAAGGTAAATCAAACCGGTTATAACCTTTCGGCTTGGGATTATGAATCTCCGTGCAGCTGACTGCGGTCAGTAAGAATGATACAACGATCAGACAATAATTAGTTTTCCGCATCCTGATTAACCTCATTTTCCTGCAATACTTCTACTTTTACTTTCTTGATCCGTTTGTTGTTTGCAGAGTCAATTCTGAAAACGAAATTTTTATAGAATATTTTATCCCCTTTTTTAGGGAGATTCGAGTTGAGCTGCAGCAGTACTCCGCCAAGCGACTCACTTTCTCCCTTTACTTCCTCAAAGAAATTACTGTCGATTCCCAGTATCCGGCTGAAATCATTGAGGGAGGTTTTTCCCTCGAAGATGTATGAATAATCATCAAGCTTGATGTAATTAAGATCAACTTCATCAAGTTCATCATTGATTTCACCCACGATTTCTTCAAGGATATCTTCCAGCGTGATCAGACCTGAGATACCGCCATAACCATCGACCACCAAAGCCATATGGGCATGCTTTTCCTGAAACTCCCTTAGAAGTTCTTCTATTTTTTTGTTTTCCGGAATAAAATAGGCAGGCCGCAAAAGATTCTGCCAGGGAAAACTATCGCTTCTACCTATATAAGGCAGTAAATCTTTGATATATAATATGCCTTCGATTTTATCAATCGTATCCCGGTAAACCGGCACTCTGCTGAAACCGAATTTATTTAAATTCTCAAGCAGCTCATGAAACCCGAGCTCCATATTGAAGGCTGTAATATCAAGCCTGGAACGCATTACCTGCTTTACGGTTGTTACATTAAATTCTGCAGCAGCTTTTGCCAGGTTCGTGGTACTTTTAATTTTACCATCAGTTTTGGGTTCTTTTTGAATATAGCCCTTCTTCTTTAAGGTAGCTTGCGAATATTTTTTTATTGCAGCCAATGTATTGGACAAAGGTGAAAGAATCGCAGCTATAAAAAAAAGCCCGTTGATCAGCAGCTGATTTTCATGGTAGTCTTTGTTTTTTGGTGCAAGGAAAGCAAATCCCTGACCATAAAGTACGCTGGTAAATACAAACAGCAGAACAAGGGCATAAAAGATATGCGGATTCCCTATGTTCAGAAGTTGACGGAGAATGTCAGCTGTAGTAATTCCGGCGACAACCTTCAGCAAAAATTGTACGATCGGAATACTTGATTTGATTGATGCTATATTGTCAGAAACTCGGTTTACAGCTTTGGCAGGTTCTTTTTTATTGCCATAAAAACTGCTGAATGCGGCTTCGATCGCAGAGAGAAATGAAGAAGCGAAGAGTATCGCTAGTAACAATAAGGTTTTACCCGTTAGTTCAAGCCAGGGAGAGTGTATGCCTGCATACACTAAATCCCTAAAGCGTTCGGGGTCGGGAATATCTTCCAAAATCCAGAATTTAAGTTAAACAATTAGAATGGCAGATCATTATCATCCGAATCATCAAGAGAAATGGGGGAAGATGACATTGGTGCAGAGGCCATGGAAGAAGGCATGGATGCCGGTCTTTCATAGCTTCCTGAGTCGGCTCCACCCTTGGAGTCGAGCATTGTCATACTCTGTCCGTCAATTTCAGTGATGTATTTTTTTACGCCATCCTGCTCATAGGAACGGGTGCGAAGCTTGCCTTCTACATAAAGCTTGCTTCCTTTTTTGACATAGCGCTCAATAACATCGGCCACCGGACCCCAAAACACAATATTATGCCATTCGGTTCTTTCCACACGTTCGCCGTTACGATCTTTGTAAGATTCGGATGTTGCCAGAGAAAAGTTGGCTACTTTTCGTCCGTTCTCAAGGGTGCGGATTTCAGGATCTTTCCCGAGATTGCCCACCAGGATAACTTTGTTTACACCAGCCATTCAGGTACTTCTATTTTTGGTTGAAAATAATTGAACTATAAATTTACTTAAAAAAAGTATTCTTTCAAATAATTATTTATCAATACGGGTTTAGGCAGATTCTCAACTTCTTCAATAGTGTAAATTGTTGAACCTGTCTGACTGGCAATGTCTTGCAGCTGTGCTTCGCTGTCTGCTTCCTGTCGCTCAAAGTAGGCCTCGATGATCTGATGGCTTAATATATGTCTGTATTGTCCGGCAGAAGAGCCCTCAGTAAGAACCGGAACTTCTTTCAGAGGAAACTGATACAGGCCTGCCCATATATCTTTGCCTTCCCGTTTACTCATCAGTATTTTATTCCCGAAGGTTATCACACTGTAATTGAACAGACGGAGACGCTTGGTGGTATTCTTGATTTTTACCGGAAGGCTATCCTGCTTTTTATGTATTCGGGCGTAACAGAAATGTGCGCAGGGACAACTGATACAGTCAGGTTTGGCCGGAGTACACTGAAGAGCGCCAAACTCCATGATGGCCTGATTATATGTGTCGGAATGTTGGTCAGGCAGAAGGCTGGAAGCCAGTGCCTGAAACTGTTTTTTGCCCTTGCTTCCCGCAATGTTTTCCTCAATGCCGAATACGCGCGATAAAACCCTGAATACATTTCCGTCGAGAACAGCTACTTTTTCTCCGAAAGCAAATGAAGCAACAGCGGCAGCTGTATATTCTCCGACCCCTTTGAGCTTTACAATTTCCTTATAAGAGTCAGGAAATACGCCGTTTAGTTCATTTACAATGAATTTGGCTGTGGCATGCATATTACGGGCTCTTGAATAATACCCCAGTCCCTGCCATAGTCTGAGGATTTTATCCTCACTTGCATTAGCCATGGATGTAATATTCGGAAACTCATTAATAAACTTAAGATAGTAGGGAAGCCCCTGATTTACTCTGGTTTGTTGAAGCAGAACCTCACTAAGCCATATGTAATACGCTGATTTTACAGCTCTCCAGGGTAAATTTCGTTTGTTTTTTTGATACCACGATACGATTACTTGAACGAATTCAGGGTGTTCCATGTTAAAATATTACGTTTGTAAGTTTTGCCTGAATTAAAATCTTTAATTTAAGATAATATTAACGCAACTTTGTTCCAGAAAATTAATATTGTACGCGCACCCTATTTTAATACTACAGAAATAATAAATTATTTATTAACTTAAAATCAAAAAAAAGTGACTAAAGCAGAAGTTATTTCCGAAATCGCAGACAAAACCGGCATAGACAAAGCGGATGTATCGGCTACTGTCGAAGCATTTTTCACTGTTATCAAAGATAACATGTCAGAAGGTGAGAATATCTATGTTCGTGGATTTGGAAGTTTTATCAACAAAAAAAGAGCTAAAAAAGTGGCTCGTAACATTTCCAAAAACACTGCAATCATTATAGATGAGCATTATGTTCCTGCTTTCAAACCTTCTAAAGTGTTTATCGAGAAGATCAGAAGCAGTAAGAAAGTAAAAACTAAGAACAAGAAATAAAAAAACTCACAAAATAAAAGCCTGGTTTCAGGCTTTTATTTTGTCTGACCAGCGCTTCTTCCTATTTTTGCCCGATGAAAAGTTTGCAGATTATACTTGTGCTTGGCGGATTGGTACTGGCAGTGCTTTTATTTCGCCTGCCCAAAACACTTGTAACCGATACCAGGCAGCTTTCCGAGTCTGAGCAGAAGGCTACGGATGAAAATGAACACAGGCATGAGGAGAGTCATTCAGATGATGCATTTGTGCAAGCCCATGGCTCGTCTGTCTTTTCTATAGACGAAAACAAACTGGCTTCCTATAAAAAACAATTTGAATCTATTTCAGATAAGAAAAAAAGACTTATCTTTGCGGATTCTATAGCAGACCTGTATAAAAAAGCAGGCAATTATGACAGCGTAGCTTATTATATGGAGCTGAAAGCTAGTCTGCAACCGGATGAGAATAATCTGCTGAGTGCGGCGGAAGCATATTTCGAAGCTTTTTCAGCCTCTGGTGGTGCAAAAACAAAGCTCAATGATAAGTCCAGAAGCTTTTATCAAAAAGCAATTGATTTATCTCCCGGCAATCTGGATGCGAAAGCTAAGATGGCCATGACCTATGTAGCTACTGAAAACCCGATGCAGGGTATAGCTATATTGAGGGAAGTCCTAGCGGAAGATCCCCGGAATGAAACGGCTCTGTATAGTCTTGGTATACTTAGTATCCAGTCCGGCCAAAATGAGAAGGCTGTGGAGCGTTTTAAAGAGCTTATAGCTATTAATCCGGCCCATGCAAACGGAAGGTTTTATCTTGGTCTGGCTTATATGAATCTGGGTAAGAAGAAGAGTGCGAAAGATGAGTTTGAGAAGGCTCGGCAGCTTGACAACGACCCTGGATTTCAATCCGTAGTAGATAGCTACTTGAAAGAAATTAATTAAAGAATTAAATAAATCATTCACGAAATTTAAACAGTTGGTAATATGCCTTGCGGAAAAAAAAGAAAGAGACATAAGATTGCTACACACAAAAGAAAGAAACGCCTTAGAAAAAACAGACATAAGAAGAAGTAAGCAATTACTTCTTCTTTGCCCTGAACATTTTTTCTTCCCTTGAATTATAGGGAGTAGTCTGTTTATCCTTTTAATAAACTTTTTGCCTTGAGTAACGAATTATACATTAATTCTACTCAAAAAGGTGATCGTATTGCCCTTTTAAGAGACAAAAGGCTCATCGAATGCCATTATGAAAGTAAAGAAGAGACTTTTACAGTCGGAGATATCTATCTCGGGACGGTAAAGAAGCTTGTTGCCGGACTTAATGCAGCCTTTGTTGATGTAGGACATGAAAAAGATGCCTTTTTGCATTATCTTGACCTTGGCCCACAGGTAAGGTCTTTGAATAAGTACGTAAAAAACGTAAGGTCTTCGCCCAACCCAACCTGGAAGCTTAATAATTTTAAGCTTGAGGATGATATTGAGAAAGACGGGAAAATTACGCAGGTACTTAAAAAAGGCCAGCAAGTACTTGTACAGATAGCCAAGGAGCCTATTTCAAGTAAAGGACCGCGTTTGTCCTGTGAGCTTTCCATTGCGGGTCGCTATGTTGTTCTTGTACCGTTTTCCAATACTATTAGCATCAGTAAGAAGATTGTTAATAAGGAGGAAAGGCAACGGCTCACCCGTCTGGTTACCTCTATTAAACCTGAGAAATTTGGTGTTATAGTACGTACGGTAGCCGAAGGGAAGGAGGTTGCAGAACTGGATAAGGACCTGAGGGGTCTCATCAAAAAGTGGGAAGATGGCTTCGCGCGTTTAAAAACTGCCAAGCCATGTGAAGCGATCATTGGTGAAATGAGCCGGGCCTCTTCTATTCTGCGCGATATGCTCAATGAAAGCTTTGACAGCATAACCGTTGACAACAAGGAAGTTCACGAAGAAATCAGAAATTACATCCGGACAATCGCGCCGGATAAGGAGAAAATTCTTAAGCTCCATACCGGTAAAAATAAGCTCTACGAAGTTGCCGGCATAGAAAAACAGCTCAAAACATTATTTGGCAAATCGGTCAGCATACCAGGTGGCGGATATATTATCATTGAGCACACAGAAGCCCTGCATGTGGTGGATGTCAACAGTGGTAACAAATCGATTGGTGAAGCCAATCAGGAAGAAACTGCTCTTAATACCAATCTGGAAGCCGCCCGGGAAGTGGCCCGCCAGTTGCGGCTGAGAGATATGGGCGGAATTATCGTTGTCGACTTTATCGATATGAAAAAAGCCGATAATAGGAAAAAGGTATATGACCGCATGAAAGAAGAAATGCGGGAAGACCGTTCCAAGTTTGTCATTCTTCCCTTATCCAAGTTCGGTCTTATGCAGATTACGCGTCAGCGTGTCCGTCCGGAGATGAATATCAAGACTATGGAAACCTGTCCGACCTGTAAAGGTACCGGCAAGATTTCTGCAAGTATTCTTGTGTCTGATGAGATTCTGCAAAATATCGATCTTGTATTTGTTAAGCAGAATGAAAAAAAGCTGAAGATTGCCATGCACCCCTTCCTGTATGCCTATTTTACCAAAGGCATAATATCACAGCGGGTAAAGTGGTTCTTCAAATACAATAAATGGGTGGATCTAATTAAAGATACTTCCCTGGGGATTACAGATTATAAGTTCTATAACGCCCAGGGGGAGGAAATCGAACTGATTTAGAATCTGAGTCCTATATCCAGACTGATCATATCGTTTTTCAGCGCCTTGACAGAAGGTAGTTGTATAAGATTACCGTTCGCATCATAGAACTCTGTATTGTACAAGGTGGAAATAGATGGCAGCAAGCCTCTGGTATAGGTAATCCCACCAAATACATAGGTGTTTTGTCCCATCTGCAATTGTACACCTGCTCCGATTAAAGCCGAGCAGTCGAAGAATCTCATGCGGTTTGCATAGCGGACAACTTTTTCGGAAAGAGTTTTTTGCTGGAGTTTGATATCCAGAGTTCCGCCAAACTGAAAATATAATTTGGTATCCACTGCAATATCGTTGGTATAAAGCTTTAATGTTGCCGGGAGCTGCAGGTACTGAATATTGAAAACCTGCTGAGCGCCATAACCCTTAATCTGGAATCCGGCTCTTTTCACCATATACCATATTCCTGTTGTAAATACATAATTTTCGCTCATCATAATGTTGACTTCGGGGCCACCGAAAAAGCGAACGCCAATACCTTTCCCGCTAAAATCAACGGAGTCAATTTCTTCGTTCACCCGACTGAAGGCAACTCCCGGAGCAAAACGCAGACCCAGCCGTACCTTTTGAGAAAATCCTTCAACAAACAGGATGACCAGAAAACATAATAAAATTGATTTTTTCATAGTTTAAAAATAGTAAGTAGATAACTTTACAGTTCGGTAAAAATATAGAAAATGCTAAAACAAAGTTATGTTTTTTTTGTTGCTTTAATCTTCTGTTTTTCTTGCGAACAAAATGATAAGATCGTTAAGGAAGCAGAGAAATCCGAAATTGACATTGAATTTCAGCGCCTGGATAAGGAGCTTTTTTCTTTCCAGAGTAAATCAGACGCCCGTACTTTTTTGGACAGGCATGCTGACTTTGTCCGATATTATCTTGATCTTCCATATCCCGTGAGGAATTCGCAGTTTGTTGATATCTTTTATGACTTTTATTCCAATAATGAGTTAAAGGCCTTTTACGAAGGAAGTCAAAAAGAGTTTGGAGACTTTTCTGGTATTCAGAAAGAGTTTCAAAGCTTGTTTCAATATATTCAGTATTACTATCCCGATTATGTTTTGCCATCCGTACAGATGATTTTTACCGGTTTTAAGTTTGAGAGTGATGTGGTATTAAGCGATTCAAGTGTTATAATAAGCTATGATTATTTCCTTGGTCCTGAAGCTTTGCACCGTCCTCAGCTTTATGAATATTTTTTAGAGCGGTATCAGCCCCCTTATCTTGTACCGTTGACTGCTCTTGCAATTTCAGGAAGATTTAATAATGCCGACATGAAAGATGAATCTATGCTGGCAAGTATGATATATTATGGGAAATCACATTATTTTGTGGAGCGTGTAATGCCCCGTTTGCCTGATTCGCTTAATATTATGTACTCCGAATCTACGCTTAATGAAGTGGAGAATAATATTGATGTTATCTGGGGACATTTTATTGAAAAGAGTCTTCTATATAGTAAAATTCGCTTCATTAATGAAAAATATTGCGGCGAACGTCCATCTGTTCCGGAGATAGGTAATAAATGTCCGGGCAGAATCGGGCGCTGGCTTGGCTGGCAGATAGTGAGAAGCTATATGAAAGCTAATCCGGAAGTATCTTTGCAGGAGCTAATGGCAGATCCGGATGCGGAAAAGATTTTCCGCAAATCGAATTATAAGCCGAGAAAATAGCTGCTATACACTTTTCTGATATGAGTGATAAGACGATCACAGGAATGTTCCCGTGAGTAGTTTTGCCTGGCCAGTTTTAATGCGTTGCTCTTCATCGATTCAAGTAATCCGGGATTGTTCTCAATAGCTGTCAGTTGTTCATACAGCTGTTGAGGATATTCCGGATGGTAATACAGGCCACATTGATGCGCCAGGGTCTCGCTGACCCACCAGCCCTGACTGTTTGAGATAACCGGAATACCGGCGGCAAGCGAATCAAAAAATTTGTTAGGACTGCAACTTTTCAATACAGGAGCCGGAAGAAAGGACAGATAGCTAAAGTCTGCTTTGTGAAGTAACTCTCTCACACCAGCCCGGTTCTGATACTCTGTGAAGACCACATTCTGCATAGAATGGACGCAAACATTTTTTTTAATACGCTCGAGCTCTTTTCCCCTGGCTGCTATTATAAAATTAATATACCCCGGATGTCGCTCAGAGAAGTATTGGGCGGTTTTCAATAAATAATCAAGATGGTTGGCATAGCCGGCTGCTCCGATATAGCAAACTGTGAATTTGCTTCCGGAAGCAGAGACTGGCTGCCCATTTTTCTCTGAAAAGAATTCCGTATCAGACATGTTGCTGATTACAATTACTTCTTTCTCCGGGCAATATTTATGAATATGATGTTGTATGGGAACAGATAACGCAACTACAGAAAGGGCTCGCTTATATATGCTTTTTTCAAGCAGGCGTAATAGTTTAATCAGAAGCGGATTTTTGATAAAGCCTAGCTCTATAGGGGCTTGGGGCCACAAGTCTCTCACTTCGAATATATATGGGGTTTTATTGATACTATTTATCAATAATGCTAAAAGACCAACTGTCAATGGGGTGGAGCTTGCATAAATCAGATCACTTTTCAGCTGAAAGGTTAATTTCCCGGCTTTGAGAAGAAAGAGAATAAAAGCATAAATGCGTTGGTAGAAACCGAAACTATTGTCGTAAGCAACCGGCAGGTAGTGCACCTGTATACCCCGGATGTTTTCTATTCTGTAGCCCGGACTGTTGGAAGCTGTAATTATTGTGACTTCAAAGCCGGCTTTGACCATTGCCTGGGCAAGATAATAGGATCTCAGAGAGCCACCGGTTTCCGGTGTATTGAAATACTGATGGATATATGTTACTTTCATCAGGCAAACTCTCTTTCCAGCCATGCAGACAACACTATGAGACTATAAAGTTCGCCAGAGTAATCCCTTTTCATATGTATATGTTCATTGAGCAGCTGCATGACAGCTGTACGGTCCATGTATTCGTAAAGCAGATTATCTGCCCTTTGAAGCATATCGGTTAATGGTTTTCCTGAGGGAGAAAGCAGCCATTTGTTCATGGGTATGCCAAATCCTTCTTTAGAACGCTGCGTCAGTACATAGCCGCCTTTATTTTTCAGTAATGTTTTAAGAATCCATTTACTGCCATGTTTTAGCAGCATATCAGCAGGTATGCTTTGGATATATGAGGTAAGCTGCCGGTCAAGATAAGGCAGGCGTACTTCCAGGCTGGCAGCCATTGAGGCGTTGTCGGTTATTTTCAATACATCGTACGGAAGGTAATTATTCCGGTCATGTGCTAATGCATTGCTCAGATCAAACGAAAAGTCCGCTTTTTCCGGACGGAGGACAGACTGTTTTACAAAGCCGTTTTTGAATTTGTTAAAAGATATAAAATTGCTCCAGGTTTTTTGCGGAGTATTGTCAACAGATTCCAGCAGCTTATTAAGCAGTCGAAAACCTTTGCGCAGCGGGATATTGCGGGTTTCAGGAAAAATAGCCAGCTTATTCAGAAGCGGAGTGCCAACAGGCGCTATTTTCATATAATGATGAAAGGCAGTATGCCGGTTGTATCCTGCAAAGTATTCATCGGCTCCTGCTCCGGAAAATATCGTTTTGACATATTTTCCGGCCTGTAATGATATCAGCCAGGTAAGCCAGCCGGCAGCATCTGCAACAGGCTGATCGATGGTCTGTACATAATCAGGAAAACTGTTTATTACAGACGGATCAAGTGTAAGTACATGCTGTTCTGCTTCGTAAAGCCGGGCTGCCTTGCCGGCATAGTATGCATCATTAGTACCGTAATTCTTATAATTTTCAGAGGTGACAACGGAAAAAACGGGAAAATTTTTGATGCCAAGGGAGTATAGCTGGGCAAGGAGCAAACTTGAATCGATGCCACCGCTCAGTAATAAGCCGGCGTTTACATAATGAGGAAGCTGGCTTTGTACGGCATCCAGCAATAGTTTGTCTGTTACCTCAACAATAAGATCATCAGGTGAATATATACGTCCCGGTTTTGCCTGTAATAATTCTGTATGGACAGGTGTTTCCGGCTGCCATTGAAGTATGGAGCCGGGAGGAAGCTCCTGAATATTCTGGTAAAACGTTGCCGGAGACTTGCAATATCGAAAAAGGAGATAATGCTTTAAGGCATGCTCATTAAATGCTTTTTTTACAAATCCGCTTGCAAGTATTCCCCGTATTTCTGATGAAGCTATGAAAAAATCCTGATCTTCATAGAAATAAAGTGGTTTCATGCCTTGGGGATCTCGTACAAGAGTTAATACAGACCTGGCCTGATCCAGGCAGGCGAAGGCATACATACCATTTAGCTCCCGGATAAATGAAGTGCCTTTGTCACGTAATCCGTGCAGCAGTGTTTCTGTATCCGTTAATGTTCTGAACTCAGCGTTGAGATCGTTTCTGAGCGCAAGATGATTGTATATCTCTCCGTTAAAGCACAAATGTAATCCAGTATCGGCAGTGCTCATAGGCTGGCTGCCGTGCTCGTCAGGTGCTGTAATGGCCAGACGGTTTGCTCCCATATAGATTATGGAAGAGGGAAGGTTAATCCGGACAAAATCGCTTTGATCAGGACCCCGATGAAGAGTCGCCTGATTCATGCGAATTATTGCCCGGGTATCCGCTTTACCGGTTTTGTCTACCAGAACATTAATTCCGCACACTTGTTTTTTGTAATTTTTGGTAATACTGACAGAAATGAGTCAGTGAGCAGGCCGGACATTGCGGACTGCGTGCCGTGCATACATAGCGGCCGTGCAGAATCAGCCAGTGATGCGCTTTATGGATTAGTTCTTTGGGAATATAGCTGACCAGCTGCTTTTCTACTTCCAGCGGTGTTTTGGCTGTCTGTGTAACCAGTCCCAGACGTTTTGATACTCTGAATACATGGGTATCAACCGCCATGGTGGGCTGATTGTAAATTACGGAGGCAATAACATTGGCTGTTTTTCTGCCTACCCCCGGTAGTTTTTGAAGATCCGTGGTATTGGCCGGAACTACGCTGTCAAATTCATCTACCAGCATTTTTCCCATTCCAACCAGATGTTTGGCTTTGTTGTTCGGGTAGGATATACTGCGAATGTATGTAAATACTTCGTCCGAGGTAGCGACAGCCAGGTGTTCGGGAGTCGGATATGCTTTAAATAATGCCGGGGTAGTCAGGTTCACTCTTTTGTCAGTACATTGGGCACTGAGTATTACTGCGACAAGCAGCTCATATGGATTGGAATAATTAAGCTCGGTTTGGGGATCAGGGAAATGTTCCTTGAAATGCTCAATAAAATGCTGATATCGTTCTTGCTTTTTCAAAAACAGCCTCCTTTATATATGAGATGTGTCAATGATGCAATATACAAAAGAATATCGGTAGAGCGTGGGGAAAAACAAAAGCCTTTCAAATAGAGAAAGGCTTTTGCAGAATTTAATTTCCTGTACTAAACAGAATTACAAATGAAAGATCTTGAATAATCAAGTATGCGCTCAATGCTTTTATCAGATGGATCTTTGCTGATCAGCGAAAGACGATCCGTAACGGCAAGCGATTGAAAATAGAAATCCATCAGATCGGAACTCAGGATCATTGCGTTGCCGATGGCCTGTTTTTCATCGGGTTCTAAGTCGTCATACATGTATCTTAAAACGTCATTCCGGGTAAAAGTTTTTATCATAGGCTATATTCTTATTTTCGAGTTTTTTGCGAAGGTTGATCAGCGCATACCTCATTCTTCCAAGGGCAGTATTGATACTGACTCCGGTCGCATCAGCGATCTCCTGAAAGCTCATTTCTCCGTAATGCCTCATGAGAAGTACTTCTTTCTGGGCTTCGGGAAGAGTTTTGATTAACTCGCGCAGCAAGGTATGTGTTTCATTTTTTATTCGGATATTCTCCATGGAGTCTTCGGAGAATTCAAGAGAATTGAAGACGTTTGAACCATCTTCCATGACAATGGTGGGATAGCGCTTGGCTTTGCGGAAATAGTCAATGGCAAGATTGTGGGAGATCCGGATGATCCAGGGAAGGAATTTCCCTTCTTCATTGTAGCTGCCTGACTTTAATTTGTTAACGGCCTTGATAAATGTATCCTGCATCAGATCTTCCGCTATATACTGATCCTTGACAATCAGATAAATAGTGGTATAGACTTTGGCCTTGTGTCTTTTAAGTAGTTGGGCAAAAGCTGCTTCGTTTCCTTTAATGTACTGAGTTACCAGTTCGGCATCAGTGATTCTTCTGCTGTCTTTCATTTTGATTGTCACATTTAGTAAACGTAGAGCTTTATATCATATTGTAGGGTTTAGAGTGAAACAATAGCTTTAGATCCGTAATGATCATACTGTAAAAGAACACTATGAATAATTTAATAAGAATTACTGACTTTTCAAAACAGTTGCGATAAAAATAATTTCAAAACACAAATACTTTTTCCTATCAAAACTTGTTTTGCTAACTTAGGCTCCATCTTCTTAAAAAGATATTAATGAATACAACTGATACGATTAAAGGTAACCTCCCTACTGATTTCGACACACTAGATCCTAAACACTATATTATTATAAAAGGTGCCAGAGGAAACAACTTAAAAAATATAGATGTTGCGATTCCAAGGAATAAGCTGGTGGTTATCACGGGAGTATCGGGATCAGGAAAATCTTCGCTTGCTTTTGATACGCTCTTTGCGGAAGGTCAGCGGATGTATGTGGAAAGCCTTAACAGTTATGCCCGGCAGTTTCTGGGCAGGATGGAAAAGCCGGAAGTTGACTATATCCGGGGGGTATCGCCGGCTATTGCCATTGAGCAAAAGGTAAATACCCGGAATCCACGGTCAACTGTAGGGACTACTACGGAAATATATGATTATCTGAAACTATTGTTTGCAAGAATCGGCAAAACCCTTTCGCCGGTTTCAGGTCTTGAGGTGAAGAAGCATTCGGTATCGGATGTAGTTAATTTTATTATCTCTCAGGAAGAAGGAACACGCTTTATTGTATCAGCTCCGCTGAAAGTAAAACAGGGCCGGTCCAGACTGGAGGAGCTGAATCTTTTACTCAATAAAGGATTTGCAAGAGTATTGCTCGACGGGGAAGTCCGTTTTATTGAAGAGCTGCTGGAAAAGGAAGAAGAAGTAAACAAGTCGCTGGATATTAGTATTCTGATAGACAGGGGAAGTGTAAGGAAGGAAGAGGAAGAAGAGCAATTCAGAATAGCGGATTCTGTGCAGACAGCTTTTTATGAGGGTGAGGGAGAATGTCATGTGCAGATCCCCGAAAAGGGAATGTTTCATTTCTCTGACCGGTTTGAGCTGGATGGGATGCAGTTTGAAGTTCCTTCTATTAATCTGTTTAGTTTTAATAATCCCTATGGCGCTTGTAAAACATGCGAAGGGTTTGGGCATGTGCTGGGCATAGACGAGGATCTGGTATTTCCGGACAGGGGACTTTCGGTTTATGAGGGGGCCATTGCTCCATGGCGAAGCGAAAAGATGCAGGAATGGCTTACACCGCTGATTCGGGATGGAATACGATTTGATTTTCCTATTCATCGGAGCATAGCGGATCTTGACGGGAAACAGATGGATCTGCTATGGAATGGTAACGAATATTTCAAAGGCTTACATGAGTTTTTTCAATATCTGGAGTCACAGACTTTCAAGATTCAGTATCGTGTTATGCTCAGCCGATACAGAGGCCGCACAGTTTGTCCGGATTGTAAGGGATCCAGATTGAGAAAAGATGCCGGATATGTAAAAATCGGAGGGTATTCGATTATTGATCTGGTTTTGAAACCGGTCAATGAAGTCAGAAACCTGATTGATAGCATACAGCTTTCCGGTTATGAACAGCAGGTGGCCGGACGTATTCTGAAGGAAATTGTAAGCCGCCTTGATTATCTTGATAAAGTAGGGTTGGGGTATCTGACCTTAAACCGTTTGTCAAGCACATTGAGCGGTGGAGAGTTTCAGCGGATAAAACTGGCTACTTCACTGGGCAGCGCCTTAGTAGGTTCAATGTATATTCTGGATGAGCCAAGTATCGGACTGCATCCCAGAGATACAGAAAAGCTCATTGTGGTGCTGGAGCACCTTCGTAATCTTGGCAATAGTGTTATAGTGGTGGAGCATGAAGAAGAAATTATGCGGGCTGCTGATCAGCTGATTGATATAGGTCCGGGTGCCGGTTCCTATGGTGGTAAGCTTATCTATCAGGGTAAACTGGAAGACATGGGGCTGATTAGCGGATCCTGCACAGCTGCTTTTTTACATAATAAAGATCGCGTAGAAACTCCTGTCAGCAGAAGAAAATGGTCGGAATACATTGAAGTAAAAGGAGCCAGAGAAAATAATCTCAAAAAAGTTGATGTCCGTTTTCCGCTCAATGCTCTTAGTGTGATAACAGGAGTAAGTGGTTCCGGCAAATCAACGCTCATTAAAAAAGTATTATATCCGGCGGTGAAAAAATATCTTGGCGGTATGGCTGATGCAACCGGTAAGTTTGAACGATTGGATGGGGCACTGAAAATAGTAAAGGATATTGAATATGTGGATCAGAATCCGATTGGCAAGTCGAGCCGCTCCAATCCGGTGACTTATGTCAAGGCATATGATCTGATTCGCAGTCTTTACGCAGACCAGCCGCTTGCCAAAACCAGAGGATACAAACCCGGACACTTTAGTTTTAATATTGATGGTGGTCGTTGCGAACTGTGTCAGGGGGAGGGGACAGTCAAAATAGAAATGCAGTTTATGGCAGATATTTTCCTGCAGTGTGAGGGGTGCCAGGGGAAACGATTTAAGCAGGAAGTCCTTGAGGTGCTCTACAAGGAGAAAAATATTACGGAAATACTCGATATGACTGTAGAAGATGCTATGAGCTTTTTTGCGGATAAGCCCAGAATAATTGAGAAGCTAAAGCCGCTGAATGATGTGGGACTGGGCTATGTACGACTCGGACAATCATCCAATACACTGAGTGGCGGGGAGGCGCAACGGGTCAAGCTGGCGTCGTATCTGAGTGTAGGTGAGAAAACAGAAAATACCATTTTTATATTTGATGAGCCAACTACCGGCCTCCATTTTCAGGATATAAAAAAGCTTTTATATGCAATGAATGCGCTGGTTGAACAGGGCAATACGCTTATAATTATTGAGCATAATATGGAAGTGATCAAATGTGCTGACTGGATTATAGATATGGGACCTGAAGGCGGGGATAAAGGAGGATATGTGACGTTTGAAGGGACTCCGGAAGATATGGTGCAGTTGGAGGGTAATTACACAGCTTCATTTTTAAAAGGAAAGCTGTAAGAAGATCGCAGCGCAAGATACAAACCAGGCGGAAAAGTATGAAGCTCTTTTACACAGATCAGTAAAAGAGCTTCATATTTTTTTATTATAGTGGAGCCAACCGGATTAATATTCCAGAATAACGAATTCTGTTCTTCTGTTTAGTTCTCTTCCTTCTTCTTCATCATCATTACTTGCCAGTGGTACCTCCTGTCCATAGCCCTTGGCAGAAAGTCTTCCTGCCGCGATACCATGATTAATCAGCCAGGTCACTACGGCCTTTGCCCTGCGATGAGAAAGCTCCTTATTATACTGGACAGACCCTATATTGTCTGTATGACCGTCAATACGGATTTTTAATGTGGGATTCTCGGCAAGCAGACGTCTTAACTTGTGGAGCTCGATATCGGAGCTGGATTTGAGGGTTGCCATGTCAAAATCAAAATAGATATTGCTGAGTATCGTTCGGACCCCGACAGCTACCTTATCCATAAAGATGGGCTTCTCAACAATCTGCTTAAACTCTTCGGGAGCGGGTACATTGATAGTAACAGTCTTAAAGATATAGCCATCTTTTTGTAAAGCAACAAGAAGATTTCGGGGATCATTTTCTTTAATGGGAAGCTTCAGGCTGCCATTTTTCGTCTGTCCTTTGTATAAGAATTTGCCTTTTTCAGAAAAGACCTCGATTTTTGCATCGAGCGGAAGGCTATTGTCTCTGTCAAATACATTAATGTGCAGCTCTACAGCAGATGCGATGAGCATCAATGAAAGGCTGTCTGTTTCTTCTAGGCTTGCAGAGTCAGCCATGGCAAGGAGTAACGTATCTTCTTCGGCAAAGCCGGGCATGAGAATTCTGTATATATCCAGATCACCCATTCCATCTTCTTTTACAGAAGCAAAGTAACCGTACTTGCCACTGCCAGCCAGAACAAAGTATATATCGTCATCTGTTGAGTTGATCGGGTATCCCAGGTTTTCGGGAGCAGACCATTTTTGAGATGCACTGTCATAAACCGATTTGAACAGATCATAGCCACCCATGCCGGCATGCCCTTTGGAGCTAAAGTACATGGTTTTGCCATCTGCTGCGAGAAAAGGGCCTTCTTCATCGTACTCGGTATTGATGTCATATCCGAGATTCTGAGGTGTTTCCCATCCCCCGTTTTTTTTCTTTTTGGACATATAGATGTCTTTTCCGCCAATACCACCAGGCTTATTGCTGGAAAAGAAAAGGGTTAGCCCGTCCTGGCTGAGCGTCATTGAGTTTTCTATATGCTCAGTATTGATCATGATACTGAATGGCTGGGGTTTGGTCCATGTATTTCCGATCATTCTTGAATGAAAAATGTCTCCCTTGTACTGATCATTGTCGATGTACAGATAGAGCTCTGTTCCGTCAGCAGAGATGGCTATGCATGATTCATGCAAGTCCGTATTAATCGCAGAGTCCAGAGCCTGGGGGATAGTCCAGCCGCTATCGGTATGCTCGCTAAAGTAGATATCTTCAAAGAAGTCTGTTTTCCGGTCCTTCATTCCACCGGTAGAACCTTCCCGTTTTGAAGTAAAGTACAGATATTTTTCATCAGGTGTGATAATTGGGCCATAATCGGGATAGACTGAATTGATTGTGGGGCCCAGATTCCGGATTTTTACACCTGTATCAGGATTGGCGACGAGCTGCTTACCTGTTTCACATTCCGCAATCTGCTTAAGGGTTTTTATCCTTTCATCTTTTTTTTCTCTGGCAGACAAGCTGGTGTTTGCTTTGTCTGCGAGGGTATTCAGATACTGATTATAGTGGTCAATGGCTGTATCAAACTGGTAGCCCAGATGGTTGGCATAAGCAATATAGTAAAGGATCTTTGGTGATACGGGTGGAGATAATTCGTATGCTTTCTTAAAATAGGAAAGAGATCGGGCTTTGTTTATTGACTCGATATAGCATATTCCGGCCATAAAATTAGCTCTGAGATTGTTGGAGTCTTTGGCGATAACGGATGTGTATGTTTTCAGTGCTTCTTTGATATCGCCGCTTTCATATAATCGGTCTGCTTTTTTTAGTGCAACAGAATCAGTCTGAGCAACAGAGGAAAAGCTCCAGAAGCAGATTGCCAGCCAAAAAGAATACGTATATGCTGCCTTTTTGAAATTCATTTTAGTATTTTATTTATACACTGAATGGATCAGATGTATTGTCTTCGTGCAAAAAAGAGATAGTTGTCCCTGACGCCCTCTTATACGTATAAACAGGAAAAATAATCTGATAATTTTTGTCTTTTTTTCAACAAAAAACTGAATTATGGAATGTTAACAGGACTTAGTGTTGCAGAAAGCTCCAGAAAGCGAGAGACTGGTCAAAAATAAGAGACAGAACAAAGGCCCAGAAAAGACAACAAACCAGCATGGATAAAAATATCTTGTGCTTGGCAGCTCCTAATGTAGAAGCCAGCAATGCTCCGATGACCGGACCAAAAACAACAGGAGTGAGAAAAGCTACGCCTTTGATACCATATTTCCGGATAAACCGTACTTTTTTTCGATTGCCAGGGGTAAATAATTTTCGTTTCCTGAAAAACTTTTTGAGGATGTACTTCCTGAAACGTTCCCCGGCCATAGTCAGAGTAACTACTGTGGTCATTGTTCCCAGGGTAGTAAGTAAAGTGGCTTCGAGAATGGTCAGATTTTGATATAGGGCTATCAGAGGAGCGGGAACAAATTTGAATATTCCGGTAAAATAAACAATCAGGTATTTACTTAGCCGGTTGAGCAGGGTTAATAACATTAAGCTGTTTAATTGTAGTCAGGATTGATGTATTGTTAATGCATAAATGCAATAAAAGGTTTAATTGTCTACACAGAATTATGATGCCGACCGGCTTTTATAGTTTTGTACCATAAGCAAGATCACCGGCATCACCCAGTCCGGGTACTATATAGGATTTGGAATTAAGGTGATCATCTACCGCACCGAACCAAAGTGAAGCATCTGGTATATGCTGACGGATATATTCAATTCCGGCTTTACTTGCGATAATGGAAGCAATATGGGTGTGTGCCGGTATACCGTATTTGTCAGTCAGGGTTTTCCAGGCAAGATAAAGAGATTGCCCGGTAGCCAGCATCGGATCTGCAAGAATCAGTATTTTACCAGTGAGTCCCGGTGAAATACAGTACCCGGTTTTGATCTCAAAAGAGCCTTTTTCGTCTGTAACATGACGGTAGGACGCTACAAAAGCATTTTCGGCTTTGTCAAAAACGTTAAGGAAGCCTTGATGAAAAGGAATGCCTGCTCTGAGAATTGTACCAAGAATTATGTCCTGATCAAATATTACTCCTTCTGTAGTGGCCAAAGGGGTGTCAATCTGATTTTTTTTGTAAGGAAATGTCTGGGAAATCTCATAAGCCAGAATTTCACCGATACGCTCCATATTTCTTCGGAAACGCAGCTGGTCGGTCTGGATGGAAATATCGCGAAGTTCGTTGATATATATATTGGCAACGGAGGATTTATTGGCGAGAATGAACATGTGCTAATAGTTGCTTGATTTTTATTAGGTATTTTCGTTTGTCATTGAAAAGATGAAGAAATGAATGTTCTTTGCCCCCAAAACCTCTGTAAAACCTGGCGAGAGAAGGAACAAGACTGCCTTCAAAGTCCAGTGTTAAATTTTTATGGGCATGGTCCTGGATAAGATGATCAAAAACTGCTGCCATGGCTCCGGTCTGCCGGCCTTCATCGGCTGAGGCTCCGAAAACATACACAATTGATTGTCTGTAAAAAAGAAAGAGTCCCCCTGCAATAATGTTCCCTTCAGGATTACGGGCAGTATATATCCTGCAGGCATTTCGGTGCCGTCCTGATCTGTATATGTCTTTCAGGTGTATATATTGCAGGGTATCATATATTCCGGACAGGCCTTCTCTGCTGCGCTTAAACAGCTGGATCAGGGTATCAAGATCATTGTCTTCCTGAGTAATTATTCCGTTTTTATATGCTTTTCGGATATTCCTTTTATGATTGGTAGAAAAATTTTCATAGAGTATGTTATATGGCTCATTCAGAGATAAAAGATGTGTGATCTGTTTCCGAACAGGCAACTTTGCCAATGCAGGTTCTAATTGCGACGTGTTGGAAATATTAAAACGATAGCTTACAAAGGCATATCGTTTCAGCCATTGGGCAAGCATCTGACTGATATCTTCAATATCCGGCAATGTTTCGCCCTGAGTATACAAACCAAGCTGCTGAATGGCAAACGGAGTATTGATATAAGACTGAAAAAGCTTTCGTTCAGTTATATAAGGCATAACAGCAATCAGCCTGTCATTTTTCAGAAAGTGGACAGCATACCAGTCCGGTGTAAGTGTGCTGAGATACCAGTACTGAGCATAGATATTAGCCTGCCTGCTTGAGTCAATAAAGTGATCCCATTCAAGCGGGTCAATATCCTGAGCCGGCAGAATCCTAACCATTCTTATTTGTTGTCTGTTAATAGTGTACGGATAATATCCTCGTAGGTATTGTTCCAGTTTTTCCACATTCCTTTGCCACCTATTGATTCATTGTGAAATATATAAGTGAGGTGACCACCTGTTTCTCTCAGCGAATGAGTTAGCTGTTTTACATACGGGATTACCTCTTTGCTTTTCTTTTTCATATAGACTTTCATACCGGTATCCATAAATGCGAAAGGGATAACTTTGAGATCGGTTTTTTGATTTTTCTCCAGATCAAAAAAGTAAAAGGGTGTGGAAGTGCCGGCGCGATATCCGCCGGTAGCTGCATATCCCATGGAATAGTCTTCTTTTATGCCCAGCCTGATCAGATTACGATAGGTTTCCGGTAGTTTTATTTTAAGATAATGCTGTCTGCTTGCAATGACCGGAGTATTGGTGATTTCTTCCAGACGGCTTTTTTCAAGAGCCAGCTGGTCAAAGGATTTATTGGAGTTGTATGAAGGATGTATTCCGACTTTGGCCTGTGTACTGAGATCTTGTATTATCTTCCGATAACCCGAATTGGTATGGGACAGATTCCGGTCATATTTTGACAGATCCCCCAGGAGGACAAAATAATTTGGTTCTGTATGATACTTTTCATGAATCATGGACTGTTTTTCATAACTGTCGAACGGATCCTGTTCCAGCCGCAGCATAACTTTGAACCGTTTTCTGAACCGCCGAAAGTTTAAGGACAGTAAATGTCTGGATAACTGGGCAGAGTTGCGTAAAAGGCCTTTATGCTGGTAAGCAAATGCATTGTCAATATCAATTGTGGGAGTAAATGTGAATGCCGGCCGGGGTATCAACAGATTCGGATAATGTTTTTCCAGTATTTTTTTTAATGCGGATACCCATATATTGACTACGGGATATTCGAGAAATTTCCCTTTATAACAAACACTTTCCTGGTGACTGTAGCGGTTGTGCTTGTCGCGCTGATGAGGAAGATATTCTTCATATCTGGAAATGAGATAAAAAGTTGCCGCGAATATATCAAAGGGCAATAATCCGTTTTTGACCGGGAAAAACACATTGTATCCTTCCCATGGAATAAATTCAATATGCTGACTACTGACAGAATTCTCAAAAAGCAGATGATGGGACTGGAAGAAAGGCTCGTTGCTGACAGGAGCGGCGCCATACGAAAATCGGGCTCCGTTCCAGTCGGAAAAAATAGTTTCCTGGTCTGTGAGCTGACATTTTATTTTCAGGATTTCCCCGAAAATATAGTTCATGGTATATTCAACACGGCTTGTTATCTCAGGTACATGAATTAGAATCATCCGGTAAGAAATAAAAGATGTCTTTTTTTAATTAATAATGATACAATTTTACGTTAATTTTGTCAAAAAGCCGATTTGCCTGTCTTTTCATCAAGTCCTGCTATACGGCCATTGACATAATGCGTTTTATCATTGTTGTTTTGTCTTTTCTGCTCCCGGCTGTTGTAACAGGCCAGGGGGTATATGCTCCTCTGGACCGGGAATATTATCATTTGATTGACCGATACGAGATTCTTTCACCCGGGTTGTCTGACCAGTTTCATTCGGCAGTGAAGCCAATTAACCGGAAAGCAATTGCACAATTTGTGGATTCGGTCAGGTTGGATTCCGGTCAGATTTCCTCCGGAGACCGCTTTAATCTGCAATATCTGAAAAATGATAACTGGGAATGGTCAGATGAAGCGCAGGAAAGACGGCCTGTACTTCGTCATTTCTATCACAGGCCGGCGGGGTTATATACTGTCCGGACAGGTGAGCTTATGCTGCAGGTAAATCCTGTTTTGTATTTTGGGATAGGCAAAAGTGCTTCTGATGAACGACTCTCTGTTAATACCCGGGGAGCTTCCGTACGCGGGACAATTAGTAATAAGGTCGGTTTTTATACTTTTTTTACGGACAATCAGGTTTTTTCACCTTCATATGTTGATGCATACGTTGACAGGACAGAAGCCTTTCCCGGGGAAGGTTATACCAAAGGTTTTAAAGATGAAGGGTACGATTTTATAACGGCCAGCGGTTATATCACTTTTACCCCGGTCAAATGCATAGAGATGCAGTTCGGGCATGATAAAAACCGTATCGGTGATGGCTATCGTACGCTTATTCTTTCTGATGCCATGAGCAATTATACCTTTCTTAAAATCAATACGAAGGTATGGAAGGTAAATTATCAGAATCTTTTTGCTCAGCTCAATGCCGATGTCTATTATAAAAATGCCATGATGCCTAAAAAATATATGGCTTTTCATCATTTAAGTGTCAATATCGGCAGGCATCTGAATATTGGATTGTTTGAGTCAATTGTCTTCAGCAGAGGAGACAGCGGACAGGGACAATATGATATCAACTATCTGAATCCTATTATATTTTACCGGTCTATTGAACAGCAGCTGGGTAGCGAAGACAATGCTTTGCTGGGGATGAACTGGAAACTGAACTTTATGCGCCATTTTAGCTTTTATGGTCAGGTTGTGCTGGACGAGTTTATGCTAAAGCATATAAAAGCAATGAATGGCTGGTGGGCCAACAAGCAGGGTGGTCAGGCCGGGATTAAGTATATCAATGTAGCAGGCATAAAAAATCTGGATATGCAGCTTGAAGCCAATGCGATAAGGCCTTATATGTATTCACACAAGGGGAAGCAGCAGAGCTATACACACTATAATCATTCACTGGCTCATCCTATGGGAGCCAATTTGTTTGAAATGCTTGCTATTGTCCGGTATCAGCCGCTGGGCAGGCTTCGGTTGACAGGAAAATATTTCCATACTATCTATGGTGCGGATGATGTCGGGCAAAACTGGGGAGGAGATGTGCTGAAAAGCTATACGACCAGGGAGAGAGAATTGGGAAATAAAATCGGTCAGGGCAACAGAATAACGATCAGCTATATTAGCATTGCTGCAAGCTGGCAGCTATACCATAATGTGTTTTTTGATGTTAGTCCGGTTATCAGATTGCAGGAATCTGCATTTTCTTCGTTCAATAAAAATGATACGTTTGTAATGGCCAGCTTTCGCTGGAATATACCACAACGATTGCAAGAGTTTTAGATCATGAAATTATACCTTAGAATCTTAAGTTTTGGCAAACCATATACGGCAGATGTGCCTAAGTATTTTGTATTTGCATTACTGGCTACCGTATTCGGAGTGCTTAATTTTACGTTGCTTATTCCTTTTCTTGATATTCTGTTTGCCAATGGAAATGAGACAAGCCGGCAGGCTGTTACAGAATTTCCGGAGTTTTACCTCGGAGTAAGCTATTTTACTGATTTATTCAATTATTATTTCAATCATTATTTGCAGCTGTACGGAGAGGAAGGTGCGCTGAAGTTTGTATGCGTGATTATCATAATTTCTGTTTTTACCTCTAATTTTTTCCGATATCTGGCTCAGCGTACAATGGGCAATGTCAAGGCCCGTGTTGTCAAGAATCTGAGAAAAACAGTATATCACCGGCTTTTGGATTTTGAGCTTGCCTTTTTTACCAATGAGAAAAAAGGAGATATGATGGCCAGGGTAACCAGTGATGTACAGGAAATAGAGATTTCCGTTATTGATACTTTTAGCACCTTCTTGCGTGATCCGATTACTATTATCTCTTATTTTGTGGCTCTTTTTCTTATTTCGACAGAGCTGACGCAGTTTGTATTTCTTTATTTGCCTGTATCTTTCTTTATTCTGGCAGAAATTACCAAACGAATCAAGCGTAGCGCAATAATGGGACAGGGGTATCTGGGAGAGATACTTGGTGTGGTAGATGAGACAATGGGGGGGATCCGGATTATAAAGGGGTTTGTGGCCGAGCGGTTTATGAAGAGTCGTTTTGACAGAGTCAATGAAGGATATGCCAGTGTATACCGCTCAATGATAAATAAGAAGGAGTTTTCAAGCCCATTATCCGAGTTTTTGGGGGTAACGCTTGTGACAGGGATGCTCTTGTATGGAGGATTATTGATTCTGCGTGGAGATTCGGATCTGAAATCAACAGAGTTTCTTCCTTATATCTTCATACTTGTACAGATTCTTGTGCCTATCAAGGCGGTTTCCAATTCTTTCAGTCATATCCAACGTGGGCTTGTTGCGGGAGAACGTATATTTACTCTGCTGGACCGGAAAATTCCTATTCGGGAAGTGACCCGGCCGGTACAGCTGGATGCTTTCAAATCAAAAATTGAATATGATCAGGTAACTTTTGCCTATGAATCGGAAATTGTTCTGAAAGATATCAGCATTTCGATAGAAAAGGGCAAAACGATTGCTCTGGTAGGTCCGTCCGGGGGAGGGAAATCTACTCTGGCAGATTTGCTGCCAAGGTTTTATGATCCGGTTGCCGGTGAAATACGGATTGATGGAGTACCTGTCAGAGATCTGTCTTTTGAATCTCTGCGCAAACTTATGGGAATTGTGACACAGGAGTCTATTCTGTTTAATGATACGATCGCTAACAATATAGCCTTCGGCATGCCGGATGCGCAAGAGGAAGATATTATACGGGCAGCCCAGATTGCCAATGCTCATGAGTTTATTTTAAAAACGGAACAAGGATATCAGACAGTGATCGGAGAGCGTGGTATGAAGCTTAGTGGTGGCCAGCGTCAGCGTATAAGCATTGCACGCGCTGTGCTGAAGAATCCGCCGATTCTTATATTGGATGAAGCAACTTCTGCATTGGACAATGAATCTGAAAAGCTTGTTCAGGAGGCTCTGATGAATCTTATGAAAAACCGAACATCCATTGTTATCGCGCACAGGCTTTCGACTATTCAGCATGCTGATGAAATTGTGGTAATAGAGCGGGGCAGGATTGTAGAAAGAGGTACGCACGACAGCCTGCTGGAAGGTCACGGATTATATAGAAAACTTCACGGGACAATTGCCGAGAGTCTGTAGAATGCCCTGTGTTTTCCAGAACTTCTGGGAAAATGCACACATGTATCAGAAAGTGTTCATGCATCATCTGTAAGCTTGTAACCGGAATACTGATCCCGGAGGAGGAGCAAAACATTTTTTGCTTTCCGTGATTTGTTATAAATATATTTTTAGGAAAATACCGCATGAAAATAAAAAGGCTGGTTTATATCTGCATGTTATTTCTTGTGATTCTTCCTTTTGTTCTTATTACAGATATGTTTCCTTTTTTACGCTTTGGGATGTTTGCGGAGCCTGTTAAAAAGGACCAGCCGGCTGAGCTTTTTTACGTGTTATACTACGCTGACCGGCAATGGAAGAAGTTTGACCCGGAACAATATGAATTGCAGGACGAAACCTTTCAGTATCTTGCCCGCAATTACTATTACCGGCAGGAGGGACAGGTGTTACTGTCCAGGCTACATCGTTCTGATGTAGCCAGAGGAGAGCACTGGAGATTTTATCGCGTCTCTTTTCCGCCGGGCTTTCCCGAATTTCGTGATACTCTGTTAATAAGCTCTCTGTGATGATCAACGGACGTTTGAGTTTCTTCATCGGATTTTCTGCGCTCTTGCTAATCGCACCGGTGATTTGTTATGTGATCTGGGGAGAACAGCTGATACTTCAGGCTTATCTTGGAGAGGAGCCTGACTGGCTCCATAAGATTATAGAAATACTCTATCCACGTTTTTTTGCGGAAAAAAACCGTCTGGAATTAAGCTTCTTTCTTGCAAAGGTCAATCAGCTGGTATTGCGTTATGCTATTGTATTGATTGTAGTATGTGTGTGTTATAGTTTGTATGAGACTTCTCATAATTTCAGAAAGCGATTGTCTGGTTTTACTGAAATCAAAACAAGTATTCATAATGTGTATATCCTCAGAATATTGTTTTTCTTTATCCTTCTGGTCGCTACCAGAGATGTGTATCAGGATCTGAAAGCGCTGAGGCATCTTTCGATATTTTACAGTCCAGTCGGCATACTTCAGTTAGTACATTTACCTTTTCCCGGACAATATGCCTCATTCCTGATATATGGAATTTTATTTCTGTCTTCTGTTCTTGTAATCTTTGGTGTCAGACCTGTTCTTTTTTCAGTACTGGCTATGGGGACTTTTGTTATTTATCAGGCCTATCTGTACAGCTTTGAAAAGATAGATCATGGCTATGCTCCGTTTACTTATGCCTGTATGCTGTTTCCGTTTTTGTTACGTGAGCGTGAGCATGCTAAGAAAAATGACTGTATCCATTTTAATTCATGGTCTTTGCAGCTGATTCTTATTATAACCTGTCTTGTGTACTTTCTGTCCGGTCTCGAAAAAATTCTGATTTCGGGAGTTGGCTGGTTATCACCGGTAACATTCAAGACCTATCTTTTGCTCCATGATACGGTCATTGGGAAGAAAGTAGCTTCGGTCGAGTTTTTGGTTGTATTGTTTCCGGCACTTGCTCTGCTCTTACAGCTGAGCTTCCCTCTTATGCTATTTTTCAGAGGATTAAAATACCTGATTCTTCCGGCAGGGCTTCTTTTTCATATTGGTACGGTAATACTTTTTGGTATTAGCAGTTTTGAGAATCCCTGGTTATTTAACTATATTTTTTTCTTTGACTGGAGCGGTATCGGAGCCAGATTATCTTTTTTGCCTCCTTATTTCAGAACCTGAGAAGAAATAACCGATTATTGGATTCTGATAGCCTGCCAGAAGAATCAGGAATGGCAGATATCCTGTTTTGTAGCGGATTAAAGAGCCAAAGTTAGGGGAAGCATAGGCCATAAATATGGCCGATACAGCTACATAGATCAGTATGATCAGGCCTTCTGTTGAAATTCTCCAATCCCCGACATATGTCCTGTACAGCACGGTGACGGTAATAAGGACAAGTAAAAACAGATTTTCCAAAGCGGCGGGAATTTGTATGGTCGTTTGCGCAGACCATATACCTGGTCCGAATAAACCCTGATAAAGAGCCTGGGGAGCATTGAGCAGAATAGAAGTCCACGTAGGTTGGAAATCAGTAATAAGATAATCCGGATCAGTGCTTTGGGAAAGTGTAGCCGTATAGTTTGTGTACAGCGCTTCCGGAAACGAGCTGATATTCATGTTGGGATGCAGGAGGGTTGCCATCCCGAAACCGGCGACTAGAAAGAACAGAAGAAGAAAAACTGGCGGGATAATGATGTTTCCTGGTTTCACTCGGATAACTAATTTCGTAAAGCAATACGCGAATAGTGTGGCCCCAATAATACCGGCGTAATAGTACTTGAGCTGCGATAAAATAACAAATGATATGAATGCCAGCAGAAAATGAAAGAATCTGAATTTCGAATCTGTTTGGAGCAATTTTAGCACGGAAACCAGTAATATGCCGATTAATCCGGTCATGATACTTTCTTTGAGGACACCTGATGACCAAAAGACGAAAGAAGGGAAAAGAAGAAACGCAAGACCGGCAAGATAACCGGGAATATTGTATGATTTTACCAGGAAGGAAGAAAGATACCACAAACCGGTAAAACTAAACAGACTCATGTATACGGATGTAAGCCAGTAATTGCTTTGGGTAATACTGTTGATCAGAGCCAGTATTTTTACAAAAAAAAGTGCTCGTGGCTGATTCCAGACAAAAAAGAAAGTTTTGCTTTCTGCATCAAAATTATTGAATAGCAATATATTGAAAAAGTCTTTTGGGCGACCTGGCAGGAGCTCGGACAAATAGGAGGCCAGGTTAAAAAGAAAAAAAGTATCGCCTTCTTCTTTATAATAAAACTGATAAAGCAGTCCGAGTAATATACCGGCAATAACCTTAAAGATCATTCCTGGTATAAGAAATGGTCGTAATGATGAAGGTACGCGCCAGCGTAATAATACGAAACACCATATGCTTAAAAGCAAGCTGTTTACTATCCAGACAATCATAATTTATTTATAATGCAAAGACCAATCCGGCAATGGAGACAAAGACGCTTTGAGCAATAACTGTTAAACAGCTCGATTGCAGCCTGAGTGTCACCTGCATGGTCAAGATTTAATCCGATATGATTCCATATCTTTGTTATACGGTTGTTTTCACCCGGAATTTTCTCAAGAAAGGCAATAGCGCGGTCCATAAGTGCTTCATTGTCCCGTTCGACTGCTACTGCCGCGATGATGGGAACAACTGTATTAATCAGAATATTGTTGATGCTTTCCTTGCCGACTTTAGCTCCCGAACCTGAGCGTAATTTATCAAATGTATAATGCTTTTGCCAATATTCGGATGGAGATGCGTTCAGAATATTCATAAGATGCTCTGAACTTTCAGTTTCTGAAAATAATGAAAAAATATAAGGTACTGATGAAATGAATTTTGCCAGCTGGGCGATCCGTATGGTGGGGAAATTAGCAGGGCGGGTACGCAGAAATTTCCATATGACGGGATTGAGTCTGTGATGTGTCAGATCATATTTGACTGAAAGGAAAGAATATTCTTTTTGCAGTTCACGGGCGTACTGATCCTGATAATCGGCTTCCAGCATGCCGGCCTGACCAAATAGAAGCGCTTCAATCTGAAACAGATTGTCAGCGTGTTTTTTCAGGATTTTGAAAGGTATGCTTTTACCAAGTTCCATAAATGCATCGGCATTTAGCTTAAACCCAAAGTTCTGACAGAGGATGCGAAATGTGGTTTCTTCCCAGTCACCTTTGCACTGGGCAAGGGTTTTTAGAATTTCCCGTGCCTTTTTCTGTAATCGTGTAATAAGCGTTGCCTCCAGCATGGAAAGATAGATGACTTCAGGAATAAAACGCAGCGTTTCATGACAGGCTGGCTGCATTTCAGGATTACCGGTATTAACAAGGCTAATATATTTGTCCAGAAGTTTTAGATCAGTTCGTGGCCTGAGCTCCAGTGTGGGAATTTCCGAATGATCCGTTCGTGTGATTGGTTTGTCATTATCCCATACCACATGCAAAATGACATTGTCATACGCTGCATTCCGGTGATGCCGGTGCGCCATCCAGTCAGATGATTTAAGATGTATTTCTATGTGGCCATACCATATTATATTTCCAATACGGATCCTGGCATTCATAAAATCCGGTCCGCTGTCAGTATTGCTGTAGCCGGCCGACAGGACCATGAGATTTTCTCCCTGGCAGGTTCTGAGTTCGGATTTATCAAAGTATTGATGTTGCCATACAAAGAGGATAAAGGATTCGTTCATAGCGGTTGAAAGATGTGTTCATTGAATAATGTCTACAGATATCTGTCTAAAAGTATTTTCATTTCTTCTTGCAATTGTTTGGCGGCTTTGCCGGCTTCTTTTGCAAAGGACTGGTCATTACCGGCATAAATGATTCCCCTCGATGAATTGACCAGTAATCCGCACTGTTTGTTGATTCCAAATCGGGTTACTGATTCCAGATCTCCTCCCTGCGCACCAACTCCCGGAACCAGCAGAAAGTGATCAGGTGCGATACGTCTTATTTTCTTAAATAATTCTCCCTGGGTTGCACCCACGACAAACATAAGGTTTTCCTCAGTTGCCCAGGACATATTTTTTTTCATTACTTCTTCAAAAAGCGGCAGGGAGTTTTCGAGTTTCAGCTTCTGGAAATCACTGCTGCCGGGATTGGAGGTCAACGCAAGTACAATGACCCATTTGTCTTTGAAATCAAAGAAGGGACTTACGGAATCCTCACCCATATAAGGAGCAACGGTGATTGCATCAAACTCAAGGCCGGATGAAGATTTATCAAAAAAAGCACGTGCATACAATCCTGAGGTATTGCCTATATCTCCACGTTTTGCATCAGCAATTGTCAGAACGGATTCGGGGATAAGCTCCAAGGTTTTGGCCAGACTTTCCCAGCCCCTGGGGCCCATTGCTTCATAAAATGCTATATTAGGTTTGTAAGCAACGCAATAATCAATAGTGGCTTCGATGATTTGCCGGTTAAACTCATACACAGGATCTTTTTCTTTCAGAAGATGCGAAGGTATTTTCCGAAGATCAGTGTCCAGACCTATGCAGAGGTAGGAAGATTTTTGTTGAATTTGTCCGAAAAGTTCGTTTTTGTTCATAACCCAAAGTAAAAAAATAATGCGGAGGGGTAAAAGATAAATGCAAAGTAAAGTTGAATACATTGATACCGAAAGTTTTGAAAATAAAATTGTGCAATTGATACAAGTTTATATTGAAACGAACTGGCTATAAATGCTCAGGAGCGTCAGATGAAGAAGGATAGTGTTGTCCGGGATACGTCAATAGTTTGGGATGGAAGTGTTTTTGTTATATTGCGTCTGTTAATGCCGGGAACAATTGTTCCGGAGAATGTAAACTAGGGTGATTATGAGCAAAACGGTACTTATTACTGGAGCAAGCCGGGGCATTGGGGCGGCTACCGCCTTGCTGGCAGGCAAACAGGGATATAATGTGTGTGTAAATTATCTGAAAAACAGTAAAGCAGCTATGAAGGTTGTCAGCACAATAAATGACCGGGGAGGAAAGGCAATGGCCTATCAGGCTGACGTATCCGATGAGCAGGAAGTAATCAGACTTTTTCAGAAGATAGATACTGATTTTGGTCCTATAACGGCCTTGGTAAACAATGCAGGAATTTTGGAAGTACAGTCGAGAGTGGATGAATTGACTTCAGAGCGGTTGCTGCGAATTTTGTCTTCGAACGTGATAAGCTGTTTCTTATGTGCCAGAGAGGCAGTAAAACGAATGTCGGCCAAGTATGGTGGTAAGGGGGGAAGCATTGTAAATATCTCTTCAGCAGCTGCCAAAACTGGTTCACCCCATGAGTATGTGGATTATGCTGCATCCAAAGGGGCTGTTGATACGTTGACGCGGGGGCTTGCAAAAGAAGTAGCCGGCGAAGGGATCAGGGTCAATGGTGTAAGACCTGGTTTTATTTATACCGATATACATGCTGATGGCGGAGAACCTGACCGGGTGGACAGGCTTAAAAAGTCCTTGCCAATGCAGAGGGGAGGTTATCCTGAAGAAGTAGCCAGAGCTGTTTTATGGTTGCTTTCCGATGAAGCTTCTTATTCAACAGGTACTTTTATAGATGTTACGGGTGGAAGGTAGAATACTATGAATGAATGGTTGCAATATGTGCCTGATACCCGGTGCTTTGATACAGAAGCTATTGAATTGGGAAATAAAGTATTTCAGAAAACTACTCATGGCAGAGGAAGTTCTTTGCTCAGCAAGGGACAGATTTGTGGCAGATTGTATTTCATTGTACACGGTCTGGTATATGCTCATACAGCGGAAGGAGAGATTCTGTGGTATGAATGGGAGGGAAGAAACTTTACTGATCTTGAGAGCTTTTATAATCAGAAAGCCAGTACTCAGTTTTTAAAAGTAGCCGAAGATAATACTCAGCTGATTTCTATAGGTTATGCAGACTTGCAAAACCTGTTTGGGAAGTCACATCAGTGGGCATTATGGGGTATCCGGTTTTATCAGCAGGAATTGCAGCGTATAGCAGGCTATTATGAAGCTTTGCGTAATAAGGATGCCAGCGAACGCTATTTTGAACTGCTAGCTGCCTTCCCTGATATTTTACAGCGTATTCCTTTAGGACATATTGCATCCTATCTGGGAATCAGTCAGGTTAGTCTGAGCCGGATACGGGCCGGTGTACAGAAAAAATAGACATTCAGTCGTTTTTTAACATTTGTAAAAACGAGCGGCTTAATCATTTCGGATTTTTGCTTAAGTATATAACGGGCATTGATGAAAACATTAAATCGAAAAGTGAAAATTCCGTATTATCTGCAAGAGCTTCATGGCGAAGAAGCAATGGCATCCGATCTTGTTTTAACGTATTATGCGGCTTTTGCTGTTACGTCTTTAGTAATTTTTCAGGTGTGGAATATCCCGGTAAGTATCTTGAAAATTACGATCTTGTGTTTATTGACATTTGATTTGTCCGGAGGAGTTGTCGCCAATTTCAGTCATGCGACCAGTATTTATTATGCCGCGCATGCCGCAAGAAGACGTGTATTTGCCGTTTTTCATATTATACAGCCCCTGGTGATAATATGGATCTTTCCTGCTGAATGGATTTACATTGGGGTTATTGCTTCCTATTCCGTAATATCTATGATTATTGTAGGTAGTATTCGTGAAAATGCAACACGCAGAGTGCCTGCTGCTGTTTTAGTTCTGATTGGTTTGTCAATGGTTTTTTTACTCCCTTTCCAACACAAAGTTCTTTTATTTATACTGCTGCTTTATATAATAAAGCTGGTCCTTGCTTTTCCTGTAGATTGGGCAGAAAAGCAACGCATTGATAATGGTTAATTGAAGTAATTGCCCTGATATCTGATCTTGTTTTTCCCTATTAATGCAAATAAAAAAGGGCTGTTTTTCAGCCCTTTTTTATTTGATATTCAAAAAAACTTAGAACTTAAATCCGACAAGAAGTCTTGGATTAACATAAGATACTTTGAAGTTAGCCAGATCATCATCATCCTCAAGGTCTGAATTGACATAAGTTTGTCTGCCCAATTGAACTTCAAAACCAACCGCTAGTTTTTTATAGCGAAATTTTGCTCCGGGTGCAAGGGCTAAGCCATACATGATAAAGGCATTGTTGACAGTTGCATATTCATATGAATATGCTCCGAAATACATAGTAGGACTGAAGTTGAAATATGCGTCAATGGCGATATTATCAACAGGAGAGAAGCTTGCCATCGGCCCAAACTTTAACAGACCAAGGTGGAAAGAGCTTACTCTATATCCAGACTCAGCTTTGGAGCTACCGCCAATTGTAAGCCAGCTCACGTTCATACCAATACCAAAGTTGTCGTTTTTGTAGAACATCCACTGATTCCCAAATTCAAATGTAGGCTGGATGCCTAATGACTGGGTACCGAAGTTGGATATGCTGGGAAAGCCAAGGCCTAAATGAAGATATACACCGTTGGAAATCATTCCTTTTTTCTTGTTGATTCCAATGATTGATTCATTTTGACTGTCGCCCGCGTGAGCGGAAACCAATCCAAGGCATACTAACGCAAGGGTAATTAATTTTTTCATTAATTGATTAGAGGTTTAAGTTAATTAGAAATAATAGTAAATATAGGACAAATTTTCTTTAAAAAGAGTGACTTATCTTTCACTTCTCGAATCGTGCTGACAGACACTTAATATGTTTGGTTTTGAATATGGCCGAATTGCTGGTCATATCAAATACCTAGTACGTAAGATGAATAAAATGGTTTCTCAGAAAAAAATAGAATCCGAAGTTTTATTAATTGGAAATAATAAATAATAGTATATCTGATATAATCAGGTTTAAAAAGAAAGATAATTAACTTTTAATATTTTTCTGGTTAAATGTTCATTTATTAGCAAGTTGTTTTGCTCATTTAATATGCTTTCCCATTGTTTTTGGGATTTTTCAGATCAATCCAGAAAATGTGAATTTCGTCTTTAGCATCAATAATTCCGGTTTTATCTGAGTCCGGACTCGCAAATACGTACATATAATCGTTGGCCGGATCATATTGAGATCTGATTACGGAATAGTTTGCAGGCACCAGCGATGTTTTGTTATTGAAACGGAGATCAAAATAATAAAAATGTCTGAAGTCGCCCTCGTTGATAAAACCATCATTATTGGTATCCTGGTCATACACTGAAATGAGGTAATAGTTTCGGGTTACCGGTATAAAATTAAGAGTATCTCTGCTGAAGGATGGATAGTATAAGGTTTTAATAAGTACCGGACTGTCAAAACACAAAGTACGGGAATCGTTTGCAGTATAGTGCATTGAGATATTGACCATATTGTAGCCATAAACAGCTTCAAACCCCGGCATAATATGGTCATTCCACTGGTTGCCGTTATCGGGGGTATGATAATGATACCAGGTATGAAACTGGTTGGAGCCGGTATAATAATTTCCTTTTTTATCAAGATTTACTTTGTATACCGGGGTTAATCTGTACTCAGGTATGCCGGTTAGCAGTACCCGGCCCGGGCGCGTCATGAAAGGGAGGGAATCCAATGAAGAAGAATCCTGGATGGGATCCGAAGATATGCGCAACCCTTTCGGGCCGGATTCCTGTTTCTGGCAGCTGGTTAATAGTGCTGCAATGATGCAGAGCAAATAACATATTTTTTTTAGCATTGACACCGGATTTATATAGAATGATACTCTAAAAACAGGGAAGAAGATTTTCGAAACAAAAAAACCTGAGTGGTCATGCTCAGGTTCCGTGCCATACAAATGAATAGCTTATTAATATCGAAGATCGTTGATCTCTACTCCGGGATGCTTGGCTTTGTCAAAACTGAAGAAGCTGTCATCCAGCTTGACATTGGGCGTGAGGCTTTTAATATAATAGGTATATACATTGCCGGTGTTCTCAAATATTTTCCAGCTCTTTAGCTGCTTGTCACCTTTATTAATAATAAGGCGGATTTTGTTAATCTTGGCCTTACGATCGGTAGGCTCAAGATCAATGATGTTTACCAGTTGTCCATCTACAGACTGCTCTCCCATCATAATATACTTGAAGCCTTTTTTATACATTGTATATATTTTGTCGGGGGTAATATCGTCCGGATCCGGATTAAAATCACTGATATTTACTTCGTTTGCATCTTTAAAGTATGTCCAGACAGTTGTTCCATTGTTGATAATTTCCTGATCTCCGACTTTCAGGCTGAACTTGGATCCTTTGACAGTGATTTCACCTTCCGCCTTTTCCTTCATATTATATTCCTTGTTTTCCAGTTCATAGGAAAACTTTGCCTTAAATCCGGACATTTCCTTGTAGCGCTTGCTCATTTCATCCAGTATTTTTTCGGCCTGAGGATCCTGAACCTGTGCAAATACACTATTAAAACCAACGATAGCTGTTAAAATCAGCGCCAATGCTTTTCTCATAATACAATCAATAATGCTCAAATGCTTAACTATTTTTTTTATTATTTAATTCATTCAATAACTGTTCCAAACTGTATTCATCCCTGATTAGCACCTCTCTGGCTTTACTCCCTTCAAATGGTCCCACGATACCTGCTGCTTCCAGCTGGTCGATAAGCCGTCCGGCCCTGTTATAGCCCAGCTTAAGCCGGCGTTGAATCAGGGAGGTGCTGCCCTGCTGATGAGCAACAATAAGTCTGGCCGCTTCTTCAAACATATCATCACGACTGCTGAAGTCAAAATTGCCGGACTCTCCATCGCTTTCTTCGTCACGGTATTCCGGCAGGTGATAGGCTGACGAATATCCCCTCTGGCCGCCGATAAAGTCGCAGACTTCTTCAACTTCCGGAGTATCAACAAAGGCACATTGAAGCCTTACAAGCTCCGAACCATGTGAAAACAGCATATCGCCCTGGCCGATAAGCTGGTCTGCGCCACCTGCGTCAAGAATTGTTCTGGAATCAACCTTTGAAGTAACCTTAAAAGATATCCTTGCCGGAAAGTTGGCTTTAATAATACCAGTAATTACGTTGACCGACGGGCGTTGCGTTGCTACAACAAGATGTATGCCAATAGCTCTGGCCAGCTGAGCAAGACGGGCAATAGGAGTTTCGACTTCTTTCCCGGCTGTCATCATGAGGTCTGCAAGCTCATCAATGACCAGGACAATATAAGGCATAAAACGGTGGCCTTTTTCGGGATTCAGTCTTCTTTCTACAAATTTTTTGTTATATTCCTTCAGATTCCGGCAATTGGCCTCTTTGAGCAGATCATAACGCTGGTCCATCTCCATGCAGAGTGAATTAAGTGTATGGATTACCTTTTTGGTATCGGTAATAATAGCGTCATCGGTGTCAGGGAGCTTTGCCAGAAAATGGCGTTCTATTTTGTTGAAAAGAGAAAGTTCTACTTTTTTAGGGTCAACAAGGACGAGCTTAAGCTGACTCGGATGTTTTTTGTAAATCAGTGAGGTTAGCAGGACGTTTAAACCCACAGATTTCCCCTGACCGGTCGCACCTGCAATAAGGAGATGCGGCATTTTGGCCAGGTCTATTACAAAGATTTCATTGGAAATGGTTTTTCCGAATACGATCGGCAGATCCATGGTGCTTTTCAGAAACTTTTCAGTGGATAACACTGAGCGAATGGATACCATTTCTTTGTTTTTATTGGGAACCTCTATACCGATGGTACCTTTACCCGGCATCGGAGCGATAATACGGATTCCCAGGGCTGCAAGGCTCAGGGCAATGTCGTCTTCAAGATTTTTGATTTTCGAGATTCGAACACCTGCCTCGGGTACTATCTCATAAAGCGTTACAGTAGGTCCGATGGTTGCTTTGATACTTGAGATTCCGATGCTGTAGTGGGACAGTGTTTCAACGATTTTGTCCTTATTAGCTTCAAGCTCTTCTTTGGTTACCTGTACTTTCGAACCATCATATTCACGCAGAATATCAATAGGTGGATATTGATAGCTGCTAAGATCCAGGGTCGGATCAAAGTTGAAATTTTTATCCTCAATCTTTATTTCTTCACCCTCTTCGATTTCAAGGTCAATTTCTTCATCAAATTCTTCCTCATTGTATTCATCTCTGATTTCTGCCTGCTTGTCATTGGACAGCTCCAGCAGGAGGGCTGTATTGTTTTTTTGTTCCGGCCGGGAGGATGACTCGGTTTTTACAATCCATTGTTCCAGTTCCTTATCTTCATCAAACTCTTCTTCCATGACAAGCGCTTCTTCCAGTTTGACGGCAGAGTTTTCATCTGTAGTTACTACAGGAACAGATGTATCGGTCGGCTCTTCATCAAAAGTACTGACAATATCGTCTTTTTCTATTTCATCGGGATGTATTGGCTTATCCTGTATGGCTTTGTCAGCGGATGACACAACTGAGGTTATATTGAAATAGAAAATAAAGAAGACCAGCAGCATGAAAATGAGCAGAAGAGTAGTGCCCCAACCTAGTAAGCTGTCGCTCAGCACGGCCATTTCGTAACCAATACCGCCGGATAGAAAAGCGAGATATGTTTCTTTCTGGATCAGAAATACCGAATACCCAAGGCACAGATCGATCCAGAACAGAAAAAACAGCGATAATGAAACGATTCTTCCAAATGGCAGCAAGTGCCTTTTCAGGACAATGCGGGTACCTGTGAGAAACAGAATCGGGATGAAAAGGAACGAAGCTATGCCAAACCATCTGAATATGAAGTAATGGGAAATGTACGCACCACTTACTCCCAGCCAGTTCTGAACTTCTTTGCCGGATTCGGTTACGGAAGTTTCGGTAAGGCTTTCGATTATGCTCTGATCATTGACTCCTGTAAACAGGTATGAGGTAAATGCAATAAGCATGGATACCGAGCAGACAATTATGAAAATGCCACTGGCAAGGTGAAAGCGCTTGTCTTTAAGAAATCCCGGCCGGATCGATGGAATGCGGGGAGCGCTTTTTTCCTTGGCGGGTGCGGGTGCTTTTTTTGAAGGTTTTTTATAGGTATTTTCTGCCATAGATCGGGAGTAAACCTTTAAAACTAGCGAATTCTTTTCAGAATTGCTTTATTAATTCTTTTTATGAGAGAGGGGCCTTCGTAGATATAACCTGAATAAATCTGAATAAGGGCGGCTCCTGCCTCCAGCTTTTCCAAAGCATCCTGAGGACTGCAAACCCCGCCAACGGCAATAACAGGAAATGCTCCTTCTGACTTCCGGGAAAGATACCTGATTACTTCGGTTGAACGCTTTGTAAGCGGTTGTCCGCTAAGGCCGCCTGCTCCTATATGCTCGATTTTTTCCTGACTGCTTCTTAAGTTATCCCGGCTTATGGTAGTATTGGTAGCTATAACTCCGGCAATACCGGATTCTTTCACTATTTCGACGATGTCATCAAGCTGGCTGTCGGTCAGATCGGGAGCTATCTTTAAAAGGATAGGCTTTGCATTCTCTTTTTTCAGGTTGAGTTCCTGCAAGCCGGACAGGATTTTTTTCAATGGCTCTTTTTCCTGAAGGGAACGTAGTCCCGGAGTATTCGGAGAACTTACATTGACAGCAAAATAATGTACATAGGGATGAAGTGCTTCAAAGCAGATCCGGTAATCAGAAAATGCGTCTTCGTTTGGGGTGACCTTATTTTTGCCGATGTTGCCGCCTATAATAATATCTGATTTTACTTTTTTCAGACGTCTGACCGCAGCATCGACACCTTCATTATTGAACCCCATTCGGTTGATAACCGCACGGTCTTCAACGAGACGAAATAGCCTTGGTTTATCATTGCCAGACTGTGCCTTGGGAGTTACTGTACCTATTTCCACAAATCCGAATCCCAATGCCGCCAATTCATCAATCATTCGGGCGTCCTTGTCAAAACCTGCGGCCAGTCCTACCGGATTAGGAAACGACAGCCCCAAAACCTGACGATTTAAATGGGTGTCAGAAACATGAAAAAGACTTTTGGCGATAAGGCGACTTCCGGGTATGGACAATGTCTTTTTTAATAATGAAAAGGTGAAATAATGTGCTTTTTCAGCATCCATTCTGAAAAGCAGGGGGCGGATTAGTGACTTATACAAGTTCGTACAGGCTTTTTCTGCAAAGATAGAGCTAATTTTTTGAGAGATCAAAACTGCGTATGGGGTATCTGGAAGCAAGGGACCGGTTCATAAATTTTGATAATCCGGTTTTGTGAAAATACCGGGGTGGCTGTTGGGGGTTACTGTTTTTCCTGACTTCTCGGATGATAGTCGATGATGATCTGTTTCAGATATTCCCGATCAAGATGTGTGTAAATTTCAGTAGTGGTAATAGATTCGTGACCGAGCATAGCCTGTACAGCCCGCAGATCAGCCCCACCTTCTATAAGGTGGGTGGCAAAGGAATGTCTGAAGGTGTGAGGGCTTATGCTTTGGGTGAGACCAGCTTCTTTTCCCAGATTCTTAATAATGGTAAAGATCATGACCCGTGTCAGCGCCTGACCTCTGCGGTTGAGAAATGCATAGTTTTCAAAGCCTTTTTTTACAGGTACATGTACCCGGACTTCGTTGAGATAGACTTCTATGTATTTGAGAGCAGAGCGTCCGATTGGCACAAGCCGCTCTTTATCACCTTTGCCCAGAATTTTGAGAAAACGTTCTCCGAAAAAAATATTGGAAATACGAAGATTGATAAGCTCTGATACCCGGAGTCCGGAGCTGTACAGAGTCTCAAGCATGGCACGGTTTCTGGCTCCTTCAGGAGTGGAAAGGTCGATTGCATTAAGCAACAGGTCAATTTCGTGTATGTTTAGTGTGTCGGGAAGTTTTCTGCCTAATCTGGGAGTTTCAATAATGGCAGCAGGGTCATCATTTATTATTTCTTCATAATGAAGAAACTTGTAAAAAGCTTTGATGCCAGACAGGATACGTGCCTGAGAGTATGTGCTAAGTCCAAGTTCATTCAGATAAATAAAGAAATTGTCGATGTCTGATGTTTTAAACTCAATCGGTGAAGCCGGTAAATTGGAGATTTCTGAAAACTGTTTTAGCTTTACCGCGTCCTGTACGTAGGCGATTACCGAATTCTCGGCAAGAGAACGTTCGAGTTTTAAAAAGTTTTTAAACTGTCTGATAGCTATATCCCAGTTCATGGCTTACATGTTTACAGGAATAAAGTTACTAAAACCTTTAAAATAATCTGATAACATTATGAAACTGTTGATTCTTAACGGGCCCAATCTGAATCTGCTTGGCCTGAGAGAGCCGGGGGTATACGGCAGTCAGGGATTTGATTCTTACCTGGAAGACCTTAAATCCATGTTCCCGGATGTAGAACTGGAGTATTATCAATCGAATGTGGAGGGCGAGCTGGTCAATAAGATTCATGAGGTGGGCTTTTCATATGACGGAATCGTATTTAATGCAGGAGCATATACTCATACTTCTATTGCTTTATCGGATGCTATTGCAGCTGTCAAAACTCCTGTGATGGAGGTGCATATTTCCAATGTGTATGCAAGGGAAGAGTTCAGGCATAAAAGCATTATCAGTAAAAACTGTACTGGTATCATAACCGGACTCGGGCTTGACAGTTATATGCTGGCAATCTATTACTTTGTTTCCAGATTAGAAGCATGATTTCATTTTACCCGGGACCATCACAGCTTTATCCTCAGATACGGGAATTTATGAATGCGGCTGTGGATACCGGAATCTTATCGGTAAATCACAGGAGCGATACCTTTGTTCAAATGGCAGAGGCTACTATGAATTCCCTGAGAAAAAAACTGCTGATTCCAGATGACTACCAGATATATTTTGCTTCATCGGCTACGGAATGTTGGGAGATTATTGCGCAGTCTCTGAGCGGGTTTACAGGTAGCATACATCTCTTTAATGGAGCATTCGGGCAAAAATGGTACGAATATTCCGGAAAACTGGGAAGTATATGTGCTGCTCAGATATTTGATCCGGAGGAGGAGCCGCCTTTTCCTCAGAATACAGATGGCAAGCTCCTGTGTATAACACACAATGAAACATCGAATGCGACACAGCTGAGCAGAGGGTATATGAAGCAGTTAAGAGCTCTGTATCCGGACTCTCTGATAGCGGTAGATGCTACTTCATCCATGGCTGGAGCCAGTCTCGATTTCAAACAGGCAGATATTTGGTTCGCTTCTGTTCAGAAGTGTTTTGGTCTGCCGGCAGGGCTGGCTGTAATGATATGTTCACCACAGGCTGTTACAAAATCGAAGGCTATCGGTGAAAGCAGACATTACAATAGCCTGACTTTTATGGATTCTATGATGCAAAAAAAGCAGACGACCTATACGCCCAATGTGCTTGCTATTTTCCTTTTGGGAAAAATTATGGATATGGTGCCGGTAATCGATGAAACTGCGGAGCTTCTGAGAATCAGAAAAAACAAATTGCTGGATTTTTTCAACAACCAGACGGAGTTTAAAAGTCTGATTTCAAATAAGAAAGTGCAGTCTGATACAGTTTTATGTCTGAGTGCGGGAAAAAAACAGCTCAGAGAGCTGAAAGAACGAGCTCTGACAGAGGGAATGGTACTTGGTAATGGCTATGGTGCATGGGCAGACAATAGTTTTCGCATTGCCAATTTCCCGGCTATTGAGGATGAGGCATATGACAGGCTGATTCAATTTATAAAAGCTTTTTCATGATTTTATTATATACAGACGGAGCGGCAAAAGGAAATCCCGGTCCGGGAGGTTATGGTGTTGTTCTGATATATAAGCAGCACCGGAAGGAGCTGTCAGAAGGTTTTCGGCTTACAACCAATAACCGGATGGAGCTGCTTGCGGTAATCAAAGGGCTTGAAGCTCTGAAAGGAGAAGGATTTGAAGTAACGGTTGTTTCTGACTCTAAATATGTGGTAGATTCAGTTGAAAAAGGCTGGCTGCATAACTGGGTCCGGAAAAACTGGAAAGATGTGAAGAATGTTGATTTGTGGCAGCGTTTTTTACCTCTTTATAAAAAGCATAAAGTTCGATTCCGCTGGATAAAAGGACATGCAGGGCATGTTGAAAACGAACGTTGTGACCGTCTTGCAGTAATGAGTGCGGAGAGAGAAAAACTACTGATTGATGAGGGATATGAGGCTTCCAGAGTATAGAGTATATGAGTTTCTTCACTATACGAGAAATGGGTTTGGTAAATAAAGTATAGAAAATATTAGAATAATACATCTTTTATATTTCCAGTTGTTGCTTGTTTTTATTTAAATTGTATTTTTTTAATAATAAAGTGCGTTTAAGGAGTTTTATTTTTTATTTTCTTCCTTAAATCTGTTAGGCTATAACTATTTGTGCTATTTTTGGTCTTGTTAGTAAATTGATTTATTTCCTGAAGATGAAAATTAAGGTGTTTTGTCTTTTTATTGGATTAATCCTTGTTGCAACAGGTGTTTTTGCTCAGCCGGCTTCGCCTGCGGGACTAATATTGGGTCAGGATCTGGCTAACAGAGACCGAACATGGTATTTTTGCCCTGAAGGTGATGTGCAGATGATGGAGGATGTCTGGCCTGAGAAGTCAATTTATCAGGGAAAATGGTCTTTCCGCAACGGAATTCTTTCCATATCCCTGAATGTGCATTATGGTAAAAGGGGGATTGGCGAGGCCTGGGTAAAGGAGAATACAAGAGGTTTTAACGAATATGCTGATTTTGTCCACCTGGTTAAAGATGAAATGACCTTTGAATGGGAGCAGATACTTGCCGGAGACTCGCCTTTTGTTATAGTCAGACAGGATTTTACCTGCCCGGTGAGCTTTTATGTGCCCCAGCTGCCTGGGAAATATCCCATAGCATCATACAAGGTGCTGACAGAAAAAGATCTTAAGGGGCTTTCTCCGGAAGAATTGTCGATCATGCGATCAGAAATCCTGGCGCGTTATGGTCTGAAATTTATGACAACATCACTGTATGAATATTTTATAGAAAAAGAATGGTATTTTCCCGATAAATCATCGGTCGATATATATCTTACCACCATTGAGAAGCAAAATATCAGGAGGATAGCAGCCCTGGAAAGGAAGCTGAAGAAGTAAACCGTTGCCGGATGTATCGTCAGATTCCGGAGCTGTACGAATTGCATGTTCATTACCTTTTTTGGAATGCAATACGGATTGGGACCGGAATTCAGGACTTTTTGTCTTCTTATTACATTTTTTTTTCAATATTTATTATCTTATCAATCTTAATAAAAAAAACAGTTTGATGAGATTTGTTACGTTAATTTATTTTCTTCTTATTTCTTTTGTTTTGTCTGCGCAGACAAAAACAATACGAAAGCTCAATGATGCTGAGTTCCAAAATCTCAAGACGCTGTTCGAAGATTTTGAGAACTTTCTGAATGTTAATCTGAACGATACAATATATGAGCATCAGCGTAACTTTAATATGAAGTTTACGCCGGTGCGGCTTCATAGTGCCGACATCCAGGTATGGGATGACCGGAATCCGGAGAACATGGATTTTGTACCAGTGTTTACTATAGTAAAGTATGATAAAAGCTCCGGTCGCTTTTCTTATAATTCCAGACTTATCGTAAATCCTTTGAATAAGCCTGATGTGTTATATGACGAGCTTCGGAAGTTTTATTACTTTGAGGTTCCGGTAAAGCAGACAGAAACCTGGAAGGAGCTCTCGGAGCGAATAGATACAGTAATGACGCCTGCTGTCTCTGATGAGGATAGTTTGCAGGCAGAGACCTCCCTGCCCACAGTTACCAGGGTGGTTGATACATTAATACAGAAAAAAAACTCAGATAGAATCTTTGTTATCCGTACCACTGAGAATAACAGGGTATTTGGCGCTTTCAAGGTGTATGCGATTACTGTTAAAGGAAAACAGCCAAAGCTGGAGCCTCTCTCGGAAGAGATGCAGTGGTGGCTGAAACTGGATGACAGCTGGCGGTCTTTTTTTAAGGAAAAGTATAAGCTGTCGAACTATCCGGAAAACTATGAGATACGCAAATGTCAGGGACTTAGAGAGCTTGATGTGTCTAATAAGCCCGTTTCGGATGTGTCTTTTCTTGCAAACTTTACATTTCTGGAGAAACTTAATCTGAGTAAAACCAATGTCAGGGATCTTGCGCCGATCAAGGATCTGAAGAAGTTAAAAGAATTGAATCTGTCAGGTAGCAAGGTTGATACCTTATTGTATCTGAAAGATCTTACTAACCTGGAAATATTGGATGTGTCTGGCTTGCAGATATATTCACTCGAGAATATTGCCGGTCTTGTAAAGATGCGTGAGCTAACCTGTGGTGAAAATAAGCTCCGGGATCTTGAACCGCTGCGAAATATGACCATACTCGAGGAACTGGATATTTCCCTTAATTATGCCATAAAGGATGTTACGCCGATTACCGGTCTGGTTAGTCTGGAAAAACTTCGTCTGAAAAAAGTAGCTATAGGTTCACTGGCGCCCTTGACCAGCCTTGTTAATCTTGTACATCTTGACTGTTTCAACGCCGGTATCAGTGATCTGAGTCCGCTCAGCAAATTGCCAAAACTGATGCATCTTGATATATCCCATAATTCAGTATCCGACCTGAGTCCGCTACGTTCGCTGAACTATATTACCTATCTGGCCCTGGCATCGACAAAAATTTCCGACCTATCTCCGATTTCCAGATTCCGCCATCTTGAATACCTCAATGTAAGTAGCAATCCTCAGATTAAATCAATCAGCGCAGTGCCGGACGAAACACTTAATACGCTTATTGCCCATTATTCCGGAATTCCAACAGGTGAGATTCAGCGATTCAAGAAAAAGAATCCTAAGTGTAAGATAACCTACTACTAGTATCAATTGCGGTTACAACATTTTAGGGGAAAGTCGGTTTTTTCTGTACTTTCCCCTGATTTTTTGATTTTAACCATGTACTTTTGTTGTCTTTTAAGATCTTAAAATAAGAATGAGCGATATTAATAAAACCTATAATCCTCAGGAAGTTGAGGATAAGTGGTATTCTTTCTGGATGCAGCAGGGTTTCTTTCATTCGGAACCTGACCCCGATAAAGAGCCTTTTTCTATTGTAATTCCGCCACCCAATGTGACAGGCGTGCTGCACATGGGGCACATGCTCAATAATACTATTCAGGATATTCTGATCCGTAAAGCCCGTATGGAGGGAAAAGAAGCCTGCTGGGTACCGGGTACCGATCATGCGTCAATAGCTACGGAAGCAAAAGTGGTTGCGATGCTTAAGGAAAAAGGCATTGATAAAAAGTCGCTTAGCAGAGAAGAGTTTTTGAAATATGCATGGGAGTGGAAGGAGAAATACGGAGGAATCATCCTGGAGCAACTTAAAAAACTCGGTGCCTCCTGTGACTGGGAACGTACCAAATTTACGATGGATGATGACCTTTCAGAGGCGGTTATTGATGTCTTCATTGATTTGTACCGTAAAGGTAAAATCTATCGGGGAGTACGTATGGTCAACTGGGACCCTCAGGGGAAGACTGCTTTATCGGATGAGGAAGTAAATTATAAGGAAGTAAGCTCCCGTTTGTACCATGTAGTCTACAGACTGGTAGACAGTGATGAAATGCTTACTGTTGCAACAACACGTCCTGAAACTATTTTGGGTGATACAGCCATATGTGTCAATCCGGGAGATGAGCGCTACAAGCATATTATAGGCAAAAAAGCGATCGTTCCTTTTGTAAACAGGCAGATACCAATTATCGCGGACGAATATGTAGATATGGCTTTTGGTACCGGATGTCTGAAAGTAACTCCGGCTCACGATATCAATGATTACAATCTGGGCATGAAGCATAATCTGGAAGTAATCGATATTCTGAATGATGACGGAACACTCAATGAAAAAGCCGGACGCTATATTGGAGAGGATCGCTTTATAGTCAGAAAGAAGATTGCCAAAGAACTTGAGGCAGAGGGATGGCTGGTAAAGGTTGAAGATATTAAAAATAATGTAGGCTTTTCGGAGCGTACAGATGCAGTTATAGAACCTAAGCTATCGACTCAGTGGTTCTGCCGGATGGACGAGATGGCAAAGCCTGCCCTGGAAAATGTTCTTGATGACACGATACGCCTGCATCCTGCCAAGTTTAAAAATATGTACAGGGTATGGATGGAAAATATCCGGGACTGGTGTATCTCCCGTCAGCTGTGGTGGGGACATAGGATTCCGGCATGGTATAGTCCGGAAGGAGCCTATGTGGTGGCAAAGACTGCAGATGAAGCGGTTGCAGAATTCGCCTCATTGGGAAAGTTCTATAAAGCAGAAGAATTGCGTCAGGATGAGGATGTGTTGGATACTTGGTTCTCATCATGGTTGTGGCCGATTTCCGTTTTCAATGGATTTAAGGAGCCGCAAGGTAAAGAAATCAATTACTACTATCCGACCAATGACCTGGTAACAGCACCCGAAATCCTGTTTTTCTGGGTTGCCAGAATGATTATGGCAGGGTATGAATATCGTGGAGAACTGCCGTTCAAAAATGTATATCTGACCGGTATCGTTCGGGATAAGCAGGGCCGAAAGATGTCCAAATCGCTGGGCAACTCTCCGGATCCTATTGAGCTTATAGAAAAGTATGGAGCGGATGGGGTGCGGGTTGGTATGCTGTTCAGCAGTCCTGCCGGTAACGATCTGCTTTTTGATGAAAAGCTCTGTGAGCAGGGGAGAAATTTTTCTAATAAAATATGGAATGCTTTCCGTCTGATCAAAGGCTGGAAAGTTGATAATAACCTTTCCGGTAAAGCCAATGAAGTAGCAGTCGCCTGGATCAACGCCCGGTTCAGCGAAGCGCTGTTTGAACTGGAAGAAGCATTTAGCAAATTCAGATTGTCCGATGCGCTGCATGTGGTTTATAAGCTGGTATGGGATGATTTCTGCTCCTGGTATCTGGAGATGATCAAGCCTGATTATGAAAAGCCAATTGATCCTCAGACACTCGATGCAACCATTGAAATCTTTGAGAAGCTTCTCAGAATTGTTCATCCGTTTATGCCCTTTATCTCGGAAGAATTATGGCATCAGATCAAAGAACGTAATGAGAAAGATTGCATAATCGTGGCTGAGTGGCCCAGAATAAGTCATTTTGATAAGGAGTTTCTGCAAAACGCGGAAATTGCGAGGGAGGTTATCATTAGTGTCCGTAATGTCCGGAATAGTAAGCAGATTGCCAAGTCTACTCAGCTGAGTCTATTAGTAAAAACGGATAATCAGCTGCTGTATAAGATGTTTGGCCGTATTATCGAAAAGCTGGCTGGCCTTGAAGAACTGGGATTCTGTTCTGAAAAACCGGAGGGAGCGGCATCCTTTGTGGTAAAAGCAGATGAGCTGTATATTCCTCTGGAAGGTGAAATTGATCCGGAAGCGGAACGAGAACGATTGACAAAGGAACTCGAATATACCAAAGGTTTTTTGCTGTCTGTGCAGAAGAAACTTTCTAATGAGAAGTTTGTAAGCGGAGCGCCTGAGCAGGTAGTTGAAAATGAGAAAAAGAAACAGGCAGATGCAGAGGCAAAGATAAGGGTGTTGGAAGAAAGCCTTGCTCAGTTGTCCTGATTGGAAAATACAGAAAGAGCTGCATTCATTATTTTCTGCTTTTTTCAGAATTTATATGGATGCAGTTTTTTTAGCTGATCATAGTGCTTTCCTTTAGATTGATAATCTTGCAGAGATGTACTTCTGATAGCCTGGTCAGCTTTTGCTGACAATGGGGCTTTTTTTGAATATTAGGTGGAATAGAAAATGTGCTTCGCAGCGTGATGAGTAAAGCCTTTACCGATTTCCTGAAAAAAATCGTACCCTTGTCTTCTGAAGAGGAAACTGATATTGCCAGAGCAATAAAAGTCAAAACCTACCCCAAGGGGACTCTGTTGCTTCGTGAAGGGGAAGTTTCCCGATGTTATTATTTCGTAGTAAGCGGATGTATACGCCAGTATTATATAGTTGATGACGAAGAGAAAACAACGTTCTTTCATATTGAAAACAGCTTTGTGATTTCTTATGACAGCTACATGAAGCAGACCCCCGCTCTTCACTATATAGACTGCCTGGAAGATACAACAATCGCTATTATATATAAGGAGGCGGAAGATGAGATGTTTCATCGTTATCCCAACTTATTGGCTCTTACCAGGCTGATTCTGGAAGAAGAGCTGGGTAAGTATCAGGATTTGCTGGCATCTTATATTGTCAATAAGCCGGAAATGCGATACCGGAAGCTGCTTTTGTCACAACCGGATCTGCTCAATCGTGTTCCGCAATATTACCTTGCTTCTTACCTGGGTGTTACGGCTGAGTCGCTGAGTCGTATTCGCAAAAGAATAACTCCCTGAGGTATTCTTATCTTTTGTCAATGAATGGTTTGTATAAAGTGCTGATTTTTGGATCAGAACTTTATCAAATCATAGCACAATGACTCAAAAGAAAGATGCAAAGGATCCGGTTTTATATACTGCCCCTGTTTTTGAAGGAATACATTATACAGATGAAGGACAGGGAACTACTATACTGTTTCTGCATGGTACACTGACCAATAGTATGACCTGGCGGAAAATGATCCCGTTTCTGTCATCAGAATATCGGTGTATCGCTGTCAATCTGCCCCTGGGAGGTCACGCTATTCCACTCAGCAGTATCAAGGATTATAGTCCGATCGGCCTGGCTCGTCTGATAGATAAACTGCTTACCTTTTTAGGTATTGGCAAGATAGTAGTGGTAGCCAATGATACCGGGGGTGTTTATGCCCAGGTATATACTGCACTTTTCCCGGATAAGGTGTCTGGGCTGATTCTGTCTAATTGTGAAGGGCTGGACGTTTTTCCACCGCTCAAATTCGCTTACCTGAAATACGCTGTCTGGATTCCCGGATTTACTTATTGTATGGGAAAACTGTTTGCTGTGAAGTCTTTGCCGGATAAAGATTTTTTTATGGGCTTGCTTTCACATACGCTGACTTCGGAGGAGTGGATTCAGTATTATCTGTGCCATTTTTCTGAAAACAGCCGGATTCGTTCCGATTTTGCAAGCGCTGTCAAAACATGGTCTCCCCGTTATACCATGTTGGCAGCAGACCGGTTGAAGCTATTTCATAAACCGGTGCTCATTGTCTGGGGAGCCGATGACAAAACTTTATTTCCTGCAAAACTGGGTATCAGGATTTGCGGTGTTTTTTTACAAAGCCGCTTGGTTATGGTCAAAAACGCACGAACTTTTGTACAGGAAGACCAGCCAGAAGTATTCAGTAGAGAAATAAAAAAGTTTCTGATAGAAAACGGGAAATAAGAAAATCTCCGATTGGGATGATTAAATAAAACCAGCTACTATCAGGCTTGCTGACCTGGTAGTAGCTGTTGATATCGGATGATATTATTTTACCAGTATTTTCTGAATATGATGTTCCTGACTGCTGATTACATGAAGCAGATATACTCCTGCTGATAAATGGCGGATGTCATACAGATATTCTTTTACATCAGTTACACTCAGAGTCTCGATGAGCTGGCCGGAAAGCGTATGCCACTGAATTTCCACCGGACCACTGCTATTGGACAAATGAATCGTTATGTTGTTCCTTGCAGGATTGGGATGTACATTCATGCCAGCCTGAGACTGATTATCAAATGATGTAATCAGTTCAACAGTAACTGTAAAAGAACAGGTAGCAATGTTGCCGGACACGTCACTCGCGGTATATGTCTCTGTAGTAGTGCCTGTCGGAAAGGTAGCTCCGATGCCCAGGCCTTCAGCGAGTTCTATTGTTGGATTGTCAGTGCAATTATCACTGGCAGCCGGTTCCTCATATACATAATTGGCATCGAAGGTAACAATGTCTTCAGGACAGGAGATAAAAACCGGTTCTTCTGTATCTGTAGCTGTCAGTGTGACTGGTTGGCTGGTAATTGTATATGGGCAGTTGCTGTTGACAATCACCCTATATAAATAGCCATTCATGCCGGCGCTGGCTTCTGATATGGTCAGTGAGTTTGTCGTTACACCTGAATAAAGGGTGCTTTCTGTGAGATTTTCAAATTCTGAGCCTGTATTTACCTGCCATTGATACGAAGATGCGTTTGCTGCCTCTGTAGTAAAAGAAACTTCCTCATCCGGGCAGGTACTTTGGTTTGTAGGGGGAGCGGTGATAGCGGCAGCGGGAGTAACTCCCACAGCTACAGTGACAGATGCACCGGTGCAATTATTAAGAGTCGGGGTAATTACATAGCTTATCACACCTTCTCCCTGCAGGTTCTGCACAATTGTATTGCCTTCTCCGCTGGATCCACCGGATACAGATCCTTCGGTGACAGAATGAGTCCAGGTAAAGGAGGTCCCCTGAAGATCGGCGCTTAATGCGATGCCGGTTTCACTGCCGCTGCATATAAGAGCGTTCTCGGGTTGAGCAGCAGCAACTGGAAGCTGCGGTACAGTAAGTCTTGCGTTATTGGATGTAGCAGCTGGTGTGACGGCGCCTGATGCGATGCAGCGATACAGATTATTGTTCAGAGACACCGTAGCTCCTGTAATGGTTAATGTTGTCGTGGATACTCCCGAATATACACCATCATTATTCAGATTTTCGAAGCTCGTTCCGTTGTTGGTGCTTACCTGCCACTGATAAGTGGAGGCACCGGTAGCGGTTATGGAGAATGTTGTGTTACTACCCTGGCAGATTGTGCTGCCGGAAGGGTGACCGGTGATAGCCGGTGCTGTCAGGGCTTCAAAAGAAGTGGTATTGTACTGCTGCACGCCGCCCGGGTTCGTGTACAGTGTCCAGTTTGCACTATTGGATACTGATGCTTTTAATTGCATCATTGTCAGATTGCTGCGTGGTCCGGTATAAGCGGCTCCTACTGTTCCATCTGCAAAATATAGAGCGTTGGGCAGATCTGAAGGACGGTAAGATCTGTTGGCGCTTACGGTGCCGGTAGTAAGCCAGCCGGTATAGGCTCCGGCACCCTGGAAGCCGACTCCGTCTAGCAGTGTACCGGAAAGCGTGCCTGACGCATTGTTGCTTACGGTATAGGTGCCCTGGAACGCGAAAATCTGTTCGCCGGCATTGGTAAGGGCAATAGTTGCTGTTACCCCGCCGTCAGCATTGTACACGACTACCGAACCATGGCTGGTAATGGTAGAGGGAGAGGTGCTTCCATCGGCTTCAATTACAATGACGGTACCTGCTGCGATAGCTGATGTTGCTGTCCAGTGTATGGTTTGTTCCAGCTCTCTGATATTGCCGGCGGTATTGGAGTGTGCAGCACTGTTGAATCCATTGTCTGTAAATCGTATCTGTGTGCCTGCCTCTAGTGGTACCCAGGTTACAAAAGCAAAACCGTCGCGATAATCGAGCCCGGAATTGAATCCAATAATAGAAATATCGCCTGTATTTAATGTGGTTTGTGCTGATCCGTATAGCGTTGTCAGAAAGATCAGGCAAAAAGTAAACAATGTTTTGGAGAAGGTATATAGGTATTTCATAATTTTATGAATTAGTTACGTGTTGTGTGCGTCAAACTTAAATGCATAGGTAAGTGTTTGTCCATTTGGAAAAAACTCCGCTGGGAGCTCCATTCGTAAAGGCAGATTTTTCAGATTCGCAGGGATAATCCCCGATTAGTTTCAGCTGGCAGTTTCCGGTATCCGGGTTTTTGACAATTTCTGTCTGGTAAACCGGACTAAAGAAAATACGGGAATCTTTATGCAACTGGAGAGTTCCTCTGGGAGAATGCAGTTCCATGGATTCTGTTTTTGATAAAATCTCGTCGGTTCTTCCAGATGTTTCCGGGTTATGTGCTAACTGATTTATCAGTAATCCGCTTTCCCAGCCCAATAAAGTGAAAATAGTAGGTATAGTTGCATGCCGATGCCTGATTGCATCAATGAACTGATGATTCATGTCAGTATCAAGCGACCGGCACCAGGAGATACATCCTTTTATTCCATCAAATGGATAAGGTACAGTGTCGAGCCAGCTTTCTTCAAGCATAAAAGCCGATACAAAAAGGGGGACTTGCCGGCAGATACTGGTCTGAGCATACCTGCCCAGAAAGACTTCACCTGCTTCTGCCGAAAACTGAGCCAGTATAGCCTCAGGTTGGTGATGTTCAAAGGCATGTACAAGGTCGCTTGTCTGATATTCATTTCGATGAAAGGGAACAATTGAATGAAAGTATATCGTACCGCCTTCGCGCTCATAACCTTTCAGGTATGAATATGTTTGCAGGTATCCGCCTTCGTAAAAAGAAGATGCGAAAAATGCCCGTTTATTTCCGGTTTTTGCGGCCAGGGTACCTGTAACATAATTATTGAAAGCAGTTTGCAGTGAAATAGTAAAGCGGTATGGGCTTCCGTCGTTCCAGACCAGGGGAATATGAGCACCCGGATCCAATACAATCAGAATCCGCTTTTGCTGTCTGAATAACATATCCAGTTTTGTGGCCTCACTATGGTCCAGAAAAGCCAGTACAATCCATGACTCCTGTAGCAGAAGTTTTTCGGTTTTGTTATATATCTCGTTGGAGTCTCCGCCGGTACCAATATTTTCATACAGGAGTTCATAGGAAAAATGCTGAACGGAATCCAGCTGTGCTTTTAATCCATTCAGCAGATCAAATCCAATCGAGGGATATAAAGAAGATTTGGGCAATAAAACCCCTATCTTGATTACAGTCATAATTGCAATCAGGCTATATGGTCTGAAAATTGACCGGCAGACTAACTACGGGAAGGGAACAGCCCTTCGAGGCAGATGATGTAATTCATTGCCAGCGTAGGCTGCATAATGCTTATAGGTAATCCGTTACCAGTTACTCCGGTAGTCAGATCCACAGAAAGATTGCCTGAGTAAGCCCCCGAGCTTGGCGAAGTATTGTAGTTATTGCTTGCAGTGGGAGCAGGATATGCCTCTTCCGGATTGTCCGTAGCTGATGAATCAGCATTGACCGGTAATTTTACGGTGCCGGATACCACGTGATTGTGTGGTGGTATATTGCCGGTTGTGAGTGTCACATTTTCCGTTCCGGATACCTGTCCCAGTGCATAATTGCTTAGTCCGGGGCCTTGGCCATAACCGATAGGTGCTCTGCCTCTCAGATCTGGAAGAGCAAAGGAAGTTTGTCCGTTGCCGCCATAAGTAGTTCCTAAAAGAGAGAATAATGCTGTGTTCTGAGCGATGGATAATAGCTGTCCCTGACACACAGCCCAGCCTTTTGGCGCAAAGTTTCCACCAAAAATCTTGATAATTGCTAGATATTCGTCCATAAAATTAAAAGTAGTTGTTAGGTTAATAAAAATGAAAACTTAAAAATATTGATTCGAGAGGAGCATAGCTTACATCTCAAAAGTGAATCAAATATAGTCAGGGAATTTAATTTTTAAAATATATTGATAAAAAGAAGTTTGTATATAAGGTATTTAGGATGCATGCCATAGTGGATTAATGCTGTATTTTTTTAATTTTAAGGTGATATATTACAGACTCTTGTGAGTGGGAGTCTCTGTCTTCACAAAGGAGAAAATGGACGGATTGGCTATCTTCTGAAAATAATGTGATGCCTTCAAATTTGGAAGTGTCAGAGAGCACAATCAGTTGCTCAACTTCGAATTCCGGCAGGTGCATTATACCCAGGTAAGTACCTTTAATTGTGCCGTCATGGTAAACAGAAGGCTGAGATTCTGCAACGGCGGTGAAGTAAATAGTATCACGCACTCTGACAGCATCGCTGAACCCTGCAGGAGTATCGTTAAGAGCAGGCAGAGGTACAGGAATAAATATTGTATCCAGACCGGGGGTAAGGCGAAAAATACCATTGAAGCCTAAAAGACCGTTTCCCCTGTTGAATAGCAGTAATTGGTTCTTATAGCGCAGGGCTCCCTCAATATTGAAATTATCAGTGCCAATCTGATATTTTTTCTGCAAATGCTGATACAGCGGGCGCATATCCAGCTCTTTTATACGATATTTTTTTGCATGAATGGGGATTGAAAACTGCTGATTTCGGACAGATCCGGTATCAGATCCGGAACCAAGAATGACAAGCCGGTCTTCATCAGAAAAAATCGCTTCAAAATCACTTTTTGTGTCTTTGGAAAGCTGCTCGTGCGGCGGAGCGGAGTCTGTAAGAAGTGTTTTGTACAGTCGCTGGCTGGTAATTGAATACTGGTATAGATAATTGCTGGTATCAGAGATCAGATAAAGCCGGTCGTTTTTGAAGACCAACCCGGAAGCAGCTCCAATGCCTGCTATTGTAAATGCCACTTCCAATAAAAAATCCTTCATATCCCGGTATTGTTCTACTGACGGTTTGAGACAGGTTTTTGTGCCGGCAGACGGTGGCAGTATGGTGATTTAATCTGTGGCAGTGAGGAGCAGAGCTATGTGTACTCTGCTCTTTGGCCGAACCAGATTAGTTAAGCTCAATAAAAAAGTCGCTTTTCGGAGCACGCACTTTTTTCATAGGAGCAAGCCAGTCGTTTGCAGCATCCCTGTACCCCAGGGCCAGTATGGTAACACTTTTCAGGCCTTGTTGTTTTAGTCCCAGAAGCTCATCCAGGGCAGCATTGCTAAAGCCTTCCATCGGGGTAGCATCTACCTGCACCTGGGCAGCTGTGTATAGGGCGAAGCCAAGAGCGATGTAGGTTTGGCGTGCTGCATGCTCAAAGTTTTGCTCGGCCGTAAGGTTTGTATAGGACTGAATGAGCATGTTTCTGTAATCATCGGTTGCGCTCGGGGGAAGATTGCGTTCTGTATTGTTACGCTCAAACACTTTGTTGATTCGCTCTACCGTATAATTATCCCAGGCTGCGAAAACCAGCACATGTGAACACTGAGTAATTTGTTGCTGATTGAACGCTATGGGACGTATTTTTTCTTTCAGTTCAGGATTGCTGATAACCAAAACGTTGAATGGTTGTAGTCCCGAACTGCTGGGAGAAAGATGTATGGCTTCAAGTATCGTATCAATTTTGTCCTGAGAAACAGATTGTCCGTTATAGCTTTTAGTGGCATAGCGCCAGTTAAGAGATTCTGTTATTGACATAATGCGGTATATTATATTGTTGAAAATTGTAAATACGGTGTTAGAGGTGGCGGATTTTAGTTGCTTTTATCTGCTGAGTCTAATGCTCTTTTTAGTATTGAAAAAGAGTTGAGTCGAGCTTCCGGATCATAAATATAGCCGGTCACCATCAGTTCGTCCAGTTGAGTATCAGAAATAAATCCGGCTAACTCATGACGAAGTTTTTCAGGTCCGCCCATGAAAGTGCCGGCGAGCATATTGTTGACAGCGTGCTGTACATCCTGATATTGATATAGATCGGAAAGTTTGCCCGGAGGGCGCAATGGCTGAGGCTTGCCTGTAACTACCCCCAGAAACATATTGATCAGGGATGTTGTCAGATGGTTTGCTTCATCATCATTATCTGCTGCAATTACATTGACAGCAACCATCAGGTATGGTTTATTTAATTGTTTTGAAGGTTTGAAATGTTGCCGGTAAATATTGATAGCGGCAAACAGCTGTGCCGGAGCAAAATGCGCGGCAAATGCGTATGGAAGACCCATTTCCGCAGCCAGATAGGCACTGTCGGTGCTGGAGCCCAGTATCCATAACGGAACGGAAAGGCCTTCGCCCGGGAAAGCGCGTACTTTGGCATCATTATCTTCATTGCAGAAATAGGCCTGCAATGATTTTACATCGGAAGGAAAGCTGTGTGCTGTAGTTGTATTATGACGGCGAAGTGCCATGGCAGTCGTCTGGTCGGTTCCGGGAGCCCGTCCCAGACCAAGGTCGATCCGTCCCGGGTAAAGAGTTTCCAGCGTTCCGAATTGCTCGGCAATTACCAGAGGAGAATGATTGGGAAGCATTATACCGCCTGAACCTACACGTATATGCCTGGTTTTTCCGGCTACATGACCGATTAGTACAGCCGTGGCCGAACTTGATATATAGGGCATATTATGATGTTCGGCAAGCCATAGTCTGGAATAGCCTTCCTGTTCCGTATGCCGGGCAACACGTACAGTCTCTTCTATGGCCTGCTGCGCATTGCCGCCTTCCCGGATTATAGCAAGCTCAAGAACTGAAAGAGGTATATGTTTCATTGCATTTGGTTATACATGAGGGTGTCATGTATAGATAATAAGTTGAAAATTATATTGTTGTTTGCTTATTGAAAGTTTCTGCAAACTTATCTAAATTTACGGAATAAAATATAGTACTGGTTGTTTGTATAGTACTATCTAAAAGGAAAGTTATGTGTTCATCCCTATCTCAAGGTCCTGATCAGGAAAAGGAATGTGAAGCGTTGATTCGTCCGGTGATGGATGCCCTGGATGTTCTGAGCGGTCGCTGGAAGTTGCCTATTATTACTTCACTTTATCTTGGCCCCAAACGCTACAGGGAAATACTCGGAGAGGTCAGGGGTATTACCGATAAGATGCTTTCCAAGGAACTGAAAGAGCTTGAAATGAATAAGCTGATTATTCGCAGGGTGATCAGCTCATTTCCGCCCGCAGTAGAGTATTCGATGACAGAGCATGGACGCTCCCTGGATAAGCTTATAATGGAATTGTGGCGTTGGGGGAAAAAGCATCGGGAAGAAATTATCGGAGAGGATGCGCGGATAGCTTGAGAAAAGAATTTTTAAATAAAAAGCTGTCTGAGCAATGGCAGGCCTTTTAATAAATTCCTGAATATTGCTTCAGACAGCTTCAGGCTGTTAGAGTATTTTTAGTATACTTACCTTACCACCATTAGCTTATAGGTTTTGACAGCGTTATTACTTCGTACATGGCAGAAGTATACCCCTGCCGGTACCTGAGCGGCATCCCACTGCAATTCCATGTTTTGCCCCGGGCCATCGTATAGTTTGCTTATCGACAAACCACTTGCGTTGAAAACTTCCACAGAAGTATGTTCGTTTACTGCGGCTTCTATCCGTATGGCAAAGCGGTCGGCCGATGGGTTTGGTACAATGGCGACCTGCGCACCGGCCTCGTAATAATCAGCGGCCAGTCTGGCATTGCGCGATGCCCTCACTCTGAACGGGACATAAATACCGTTGAGATAGGAACCAGTTCCGTTGGAGCCAGAGTATGCTTTGGCTTCGATATAATTGTCTCCGATGGGGAATGTGCCGCCGTTGAAATTACCACCATTGTCTCCAAAAACAGAGTACGGGGCTACATTTTCCGTGCGGTTGGTATTGTTGAGGCTAAACGTAACGCTTCCGATTGCAGAAGTATTGGTTTCCACCCGTACATTGAGCTGTGCCGGAAGCTCGTCGAGGTAGAGGGTTGTATAAGCAGTGAGATCAAAGAGATCCTGATCTGTATCCGCTCTTACCAGTACAAACTTACTCAGGGCGCCCGGAGTGCTTCGGGTGACGTGCAGGCGTATAAAGCTTTCTCTGTAGGCAGTATCATTGAGATAGGGGAAAGCTCTCAGGTCATGATAGCCTTCAGTAAACAGCCCTGGGATATAGCTGGCGCCTGCATTGCCGAATAGGGCATAAGGAGGTGTATTTTCTGTCCGGATCATGCGACCGTTTTCGTAGTCAAATACCACCTTTTGTATAGTGTCAGGTACTGTTTCTGCCCGTATGCTCAGATTGGATGGCAGGGTAGACAAATCGATAGTCCTGTTGTTGCTCAGGTTTTGCAAATCTGTATCTGTGTCGGTATCAACCAATATGAACCGTACAACCTTGGCTGGAAAGTCATTAACGATTACTGTGACAGTGTCGGTCCCGTACAGACCCTCATTGTCAATTGCTGTATAGGCAAATTTGTATATTCCGGGACTTCCATAGTAGAATTCGACTTTGGTAGTATCCTGATTCGGATTTTGCAGGTAGTGATCATTATTCCATGGACCTGTTACGTAGTTCCATTGTCTTTGAGTAATATATCCGTCGGGGTCAATAGCTGATCCATACAAAAATGTACTGTCTGTCGGGAATGTAATCTCCCTGTTCGGCCCCGCGCTTACTACAGGAGGCACTTTGGAAGCAGGTGTTACGATGGTAAAGCTGACAACTGTTGAGGGGCCAGCCACCCCATTGCCGCCAGGCAGAGAGTAGGGAATAGCGGTAAAGGTATAATTGCCCGGATTGGCATTGGTCCACGGCTGATAGTTGCCGTTATTATCGCCCGGGAAGCTGAAAGGTGCAGAGTTTTCCGTGCGTGCCAGATGAGGGCCGTTCCAGAACTGCACACTTCCCGGTGACCCTGTAGGGTTGAATCGCAGGGCAATATTCAGTCCGGCCGGTTTTACAATGGTATCGCCGTTTTTGAGCCATTGTATATCCTGATCAGTATCCGCATTTACCACAGTAAAGTACGGGCTTCCGTCTGCCGGCTTGGCGGGGTCATAGATCCAGAGGGTTTTGTCGCCGGTATTGGATTCCAGCGTAAAGAAGAGTTTGCCACCTGCTTCGGTCAGATTGGCCGAATGTCCATAGTTGCCTGTGTTACCAAATAATTTTCTTACCGATGAGGTATTCTGAGAGAAAAGTCCGCTCTGGTACAATTCAAACTCCTCGTTGTAGGAAGCAGGACTTGCCGATGCATGGTTGATATAAAACAGGAGGTCCCCGACTTTTGTAAACTCGGCATTGTATCCGTGATACATGTCGGCTATGGGGTAGGTGCCTGCGTTGGTACTGTTTGACCGGTATATCTTTTTACCGGTGTTGAAGGACATGGTATTGTTGATAACAACCGGCTCCAGAAATCCCTGCCATGAGCTCCAGGCAAAATCGAGCATTGAGCGTATGCTGGCTACCTTGTTGGTGGCAGGATCATATTCCCAGAGCTCGTACGCTGAATCAAACATTGGTCGTACGAAAAGAATAAGCTTGTCTCCTAACGGAGCAATGAGCTCAATGGTGGTGAAATCCATACTAAAACCTCTGTCAGAGGATGTCCAGATATGCGTGATACCTTCGGGAGTGGCCAGGGAAAAGTTGTCTGCCATTTCACCTATGTCTTGTACCTGAGCCATGTACATTTCGTTGTCGAAAGGTTGAAAACTTTTTGCATAACTATAGTGATCACGTAATATGGAATACGTTCCGTTTTCGGTGCCATCGGATACCCAAAGTGCGAATCGGCCATCGTGTGTGTTTACATAGTCTCTTGCTGAAAGATACATATAATCGTCTGTAGCAGAGAAGAGATCAATATAATCGTCAAGGGTTTGAATGTATATTTCCTGTTGTAGGAGATCTAACTGCCAGAGTTCACCGTTTTTCAGAAAAATAACTTTATCCTGAAAAGTTCCCAGGAGTGTTAATGCTGGTCCCGTGACTGCTTTCGTCGTATTTATCGTTGTGCCGTCACTTCTCCAGATTGACCTATTACCCATGTCGGACACAGTGGTAAAAAAGAAATAGTTACCCACGATAACCACTGTTTTATTGTGATATGGGTAATATACTTCTTCATCAAGCTCTTTGACCAGAACGGTTGTACCGTTTGTTCCTTCACTTTTCCATAGCTCATCACCGGAAAAGAAATACAATACACCGTTTACAGAGAAGAACTCCTGTGCATCGTCGGGGATATCTTTGACTAATTGGGGTTGGGCCATCAGGAGCTGACCGAACAAAAGCAGCATGAGCATGCTGCTTAGCAAGCGTAGATTTTTCATAGCTTTTAGAGGTTTAAAATATTGATTGAAAGTTTATTGTGTATTAAAAATACAATTAAATATTTGAAAAAATAGCGTTTACGATGAAAATACTTAAAAATTTACTTTTTTAAGTGTCTGTTTTATAGTTGATTGTTTGTTTAAACTCTGTTTGTTTTGTTTAACTTACATTGTTTTGTGTATGCTGCTTTTCTATCTTACCCAAACTTAATGCTGCCAGCTGGTCTGATCCACCATGCTTTGCTGCCGGAGTAGCTTTGCTCGTGATGATATATCGTGCTGAACTACATTCTTAACCGAAGTCAATGAGTTTGATTCCTTATTGCTTCAATTTTGCTGAAATATTTTGAAACAAAAAACGATGATCATAAATCAGCTACATATGAATAAAAATTCAGCCCGTCTGTTCGGCATATTCTTTATTTTGTCATTTGTGACATACGCTACAGGAACAAGCTTCACGGAGATCATTCAAAATAATCAGACACTGCCAGCGGACATACTTGAAAACAAAGTGCGTCTGGTCACAGGAGCAACTTTAATGGCGGTTGTACATAGCTTGTTTAATCTTGGTTTGATTATCATCATGTTTTGTGTTCTGCAATCAACAAGTCAGCGGCTTTCTGTTGCTTACTTGCTATCAGGCTTTTTAGGAACACTAATGCTTGCTTTGGGCGCTGTTTTTCTTTTATTGCCCCTTGCGATCAGTGAAACCATTGGTGAGTCAGGGTATTGGGGCAATTCATCCTTTTCCTTACTACTTCATCTGTCTTCGAGCGCCAACTTTTATTCCTATCAGCTGGGTATGACTATCTGGGGTTGTGGCGGATTGGTTTTCTGCTATTTGCTTCAAAAGTCAGGACTTGTCCCGGTCTTATTCCCGGTATGGGGCTATATCGGGTATGCAGTATTTATAGCCGGATGTCTTTCAGAATTGTTCGGAATACCATATGGAGTGATATTATCTATCCCCGGAGGATTATTTGAAATCGGGCTAAGTATCTGGTTAATCGCCAAAGGGTTTAATGATCCCGCAGTTGTTCCAAAAGTCAGTCACTAGTAGTTATTCTCTTTCGTATCCGGCTCAATGATTCAGGTTTGACCCCGATATAGCTGGCGATGTGATATTGCGGAACTCGTTGGAATATATCAGGTCTGTTTTTTAACAAACTCAGATAGCGCTGTTCCGGAGTGTCCGTATGGTATGATAGCAGGAGTTTTTGTTGTTCGGCAAATACACGCTCCATGACCATCCTTGATACCGTTTCCAGTCTTGGAAATTGTTGAAAAATCTCCTGCGCTTTTTGTTCATTGCCGACCACCACGGACGTGTTTTCTTCACAAGCCAGATAGTCACTTGCGCTGGTATGGTCCGAAAAGCTTGTCAATGCAATGATCCATTGTCCTTCACTGAAAAAGTTTGTGGTAATTTCTTCCCGATCCGTTAGCTTGTATTGCCTCACCAAGCCCGTCAGCACAAAGAACGTATCTGTATTTCGTTGCCCCTCTTTTAAAAGAAAGTCCCCTTTGCGGCATTCCCTTATTACCATACTGTCAGCCAGCGCTTTTATTTCTTCGGCAGTCAGTGGGGCGATTTTTAGAAAATAATCGATTAACCTGTTCTTCATCTTCGATCTCGTCTTTTAAGCTGGCGCATACGATCCAATATACGCAATAAAACATCCTCTGTCCGGATTATGATTCAGATGATTTTATTCTTCAACATTATCAGAGTATTCGGCATTCATTAAAAAAAACAGTATTTCCGGATTTTAATAATGTGTTACATCATCTTGGCAAGATTTCCAAGCTGTTTTAATTTCAGACCTAAATCATCTGTCCAGGGCAAACCGATACAAAGACGCATACAGTTTTGAAATTGGTTTTGTAAGGTAAACATTCTACCTGGTGCAATGCTAATATGTTTTTTAAGGGCTTGATTGTAAAGCTCTGTTGTATCAATTTCTTTTGGAAGCTCAACCCACAGAGCAAGCCCACCCTGAGGTCGGCTTATTTTAGTTCCCTGCGGAAAATGTTCTGCAATAGCAAGGGCAAAATGCTGATAATTTTCCTGTAACCTTTTGCGAAAATGCCGAAGATGATTTTCATACCTGCCTGTCATTAAAAAGTTTCCAACCGCTTCATTAATAATAGAATTAGAAGACAAAGAATGTACAAGTTTCAGTTTTATTATTTGGTCTTTGTACTTGCCCGGAGCCACCCAGCCTACACGATAACCGGGCGCAAGTGTTTTAGACACAGCGCTGCACCACAAGACATTTCCGTCCGTATCAAAAGACTTGCAGCACTTCGGACGTTCAGCGCCAAAATGAATATCTCCATATGTATCATCCTCAATAAGCGGAATATCGTATGTTGACAACAGGGTTACAACTTCTTTTTTACGCTCATCGGGCATACAATACCCCAAAGGTGTATTAAAATTGGGAACTAGCAGACAGACGTCGATTTTAGGCAATAGTTTTTTGAAAGCATCAATATCTATTCCGCTAACAGGGTGTGTCGCAATTTCCAATACATTCAGACCTAAACTAACAGCAAGTTGCAGAATACCCGGATAGCAAGGGCTTTCTAATGCCAAAGTGTCGCCCGGTTTGGTTAATGCCATAAGACACAGAGCCAACGCATGCATACAGCCGTTAGTCGTGATCAAATCGCCCTCCTTTATATTCCCTTCCCAGGCCAACGAACGTGCAGACACCATTCTCCGCAGTTTTGCATTACCCTGTAAAGGTTCGTATTCTGTTCCTCCCTCTTTCAGTTCCCTTGTAGCGAACACAATTTCTTTTTTCAGTTTTGCCAATGGCAAAAGATTACCGGATGGCACACCAATAGAAAAAAGCGTTAAATCACTACGCCCCATGGTAGAATAGACACTGTTTATCAGTTCTTCAGGTTCGGTATTACTGGCAACAGGCAAAGGCTTGCTTGCTTCTGGCAATGAAAGTGTCAGATATTTTAACGGACTTACAAAATAGCCTGACTGAGGTTTTGACTGTACAAGAGATTGGGCTTCCAATTCAATAAAAATCCTTTTGGCAGTATTGATGCTTATTCCGTGTTCCTTGCTCAGCATTCTCACAGATGGCAATCGCTCACCTGCTTTCAACACACCTGTTTTGATTTTATTGGCAATGTTGCGTGCTATCTCGTTGTATAGAAAATCTTTCTTCACAATATAAATTTAACTGTGTCCATCAAAATAACAAAAACTGTGGCTGTGTTTGTCTGTTTTCTTTGCCGAATTTTGCATCAATAGTTGATACATTATCAGAGTTGAGTATGAGTGAAGTAAAAGAAAGCACAGCACAAGGTTGGTTAAATGGCTTTATTGGGGTCGTGTTTTTTAGTGGTTCATTGCCTGCGACAAGAGTAGCGGTTTTAGAACTGCATCCTGTCTTTCTTACGGTTGCCCGGGCTTCCATTGCAGGAATACTTGCACTTATCGCTTTGTCAGTTTTCAAAGAAAAACGTCCTGAACGAAAGCATATTTTTCCTCTGGCTATTGTAGCTGCTGGCGTGGTGGCAGGTTTTCCCTTGCTAAGTGCCTTAGCTTTGAAATACATTACTTCGGCTCATTCCCTTGTTTTTATAGGAATATTGCCTGTCGCGACGGCCGTATTTGGTATCATTCGCGGAGGCGAACGCCCTCAGCCTGTGTTTTGGGTTTTCTCTGTTACAGGCAGTCTTTTGGTGGTCGGGTATGCAGTGGTACAAGGTATTACGGCTTCGCCGGTAGGCAATATTTTAATGCTTGGGGCGGTTATTCTGTGCGGTTTGGGCTATGCAGAGGGAGCCAGACTGACCAAGACATTGGGTGGTTGGCAGGTGATCTCTTGGGCATTGGTGTTTTCTTCGCCTGTCATGTTGCCACTTACATTTATTTATATGCCGTTATCGTTTGAGGGCATTAGTACAGGAGCCTGGAGTGGGTTGGTTTATGTGTCATTGTTCAGTATGTTTCTCGGTTTTGTTTTTTGGTACAAAGGCCTGGCTCAGGGAGGAACAGCAACCGTAGGGCAACTGCAATTATTACAGCCGTTTTTGGGCTTGGCATTAGCCGCTTTTTTACTTCATGAAAAAGTAAGTGTCGGAATGTTAGCCGTTACACTTGGGGTAATCCTGTGTGTGGCAGGTACAAAGAAATTCGCCAAAATAAAATTAAAACCTGACGATGTATTTATTCCAATTTCAAAATGAGAAAGGAAAAACTGTGATACATTGTAAACAGTGAAAATTAAGTCCGAAACTACAATTGCCACTGCATCAGATGGCTTTGAAAAATTAAAGTCTGCGCAGTCCTAACTGACAGGTTTTGTTAATCCAATCAGTGAGCCGATCGCTAACTCTCAATATATGTAATGATACATCTTCTGTCCGGATTATGATTTTAAATGGTTTTGGGATTGGAAGGATGATATCGGGAATTGTATACTTTTTTGAACTGCAGGCTGGTCGCGCCAAAATTGATGAGTAAGCCGACCGGGAAATCATAAGCCACCACATAGTTTTTGGCTTGAGCCAGGTGCACATCTTCCAGCCTGATCACTGCTTTCAGCTCCACAATCAATTGGCCTTCTACCACAAAATCAGCTCTGCGAACCCCCACCTCTATGCCATCGTAGTATATAGTCTGTTCGATCTCCCTGCCAAAAACAAGCCCCGCACGCTTTAGCTCAATTGCCAGACAACGCTGATAGATCACTTCCTGAAAACCATTGCCCAGGGTATTGTGTACCTTCATGGCACATCCGTTTATTTTGTAGGTTATCTCGTCTAGTGTCATAGTAAAAAAATATCTGTATCAGGATTTGGTTGATTGTAGGATTTGCAGGATTATATTCTGCGTGTTTTGATATGGTGCTAAAAAAATTGTTCATTTGTAAATCACTGTCAGTATCAGGATTAGGTTGATTATAGGATATGCGGTACTAAAAAATCCTGTTCATCCTTCAATCCTGAAAATCCTGATGCTGACAATATACTTACCTCAAAAAATAGCTGCCATGAAAAAAAATAAATATCTGTTCACAGGTCAAATTAGTATCAATGCGCTTAGTAAAATGGTCTTTGAGTTTCTCAATAAAAAAACTGTTTATGTAAACATAATGACTCATTGGTCGTTTTTATGGTTGATTTTTATTTAATTAATTCTTTTATCCCCCCTCACTTCCCCATCCTCACCTCACACACAATTTTGACCAGATCACGGAGCATTTCTACCCGTTGGGCAAGCCAGGTGAGGTCATTGTTGCTGATGCGGTAGTCCTTTTTGTAGCGGGCGTCTATATAGGCACGGCAGAGAAGCTCAAAGCGGTCCTGTTGCACCTGAGTCTCACAGGGAAATATGATTTTGAACCGCTCATGAATGCGCTGCGCCTGCTCACTTAGCTCTTTCAGAGAGTGCGTCTTGGGCCGGTAACCCGTAAAAACCAGTATCAGCGCAACATAATAGCGCTCAACAGTCTGATGAAGAAGAAAAGCAGCAATTTTTAAATCATTGTCGCCAAGTGCGTATGCATATTGTTTATAAAAGCCATTTGCACTTCCGAACCAGTAATCAAAATCCTCTTTGGCTTTGGCCAGTGTTTCGGCTTCGCTGAGTATACTTGGCGGATTGATCCGAAAGCGCTTGTTGTCGTAGAGGGCAATGCTCTCTTTGTAGATGTCGGTGTAGAAATAGCTGTTGCGGCGCATCTCCCGGTTTACATCCCGTATACCTTCCAGTATGAGGCTGACCGGAGTGTCCCGAAAGCGGTGCACCAGTTCCTTTTCGATCTGGTGCCAGCGGCTGCGGGCTGCATTGTCCGGGCTGCGTTCCGTAATGACCAATATGTCAAAGTCGCTCCGGTATTGGTAAGTAATGCCGTCTTCGGTATACTCATCCTCAACCCATTCGCCACGGGCATGCGAGCCAAAGAGTACAATTATTTCGGGGTCCATCTGCGCTACAATATAGTCGCGGATAGATTGTAGTTGTTCTTGTTTGTGTGCTGGTAGAAAGTCGATACTGGTTTTCAAAATACTAAAAAAGCTAATTGGTAAAACATGTCAAATATAAACAAAATCGCTGGTATACTATAGCCCTGAGGCTTTTATACCGTTTTCGGGCGTGGCGACGGAGCGGCAACATGACCGGCTTTTTCCAGAAACTGCAACAGCGCGTACAGGTCTGTGGCCGTTTCGCGCAGAGGTACTGGTGGTCATCATCGTCTACATGGCACAGATAGGCAAAAAAGAGATCCGTCAGGCTTATTCTCAGATAGTAAGGCGGCGCCGTATCAAAGAGCGCCTGCAGCAGGCAGTCCACCTTTGGGTTTGGGTTGTAGGTCATTGAAATACGGATTTTTGCGGTAAAGCAGCTAATTAAATAAATATACATCCTGTATAACAGGTAAAAAGAAGCGGCTTTCTGACAGGTGACCAGAAAGCTCCTGCCGGTCAGGTACCGGTGCTATCTTCGCTCTCCGTCAGCTCTGGCTGCATCATGAGCATCTTCGAGATTATCAAAGAAGTTGAACAATACATGAAAATTCTCAACCAGCTTGGTCTGGTTGGCAATATTGAGGCCATCATCCAGTATGAGGGCAAACATAAATACATCGCGCAGCTGGCGGTTGAGCACACGTGGGCTGGTAAAATCCAGCAGCTGGTCGAGCCCTTCGACATGTTTTTTGGTGAGATAGGAGTGCGGCGATAGCTTTACCTTCAGTTTTTTGTACCGCGGTGACGTGTTGGCGGCTTTTTCACCTGGTGATCCGCTGCCGGTTGTGACCTGTTAGCATATGATGCAAGTACCACCGGACAGAACGCTAACAGATACTTATAGGGAGAAAACGCTCAGGCTTTCGATCTGTGGTGGAGAGTTGATATATTTATGTATCAGTCTGTTGCAAAGGTAGTCAAATAAATATTGCAGACAAATTATGTCCCGGAAAATATTAATAATTACCATTCAGTCACTTGACCTTTGCCAGTATAATTGATTTTGAAAGTCAAAAAAATCATTAGAAGAATAGATTTAATAGTTGGAGTGTTAGTAAAAATATAAGTTATCAATCTGTGCTGTTAAGACTTCGGAAGAAGTTTAATATATGTATCCGCTTCATTATCAGTAATTGTTTTGAACAAATGAAAGCATATCGGGTTGTTAGATGTCTAACCATCTAATTCTCTTTAAACACATGAAAAAAAATCATCTTTTACTTACAGCGCTGCTGGCTGGCATGGCCATCACAGGAGCCGCACTGCGCGATACCGGTTCTCCCGGTGGCTTTACCGGTTCTCCCATGGACGGACAAAACTGCACCACGTGCCATACCTCTTTTGTAGCGCAGACAGTGTCCAATCTTATCAGCACCAATATACCGCAGGAAGGCTATGAGCCCGGCCGGCAATACCAGATTACTGTTACAGGCTCACATACCGGAGCCTCCACCATGGGTTTTGAGCTTACTGCCGAGAGTGGTAACAGCAAGGTCGGTAGTTTTTCAGCATCTTCCGGAGCCATGCAGCTGGTCAACAGCAACAATGCTGTCACACATACGGCCGAAGGTATAGCTGCCGCCAACGACACCCGCAGCTGGACAGTCAACTGGACAGCACCGGCCAATGGAGGTGCGGGCGATGTGACATTTTATGCAGCTGTCAATGCAGGCGATGGCAACGATGTGCCGGTAGGCGATCAGGTTTATCTCTCTTCACTCACAGTAAGCGAGCGGAGCATTACGGCAGTGCGTCTGCAGGCGCTCGAAAACACCGGTCAGTTCTTTTATCCCAATCCGGCCGCTGATTTTCTGTATATGACCCGCACCGGACAGGGATCGGTGATTATTACCGATCTGTCAGGCAATCTGCTGATAGAGCAGTCTGATACAGAACGTATTGATCTGAGAGGACTGGCTTCCGGGGCTTATTTTGTAAAGACAACAGGAACAGGGCAGGTGCATAGCGCTATGTTAATAAAAAAATAATAGGATACCCGTGTTTCGAAGTGCTCTGTGTTATCTTTTGTCTTACTGTATTTTAGCAGGTCATTGCGTCGGTAAAAAGATGGTCCGGGTGGGCTGATGCCGGGTAAATGCAAAAACTTTTGAATAAATTATGCCGTACAAAGGGGTCTTAATGCATAATTAATTTCATGAGAAAAATTTACCTATTATTTTTTCTGCTTATCTCTATTGTTTTTTTGCCCGAGCTGCAGGCACAGAATCCGAAGCAGGCCAACAAGATGAAAAAAGCTCAGCGGAAAGCCGCTAAGAAAAAAAGGGAGCCATATACCCCGACATATCACGATAAGGATAGCGACGGCGACGGTGTGCCCGATGGCAGAGACAAATGCATCAATACCCCCAAAGGGGAAAAAGTAACACCTTTTGGTTGTCCTTTTGATTCGGACTTTGACGGTCTGTACGATTATGAAGACGAATGTGTCAATGAGCCGGGCCCCAAAGCCAACAAAGGCTGTCCGTGGGGTGACCGCGACAATGACGGATTTAAGGACAATGAAGACAAATGCCCTGATCAGCCGGGTATCAAGAAGTTTCAGGGCTGTCCGGATACCGATGGTGATGGTATACCGGATCATCAGGACGACTGTCCCGATGAGCGAGGGCCGGAAAACAGGAGAGGCTGCCCGCCGCCGTTTATCGACTCCGATGGTGATGGCATCAGCGATTTTGATGATCTGTGCCCCAAAGTAAAAGGTCTGGCTGCCAATAAAGGTTGTCCGGAAATCAAGAAAGAAGAACAGGAAGCCCTGCGTAAAGCCTTCGAAAATCTGCTCTTCGAAACCGGTAAGGACGTGATCATGACTTCATCGTATCCTTCGCTCAACGATCTGGCCAAGGTAATGCGCAACAACCCTCAGGCTAATCTGTACCTCGAAGGACATACCGATGATGTGGGCGATGACAATGCCAATATGGAGCTCTCCGAAAACAGAGCCAGAGCAGTCAAAAACTATCTGATAAGCAAAGGAGTAAATGAATATAAAATCAGGATCGCCTGGTTTGGAGAGACCAAGCCTAAAGCAGGCAATGATACCGATGAAGGTCGCCGTCTCAACAGACGGGTAGAAATGAATATCTTCTACGAATAGGAACGAATTATATTTGCTAATAGTAATTAATTAAAAAAGCTGTCGGAGCATACTCCGACAGCTTTTTTGTTTGGAGATTTCCGCCGGCATTGCTTTCGGGCTTTATTGTTATTGATTGAAGCAAACTCTGTGTGCAGAGGATAAGGCGCTTTTGTGAAAGGCGAAATAGCCAGGAGAGTATCGGGTAAAGCGAAGAACCAGTGGCAGCTTATACCCTCAATTGCTCTTGGAAAGAAGTGAGAATATTCTGGCAACAGGAATGGTATAAAGGTATGTGTAAGGGATAGAGGAGTGTATGCTATAAAGCGGCTTTGAAAAAGCCGCTTTATAGCATAGCTTAATTTTTATTGAACAACTAGCTCGTATGTGACAACTTCGTCAAATACTTTTTCGACAATGATGCATTTACTGTTGTTTTCCTGTAGTTGTACAGAAACAGAGCCCAGGTCGTCGCAGGATGAAATATTTTGCCCGTCCCAGTCACCATAGCAGAAAGATGTTTCGTCGCTATCAGACCACATCCAGGTATTGGTGCTTATATCCTCAAGTTCTCCGTTTAGCAATATCTTTACAAGATAGGTGCCATAAGCGCTGAAGGTAACATAGCATTCTTCGCCAGGTTCCATAATATCACCGGGAGTTGTTTTGACAATTTTCCATGTGTTGCAGAGAGCATCGGTTTTGGAAGATAAAGACATTACGGTCGCTGCTGCAGAAGTGACAATAAAGTCTTCGTTGTCGACTTTGAGCGTGAAACCAAATGTTTTTTCATTAAGTATATTGATTGTAAGTATTCCATACTTTCCCAATTCCAGTGTGCCGGAGTTGATTTCTCTATAATTGCCGGAATAGGCTGCTCCATCAGAAAAAAATATAACATAGGTGTTATATGCAAACTCGATAGCGATCATATTGCGCAAATCTCCATCCGCAAGCCGCTTGGTCGGGTCTGAAATTTCCCAGCGCTTTTCATATGGTTTTTTAGGAGTCGGCTGGACAGCTGTCGTTGGAGTAGGTTTGGCCTCATCATCTTTTTTGCATGCCTGAAATACCAAAGCACCAATGACAAGAATGAACAGAAGGTGAAGTTGTTTCATATAATTAATTTAAAGTATGTTTTGGATGCTAAATTATTATATTTAATTGTTTTGGCAATTTTTCGAAATATTTTCTTTACAGATACTAATAGAGGGAAAGTGTAATAAGGCAATATAATTAAGGTTGGTTTTTTTAAGGTGTTGGCACTTGGGTGTATATGATATTTGTTGATTTAAGTTTTATGCTTATAGTGGCCGGGTTATGAAAAAAAATAGAAAAAAGAGACTTAAAAACGGGCAAATCAATTTAAAGGGATTGGATAGAGAAAATGTTCCGGAAAAAAGATCTGCGTAAACCAGCGAACTGGCCTACGCAAATCGGGGAATAAAACCTATAATTAAAATTCTGTGCCTGATTAATCTCAGAATCTGGCTGCCAGCAGTAGATTTAGATCTTTGTATTTGATACCCAATTTTTTAGCAATATAGGGCTGGGTCAGATGGCCTTTGTAAGTATATATTCCGCGCATAAACCACTCTTTGGCATAAATCATTTCTTCCACACCGCCTTTTTTGCCGATTTGCAGCAGTATGGGGGTAAATATGTTGCTAAGCGCATTGGTAGCTGTACGGGCTACTATGGAAGGAATATTGGGCACACAATAGTGAATGACATCATATTTGCGAAAGACCGGCTCTTTAAGGCTTGTCACTCTGGAAGTTTCAAAGCAGCCGCCCTGATCAATGCTTACATCTATGATGACTGAGTTGGGTTTCATTTCCATGACCATATCCTCAGTGACAACGCAGACACTTCCGCCTTCTTCTGCTCTGAGCGAGCCAATCACAACATCAGCTTCGCGCAATTCTTTGCGCAGGGTATAGGTGTCAATTGTTGATGTATATATCTGGAGACCCAGATCATGCTTGAGACGGCGAAGCTTGTACAAATGGTTGTCAAAGATTTTTACTTCGGCTCCCAGACCGATTCCTGTACGGGCTGCATATTCGGCTACCGTACCAGCTCCGAGTATCAGTACTTTGGTAGGTGGTACCCCGGTTATACCGCCAAGTATGATCCCTTTGCCGTTGATACTGTTCAGGTATTCGGCAGCGATCAGCATCACGGTGCTCCCGGCTATTTCGCTCATGGCTCTTACTACAGGCATGCTTCCCGCTTTGTCTTCGATATGTTCAAAAGACAGTCCGGTTATCTTATGTCTGTTAAGCGCATTGATATATTCGGGGGTGATCATAGCCGTCTGCAATGCCGAAATCAGAGCTTTCCCCTGTTTCATATGGCTTATTTCCTGCAGAGTGGGCGGTTCTACCTTGAGTATGATATCGGCCTTGAAAACTTCTTCGGTGGAGTAAGAGATCTGAGCGCCGTTGTCGCTGTATTCCTGATCGGTATATTTGGCATATTTCCCGGCGCCGGCTTCTACGATTACTTCATGCCCGTTGGAGGTGAGTATTCTTACGGCATCCGGGGTCAGACAGACCCTGTTTTCCATAGTTTCCAGCTCTTTGGGTATACCTATGTACAGGTTTTGTTTCCGGCTTTCAACCTTCATCAGCGATTCCTGCGGATACAGGGCATGTCCTTTGGCAAGTACTTCAATTCCCTTGCTTTTCATTTCTTTATAACTTGGATCGTTCGTTGGTCGCTTTCCTCTTTTATATGGATTTCCATATGTTCGTCCGGAATCAGACCGGGTATTCTGGAAGGCCACTCTATAAAACAATAATTGCCGGAGTAAAAATATTCTTCACAACCAATATCCAGCGCTTCTCTTTCAGAATTGATCCTGTAAAAGTCAAAATGAAAGACTGGCTCTCCGGCGGAGGTTATATACTCATTTACGATCGAAAAGGTTGGGCTGCTTACCATATCCCTTACTCCCATGGCTGCACAGACAGCTTTGATCAGGGTTGTTTTCCCTGCGCCCATTTCTCCGTAAAAGGCCCAGACTCTGGTCGGGCCGGCAAAGTTAAGGATTAATTCGGATGCTTCCGGCAAATCGTCCGGACTTTTGCTGATTATCTCCTTGGCAGAGCTCATTTGGATTCCATAAGTATAAAGGGAACGATCATTTCTTCCAGCGAAATCCCACCGTGCTGAAAAGTGTCCTTATAATAATTTACATAATAGTTGAAATTATTGGGATAAGCAAAGAAATAATCATCTATTGCAAAAACATAGGCAGTACTGACATTGCGTTTGGGCAGAAAAAAGCGTTCCGGTTTACGTGCTATCAGTACATTGTTCTCATCAAAGCCAAGATTTTTGCCGTGCTTGTACCGAAGATTTGTATTCGTGTTTTTGTCACCAATGATTTTGAAAGGCCGCTTGACCCGTACGGTTCCATGGTCGGTAGTAATGATCAGCTTGTAGCCTTTTCCAATGATTTTTTTGAGCGCTTCCAGCAGCGGGGAGTGCTGAAACCAGCTTTGGGTAATCGACCGGTAGGCTGATTCATCCGGTGCAAGTTCGCGAATCATTTCTGTGTCGGTGCGGGCATGCGAAAGCATATCGACAAAATTGTAGACAATGACATTAAGGTCATTGCTCATAAGATTATTGACCGAGTCAGCCAGTGCTTTGCCGGCGGCAGCATTGGTGATTTTGTGGTAGCTGTGCTTTATATGGCCCAGATTGTTGCGCTTTAGCTGAGCAGCCAGAAACTCTTCCTCATGGTTGTTTTTCCCTTCTTCCTCATCATCATTTACCCAGAGATCGGGATGTTTCTTTTCCATTTCGGAAGGCAGCAGACCGGAGAAAATGGCGTTGCGGGCAAAGTTGGTGGTCGTAGGCAGTATGGAATAGTAAGAGCTCTCTTCGACCGTGGTGAAATAATTGTTTAGCTGGGGAGCAATGATCCGCCATTGATCGTAACGCAGATTGTCGATAACTACGAAAAAAAGCTTCTGATTTTCCTTCAGCAGCGGAAATACCTTCTTTTTCATCAGCTGGTGCGACAGCAGTGGTTTGTCTGCCTGAGGATCGTTGAGCCAGTCTTCGTACTCTTCGAGTATAAACTTGGCAAAATTGTTATTGGCCTCATTTTTTTGCATATCGATAATGTCTTTCATGCTTTTATGCTCGGTATTATCGATTTCGAGTTCCCAGTAGATGAGTTTTTTATAGATCTCGCTCCATTCCTCATGCCCAATACGGTCATTGTAGGCCATGGCTATGTTGCGAAAATCCTGCTGATAGCCGATGTTGGTTCGTTCGGTGATCAGCTTTTTATTTTCAAGCAGTTTTTTGACAGACAGAAGAATCTGGTTGGGGTTGAGCGGCTTGATCAGATAGTCTGCAATCTTGGAACCAATAGCCTCTTCCATAATATGCTCTTCTTCACTCTTGGTAATCATGATCACCGGTATCTCCGGTTTGCGGGCTTTGATTTGAGTTAGTGTTTCCAGACCGGACATACCCGGCATGTTTTCGTCAAGAAACACAATATCATATTTCTCCTGTTCGATCTTTTCCAATGCATCGGCTCCGCTGTGTACCGGAGTGATATCATATCCTTTTGATTCGAGGAATAAGATATGCGGTTTTAAGAGATCGATTTCATCATCGGCCCACAAAATGTTGTATCTTTGCATATTCTGTCTGCTTTCCTTTTGGTTGAGGCAAGTCAATATTATAAAGATAAGGCAATTAAAAAAGTTTTGAATAAGAAAAAAATTTTCAACGACCCCATCTATGGCTTTCTGACAATCCCGGGAGAACTTATTTTTGATATTATCGAGCATCCGGTCTTTCAGCGCCTTCGTCGCATCAGGCAGCTGGGACTTACCGATCTGGTTTATCCGGGAGCGCTGCATACCCGCTTTCATCATGCCCTGGGAGCCATGCATCTTATGGGAATCACCCTTGATACGCTCCAAAGCAAAGACCATGATATCAGTCCGGAAGAGCGCGAAGCTGCTCAGGTAGCTATTTTGCTGCATGATGTGGGACATGGCCCTTTTTCGCACGCCCTCGAGTATTCTCTGCTGGAGGGCATTCCTCACGAAGTTATTTCCAGGCTGATTATGAACCGCCTCAATGCGCAGCTGGGGGGCAAACTGGATCTGGCTATACAAATGTTTAATAATACCTATGAGCGGCGCTTTTTTCATCAGCTGATATCCAGTCAGCTTGATGTGGATCGTCTGGACTATCTGCAGCGGGACAGCTTTTTCACGGGCGTATCCGAGGGTACGATCGGAGCGGATCGTATTCTTAAAATGCTGGATATATATGATGATCAGTTGGTTATTGAGGAAAAGGGCATATATAGCATCGAAAACTTTCTGACAGCCAGACGGCTGATGTACTGGCAGGTTTACTTGCATAAAACGACCGTCAGCTCTGAAAAAATGATGATCAATATTATTCGCAGAGCCAAGCAGCTGACCCAGGAAGGGTTAGATATTTATGCCGGAAAAAGTTTAAAAATTTTCTTAAAAAACACTGTTTCATGCAGCGATTTCGAGAGCAATCCTGTCTATCTGGATGAGTTTTGCCGACTGGATGATTTTGATATCTGGGGAGCAATAAAGGTCTGGGCTGAAAGTGAAGATTTTATTCTGTCTTACCTTTGTTCTTCACTGCTTAACAGAAAGTTGTTTAAAATTCAGATTGCCGACGAGGAGCCAAATAAAAACAGGATTGACTCAATAAAAGAGCACATTTCTTCGGTATTTGATGTGGGAATAAAAGATGTATCCTATTTCTTGTCTACCGGTACCATATCCAATGCGGCATATGTGTCCCGGGGGCAGAATATAAATATACTGACCAAAAAGAATACTCTGGTAGATGTTGCGGAGGCTTCAGATCTGCCGAATATAAAAGCGCTGGGAACTATAGTGAAGAAGCATTACTTATGTTGTCCCAAGCAGGTTTATTTGTAAAACTTAGATCAAAAAAAATATGGAATTTACTACCGGTCAAATTGCCAACCTGATAGGCGGAGAGCTCAAAGGTAGTGAAACAATCAAGATTAGTACGGTTGCCAAGATCGAAGAGGCAAGGGAAGGTGCTATCGCGTTTCTGTCAAATCCCAAGTACGAAAATTATCTCTACTCAACCGATGCAAGCGCAGTTATCGTAAACAGAAGCTTTGTGCCGAAAACAGTGGTAAAGACTGCGCTGATTCTGGTAGATGATGCCTATACAAGCTTTACGATGCTGCTGGAAGAGTACCACAGGATTGTATCTTTTCTGAAGACAGGAATCGAAAATCCGGCTTTTGCAGGGACCAATTCAATCATTGGAGCCGGAATTTACCGGGGAGCCTTTTCCTATATCGGTGACCACTGCCGTATCGGTAACAATGTCAAAATATATCCGCAGGTATATATCGGAGATTATGTAGAGATCGGAGACAATACTATTTTATATCCCGGAGCGAAAGTATATAGTAAATCCAAAATTGGCAGTCATTGTACCCTGCATGCGGGCTGTGTGGTCGGCAGCGATGGTTTTGGCTTTGCTCCTCAGAAAGACGGAAGTTATAAAGATATTCCCCAGATCGGAAATGTCGTGCTGGAAGACCACGTGAGTATCGGAGCCAATACGGTAGTGGATTGCGCTACTATGGGCTCCACCATAATCAGAGAAGGAACCAAGCTTGATAACCTGATTCAGGTGGGGCACAATGTAGAAATAGGAAAGCATACCGTCATTGCAGCGCAGACCGGTATCAGCGGATCAACCAAAGTAGGTGATTATTGTATGATCGGAGGGCAGGTTGGTCTGGCCGGCCATCTGAAGCTTGCCGCCAGAACAAATATAGCGGCACAGAGCGGATTGGGCAAATCGGTTACCGAAGAAGGCTCTGTGCTTATGGGATCGCCTGCTTTTGATTACAAAAAATATATAAAATCAGCCACCATTTTCAGAAAGCTTCCCGATCTCCAGAAGAGAATAGAGGAACTTGAACAAAAAATACTAAATTTGCCCTCCGAAAACGTATAACAGGGTTATGAGATCAGTAAAAATCTGACTTTTGTTTCGGATTCAATTATATACCAGAAAGAGATTAACGAAAACGAGGGACCTATTTTAAATGTATTCGAAACAGCATACAATTAAACAACCAGTAACTGTTTCCGGGGTGGGATTACACACAGGAGTAAATGCAAACATGACATTTGTACCTGCAGCTCCAAATCACGGAATTAAATTTCAACGTATTGATCTGGAAAATCAGCCGGTCGTAGAAGCCGATGTAGATTACGTGGTCGATTTGTCCAGAGGAACTACTCTGGAAAAAAACGGAGCCAGAGTAAATACCGTTGAGCATACACTTGCTGCGCTGGTTGGACTTCAGATTGACAATATTCTTATTCAGCTTGATGGTCCGGAACCGCCTATTATGGATGGGAGCTCCCAGCCTTTTGTGGAGGCCTTGCTAAGCGCGGGACTGGAAGAGCAGAATGCGCTGAGAAACTTCTTTGAAGTTCCTCACAGTGTGTTTCATCAGGAACCGGACAGAGATGTAGAGATTGCCGCCCTGCCTCTGGATGACTACAGAGTGACTGTTATGGTAGACTACAACTCTCCTGTGCTGGGAAGCCAGCACGCTTCTCTGACCAATATCGCACAGTTTACTAAGGAAATAGCTTCCTGCAGAACGTTTTGCTTCCTGCATGAGCTGGAGATGCTGCAAAAGCAAAATCTCATCAAAGGGGGAGATCTAAACAATGCTATCGTAGTTGTCGACAGAATTGTAAAAGACGAAGAGCTGGAAAGCCTTGCCAAATTGTTCAACAAGCCAAAAGTTGAAGTAAAGAAAGAAGGCATTCTGAATAACGTGGAGCTCCGTTATAAAAATGAGCCTGCACGACACAAGCTGCTGGATGTAATGGGAGACCTTGCTCTGGTTGGCCGGCCTCTCAAAGCACAGATTATGGCTGCCCGCCCGGGTCACGCTGCCAATGTGGCTTTTGCCAAGAAGCTCAAAAAGCTGATGAAGGAAAGCAACAAATACCAGGTGCCGCCATATGATCCGGCGCAGCCGCCTCTGATGGATGTTAATGCAATCTACAAGGCACTGCCCCATACCTATCCGTTTAAGCTGGTTGACAGAATCTATTATATGGATGATACTACTGTTGCCGGAGTAAAGAATGTAACCATCAATGAGCCATTTTTTCAGGGACACTTTCCGGGCAATCCGGTTTTCCCCGGAGTAATGCAGATCGAAGCGATGGTACAGACAGGAGGTATACTTGTGATGAACACCGTACCTGATCCTGAAAACTACTGGACTTATTTCCTGAGCATTGAAAACTGTCGTTTCAGAAGAATGGTATTCCCTGGTGATACCGTAATCTTCAAATGCGAGCTGCTTGCGCCTATCAAACGGGGAATCGCAAAAATGCAGGGACAGGCTTTTGTAGCAGGCAACCTTGTTTGTGAAGCCGTAATGTGCGCCGGTATCGTGAGAAAAGACAGTGTCCAGTAATATTATAAATTGACCAATGAATCAAACTCTTGCGTATATCAGTCCGGAAGCCAGGATTGCAGATAATGTAACCATCGAGCCTTTTGCTGTAATCCACAAAAATGTCGAAATCGGCGAAGGCACCTGGATCGGATCAAACGTTGTTATAATGGAAGGAGCCAGGATCGGGAAAAACTGTAAAATTTTTCCGGGCGCTGTTATTTCAGCAGTACCTCAGGATCTGAAATTTCGCGGCGAAGAAACACTGGCAGAGATTGGAGATAATACCACAATACGGGAGTGTGTAACAATCAACCGTGGTACGATCGATAAGTATACCACCAAAATCGGTTCCAACTGCCTTATTATGGCCTACGTTCATGTTGGTCATGATTGTATAATCGGAGATCACTGTATTATCGGGAACTCTGTGCAGCTTGCCGGTCATGTGATTGTAGATGATTATGCCATTTTCGGTGGTACCTGTGCCGTTCAGCAATTTGCCAGAATCGGTTCCCATGTATATATCGGCGGAGGTTCGCTGGTGCGTAAAGATATCCCGCCATTTACCAAGGCAGCCAGAGAGCCAATAGGATATTGTGGTATTAACTCGGTAGGACTTCGTAGAAGAGGCTATACTACTGAACAAATAGCCCGGATTCAGGAGATGTACCGGATTATTTTCATAAAAGAAGGTACAGTATCCAGAGCTCTTGAAGAAATAGAATCCAGTTTTGCCCCTTCCAGTGAACGTGATGAAATTGTCAGTTTTATCCGCAATTCTGAAAGAGGTATCATGAAAGGATATGGGCAATAATGAAAATTGTTGCTGAAAATCTGGGCAAACGGTTTAACTTTAACTGGATTTTCAGAAACATTAATCTGATTTTGGAACAAGGGCAGGCCTATGCAGTGATAGGACACAACGGAAGCGGAAAGTCAACTCTGCTTCAGATTCTTGCCGGGATCCAGCCCTGTTCAGAGGGTAAGCTGGAGTATACTCTTAACCATAAGGTGCTGTCACCAGATATGATATATCAGCATCTGGTACTGGCATCACCTTATATGGAGCTTATCGAAGAGTTTACTCTGAAAGAACATCTGCAGTTCCATTTTAAATTTAAGCCTCTGCGGATCGGATTCCGCCTTGAGGAACTGCCTGAACTCCTCTGGCTTGAAAAGTCACTGAATAAGCCAATACGATATTTTTCATCAGGGATGAAGCAGAGAGTCAAGCTGGGCCTGGCTTTTTTTTCGGATACACCGATTCTCCTGCTGGATGAACCTGCCTCAAATCTTGATCGTACCGGAATAGAATGGTACCGGCAACAAATAGACAGTCAGAGGGACCGCCTGATACTGGTCGGTTCCAATCAGGAGGAGGAGTATGCCTTCTGTGACCAGCAGATTCGCATGGCTGCACTCCTCTGAAAAACTTCTCTTTAGTATCTTGCGTATAGCTATTGTTTAACTTTTAGTTAGATAAATTCTATTATGCAACATTTCTTACTTTGTCTGTTGATATTAGCCGGGTGTTTAGCGAATGCCCAGATCTACCGGACCGATTTTGAGCAACATATTTCCGGAACAAGTTACACCAGGGCCCAATGGGAAAATGATGGTTTCGCACCTCGCTGGCTCCAGGGAACAGAGAGGACAATGGTTGATGAAGGCATCGCGTATTCGGGACAAAAATCTCTTCGTATTTTTTATCCTCAGGGTAAGTATGGAACAGCCGAAACAGGCACCCAGACACCTTTACAACTAACTCCCAAAAGAGAGTATTATGCTTCTTATCGGGTACGGTTTAGTGAAGATTTTAGCTGGGGGACTACCCAGTTTGGCGGAAAGCTGCCTGGATTGACTGCCGGAGCTAATTGCAGCGGTTGCCAGATATGTACAGGAAACAATGGCTTTTCCGCACGATTTATGTGGCGTCCGGGCGGAAGAGCAGCGCTTTATTTATATCATATGGATAAACCCACAAGTTGTGGCGAAGACCATTATCTGCAATATCCCGATGGTGATCCGGTATATTTTCTGAGAGGAGAGTGGATGCATATTGCCCAGCGTGTTAAAATCAATACCGGATCAAATCACGATGGTGAAGTAGAAGTATGGGTCAATGGTCAGAAAGTATTGTTGCTGGAAGGGCTGCGTTTTGTAACGGATGGTAGTCTGATAGATAACTTCTATATTTCGACATTTCATGGAGGAGATACTCCGAACTGGGCTCCGGCTGTAGATTCGTATACCTGGATTGATGATCTGGTGGTTGCAGATCGGTACGAAGAAGTTGCTTTTCAGGATTGCAGCAAACCGGAACTTGGTCCAAACCAGTCATTGTGCGACGTGGAGGATATAGTGCTTTCTTCATCACTTGCCGGAGATAATTATTCGTATACCTGGCTGAGAAATGGAGAGATCCTAACCGGACAAACAACTGCTGTTATCGCAGTTGATCAGCCGGGACAGTATATACTGATTCTTGACAGCCTTGGCTGTTTTACGAGAGATACAATAGAAGTGAGCACTGGCTTGACGGTAAATCTGGGAGCTGATCGTTCTATTTGTATCAGTTCTTATGAACTTCTTGATCCCGGGCAGCGGGGAAGGTACCTTACATACGAATGGTATCGCAATGGAGATCTATTATTACATTCTTCTCCGGATATACGGGTGACTCAGGCCGGAGAATATGAGGTTCGGGTAAGTTCATCTCAATGTGGTACAGTAAGCGCCAGAGTTAGTTTGCAATCCGGATTGCTTGATGTGACTGGTGACACAGTCTGTCCCGGCGAAACGGCCTTGCTGAAGGTAAACGAACAGGGAACGTTTAACTGGTATGATGCTGATGGTAACTATATCCGCCAGGGAAATGAACTGGATATGGTGGCTGATCAGCCGGCTGTATATTATGTGACAGATGCGAATGCGTTTTCCGGTTATGTAGGCAAAAAAACAGCAGTTGCAGGCACAACGTATACCGATAATCGCTGGGATCGCAAAATGTTGTTTTCCGTATACAGAACATTGCGAATCGTGTCCATTGAAGTTCATGCCGTCGATAATCAGGATGTAACAATACGGATTGAAAGAGCCAATGGGCAGCTGGTTGAAAGTAAAACGTTTCCGGGAATTGAGGCAGGGGGCAACCGCCTGGAGCTGGCTATGCAGCTAGAACCAGGTGACTATGCCATGAGTGCAGAAGGAACGACTGGAAGGCTGCTGCACTCGCACGAAATGGATGAAAATATCCACTTCCCGTATGTTGTTGAAGGAATAATTTCTATTTCAGGTTCTAATATTGCATGGATCAATCAGAGACCATATTATTTGTTTTTTTATAATTGGGAAATAGCCTCTGGGAATGTTTGTGCCCCGACTCCTGTTGAAATGTTTATTGATGATGATTGTATTGTGAGTAGTATCGGGATAGCTGATTATTCTGAATACAAAATCTTTCCGAATCCGAGTGAGAGTATTTTTATAATGGAGGCTGATGGCCTCAATCATCTCGAACTATATACTATACATGGAGCGAATCTTATCGAGTTGAGTTTTACCGATCGGGTAGAGTTTGGGGCAGGGCTTGAAAGAGGAGTTTATTTTTATCGTCTGAAAGATGCCAGCCGGACAGTAGTAAAAACGGGGAAACTGATACGCCGGTAGTTATCTTTCGGCTCTCAGGAAAATGTTGTTTGGAAAATATATGAAAAGCAGCGAGCAGGAAACGAATTAATGTTTATACTTGCTGCTTTTCATGTAATTCTTATTCTAATATTAGTTTATGAACAGCACCTTCAGCGGTTTGAATGAAATACATTCCTTTGGGATAGGCTGACAGATCAAGGGAAGCAGGGATCATGCCATTGCCAGCTGGTCTTCCTGTCTGATCAAGCAACTGAAAAGACTGAGTTTCTCCTGTAATCTTTACGATTCCGTTGCTTGGATTGGGAAATATCATGATATGGTCCTTTTTCATGCCTGTCGATGTGCCTGTGACTCCGTCTTTGATTTTGAACAGGCTGACTTCTGAAAGATAAACATCTCCGGCAAATCCACCCAAATCAAACATAACTCTTCCGTTCGATTCATTTTTTGTCATAGTAAACTGGAAACTATGTTCTTCCTCCTCTGTATCTAAACTGATCGTTCGCTGAAAAAAAGTAGTCCAGGGCTCCTGCGAGATCCCGGTACCAACAGTGAGGTTACGCCTCGTTGCAGCACGAACTTTAAATTTCAGCTCATAAGTTGCTCCACTTTCGAGCGATAGTCCGCTTTGAGACAGTTGTATATCCCAGGTGTTTGCAGTTTTTTGGGGTATAGGGATATGAGCGGCTGTATTTTCTGCTTTTATATTGCTCCCATAAAATGACCATGCCAGCGTACTGTTGCGGAAATGACCGTTTTTAATCATTTCTCCGATCCGGACAAATCCGGCAGTTATATCATAGTTGAAATACATAGGCAAGGTTACTTGCGGTGATGCACTGGCATAGTTCCCGTACCATCCGTCAAACTCATAACCATCATCAGGAATGGCTGTAGCTTTTACTGTGCTTCCACGTTCATAGGTTTCCTGTTCCGGAGTTAGCAGCACAGACCCGTTTACAGCCGAGGTTCGGATCGTAAAACTGTTCGCTGTTTCTGCTTTTTTGTATACTCTTACATAATCGACTTCCATTCGCTGGGGAAAAATGGTGTTGTCGATGCCGTTTGTACCACCCCAGGTTCCTCCTATAGCTACATTGAGTATAAGGTAGAAAGGATGTTTATATGGCCAGACAGTATGGTCTCCTCCCGCTTCACGAAGAAAAGAAAAATGGAGCTCATCATCAACGTAAAACCGAAGGCTGTCTTCTGTCCACTCCAATGCATAAGTATGGAAATTGTCATATGGCTTGTCAAGTATTGTACTTTCCCCGATATGCGTATTTATTTTGTGATTATATGCTTCTGTATGAATCGTAAAATGCACTTTGTCCGGTTCAAAACCAACTTGTTCCATAATATCTATTTCACCACTTGCCGGCCAGTTGCCATATACTGACTGGGTAGGAAGCATCCATATGGCTGGCCATACTCCTCTGCCTTTTGGAAGTTTTGCTCTGATCTCGAAACGTCCGTACAACCACGAAGCGCTATTGAGTGTCTGCAGTTTGGCAGAAGTGTATTCGCTTGATTCGAAAGCCTCTTTGTGAGCTTCAATAATCAGTTTTCCATCTTCTACCCGGGCGTTTTTCAGTCTGTCGCGGGTATAGTACTGCTTTTCTTCATTACCAAAGCCGTCTCCACCTGTATCAAAGCTCCATTTTTGGGGATCGGGCAATCCGGTATAATCAAATTCATCAGACCATATCTCGATATATTGAGCATGGGAACTGAATAATACAGCAAAAGCCAGTAGTGCTGTTCCAACGAAATGTTTAATGTAGTGCATGTGATGTTTAAAATCTGATTTATGCATTTAACTTAATCTTATTTGCTTTCTCCGGCTTTTCATTATAAGAAATTAACTTTACAAAATATGCAAAATTTTGATGGTTAATTGGTTGTGGTTTTATAAAAGGAAAGAAGAGGACAAAAAAATACCCCGGGATGATCTGATTCCCGGGGTATGTATAGCTTAAACCGCTATGCGTCTTTTTAGTTTTAGTATGCCCGTACGGTTTTACCTTCCATAAAGTTGACAAATGCCTTATTGGAAACCCTGTTTCCGCCAGAAGTCGGATAATCACCGGTAAAATACCAGTCTCCTATATGTTTGGGACAGGCTTTATGCAGGTTATCTACGGTTTGAAACACAACCTGTACCTCAGCATTACATTTGGCCGGGGTAACGATCTCTCCGATACGTTTGGAAACCTGCTCATAGGTAAAAGGTGTGTAAAGCTCCTGTACATAATTTCTATGGTTTCCGGTCAGGTCTCCCTGAGCTGCTTTACATTTCTCATAAGTTGCATCTAGTACGCTGTCCAGGCCGGACTCTTTCAGAAGAGAAAGAGCAGCTCTGAAAGCTACAAACTCACGCATCTTGGACATATCAATTCCATAGCAGTCCGGGAAGCGGATTTGCGGGGCCGAAGAAACAATCACGATTTTTTTAGGGCCAAGCTTGTCTATCATGCGAATGATGCTTTTTTCAAGAGTTGTGCCGCGCACAATGGAATCATCAATTACTACCACTGTATCGATACCCTTACGGATGACTTCGTAAGTAGTATCATACAAATGTGTTACAAATTCATCTCTCTGATCATCAGCGGTTATAAACGAACGCAGTTTCGCATCTTTTATGACAAGTTTCTCTGTACGGGCGGTAAACTGTAATATCTTTTCCAGTTCCGATCCTTTTATGATACCTTCCTCAACTACTTTTTTACGGTATTTGGCAAGGTAATCATTCAGTCCGGACATCATACCGAGGAAAGCTGTTTCGGCTGTATTGGGTATATAGCTGAAAACGGTGTTTTCCAGATCATAATTGATTGCCTCAAGTACCTGCGGGCATAGCAGCTCACCAAGTTTTTTCCGTTCGTTGTAGATATCAGGATCGGAGCCTCGTGAAAAATAGATGCGCTCAAAGCTGCAGGATTTTTTGGTTAGCTGGTCAATGAATTGTTTCTCGGCGTAAGAGCCGTCCTGATTGATAATAAGGGCAAAGCCGGGGGTAACTTCCCTGATCTGTTTATAATCGATACCAAAAGCGGTTTTGATAGCGGGTTTTTCGGAAGCTACTACCACAACTTCATCATCGGCGTAGTAGTATGCCGGGCGGATACCGGCAGGGTCTCTGGCTACGAAAGCAGCGCCGTGTCCTGTCATACCGGCCATGGCATAGCCCCCGTCAAAATCTTTGCAGGAGCGCATCAGCACTCTTTGCAGATCCAGTTCTTTTTCGATGATATCGGAAATTTCCTTGTTGGAATACTGGTCTTTGTATGTGTCAAATAAAATCTGATTTTCTTCATCAAGGAAATGACCTATTTTTTCCAGTACAGTGACTGTATCGGTCTTTTCTTTCGGATGTTGACCAAGCTCTACGAGTTTCTTAAACAACTCATCGACATTGGTCATATTGAAGTTTCCTGCTACGGCCAGATTGCGGCTTCTCCAGTTATTCTCTCTGAGAAACGGGTGACAGGTTTCAATTTCATTTTTGCCATGTGTGCCATAGCGCAGGTGTCCCAATAGAACCTCCCCTGTAAATCCTATATTCTCCTGCATCCAGGCGGCATCATAGTATTTGTCCTTATTTTCCCGCTGGGCTTTACGGAATTTCTTGTTGATCTTGTTAAAGATCACTGAAATCGGCTGTGCATCTACCGATCGTATACGGCTAATATACTTTTTACCTTCCGGAACATTGATCTTTATGCTGGCGACACCGGCTCCGTCCTGGCCCCGGTTATGCTGCTTTTCCATTAGTAAATAGAGCTTATTGATGCCGTAAAGGGGAGTACCGTATTTTTCAATATAGTACTGATACGGTTTTCGCAGTCTGATCAGAGCAATTCCGCATTCGTGCTTAATAACATCACTCATAGAGGAAGATTGGAGAGGTTTAGATTTATTGAATTAAGGTAATTGATAAGCCATTCAGGACTGAAGAAAAGCAGGAGCATAAGGAAAGCAAGGACTGTAAGTAGCATGTTGGTGCCAAGAGAATCCTTTATACTTACTTCATTATCTGTTTTCTTGAAATACATAATGTATGGTATTCTAAGATAATAAAACAGCGAGATCACTGCATTAAACACGCCAAATAGTAACAGAAACAAAAGCACATTATTGCCTGTATTCTGAAAACTCTCCCACAGTGCAGTAAATACAAACAGCTTGGCGTAAAACCCTGCTGTTGGCGGCAAGCCGGTCAAAGCAACAGCTGTTATCACAAAGATAACTCCAATTAATGGTAATTTAACACCTAATCCTGCAAATTTCCTTACGTCTTCTGAACCAACTTGTTTCGATAAATGATCAACCAGAAAAAAAGCCGTAAAGTTCATTATTAAATATACTGACAGATAGATGATTATGCTGAGGATTCCGGTTTCTGAAAAACAGACCAGTCCGCATAATATAAATCCGGCATGAGCAATTGATGAGTAGGCAAGCAGCCTTTTGGCATTCCACTGACTGATTGCTGCGAAGTTTCCTATTGTAAGTGTGACGGCAGCCAGAATAGCAACGGGAAATACAATAGAATCAATACTAAATAATGTTCCGGCTATCGGATACAGCAAGCGGATCATTATGGCAAGTCCGGCTGCCTTGGGTGCGATTGAGAAAAAGGCGACTATAGGAGTGGGGGCAGCCTGATACACGTCAGGAACCCATGTGTGAAAAGGAAATATGCCTATTTTAAATAAAAAGCCACTTAATGTGAGACCAAGAATGATTGCAGCTGCCGGAGCCGGAATTTCCTGCAACCCCCGTAGCAGGACTTCATTGATTTCAAGTGTACCGCTTATTCCATATAAAAAAGACATGCCGTAAAGCATAAGAGCAGATGATACTGCGCCAAATACAAAATATTTGAGCCCGGCTTCGCTGCTTTTTTTATTGAAGTTGAATAAGGTGAGAATGTAGCTGCCGATAGATACAAATTCGATAGTAAGATAGATCATGAGCAGATTGTGCGAAGCAACGAGCAGGTTGAGCCCGATCAATACCAGAAACAAAATGGCAAGAAATTCGCCATAATAAATCCGTTTAAATTGTGCGGAAAGATTGGTGAATATAATGGTCAGCAAAGCTGCCAGCAGGAACAGAAGCTTGAAGTATATCGCAAAAGTATCGATGTACAGCATTCCCAGAAATCTGCTCCTGGAGAGCTGATTGATTTCGGAAAGCTGAATAAGCGTAAAATAACCGGACAAAAATACACCAAACATGGCAATGGCTGCCAGTTTGCTATTGCGTGCATTGTTATTAAACAGATCGGTCAGTACGATTAGTATGAAAATAACGCAGAGGCATATTTCCGGAAAAATGGCAGAAAGACTATCCGTGATTTCAGCCAGCTTATGCGGTATGTATTCCTGATATTCCAATTACTTTATTATTGCGTTGATAAATTGCCCGATAGTGGGTGAAATAGCGTCTAACAATATCCCAGGCAGAAGGCCAAACAAAATGGTCAGCACAACAAGAGGTAATACCATACTATATTCTCTTATGCTCAGGTCCGGAAATGCCCAGGTTGTGTCTTTATACCAGAGTTTGCCAAAAAACATTCGCTGGAGTGTCCATAAATAATAGCCGGCTCCCAGTACAATTCCAAATGCTCCTGCTACTGCCATCCAGTGTGGTAATAAAAGATTGACAGAACCGGATTTGAATGCACCCATCAACACAAGAATCTCGCTAATGAAACCACTGAAACCTGGCAGGCCAAGCGAAGCAAAGAAAGCGATTGCTACCACTGTTGTGTACAAGGGCATTTTTGCCGCCAAGCCACGATAATCCTCAATAAGATGGCTGTGGGTACGGTCATAGAGTATACCGGCACAGATGAATAAAAGACTGCTTATAATACCATGACTAAACATCATGTAGAAAGCTCCGTTTACTCCTTCTTCTGTAAGGCTGGCCATGCCCAGCAGCACAAAACCCATATGTGATACAGAGGAATAGGCAATAAGCTTTTTGAGATCTTTCATGGCAAGCGCATTGAAAGCTGCATAGATAATGGTGATAACTCCGATCAGGCCGATAAGCCATGCAAAAGCGATTGCGCCGTCCGGTAAGATGGAATATGCTGTTCGGGCTATGCCATAGCCACCGATCTTTAGAAGTATGCCCGCCAGAACAACAGAGATCGGGGTAGGAGCTTCTACGTGGGCGTCCGGCAGCCAGGTATGAAGAGGGATTGCCGGCAGCTTGACAAGAAAGCCGATTAACAGGAACAGAAACGCCAGTAATCTCGGAGAGTACCCGAATATCAGCCAGTCACTGTGTTGTGCCAGTATTGAGCCGGGTATGAAATTGGCGGGATTATGCATGTCTGTGATACTGAATGACCGGACAAGTAGATGGTCTGGAATCTGCCCGGAAGCCAGCATGGATTGTACATCTGCAATTATCGCCGGGGTAACCAGGCTGATATCTGAAGCGAGCTGCAGACTGACTGCTGTCTGAACCGGATCAATGACAGAAATATATAAGCCTATAATGGCAATCAGAATAAATAATGAACCAAAGAAGGTATAAAGGAAGAATTTTATAGACGCATATTCTTTTCGCGGACCTCCCCATATTCCGATAAGGAAATACATGGGCAGTAGCATAAATTCAAAGAATAAATAGAAAAGAAAGAAGTCCAGTGCCAGAAAGCAGCCCATAATAGTGCAGGATAACAGCAAATACAGGCCATGGTAAGCTTTTTCTTTTTCCTTGATAGTAAATGATGCAATAGCTCCTGCAACAAGGACTATTCCAGTGAGAAGTAGCATGCTGACATTGAGTCCGTCGACTCCCAGATGATAATCAATGGAGAGTGCCCCGAAGCTTCCCAGGCTGACATGTATCCATGAGGCGATTTCTGTAAACTGAAAATTGTCCGGTGTCGGAACATATGTCAGGTAAATGAAAACTGCAATAAGAAGCTGAATAATGGATGATCCGAGTGAGATGTATTTTCCGGCAGATTTTGGAATGACCGGCAGGTATAAGAATACCAGACATAGCAGAGGAAGGAATAACAGGATACTTAATATGTAGGAAGACATTTCTGTTTTCTTAAGCTTTAAATGATTGAAAATTATAGAATTATGATAAATAAAAACATCAGCACGACAGCACTCAGATACAGTACGTAACGCTGTATACCGCCTGTTTGCCAGCTCCTTGCAATATTGCCTGCTTTGGCAGAGCAGTACGTGATAAGACGAATAAATCCGTCAACTATATAGGTGTCAGTAAAAGCAGCGATATGCGCGATAATCACTTGTGAAATAGCAATGGCGTGGACTATATTATTCACTATTTTTCTGTCAAAAACCGAAAGAATATCGGCAAAGTAAAGCTGAAGCCTGATTATGGTGTGGAGAGTCCGGTCGATTACTTTTTGGTCCAGGTCATTCAGATTTCCTGCAATACGCATGACGGGGCGTTCGATATAATTTTTTACCAGCAGATCCTGATATAAATTATTGGCTGAGATCGAGAAAAGCATTGAATTTTCTGTGGCGAAAACATTTTTCCGCCTAAATAAAAGCCAGGAAGCATATATCCCGGTCAAAGCCAGCATTACCGAAAATATAGGGACAAGGTAATGAACAAGCCTGGATGAATGGCCTGTTGTTGCTGAAAAGCTTTTTAGAAACCAGACATCTGAAATGCTGAAAGGATTGACTGAGAAGAAAGGAAACAGTGACAATGCTGCCAGTATCAGCATAGGTATTTTCATCAGATTGCCAGGATCTTTGGCGTGTCTATCAAAAGTGTGCTTTGCAGGAGGAAACTGTTGTCCCAGTCTGAACTCTCCGAAAAATACCAGAAAGATCTGCCTGGCCATGTAAAATGCTGTCAGAAATACAGTAAACAGGGCGCTTAAGGGTACAAGATAGGCGACAATACTTGGCTGGTTTGCAGACCAGTCCAGTGCATGAATAAGAATAGCGTCTTTGGAAAGGAATCCGGAAAAAAGAGGGATACCGATCAGGGAAAGTGCTGCTATGCAATAAGATGCAAATGTTATGGGCATTTTAGATTTTAATGCCCCCATCATGCGCATATCAAGCGTGCTGAAATCATAAAAATGTCTGTCTACGAACAGATGTTTCTTTATGTGATGCATTTCATGAATAACAGCTCCTGCTGTCAGGAAAAGACAGGCTTTGAAAAAGGCGTGAGTTAAGAGATGGAATAACGCTGCATCATATGCGCCGGTTCCGACAGCCATGACCATATATCCCAGTTGTGATACAGTCGAAAACGCAAGTACTTTTTTTATATCGTATTGCATCAGGGCAGAGATTGCACCAAGCAGCGCCGTAAGAGCTCCGGTCAGCACAATCAGATTCAGGACAGGAGGTGTAAGCAGGAAAAAGACTTTAAATAACAGATATATGCCGGCTGCAACCATCGTTGCGGCGTGGATGAGTGCTGAGACTGGTGTTGGTCCTTCCATGGCATCAGGAAGCCAAGCCATTAAAGGGAACTGGGCTGATTTGCCCATTACCCCTCCCAGAATGCCTAGGCCGGCCAGACTCAGCCAGAAACCTGACGGAGCTTCGGTTTGCAGAACCTCGATCAGGGAAAGTTCGAGTGTTCCGTATTGCATCCAGAGAATCAGAAGGCCAGAAATGAATCCCCAGTCTCCCACGCGATTGTATAGGAAAGCTTTTTTTGCAGCCTTGCCTGCGCTATCCTTTTCAAACCAGAATCCGATCAGCAGATAACTCGAAAAGCCGACCAGCTCCCAGAACATAAAAGTAACCAGAAGATTGTTTGACAGGATTATACCAAGCATTGAAAAGGTAAATAGCGCCAGATATGGAAAATAGCGCAGATAGTTCCGTTTCCCTTCCATATACTCGATGGAGTACAGATGTACGAGCAATGAAATGAAAGTAACTATGACCAGCATTAATACCGAAACTCTGTCCAGCATAATGCTCATTGTGAACCGGATTGGATCGCTTATGCTATCTATGGAGAACCATGCAAACGAATAGTAAAAGCTTGTTGAGGTATATACTCTGAAGAACAGCCAGCCTGCAGTCAGAAAGGCTAGACCGATAAAAGATGCAGAGTAAATATCACCTTTGCGGGGAAGCTTATGCCCGAAAAAATACAAGAAGACAAAGCTCAGTAATGGAAGAAATAGCAGAGCGATTGATACCAGAATGGGAAAATCCGGGGGAGAGGCAGTTATAATTTGTTGAAAGGACGTTTCCATCGGTCAGCCTTGTAAAGTATTTGCATCGCGTATATCGGATGAATTAAAATGACTATAGATATTCAGAATAATTGCCAGGCCAACTGCGGCTTCCGAAGCCGCTATAACCAGAATAAAGAGCGTAAAAAACTGTCCCTGCATCAAGGCAGAATCATATTGTGAAAATGCGATAAAATTGAGATTGACTGCATTTAACATCAGCTCGATTCCCATAAGCACCATGACAGCATTTTTCTTGATGAGAACTACAATCAGTCCACAACAAAATAGCACAGCAGCCAGAATCAAATAATATATCAGCACGGGATCAGGATTTTCTTTTAATAACTTTTGCCGCAATTACTGATGCTCCCATTAGAGCAAGCATTAAAATTAATGCAGCAATCTCAAATGGCAAAATATAATCAGTCATCAGTTTAATTCCGATTGAGTTGATATGAGATGGTGCCGGATGATTGTCAGCCAGCGAATGATTTTTTATCCAGAAGAGATCAGAAAAACCAATGCTTACTATAATCATTAACAGCCCAGCCAGCAAACCAAGACCGAGTGTCAGCCCGGCGACTATATTATTATTTGACACTTTATTCAAAGCATCATCATTGAGTCTCCGGGACATCATAATTCCAAAGAGAAACAATAGCAATATACCACCTATATAGATCATTATCTGCGCCACCCCGAGAAATTCGGCACCAGCGAGAATAAAAAGAGCAGCTACCCCCAGAAAACATATCAGAAGCGAAAATGCTGCGCTGATAACGTCTTTGGCAAATACCAGAAAGACGGCACCGCCAAATGTCATCAGCCAGAAAAAGAAATATATGTATTGTACCCAATTCATTCGCTGGAGTCCTCGCTGTCTTTCTTTGGCTTTATTACCGGTTTTATAATTGGCTTTATCACCGGCCTGACGGGTTTTGGATTAATGTTCTTTATTTCGTCTGAACCCTCTTGGTCCCGTGCTGAGGCAGGGTTGTCCTCTGTTGTTTTGTCTGCCCTTATAGCTTTTTTCGCTGCTTGCTCTTCGTCGGATTTATCTGTTGATTCTTTGGAAGAAGCAGAGGCAGAGGAAAGAGCATCATCTGCAGGTGTATCTTCTTTCGTTTTTTCAGGGATGACTGGTCTGACAACCGGTTTAATCACAGGTTTCGGAAGTACAGGCTTTGCCGGTTTCGTATCCGGAGATTCCGTATTGTTTTCAACAGGTTGATCTGAGCGCTCGTTGGTCTTTGTCTCCGATTGGGAAGCAGCAGATTTAATAACTGGCCTTATTATCGGTTTGGTGACGTTAGATCTGGGCGTTGTTTTTTCTTCATTAGCGATAGCCGGCTTTTTTGCTTCTCCCTGTGCTTTGTTTCCTTCATCAGAGTCTGCTGTTGGCTTATCAGCAGGGGTATCAGGTTTCTTAGTTCCGGTTATCGGCCCGACAATTGGCTTTATGGCAGATTTGGCAGTCGGAGGTACATCCGGAGTTTTTTGTCCGGGCACGTTTGGCTCAGTGTTTTCAGAGCCTGCGTCAGCAGTGCCGGATTGCTGTACTGGCTTGCTTACAGGTTTTATCGCAGGCTTAAATGCCGGTTTTGCTCCGGCAACTTTAGGTGCAACTGATTGCTCTGGCGGATTCTCTTCTCCTTTGTTTTGTTCTTTCTGCTTTTTGAGTTCTGCTTTGATTCGCTGACTTTCTTCATACAAGTTCCGCTTTTCTTCTGCTTCCTCAGGGCTCAGATTCGTAAAGTGGTAATTCATATTCAGGATATCAAATTCCGGAAAGTCATACGTTTTAGTCATCGTAAGGCACTCTGTAGGGCAAACAGTAGTACATAATCCGCAGAAACAGCATTTGGCCATGTCTATGTCAAACTTCCCTGCGTAAAGCCGCTTGGCAGAACCATCAGATGTTTTGCCTATTTCTTCAGCCGATTTTATAGCATCGATTTCAATACAGTTTACCGGACATATTTTGGCGCACAGATCACATACAATGCAGTCATCTATTTCATTATACAACCGATAACGACCATTATCCGGCACCGGAATTGTTTCATGAGGGTACAGAGTAGTAACAAGTCCGTTTTGCTGGTCAAAATAATTGGGGCTTTCTACTGAAAGAGGTTTTCTGCGCCGGGTAGCATAAAAAAGATGCCTGAACGTCAGTCGCAGACCTTCCAGCATTGTTATGCTCCCTTGTATTATATTTTTCCAGTAGTTATTCAAATCGTTTTTAGATAATCCGTTGATTTTAATAAACGTTATCTAGATCATTAACAAGCGCCATATACCTGCCAGCATGACAATAGCTAATGAAGCAGGAGTGAGCACTTTCCAGCACAGATACATCAGCTGGTCTACCCGCAATCTGGGATAAGTCCAGCGTACCATCATTTGGAGAAACACGAGAAACAGACTTTTGGTAAGTAACCAAAAAAAACCCCAGAGCATTCCGCTTACTTCTCCCGGTACTCCGCTTGTCCAGTCAGCCAGCCTGATTGTACCTATATTGGGAAAAGGACTGTTCCAGCTTCCGAGAAACAGAATGCTTCCGAGAAACGAAACCAAAAGCATCATCCCATATTCGGAAAGAAACAGCACTGCAAACTTGAAACCGCTGTATTCGGTATGATAACCGGCCACCAGTTCAGATTCTGCTTCCGGTATATCAAAAGGGGCTCTGTTGCATTCTGCAAGTGAGGCAATAAAGAAAATGACAAAGGCGATGCTTAAAAATGGCATCCGTATAATATTCCAACTGAGAAATCCGCCTGATGCGGTGATATCGATACCCAGGAACTTTAATCCGAACAGGTAATTGGTATCATTTTCCAGGCCCTGATACTGATTGATAAAGATACCTTGCTGAAAACTTATTTCCTGAAGATTAAGCGTCTGGCTTATCATGGCAACAGCCAGTATGCTCATCGTAAGCGGAATTTCATAAGATATAATTTGTGCTACCGACCGCATCGAGCCATACAGGCTGAATTTGTTGTTCGATCCCCAGCCTGCCATAATAAGACCGATGACATCAAGAGAAATAATCGCTAACAGGAAAAAAACACCTGATTCTATATTAGAGCCTATAAGGGAAGAGTGCAGGGGAATAGTTGAAAACCCGGCAAATACAGCAGTGAATATCACAACCGGTGCAAGTGAAAAAAGCTTTTTATTTGATGCAGCGGGTATGATATCTTCTTTTAATAACAGCTTTAGTATATCCGCAACCGTTTGCAGCAGGCCAAAGCGCCCCGTCTCATCAGGTCCCAGCCGGTCCTGCACAAATGCCGAAACCTTTCTTTCTGCATATACAGCTGCCAGTGCAAATATGGGGATTAGGCCTAGAAAAACGGGTAATGCTATCATCTGTTGGTAAAGTTAAAAGGAAATGGGGAAATCTGAAATAGCCTGAGCAATTGTGAGACGGGAAAAGAGAGAAAAATGGTTTTTATAAATTATGGATTATGTCTGATTGTCTGAATGTGACCTATTTGTAATTAGTCTAAATTTTATCAAAGAAACAAGGCTATTGGCTGGAGTAACGTATGTGTTTTCTTTGTATTAAATTATCATTTTTTGAGAGTTATTTTATTTATCCATATTGTGTTTTAGTGCTGTTTTAAAGTGTTTTAAAAAGTTATCCACATATAAAATGTCAATAACTAGGTATTTTATGTTGAGAAATATAGGTGTAATATTTATCCTTTTATTTTCTTTTCTACATAACTTAGTCTCAACGTTTGGCCGGCGTATAGTTTAATAACCCGATTGTGAAATTTTTTAATGTATAAGAATATGGACTTCTGCTCAAAGAAACTGAACTGTGTTTTATTGATTGATGATGATAACATCAACAATTTTATTAATGAACGCCTGATCCGTAAAACCAATATTACCGATGAGATAAGGATTGTTCTTAATGGAAAAGAAGCACTTGATTATCTTGCCATGAGACAAATCAATGAGCGGAAAAAAAGCCCTGAACTGATATTTCTGGATATCAATATGCCGGTTATGGATGGTTTTGAATTTCTGGATGCTTTTAAACGGCTGGAATTGTATGATAAAGAAAGTGTAATTATTGTTATGCTTACAACATCAGCCAATCCGAAAGATACCAAACGCCTGGATGATTCAGGCGTTTCGGGATATATTAATAAACCACTTACTGAAAGTAAGCTGAAGGAAGTTATGGATTATTACTTCGAACAGGTTAGTGTAGGCTAAAGCGATGTGCTTTTACAGTATCAACAAAACAGCGAACTTTATCTTTATCCGTGTCGGGATATACGCCATGGCCCAGATTGGCTATGTGCTTTTCAGTACCAAATGCATTGAGCATATTGGTTGTGTGCTGGCGGATATTGTCAAAGGAGCCATACAAAACACAAGGGTCCAGATTGCCCTGAAGGGTCTTTTCAGTACCAATAAGCAGTCTGGATTCTTTTATATCCATATTCCAGTCCAGGCCTATGGTTTGGCAGCTAAGCTTGGCCATTGATTCCCGGGCAAAGAAAGCTCCTTTTGCGAAGACAGTAACAGGAACCTCCGGTATGGCATCACAGATTCTGCTGATATAGGCCAGGGAGAACTCTTCATACTGGTCTGGTGGCAATATGCCAGCCCAGGAATCAAAAATTTGAAGCATATCTGCTCCGGCTGCAACCTGCTTTTTCAGATAGGAGATAGTTACAGTGGTGATTTTATCCAATAGCTGATGAGCTGCAGCACTTTCAAGGTAAAGAAACTTGCGGGCCCTGGCAAATGTCTTACTTCCGGAGCCTTCAACCATATAAGCAAGAATAGTCCAAGGGGCTCCGGCAAAGCCGATTAGCGGTACTCTGTGGTTCAATTCCTTTTTGGTAATTTTGATTGCATCATATACATAGGATAGCGCATCAGGTGCTTCCTGAACAAGAAGAGAGTCTATGTCTTTTGGGTCTTGTATAGTCTTTGGAAAAATGGGACCTCGGCTTTCCTGCATTTCATAGCATAAACCCATTGCTTCCGGAACCACAAGGATATCGCTGAAAATAATTGCGGCATCTACATCCAGAATATCGACCGGCTGTATAGTTACCTCTGCCGCTAGTTCCGGAGTTGTGGCAAGCTCCTTGAAACCGCTCAAACGTTCTCTGACGGCCCGGTACTCAGGTAATATACGGCCGGCCTGACGCATAAGCCAAACAGGTGTGCGTTCGATTTTTTCACCTCTGGCTGCACGAAGAATCAGATCATTTTTTAAGTTCATGGAGCAAAGTTATAATAAAAACAGCTTATTCTATACCTTTTATCTCGTCGATATAAAGTGTGCCGGTATATGGCTGATTAAGAGAGCCGGGAACAATACGGATCTCCGTAATTCTTTCAATGGCTGCGTAGCGGGAAAGCTCGTGCTGATTGAGAGGATAAATCCAGGTTTCTTCAGAGGGAAATGCAGTTTGTAATACGCAGAAGTTTTTTTCTTCATCCAGCAGAAGAATACTGAGTATGGGAGGATTGACAGCTGGAAGATTTTTGAATCGGATACTTAGCGCAGAAACCTTTCTGAAATTCATGGGGTTAAATCTGCGATAGACAAAATTCCGGCCCCGGGCCGAATCCATATGAAGAACAAGGCAGCCGTGCATTGTGAGCATTTTAAGAGAGTCTCCCTCTTTACTCCAGTCATGCCTGTCATTATTGAAGTGATCAATTATACCTCCTTCATTCAGCAATAAAGGGTTACTGGCAGGAATACTACCCAGAATAAGCCCCTGACTTGCAGGAGCGTGCGGATCGAGTTGTGTCTGCTGAAAATTTTTGCAGCTTACAAGAATGGAAGACAACAGACTAAGAAACAGAAAGTACTTCATTTAATTTTGCATTATATGCCAATAAGCGCGGCTCCAAGCACTCCGGCATAATCGCCCAGCTTGCTCCGTACGATCGGTGTGGTGAATTCATCATTAAAAACAAAGTCTTTGACTTTGTTTAATCCGATTGTATAGAGTTCATCAATATTGGACAAGCCACCGCCCAATATAATTATTTCCGGATCAAGAATGCTTATCAGATTGGAAACCGACTTTCCAAAATAAAGAAAAAATTCGGACATTATTATTCGGGCGTTCTCATCTCCTAAGCGATAGCGTTTTACGATTTCCGTCATAGGGATTTGCTCTCCGAACAGCTCTTTGTATTTGTTTTCTACACCTGAGCCTGATATGAATGTTTCTATACAGCCGATTTTTCCACAATGACATTGAGGACCGTAGGAGCTTATAATGGAATGTCCCCATTCTCCGGCAAGAGACTGATGTCCGTTGATCAGTTTGCCGTCAAAAATCATTCCCCCGCCGATCCCTGTACCCATTATGGCGCCGAATACTCTCTTTTTTCCCTTACCTGCACCAAAATTAGCTTCGGCCAGAATGAAACAGTTTGAATTGTTCTGCCACCCGATTTTTCGGTTTAATTTCTTTTCAATATCCTGAATAAAAGGCATTCCATTCGTAAAAGAAATATTGGAATTTTTCATGAGACCGGTTTTTCGGGAAATAGAACCCGGAGTACCGATCCCGAAAGTATGAGGCTTGCTTTCTGTGAACTCCACAAGCTCTTCATATAATCCTGTTATTCCTTTGATAACATGCTTATAGCCTTTTTCACTATTGGTTGGAATCCGTTTTCTGAATAATACTTTCAGATCTTTGTCAAGAACAATGCCTTCAGTTTTTGTTCCTCCAAGATCAATTCCCAAACTGAATACGTTTCTTTTTCTTTTCATCCGGAACCTTGTGCGATGCCATGGTTGTACGACCTGGCTTAAGGAATGTTGTTTATATTTCCAAAGAAAAACAAAATTTCCGGTATTTCTCGGTTAATGTTAAGCTTCTGGAAGAAACGAAAAAAATCATTGACACTGGCGGCTATAATTTGTAGTATTGCCTTTTGTTTTTGAAGAAACCGGTTCTCATTTTTTTTCGACAAAGCGCATACAGGTATTCTGTTGCTGATTTTAGACAGGGGATTTTTATTATACCAAGAAAAAATTGAAAAAAAATAGTCGGCTTGTCAAAAAATACCAAGGAAAATCTTAATTTTGATATCCGTTCAGATTAAAATAATTATAAACTGATAGTAATGGCAGGAATTTCACAATCATCAGGTCCGGTAAATGCAGCAACTGATTCAAACAGGAACTATACAGTGCCTTTAGTAATCTTAACCACATTATTCTTCATGTGGGGATTTATTACCTGCCTAAACGATATCCTCATACCATTTTTGAAGGATGAGTTCAGCTTAAGTAATCTCCAGGCAAATCTTGTACAGTCTGCTTTCTTCGGAGCATACTTTATTATTTCTCTGCTTTACTTTCTGTTTTCGGTATATGTTTTTGACCCTATTCAGCGCATCGGATATAAAAATGCGATCATAACAGGCCTGGTCATTGCAGCCATCGGGTGTATTTTGTTTGTCCCTGCATCTGAAAGCGGATCATTCGTGTTTTTTCTGTTTGCCCTTTTTGTTCTTGCTTCAGGAATTACAATTCTTCAAATGGGGGCCAATCCTTATGTAACACTTCTGGGAAAGCCGGAGTCGGCATCATCCCGATTAAATATGACCCAGGCATTTAATGCGCTTGGAACTACGGTTGCGCCTGTAGTCGGGGGACTACTGATATTCGGAGCAAGAAGCTCTGATGCTGTTCAGGGGCCTTATGTAGGCTTGACCATTGCTCTGATTATTCTTGGCGTATTAATTCTTTTCTCGCCTTTACCTAAAATTGCCGGAGGAGCGGAAGAAAGCACAGAAAAAAAGGAACAAAAAGGAAAAGGGGCTCTTGCATATCCACACCTTGTGCTGGGTGTGATTTGTATATTTGCCTACGTAGGCGGAGAAGTTGCTGTAGGAAGTAACCTGATTACCTATCTGGAAGACGTTTGTCATATGCCAAAGGAATCCGCGGACTCTTTCCTTGCTATATTCTGGGGTGGTGCAATGATCGGCCGATTCTACGGTTCCATATTCCTTACCGGCCGGAAGTTTGAATTTTCCAAATTAACGAATATCGCAGTTATTCTTGCTTTCTCTTTCATACTGGGAGTGTTTCTTGTAAACAAATCTTATATAGTAAATAGCGTAGTCGGACAAAAGCAGGAAAAAGTAGTCGGGGCGCACTCAGACAGTCTTTCCATCGTAATGGATGGTCGTGTTATCTACAATCCGGGTACTCAGATACCTGAGCCCAAGGCTAAAGAACACGTTGCAGATATTGTCTCCGGAAGCTTCTCATCCTTTGAGCTTGCTAATACTCCGGATGGGAAAAAGCAGCTGACATTGTTTGCTAACCCTGCTTCCAATCAGGAAATGAAAGATTTTCAGGTATATGCCAATCTGAAAAATAATGAGGTTGCGCTAAGTGCATTTGAAAAAGTATCTTTCTCCTTTGATAAACTGACATTCTGGGAAGCCGGTATATTTTGCCTGATGGCTCTTATTAATATCGGAGCATTCTTCCTGGGAGCCTTTAGTCCCGGTCGTACATTAGGCCTTTTTGCAGGTATTGTGGTATTACTCCTTGCAATAGCCGTTTTCGCAAGTGGCACGTTTGCGATGTGGAGTGTATTGTCAATCGGATTGTTCAATTCAATCATGTTCCCTACTATATTTTCTCTGGCAATTAAAGGTCTTGGAAAAGATACAAGTCAGGGATCCTCTTTGCTGGTAATGGCTATCGTTGGGGGAGGAATTGTGCCGCCTATACAGGGACTGGTTGCTGATCTTGTAAATATTCAGATCAGTTTTCTTATTCCGATTGTATGTTATGCATACATACTGTTTTATGGGCTAGTTGGTTCTAAGCCCAGAAATGTGGATGGCCAAAAAGGCGATAATGATCTGACTCCTTCAAGCAGTCCTGCTACCGAGCCGGCTGCAGCTCATTAATGAGAGATCATCTTAAAAAAAGAATAAAAAAATGCTCTGATTTTATCAGAGCATTTTTTTATTCGTAATCTGGTTATTAGGGAAATAATCTTTCAGTTTTTTCAGAAATCCACTTTTCGTTTTTACTTTTTTTACAGAGTTGGCGATATCTGACGCATGAAATACATGAGTAAACCAATTGTAGAAATCATTCTTTTCTGCGTTTAAGTGATAAGAGAAAGTGTCTTCCGTCATATCCTTCAAACCAATAAACAGCTCTTCAATTGAAGCAAAAATTTTCCCATCGTTACTATAGAAAAATTTTTCAGGGCTTAATGTTGATTGTTGCATTGTGTTTTTAATAGGTGAATTTATTTTCTCAATCAAAAAAGAGAAGATATAGTTCCTTGCCAATCTTTGGGAAGGTATAATTTGAATAAACAGGATGAAATGGCCGGCAGAGGCTTCAAAGTGGGGAGAGGACAAGATATTAATGTCGGATAGAACAGATAATAGGGTTGCCTTGCAGCATTCTATCCGACATCAATAATGGTCAGGAATTCAGACGTGCATACGCTTCTTTGATTTTCTCAAGAGGTACACAAAGAGACAGACGCAAATACCCTTCTCCGTTGCTACCGAAGATCATTCCTGGTGTAAAAAAGACATACTTCGTATGGAGAATACTATCGACCAAAGCAGGTATATCCGAAATTGCCTTGGGATCTTTGGGTTTGGCCCATACAAACATCCCGACCTGATCAGCGCTATATGAAAAGCCCAGAAGATCTAAAATTTTATATACCCATTCCCTGCGCTCAGCATATATTTTGTTACGTTCTATATGCCATTGGTCAGAGTTATCCAGCGCCTTGATGGCAGCTTTCTGAAGCCCGAGGAACATTCCTGAATCAATGTTGCTTTTGATTGTTAGAGCAGCATTGAGGTATGTTTCTCCGCCCAGCATCATACCGATGCGCCAGCCAGCCATATTATGAGATTTACTGAGAGAGTTGAGTTCAATTGCAACGTCTTTGGCCCCTTCCACTGAGAGTATGCTTAAAGGCGGATTCTCATTCAAAACCAGGCTATATGGGTTATCATAGCACAGAAGGATATTGTTTTTGCGGGCAAAACTCACGGCTCTTTCAAGAACACTTCGCTTCACTTCGGTGCCGGTCGGCATATGTGGGTAATTTAACCACATAATTTTGACCTTACTCAGATCTTCCTTGTCAAGCGCATCAAAATCAGGATACCAGTCTTGAGCTTCTGTCAGATCATAGTATCTGACCTTGGCTCCGATCAGTGTCGAAAGAGAAGTATAGCTGGGGTAGCCGGGATTAGGAGTAAGAACCTCGTCTCCCGGATTCAGAAATGCCATGGAAATGTGAAGAATCCCTTCTTTGGATCCCATGAGGGGCAGTATTTCTGTTGCCGGGTTTAAATCGACATCGTAAGCTTTTTTATACCATTCGGCAATTTTTTCCCTGAGCTCTGGTATTCCTCTGTATGGCTGATATCCATGACTGCCTGAATGAGAAGCTGTATTTACTAAAGCTTCGATAGAAGAAGGAGAGGGGGCAAGGTCGGGGCTGCCTATGCCAAAGTTGATTACATTCTTGCCTTCTTTATTGAGGCGGGCTATTTCTTCCAGTTTTCGGACAAAATAGTATTCTTTTACGTTTGTAAGCCTTTCAGCTTTTGCTATAATCATGGATCATTTTACCTTTCTTATATTCTCCAAGTATCTTTAATTCCTGTACGAGCGAATTGATGGAAATCGTTTGTCTGAACTTGTCATAATCTTCAAACTCACAGTCTACATAGAATGTATATTCATTGGGCTTACCAATAATGGGGATGGACTGTATTTTGGTAAGATTGATTTTATTTTCAACGATGATTCTGAGAACTTCGGCCAATGCACCGATTTTGTCGGGTAGCTGAAAGCAAAGAGTGGCTTTATTGGCGTTTTCCACGCGCTCTTTTTTATTATTGCTCAGAATCATAAACCGGGTATAGTTTTTCTTTTCCGTTTCGATTCCCTCGGCAACTAGTTCCAGCTGATACAGTTCAGCGGCAAATCTTCCGGCAATGGCAGCTATGCCCTTTTCGCCCTTTTCCCTGATCATGCGTGCACTTTCTGCTGTGTCATGGTATTCTTCAATCTGAATATGAGGATAATGGCTTAAAAAATCCGTGCACTGAAGAAGAGCCATATAGTGTGATCGTACTTTTCTGATTTCGCTGATTTTTGTCCCGGGCAAAGCCATCAGATTTTGTTCAATGCGAAGCTGTATCTCCCCGACAATATAAAAGTTAAACTCACGCATTAGTGAGTAGTTGGCCAGAATGCTTCCTGCAATGGAATTTTCAATGGCCATAACCGCATAACTCACTTCGCCATTTTTTAGAACCTCACACAACCTGCGAAATGAGTCGCAATGTATGGTTGTAATGTCATTACCGAAGTAATCTCTGGCTGCAATATCATGAAAGGATGCATTGCCGCCCTGTATGGCTATTCTCATCAGAATAATCGTTGTAGTTCGGTTTTAAGGTATACGAGGGCGTTATTGACAGGATCCTGCTCTCGCTGCAAAAGCTTTTCAAATATTCTTTTTCCGAGCTCAACACCTTTGGCGTCGGCCGGAACTTCCTGCGCTGATGTATTGATTATATTAATAATGTCATCCATCGCGGTTTTTATAAGCTTCCATGCATTATCGCTCATATAAACCTGCTGTGAAAAATTATGACTCATTTCTTCCCTTATCTGACTGATCAGTAATTGCTGGAACTGTGCCACGGTCAGCGCCGGCTGGTTAAGTCTGATCAACAGGCTGGAGGGAGAGATGCGCTCAAGAAACAAGGCCATGCGTTCATATGCCTGCAAGCGAATAGGTAATATAGCTTCTGTGTTTTTTAACTTAAATTCGACAAGTCGCCGTTCAAACTCCTTATTCAGAAAGGATTTGACCACCAGATACATGCCATACATAACTGCTGCGGCAGGAACAATAATTTTTACAAGATCTTCCAAAAAATCGAGATTCTTCATACCCATTATTTTTGACAAAATTAAGAACTAAATTGAATTTTGGTAAATAGCATTGCGTTTAATCGAAAGCCCTTTTTAATTTTACGGATATGACAGATGGTTTATTGAAAAAGTTCCTTCCATGCACCTTTACGGAAAATGCTCTTACAGAGATTCAGAAGACGATTCAAACCAAAAATATACCACTTGAATATGGCTTAAGAGTAGGCATTAAAGGCGGGGGATGTTCAGGTATTTCTTATCTTATTGGCTTTGATACTTTAAAAGAAAGCGATGATGTTTTTGACCTTGAGGGAATTCGTGTTTTCATAGAGAAAAAGCACAGCATGTACCTCGTTAATGTGTCGATTGATTTTGAAGATGGTGTGAATGCAAGAGGATTTGTATTTAACACCTAATGTGTTTTGGTCATTGAAGAAGGTGTAACAATGATAAAATCAGCAATGCCTTTGTTTTCATCCTCCAGCTTTGATATTGTACCCTGTTCTGCACAACTAATGGTGACAATACGGAGATCTGGTTTTGCCTGTTTGAGAAACCAGTATATCCCCTCATAATTGTTGCTGTGGTATGCTCCGTTGATATGGACAAAGCGGTATCCCTGCCTGATATTTTGCAGAATATTGTATGCCATAGTTGCATCCTTTATAGCCTGTGCTTCCAGCATGTATTTCATTCCGCTGTGCATGCTCATCTCCTTTATTGCTTTATAGCCTGGTAATTCTTCATTGATATCGACAGGCAGCGGCGGTAAAAAAGCAGAGGCGGATTCTTTAATCCGGTATAAAGAGTCCATACCATGACGGGCGACTATAGAAGCATATCTCCGGGGGATATTCGTGGCAATAAATGAAAGCTGATTATCCTTTGCAAATACTAGCAGGGGCCAGTAATCGGTTTTGAAATTCGGCCAGGTTTTCGCTTCTGCTTCGAAGTGTCTGTATTCAATCAGGCCTTTTAAAAGCTCGTTAATAATGATCTGATCATCGGTTTCAAAAAATTCAGCTCCAAGGATAAGACGAGACTGATGTTTTAACAGGTCCTGAACCAGCTCCAGCTGAAGCCAGTGATTTATCGGATTGTCATGCAGCTCCCCGAAAAGAATTACATCAGCTTCCGTACATTTTTTTACCAGACTGCTGTATTTCATGGAATCTCCTTTGCCTGAATATAACTGCCAGGCAGGTTTATCTGCCCCGCTTATCATGTAGAGAGCGATAAGTAATACCAGTTGTTTCATAATTCAAATATAACAGATGGCTTTATGAAAAATAGCAGGTGATCTGTCTGAATAAGCTTTGGTTTTTCTGAGATGAAAAAAAATTTTGAGAAAAGGTTCTGTCTTTTTATCGATATACTTTGGCAAAGAGTTTGTATAGTTACTATGCTGAAATCAGAAAATCTTTTAACTATGAAAATGCTTAAGTACAACAAAGCAATTCTTTCTAAAGTAAGTTTTGACAGGCAACTTTTTGAAAAGGAACTAAAGAAGGCCATCTCTTTTTTAAGCCTTCGTGAGGAAATAATGGAATTGGAAAATTGGTGCAGAGCCAAGTTCGGAGAGATTTATTCCGGTGAAATTAATCGCTGCTTTAATGTTCAGTAATTCAAAAATCCTGCGGATTGTTTTTTCTTTGTGTTAGTTAACTTCGAAAAGGGTTTACTAGTGTCTATTAAAATACCTGATAGTCTGCTGCTGTATATATGGGCCGATAATAGATTGAATTGGAATATTTCTATATATAATAGTTGAAAAGAAAGAATATTCATCTGATTTGCACTAAAAAAAAGTAACTGACGCAATTCCTTATTAAATTGAAGTTTATTTAAGGCTATAAACTTCAATATTTAATTGAAAATGAAGAAAATTTATCTAATTGCAGTCTTACTTATCGGACTTCTTTGCAAAGGGTATGGTCAGCAAAAACTGATAGATACAACCCTCTATTTTGACGTAGATAAGTATGATATCAAAGTGGTTTATGAATCTGTGCTGAATAATGTTTCCGGATTGCTGGCGAAAGATTCGAGTGCGTGGGCTGAGGTATCAGGGCATGCTGATATTACCGGTGCTCAGTTGTACAATCAGAAGCTTTCATTGAAGCGGACTGAATCAGTAATTAAATACCTTCATAAAAATAAAATAGCAGACAAGCAGGTGAAAGGCTTTCATTATGGTAGTTCCAAACCTGTTGCATCCAATAGTACGAAAGCAGGAAGAGCAAAAAACCGCAGAGTTCATGTTGTGGTATATGCCAGACCTGTAACAGAAGTTCCTAAACAGGTGACTAAGGCGGCCGAAACCAGTCAAAATCCGGCGGGTATACCTGATTCGTTGTTTAAGAGCGGTATTGCTTATTCTAAAATACCGGTAAAAGAAGAAATGCCGATGCGGACTGAAATAGATGTCTTTTATAACAAAGAGGATTTTGCTTATTTCTATAATTCCCACCGGACGATCGTTCATACTATTCGTGAGGCTGAAATGATCATTGATACGAATACATTTGCTCTTCCGCCAAGAGGTACCATATACAAAAATGATCGTGTTCGGATGGATTTTGCTGAGATGGATAAAAAGGGAGAGATGCTGTACCATCGGGTTAGCCTTCGTGCCGATTCAAAAGAAAATCTGGACGCTGCCTATATTCTGTGCCTGGATCTGGATACCCTGAAGCTGGCGAAAGACAAGAAAATTGAATTTTATATTCCTGAGCAGTTTGTAAAAGCCGGTACCAATATATACTACTCAAACGATCAGAAAGTATGGAGTCTGTATGATAAACCCAAATACAACTCCTTTCATAAAAGCTATGCTATTAATATGCAAAATGATGGTTGTTTTGCTGTTGCAGGAGTTGCCAGTAATGAAAAGTCTGTAAATCTTACAGGAAAATATCATTCTAAAATAAAAGGTAATAAAGTAACAGAAGATCCTGAGTTTTATTTCGTATATAAAAACAGCAATACAATACTGGCGGCAGATGAAGTAGGAAACGGATCTTTTCGTTTTAGTGGCCTGAAAGCCGGAGAAACCGGTACGCTTATTGGAGTGGTGAAAAATGACGGTAATATAATGTTTCTGGCTAAAGAAGAGCTATCGTTGAAATCCGGATCAGATACGCACAATACAGGAAACGTTAGGTTTTCTGTTGTTAACCATTTTGAGATGGAGAGAGCGCTACTGGGAGTTTATAAGGAAAACTAGGTTAAACAGATTTTGATCTTTTGTGAAAGAGTCTTCTTTTACAAAAGTCCCACAAAAAGGAGATTGTCCGCACGGCATCTCCTTTTTGCGTTTCATAGAATATAGCCCTTTTGTTTGTGTTTCTTGCAGTTGTACAATAAGTGGTAGCATATCGGGATAAGCCGGGTCTGAAAGCAGAATGTTGTATTATTCAGGTTTGGAGACTCGTTTGTTTTGCATGCCTATGATCAGTTACCGGTAGAAACTGCTTTGTTGCGTTTGTATGAAGCAAAAGCTTTACTGATTATAGGCTGGATACGTGAATAGCCGGAAAAGAACAGACAGATAAACGCTGCTCCGAACGATGCACCGTTAAAACCGGAAGATGAAGCCCAAAAGTGAAATCCTGCATTAATAACAAGAAACAGCCCCGTAAGAGCAATACTCATTTGTCCGACCGGCCTCCAGACTGCGAGCATTAATATACCCTGAATTGCAGAGTAGGCAATGAAGAATATTGCCGGATTGCTCATAAAAGAGAAAAAAACCGGAACAAGCCCGGTAGCCATTCCCAGTGTAAGACAGGAAAGTAATAATTGTGTATTGTTATGAACATGCTTTTTAGAGCGAAAACAAACTTTGAGAAGCCGGATAAGGGGTTTAATAAGAGAAAATCCGCATATAAAGATCAAGATGGAAAGCTCAGGTTGCTCAGGATCCCCCGTCAAAGCGCTGGCTATCCAGAGTATTGCCATAAAAAATAAAACGATTGCATTGTCAATAGCGCACCAGTCTGATCCCTGCTTTTTTCCACCCCACATAAGCACTGTCGTTATTTCTTATATACTAACTGCTTAACAACGCCAGTTGTTACCTGAAATAACGAATATCGTCTTAATACAATAAAGCAGGGACCGATCTTATAGCTTTTCCGCCAGTTCCAGCCAGCGATTGGTCTTTTTGTCTATTATCTGAATTATTTCTTCAATTTTCTGCGCCCACTCTCTCATTTCACTATGGTCACCGGTTCCGGTGTTTAAGCGTGCTATGTATGCGTTCTTTTCGTTTTCCAATACTTCTATTTCCTTTTCCAGCGTCTCGTATTCTTTTTTCTCCTTAAAGGACAGCTTTTTTGTATCAGAATGATCAGCTGTTTTCTCCTGTTTTACAGAGATCGTTTTTGCAGCTCGTTTCAGATTTTCCTCTTTTTCCTTTTCCAGAAGCCATTCCCGATAGTCTGTGTAATTTCCGTTAAAATCTCTGATTTGCCCGTTTCCTTCAAAGATGAAAAGATGATCGGCCAGTTTGTCAAGGAAGTAGCGATCGTGGGTAACTATAAGCAGGCATCCGCCGAAATTTTCAAGAAAATCTTCCAGCGTGTTGAGCGTTACGATATCCAGGTCATTTGTTGGTTCATCCAGAATCAAAAAGTTCGGATTAGCCATTAGCACTTTTAATAATTGAAGGCGTTTGCGTTCTCCGCCGCTCAGCTTCCTTATAAAGCTGTACTGCAATGCAGCATCAAAGCCAAAAAGTTCTAAAAACTTTGAAGCAGTTACTATAGTTCCGTTACTTAGTGAGATAACTTCGGCAACTTCCTTTACAAGATCAATTACTCTCTGATCTTCATTGTAAACCAGGCCTTCCTGTTTATAATAACCAAATCTGGTCGTTTCACCCTTTACGATGCTGCCGGAATCGGGCAATAATGCGCCGGTTATAAGATTCAGAAACGTAGATTTGCCGGTGCCATTCTTCCCGACGATCCCGATCCGTTCCTGTTTTTTGAATATATAAGTAAAGTTATCAATGATGGTTTTATTTCCATAGTTTTTAACAATGGCGTCTATTTCCAGAACTTTATTGCCCTGGCGCGTGGTTTTTACCTGCAGCTCAAGTTTTTGCTCGGTTTGTATGGCCGAAGCTTTTTCTTTTAATTCGTAAAAAGCATCGATACGGTATTTGGCTTTGGTTCCCCTGGCCTTGGGCTGTCGGCGAATCCATTCAAGCTCTTTACGCATCAGATTTTTAGCCTTATCGGTAGATGCCGCTTCCTGAGCGTGTCGTTCTTCTTTTTTTTCAAGAAAATAGCTGTAATTGCCCTGATATTTATACAAGTTGGCATTATCCAGCTCTATTATTTCGCTGGTTACCGCCTCAAGGAAATAACGGTCGTGCGTAACCATCAACAGAGTAGTGTTTTTTGAGCTAAGATAGTTTTGCAGCCATTCTATTGTCTCAAGATCCAGGTGGTTGGTAGGTTCATCCAGAATAAGCAAATCAGGATCAGAAATCAGGAGCTTTGCCAGGGCCACTCTTTTTTTCTGCCCGCCGGAGAGGCTTTTAATAAAAGCTTCGAAATCGGGAAGCCCTACCTTTCCGATAATTTCTTTGATTTGCTGTTCATAATCCCATGCATTGAACTTGTCCATATCCTCCATAGCCCGCTGAAGAGCCTGAGTGTCGTCAGGTTTTCGAATACAGTCTTCGTAACGTGCAATAATCTGCAGGACTTCAATATCATTGCTATATAGCGCGTCTTTTACGGTAAGAGCATCGCCGAAGTCCGGTTCCTGGTGCAGAAAGCCTCTGCGGATATCCCGGTTTACGGCAACGATTCCCTCATCGGGAGCTTCGATACCCGACAAAACTTTTAAAAGGGTGGATTTTCCCGAGCCGTTTATACCTATAAGAGCTACTTTTTGTCCGCGGTTCAAACCAAATGAAATGTTTTTAAACAGCCATTTATCTTCGTACGCTTTGGATACAGATTCTGCAGAGATGTAATTCATAAGGTAAAAATAAAGGTGTAGAAGCTAAAAAAATAATATGCATAAAAAAATCCCCGTATTGGGGATCTTATTTTTTTACAACACTCATTGCCGGTTGGGGTGGTAGTGGTATTCCCGGAGTACCAATCAGTTTTTTGCTCCTCTTTTTTGAGCTTTCCGGTTTATCGGAAGCTTGTTTAGCCGTTTTTTTCCGGGAGCTGCTGACCCGGTTTTCTGTTTCTTTCTGCCTGCTTACTTCGGCTCTGATGCTGATCTCAAGGTCTGCAAGAGCATTTATAAAATAAATATATGCATCATATGGTGAGTTAAACGGGCTGAAGTATTTATGGACTTCTCCGTCTGACCAGTGCTTGGTACACATATAATAGAAATGATCAGAGGTTTGCAGGCGCGACCATTTTTCAAGCAGGTCGTTGTTATTTATTTTTTTTACAAGGTCTTCCAGCATATATAATTTGGAAAGCGCTTCAGACTGCATGGAATTACTCAGCCAGGCTGAAAGATCTCTTTCTGTATCGGCCCATGAAATATTATTCTGAGCGTCAAAATCACCCTTGGCTGCGTAGGTATCAATTATTTCTGAGGGAGTTTTAAAGTCGAATCCTTTCTTTTTCAGAATCTCTTCGGGCAGATGCTTTAAAAATTCAAATATTCCGCTTCCTGCCCATTGATGCTCGCCAAATGTTTCATAATCCATAAAAAGATTGATACAATCAGCAGATGTAACATAGCTGTTTACCCATCGTGCAAATTTTTGTGCAGTAAGAGGGTGCTCATTCCACGATGTATTGGAAAACCGAAAAGCAATGTCATCCGAAAGCGTATAATTCCGGAGTAAAACCTTTATGTTTTTGTTTGCCGGCGGACCATATACAAAGTGAGGCGAGCGTCCGTTCAGAATCCACTCAACACCTTCACACAGGATGCCTTTGAAGCCCATGTGCTGAACTGTATTTGCCAGCTCGTTGCTGTATATCAGTTCTGTATTTCTGAATACGGCAGGTTTCTGTTTGAAAAGCTTCTCAATTTTTTCCGTATGCATTTCTACCTGCCGCACAAATTCTTCTTTTGAATATAGCGAGCTGAGTGAGTGATAATAGGTTTCTGCCAGAAATTCGACGCAGCCGGTCTTGGCCAGCGCCTTAAAGGACTCTATTACATCCGGACGATGCTTCTCAAACTGTTCCAGCAGAATTCCGGATATGGAATATGCAATCCGGAATTTCTTTTTATGCTTTTTAATAAGCTCAAGCATAATATGGTTGGCAGGAATATACGATTTGTCCGCCACTTTATGTAAGATCTCAATATTAAGACTTTCGTTTTCTGTATTGTGAGATCTTCCGATATCAAAAAAAGAAAACTCTTTCAGCCTGTGGGGCTGATGTAGCTGAAAGTAGAAGCAAACAGATGGCATAAAAATAATTCCTCAGGTAGTTTAAATTGTTGTGGCAAATGCTCTTTCGTATACATCCAGTACCTTGTCTGCAGCTTTGTCCCAGGTGCAGTGCTTAAGATCCTGGTATGCTTCGTTTATCACTTTCTCCTTTAACTTATTGTCTTTAAGAAGAGAAATGATATGAGAAGCCATTAGCTCCGAATCCCAATAATCGGCTTTCAGTGCACCATGAAGTACTTCAGAAACTCCGGATTGATGAGAAATTACACAGGGAACGCCAAACTGGGCAGCCTCCAGTGCAGAGATACCAAATGGCTCAGATACACTTGGCATCACATATACGTCACCGATGGAAAGCAGGTGGCGTACCTTTTCTTTACTGAGAAAGCCGGTGAAATGCAGTTTATTCCCGATTTTCTTGTATGCGCCTGTTTCTATAAGGCCTTTCAGACGGTCTCCTGTTCCAGCCATTACAAAGCGGACGTCGGGGTAGTTTTCCGCTACCTTTGTGGCTATATCCAGGAAATACTGCGGGCCTTTCTGACCGGTTATCCGTCCAAGATATAATACGAGTTTATCCGGGAAGGGTTTTTCTTCCTTATTGACCGCAACGGGATCGGCTCCGTTATGAACGGGAATAATTTTGTCTTCTTTGATCTTGTAATGAGACTTTATGATTTCGCCGGTATAAAAGCTTACCGGAACTACCACATCTGCCTGCTGCATGCCATATTTTTCCAGCTGATAGATCCAGCCCTGGCTTTGCGGGCCGCATCGGTCGTATTCAAGGGAATGTATGTGAAGAATCAGCGGCTTTTTGGTCAGCTTCTTTATCTCAACTCCTGCCAGCATAGTCATCCAGTCGTGGCAGTGAATGACATCAAACTCAATTTTGGAAGAAAGCTGAGCTACATATTTTGCGTAATCAATAACTTTGTTGATGAGATCATCTCCATAGATATCTCCCATACCGAAGCGGTTCATTCGGGAAAGGTCAAACTCGACTTCCTGTTCCGGTTTTTCTTTTTTAAACGTATTCAGAATGTCGTAATTCGGAGCAGTATCATAAGGAAGAATATCACTGTCAATTGTGTAAACGCTGGCAAACTCCTTGTACTTCTTGCTGGTTCTTACCTTTTTAAGCTTGTCAACATCTACATTGTTTAGTCCTATTAAATCTACATTCTCAACAATGAAATTGGGGTCTGCCTTCGGAAGAATCATGGTCAGTTCTGTTTTCCTGGCAAGTGCTCTACTCAAACCAAGGCAGGCCACGCCTAAGCCACCGTTAACAATTGGAGGGAACTCCCAACCCAACATTAAAACTTTAGGTCTTTTCATGTTTTTGTTTGCTTTATCGTACTATTAAAACGGTATAAATCATTTGGCTTTGAATCAAATCCATAAAACTAAGAAATGTTTTGTCTGTGATTCATAAACTATCCCAACCTAAAATGGTTTAAAGAAAAAAATAATTAATTTTACCGCGTTAAACAATTTAGGGAAAGTAGTATAAAAACCAGAAAAATTCTAATATTTACGGAATATAATTTGTGAGACGAAAATTCTTCATATATTCAAAAAATACAAATTTTTAAGGCTTTAAACTTTTATGAAAACATATCTTGGATCAATCTATTATTTATTAGCTCGTTGATGAAGTTAATCTTATAAAAATTGATCCTTGCAGTAAAGAGAGATTATGGAAAGTTACATGAATATCAATCAGAATGCGGTTTCTGTTCAGCAGTTCCCGGATTTTGTGCAAAAATGGTGGAGGGAAAATAATAGCTTTTTTTTCAAATGCTCCAAAACCTGCCTGAGGGTAAATGTATGTTCCGATAAAGTGATTCGGTTTACATATGCTGCCTATGGCCGGTTTGAACGTGATTTTTCATACTCTTATGCTCATGAATATCGCGAAAAGGTTGAAAGTCTTGAAATTGTTGAAGAATCTGAACAGTTTGTGCTCTCTACCGCTCATTTGCAGGTTGTAATCAGCAAGCATCGTCTTTTAGTCAAAATACTGAATAAGGAAGGACGGGTACTTCAGGAAGATGAAAAAGGATATCACTGGGAGGATCATCGTCAGGCTGGTGGTGAAATAGTGATGATGAGCAAAAAGCTCCAGAGCGGAGAGCATTTCTTCGGGTTGGGTGATAAGCCTGCTAATATGGATCTGAGAGGTAAGCGCTTCCAGCTTTGGGGAAAGGATACCTACGGGTTTCAGAAAGGCGCCGACCCTTTATACAAAAACATCCCGTTCTTTATGGGACTGCATCATAAAACCGCCTATGGAATATTTTTCGATAATTCATTCCGTACTTTTTTTGATTTCGGTTTTGAGCGGAAAAATGTATACAGCTACTGGGCAGAAGGCGGTGATATGAATTATTATTTCATATACGGGCCAACTCTGATGAATGTAGCTGAAACATATGCTGATATGTGCGGAAAGCCGGAAATGCCGCCGTTGTGGGCATTGGGATATCATCAGTGTAAATGGAGCTATTATCCTGAAAAGCTGGTACGTGATATTTGCAAGGAGTTTCGCGATCGAAAAATACCATGTGATGCCATATACCTTGATATTGATTATATGGATGGCTTCAGATGTTTTACCTGGAATAAGGAGTATTTTCCCAATCCCCGTAAGATGATCAGCGATCTGGCGAAAGATGGATTCAAAACTATTGTAATTATAGATCCGGGAATTAAAGTAGATCCGGAATATTGGGTCTATCAGGAGGCTATAGAAAAGGATTATTTTTGTAAACGTATGGATGGCCCGTTGATGAAAGGCGCTGTCTGGCCGGGAGAATGTAATTTTCCTGATTTTACCAACCCCGAAGTCCGGGAGTGGTGGGCTGACCTGTTTGAAGGCCTGATCAAGGATGATAAGATAAAGGGTATCTGGAATGATATGAACGAGCCTGCGGTGTTCGAGATAGAGACTTTCCCGGATGATGTTCGTCATGACTATGACGGAGACCCATGCAGCCATCGGAAAGCGCATAATGTCTACGGGATGCAAATGGCCCGTGCTACCTATGAAGGAGTCAAGAAATACAGCTATCCGGACCGGCCGTTTGTAATTACGCGTTCCTGCTATTCGGGAATTCAGCGCTATTCTTCCGTATGGACAGGGGACAACGTTGCTTCATGGGAGCATCTGAATCTTGCCAACTATATGTGCCAGCGTTTGAGTATCTCCGGAGTGTCATTTGCAGGATCTGATATTGGCGGCTTTATTCATACACCTTCGGGAGAACTGTATGCGCGCTGGATTCAGCTGGGTATTTTCCACCCGTTCTGCCGTACCCACTCATCCGGAGACCATGGTGATCAGGAACCATGGTCCTTCGGTAAGGAAACGGAAGATGTAGTACGTAAATTCATTGAGTTCAGGTACACGCTACTTCCTTATATCTATACTACCTTCTATCAGAATTATAAATACGGTACTCCTATGCTGCGTCCTCTGGTTTTCATTGACCAGGACGATACGGAAACCTACTTCAGACAGGATGAGTTTATGATGGGCGATCATTTGCTTGTCTGCCCTGTTACGCAGGAGGAAGCTGACGGACGCTGGTTGTACCTTCCACAAGGCAAGTGGTATTATTACTGGGATGATGAAGTTTTTCACGGCGGAATGGAAGTATGGGCTGAAGCAGATTTAAACAGAATACCTTTGTTTGTGAAAGCCGGAGCGGTGATTCCGCATTATCCTAAAATGCAATACGTCGGAGAGGTGGAAGTTAAGGAGCTTATTCTGCATGCTTATTTTCATTCTAAGCCATACAAGAGTGTTCTTTATGAAGATGCCGGCGATGGATACGGATACGAAAAGGGCGAGGCGAACCTGCGAACCTATAAGACTACCGGAAACGAAAACAACTTTGTACTCATGCAAAGCATTGAAGGAAGTTATAAATCAAAATATAGCAAATTTGATTTAACGGTACATGGTATTCCGTTTGAAGTGAAAGAAATCCTGGTTGATAATGAGCCTGTTCCTTTTACTTATGATCAGGAAGCACACAAGGTCCGCCTTAAGGTGAAAGCTGATTTTCAGCGATTGGCAATAGCCTGAAAACCGATCTGGCCAGATACATTATTAATCCCGCAGCCTGCCTGAAAGAAGCATAGGTACTGCGGGATTTACTTTTTTATTTCAAACTGCAAAGATTCCATACATCTGAAATGCCCTTTGGGACATTGATCATAACCGATTTTCGAACAGGGGCGGCAGGTAAGATGATTGTTTTCGATAATCTCAAACGGAGTGTTATACGGATACATTCCAAATGCCGGAACTGTATTACCCCATATGGATACAATTTTTTTTTGAAAAGCGGAAGCAATATGCATCAGTCCTGTATCATGGGTATATATGGTTTCTGCCTGTCGGACAATGCTTGCAGACTGATTGATTGAATAGTTGCCAGCTCCGTTGTATACTTTATGCGGAAATGCTTTTTCCAGGTATTCCCCGGCTTCAATGTCTTCTTTTCCGCCCAGTACAATAACCGGATTAGTGATTGTGTCTGTCAGCTCTTTCAGTTTGTGCAGCGGCAAACGTTTGGTCCTGAAACTGGCTCCGACCACAAGAACGTCATATCCGGACTGATATCCGGCAGGAAGTTGCTGAATAGTAACCTCTGATTGTTCCGGAATAAAATAATCCAGGCCTTTATGATCATTATACACATTTAACCGGCTGACGGTATCCAGATATCGGTCAACAATATGAATATCAGGTAAGCGGTTAATTTTGAAATTGACCAGTAAAAACTTTTCAAAATTCAGCTTGGAGAAAGAAACTGACTTTTTCCCGAGATAAAGCTTTACGAGACGTGTTCTCAGATTATTGTGAAGGTCAATAATATAGTCAAAGTTTTCTTCTTTTAAATCCTTCAGGAACGGAAACTTACCGGCGGGAAGCAGGTGGATTTTGTCCACATAGGGATTAGCCTGTAATAGAGGCTGAAAAGAAGGTTTTGTATAATAATGTATTTCTGCCCCCAGTTGCTGTTTCAGGCAACGGATTACAGGTGTAGTAAGAACGATATCACCAATCGAAGAGAACCGTATAATTAAAACTTTCATTTATACCAGCTTTTTCGCAAAGGCTTTTTTGGTTTCAAAATGAGCAGCAACCTGTTCAGCAGAAAGTGCATTGAATGTCTGCTCTTTGCCCAAGCCTGCTTTGCGTCCAACGAGTACACCATATCTCATATTATCGTATTCTGACATGCTATGGGCATCCGGATTAATGCTAATCCAGGCGCCTCTTTCAATGGCATATAAAACATGTCTCCAGTCCATATCCAGTCTGTAAGGGTTTGCGTTGATTTCGATAATAACATTGTTGGCAACGCAGGCATCAATAATAGCCTTATGATCGATGGGATACCCTTCCCGCCTGAGCAGAAGACGGCCTGTCGGATGCCCGAGCATGGTTGTATAAGGGTTTTCGATAGCAGTGAGAAGACGTTGCGTAGCTTTCTCTTTGGTCATTTTCAGATTGGAGTGAATGGATGCTACTATAAAATCAAAGGAAGCAAGAACATTGTCTGCATAATCAAGGGATCCGTCATTTAAGATATCTGATTCAATACCCTTAAATATCCTGAAAGGAAAAAGCTTCTGATTCAGCCTGTCGATTTCCTGATGTTGTTCAATGACACGATTTTCCTGGAGACCATTGGCATAAAATGCGGTTTTGGAGTGATCACTTATACCAAGATATTCATAACCCGATTGCCGGCAATGTTCAGCCATTTGTTCAAGCGTATGAATACCATCGCTATAGGTGCTGTGGTTATGTAAAATGCCTTTCAGGTCTTTATCTTCCAGAAGAGCCGGAATACTGTTTTGCTGTGCTTTGTATATTTCGGAGAGACCTTCACGCATTTCCGGGACAATGTATTGCATCCCCAGTTCATTATAAAAGGTTTCTTCCGATACAAAGGCCGATTTATGCAGATAATTTCCCAGAGAAATGCCTTCGCTGACCTTCAGTGTAAGATGTTGAGGATTCATTGAATGCATAAATGCCTTTTTAGTAAACTCTTCTCTGGAATAAAATCTTATCTCTACCTGTACGCCGCTTTGTTTTTCGGTACCGCGCCAGATAAAAGGCGAAGAAGCAATAATATCTTTTTCAAGGAATGGAATCCGTGATAATGCCTGCATGGATTCTTCGGGGTTTCCGACTCCTGCCACAAACTGAACGCTTCCGATGATCTCCATACGTCGTCTCATTTCGCCGGTAAGGGTCACCAATGCATCAGGTAGCACTTTCTTCAGCGTATCTTCGATATCCAGAACAAGTGATTCCAGCTCAGCATACATGAAAAACCCTTTGTGCTCATTGATAAAAACCAACGACTGTTTAATAGCTTCCTGTGTCTTTTCCCCAAAACCCTTGAGCTGACTGATTCGGTTTTCATCGCAGGCTTTGAGTAACTCATCAGGTTCCGTAATCCCAAGCTCCTGCCAGATGGTTCTGACTTTCTTAGGTCCCAGACCTTTAATGCCCAGCATGGATACGATACCCTGGGGTGTTTTTTGTGCAAGCGCACTAAGATCATCAAAGCTCCCTTTATGAATCAGGTCAGTAATTTTAGCACTGACAGATTTGCCTATTCCTTCCAGTTTTTCAATTTCTCCTGCCGGCAGAGCATGGAGTGGCGCGTCAAGTTTTTCCAATGCAAAGACCGCATTATGGACACTTTTAATTTTAAAAGTGTTTTCTTCGTGAAGTTCCATTAAAGCGGCATAGAGCTTCAGATTTTTGATAATTTGTTCGTTTTCCACTTTACAAATTTAAAAATTAGAACCATTCATAAAAGAACATAGAACTAAAGCAGGAAATTCTTTAATTGCAGACTGAAATGATTACAGAGTGTTTTAATTTAAAATAAACATATGAATTACTGGCTAGTAAAATCCGAACCTTTCAAATTTTCATTTGATCATTTAATCAAAGATAAAAAGACTATGTGGGATGGTGTCAGGAATTATCAGGCAAGAAATAATATGATGGCAATGAAGGAGGGTGATCTTGTATTGTTTTACCACTCCAATGAGGGAAAAGAAGTAGTGGGACTGGCCAAAGTGGCAAAGGAGCAGTATCCTGATCCTACCACAGAGGATAAGCGCTGGGTGGTAGTTGATATCGTTCCGGTAGAAAAACTAAAGAAAACAGTAACGCTTGAGCAGATAAAAAAGGACCCCAGACTTGAAAATATTGCTCTGATCAAACAGGCAAGGCTTTCAGTAATGGGACTTAAAAAGGAAGAGTTTGATATTATCCTGGAACTTTCAGAAGAATAATCAGTGAAAGATTTTGGCATGTATTATGTGGCGTAAAAATTCGTTTTGATATCAAAAGAAGCGCTGTATTAAACTTATTATAATTTGCCCGTATGGTTTTCAAGGTTCCGGTTACTTTTATCCTAATCTGTCTTTTTCTTCAAAGTTGGGCTCAGATCGAGCAGCCACTCAGAGTGGAAATAGATCTGGAGAATAATAATGATGATTATTCAGTAATACCTGTCGGGGAATACGGAGTAGTAATGTATACTTTATCCGGTGAAAGAGTTCCCCAGCGGACTAAGGTCAAATGGTTATTTACCGGCTATGATACAGAGTTTAAGGAATACTGGAAGTCAGGTTATGTTATTGACGCTTCGTATTCGATCCGGGAGCATTTTTATACGGATGGTTTTCTTTACTTTTTGTATGGTAAATATGGTCGTGAAGAGATGGTCGTAACAGAGTTAAATGTTCGTACAGGAGAAATTCGCTCCAAGGCGGGAAAGCTGCCAAAGAAGTTTTCCTTATCTTCTCTGAATGTGTATAAGAACTCTGTATACATCAATGGGAAAACAAAAAAAGGACCCGTGTTGATACATATGGATATCAATACAGGAGAGGTGGGGGAAATCCCTTTGAAATTTGATGGAAACGCGGTGTATGAAAGTATGGATATTGATACTCTGTACGAAGAAGTTAATATGGTGTATTCAATAACTGACAACAGAAAAAGATTTATCAATATCAAAACATTTCAGGGAAGACAACTGCTGGATGATCTTATTATTAATCCGGAAGGAAATGATAATCTGCTGACGGGTAAGATCAATACCATTAATGAAAATGAAAAAATAATCATCGGCACATATTCTATTGGCAACGCAAAGGGAGCCGGAGGTCTTTATTTTGCCCGTCTGCTCAATAATTCAAGTTATGTAGTCAAATACTACAACTTTACAGATTTTAAAAATTTCTTTACTTTTCTTTCAGATCGGGCGGTTGATAAAATTTATCGTAAAAAAGAAAAAGAGGAGGCAAAAGGCAGAGAGTTTTCTACAGAGCATCAGTTTCTTGTTCATGATCTGATTGTAAAAGACGGGCAATATCTGATGGTTGCAGAAGCTTATTATGCAACCTATCGGTCCGAGGCGCATCCGTATACAACTATTATAAATGGAGTACCGATCATGCAGACAAACTATGTAACGGTGTTTGATGGCTGGGCGTATTCGCATGCTATTGTGGTCGGTTTTGATTTTGAGGGAAATATGCTATGGGACAACTCTATTGAAATGGGTGATTTTAAATCCTACAAGCTCGCCAAGAGGGTCAGTGTCAATGTATATTTTGATGAAGTAAAGCTTGCTTACGGTACGTATGATAATATAGTAACTAAAACGGTACGCTATAATCAGGTAATCGATGCCAAAGATCATATTTCCATCAAGACCGGTTTTCAGGAAGATGTGGTCAAAAGTTCAGCGCTGAACAGTGTCAACTATTGGTATGACAAGTACTTTATTGTATATGGATACCAGAAAATCCGGAACAGCGGTGAGGATATAAAAAGAAAACGATCTGTTTTCTATTTTAACAAAATCGCGATCAGATAAAAGAGCTTACTCATTTTTTACCTGTTCAATACGTTCTAAAATCAGATGTCTCACTTCATTCAGACGCCTGATTTTATCTTCAATTATCGTAATACGGGAATTAAATAACGCTATCCGCTCTTCTTTGCTCAGCGTTTTGCCGGCCCACAAATCAATCAGATCCTTTATTTCTTTCAATGAAAATCCCAGATTCTTTGCTCTTTTTACAATAAAAAGACGCTCTATGATTTCTTCACTATATTCCTTATAGTTGTTGTCCCTGCGCTGTTTTCGGGATGTTCTGATCAGCCCGATTTTTTCATAATAACGGATAGTGTCTTTGCTGAAACCCGTTCGCTGAGCGACTTCCTGGATAAGCATACCTGTTCTGATTTTTTTAAAATAAATGTATGAAAAATACTTGACCATGGAGTATGCTCCAGGCTTATATTTGTGGACACATCGCGCGATACTGAGTTTATTGTTTATTTTAAATCTGATTACCATGATTATATGGAATAGTAAATTGTATGACGATAAGCATCGCTTTGTTTATCAGTACGGAGAATCTCTGTTGGAAATACTGAATCCGGCAGAAGGAGAATATATACTTGATCTGGGATGCGGCACAGGCAGCCTGACAAATCAGATCGCGCAAAAGAAAGCCGGTGTGTTGGGTGTTGATGCCTCAGAGGAAATGATTATGAAAGCCCGGGAAAAGTATCCTGACATAGATTTTCAGGTACAGGCAGCTGAAAACATGCATTATGTAAACCGTTTTGATGCTGTATTTTCTAATGCCGTGTTTCACTGGCTGGAAGATCCCGAAAAAGCAATGAGAAATATATATGCATCATTGAAGGGAAAAGGTCGTCTGATAGCCGAGTTTGGTGGTAAAGATAATGTGAAAGCAATGGTGGATACGCTGAAAGAAAATCTTATCAGAACAGGACACAATGAGAATGCTCAGATTGATTTCTGGTACTTCCCGTCAGTGGCTGAATATGCGATTCTTCTGGAAAAGACGGGCTTTAGCATATCCTGGATACAGTATTATGACAGGCCAACTGAACTGACGGACGTTTTGACAGGGGTTAAAGACTGGTTCCGGATGTTTGGCGAACATTTTTTCCGGGGAATGACAGCGGAAGAAACAGAACAGATACTGGAGCTTACCCAGCACCAATATGCAGCGCTGCATACTGCTAATGGTAAGCTGTTTGCCGATTACAAAAGGCTGAGAGTGGTGGCGGTAAAGCCATAGTTGTTAAGTGCAAAACCTGACTGTTATTATTCATTATGACCGTCAGGTTTTGTAAATGGGTTAAAGTGTGGTTGTAACTAATCGGAGAGATCCTTGAGGCTAACTTTTTTTATGTTTAAGGTTTTGTATCAGTCGCACTTTTGTATCTTTGCCAAACTTTGCCATGAAGAAGAGAATCATCATCGATAGCCGCCTTATGAATATTACGATTGAGCGTCTTTGTCAGCAGCTCATCGAAGTGCATGATGATTTTCAGAATACGGTTGTTCTGGCTATTCAGCCAAGAGGCGTCTACTTTGCAGACCGTATTATCAAAAAACTCAATACGATTCTCAACAGAGAGGTTCCTGTGGGTTATCTGGATGTGACTTTTTTTCGGGATGATTTCCGGAGAAAAAATGCGCCGTTGCTGGCGAATGCAACCAAAGTCCCTTTTCTTATTGAAAATAAGAAAGTGATCCTTGTGGATGATGTGCTCTATACCGGGAGAACGGTACGTGCGGCGCTGGATGCCATGATTGCATTTGGCAGGCCTGCCAGTGTAGACCTGTGTGTGCTGGTAGATCGTAAATACAGCAGAGACCTGCCGATACAACCGGATTTTATCGGCAAAGAAGTCAACTGCCTGGCATCTGAAAAAGTGATAGTCCGATTTACAGAGCAGGGTGAAAAGGAAGATTTTATCAGCCTTGTTTCAAAGAATGAAGCATAAAAATGCAGGAATTAAGCGTTAAGCATCTACTTGGAATTAAAGATCTCAAAACAGAGGATATTCATCTTATTTTTGAGACTGCCGACAATTTCAAAGAAGTTATAAATCGTCCGATTAAGAAAGTCCCTTCGCTGAGAGATATTACGATTGCCAATGTTTTTTTCGAGAATTCGACCAGGACCAGGTTGTCGTTTGAACTGGCCGAGAAAAGGCTTTCCGCAGATGTTATTAATTTTTCAGCTTCAGGAAGTTCTGTAAAAAAAGGCGAGACTCTACTGGATACGGTCAATAATATTCTGGCAATGAAGGTCGATATGATTGTAATGCGGCATGCCAGTGTAGGGGCTCCGCACTTTCTTGCGAAACATATAGATGCTAAAATTGTCAATGCAGGCGATGGAACACATGAGCACCCGACCCAGGCTTTGCTTGATTCGTTTTCAATCAGAGAGAAGCTGGGCGATGTAGCCGGTAAAAAGGTATGTATCTTCGGTGATATTCTGCATTCACGGGTAGCTTTGTCCAATATTTTTGCGCTCAAAAAACTTGGTGCCGAAGTTATGGTTTGTGGTCCGGCAACTCTGCTACCCCGGCATATTACTGATCTTGGCGTTAAAGTAGAGCTGGATCTTCGCAAAGCGCTGCAATGGTGCGATGTGGCCAATGTGCTGCGTATCCAGCTGGAAAGACAGACTATAAAGTATTTTCCGTCACTCCGAGAGTATTCCCTTTATTACGGGATTAACAAGGAGTTACTCGACAGTCTGGATAAAGAAATTGTTATTATGCATCCGGGGCCCATCAACAGAGGGGTTGAGCTAAGCAGCGATGTAGCTGATTCTCATCATTCGATCATCCTTGATCAGGTAGAAAATGGAGTGGCTGTTCGTATGGCTGTACTATATTTACTTGCCGGAAAACTTTCCTGACTATTAATCATGTCTGTAACCGGGAGATTATCCCGGTAAAATTCTTTCTTATCTTTTCTTTACATTTTCCCGGATTATTTGAATATTATAATCAGGCATTACTTTTGCCGCAGTAAGCGAATTAAACTATTTTTTTGAGGGTTTTGTAAGTATGATCTATAATTCGATAATTGATACAATCGGGGATACACCTTTGGTGAAGCTCAACCGGGTTTCGAAGGGGATAAAAGGAACTATTCTCGTTAAGGTAGAATATTTCAATCCGGGGCATTCTGTAAAGGATCGTATGGCTGTAAAAATGCTGGAAGATGCAGAGAAAGCCGGTAAAATAAAACCAGGGGGAACCATTATCGAGGGAACTTCCGGAAATACGGGAATGGGGCTGGCACTGGCAGCTATCGCCAAAGGATATAAATGTATTTTTACAACGACCGATAAGCAGTCAACCGAAAAGATTGATGCGCTGAAAGCGTTGGGAGCAGAGGTAATTGTCTGTCCAACGAATGTGGAACCTTCCGATCCTGCTTCTTATTACAGCACGGCAGCCCGTCTGAATAAGGAAATCCCGAATTCATTTTACCCGAATCAGTATGATAACTTATCCAACACACTGGCTCATTATCAATCGACAGGACCGGAAATATGGAGAGATACAGACGGTAAGATTACGCATTATGCAGCCGGAGTAGGAACCGGAGGGACGATTTGTGGGGTGTCAAAATACCTGAAAGAGCAGAACAGTCAGATTTTTACATTGGGTATTGATACATATGGTTCGGTCTTTAAAAAATATAAAGAGACAGGGGAATTTGATCCTAATGAAATCTATCCATACGGCACCGAAGGAATAGGGGAGGATATCCTTCCGAAAAATGTAGATTTTGACCTGATTGATCAGTTTGTCAAGGTAACCGATAAGGATGCTGCCGTAATGACCAGAAGACTTGCCAGAGAGGAAGGCTTATTTGTTGGCTGGTCCAGTGGTGCAGCAGTTTTTGGTGCACTTGAATTTGCCAGGATTAATCTTAAAGAGGATGATATCATGGTAATTGTATTGCCTGATCATGGAACAAGGTATCTGGCAAAAATATACAACGATCAGTGGATGAAAGAGCGTGGTTACCTGGAAGACCGCAAGTTCTCTACCGCACGGGAGATAATAGCCAATCAGGCAAACAGCAGGCTGATTACCATCAAGGCCTCCCAAAAAGTAGCAGACGCAATTGGTTTGCTGGGTAAAATGGCTATATCTCAAATTCCGGTGATCGATGATGCTGGAAATATTGTCGGTAGCCTTACGGATACAGGAATATTAAAAAAGCTGATCGATGATCCGGGGTTAAAAGAGAAGGAAATCAGGGATGTGATGAGACCGCCATTTACTTTTGTGGGGATGGATAATACAGTGGATGTTTTGTCTTCGCTGATTTCGAAAGAAAATCAGGCCCTATTAGTACGAGGTGAAGATAATTCTATACATATCATAACACAATCCGATTTACTATCCGCAGTAGGCAAAAGCTGATAGTTTTAAGGTATTTGGGAACTCTTGTGCTTGCTTTTAGTACATTCCATCTGTGAATGTGTTAAAAGCAAGCTTTTTTATTTTTATATGTTTGAATTACAGTTCTTTTATTTTGTGTTAAAACAATCCGATTTAAGGCCTGGTTTTCTAATCAGAATACCAATTGAGAGCTGATGAAAAGTGTTCGCTATATTGTTTTTTTACCCCTTATACTTTTTTCGTGTTTAAGCAATAAACCAGAAGAACCTCAAATGGCTCTTGAGGTGGAGAGGACTGATACAGTGAAATCAGTTAAAAAATCAGCTCGTATTGCCTCAAAAGACTCATCCGGGATTGTACTGGATCTGATCGACCAGCAGATAGAAGAATTGAGATCAGAATTGAAGAATGCAAAAATTGTCCGATTGGGAGATGATATTAAAATTACATTCAACAGCCAGATACTATTTGATGTAGACAGTGATATAGTGGATGAGTCATCGGCATCTGTCCTAAAGGATCTGGCACGTATATTAAACAAGTACCACGGAACACTGATTGAAGTAGCAGGGCATACGGATAATACCGGGAATGACATATATAACGAAAATCTGTCACGAAGAAGAGCTGCGGCAGTAGCCCGGTACACGATAAAGCAGGGAGTAAGTCCGTTGCGTTTCCGGATCAACGGATATGGAGAATCTATGCCGGTAGCCTCTAACAGGACAGAGGAAGGCAGAAGCATGAATCGCAGAGTGGAAATATCCATCAAGGGAAATCAGTTTGCCAGCAAGGCGATTGCCAACGCCTATCAAAAGACCAGAGACTCATCCTGTTTTTGCTTTTATGACGAATACCGGAACTATGTATGCCGGCAACTCTGTGACTCCTGGAGCAGGCTTCCGAGAGCATCGGTAGGCTTTCAGAATGATTTGCTGAGCGACAAAGCGCAGACAGAACAGTTTTTTGTGCAGGCGGGAGAACATAACGGAGAGACTCCTGCTACAGGCAGACCGGATTTTGGCCGGAAACCTCCGGAACAGTCTAATGCTATGGACATGACAGGACAGAGACAAACAGAATTTTATTCTTTTGATGGCACAGACTGGCAATCCAGGCAGCAGCTGGGAAAAGTGCTGGAGGAAAACAATGCGATGATTATGGTAGGCAAAGTAAAAGATCAGGAGTGTAATGAGCCGATACATGCGAAGATACGTGTACGAAGAGCTGATACCGGTGAGCAGGTAGCAGAGGCAGATGCCGATCCTTTGACAGGCCGGTACTCTATTTTGCTTGAAAAAGGCAGAAAATATGTAGTTTCAGTTGAAACAAAAGGATATTTTCCCAAAGAAGAAGTAATTCAGGTTCCTGAAAGAAAAGATTATACAGTTTTACGTGAGGAGCTTTCTCTGAAGCCAATCAAAAAAGGTTTCCGGATGGAGCTTAAAAATGTTTTTTTTGAGCAGAGTAAAGCTGTTTTGCTGGAATCCTCATATAAACAACTGATGGAAATAGGCGAATTGCTGCGTGACAATCCGACTATTGTCATCGAATTGCACGGACATACGGATGGTATTGGGGATCCAGAGCTAAATATGCAGCTTTCGCGTGACAGAGTTAAGACAATCCGGGAATTTTTAATCAGAGAGGGAATTAACCCTGTACGAATTCAAACCAGAGCTTTTGGAGGGAATAAACCGGTTGCAAGTAATGAAACTGAAGCGACCAGAAAGCTTAATCGAAGGGTAGAATTTATTATAATCAATTATTAGTCAATGTTATGTGTGCTTATTTGCTTGGAATTGATTGGTTTTTTTAATTATTTTTATTTTTTTTTATATTTTGCATATATAATTCTCCCGGGTACTTTCTTATGTTCCATCAGGAAGTACCCGGGACGTTGAAAATTATTTTCTGATGAAAAAAAATATTCTGGTTCTTATTGTGAGTATTGCGCTAATAGGATTCTCTGCAGAAAGTTGTATCACTAAAAAAAATACGGGGAAAACGAAAGGGAAGCAACAGCCTAAGAATGGACGCATGCCTTGCCCGATGAAAGATTGCTAGATTAAGCTACTCACAGAGGTAATCTTTAATGAGAAAATATGCTTCAGTTTTCCTGATAGTGGTTTTTTATGCCAATCATCCTGTTTCAGGCATGTTCAGCTTCCGGAAAATCGAATGGAAAAACCAAGGGACAATCGATAAAGCCCAACCGTCCTATCCCATGTCCCGGCTCTATGAAGACTGTTGACAGTAATTCGTTTTTTTATCCGGCACATTGAAAAAAAGGCCTGTATTTTTTCGTATCTTCCGTTACGCTTTATTTGAAGTAAATCTTTTTGAGTTCGTATTGTAAGTGCTAAATTTGGTTAATGAGAAAGATTATTATAGCTATTGACGGGTATTCGGCTTGTGGTAAGAGTACTACTGCAAAGAAGGTGGCTGCCAAGCTTGGATATGGCTATATCGATACGGGCGCAATGTACAGATCCGTTACACTGTACTTTCAGAAGAATTATATTAACCTGACAAATCCTAAGGCAATAGGAGAGGCTCTGGATAACATACAGATTCAGTTTATCTACAATCCTAAAACAGAAAGAAACGAAACTTTTCTCAATGGCCTGAATGTAGAGGATGAAATACGTAAAATGTATATTTCAGAAAAAGTCAGCGAAGTAAGTGCGATTCCGGAGGTCCGCAAATCCATGGTTGCCCTGCAGCAAAAGCTGGCAAGAAAAAAAGGTTTTGTGATGGATGGACGGGATATAGGGACCGCAGTTTTTCCTGACGCGGAACTTAAAATATTTATGCAGGCAGATCTGAATATTCGCTCAGAAAGGCGGCAACAGGAATTGCTCGAACGAAAGCAGGTTGTAGATCTTGAAGAAATAAAACAAAATCTTGTAAAACGAGATACCATTGATACTACCCGTGCCGAAGGTCCACTAAAAAAAGCAGATGATGCCTATGTGCTTGATTCTTCTTTTATGACAATAGACGAGCAGGTAGAAATGGTAGTCAATCTTGCTACCGCTAAAATAATTGAAGATTATTCAAGACAGCTTAGCTGAATCATATGAATATTGTAATTGACAAAAATTCCGGTTACTGTTTTGGTGTTGAGTTCGCCATTCAGATGGCCGAAGATGAGCTTGAAACGAGCGATTCTTTATATTGTCTGGGTGACATTGTGCATAATGGGATGGAAGTACAGCGGCTTAATGCAAAAGGTCTGGTGGTTATTGGCAGAGAGGATCTGCAAAATCTCCGGGACTGTAAAGTGTTGATTCGTGCGCATGGGGAGCCACCTGAGACATATCAGATTGCCCTTGAAAATAATATCGAATTAATTGATGCATCCTGCCCGGTTGTACTGAAGCTGCAAAACCGGGTGAAACATGCTTATGACAAAGCTGTTGAAAACAACGGACAAGTTGTGCTCTATGGGCAGAAAGGACATGCTGAGGTCATAGGGCTTGCCGGACAAACCAAGGGAGATGCCATTATTGTAACATCTGAGGAGGATCTGAGTCTTATTGATTACAATCGTCCTGTTACCTTATTCAGTCAGACAACAAAGAGTACCAAAGGGTTTTATAACCTTAAGGAACAGATAGAGCAACGTATTTCCGAAGCCAATAATGCATTGGATAATGTTGAATTTGATGCGAATGACAGTATCTGTCGCCAGGTTTCAAACAGAGAACCTCAGTTGCAAAAGTTTTCCCGCGAACATGATGTTATTGTTTTTGTCAGCGGAAAGAAAAGCTCAAACGGTAAAGCTTTATACAGCGTCTGTAAGCAGGAAAATGAACGTAGTTATTTTATAGAAAATGAGTCAGAGCTTGATCTTTCCTGGATCAGAGCGGAGGATTCGGTAGGGATTTGCGGGGCGACAAGTACTCCTATGTGGCTCATGAAACAGGTGGCTGCTCATATTGAGCAGGCTTTTGTTTCCGGTGTTTCATGAGAGGTGACTTGTGTATTACTTCTGATATTTATTGGTATTTTCAATCCGGCTGTATGCAGCAGAGTCCGGCTTATTGCGCTCATATAGCATCAGCATGAGACCGTCTTTAAGGCCGATTTCCGGTACAATCATATCGTTTGCACCAGACCATTTCATAGCCTTTGTATATATTGCGGATGCAGGAATAATTACATCGGCTCTGTCAGGGTTTAGCATCAGAACGTGAATTCTTTCTTCATAATCCAGCGCTTCCACTTTGCGTATCACGTCTTCGATTTTCTTTAAAGAAATATTGGGACGGAACTTTCTGGATTTGGCCAGCTCTGATAGTTCGTATATTTTTCCGATATTTCCACCGGTTCCGATGGCAGTTACAGGTCTGCGCAGACCGGATGTATGCTTTTTGATCCAGGCTTCCATTTCATTCCATTCACCGGGAGAGTCCTGTTTGCGCAGGCAGCGTACGGAGCCGATTTTAAACGACCTGGTGGCTACTTTGATCCGGTCAACAAAAATATTGATTTCGGTACTTCCGCCACCCACATCTATATGGATGGTGCTTCCGGAAGTTATTTCATTCATCAGAACCCGGTTGATCAGATCTGCTTCTTCATCTCCGTCAATGATATTTATTTCGACTCCGAGCAGGTCTTTGACTTTGTAGGCGATATCTCTGCCATTGCGGGATTCCCGCATGGCTGATGTGGCGCAAATCAAATAATCGTCGACTTCATACAGCTCAAACAAATTTTTGAATGTTTGCATGAGCTTGATAAACTTCGCTTCTTTTTCTGCGCTTATTTCTCCGTTTTGAAATACATCTTCTCCAAGTCGCAGAGGAAAACGGACATATTCTATTTTTTTAAATGAAAGCGTATCCCGGTAGGTAAGAACAGCTGTTACCTGAAATCGGATAGCGTTTGAGCCTATATCAACGGCGGCAAGTTTTAAATCTGCTTTAATAATCGTAATTGTGCTTAGTGGCGTTTTATGATCAGGGGTTTCCCTTTCTGCTATTTTACAAAAAATAAACTTTATTTCCGGTAAAAAAATGCAAAAAGTCTTGTTCAGGAGTCTTGCAGCGGATAAACTTTAAATTCCATTCTCTGTTACTTTTACTGCATAATTGCTTACTTTTGCCAAACTTATCCGGAAAGACTGAGGGAATGGGCCCGAAGAAGTCTTGGCAACCCGCGAAAGACGGGTGCCAACTCCCACTTTCGGTAGTTAATACTGAAAGAAAGATAAGGAGACTCCTTCTCTTTTTCAGCGCTTTCCGGCAAATACGTATGAATGGTATGATAAATAAACTGAGGGAGATTCTCAAAGACCGTATCATGGTACTGGATGGAGCCATGGGGACAATGATTCAGCGTTATAAACTGACAGAAGAAGATTTCAGAAATGACGCATTAAAGGATCATCCTTTCCCGCTAAAGGGCAATAATGATCTGCTTTCCATTACCCGCCCCGATATTATAAAAGAGATACATCGGCAGTATTTTGAGGCGGGAGCCGATATTGTTGAAACCAATACGTTTAGCGGAACAACCATCGCTCAGGCTGATTACAAAGTAGAGCATCTGGTATATGATATTAATTATCAGTCAGCAAAGATAGCTAAAGAGATTGCTGATGAATTTACACAACGCGAGCCTCATAAACCTCGTTTTGTAGCCGGATCCGTCGGACCCACCAATAAAACGGCTTCCATCTCACCCGATGTAAATGATCCTGGCTTCCGGGCTATTACTTTTGATGAACTTGTGATTGCATTCAGGCAACAGATTAAAGCGCTGATTGATGGAGGCGCGGATATTATTTTGTTTGAAACGATCATTGATACACTAAACGCAAAGGCAGCCCTGTATGCAGCTCAGGAAACGTTTAAAGAAATCGGGCAGGAATATCCGATTATGGTATCCGGCACTATTACAGATGCCAGCGGGCGCATTCTGTCCGGACAGACAACTGAAGCTTTTTTAATTTCCGTATCACATCTGCCTCTTTTAAGCATAGGCTTAAATTGTGCTTTAGGAGCAAAAGAGCTGAGACCATATTTGCAGGTACTGGCGTCCAGAGCCGGTTTTTATGTAAGCGCTCACCCCAATGCCGGACTGCCAAACGAGTTTGGAGAATATGACCAGACAGCGGAACAGATGGGAGAGCAGATCGGGTCTTTTCTTAAAGAAGGTCTTCTGAATATCATCGGGGGATGCTGTGGTACTACACCGGAGCATATTCGGGTAATTGCAGAAACTGCGGCCAGATTTCAGCCGCGTGAGCTTAACCAGGCAATTTCAGAATAATTATTGTCTATTCCGGATTGAATTAAGAAACGAACTATGCATCAAAATAAACAATTGCCGCCATTAAAGCTGAGCGGACTTGAACCGCTGATAGTTACTCCAGAATCAAACTTTGTCAATATCGGTGAGCGGACCAATGTTACCGGTTCGGCTATGTTTCTCCGTCTTATTAAAGAAGGGAACTATGATGCTGCGCTTGAGGTAGCCAGAAATCAGGTCGAAGGCGGAGCGCAGATCATCGATATTAATATGGATGAAGGGATGCTTGATGGCAAGAAAGCAATGGTTAAGTTCCTGAATCTGATTGCTGCAGAACCTGATATAGCAAGAGTGCCCATAATGATTGACTCATCCAAATGGGAGATTATAGAAGCCGGGTTGAAATGTATCCAGGGAAAGGGGGTGGTCAACTCGATTAGCTTGAAAGCAGGTGAAAAAGAGTTTATTGAGCAGGCATCTAAAATTAAAATGTATGGTGCGGCAGTAGTAGTGATGGCCTTTGACGAAAAAGGGCAGGCGGATAATTACGAACGAAGAATTGAGATTTGTGAACGCTCCTACCGGATACTGGTTAATGTGGTAAAATTTCCGGCTTCCGATATAATATTTGATCCTAATATATTTCCTGTAGGTACGGGAATTGAAGAGCACAGAAACAATGCCCTTGATTTTTTCCGGGCTACACGCTGGATACGGGAAAATCTGCCGGGGGCTCATGTTAGCGGAGGAGTCAGTAATGTGTCATTCGCTTTCAGAGGAAATAATGTGGTCAGAGAAGCTATGCATTCGGCTTTTCTCTACCATGCCATAAAGGAAGGTATGGATATGGGAATTGTCAATCCGGCCATGATTGAGATATACGATGATATTCCTGCAGAATTGCTTGAGAGAGTAGAGGATGTACTGCTGAACAGAAGAGATGATGCAACGGAGCGTTTGCTCGAATTTGCCGAAGGCCTTAAAGGTAAGGGAAAGGTGCAGGAAAAGGACGAAGAATGGAGAAAAGGAACAGTAGAAGAACGACTGACTCATGCTCTTGTAAAAGGTATTGTTGAATATATTGATCAGGACACGGAGGAAGCCAGAGTGAAATATGTCCGTCCTCTGACAGTGATTGAAGGGCCACTTATGGCCGGAATGAATGTGGTTGGTGATTTGTTTGGATCCGGCAAGATGTTTCTTCCTCAGGTCGTCAAGAGTGCCAGAGTAATGAAAAAAGCAGTGGCCTATCTGATGCCGTTTCTGGAAGAAGAGAAAAGAAAAAATCCGGGCGGAAGTCAGAATAATGGTAAAATACTGCTGGCAACTGTGAAAGGAGATGTTCACGATATTGGTAAAAATATTGTTGGTGTTGTGCTGGCCTGCAACAATTATGAAATAGTTGATCTGGGGGTCATGGTACCTTCTGAAAAGATTCTGGAGGCTGCGCGTGAGCATAATGTTGATATCATCGGTCTGAGCGGTCTTATTACGCCTTCTCTGGACGAAATGGTGCATGTGGCTAAGGAAATGCAAAGAGAAGGTTTCTCAATTCCTCTGTTGATAGGCGGGGCTACTACATCGAGAATTCATACGGCTGTTAAAATTGATCCGCATTATAGCGGCCCTGTTGTATATGTGCTGGATGCCTCCAAAAGTGTGCCTGTTGCGAGTAGTCTGATTAGCCGGGATACGAGAGAGTCCTTTTTCACGGATACCAAACGTGAATATCAGCAGATACGTGAAACTCACGCCAATCGTAAAGAGGAAAAAAATTATCTCACCTATGAGCAGGCTAAGGAAAATAAACTGAAAATAGACTGGGAAAACTATGTTGCTCCTCAGCCGGCCTTTACCGGTAAAAAATGTTTTAATGAATACCCTCTTGAGGAAATAAGAAAATATATTGACTGGACACCGTTTTTTCAGACATGGATGCTGAAAGGCAAGTATCCTCAGATTTTTGAAAATCAGGTCATCGGCAAGGAAGCCAGAAAACTGTACGATGATGCCAATGCCATGCTTGACGTAGTCATCCGGGACAGGCTTTTGCAGGCCAATGGCATCATCGGGATTTATCCTGCCAACACAGTGAATGGTGATACGGTGGAAGTCTACAGTGATGAAACCCGTAAAGAGGTATTGAAGCGATTTGAATTTCTCAGGCAGCAGGGAAAAAAAGGAACCGGTATTCCAAACCTGAGTCTTGCTGATTTTATCGCTCCTAAAGAAACGGGAGTAAAGGATCATATTGGTTTTTTTGCAGTAACGGCGGGGCTTGGTATTGAACCATTGATAGAGCATTATGTCAAGGAGCTGGATGACTACAATTCTATTATGGTAAAAGCAGTTGCCGATCGTCTGGCTGAGGCATTTGCCGAGCTCATGCATGAAAAAGTGCGTAAGGAATTATGGGCATACTCAACCGGGGAAGATTTGTCAAATGAAGATCTGATTAAGGAGGCTTATACAGGGATTCGTCCGGCTCCAGGGTACCCGGCATGTCCTGATCATACGGAAAAGCCGGTATTGTTTGAGCTGCTTAATGTCAGTGAAGAAACAAGGATTCAGTTAACCGAGAGCAATGCCATGTACCCGGCTGCTTCGGTAAGCGGAATGTATTTCTCCCATCCGGAATCCAGATACTTCGGATTGGGTAAAATTGAAAAGGATCAGGTAACTGATTATGCTTCCCGAAAAGGCATGAGTATAGAGGAAGCTGAAAAATGGCTTGGCCCCAATCTTACCTATTGATCGTTGTCGAGAAAGGTCTGCTGTATGGACCTTTCTCGCGGATTCGTTATTTAATACGGGGTATTTTGACTGGGGGCCGGATTGTCCTGCTGCGCTTCTTTTCGGATTTTCCCTTTGTAATCGTTGATCAGATTAAAAGCAGACTCAGTGAGGGTATTCATTCTGTCTACGCTCTGTTGCAGCTTCGAACTTATATCATCCTTTAGTTTTTCGGACTGATCAGATACTTTTTTTCTTGTATTTTCTCCCCGGTCGGGTGCAAACAGCATTCCGATAATAGTACCGGCAGCAATGCCACCCAATACTCCCAGTGCGATTTTGGTTGAGTCTTTCATGAGATAAAGAATTAATGAAATGGATAAATTCGTGCGTTTCTTAGGTATAAAGGAATATGAAAAGAGTTTTGTTTCATTTTATCAGTTTATTTGAAAAAAAAGTAAAAAAAGGACTGCTGATGTTTGCATTTTACTATATAGTCATTAACTTTGCACTCGCAAATCGATAAGGAATTTTGTCCGATGGTGTAACTGGCAACACGTCTGATTTTGGTTCAGAAGAGTCCAGGTTCGATCCCTGGTCGGACAACATAAAAACAAACTCATAATCCCGGTAATCACCGGGATTATTAATTTAAAACGGATCACAACCACATGTCAGGCTTAAAGCTTTTCTCCGGTACCTCGTCCCGTCCTCTTGCTGAAAAAATCGCTGCTTCTTATGGATTACCTCTGGGATCTGTAACCCTTAAAAGGTTTAGTGACGGAGAAATATCAGTCAACTTTGACGAGTCGATCAGAGGGCAGGATGTCTTCATTATACAAAGTACCATTCCACCGGCAGATAATATTCTGGAAATGCTTCTTATGGTGGATGCTGCGCGAAGAGCTTCTGCAGCATACGTTACTGTTGTTGTACCCTATTTTGGTTATGCACGTCAGGACAGAAAAGATCGCCCTAGAGTTCCGATTGCAGCAAAGCTGGTTGCGAATCTGTTTCAGGCATCCGGCGCGGATCGTCTGATGACTTGTGACCTTCATGCAGGCCAGATTCAGGGCTTTTTTGATTTTCCGGTAGATCACCTGGATGGCGCTGCCATCTTTGTGCCTTATCTGAGAAAGCTGAATCTCGAAAATCTCGTTTTTGCTTCTCCGGATGTTGGGGGTGTTGCAAGAACAAGGGGCTTTTCTAACTATCTTCAGGCTGATCTGGTCGTTTGTGATAAGCACCGGAAAAAAGCGAATGAAATTGCGAGCATGCAGTTGATCGGAGATGTGGAAGGCGCTAATGTGGTACTGGTAGATGATTTGATTGATACCGGAGGGACTATTACCAAGGCTGCGCAGATGATTATGGATAAAGGAGCAAAAAGCGTAAGAGCTATTGCTACACATCCTGTTCTGTCTGGTAAAGCATACGACAATATAGAAAATTCGGTTTTGGAAGAACTTGTTGTAACGGACACGATACCGCTGGCTCATACTTCCCCAAAGATAAGAGTGCTGACTGTTGCCGACCTTTTTGCAAATGCGATAAAGAAGCTGCAGGGTAATGAGTCTATAAGTTCTTTATTTATAGTGTAATTATAGTTTAAACAAATAATATAATCAAATGAAAAAGCTAGAGATTATAGGGTTTAAAAGAGCAAATCTCAGCAAGAGAGAGCTTGCTCAGGTAAGAGAGGAAGGTAATGTCCCTTGCGTACTGTATGGTGGAAAAGAGCAGGTACATTTTCATACGCCGGCATATTTCTTCAAAGATCTTGTCTATACAGAGACTCCGCACTTTGTAGAACTTGAAGTTGCAGGTCAGAAATATGAATGCAAATTGCAGGAAGTGCAATTCCATCCTGTAAGTGAAGTATTGCTGCATGCTGACTTCTTATTGCTTAGAGCTGACAAGCCTATTACAATGGAGATTCCGGTTGTATTTGAAGGAACTGCTCCCGGTGTAGTAAAAGGAGGTAAGCTGGTTCAGAAGCTAAGAAGATTCAAAGTGAAAGGTTTGCCTAAGGATATGCCAGAGTCTATAAGTATTGATATTTCCTCTCTGGATTTGGGCAAATCTGCCAAGGTAAGTGATGTTAATCCTGGCAACTATGTAATTCTGAATCCGAAATCCAACCCTGTTGTAACTGTTGATATACCAAGATCTCTTAAGGGACAGCAGTCTGAGAAATAATTATTTCGTAATTAGTTTATTAAAGAATCCTGTTCAGATCTGGGCAGGATTCTTTATTTTTAAGCATATCTTTACTTCCTCAATTATTATTGTATGAAATATCTTATTTGTGGCCTGGGAAACCCTGGTCCGGAATATGAGTTAACCAGACACAATATTGGGTTCTTGACATTGGATCGTTTTGCAGAGAGACTAGATACTGTTTTTAATCAGGAGCGATATGGATGGATTGCCAGAGGAAAGTATAAGGGAAGAAGTTTTGTACTTCTGAAACCAGTCACTTATATGAATCTAAGTGGGAAAGCTGTTAGTTTCTGGCTACAGCAGGAAAAAGTAGATCTTTCCAATATGCTGGTGATCACTGATGATATTGCATTGCCGTTTGGTAAGTTACGGATGCGAAAAAAGGGATCCAGTGGCGGTCATAATGGTTTGGGAAACATACAGCAGGTTTTGGGTACAGAAGAATATCCCCGGCTTCGTTTTGGAGTGGGTGGTGACTTTGTCAAGGGCAGGCAGTCCGATTATGTATTAGGAAATTTTACTCAGGAAGAGTTGTCGCAGCTCCCCGCCTTTATGGATAAGGCAGGCGAAGGTATTCTGGCTATGTCCACAATTGGTATAGACAGGGCGATGAATGTTGTTAACTGATAATATATTGAGAGGACTCCTTTGTATATAAGTCAGGGCCGATTAAGAAGGAGTATTGAAACTCTACGTTGTGTGAGATAACGCTGTTTTAATAAAAGTAGCTCATCTCCTGTGGCAGAGGAATAGTATCGCTGTGTATAAATTTATGAATTTATATATAAAAGCTACAGTCTATACCTTGCGCTTCATTTCTTTTTTATAACTTGCGGACAAATACCCCCTACATTAATATTTTATAAAACTCCGTTTCTGAGGTTTATAATGCTTGTACTATACATAGGTGCAAGGTCATTGGCTTTCAGTTTAAGTCAATAGTTGCTTTTGTGGCTATTCTGGCTGGCTGTTCGAAGCCGTTGAATATGCTTTCCTATGTATGTGTCATTTAATCAGAGATTTAAAAATAGTTTTTATAATTAATTAATGGATTGCGAATTTGTAGAGTCAGAATATATACAATACCGTATTGAAGACGGAATTTTATTTGCCGACTATAAAGAAATGGAAATGCTCACTCTTGCAATAGCCAAGAATATAATTGCAACCAGAAAGGTATTTATAAGAGGACGTACCTTTCCCATGCTCCTTGATTTAACCAAAGTGAAAAACGTGTCAAAAGAGAGTATGAGCTTTTTTGCATCAAAGGACACTACAGAAGGAGTTTCGAAAGGGGCCTTTATTGTAAGCTCATCCTCATTTGCGAGGATTATGTTCAACTTTTTTCTGTTGATCTACAACCCCGGGCCTTCCAGCAGATTGTTTCAGTCTAAGGAGGAAGCATTAAAATGGCTGAAAAAAGACTTATAATTTGTTTTCAACCCAGAGTGTCCAACTTATCCTGAAGCAATTGTAACCGTTCTTTCAGTGCTTCATTCTCCTTGGCAAGAGATATTGCAATATCCACTATGTGTTCAATGTTTTCATATTGACCAAATTCGATATAGTTTCTGCCATTGTATTGAATAATTTCCACTTTTTTTGGGAGAACATCTTCCACATTGGGATTCAGATATACGATCTTCATTAGGCAGAACGGCTTCTGTCTGCTCCGATCATGCCTTTGTAAAGACTGAGCATTTCTTTTAGATCTTTATTTGAATCCTGTGCTATTTTGATGGTGCTATTAAGGTTTTCAATCATAAGATCCTTTACACTGGCAAGGACAGTAAGACTATCGATTTGAGCTCTGCAACGTTCGATCTCAATGAGCAAAGCATTTTTTTCATTTTGAAGTTCTTCATCTTCTTTTGACGGACCGGATCCTTTGAGCATCGGACCTTTTCCGTACATAAACCAGCTTGGATTAAGATCCGGACATGCTTCCAGAATTGACAGAAATTTGTCAACTCCGTATTTTTTGCCCTGAATAATGAACGAGATCTGAGCGCCGGAGGTGTTGGTCATACGGCCCAGTTCGTTTATCCCGATTTTCTTCGTACTCAGATATTCAGCGAGCCGGCTGCCTATTTGTTTTAGCTTAGCAAGACTTACTTCTTTTTTCATAGTTGATGTATTTTATATCAAATAAACGTTGTAAATATATATATTATTTTTAATGTATTCCTAGCCCCGGCTAAAAAAGTCGTTTTGCCATGTATTGTGCCGGTTTTTTGAGGTAATATTTACTGCTGAACTGGAGATATATTTATTTAGATTGGTTTTATCTGTTTAAAAATGCGGGTTATTGAAAATAGTCTTGAGTGTGGAATCTGCTTTCTTTTAGGAATTGAGTATATTTTTGCGGATATATAAACTATTGCTCAAGTGTAAGTTGTATTTTTGCTGCTTTATGCCAAGGATCTCTTTCATAAAAAGAACATTTTATAAAAGGTTCTTTTTATGAAGCTTCGCGCAAAAAAGTACAATAAAAAAAAGCTGCCTGAAAAGACAGCTTTTTTTATAAACTTTTTGTGCAATGTCAGGCAACAATACCACCGTTTTTTATAGTGTTTTGCGGACTGACAAAGCTAAGGCTGCCGTCCGGGTTTTCGGCCATGAGAATCATTCCGTGTGACTCGATTCCCTTTATTGCGCGCGGGGCCAGATTAGCGAGCAGACAAACCTGCCTGCCAATAATATTTTCAGGTTCGTAATACTCGGCAATACCGCTGACGACCGTACGCTGGTCTATGCCCGTATCCAGCTTCAGCTTTAAAAGCTTCTTTGTTTTTGCCACTTTTTCCGCTTCGATAATGGTCGCAACCCGGATGTCCATTTTCTGGAAGTCATCAAATGTTACCAGTGCCTTGGATGGCTTTACAGATGCCTGTTCGGCTTCGTTAAGAGCCTTCGTAGTTTCGAGCTTCTGTAATTGTTCTTCAATAACGGCATCATCAATTTTTTCAAACAGAAGTTTTGCCTGATTAACAGAATGTCCGGCTTTTACTAAATCACTGTTCCCGGCGTCAGCCCATTTTAATTCAGTAATATTCAGAATTTCTCTCAATGTCGCAGCTGTAAAAGGCATGAATGGAGCAGATACAACCGTCAGGTTAGCAGCAACCTGTAACGATAAGTTAAGTATGGTTTTTACCCGTGACTCATCGTCTTTGATTATTTTCCATGGTTCGGTATCAGCCAGGTATTTGTTGCCGGCTCTGGCAAGGTCCATTACCAGAGTCAGGGCTTCACGGAACCGGTATTGTTCAATTGAATCAGCGATTTTGGCCGGAAACTCACGGATTTTTTCTATTAATTCCAGATCAATCTTAGTCAGAGAGTCGCATTCCGGGACTATTCCGTTGAAATACTTATGGGTAAGAACAACCGCACGATTAATAAAATTACCATAAATGGCAACGAGCTCATTGTTATTGCGAGTCTGAAAATCTTTCCAGGTAAAATCATTGTCTTTTGTTTCAGGAGCATTTGCACATAAAACGTACCGAAGTACGTCCTGTTTGCCGGGAAAGTCCTGCAGATATTCATGAAGCCATACGGCCCAGTTACGGGAAGTTGATATTTTATTGCCTTCCAGATTCAGGAATTCATTGGCCGGAACATTGTCCGGAAGAATATATTCCCCGTGTGCTTTGAGCATGGCGGGAAATATGATACAGTGGAAGACAATATTGTCTTTCCCGATGAAATGGACCAGCTTTGTCTCATCGTCCTGCCAGTATTTTTTCCAATCGGCTTCGCTGCCTTTATTCCGGTCAGCAAGTTGTCTGAAATAGTCTTTGGTCGCAGAAATGTAACCGATAGGAGCATCAAACCATACATAAAGCACTTTGCCGGCTCCATCCGGTTTGGGTACAGGTACTCCCCAGTCAAGATCACGGGTAACAGCTCTGGGTTGCAGCCCCTGATCGATCCAGGATTTACACTGCCCATATACATTTGTCTTCCAGTCTTTGTGGTCTTCCAGTATCCATTGTTTTAACCAGTCCTCAAACTGATTAAGCGGAAGATACCAGTGTCTGGTCTCTTTAAGGACCGGCTTTTCGCCACTCAGCATACTTTTAGGATTGATGAGCTCGGAAGGGCTTAACGTAGAACCGCATTTTTCGCACTGGTCTCCGTACGCATTGTCAAAGCTGCATTTGGGGCATGTGCCTACAATGTACCGGTCTGCCAGAAATTGCTGAGCTTTGGGATCGAAAAACTGCTCACTTGCTTTTTCCTCAAATACTCCTTTTTTATCCAGATCGAGAAAGAAAGCCGAGGATGTTTCGTAATGAACAGGAGAGGATGTTCTCGAATATATGTCAAATGAAATTCCGAATTGTTCGAAGGAGTCCTTAATAATAGTATGATACTTGTCTACTACCTGCTGAGGGGTAATGCCTTCTTTTTTTGCCCGCATGGTGATTGGCACCCCGTGTTCATCTGAACCGCAAACAAAAACAACATCTTTTTCTTTTAATCTGAGAAAACGGGCATAAATATCAGAAGGAACATACACACCGGCAAGATGCCCGATGTGAACAGGACCATTGGCATATGGAAGAGCAGAAGTAATCGTATATCTTTTGAAGTTTTTTGACATTGTTTATTCTCTTTAAGGCATCAAAGATAAAACGAATGCCGGGAAAATGTTATATTGCTGATCTGATAAATTGAATTTAATAATACTGACCGCAGAATGTTTAAAATAGGTATTGACCTTGGAGGTACAAAAATCGAAGGGATTGTTTTGGACGAGGATAATCGTGAAGTGATACGACGCAGAATCGAAACAGAACAGGAGAAGGGGTATGAATCTATTTTAAGATCTATAGTTGGTCTTTATCATAATCTGGCTGATAAGATTGCTTATTCCTCTCATACGATTGGTATTTGTACTCCCGGTTCTATTTCCGTTAAAACGGGGTTGCTTAAGAACTCAAATACGCAATGTCTGAACGGAATGCCATTTAAAGAAGATCTGGAGGCCTGGCTAAAAAGAAAAGTGGCTATTGAAAATGATGCCAACTGCTTTGCTATGGCTGAGGCTATAATGGGCGCTGGTGTTGGACAACGCATGGTATTTGGCGTGATAATGGGTACGGGTTGCGGAGGCGGAATTGTTTATAAAGGGGAGGTTTTTTCAGGGCGTCAGGGGATTGCGGGAGAATGGGGCCATACATCAATTGATCCTCAGGGTGTGCCATGCTATTGCGGAAAACGCGGTTGCATAGAGACATATATTTCCGGCGGAGGTTTGGAACGTGCGTATGAAGCCTATACCGGTAAGCAGAAAAGATTGTATGAAGTAGTGGATCTGTTCCGGAAAGGGTCGATTCCGGAGGTAGACTTTATGTTTGAATTTTTTGACCGCTTTGGAATGGGTATGGCCAATCTTATCAATGTTCTTGATCCGGATATTGTAATACTGGGTGGTGGTTTGTCTAATATCAAGGAACTGTATACACTGGGTGTGGAAAGTGTCCGGCGATATATTTTTAATGATGAGCTTTTGACTCCCATAGTAAAAAATGAATGTGGGGACTCTGCAGGAGTGCTTGGTGCTGCTTTTATTGGTGTTTAGTATTATTATATAATAAACGAAGATCCCTGCGTGATGTCTTTTGCTATTTTATTTGTTAAGTAATTGCAATATAAATAGTTGTTTTTTTTATTCTCTCCTGTTAATAAGACAATCTGGGCTGCTAAGTTTTACAACATTATGGTGTTTGCTGTTTTTTTCTATGCAGGTATGAAATTGTAATGCTTAGGACGGATAAAAGTGTTTTTTTTATTGCTTACTGGGTAAAAATACAGGTCATTTATATTTATTATATGCTTTTTATTCAAAATGGGTAAAAAAATAAACCCGGTATTTGCATTTTATGTTTGTTTTTATAATTTTTACTTTGAATTTGTAACTAATCAATTTGTATTAACTAAACTAACAACTAACCTTATGTCCAAAGCAAAATTAGAGTATATCTGGCTTGATGGATCCAAGCCGACTCAAGGCCTGCGTAGTAAAACCAAAATAGAATCTAACTTTAGCGGTAAACTTGAAGATTGTCCGATGTGGTCTTTTGACGGTTCTTCAACCGGCCAGGCAGAAGGACGTTCTTCTGATTGTTTATTAAAACCGGTAGCAATATACCCGGATCCGGTTCGTAAAGACGGCTATCTGGTAATGACAGAAGTTCTTAATGCTGATGGTACGCCCCATGAAACCAATGGACGTGCAACAATTGAGGACGATGATAACGATTTCTGGTTTGGTTTTGAACAGGAGTACTTTTTGTGGAATCCTGAAACAAATAAACCACTTGGATTTCCTGTAAACGGGTATCCTGCTCCACAGGGGCCATATTACTGCTCGGTAGGTGCGAAAAACGCATTTGGCCGTCATATTATAGAAGAACATCTTGATATTTGTCTGGCTGCCGGATTAAACGTAGAAGGTATAAATGCAGAAGTTGCAGCCGGTCAGTGGGAATTTCAGATATTTGCCAAGGGTGCAAAAGAAGCCGGGGATCAGATATGGGTAGCAAGATATCTTCTGGAAAGACTCGGAGAGCAATATGGTGTAGCGATTAACTGGCATTGCAAGCCTCTTGGTAATCTTGACTGGAATGGTTCAGGAATGCATGCGAACTTCTCAAACAGTATATTGAGAGAGTGTGGAAGTAAAGAAGTGTATGATTCTATTTGTCAGTCTTTTGCTCCGTTTATTAAAGAGCATATTGATGTATATGGTGCGGACAACCACCTGCGTCTGACCGGAAAGCATGAAACACAGTCTATCGATACTTTCTCTTACGGAGTATCCGATCGCGGAGCTTCTATCCGTATACCGATCGCTACTGTAGAAAGAGGATGGAAAGGATGGCTTGAAGACAGACGTCCAAATTCAGCTGCTGATCCGTACAAAGTAGCGGCCAGAATTATTACAACTGTTAAAACTGCAAAAGTGGCGGTATATAACTGAGAAATAGCTCAATTTGAATATAAAGGCTGCCCGGAATAGGGTGGCCTTTATTATATATAACAAAAGGGGGCTTAGTGAGGGGCTGGAATGAAGACCAATGTTATCTGAGCTTTTCTAAATGGTTAAATTACGGTAAAATACGTATTGGTATTTTTAAATACAGGGCATTTTTTAAAAGAGAATAGCAAATTATTAGGAAGTATTTTTGTAACTTTGCATTCTTATTTTCCAACGTAATTTACATGCAGAATATCAGAAACGTTGCAATTATAGCACACGTTGACCACGGAAAAACCACACTGGTTGACAAGATTATACACGCTTCCCAGATTTTGAGAGAGAATCAGGAAATGGGGGAGCTAATTCTTGATAATAATGAGCTTGAACGGGAACGGGGAATTACCATTGTTTCCAAAAATGTATCTGTTCGTTATAAGGGAGTTAAAATTAATATTATCGATACTCCCGGCCACGCGGATTTTGGTGGTGAGGTTGAAAGGGTGTTGAAAATGGCTGATGGGGTAATCCTCCTGGTAGATGCTTTTGAAGGTCCTATGCCTCAGACCCGTTTTGTATTAGGTAAGGCGCTATCTCTTGGACTCAAGCCTATTGTTGTTGTTAACAAGGTAGACAAGCCAAACTGTCGTCCGGATGAAGTACAGGAAAGTGTATTTGATCTGATGTTTAATCTTGGTGCTACAGAAGACCAGCTGGATTTTACGACCATGTACGGATCTTCCAAGCAGGGCTGGATGGGGCCGGACTGGAAAAATCCAGGAGACTCCATATACCCGTTGCTGGACGCAATACTTGAAAATATCCCTTCTGCTGAGATCAAGGAAGGGATTCCGCAGTTTCAGATTACATCACTTGACTTCTCTTCTTTTGTAGGGCGTATTGCCATAGGAAGAGTGTATCAGGGTAAACTGAATGAAGGTGCTGTAATGGGACTTTGCAAGGCAGATGGCTCTGTAAAAAAGGTTCGTATTAAAGAAATACAAACGTTTGAAGGCCTTGGAAGAATGAAAGCCGAGGCGGTACAGTCAGGAGAAATATGCGCTGTAACCGGTCTGGATGATTTTGAGATCGGAGATACACTGACTGATTTCGAGAATCCTGAGCCTATGCCGAGAATTGCTATTGATGAGCCGACAATGAATATGTTGTTTACTATCAATAACTCCCCGTTCTTCGGAAAAGAAGGAAAGTTTGTGACATCACGCCACCTGAGAGATCGTTTATTTAAGGAAACCGAAAAAAATCTTGCGCTGCGTATCCAGGAGACGGACTCAGAAGATAAGTTTCTGGTTTTCGGGCGCGGTATTCTTCATTTATCCGTCCTGATCGAGACCATGAGACGCGAAGGATATGAGCTGCAGGTCGGACAGCCTCAGGTTATCTACAAGACTATAGATGGGGTAAGACATGAGCCTATCGAAACACTGGTAGTTGATGTACCAGAAGAGTTTTCCGGTAAAGTGATCGAGTTGGTTACACAGCGTAAAGGTGAGCTTGCCATCATGGAGCCCAAAGGAGATCTTCAGCATCTGGAATTTAATATACCTTCAAGAGGACTTATCGGTCTGAGAAATAATATTCTTACGGCAACTCAGGGCGAAGCGGTAATGAACCACCGTTTTCAGGCATATGAACCATTTAAGGGCTCTATACCAGGCAGAATTAACGGATCCCTTATTTCCATGGAAACAGGTCCTACAACTGCTTATGCGATTGATAAGCTGCAGGATCGTGGTAAGTTCTTTATTGATCCGGGAGAAGATGTGTATATGGGACAGGTAATCGGAGAGCACAGTCGCGATAACGATATTGTTGTCAATGTGCTGAAAGGTAAGAAGCTTACCAATATGCGTGCTTCAGGTTCAGATGATAACGTGAAAATTGCTCCCAAAATCCAGTTTTCTCTGGAAGAGGCGATGGAATATATTCAGAAAGATGAATACGTAGAGCTTACTCCAAAATCAATCCGGATGAGAAAAATATATCTGGACGAGAACGAGCGTAACCGTATGAGTAAGAAAGAGGAAGCTTATTAATAATTGAATTGGTAATGTGTATAGGGAGTCAGTCGCTTGTTCGATTGACTCCTTTTTTGTTTTCGGCTGCAATGAAAGAGCATACATCATTTTATGAGTTCAGGAAAAGCTTACTGCGATATGCAACATATGGCAACGGGACAGCTTCTCTTCTGGCATTTCATGGATATGGACAGGATCATTCCGTTTTTTCCCGGTTATCCATTGCTTTCCCTGAATATACTATATATGCTTTCGATCTGTTCTTTCATGGAAAAAGTGAATGGAGAGAGACAGAAAGAGAACTATCATCCTCTATGCTTAAAGAGCTTATAGAGGGTTTTATCCGGCAAAAGAACATAGAACGTTTTTCCGTATTGGGTTTTTCTATCGGAGCCCGTATTGCTTTAGCTGTAATTCCGTGTTTTGCTCCTTTGCTCGATTCTGTATGGCTGCTGGCGCCTCATGGTATTAAGTCGGACTATTTATATAAGTTTGTGACACAAAAGGGACCGGTCAACCGGCTTTTTCGCTTTATAGTCACAAATCCTGTTTTTTTCTTCCGTTTACTTGATTTTGTGGCGTATATAGGTGTGGCAGATCGCAGGCTGATACGTTTTGTAAGATCTCAGATGCGTACTGTGGCGGATAGACAAAAAGTGTTTAATACCTGGGTTGTCCACAGCGGACTGATATATTCCTGGCCGAAAATAACTCAGATAATGAATGCTGGTTCGGTACAGCTCAATATTGTGCTGGGTGCTGGGGACCGAATTATCAGTCCCGATAGTATTACAGGGAAATTATATAAAATTCGAAAGAAGGAAATACTAATTTTGGATTGCGGACATGAGGAATTAATCAGGAAAATGATTGATTCTCGATCAAGATAACTGTTAAAGTAATAATACATAATGAAAGATAAAGTTGTGATTATAACCGGCGGATCATCCGGTATAGGAAAAGCCTGTGCGGAAGTATTTGGCAGAAACGGAGCAAAGGTCGTTATTACGGGCAGAAACGAAGCAAATCTGAATGGAGTATGCGATGAACTGATGAGGAGAGGAATCGATATACTCGGAATTGTAGCGGATGTCAGTATAAAGGAGCATAATCAGAAAGTGGTCGAGCAAACATTGGAGAAGTTTGGCCGGATTGATTGCCTCATCAATAATGCCGGTATATCCATGAGGGCTTTATTTAAGGATATGGATGTCGATGTGCTGGAGAGGGTAATGAATATAAACTTTTACGGTACTGTGTATGCGACTAAAGCAGTATTGCCTTATATTATTCAGAGCAAAGGGTCCGTTGTGGGCATTTCTTCAATTGCAGGCTACAGAGGGCTGCCTGCCAGAACGGGCTACTCTGCTTCGAAATTTGCAATGCAGGGCTTTCTGGAAGCTTTGCGGACCGAGCTGCTAAAGGAGCATGTACATGTATTGGTGGCATGTCCCGGGTTTACGAGCTCAAATATACGGAATACAGCACTGTCCAAAGACGGAAGTGCTCAGGGAGAGTCGCCTCTGGAAGAGGGAAAAATCATGTCGGCAGAGTCTGTTGCCGAAGAGATATATAAAGCGACAGTCCGAAGAAAAAGAGACCTTATATTGACTGGCCAGGGGAAAATGACAGTGTTTCTGAATAAATGGTTACCGGGACTTATGGATTCCATTGTATATAACCATATGGCAAAAGAGAAAGATAGTCCGCTTAAACGTTAGCTGTTTAATCCTTTTTTGAAACAATTTCCCTGTCATATCCGCTTATTTTATATATAAGATTTAGTGGAAGGGGGTTATGGTAAAGTATTGTATGATAGTGTTTTTATGGCTTGCCGGCTGGTTATATCCGGGTGGAAATGCCTCTGAGGCAGTTTATGGCCCCGGTAAAATTCTGATGCAGGAGTTTTATCCCGGAGGTCAGTTAAGATACGAAGGATATACACTTGAAGGGTTAGAGACCGGTTACTGGCGTTTTTACTACTCCAATGGAAAGCTAAGAAAGCATGGAGAGTATTTGTATGGCCTCAGAGAACACTGGTGGGAGGAATACTATGACAACGGAAAACTGAAAATGGAAGGAGCCTATCATGAAGGCAGGAAAGTCCACTACTGGACTTATTATACTCCGGAAGGCATATTGTCTGAACAAGTATTTTTTGTGAACGGGAAACGTGGGGTAAATCGGGAGAAAGAAATCATGTCGGCAGACAGGGTTTGTAATGATTGCTGATGCGATTTTATTTTTTTAGATATTTTACGTAATATTATTCAGGTAAAGGAGCTTTTTTATAGTAATAATCGTTTTTTTTAGGATTTAAACACTGTCTTTTTTATTGCAAGTTTTTGTTTTAAAGATTCTTGTATTGTGAGAGACTCACTGATCTCCTTCTTGTACCCTTTATTTAATAAATGAAAAAAAAAGACGGGGAGATTTGAATAAATTTATATTCTAAATACTGAAGCAACATGGAAGACACTAGTTTAGTTGAGAGAATCTTATCCCTTCAGAAGTTAAAAAAAAGAAACATATCGGTTGATATTATTCTTAAAAACGGAAACCTGCTGATTCGTTCTTTTCAGCTTATCCGCTTTGATAATAAGAAAAACGAGCTGGAAGGAATGACACGACTGGAAGTGTATTCTTCAGTCAGAGAAAAAAGAGAGCCGGTAATATGCCGGTTGAAGCTGAATGAAATAAAGCAGCTGATATGTGATGAGCCTGATTTTCAGGTAGCCTGACCAATCCATCCTTTATTTGGTTGTCATTATACGGAGCAGAGCAGGTTTTCTTTCCGGGCGGTTTCTGTATCTTCTTTATTTGATAAATAGATTTAAATTGTTTTCATAACCTCCTTAATATCATGTTGATTGTTTTTCGGTGGGAAGGAGCTTGCCGGAAATTAATTTATTGAGATTTTTTTCATGAATACAATGTTTTTATAGTATTATTGTCTGGTGAGTAACTAAAAACATCGAAGTTATGATAATGTCTATTCTGAAGGGCAAATGTCCCAGGTGTCGGAAAGGAGACTTATTTGTAGATAAAAACCCCTATCATTTAAAGAAATTATCCAGTATGCATGAAAGCTGCTCCTGTTGCAAGCAGCCATTTGCGCCGGAACCGGGGTTTTATTACGGGGCTATGTATGTTAGCTATGCTCTTAGCGTGGTGGTTTTTATTGTAAACTTTGTTCTGTTTGCTTTGCTTTTTCCTTTGCCGCCTTTGGTATTTATTTTGTTGAATACAGCGGTATTATTGTTGTTATGGCCTGTGTTTTTCCGATTGGCAAGAATCATCTATCTGAATATTTTTGTAGGATATGACCCGGAAATATCCAGAAATGCATCTTGCTGATTAACTATTAAATTCTATGGGGGTAAAATCTTTTTTGAGCAGGCCATTGGCTGCTTATATTGTATCACAACAGCGCAAATGGGCGCAAGCCCCGGTAGACACCCAGCATGCTGTGTTCAACAATTTGATTAAAAAGGCTTCCGGTACCATGTTTGGTAAGGACCATGCATTTGCCGGTATCCGTAATTATAATGATTTCAGACAACACGTGCCGGTGAGGGATTATGAAGGATTGAGTCATTATATCGAAAAGGTAAAGGAGGGAAGGGAAAATGTACTATGGCCCGGAAAGCCTGCCTATTTTGCAAAGACATCCGGAACCACTTCCGGTGTAAAGTATATACCAATTACCAGAGAATCGATCCCGTTTCATATCAGCGGAGCGCGGGATGCGCTGCTTAATTATGTGAACAGCACAGGCAAAAGCAGCTTTCTGGACAAAAATATGATTTTTCTTTCCGGAAGTCCGGAGATGACTAAAAAAAACGGTATTCATATCGGCCGGCTTTCGGGAATAGTTAATCATCATGTACCCGGTTATCTGAGGAGTAATCAGAAGCCAAGCTATGCAACCAATTGTATTGAAGACTGGGAAGAAAAGCTGGATAAAATTGTAGAAGAAACGCTACATGCCGATATGAGTCTCATATCAGGTATTCCACCGTGGGTGCAGATGTATTTTGATCGTATCAGCGCCATAACCGGAAAGCAGATTAAAGATGTGTTTCCGGATTTTTCGCTTTTTGTCTATGGCGGGGTGAATTTTGAACCATACAAAAACAAGCTGTATGATTCTATTGGGAAAAAGATTGATTCCATAGAAACTTATCCGGCCAGCGAAGGATTTATTGCTTTTCAGGATCGACAGGAAGATCCCTCTTTGCTTCTATTATTGAATAGTGGCATTTTTTATGAATTTATTCCGGTTGAGGAGTATTTTAATGAAAATCCGACCAGATTATCAATAGGAGAGGTCGAGTTGGGCAGAAACTATGCCGTGATAATGAATACCAATGCCGGTTTATGGGGATACTCTATCGGAGATACTGTAAAGTTTGTCTCTTTAAATCCCTGCAAAATCATCGTTACGGGGCGTATCAAACATTTTATATCGGCATTTGGAGAGCATGTAATCGGGGAGGAAGTGGAGAAAGCAATGAAAAAAACTCTTGAAAAACATCCGGCGGTGCGTCTGAGTGAGTTTACAGTTGCTCCTCAGGTTACACCAAAGGAAGGGTTACCTCATCATGAATGGTTAATCGAATTTGAAAATCAGCCGCAAGATCTGAAGCAGTTTGCCAGCGATCTGGATCAGGCTCTGGTTGATCTTAATATTTATTATAAAGATTTAATTAGCGGTAATATCTTGAGCACACTGCGTATTACCGCTTTGAAAAAAAATGCTTTTATAGACTATATGAAGGAAAAAGGCAAGCTTGGAGGGCAGAATAAGGTCCCGCGCCTTTCAAATGAAAGAGTTTTTGCCGAAGGCTTGCAGAAGTTCGGAATCTGAGTTAGTTTGTAAAAAAGATTGAAAAAATATTACTTTGTAGGGGTGACTCTACCAAAGTCCATAATAAAGGACAATAATTGATGACTGATAAAAAGCGGAATATAGCTATTTTGGGTTCTACAGGTTCTATAGGAACACAGGCGCTTTCAGTTATAAGGGATAATTCAGATCGCTTTCAGGTAGAGGTGCTTACAGCGCAAAATAATGCAGCTCTTCTTATTGAGCAGGCTGCAGAATTTCAGCCTAATACGGTGGTAATTGGTGATGAGCGATTGTACGATAAAGTGTTTTCTGCACTTGATCCTTTGCACATTAAGGTCTATACAGGCAGCAAAGCATTGCAATCTGTAGTCCAGATGGAGTCCATCGATCTTGTGCTTACAGCGTTGGTAGGTTATGCAGGTTTGCTGCCGACAGTCAGAGCCATTGAGGCGGGTAAGCATATTGCGCTGGCAAACAAGGAAACGCTTGTGGTAGCAGGTGAGCTGATTACCTCGCTGGCTATGCTGCATGGAGTGAATATTTACCCCGTTGATTCGGAGCATTCCGCCATTTTTCAATGTCTGGCAGGAGAGTTTCATAATAAAATAGAACGAATAATATTGACTGCTTCCGGCGGACCTTTCAGAGGTAGAAGTAAGGAGTTTTTATCTACGGTAACTTCAGCTGATGCTTTAAAGCATCCGAACTGGAGTATGGGAGCTAAAATTACCATTGATTCTGCAACACTGATGAACAAGGGGCTGGAAGTGATTGAAGCAAAGTGGCTGTTTGCTCTTCGGTCTGAACAGATTGAAGTCATCGTTCATCCGCAATCTATTATTCATTCGTTGGTAGAATTTGAGGATGGGTCAATAAAGGCGCAGATGGGCTTGCCGGATATGCGGATACCTATTCAGTATGCTTTGTCCTATCCGGAACGAATATTTTCTAATTTTCCCCGCTTTAATTTTGCCAGTTATCCTCAGCTGACATTTGAACAGGCGGATACAGAGACATTCAGATGTCTGGCACTGGCGTATCAGGCACTGGATAAAGGTGGAAACATGCCGTGTATACTTAATGCAGCCAATGAGGTTGCTGTCGGCAGATTTTTGGAAGGCTCGGTCGGCTTCCTTGATATCGCGGATATCATTGGGGAGAGTATGGAAAAAGTGCCCTTTATTGCCAAACCTTCTTTAGAAGATTATGTTGAAACTGACAGAGAAACAAGAGTGATGGCCGGATTGACTAAATCTATGAACATTTTAAATACAGGAGCTGAGATCAGATAATGGAGATTTTGATTATGGCTGCCCAGCTATTGCTGGGATTATCCATTTTGGTTGGGATGCACGAGCTCGGACACATGCTGAGTGCAAAATACTTCGGTATGCGGGTAGAGAAGTATTCTATCGGCTTTCCGCCAAAAGTCTTTTCCTTTAAAAAAGGTGAAACAGAATATTCTCTTGGAGCAATTCCTTTGGGCGGATTTGTGAAAATTTCCGGTATGGTTGATGAATCTCTGGATACAGAGAAATTGAGCCAGAAGCCGGAGCCGTGGGAGTTCAGAGCAAAGCCGGCGTGGCAAAGGCTGATTGTAATGATGGGGGGGATTATTGTCAATCTGCTGCTTGGTATAATTATTTTTATTGGAATATACTGGTTCTACGGAGAAAAATATTATTCCAGAGAAGATGTAAACCGCAATGGAATTGTAGCATATGAGCTGGCCGAAAAAATCGGATTGAAAACCGGAGATAAAATTATACAGGTTAACGGCAAAGATTTTGAAAAATTCCCTCAGGATATACTCACTCCGGAAATTCTGCTGTCTGATAGCAGCTATTATACTGTTGAGCGGAACGGGAAACTGTTACGAATTGATATACCGAAGACACTTATAGCAGATTTATCCAGCAACAAAAAAGCTCGCTTTCTTAGTGCAGCTATGCCTTTTGCTGTTAAGAAGGTTGTTCCCGGCTCTGCGGCTGAAAAAGGGGGGCTTCTGGATGAGGATATAATAATCGCAGTTAATGGAGATTCTGTAGCCTACTTTCAGATGTTTCAGGAAATGCTGATTGCGAATAAAGGAAAAACAGTTGATATTTCCGTGTTGAGGGCTGGAAGCATACAAAGCCTTAATCTGACAGTTGGAGAAGACGGAAAGGTCGGGTTTGAAGTTAAGCCCTTACTTGAGGAACGCTCTGGGTCTTATCCATTGGCAGAGGCAATACCTGCCGGAACAGAAAGAGCATTTAGTGTTATCATTAATACTATAAAAGCGATCGGAGAAATGTTCAAAGGAAATATCAAGCCTTCCGATTCTGTAGCAGGACCTCTTATGATCGCTCAGGAATACGGGGGAGAATGGATATGGGAACGTTTCTGGTTTCTGACTGCTTCCCTTTCGATGGTGCTGGCATTTATGAATTTCCTTCCGATTCCGGCCCTTGACGGCGGCCATGTTATGTTTCTGACCTATGAAATGGTTGCCGGACGCAAGCCTTCTGATAAGTTTCTCGAAAATGCTCAGAAAGTCGGAATGTTGCTGTTGCTGACACTGATGGTATTGGTGTTTAGCAATGACTTTTATAAAATTTATAAAATGATATTTAACTAGTGTCTATGCCACGAATCATATACTTGTTGCTGTTTTCGCTCTGTATGACCGGTACAGGTTATGCAGGAGTCAAGGACTCCATAGGAGTTACCCGGATCAATAATGTTATGATGTTGAAATATCTTGTTTCGCCGGGAGAGACTATTTACGGGATTTCGACCAGGTATCATGTGCCTATTACTGATCTGCTTGAGATTAATCCTGAGCTGGAAAACGGCCTGAAGGTTGGTCAGGTTATACATATACCGTATAATGAGGCGCTGGTGCAAAAGGAAAATGCCAGACCCACAGGAGCCCCGCAGACCCATAAGGTACAACCGGGAGAGACATATTACAGTCTTTCCAGAAGATACAATGTTTCCGTTGATCAGCTGATGAAGTGGAATAATACAGATCTGAAAGCCGGACAGGAAATTATAGTCGGATATGGAACCTCCGCGAGTACTACAGCATCTGTGCCTGCTCGGAAACCGGTTGTTCCGGCCGGTTCAGACAATAATACCACGACAGCTGCAAATACTCAGCCGGTGGCAGCTTCCGATCCGCGGTCAGTATCTGCTGAGCCTGTAAAAACAGAGCCACCAAAAGCTGTAAATTCGGCTGTGGCAGCCGAAAAAACGGCAGATCAGGAAAAAAAGAGTGGGCTGGCTGCTAAAAATGAAGTTGTCAAGCCGGTAGAGGCCTTACCTGAGAAGCCGGCAATAGCAGAGAGTGCTTCTGAAACAGGGATAAAGATGTATCCCTATGATCCTGATATGAAGCAATTGCTGATTATTCCGTTCGATCCCTATTTGTACTTTTCAGATGCAGATCATGAAATTGCGGCTAAATCAAAAATAGTTCCGACAAAAGTCCGCGAAGTATTCAGAAGACGTATGACTGCCATGATGCAGATGCCGGGTTATGAAAGTGTCTTTCTGCTTGGAGGTAAGTTTGAAGACACGCTGAGGGATCTTAATAAGATATACAGCTCAGTTTCTTACGGGTATCAGGATGCGATTAATACAAGTGCCGCGCTGGGCAATCATATAGAAAAAGCGACAGTCAGTCCTGCCAAAAACAAAAGTTGGCTGGATAAGCAAAAGGACAAATTTGCCTCTCCGCAGCTGGCGCAAAAAGCGGTGTATGACAAAAACGAAGGACAATATTTCGGAGTGAAAATAAGAAACCCGGAGGAGTTTTTTTCATATTTCGGACAGAAATACAGTGTTGATTATTATGTTTTTGTAAATCAGTTTGAAGTTAAAACCAATTATGAAAACTGTCTAGACCGGGCAGCGCATGATTTTGAAAGAACATTTACCACGCACTTCTCTATTTTCGATTCTACTGGTAAGCAGGTTGCGGGAAATAAGTTTAAAACATTTTATAATTCCAATTCGAGTTATATATATACTATTGTCGCAGATAATATGGAGAAGATTGCTCAGCGCATTTTATCTGAATTGCCTTCTGCCGGTAAGTAGACTGCTGATATAAAGTGAAAAAGGTAGTGACCGGTATACCGGTCACTACCTTTTTTTATTCCGGAGATAAAAGGAGCCAGTGAAGAGTTATTCTAATTTCATGGAACTTTTTTAACTTTAATAAAAAATGGGGAAAAGAATTGTACGATTGCAGAGTTTCGATTCTCAGGCAGAAATTATGAATCTTGTCGGAAGAGAAGTGGCTGTTATACTTCGCAATTCCGGAGTTTGGCAGGGAGAGATTGAGCGTGCCGTTGCGGATGGGCTGATACTTCGGGATAAGCGTTTTGTTCAGCATACGATTAGATTCTGCGATATACAGGAAATCCAATACGATTTTACTTCTGAATATTAAAATTATGCTGACTTCACTTCATATTAAGAACTATGCCTTAATTCAGGAGCTGGATCTTGCACCAATAGACGGACTGAATATCATTACGGGAGAGACAGGTGCTGGAAAATCAATCATGTTGGGAGCGCTCGGACTTCTTTTGGGAAACCGCGCTGATACCCGTGTTTTGTTTGATGAAAATGAGAAATGTATAATCGAGGGAACATTTGATATAAAAAAGTCTTCCGGCCTTGCAGCGCTTTTCGAAGAAGAAGAGCTCGACTTCGATACAACATGTCTTATCCGAAGAGAAATAAGTCCGCAAAATAAGTCGCGAGCATTCATAAACGATACACCTGTTACACTGGATGTGCTCAAAAGAATAGGGACCCGTCTGATGGATATTCATAGTCAGCATGAAACGTTGCTTTTAGGCAATTCTGAGTTTCAGACAATGATTCTTGATGCGGTAGCTGGAAATAAGGAAGTGCTGACCCTGTATTCCGGCCTTTTTTCTCAGTACAAAAAAATAAGCAGGCAGCTTGATGAGCTTACGAAGCAGGCTGCCGATGAACGGAAAGAGTTTGATTACAATACGTTTCTTCTTAATGAGCTCAGAGAAGCTGAACTTCAGGAAGGTGAGCAGGAGTCACTTGAAGAAGAATTACGGATGCTGGAAAATGCGGAAAGTATAAAAGGTCGCTTGCAACAAGCTATGGATATACTCGAAAACAGTGACTTTTCTGTTATATCCAACTTGCAGGTAGTATTGAAAAATCTGGAAGCAGTAAGTCAGTATGCGCCAGCGCTGGGTAATCTGCGAGACAGACTGGAGGGAGCATTTATTGAAGTGAAGGATATAAGTGGTGAAATCGAGTCTGAAGACGCAGGCGTTGAGATAAACGAAGAGCGGACAGAGGAAATACGAAAACGCCTCAGCCTGCTTTACAATCTTATGCAGAAGCACTCAGTACGGGAAATGGGCGAACTTATCCGAATCAGGGAAGAGCTGGAAAGCAAAGTGAGAAAAGCAGATAGTCAGGACGAAGAAATCGAAGAACTGCGAGTACAGCAGACAGATGTATATGCAAAACTTCTGGAGGCCGGCAATAAACTGTCTCAGGCCAGACATGCAGTTAAAGATACGCTTAAAAATGAGCTTGAGGCATTGCTGCGGGAAGTTGGGATGCCTAATTCTGTTTTGATGGTAAATCTTGAAAAAACGGAGCCCGGAACATCCGGGATTGACAGAGTTGGCTTTCTTTTCAGCGCGAACAAGGGAGTTGCCGTACAGGAGTTAAAGAACGTAGCTTCCGGCGGAGAATTCTCTCGTCTTATGCTGTGTATTAAATATATTCTGGCGGATAAAACGGAGCTTCCTGTTATTATTTTTGATGAAATAGATACCGGTATTTCCGGTGAGATAGCAATTAAAGTTGGCAGAATGCTGAAACAAATGGCAATTAATCATCAGATTATTTCCATTTCGCATCTTCCTCAGATTGCAGCGCTCGGAGATGCACATTACTATGTATACAAAAAAGAAGCAGGCGGGCGCTCGGTCAGTAGTATCCGTACACTTAGTCAGGACGAGAGGCTGCATACCATAGCTGTTATGATCGGAGGAGATAATCCGAGCCAGACAGCCATAAGCAGTGCTCGCGAACTAATGGAGATGGCCTGAAAACTGCTGAATTCTCATTGCCAGAATTGATAATCTGCTTATTGGAAAGGCTATAGACCTTCCGGTAAGATATCTATCCGATTGCCATTGTCAGGCTTGTCATTTCGGATAAAGGCGCCAAGTACATGAGGTAATTGCTGGATTTTATCCTGCCAGTTTGAAAAATCTCTTTCGAGTAAGGGTGCAGGAGCGTTTCTGATTTTTTCGTTTACAAATAACAGCAGAAAAAAGAAACATGCGGAGTAAAGAGCAATCAGGCCGATTGCCAGATTAATAGAGGATATTAGTCCGTTTTTCAAGGTATTAATTAAATAGTTCTTCATAACTTTTCTGGTTAAAGGTGTAACTGGGAACATTTAATTGGCTATAAAATACAAAGCTTTTAGCTTAAAATCAACAGGAACGAAAGGATATTAGATTTGGATCTTATCTAAAATGAATTTTTTTTGCAAAAAATGCGTTTCGTTAAAAGTTTTCTGAGATAAATCTAAATCTGCCTGGATGAGAAAAAGAATTGCTGCAATCACAGTTTTTTTATTGTGTATCACTGCCGGTAGTACGGCATATTGGTTTTTATATAATAAATCAGATCTGATAACCGGAGTTGCGGACAGCGAGCTGCTTCAGGAGGAAGAATGTATTGAAGAACCCGTCTTGCTAAAGTATGGAATTAATGTTGATTCTATAGAAATTGAAGAATTCAGAATTCAAAAGAACCAGACCCTTGCTACCATTTTGGGAGCGTTTAATGTCGGCCCCTTGCAGGTAAGTGAGATTTGTAAAGCCTCACTCCCGGTATACAATCTGGCAAATATTCATAGCGGAAAAAAATATACGGTTTTTACAAGTAGGGATTCTTTAAAAACGTTACAGTGTTTTGTGTACGAAGCAAGTCCTATGGACCATATCGTGGTAAAGCTGACAGAAGGTATTGAGGTTTTTAAAGATGATATTCCGGTTGATACAACGGTGAGAAAAATTGGTGGGTTAATCCGGGGAAGTCTGTATGAAACATTGAAACAACAGGATACACCCAGTGACCTGGCTGTGCGGATGTCCCAGCTTTTTGCCTGGCAGGTAGATTTTTTCAGGTTATTTGAAGGAGACAATTTCAAAATTATATACGAAGAAATTTCAGTCAACGGAGCCCCGATGAAAACCGGGAAGATTCTTGCTGCATCTTTCGAACAACAGGGAAAGCCTTATTATGCCATAAGCTTTGAAGAAGACGGGAAATCCAAATTCTTTAATGAAGAAGGCAAGAATGTGATCGGTGCGTTTTTGAAGGCCCCTTTAAAATTTTTCAGAATAACGTCTCATTTCTCGAAAAACCGGTTCCATCCTGTATTAAAAAGAAATAAAGCGCATCTTGGTACAGATTATGCCGCTCCTACAGGCACGCCTATTCTGGCAGTAGGTTCAGGAAAAGTTGTGGAGGCAAGGTATTCGCAGTTCAACGGTAACTATGTAAAGATAAAGCATAATAACACCTACTCTACTCAATATCTGCACATGAGTAAATTTGCAAAAGGAATTAAGAAAGGAGCCAGTGTTGCACAAGGGCAGGTGATTGGATATGTAGGAAGCACCGGGCTTGCAACCGGACCGCATGTCTGCTATCGGTTCTGGAAAAACGGAAAACAGGTGGATCCCCGTTCGGTGAATGTTGTTCAGACAGATCCGATAAAGGCTGTCAACAGAGAGGCATTTAACAAAGTGAAAGACTATTATATGGCTGAGCTTGGCGCTATAGAGCCGGATGAAGGAAAGAAAACTATGGAGGAGTTTGTACTTCAGCCATAATATAAAAACGGGAGTGAAGATGACTCGCTCCCGTTTTTTATAGCCGTATTGCAAGCACAGGTATATTTATTCGAAAAATATTTCAGTATTTGGCAGCAGCGCTTTAATGCGCTGTTGTTCTTTTACCGGAATTTCGTTTCCAACCAGTGTAAGGGTTTTAAGTTTTTTAAGATTGGCAATTTCCAGAGGCAGTGTAGTAAGCTGATTAAATGCCAGGTCAATATTTTCCAGGTTGTGCAGCTGGGCAATTGATTTCGGCAGCTCTGTGAGCTTATTTTGTCTGAATGTGAGTACTTTTAGATGAGAAAGCTTGCCGAATTCAAGCGGAAGGGTTGATATTGCGTTCTTGTTAAGAAATAATTCTCTCAAATGAGTAAGATTGCCGATGTTGCCGGGTACAGTGCTGATATTATTGCCGGAAAGGTCCAGCGATACGAGTGTTTGGATAGACGAAAGCCGGGGAGTCACCGTACCAAGAATATTATCATTGAAATTAAGCTTGGTAAGATATTTTAGATTATCCGTAGCCGGTGGAAGGTCTTTTAGCTGCTGGCTGCTAAAATCGGCACAATAAACAACTTCAGGATCTTCAAAAGCGGTAACCATGTTAAAGCATTCGCCCATACACGATTTTTCCAGCTTATCTGCTGCTTCCAGCTTGCCGAGTCTGAGAGCAATTGTAAGATCAGAACAAAGTTCAGTAGTCGCAAATCCCATTTTCTTACCAAGCAGATCTTTGGCATAGGCTCTGTAAAAATATGCGTCTGCATAGTCAGGATTTAGGCTAATGGCATTTGTAAAAGCCCCGATGGCCTGAATATACTCTCTGTTGTTAAGGTTTTGAACACCAGTATTGTAATATGTTTTTGCATCGGGCAGATTAAATGCGGAACAAATAAAAAACAGCCCGGCGAGTATTGATTTAAAACTGTTTGACATACCTTTTTCCTTTTGCTAAGTTAGCCGGTACAAATATACGTACTTGAACCGATACAGGTTTCCAGAATAAATTAAAATATTAAAAGTCCGGGTCAATAAACCAGGCCATTTTTTTATATCATTTGGTAAGCCAGTCAGATAAGTCCTGGTTTCAGAAATCTTGCTGCTGCAATGACTGAATGGGTATTTTTAGTTTTTACTATGCATAAGGTCTTCAATGTCGCTTGCTTCGATCGGAATACTTTCCATCAGATCTACCGGTCCGGAACCGGTAATAAGAATATCATTTTCTATGCGGATACCCAGTCCTTCTTCGCGAATGTATATACCTGGTTCACAGGTAAAAACCATCCCTGACTCAAAGAGACGGCTCCGGTCACCGACATCATGAACATCCAGTCCCAAAAAGTGGGATACTCCGTGCATAAAGTATTTTTTGTAGGCAGGAACCAGAGGATTTTGTTTACTTATATCCTCTTTTTTTAGAAGGCCAAGGCTCTGTAGCTCTTTTTCCATTAGCACTCCGACTTCCCTGTTTAACTCTGCGAGGGTGTTTCCGACAACAAGCATTTCTTTGCTGGCTTTGAAAACCCTTAAAACGGCGTTGTATACATCTTTTTGCCGCTCTGAAAAACGACCATTGACAGGGATAGTCCTTGACAAATCTGCATTATAATTGGCATATTCAGCTCCGATATCGAGCAGCAGCAGATCTCCGGACTGACAAATCCGGTCATTGTTTATGTAGTGAAGCACACAGGAACTGGCTCCTGAGGCGATTATTGACTGATAGGCTGGTCCTCTGGAGCCATTACGTATAAACTCATGCCAAAGCTCTGCCTCAATTTCATATTCTTTTACACCGGGCTGAGTAAATGTCAGAATACGCCGGAACGCTTTTTCTGTAATAGCGCAGGCTTTCTGAATCTGCCTGATCTCTGTTTCTTCTTTTACAGCTCTCAGAAAGTGCAGATGCGGAGCAGCTCTTTCATAATGATGGAGCGGAAATTTATCCTTGCACCACTTAAGAAAGCGTTCATCTTTTGTTTCCACTTTATTTCCTGACCGAACATGTTCATTAGAATTCAGGTATATATGTTGGGCATCATAAATGACGGTCACAAGAATATTTTCAAATTCACTGGTCCAGAATATTGTAGGGATTCCGGAAATGTCTCTGGCCTCATTTTTGCCGAGCTTTTGTCCTTCCCAGACGGCAATATGCTCGTTTGTTTCGGTAATGAACAAAACTTCCCGGTATTTGGGATCGGGATGATCCGGGAAAAGCATCAAAATGCTTTCTTCCTGATCGATACCGGACAGATAGAATAAATCGTTATTTTGTCTGAAAGGCATTACACCGTCAGCATTGGTGGGAAAAATATCATTGGAATTAAAAATGGCAACAGACAGAGGCTTAAGCAATGCATTGAACTTTTTTCTGTTGTTTATAAACAGCTGATTGTCGATTTTAGAGTATCTCATTTTGAAGTATCGTGATTTATAAACGTATCATGAATAAATATATAAGAAAGATCATTATCCTCTCTGTTTTGTTTGCAGCAAAGAGTGTTTTTGCACAGGGCAAATACTGGATCGTTTTCACAGATAAAGATATGGAGAATTACCGTTACGAGGAAAATCTGAGTAAACGGACAATCCGGAACCGAATTAACCAGCATATTCCCTTATACCAATATTCGGATATTCCGGTTCGCAAGGTCTATGTGGATAGTCTTCGGAAAATGGAGATAGAATCGCAGGTATGCTCCAAGTGGTTTAATGCAGTGAGCGCTGTATTGAGTCAGGAAGAGGTCGACAAAGTGGCGGCTTTAGGTTTTGTTGACCGACTTGAGCGGATTTCTTCATCGTTTCAGATCGCTTCAGTTAATACGGAGCTTAATACAAAAAAGTATAGCCGTACAATTGAGCAAATGAATGCATCAGCCTTTATAAAGGCTGGTTTATCGGGAGTCAATGTTACTGTCGGAGTAATTGATGCAGGATTTTTCAATGCGCATAATGAGCCTGGACTGAAGCACTTATTTCAAGACGACAGGATTCGTGCCCAGAAAGATTTTGTGACCCCTGACCGTGCAGATCTCATAGAAACAATGGTAACCACATCTGATGGACATGGACAGAGGGTACTTGACTATCTGGCTGGTTATAATGATTCGGAACATTTTCAATCCGGTCTGGGGGTAAATGCTCTTTTTTATCTGGCAAGAACAGAAAACGGAGAAAAAGAGCACAGAGCAGAGGAGGATCACTGGATTATGGCAATGGAGTGGATGGATAGCCTGGGTGTACGGCTTGTAAATACGTCGCTGGGTTATGCCCAGAATATGGATAATCCGGAAGAGAATTATAAAAAAGAGGAAATGAACGGACAGACTGCGCGTATAACCCGGGCAGCGCAGATGGCGGTGGACGAAAAAGGAATGTTTATGGTGGTGTCTGCCGGTAATGAAGGCGGGAATGCCAATTGGAGAATTATTTCAGCTCCTGCTGATGCGAAGGGAGTTTTGTCAATTGGAGCGACTGCTTCCGATTATATGACAAGAATATGGTATAGCAGTATCGGTCCGGATTTTCTGCCATATCTGAAACCCAATGTGTCTGCTTTCTCTCCGAACGGGACATCTTTTTCAGCTCCTGCGGTAACTGGTTTTGTTGCCTGTCTGCTTCAAAAAGACCCAACACTTACTAATAAGCAGGTAATGTCAATAATGGAAAAAAGCGCTCATTTATATCCCTACGGGAATAATTATATAGGCTATGGAGTGCCGCAGGCAGACAGAGCGCTGGCGCTTCTGGCAGATAGTAACGCAACATTCGGAAATAGTCAGATCGTGACTGATAAAAATAAGGTAGAACTGGTTTTTCGGGAGGCGACAAAGAAAGATAAAGCAGTTATTTTTCATAAAAGAGATCTGCGCAATGTGGTGAAACAGGATGTACAGCCTATTCGCAAGCGAAAATTAACTATTGAAAGACAGCCGGGTGAGAAAGCCACGACCGTTAGTGTCGGATTACGCACTATTGAAGTCATCTGGGAAGATTAACCGGCCGGATACTCAGACCTTCTTTAGGGGGCAGATAAACAGATGGTTGTATTTGAATTGTGCAGTATAGCTGATACTTTGAGATTCTTTGATTACTTTTGTCCTAATTCATGGAAGAGTATCAGTTATATACCCTGCCCAACGGGATCAGGATTGCTCATAAAGAGGTTTTTAATACAAAGATCGCACACTGCGGTTTTACCCTGGATATAGGTACCAGAGATGAAAAGCCCGATCAGCAGGGACTGGCGCATTTCTGGGAACATATGGCTTTTAAGGGTACCCGTAAGCGCAAGCCTATTCATATCATCAACAGACTTGAAGTGGTCGGCGGGGAGTTGAATGCCTATACAACCAAGGAAAAGATATGCTTTTATGCTTCCATACTGGACAGGCATTTTGAAAAAGCTTTCGAGCTGCTGTATGATATTACGTTTGAATCTGTATTTCCGGAAAAAGAGATTGAGCGGGAAAAGTCAGTTATTCTGGAAGAAATGTCCATGTATCTTGACTCGCCGGAAGATGCCATACAGGATGAATTTGAAGAACATGTGTTTGCTGATCATCCTCTTGGATATAATATCTTGGGAGATGCGGCAATTGTAAAACGGGTCGGAAGGGAAGATTTCCTGCGCTTTATATCGGAGAATGTTGATTACGAACGATTGATATTTAACTCAATCGGAAATATTCCCGCAGCAAAGGTTTTTAAGCTTGCGGAGAAATACCTTGCTCATTTGCCTGCCAAAAAATCCGGGAGAATCCGTCAGCCCTTTAAAGGATACTCCAGATTCGAAATAACCAGACATAAAAACATTTTGCAGAGCCATTGCATGATCGGCTGTCCTTCTTATTCGCTGAGTAATGAGAACAGGCTAAGGTTTTTTATGCTGGTCAATCTGCTGGGCGGACCCGGAATGAATTCCCGTCTGAATCTGGCATTGCGGGAAAAATATGGTTTTGTATATACAATTGAAGCCAATCATACTTCATTTACAGATACCGGTTTGTTCTCTGTCTATTTTGCTACAGAAAAGAAGCAGCTGAATAAGAGCATTGATCTGGTGCATAAAGAGCTGAAGAAGCTAAGGACTGTTCCTCTCGGAGTCGGACAGCTGCATACCTGCAAGCAACAGTTAATGGGGCAGCTGGCTATGGCAGAAGAAAGTAATATCAGCTTTATGCAAATGATGGGAAAAAGTCTTCTTGATCTTGGTCAGGTGGACAGCTTGTCTGATATATTCAGATTAATCGAAAACGTACGTTCAGCTGAGCTGCTTGAAATTGCCAATGAAATGTTTGATCAGGACAAACTGTCTGTATTAACATATATTCCGGAGTAAATTATGTCTATTGTAAATCCTGAAATCGAAGAATATATAAAGAATCATTGTTCGGAAGAGCCTCATGTACTGAAAGAACTTGATCGGGAAACCAACCTGAAAGTGCTTATGCCCAGGATGCTTTCAGGTCATGTGCAGGGAAGGCTGCTCAGTCTTCTTTCTCATATGATTTCACCCAAAAACGTATTGGAAATCGGTACATTTACCGGTTATTCAGCTATATGCTTTGCAGAAGGTCTTCAGGCGGGCGGACTGGTTCATACCATTGATATTAATGAAGAGCTGGAGGAGCAGGTAAGTGACTTTATCGGTAAAGCAGGAATGTCTGATAAAATCAGACAGTATATCGGAGATGCTATGGAAATAATACCTGCCATGGACATCGAGTTTGATCTGGTTTTTATTGATGCAGATAAGATAAACTATCTGAATTATTATAATCTGGTATTGCCCAAGCTCCGGTCCGGAGGATTTATCCTGGCAGATAATGTTTTATGGAGTGGCAAAGTAGTAGAGCAGGGCAGTATAAAGAAAGATACCCAGGCTATTCTGGACTTCAACAAAACGGTTGCAGAGGATACGCGTGTTGATAAAGTGATTCTCCCGGTCAGGGATGGAATTCAGCTAATACGAAAGAAATAAAATGAAAAAGCTGTGTTTTTTTGCATGTATTCTGATCTGTAATTCAGTTCTGGGGCAGGCGGTCTCGATTCCTGATGTTATTTACTTCGCAGGTTTAAGGCTGGAGCTGACCAATCATGTTCAGAGAACGTTGCAGACAGAGGTTGAAAATATAAGACGAAATGAAAAGTATTTCCGGATGAAGGTAGATCGGGCAGATCTTTATTTTCCTATAATAGAGCGAATATTTGAAGAAGAAGGACTGCCTGATGAGTTTAAATACCTTGCCTTGCAGGAAAGTAGTCTGATTCCCGATGCCGTATCGACCTCCAATGCGGTGGGATACTGGCAGTTTAAAAAAGAATCAGCAGAAGAGGTCGGTCTACGGTGTGATCATCATGTGGATGAACGCATGAATATCGCATCGGCTTCGAGGGGAGCTGCAAGATATCTCAAGCGTAATAACGGAGTATTGCAAAACTGGATTTACTCCCTGTTGTCGTATAATACGGGTCTGGGTGGTGTGCGCAAGGAGGTTGAGGACAGATATATCGGCGCTTCCTCTATGAAAATTACGGATAAAATGCATTGGTATGTGATTCGGTTTCTTGCTCATAAAATAGCCTATGAGAATGAAGTCGGAAAGAACCCGGACAAGAGTATGTACCTGGTGGAGTATAAAGGAGCGGGGCTTAAGTCTTCGGGAGAAATAGCCGCAGAAGTTTCGTTATCGCTGGAGGGGATTGAGGCACATAATAAATGGATGCTTAAAGGAAAGGTGCCCAACGATAAAGAGTATTCGGTTATTCTGCCTGTACCAGCCTATGATTATGCGAGAGTAGTCGCATTGGTTGGTGCTTCTTCTCCGGTAGCCTCGGCTCAGGGAAGTTCGCAGCAAGGAACTGTTGATTCTGCACCTCAGGCCGGTGTAAAAAATAAAAAGAAAAAGCAGGTCCCTGAGATACAGGATATATTGAAGCCGGATGCTGTTATTATTACTATTCATAATAAGCTGAGGGCCGTACTGGCCAGAGAAAGTGACAGCTTTGAGCGGATTGCCAATGCAGCAAACATTTCGCTGGAAAATCTGAGATTGTACAATGAGCTCAACAAGACATCCAGACTGGAACCGGGGAAGTATTATTATATCCAGCCCAAGAGAAATAAAGCGCTTGTTTCCGAGCATGTGGTTCAACCGGGAGAAACTATATGGGCTATAGCGCAGGAATATGGTGTCCGGACCAATGCTATCAGAAAAAATAACCGGATGACACTCCGGGAAGAGGTAAAACCAGGCCGGGTGCTTTTGTTGAGAAGCAGGCTCAAGAAGGGAGAAAAGCCGGTTTATCAGACAATCCCTAAAAAAGAAACCAGACCAGCTTTGCCACAGGAAGAAAAAAGTACTGTTGTAGTCGAGAAAAAGCCAATGGAAAGCAGTAAGGAGCAGTCGCAGAAAAGCACGGAGCCGATAGCTGTAAAACCGGCCGTTCAAACCCAGCCGGCTGTTGAAATTAAGAAAGTGTCATTGCCGGCTGAAAATAAGCCGGAGCCGGTAGCCGAAGCTGCCGTGACGCATATGGTAGAGCAGGGAGAAACATTGTATGGTTTGTCCAGAATGTATAATGTAGCTATAGACTCGCTTAAAAGCTGGAATGATCTCTCCGGAGGCCTGAAAACCGGACAAATCATTACCGTCGGAAAGAAAGCAGTTCCGGAAGCCCTGAAAACAACGGAACCCGCAAAGCAGGTTGAGCATATTGTTCAGACCGGAGAAACACTATATCGAATATCTAAACTTTATGGTAAAACAGTAGAGGAGATTATGCTCTGGAATAATAAAACGGATTCTGCAGTGTCAGTGGGCGAGTTATTAAAAATTGTTGTAGATTAGATTGTATAATGTGTAACTGAGCATAAAGTAATAAACATTGAAAGCCTCGGGATCAGACATCCTGGAAAGTAATTTTGCCGGACAGATACTAAATGATCTGGATGATGCGGTTCTGGTTACAAACTCCGCTCTTTGTATTGAATTTGCCAACACACCCTCTTATTCCCTGTTAAGAAAATCCGAATCGGAATTAATATGCAGACATCTGACAGATTTATTTCCGGAGCTCAGGGCAGTCCTTCCGGAGCGGTACAAAGCTGGACAGAAAATCAAAACAGAGGTATTATGGAGGTTTAATGAGGCTGAGTTTTCTCTGCGGCTCGTTCTTTCACCTATTTTCAAAGGCAACAATAATGATCAGTTTTTTGGTTTGCTTGTCAGAATTCCGGAAGTCAGCATACCAGAGGAGGAAAAATACAAAGCGCTGTTTAAGGATGTGCAGGAAGGTATTATCGTTATGGACGATACATCGGCTATTGTTGAGGTCAATCCGGCAGCCTGTGCAATTTTCGAAATTGACTCTGCCGAATTTATAAAGCTCCGGGTGCGCAATATATTTCCCCACAATTCAGACTCGGAATCAGACCGGTTGTGGATGGAGTTTATTAAGAAGGGACGGCTTTCAGGATTCTATAAGTTTTTACTGAAATCAGGTAAATACCGCTACATAGAGTTTAAGGCAACAACTAACTTTGTGCCAGGTCTCCATCTGGCAATTTTTATTGATGTAACCGAAAAGCGCAATGCCCAGAATGCTCTCAAAGTTTCAGAATCTCAGCTAAAAGCTATTTTCAATAGTACCTCTCAGCTTATTATTCTACTGGATCTTAATTTCCGGATTCTGCAGATAAATAAAATGGCAGGCATGCATATTTTTCAGTTTACCGGCCGAAAAGATGTAATTGGCTATTCCATATATAGTTTTCTGGATGAAATCATTGACCAGGGACTGGGGCCGGGTTTTTACGTTGAGAGAGTTCTGCGTGGAGAGGCTGCTTCCTTTGAGTGCAGATTGAAAAGCTTTCCGGATTGCTGGTACGAGGTAACGATTACTCCGGTATATGATAAATATTTAAAAATAAATTCTCTGTGTGTCAGTGCTCTGGATGTGTCTCTGAGAAAGAGAGCAGAACTGTCGCTTGCTTCCAGTGAAGCCCGATTCCGCTCACTGGTTCAGAATTCCAATGACCTTATTACAATTTTAAGTCCGCAGGGTAAAATACTCTATCTTGGTTCCAGTCTGTATAAGATTCTTGGATATAAGGATAAAGATCTGGCTAATTCCGGTTTATTTGATCTGGTAATACATGAAGATGTTCCTGTTCTGAAAAATCTACTCAGAGAGGTCATTAAAAACAATGAAGACAGCTATGCCCTGGAGTTTAAGATTAGGCATGCTGAAGGCTACTATATTCACCTGGAAGCCATTTTCAACAATCAGCTTGACAATAGTTTTATCAATGGTATTATAATGAATGCCAGAGATATTACAATGAGGAAATTGCAGGAAGAAAATCTGCGTCTGCTGGAAAGGGCTATTGATTCCAGTGAAAACGGAATACTGATCACAGATCCCGGTAAGCCGGGAAACCCGCTTATATATGTAAACAAGGCTTTTAAACGGATTACCGGCTTTGACTGGGCTGATATGATCGGGAAGAATATGGATACCTTAATGGGAGAGGAGACTGATCCGAACTTACATCTGTCTCTGGGCAAGGCGATGGAGGCTGAGAAAGGGATTTCCATGTTAATGAAAAATTACCGGAAGGACGGTGTCCCTTTCTGGAATGATCTGACGATTTCCCCCGTTTTTAACAGCGAAAATAATCTGACCAATTTTATCGGAGTAATCAATGATGTTACGGAAAAGAAAAATGCGGAGGATGCACTCAAAGAAATTATCAGTGGTCTGGCCAGTGTCTCGGAACAGGAATTTTTCGAGACTCTTGTCCGGTATTTATCCTGGTCTGTTCGCTCGGATATCATATTTATAACAGAAGTCACAGAAAGCGGAACATTGTGGACTAAGGCCTTTTTGTATGACGGAACTATAATTCCGGATATGGAGCTGATTGACCGGGATGCTCCCTGGTACCAGGTAGTAGATGAAAAGAAAACCATTTATGTTGAAGACATGAATGGCGGTTTTCCTTCATGTGGATACATACCTGAAGGGTTTACCTGCTTTCTTGGTGTTCCTCTGCTGACATCCAGCGGTACTATAGTCGGAGTGCTGGGAGCTGTTAACAGAGGCAATTTCCAGAATCTTCCGTTTCTTGAATCGCTGCTCAATTTGTTTTCAGTAAGAACATCTGCCGAACTGGAAAGGCAGCAATATATGAAATCCTTGAAGGAAAGTGAGGAAAAATTCCGTGCGCTTGCTGAAAACTCTCCGGATCTTATTCTGATATATAATTTGCTGGAAAGAAAGGTTGAATACATCAATAAAAGCCATTTTTTAGGCTATACGGATAAGGAACTGTCGGATACTAATAACTGGCTGGGGACTTACCACGAAGAAGATCAGGCTCAGGTAATGGATTATCTGCTCAAGACAATTAAAGGTCAGAGTAACAGTGAAAAAAGTATTGATCTGAGACTTCGGAGAAAAGATGGTGTATACGAATGGGCGACCAATTGCATATCTATCTTGGAGAAAGCGGGTAAATGGACCAAAAGAATTCTGATTAATGTTAATGTAATCACCGAACGCAAAAAAGCGGAAGAGGCGCTCAGGGAAAGTGAGGACAGATTAAAAGCGCTCACCGAAAACACCAATGATCTTCTTTTTTCAGTTGATTCTTCGCTTGCTTTTTCAACAATGAATACTGCTTTCGTAAACTTTATGAAGCAGGTGTATTCAAAGAAAGTAGAAATAGGACAGTCTGCTGCCCATGTTTTTACAAGTGAGCTCTTTAATTCGGAGTGGGCCAAGCTTATCAGAAAATCCTTGAAGAACAAGCGACTGGTCAAGGAAATCAATGTCAATTCAGCCTTTGGAAACGAATCTTTTGAAGTTCTTTTTAACCCGATATGCTCAGAAGGACTGGAAGTACGGGGGGTGAGTGTTTTTGCCAGAGATATCACCCGGAGAAAAAAAGCTGAGAATGATATTAAACGGGCAAACTTTGAGCTGGACAGTTTTGTCTACCGGGCCTCTCATGATCTGAGAGCTCCTTTGCGATCGGTTATGGGGCTGATCAGCCTTGTAAAGATGGAAATATCTGGTGAACAGAGAGATGAATACCTGAATCTTGCAAACAAGAGCATTATAAAGCTGGATAGTTTTATCGGAGACCTTACAGATTTTTCCCGCAACAGCCGTATGGAGATTAATTTCAAACAAATTGATCTTAATGCTGTAATTGATGATACCGTCGAACGGCTCCAGTTTATGGAGAAAGCACATCGGATAACCATTTATAAAAACCTGGAGCCGGATAGTACGCTTTTTTCCGACCAGACAAGAATTTCCATCATTATTCAGAATCTGCTGTCCAATGCGATTAAATATCAGAATGAATATGCTGAAAGCTCATACTGCGAGGTAGGATTCCGGCATCTGAACCATCGGGAGGTAGAAATATGGGTCACGGATAATGGAAAAGGGATAAAGAAAGAATTACAAAACCGTGTTTTTGATATGTTTTTCAGAGCATCTCATGATTCATATGGTTCAGGACTAGGTTTGTACATAACAAAACAGGTAGTGGAAAAGCTCAACGGGACTATTACACTTAAATCGATACCTGGTCAGGGAACTTCCTTTTCCATAATCCTTCCGGTTCAGGTAGCCAGAGCTGTTTAATGTATTTTTTTTATAGTCTGAAATAATGTTAACTGTTTATATATTAGCAGAATTTGTTGTTATGTATTTTTGCCTGGATGGTACTGACAGGATTCAGAATTGATTTGGATAGAGGAATTCTGTAAATTAAATCCCGATGTCGGACTGATTCGGATCAGACCGATGATATCAAGCTTTTGACCGGCTAAGCATAGCGATGCTTGTTTTTTGACCGGCCAGACGGTTTTGAAAAATACTCTTTATAACGGTATCAGGATAACCGAAAAGACAGGAATTCAGAGAAAGCACGTGAAATTAAACCATTTTGAAATTAGACTATGCAGGTTCCCTTTTCAACCATAATGTTGGTGGATGATAACGAGACTGATAATTTTATTCACAAGAGAGTGATTGAATTATCAGGATTTGCCAATGATATTATAATAAAAAACTCAGGAAAAAGCGCTCTGGAATTTTTGCAGGCCAATGCCAGAACTATAGAAAAACTGCCTGATATCATCTTTCTGGATATTAACATGCCGATTGTCGATGGTTTTGTTTTTTTATTTGAGTTTGAAAATTTTTCGGATGTAATAAAGGAAAAGTCGAAGATTGTGATTCTTTCCAGCTCGGATAGTAAAAGAGATATTGACCGGATTGTAGATAATGAATACGTTGTTCATTTCATAACCAAACCGCTGTCGGAGGAAGCGCTCGAAGATTTGAAAAAGAAGCTTTGATATTCTGTTTTTACCGGAATATATACCAAGTAACCGGGAAAGCAATCCAGACAGAATGGAGAATTATATATATTGAACAGAGAGAAGAGGCGTATTGACCAGCCATCTAAAAATTTGTAATTTGCATCAATGGAAAATTTCGTTGTTTCTGCCAGGAAGTATCGTCCGCAGACTTTTGATAGTGTTGTAGGGCAGTCGCATATCACTACTACGTTAAAAAATGCGATTAAAAACAACCATCTGGCGCAGGCTTTTCTTTTTTGCGGGCCAAGAGGGGTTGGTAAAACGACCAATGCCAGGATTCTTGCAAAAACAATCAACTGTCAGAATCTTACACCAGAAATTGAAGCCTGTAATGAATGCGAATCATGCAAAAGCTTTAATACAGGAAGTTCGCTTAATATTCATGAGCTTGATGCTGCATCTAATAACTCTGTAGACGACATAAGAAGCCTGGTCGATCAGGTCCGATATCCGCCGCAAAACGGGAAGTACAAGATCTATATCATAGATGAAGTGCACATGCTTTCGAATCAGGCGTTTAATGCTTTTCTGAAAACGCTTGAGGAACCTCCTTCCTATGCCATTTTTATTCTGGCAACAACGGAAAAACACAAGATTATTCCAACCATCCTTTCACGTTGTCAGATATTTGATTTTAACAGAATTCAGGTAAAAGACATATCCGGGCATCTTGCACATATAGCTCAAAAAGAAAATATAAGCGCCGAGGGACAGGCACTGCATTTGATTGCTCAGAAAGCTGACGGAGCCCTGCGCGATGCTCTGTCTATGTTTGACCTGATTGTGACTTTCAGCTCGGACAATACCATTACCTATAAAAAGACAATAGATAATCTGCACATACTCGATTATGACTATTATTTTAAGATGACCGATATGCTGTATGAGGAAAATGTTCCGGAAGTTTTCCTGACCTATGACAAAATTATTCGGGATGGCTTTGACGGACATAATTTTATTGTAGGATTGAGTGAGCATTTCAGAAATCTCCTGGTCTGCAAAGACCCGGCAACTATCAGATTGCTGGAAGTATCCGATGAGGTACAGAAAAAATATCAGGCGCAGGCTCAGAAAATTCCATTATCTTTTCTGGTAACAGCCCTGAATATTTCCAATACCTGCGATTTGCAGTATAAGAGCGCAAAAAATGCCCGCTTACATGTAGAGCTTGCTTTAATTAAGATGGCATACCTCAATTCGGCCATCAATCTAGCTGATCTTGCTACTGAGTTAAAAAAAAAAGCAGTAGTCTGAGTAGTACGGCTGATGCCGGTAAACAGACGGGTTCAGGAGCCTTACCCGCAGAAACTGAAAAAATCAGGGAGGAAATTCAGCTAAAAAGTACCTTAAAAATACCATCTTTAAAGACTCTGCAGTCTACTGTTCAGACGCCTGCTTTTACGGCTGAAAAGAAAGAACAGCCGGAACAGATAGCGAGAAATGAAGCATTTACAAAGGATCAGGTAATTGCGGCCTGGCAGGAATATGCCCTGAGATTTAAGGAAGAAGGTAAAAAGTCAGAATCCATTATTCTTGACAGACATCTGGAATTTACTGATGATTTTACTGTCCGGATCAAGCTGGATAATTTTGTTCAAATGGATTTGCTTAATACGTTTAAGCCGGATCTGCTGAATTTTATCCGAAGCAGGATCAACAACTCAGCCATCAATCTTATTGCTGAAATTTCGGAGGAAGAGGCGGTTAAGCTTATCTATACATCCAATGACAAGTTTAAATACCTGGCCGAAAAGCATCCTATTCTGGGAGAGATGAAAAAACGATTCGGGCTGGATACAGATTTCTGATCATGGCAGATTCCGGATTTTTCATTTACAGGTTTTGTTTGGCTGAGTATTTGTAAACACATTTCCGGATAGCCGGTTGATTCGGCAGCTATTGATGTTAACATATTGACTTTTTACTATATTGTATGAACAGATTATTAGTAATTTTTCTTTGTTTTTTTTCGGGATCCCTGTTTGCCCAGTTTGACAAGTATCGGATTGAAACAAAAGAGTCTGCAGGATTCAACTATGAGACGGTAACAAATGATCCTCTTGCGGCTCGTATTTATACGCTCCCAAATGGCTTGAAGGTATACATGACTGTATATAAGGAGGAGCCGCGAATACAAACTTTTATTGCAGTCAGGGCTGGCAGTAAACACGATCCTGCCGATGCAACCGGGCTTGCGCACTATCTGGAGCATATGCTTTTTAAAGGAACTTCCCGTATCGGGACACTCAACTGGGAAGAAGAAAAGCAAGAGCTGGACAAAATCGAAGCCTTGTATGAAGAATACAGAAAAACGGTAAGTCCGCTTAAGCGAAAGAACCTTTATAAACAGATAGACAGTATCTCGCTGGTGGCTTCCCGGTATGCGATCCCCAATGAATACGATAAATTGTTGTCCAATCTGGGAGCAATCGGAACGAATGCCTATACTTTTGTTGAACAGACAGTATATGTAAATAATATTCCGTCCAACTCACTGGGAAAATGGGCCGAGATAGAAGCAGAACGAATGGGTAATCTGGCAACCAGATTATTTCATACAGAGCTGGAAGCAGTATATGAGGAGAAAAACCGGGGCATAGACAATGACCGGAGAAAAGTCTGGGAAACATTATTGGCGGGGACCTTTCCCGATCATCCTTATGGTACGCAAACGACTATCGGTACAGTTGAGCATCTGAAAAATCCGTCTATTACAGAAATCAAAAAATACTTCCAGAAGTATTATGTGCCTAATAATATGGCCATCTGTCTTAGCGGTGATTTTGATCCGGACGAGGCTATTAAAGTTATTGATAAACACTTTTCTGCTTTACGTCCCCTTGATGTAGAGCCATTTATTGTTCCGGAAGCAAAGCCGGCTCAAACAGTTCGTGTTGATACAGTATTTGGACCGGATGCAGAGAATGTCACCATTGGTTTTCGTTTCGGAGGAAGGTCCCAAATCATTGTTCCGGCTACCAAAGAAGGAAAGAAAACGATTGAGTCTCCCGATATCTATATGCTTAAGTTGCTTTCGATGCTTTTGAATAACGGGCAGGCAGGTTTGATCGATCTTAATCTTAACCAGAAACAGGCTGTATTGTCGGCAAGCGCTTATGATTTGCCTTTGAATGATTATTCTCTGTTTGTTCTGTCTGGTCGTCCGAAATCGGGACAAAGTCTGGAAGAAGTCAAAAACTTGTTGCTGGCACAGATTGATTCTGTAAAGAACGGGAATTTTCCGGACTGGCTGCTGGAGGCTGTGCTGAATGAATTTAAAATCAACAGAATGAAGGAGTATCAGAGCAATAATGCAAGAGCAGATGCTTTTGTAGATGCTTTTATATCCGGAGTTCCATGGAATATTCAGGTAATGGAAGAAGATATTCTCAGAGCTTTCAGTAAAGAGGATATAAAGACATTTGTAAAAAACAGATTTACCAGCGATTACCAGATTATCTATAAGTTGACGGGTGCGGATTCTGCTATTCAGAAAGTAGAAAAACCAGCCATTACTCCTGTACAATTGAATCGGGATGTTCAGTCCAGATTTTATGAATCTGTTATGATGAAGCCGGTAAAAGAGATTCAGCCGGTATTTCTGGATTATAAGAAAGATATCGGGTTTCTGAAAACCAAAAATAATATCGAGGTTCTCTATAAGAAAAATGAGGAAAATGATCTCTTTAACCTGTACTATGTATGGGATATCGGTAAAAATGACAATCCGCTTTATGCCGTTGCGACCGGTTATATGAGCTATCTCGGAACGAAGAAACTTTCTGCTTCCCGGCTCAAGGAGGAGTTTTACAAGCTGGGATGTTCCATTGCCTTTTCTGCTACGGATGAATCTGTCATATTTTCTGTGTCAGGTCTGAATGATAATTATGAAAAAGCTTACAGGCTTTTTGAACAGGTAATTACTGAGGCTAAGGCTGATCAGGAAGCTTTGAAAAGCTATGTCGCCAGAATTTTAAAGGCAAGGGAGGATAGTAAAAAATCGAAAGATGTCATATTACGTTCTGCCATGGTGAGCTATATCGCCTACGGACCTGAAAATCCCTTTACCAATATAGCAGGAGCAGAAAAGCTCAACAATTTAAAAGGAGAGGCGCTCGTCAAACTATTGCAGGGACTGTTTGCTATGGAGCATCGCATCCTCTATTATGGCCCAATGAATGAGAGCAACCTGATAGCATCTCTTGACAAAGTGCATAAAGTACCATCTTCGCTTAAGCCTGCATCTTACAAGCAAAAATATGTGTTTAAAGAGATTCCGCAGGACAAAATCTATTTTGTGGACTATGACATGGTCCAGGCCGAAGTTGTGCTGCTTTCAAGATCAGAAATCTATGCTCCTTCAATTATTCCTGTTGTGACGTTATTCAATGAGTACTTTGGGGGCAGTATGGGGTCTCTGGTATTTCAGGAAATGCGGGAAGCCAGGGCTCTGGCATATTCTGTCAAATCAAGCTATATGCCTGCTGACCGTAAAAATGAATTTAATTATATATTTTCCTATATAGGAACTCAGGCAGATAAGCTGAATGAAGCTGTAGCCGGGATGCGTGAACTATTGAATAATATGCCGGAGTCTGAGCTTCTGTTCAATACAGCCCAGACCTCTGTGCTTGAACATATCAGAACAACCCGGATTACCAGAGCCGATGTTTTGTGGAATTATCTGAAAGCTATAAAACTGGGAGAAGACTCTGATGTCAGAAAGAAGATTTTTGAGGGAGTGGGCCCGATGAGATTTTCCGATATTGAGCAGTTTCAGCAGACTTTTATTAAAAATAAGCCAATGGCAATACTGATTATCGGATCAAAAGACAAGATGGATCTGAAAAGTATGGAAGTATATGGAGAAGTCATTGAATTGAATCTCAGGCAGCTGTTTGGATTTTAATTCATACAGCCTTTGGTACCCGGTGTCTGTTTTGTCCGCTGCTGACAAGGTAGACACCGAGTAAAATCATCATCGAAAAAAGGGTTTTCTGAGTTGTAAGCTGGTCTTTGTTCATGGCAACAGCAATAATGGCTGCCAGCATAGGCTGAATGTAAATGTATATGCCTGCCAGTGAAGGATCAATTGTTTTCAGCACTCCGGTATTGAGATAGTAGGTAATAATAGTGGCAAATACAATCACAAAAACTAAAGCAAGAAATGCATTCTGCGGCATTGTGCTCCATTCGATGTGTTGCATGCCGGTGTACCCAAACGGGATGACCAGTACGAGCCCCATCAGGAAGATCCATTTCAGAACGGTAACAGGATGATATTTCAGCATAAGAGGCTTGACTGCTACCAGAAAGCAGGCATAGCTTGTTGCATTGATAAGTATGAGCAAGTCTCCGATAAAAATGTCTTCCGGGCCTTTCTGGCTTGAAGAAAGGAGCAGCATAACCACACCGGCAGCCCCTGTGAGTATACCCAGTATTTTTTTATAATTAATCCGTTCTCCGATAGTCAGCGCAGATATTATCAGAACTATGACCGGGCTGATGGTAACCATAAGTGATGCATTGATTGGCTGGGTAAGACTCAGGCCTTTGTAAAATAAAAGCTGATTTATCACAATTCCGGTCAGGGTACAGAAGATAAGCCTGGGAAAATCTGCTCTGTCCGGTATTTCCTTTTTCATTATAAATGATATTGCCCAGAAGAAAAGAGCTGCGCTTATACCCCGTATCAGCGTTATGGCTCCCGGAGAAATATAGCCGGGCATAACAATTTTTGCAATGGAGAAATTAAAACCCTGTATCAGTGAGGTTATAAACAGGAACAAATGCGCTTTCCAGACGTGTTGCATTTACAAATCTATCGAATATTATAAACCGGATATAAGTGTTCGTGTTTATTTTTTAAATTGTAAAAACAGAGCTTATAAATCAGAGTCATGTTAGGACAAAATATCCCATTGGCAGAGCGGCTGCGGCCTCATAATCTGGATACTGTAATCGGGCAGTCCCACTTGATCGGAAAAAGTGGCGTAATCCGCAAAATGACAGAATCAGGTATTGTGCCGTCTATGATTTTCTGGGGACCGCCCGGAGTTGGAAAAACTACGCTGGCTAATATTATTGCGGCAAGTATCAAAGTTCCTTTTTATGTACTGAGTGCGATAAGCGCCGGGGTAAAAGAAGTAAGGGAGGTAATTGACAAAGCCAGATCAAATCACCGTACTATTCTGTTTATTGACGAAATTCATCGGTTCAGTAAATCTCAGCAGGATGCTTTGCTGGGAGCAGTTGAAAAAGGAATTATAACTCTTATAGGAGCTACTACTGAAAACCCGTCGTTTGAGGTCAATCAGGCTTTACTCTCCAGGTGTCAGGTGTATACGCTGAAATCTCTCTCGGAAGAAGAATTGGTAGCTTTGTTGCGACATGCGATCACAACGGATGTATTGCTGAAAGAAAAAGAAATAGAGTTGTCAGAATACAATGCTCTATTGTCTATTTCCGGTGGGGATGCGAGAAAACTGCTGAATCTGCTCGAACTGGTTGTTGAAGCAGCCTCTTCGCATAAAATTACTATTACCGATCAGCGTGTAATGGAGGTGGCTCAGCGTAAAGTTGCGATATATGATAAAAAAGGGGAAATGCATTATGATATAATCAGTGCATTTATTAAATCAATCAGAGGAAGTGATCCAAATGCAGCTGTATACTGGCTTGCCAGAATGATTGAAGGCGGAGAAGATGTTGCTTTCATAGCGCGCAGACTTGTTATTCTTGCCTCGGAGGATATTGGAAATGCTAATCCAACAGCAGTGGTTATGGCTACCAACTGTTTTCAGGCTGTCAAAATTATCGGCTATCCGGAAGCAAGGATATTATTGTCACAGTGTGTGACATATCTTGCTTCTTCTCCGAAAAGTAATGCAGCGTACAATGCGATTAATTATGCGCAGGAACTGGTACGCAGGCATGGTGATCTGCCCGTGCCACTTCATTTGCGCAATGCTCCCACAAAGCTCATGAAACAGGAAGGGTATGGAAAAGGCTATCTGTATGCGCATGATTATGATATGAATTTTGTCATGCAGGAATATATGCCGGATTCATTACAAAATGTCAGGATTTATGATCCTGGTATTAACCAGCGGGAAAATGAGCTCAGACAGCGGCTGAAGAAATATTGGGGAGATAAATATAAGTACTAGTGTGTGGTTGATACCGGATGACGGACAAGTGTCGGTTTATTATTGACTGAATCTAGCGAATGGCCTGTTCCGGGAAATAAATTTTGAAGGTGGTGCCTTTGTTAATCTGGCTGAAAACCTTAATGGCCCCCCCGGCATTTTCGATCACCCGTTTTACTATATACATACCGACTCCTGTTCCTTCCACGTGATTGTGCAGACGTTTAAACATACCAAACATCTTTGGTATATCGCGTTCTTCCATCCCCAGGCCATTGTCGGTTATCTCGATTACCAGCTGATTGCTGTCCATATATGAGGAAATTTTAATGAGGGGTGTTCGCTCGGAGCTTCGATATTTAATAGCATTGGATATAAGATTGAATAGTACGCTCCGTATGTTTTTCCGGGAAAAAATAAGTGAATTAATTTCAAAGTTCAGCGTAATAACGGCCCCCGTTTGCTTAATATAATCTTCCAGGCTTTCCAGAATTTCAGCAGCAATAGGAGATAACTCAATGATCTCCGGAGCTTCAGGTTTGCCGGTCACCCGGGTAATTTCCGTCAGATCTCCGATCGTATTTTTGAAACGGGTTACTGACTGGTTGATCAGATTGAGCAGAATATGCTGTGAAGGTTCTGAGCATTCCTCGATGAGCCCGTTTACAAGCCCCTCAATATTGTTTATCGGAGCTTTCAGGTCGTGCGAAGCAGTATATACAAAATTATCCAGATCGGTGTTTCGTCTGCGTAATTCCTGATTTTTTTGTTTTAGCTCTTCCTGAGCTGATTCAAACTGTTCCCGAATGAGCTTTTGCTCATGGATATCGGTACAGGTGCCAAACCACTTGATGATTGTCCCTTCTTTATCTTTGAGCGGCATAGCCCGCAACAGAAACCATCTGAAAGAATGATCATGCTTGTATAAGCGGTATTCTGCATCAAATATTTCTGCGGTTTGGAGTGAGTTTTCCCAGTTTTGCCGGAAATACTCCTGATCTTCCGGATGAATAGCGCTTATAATTCCCGTTTGTACAGATTCTTTTTCACTCAGTCCGGTGTATTCATACCAGCGGTTATTGAAAAAATCGTGCTGCCCGTTCGGATGGTTTGACCATACCATTTGAGGCATGAAGTTGGTCACAAATTTAAACTCCTGAGTATTTCTTTTTAATTGTTCGAAAGACTCTTCCAGTTTTTGCTGGGCTTCCTTTAGCTGTTTTGAATACCGCCGTTCTCTTTCAGCATTGATCCGGTCAGTAATATCCATGGCCGTCCCGATCAGCCGTATCGGCTCGCCATTGGTTGAATAGGTAATGGAAACTCCGATCCACATATAAACGACGGAAGCATCGGCTTTTACAATTCTGAACTCCCCCTCAAGATTTCTTTTGTCCTGAAAAGCGTCTTTGATCATTCTTTTAAAAGGCTCTCTGTCTTCCTCATGAATTTTATTGAGGATCATTTCTTTGGTTATTTCGGTTCCGAACGGATATTCCCAGAAGTCATACTGTTGGGGTGTCCAGAATATTTTATTGCCTTTGATGTCCCATTCACAGCTTCCTACCTTTGCAGCGGCCTGACTTTGCAGCAGCAATTCATGGTTTTTCATAAGCTGTTCGTAAACCAGTTTTTCAGAACTTATATCGGTCAGGTTTACAACGATGCCGTCATCAAACGGAACAGCCGAAATATTGCTCCAGCCATTAAAGCAGTATTTTTCAAACTCCTGCTTGACCCCGGACTGAACGACAGAAACAAAATGACTGAAAACAGAATTTCGTTGGGAAAAATGAATTTCATCCAGAATTGATTTATCGATAAGCTCGTAAGCTGCTTTACCAATGATTCTGGCTGCTTCCTTATTTACGATCTTGCAGATAAAATCCCTGATAACCAGCATTTCATTTCTTACTGGCTTAAGCACGAGAAGACCATTGGGAGAACATTCGAGGATGTTTTCAAGCAGGCTGACATTGTACCGCAGATTTTTGTCAGCCAGACTTATATGGTCCTGAGGAGTTATTTTGATCAGAACGTCCTTGCCGGAATAATTAAAAGTTAACTCTATGGGTCTTTCATGTGAAAACTTGTTGGCGGAAGATAGAATTATGCTTTTTGTTTCTTTGTTTTTTGAGCAATTTAATTCCTGATGTTCCGAAAGTTCGGGAAATAAATCTTCAATTGGCAGATCTACCAGATTTACTCCCGGGGTTTCCAGTAGTTTCTCGGCAGCGGTATTAATGTAACGAATTCTTAGTTCCCGCTCATCCTGTCGAAGATAAACGTAGTTTGCTATAATAAAGGGAATAGAAGAGTCGGATATGAAGCTGTCCGGCTTAAAGGCCGGGTTATTGTCGTCTTCACACGAAATAGTTACTAATACAGAGCTTAGCCTGTCATTTGTAGTATAAATTGGTTTGTAGGATATCGTAAAAACCTGATCAGGAAACAATGCCATTGGCCTCAGCACTGAATGTGACTGCCCGTTTGATGCTTTTCTCAGATCGAGAATAGTAGGGTTTCTCAGTGAATCCGGGACGATGTCGAGGAAGTTGCTGATGGAATCCGGATTTTTGTATATGCATTTAAAAGCATCGTTAAATCCGGTGATTCTGAAATCAGAATTCAGATAAAGAATTATTTCCGGAAATTGAAATTTTTCGCTTGTGCAGATGCCGATTGTTTTTTTATTGCTGTGCATGTAAGTATTAGTTGAAAAAAATGCTGATAAAGTGTTACTTACTTTGCTTGTGTTAGTTGTTGATAAATATAAAAATATGATATTTAGTTAATTGAGCAAAATAAAAAAGCTAATTAATTTGATGTCCTTTTATTAGGAATAAAATATTCTGAAATTGCCTGATGTGCTAATTACTGGATTATACGAATAAAAATGATTATTGTTTGGTTTTTGTGCTATTTAAAGGATAAATAATATTTTATCAGGGTGCAACTGACTGGCAGGGCACGATTAGCGTCAAATGAAGCAAAAAATAAAAAAAAGTATCCGGCGCAATATGAAAAAGAGACTGCAGCAAACAGTCTCTTTTATGAAATAGCATAATTTACATCTATTGTTTTATCCAGGACTGAACATCGTCAAGTGATGGATTTTTTATATCCAGCTTGAGCTTTTTTCTCATACCACACAAGTCATTGAACAGTTTGTTGGGGTTCGCATTCTGTAGATCCGCTACCGTGTTAATACCTGCTTTATGCAGTAGTGGTACATATTCTTGGGGGATACCTTTGTTGATAAACTCACTGACTTCAGCTCCCTGAATACGCTTTTCAGGCTTCATCTGGGGGAAGAACAGGACATCCTGGATAGAGTTCTGATTGGTCATGATCATGGACAGGCGGTCAATGCCAATCCCAAGTCCGGCTGTAGGTGGCATACCGTATTCCAGCGCTCTCAGAAAGTCCTCATCAAGTACCATTGCTTCATCATCGCCCCGTTTACCCAGCTCCAGCTGCTCTTCAAATCGTGCTCTTTGGTCAACAGGATCGTTTAATTCTGAAAATGAGTTGCAAATCTCCTTACCGTTGCATATTGCTTCAAATCGCTCGACTAGTCCTTCTTTGCTCCGGTGTTTCTTTGCCAAAGGCGACATCTCAACCGGATAGTCGGTAATAAAGGTTGGCTGAATCAATAATCCTTCAACCTTTTCCCCAAAAATCTCATCTATGATTTTGCCTTTACCCATCGTATCATTTACCGGAACATTGAGACTCTGAGCAGCAGCTCTCAGCTCTTCCTCATTCATGTTGCTGATATCAACACCTGTATATTCCTTAATAGCTTCTGCCATAGTATAGCGTTTCCACGGGCGCTGGAAATTGATGGTGTTTGCACCGACCTGGACCTCTGTGCTTCCGTGAAGCTCCATGGCAATTTTTTCGACCATTTCTTCGACCAGATCCATCATCCAGTAATAGTCTTTATATGCCACATAAAGCTCGATCTGGGTAAACTCCGGATTGTGAAACCTGGACATGCCTTCATTCCGGAAATCCTTTGAAAACTCATAAACTCCATCAAATCCCCCTACAATCAGCCTTTTGAGATAAAGCTCGTTGGCGATCCGAAGGTAAAGAGTGGTATCAAGTGTATTATGGTGTGTTTTAAAAGGTCTTGCAGCAGCTCCGCCATATATCGGCTGAAGAATCGGAGTTTCAACTTCCAGATAGCCTTTTGCATTGAGGTAGGAGCGCATGGTATTCACCAGTTGGGTTCGCTTGATGAAGACATTGCGCACTTCCGGGTTGACAATAAGGTCTACATAGCGTTGTCTGTATCGTTGTTCCGGATCAGAAAATGCATCAAACACTTTCCGTTCTCCGCTTTCCGTTTCAGCTTCCTTAACGATAGGCAAAGGCTTCAATGCTTTCGTCAGAATTTTGAATTCGTTAACATAAATACTGATTTCTCCGGTCTGAGTAGTGAATACATATCCCTGTACCCCTATAATGTCACCTATGCCCAGTAGTTTCTTAAATACCTCATTATACAGTGATTTGTCCTCTCCCTCACACAAATCATCTCTGCGCACATATATCTGAATTCTTCCGGTACTGTCCTGCAGTTCAGCAAATGAAGCGGAGCCCATGATTCTTCTGCTCATCACTCGTCCGGCCAGACTGATATTCTTATAATCCATCTTACGTTTTTCATAGTTGGTCAGAATATCGGCTATGGATACATTTACTTCAAATGTTTCTGAAGGATAGGGGTTTATGCCTCTTTTGATCAGTTCTTCCCTTTCCTGTCTGCGGATAAGTTCTTGTTCGCTTAATTGCATATCTGTTTTAATTCCAAAATTAAGTATGCAAAATTAGTGATTATTTGTTTTTTTCCCAGCCTGACGGCAGACATACTGACAGGCTGCAGGGAATATTTTGAAGTATCGGGACGATTTAGGAAGTCTGATTTTTTTCCTGAGACAGCGGAAGGGTAAAGAAAAAGGAACTTCCCTCGTTTTCAACGCTCTCAACCCATATTGTTCCCTGGTTATTTTCAATGAACTCTTTGCATAGAAGTAAGCCGATACCCGTACCTGTTTCTCCCTGAGTACCGTAACGGCTGACCGTTTTCCCGGGCTTAAAAAGGTTTTTACGTATTTCGGCACACATGCCGATTCCTGTGTCACTTACGACAATTGTCGCTTCCGATTGATAGGTAGAAGCAGAAAGTGTGATAATGCCGTTGGGCGGCGTATATTTTAAAGCATTGGTTACAAGATTTCTTATCACTGTTTTGGTACTGTTAAAATCAGCAAAAACCACTATGTCGGGCGGTATATTGTTTTTAATTTCTATTTGCTTCTGGCTTGCTCTTTCCTCTGTCTGGGCAATGACCTCCCTGCCCGTTTCCCATAGCCTGAAAGCTTCAGGAGAAAGTACAACTGACCCCATTTGCACTCTGGACCATTCCAGCAGGTTTTCAAGCAGGTTAAAGTTTTTTCTGGCCGTTTCGTTCAGATGTTGCAGAAAAATCTGATTCTCTTCTTCTGACAGCGACTGGTCAGTTAGCAGTATTTCGCTGATACCGATGAGATTCTGAGCTGGTCCCTTCAGATCATGACTGATAAGAGTGAAAAACTTGTCTTTGTTTTCATTGATGCTTTCAAGGTATTTTTCGCGTTCTCTTTTTTCATTCAGGTCGGTTACAATGGTTCCTATGGCTATAACAGAGATTAGCAATGAGGCAATACTCGCAGAGACAATTATATATTCACGGCTTTTTGCAGAAAACTCCAGCTTGGATTGCTGAATCTGGATCATTGCTTTTTGCTCTTTCAGAAGATCTTCCTGAATAAGTCTTATCTGTTCCATATCCCTTTCCTGTTTACGCAGTTGAAGGTACTCTGATGCGCTTAGAAGCCCGTTTTGTTTTTTCAGATAAATAGAGGATTCAAGATCGTATATTTTTTTGTTGATGAGCTGTTTGAGCCGGAGAATATTTTCGGCCTGTTCCTGGTTGTCTTTGAAGGCTTCTTCGAGTGATATGAGACTTTGCTCCAGGGGGAGGCGGTAATTTCTGTATTTGTCAATGTACTCCGGGGCTGAGGTTAGAATGAAATTGTTAACATAGGCTTCGCTGAAAAGTAAATCCTGTGAAAGCTTATCCATTACCTGGATTGTCTGATACAATGATTCATTTGCCGGGGAGTGAAGCAGCCTTGTATTGGTTCCCAAAAGGCTGATGAGAACAATGGCAACAAGATTGATCAGGGTTAACCCGTAAGTGAGTATTGTTTTGTTCTGAACGATAAATTTCATGCCTATTTAACCAGCCTGGCAAAAGCATGTTTAAAAACACAGGGACCATTATTTTTAGGGAAAATAGTTCTGGCAAAGGAAGCCGAAGCCGGAATCAGGCAGATTTAAATAAGGCTCAATGCTGGTAATAAGATGATTGCTCCGGAAATGATTTTACCGGGAAAGGTATCGGTGAAATTTAATATTTCTTTAGAGAAAAGCCGTTTGGTTAACACATAAAATCTTTTATTTTTGTAGCTGGTCAAAATTTTTAAATCTATTTGCTAATGAGCGTTCTTGTTAATAAAAAATCAAAAGTTATAGTACAAGGCTTTACGGGCTCTGAAGGAAGTTTTCATGCCGGTCAGATGATTGAGTATGGAACTAATGTGGTAGGCGGGGTTACACCCGGCAAAGGAGGCACTACCCACCTGGATCGTCCGGTTTTCAATACGGTTGCAGAAGCTGTAAAAGAAAAAGGAGCGGATGTTTCAATCATATTTGTACCACCGGCGTTTGCAGCAGATGCTATCATGGAAGCAGCCAATGCCGGAATTAAAGTGATTATTTGCATCACAGAAGGAATTCCTGTTAAGGATATGATTCCGGTAAAAGAACTGGTAAAGAAAAGAGGCGTAACACTTATCGGACCAAACTGTCCTGGAGTAATCACACCTGAAGAAGCGAAAGTCGGTATTATGCCGGGCTTTGTCTTTAAAAAAGGAAAGATAGGAATTGTTTCCAAATCAGGAACGCTGACGTATGAGGCAGCAGATCAGGTAGTAAAAGCCGGTCTTGGTATTACTACTGCTATTGGTATTGGAGGGGACCCGATTATTGGTACGACTACCAAAGAGGCAGTAGAGCTTCTTATGAATGATCCGGAAACAGAAGGTATCATTATGATCGGGGAAATCGGTGGAAACCTGGAAGCTGAGGCTGCCCGCTGGATCAAGGAAAACGGAACCAAGCCTGTAGTAGGCTTTATAGCTGGTCAGACAGCGCCTCCGGGCAGAAGGATGGGACATGCCGGGGCTATTGTAGGCGGAGCAGATGATACTGCTGCAGCTAAAATGAAAATAATGAGGGAGTGTGGTTTGTATGTAGTTGAGTCTCCTGCTGATATCGGAGAAACTATGGTAAAAGCGCTTCAGGAAAGAAAATAAACCTATACGAAAGCTCTCAGAGCTTTTCTAAAAAAGACCAACACTGGTTATCTCATATGATATTCCTGTGTTGGTCTTATACTTTTACCAGTGTACAAACGGATAAAGATTTGGGGAGATCCGAGCTGGCATTTGTGATTTGGTTGGTCTGCTCTGAATATGAATATATCACTTTGTCTTTCTCCGGGTTATTATGATCTGACAGACGGAATAATCGAGGAACGATTATTTTTATTTTCAGTCTTTTACAAGTATAGAAACATGAATAAAACAGTTGTAATTAATGTAGTGGGGCTGTGCGGAAGATTAATTGGTGAATATACTCCGTTTTTATCCCGATGGAGCACAAAGCAAAAAGGAGCCTTGATTAAACCGGTTTTCCCGGCTGTGACCTGTTCTGTACAATCATCATATCTTACCGGAAACTATCCTTCCGGGCATGGGATTGTCGGCAATGGCTGGTATTTCAGAGATGAATGCGAAGTAAAATTCTGGAAACAGTCTAACAAGCTGGTACAGGCTGATAAAATCTGGGATCAGGCCAGGCGCATCAATAAGGATTTTACCTGTTCCAATATGTTCTGGTGGTATAATATGTATTCCAATGCGGATTTTTCAGTAACTCCGAGACCAATGTATCCGGCTGACGGAAGGAAAATACCCGATTGCTACTCCCATCCGATGGAACTCCGGGACGAGCTTCAGGCAAAGCTCGGGCAGTTTCCCCTGTTTAGCTTTTGGGGGCCTAAAACCGATATCAGGGTATCTCAGTGGATCGCCAATGCATCAAAGATTGTTGATCAGAAGTATAATCCGACACTCACTCTGATCTATCTGCCGCATCTGGATTATGGTTTGCAACGCTGGGGACACGACCTGGTCAGAATAAAGAAGGATCTCAGAGAGATTGATAAAGTGTGCGGAGATCTGATCAGCTACTATGAAAAGCAGGATTGTTCTGTGATTGTCCTTTCCGAATACGGAATTACGAATGTCAGCAATCCTGTGCATGTGAACAGGGTATTGCGTGAGCACGGTTTAATCAAAGTAAAAAATGAGCTGGGACGTGAGCTGCTGGATGCCGGAGCATCGGATGCATTTGCAGTAGCAGATCATCAGATCGCGCATATTTATATTAATAATGAATCTAGAAGAGATGAAATAAGGCAATTGCTCAGTTCTGTTACTGGCATTGAAGCTGTCCTGGATCCTGAAGAACAGAAGCGAATGAATATCGATCACGAACGGTCCGGAGATTTTGTGCTTATTGCGGATAAAGATTCCTGGTTTACCTATTATTACTGGACGGATGATCTTAAAGCTCCCGATTATGCACGTACTGTCGATATTCATCGTAAGCCAGGGTATGATCCCGTTGAACTCTTTACAGATCCGGAAATAAGTATGCTGCCAGTAAAAGTAGCAGCGAAGCTTATTAAGAAGAAGCTTGGATTCAGAACACTAATGGATATAATACCACTGGATGCCACTCTGGTTCGCGGATCTCATGGACGAATTCCGGATGATAAGGCAGACTGGCCGGTTTTTGTATCGAAAGATGCGGGTGATATGGAAATGAGTCCTGCTGATGTATACCAAAAGATACTGCAGACGGTTATGGGGGCGCTTCAATGATTTCATATAAGGATTCCGGTTTAAAACCGGAATCCTGCTATTTTAAGATCGTCCCAGAAGTGAGGATAGGACTTATCAACGACAGAAGGGTTTTCTATTTCAATATTGCCCAGCAATGCAAGAGGGGCAAATGCCATAGCCATTCTGTGGTCTTTATATGTGTCTACAACTTGGCCCGATACATGGAACGTACCTGGTTGTACCTGATAGGTAACGTCTTTTTCCAGCTCAATCAGGTCTGCGCCAAATTTTCGAAGCTCATTCTGAATTGCCGCTATTCGGTCTGTTTCTTTAATACGGAGACTTTCAAGTCCGGAGAGAATCCCAGGTATACCCTTGACAGCACAGACAACGGCAATGGTCTGCGCCAGATCCGGAGAATCTGTAAAGTCATAAGAAAACTCAGAAGCAACCTGACCTTTTTCAAGCAACAGGCCATCTGCTACAAAAGTGGTTCTGACTCCAAGCCTGTCCATTATGCCTACAATGGACTTGTCTCCCTGAAAGGAGTGCTGCTTATAACCTTTTAGTTCTATCCGGGCGTTTTCTGCCAGAGCTGCTATGGAGTACCAGTAGCTTGCAGCAGACCAGTCCGATTCTACTTTGTAGGTAGCCGGAGTATACGACTGTGGTGAAATCAGAATAGTGTTGTCCTGCCATTCAGCCTCAACACCGAAATGCTTCATCAGAGCAAGTGTCATTTCAATATAAGGCCTGGAGCCTATTTTTCCTTCAAGCTCCAGTCTCAGCCCCTGAGGAAGCACGGGACCAACCATCAATAAGGCAGTAATATACTGACTGCTTATATCCCCGCGAATTTTGATGTGATTTGTACGGACATTTTCCTTGTTGAAAGGCTTAATCTCAATAGGCGGATATCCCGCATTTTCAAGATAATTTATTTCAGCTCCCAGGCTTGCAAGCGCATCAGCCAGTAGTCTGATAGGGCGTTCCCGCATTCTTTTAGTTCCAGTAAGGATACTTTCTCTTCCGGTGATGGCTGTAAAAGCAGTGAGAAAACGCATGGTGGTTCCGGCGTCTAACACGTCCAGGGTTTTATCAGTCGACTTCAACAGGCGGATCATTGTTTGTGTATCCCTTGCATTGCTCAGGTTTTGCAAATCGCTTTGCATACCGCACAGGGCATCAATGATGAGCACCCGGTTGCTTTCGCTTTTAGAGGCTGGCGGAACAACACTGCAATTTACTGTGCCGGAATGCTTGCTAAGCGAAAGGTTCTCAATTGCCGAATTGACATCCATGATTTATAGATTGTAATAGTTAATTGCTTCTTTTATCTCGTTGTAATTGATAGGGTTATTGAAATTGGCACGTCCTGTTTCCTGTAAAAGCGTACACATGATCTTTCTGTTTTCGTTTTTCTTATCCTGAAGGGTTAATGGAATGATTTGTTCAATATCAAACTCAAAGATATCAACTTTATCAAATATGGATAATATATAATTTTTTATCCCGGATAAGTCCTGTTCAGGTATAAACCCTCTTTTGTGGGAAATATATGCTTCGGCGATCATTCCTATAGCGATAGCTTCTCCATGGAGCAGCCTTTTATCAGGAATTTCCAGAAAATAACTTTCAATGGCGTGTCCAATGGTGTGCCCGAAGTTAAGAATTTTTCGAAGGCCGGCTTCTTTGGGATCTGCCAGGGTGATTTCTGACTTTATGGCTACTGAGTGAGCGACCAGATCATTGAAATCAAGATCAGCAAACGGAGCAGATTTAATTTGCTCCCATTTTTGCTTGTCAGCAATCAGACAGTGTTTGATTATTTCGGCAAATCCCGAGCGAAGCTCGGAGAGAGGAAGTGTTTTGAGGAAACCTGTGTCTATTATAACAGCCTGAGGTTCCTGAAAGACTCCGATATGGTTTTTGAACGTTTTGAAATCGATTCCGAGCTTGCCTCCGACGCTTGCATCTACCTGCGAGAGCAGAGTTGTGGGAATCTGGATAAAATCAATACCTCTTTTGTAGGTCGCAGCACAGAAACCGCCCATATCGCCGATTACGCCACCGCCAAGATTGATCATAACGGCTTTTCTGTCCAGTTGCCAGTCTGTCATATGCTGCCATATGAGCTGGCAGGTATTCATGTTTTTTTCCTGTTCACCGGCAGGAACAGTGATAAGGTTTGCCCGATCAAACAGGCCTGAAAGCAAAGGGAAGCAATGCTTCCCGGTATTCTGATCAGTCAGTATGCATACCTGGGAGTATTGCTTCCCCTTTAAATAATCATTCAGAGCTGTTTTAACCTGGGTAGTTAAAAATATTTCAGATGGCATTCTTACGCTTTGCTTTCAACTCTGGTCATTATTTCCGTTTGTTTTCTAACGGATTCCTCGTGAATGATTTTGAATATTTCAGAAACATATTCCGGATTAAGACGCATTTTAGAAGCAAGCTCTGTCCGGTTTTTCATAATCTCATCCCATCTTTTCACCTGGAACGAAGTTACATTGTTTTCTTTTTTATAGTCGCCTATTTTTTCGACAATAGCCATTCTGGTAGCTAATACTTCGATCAGCTCTCTGTCAATATTGTCAATTTTTTGTCTTAACTCTTCCAGCTTGTTTTGGAATTCAGTATTTGAAGAGCTGGCTTCACGAATCTGAAGATCAGACAGTATTTCACCTAGTCTCTCAGGAGTTACCTGCTGGGAGGCATCGCTCCATGCGTTGTCAGGATCGATATGTGTCTCAATCATTAAGCCATCGAAGCCAAGATCCATTGCCTTTTGAGAGATCTCAAAGATGTAGTCTCTTTTACCAGCGATATGGCTCGGATCGCAAATGATAGGGATCTGAGGAGCAATCCGTCTTAGCTCTATGGCTATTTGCCACATAGGCAGGTTTCTGAATTTGCTTTTCTCGTAGGTAGAGAATCCGCGATGAATAGCGGCAAGGTTTTTTATCCCGGCATTGAAGAAGCGTTCAAATGCTCCGACCCACAGCCCCAGTTCAGGGTTGATAGGGTTTTTGACAAGAACAGCGGCATCTGTACCTCTCAGGGCATCGGCCATTTCCTGAACAGAAAACGGGTTTACGGTGGTTCTGGCTCCGACCCACAGGACATCTACACCGTATTTCAGAGCAAGCTCGATATGCTCAGTATTGGCTACTTCAGTTCCTACGGGAAGACCGGTTTCTTTTTTTACATCCGCCAGCCATTTCAGACCATCTTCACCTGCTCCTTCAAAGGAGTTTGGTCTGGTTCGGGGTTTCCATATTCCTGCGCGAAGGATATCCACTTTTTGATTTTGCAACCCTTGAGCAGTTTTAAGAAGCTGTTCAGGGGTTTCAGCGCTGCATGGTCCTGCAATTACCAAAGGCTTGCTGGTAATATTGGTCCAGGACTCCAGAGGATTAACTTTTAAATTAACTTCCATACTCAAAATCGAAATTATACGTCAACATTTTTTTTATTGCTGACGTTTATAAATGTTAAAATTTTACTTTCTTTTTTATGCAAAGTCACTCTTCTGTTTCTTTTGATAATACTTCGAATGCTTTTTTGCATTTGTCTGATTACGAACTACGTAAGAGAAGGTTTCTTTTTTTTGTTATGAATCAGAAAATTCTTACAAAGATAGGTAGTTTTTTTCTAAAATCAGCGCTGAAGTTCCGTTTTCCGGTAATTTTTTTAATAAAGGATACTATTTACAAAGTGTTTTGCGGAGGTGAAAATTTAAAAGAAGTCAAATCTTTGTCGGACAGCCTTTACAGAGATAAAATAGATACGATACTGGACTATGGGGCTGAGGACAGCACTGATCAGGCAGATATAGACAGGGCTTTTGAAAAAATAAAGGAAACTATTCGCTTTGCAGCGGAAAATACAGGGGTGCATGCTGATTTTAAGGTGACATCTCTTATCAACCCGCTCATACTTGAAAAGCATCAGAATAAAACTCCTCTTTTGCCGGAAGAGCAGAAGGCTTTTGACAGGCTTCGGGAGTTGCTGGATGAGATCGGCTCTTTATGCAGTGCAGGGAAAGTTGTAATTATGGCAGATGCCGAAGAAAGCTGGATTCAGACAGCAATTGATGAGCTGATATATGATATGATGAGAAAATATAACCGGGAAAAGGCTCTTGTATACAATACAGTGCAAATGTACCGGAAAGATGGTATGGCATTGCTCCAAAAAGGGATTGAAACGGGGCGTAAGGAAGGGTTCAGGACAGGAATAAAACTGGTGAGAGGGGCGTACATGGAGAAAGAAAACAAGAGGGCGGCTGAAGGAAATCGCATGTCTCCCATTCAGCCGGACAAAGCATCTACGGACATGGCTTTTGATGCTGCCATTCGTCTGATAGCGGATCATTCTGATATGACCGCTTTATGCTGTGCCACTCATAATGAGAAAAGCATACAGGAGCTGGTTGAGCTGCTGAATAACCGTCGGCTTTCCGAAGACTTTGTCTGTATGTTTGCCCAGCTTTTGGGTATGAGCGATCATATCACAAGAAACCTGGCTATAAAAGGCTATAAGGTGGCTAAATATTTTCCATATGGCCCGGTTCGGATGGTAATTCCTTATCTGCTCAGGAGGGCATCGGAAAATACTTCCGTTGCCGGCCAGACGAGCAGAGAATTGCAGCTGATTGACCGTGAGCTGAAGCGAAGGAAAACGAAGTAGAACTGAGATTTTTCTTTTTTGAATCAACAATCAGGCCTTAGGTATACTTTTATTATTAGGAATAAGTGTTTGGAAAGATGAAGAAGGGAAGATTGATTGGTTATTTGTCCGGAATGCTGCTGGGGCTGGGTGTACTTATGAGTAGCTGCTCTAAAGATGTTCAGACGCAGGATTTCTCTCAGGATGGCATGCAAAAGTATCGTTCATTTGCCTTTATCCCATCCGGTGATACAGCGACATACAAATATGTGTCAGATCCGCTGGTGGCAGAAGGTCTGAGAGATGAAGTTACGACTCAGCTTAAAGATAAAGGACTTTATCTTGATGCTATAAATCCTGATCTGCTGGTGTTGATCCATGCCCGATACTCAGAGGAAATCGATTTTCAGTCGAGCATTCCTTCCGGTTATGAATATTACGCTCCGGGATATAATGTGGAGCCATGGGGCGGATACTATTATACAAATTATAACGGGCTGGGCTATATCGGAGCCGGCCCCGGGGTGGCACCTGTAGAGTATACGCGTGGTGTGGTAGTTGTTGACCTTATTGATCCGGAGACGAAGAAGATTGTGTGGCGCGGTAAAGCTACCGATGAAATATACAACGAAAACCGAATCTATGAGGAAATGGCTGAGAATGTAGAGGATATTTTTGATGAATATCCCGGTTGATGAATTATTGTACAATAGTTGTTCAGAATATATATACAGGGGTCCGGATATAAAATTATCCGGACCTTTGTTTTTTGTCCTGACGTACCGGCCAATTTCCTTTACAGATAAAATTAATTGGAAACGTACCGGCACTATTTCATACCGGGACCTGTTCAGAATAAAAAGGGAGGTGGTATGGATAAGTTGTTGTTGGACATCATTGAAAAAGGTCAGATATGTGAATTAAGGCAAGAAGGGGCCATTATTACGGATGATTGTGAAAAGCTGATGTATCTTGCTTTGGCCGAAGGACAGAAGCAACCAACACAAATCCGCTTTAAAAATGAGGAAGGGGCTGTAAGACATACCATCTTTATGCCGGAAGCGCTTCATCAGGAGGAGCTGGCAAAGCGGGATGCCCTGATTGACAGACTGGGGGTTTTTCTCGGAGAAGTAATCGGTTTGCCGGATGAGATTACGGAAAAGTTTTCTTATTCCACGGATGATTTATATGATTTTCTGGTTCAGATGCTTGAGCTTAGTGGGTGGGGACTGAGTCCGAAGCAGGAAGAAATGAAGTTTGATCGCGGGGATGAGATCCGGAAAAAAGATAATATAATACATCTTACTGCGGATCTGCTGCAATATAATAATCTGTCGGGCATTCAGGTTTTGTCTGATTTTTACAACTATCCTGATAATGTTTCGGCTGATATGCTTCTGGATCGTCTTGAGTTTCTGATCAGGGAAAGTGCAGATGACTCGGTGATGATTTATGTGCTTGATCATCCTTTTACCCAGGAAAAAAATAACTCTGATTTGCTCCCGGTTTTTATGGAAGAAAGCGGGTCTTTGAAAATCATTGCCTGGATTTCGCAGGAAGTTATCCCCCATAATCTGGTCCCTGTATTTGATATTGACCAGAAACTTATCGGATGGCTGGATCAGAACTACGATGCGGGAAAGGAAAGCGCTTATCTGTAAGCGCTATTTTTTTGATGAAGTCAGAAGCGGTTAAGTGAATCAATATCCAGAGGTTTTACCAGATAGCCTGCAACGGATTTGAATGAGCTTACTTTCTGAATATCTTCCAGGTCTTCGGAAGATGTTATGACGGCTATTTTGCATTTATTTTCGGCTTCCATAATAGTTTCAAATTTCTCCAGAAACTCAAAGCCGTTCATGATCGGCATATTTATGTCCAGAAGTATAAAATCCGGTAGCGTATCATTCGGATCTGCTATGGCTTCCATGAGGTAGGCAATCGCTTCTTTGCCTGTATTCCGGGTTACGATTTCCCGGGCAAATTTTATAGTCCTTAGAATTGTCTGATTAACAAGAAGGTCCATTTCGCTGTCATCGATAATAAGGACTTTTTGATATTTGTATATTTCCATAAAATTAATCGAGGGTAGTTTGTTCGGTGGTATTTTGAAAAGTACGCAGCCATTTCATGGCTTCTGCTTTATCTGTAAATAGTCTGGCTGGTCTTTGTGGTTTACTGATTTTAATAAAAAAGTTGCCCAGAACTACAGTGAGGGGAGAGTTTACAATAAAGGCTCCGGCTAATATTCCTTCGATTGCTTTATCGGATGCAAAGAGATCTCTGGCTTCTTTACTTACATTCGTAACACCGTTTCCATCCAGAATAATAAGACAGGGGACATCTGGCAGTAGTTGCTTTCTTGCTTCAATTAATTGCCAGGCCAGATCATAATCTATTTTGATACTTCGCTTAAAACTGACGGAGAAAATACCATCTTCCAGCAGCATTACGAAGTCATTATTTTCCATAGAATACTGAAATTAGACTCTTTTTGAATTAAAAGGTTAATTAGTGAAAACCGAAACTGAAGGTTTTAGAGCCATAAATCTACTATTCTTTACGGAGATGTAATAATAGCAGGGTGGTTTTTCTTATTTAAGATCAGGAATCATGAGAAAGAAAGTAGTGCCAAGGCCTTCCACGCTTTTTACCGAAATAGCTCCCTGAAGCTTTTCGATGTGGTTTTGTACTATGAAAAGTCCCAAGCCGGAACCTTCCTGTGTTCTGTTGGCTCTGAAGAACATGTTGAAGATATTTCCAAGCTGACCCTCAGGAATACCTATGCCGTTGTCTATAATTGTAATCTTAAGCGTTGAGTCTTCTTTTACGGCATTAAGCTGGATAAAAGGCCTGCGTTTATTGGCTTTGTACTTGATCGCATTTTCGACCAGATTTTGAATTATAGTCCCGAAAAGTACTTCATTGGAACATAAATCAATTTCGGGTGAGATATTATTTAGTATCTGAACATTATTGATCCGGGCTTTTTCCGATAAAAGCGAAAGAATGGAATTGACCGTGTTGTATACCATAAAAGTCTTTTTTTCTTTTAGGGCATTGTCCGATATGGCAAGCTTTAGGAGGGTAACCAGCGTGTTGTTAAGTTTAGAGGCTGTCTGAATAATCATATTCAGATAGGAGGAGACCGGCGAGCTTCCTGCTTCCATTCTGGCTACTTCAGCCAGACCAATTATTGATACCAGCGGACCTTTCAGATCATGAGAGGCTTTATAGACAAAGTTATCCATTTCCTTGTTTTTCCTCACAAGGGCATCTTCGTATTTCTTTAATCTGGAAATATCTCTGGCTATGCAAAGAATTCCGTTGGATTTGTTGCGTTTGTCATACAGTAAAGAGCCGGAACATGTCACATACAATTTTTCGCCGTCTTTAGTGGAAAATACTTTTTCGGCTGATTGAAAGCTTCTCTGGTTAATCAGGCTTTTGAAGACACTATAGAGATTGCGTGAGTTTTTATCCAGAATAAAAGAATAATGCCTGCCTTTGAGTTCGGCCGGTGTATAACCAAGCAGAGACTGAACTTCATCGTTGGTCGAAGTGATTATTCCCTGATTATCGACAATAATAACCATGTCAACAATGCTCTGGTAAATACTGTTGAAATAATCCCTTGAGACGGTTGAGATTTTTAACTCTTCTACCAGCATGTTTATTCCGGCAGTGATGGCATCGATTTCATCCAGCGATTCTGATATACTGCCTCTTGCATCGAAGTTACCCGAAGCTATCTCCAAAATCAGGTTATGGATCTTGTCAATACGCGGTTGGTAATTATCACTTTCCTGGTTCTTATTCATTTTTGAAATGACCCTGTCTGACGACCGGGCAAACTAACTGCTATTTTAGTACATTTTTTTCAAAAATTGATCAGGACAGGCATTTGATTTGTGTAAAAGAAAACTCATTCAATCGTTTCTGTGTTCTTGTATAAAACAAACAGGGGTTATGATCAATCCGATTTTTGTTCCCGGAGGCTTACGAGGTTGTCCGGGTTCTATGCGCATGATTCCTTTTTGACTAATTGTAATATGCCCCTGAACCGGGCAGCTTGCAAACTTTGTAATTTGAGAATTGGTTATAGAATTAATCTGGAGAACAAACATATGTCTGCCGTAAAAAGAATCGAGTACATTTGTAAAAAGAAGCCAACAGAGGCTAAGTTGGCAGGTTTTGAGGAGAAAAAGATATATAAAGGAAGAACTTTCAATAATCTTTTTGAAGTATCTTCCGAATGGGCAAGCCAGAAACCAACATTTCTTCTTGAAAAGAAGGTTTTTGATGAGTATTTTGAAATTATCCATCAGGAACAGTCTGTAGTTGCCAAATAAAATGAATCCGGATATCTGTCCGGATTTTATTTTTGTAGGGTCATCATTTTTTATTTATCCAATTCAGCATAATATTTATATTTTTGCACCTATGGCTGAAAAAATACTCATTTTGGATTTTGGGTCTCAGTATACCCAGTTAATAGCAAGAAGGATAAGGGAACTAAATGTATATTGTGAAATTCATCCTTATAATAAGGTACCCGCTATTGATAGTGATATCAGGGGGCTTATATTATCAGGAAGCCCCTGTTCGGTAAGAGAAGAAAATGCTCCGGATGTTGATCTTGCTTCGATCAGAGGAGTGATTCCTGTGTTGGGAATTTGCTATGGGGCTCAGCTAATTGCTTATAAGGAAGGAAATGAGGTAATGCCTTCACGTATTCGTGAATATGGGCGCGCCCGTCTGACTGAAATTCACGGTGTTGATAAGCTTATGAAAGAAATCACTCCGCAATCGCAGGTCTGGATGTCGCATGGAGATACTATTTCCGGCTTATCGGATCAGTTCGAGATAATCGCCAGTACGGAATCTGTCAAAGTTGCGGCTTATAAAATAAAAGCCGAGCAGACATACGGAATACAGTTTCATCCGGAAGTAACGCATTCTGTAGAAGGTAAAACAATTCTGAGAAATTTTGTAGTTCAGATTTGCGGGTGCAGTCAGGACTGGACACCGGACGTATTTATTGATGCTACTATTCAGGATCTGAGAAATCAGCTTGGTAATGAGAAGGTGGTGCTTGGACTGAGTGGCGGAGTTGATTCTTCGGTAGCTGCTGTACTTATTCACAAAGCCGTCGGCAGCCGGCTGACCTGCATTTTCGTTGATAACGGACTATTGCGGAAGAATGAATTTGAAGAGGTACTGGCGTCCTATAAGGATATGGGACTGAATGTAATCGGAGTAAATGCCAGTGAAAAATTTTATGCAGTTCTGAAAGGGCTTTCTGATCCGGAGGCAAAGAGAAAGGCAATAGGAAAAACCTTTATCGAGGTTTTTGACGAAGAAGCCCACAAAATAGAGGATGTTAAGTGGCTTGCGCAGGGTACTATCTATCCGGATGTTATTGAGTCTGTTTCGGTCAAAGGACCTTCTGCAACAATTAAAAGCCATCATAATGTCGGCGGTCTGCCTGACTTTATGAAGCTAAAAATTGTAGAGCCTTTAAAGACACTGTTTAAGGATGAAGTTCGGGTGGTGGGCAAAGCGTTGGAAATCAGTGATGCCATATTGCAGAGGCATCCGTTCCCGGGACCTGGTCTTGCTATCCGTATTCTTGGAGATATTACGGCGGCCAAAGTTAAAATTCTTCAGGAGGTTGATGCCATATTTATCAATGGTCTTAAAAAGAGCGGATTATATAATGAAGTATGGCAGGCAGGAGCTATTTTATTGCCCATTTATTCGGTTGGCGTCATGGGTGATGAAAGAACCTATGAGCAGGTAGTGGCTTTAAGGGCAGTGACCAGTCTTGATGGAATGACTGCTGACTGGGCTCACTTACCGTATGATTTTCTGGCTGATATATCCAATGAGATTATTAATAAGGTAAAAGGTGTGAACCGTGTTGTGTATGACATTAGTTCAAAACCACCCGCCACTATTGAATGGGAATAATTGAAAAATAACAGGAAATGAGGATATTGTCTTCTACTTTACTTGTGCTTTTTTCTCTGTTGATACAGGGAGTATATGGGCAGGACAGGCAAACGAGATACCTGGCCGGCAAGGATTTTTACAAAAAAGGTAACTATCAGGCTGCCATGGAGGCGTTCAGGCCTCTGTTGTCTGAAGGTGAAGACAATCCGTTTCCCGAATATGCGCATTATTTTTATGCCTTGTCTGCGTACAAAGCAGAAAAGTATGAGGATGCAAGAGTTATGGTGAAGCAGCTTCTTTTGAAATATCCTAACTGGGATAAGAAGGAAGAAGCCCGGTTTTTGCTGGGTGCTGTTTTGTTTGAGCAGGGAAAGTACAAAGACGCGTTGCAGGCGATGTCGGAGCTTGGTAAAAATTTTGACAAGGACGGAGCGGTAACTAAAAAGTACTATCTGGATAAAATGACTTCTGTTGAAAGTCTCAAATGGCTGTATCAGAACTATCCCAGAGATAAAGAGCTTGCCTACATACTGGCATCCCGACTTGCCGATAATACTTCAGAAGGTCCTGATCAGATGCTGTTTAATTATCTGATCGAAGAGTTTAGACTTGACAGAGCCAGATTACTTCCTGCAGCTCCTGTGTCTGTCAAAAAACAGGAGTACAATGTAGCAGTATTGTTTCCTTTTATGGTAAGTAAGCTGCCTGTAGAAAATGTCAGCAGGTCTAATCAGTTTCTGCTGGATATGTATCAGGGTATGCGTATTGCCAGGGACAGTCTTGCTGCACTTGGTATAAAAATAAATCTTTATGCATATGATACGGATAAAGACGTAAATAAATTCCGTCAGCTTTTGCAGGAACCGGATCTGGCCAGAATGGACCTGATTATAGGCCCGGTATATCCTGCCCACTTGCCGCTTATCAATGAGTTTTCCAGACAGCATGCTATCCAGGTTGTTTGCCCCTTTGCTAATGATACCACTCCGGTTGCAGGCAATCTCTTTGCCTTTTTATTTCAGCCGGGATACGATTCACAGGCTGAGTCGATTGCTGATTACAACCTGAAGTATAACAAGCCGGAAAAGAAATTAGTCGACACGGGAAGCAAGGGAAAACAAAAGGAAGCGGAAGTGCACAGGAATAAAGTGATCATTATTCATGGAGAGTCGGAAAGAGATTCAACTATGGCTGTTGCTTACCAGAGGGCGCTGGCTGGTTCTGTGGAAGAAGGAAGCGACTCTGCATATAAGCTGCATTCTGTGAAAAAAATAAATCGGGAAAATATTGCTCAGATCAAGCAGACACTTACAGATTCCGCGTTGATGATATCTGTTAATCATATTGCTGTATTTACCAATGATCAGGTTATTGCAGCCAATGTGATCAGTTCCATGGAAATCAGAGGATTCAGTATTCCGGTTTATACGACAAGTGAATGGCTCGACTTTAATTTGCTTACAGTGGAGCAGTTTGAACGCAGAAGTGTACATTTTCTGTATCCGGATTTTCTCGATTTCGGAAAGCCGGGCGTTGAAGCTTTCCGAAAAAAATATGTGACTGCTACCAGATTGTATCCGACTGCGTTTGCTTTTCAGGGAAATGACATTGTTCATTTATTTGGCCGCATGCTTTATTCATATGGTACGTATTTCGGAAAAAACCTCCAACAGACCGGATTCATAGCTGGTAATACGCTGGTTGGCTTTAATTATAAATCAGCCCAGAGCAATCAGTTTATACCAATTGTCAGGTTTGTTGGCGGCAAGCTTGAAATGGTAAACAGAACTTCTAATTAAGATGAATACAGTAAGTAGTAAAGCCTTATTTGATCGGGCAAAAAATCTTATTCCCGGTGGGGTTAATTCACCTGTCAGAGCTTTCAAAGCAGTTGGGGGTGAACCGCTGTTTATCAAGTCAGCACAGGGACCGTACCTGATTGATGAGGATGATAATAAATATATAGAACTGATCAATAGCTGGGGCCCTATGCTGTTGGGGCACAATAATGAGCAGATCAGAGAAGCTGTCATAAAAGCGTCTGAGCGATCTTTATCCTTTGGAGCCCCGACAAGACAGGAAGTAGAAATGGCCGAGCTTATTATTGATATGGTTCCTTCTGTTGAGAAGGTACGCATGGTAAATTCCGGTACGGAGGCGACCATGTCCGCGATCAGGGTAGCGAGAGGCTTTACAGGAAGAGATAAAATTATAAAGTTTTCAGGCTGTTATCATGGACATGGTGATTCTTTTCTGATTGCTGCGGGAAGCGGAGCTATTACCATGGGAGTTCCCGACAGTCCGGGTGTAACAAAAGGAGTTGCCGGAGATACCCTGACAGCTCCGTTTAACGATCTTTCGGCAGTTCAGGAGCTTGTTGAGGCAAACAGGAATCAGATTGCGGCCATTATTATTGAGCCGGTTGCCGGCAATATGGGATGTGTTTTACCTGCAGAAGGATTTCTTCAGGGATTGAGATCAATATGTGACAAGGCTGGAATTGTTCTGATCTTTGACGAAGTTATGACTGGTTTCAGAATATCGGAAGGAGGGGCACAAAAACATTTTGGAGTCATGCCGGATATGACCACGTTAGGCAAAATCATTGGTGGTGGTATGCCGGTAGGAGCGTATGGCGGAAAAAAAGAAATCATGGATTGTGTATCTCCGAGCGGACCAGTTTATCAGGCAGGTACCCTGTCCGGCAATCCGGTAGCTATGGCGGCAGGTCTTGCCATGCTACATCAGCTTAGGGGAAATAAGGCTCTTTATATCCGTCTTGAGGAAAAAACTACAAGAATTGTTAAGGGGATACAGGCTCAGCTGGAAAAAGCAGGCCGCAGGTATACTATCAATCATATCGGCTCAATGTTTACCCTGTTCTTCACTGAAGAAAAGGTATACGATTTTGAATCTGCCCGGAAAAGTGATCTTGAACAGTTTGGAAGTTATTTCAGGGCGATGCTCAACAAAGGGGTATATCTGGCTCCTTCCCAGTTTGAAGCGCTTTTCGTGTCGGATGCCATTGATGATGCGATTATTGATCGTATTATAGAAGCTGCGGAAGAAAGTATCAGAGAGCTATCAGGAAAGTAGTAAATACGTATAATTATGAAAATTGCCTTTATCGGGGGCGGCAACATGGGTGCGACTTATGCACGGGCTTTTGTCAGAAGCGGAATTGTCCAGAACGGAAATCTTCTGATAATTGAAAAAAATGAAGCCTCCCGTGAGCGTCTGGAGAAGGAAGATATTGCCAGACTATATGACCGGATAGATGAGTCTCTGTCGGAGTATGATTTCATATTTCTTGCCGTAAAGCCTCAGGATTTTATGTCAATTGTGCCGGCTTTGAAGCCCGTGCTCAGAAGGAAGCAGGTCGTGATTTCCATTATGGCCGGCATAAAGATTTCTTCGATGAAAGATCTTCTCGAACATGAAAATATAATCAGAGCTATGCCCAATACTCCGGCTCAGCTTGGTTTTGGCATCACTGGTTTTGCGGCAGCGAAGGAGGTGGGGCAATCTGTTATCAGCAAGGTCGATACATTGCTTGAAACTACAGGAAAGTCAATTTTTATGAAAAATGAAAAGATGATGGATGCTGTTACCGCCATTAGTGGAAGCGGTCCTGCATACTTTTTCTACTTTGTAAAATACATGACGGAAGCCGGTATCGAGATGGGGCTTGAGCCGCATGTAGCTTCTATGCTGGTCCGGCAGACGATGCTGGGATCTTTCCAGATGCTTCATAGCTCCAATACAAGTACAGACGATCTTATCGCATCCGTAAAGTCCAAAAAAGGAACGACTGAGGCCGCTCTGGATCACTTTGACCGTACAGAAATCGGAAAGAATATTATCGAGGCGCTGAAAGCAGCTGAGAACAGGGCCAAAGAACTCTCCGCGGAAGTTCTCAAATAACAATTTTTCCATCCAGGCAGTTCTTCTATTAGTAGTAGGAATAGGAGGGACAGGACTATGAAAAAAGTAGGGATACTGCTTGGTATGCTTTTCGGGAGCGTCGCATTCGCTGATGCTCAGGAAATCCATTTTCTTAACTATTCAATTTGTAATCCGACCGGATTAGATGATCTGCATGAAACAAACGAATATGTTCAGGGTGGCGGACATAACTTTTATCTGAGTTATTCCATCTCTGAACAGAGAGGGAGTTTTTCACCTTATGAGTTTGCTTATGGTACAGAAGAAAATCCTGTTGTTATTGTTATTGATACAGTCGACGGGAAAGAAAGAAAAATGTATTATAAGGAGCCTGTGGGAGAATTGTATGCGGGAATCCGACAGGATAACATGTGGATTAGTAAAGGATTATGGCCCGAATCCATGACTCAGGATAAGCGGCCTGAGCTGCCTTATGAAAAGGAAGCATTTCAGTGTGTAAGTAAAAACAGAGATGCTGATTCGTATCATGCGGCAGAAACAGCGCCTTCTCCTGTCAATACAGAAAAGAATAATTAGATAAATTAAATCTCAGAGGGATATGAAAAGTGTAGGGGTTTTGTTGATGTTGTTTTTTATGTCTTCCTGTTATCAGCTTTTTGGACAGGTATATGACAAGTCAGGTGAAGGGCAAATGTCGGGCGGGGATATAACGGTGCAGCTGTACAAAAATCAGGATCAGAAGAAAGTGATTAACCGTGAGTTTGCTATTATCGGAATGAATCTTATGAACTCTGATAGAAGCGAGATGGGACCTTTTTATGTTACAGACAAACAGGACGGCTATGCATACAATTACGAAGGGCTTCCTGAGGCTGGTATAGACAATAAGCAATATGCTGAGGACATGAAGAGCGGAAACTACCCGATCGGAGAAGAGGTTAAAACCTGTGAGCGGGAGACGAAACGTGAAAAAAAGAAAAAAAATAAACTACTTTAAAAACAATTACACGGTAATCCGGTTTCTATGATAAGTCGTTGTTTTATTTCAATGTACACATAGATTTAGGTTAATAGTTAAAAGTGGTTAATTAATGTTTGTTCCTTGGCTGCTTCTCCTAAAAGAGGGCAGCCTTGTTTTTTTAAGCTGCCCTCTTTTTTATAAATTAACCTGTCACCCTGATCACTGCACTTACTGTTTTTTGCTTTCCTCTTCAATATGTTTTACAAGTCTTTTAACCAGGTCTTTCATTTCCTGACCCATAAAATTGTCTCCTGTGCTTGTAATGATGGTTTCTGAAAGGCCTGCAATGGTTTCAACAAAAAACATTTTCATTTCATCTACCTGCATATCTTTTGTCCACAAGTCTATACGCATAGTGTTTTTCTGTCTGGTATCCCAGACGGAAAGGGCAATGGCTTTGGTGCTTTCGGTTTTTCCGCTGGGGTTATCAGTAGCTTCCCAGTGAATGGTCTCAGGGACATTCTGACTGTCCAACGATACCGTAAACTTTATTTCCGATTGTCTCACAATAGTTTATTTATGTTATTATGGAAGAGAGTTGATTACTGCTTCATATTCTTCATCACATATCTGTTCTGCATTGCAACCAAGTTCAGAAGCAGTCTTTTTAATATTTTCAACGCGATTTTCAGAATTGGGATGGGTGCTTAGAAATTCAGGTGTGTAGCCACCGCTCCCGGCACTGGTGAGCTTTTCGAAGAATCCTGCTGCACCTGCTGCACCCACATCATTTACATGACAAAGGTATTTGACAGAATATTCATCTGCCTCATTTTCATCATCACGGCTAAACTTCAGTCCGATCAGACTCTGAGTTACCTGAGAAATAGTCCCATTGCCCAGCAGGATGCCCAACAGAGTATTTACACCATACTGCTTGGTAAGCTGATTTGTGCTGTGTCTTTTGTCTGAATGAGCCATTTCATGCCCCAGAACTCCTGCAAAATGGTCGCCGCAGTCAAGGTATTTCATAAGACCGGTATATACAAAAATATATCCGCCGGGAGTAGCAAAGGCATTCAGTGTTTCATCATCATGGATAATAGTTATTTTCCACTCGAATTCATCCTTATAACGAATTTTTCCGGAGTTGAGAATCTCGTTTTTAATACGCTCGATATAATTATAAGCCAGCGGATATTGCTCGCGGTTAAGCAGCACATAACCTGAAGAGTCTCTGATGTAATCATCCATTTGCTTACCCATCTTTACATCATCCTGAATGGAAAAGATGTTTACAACTGCATTACCTTCATCATCTTTTTTGCAGGTCATGAACAGCAGAGGTGCGATCAGAAGAAATAAAAGAAATGAATAATGTCTTTTCATGGGTTTTAATAAGTGTTTTCTTTTATACAAAGTTAAGGAAAATGAGCTTATGATTTTAACAAATCAAGAGCAGATAATCTGTCTGTCTGAAGTTGATTTTTAAGCTCTTCAAGAGATGCGAAGCGTTTTTCAGGGCGAATATAGTATCTGAAATATATACGCAGTCTGTCTTCATATATTTTCTCATTGAAGTCAAAAAGATGCGCTTCTATAACATGGCTCAGGCCACCGACTGTCGGCCTGTATCCGATATTCATCATACCCGGATAGTTCTTTCCCTGCCATTCTGCTTCGATAGCATACACTCCGTCACAGGGAATTAGCTTCAGAGCTTCGTCCGGTTGAATATTGGCTGTCGGAAAACCGAGCTTGCGGCCGATTTTTTCGCCGTGTACAACCGTTCCGGTAAGAAAGTATGACCGCCCTAACAGAGTCAGGACTTCATTAAGGTCACCCTGCTGCAGGGATTTACGGATATTTGTGGAGCTGATTGTCACATTATGTATATCCTCCCGGGGGATCTCTTCTACTTCAAAGCCAAATTGCGCTGCATTTTCCTTGAGAAACTCAAAACTGCCTTCTCTGTTTTTGCCGAAACGGTGATCATAACCAATAATCAGGTGCTTCGTGCCGATTTGTCCGATAAGTATCTTATAAATAAACTCCAATGAGCTTTGATTGGAAAAATCTCTTGAAAAAGGCAAGACTATCAGATGGTCAGGCCTGGATTCCCCGATCAGCTCAATTTTTTCTTCAAGACTGGTTAACAGGCGGGTTGGCTGATCCGGCTGTAATACGGTGCGAGGGTGTGGCCAGAATGTAATGACAACTGATTCTGAGTTTGTCTTCCGGGCCTTATCCACCAGATTCGTAAGGATTTTTCTGTGTCCCAGATGTACCCCGTCAAATGTGCCGGATGTGACTACGGCACTGTCCAGCTTCTGGAAATCATCAATTGAACGATATACTTTCATGAGGTTTCCCCGGCTTTTAATGATTGCACAAAATCTGCCGGGGTCAGGGCATCTTTCACGTGCATCGTACCTATTCGCGTTCTTCTGAGAGCAGTCATACAAGCCCCAATCCCCAATGCTTCGCCAAAATCCCTGACCAAGCTCCGTACATAGGTTCCTTTGGAGCAAACCAGCCGGAATTCAATAACAGGAAGCTCTACTTTGGTGAGCTCAAACTCTTTAATGAAAATAGTACGTTCCTTCAGTGTGGCGTCCTTGCCTTTCCTGGCTATCTCATAGGCCCGTTTGCCATCTACTCTCACCGCCGAATATATAGGAGGTGTCTGCTGAATGGTACCTAGAAACGGGATAATGTTTTTTCTGACCAGCTCAATAGTAATGCCTTCTATGGAAAATTCCTGATCAAATTCGGTTTCCAGATCAATGCTGGGAGTTGTTTTACCGAGCAGCATGCTGCCGGTATATTCTTTCTCCTGTCCCTGAAAGGTATCTATTTGTTTCGTTTTTTTTCCTGTACACAGGATTAACAAGCCTGTAGCAAGAGGGTCCAGAGTTCCGGCGTGTCCGATTTTTTTTATTCTGGCAGCTCCGCGGATTTTCTTTACGGCATCAAAAGAAGTCCACTGATATGGTTTATCGATCAGAAGAACTTCGCCTTCGGTAAAATCATACATAAGCTATCAAACAATCTGAAGGTCGTATCCCATAAGGAGGCATCCAAGTATGGTTAATCCAACGATAATCCGGTAATAACCAAATGCTTTAAAACCGTATTTGGTTACAAAAGCGATAAACGTTTTTATGGCAAGCAGCGCTACAATAAAGGCAACAACGTTTCCGACAAGGAGAACATTAATGTTGTCAGCTGTAATGTGCTGATGATCTTTTAGCAGCTTATAGCAGGATGCCGCGAACATTGTCGGAACTGCCAGAAAAAAAGAAAATTCGGCAGCATTTTTCTTCGTTAGCTTTTGAGTCATACCACCAATAATGGTAGCTGCAGATCTGCTCACTCCCGGGATCATGGCGATACATTGGAATAATCCGATAATGAATGCGCTTTTGTAGGTTACTCTGGCATTTTCATCCTGATTTTTGAAGAAGTTATCCACTACGATCAGGATGACTCCGCCAACAACAAGACTTACTGCAACAACGACTACATTCTCAAGCAGCTCATCGATGAGATCGCCAAATAACAACCCCAGAATGGCTGCAGGTATAAAGGCCGCCAGCAATTTGAGATAGAAATCAAATGATTGGAAAAAGCGGCGCCAGTAAAGAACGATTACAGAGAGAATAGCGCCAAATTGGATGTTGACGGTAAATACTTTGACAATTTGCTCGCTTCCGATGCCCAGCAGGGCGGAAGTAATAATCATATGTCCTGTCGATGATACCGGTAAAAACTCAGTTATGCCTTCGACAATGGCAAGAATGATGGCATCTATAAAATTCATTCGTTTGTTTTAGACTTGTAAAAAATCGCAAAAAACTGGATAATAAATCCGATAAAAACTATTGAAGGACCAAGAGTTAATCCAAGGAAGCCAAATCCATACTGCTCTTTGTCCATAGACATAATTACAAATCCGAGGAGTAAAATAATTATTCCGCCGATCATGATCATATAATTAGCTTTCCCAAAGACTTGTTTATTGTTATTCTGCATAAAAAAATTAATAAAGTTCGTCAAGTGATAATTTAATGTATTTGTTTATTGCCCGGAATGAACTAAAGAGGCCGATAAATATACCTAAAAGTATCAGAATAAGAAATATAAGCAACATGATACCTGTATCGGACAAAACTCTGAGTTCTTCAATCTGTGCATAAAGATATTGAAGAATTATGAATAAACTAAATGAAGCAAGAATACCGCTGATCAGCCCCTGTGTCATGGCTCTGATTAAGAATGGCTTTTGAATGAAAGATTTTGTAGCGCCGACCAGTTGCATGCTTCTGATAAGAAATCGTTGAGAGAATAAGGCTAGCTTTAAGGTATTATTGATTAATAGTATGGATGTTACTAACAGAATGGCAGCAAAAAGGATTAAAATGAATCCGATTTTTTTTATGTTGTCGTTGATCTGATTAATGAGACTTTCCTTGTAATCTACCTCATAAACGCCTCGGATACCGATAAGATGGGCTTTTACTTTTTTCAGACTGACCGAGTCTGCATATTGCTGCTCGATCCGAATGGCAAAGGAAGACCTAAGCGGATTATCACCGATGATTGTATAAAAATCTTCTCCGGTCTCATTGATGAAGCGCCGGGCTGCTTCTTCCTTGCTGATGTAAGTAATCGACATCGCATCTTTGTCCTGTCTGACAAACGGAAACCGGCTTATTGCAGTCCTGATAGAATCTTCCTGTTCAGACGTAAGATTTTTTTCAAGATATGCATGCACCTCAAATTTATCTTTGATTACTTCTGACAGCCTGTTGGCATGCATGATCAGAAGAGCGAAAAGACCGATTACAAAAAGCGCCATAGAAATACTCAGAATTACTGTGAAGTATGGATAGCTTCCCAGTTTTTTTCGCTTTAGTTTATGAAATTTTCCAGGCATCTTCTATGTAAAAAATTTGTTTAAATATATTTCATATGGTGTTGAAGATGCAAAGTTAAGACAGAAAGCTTAAAAAAATACGATTTTAAGAAAAGGCTCTTTACAGAAGGAGAACATTTTCTTAAAATCGTTCTGGTTTGATGATACAAGTGCTATTTTGAGCGTAGCTGTTCCAGTTGCAGCTTAAGGTCAGGATCACTGATCGGCTCTAGCAGCGAAACGTCAAAAGTGTCAGAGTTCAGTTTGTAAAATGCTCCTTTGAAATAAAGATAGAGATCTTTACCTGTACTGGCGTTCAACTCGAGTATCTCATATGGCTCAGCATTGAATTTGCCGTATAGAAACAGCTTATTGTTGTAATATTTATAACGAATAGCTCCCTCCTGATCTATAAGATCTATATTTAGCTTTGCCTTTGTATCTACAACTCTGGCAATATCAGGATTGGGAAGTGAAACCTGCTTATCGAGGTCTTCTCCAAAATCAAAACTGTCGTTGAGCTCCGGAACGCGGACTTCTGCTATAGGCTGTCTTACGGTCGGAGCTGTTTTATCCACAGCCTTTATTTCATCCGGAGCCTTTGCCGGATTGACAGAGGGTACGCTGACCGGCTCCGCATGTGGTTCTGCTACGGGTTCGATCACGCTTTCTTCCATATCGTCAGCATTGCCGGTAATGACCGGCGATTCTTCCGTAATAGCATCAGAAGATCGTGGTATTAAAAGATATGTGCCGGCCCCGAGAGAAAAAAGCAATAGTATTGTCGCTGCAATTTTGCCGGTATGGCTCCATATTCCGTTATTGATCTCGATGGCATTAAGTCTGGCTTTCAACTCTGCTTTTCGCACTTGTTGTATAGCCTGAATCGCATCTTTCTGAATCGTTACTTCCTGTGCAAGCACGGGATCTTGATTCATTGCTTTTTCAAAAGCAGTTTTTTCTTCAGGCTCCAGTCTGTTGAGAAGATATGCCTCAATCTTTTCTATGTCGAATTCCGGTCCTTTCATAACTAATCTAGGAAATCACTGGCAGAGTATATTGCCTTAATTTTACTATCTAATTCTTTCTTGCACTTATACTTTTTCGTTTTGGCTGTGTCTGCATTGGCAAAGCCAAGCTTTTCTGCAATATCAACCATCGAAAGTTTGTCAAAATAATAATATGTCAGAATTTTTCTGCAGGTTTCTCCAAGCTCCTGCAGACATTTCTGAATGATCTCACTCCGCTCGCCGGTGTCATGATCGGGAACTTCCGCACGCTCCGGCTGATCAAATGTATGTCTTTTTTTTCTTTCCAGTTCTTTGCGCCAGAGATTCTGGCATATACTGTATAGGTACGTACTTATTTTTGATGTGAGCACAAAATTGTCATCGGCAATCACTTTTTGCCAGAGTACGATCAGGGCTTCCTGATATATATCTTTTGCTTCTTCTTCCGAACCATTATTTTTCAAGATCATTTTCAGCATCATCTTGAAATTCTTTTTATAAAGAAAATCAAGAGCTGTTTCATCTCCTCTTCTGATTTTTGTGATGATCTCCAGGTCTTTCATTTTGTAAATACGTAATTTCTTTTTCAGGTAACCCTGATTATAAAAAGTTTTCCACAGTTAAAACTTTTATTATTGAATATTAGTTTTTTACTATTGAATTTTATTTGATTAAAATAAAACAATAACACATTTGCATGTCACATGCATTCATACGGAAAATCTCACTTTTAGGTACAGCCGATTTTACTACTAAATATCAGCAGCTTTGGTAAGGTGACCTGACAATTTTGCTTTATGGTAAAATTTTCTGACCGGCTGTTAGAATGTACTGCTGCTCCCTCGGTAAAAGATGTTTGTTTTTTTGTAATATTTCTTTATTTAATTTGTTAATTTTTAGTTGATTGAGTCTTGTTTTGTACTTAGCCATATAAAAATAGTATTTATTTTTTAATGTACTGCTCCAAACATAGCTATTGCCGTTCCGGTTATCCATAGACAATTTCCAACAATTCACTCTTAATTCTTTCGTCTATGTTATACTCGCCTATACAATATCCGGCTTCGTTTGGTGTGCTTACCCCGGAGGTCAGGAGACTCGCCATTGAAATAGCAAACCGTCTTCTCGAAGAGGGGCTTAGTCGTACTATTGCCGAACAGATTGCGATAGCCAATAGCAGAGAGCGGGCTAAAATTGCGTCGGCCGGAACGAATGCGCATATTGCAGATTGTACAATCCACGTGATCCCCCACAAAGACGGCTGGGCTATTATTTCGCAGGATGTGAAACGGGTTTATGCGGTTTATGAATCGAAAAAGGAGGCAGTAACAAAAGCCAGAACCTATGCAAAGTGTGTTAAATTCAAACTTTTCATTCACTGTGAGAATGGCTTCATAAAGGACTCTGAAAATTTTATTGTTAATCGTCCTGTTACGTTGTCAGCGGACAGATTGCCGTATTCCCGGGTTCATTTTAACTGATTTTTTGCATTGGATATAGTTGTATTGAGATCAGATAATATTTAATAAAGTTTATTAAAAAGAGGCTTTTTAAGCCTCTTTTTAATATCTGTAAACAGCGGTCATATGCACGGGAACTTCCTTTTCAGGTAACTCTTCGTAACTGTCGACCTGAATAACATTGCCTTTATTAGACAGGGTCTGCCATACTATATCATTGAATACATGAATGTCTCCGTCATGCTGATTTTCATGCAGCTCAAGACGATCGTCCTTTTTTACGGAAGCCCATATATTTATGTCTTTGACGAGGCATATGCTCTCAATTCTGCCGGCAAGGGCTGATACATATATATCCTGAAGGTCGTAGCTTGTACGGCCGGTTCCGGCCCATGCTTTATAATTTTTGATATCATTTCTCCGGGGTTTCATCGCTTCCTTTTCAGCAATTTCCCACGCTTTCTTATGCAGCTCTTCCGGTTGCAGATCGGAGTAATTGCCTGTAATGCCTTCAGATATAATATTGGGATATTTACTTGTTTTGCGGAAATATCCCTGAATGTGATCACTGCCGGCGAGTACAAGTGGCAATCTGTTTTCGTTGAGATAATTGTCCAGTCCCTGGCAGATTTTTCCTATATACTCCTGTAAATAACGGTCTCTTTTGTCGATTTCCTGTCTTTGCCCGTGAGTGGTGAAAACCATGCCATAGAATGATGTCATAGGTTTACCGTCGAAGTGCTTCTGGAACTCATAATACTGCATGATTTCTTCCATATCGGAAGGAATCAGATCTTCCGGCAGCTCTTCTTTGGTAATATCAAACTCATCTGCTTTGTATAATGAAATTCTGTCCCGGTTTATATTCAGTATATAAAAAGAATTTCTGTCCGTCAGCAGGGGCACCAGCGGGCTGATGATAAAGTTTTGTGTAATAAAATGCTGTGCAGTAAAGGTAATCGGGTATGTATCCCAGCTGAAGAACGAAGAAGACAGGAATAAAGCCAGCCCTTCTTCCATATGCCGCCATGTCGTGGAGTCATTGAGCAGTCGGTAAGCCGGGTCAAGAAGGTGCATTATATCACGTTCCTGATAACCTTTGGCGGATAATTCATGTCTTACAGCCTGAAGCTCATTTTTGAAAACAAGCTGATCCTCTTTGTCATTTACCTGATATCCGAATCTGTGAGTCGGTATAAAAATGGAAATACACAGCTGATCTCTGATACTTCCAATTTTTTCAATATCTTCTATTTTAAGTCTCGCCATACCCTACATCTCATTTAGTCAATCCTTATGTTTCAAACAGCCTCTGATTTTTTATCGTTCCTTTGGCTCGCGGAGTCTTTTTTCAGGCTGCTCAACTAGCCGGCAACAGCACATTGAGCAGAGTGTTTGGCTTTGGGCTATCCTTTCCATGGAGGCATTTCGAGGTGTGGCATTATTTAATTTTTTAAATATTTTACGTTTCATCTTATTTAATTTGTAATTAATCTAAATATGTATAATTTTGAAGTGCGGAGCTTTCAATGCCAGAGGGCTTCCGGACAGTGTAATAATAAAATATAAAAACTCTAATTAAAATGTTGATAAAGATTTACTTATTGATTTTTTCTTTGCTTGTAACTGTTACAGGCGCTTTGGCGCATGCTCTTTGGATTAAAACCGATGCTGTCGGGAAAAAGGGACAAGAACAGCTGGTAACCGTTTTGTATGCTGAGCCTGATGAAGATCCGGAAAAGCTGGCGGACTGGTACTCAGATGTCAGAGAATTTGAGTTGTGGCTGATTGCTCCGGACGGTAAGAAGACAAAGCTGGCTACCACTGCCGGAGAAGATCGTTTTACTGCTTCCTTTACTCCGGATCAGGATGGAGTTTATACCTTATTTACAGGCAAAAGCGCCAAAGATCTTGGTGGTACAACCATGTACCAGTTTAATGCGAGTGCGCTGGTAACTGTCGGAAATGTTCAGAAAGGTAATAATCCGGCTATAAATGCCAATACGCTGGTCGTACATGCAGATCCGCTGAGCGTGAACAAAGCGAATAGTCCCATGAAGCTGAAGACTCTGGTGAGTGGGGAGAAGCCGGCAGACAAACTATACATAAGCGTGACTTCTCCTACGGGCTGGACGAAAAATATTTCGACTGATGGAAACGGGGAGGCTGAATTTACTCCTTTATGGCCAGGAAGCTACGCAATTGAAGTTTCCAAGAGCTGGAAGGAGCTGGGAACTCATTACGATAAGGAGTATAAGGCAATATGGCGTTGTGCTACGATTACTGTCGATGTAAAGAAATAAGCAGTCTTTATTTTTTATAAGGCTGCGTTCGATTAAATTCTTCATTTCATTATTCTATATCTCTTGTTGTCGCAGACCTGTTCTGGTATGGATTGGTCTGCGGATACAGGAGTATACAGAGAGCATACCAAGTATATGCTTTGTGTGTCACTATTCCGGGTTTCGGAAAGCTTCTTTTCTTAATCTATATTGATCTCAATCCAGAATTTATGAACATCGGTTTGTGTCGTAATTTTGCGGCAGTGCTGTTTTTATTGTCCGGTATTCTGGCGAGTGCCCAGACAAGTGGTAAGGTTTCCGGTAAGCTCGAAAGTGAGGCGGGGGAGGCGCTTAGTTTTGCAACGGTAGGTTTAAGCCGGTCTGCTGATTCTTCTTTTGTAAAAGGGGAGCTATGTGATGAAGAGGGACGCTTTTATTTTGAAAATATACCATTGGGCGCATATTATGTTCAGATCAGCTACTTCGGGTTAAAAGATCATAAAGGAAAAACCTTTGAAGTGTCAGCCGCAAACTCTTCGATTGATCTGGGGACTATTGTATTGAAAGAAGATGCACAAACTCTGGAAGCGGTAACCATTACCGGACGTAAGCCCCTGATTGAGCAGACTCAGGATAAGCTTATTGTGAATGTAGATAAAAGTGTCCTTGCAGAAGGAAATACAGCGCTTGAGCTATTGGAAAAGTCTCCCGGGATTGTGGTGGATGAAAACGGGAAAATTTCCCTGAAAGGAAAAGGCAGAGTTTCTGTTATGCTTAATGGAAAGCTGACGTACCTTTCGGATGATGAGCTGGCGGATCTGCTAAGGGGAACGAATTCGGCTTCTGTTGAGAAAATTGAAATTATCACGAATCCTTCTTCGCGTTATGATGCGGAAGGAATGGGAGGGATTATTAATATTGTTTTGAAGAAGGACGACAAAAAGGGCCTGAACGGCGGAGTGAACAGCTATATTGCCCGAAGCAGGGCTACCAGATATGGTGCAGGATTTACTATGAACTATCAGGCCGGAAAGTTTAATGCTTTTGGCAGCTACAATCATGGATACAGAGGAGAGGTGGAGTATGTGAGCTATACCAGACGATTCCGAAGCAATAGGGTAGTATCAGATCCTGACAGAGTTTCGTATATGCACACTACTACCGATGAACCTTTATATACCAATAATGCCCGGGCCGGCATTGATTACTATCTGAATGAGCGCAACATACTCGGGTTTGTATCAAAAGCCAATGTTGGCACCTATTATAATTTCAATACAACCACAAATTCTCTTCAAAATGCCAGCGGGGATGAGCTAATGAATACCAGGACGGACAATAATAACAGGACCGCCTGGAATTCTTTGCTGTTTAATCTGAATTATGTCCGCAAAACAGATGATAAAGGGCGAGAATTGTCGGCTGATCTTGATTTTTCAAACAATTTGAACCGCTCAAGACAGCGGATGGATACCCGCTATTTTCAGGACCCTGTCCTGCCTGCGGAATATCTGGCTGCCCGAAAGGGGAATGTTCCCTCATTGACACAGGTATATGTAGGAAAGATTGATTACAGACATCCGGTAGAAAAGCTGGGCGAGCTGGAAGCCGGGCTGAAAAGCAGCTACGTGATGGTTGATAATAATCTCCGGTATGATACACTTGCTGATAACGAATGGATGCCGGACGCTTCCTGGAGCAATCACTTTAAGTATGATGAAACGATTCATGCTGCTTATCTGTCCCTTAACAGGAAGATGGGACAATTTTCTTTTATGGCCGGATTGCGCGGAGAGTATACCGAAACTATCGGCCGGCAGATAACAACAGACTCTGTGGTAAAGCTTTCCTATCTGCAATTGTTCCCGAGTTTCTTTCTTACCAGAGAAATCAATAATGCAAACAGCTTACAGGTCTCCTACAGCCGCAGGGTAGGCCGGCCTGATTATGATGATCTGAATCCCTTTCGGTTTTTTAGGGATCCGTATATGTACTTTGAAGGCAATCCGTTTTTACGTCCTGAGCTGACTCACTCTCTAGAGTTGTCTCATAGTTTTGACAGCAAGATTATCACGACTCTTAACTATAGCTATACTTCTGATGTAATCAACTGGATGATGGGACAGATTGATTCCCTGAACCTGACTTATCAGAGTCCTCAGAATCTGATGAGTCAGATCAATTACGGAGTAAGTGTGGTGGGAACGTTTTCTGTTACAAGCTGGTGGATGCACAACAGCTTTATTAATGTGTTCAGGAATCAGTACAAGGGAGACCACAAAGGAGGAGAATTGAATAACAGGATTATCAGCGCTCATTACAATACTCAAAACACCTTTAAGTTTGGAAAAGGGATTTCCGGGGAGCTCAGCGGATTTTACAATTCTCCGACTGTGTACGGAGTATTTGTCAACCATAGTTACTGGGTAATATCTGCCGGAATTCAGAAACAGGTACTGCATAAAAAGGGAACTGTAAAGCTGGCGGTCAATGATATTTTTCAGGGACGCAGACGAGTTAATCGTGCAAGGTATGAAAATCTTGATATTTCCAGTAATATCCGATTTGACAGCAGAGTGGTGACTCTTTCGTTTTCCTACCGGTTTGGGGGAGATGTAAAAACTGAACGGGAAAGAAAATCGGCCATTGAAGATATTCAGGATCGGGTCAATTAAAAAACGGTTCCGGTCCGGATATAAAATATTCAGTCTTTACTGTTGATGCTGTGTATATAAGCTTCCAGATAAGGGATTACATCGGGATCTTTGCATAAATCTCTGGCAATTTGCGCATGCCGGAGCGCTTCTTCTCTGTTGCCTGCATGAAAGAGTATATAGCTGTGAGCATAGTGCGTTTCGAAGGATTTCTGCAACTGAATTGCTTTTTCAGTAAAGAGGAGTAATTCTTTAATTTCTGATGTTTCTGAAGATTTATCAGCTATTTTGATGCTGTATTCGGTTAATGCCTGCGGATTGCCCATATTGTAATTTTTCAGCCACCCGGTTGCCAGGCTGACAAACGCGCTGTCGTTTTCAATGCCGTCGTAATACATCATGTCAATAAGTGTGAAGTAATAATCATCCGGCATTTTCTGAAGCTTTAAGGCTTTATATACGGTGCGGTGGTATTCCTTATGCAAGCTGACCTTATTGTAGTTTCTTTCCTGAATAGCGTCCAGCATCAGTGATTTTATTCCGGTTTTGTAATACTCTCCAAAATCATTGTACCGGGCAATGAATGAATCGGGGTGAGTGATGATATAGTGAAATTCTCTGGTTTTATAATCCGCCGTAAATTCTTTGATAAGCGGCCAGTATTCGGGGGCTGCCAGGCTGCCGGTATCAATTTTTTTCAGGAAGTTCCGGGCTGTCTGACTGGCACTGGAAAAGTTTTTGTTTTTGAGTATCGCCAGATAGTCGTAAAGGATCTCGAGGCTGTCCGGGTGAGTTTCCAGTATTTTTTTGTTGACCCCGAAGTTTTTAATCATGAGTCCCTTGTCAAGCATTTCGGCTTTGTCCATCATACCGGTCCAGTTTAAAAGTATTTCGCCTTCCGGGTTAAAGAAGATAAGTGTGGGATAGGCTTTCAGGCCGATGCGGCTGACTAGTTCCTGCTCTTCTTTTTCGGCATCAATTTTAAAGGAAATGAAATGCTCGTTGTAAAATTTTGCCACCTCAGGATCGGTAAATATATTTTTGCTCATGTATTTGCAAGGGCCGCACCATGAAGCGTAAAAGTCAACGAAGACGGGTTTGGAGGTTTCACGGGCTTTTTGCAAAACCTGCTTCCAGCTGCCTTTATAAAACTGAATCTGTGCTGTACTATAACAGGCAGAGAAGAGCAACAGGAGTGAAACCAGCAGTTTTTTCAATGTGTCGAATAGTGAATTTTACGTATTAATAAGGAGTTTTCTGAACCAGCTCGGGGCCGGATGAAGTACCGATTCTGTCAGCTCCGGCTTCAATCATTTCGATTGCCTGCTGGCGATTTTTGATGCCTCCGGATGCTTTTATTCCAATTGTCAGCGGAAGTACTTTTCGCATCAGGCGAATATGCTCCGTTTTGGCTCCTTCCGGAGCAAATCCGGTAGAGGTTTTTACAAAATCTGCACCGGCATCGGCACATATCCGGCAAAGCAGCTCAATATCTTCCGGACTTAGATAAGCTGTTTCTATTATTACTTTCAGGAGGCATGCTGCCTGGTGAACGAGCTCCGATACTTTGGCGATTTCTGTTTTAGGCCAGGTCATACCGGCTTTGAAAGCGGATAGATTGATGACAAGATCAATTTCGGTTGCACCGTCGTTTATGGCGAGTCTGGTTTCCTCGAGTTTGGTCTCGGTCCTGTTGTATCCGAGTGGAAACCCTGCTACGGTTACCAGCTCTATTGGTTTGGAGCCCAGTTCCCGTCTGGCTTTTTTCACCCAGAAAGGGGGAATGCAGATCCCTCTGAAGCCATGGCTTTCGGCCTGTTCAATAAGAGTATACAGTGTCTGATCGGTAAAATCCGGTTTCAGATACGTTTGTTCGATATAGGATGCAAGATTGTTCAAATGACTTAATAATAGATTCTGCCAATCATAGTTCCGTATGTATTGTAATATGTCCAATAGCCCTGTTTGACATCTCCTGTAAAATTGCCTTCGGATTCTTTTATGCCATTGTAGTGATAAAATCGCCACTGGCCGTTTTTATGTCCGTTGCTGTAATTACCATCGGATTGCAGAGTGCCATTTTCGTACCAGGACTTCCACTGACCGGACGGAATGCCGTTGCTGAAGTTTCCCTCCGCCTGTAATTTACCGTTTTCATACCAGAATTTCCAATGACCTGAAAAGATACCATTGGAGATATTGCCTTCCTTTTTCAGTGTACCGTTTGGATACCAGAATTTCCAGTATCCGCCTGGGATGCCATTGGTATAATTTCCTTCGCTTTCCAGCTGAGTTTCTCCGCCGTCATAGTAGTTTCTGCTCCAGCCGCCGGCGCCGGCTTTGGAAGTTACTACATATGAATCAGGGTTAAGAATAACGTTGTCAGAAAGACTTTCCGGAGCTATGTAATCCGATTTTTTTGAACACGAAAAATTGAGCAGTGAGAAGCTTATTAGTAAAAATGATATGTATTTCTTCATATTTCCTTTAAAGTAAATACAAAAATAACGGAGACAATGCTCTTATGCCAGATTTCACTTGTTTAAATTCCCGGATCCGAATCTGAATAGAAAGTTTGTCTAGCCAAATAATTCAGAGAATGCGCTGTCAAGCGTAGGGTATTGATAACTAAATCCATGGCTGATTGCAATAGCCGGATAGGTCTTTTGTCCGGAGAGGATTAGCTCCGAATCCGGTCCGATGATGTTTCCGGCAATTCGTAGCAGAAATGCAGGCTGAGGAATTCCCATGGAAGTTCTTAACGCGCTTCGCAGCTTGTGCATAAACTGTTTGTTGGTGACGGTTTCCGGTGCTGCTGCAATAACGGGTCCTCTGATATCCGGCGTATCGACTATCCAGTCAACAAGCCTGATCCAGTCACTGAGATGTATCCAGGGCATGTATTGTCTGCCATTGCCGGCTTTACCGCCCAGCCCCAGCTTGCTTAACCGGATTAACGGAGGCAATACGCCTTCCTGTATATTAAGAACGAGCGAGGTCCTGATAGCGATTGTCCGGGTTTGGGGCAGGGAAAATGCAAACAGTGTTTTCTCCCACTCTTTGCATACATGAGCCACAAAGCCCGAACCGGGTTCTGATTTTTCAGTGAGCTTTTCATTGCCCCGGTCTCCGTAATATCCTGCAGCGCTGCCATTAATCCAGATGCCCGGAGGGTTTGTGCACTGGCTGATTCCCCGACCAAGGAGCTGTGTGGTCTGAACGCGGGAATCAAGTATTTCTTTTTTGTGAGTGTTTGAAAATGTTGTATTTATGGATCGACCGCTCAGGTTTATAAGAGCCCGGGCATTTTCAAGCTCGCTAACCCAGTCGCCAGGATTCTGTCCATCCCATTTCGTATAGATGACACCATTTTCTTTGCCGGAATGTTTCCGGGATAAGACTACAGGAGTAATTCCCTTGTCGAGGAAAAAAGAAGTCAGATGGCTTCCCAGAAATCCACTTCCGCCTGCTATGATAATTTTAGTCATGAGATTAATGGTGTTATACTGTTGTTTTAGTTAATCACCTTTCCCCTTTTTTGTTTGCTCAGGTTGAAACGGTCAAAAATGTACGGGCAAAATAATGAATAATTCATTATTTATGTGCTTTGAAAGAGTTATAATTTCCGGATTTTAAAAACGATACTGTGTTGTCAGCTTATAATCATTTGCCGGTTTGTGCCATTCTTCCGCAATTACGGGGGCTTTTACAGACAAGTAATACCGTATTACTGCAGGCTGCTCCGGGAGCCGGAAAAAGCACGGTTGTTCCCGTTGAGCTGCTGGATGAATCATGGCTTGCCGGTAAAAAGATAATCATGATGGAGCCGAGGCGACTGGCTGCGAGAACTGTGGCAGACCGCCTGGCAGCTAATCTTGGCGAGGCTACGGGTAAAAAAGTGGGTTATCGTGTGCGTTTCGATACAAAAGTGTCGGAAGAAACGCGTATTGAAGTAGTCACGGAAGGTATTCTGACCCGGATGATTCAGCGGGATTCGATGCTGGAGGATGTGGGGCTTGTGATTTTTGATGAGTTTCATGAACGTAGTCTTCAGGCTGATATGGCATTGGCGCTGGTCAGGGAAATACAGAAAGTGCTGAGAGATGATTTGCGGATTCTGATTATGTCTGCTACGCTTGCTCTGGAGACGGTACAGAGGGCGCTGGATTATTGTCCTGTACTGGTGAGTGAAGGAAGGCAGTTTTCCGTGCGGGAAATTTATGAGGCCCCGGACAGCGCCTTGAGCATAGAGCTTAATATGATTCAGCTGGTTCGTAAGGCTGTAAGGGAACAGGAAGGTGATGTACTTGCTTTTTTACCGGGGGTAAGGGAAATCCTTCAGGTTAAAGAAGGTCTTGAGGCCTTACTGCCCCAGTGTAAGATATATCCGTTGTATGGAGAGCTTTCGCAGAGTTTGCAGCAACAGGCGATTGTGCCGGACCCGAATGGTTATCGGAAAATTATTCTGGCTACTTCGATTGCGGAAACCAGTATCACGATAGAAGGCGTGAAGGTTGTTGTTGACAGCGGGCTGAGCCGGGTACCCCGTTTTGACCCGAGAAGTGGTCTGACAAAGCTGGAGACCATTAAAGTAACGCTTGATTCGGCGGAGCAGCGTAAAGGACGTGCAGGCCGGGTATCTGAAGGGGTATGCTATCGCCTCTGGTCTCAGGGGGCACAGCAGCATCTGGTTGCTGAGCGGAAGCCGGAGATTCTGGAAGCAGATCTTTCTTCGCTGGTTCTGGAGATTGCCGGCTGGTCAGGAGTTAAGGGATTGTATGAGCTTACCTGGGTAACCCCGCCACCAAAGGGATCGGTGCAGCAGGCTGCTGAATTGCTGACGCAGCTGCAGGCCCTGGATGGTGACCGCATCAGCAGTACAGGCAAAAAGCTGCTGCGTCTGCCAACGCATCCCCGCATAGCGCATTTGCTTGAAGTGAGCGCTGCACTCGGACAAAGCGGGACCGGGTGTGATATTGCGGCTATTCTGGAAGAAAAGGATATGCTGGGAAGAGGGGGCAATGCAAGTCTTTCAGAACGTGTTGAGCTGTTGCGTGCTTACAGGAAGGGAAAGCCGGTCAGGCTGGCGGACAAGCATGTCCTTGGCCGTATAGAGCGACTGGCTGCATCATGGAGAAGGATGCTGGCTTGCGATATTGATAATTCATCTGTGTCTTTTGAAGTAGCTGGCCGTTTACTGGCTGCTGCTTATCCGGAGCGTATTGCCCGGAAAACAGAAGGCAACCGGTATAAAATGGCTAACGGGCGTCAGGTGAAACTGGGCGATAATGATCCGCTTATAACCGAGCAATGGCTGGCTGTAGCTCAGGCGGATGCGGGATCGGAAGAAGGAAGAATTTTTCTTGCCGCTCCTTTTGATCCGGGGACTATAGAGGATATGCTGGAAGAAGAAGAGGTAGTAGAATGGGATTACCGTAAGGGGGAGCTTATAGCGGATTACCGTAAGCGAATCGGAGCGCTTGTGCTTGGTACGAGGATAATGAAGACAATTCCGGAAGATAAGCGGGTGGATGTATTGTGTGAGGTAGTAGAGAAAGAAAGAGGCAGAATACTTGATCTGGACTCGATTGAGACACTGCAGGCCCGGGTCGGGTTTCTCAGAAAAATGAGACCTGGAGAGGGCTGGCCTGACTTCAGCACGGAAAATCTGATTGCCAGTGTGTGTGACTGGTTGCCTTTGTATGCCGCCCAGATACGTAAAAAGGAAGATTTTCAGCGGCTGGATATGGAAGCTATTGTGAAGAGCATGCTGCCATGGAACTTGCAAAACAAGCTGGATGTGCTGGCGCCTCTACATATAGAAGTACCGTCAGGCTCAATGATAAGAATAGCGTATCAGCCCGATGCGGGATTGCCGGTTCTGGCAGTAAGGCTGCAGGAAATGTTTGGCCTGGGTGACACACCCGCTATTAATGAGGGGGGTACTACCTTGCTATTACACCTCCTGTCCCCGGGGTATAAGCCGGTTCAGGTGACCCGGGATTTGAAAAGCTTCTGGAAAAATACATATCCGGAAGTGAAAAAAGAGCTGAAGGGGCGCTACCCCAAACACCATTGGCCGGATGATCCGTGGACGGCGGAAGCGGTCAGAGGGATTAAGCGAAAGAATGGGTAAAAGGTAAAGCCTGATCCATGGCCGATTTCTTAAAACGGGGATAAGGTTTATTTGTTTATGTCCGTAAAAAAAAATATATATTCAGATATTGTTATTCATAATATGACTGGACTCCTACAGGATTTTATCTGATTTTTGAAGATTTATTTTGTATTTTAGCTGGATTTAAGAAGGTTATACAGGGTTTGTGTTAATTATTATATATATTTGTAGTTAAAGAATAAAACTACAACGTAATAATGAAGAAAATTTTACTTTTTTTAAGTTTATTGCTTCTGCTATTTAATGTATCAGGACAAATTTTGTTTGATGAAAACTCCGGTGGGCTTATAAATGGGGAAGAATGGTATTCCTTCGGTAATCCTGAGTTTGACTTTAGTTATTATCCGGTTGAGGCATTGGCAGCGAACCCTGCACGGGATACTGACAAACAGGGATATCTTGGAATAGGAAACGCTCATTATTCGGGTGGACAGGAAGCACCTTTTGGATTGTCCGGAGAGCCGCGAAACAATTTTATTCAGGTTACTTTTTCAGCCGGAAGTGGTCGCTATCCTACAAGTCTGGAAGTCAGATTAAGGACAATTGATGAGAAATTGTTCACAGCCTATCTGTATGATGAGAAAAGACCAGACTTTGAGGTACAAACAGTAATGATTCCTTTGAGCGAGTTCTATCGTGTTGGCAATCCTTCTCAAAAAGCTACAGCCAGTGATATTGCCGCATTTTCTACCATACAATTCATGTTTGGGCTTGCTGTATCGGATGTAAATGCAGGTTTTACCATTCATAAAGCTGAGTTGTTAAAAGCTAAGACTACCAGAACTGTACTCTATGACGGTTCGACTACAGCGCTCGTTAATGGAGAAGAATGGTATATGTACGGCAATGATATTGATGTTGTAAAACAGGATCATCCTTTAAGACTTGAAAAAGTTGATTGGGCTAGCGATGAGACCTATGTTGGAGTTGGAAATGCCCGTTATACATCTGAAGGTCGCAGTAGCTTTGAGCTTAGCGGTGATCCGGCTACTTCCTTTATTGAGGTAAAAGCTTCCGGTTTTACGAACTATCCCTCTAATCTTGAAGTGCGTTTGAAAGCAGGTGGAAAAGAATATTCATACAACTTTAACAGTTATAGACCTCTTGACTTTGAAGACAGAATTTTTACTATACCGGTAAGTGGATTAAAAACTCTGTCTCCACCAATACAGGTAATTACTGCCTCTGCGCTTGAACAGGCAGATGAGCTTGGGTTTGTTTTTGGCTTTGCGGATATCGATTATGATATTTTCTTTGAAGTGAACGAAGTTACTTTTGTTTCTACAGGATTCTGTGTGAATCCGGATAAGCCTGTATTTGCTTCTGAGCTGATCAATGTGTGTGTAGGGGGAGGCGATGCAGCTGTCGGTATTGAAGGGGAACTTAATGATGCTGATGAATGGTATTGGTATACAGAAGGATGCGGAGAAGTGCCGTTTGGTCAGGGAGCTTCAATTCTTGCTACTTTGAATGATGTATCTACACTCTATGTAAGAGGTGAAGGTAGTGGTGAGTGTGATCTGAAAGGCGAATGCGCTTCAATCGATATAGCCAATCTGATGGTGGATTTTGTTGCTGATATGTTGCAGCTTACGTATCTGACCAGGGAGGTATGCGCAGAAAGTACTTTTAGTTTTGAGGCAATGAGCAAATATATCGGCGATGAAACTATTTTTCAATGGTATCTGAATGATGAGCCTTATGGAGCACCAGGTACGGAGACTACTGTTGTTTATGAGGGATTGCAGGTTGGGGATAAAATCAAAGTTGGTATGTCTGTCGATGTTTCTGTTTGTTCCAATGAGTTATACTTTCATTCAGAGGAGATAACTATGGCAGCATGCGGCACAGTTACTTCTGTATTTGCCAAAGCAGAAGGTATCCGGAATGCTTATGTGTCAGGTGGTAATCTTTACATGCAGGTGGAAGTTACTGATTCTTACGGAGATATTCAGATAACCAGTGCGACCGGAGTAACACTCGGTCATGCCGGCAATGTAAATCTGAAGGAGGCAATCATATTGCCTGTGGCTTCGGAAAGCGGATTGATCATTGTTAATCTGATTACCGATAAAGGTATTTACAATCAGAAGCTAATGATACGGTAAGCAACAAAGCATCCTGAATAAAGGAAACGGGACGACCTGTGAAGGTCGTCCCGTTTTTGTTTAACGCCTGTCTGCCGGCAACTTTCAAAAGTATTTAAAGGTAAACATCATTCCGGCTTTTATACTTAGATAGAAAGAGAAGATTCTGTTTTATACAATTATGAAAAAGAATTATTTGCTGATCGGCGGAGCAGTTGCTGTCCTGGGAACATTTTTACTGGTTAATTCAAGACGTACGATCCCGAAGGGAGCGGAACCAGTACAGCCATTTGAGCTGGATAATTATCTGGGAACATGGTATGAAATAGCCCGGCTGGACTCCTATTTTGAAAAAAACCTGACAAATACGACTGCGCATTATTCTCTAAAGAAGGATGGAGATGTCCGGGTGAGCAACAGAGGATATAATACCAAAACCGGAAAAATTGAGGAAGCGGTTGGTACAGCAAAGTTTGAAGGAACCCCGGATATAGGGCAGCTCAAGGTTTCTTTTGGAGGGCCGTTTTATTCACCATATAATGTACTGGCTGTGGATGAAGGCTATAATTATGCCCTGGTAGCAGGTCGCAATCTCAATTATCTGTGGTTGTTGTCCAGGGATATCGATATGCCTGAGACAATCCGGCAGGAGTATATCGCCAAAGCAAAAGATCTCGGTTTTGATACGGACCAGCTGGTTTGGGTTGAACATCGCTATCAATAGCGGACAAGCAACTACCGGCTGGTCCGCAGGCTTGCCCATAAGTGACCGTTTTTACTGGTTATTTTAGACAGTTTGGACTGTTTGTACAGCTCGTCAAGCTGTTTTTCTGCCTGAGCGGGAGATATATTCATTAACACGGCAAACTCTTTGGCTGTGAGACTTGGGAAGTGTTCAAACAGGTATTGCCAGGATGTGGTATAAGCCTGTTTTATTGCTCCGGGTTGGGCCTTAATCAACGCTTTTTCATACTCTTCATAAGGACGAACTCCATATACCAGTTGATAATTATTGTCAGAGTCTGCAAAGAAAATGGTTGGAAAACCTCTTACTCCCATTTGTCTTGCCAGCACAAGATCCTGCTCAAACAGTCCGGGAGCCTCATTCTCATAATTCTTTTTTAGTAATTCAGTATCGAGTCCTGCTTTTCTTGCAGCGGCCTCAACATGTTCCCATCGGGTTATGTTCCGTTTTTTCAGAAAAAGGTCTTCCCGGAGATAGCGCAGAAAAACGACAGCTTTGTCACTATCCTGCATCTGGGCGGCTTTGAAAGCGATGGATGGAGGATAGGAAGAGGACAGGGGATCTTCCAGCCAGACATCACCGTCTATGGGCATTTGATAATAAAGGCTTACTTCATCCCAGTGGTGGGCTACATCGGCTGGCTTGCTGATACCACCGCTATTGTATATGTCCCAGTTTGGGAGCAGACCGCCCATTCTGTATTCGGTTTTGAACGAAGAACCGTATTCCAGCTTTAATTTTTTTAATTGAGGCTCGATACCCCAGCAGGAGGAACATATCGGATCGGTAAAATAAATTATTCTGGCAACTTCGGGTTTTTCTGGTACGGGTAGAGAATCAGTAGAAATCCGGGTTGTCGGAATTTCACAAACCCCGGTTTCAGGATCGCAAAGCAATGGATTGTTTTTCATAGTTGAATTGTTAGAAACGCAGGATACAAGGATTACAAAGAAGAACCAACTTCTTTTTATAACATATTTTGCAGCATACAACCGAATAAATCCGGTAATTTCTGCATTGTTTTTGGGGTTGTGTATATGTTTAGACATATTTTACTCCGTTATTTTGTAAAGATGCGTATAACGTATCTCAGTAGCAATAAGTCAGAAAAACATGACCTCAAAAGAAGAAGCATCAACTAATACCAATTGTCCGGCGGAGCATTTGCTGAAAACGGTTTCCGGGCGCTGGAAACCTGCCATTGTCCGGTATGCAGTACATGAGCCGGTACGGTTTAGCATACTGTTGCGGCAATTAAACGGAATAACCCGTCAATCTCTGGCTGCAGCGTTGAAAGAACTGCATGCTGAAGATATACTTGAGAAAGTGGTTCTGAGACAAAAGCCTCTTCATATTGAATACAAGCTTACTGAAAAAGGAGAAACGCTTGCGGGGATATTACTACAGCTTGAAAGGATTACTAAATAGCACACAGGGCAGAAACTCGGGAGATGTATGTCCCTGTATGCTGTTTTTATAACGTTGTTTTCCGGTTACTGATACTTTAGCTGTAATGTGAGCGAACCGGGAATAATGGCTAATAATGTTTTTTTGGGGTATCAGCCACAAGAACCTATCTTTTGATTTCCAGAGATTCAGAAAGCATCTTCGGATTGTACGTACCAGCCGGTTCAGACTTTTTTATGTGTGCGCCTTATACCAGCAATGCTTTGTCAGCAGCTAATGATAATGACGGTTTGCAGCAGTTTTATAAAAACAAAAACAGGGAATTATCTGAAGTTCATTTGGGGTAGAATCTGTTCACTGCATACGCCGGAACCGAACAAATACACGATTCGGATTATTCAGATTTAGCCGGAGAAATTTATCGATTTAGTTTCATTTGCAGCAAAGGATAACCTTTGCCCAACTCATCTTTTTCGGTACGTCCAATGATTTCAAATCCCATTTTCTGATAGAAAGCAAGGGCGTTGGTGTTTTGCTCATTAACATCCACTTTGACAGCGCCCAGGTTGATGGCATGATCAATCAGTCGTTTGCCCAAACCCAAACCGATATAATCCGGAGAAATAAAAAGCATTTCTATTTTATTCTGTGCTATACTGATAAATCCTGTAAGGATAGTGTTTTGGGTCAGGCAGTAAATATCAAATGCTGAAAGATCCAGTGAGTGCAGCAGCTTTTTTATAGCATCAAAATCCTCTGAGCTTAAAAAATGATGGCTTGCGAGAACAGAGTTTTCCCAGACAGAAAGAAGCTGATTTTTATACTTTTCCGAATATTTTTCAAGAATCATATTTTGGCAGATGTGGCTGATTATATTTTTACTTGTTATCTTCTCTGATATGGATGAAGTTGGAAAGCCATTGGAAGCCAATGAATCCAGCTATAAATAAAATGCTGGCTGTGTTGAACAGATTATTGCTGGTGAATGTCAGAATAATAGCTGAAAGACCAGCAGCAGTCATAGCAAGGGTATATATTTTTAGCACTTTATGGTTTTTCCCGGCTGAGAAGAGTATCCCCAGCGGCAGCATCATGGCAAAACCAAAGGCAACAATGGACAGGTATCGCTCATCGCTAAGCAGAAAATAGCTGATCAGTCCGACTAAGGAGACTGCCAGGCTCAGGGCAACCAGGCTGGAATTTCGTTTTTCGTTGTGGTCCAGCAGGAGACGGCCATATCGGTTAAAACGCAGAAACAGATTGCTGACCGGGGTAAATACCCAGGTAGAAAACGCTGTAATTGCCAGCAGAATGACAATTGGTGTCAGATACGGCTGAGCAGCTTCATTTTTTTGAGCAATTCCTCTTAGTACCCGGGTAATTAAATAAAAGCCGATAATCACTCCCCACTGATACTTTGCCGTAAGGCTGCTCATGAAAAACGAATATTTCAAAAACAGCCGGTATAGCGGATTTGCTGCTTTGACGGCTTCCAGCATACCCAGACGTGCCATGTCCTGACCGGGATCGTTTTGCAGAGCTTCCTTAAAATGTTCCAGAGCCTTTTTGTGATTGCCTTTTTCCAGCAGTCCCCAGCCATAATTGGTATGAGTGTAGGCATTGTTGGGATCTTCGCGCAGGGCTCCCTCTATGGTGGTAAAGGCTTCTTCTTTTTTGTCCAGTTTGATGAGCGCGGAGCTTCGTATATTGAGCGCCAGCAGATTTTCCGCATCTGCCTCCAATGCCCGGCCGGCCAGCTCGAGCGCCTGCTGATACTGCTTGCGTAGCAGCTTGATGTTGGCATGAAAAGCATGGAAGAGGGCATCCCGGCTGTCAAGAGCAATGGCCTGTGCTATCTGGTTTTCGGCTTCATCGTATTGCCCCAGACAGATGCAGATCCGCGATTTGATATAATACAGATGCGCTGTGTCCGGAGCCAGACTGATCGAGTGATCAATAATTCCGGCTGCCTGCTCCGGCTGGTCCTGCTGAAGGTATATTTCTGCCAGAAGAGAGAGGAGAAACGGCTGGCTGCTATCCTGCGCCAGCAGGCTTTCGATAATTTGTCTGGCTTCGGCGTATCGTTTTTGCTGAATCAGAATTTCGACTTTGGCCAGTTGACTGATTTCGTAAATGCTGCTATCCTGCTCTCTCATGGTCACAGACTGGTTGATAAATGGTTTTATTTTTTTATGTTGAGATAGGACAGAATATCATCATACAAACCTGAGTCGTTGGCAAACAGAGCAAAGTTTTTGGCTGTTGTGAACCATTCTCTGGTAGTGGAGCGGTGCTTTTTTGCTGCACTGATCAGATCTGCGGTTACCAATGGCTTTGGTATTCCGTCGCTAAAAGATGCTTCCAGCTTCTGCTCGACAGCGATATCGATAAGCGCATCGATATCGGCTCCGGAATAATCGGGCGTATTTTTTGCAATCTGCCGAAAGTCAATGTTTTCCGCCGGCTTGCTTTTGAGTTTGAGCCGAAGTATAGATTCTCTGGTGATTTCGTCCGGGGGCGGCACAAAAATAATACGATCAAAGCGACCGGGGCGTCTGAATGCAGGATCCAGATTCCATGGAGTGTTGGTTGCTCCCAGCACCAGCACCCCTTCATTGCTGTGCTCAATTCCATCCAGCTCCTGCAGAAACTGATTGATCAGATGACGACCACCGGAGTGCTTCATATCCCGGCGACTGGCTCCCAGTGCATCGATTTCGTCAATGAATAAAACACAGGGAGCATTTTTACGGGCAAGCTCAAACAACTCATGCAGATTTTTTTCGCTGTTGCCAATCCACATATCCAGAATATCATTGAGACTGACTGAAATAAAGCGGGCGTTGACCTGTCCGGCAGTGGCTTTGGCTATATATGTTTTGCCACAACCGGGCGGACCGTAAAGAAGTATTCCGCCACCGGTTTTTTTGCCATAGGCTTTATACAATTCCGGATGTAGCAGCGGACGGATAATTTTCAGTTCAATTTCCTTTTTTACCGAATCCATGCCTCCCACATCATCAAAGCTGACGGAAGGCTTCTGCAAGAACCGACTGTCTGTTTCTTCTTCAGACGACTGTTCTGTCTGAAGACTTTTTATTCTGAATTCACGGTCAAGCTCCTCGTCCGAAAAAGAAGGATTTAGCTCGAGCGCGTGCCGGTACGCTGCCATGGCTTTTTCCGGCTCGTTTTCCTTTAACAATGCTTTGGCATAGAGTGTCAGTATTTCCGGTTCCTGGCTGTAGGTTTCCATGACGGTTTCAAGAATTACGTTGCAGGCAGAATATTTTCTTTTTTTGAAAAAGATTTTAGCCAGACCTGTTTTCGCTTTGATACTATCGCTCAGGTTGAGGATGAAGGTATATTCTTCCTCTGCTTCATCCAGTCTGTCATAAGACAGTAATGTATCGGCAAGCAGCATTCGCAGTGGTATATTGTCGGGAGAATGAAGCAGGGCTGCCCGTAAACTGTCAATGGTCTGATCACTCATTGGCGATTGAAATATAGTGTATGACTGTAATTAAATGTACCTATCCGGACGTGCAGATAAGTCATTGACCCGAAGATACTGAAAACTATCGGTAAAGTATTCTGCTGCTGCCGGTTCTTTTCTGATCCTAAGGCAAAGGCTGAGACTCATATAACTGTTGTCGTATGCTGGTACTGCCTGATTGCTTATACACAAACTTGACAAAGCACAGGTTGCTGTTTAGCGGAAAATGGCTTTGCAATGCGGCAGCTATTTCATTTTCGGCGGTGTCGAGGTTCTCAAAGTCTTCTTTGTTGCGAAAGTACACGATCGCTGAAATATAATTCCGGTCATCATTTTCGATCTGATCATATACCCGGATATCGGCTTTCCGGATCAGATGGTTGAGCTCTGCTTCAATATGCCGGCTGCTTTCTGCACTTTTATCTGCCTGAAATGAGTCTGTCTGATAGAGAACTGAAGGAATATCAGCAAATGGATTAAGCAGCAGGAAGGGAGAAAACAAAAGGGAGAAAAAGGCAATGGCTATACTCAGCGAAAGCACAGCGAAGGGTTTATTTAGTGTACTCTTTCCCGGGTTTTCAGTGCATATGACGCTTGTTCCTGCTATCTTATCTCCGAGTCTTTTGCCGGGATTCTTTATCAGGAGCAGTACTTCGAGCGGCCAGAACATCATGGTGCAGTTGCGTATCAGGCATTTAAGAGGCCCGGCAGGGCGTCCCGTCGTATCGTCCATAACCTGCAATTTGAGAATGCGTTTGGCCGGACTTTGGCCATTAAGCAGGTCCTTGTTGAAGTATATGCTGAAACCGATAATACAAGGAAGTATAATTTTGCCAGCTTGCATGGAGACGGGATCATGGCTGGTTTCAAAGACTTGTGCAAATACAGAAACAAATCCGGGCGCCGCGATCAGGACGATCACCAGGGTCATAATGAAATGGTCGATCAGCATGGCAGCGATTCTTAATCCGGAGTTGGGTGTCTGACTGGTTATGGCCATGATATATGTATGATAATGGATTTGTCAGGTGTATTTTTGCAATGAATGTAATGTGTTAAATATACACAAAATGCAGCAGAATAGCAGGGTGTGTCAGGGAATAAGGTGAAATTGTATTTTAACAAATATCGGCCTTTTAGTTGTTATTTGTGATTCAACTATCTGCGTAATCAGGTGTACGCTGAATATTGAGTTTTATGAACGGACGTCTTCGTCCTTTGGATTTGGTGGCAGGCTGGGTCAGGCGCTTCGTAACGGCTGGAAGAGCTTTCTCTGGTTTGTGGTAGCGTTGATTACTATATGGCCGTTTGGGGTAGTAGGTGGTTTTTTGCCGGATTGTTGTTATACAAACGGTGGAATCGAAGACGCGGACTGAAAAAAAGAGAGATGCGGTAATATGGTATTTTTCCACATTCAGATCAGAGGGGAGTACCCTGATTCTGACTTCTGATCCGCTCCGACAGGAAAGTTATTACTCATACAGGCTGATTTCTTTTTGTTCACCATTGATAGCCAGCACAGTTTTGAGATAATATTTCTTTGCCTTATGCTCTGTCGGAAACCAGTTTCTGTTGGTACCGGAGATAATCAGAAGCCCCTGATTGTCGCCTAGTACGACAAAGTCTTCTTTTTTAGGGCCTTTGTCAAAATAATCAATTGCCAGTTTATGGATAAGTTTTTCAGAATAACTCAATGGTGCGTCAACGACCAGACCAATCTCATTAAGACAGCGGATAGATGATGCTGAAAATTTTTCAGTGCTGGCATTCTGCAAATCCAAGCGGGCAATAAATTCGAGAATATTCCCATTGTTGTCATAAAAATAGATAGATCGGGCATTCCAGCTTTTGAAGTCTGTAATCAGTTTATCGGCAGGGTTGCGGATAAGCGTGGCTCGGCTACTGAGCCATTCGAGCGCGTCGGAAACAGTATTGTCAGGTATCAGAAATGCGAAGTGATACCGTGGCCTTGGCTGACTGCTGAGAATAAAAGTGAGTATAGAGCTGCCGGTTTCAAAAGAGATTTTGTCTTTGGTATCGTGGTGAATCTTGAATCCGAGTTTTTTATGATAGAACTGTCTGGTAGCACTTATTTCAGGACTGGTTATTTCTATTGCCTTAATCTCCATTGTTTCTGCTGTTTTATTTTTTTTAAACTCCCCGGAAGATCTTTTGTCCCGGATAAATTATGGTTATCAGTCCAGAATTATTTATTGGAGCCCGCGCTGCTGAACTAAATTTTAATACTTTCGTACTTCAAATCATTAATAACAAAAAACAATATGAACATTAAACTATTTGTAACACTTTTTTCGGTGATTTTTATCGCCATGGGAGTGCAGGCTTAAAAGATATCTCAGAAAGGCGATTTGAGTGCATTGAAAGATGCCGGAAGAATTCAGCTGGTATATGATTATGACGAAATGCGTGTCGGAAAATATGTAAATGAGGAGCAATATATAAATGAGAAAGTTGCTCAGCGCAATGAGAAGGAGCCGGGCAGCGGAGATAAGTGGAAGGCAGCCTGGTATGATGACCGTGAGCGCCGCTTCGAGCCTAAGTTTGACGAGTTATTTAATAAATATGTTCAGAAGTATGGTCTGGAAGCCGGAAAGGATTATACAGACGCCCCTGTCAAGGCGATTGTACGTACGACTTTTACCGAGCCCGGATTCAATGTAGGCGTTGTTCGCAGGCCAGCGTCTATCGATGCGGTAATTATCTTTGTTGATAACAAGACTGGTAAGGAATTAGGAAAACTTACTGCTTTAAAAGTGCCAGGTAAAGATGCAATGGGATATGATTTTGATACAGGTGTCAGAATTCAGGAAGCATATGCACTATTGGGTAAAGCTACTGCCAAGCATCTGGCTAATAAAGTATTGAAATAGTATTATTCTGTTAAAGCGGGAAGAGGTTGTCCGGGAGGCAACCTCTTTTTTTATTTGCGTTTTTTGCATTTATCAGCTTTTAGGTGGATAGTTCGCTGTTGCGGTCATACTCAGATTATCTATAAATGTGCTATTCTGCCTGAAGAGTTCTCCAGAGTCCTTTTTTCCTTGTAAAATGACATTTCCAGTTTTTGTCCATAAAAAAGACCGTCAACTGTGGCGGTCTGACGGTCTTCTGGGTTAAGGGTGGGGTTAGTTATGATGATTACTTTACGATAAGTTTGTCATAATATATCTGATCCCGGCTTTGTACTTTTACAATGTAAGTACCTTGAGGAAGATGGCCTACATCTATGGTACCTGTCCATGTTTGCAGTATCTTATTTCCGTTCATGTTCAGAATTTCAACGGTATGAGAACCGGGTTCATTGAGTATAATGGTAATCTGACTGCCAGTTGGATTGGGATATACTCTCAGGTTATTTTCTGTTTTTTTTTTGACTCCTGTAGGTGTTGTTGTTTTGCCAAAAAAATCTCTGAAAACTTTTTGGAGCTTTGTATTAACAGTTGTGGTATCAACCGGCTGATCCCATCCGTCATAATAGCCGAAGCTGGATTCTTTGTAGGAGTGATAGGTAAAGTGATAACCGAGGCTGTCAAATATTTTCAGGGCATCGGCTACCCAGCGCTCACCGCCCTTATTGTTTTCAAACGCCGTTCTGGCAGCTCCGAATTCACCAAAATACACAGGAAAGCCTTTGTCTTCAATATATTGTGCATACTGGACGATTTTGTCCCTGAGAAATTCATAATTGCGTACATAAGGCTGTGATCCCGAAGGAGAATGATAAAACTCGGTAGTAATACTGGCAGAGGCTCCGGCGGGTATGTTTTCTCCTTTCATCCAGCCGGAAATAACGTACTGATTGCCTTTGGTAATCCGGAAGGCGAAGGCAGGGCATATCACAGATGCGGCTGCTTTGTTGCCCGTGACCATGACCGAAAAACCGTCGTTGTGTCCTGAGCTGGCGGTAGTATGTGTACCTGTATTGTCGGAAGACCACCACCAGAAGCTTCCTTTGTCCAGCGGGTCAGAGAAGAGTGCGCGTATCAGGTTGCCCTGGCTGTCCAGCTCTCTGACTTCGATATCGTCAAACCAGATTCTGCCGCTGTTGATGCCATTACTTACAAATACCACTCTTCCCAGTACAAGGGTATCTGTGTCAACAGTAAAAGGTACACCTTCATAATATGTCCAGCCGGAAGTTCCTGTTTTAACCGATGGATTACTGTAATTTCCCGTGGCATAGCTGGCATCAGACGGAGCAGTTATCAGATCCGGATCGGGATAAGAACCGCCATCGCCGGTACCGGCCCAGTCAAGAAGCTGATGGGTAAACTCATACGGATCATAAAGATGTACGGTATACATCAGGTTTTCTTCAGTGATCTGAGGATAATTGTTGTTTGCATCGGCATATCCATAGTTGCAATCCAGTGCAATGGCCCGCTCTGTAATAATCAGATGATTATTGTCCACGCTGCGAATGCTGTCAATGATGCGTTGAGCGAGAATACTCCAGCTTTCTGTACTTTCTACCGGAATGGGCTCGTTGATAATATCGTACCCGGCAATCTGGGGTTCATCCTTATAGCGTTCAGCAATAGCTTTCCAGAGAGCAGAGACACGATCCTGATTTTCCGGTTCCGTCCAGAGCTCATCTCCGTTGCACTGAGACTGGAAGCCTCCCTGGGGGACGTGCATATTCAGGATCAGAAAGATATTGTGTTTCTTAGCCCACTGAATATTGCGGTCAATCCATTGCCAGCCACTGGCTTTGTAGGTATATGGATTCGCATCATCTTCAAATGTTTTATAGTTCATATAGAAGCGAAGCACATTCATTCCCAGTGCCGAAACTCTTTTGTAGTCAACTTCCGAATGATGCTGGTCAGGGGTAAAACGGTCATCCCATACCATGTTGCCGAAAGCCATACCCCTCAGGAATATTTCTTCTCCATGGTACATCAGCTTTTTGCCATCGCGTCGGATAAATTCCTGTGAAAATGCCATGCAGGCACTCAGAAAAAGGCTTACTGAAAGAATAATTTTTTTAATCATAATGCTGCTAGTTTGAACCTGATGAACAAGACGGGTTATTGTCCGGAATAGTCGGCCGGGCAATACAGCTTTGTCATAGTGCAATTATGATTTTTCTTTTTAAAATACTATTTGTAAAAAATGTAAATTGCTTTACAAAAAATGCATTATTTTGATTTTCTTATACTTCTCTGATAAACTCGGTTGGATTTTTACCGGTAAGGTTTTTGAAGACTCGGTTAAAATTGCTCGGACTGTTGAATCCGACGTTGTAAGCGATTTCACTGATATTAAGATTGGATTCCCTGAGAAGTCGCTGAGCCTCCTTTATTCTGATCTGATTGATATAGGTTTTGAAATTACAGTTAAACCGCTGTGCAATGGTTTCTGTAATAACACGCTGATGAACTCCGGAATGCTTTGATACCGTTTTGAGACTAAGTTCCGGGTCAGAAAAATGCGTGTGTATATAATCGAGAAAGGATTTTGTCTGATCCGGCTTTTCTGCTTCGATGGCAACGGGTTTGTAGTTGACTGTGATTGTTCGTTTTTTTCGATTCAGGGCAGTATAGTATCTGATCAGTAATAAAAACAGAACGAGGGCCTGAATTACTGATAAAATATACAGCACAATGCTATTGTCTTTCTGAAATATTACTGAATGAATCTCAAGCCAATGTGGTGTATTTAGTTCAGTTTTGATACCTGTCGTAATAGCGATACCTTTGAAATGCTGAAGTTCCGGGCTGGTAAATTCATGAGGCAACTGGTCTATTTCTTCGTACCACCAGTCGGGAGTCTGAAACTGATTGAATGATATGGTAGCTGATTCAGGCATCGGGGATACTTTAATTCCTGTACCAGAATGTCTGTGAGCAAGTGGGTGCAGGCTGTCTTTTACCTGGTGATCAGCGGTGATCAGATACAAAATAAGATGGCTGATCGGACTGCCGGATACTTTTATTGTCATCTGGTTATAACCCGAGATATTGAGCTCTTGGGTCGGGTTGTCAGGAAAAAAACGAATACCAACGTATGGGTTGATAAATCCTTCATGCAGCATAAAGCTGATACGGAGCGATGAATCTGTCTGGGTGTAATCAATGACTTTGGAGTGTCCGAGATTGGAAGAGTCATTATATATTACATAGCCGTTCTTTCCCGCGGTATTCGGAAAAATGACAAGGTCCTGCTTATAAAAACCGGTGAAGAATATCAACAGGAGAATTAATAAAGTACCGAAGAAAACAAACCAGTTACGAAGATCACTGAAAAATGGCTTCCAAAGCCGGATAAAGGACTTTATTGAGTATTCTTCTCTGGAGCTTGGCATAGAAAAATCAAAACGTTGTTACCTGGATTTTTGCACGCCGAAAATAGACTTTTTTTGATAAAAAGTAACGGTAAAAAATGAAAACAGGTAAAATGGTTAAGTTTCTTTCACTACAGTGATTTATACAATATGATATCAGATCCGGACAACCTGCTTCCGGGACCAGGTTGCTAAATCGTTATCCCTTTCTCTTGGGGGTATGTGGAACAACAAAACAGGTATATAAAGGTTCTTCAGTATAAAATATAGTGTCTATGAATTTCTTTCGTGCAAAAACTTGCTGGAGCAACATGGAGTTTATCCCGTTTAAACTCTGCGTCGCCAGCTTCTATATCATTGTCGGCGCTTATTTCCATGATGTAGTCCGGCATTATTATATCCCGCTTTTTATTGTGTTCGGTATCACTGTGCTGTGGACACTGTATCTCTGGATTGGAAAAATGAAAAAGGCAAATGGTAAAAGCGGGGTTGGTGATAAATGAGGCAGGATAAAGTATTTTTTATATCTCCTTTTCTCCGATCGTATTGATCTTTTTATTGGGAAATGATAACATGACTCTGATTATGTATGCTCTATTTCATGGACCTTCTCAATATTGAAAAATAGTAAGAAGGTTTGACTATATATTGCCGGCAAACGTATGTGAATACAAATTGCCTGAACCTCTGGAAAAATATGTATAATTTCTCCACAAAGTAGGGAAAGACTTATTACAGCTACCTGATGAAAATGCACAGCTTCTGGTGTGATGATACTGAAACAAAAAAGTATATTTTTTTGACCTTGATATGTAGGGTGAAATAGAAAAATGCTCTGCTATTTCGTGTCTGTATCCGGTAACCAAACCTCCAGGGTTTTGTATATGGCGAATAACGAACCTTGGAGGGCTGTAACCGACAGCCAACCGAAACTACTCTTCGAACTGGATTTTCATGACCGGTTATTCATAAATATATATGCGTAGAAAATGGATTCTTTCCTGCAATAAGGTAAGATATGCCACTGGTATGGTAACTTATTGTGAGGTTAAGTTTTTGATTATTATTATATTGTTAAGGTATGATGATTGGGAGAAACAATGCTCTTATTGCGTATATTTGATAGTTAGCGGTTGGCTTAGAGACCGAGACCAAACTATAAGAACATTTGAAATATGGCAACACTAAAAGAAGACATAAAATCACAATCTGAATGGATTGTAAAAGCATTTAAAGCTGACGGTTTTAATCTTGACGGATCAATAGACAGCATAATTGAAGTGGACAGATTTTTTAGCCAAAATATGAAAGACGGAAAACCTACAAAAGATGGCCGACTTTATGGAAAAGGATTTGGACCAAAATTATTTTCAATTGGTTCGTATGTTGGCGAGACAATTATTAAGAACGTAAAAGGTGCTGAATGGATAACTGACGACAACGACCAACAAGGCGAACTTAATGTATACTTAAAGCTGCCAAATGACGGACAAATTTGGCCAATCCAAAAAGTAATGAAACGATTTCAAAATGGAAGTGAGGATGCCATTTATCCTTATGTTCATATGGTGACGAAAGAATTTACAAACTTGCCTTTTAAAGAAGAATTTTGGTTTTTAACAGCTGAAAATGATGAACCAGAACAGACAAAACCTTGGTGGAAATTTTGGTAATAGTACACGACAAGAAAGAAAACCGAACCGCTAACAAGGTATTGCCAAAAGCGGGACTGAACGGTTTTTATTGGACATTTGTGCAAGGTTCAACTACAGGAATTCTGTGCAAAAATCCACCACTTCGCAAAGCCCCGAACCGTTGTACATCATTTAACAAGCCGGCTCAGCTAAAATAATTGAGAATAAAAAGACTATGACAACTGTTAACACCTATTTGTATTTCAATGGGAATTGTAAAGAAGCATTTGATTTTTATAAATCTGTTTTTAAAAAGGAATTTCAATACATTGGCCGTTATAAAGATGTTCCTGAAGTGGCGAGACAAAATTTTCCCCATTGTACTGATGAACAGATTATGCATATAGCATTACCAATTAGCAGAGAAACAATTTTAATGGGAGCCGACATTGTTGAGAAACAAGAAAATGATGCAGCAAGATATTTCTCGCTTTATATTAGCGCTGAAAGTAAAAAAGAAGCTGATCGGTTATTTAGTTCCCTGTCAAATGAGGGAGAGATAAAGCTGCCTATTTCTGAACAATTTTGGGGTTCTTATTATGGGATCTGCTTGGATAAATTTGGCATTAACTGGAAAATTAGTTTTAGCGTGGGTTCTACGGTAGCTTAAGTACGGTTAACATTGTTGATGAGCTTTGAGGAAATGTTTTTTGTCATGGTCAGACACGAATACTCCCTTTTACTGCCTGGCCGAATCGTCTGAATATAAATCTCTGTTTTTATTCCCCTGTAAGCCAGGTATAAAAGTCGCTCATTTTTTCCTTGCTGACCATAATGGATTCACTGAATGGAATATTCAGAACAATATTTACCTTACGGGCCAGATAGGGAGATGCTTCCCTGATCGCGTTGCGATTGACGATGTATTGTCTGTTGGCTCTGTAAAAATCATTGCCGCCCAGCTGTTGTACCTCATCCAGTGATTTGTTGATGAAATAGGTTTTCTGATCAAAGGTATACAGATGACATACTTCATTCTTAATATAGAACAGGGCGATATCTTTGATTTTAACGGGAATAACTTTTTCCCGCTGGTAAACCAATACGGAAGTGGTTTTTTCCCGGGGACTTCGGGTTAATGTCTGCATAAGCTGCAATAATGCCTGGCTATCCAGACTAAACGAAGATTTGAGTGAGTGAAACTTGGCCAGCGCTTCCTGTATCATCACTTCATTGAAGGGTTTCAGGATATAATGAATACCGTTGGTTCTGAATGCTGTAAGGGCATATTCATCATACGCTGTACAAAATACGATCGGTACTTTGATATCTACCTGCTGATAAATTTCAAAGCTCAGACCGTCGCCCAGCTGTATGTCGCTGAAAATCAAATCAGGCATAGGGTGTGTGTTGAGATACAGGATAGCTTCTTTTACGGAGCTTAGTATTTTGACAACACGGGCTCCGGGATTTATCTGGCTGATTATTTCCCTGAGGTCTTCAGCGGTTATCGGCTCGTCTTCGATGATGATGATATTCATGACTGATTCAGAATTTTGAGACGTACAGAGTATACTTTGTCATTGCGGTCGATGGAAACATCATCGCCCGATAATAATCGATATCGTTCTTTTAGCATGCTGTGGCCGTTGCCTGTGGAGACTTCTACATTGGTTTTGAGCTGGAGATTATTATGTACGATAATGCAGGACTCCGATTTCTCAATAGTAATGCATAATGGGTTATCATGGGTAAGCTCGTTGTGCTTTATCGCGTTTTCCAGCAAAGGCTGTATAGAGAAAAAAGGGAGTTTCTGATTATAAAACTCGTCATCTTCATTAAGATTGACATGATATATCAGGGCATCGCCAAACCGTATCTTTTGCATTTCCATATAATCATTGCAGATTTTCAGCTCTTCCCGGATAGTGGCCATCCCGGTTTTATTCTTGGTTATGGAAACTCTGAGAAAATCCGAGAGCTTTAGCAGGTATGCTTCGGCGCTTTTCGGATCTTTTCGGATGAGTGATTTCAGAATGTTCAGCGCATTGAAAAGGAAATGCGGTTTTATCTGCTGTTGCAGCAGCTGATTGGTCGTTTCCGTATTGGATGCTTTCAGCTGAAGCAGCTCCATTTGTATGCGGTTTTTTTCATACTGATCGATAACGAAATTATGTATCAGGAAAATGAACGAATACATGACAAAGTTGGCATAGCTGATAAAGACGGCAAGCTGCCAGCCACTGAGCGGATCTCCTCCTGCTCCCGGCATACTTTTCTGCACAAAGATTCCGCTATTGTGCAGATACAGCAGCAGTGTATGTTGTAAAGTGAAAATTATAAGGGTTAGCGGGTAGCCGATCGCAAAAGTTTTTTTCCATATTTTTTCACTTGGATATTTCCGTCTTTTGTCAAAGAAACAAAACAGGCCAATATTGATAGCGAAATAGGAGATAAAAAGCGTGCTCAGGGTTATGAATTTAATAAGCAGCTCTGTAAGGCTCAGCTCCTGCAAAGAAGTTATCAGTACCGTGCCAACCAGGAAACAGAGAAACAACCTTCCGCTTTCTTTCACAAGGACCTTTATAGGAATGGTATACTGCATAAGGATTATGATTTCAAAAACTTCTATTTACAAACGGACTCTGCTGAATAATTCAGTAACAATAAAATCGGTACTAAAATTTCAGCTTTACAGAAATACGTGAAGATACAAAAGAAGATATCCTGCCTGTAGTACCGAATGCAGATCCGGGGCAGAATATCTTCGCTTACAACTATCTATTGTATTTTAATAATGCTCTGCATATTCAGGTACGAATTCTTTTTCATCTTCTTCCTTCATCAGGGCCGCGTAATCTGTTTTTTCACCTTTTCCGAATCGTTTTCCCAGACTGTCGAAGAGTGAGTACACAACCGGTACGATTACGAGTGTCAGAAACAAGGATGACAGTAAGCCGCCTATGATGACGATGGCCAGACCTCTGTTCATGTCAGCACCGTCACCCTGTGCCATAGCGATCGGTACCATACCTATGACCATAGCGATGGTCGTCATCAGAATCGGCCTGAACCGGGCATGGTTTGCTGAAATCAGCGCGTCGTAGGTGGAATACCCTTCTGCTTTGCGATGATTGGCAAAGTCTACGAGCATGATCGCGTTTTTAGCCACCAGACCGATCAGCATAATGATACCGAGTATGGTAAAAATGTTCAGCGTCTGATTGAACAAAGCCAGGAACAATAGGGCTCCGATAAATGATAGCGGAATAGAGAACAGAACCACAAAAGGCGTTACAAAGTTGTCATACAGCGCCACCATCACCAGGTATACCAATAGAATTGAGGCTAACAGGGCAATTCCGAGAGATCCGAATCCTTCTGACTGGTTTTCCATATTGCCACCCCATTTGTACGAAAGTCCCGGCTTGAAGTCAAGCTGTTCGAAGGCAGTCTGCCATTCCTGAGCTATCGTACCGGCGGGTCTTCCTACCACCTGTGCTTCTACTGATACGGATGGTGACTTATCTCTTCGTTCCAGAAGAGTTGGTCCGGAGCCGAAGCTGACATCCGCGAATTGTTCCAGCCGGATTGCCTGTCCCTGAGAATTAATGAACTTTAATTCTTTGACATCATTGATATTGGCCCTGCCTATTTCATCATACCGGATATTGATGTCGTATTCCTTGTCCCCGGCTCTGAATTTGGTATCCGTGTTGCCCGAGAATGCGGTACGCATAGCCATACCCACCGATGCCACATTCAATCCCAGCGCATTCATCTTGTCTCTGTCGACCTTTACATTGATTTCGGGATTGCCGTCTTCCGAAGTCAGCCTGATTTCGGTGGAGCCGGGAATGTTACGCAGCAGATCTGCTGCCTGACCGGCAAATTCCAGGGCGTCTTCCTGTGTGGAAGCAATAATTGTCAGCTTCAGCGGAGCGTTTTCAGCTCCCATCATCCCTACATTCACTGTTTTGACTTTTGCACCGACCAGTACTCTTTCCATCTCTCTTTTGAGCCGTGCAGCGTATACTTTGGTTGGCTCTTCTTTCCGGTGCTCTTTGCCTACGAAGATATGGATTTCCGATTTGTATTTGGTGCCGGAGGTTGACATCATTCCGTCAGAGGCCTGTCCTACAGTGGTAATTATCCGTTCTATTTCCGGTTTCTGAGACAAATGCTGCTCCGCCTTCTGTGTCATAAAATTGGTCTGCTCGATCGAAGCGTCCTTATTCATTTCGATCTGGAGGTAGAACTCACCTTTATCGTTGGCAGGAAAGAAGTCCGTTCCGATATACCCCTTGCTTACCAGCATCAGCGAAGCAACAAACAGTACAACGGTTAAGGCCAGCGTAGTGAACTTGTTCGTTCTGTTTCTCAGTGACCATTTCAGGATCGAACCGATTCCTGTGGTCAGTTTGTCCAGACTTCTTTCAAACGAGTTTAACAGCTTGCCAAACAGCGAACGGTGGTTGATGTGCTCAAGCTTGCCAAAGCGGGAATACAGCCAGGGAACCACTGTGAAAGATACGAGAAGAGAAAGCAGAGTAGCAATCATTACCGTCACTGTGAACTGACGTAAAATATCGGATACAAGGCCTGTCGATAGGGAAATAGGAAGAAACACGACTACAATTACGAGTGTAATTGCTGTAACGGTAAAGCCGATTTCCTTTGCTCCGTCATACGCCGCCCGGACCTTATTCTTACCCATCTCCATATGGCGGTGAATGTTTTCAATAACAACGATAGCGTCATCTACGAGAATACCTACCACCAGAGATAGTGCGAGCAGGGACATCAGGTTGAGCGTATATCCCATGATAAACAATCCTATGAATGTCGCGATCAGCGACAATGGAATAGCGACCATGGTGATCGCAGCATTACGGAAACTTTGCAGGAAAAGCAGCATAATGACACCAACCAGCACAATGGCAAGAAGCAGGTCAAAGATGACATTATTCGCGGCTTTCAGGGTATAATCAGAGGAGTCGCTCCCGATCTCGATATGTACGCCCTGGTCCTGGTAATCCTGCTCAATGGCCTGTATGGTTTGCTTTACTTTTTCGGACACGGCTACTGCGTTGGCGTCTGACTGCTTAAAGACCTGCAGAAGGATCGTGTTGGTCTGATTGATCCGGGAAATCTTGTCAGGATCTTTTATGCCATCCTGCACATCGGCTACATCACTCAGCCGTATCAGAATGCCTGCCGGTGTCATGACAGGCAGGTTTCGCAGCTCATTCAGTGATGCGAATTTGCCGGAGAGTCTGATCGTCGTCTGATTATCCCGTGTTTTTACATTTCCGGTAGGAAAATCCATATTGGACATGGCTATAACCTGCTCGATCTGACCGATGGACAATCCGTAGCCTTGCAGCTTTTCAGGATTGACACTTACCTGAATCTCGCGGGCCTCTCCACCGACCATATCTACTTTGGCTACTCCGTCTAGCCGGGCAAATACAGGCTGAATTTTCTGGTCCAGCAGGTCGTATAGCTCTTTTTCAGAAAGATTGGAAGTCGCAGACAGATTGATAATGGGTACATCATCCAGCGAAAACTTGTTGATAGACGGTGTCTCGGCATCGTCCGGCAGATCATTCACTACCGCGTTGATTTTGCGCTGGGCATCTGTAAGAAGAAAGTTGACATCCGCGGTGCTGTTCAGCGTAATCATTACCACCGACACACTCTCAAAGGATTTGGACTCGATCTTTTTTACATTTTCGAGCGAAGAAACCGCGTCTTCGATCTTTTTGGTCACCGAGTTTTCTACTTCAGAAGGGGCAGCGCCCGGGTAAACTGTCTGAATGGATATGACATTCACTTCAAATTTTGGTACCAGTTCATAACCCAGCTGTGTATATGAAAAGATACCGCCCAGTGTGAGTATGATAAACAGTACAATGATGATACTGGGGCGTTTGATGGATATTTCTGCTAATTTCATAGATCCTTTGTGAATTAGTTAATTACCTCAACAGGGGTTTGGTCCAGCAGATTGATTTGTCCGGAAACGACCACTGTCTGACCTTTACTGATACCGGAGATGATTTCGATATAATCGCCAAAGTTTCTGCCTGACACAACCTGAGTCAGCACGGCTTTTCCGTCCTGTACTACAAATACCTGACTGGAGCTTACATTGCCTACAAAGGCGGTTCTGGGAATTACCAGTACATTATTGTTCTGACCGCTGCCGAAGTGCGCGGTTCCGTACATTCCGGCTTTGAGGTCATTGCCCGGGTTATTTTTTATTTCCAGCTCTACCGGAAAGTTGAGGCTTCCGTCCGCTTTCGGAGCTATAAAAGACACAATGCCCGTCCATGTCCGGCCTGGCAATACAGGGGTTTCAACCGTCACCTGCTGACCTGTTCTGACAGATGCGATATTTTTCTCATCCACATATACTTTCAGCTTCAATGAGGATACATTGACGATCTCAAATAGCTGCTGTCCCGGAGAAACATACGAGCCTGCTTCGATGGTGCGCTTGTTGACAATACCGGCAAACGATGCTTTTACATTGACATCAGAAGCAGTAAGACGGGCGCTTTGCAAGTTGTTGCTGGCATTTTCGAGCTGGAGCTTTACCTGATCCAGCTGCTGTTTGGTGACACCTCCTGTAGCGAAGGCGCTTTCAAACCGCTCCACTTCATTCTTCGCGTTATCATACACTGCCTGCGCGTTGGACAAGCTTACATTCAGCTTGTCTCCCCGGATGACAGCCAATAGCTGCCCGGTAGTGACCAATGCTCCTTCTCTGACAAGCACATCGGTTATTTTGCCGGAGACTTCCGATGAGATCATTACTTCCTGTTTCGCGCTAAAAACACCATTGGATGTATACCTTGTGGACATCTCCTTGTATTCAGCTGTCTCTGCGCGTACTACTACAGAAGCGTTTTTCTGAGCTACTATAGCGGTCTGCGCCTCGTTTTTCGCCTTATTGTTCCGGAGTACGTAGGCTATGCCGCCAATAGCCGCAAGTATGATGAAACCTGAAATGATTATTCTTTTCATTGTAGTGTTCTGTTTATTCTGTGGTATAAAATGATTTTAATTCTCCTTTCGCTTTTACAAGTTGGATTTCCGCCAGCTTATAATCCATGAGGGCATTGGTATGGTTATTCTGGGCGTCGGAATAGGAAGTTTCCGCGTCGAGCAGATCAGTGAGCGATGCGAGTCCGTTTTGATAGTTGTTTTCGATATTCTGCAGGACCTGTCTGGCCAGAGACATATTCGATTCCTGATTGTTGAGGGTTATCAGCGCGTTGTTAATCTGTGTATAGGCATTTTCTATGGCCAGGCTGAGCGCCAGCCGGGTATCTTTCAGGTCTGCTTCGAACTTGTCAATTTCGATCTGAGCCTGCTGTACCTTGGAGCGATTGGAGTATCCATTGAATATCGGTACGCTCAGATTAAGACCGACCGATGAAAAATTGGACCAGTGAACATTCGGGTTGTTTTCCGCAAAATAGGGAAAGCTGGATCCCAGACCAAAATAGCCGTAGTTGCCGGTAAGGCTCAGGGTCGGATAGTTTTTCGCCTGTGTCGCTTTTTTGTTTAACCGAAGCAGTTGACCCTGTTTTTCCAGAAGCCGGATCTCCGTCCGGTTGGCAATGCTTATATCCTCTTTTGAATAAAGCGTCCTGTGGGTATTGAAATCATTCTCGGGCAGGCTGATATCGGTGCTGATATCCATACCGATCAGATACTTGAGCGAGTTTTCCTGAAGCTTCAGCGCATTTTGAAGCTGTTGCCTGGAGCTTTGCAGGTTGTTCAGTGATACATTGATACGGTCAAGATCTATTTTTTTCGCCAGTCCGTTTTTCGTCAGACTTTCGATGACATCTCTGACCCGGGTGGTATTTTGAATCGTGAGATCAATGGTCTTGATTTGTGACCGGGTTTTAAAAACCTCATAATAGCTGCCGGCCACTTTCTCAATGATCTGTTCTTCGGTAAGCTCAGCATTGATCTGATAAAATTCGCGGGTAGACTTCGCAGCTTTCAGGCCCTGAAAAACAGCCATATTAAATACCTGCTGATTGAATTGCAGGGTAGCGGTTGACTGCCAGGGCTGACCCATTTTTATCACCATAGTCTGGCCGCCCATGCTCAGAGCGGTCTGCTGTAAAATAGGATTATAGGTGAGGCCGCCATTGGCATTGATCTGAGGCAGCGCGTTGGCCCGGGCCTCATCAATCAGATAGTCGCTGTTCTGTATATCCAGTCCGGCTTTTACAGCTTCCGACTTATGCTGCAGCGCATAGGTTACCGCTTCCTTCAGCGACAGCTCGGTCTGGGCCGAAGCAAGAAAGGCAGTGAGTAAGAATAGTACCGCTATGGAGATTTTTTTGGTCATCTTAGTGGGTTTTTATGAAATTTTTAAGTGGTGATGAGTGTCCTGCAAGCTTGTTGTATATGAATCGTTCGTACAAAGTGATTGTCGTTTTGACCGGAGAATGCGAAGACTCCTGTCGTATCTTTTTTGTACAAAACTAAGGCCTGATGAAGCGCAGGGGAAAGACTATTGCTGTGAAACGGACAAAATGGAGGGTGAAGCGGTAAGGATGGCGGGGGAAAATGTGTGATGCTTTTTAATTGATTTCCATAAATTTGTGCCTA
>JAEWYS010000003.1 GCA_023458555.1 Bacteroidota bacterium | reverse complement strand
TATTAACCGCCTCTCTTCGCAAAATCCCGTTCCCTACAAAAGCGGGTGCAAAGATAAGAAAAATAATCCCAAAACTCCAAAATAATTCGCTAATCTTTTTTTAGAACCCAGACTAACTTTTCAAAAGGACGATCCGTGCTCTGCTTTTTATCTGAGACGGATTGCAAAGGTATAGCAAACACCTGAATCCAAAAAGCAAATTGAGGCAATTTTATATCATCGCCTCTCTAATGAAGATTAAAGACGATCAATTGTCAGATTACTAAACAATTGATAGGGAATACTGTCAAAATCATATAAAAACCAGAAAAATACGCAACTATATACTGGTTATAAGCTAATTGAAATCAGATCTCAGAATTAAAATCAGCAATCTTATTACAAAATATTACATTACAGAGTTCCCAATCGCTCGATCAAAAGTAAAATTTATTGCTTAGGTCTTTTATATACAGGAACGGTACTACATGGTTCTCCATACATAATACTTGAAGCAAACGGCAGTAACAAACGTACAATTTCTCCATAAGCAAACAAAGGTACAGGCAAATCACCACATCCCTTTACAACAACTTTTGCATCTCTAAAATCTTCCGGTCGAATTCTGCTAAACGCATCACTATACAGCAACTGTTCCAGCGCTTCCACTGATCCCACAACAACTTTTCTGGCATATGGCTGTATTTTTGTAATTAATAACATATATGCCCAGAAAGGAACAATTGCATCGGCTGTACACACAATAGATACATATTTATCCCGATACACAGACCAGTCATGCTCTTTTATAAATGACCGAAAATCCTTTTCCTTCAGGACCAGCCCCTGATACAAATTTGCACTAAGGTCGTATACAACCCGTTCGCCTTTCTGATAAAAATCCTGTAGATCAATAGTCACTAAACCCGATTGAGCTACTTTATTTACGATTTCATTTTCCATTTTTCAAACTAGTTTTGTCTGACTCCGGACATAAATTCCTTAAGATAATTTGGTTCGAAGTATATAATATCCGCAAAATCTTTTTTCTGAAAAGCCCTCCAGGCAAGAACGCCTATATCCTTTGCAGAAGGATACACTCCAGCTATATATTTCACATTATCGTTCCCTCTGACTAATTCATAAAATTTAAACGCCCCGTTGCCAAAGAAAAAAACCGAATTAGTATCCAGTATTTCACTGAAAGAGTTTTCATCCAGTATTTTCGGGGCAGACGGCTCTATCACATTTCCCATATTATCCAGTAAACTGTAGTATACTTCCATTCTCCGCGCATCAATCATCGGACAAACAAGGCGCCCCTCTGTATTATAGCGGTTTACCGAAACAGCCATAGCATGCAATGTGTCAATTGCAATCAATGGTATATCCAGTGAATAACACAAACCTTTTGCAACCGAGCTACCAATTCGCAATCCCGTATATGAACCCGGTCCAGCTGAGACTGCCACTGCCTTAAGCTCATTCAGGGCATAGCCACTATGCTGTACAATATTCTGAATCATTACTGTAAGTAACGACGAATGCGATTTCTGAATCGTAATTTCTGATACAGCCAGTAACTCTGCTTCCTTATAAAGCGCGACCGAACAAACATTGGTCGAGGTTTCCATACTTAATATTAATGACATCAGATAAATTGAATTAGTTCGTATACCTTTTTCGTAATTACGATGGAAAGGAAAATCGCATAAATATAGCTAATATTTGAAGAAGGTATTCGTTCAGAAACTCTGACCCCAAGAGGGGACCCGATAAAACCTCCCAGAACAAGTGCAATAGAGACAGGTGCAACAATATAGCCTATAGCGTAATCATAACGAAATATCACCCTTGGTTCTGCAAACAAATTGAAAAGTGTCATAAAAAACGAGATTATCGTAATTACTCCTAATGAAATTGAGCTCGCTTTTTTTATATCCACGCGCATCATTGAATTCAGCAATGGAATTATAACGACACCGCCGCCCAATCCGGATAAAGCGGAGATTGCACCTCCTGCTGCTCCCACACCCGCCAGCTTCCAGCGTTTAAGAGTTTCCAAAGGGGTCAGATAAATTTTTTTCGCTGAAACTAATGTACTAATGAGCATATAAATCATTAATACAATAAGTATAATATTGAAAGTATAAATCGAATAGTAGGGAGTATTGACAAAAAATCTGAGCAGGGCAAGTGAAAAGACTATTCCCATCAAGCCAATGATAAGAACTTCTTTAAAATAAAAATTATGGGCTCTGATATGCAGAAGATTGGAAACAAGACTTGAAAAGAAGATCGCGAAAATAGAATTGGCAATAGTATACTGGGGTACCTCAACAAGCGGAACCCCAATATACTTCAATGCAAGCGGAATGACAAAAACATATACGACTCCCCCTCCGATCCCAACCAATCCGGATATAAAACCACCAAGTATACCTGCTACAAACAGGTAAAAAAACGATTCCATAAACGGATATTTTTAAAGTTACTTCCCGGACAGTATATTTTTATACTCTTCTTTATTGTTCAGGATTTTCAATGCAGCCTGAATATCTTCATCATTATCAAAAGAGGCTTCAATTTTTCCTTTTTGGAAATAGTATCTTGAAGCAATCTCCTCTTCGAGATATTCCTTTATCTCATCCTTGAAAGTAATAAGATCTCTTTCTTTATTATGACTCATCTTTTCTTTAAGATCTTCAATCTGATTCTTAATCGCATCAAAGTACTTTTCGGATTTGGAATTTGAAATCAGATCCTCAATAGAGCTCTCCACTTTAGTTGTATAATCATAATCCTTGTCTTCAAGCCATTGGGTAAAATGCACATAAACATCTTCAGAAAGCTTAAATTCCTTTGCCGAACCAATCGTTTTGTGTCGGAAGACGTACTCATTGGCATAATCGAATAACAGACCTTTCTGAATAAGACTCATGGTAATAGGCGCTAGTTTCGGATCATCAATTTTTACATCCGGACTGATCCCTCCGCCATCATAAACCTTACGACCATTTTTAGTCTTAAAAGCTGTTCTCAGAGAATCCGGGATCTTCTTAACAGATCCGTCATCAGAACGCTGACTATAATCAATGGCCTGAATACATCTGCCACTCGGAGTATAATACTTGGCAGTAGTAATTTTTACCTGACTATTATAGGAAAGCGGCCTGGTCGCCTGTACAAGACCTTTACCATAGCTACGTTCCCCTACTACCACCCCCCGGTCATAATCCTGGAGTACCCCGGCTACAATCTCAGAAGCAGATGCGCTGCGATCACTGGTTAATATCACAATCGGAGTTTCGGTATCAAAAGGAGCATTAAGCGCCGAATAGGTTTTATTCCATTCTTCTACTTTTCCTTTTGTGCTCACCACCGGACTTTGTTTCGGAATAAACAGGTTTGATATATTAATTGCTTCACTCAGCAACCCTCCCGGGTTATCACGTAAATCGAAAATAATTCCTTCTGCACCCTTATCTTTTAATACGCTCAGGGCCTTTTTTACTTCTTTTGACGCGCCGGAAGTAAAGTCTGACAGCTGCATATAGCCTGTTTTGGAATTGATCATACCATAATATGGTACTGCATCTATTTTTATTTTTTCACGGGTAAGTTCAGCAACAATTGGTTTTTCAATACCATAGCGCTTAACCGTTACTTTCACTTTCGTATTATATTGCCCTTTCAGCAACTTGCTGATTTCAGAAGTCGACTTATCAACCACATTCAGTCCGTCAATTTCCATAATCTGGTCGCCTATCTTAAGTCCGGCCTTTTCCGCCGGCCAGCCTTCGTACGGCATCAGAATCACGGGGGCTTCATGGCGGCGACCAATCACAGCACCTATGCCGCCATACTGACCGGTAGTCATTGTTCTGAAGTCTTCAATTTCATCTTCCGGTATATAATTGGTATATGGATCCAAGGATTCAAGCATGGCATCAATACCTACCTTAATCAGCTTGTTAGGATTAACCTCATCTACGTAATATGTATTGACTTCTTTAAAGAGCGTAGCAAAAATATCCAGGTTTTTAGCAATATCAAAATAGCGCTGACTGGGTTGTTCAAACGCAAAAATACCCACTGCAGCCACAACGATGCCTCCCGTTGCGAATATTCTTTTCATATTTTTTTTCATAGGAACTTAGGATGGACTTAAATTAGTCAGGTTTTTTTAAAACGCAACAATATTGAAATAAGTTTTCTCTCTAATTGTATGTACGGCAATTTCTCTTTTCCAACATACACAATTGACAAAAAAACAGGAATTTGCCCCTGTTCAGATTCACTAAAAAAATCGTGCCTGTTTTTTCTGTATGCTTCCCTGATCTGACGCTTTAGCTTATTTCTGTCAACTGCTTTTTTAAATAGCCGCTTTGGTACGGAAATAAGTATTTTAGGGAATGGACCGCTTAGTTCCGATGAAGACTGTGTGAGATAAACGATACGGAATGGATATAAAAAAGTAGAAGAGCCCTTTTTGTAAAGCTCTTCTATATGCTTTTTGGAACACAATCTCTCATTTTTAGAGAATGTGAAGCGTAAAGATTTTCCTGATGACAAATCTGCCTTGTCCATTATGGTCAAAGGACAGAGGAATAAAAATTATGCTTTATGTCTTTTCTCGTCAGAAACTGTAAGCTTCTTTCTACCTTTGGATCTTCTGGATGCCAATACTCTTCTTCCGTTTGCAGTAGCCATTCTTTGTCTGAATCCGTGCTTATTTCTTCTTTTTCTCTGAGAAGGTTGAAACGTTCTTTTCATTTCACAATAATTTTTAAAGTTTCTAAGCCAATCACCTTACAGCATCTGTCAGTTCATGACTATGTTAATGCTTAAATTCTAAATAGGGATGCAAATTTATAACTACTTTTCAACATTAACAATATACTTAAAGGATATTTTTCATGAAAAGATTCGTTAACACCCATATAATTTTACGGAGTCTGTATTTGAATCCGCAAAATTATTAGATTCAGGCTTAATTATGTAAAAGATATTTTCATGGAATATATCATATCCTGTTCCGATGCCCCCAGAGGTTATCTCTCTATTCAGTTGTCTGTGAATACAGAAAATGCCGCTTATCTTGAGCTCCAGCTGCCAGCCTGGAGACCCGGGCGATATGAAATGGCCAATTATGCCAGAAATATCCAGAAGTTCAGAGCGATGGATCATAAAGGTAATATTCTTTCCTTCCTGAAAATAAAAAAAGACCGATGGCGGATATCTTGCTCTGATGCATCTCGTATTATTGTCGAATATAATTATTATGCCCGCCAAATGGATGCAGGCGGCTCATATTTAGACGAGGACCTGATTTACATCAACTTCATTAATTGTCTATTATATATTGATAAACAAATAAATAATAAATGCAGCGTCATATTGGATATTCCCTCTCACTATACAATTGCCTGCGGACATCCCATCAGAGAAAGAATACTCCAGGCTGAAAGTTTTTACAAATTGGCAGACAGCCCCTTAGTAGCCGCACCACAAATCCAGTCAAAGAGTTACACAGTAAAGGATACTGATTTTACTATCTGGCTACATGGAAAAATTAACCCGGACTGGCCAAGGCTTTTATCAGACTTTAAAAAATTTACTGAAACCCAGCTTGAGCTAATGGGTGATTTCCCGGAAAAAGATTATCATTTTCTCCTGTTCATTTTACCTTATCCCCATTATCATGGAGTTGAGCATGCTAACTCTACTGTAATCACTTTAGGGCCAGATCAGCGGTTTGAAGAAAAAGGTTTTTACGACAATCTGCTGGGAATAAGCTCACACGAGCTTTTTCACGCCTGGAATATATGCAAAATCAGACCGGCTGAGCTTCTTCCTTACGATTTCTCCCAAGAAATCTATTTTGAGACTGGGTATGTGGCAGAAGGTTTTACCACTTACTATGGCGATCTCATACTTGCCCGCTCCGGGGCGTTTTCTTCTACCGATTATTTTAACGAACTGGCAATCTTATTAAAAAGACATTTTGAAAACTTCGGACGATTTAACCGCTCACTGACAGAATCTTCTGTAGATCTCTGGGTAGATGGATATATTGCCGGAACTCCGCACCGAAAAGTCTCCATATATGTAAAAGGAGCTGTCATGGCCTTGTTTATTGACTTATGGATTCGCAGACATAGTCAGGGTAGAAATAGTCTTGATGATGTAATGCAATTACTATGGATTGAGTTTGGGAAAAAGAACCGGGGGTATACATCCTCTGATATCTTTGATATAATTAAGAGAGTCACCGGTTTCAATGCCCAGCCCATATATGATCGGTACATTAACGGCACCTCCGATGAAGAAGAAGAGTTAAATGATCTGTTAAATGATATAGGCTGCAAATTAGATAAACAGCCTTCAAACAACCTACTTGAACGGTATTATGGCTTGCGTGTAAAAATGCAGGGGGAAAAAACACTCATTGATCTCATTATTCCAAACTCACCGGCTGATCAGGTTTTAAGTCCTGGTGATGAAATAGTGCAGATCAATCAATTGCCAATGAATACAAGCAATATAATTGAACTGACACAGGCAACCAGTAATGAAATTTGTCTTGTCATACAACGAAATTATATCGAATATACCTATATACTCAGACGTGATAACCATGAGTACTTTCCTGTCTACTCAATTCAAAAGAGGGAAGATGCTGACAGCAATAAAAAGGCAGCTTTCAGGAGTTGGCTGCACCAGGATTTCTAAAATTCATCAATGGTAATCCCCATCTTTCCATGACCTGTAATAATCGCATTGATGGAGTTGCGTGATAAAAAGATGCTTGTGGGCTGAAGATTATCAAGTCTGCCTTTAAGAGTTATCCTTTCATATATTTGCCGGTTTTCAATAGCTTCTCTGACTGCCTTACGGCTTTCTATCAGCCTGGGACCAAGATCGTATTCAAAATAAGGAGCAATTTTTCTTGCAAATGCACCATGGGCAAGCCAGTCAGCTGATTTAAGCAATTTGCTTTTTGTATCAAGGTCAAAGTCAAAATCATTCAGAAACAAGCGTTCTGTCTCAGGATCATAAAATGGTTCCCCTGAAAGGAAAACCGTTCCTCTCAAAGAACCGGAAACATCCACTTTTACGATTAACCGATGACCACCAGGATATACAGACACGTTATTAATTATCAGTTTCTTATTAGCTTTCTTTCCAAAAAGAAATTCCTTCCCCTGTAGTTCTTTCATAGCCATTTCAGTAGCATATTCATACGATATTCCCGATAGCACGGAGACATTGAAATAACTCCCTTTGTAACTGTTAAACTCCAGTTTTGGCAAAGAGCTCAGCTTTACTACAGGCTTTATTCCAAACCGTGTTGCAGCTTTACAGCGAATACCTACCAGAGTGCTGATTTTGTCATTGTTGCCCTTTAAGGGAGAGACCGAAACAGATACCGGCTGAACACATAACCATACGGAAGGCTCATCAGATACATGAACCGGCTCTTGTATCCTGCCCCAAAGAGAGCTAACGAGATCCTTAATATCCAGAAACGGCATCATTTGTTCATCAATCATGGAAGCCAAAGAACTCATCTGTGTTTTAATGATTTTATCGGCTACCATGGTTACAGGCAATGAAAACCCTTTTACATTCAAGGAAGGTTTCTCAAGCCAGGTAAAACCATTGGGTGTTGTATGGACATTCAAATGCCAATTCTCATCAATATTAACCCTTGACCGAAAATTAAGAACAAGTGCCATCTCCGTTTCTCCGGCTGTGCCCAGATCCAGCCCGATACTTTCCAGTTTTAACATGGTTTTTAACCATATTTTCAGAGGAATGCTATATGTAATATAATTGCCGGATGCAGATATTGTAATAGGATCTTTTTTCCAAACCTTAAGCATCAGGTTATCATCATTCATGTTGTTGTCTTCATACAACAATCCCGAAAAATATTTATTTGCCTCTTCGGCAAGGGTCTTTACCGGAATTTCGATGGGGATAATCAGCTCGGATAGCTCATTTGGAATCGCAACGTCCTCAATTAATTCTTTGGGGGGCTCCGGAGTAATTGTCTTACATCCAGTCAACAGTAATACTGAGGAAGCAAAAAGGAACCAGACAGTTCCAATGAAGCATATAACTGTCTGGTTATAATAAGAACACTTTTTAACGAAGGCTGATCTCAAATTGTACAAGTTCTACAAATTGCATTATTCTTGACTCAAGTTCATCATTGGTAAGATCTTCCAAACGCTCAGGTCCAAATTTTTCAACACAGAAAGACGCAAGCGCAGAGCCATATATTATAGCTCTTTTCATATTGTCAAATGAAATATCATCTGTACTCGCAAGATAGCCTACAAATCCTCCTGCAAATGTATCTCCTGCACCGGTCGGATCATAGACCTCATCAAGAGGTAAAGCCGGAGCATAAAAAACATGCTCTTTATTGAAAAGTAATGCTCCGTGCTCGCCTTTCTTAATAACCACGAACTTCGGCCCCATTGAGATAATTTTTTTTGCTGCTTTTACCAGTGAATATTCTTTGGTAAGCTGGCGGGCTTCCTCATCATTGAGACAGATCACGTCTACCATTGCAATTGTTTGCATCAGCTCCTCCCAGGCTACATCCATCCAGAAGTTCATGGTATCCATTGCAATTAACTTAGGTCTTTTTTTAAGACGTTTTATTACCGTAGCCTGTACAGCAGGAGCCAGATTCCCAAGCATCAGGTATTTACAGTCCTGATATGAATCCGGTATTATCGGGTCAAAATCAGCCAGTACATTTAGCTCAGTAATGAGTGTATCTCTGGTGTTCATATCATTGTGATATCTTCCGGACCAGAAAAAACTTTTTTCATTCTCCTTAACCTGAAGACCTTCTGTATTGATACCATGTTTCTGCAGCATGGAAATACTTTCTTTCGGGAAATCTCCTCCAACAACTGCAACCAGATTTACTTTTTTAGCCAGGAATGAAGATGCCAGTGAAAAATAAGTAGCGCTACCTCCGATAATTTTATCTGTTTTACCAAAAGGTGTCTCTAAGGCGTCAAACGCTACGGAACCAACAACCAATAAGCTCATTTTTTATAGTTTAGATAGTATTTACTCAATAATTTTGGCCTTAAAGAACGGTTTGGACCGATCAAATATGTAACGATAGGTATAATGTGTTTTAACCACTTTTGCCCCTACAGATTCACAAATTTTGATCATTTTGGGATTAAAACTCCCTATCCAGTTCATCTCAAAGTCTGTATAGCGCCCGGAAGGCTGTATCTTTCTGGCAGCAGCCATCACAATCGCTCCTTCCATACCTCTGCCCTGAAATTCCGGAATCACTCCAAAGGCGACACCGAACATTTTCTTACAGACCCCGGTAAGTTTATAATACATAAATTTTATCTTTCCCCACCAATCAAGCTTACCATTCAGATTTTTAAATATCTGATTTAATTCCGGAATCATAATAAAAAAGGCAACCGGCTCATTGTTGTAATAGGCAAACCATACCAATTCCTCATCCAGTACCGGCTTCAGCTGATTCATATTGGCCATAGCCTGAGCTTTTGACATTTCTCTGACTCCCGCATGTTTGACCCAGGCTTTATTATATATATATCTGAAATCTTCACCGTATTTTTCAAGTTTCGATTTCTTTATATGCTCAAATGTGTAGCTTGGATCCCGATTGATCCGGTCAGCTTTTTCCTGATACGATGGTGGTAAAGGATCTTCAACCTTCCTGTGGTAGGTATACTGTTCAAAATAAAGCCCGAAGCCATATTCTTCAAAAAAATCTCTGTAATAGGCAAAATTGTAGGGCATACAGTAATTCGGCTCGGAAAATCCATCCACCAGAAGCCCCCACCAGTTGTTCCGTTCCCCAAAATTTACAGGCCCGTCCATGGCTTCCATCCCTCGGACCATCAGCCAGTCTTTGCACGTGTCAAAAAGCATAAAAGCGGCTTTCCTGTCATCGATGCATTCAAAAAAACCCATGCCGCCATTCACATATTCAGTGGTATTAGCCGTTTTTTTATTGACAAACGCGGCCACACGGCCAATTGTTTCCTCCTGATCATTGACCAGTAGCCATCTGGCAGCTTCTCCATGGCGGAAGAATTTATTTACTTTAGAATCAAAAACACCCTCTATATCCTTATCAAGGGGTCTGATCCAGGATTTTTCGTTTTTATACAGACGTACCGGTAATTCCAGAAATTCTTTTCTGGTCCTGGCATCACTAACCTCTATTACTTTCATCGTGAACAAAAATAAGAAAATATCGACATCCCGAAAGCCATATTTATAAATGATTTTATGCTCTGGCTTCGCAACCGGAAGAATATCGCTGCAATTCTTAATAAGCATAAAATACAATATAAATCAACATATTATAATAATGTAAAAATCATTCTCACTAACAAAATGGCACAAGTGAGAGTTCTTCAGATAAGGTTGTAAAGTTTATAGTATGAAAAAGATTATTGGAATTATAACCGCCGGAACTCTTTTTGCACTTATCTCCTGTGAGGAGCCTAAGAAAAAAGAAAGTGCCTCTACAATGGAAGACACTACCAGTTCCGGATACGGAGGAAGAGAAACCGAAGAGGTAATAGAAACAACTGATACTTCAATGACTGAAACAGAAATCAGCCAATAGTTAGTCTTATACTGCTGATTACAATATCAGGAGACTGCTTTCAGAAGCAGTCTCCTTCCTTTATTATTGTTACGAAACGCTCTATCCCTGGCCAAATCGATGAAAGATCATGAATTGCTTAAACTAATTCAGGAATATTCATACTTAGGTATATTTATCTGGTTTGCATTAGTTCAATTAATTTTTCCTATCCCTCAGGAAATTGCCCTTATAAGCATTGGTTATATTTCAACTCATATCGACATTAATATATTTCTTAGTATAGCGGCATCAGCTGTCGGAATTACAATTTCCGATATGATTTTATTTTATCTGTCACGATCCGGAAGTAAGATTACCCAAATCCTGATATCAAAATTTAATAAATCATGGCGTAAAAAGGTTGAAACTGATATTGACTCTGATACCATTAAAACAATTTTTATTCTTCTTATGCTTCCGGAAGCACGTATGATTGCACCATTAATAGCCGGGGTCACCGGAATCGCGGTAAAGCGTTTTGTCGTTATTGACCTGCTGGCCAATTTCTTTCTGAGTATCATATATATATTACTCGGTAAATTTTTTTACTCAACGTTACAAAAGATAGGTGGGGCATTTCGCTCGTATGATCACTATATATTTATTGGTATTATGTTGATCGCTGCGCTGGTACTTTTTTTCTTTATTCGCGGAAAGTATATGAAAGGCAGCAAATAGCTTATTGTTTATTTCCCTTATATATAAGCGTCTGTATCATGATAAAAAATAAATTCATTTTTTCCTGTTTAAAAATTTGGATTCTTAGAGAAGACCACTAATTTTGCATCACCAAATCAAACAAGGGATCATAGCTCAGCTGGTTCAGAGCACCTGCCTTACAAGCAGGGGGTCATAGGTTCGAATCCTATTGGTCCCACTCGAAAAGCCACTTTCATACGAAAGTGGCTTTTTTCATTTTGACTGAACGCGAAGAAACCTATGCAACATAAAATCGCAAATAATTAAATCAAAGGAGCTAAGTTAATAACTACAATAGCTATAATTCTTTATTCTCTGACCGTTCATTGTGCAGATCCCGCACATTCTTTTGTACAGTGATAGCAGCGAATATGCTTAAAACAAAAGCCATCGCATAAAATCCTTTTTCACTCAGAAGCAACTCAGCATTCCACAATCCAACTGTAAGCAACAGGATGGACAATCCAGTAGTAATCCAGGCCATACCAAAATATACTCCCGTAACCGGAATCCCTTCTGCCTGATCACGTACTGCTTTCTGAAGAGAAATGACTGAAAAAAGTCCGAACATTAGAACGGTAAAATAGTAGCCTTTTTCGTTTAGCTGCATTTCCGCATTCCACAATCCGATCATAAAAGCCACAATTCCTGTTAAGAGTGCCGCCCAGGATGCCAGTACAAACGCTCCAGTCGGTTTTTGATTCGCTACATTTTTCATAACTATTTTTCTGTTTTGTTTCAGCAAATGTAGCGTATATCTCTATCCTGCTTTTTGACATTCGTCAAAAAGAAAATTAAAGCTTTTTACTTCTGATTCTGCTTAAGGTTTCCTGGCTGATACCTAAAAAAGAGGCTATGTATCCGAGAGGAATACGCTGTATAAAAAGAGGATTCTGCTCCAGAAGCTGAAGATAACGCTCCGTTGCTGATCTGAACTGGGCATTAACATATCGCTCCTCCAGGCGAATGTAGTACTTTTCGCAGGCAATTCTTCCCAGGCGCTCGATATCCGGATACTTGTCATAAAGCGTATAGAGAGTCTCATACGATATACTCCATAATACTATCCTCAAGAGTCTGCAAGCTTTCAAGACTCAGTGTTCTCGTTATAAAGCTATGAAACGAGGTGACAAAATCATTTTCAAATGCAAACCAGTGTGTCACCTCCTTTCCATCCAGAACATAGAAACCTCTGAGACATCCGGTCTCAAGAAAATACATGTTTCTGCATACAGTACCTTCCCTCAGCAAATACTCTCCCCCGGGCAGATCTATTCTCCTGAGATAGGTAGTAAGCGCCAGCTTTGCATCTTCCGATATCGGATAAATTTTTGAGATATGGCTGTACAGGGACATATTTGTTTTGTAATAAATCTGTCTGCAAAATACTCATCATATTTAACATACAGCAATACTATTTTAATCTTAATCGCCCATAAAGCAAGCGGGGACGGATTTTCCGAGCCCGTCCCCCGCTTATTGAATATATAATATATTACTGCATAGTTTTCCTTACAACCGATCTGCCGGATTAAAGAAATACCCTTATATACTCTTCATTATCAAACTCTCTTTCCGGCTCATTGCCATTTGGCTCTACTTTGAACGTTCTCCCTGTATAATCACTTACATAGTAATCTCCGTCCTCAAACTGCTCCATTTCGTCCAAAGCTTTGTTTAATAGTTCGTAATGCTGCTTTTCTGATTCATCAGCAAAAGAAAAAGCTTCCACTGCTGCACAATTTTCTTCTTTTTCTGCCTGCTTTATAAGTTTAGGATACTTAGAACGATTCTCTTTCTTTTCATCCTTTACTACTTCTTTCAGGTTTTTCTTTGTAGAGCGGACTTCAATATCTGCATCTGGTATTTGTTCCGGAGTAGCGCCCATTTCCTCTATTACTCTTTTATGGTTGCTCATATGGACACTTTCTGATTCAGACAAAGCAGCAAAAAGTTCCGCTATCTCGCTATAGCCTTCTTCTTCCGCTTTGAACGCAAATTGCTCATATTTTTTGGAAGCCAGCGCTTCCTCCTTATATGCTTCCTGAAGATTTTCCAACGTTTTGTCAGACTTCATTCCAAATGAAAACAACCCCGTTACTATCAAAATCAACCCTATATATTTCATACAATAAGTCAGTTTATGTTTAATAGTACAACGACTGCTGTTTTAAGGAAGTTCTTTTGAGCTAACAATCAGATTATAAATCCGGAAACCGGAAAAATACTGTTAACTGTATCCGAAAGCAAAGCTGATCAAATTCTTACACAAAATTTTATAGCATTTTCCTTTTAAAAGACAATTTTTAGCCTTATTATTGGAATGTTTAACATAGTAAAACCAATAATTAATTATCCAGTGTTATGAAAAAAGTATTCACACTCCTATTCGCCGCTTCTTTGTTCGCTTTCGTTGCTTGCGAGCCTCAGGCTGAAAAAACTGCCGAAGCTACTGAAGAAACTGTAGTTGTTGAAGAAGAAGCTGCTCCTGCTGAAGATGCTGCAGTTGAAGTTGAAGAAGCTACTACTGACTCTGTAGAAGCTACAGAAGAAACTGTAGTTGTTGAAGAAGAAGGCAATAACTAAAAAATGAACTGAAAGCAAGTTTGGCTTTCAATCAAAAGGTTTCAGAGAATCTGAAACCTTTTTTTGTTCCATCAATCCCTACCTTCCGTTTACATAACGCTTTCCTAAAACAATTACCTACCCTGAATCTATTATACAAGTATAGCGAAAAGGGAAAGTGGCATATCAAACAAAGAAAAACAGGCATATCTGGCTATCCATTGTATCCGGTATACTACTCTGGTTCGCCTGGCCAGATAATATTTTTGGATTTCTCTTACATCTGGCGCTTATTCCTCTGTTGATTATTGAATCGGAATTAACAAGTCGTTATTACAAAAAACCGGCATTACGATATTTCCTTTCTTTGCTCCTGACATTTGCGGTTTGGCATACGCTGTCCATTTTGTCTGGAAATACCGGAAATATTACTGTTTCAGACATTTTCCTCAATTCCTGTATGATGACGGTACCTATGATGCTGTTTTTTTTTACTAAACGGGCATCAGGTCAGATTGCCGGATATTTTTCATATATCATTTACTGGATCGCATTTGAATATTTAATGCTTCATTGGAATATTAGCGGACCATGGCCCATACTTGGCAACGGTTTTGCCTCACTTCCATACCTGGTCCAATGGTATGAGGTTACAGGCCAACAAGGTGGTTCGCTATGGGTTCTTTGCAGCAACCTTATATTGTTTCACACCATCAAAACAGGTTACATCAATAATGTAGGCATTGCGTTATTTTCATTTTTATTCATTCTCCCGGCCGGCTCTTCAATATTACGTTATCTGACTTACAACATTTCCGGGCAACCTGCAAGGGTTGCCATTACCTATCCCGGCATCAAGAACGATACTATTGGCAATTCTCAAAAAAGATCGGAGCAGGACACCTTTGTTTTAAAAGATCAGCAGGACCAGATAAACGTAATAATACAAGCTCCACATCTCCTGTCCGACAAAACAGCCGGCGGCGCTTCTTCAACATCAGAAGAGTGCCGACATTTTGACATAAAATCAATAACCAATGCTTCTTTTTATCCCGATTATCTCCTATTCAGCAGAATCAGAGCAGATAAAAGTGATGCCGGTAGTCTGTTTGTGTCTTCAGACAAACATTATGGTTTAAAAAAGTCTGAGAATTTTCGTCACATCTCTGTATGTACTAAAAACAGCACCCGCATTGGAATAATGTCCGGAAACGAATTGATATCCGGGGAACCTGTAACCGCACATATCAGAAAAGGTATCCAATTTATTTTTCTCATAACAGAAGCCGCCCCCCGATTATCCCGCACAGCCCAGGGGCAGTATGCCAGACTAAGGAGCATTGAAACCCGGAGAGACATTTTGCTCTCATCAGAAGAAGCAGTAACCGGATACATAAATCAAAAAGGTGATTACATCCGAATACCAGCTCTGTCTCCGGAGAAAAATCGGGTGATCAGAGATAACATCAGGTTAAATACAAGGGCAACCTTTTATGCTAAATATGGAGATTATATCGGTATAAGCTCTTTCTATTTTGCATTAATTTGTATCTTCATACTGTTTGGCGGTTTACTTGTCAAAAGAACCAATTTTATATGAATTTGAATTTAGAGGAAATATGCCTTCTGGTGGCTGGTCTGTCAAGAAGCACTGGTGCTTTTATCAGAGATGAATCTGAAAACTTTGATCGCTCCAGAATTGAGCACAAAGGTCCTTCCGATCTTGTGTCCTATGTGGATAAAGAAACAGAAAAGAAACTGGTCGCCGGGCTGAGATCGATTCTGCCTGATGCTGGATTTCTTACTGAAGAATCAACTGTTGTGCAGGAAGACAAAGAGTACAAATGGGTTATTGACCCTCTGGACGGGACTACCAATTTTCTTCATGGAATGCCTGTATATTCGATCAGTATCGCTCTTATGCAGGGCAATTCTCTTCTCACAGGCGTCGTTTATGAAGTAAACCGGGACGAATGCTTCTATGCATGGAAAGGTGGCAAAGCATGGCTCAATGGTAAACAAATCTCCGTTTCACCGGTAGAGACTCTCCGGGAATCTCTCATCGCAAGCGGTTTTCCGTATAGTCAGAAAGGCAAAGCCGGCAATCACTTTACCATTCTCCGTGAGCTACAGGATAAGACCCATGGAATCCGGAGGCTTGGATCTGCCGCTGTTGACCTGTCTTATGTGGCCTGTGGCCGGTTTGAAGCCTATTATGAATTTAATTTACATATCTGGGACGTGGCGGCAGGTATACTTATTGTACAGGAAGCCGGCGGAAGTTTATGTGATTTTGACGGCGGCAATGATTTTCTATATGGAAAAGAAATTCTGGCAGCAGGTCCGGTTGGTAAAGAGGTGCTTGAAATAATTCAGAAGCACTGGAACACGAATTAAAACAATATAACTTATGATGGCACAATATCTTCTTATCGGAGGGCTTTTTGCCGGGGCTCTTTTTTACCTGTTCAGGCTTTTCAGAAGGCAGTTCGGTACATCGGACAAGGGATGCTCCAAAGGTTGCGGATGCGACACAGAAAAAACAAATGCCTGATCAAATCAGGCCCAGACCCGCGTGCCTTCGCTGCAATTCCGGCAGATTTCAATCTGATCTCTGCCTTTCAGAAGACTGTTACGAAATTCGGCATAGGACCGATTTTTCCAGACTTCCTTAAAAGACCTTTCATTTAACCTGCCAAGAACGTATTCTCCATCTTTATCAAAACAGCACGGCACAACCTTTCCGTCCCAGGTAATAACGCAGGAATGCCACATTTTCCAGCAATTATCATCCAATGCATTCTTCAAATGATATTTACCATCTTCTTTCCTGATATATCTGGCATATTTATCATTTTGGGGAATCAAGGCTGAGCCATTTTCATAATCATATATCTGTGCGGTTTTGTATAATACCTTGTCAACACCCAATTCCGCTGCAAGCTTGCTAACATCATCAATCTGATGTTCATTGGGACCAACCACCAGAAACTGAAAAATGACATATGGTTTTGAGGATTTCAGCTTTTTCTTCCAGTACACAATATTACGGGCACCTTCAAGTACTTTTGATAGCTTCCCGCCAATACGGTAGGCTTCATAGGTCTCCTGTGTAGTGCCATCTATGCTTACAATAAGACGATCCAGTCCTGATTCAACTGTTTTCTTCGCAACTTCTTCCGTAAGATAATGGCCATTGGTGCTTGTAGAAATATAAATATTATTGAGGTGAGCATAGCGCACAAGCTCAAAAAAACCAGGATGCAGATAGGGCTCTCCCTGAAAATACAATGTCAGGTAAGCCAGTGAAGGAGCCAGTTGTCCGATAACTTTTTTATACAGATCCATTTCAAGCATTCCTGTCGGCCGGGTAAATGAGCGTAAACCACTTGGACACTCCGGACATCTAAGATTGCAGGAAGTCGTTGGTTCATAGGAAATACTAAAAGGCATCCCGCGGTGAAAGTTCTTTTTCGTCCAGCCGGAAATCTTGTATGAAAGCAAAAGTGCAGCATAATTCAGGACCTTTCTGGTTGACAGCTTAGAAAAAAAATTGATTCCGTCTTTAACTTTTGCAATCATCTTTGTGGAAAAGTTTGGCTGCAACTTACTATCTTTTCCTGACAAATACCCGGAAAGTAGAATAGTTTGAAAGAATCGGGAACAGGAAATCAGTAAGCAAGCGACAGAAGAAGCTCCTGAAGATTCTGCTTTGTCTTAACAGTAAAGTCAAAATATCCGGATTCCCACTTAAAGGCCGGATCTGCTTCTTTCATAATCTCAATCAGCGTAGTTGCCTTAAACCATGATATCATGTGAAATAAGGACCCTTCTACCAGAAAAGGATTTTTCTGGCTGACCATAAGACCAAAAGCGATTTCATATTGAGATACCACATTGTAATACAGATGCTTTTTGCCGATACGCTTACCGCTCAGATCTATATCAATGTATCCAAAAAAACTATTCTCCTTAAACAGGTAGTCCCCAATCTCGACATTATTAAAATGAATGGGAATTTCATTCCAGATTTTCTCAACAATCCGTCCAGCCTGAGTAAGGGTATTGTTCTTAATAAAAATGTCCTTTCTGCCATCACCAGAAATGGAAATCATGTATCTGCCTTCGATACCGTAAGAATCATCCTGAAAGATGCCAGGCTTTACAATATTTCTGTATGAGACAAGTTCCATTTAAAAACATTTATAAATTCCCAGAGATAATCCCTGTCCGCCTGTTTTATTTGCAGCCAGCAAAAGTCCGGCAGCATTCAGATTCACATAACCGGAAATTTGTTTACCGAAGTAGGCTGCTGCGCCCAGCTCCAGATTCATCCGGCCAAAACCTCCATACATAAAACAGCCCTGGATGTAAAAGTTGTCGGTTAAAGCAAATGTCGGTTTCAGAAATACCCTTGGAATTGCTCCCAATCCGGTTATCAATTCCACTCCACTGATGAACATCCATGTTTCCGAGTACTTATATACGTAGGTAAGCTTAATAAAGGTTGGTATTCTGTAGAAAAAATTTTCCTCATAAATATCCACACCGACTTCTGCCGCGAGACTATCTGCAGAGTATGAGCTTAACAATGTATCACTGAATCCAAGAATATTCGGAATCTCCTTACCTTCAAACCGAAGAAGCCCGTCTGCCTTATAGGTTTTCATTTTATTCCACTGAATAAAGCCCAGGTCAGTGACAGAAAAACCAATGGTAGATTTACCTATCTGGTAATCAAAGCCACCGAAGAAAGAAGCTCCCATGCCATTTTTATCTGCTATCAGTCCGGGTTTTCCGGCAGAAACCGTTGCCTTAATATCGGCATCTGCTTCTATATAAGCACCGTACTGCTCAGTAAACAGCTTTAATCTTTCTGTTTTTGCGTACCGAAAGTTTCCACCGCGAATCAGAGACAAACCTGCCCAGAAGTTCAGCCGGTTGTCAGCAATACTCTTATTGATTCCCGCAGAAAATGTCTGGTAACTATATGATGTAAATCTAAAAGGATCCAGATCGGCTGTTTTACCTGCAAATGGTTTATTGCCCCGAAAAAAGAGATAAAACATATCCTTTGAGAATACAGCCGAATTATGCTGACTGGCAGATATAGCAGCGATAACTCTGGCAGACCGGCTTACCGCAGCGGCACCGGCAATCGACAAATTAAGCTGATAACCAAACCTGTTGGCATCAGAAAGCCGGTCGTATATATATTCTTTCTGAGCATTATCAATATAGCTGCCATTAACAAAGTCAAGAAAAAAACGGTTGGTTATTCCCGATGACATAAGGGAATACTCCCCGTTAGCCGCTGCAAAGCCCGGCAAAGGCTGCCTTGAAGAAACAGAACCCAGGTTATAATATCTCAGGTAATCGGTAAAAATCTGCTGAGCCTGCATATCTGTCAGATAAAGAAAACAGACAATAATCAGTAAAAGCTTTCTCATTTATTCATTACTCTGTATTCAAAATCACCAACAAGACTCAGATCCACCCGATAATCCGCAAAGATCCGTACGTGTGAACCTTCGGGCATAGTCCAGAAAGTCATTTCGAATACAACCTTTTTCGTTTCCAGAATAGTGTTAACTCTTGCCAGGTCCATGGGAAATGTTACTCTGCTAAACATTTTCTCATTCACTCTCCCGGCTGCAGGATCAATAACTCCGGCCTTAATTTCCCGCCCGGAAACCAGCCGGTCTGCCTCACTGCCATCTTCGTTCAGAAAGATCAGCTTTATATCTGCATCCAGCGGATAACCATTCCATACAAGCAGTCCCAGCTCTCCCTGCCCGATCGGTTCTTCTATTAAAGAGGTTGAGAAATCAGCAGTATCTGTCAAAACAAATTTTCTTGCAGAAAGATGAAACGGCAGTTCCATATTTACATAAGCACGGATTGTGCTGGTATCATAGGCAAAGCCGGTAAGATCATATTCCGATGCGCCTCGGTTCAGATAAATCTTCCCTTTATATCCGATCTTATCCGGCTGGAGACTCAACAGTTCTTCAGGTCCGGGATTGGCTCCATCCGTATTGATCGTTGTCATCACCGGACGAACAGGATCGGCGAGTGCTCTTCTTATCGTACCATTCGCTACATTTTCAATGACACGGGTAGTTGACCCGTTGGATGCCGTAAGCTGGTCGATCTCCAGATCTCCCTCCATACCCAAACCGTTTATGAAATCAATCGACAGATTAAGTTTTTTAAAAGATACTTCTTCGACATTAAAATTCTCAAACAAATCAAATCCAACTTCTCCCGGACCAAATTCGATCGTATCCTTGCCGAGAAATCCCTCAACATAAAAAGGTCTTACATTTTCAAAAGCCAACTGCACCGAAACATAATCCGAGCGGGAAAGAGTAACCGGAGTATTCGTTTCATTGATGGATACTCTTACCGAGTTGTGGATTACATTATACAAATTTCTGCCCTGCCCTCTCAGATCAATTTCATAACCTGCAAAATCGTGCTCCAATGTGATATGTCCGGGGCTGTTCCCATTTGCTGCGGGTATTTGTCCTGACAATCGGAAAGGAATCCCGTTTTTTGTAGCTACAGGCACAGAAAACTCATAATTGATTGTGACATCTGCAGAGTTTTGTGCTGACAGTCTTATTTTGCCTTCTTTCAGCTTTGCTTTCACCAGACGGGCTTCTCCCATGCTTTCAAGCGGTGTATCTTCATCCCAGCTTATGAGATCCTGAGCCGGAAAAACGGTAGTCGCCTCATCAACTATAAGATCGCTTACCATAAGACGTACCGTAAATGCCATATTGGTATCTATAAGCCTGTAACCGCTTAAGAGATCCACATTCGGGATGTGGATATTGAGCGCCCCTTCCACCTGTTTTCCGGACAGATCATACAATACCGGTCCGAACGAAGTTCCGGAGTGGAGACTGGGAATCTGGTCCGAAACAATAACACTATTGTCACTGGCATTAGAAAGATTCATTTCAATATTGGCAAGACTCAAAGAAAAGTCATTAATTATTTCAAGACTGAGAGACCCGGATAGTATCCGGGCAGAAACCAGAATATCGCTGATATCAACAGAAATAGGCCCGACAGACTGATTCGGTATCCTGGGAATCAGGTACTGATATCCGTGCCGGTTCAGTATCTGCTGACCTTCCGACTCTCCATTGGCAATAAGCTGCCTTGCAAGATCTGCAAGCGTAAGCTTATACTCTACCACATCGGAATTGATTTTCAGTGATTCAACCGTTTGGGTTGTTGTAAATGGCGGGATATCAAGTTTGATAAGTGAATCGAGACCAAGAGCATAAAGAGGCTGGCTATACACCAGACTAAGACTCTGGTCCGGCTTTACCACATAAGCCGTATCAGGAAGGAAATCTTTGACAGACATCGACGTCTTTACTAAAGGAGCAAGAATTTCTGCATCCCAGCGTGGCTGGGCTTTATCTTTCTTTTTACATGCCTGAATCAAACAAGCTGCAACAAAAAGAGTAATGAATATATGATAAGGTCGAATCATTGGTATTCGGGAAATGTATCAAATTAAGATTTGATTGGACATTTTCAAACAAGATTGAAGGGTTTTATTGAAAAAATTCGAAATAATGGCTCTTCGTACATAAATTTGACTAATTTTAGACAATATGCGTCTTTCAGGCATCAACATATACGCGATAATCCTTCTGACAATATATAGTCTGTCAGTTACCCGCATATATATGCCCGCGTTAAATTATCTGTTCTGTAAAGACTACATAGCCGAAAATCTCTGTATCAACAAGGATATACCGGCAAGCAACTGCGAAGGCAAATGCTATCTGATCAAGGAAACCGGCAAGGTCGCAAAAGAAGAAAGCGGACAATCCAAAAATACCCTTCAAATCAGGGCCGAAGAGATTCCGGCAGAAGTTGTCCTTTTTCAGCCCATATTCATTGCTGCCAATACAAATCCTGAATGCAGTGACTATTCCAATTTATATTCCTTTCAGTTCCTTTCTACTTTTCTGCATCCACCCGGGTGCTAATCACTTCTTATATTAATTTACCATCATCCTAATTCAATCGGGCACTCCCAGTAAAAAAAACCGGGGTACTCATCTATTTTCAATTTTTGTTATTGAAGAACTATGAAATATATTATGGCTGTTCTGGCCGCCCTTCTGTTCACATTTGCAGAAGCCTGTGATGTCTGTGGAGGCTATTTTGGTGTCCAGCCACAGTATGACAAAAACTTTGCAGGATTGCGGCTTCGCTATCGCAACTATTATGGAAATGTAAGCTATAGTCAGGGAAATACTACGACTAGCTCCTATAGTCTTGATTTATGGGCAAGGTTTTATCCGATGGAAAAAGTTCAACTCCTGGCTGTTGCTCCATATATGTACAGTAAGACTCAAAACCGGATCGGGCAGCAGGTATCCCACGGACTTGGCGATATTATGATACTTGCCCAGTATCAGCTATTTTCCAACGTAACCTCCAAATCAGATTTCACACATGTTCTTTTTGGCGGCGGCGGAGTGAAAATTCCCACAGGCCGTTACCGGACAGGCAATAATGAAGCACCTAGCGGAAGCGGAAGTATTGACTATCTGGTTAGTTTTAACTACGTTGGGCGCTTTGACAAACTGGGACTGAATGCCAATGGGTCCTGGAAAGTCAACACACAAAATCCTGATGGCTACCGGTATGGCAATGATCTGAACACGACTATGCACTTATTTTACTGGGTTCAACGTAAAAACTACAATCTTCTTCCCCATATAGGTGCTTACTTTGAGCAGATCGGGCAGGACCGGTCATATGGGTCGGTCAATCCACACACCGGATCATCGGTTTGGTTTTATTCAGTAGGGACAGATCTCTACTACAAGAATATCGCCTTTAACTTCTCATTTCAAAGCCCCTTTGCCGAATATTATGTAGGCAGACAGCTTGAAAATTACTATCGGATCATAACAGGAATAACCATTAACTTCTGACAATGAAATACTTTAATTATATTATTTTTACAATAATCATAGTCTCTGCCTGCAAGAAAAAGGATAAAACAGAGCCATTTGATGCTGAAAGTCCTTATATATATCTGACGCAGCCGTACAACGATTTTATATATCCTCAGGAAGGTCAGATTCCGGTAACAGGAAATATCACTGACAATTTTGCCCTCAGGCAGGTCAGGGTTGATGTTAAAGACACTACCGGAAATCCCGTATTTGCCATATATCTCGGGGAAGATCGATTTTCCTCACAATCAAGAGTTGCGCATCACGGTACCCATACCATTGTCGATGTCAGCAGTGTATATATTGACACACTGTTCAAGGCACCAGCCTACAGAGGTAAATTAACTTTATCTGTATATGCCGAAGATCAGGAAGGTAATAATAAGGCGGAAACGCGAACCATAAACGTTTTCTAATCGAAGGAATTTCAAAAATAAAAAGGGGCAGCCGGTATGGCTGCCCCTTTTTATTTTTAAATCCTTAGAGGATTAAACTAATTGCTTTCGAGCTCAACGCTTCTTCGTATGAAGTTGGTCAGATCCTTTCCCTTCAGCATTCCCTGAGAAAGGAGAGCCAGATCATAAGCCTGCTTTGCCAGTTTTTCACTGACAGAAGCATCTGTGACATCGGCAATTTTACGGATCATCGGGTGATTGCTATTTACGACAACCTGATATTCATCTCCCAGATTTGACATAAACGGCATTCCGCCACCAGCCATGGACATATCCTTCATCCTTCTTATGAACTCCGGAAAATTAATTGAAACCGGCAATTCATCGACTGACATAGCTTCAAGATTCAGCCTGGTTTTTTCGTTGCCGATCGCCTTTTCAAAAATCTGCTTCACTTTATTCTGCTGATCATCGCTCAATACACTCTCCATTTTCTCATCCTTATCGATCAGCTTGTCGATCCGGTCAGCATCGACCCGCTTAAGTGAGAATTTTTCAACCTTGCGCTCCAGCAGGTTTATAAAATGACTATCAATCAACGCATTGTCCAAGAGTAATACATCATATCCTCTGTTTTGTGCAGACTGGATATAGGTATCCTGCTTACCGGGATCACTGGTATATAATGCTGTCAGGTTTCCGTCTTTGTCAGTCTGCAATGTTTTTATCTGCTCTTTGTATTCTTCAATGGTCGAGAACTTATTTTCCGTATTCTTAAGCAGACAGAAATTTACCGCTTTATCGTAGAATTTGTCATCACTGATCATTCCGTATTTGATAAACAGGCTTATATCATCCCATTTTTCTTCAAACGACTTTCTGTCCTTGTTGAACAGTTCGGACAACTTATCCGCTACCTTCTTGGTAATATGACTATTGATTTTCTTCACATTGCCATCTGCCTGCAGGAAGCTTCTGGAAACATTGAGCGGAATATCCGGAGAGTCAATTACACCCTGAAGCAGCATCAGAAACTCCGGAACTACATCTTTTACTTCATCTGTAATGAATACCTGACGGGAGTACAGCTGTATCTTATTGCGATTGACTTCTATTTCGCCTTTTATTTTCGGGAAATACAGAATGCCTGTAAGCTCAAACGGATAATCAACATTGAGATGTATCCAGAACAGAGGATCTCCGGCAAAAGGATATAGCTCTTTGTAGAAATTCAGGTAATCTTCATCCTTCAGTTCAGAAGGAGACTTGGTCCAGATTGGTGTCGTATTATTGATAACATTGCCTTCAAACTCGATCTCAACAGGCAGAAACTTACAGTATTTGTTCAGAATAGAACTCAGACGGCCAGGTTCCAGAAACTCTTCTGAGTCCTCTGCAATATGAAGTATTACGTCTGTACCACGCTCAGGACGTTCAGCAGCAGTGATCTCAAATTCTGTTGAACCATCACATACCCAACGTGCTGCTTCAGCACCTTCTTTATATGATCTGGTGATAATCTCTACGTTTCTGGCCACCATAAAGGATGAATAGAATCCAAGACCAAAGTTTCCTATGATCTGCTTATCATCACCCTTATCCTTATATTTTTCAACAAATTCGGCTGCACCCGAAAAAGCGATCTGATTGATGTATTTTTTAATTTCATCAGCAGTCATCCCAAGACCATGATCACTTATCGTAATTGTTTTGGCATCTTTATCCACCGCTACCTTTACTTTCAGATCGCCCAGTTCTCCTTTAAACTCTCCCAGCGATGAAAGCCGCTTAAGTTTCTGGGTGGCATCTACTGCATTTGACACCAGTTCTCTGAGAAAAATTTCGTGATCAGAGTAAAGAAATTTTTTGATAATCGGGAAAATGTTTTCGGTATGAATCGAAATCGTTCCTTTTTCTTCCGTAACCATTTTTATCTAATTTTTTGATTGTACGAATTTATATGCCCCGTACCTCTCAAGGATCATTCCATTTGTCTTATATCTGTCAGGATGACAGAGGCTGTGTATATTGGCTGGCAAAGTGCCAGTCCGGAATTCTTAATCTTCCTGGTTCAATTTTCGAATCACCCGACACGGATTGCCTGCCGCAAAAACATCCGAAGGGATGCTTCTTGTGACAACACTTCCTGCTCCGATTACTGTCCGATCTCCGATAGAAACTCCAGGACAGATGACTGCACCTCCTCCAATCCATACATCGGAGCCTATTGTGACAGGAGCCCCGTTTTCCAGGCCTTGCCCCCGAAGCACATGATCCATCGGATGCAAGGCTGTGTAAATCTGTATAGCCGGACCAAACAGACAGCGATCTCCGATACTAACCTTGCAGACATCCAGTATCACACAATTGAAGTTGAAATAGACATCATCGCCCAACTGGATGTTATATCCATAATCACAGTAAAAAGGCGGCTGAATGACCAATGCTTTGCCATGTGAGGCAAAAAGCTTGCTGTACAGCGGTGTAAGGCGATCCATATCCAGTGCAGCAGAGCTATTTATCGCATTAATTAACTGTCGGGCCTGTTCCCTGTCATCAACCAGTTCTTTATCGAATGCCCGGTACAACTCTCCGGCAATCATCTTTTCTTTTTCTGACCTATCCATATACAGATTTTTGATTCCCCAATTATAAGGAATTAACCGGTCATTTGTTTTTTCTGATGCAGGGAGAAAAAAACCATGTCATAATTCCCCCTATAAAATAGCAGAGCAAATCATAATAATCTGCTGTATACCGAACAGAACGAGCTGGAAGAAAAAATTCATATACCATCCCGACAAATACTACAAAAAAGACAATCCTGGCTTTGCCGTAACAAAGCTCACGATCACCACCGATAAGCCTTTCGAGGCTAATAGCGGTAGCAACAAAAACAGGAATGCAAATCAGATCGTTGAGATGGGAATGTACAAAAAATACATGTATGCCCAGCCAGGCAGTAATCTTCACAAAAGCGAAGACCAGGAGGCAGATATACAATAAAGGGCTATGCCATGGCTCTCCTAACCAGCGATAATCGTGGCGAGCCATACTACAAATGAAGCGATTCCAAAGAAAAGCAGCTGCGCTCCCTGAACGATTCTTTTCAAAAACACAAGAAGCGCGGAGTCATTCGGAGAAATAGGAATCAGTCTGATCTCCATGGAATGGGAATCCTTCTTTTTGTCTTTGCTCTGTTCAAACTCATTCAGCTCACGCGGAGAAAGCGGATTATCGCATATAGGACAAGAGGCATGTATATCTCGTTGCCAGTTTGTCCATTCACCGCAGGAAGGACACTTTTTCAGAGAAGTGTTCATAAGCAGAAACGCGTTTGTGGAATAACCATTTCCAGTCTGAATTTATTATGCAGCAAACAAAAAACAAAGAATTCGGCAATCATTCTTTACTCCGTGTAAAGCTTTAAAAAATTATAGTGTAACTTTACATTAGTTGCATATACAACCAATGAGCAGACAATTTGATTATATTCAGGAAAAATCAATCGGTTATATGATTGGTTCAACAGGCAGGCTTTTAGCTGCCCGACTCAACAGAAACCTTCAGCTGGCAGGGACGAACGTAACGTTTGAACAATGGACCATATTAACTCAATTATGGAAAAAGGATAATGTGTCTCAACAGGAGCTCGCCAGAATCTGTGAACGGGATAAAACTACAATGACCCGCTTGGCCGATACAATGGAAAAGCACGGTATTATTCAACGGGTCAGAGACTCTCAGGACCTGCGCAACAAGCGAATTGTCCTGACAGAGCATGGCCGGAACCTGCGCAGTATTCTCGTCCCGGTTGCCAACCAAACCCTTGAGGAGGCCAGACAGGGTCTTCATGAAGATGACATTGCGAATCTGCTGCGTATTTTACAGCATATCAAGAACAATCTATCTCCTGCAAACTAGTGGCTGAGAAGTCGCCTTCGGTCTATTTATTTCATAATAAAACATGAGTACCACCATTAAAACATGGACTATTGTTACCCTCCTGGCATCCAGTAGTCTCACTATCATGTCCAGCGCAACGATAGCTCCATCGCTGCCGCAGATCAGCGAGGTTTTTGCCAATGCTCCGTATGCTGATGTTCTAAGCCGGCTCATACTGACTATACCCGGACTTACTATTGCGCTGACAGCACCGTTTGCAGGCTATTTTATTGACCGTGCCGGCCGGAAAAACTTTATAATTGCCGGACTGATTCTGTATGGTATCACCGGGTCAGCAGGTCTGTATCTGGACTCACTTTCTTATCTTCTTGCCAGCAGAGCCCTGCTCGGGCTGGCCGTAGCTGCCGTAATGACTTCCTGTACTACTCTGATCGGTGATTATTTTGCCGGAGAGCAGCGCAACAGAATTATTGGAATGCAAAGTTCTTCCATGGCGCTCGGCGGTGTAGTATTCATTATACTGGGCGGTCTGCTGGCTGATTATTCCTGGCGCGGGCCTTTTAGCCTTTATCTCATTGCTCTGGCACTGGTCATACCGGCCATATTATTTATCGATGAGCCCTCAAGAAACCCAGCTCCCGGCCACCAGCCGGATTCCGGTGCTCCCCGGCACCTGTCCGTGTTTAGCGCCATTCTTATTCATATCACAGGTTTTGCCGGAATGATGTTTTTTTACATGGTTCCGGTCCAGATACCTTTTTTGCTAAAGGAGTTTGAAGCAGTCAGCAATACGAAGGTCGGCATCGCTATTGCATCATCAACCCTGATTGGAGCAATTGTGTCCAGCTTTTATCAGAAAATCAAACACCGTTTTTTATTTCCGACAATTTATGCCTTCACTTTCTGTCTGATGGCATGTGGCTTCTGGCTGATTGGCATCGCCGACAGCTATATTACTACAGTAGCGGGCTTATTAGTTAACGGATTGGGCATGGGCATGATGATGCCCAATGGAAGCAGCTGGATCATGGCTATTACTCCTCTGCATATGCGCGGTCGTATTGTTGGCACGCTTACAACAGCAGTATTTCTGGGTCAGTTTTGTTCTCCGATAATTTCGCAACCATTAACGGCCAAAACAGGTATTAATAATACGTTTCTTTTGTGTAGCTACATGACGCTTGTCATTGGTATACTATTTGCGATCAGCGCACGCAGACTGCACAAAACATCAATAAAGAACTAACCTAATTTTGAACAGATGAAGATTACCATTTTTGGAGCGACAGGTAGAACCGGTAGTCAGATAGTCCGGAAAGCGTTACATGAGCATCATGCTGTAAGCATTATGAGCAGGCAGCTTTCCCGTGTATGCTTTGACCCGGAGCTATTAACTATTTATGAAGGAAATGTTCTTTCCGGAGATATTGTCAAAAAGGCGATAAAGGGAGCAGATCTTGTTATCAGCACCATTGGCGCGGACGATATTTCAAGGCCTTTCCGGATGATTTCGGAAGGAACCAAAAATATTATTGATGCCATGACAGAGTCTGGTATAAAACGATTTGTAGGAATGGCAGGAGCCGGCATACTCAATCATCCAAGCGGGGAATACAACGGGGATGTCGATCTCGATCCTTCTCTGCAGTATCTTTTCCAGGACAACTTCAGGGCTTATAAAGCTTTGAATAACTCAACACTGGACTGGACGCTGGTCTGTCCCTTCCTGATGCCTGCCGGACCCGAAACAGGCATATACCGGATTTCCGAAAACAGCCTCCCGCCTGATCCAAAACCCGTAAGTGTCAATGATGTTGCGTCTCTGATTTACAAAATAGCCATGGAAGGTCTCCATATACGTACCCGTGTGGGAGTATCCCTGTAAATCACCGGACAGACAAACTTTTCAGAGATCTTTCAACCAGCCTGCATACATTACATAATTATTTGCAATACGACTGACTGTATTTTCAAATTGTTCCTGGCTCAACTCCTTCACCTTCCTGGCAGGGATACCCGCATAGATGGATCCGGATTCTACTCTGGTATTTTCAAGAACAATCGCACCAGCCGCGATAATTGAGTTCTTCTCTATATAGGCATTGTCCATCACAATTGCCCCCATGCCAACCAGTACATTGTCTTCCAGAGTACAGCCATGCACAATAGCGGCATGCCCGATCGAGACATTATTGCCAATCGTAAGTCCTGCCTTTTGATATGTACAGTGCAGTACAGCATTATCCTGAATATTGACCTTGTTCCCGATTCGAATGCTGTTGACATCTCCCCTCACCACAGCATTGAACCATACGGAACAATCATCACCCATTTCTACCTCTCCGATGACCACCGAATTATCGGCAAGAAAAATATTCTGCCCAAATCTGGGTACAAAACCCCTTACTTCTTTTATGATTGGCATAAGTAAAATTAATTTTGATTTTTTAAGTTATATAATTACTTTAATTTTCCGGAGATTTTAATGAAAAGACTGTTATACCTTTTTTTATTCCTGTGCGGTAGTGCACCGGTGTTTGCCCAGAATCTGGAATTTGGGACAGGGGCCTCGTTTACCAAATTTAGCGGAAAAATCTACAATAAGGATCACAAGCAATTTGTTCCTGTTACTACTCCGGTTAATCTTACCTTCAATGTAATTGTATCGGGCAATATCCCGCTCAAATATCTGAAAGATGAAGTAGTGCTCGGATTGAACCCTACCGCCGGCCTGTCTTTGTTTTACTCTACGGTGGCACTCGATGTTCCGGTACTGGCTACCATCAAACTTGGAGCGGGTTCATCTGATAAAACCGATGCCGTATTGGGAACAGGTTTTGGTATCGGTGGGCAGTTTTCTTTTTTCTCCACCTATCTCAATGCCGATGTTGCCCCGGTAGCTTATACAGGGGTCATGTTTCTGCCCGTTATTATGGCCGAAACTTCCGTCATATTCAAAGGATATAACATGTATCAGATTCGTCTTGAGATCACTCCGGTACCGGTACGGCGAATCAACAAAAACTTTGTCGGAGACATTTCTCAGATCAATATACGTCTGTTAAGGGCATTTTTATAAAATATCTGCCGGCAAGCCGGCCTACTCCATTTAATTCATGAGTTCAAAAAAACTATTCCTGCTTGATGCAATGGCGCTGATCTACCGCGCGCATTTCGCCTTTTCCAAGAATCCGCGGATTACTTCCACAGGGATCAATACCAGCGCTGTCTTTGGCTTTGTCAACTCGCTTATGGAAGTAATCACCAAAGAAGCTCCGACTCATATCGGGGTTGCTTTTGATACGGCTTCACCGACCTTCCGTCATGAAACATTCGAAGCCTACAAAGCCAACCGCCAGGAACAGCCTGAGGATATACGTGTAGCAATCCCCTATGTGATCCGCCTGCTTCAGTGTTTTCGCATACCAGTGCTTATGCTCGATGGCTATGAAGCTGATGATGTCATAGGAACTCTGGCAACGAAGGCCGGCAACGAAGGTTTTGAGGTATATATGATGACAATGGACAAAGACTACAGTCAGCTTGTCAGCGACCGTGTATTCCTGTATCGTCCGGCTTATATGGGCAATGGTCATGAAATCTACGATACTGCCCGGGTACTTGACAAATTCCAGATAAAGCGTGTTGACCAGGTTCGTGATATTCTCGGTCTTATGGGAGATGCGGTTGACAATATTCCGGGTATTCCGGGTATAGGCGAAAAAACAGCCCAGAAACTCATCGCTGAGTTTGATACTGTCGAAAATCTTATCGCCAATGCCGACAAGCTTAAGGGGAAGCAAAAAGAAAATGTCATCAACTTTGGGGCCCAGGGTATACTTTCCAAAGAACTTGCCACCATTCACCTCAATGTACCTGTAAGTCTGAACGAGGAAGAGCTGAGATACAAAGGGCCAGACAAAGAGTCTCTCTCTCAATTGTGTGACGAACTGGAGCTTCGTACGCTAAAAAAACGTCTTTTCGGTGAAGAAAGCCCCACTCCGCGTGCGGCTCCGGGAGGCCAGATGGACCTGTTCAGTTCTGCCAGTCCGGCGGAGCCGGTTTCCATTGAAGAGAAAGAGGAACCTGAAGAAGCCCCGCGAAAACTATTGGATTCAATTGCTACTGTAGTGCATGACTACTATATCATGGATACCGAAGCCAAAAGACGCCTGCTGATTGAATCACTTCTTTTACAGAAAGAATTCTGTTTTGATACCGAAACCACTTCTATTGACGCTTTCGAGGCGGAACTGGTTGGTATAGCTTTTTCATGGCGACCCGGTGAAGGATACTATGTTCCTGTACCCACTCACGACCGGGCAGCAGGTCAGTCTGTCATCAATGAATTCAGACCTGTGCTCGAACATCCTGAAATTTTGAAAATCGGCCAGAATATCAAGTACGACCTGCTGGTTCTCAAAAACTATAACATCACTGTACAGGGACCATTGTTTGATACCATGCTTGCGCACTATCTGATTGAGCCGGATATGCGGCACAATATGGATGCACTGGCAGAAATCTATCTCAACTACTCCTGCATATCGATTGAAGAGCTTATCGGTAAGAAAGGCAGCAGACAAAAGAATATGAAAGATGTTCCTGTGGAGCAAGTGGCCGAATATGCTGCGGAGGATGCGGATATCACTTTCCGCCTGAAAAAGATTTTTGAGCAGAAACTGAAGGAGTCTCAGGTAATCAGCCTTTTTGCCAAGGTAGAAGTACCTCTGATCGGTGTACTGGCTAACATGGAATACAGCGGGGTCAATGTAGATACCAACAGCTTGTATGAATACAGTGAGCTACTGCGCAATGATATTGCTGAAGTTGAGAAAGCGATCTTCGAAAAAGCCGGCCAGGAGTTCAACATTGCCTCTCCACGGCAACTGGGCGAGATCCTTTTTGAGAAGCTAAAGCTGGACAACAAGGCAAAGAAAACCAAAACCGGCCAGTATGCTACCGGAGAAGAAGTATTGATAAGGCTCGCCAATGCACATAATATAGTCAGAGATATCCTTGATTTCCGTGAGCTGCAAAAGCTGAAAAACACATATGTCGATACTCTGCCAGCCTTGATAAGCCCCAAGGATGGCCGTGTACATACCAGCTACAATCAGGCAGTAGCAGCCACAGGACGTCTGAGCTCTACCAACCCAAACCTGCAAAATATACCAGTCAAGACTGCCAGAGGACGGGAAATCCGCAAGGCTTTTGTTGCCCGCGACAATAATCACCGGATACTCTCCGCCGATTATAGTCAGATCGAGCTCCGTATCATGGCTGCTTTCAGCAAAGAACAGAATATGACCGAGGCGTTTCGCAATGGCCGTGATATCCATAGTACCACCGCCAGCCGCGTGTATAACGTAGCACTGACAGAGGTGACTCCCGAAATGCGCTCCAAAGCCAAGATGGTCAATTTCGGAATTATCTATGGTATTTCCGCTTTCGGACTAAGTCAGCGGCTGGATATACCCCGGCGCGAAGCGGCAGACATCATTGACGCTTATTTCAGGGAATTTCCCGCTATCAAAACCTATATGGATGAGGTCATCAATATGGCACGGGAACGCGAATATGTCGAAACCATCCTTGGTCGCCGGCGCTATCTGCGTGATATCAATTCCCGCAACATAACCATGCGGGGATTTGCCGAACGCAACGCAATCAATGCTCCCATACAGGGCAGTGCCGCTGATATGATCAAAGTAGCCATGATCAATATCGACCAGTGGCTCAAAAATGAGAAGCTGCAGTCCCGGATGATTCTACAGGTACATGACGAACTTGTCTTTGATGTGCCAGTGGCAGAAATCGAAATGGTTCAAAACAAGGTAGGAGAGCTGATGAAAAACGCCATACCTATGGAGGTGCCTATGGAAGTCGGTATTGGCATAGGCAGCAATTGGCTCGAAGCACACTGATGATGCAATATAGTCAGCTATTGTTTGTATACGGAACTTTGCAAAAAGGCTTTGACAATCCGTTTGCACGAATGGTAACCAAACAAGGACGCCTGCTGGGCAGAGCTTCCATGCAGGGACTGCTTTACGATGTCGGCACCTATCCCTGTGCTGTATGCACCGGGCATACTTCCACTGTATGGGGAGAACTATATCACTTTGACAACCCTGATACGATATTGCACGCCCTGGACGAGTATGAAGGTGATGAATATGAACGGCAACTTATAAATGTACATATCGATGGGGATACCTGTACTGCCTGGGCCTATCTCTATACAGCCGATACCTCTCTTCTCAAGCCTATTGCACCCGGAGATTACAGAAGGCATATTCATCCGGACATATGTATAGTACAGAAGAAAACAGACAACAAACTAAATTAATAATCTAAACACAACATGAATCTTTTTAAAGTAACCTCTCTAATTTGCCTGATCTTCATAACTTCGGGTTCCTTCGCCCAAAAAATATTTTACAGTTCTGACGCGGACAACTTAGCCCTCAAGCACAATATTATTGCCCTTGCTCCCCCCAGCGTCTCTATTCCTGCAAAAAAGAAGATGGACTTGGATGCTCTTAAGGAACAACAGCGAACAGAGTCTATCAATATCCAGCAGGAAATGTACTCCTGGCTTATGAAAAGAAAGATGCAGGGTAAGATCAATCTGGAGATTCTCGATGTAGAGACAACCAATGCGAAACTTCAAAAAGCGGGTTATCCTGAGACCCCGCTATCCCCAGCAGAAATGGCCGAAATACTGGGCGTAGACGCTGTAGTAACCTCGAATTTTGTATTAAAAAAACCGATATCCACTGGCGCTGCTGTCGCTATGAACATGTTAACTAACAGTTACGGGCCTTCTACAACCAATGAGGTAAAAGCGACCCTAAGTATTCATGACCGTAGCAGCAAAAAGCTGATCTGGAACTATGACAAAATGTATAAAGGCAGCCTGGGTAGTACTCATACCAAGCTGGTAAATGCCCTAATGAAAAACGCAAGCAAGAAAATACCATATTCGAAATTGTAAAATATCTACTCCCATAAACAAAAAGGCTTAGTATGTACAGATCATACTAAGCCTTTTTTGTTTTCTGTTACGGGAGAGGCGCAAAAGTTTGCATACCCATCTTTAAAGCACTGTTTAATTGGCCGCCTTGTACAGATAAAACATATATTTCTTGTACTTTATAAAGTTGGCGCCATTGCGTTTTCCTTCAAAGTGCTTCTTTTCTATTTTATCCAGCTTTTTCCTGTATTTCCAGCGGATAAACTTGGCCGCCCATGGAAAACGATCTTCCAGTAACAGAAACAATAGCTTGTATACCGGATGTATTACCTCCTGCGACAAGCTGTTTACCAGGTCAATAGTAGGAGCTGTCTCTGTAGTTATATCTTTTGAGATAACCTCTGTTAAGGGATACTTTTTGATAACTTCGAGATATTCATGATAGTGATGACCACCACCAAGCATACTTTTATTTTCCGGATCAGATTTGAAAAAATCGCATATCATAATATGTCCACCCGGGTTCAGAAACTTTAATGCATTGGTAAACGAGGCATCCATATTAATGTATTGGAAACTTTCGCTAAACATGATCATGTCATACTTTTTATCTGTTACGACATCCTCAAATTTAGAATTGAAAATGTGGCAACGATCACCCGCCAATTTGCGGGCATGCTCGGTAAGAATAGTACCCGGCGATACGCAGTCTACCTGATAACCGGATCGGGTAAGCTCCAATGCAAAACGCCCCGAGCCGCATCCTACATCCAGAATGCTTTTTACTTCTGAAGGAATATTCGATTTTAAAAACTCAGCATAATTGATCTGAGCCTGAGCAAGATTTTGTATTTCGGTAGCAAGGCCATTGTTGAAGTATCCATAATGCAGGTATTCGGTTTGGAGAAAATACTTAAATAAAATAAGCCCTATTTCAAGCCCAACTTCTTTCGAATCTACTTTTCTGTTTTTCTTACTCATTCGTTGTTCGTGTTTATGTATTTATTAAGTTTAGTATTAGAGAGGTGGGCTTACGCGGTCTGATTTACAAATATATTGGCGCATTATCAAATACCGGCTATCAGATAATTATACAACAGAGCCTTGCAGAGAGATTTCATATATTGCAAACGGTGTAGAAAAACCCTTCTATAAAACCAGCAAAAGACACCAACCCAGACTGTTACAAACTGATCCTCATATTGAATTATACCAGTGGAGAAATTTGTTCCGCTCTGTTTTTATTCTGCCAAGCTATAGCATAATTTTACTCCAACTACATCACTGCAAACACGATAGTTCCCTTCTATATTGGAACCCGACTTAGTTCATTGAAATACTGAGATTTACTACAACTCTTTGCTGACTTATAATTTCTATCCTTTCGTTGTGATTTGCTTTCATTCATTGAAATACTGAGATTTACTACAACAGTTTTGCGTCTGGCCAGTTATAAGACAATGTTGTGATTTGCTTTCATTCATTGAAATACTGAGATTTACTACAACAGTTATGCGT
>JAEWYS010000002.1 GCA_023458555.1 Bacteroidota bacterium | reverse complement strand
TGCTGAGCGACGATGCGGGCAACAGCCGGTATCTGGAATACAACTATGCGGGGAAGCTGCGTGCGTTCCGTATCCAGGCAGGCATCTCTGAGCCTTCGGTATTCGCGCATTACCTGTACGACAGCGGCGGCAACCGGGTCAAAAAGCTGGTGCGCAAGCAGGGTGGCGGCTATAAGAGCACGAGCTATATAGACGGCCTCTATGAGCACAGCAAGGCTTCGACCTTTACCGACTCGATACCCTATCTTCGGATCGGGACCTGGTCTGTAGGCGGCGAGGAAGGTGAGCAGAGCCTGCACCATATCCTGGACGGGGCGAGCCGTATCGCTACGCTGCGAACCGGGGCAGAGCTGGGCGACAATACTCCTGCGGTAAAGTACAATCTGGAAGACCACCTCAATTCATCCTGCATGCTGCTGGATGCAAACGGCACCCTGATCAACAAAGAGGAGTATACGCCCTTTGGGGAGACGAGCTTTGGGAGCTATGGCCGCAAGCGCTACCGGTACAACGGCAAGGAGAAAGACGAGGAGAGCGGCTTGTACAACTATGGTATGCGTTACTACGCCCCCTGGATGTGCCGGTTTGTTAGTGTGGATCCGCTGGCACCGGATTATCTTTTCTATACGCCATATCAGTATGCGGGGAATAAGCCGATAAACAATATTGATATCGATGGTGCAGAGACTCCTGGCGAAACTACGACTCCGACGGGTAACTCCCCTGCAACAGAAGAATCTTCCGGGAACCCTTCCGGTCAATCGAATGTGCCGAGAATACATGGTATACATTCGTAATCTTCCCTATAAATAGTAGCGATTATAAATAGGGAAAAATTGCCAACTTAATTAAAAAGGGAAACGGATGAAAAAGTCATATTTTACGTGGTTCGTCTGATTTTTGAGATAAGCAGACATACACCTGTCCATGCATATATGATCATAAAAGGCTCGGCATAATATCTCCACCGATAGCCAACAAAGTATACAAGAGAAAATATGATCGAAGCGGCTACAGGGCTAAGAATGATAAGATCCCTGATCGTAAGATCCCGCCTGTATATCCTGAGCAGCAAAGCTACGGCAAATAAAAGATGCACGATAAAGTTGACAGGATTGAATACTTGGGCTGTTTTCAGTACTTCATAATTATAAGGCAAAAAGTAGATGGCCAGTTTTCTGACAGTCAGAATCAGCTCGTCCACCGGATTTTCCGCAATCCAGCGCAAGGCAATGGCTTTTCGGGCCAGCCCTTCCTCATATTCATTCAGCATGTCAATATCCGGAATCATGGTATGCGCATACTGATACAAGACGCTTGTTGAATCCTGCCAGTCTCCCCGCCAGCTGCCTCTGGCTGTTGGATTATGTCCCTGTAGTAGTTCATATCCGGACTGTGTGCTTATTATGCTGGCATTGAATAAATGCCTGTTTTTGACAATGACGGGTACATGCATAATTACGACAAGTATCAGAGTGGCAAACACAGGCCACAGGAGCGCAGGCTTTTTCATGTACAGACATATCCCGGAATAAACGGATAACAGGAGGATATAAACCGGTATAACGCTTGGCCTGAACAGACAGCTGATAGTCACCAGCAGTGGCAGTGCTATGTAATCTCGGGTTTTCAGACCGTACTTTACTGAGCGAAGTGTCTGGTATACGGTAATGACAACAATAGACAGAACCGCGTTTTCATAAAGAGAGATCAGACCACCGATATATACCAGCACAGACGGGTAAAAACTGTAGGTAACGGAAGCCCAGAACGCGTATCGATTATCAAGAAAAAACAAGGCCAGCTTGTAAAAATACCAAATGGACAGGCTAAATAAGCCAAGAGAACACAGGGATACAAGCAGCATCCAGGCTGCAACAGAGATTGAATTTTTAATCATCAGCTCATACACAAATACGGGAAAAGAGGCATGATAAGCCGTGGGTTTATACAAGCCGGTTTCCGGGTCAGAAATGGTATAGCCTTTGCCTTGCTGATGATTGAGCGCTATCTGATAATTTCGTTTTTCATCCGGATTCAGCTCCAGTCTCTGGTCCAGAAACAGAATAATAAGTGTCTTTACCACGAATGCGACAAGGATGAGTATCCGTACTTTTTTCATAACTGTTTTTATACGCTATGGAGTGTGGCTCAAAGATAGTAAAGTAACTTGTTGTATTACATAAAAACAGCGGAATGTGGCAAATACAGAGTTTGACATTATTGCTGAATAATGTATATATTGGGTTGTTCCATAGTTGTCAGCGATCAGCGCAGATATACTAATTGTCTATACTATTTTTAGCTTTCATGAACAGGAAATTAATTAAGGTAGAAGCGGAGACAGATTTTTTCAGAAATATTTTTTTCATTGACTGGTCAGTCGGAAATACCTGCAATTATAAATGCTCCTATTGTCCGCCGGTATTGCATGCCGGAAATTTCCGGTGGCTGGGCTTTGATGACTTTGTCCGGTTTTGTGATGTGCTGTTGCCCCAGATACCTGAGGAGAAAAGTATTATGTTTTCTTTTACAGGCGGGGAAACAACGATGTGGCCTGATTTTTTAAGATGCTGCCAGTATCTGAAAAGCCAGGACCGGCCTATCCGGATTAACTTTTTGTCCAATGGGTCAAGATCGCTCAGCTGGTGGGAAAAATCATTGCCTTATTATGACAGAGTGCTGCTTTCGTATCATTATGAGCATACCTCAAAAGACCATTTTATTAAAGTGGCTGATCTTTTAAAAGCAGGGAAAAATGTGGTCGCTCATTTTTTGATGGAGCCGGATTTTTTTAAAGAGCTGCTGGATATTGCCATTGAAGTCTATGAAGCTACGGGAATCAGAGTTTCCCTTCAGCCGGTCATGGGAGATCTGGCAGATGTGCACAGTGCTGTCCGGACATATACGGAAAATGAACGGAATATAATGGCAGAGCAGTACCGGCAATACTTTACGGAAAGCATTCATGATGACTATAAAGGCAGAATGAATCTGTTGTATGATGATGGTTCTGCGGAGCTGATAACCTCCGCAGAAATTCACGCGCTCAGCCGGAATCGCTGGTATGGCTGTCAGTGCAATATCGGTCTGGACCATCTGGCAATCAATAATGAGGGACTGGTCAGCAGAGGCTGGTGTCTGCAGGGAGGAATTCTGGGTACGATATGGCAGCGGAATTTCCATCTGCCCCGTCACATGATTCGTTGTGAAAAAGAATATTGTAATAATCTGGCAGATATGGTGTCGCTGAAATATTTATAAATAAAAAGCTGTTTGGATAAATCTGCCAGAGAAGTATTTTTTTACAGGATTGCGAAGATTTCTGATGTTGTTTTGTTTTTTATATTTCCTGTCTTGTAGCAGATTGTGTTTGCCGGTGGAAATTAAGATTGCTAATAGTTGCTTTATTGTTACTAATTTTTAATATTTAAAAACCGACTTAAATCAACAGGTTTTTTTTCAAATGGTTGCCGGTGTGGACTTATCCCTGATTGATGAGTATTTAATGAATAGTTTAAGTGTGAATTTTTCGGTGGTTATTTTTTCACTGAACCTATTAAATTTTTGATTTTATCGAATGACAAAAGTTTCTTTAGCTACAATTAAGAACTGGTTTAAGACCGGGGATCAGCCGACGGAATCCAATTTCAATGATACATTTGACAGCTTCAGACATAAGGATGATCCGATTGCTCCTTCCGAGGTAACCGGTCTGGAGATTCTGCATAAATACGTTGTCAGTGTCTGGTACAATGGCGAAATAGTTACTATTGACGGTGTGGATTATCCATGCGTTGATATAGGATATGAAGCAGCCAGCTTTGATCTGATAATGATTGATCATGTATATGTGTATGAAGGGCAATATATATATCTTCCTGACCAGAATAAGCTTGCTTTTACGTTTGATAATCTCATCCCAGGAGACAGAATTGAGGTAAAATACACATCGGCTCAGACAGTATCAGATGATCCCGTATACCAGGATTTTATATCCAGACATGCGGCGGCTGAATCGACCTTGTCGGAGGATGAAATCAATGCATTAAAGGTTCTGATTGATGAGCTGAAATCAGATAATATCTGGTATCGGCTGGATGAATTGTACTTCTGCGTCGGATCCGGTCCGGGAGGAAGAAGGCAAAAGCTGAAATATAAAAACAACGCCTCTTTTGCAGATGGACAGGATAGTAACTTTTCTGTCAATGGAATAGGAAATGCTTCCGCAACAACCAGCTACAGTACCGGTATCCCCTGCAATCAGGTGCAGTCAACCAATGTGGCGATGGGCTTCTATCTCAGAGACGATGTGCGGAACAACTCACGGACGATATTTGGCTCCCAGGCGGTAAATCATTTGTCTTTCTGGTTTCCGTCAGATAATAACGGAGCTCCTTCTGTCAATCTTAGCAATAACAGTGCACGATCTGTTTCCACTATTTTTAATGCCCGGCAGGACACCTCGTTTTTGCACGTCGGAACAGCTGCTGCCAATGTATCCCGCTATTATATAGATGGGAAGCTGTTTGGGACCAATACTGCGCCACAGGTATCCTTCAATTCGAACATGATCCAGCTGGCTCCGGCTATGGGGCATATATCTTTTTATTTTGTCTCAGAATTTCTGACGGAATTTCAGGTAGAGAGGCTGGCCACCCTTGTAAAGAAAGCGGAGCGTCTGGCTGGACGCCCAGCAAATGACTACAGTAAAAACCATGTGTTTTTCGTAGGCGACGGATATGTATTGGGCTGGGGACCGGGTAATAATACTATTCAGCAGAATATCGCCCAGCAGGTAGCGACTGATTATAATGCAGAGTATGCTTTTGCAAATCTGGGCGTCAATGGTCGTCCGCTTTCGACTATATACAGCCGTCTGGTAAATAATAATGATGCTCTTATAACCTACAATAAGGGCCAGGAAAAGAATGTAATATTTCTGTTTGCCGGACTCAACGATCTTTCAGGTTCGACATCTGCCGGCAATGTTTTTACAAATCTCAATAACTATGTAAGAGAAGCGAGGGCGGTGGGCTATGATTATATCATTGTTTCTACCTATCCGCTATACATTTCCTCCGATGCGGGAACAGAAGGCCTTAATCCGACAAATTATAACTCTAAGGTAGTAACGCTTAACAATCTGCTTAAAGGGACCTGGACACATGCTCCCGATGGAATTGTGCTGCTGGATGAAGATACGGAACTACAGGCATTTAATTCAGATGGCTCAGGCAATAATGAGCTGAGTGAAGATGGAGTCCTGACCAGAGCGGAAAAATACTATACACCCGGTGGCGGCTATCTGAATCTGGCTGGCCATACCCGTTGGGCTACGCTGATCAGACAAAAATTTCAGGACCTGAACATATAAAGACCAGTATGCATTATTCAGGATCTCCCTATTTTGAGCTACAGGACAGAGTAATACAGGCCAACAGCCAGGCATTTGTATATGACAGGCTGTATAACCGGTTTATTGTATATACCAGACATGCTTCTCCTTTGCTGCTATTGTATGACGCGGATGACTACTCCTTGCTGGCGAGTTATGAAACACATAACTTTTCGGGAAGTGTGCAGCTGGAGATCTGTGAAATTTCGGAAAAGCTGTTTATCACGGTATCGGGAATCTCCAGTCCCGATAATTCGCTTATAGAAGTCAGGGAGCTTGATGATTTGTCAGCATATTCAACACTCGATTTTTCTTCTTATTCCGTCTCCGGATCTGTTGTCGATATAAAATCGATATCCTGTTCTGACGGGTACTTGTATACTTCCGGCAACAGCTGGACGAGTCAGCGAAACTTAAAAATTAGTACGGCAGATTATAGTGTAGAGATACTTCCGGCTCCTCAAACGCAGATGATGTATCTGAGGGTTGTGAACAACATGATTTTTTCCATCGAGCGTGGCACCAGCAACAATCACCATCTGAGGGTACGTGATGCTGACACCATGGTACTTATCAGGCAATACGATATTGCTGTTAGTGCAAATGCCGCGTCATCCATAGTATTTGGTCATTATGTGTTATTCTACAGAAATGATGGAAATATAGCTGTCATTATCAATGCCAATACCAGGGAGTTGCGTATATACGATATTAAGCCCCACATCTTCTATCCGGTAGTAAACAAAAACGATACGGTATTTGCGCTCCATACGAGCTATACCGGCAGCATAGGCGGGATTTATACTACAAAGACCATTGCAGTTGATAGTGCTACCGCTGTTTTTCTGTCCCCGCAGCCGGATTTTGCCGGTGCGGAAATTTTACAGACAAGTCCGGGCAATATCGTCATGGATGTTAGTTTTGATTACTCTGCCGACAAGGCATATTATCTGACACGGGATGCCGAAACCTCTTTTTTCTCCATCGAAGAAAGAAACCTCGATACGCATGCACTGATACGGACTTCTGCATATACCTATAGTTCTGGGAGCCTTTCAAAAATCTGTTTTTACAAAAACAAGCTCTATGTAGCGGCCATCAAGACCGTCTATATTATTGAAGTTTCTGATTTGTCGGTAAGTGATAGTATTGTGGGTGCAACTGACGAGAACCTCAATCTTCAGTTTGCTGCTATTAAAGAATATCAGGAAGATGTTCTGTTTACAGGATACAGAAATGCAACTCAGAGCCTTCGGCTGTTCAATACCCTTACCCGTTCGTTTTCTAACTATCCGAGAAGCGGAGTGGTTGATATAGTCTATGTGGGCCGCTTCTTATATGAACTGATCTCCGATAGTTCAGAATTTATTGTTAATGTCTATGAAAACGGGGCATTTATAAAAAGTATCAATAGCGGTTCCGGCGGTTCGACAAGTGGCGCATTAAACCTGTCCGTATTCAGAAACAGAATCTGGGTGTCAAAAAGGAACGGAACAAGCCTGTTGATCGACAAAGGTACAGCGACTCCGTTCCGGTCTCTCAATGAATATGTGCATGGAGAGTGGAATAATCTGACAAAGGAGCTATACGCGTTTCGTACAACGGTAAATAATCAGGTGCGTGTCGTAAAAGATATCTCCTATATTCCGGGTGGAATACCAGAACAAGACCATATCGGTAATGCAGCCCGATCGATGACTAATAAGTATATCCGGATAAATAATGCATCGGATATGGGCATCAGACATGATAAGCAAAGAACCTATGTAATCTGGTTTAATACGAATAATCTTGAGGAGCTGGCTAACTCAAACAGTATAATAATGAATATATCATCCACGGGCTATTACAATAGCGACAGGGTATATTTGAATTGCAGTGGTATATTTACATTGGACCGGATCAATGGTGCGGGAGCCCAGATCGCAGCGTCCAGGCATAGAATTCATCCGTCTTTTCAGACCAACCTTAATAATTTGCGGAATACCCACTGGCATTGCCTGATTTTGTGTCAGGACGGGATCGGTTTCGCAAACTGGTACACCTATTTTAACGGAAGCAAGGCATATTTTGCCTTTCAAAACGGTAGTGGAGACTTTTCCGGCTTTGATACAGGCCCGCAGGCGGTTATTCAGTTGAGGTCGAGTTATTATTCGTCCTTTTTTTGTATTGACCGGCTGATTACGGATCAGGAAGCAGATCAGATCCTTAAGCTGCGGGGAAGGTTGCCTCGTCAGCTCAGATCCGATGTTTTGTCGTATTACAAATTTGACAGGAAATCCGGTAAGACGATGAATGATCTGGAAGGAAGCTCAACAATGGTATTATTTAACTATACTGACGAAGAAACCGCTTCCGGCGGACAGCCACAGTCAGGTAATACTGTTTGGTGTAACGGAGGCTCCTTGCTTCCTGTGATCGAATAGATAACGATATAAAGCGAATTAACACGATTATTGTGGAATAATGGAAAAATTGAAGCGATTTTTGACAACCGACTGGTGGTCGGCTGCTGTTCAGAATACAACGGAAATATTGGGCAGGTGGAAATTCTCAGGAGGTATTGACGCTCATTCGGTCTATGTTTCAGACAACAGCACCTATAAGAAAGCATTAAGTGTCAATGTGGCCAATGAATTATCCCTTGGAGATGATCCGAATCTGCTAAGACTGGATATCAAAAAACCACTAAAACAGTTGCAAACAACAGATACAATCAGTGAGTATGTGGTGTCTGCTGTAAACGGAACTATTGCATCCAGCTATAAGATCGCCAACGGATCGATCCTTCCTGATCTTCCCGATTCGAATGGAATTCAGCTGGATGATGACACAAAATGGGCCATCATTTTCTATAATTTCCAAACCTGCGACCGGGAAGGGCCGAAAGGAGCGATCAGCAGTGACAGTAATTATATCTATTTTGCCATCGAAAACGATGTATGGGTCAGGCTGGATATGCGAAGGTCAGACTCTTCTGCCGGCGAGCAGACGGGTTCTGTGGTTGATATGGCCGTCGATTATCAGCACAGAAGTATTACAGGTCAGAAAGTCACCATAGATAGTCTGACAAATGCCGGGCTGGGAAGAAAAGTTCGTCTGGAGCTCACGTCCGCAAATGTCGTATTGGCGAATGGAAGTACCGATAAAGTATCGGTGAGTGCCAATTCCACTACAGTAACCGCCAATAATGCAATCTTTACTTCCTCGCATGCGGGAAGAATGGTCGAAATATCCGGTATACGCAGAACGGTAGCCACTTTTGTAAGTAGCACGGAAATAACACTGACCGCGGTTCTTCATCCTTCCATTGCCTATACAGATGTGGACTGCCGCCTGATTGATGAGTTTGACATTGATATTAGCGGCTGGGCTGTTACAAATGCAGGATATGACTTTGTCGACGGTATTGTAAATGAGGTATATATTGAGGTTGTCGGAACAGTCGCTACAACCGGAAGTAACCGATTCAGATTGTTTATTAACCCGCTGAGCTAGATTATGCTGGACTACAGAGACAGGATATTTACCGATGGTCTGAGGCTTAGCGGAACGCGGGAGGATGCGATCGTATTATATGAAGGTCAAAGGCTGATGCACTATGATGGTGTCTGGAATGAGGTTGGAATCAACGGCGCTTATATACCGGTTGTCGCCAATAACCTAGCCTATCTTTTTGCATTATACTATCAGGCAGGAGCTGTGTCGTTTTGGCTGTCCAATGTCGATATATCGATTGATCAGACAATTTTATCAGCCGCTGCTTCGATCGTTGATTTTACCAGGGGACTAAGAATAAATATTGAGAATCGCAGACTGGTGATTGAGCGGAGAGATAATGCGAATATGTCTATCCCTTCCAATAAGCTGACTCTGACAGAAGAAATAGCCAATATCCGGCATGTGGTTCTGGTAAAAAAAGGGTATAGCTCGATAAGCGATTCTCGTGCGTTTTATCCGGATATATACGTGAACGGAAAGCAGCGTAGCTATACTGAATCCGGTACCGCTCCTCCTCTTGAGTTAAGAAACATAGAAAACCTTTCGATTGGGAAACTGGATGCCTCTGATAGAGAATTTACGATCTATGATCTGGCTATCTGGAAGGAGTTTAGCCTGGGCAACAGGCTGCCCCTGAACAAAGAAGTGGCCCTGATGTATCGTAAAGGGTATGGATGTGATATTCGAAGGCTGCCATTTAGCGGGGTCTGCTCGTTTTATGTCCGGTTTAACAGGGCCAGTTTCTCGCAAGGTCAGTTTCATGCAAGTTGGCCGGTAGAAAGAGCTGGCATGACCTATCGTTCTTTATTTACGAAAGAGGACTTCATAGATGCAAACTTTGAAGCGGGGTCTGTACGAAAGTTTGGCGCGTGGGAGCGTGCTTCCTATACAGCTGTGACGCGGGCAGAAAGTGAAACGCTGAAAGACTATGTTTATCCAAATGGAAGCGGAGTCATTAACAGGAGGAGCCTGGACGGAGTCTTGTCTGATGCAGATGGGAATACGCAGCTGCCGGAAAGCTTACTAAACCTGCTGATTGACAATAATGATATATCCGGAATCAGTTCGGTGACTTCGTCACATGTCCGAAACTTTTTCATGCAAGGTCAGTCCGGAATCAATTCATTGCAATGGTCCGGGCAGCAGGTAGACATGTTTGATTTTTACTGTAGTAGTGCGAATCTGACTTTTTTAAGCATAGACGCACCGCATTCAATTATAATTAAGAGATTAACCTGCAACAATAATCAGCTAAATCAGACTTTTGAGTCACTTTGTTCCGCTTTAATTGATCTGGAAGTTCTTAATGCCCGGAATAATCAGCTGTATGGAGAAGTTAGCTTTGCGCCAAGTGCCCGGACTTATTATCTGGAAAATAATCAGCTATCGGGCAGCTTGCCGGATTTTCCTGCCGGGTTAACAACATTGCTTATAACGAATAATAGCTTTACACAACTGCCGGATGATTTTGCGGATATTGAGGTATTTCAAGCCAACAATAACAAACTGTACGGAACTGTAAAAGGAAAGAAAATAAGAGATTTGCGTTGTGCTAATAACGCATCGTCAACAGGACCTTTAGAGATAGATTTTAGTGAAAATAATGCTTTAAATGCTTATGTCTCTATCGGAACAACAAATAATCTGGAAGCATTTATATTTCCAACAACCGGAAATGTAACCACTTTTAGTGCGTTGGAGCTTGGGCCGAGTCAGCTTTCTCATGCATTAATTTTTCCGGTCAATTATATTGTTATGCCGGTTGGAAGCACGTTGAATATAAGAGATATGAATCAGAATGTGGTATTCCCGATTGGCATCTCCATTTTCTCTGACTGGATGAATATTCGTAATAATAATCTCAGCCAGGCAAACATGACTGAGATTCTTGATAACTGGATAAACAACATAACCAGCTTTGATACAAATCCTCTAAAAGCCAAGCATTTCTTTCTTGGAGGCACAAATGCGCCGGTAATAAATGATCTTGTAAATACCGGAAGAGTCGCGCAACTATTTAGTTTTGTTAAGCTATATAACTGGAACTTGAGTGTAAATCTGGTAGACGATGGAAATACCTATGGATTTGACTTATGGCACATTGTTAGTATCACTATGCATCCTGTTAATGTCGATGAAATAATAATACGAACAAGTCGCACTTTTACGACACTTACGTCAGTGACTGTTGATATTACAGAAACAACTAGCTTCAATGGATCATGGGTTATACAAAGTATGGGGACTGACACGCAAGGGAGCAATGGTGCCCCGAATCCAACTTACTATAGGATTAAAAAAAACGGCTTTGACAATACCGGGTTATCTTATGAGGCTGGGGTTGTTCATTTAAATAAGGCGCACCTGACTCCGCTTTAACGAAATAATATCTATGCAATACTACAGTGAACATGGTCAGGATAAGTTTCTGGATGAAGAAATCTTTAAAAAAGCTGAAAATGGTTTCTTCATTGAGGTGGGAGCTGCCGATGGAATCGGCATGAGCAATACATATTTTTTTGAAAAGTATCGTCACTGGTCCGGTCTATGCATCGAACCAAGAATCAGCCAGTTTAAATTGCTGAAACAAAACCGTTCATGTATTCTGGAGCATGTATGCATTAGCGACAGCGGAGAGGAGGTTGAAGAATTTACGGAATATACAGGCAAATGGCTTCCTCCTTTAAGTGGTCTTCAGCGAAACTTCTATCCGCAGCATCTTGAGAAGGTAAAAGAAGGCCTGGGGCAGCCGGAGAACTACCACAGAGAGCATCGTTATTCGGTAAAGGCAAGACGACTGAGTGATATTCTGCCGGAATATGGAGTTTCAAAAGTGGACTATTGTTCCATCGATACTGAGGGAAGCGAGCTGGAGACGTTAACAACAATTGATTTTGAACGCATACATATAAAAGTGATTTCTGTAGAGAATAATTATGGGAACTCTCTTATTAAAAAATTCCTCCATGAGCGAAAGTTTGAGCTGGTAAAGAAACTAGGTATACCGGGAGTTGCTTTTGACGAGATATATGTCAATTTGCAGTGATTGCCGGAAATAAAGAACCCCCGAAGATTGCTCCTCTGGGGGTACTATTGTTAACTAAAATTCCAATGATTATTTTTTCTTCTTAGCAGCTTTATTGGCCTTTTCAAGGATCGGAGTATTTTTCTTTACCAGATCCGCTTTTACAAATTTACCGGACTCGGTAAGGTCAGTCTCTTTCCAGCCACCTTTACCGCTTGCTCCTGGTATCAGGATAGAAGCTGTTTCTTCTTTGTCAGCCACTGACCAGTTGCAGTAGCTGATATGGTGCTTGTCCATCCAGGCATACCACTCATTAGACTTCTTAGGATCAAAACGGCCATTGCCAGATGCATCGCAAGTCCCATATTCGGAAACAAATATGCATACTCCTTTGGACATAGCTTTTTCAGCTTCTTCCCTTAGCCAGCGCCCATGAGACGCTGCATAATAATGAAGGGTGTAAGCGATATTGTCTCCTTTGATCGGATCACTGGCTGCTTCATCGACAAGCTGAGACCATTGTCTGGTTCCCACGATAATAATATTGTCCGGATCGTGCTTGCGAATAGCTTTTATGACGTTCTCAGAATAAGGTTTCAGATCCTCTGACCAGGTGGGCTCTTTTAGAGGTTCATTGTAGATTTCATAAAGCACGTTTGGATAGTTGCCATATTTTTTTGCCATCTCATCAAAAAAAGCGACAGCTGCATCCGGCTCTGTATGGGCTTCATGGCTATGGTAATCAATAATAACATACATGCCCAGCTCAATTGCGGCATCCACAACGTCAAAGACTCGTTGTTTTTCCTCATCGGGATGCTCCAGGTAGCCACCTTTCTCAACACCCATAGCCGCCCTGACTATGGTGCATTTCCAGTCGTCACGAAGCCATTTCAAAACATCCTTGTTGTAGTACTGCGGCATCCACTGACTCCAGAAAAGTGACATGCCTCTTAGCTGGACAGTGTCATTTTTCTCACTAAAGATGTAATTTCCTCTGACCGAGAGCTGCCCATAGGCATCCGCAATTCTGTTTTGGGCTACAAGACTTCCAAACGAGGAAAGAAATAAAAAAAGGTAGAAAAGAGATAATCGGTTTCTCATACTCATGTTGTTTGGGTTAAATAAAGTTTATGGGTTATACTGAAATACGCATGGATTTTTCTGCCTCCGCTGCTTCGGGCATCGTAGTGGCAAAAACTGTGCAGAATTTTAATTTATTGTTTTTTTTGAAGTAATATCAGGTTTATCCTTCAAACATACAAACCTCTCTTCCCTGTTTTTTCAAAGAACTTTCCTGAGTGAATGTGAAAGCCGCTTTAAATATCTGTTCTTATTTTTTGTATAGAAGATCTCCTTTTTTGATTTTTGCATTTCTATGATAGAAACCTTGCAATTACGATCTGGCCGGGACCGGTCAGTTCTGAATCGTCATCCCTGGATTTTTTCAGGAGCGCTGAAATATACACCGAAATCAAATGAAGGGGACATTGTTGAAGTAAAATCTGCCGGAGGAGAGGTGCTGGGCTATGGGTTTTATTCCGACAGAAGCCAGATAAGTTGCAGAATGTTTGACTGGAGTAAAGAGCCGATTGATTTCGAAACTGCAGAATACTGGGCAGAAAAGATTCGAAGAGCCTTATGGCTTCGTCAGGAAATGGTGATTTCAGGCAAAACAAATGCATATCGTCTGATTCATGCGGAAGGCGATTTTATGCCGGGAGTTATTGTGGATATATACAAGGATGTGGCCGTCGTGCAGTTGCTTATAAAGGCAACTGAACAGCGAAAAGAGCTGATCATTGAGGCATTGCGGCTAAACGGGTACTTTAAAGTATATGCGAAGACAAAATCCAGTTCCCGGAATATTGAAGCGGTGGAAATGAAGGCAGGGTGGTTGACGGAAGATAAGGAAGAGTCAATAGTGATTTGTGAGCATGGATTGGAGTTTGAAGTTGATTTTATCAAAGGACAGAAAACCGGCTTCTTCCTTGATCAGAGAGAAAACAGACTGCTTGTTCAGCAGTTGGCCAGGGAGAAGACTGTACTGAATGCGTTTAGCTACACCGGAGGCTTTTCAGTATACGCGATTGCCGGTAATGCCAGAGAGGTTCATTCTCTTGATATTTCTTCGGATGCAATAGAAATGGCAGCAAGGAATGTAAATCTTAACTTTCCCGGTGCAAATCATAAGGGCATTGCACAGGACTGTTTCGATTATCTCAGGGATATGCCTGATCAATATTATGATCTGATCATTCTTGACCCGCCGGCTTTTGCAAAAAATGCCAAAGCAGTGGAAAATGCGTCACGCGGCTACAAGCAGATTAATCTCAGAGCTTTTAATAAAATCAGAAAAGGCGGAATCGTGTTTACTTTCTCCTGTTCACAGAATATTGATACAGACCTTTTCCGGAAAATTATTTTTTCGGCAGCAGCTGATTCAGGCAGAAATATCAGAATTATTTATCAGCTGCACCAGCCGGCAGATCATCCGGTGAATATTTATCATCCGGAAGGTGAATATCTCAAAGGATTGGTTCTGTGGGTTGAATAGGTGGCCCAATAATTAAACAGTTAAGTCGATGATTCTATACAATATTACCTTCCAGGTTGAAAATAGTGCAGCAGAGGCGTGGCTGTCTTTTATGAAGGATGATTATCTTCCGCTTATTCACAAGACCGGCTATATTGAAAGCTACAGAATTCTGAAGCTTTTGAATGATGAATATGCGCAGGGAGGAACGACTTATAGCGTTCAGCTTATGGTGGATAATCTTGATCAGCTCAGCAATTATCGGAACCTCTATGAAGAGTCGCTGGAAGTGAAGCTACATCAGCGTTTTGAGGGGAAGTTTGTATATTTTAAAACCTGGCTGGAGGAAATTAATTAAGGGAACTGCCGGAAGTGTTGTTCCGGCAGCTTCCCCGTATCCGATCAGATAGTGCTGAATCCTGTATAAGGAATCAATACTTCTGGTATTTTTATACTGTTTTCCTGTTGGTTGTTTTCCAGAATCGCCGCAAGTATCCTTGGCAGGGCCAGTGCACTTCCGTTTAGAGTATGTAAAAGCTGTGTTTTGCCTTCCGTTTTATAGCGGAGCTTCAGCCTGTTGGCCTGAAAGCTCTCAAAGTTGCTGACGGAACTTACTTCCAGCCAGCGATCCTGGGCCGCAGAATATACTTCAAAATCAAAAGTCAGAGCGCTGGTAAAGCTCATATCTCCGCCACATAACTTTAGGATCCGGTATGGAAGCTCCAGCTTTTGTAGCAGACTCTCAACATAATTGACCATATCATCAAGAATCTCATATGATTGTTCTGGTTTGGAAATCTGAACAATCTCTACCTTTTCAAACTGATGCAGGCGGTTTAAGCCTCTTACATCGGCTCCCCATGAACCGGCTTCTCTTCTGAAGCACGGGGTATAGCCGACATTTCTGATGGGCAGATCCTCTTCTTTGACGATAACATCACGATAGAGATTGGTTATCGGTACTTCTGCGGTAGGTATAAGATAGAGATCGTCCTGGGTTATATGATACATCTGGCCTTCCTTATCCGGAAGATTGCCGGTACCAAAACCAGAGTCCTCATTTACCAGAATAGGAGGCATAATTTCTGTGTATCCTGCCTTAATTGCCTCATCCAGAAAGAAGGAGATTAAAGCTCTTTGCAGCCTTGCTCCTTTTCCTTTATATACAGGAAATCCGGCGCCGGTAATTTTGTTGCCCAGCTCAAAATCAATGATGTCATACTTTTTTATCAATTCCCAGTGAGGAGCTGCCCCCGAAGGAAGTTTTATGTCCTTCTTGTTGGTAAGGACGATCATATTATCTTCTGCAGAACGTCCTTCAGGAACGGCGGCATGAGGCAGATTAGGTAGCTGTACCAGAATATTCTGAAGCTCAGCTTCGATCGTATTTAAGTTATCAGCCAGTGTTTTTGCTTTTTCCCGAAGGCTTGTTGCAACAATTTTGACATTCTCAGCTTCTTCCTTGCGACCTTCTTTCATTAAAGATCCGATTTCTTTCGCCTTGTTGTTGGATTCCGCCAGAACAGAATCAAGCTCCTGCTGGGCTTCCCGGCGTTTACGATCGGTCTCCAGAATTAATTGCACATTTTCTTCGGCTTTGCCATAATGCTTTTTTTTCAGCCTGGCTATTACGTCTGCCTGATTTTCTCTGATGTAACCAATTTGCAGCATCTGCTAAAAGTTTTTTTTAACCCCTAAAGGTATAAAAGATTTGCCGAATGCCTCAAGAATTGCAGGGGCAAATAATTTATTTTTTTGAAACCATTGATGGTGCATATTTTGTTTATTGAATACTGTTAGCTAATATTGCACTTCAAAACAGCTTTTAGCTTTTTCTTAAACAAACAAGTTCATATCTTTTTAGTTTAACAGTTAACTCTTTATTGAAAATCCGGTTTACCTTGAAAGACCCATGCCTGTGCGCTTCGTTTTTCTCGTGAGTTAAATCCATTTTCTAATATCATTTCAGCATGTACAATATTGAAGATTTAGAAGTCAGATTGTTATCTGAGCTTAAGGAGATTGCTGAGGAAATGGGCATCAGCAACTTTAAAAAACTGCCAAAAAAAGACCTTATATATAAGATACTCGACCAGCAGGCTATCATGCCAGAGAGTACTATTTCCAAAAGTGACACGATGAATAACGGACCAAAAGAAGACTCAAATGAGCCTCGGAGAAGGCCTAGAAAAAGGGAAAATGTCAGAGATGCTTCTCCGGAAGAGATCGCTCTGGGAGAGCCTTTAGACTTTCCTGCTGAGAAATATGAAAAGGAAGAAGAAGTTGTTATACATCCCGTTATTGAGGAGACTGTTGAGCTGCCATTGACGGAAAAAGAAGAAAGGCCCGAGAGACCCAAACGAAGCGGATTCAAGTATAATGTGTCAATCAAGGAGTTTGACGGCATTATTACCAACTCAGGAGTGCTTGAGATTATGCAGGATGGCTACGGTTTTCTCAGATCGGCAGATTATAACTATCTGGCCAGCCCTGATGATATATATGTGTCTCCCTCACAGATTAAGCTTTTTGGTTTAAAAACCGGAGATTCTGTTAAAGGCCAGATTCGCCCGCCGAAAGAAGGAGAGAAATATTTCGCTCTTTTAAGAGTGGAAAGTGTGAATGGAAAAACTACGGAAGAAATCCGTGACAGAATACCTTTTGAATACCTTACCCCGCTCTTTCCGCAGGAAAGATTGAATCTAAGCACCAGACATCATATCCTTTCCACAAGAGTTCTGGATCTGTTTGCTCCGATCGGAAAAGGTCAGAGAGGAATGATCGTTGCTCAGCCTAAAACAGGAAAGACTGTATTATTAAAGGAAATTGCCAATGCCATTGCCGAAAATCATCCGGAAGTGCACCTGTTGATTCTTTTGATTGATGAGCGTCCGGAAGAGGTGACAGATATGGCAAGAAATGTGAAGGCTGAGGTTATCTCGTCTACATTTGATGAGCAGGCAGAACGGCATGTAAAAGTTGCCAGCATAGTTTTGGAGAAAGCCAAAAGAATGGTTGAGTGCGGGCATGATGTAGTAATACTGCTCGATTCAATAACCAGACTTGCAAGGGCATATAATACAGTGGTGCCTTCTTCAGGTAAGATACTTTCAGGTGGTGTGGATGCAAATGCATTACATAAACCTAAGCGTTTCTTCGGTGCTGCCCGGAATGTGGAAAATGGAGGGTCTCTTACCATTATCGCTACGGCATTGATCGAGACCGGATCCAAAATGGATGAAGTTATCTTTGAAGAATTCAAGGGAACCGGTAACATGGAGCTTCAGCTTGATCGTAAGCTTGCTAATAAGAGAATTTATCCGGCTATAGATGTTCCGGCTTCCGGTACTCGTAGAGAAGATCTTCTTATGGATAAAGATGAACTGTCAAGAGTATGGATTCTCAGAAAGTTCATGTCTGATATGACTTCTGTAGAAGCGATGGAGTTCCTGATAGACAGAATGAAAAATACGAAAGACAATAATGAATTCTTAATCTCAATGAACGGTTAAGGAAACAGGTCTGTCTGATTTTAAAAGAAGCCGCATAAATCTGTTTATGCGGCTTTTGCTTTTATCATCAAATAAATAAAAAAGCTCCGGTTTCTGCTATCAGGACCGGAGCTTTTTTTATTTAAATTTTTGCTGCTAAATGATTATTTCTTAGCTGCTGCATATCGCTTCGATACTTCTTCCCAATTTACAACAGACCAGAATGCAGAAATGTAATCAGGTCTTCTGTTCTGATACTTCAGATAGTATGCGTGCTCCCAGACATCCATACCGAGAATGGGTGTCCCTTTTACTTCGGCAATGTCCATCAGCGGATTGTCCTGATTCGGAGTAGAGGTCACTTTTAATTCGCCGGACTGATCAACAATAAGCCAGGCCCAACCAGAACCAAAGCGTGTCGCTCCGGCTTTGGCAAATTCTTCCTTGAAGCTGTCAAAGGAACCGAACGCCTTATCAATTGCAGCAGCAAGCTCGCTTGATGGTTTACTTCCGTTTTTTGAAAGAATTGTCCAGAATAAGGTATGATTGTAATGTCCGCCTCCATTATTCCTTACAGCAGCAGAAGAAGAACTTATTGATTTCATGATTTCTTCAATAGACTTTCCTGCAAGAGGAGTGCCCTCGATAGCGCTGTTCAGATTGTTTACATAAGCGGCATGGTGTTTCCCATGATGAATTTCCATGGTCGCTTTATCTATGTAGGGTTCTAACGCATCGGGTGCATACGGTAATGACGGTAATTCAAAAGCCATAAATCCAAAAATTAAAGGTTAAACAATATTATAATATCAAAATTAAGTCAATTTCGAAGTTTATTAAAAAAAAACGATAATAATTGCGCACTTTCCATTGCCAGAATACCGGACTGTACTTCAGTTTTAGGATGCAGTACATTGGATCTGAGCAATGTGAAGCCTCTTTTAGGATCCGGGGCTGCATAAATCAGCCTGCGGATTCTTGACCAGAAAATAGCCCCTGCGCACATAGTGCAGGGCTCGAGTGTTACGAATAAATCGCAATCCGGTAAAAATTTGCTTCCCAGATTATGAGATGAAGCAGTAAGCGCCAGCATTTCCGCATGTGCTGTGACATCCGTAAGGCGCTCTGTCTGATTATGCGCTCTCGCAATTATTCTATTTTTACATACAACAACAGCCCCTACCGGTATTTCGCCCTCTTCGAGGGCTTTGTTGGCCTCTTTGAGGGCTTCTTTCATAAAATATTCATCAGAGAAAACAGAAAGCATCACAAATTGTTCTAGCGGCCAGTAGTCTTTTGCCCGGATCTGCTTTTTTGTTCATCAAGAACTTCCCTGGGACTCTTACCTTTCGAAGGTGCTGTTCCGGAAGGGTTGTATTCAACTGCTTTTAGCTTTCCTGGCTTAACTTTGACAGAAGCCATGATTTCACCGGCTGTTGTGCTCCATTTAGGCATTTCCCTTTCAGGGCATGTAAAGTTAAAAATGTATACCCGGTTGTTGAATATTCCATATTGAAGAAACGTATATTTTCTGGTCTGGTCTGCTTTTGACGTAAACTCGAGAACAACAAAGTTCTGCTTGTTGACTGTCTGTATTTCCTCGCGGATAATCTGTACCTCATTGTATAAGGTATACAGCGTTGATTTATATACATCTTTTAACAAGGCAAGATCATCTCCCGCCCAGCTTGATTTGGTGACATTCAGTCCGAAATCAACAGTCATATCATTTGAAGTAAACATGGCAAGGGGCTTTTTGGTAGAGGGGTATCTGGTTGCAATGTCATTGTCGGACATAGGTACAAAATTATCAGGAACTGATGCACTGATGCCCTCCGTCAGCTGGTATCTTTTCATAGTGGCCTGCTTCATGCTGCATAAGGCGAGCAGCATGATTAGTGAAAACAATACTTTCGGCATTTTATTCATTGTATACAAGTAGATAACGTGTTTATGTAAACGCCCTCACAGGGAAAATATTTACAATTTACTAATTATTTCCGTAATCATGGATTTTGCGCAAAAAGGATGCTTTTAATTGCTTTTGGTTACATAAACAAATCCTTAAATTCGCAATCTTCAAAAACCATTGACCTTATGTTACGAACAAAAACTTGCGGAGAGCTTAGAATTAGCGATATAAATAATGAAGTGACCCTGTGCGGATGGGTACAGCGCACCCGGGATAAAGGTGGTATGCTTTGGATTGACTTGCGGGACAGGTATGGTATCACACAGTTGTTTTTTGATGAAAGTAAGACTGCGGCAGAACTGATAGAAAAGGCACGTTCGCTTGGGAGAGAATATGTGATCAGGGCAACCGGGAAGGTCATTGAAAGAGTTTCAAAGAATCCTAAACTGCCAACCGGGGATATTGAAGTGCTGATATCCGAGCTGGAAATATTAAATTCCGCAAAACTACCTCCATTTTTAATTGAAGATGACACAGACGGCGGGGAAGATCTGCGGATGAAATACCGTTATCTGGATTTGCGCAGACCGGTGGTCCGGAAGTCTCTTGAATTGAGACATCGTATGGCCTCTGAGGTACGCAATTATATGAATTCGCTCGAATTTATAGAAGTAGAAACACCTGTTCTGATCAAGTCAACTCCCGAAGGAGCAAGAGACTTTATTGTCCCTTCCCGGCTGAATCCGGGAGAGTTTTATGCACTTCCACAGTCTCCGCAGACCTTCAAGCAGCTTTTGATGGTTTCCGGATTTGATCGTTATTATCAGATTGTAAAATGTTTCAGAGACGAAGATCTCAGAGCGGATCGCCAGCCCGAGTTTACCCAGATAGACTGCGAAATGTCCTTTGTAAATCAGGAAGATATACTTAGCACTTTTGAAGGGCTTACGCGTCACTTATTTAAAGCGGTGAAAGGTCTGGAGCTGGGTGATTTTCCAAGGATGACGTATGCCGATGCCATGAAGTACTACGGTTGTGATAAGCCGGATACCCGCTTTGGAATGAAATTCGTTGAGTTGACTGACCAGGCTAAAGGAAAGGGCTTCCCGGTATTTGACGGGGCCGATATTGTGGTTGGTATTAATGCTGAAGGTTGCGCATCCTATACAAGAAAAGAACTTGATCAGCTTACAGATTTTGTAAAAAGGCCTCAGATTGGAGCCAAAGGGCTGGTATATGTACGGATAAATGAAGATGGCACGGTAAAATCTTCTGTCGATAAATTCTATACGGAAGATGATCTTAAGCAATGGGCGACTTTGTTTGATGCAAAACCAGGTGATCTGTTATTAATTCTTGCCGGAGAAGTAAAACAAACCCGATCTGCGCTTAATGAATTGCGGTTAGAAATGGGCAAAAGATTGGGATTAAGAGATAAAGATACATATTCAGTCCTTTGGGTAGTTGATTTCCCTCTGCTGGAATGGGGTGAAGATGAGGCGCGTTGGTTTGCGATGCATCATCCGTTTACCTCGCCAAAGCCAGAGGACATAACGCTCCTTGACTCAGCGCCGGGAGAGGTTCGGGCCAATGCATATGACCTTGTTATCAATGGAGTGGAAATCGGCGGTGGATCAATCAGGATACATGACAAAGAGCTACAGAGTAAAATGTTCAAAGTTCTTGGGTTTTCTGATGCAGAAGCCAAAGCCCAGTTTGGGTTCCTGATGGATGCTTTTGAATATGGTGCCCCCCCGCATGGTGGTATTGCTTTTGGCTTTGACCGCTTGTGCAGCTTATTTGGCGGAGTGGACTCAATTCGGGATTTTATTGCCTTCCCCAAAAATAACAGTGGCAGGGATGTTATGATCGACTCACCTGCACCGGTAAGTGGCGCACAGCTGACAGAATTGCATATCGATGTTAGAAAGAGCTGATTTGACTGTCCTTGTGCGGACATATAGCGATAAACAAAAAGCGGGGTTACCCCGCTTTTTTTATGTCAAAGAAATAGTTAAAACAGCTTTGCTCTGAGCATTATTTTTCACTCGCTTTAAAGAGTCTTTCTTTTTCTGCCTTGGTAAGGCTTTCATAGCCGCTTTTGTTAATTTTATCGAGTATACGGTCTATTTCTTCCTGACTGATCGGAGTATTCTTATCGGCAGGAGCTGAAGGAGACCGGTAGGAGACTTTCATGGATGGTTTACCTATATTTTTGATCCAGCCGGCAATCAGGTTTATTGGCTTGCCCATATCCCGCCCCTTCCGCAGTTGGGTAACATATAAATAGCCGAACAATGCACCACCTAAATGACATACATTGCCGCCCGCATTGGCTTCTACTGACCCTATGATTGAAATAACAATAAAGAAAGCGGCGATATATGTAATCTTTACTGGTCCCAGAAAAATAAGATTGAAGCGATAATGAGGCAGAAGTGTAGCTGCTGCAACCACTACCGCATATACGCTGCCGGATGCTCCTACAAGCGTAACGCCTGCTGACCTGTGAATATAAAAAGGAATCAGGTTAAAGAGCACAAGGAAAACAAGTCCGCTGAATATACCTCCGGTGAGATACAGGTTGACAAGACGCCGATTGCCGATATATTCTGCAATAATTCTTCCGAACCAATACAGGAACAGCATGTTGAATACAATATGCAGCAAATCTGTCAGGCTATGTGTAAAGAAATAGGTCAGAATTGTCCAGGGACGAAAGATAAACCGGGGAAACTCTGCGGGTAAGGCTACCAGATGCCGTAATTGCTCGGAAAGATAATCTAAACTGGATAATCTGAAGATTACATTTAGTATCGCCATTAGGACAAAGACAATCACATTAATCAGAATAATTTTGATTAATCCATTGTCTTTTTGACGAAAGTTGTACTTTATGTCTTCAAAAATATTCATTCTAGTAAAATCTGGTTCGTTTTTTTTGCCAATATTTAATTACAAAGAAACCAATTATCATTCCTCCCAGATGCGCGGAGTGGGCCGTAAAATCACCGGGGTCATTCTTTATAACGCCGAAATAGGCGGTAATTCCATAAAGAGCTACTATAAATTTGGCCGGAATCGGGATTATAAACGGTGTCGTATTGGGAAATAACATCCCATAGGCCATTAGAATTCCAAACAATGCTCCCGATGCTCCCACCATTGGAATACTCAATTTATTGGAATAATAGTTAACAATGTTTGCTTTAGCTTGTTCAATATACAAATAATTATCCGGATTTTCTCTGAATCTGTCAATCCAGTTAAGCATATCGGTATAATATTCACGATTGTATTCATACATGAAATATGAATAATTGGCGGGACTGGGATCCTTCAGAAAGTCCTGCATCACTGCATACATTTCTCTGTGCCCGATGTATTGGAATACACTGTAAATAACCCCTGCGCCCAGTCCGCATATCAGATAATAGCTTATTAATCTGCGTGCTCCCCAGAAGTCTTCAAGCAATGAGCCGAAGATCATCAGACCAAACATATTGCCGAATAAGTGTCCGATGTTGGCATGCAAAAACATATACGAAAAAAACTGTGTCGGAATAAATTCGGGCGACATGGGAGAGTGCTGTGCCAATGCATTATAAAACAGTAACTGTATACCCGGCAGAAACATCATCAGCAGCATAATCAGTACGTTGAGCAGTATGATATTGGTGATTGCCGGTGTAAGTCTGAAAAAGGGTCTCATGGCTATCTGGTAAAGAATTTTGCAATTTTATCCATTTCGAGTATTACGAAGGTGGGATTCCCGTTAGGGCCATAATTCGGCACTTTACATGCGAAAAGATTATCGATAAGACTGTTCATCTCTATAGTGGATAAGCGGGTTCCGGATTTCATCGAAGATCTGCGTGCAAGAGAACGAATCAGGTTTTCCTGTTTTTCCAGTCTTAGTTCGGACTGATTGTGCTTAAACTGCTCCAGAAGTCCTTCGAATAATTGCTTTTCACTTATACCAACAGGCATGTCTGCCGGGATTCCATTAAGAATGATGGAACTTTTCCCGAATATGTTAAACTGAAATCCAAGCGCCTTTATTTCTTTTTCCATCTCTATGATTAGTGAAAAATCTCCCGGATCAAGCTCAACTGTCTGAGGAAATAAAGATTGCTGCGAAGCTCCGGAACGATTAGCGAGCATTAGCTGGTATTTTTCGTAAAGTATACGTTCATGTGCAGCCTGCTGATCCACAATGACCATTCCAGACTTTACCTGACTGACTATATATTTCAGATGAAGCTGAAAAGTTGTTGTCGGACTATTGTTTTCCTGAGCGGTGTCTTCTTTGACTGGGTCGGACTGGTTATTTGCCCTGCTTTCAAAGATTAATGGTGTATTCCCGGATGCTTCATGCGTGTCCCGAGTATCGAATTTGGAAGTATCTTTCTCCTCATTAAAGTTCTCGTACAGCTTTTCCCAGTTATTGAGGTTCTTTTTAGGCAGAGAAAAACTGGAGGACTGGCTGTAAAAGCCGGCGGCTTTCAGACTGGAGGTCTCAAGGCCGGTATTTAGCATATTGAAATTAATGTCCTGGTCAAAGTCCAGAGAGGGAGTGATGTTATGCGTTGCCAGGGCTTTTTTTATTGCGGCGAGCAGAATCGCGTACAACGTACGTTCATCATCAAACTTAACCTCCGTTTTGGTCGGATGAACATTGATGTCAATATGCCTGGGGTCAATTTCAATAAACAAGGTATAAAAGGGGAAGCAGTCTTCTGCAATCAGATTGTCATATCCTGTCTTTACCGCATGATGAAGATAATTATGTTTTATAAACCGGCTGTTTACAAAGAAATACTGTTCTCCTCGTGTTTTTCTGGCACTTTCCGGCTTACCGATATAGCCTTTGATTTTTACGAGATCTGTTTCTTCCTGACAGGGGATTAATTGCTCTTTGTAGCTGTTCCCCAGAAGATTTATGATTCGCTTGCTCAGTTTTTCTGAGGGGAGGTTATATACTTCGAGATCATTTTGTACAAATGTGAAGGCAATCTCAGGGAAGCTTAAAGCCACGCGCTGAAACTCCTCAATGATATGCTTCATCTCCACCGCATTTGATTTGAGAAAGTTTCTTCTTGCCGGTACATTGAAAAACAGGTTTTTTACTGCGATAGAGGTTCCTTGGGCAGTTGCTATCGGTTCCTGTGTTTTTACCTCTGATCCTTCAACTTTTAAGAGTATCCCGAGCTCATCTTCTGCAGTACATGTTTTCATCTCTACCTGAGCGACAGCTGCAATCGATGCGAGCGCTTCTCCCCTGAATCCCAGTGTCCGGATGTTAAAAAGGTCTTCTGTGGTTGCAAGCTTAGACGTTGCGTGCCGCTCAAAGCTCATACGGGCATCTGTTCCGGACATTCCTTTTCCGTTATCAATGACCTGGATAAGCTGCTTGCCGGCATCTTTTATTACAAGCTGTATTTTTGTGCTTTGGGCGTCAATAGAATTTTCCAGCAACTCTTTTACCACGGATGCAGGTCGCTGCACCACTTCTCCTGCTGCAATCTGATTGGCCAGTGAGTCTGGAAGTAATCGAATAATATCAGGCATAAACTAAACTTTCATGAGGCAACAAATATGCGGATATTTCACTTAAAAAGTGAAACGGAATTTTCTTTGAGGGCTTCTCGCGGAGAATATTTTTCACTTATAATAACTTTTGTTGACGAACAGTTATTTTATAAATGTAGGAAACAATGCCGGCATGATTGTGGCAAGATGGAATACCGTCCGGCGATTTACTAAGTTTATGCTAAAAAGAACCTCCTGATATGCTTATAAAATTTGGTCTCTTTTTGGAATTTGACTAACTAGGTCCCGAAATAATTTTCTTTATTTAAGAATATGTTTGACAAAGCAACCGGAACAGCTCCTTCAGTCTTTTTTTGCTTCTTATTATTCCTGTGCGGAAGCACTGCTTTTGCGCAAAAGGCGGAAAATGAGCTGGCAGAAAGATGGGTTGACAGTGTTTTTAATAGTCTTTCTCCGGAGGAGCGTCTCGGGCAGCTGTTTATGGTAGCAGCCTATTCCAATAAAGGAAATGAGCATGTTAGCCAGATAGCAAACCTGGTTTCTGAGCACGGGATCGGGGGGGTGATTTTTTTTCAAGGGGGGCCGGTCCGTCAGGCATTGCTTACTAATCATTATCAGGGCCTTTCCAAAGTGCCATTATTTATAGCGATGGACGCTGAATGGGGAGTTGCTATGAGACTTGACAGTACGCTTGCTTTTCCGCGACAAATGACCCTTGGCGCTATTCAGGATGATAGGTATATCTATCGGATGGGAAAAGAGGTGGCCAATGAATGCCGCCGCCTTGGAATGCAAATCAATTTTGCCCCTGTTGTGGATATTAATTCCAATCCCCGCAATCCGGTGATTGGTGTTCGTTCCTTTGGAGAAGATAAAGATAATGTTGCCCGCAAGGGTATCGCCTATATGCAGGGAATGCAGGATCGGCACGTACTTTCCAATGCAAAACATTTTCCCGGACATGGAGATACGGATTCAGACTCTCATTACTCACTGCCGGTGATCTTAAAAGATCGGAATCAGATTGCAGAAACGGAATTGTATCCTTTTAAAAAGTTGATTAATAGTGATCTGAAAAGTATTATGGTAGGCCATCTGCATGTGCCCTCGTTTGATGATACTCAGAATCTGGCCACTACTCTTTCCGGTAAAGTAGTTAACTCCCTTCTTAAAGATGAATTGGGGTTTAAAGGCCTGGTATTTACAGATGCACTGAACATGAAGGGAGTATCCGGTTATTATAAGCCCGGCGAAGTGGAATTAAAGGCATTGCTTGCAGGCAACGATGTGCTGCTGTTTGCGGAAGATGTTCCGCTGGCGATGAAAAGAATTGCCCGGGCAATAAAGAAAGGGGAAATTACGCAGGAGGAGATTGATATACGCGCCAGAAAGGTCCTTTTGGCAAAGTATTGGTCCGGGGTTGTTTTTGATTCAAACGTAGTTGCTCAGAATCTTCATGATGATCTGAATAATGATAAAAAGAAAGCGCTGATTCTGGATTTGTATCGTAATGCCATAACAATGGTAAAGGATGACCGGAATTTTGTACCTGTACAGATTCTGGATACGACTCGTTTTGCTTCAGTTGCAATAGGGGTAGAAAAGAATACTATTTTTCAACAAACCTTGAGCAAATACGCCCCATTTAATCACTATTCCCTTTCCGATAAGAATGCGCCAGAATCTGTATATGCAGATCTTTTGAATGAATTAAAAAGCGAAGAAGTCGTAGTTGTAGGTATTATGGGGACTTCTTTATGGAGTTCAAAAAACTATGGAATATCTGAAAAAACCATTGATTTTGTAAATCGGCTGCAACAACAAAATCAGAGAGTGGTAGTGGCTGTATTCGCTCCGCCATACAGTTTGCAGTACTTCTCGAATAGCGAGACACTTATTTGTGCCTATGAAGATAATGAATTTACCCGGAGCCTCGTACCACAGGCAATATTTGGAGCATTTGGCATAAAAGGAAAACTGCCGGTATCAGTAGGCGATCAGTTGCTGCTGGGAAGTGGCATCGAAACCTCTGCGCTGTATCGTTTACAATATGCTTTCCCGGAAAATGCAGGAATGGATAGTAAAACATTGTCTAAAATTGACTCTATCGCGCTGAAAGCAATAGCAGATAAGGCTACGCCTGGTGTTCAGGTATTTGTGGCACGAGATGGTAAAGTTGTTTATGAACGATCCTTTGGTTTTCTCACCTATGAAAAGGATGCGGAAGTTACTGATAAGACGATCTATGATATTGCCTCAATTACGAAAGTTGCGGGGACTTTGCAGGCAATCATGTTTTTATATGACCGCGGTGAGCTTAACCTGGATAAGAAAGCTTCATTTTATCTGCCTGAGCTAAAGGGGACAAACAAAGAAGATCTTGAGATCAGGGATATTATGACCCATCAGGCAGGCCTGATACCATTTCTGCCGCACTGGAAAAAAACACTGGATACATCAGGCTTTATGGCGGCATTCTACAGCTGTGTGCGTTCAGATACTTTCCCCAATCAGGTTTGCGAAGGGCTATACTCATCAGCCTCTATTGAGGATTCTCTCTGGAAGTGGACTATCCAGTCTGATTTGCTGAAAAGAAAGAAGAAGGAAAAATATCCATACACATATAGCGATCTTGGGTTTTATATCCTGAAGCGTATTGCAGAAAAACAGCTCAATCAGAGTATCGATACGTTTATGCAGCAGAATTATTATGCTCCCTTGGGCTTGACGACTATGACTTACAAGCCGGCTGAGAAATTCCCGCTTGATCGAATTGCTCCTACCGAAAATGATGTATTGTTCAGGAAAAAGCTGGTTCGGGGTAATGTGCATGATCAGGGCGCTGCTATGCTGGGTGGTGTAGGAGGGCATGCCGGGTTGTTTAGCAATGCAAGGGATGTGGGCATTCTTATGCAGATGAATCTGCAAAACGGGTATTATGGAGGGTTACGGTATCTGCTTCCGGAAACACTCGGTACATTCTCCCGCAAGCAGTTTGATAAAAACCGGAGAGGACTGGGGTGGGATAAGCCTGAACCGGACGGAAATGGTCCGACGTCGGATTTCGTTTCACCCAGAACGTATGGGCATACAGGATTTACCGGAACGGCAGCATGGGTTGATCCGGATCAGAATCTTGTTTATGTTTTTCTTTCAAACAGGGTTTATCCAGATGCTTCCAATACCAGGCTGATTCGTACCAATGTCAGAACGGCGATCCAGGATGTCATCTACAAGGCAATTCTGAATTATACATATGAGCAATAATAATAGTGAAGAGACAGAAAAAATTTAACGAAATAATTATTTCAGAGAAGTTGCCTGAAAGGTAAAGTGTTATTTTTAGTTTAGATGTATGCCGGATGAGAAAGATTATCAGGGGGCACTCATTTAAAAACATATTTTTTATATTGTCCCAATGATTCTGATACAATGAAAATAGGAATAGTTTGTTATCCGACGTTCGGAGGCAGCGGTGTTGTTGCTACCGAGCTTGGAAAAGCTCTTGCAAAAAGAGGACATCAGGTTCACTTTATAACCTATACGCAACCGTCGAGGTTGGACTTCTTTAATGAGAACGTTTTTTATCATGAAGTTGATATTTTCTCATATCCTCTGTTCCAATATCCGCCTTATGAATTAGCGCTGGCCAGCAAAATGGTTATGGTCGCTAAATATGAAAACCTGGATCTTGTTCATGTACACTATGCGATACCACATGCCTCCGCTGCCTATATGGCCAGAGAGATTCTCAGGGCAGAAGGTTATAATCTGCCATTTGTAACTACGCTTCATGGTACGGATATTACGCTCGTTGGTAAAGACCAGAGCTTTGCACCGGTTGTCACATTCAGTATCAATCAGTCAGACGGGGTTACGGCAGTTTCCGAGGATTTAAAGAAAGATACCTACAAGCATTTTTCGGTGCATAAGGATATTCAGGTGATCCCTAACTTTATTGATATACAGCGCTTCAAGAAACTTCGGAAAGACCATTTCAAGATAGCGATTTGTCCCAATAATGAAAAGCTTCTTGTACATACGTCCAATTTCAGACCGGTAAAACGAGTGGAGGATGTCCTGAAAGTTTTTCGTAAGCTGAAAGAGCGTATCCCATGCAAACTGCTGTTGGTCGGAGACGGCCCCGACCGTCAGAAAATAGAAATGCTTTGTCGTGAATATCAGATTTGTCAGGATATACGGTTGCTAGGCAAAATTGACTCGGTAGAAGAGGTGCTTTCAGTGGGAGATCTTTTTGTTATGCCAAGCGAAACAGAAAGCTTTGGACTGGCTGCTCTGGAGGCAATGGCTTGTGAAGTACCCGTATTATCGTCTAACGCCGGAGGATTGCCAGAGCTGAATATAAACGGGCAGACCGGATTTTTGAGTAATGTGGGAGATATTGATGATATGGTCGAAAAGGCTGCGATTATTCTGGATGATGCAAATTTGCCCCGGTTTAAAGAGAATGCGCTCAATCGGGCCAAAGAATTTGATATGGATAATATAATACCGAAATACATTGAGCTCTATACCGAAGTATTGACCAAATCTGGCAAACAATTTGTTGGATAATTTTATTATTCAAATAAAGATTATAGCTCTTTTTTATCATTAGTTGGTGACTTTTTACTGAAAAAACGGTTAAAAAAATGTTGGACGGCTATAAAATTAAACCCAAGCACTCCGGATCAAAAAGGATCTTTGAAAATCCGATTCTGGAACGGTTATCAAGAACGCATATTTCGATTCCGATTTCAATTTTTATTACGATTTCAGTGGGTTTGCTGATATACGCAGTGATGTATACCAATTTGCCCGTTCCAGTCATTCCTTTCTTGTTTCTGGGTGGTTTTCTGTTTTTCACTTTCATGGAATATATGGCCCACAGATACCTGTTTCATATGAAGCCGGATAAGAGCTGGAAAAGAACCATTCAGTACAATATGCATGGTGTACACCATGAGTTTCCCAAGGATAAGGATCGCCTTGCTATGCCGCCGCTTTTAAGCATCACTTTTGCGGTATTTTTTTTCGCAGTCTTTTATTCACTTATGAATACCAGAGTGTTTGGCTTCTTACCAGGCATACTATGTGGATATTCCGCTTATCTTTTTGTACATTATATTGTGCATGCCTATCCGCCGCCTAAGAATATTTTCAAGCATCTGTGGATCAATCATGCGATTCATCATTACAGGGATGATTCCGTAGTTTTCGGAGTATCTTCTCCTCTGTGGGATTATGTTTTTGGGACAATGCCCGAGAAAACAGAGGAAAAGCACAAGAGCAATAACGGATAATTTGGCTGTGATACAGAGCGAAAGCTACTAATAAAAGAACTGCTTTCAGGTAAAAAGTCTTCTTTATGCTGGTATACGGAGCCAATATCTTGTAATTTTATTGTTTAAAGCAGGAGAATAAGGTTTTGGCAGATACTACAACGAACACTAATCAGCAGGTATTTGATCCTGTAGGAGACGAGCAGATTGAAGTCTATGGGGCACGTGAGCATAACCTGAAGAATATTGATGTTTTTATCCCGAGAAATAAGCTGGTTGTAATTACCGGAATAAGCGGAAGCGGAAAATCCTCGCTTGCATTTGATACGATTTATGCAGAAGGGCAGCGGAGATATATGGAGAGCTTTTCGACATATGCGCGATCTTTTTTGGGAAACATGGAAAGGCCGGATGTTGATAAAATAAATGGCTTAAGTCCAGTGATTTCCATCGAACAAAAGACAACTTCACGTAATCCGAGATCTACTGTCGGCACAGTAACGGAAATTTATGATTTCCTCCGGTTATTGTATGCCAGAGCAGGAGAAGCTTTTTCCTATGTGACCGGTAAAAAAATGGTCCGGCAGTCCGAAGACCAGATAATTAACTATCTGATAAGCTCATTTTCGGGAAAGAAAGCTGCCGTGCTTGCACCGGTAGTAAAAGGTCGTAAGGGGCATTACAGAGAACTTTTTGTGCAGATAAGAAAGCAGGGCTTTTCCAAGGTCAGAGTCGATGGGCAGATATTGGATATTGATCCTAAAATGCAGCTTGACCGGTACAAGGTTCATGATATAGATATTGTAGTGGATAGATTGCAGCTGAGAGAAGAAGAGCGTTTCCGTTTATCATCGGCAGTAAAGATTGCTATGAATCATGGGAAGGGTACGATGCTTGTTTTGCCCTATTTATCCGATGGAGAAGCCGATACCCCCATGTTTTTCTCGAAATATTTAATGGATCCGGAATCAGGTATAGCGTATGATGATCCTGCTCCCAATATTTTTTCCTTCAACTCTCCCTATGGGGCCTGTCCGGAATGTAACGGACTTGGGCAAATTGAAGAGCTGACAGAGTCAGGGATAATACCGGATAAGTCACTAAGTATAAGCAGAGGCGGAATCCTTCCTATTGGGGAATACAGAGATATATGGATTTTTCGGCAGATTGAGGCAATTCTGAAAAGAGCAGATCTGACATTATCGACTCCGATTTCTGAAATACCGGAATCTGTATTAAAGTTAATACTTTATGGCCTGCCGGTAGAAGCAATGACGGCCAATGGATATAGCGCAGGACAGATCTATGAAGGAATAGTGACTTACCTTGAAAAACAACAGGAGTATTCAGAAAAGACAGAGAACTGGTTACGGGATTTTAAAGAAGTAAGAGAGTGCCCTGTTTGTAAAGGAGCTCGTCTGAAAAAGGAATCGTTGCATTTTAAAATCGATGATAAGAATATCTCTGAGCTCGCGAATATGTCTGTTTCCACGCTGGCTGGCTGGCTGGTGGATATCGAGAAAAGACTTTCAGATAAACAGAATCTTATAGCGGCCGAAATATTAAAAGAAATCAGAAAAAGGATTGGGTTTCTGCTTGATGTAGGTCTTGATTATCTTTTCCTGAACCGTCCTTTAAGGACTCTGTCAGGCGGAGAAGCTCAGCGGATCAGGCTTGCAACACAAATCGGAACCCAGCTTGTCGGAGTTTTATATATTCTGGATGAGCCAAGTATCGGGTTGCATCAGCGGGATAATGTGAAACTCATTAAGTCTCTTCAGAATCTCCGTGATATTGGCAATACGGTTCTTGTGGTAGAACATGACAAAGACATGATGCTGGCATCCGATTATATTCTGGATATTGGTCCGGGAGCAGGACGTCACGGAGGTACAGTAGTAGCAGCAGGCAGCCCTGCAGATTTTACCAGAAAAGAAACCCTTACTGCCAGGTATTTACGTGGAGAGTTGACTGTTAAAGCTTCTAAAGTAAAACGTCCGGGGTCAGGAAAACAGATTCAATTGCTGGGAGCAACAGGGCATAACCTAAAGAATGTTGATCTTGTCCTGCCACTTGGCAAAATGATATGTGTAACCGGTGTGTCAGGCAGCGGTAAATCAAGTCTCATTCATGAAACGCTCTTTCCGATTCTGAATAAACATTTTTTTAAGGCGCGCAAAGAACCCTTACCATACCGGGAAGTTTCAGGACTTGAAAATCTGGACAAAGTGATAGAAGTAGACCAATCCCCTATCGGACGTACCCCAAGGTCAAACCCTGCTACATATACCGGAGTATTTAGTGACATCCGGTCGCTTTTTACCCAGCTCCCTGAAGCAAAGATTCGTGGTTATAAGCCGGGACGATTCTCTTTCAATGTAAAAGGCGGACGCTGTGAAGCTTGTGAAGGGGCAGGGCTTAAAACCATTGAAATGGACTTTCTGCCGGATGTCCATGTGCATTGTGAGGAATGTAAAGGAAAAAGATACAACAGGGAGACACTTGAAGTTCGCTTCAAAGGCAAGTCTATTGCAGATGTTCTTGATATGACTGTTGAGCAGGCGTGCGATTTTTTTGAAAATCAGCCTCAGATCGTCCGTAAAATTCAGACACTTAAGGATGTTGGCCTTGGGTACATTACGCTTGGACAGCATGCGACAACCCTCTCGGGCGGCGAAGCCCAGCGTGTAAAGCTGGCTACTGAGCTTTCCAGAAAAGATACTGGTAAAACAATGTATATTCTGGACGAACCGACCACCGGACTTCATTTTGAGGATATCAGACAATTAATTCTTGTTCTGAATAAATTAGTTGATAAGGGAAATACAGTTCTTATCATCGAGCATAATATGGATATGATTAAAGTGGCAGATTATGTCGTTGATATGGGACCTGAAGGCGGAGATGGCGGGGGGCGGCTTATTGCATCCGGGACTCCGGAAGACATCGCTAATAATAAAAAAAGCTATACCGGGCAATTTCTTAAGGAAGAATTATTCTCGTAAAATCGATATAAATCTGCTTTGAGGGTTTACTAATTATCGTTTTAATGGTATTTAATCGATATTAGATAGGAAAATATATGCTTAATGCAATAAATGCGTTCTTCAAGAAAATAGTATGCGAAGATTTACTTTTATCCTGATATACATTCTTTTGCTATTTCGCGCAGGTTTTGCACAGGAAGGTAGTGTGCTCGCTAAAGGAGACTGGTATAAAATCGCTATTACTGAGTCCGGAATCTATTCTATTACTTACAATGATTTACTGGCAATGGGTGTGAGTCCTACTGCAGTGGACCCTAAAAAAATCGCGGTATATGGCAATGGCGGGCGTATGTTACCTCAAAACAACTCGGCTGACCGCCCGGAAGATCTTATAGAAAATGCAATCTGGGTAATTGGCGAAGAGGATGGTGTTTTCTCCCGGAATGATACAATTGTTTTTTACGGAGAAGGGCCGCATGTCTGGGTTCCTAACAATAAGGGACAGAGTAGATATGAACATGTTTTTAATATATACTCAGATACTTCCTATTATTTTTTACTGATTAATAAAGAAACGAATGGGAAAAGAGTAGCAAATCAGCCTTATTCTTCAGATTCAGGGAATGCACAGCTTATTAAAACCTATAATGAGCGAATATTCCATGAAAAAGATCTCATAAATGTGAATGAAACTGGGCGAGTATGGCTTGGAGAGACTTTTGACACGAATCTTGATCAGACTTTTCGCTTTAATGTGGATGGAATGATCGGTAACACTATGATCATGAATCTGGCTGTAGCCGGCCGGTCAACGCGATATAATTCTGAATCCCGGGAATCAAAGCCATTTATGAATGTTTATCTGGATCAGGAGTTGGTGGATACAATAAAATTCTCAACAAATGTGGTGCTGAGTAATAATCATTATATTCCGGTTACGCACAGAGTTGTAAAAGAGTATTCTCTGACGCGTCCTGCTTCTGATAACTCTGTAGCGGTACGGCTGAAATATGATAAAAATGGAGTATTATCTCCTAATTCAACTTTGATCTATGGGGGCTTTCTGGATTTTATAGAGCTTTTTTTTGAAAGAACTCTTGATCTCAGACAATCACAGACTACATTCAGATCTTTACGTACTCAGACAAGTGGTACACATACATTTTCGATGACAAATGCTCAGAATAGCTATGTCTGGGATATTACTGATCCGTTTAGCCCAAAGAATGTGGTGGTAATGTTTAATGAAGAACAAGCCGTTTTTTCAACAGAAGGAGGGAAGGTTAGTGAATTTATTGCTTTCAGAGAGTATAAAAAGCCGCATAAATATTATAAAGTTACGAATCAGAATATCAGAGGGCAGGCTTCTCCTGATATGGTTATTTTTACAGCTCCGGCACTAAAGTCTCAGGCGGAGCGATTGGCCAGCTTTCACAGAAGCCACAATAATTATAGCGTTTATGTTCTGACAACCTATGAAGTATATAATGAATTTTCATCTGGAAAACGCGATTTGAGTGCGATCAGGGATCTGTGCCGGTATTTTTATAATAACGGAGAGAATTTAAAATACCTCACTCTGTTTGGCTTAGGCAGTCATGATTATAAATCAACGAATGGAGATGCTGGCAACTATATTCCTATATACCAGTCCAGGGAGTCTTTTGCTCCCCTGACAAATTATGCTTCAGATGATTATTTCGCTTTTCTTGAAGATGAGGAAGGAGAATGGCTGGAAACAAGCAGTCGTGTCAACCACCACTCTATGGATATTGCAGTCGGGCGTTTTCCCGTAAGTAATCTGAAAGAAGCAGAGATTTGTGTGGATAAGGTAATCAGCTACTCTACCGATCCTGAGTTTTTGGGTCGTTGGCGGTCGAATATCGCTTTCATGGCTGATGATGGTGAAAGTAACCTGTTTCTGGATGAAGCTGAGCTGTATGCAAAAAATCTGGATTTAAATAACCCCGAGTTTTCTGTACATAAATTATATTTTGCCAGGTACAGGAAGGTTAGAAATGATAATGGTGAAAGCTCAGTTGAACTGACAAGAGAGCTTACAAAGGTGATTAATGAAGGAGCGCTGATCGTGAACTACACCGGGCATGGAGCGCCACGAAGACTTGCGATCGGTATGATTGATCGGGAAAAAGCGCTGACATGGAAAAACAAAAATAAACTGGCTTTTTTTATAACGGGAACCTGCGAGTTTGCCCTGGCGGATAAGCCGGGAGTATATTCTCTGGGGAGAGAGTTTCTTTTGTTTAAAGATTATGGTGGAGTTGGAATCTATTCAGGTACAAGAGCTGCTTATGCTACATCCAACAATCTGATGGTGAGAAATGTGATGAAAAATATTCTTAATCCGCAAATGTCAATTGGTGAAGTCATCAGACTTGCCAAAAACGATAGTTTTTCAGGAATAAGAAACCGGCATTTTACGTACCTGGGTGACCCGGCTCTTCGTCTGAATATACCTCTTAATAGGGTCAGAATTGTATCGGTTACCGATCTTGAAGAGAATGATCAGGATATTCTGAAGGCTTTAGCGAATATGCGGCTGAAAGGAGAGGTTTATGACAGAGAGGACCGGTTGCTGAGTGATTTCAACGGCCAGGTTCATATAACGATATTTGATAAGGAAAAGAAAATAACCACGCTTGGACAGGGGGAGCCGGTTGTGTCATTTACAGAGCGTGTCGGAGAATTGTATTCCGGCCAGGCTCAAGTTGTAAACGGAGAGTTTGAGCTTGACTTTACTTTGCCTGTTCAGGCGGCAGACTCGATAGGGTCTGCAAAGATCAGAATGTATGCAATCTCGGATGATGGTCGTGATGCATTGGGTGCAGATCTTAATTATCAGACCGGCGGTATGGATTCTGATGCAGAAAATGATTTTTCGGAGCCGGAGATTATAATGTATCTTGATTCGGTTTCATTTAGGAATGGAGATACAGTATCGACTAAACCGGTTTTGATTGTGGAGCTGTTTGATGAATCCGGTATTAATCTTTCCACAACAGATCCTGATAATGCTATTTTGAGCTATCTGAATGAGGACAGCATAATTATCCTTACTAATTATTTTGTTCCGGATCTGACAGATCATAGAAAAGGCGTTGTGAATTATCCCTTCTATGGATTGAAATCAGGAAGTTACAATCTCATGATCAGAGTATCTGATTTACATAATAATCAGGGTATGGCTTCCATAGATTTTGTCGTATATGATGAAGTTACAGGGATATTCCATCCTCAGATGGCGGAGTTTGTCAGGATCAATGCTTATCCCAATCCATTCGATAATGTCACCCATATACGTCCAGGAGAGGCAGAAGGCTTATTAATTGCCGATGTGAGAATATCCGATATGCAGGGTCGGCTGATAAAAGGCATGACGGGTATGGCAGTTTCTTCTTCTAACCCGCTAATGTGGGATGGAAGAGATGAAATGGGTAAAAAAGTAGCTCAGGGAGTTTATGCATGTACGATTACTGTGCCGGATCAGCAGAAACAATATACCCTTTTGCTGGTCGTAAAATAGTCTTAGCACCAAAGTATTATCTGGAAACGGAATGCCCATTTCCATTCGATTGAGTAGGAAGTGAAGCCCGCAGCCTTGATGATTCGTTCAAGTTCTTTTTTATTGAAAGCTCTCAGAACAGAAAGGCACGCATCGTATTGAACCATATATGATCTTGAGAATACACCGGTGAGCCATTTTATGGAGTAATATGCCAGCCAGTGCCTGTGAAGATCATTGATAATAATGGCAACCCGGACCTGCTGGCGTAGAGTTTTCAGAATAGACACTAATTGCTGATCCGTAAAATGGTGAAAAAAGAGTGTGGCGGTGGCTATATCAAAACGGGATTTGCTGAACTCAGCCGCTAAAATGTTTACTGTTTTATATTCAATTAGCATACTATCTGGAGTATTTTCCTTTGCATATCTTATGATATGAGGATTGGCATCCAGGCCGATAAGTTTTGCAGTATGATTTCTATGTTGCAGAAACCCGGAAATCTGTCTCAGAGAATCTCCGCTGCCGCAGCCAAGATCTCCGATCGTTATAGCTTGATAAGAATTAACCTGTCTGAGTACTTTATTAAGTGCGTCCAATGTTATTCTGTTGCCGCCCAGATATCGGTTTATTATATCTATTTCCTTAAGTGTCTGAAAGATCACAGGATCATCAAAATTGAGATCATCCATGATTTCAGGAGCATCTGATCGCCGGCTAAACTTTTTCAACAGACTCGCTGATTAAGGATTCTATAGAATAGCCGGGCTTATTGCGTATACACGGTTTAAGAAGCATTGATTCCAGCGTCAGACCGGGGCCAAAAGCCACGCTTAAAACATTCTTGCTATTATCTTGTCCGCTTAGATCATTCAATAACTCCTTAAGAACAAATAAAATGGTGGCAGATGACATATTTCCATAGTTTTCAAGAACTGAGTATGCATAATGATTCTGCTTTTTATCAAGAGAGAGCTCTTCCTCAATCACCTCAAGAATCCTTTTGCCACCGGGATGAATTGCATATAAATCAATTTGGGTATTGGCCGATGAAAACGTATGCAGCAGTCTTTCTGTCAGATGTTTTATACCGTCTTTTATGAGTTCCGGCACATAGCTTGAAAGTGTCATCTCAAAGCCGAAATCACCGATTCCCCAGGTCATCTCTTCTTTGCCCTTGGGTTCCAAATCACAGAAAAAACCTTGCAGCTGAAATGCTTTATCAGTAAGCGGACTGCTGGTAATAAGACAGGCAGCTGCTCCATCACCAAAAATGGCATTTGAAAGGATGTGGTCCCACTCTGGACTGTTCTGGTAATGAATGGTACAAAGCTCAACGCTTACGATAAGTACTGTTGCTGCCGGATTTGAGCGGCAGAAAGCATCTGCTGTTTTTAATGCGTTAAATGCTGCGTAGCACCCCATGAAGTTAATGGCTGTGCGCGATGTTGTACCGGGAAGATGAAGATACTCCGCGATCTCTATATCAAGTCCGGGGGCATACATACCGGTGCAGCTGACGGTAATGACATGAGTTATCCCCTGTAGTATGTTTTCCGGAATCTGTCGGAAGCAATCCTCAAGAGCTTTGCAGGCCAGTTTTAATGCCTCTTTCCTGTAGATCTGCATTCGGGCCCCGGTGCCCGGAAAAGGTTGCAAATCCGGATTGTTCGGGAAGAAAACATATTGTCCGGCTCCGAGACCAAAATCCGGAAGTACAGAATAGCGTCTTTTTATCCCGGTAGCTCTGTACAAAGCGTCAAGACGTATCCGCTCATTTCCTGCCATATTTATGGAATTGGCCATAAAATCAGTTAATTTTAGCTGATCAAAGCAATAATCCGGATTGGCAGTCCCTATGGAGATAATGTAAGAATTCATCAATTGCGCTGTGTCCTTTTAACCGCGATGGAAGTGTCAAATTAACAAAAAAAAATGGTACTTGTTTTACTACCATATGAATCAGTCTACTTTACTACATCTCAGAATTCCTTTTTCGGTATATCTGATGCCTTTTTTCTGTTTTGCTCTTAGTCAGTCGAAAGGGTATAACCTGACTACTCTTGTTCTGACTTTTATTGCGTTGCATTTATTTCTTTATCCTGCCAGCAACGGTTATAATAGTTACTTTGACAAGGACGAAGAAAGTATTGGTGGTCTGAAACAGCCACCACCGGTGAGCAGGCAGTTATTTATATATGCACTGATATTTGACCTTATGGCTATCCTGACCGGCCTTTTGGTGAATATCGAGTTTGCTGTTTTACTCGTAATATATGGACTTGCCTCAAAAGCATACAGCCATCCGGCAATTCGTCTGAAAAAATATCCGATAGCCGGGCTGTTTACAGTAGTTTTTTTCCAGGGTTTTTTTACTTACCTGATGACGAGTGTAGCGCTTAATGGGTATTCTTCGTCTATATTCTCATATGACATAGTATTCCCGGCCCTATTGTGCTCCTTTTTACTTTTAGGCTCTTACCCTATGACTCAGATTTATCAGCATCAGGAGGATGCGCGACGCGGAGATCTTACTTTTAGCAGGATTCTTGGAATAAGGGGTACTTTTGTCTGGACAGCGGTTATTTTTATGATTGGAACCGGTGGATTCATTTTTTATTTTATTTCCAGGTACTCACTTTTGACAGCCGTTTTGTTTGTGTTTTTTCTTTCACCTGTTCTGATTTACTTTATGGCATGGGTGCTTGAGGTTATACGTGATGAATCCAGGGCCGACTGGAACTCAACGATGCAGCTGAACCAGATTTCATCTGTTTGTTTTATCTCTTTTTTTGTTTTGCTAACCTTCCTTTGATGGCATAGCCTGCCAGAGATTAGAATGGTTTCCCATGGGTGCTTTTTACAATCATGCTGGCTACCGGTGGCAGAAATCGTAATGACTGAATTGTTAGATTACTTATGGTTTTCCGGCCAAAGAGCTGTTGAATACGGCGACCCCGGGAGATGCGGCTTGCAAAAAGCCGGTTCCATTCTTTTTGATAATAGTGCTCGAGATGATCTCGCCCGAAATCAGGATTGTTGTAGTAGCGGATAATTAATCCTGACAATAGCTTGGCAGAATGGATTGCCATGGCCATGCCGTTGCCGCACAAGGGAGTAATCATGCCTGCTGCATCGCCGCACATCAGGAGGTGATTTTCAACCGGTTTTTTACTTTCAAAGGAAATTTCGTTGATTACAAGAGGTTTGTCATAAAGAAACTCCGAGTTTTCCAGAATATGTTTCAGATACGGATTTTTTTTAAGAATCAGCTCTTCGAGAGCTTCAATCGAACCAGCCTCTTTCAGGTTGTTTCGATTGCTTAAATAACAGAGACAGTATTGCCCGTTTTCTATGGCCGAGATTCCGCAATAGCCGCCCTCAAAATTATGAAGAGCGATCAGATCTCTGGGAAAGTCTGTTCTGATATGATATTTGACTCCAACGTAAGGAGAACGCTTACTGATAAACGGACGTTGCAGGAATTTGTCAAGATTTGACCTTTTCCCGTAGCCGGCTATAACAATTTTGCTTTTCTCAAATCTGCCGGAGGCGAGCTGTACTGTAAACCGGTCATCGTGAAATACTATGGAATCCACACGCTCATTTAAAGAAAAGCGGACCCCGTATTGAAGTGCATGCATATAAAGAAAATGGTCCAGTGTATAACGGCTAAGGCCGAATCCACCAAGCCCGAGAGGCAGACTGACAGAAGATCCGGAAGGAGAGCTGAGCATAAGCCTTGAAATTCGGGAAGGTCTCAGCTCCGCTATATTAATTTGTATCGATTGAAGAAACGGAAGAGTTTCGTTGCTTATATATTCTCCGCAAACTTTGTGGGCAGGGTACGTCTTTTGTTCGATTACATGGACATTTAAGCCTGCCTGACTCAGGCAGATGGCATTGCACAGGCCTGCGAGCCCCCCGCCGATAATTAGTATGTCATCAGTGCCGTTATACATAGCTGTTTATATCCTGTCGAATTTACATAATACTGTTTTTGTATAAAAACAAAATAGTTTTTTATGGAGAATAGAAAGATATGTAACTTGTAGGGATGATTGGGAAACCGAAGCAGAGCGGAGAAAATGCAGATTGATAATTCTAACCATGATATTATAATATGACAAAAGCATTTAAAGAGTGGGCATTGATCGTAGATGCGCTTGGTAGCGGAAGGCAAAATCTGATATTGCGAAAAGGCGGCATTGTAGAAGAAGAAGGAAGTTTTGAATTAAAAGCTAATAAGTTCCTTTTGCTGCCAACCCGTTTTCACCAGTCAGATGAACAGATAAAAGATTCCTGGAGGCCCTTTTTGAACGCAGAGAAATATCAGGTTGACCAGTATCATGTAAAAATAGAATATTTTGCAGAAGTTGCTGACTCAAGAGTAATTACAGACTGGGAGATGTTAAAGAAGCTGGATCGGTACCATGCCTGGACCCAAGAAGTAATTCGTGAAAGATTTGAACGCTGGGAGAAAAAAGTTCATATGATTGTAGTGCAGGTGTATAGCTTGCTTGAACCGGTTACAATAAAGATTCTGCCGGAACATAGTGGCTGTAAGAGCTGGATTGAGCTTGAAGAGAATATTGAACTGGTTGGTAAACCGGTTTTAAACCCCGGAATTCATTAAGAATACAGTTCTGGCTTATTGGAGGCTTATCTGGTTAGAAGCCAGAATTCAAAAGTAGTTTGGCTTCCGGAATATCGAGTTTTTTAGAGAAATCAATATCAAAGATTTCTTCCAGTTTCTTTTTTACCCATTGGTCAAACTCATGATCAGATTTGGATAGTTTGGGAAGAAAGTCTTCGGACCCAGGACCCTCATATAGAGCGATTGCCTTGGCGTCCGAATCCTCTTCCAATAGCCAGGTACAATGTTTTGTTAATCCATACCGGAGATTCATGTCTTTTATTTTTTCCGAGTATTTCTCCTTTAGCTGGTCTGAAAGATTGCACCAGGCCTTGACTTTATCTTTGTTAAGAGGTACCGCAACCAATATCATATCCTTTTTATTTAAAGAACTGTTTATGGCATTGAAACGTTTAGACGCTCTTCCGGTAAAGAGTATAAGCTGTTCTTAATGTGCTTTTACTCACCATTGAACAAATGCGTTTTTTAGTATTTTAAATACTACCCAGGTGGGTATGAGCTTAAATTTTCAGGGTTATCGGAGGAGGTGTATGGGCTTTCGCTATGGGGAATTTATTTTTTTAGTAACATTGCACATTAGTTTTGATATAACTGCTCTGAATTATGATAAAATCGATGACTGGATACGGTAACGCTGTTGCTGAGAATGAAAAAATAAAGGTGATAGTAGAAGTTAAATCTCTCAACTCGAAGTTTCTGGACTTGAGTCTTCGTCTTCCTAAAGAGTATTCCGACAAGGAATTTGAAGTAAGAAACCTGATCAGTACCATACTTGAAAGAGGGAAAATAAGTGTTTCAGTAGAAGTGCAGGAGAAGGGCGAGCCTAAACCGGCGGTGTTTGTCAATAAAGCCCTTGTGAAGCAATATTATAACGATTTGCTCGAAACCGGTAAACTGCTCGGGGTGCAGTCTGCAGATGAGCTGTTCAGAATAGCGCTGACGATGCCTAAAGCAGTCAATACAGAGGTGGAGGGTTCGGATAATACAGAAGAATGGGCAATAATTTTCAGCGCACTTAAAAGCGCGTTTAATAAATGCGGAGAGTTTAGAATTCAGGAAGGAAATGAACTGGCATCGAAGCTAAAAGAATATATAAAAAGTATTGAGACTTTTTTAGTGAAAATTGATGAGTTTGATCCCCAAAGGATAGAAACTATAAGAGAGAGGATTTTAGGCCATTTTGAAGAATACAAAATGACAGAATCACTTGACACAAACAGATTCGAACAGGAGCTGATCTATTATATCGAAAAGCTGGATATTAGCGAAGAAAAGGTGCGCTTGCGTAATCATCTCAATTATTTTATCGAGACAATGGAAGGCGAAGAAGGGAGTGGAAAAAAGCTTGGATTTATTGCTCAGGAAATAGGTCGTGAAATAAATACCATAGGATCGAAAGCAAACGATGCCAGCATTCAGCGCAACGTAGTTGGTATGAAAGAAGAACTTGAAAAAATTAAAGAGCAGTCATTGAACATTTTATAAACATACATAGGATGGACTGACTTGTAATGCAGATAACAAAAAATGCCCGAAAATTATTTTATTAAAAAATGTATTTTGCTATATTAGAAAGTAAAACCTAATACTATCATTGTTCATGATCAGTAAAACCACTTCAGTACATGATATCATTGCGGGCAATAAAGCTCTTGAGTCTGTGATTGAAAGGTTGGGCTTTGAGAAAAGGAATTTGCATTTCCGGCTGGAGGATCTGTGTTTGTTGCATAATACAGATGCTGATTTTGTCATCCTGGTAATTAAAGCGTTCTCAGAAGGAGTTTCTTTTCCGGCAGATGAGTTAAAATCTTTTTCTCTTGAGTTGACTCTTGATTATCTCAAGAAAACCCACAACTTTTATCTGAATAAAAAAATTCCTGAGATAGAGCTGTCCTTTGCTTCTATGTGCAGGGATTTTTCATATTCTCATCCTCAGCTTTTGATACTGGCCAAGCTTTTTATGGACTATAAAAAAGACTTGGTTGAGCATATTGATGATGAAGAATACGTTCTTTTCCCTTATATCGAAGAGCTAATAAAAGTGAAGCAGAAGGGGAAAAGTGTCAGGGCTCTGGGACTGGATAGATATTCAATTGAAAATTTTCATGATGAGCATCATCACGAAGAGGAAATCCTTACGCAGATAAGAGAAACCATCGAAGCGCGTTTTAGAAAAAATAGAGTGCCGATGCCGTTCAGGATTTTTCTCAACCAGATTGAAATGCTGGAGATAGATTTACTGATCCACGCCCGTATCGAGGATGAGGTGCTTATCCCGCTTGCCAGAGGGCTGGAGAAAGAAGTAAAGAGCAATTAGATCCCGTTTTATTTTTTGTTATTTTTTATGAGATGAGAATAATTCAGAAAGAAATAGTCCTTCCGTCATTCCCGAGAGGTATTCATGTGATAACTTCCCTGATAGAAAAGGAGCTGACAGAAATCCGGTCTGTATCTGCCGGTCTTTTTAATTTATTCATCAAGCACACATCTGCCTCTCTCGCAATCAATGAAAATGCAGACCTAACGGCAAGAAAGGATATGGAAAAATATCTGAATAGTATGGTTCCCGAGAATGCTCCATACTATCAGCATACTGATGAGGGTCCGGATGATATGCCGGCCCATATCAAAGCGGTTTTGATCGGCAGCTCTCTGACTATTCCGATTACACAAGGACATCTTAATCTTGGCACCTGGCAGGGAATTTATCTGTGCGAGCACAGAAATCAAGGAGGAGCAAGGGGCCTAGTCGCAACAATATGGGGAACCTGACAGAAGCTATGAGCCGTTCTCTGTCAGAATTATTGTTTCTGGATATTGAAACTGTTTGTTGTGAGCCCTCGTATGAACACCTCAGTGAACGATTGAGGCAGCAGTGGGACAGAAAATCAGGATATATTGATGCTGAGACGTGTCCTGCCGAACTCTTTAGAAATAAAGGAGCAATTTATTCAGAGTTTGGGAAAATAGTTACAATCTCACTTGGCCGTTTTTATAGTACCAATAATCTTCAGTTCGGAATAAAAATAAAATCACTGTTTGATCATAACGAGAAGAAGTTACTGGAAGAGTTTAAATCTATCGTTGAGAAATATCCATCCGATCGTCTTACGCTGGTTGCCCACAATGGAAAAGAATTTGATTTCCCTTATATCTGTCGCCGAATGTTGATAAATGAAATCAAAATCCCTGATGTTCTTAATCTGTCCGGAAAAAAGCCTTGGGAAGTAAAGCATATTGATACCATGGATTTCTGGAAGTTTGGAGATCGAAAGCATTATACAAGTCTGGAGCTTCTTGCGGCTTTGTTTGATATTCCCGGAAGCAAAAGTGACATGGATGGAAGTCAGGTTTCCGAAGTATACTACAGAGAGAATAATCTCAGCCGGATAGCCGATTATTGCAGTCAGGATGTATTTGTAACAGCTTCTTTATTTCTAAAATTTAATCAGATGCCATTGCCGGAATCTGAAAATATTATATTTTCATAAGTAGAGGACAATGGCACGTTAGACATACTATATTAATGGCAGAACAAGAGGGATTTAAAGATGATTTTCTTTTGCAGGTAAATAACCTGCAAACGTTTTTTAAGACGGAAGAGTCAATTGTAAAAGCTGTCGATGGAGTAAGTTTCAATCTGAGAAAAGGAGAAACGATTGGTATTGTGGGAGAGTCCGGCTCAGGCAAATCGGTAACAGCGCTTTCTTTGATGAAGCTGATCCCCAACCCGCCAGGACAGATTGTAGGCGGGTCAATAAAATTAAACACTCTGAGCCGCGGAGAAAAGGAAATTGTAACAGCCACAGAAGCAGATATGAGAGCTATTCGCGGCAATGAGATTTCCATGATCTTTCAGGAGCCGATGACATCTCTTAATCCGGTTTATACGTGCGGCAATCAGGTGATGGAAACGCTGAGGGTACATCGGAATATGCCTAAAAAAGAAGCATATGAGAAAACTATTGAGCTATTTAATAAGGTAGATCTTCCGAGGCCGGAAGAAATATTCAGGGCCTATCCGCATCAGATATCCGGCGGACAGAAACAGCGGGTAATGATTGCTATGGCAATGAGCTGCAATCCTTCGATTCTGATCGCTGACGAGCCTACTACAGCACTTGATGTTACGGTTCAGGCAAAGATATTGAAGTTAATGGCGCAGCTCCGGGATGAGAATAATATGTCCATTATTTTTATTACTCATGACCTTGGTGTTATAGCAGAAATAGCAGACAGGGTTCTGGTTATGTATAGAGGAAAAATTGTGGAACAGGGAGATGTCCTTCAGATATTTAACAATCCTCAGCATCCCTACACCAAAGGCCTTTTGGCCTGTCGGCCCAGACTGGATATTAAAATGAAAGTGCTGCCGACCGTATCGGACTTTATGGAAACGGATAAGTCCGGTACAATGATTGAAAAGAAAGGAGTCTTTTCTTCGGTAGGTCACGCAATTCTTATGAATTATACAACAGATGAAGAAATAAAAGAGCGCCAGGTTGCTTTAGAAGCTCAGAAACCTCTTCTTGTTGTAAAAAATCTTAAAACGCATTTTCCGGTCACAAGAGGTTTGTTTGGCAAGGCAGAAAGCTATGTAAAAGCAGTAGATGATGTCTCATTCCATGTGTATCCGGGAGAGACAGTGGGGCTTGTAGGAGAATCCGGGTGTGGCAAAACAACATTGGGCAGAACAATTCTGCGTCTGATTGAACCTACAGGCGGAGAAATATATTTTGAAGACAAGCTGATTAATGGGCTTAGCAGGAAAGGGTTGCGGGAGCTTCGTAAAGATATACAGATAATATTCCAGGATCCTTATTCGTCCCTTAACCCGCGTCTTACAATCGGTGAGGCTATTACAGAGCCGATGAAGGTAAATGGCGTGCTGGGCAGTGATTTTCAGCGAAAGAAGAAGGCCATTGAGTTGCTGGATAAAGTAAGTCTGACGGCTGCTCATTTTGACCGCTATCCGCATGAGTTTTCAGGAGGTCAGCGTCAGCGAATCTGCATAGCAAGAGCACTTGCGCTGAATCCGAAATTTATCATTTGTGATGAATCCGTTTCGGCCCTGGATGTAAGTGTACAGGCTCAGGTACTCAATTTGCTGAATAACCTTAAAGAGGAATTCAATTTTACCTATATTTTTATTTCTCACGATCTTTCGGTCGTAAAATTTATGTCGGATCGAATCATTGTAATGAATAAGGGAAAAATCGAAGAAGAGGGATATGCGGAAGATATATACCATAATCCAACCAAAGAATATACTAAAAGTCTTATAAATTCGATTCCAAAAGGAGACCCTGACGAGATAAGGAAAGCCAGATTTGGTAAGAGAAAACTAACATTTTAATCCTCATTAAAAAAATATGGCCGGGAAAAAAGCCAAAGGAAATCCTGATAAGAGATCGTTTCTTCGTGAAAAAGTTTTACAGCTTTTATCAGAAGGGAAGAAGCGTTCCGCTTCATTGAAGCAACTCATCCGTAAGATCGGCCTTCGTAAGAGGGATGAGAAGATTGTATTACAGGACTTATTGAACGAAATGGTGTTGGAAGGTGAGCTTGGCCGCATGAAAAATGGAGAGTTTGCCGGAAAAGAAGATGCTAATGGCGCAGTTGCTGACCTGCAGGAAGGCAGAGTTGATTTTGTAAATCCCCGTTTTGCCTTTATTGTCTGTAAAGACCAGACCGCAGATATAAAAGTCAGCGCATCAAAATTAAGGAATGCACTTGACGGAGATCTGGTACGGGTAAGAACATTTGCCCGAAGATCCGGAAAAAATCCAGAAGGAGAGGTGATTCAGATAATCGAGAGAGGCAAGCCTGAATATGTGGGCACTGTAGAGTTGCATGACAGATACATGTATGTGATTCCTGATAAAAGAAAAATGTATCAGGATATTCTGGTACCGCTTGACAGAAGCAAGGAAGCTAAGAACGGAGAAAAAGTAATTGTACGAATCACGGAATGGCCGGTAAGAGACAACAATCCGGTTGGCGAGGTAATTGAAATTCTTGGCATGGCCGGTAATAATGATGTGGAGATGCATGCTATTATGGCCGAGTTCGGATTGCCTTACGAGTTTGATGACCGGCTTATTCAGGCGGCATCAAGGATCCCGGGCGAGATTACAAATGAGGAAATTGCGAGACGCCGGGATATGCGTTCAGTGACAACATTTACAATTGATCCTGCCGATGCCAAAGATTTTGATGATGCACTTTCTATTAGGAAACTCGACAACGGGAATTGGGAAATAGGCATACATATCGCAGATGTATCTCATTACGTAACTCCCGGCTCTCCTCTGGATAAGGAAGCAGTGAAAAGGGCCACTTCCGTATATCTCGTTGACAGAACTATACCAATGCTGCCGGAGAGATTGTCAAATGATTTGTGCAGTCTGCGCCCCAATGAAGACAAGCTTACCTTTTCGGCTATTTTCGAACTGGATGATAAGGCGACTATCAAAGATGAGTGGTTTGGACGGACTATTATACATTCCAACAGAAGATTTTCCTATGAAGAGGCACAGGATATCATTGAGACGGGGAAGGGCGATTTTTCTGAGGAGATCCTTGTATTAAACCGGCTTGCTCATGAATTGAGAAATGAGCGCTTTAAAAAGGGAGCAATCAGTTTTGAGACAATAGAGGTAAAATTTCGGCTTGATGAGAATGGAAAACCGCTGGAAGTTGTACCAAAGATACGAAAGGATGCGCATAAGCTCATCGAAGACTTTATGTTGCTTGCCAACAGGAAAGTAGCCGAATATGTGCATTTTAAGAAACGCGGTGAGCAGCGGCTTACCATGGTATTCAGAATACATGAGCATCCGGTAGAGGAGAAGCTTACTGCATTGTCAGTCTTTGCCAGAAAATTTGGCTATAGTCTTGATTTCACAAAAGGCAGACTCAGTTCAACGATTAACCGGCTGACAGAGGAAGTAGAGGGTAAACCCGAGCAGAATGTATTACAAAGCCTTGCTATTCGGACAATGTCCAAAGCAAAGTATACAACAGAGCCGGAAATCCACTTTGGACTGGCATTTAAGCATTATACACATTTTACATCCCCGATTCGCCGGTATCCCGATGTAATGGTGCACAGATTGCTGGCCCATTATCTGGAAGATGGCAAAAATGTAGATAAAGAGCAATACGAGAGCCTCTGTGAACATGCTTCGGAGATGGAAAAACTGGCTACAGAAGCAGAGCGGGCATCAGTAAAATATAAGCAGGTGGAATATATGCAGGGCATGGCTGATAAGGAATTTGACGGAATTGTCAGTGGACTTACGGAATATGGACTGTTTGTGGAAATGGTTGAAACAAAGTGCGAAGGTATGGTCCGCCTGTCAGAAATGGATGATGATTACTATGAACTGGATGCAGATAATTACCGTGTCATTGGCAAAAGAAACAAAAAGATGATTACTTTGGGAGATAAAGTGAAGGTAAAAGTAAAAGATACCAATCTGCATAAACGAACCATAGATCTCATTTTTGTTTAAAATGCTTTTTAATCCAGAAAACGTTCTTGACCAGATTAATGCTGAAATAAAGAAAGCTTCTTTTGGTAGTGATCCTGCCGAATTATACGAGCCTATCAGGTATTTCATGCAACTGGGCGGTAAAAGAATCCGGCCGTTACTAACAGTATTTGGCTCGTATCTTTTTTCTGAAAATTATGAAAAGGCAATTATGCCTTCCCTGGGGGTGGAAGTTTTTCACAACTTTACCCTGATGCATGATGATATCATGGACAATGCTCCGCTGCGGAGAAATCAGCAGACTGTACATGAAAAATGGAACAGGAACGTTGCTATTCTTGCCGGTGATGTGATGCTTGTAAAAGCGTACGAATATCTGCTGGAAACGGCACCTGCGTTATATCCTCAGATATTGCCGCCGTTCAATCGTTGCGCAGCCCAGGTTTGCGAGGGGCAGCAATATGATGTAAACTTTGAGACAGCTGCCATGGTAAATCAGGCTGATTATCTTGAGATGATTCGTCTGAAAACTGCCGTTCTGCTAGGCTATGCGTTGGAGCTTGGGGCGATAATCGGAGGTGCGGACAAGGAAAATCAAAAATGGATCAAACGGGCAGGCGAAGATATGGGCATAGCATTTCAGCTTAAAGATGACTTGCTGGATGTATTCGGGGACCAGAAGAAGTTTGGCAAGCAGGTGGGAGGAGATATTATTTCTAATAAAAAAACTTTTTTGCTCATAAAAGCCTTTGACCGGGCAGGAAAAGAAGAGTTGCCTGTATTGCAGAAGTATTTTGATGGCAAGGATCATGATGCGGCTGAAAAAGTAAAGGCTGTAACGGAAGTTTATAAAAAGCTGAAAATTGAACAGGAGACAGAACGCATGATTAATAAATATATTGACAGTGCATTAAGTTGTCTGGTAAAGGTTGACTCTCCTCTGTATAAAAAGAATATTCTGAAGAAATATTTCCTACAATTAGCACAAAGGGAAAATTAAGAAATGATTACTATTTTAATAATTATAGCCTCTGTCGCTGCGAGTTTCTATGCCTGGAATAATGAAGATGTATACCGGCGCTGGTTATTAAATCCGTACATGGTTGTACATAAAAAGCAGTACGACCGGTTTATTACAAGCGGATTTATCCATGCAGATCAGACGCATCTTTTTGTGAATATGCTGTCTTTTTATTTCTTTGGCAGAAATCTGGAAGGATTTCTGGGATATTTGTACGGGGATGTCGGGATGTTGTATTATCTGGGATTTTACCTGCTGGCAATTGTTGTCGCCGATATTCCTACGTTTCTGAAACATAAGAATGATTACAGGTACAACTCGCTGGGGGCATCCGGAGCCGTTGCGGCGGTATTGTTTGCATGGGTAATCATAAGACCTGTGGACATAATATACTTGTTCTTTGTGTTGCCTGTTCCTGCTATAGTATTTGCAGTCTTATACCTTGTTTATTCTTATGTGTCAGCTCAGAAACAGTCTGGAGGAATCAATCATGATGCACATTTTTATGGGGCCTTGTTCGGTATGCTTTTCATCATCATAATAGAGCCCCGGTTAATAAATAACTTCTTTGATCAGTTATCCAACTGGAGTATATTTTAGAAACAACAAACGGACTGCCCGATCGCAGTCCGTTTATTTATTAATCAAGCCTGATTTTTTTAGCGTTTAGAATTCATAGGCGCCAATATCCGGTGCAGAGCCTGTTCGTGCTTTATTGGCAAGGTCAGTATTGATCTCTGTAGTAATACCTTTGTCTATCGCCGGAGAGTTTCCTGATAAGCGGAAGTCTCCGCCAGCTGCATTGACAAACCCGCATTCCTCAGTAGAAGATACTGTCAGGTTGTTCTGTTCGTCTCCTGTAGCTCCATGGTCATAACTAAACGGAGTGACATTCCCTGTAATGATATTATTGTAGAACTTATTAGCGACAAGCTCATTATAGGTTTTGATTCCGCCTGCCTGTACATTAATAAATGTATTATGAATAAACGAAACATCTCCGGATGCTGCACCTCTGTTGTCAACAAATGCGCCATGGCTGCCCGGATTTACAACCAGATTGTTATAAATTTTGGTGTTGCCGGTACCAAGGACAATGATTCCGTTCCCCGGTCCGTTTTTAATGACATTATTGTAAAGATCGCCAGAAGATCCTTCTCCGATCTGCACGCCGTTATCCTGAGCCTGGGCAAATGGACTGATCCCGAAACTTTCAACTGTATTGTGATGGATTTTTAATCCTTGCGTTACACATCCTGCCTGGATACCTTCACAGCCAGAGTTTAGAATTTTATTGTTGTAAATTTCTACATTATGAATTTCGTGGGGTCTTATTTTACCACAATCCAGGTCCCTGCCTTCAAAGAAAAAGGAGTTTCCTACATAAAAACCCTCTCCTTTTACGTCATGAACAAAGTTATTATGAAACTTGAGATTTTGCATGGTAAAGTTGCCATAATCAGATTGCAGTTCACAACTTGGGTCAGTTTTAGCCATAATCCCTGCGAAACCACAATTTTTGACTTCAATATTGTCGACTTCAAAGTCTGAGCTGAACTTGTCAAAAGAGACTCCGATTTGCCCACCATCAATTACAAGACCTTTGTTTGTCGAATTGCTGCCGGAGCCCGATAAACGGAAGAACTGGCAGTTTTCTGTTTTTAGTCCATATGCTCCGGATGACTGAATGGTGGCTTTCCCGTTTTCATTGATAATGACTACAGGAGAAGAGCTGCTACCCTTAATATTTTTTAGCAATAATGGTCCGCGGTTTCCTGAAGCAATTTTGATAATATCGCCCGGTTTCAGATCAAGCTGTTCGCCATCAATTACCTGTTCCGTTGCCTTAATTACATAAGCTACTCTGCCGAGAGATTGATAACGTTGATCGGAAGAGTCCCCCGGTATTGCTGATTCTATAGGATTATCCGGAAGAGGTTCCTCATGCTCTTTTTTACATTGAGAGAAGAGAAATAGTTGAGATAATAAAGCAATAGATAGAATAAAATGAAATCTACGAGCTTTGAAGGCTGGTTTTTTCTTCATCAAGATAAGTTTTAATGATTAGAAAATTTAGGCGCAGAAATTCTGCTGTTAAAACTTATATGTTCATACAGATGGAAATAAAGAATCGTTCCCTTGGGATGAGCGGCTGAGTGCTTTATAAGTGCCTTTTATAAGCGTAGAAGGCTTATTTTCAGGGTTATGATTTTCCAGAAAGAATGTTTTAAAAAAATAGAAATAGTTGAACTGGAAAACGTACTGGTTGGGTCTTATACGGAGAAAATAAAAAAGGTTGCCTTTTATCAAGACAACCTTTCTAAAACAGAGAATTATTTTTACAAATTAGGCTTCAAAAGGAATAACAGAAATGAAAGACCTGTTTTTTCTTCCTTTTTTGAACTCTACCTTGCCGTCAACAAGAGCAAAAATTGTAAAATCTTTGCCTACACCAACATTTTTACCTGGATGATGCTCTGTTCCTCTTTGTCTGACGATAATATTGCCGGCTTTTGCAGCCTGTCCGCCAAATATTTTAACGCCAAGTCGTTTACTTTCTGACTCTCTACCGTTCTTTGAGCTACCGACTCCTTTCTTGTGTGCCATAGTCGTTTAATTATTTAGAGATGTTCTCGATTAATACCTTTGTTAAAGCCTGTCTGTGACCGTTCTTTTTTCTGAATCCTTTTCTTCTTTTCATTTTAAAGATGATTACTTTGTCATCTTTCAGATGAGAAAGGATTTTTCCGGAAACCTTAGCGCCTTTTACAGCAGGAGCGCCAACGTCAGTTTTACCATTTGCACTGATAAGAAGGACATTTTCGAATTCAATCGAAGATCCTTCCTCCCCAGCAAGTTTATTGGTATATATAAACTTGTCTTTCTCTACTTTGTATTGCTTTCCTGCGATGTCAACTATTGCGTACATTGCTTTCTTAGTTAATTTTTTTCTAAAAAGGATTGCAAATGTATATTATTAATTATTAAGAAACAAATTAGGGGCGCTTTAATATATAAGTTTTTTTTATGCAGACTTACATCGGCTGAATGTGCAGACTTGACTATGATTCTGGGCTAATCGTTGAAGGTGTCTATTTTTAAAATAATTCATGCAATGATAGTATTTTTCTTATTTTCAGCGTTTTATATTGTTGTTAACAACTTTTTAACATACCTGTCTGTGGATAAAAGGGCTTTGACTTTATTTAACATTTTGGCAATATTTGTACAGCCTTAATTGGTAAAAAAAATCATCTTTCGCTGATTTTGCGTGTTTTATGAGGGAAAATGGCTGTTTCAGTCTGGGATCTCTCAAAACTGAGTAAATTATATCCGGTTGAAAGTTTATTTTGGGTCAAAATAATTGTTATATTTAAAAGGTAACCCCGATAAATATGAGTCAGGAATTAGAAGAGCCGTTGTTGAAGGAAAATAAGAACAGATTTGTCCTTTTTCCCATTGAGTACGACGACATATGGCAGATGTATAAGCAGGCCGAGGCCAGCTTCTGGACCGCAGAGGAAATCGATTTGAGCAGTGATTTGCTGGATTGGGAGCGGTTGAATGACGGAGAGCGTCATTTTATTTCTCATGTGCTCGCTTTCTTTGCCGCAAGTGATGGGATCGTTAATGAAAATCTTGCCCAGAATTTTCTGGAGCAGGTACAATATGCAGAAGCCAAGTGCTTTTACGGATTCCAGATTATGATGGAAAATATCCATTCGGAAACATATTCTCTGCTTATTGACACCTATGTTAAAGATCAGCAGGAAAAGGATAAGCTTTTTAATGCCCTTGACACTGTTCCGGCTGTTGCAAAAAAAGGTGAATGGGCGCTGCGTTGGATCGATAACGGCTCTTTCGTGGAAAGGCTTCTTGCGTTTGCAGCAGTGGAAGGAATATTTTTCTCCGGAAGCTTCTGTTCCATTTTCTGGCTTAAGAAACGTGGCCTGATGCCTGGGTTGAGCTTTTCCAATGAGCTGATCTCCAGGGATGAAGGCTTGCATTGTGATTTTGCCTGCTTACTTTATACAAAATATATAAAAAACAAACTTCCGGAAGAAGCGGTATTGAAGATTATTACTGATGCCGTAAGTATCGAAAAGGAGTTTATCGTTGATGCTCTGCCTGTAAAATTAATAGGTATGAACTCTGAGCTAATGTCTCAGTATATTGAGTTTGTTGCTGACAGGCTACTGGTGGCGCTAGGTCTTAAAAAACACTACAATGCTGCTAATCCTTTCGATTTCATGGAGATGATTTCGCTGCAGGGAAAAACCAACTTCTTTGAAAAGCGTGTTGCCGAGTATCAGAAGGCGGGAGTAATGAATAAGAATGAAGGTAAAGACGCGCCTAAATTCTCACTTGACGAAGATTTTTAAACCAACATTGAAGCATTTTGAACTATGTATGTAATTAAACGAGATGGCCGTCGTGAGTCTGTAAAATTTGATAAAATTACAGCAAGGATTGAAAGACTCTGCTATGGGTTGGACCTGAATTATATTGAGCCGATAGATGTAGCCAAAAAAGTTATAGACGGTTTATATGATGGCGTTACCACCATTGAGCTGGACAACCTGGCTGCGGAGATCGCTGCTTCCTTAACAACGAAGCATCCTGACTACGCGATTCTGGCAGCGCGGATTGCGATATCCAATCTGCATAAGGTTACCAGTAAGTCTTTTTCAAATACCATGAAAAGACTCTATACCTATCTCGATCCTAAAACAGGTGAAAATGCTTCATTGATATCCAAAGAGACCTATGAGGTTGTCAGAAAGCACGCAGCGCTTCTGGATTCATCCATTATATACGACAGGGATTTTAACTATGATTATTTCGGTTTTAAAACCCTTGAGCGCTCTTATCTTTTAAAACTCGATGGCAAAATCGTGGAGCGTCCTCAGCAAATGCTTATGAGGGTCGCTATAGGAATTCACGGACATGACATTGAGGCTGCCGTTGAAACCTACAATCTTATGTCGGAGAAATGGTTTACTCATGCCACCCCGACACTTTTTAATGCGGGTACTCCCAAGCCTCAGCTTTCATCCTGTTTCCTGCTGACTGTGAAGGAAGACAGTATTGATGGAATTTATAATACGTTGAAGCAGTGCGCAAAAATTTCCCAGTCAGCCGGGGGAATTGGTCTTAGCATACATAATATCCGGGCAACGGGTTCATATATCAAAGGCACAAATGGAAGTTCTAACGGAATTATTCCAATGCTGAGGGTATTTAATGATACAGCGCGTTATGTAGATCAGGGTGGCGGAAAAAGGAAAGGTGCCTTTGCTATATATCTCGAGCCCTGGCATGCAGATATATTTGAATGGCTTGATCTGAAAAAGAATCATGGAAAGGAGGAGTTGAGAGCTCGTGATCTTTTCTATGCCTTATGGACCCCGGACTTGTTTATGAAGAGGGTTGAGGAAAATGGGGAATGGTCGTTATTCTGCCCTAATGAGGCTCCCGGTCTGAGCGAAACGTATGGAAAAGAGTTTGAAGCTCTGTATGAGAAGTATGAGCGTGAAGGAAGAGCGAGAAAGATTGTAAAGGCACAAGAGCTATGGTTTGCCGTACTTGAATCCCAGATCGAAACAGGCACTCCTTATATGCTGTATAAGGACCACGCTAATAAGAAATCGAATCAGAAAAATCTTGGTACTATAAAATCGAGTAACCTGTGTACCGAGATTATAGAATACACTGCTCCGGATGAAGTTGCTGTCTGTAACCTTGCATCTATTGCGCTGCCAAAGTTTGTGGAAAATGGACGGTTCAATCATGAGAAGCTGTTCGAGATTACTCAGGTGGCAACCAGAAACCTGAACAAGATTATAGACGTGAACTATTATCCGGTTGAAGAAGCTAGGAACTCTAATATGCGTCACAGGCCTATCGGACTTGGTGTACAGGGATTAGCCGATGTCTTTATTATGCTTCGGATGCCTTTTGACTCCGATGAGGCCAGTAAGCTGAACGAGGATATATTCGAAACGATTTACTTCGGGGCAATGAGTGCTTCTAACGAACTGGCAAAAACGGAAGGCCCGTATTCCACATATAAAGGATCTCCGGTATCTAAAGGGATCTTCCAGTTTGATATGTGGGGAGTGACACCAAGATCCGGTCGTTGGGATTGGGAGAGCCTGAAAAAAGAAGTTAAGAAATACGGAGTAAGGAACTCTCTGCTGGTAGCGCCTATGCCGACAGCTTCCACCTCTCAGATTCTTGGTAATAACGAGTGTTTTGAGCCATATACAAGTAATATCTATACCAGAAGAGTACTTTCCGGTGAGTTTGTTGTGGTAAACAAGCATTTGTTGAAAGACCTGATTCAGCTGGGACTCTGGAATGAGCGTATGAAAAATAAACTGATTGAGGCCAATGGCTCCGTTCAGCAGATTCCTGAGATTCCTCAGCATATTAAAGACATATATAAGACTGTCTGGGAAATTAAACAGAAAGTTCTAATTGACATGTCTGCTGATCGCGGTGCTTATATATGTCAGAGTCAGAGTTTTAATGTGCATATGCCTGATCCTAACTTTGGAAAGCTTACTTCCATGCATTTTTATGCCTGGAAGAAAGGACTTAAGACAGGAATGTATTATCTGAGAACTAAGGCTGCAGCTGATGCTATTAAATTTACAGTAGATAAAGAAGCATTGAAGGCACCTGTCGAAACAGACGAAGAACTGCGTAAACAGAAAAATATCAGCGATATGGCATGTTCTCTGGATAATCCGGAAGGGTGCGAGGCTTGCGGAAGCTAATTAGCTCTTAAGAAAAAACGAGTTAAAATAATAAGAGAAGAGGGACAATCCATTTGGGTTGTCCCTCTTATTGTTTTTTCTCAGTACTACCAAGAAAATTTTTAATCACATCAGTCTATCTTGAGCTCCACAGGTGTTTTATGAATACTGTCCTGGATAAAAGAAATCTCGGAATTTTCCAGATACGGGAAAAGATCCTCATTAGGCCACCAGTTTATACTATCAATGGCCTCTGTCATCATTTCTTTTATATCATAGGCGAATTTAGCACCCCGGTTAGTGCTCGTATTGGTTACAAAAGCAAAGCTGATTCCATCACAACGCCGCATCATAAATGCAGAAGTTCCGCTTAGCGTACCGGTCCTCCACCAGTTGCCCATATTATCCGAATGCATCCAGCCAAAGCCAAATTTGTCCGGATTTTCCAAATAGGTCATGGTATCAATCGAGTTGCATGAAAGAATGTCCTCGATAATGGCGTGTCCGTCAACAGCCGTAAGAAGACGCATCAGCTGAGCTGCAGAAGCTGACCAGCCGCCTGCAGCCCCCAAGGCTTCAAAGTCTGTTCCTTCGTAGGTCCTTGGGGCGTACACCGAGCTGCTATATACAGATAGTCGTGTGGGAGCACCCGGTGTATCATAAAACTTGGCTTCATGAGGTTTCTTATTAGCAAAACGGTTGCTGGTGATATGCATTCCATAAATATTCAAAGGCTCAAGGATCTGTCTTTGTACATATTCTGAATAGGGCATTCCACTGACTTTTTCAATTATTTTTCCCAGAATACAGTAGCCAAGATTGCTGTAGCTGCTGGCAGAACCGGGGGTATAGTGCAATCCCTTTTTAAGGGCAAACCGAATAATCACTTCATCGCTTATGGGAAGCTTTTCACCCATAAAGCGGGCAATATAATGCGGCATAAACATTTGATCCCCATATTTACTATGCCAGCCGCCTTCGTGAATCAGCAGATGACGTACAGTAATGTCATTGAAACGCTTATCTGTGTATCCTGTATAAGGAGCTGTGTTTAATATTCCCGTTTTCCCAAAGACATGATCGTCAATACTTATATTGCCGTCTTCAGCAAGCTTCATTATGGCAATTGCCGTAATAAGCTTTGAAATACTGGCAACTCTGAACGAATGGGTAGGAGTTGCCAGTATCTTCTTTTCTTTATCCGCGTAACCAAATCCCTTTGCGTATATTAACCGGTCATCCTTTACGATGGCAACAGTTGCCCCGGTAAGGCTCCATTTTCGTAAGAATTTTTCTATGATATGATCTGCCTGTTCGAATGAGATATAATTTGATAGCTCGTTGGAAAGCCCTGGAACTTTTTGAACAGAGGTAGTATCTGCAGCCACCAGCTGCATCTGACAAGTCAGCATTATAAGAACGCTGTAGAGGAATGTGTTTGTAGATTTCATGGTGGTTATCTTGCCTACGTCCAACGAATTTTGATAAACTTTTAATATAACAAAAATATTATATCCGCAGTTGTCGTGCCATATTAATTAACTTTCTGACGATTCCTTGTGTTATTTTTTAAAAGAGTGGTGTATGAAAACAATATTAGTTCCGGTTGACTTCACCGATTTCTCGGAGAATGCTGTAAGAATGGCGGCATACTTTGCGGGAAAAAAAGGCATGGAGATAAAGTTGCTTCATATAGTCCAGAAGCCGGATTCTGGCTTCCCTTTCTTTAACCGGAAAAAAGAGGAAGAATACCTGCCTGAAATGGTTCAGTCAGCAGAAGAGCATTTGTCAAAGATTGCATACAGACTGATTCCCGAAGAAGTAAATCGTACCTGGGAAGTGAAAGTGTCTTCCGGCTCGGTGACAGATGAGATTCTTGAGGAGAAACCAGAAGTTGTGATTATGGGAAGAAAAAGACCGGAAAACCAGGAGTCTATATGGGCCGGATCCATTGCGGAGAAGACGATACGGTTGTCCCGGGTTCCTGTTATTACGGTAGGAGAGCTTGGCAATGAATTTGGCTTGGAAAATATCACATTTGTCTCCGATTTTCGTGATAAGGAAGTAAGAGCAGTACTGCAAAGGGTTTTTGATCTGGCAGAATTATTTGATGCGGATCTTCATCTGCTGTATGTGCAGCTTAATAATGAATATCTGAACTCTCCTCAGACAGAAGAAAAGGTCAATAATATTCTGGAAGGATTGGAAATAAATCATTTAGACCTGAATATTTATGTTGCGGATTCTCCGGAAGAGGGCATTACACGCTATGTGGAAGAAAATGAGACAGATTTGCTTTGTATGTATACGCATGGCAGGACGGGGCTCGCGCATATTTTCAGACAAAGTGTCGCAGAAAATATCAGTGCTTACGGCTCTATACCAGTTTTAACATACAATATCAATAAAGATAAGGTTGACCGCTCAACCAGACCGTTTGCGCGGAAAATGTTGCGTAAGCGCATAAACAAAGAAAAAAGGAATATCAAATGAACGATATATCAATCCGGCCGATATTAGTCGCCGGGTTGACTATTTTCTCTCTTTTCAGTGTATATTGCTAATTCACAGAAAAGCTGATTTAGTAATGACTGTTCTGATTGTGCCGGACTCCTTTAAGGAGACGTTGTCAGCAATACAGGTAGGCGGTATTATTGCAAAAGAATTTGCTGTCAGAAAGCCTGATTATAAAAGTATCGTACTTCCTTTGTCTGATGGAGGAGAAGGTTTTATTGATACTTTTCTGCATTTAGTGGAAGGATATCGTGTCCCGGTACAGGCGAGGGATCCGCTAAATCGTCCGATTACTGCGAGCTATGGAGTTAATATCGGAACCGGAGAAGCTATTATCGAGATAGCAGCGGCATCAGGGCTGCACTTATTAAAATCTTCGGAAAGAAATCCTTTCTATACATCATCATATGGAACCGGGCTGGTTATCCGGGCAGCGCTGGAAGCCGGTTTCAGAAAATTTATTATTGGTTTGGGTGGCAGCGCAACTAATGATGCAGGCGTTGGAATGTTGCAGGCGCTTGGTATGCGTTTCCTTGACAGAAATGGGAGAGATGTTAGAGCCGGGGGGATTTATTTGTCCGATATATGTGATATTGACATAGATAGTTTTATTCCATCTGTCAGGAACTCCGAATTTCAGATTGCATGTGATGTAACTAATGTGCTTGTGGGCCCTGACGGGGCAAGCATGGTATATGGTCCCCAAAAGGGAGGCTCTGTTGAGATGTGCCGGTTACTGGATCAGAACCTTGCTTTCTTCGCTTCTGTTGTGGAGAGTAAAACCGGGATAAATCCTGCTGTTGTCAAAAGTGGGGGAGCAGCAGGGGGACTTGGTACTGCGTTTATGGCTTTTTTCCCTTCCGGAATATGTTCTGGTATTGAAATGATAGTGAAGTATGCCGCGCTTGACCAAAAAATAAAACAGGCAGATCTGATTATAACGGGTGAAGGGCGATTTGATAATCAGAGCAGGAGTGGTAAGCTGGTTTCGGGAATTCTGAAGCTGGCAGAAAAATATAATAAGCGGGTGCTTGTAGTGGCAGGTAAAATTGAGAAAGAAGCGATTGGTTGTAGCCGAAGCAATGAAGAGTATATCGCTCTTGTGCAAAATGCCGGTACAGCGGAACAGGCTATGGCAGAGGCGGGATACTGGCTTGCCAGAACAATTGGGTCATGGATTGAAAAAAGGCTTTGATTCAAGTATAAAATAAATCAAAGCCTTTTGGAGAAGAGAATATTTTGAATCTTATTCTACAGTGACGGATTTTGCAAGATTTCTTGGCTGATCAACATTGCACCCTCTGAGTACAGCAATGTGGTAGGCTAGTAACTGAAGCGGAACAACAGAAAGCAACGGTTGGAGAACTTCGTTGGTTGCCGGAATTTCTATAACGAACTCTGCCAGTTGGCGAACTTCGGTATCACCTTCATTTACCACTGCTATTACACGACCCTTTCTTGCTCTCACTTCTTCTATGTTTGATACAATTTTTTCATATGAAGGGTCTTTTGTAGCAAGAAATACTACTGGCATTTCATCATCGATTAACGCAATAGGGCCATGTTTCATTTCAGCAGCCGGGTAACCTTCTGCATGGATGTAGGATATCTCTTTCAGCTTCAGGGCTCCTTCGAGTGCTACAGGAAAATTATAACCACGACCAAGGTAAAGAAAATTGCGGGCTTGTTTAAAAGTTTCTGCAATCTCTTTAATCAGGTCGTTTGATTTTAATATCTTATTTATTTTCTCAGGAATCATCTCCAGATCAAGCAAGAGTTTTCTGTATTTGCTCTCACTGATATGTCCATTGGTATAGCCTACCATGATAGCCATCATAGCAAGCACAGTTACTTGTCCTGTAAATGCCTTGGTACTAGCTACACCAATTTCCGGTCCGGTATGAAGGTAGGCACCTTCGTGAGTGGATCTTGCAATGGACGAGCCTACAACATTACAAACACCGAAAATGATCGCTCCTTTTGATTTTGCCAATTCTATTGCAGCAAGAGTATCTGCGGTTTCCCCGGATTGTGAAATTGCAATGACAATATCGCCTTCATGTATAACAGGATTTCTGTATCTGAATTCGGAAGCATACTCTACCTCTACCGGAATTCTGGCCAGATCTTCGAACAGGTATTCTGCTACCATGCCAGCATGCCAGGAGGTACCGCATCCTATAATAATAATTCTTTTGGCATTCAGCAGGCGATTGTAATATTGATTAATACCACCCAGTTTTAGCCTGTTTTCCGTGGAGTTTACCCTTCCTCTGAGACATTCAGTAATAGAGGTTCCCTGGAGCATAATTTCCTTAAGCATAAAATGCTCAAATCCACCTTTTTCGATGGCTTCCAGTTCCATGTCCAGCTTCTGAATATAAGGAGTGGTTATTTCGTCATCGATAGTCTTGATGCAAAAGCCTTCATCATCTACAATTACAATTTCCTGATCATTGAGATATACAACCTGATCAGTATATTCAATGATTGGTGTTGCGTCAGATGCAAGAAAGAACTCATTGTGTCCCAGACCAAGTACAAGCGGGCTGCCTTTTCTTGCAGCGATTAACTGGCGGGGATTCTCTTTTGACAGAATAACGATTGCATAGGCCCCAACAACTTTGGATAAAGCGATTCGCACAGCTTTTTCAAGTGAGCAGTTCTCATGGGCCTGTATATCTTCAATAAAATGAATAAAAACCTCAGAATCAGTATCGCTCTGAAATGTATGTCCTCTTTTAATTAAATCGGCTTTTAAGGCAGCATAGTTTTCAATTATTCCATTGTGAATAATTGCCAGATCTTTATTGTTAGAGTAGTGAGGGTGAGCATTTCGGTCGTTTGGCTCTCCATGCGTGGCCCAGCGGGTATGCCCGATCCCGATTGTCGAATGGAGCTCTTGCTGGCCAATAAAGCCTTCAAGATCGGCAACTTTTCCTTTCTTTTTGTAAACGTTAAGATCTCCGTTTAGTAGGGCGATTCCTGCACTATCGTACCCCCGATATTCCAGTCTTTTTAAGCCTTTGATAATAATCGGGGCGGCTTCCTGATGTCCCAGGTACGCTACAATTCCACACATATAGATATTAGATTATTTGTCAATGTTAATCAAAAACGATTTTTTTTTCAAAATAATATTTACAAAGAAAAAAGGGCCGTTTCAGGCCCCTCTTTCTTTGTAAATTGACTGTTTGAATTCTTAATTTGTAAGTTCTGTGTACAGATTAAAATGAGCATCCAGATAGTTGTCGTGCTCTTTAAACGAGTTAATCTTGGTGGTTTTGCCAAGAGTTGTAATCAATGCCTGTACGCTTTCATCATAATCGTTGTCACCGGAAATAACAGCGTCAGCATATTCAGCGCCTATCCTTACGAAACCTTCAAAATCTCCTGATTCCAGGTGTTTCAGCATAGAGTCTTCAATGTCCAGCATTTTTACCTTGCCCAGAAGATCACCTGAAAATTTATGAGTAAAGTAATTGTTGTAAACAGTGAAAACAGATTTTGAATCTTTAAATATCGGATCTTTTTTGTATCTGGTTTTCAGGTATAAAGGGATCAGGCTTGTCATCCAGTCATTGCAGTGCACTATGTCAGGTGACCAACCCAGTTTTTTTACAGTTTCCAATACTCCTTTGCAAAAGAAGATTGCTCTTTCATCATTGTCGGAATAGAATTTATTGTCTTTATCAAGAAATACGGACTTTCTCTGAAAATAGTCTTCATTGTCAATAAAATAAACCTGAAGTTTCGCATTGGGTATGGAGGCAACCTTGATTATGAGTGGTTTCTCCTCATCGCCTACTGAGATATTTATACCTGATAATCTAACTACTTCATGCAACCTGTTTTTTCGTTCATTGATTAAGCCAAATCTTGGAACCAGGATTCTGATTTCCATTCCTCTTTCCTGCATTGCTTCAGGTAGCTTTCTTACGAAATTCGCAACCTCGGAGGTTTGAAGAAAAGGGTTGATTTCACTGGCTACATAAAGAATTTTTAGTTTTGACATATCAGCATTTTTTGGTTGTTTCAAACAAAAGCGTAGTATGGGCATACAAAAATAAAAAAAAATTTCTGATTTTTCAAGGAAAATTACAATCATACCGTTATTTTCCCGCCCGGCTCTCCGTTGGTGTAGCGCAGACTTATGAAGATTGTAACAACTATAAATGAACTGGGTATTGAGCTTGAAGCTTACCGCTCGAAAGGAAAAAGGATTGGCCTTGTGCCTACAATGGGCGCTTTACATGAAGGGCACGTCTCATTATTCCGCCGTGCAAAGCTGGATAATGATATCGTTGTAGGGACTATTTTTGTAAACCGGATTCAGTTTAATAATGCAGATGATTTTCTTAAATATCCCAAGACTCCGGAAAAAGACGTCGAAGTGCTTAAAGAAGCGCAATGTGATATCTTGTTTATACCGGGAGAAGAGGAAATTTATGCAAGGATGGAGACGGTGAGTGTTGCATTGGGAAATCTGAATACGGTAATGGAGGGTGCGCATCGGCCGGGCCATTTTGAGGGAGTTATGCGGATTGTACATCATTTTTTCCGGCTGGTCCGGCCTGATCAGGCGTATTTTGGGCAAAAAGACCTTCAGCAGTTTAAGGTTATAGAGTCGATGACGAAGCAGCTGGGCGTTCCTGTTGATCTGGTTATGTGTCCGGTTATAAGAGAGGATAGTGGTCTCGCTATGTCAAGCCGTAATACACGCCTTTCTCAGGAGTCAAGGCTTCTTGCTGCCAAATTGTTTGCTGCTCTTAATTATGCCGGAGATTTGCTCCAGTTTGGGGATGGTCCTGAAAAAGTTAAAAAGAAGGTAGGGGATTTTATAGGAAAGTTTTCTCCCATTGAGCTTGAATACTTTGAAATTGTAGATGAGGAAACTTTATTGCCGGTATCAGATGTTCAGCAGGGTAGAAGATATGCTTTATGTATTGCTGCATTCCTCGACGGGGTGAGACTTATCGATAATATTATTATTATTTCTTAGTTTTGTATAAAGTACATTTGGGAAGTAAGTAGAAATTGATGCAGATCCAGATCTTAAAATCTAAAATACATAGGGTAAAAGTAACTCAGGCTGAGCTTCACTATGTTGGTAGTATAACTATCGATGAAGCTCTGATGGAGGCTGCTAGTATTCTTGAGCATGAAAAAGTGCAGATTGTAAATATTAATAACGGGGAACGCTTTGAAACATACGTTATTAAAGGAGTACGTAATTCCGGTACAATTTGTCTGAATGGTCCCGCTGCAAGAAAAGTACAGGTCGGAGATGTTGTAATCGTTATTTCTTATGCATCGATGGATATTGAAGATGCCAAGGAATGGAAACCAACTGTGATATTTCCTGATCAGGATAATCGTCTGATATAACACTGTCAATGCAAAACTGGTTAAAAGCTTTTGTTAAATATGCTGTTTCATTCGCTCTTGGCGCAGGGTTGCTTTGGTATGTATATAAAGATACCAATATTGCGCTCCTTTATCAGGAGATAAAGGAAGCTGAGTATAGCTGGGTATTATTGTCTTTTATATTTACACTTATAAGTCATGGCGCAAGAGCATACCGGTGGAATCTGCTGATGGAGCCGGTCAATATATCTCCCGGAATACGTAATTCTTTTTTTGCCGTAATGGTAGGTTACCTTGCTAATACCCTGCTACCCCGGATGGGAGAAGTGAGTCGCTGTGCCATATTGCACAGAACCGATGATGTGCCTGTTAGTAAGTCTTTTGGTACAGTTATTACAGAAAGAGTGTTCGATTTGCTTTCACTGATAGTTATTCTTTCTGCAGCGCTTCTGATTGAAATGGACCGTCTGAGTGATTTTGTTCTCGGAATGCTCGGAGCAAAGTTTAGCGGAGGCTCCGGGATATACATAGTGATCGCAGCAGGATTTGTGTTTCTTATTCTCGGAGCGGGTTTGGCATACCTGCTTATTCGCTTTATAATGAAAAAATATTATCATACTGCTCTGTACCAGAAAATATATGTTTTTGTTACCGGGTTGTTGCAGGGAGTATTAAGTTTCAGGAAGCTCAAAAAGAAAAAAGAGTTTATCATATCTACTATCGTTATCTGGGTTTGTTATTTCTACATGTCCTATGTAGTGTTTTTTGCCCTTCCGGATACCGGACATCTTGGAATAAGCGCCGGACTCGCTGTCTTAGTTCTTGGCGGGATCGGGATGGCAGCTCCTTCTCCGGGTGGAATCGGTTCATATCATTGGATCATTATGAATGGCCTGCTGCTTTACGGACTTACGTTGGAGCAGGGGCGCTTGTATGCAACACTGGTTCATTCCAGTCAGCTGTTGTTTATAGTAACGGTGGGACTTCTTAGCTTATTTGCATCCTTTATAATTGGGAAAAAGAAGAGACAAAAGATCAATGTGGTTGTTGAGTAATGAAAACATCTGATAAAATTTGCGACTTGGGCCAGTTGCAGCCACTGGTAACCCGCTGGAAAGAAGAAGGTAAGATTGTCTTTACAAACGGTTGCTTTGATATATTGCATCTTGGCCATGTTGATTATCTTGAGCAGGCGGCTGCTAAAGGCAGCAGGCTTATTGTTGGCTTGAATACGGATAGCTCGGTCAAAAGACTGAAAGGTCCAGAGAGACCGGTAAATAATGAATATGCGAGAGCCCGGGTACTGGCGGCCCTTCAGTTTGTAGATGCTGTAGTTCTTTTTGAGGAGGATACACCTGTCAATCTTATTGAAGCAGTTTGTCCGGATGTCCTGATAAAAGGGAATGATTATACAATTGAGAATATAATTGGTGCGGAATTTGTTATCGCAAATGGTGGTAGTGTCGAAACAATACCGCTTGTTCCCGGTGTAAGCACTACGAACATACTTTCTACTATTAAAAAGAACAAATAACTATTTTACGACTATGATGGGTGCATATCTGATCGGTATTCTCTTTATGCTGATAAGTCTTGCGGTAAGTGCAAGGTTGAAAAGTAAATTTGCAAAATACTCACAAACACCAATTCGTGCCAATCTGAGTGGAGCCGAAATTGCTGAAAAGATGCTGAGAGACAATGGTATATATGATGTTCAGATCATGTCTGTTGACGGGCAGCTTACAGATCATTATAATCCGATGAGCAAGACGGTCAATCTGAGTCGTGAAGTATATTATGGAAGAAACGCTGCTGCTGCTGCTGTGGCCGCGCACGAATGTGGTCATGCCGTACAACATGCAGATGCTTATACATGGCTGAAGATGCGTTCGGCTCTTGTGCCGGTAGTTAATGTGGCTTCATCGTTTATGCAGTGGATTATTCTTATCGGAGTGCTGGTAATGGCCAATACGAGCAATCCGACAGTGCTGGCAATAGGAGTCGGACTTTTTGCAATGACGACATTATTCGCCTTTATTACCCTGCCTGTTGAGTTTGATGCCAGCAACCGTGCCTTGAAATGGATTCAGGATAAAAATATTGCTGCGCCTGAAGAATATGCACATTCTAAAGATGCATTGAAGTGGGCAGCTATGACCTATGTGGTTGCTGCATTAGGTTCGTTGGCTACCTTATTATACTATGTTTCTTTGTTAATGGGACGTAGAGATTAGTGCCTTGTCAAAAATAATGGAATAGTCTTTTATAACACAAATGTGCAGAAGGCCGTAATAACATTACGGCCTTTTTTATTGTAAAATCGTTGGCTACCCGTACTAGGTTACATGTTGCATAAAAATCTGTTTAGTATATGAATTTCCAATTGAATGAAGAGCAAATAGCAGTTCGGAATGCTGCAAGGGATTTTGCCATGACTGAATTGCTGGCAGGGGTTATTGATCGAGATGAGCATCAGATTTTTCCCCGGGAGCAGATTCGGAAGCTTGGAGAATTGGGCTTTATGGGAATGATGACAAGTCCCGAATATGGTGGAAGTGGTATGGATACCGTGTCATATGTGTTTGCAATGGAAGAGATCTCCAAAATTGATGCATCCGTTTCTGTTTGTATGTCAGTGAATAACTCATTGGTGTGCTGGGGGCTTGAAAAGTATGGTACAGAGGAACAAAAAAGAAAATATCTTACCAGGCTTGCTTCCGGGGAACAAATCGGAGCATTCTGTCTGTCTGAGCCGGAAGCTGGCTCAGACGCTACCTCACAGAGGACAACCGCAGAGGATAAGGGTGATTATTATCTTTTAAACGGAACTAAAAACTGGATAACTAATGGTAGTTCTGCATCTGTATATATTGTAATTGCTCAAACAGACCGGAGCAAAGGGCATAAAGGTATCAATGCATTTATTGTTGAAAAGGGCATGGAGGGTTTTGTTGTCGGGCCGAAAGAGAACAAGCTTGGCATCCGTGGTTCGGATACTCATTCACTGATGTTTGAAAACGTTAAAGTGCCAAAGGAAAACCGTATCGGCGAAGATGGGTTTGGTTTCAAATTTGCTATGAGTACATTAAATGGTGGTCGTATCGGAATTGCATCTCAGGCGCTCGGAATTGCCTCAGGTGCCTATGAGCTAGCCTTGAAATACTCAAAAGAGAGAATGTCATTTGGTAAGCCGATTTCGGACCATCAGGCTATACAGTTTAAACTTGCGGATATGGCTACACAAATCGATGCAGCCAGACTTTTGTGCTTAAAAGCTGCTTATCATAAAGACCATGGCCTGGATTATACTATGTCTGGGGCTATGGCCAAGCTTTATGCATCAAAGGTTGCCATGGATGTCACTGTAGAGGCAGTCCAGATACACGGCGGTTACGGGTATGTTAAGGAGTATCATGTGGAGCGGCTAATGAGGGATGCTAAAATTACACAGATATATGAAGGGACTTCTGAAATACAAAAAATAGTAATATCACGTGGATTATTAAAAAATTGATATCTTGACTCTTGTTTAATCTTCTATGGCATGTTAAATATATATTTTATTAAACTTAAAGTTCAGAATACTTGAAAGATTTGTTGTTATGTATTAGATTTGTACAAATACCGATGTCTTGTCGTATTTTGATTTTTTTTATATTATAAGGCCAATGTAAATTCTCTGTTTCATGGAAGATTACAATAAAATTATAGAGTCATTAGGAGTTCGATATTTGCGTTCAAAGAATATTCGCATTATTCAGCCTTTGACTGTTGAGAACTATTATGATGTCGGAAACAGTATTATTCTGCTTAATAAGGGAGAAATCTCTTTTGGCGAAGACAGACATAAAGTAAGCGAAGGGGATATGTTATTTATTCCAGGGGGGAAAATGAGCTCTATTACTTACGGAAAGTATAATCCTGTCAGATTGACAAATGAAGATCTGATTAACAACAGGGATAAGTTTTTTGGAGTTAATACCAATCCGGACAACTTCTATGAAATCGATAACTACAGCTATGTAAGCTTTGAGGCAAAGGTTTTTGACTCGGTTAACTTCTTTGCGTCGCTGGATATTACCGCTTTTATTATATCGGATAATCCCAAGCTTGCATCAATTATTCATGAAACGGTTACAGAAGACTTGTCCGATGCTCCCGGAAAAGATCGTGTAATTAAAATCAATACGGAGCGTATTGTTGTCGAGATTTTACGCTATATTCTTGAGAAAAGGCTGTTTGTTGAGCAACTGGCTACTAACAGTACATATTTCAAAGATCCGAGACTGCTTGATATCTTTGCATTCATTAAGAAAAATCTGGGTGGAGATCTGTCAAATAAGGTGCTTGCGAATGTTGCCAATGTCTCAGAGGATTATGTCGGCCAATATTTTAAAATGCTGACGGGGATTAATCCTCAGGATTATATCGAATATCAGAGGATGGAAATGGCTGTCAACTTATTGAGAACTTCTAAGAAATCAATTCGGGAGATTGGCCGGGAGGTAGGCTATAAGGATACTGCATACTTCTGCAGGAGATTTAAAATGATGTTTGGAATCCCTGCCGGGAAGATGAGAAGAAGAGAGTCTCTGATGAACCTGTAATACGGATTTTAGAAGAGTCGATTATCATGCCAAAAAAAGAGAGAGGGAAGGATCAGAACTTTTCCTCTCTCTTTTTTTACTGAGCAAGGGCCTTTTGCATTAGCTCCTCATCTACCGGAGTAATATCAACGATTGCATATCGTTTGGAGTTCGTAATCTCCATTTCGTCAAGGATGTCAACAAGGTTTTTGTACCTGCTCTTGGGGGAAGGTTTAATGACAATGACCAGTTTGTCAACTTCTGCCTGTTTTTCAAGTACGATTTTTCTTATACCCTGACTCGAATAATCAGTTATATTTACATCAGGGTCTTCATAACCTGCGTAATAGAATATTTTATCATCCTCCCCCAGCAATATGGTAAAAGCCTTGCTGGAAGGTACGGGGCTGGTATCTTCATTTTCGGTTTTGTCCGGCATATTTACCTGCATTGCCTGAGGTTTGCCAAATGTAGTGGTAAGCATAAAAAATGTAATAAGCAGGAATGCAAGGTCAACCATTGGTGTCATATCAACCTTAGTTGAGGTTTTTTTTGATCGGCCTTTGCCTTCCTTGGCTCCGGAGGTGTTTACTTCTGCCATAATGTTATTTGTTATAGAGCAATTATTACTGCTCCAGAGTAGTTACCAGATTGAATTTGTTAATGTTTTGTTTTTGAAGTGATGCGATCACTTTTTCTATTACAGGATAGTTTGTATCTTTATCCCCTTTGATTGCAAAGCGCAGTGGCCTTTCACTAAAGCGTGCAAACCGTAGCCAATCTGTCAGCTCGTTTGAGACGGAGTCAACCGGTACACCAACATACTTTATATTTTTCCGATCTTCCGTATCCATATTTAACACGCTTTTTAGCTGATTAAGCGGCAGACCGACTTCTTCTAATTTGGCAAATTCTGCTTTCTCACGGTCCGAAAATTCTAAGTTATACTTCTGTGCCATTCTTTCCAGCATTTGTACTCTGGTAGGCTGGCCGTCCAGGGTAAAAAACACTGCCCCGTCTTTTTGTACAGCGATTGTAAAAATGTCTGTATCCGGAATTTTTATTTCAGATCTGGATGAAGGCACGTCTACTACCGCCTGCTGATCGGGTTTGAACTTGGTTGCCAGCATAAAGAAAGTCAAAAGAAGAAACGCCATGTCACACATGGCAGTCATATCGAGCGAAATATTTTGTCTTGGGACTTTTATTTTAGGCATAATGATGGATTCTCTTGGAGTGAATTATTGCAATTAAGATTTAATACAAATAAAGCAATATTTTCTAATGGAAGAAAACAATGGCATTACTTCTTTGATGGATTTACATCCGAATTTATGAATCTACATATTATATCATAGCAGAACATTGTATTTCTTATTTATGTTTCAGTTCGTTTATGGCCAGCCATGCCATTAACCCTGCTCCGACAGGCAAGGCAGCTTCATCGATATCAAACGTAGGGGTATGTACTCCGGATGTAATGCCTCTGGCGGTATTTCCGGTTCCGAGCCTGTAAAAACATGCATCAACTTCCTGAGTGTAGTAGGCAAAATCTTCTGCGGCCATCCAGATATCCAGATCAATTACATTGTCTTCGCCGAGATATTCAATTGCTGAGGCCTTTGCCCGTTGGGTTAGAGCGGGATCATTCTTTAGAAAGGGATATCCGTTTAATATGGTGAACTCACAGTAAGCACCCATGCCTTCTGCTATACATTCTGCCATTTTTTTCATTTTAATATGAGCATCGGCACGCCATTTTTCATCAAGAGTACGGAATGTGCCTTCTACTTTTACTTCTTCCGGAATTATATTGGTTGCTCCCATACCTGTTATCTTTCCAAAAGAGAGAACGGAGGGGGTCCGTGGATCGCAATTGCGGCTGATGATTTGTTGCAAGGCAATGATTATATGGGATGTTATGAGAATAGGGTCAACTGCTTTGTCCGGCATTGCTGCATGACCACCTTTGCCTTTAACAGTAAAATAAATCTCATCGGCACTTGCCATATACATGCCCTGTTTGAAGCCAACTTTGCCGACCTGTATTGCTGGCATTACATGCTGACCTATGATATAGTCAGGAGCCGGATTCTGCAAGACGCCAGCTTTCATCATCAGAGAGGCACCGCCCGGTATTTTTTCCTCACCAGGCTGAAATATGAGTTTTACAGTTCCTTCAAAGTCTTCTCGGACCGAGTTCAAAATCTTCGCACAGCCCAATAAGCTGGCAGTGTGCACATCATGACCGCAGGCATGCATGATTCCCGGATTCCGGCTTTTGTATGGGACATTATTTGCCTCCTCAATAGGAAGGGCATCCATATCAGCCCTTAAAGCAATGACTTTCTTATTCGGATTTCGCCCATGAATCAATCCGACAACTCCTGTGTCTGCTACTCCTTCCTGTGTTTCAATTCCTATTGACCGTAGTTTCTCTGCAACAAAAGCAGAAGTCTGATATTCTTCAAAAGAAAGTTCCGGATGTGCATGCAGATGGTGCCTGGTAGAAATAATCTCATTGCTGTTGGCTTCTGCCAGTTGCTTTATTTTTTCTGATAAATTCATAGTACAGACTGCTTGCTTCAGCAGTTGGTTATGGCTGAAGATTTATATTTATATCGTCCGGAACAATTACTGCTCCGGGAAATTCATTCTTTAACTGGCTTAACAGGTAGCTGGCTTCCAGTCTGTTGATGGCATCTCCGGCTTTGACTCTGAAATTTGGAGTCCTAAACTGGATATAAATACTGGCTTGGGTGAGCTGCTCAGCTTTTTTCTTAATTATTGTTGCTTCTTCCCGGCTTGTACCGGAATAGAGGTTAATACGATAGCCTTTTGCAATCGAGGGAGCGTTTTCACTTACCGAGAATAGTTTTTTATTTAATTCATCTGTAATATCCGAGGTTGGAATCAGGGGAAGAGATTTATTAGAAGCATTGGCTGCTTCATTTTCTTTGAGGAGACTATCCGGGTTGATTCGTGGTCTGAAACTGCTTAAGTCTTCTTTATATGAATTGGTATTTTTGCTTCCTGATTTTTGTGAAACTCCGGAAGCGCAGCTAAAGAGTAAGAAAAGAAAGCTCAGCAGCGGTGTAAGTTTAGCTATCTGAAAGATTTTATTCATGGCACTGTTGTTCTCTTAAAATGATGACTTCGCGAAAGGAAAAAACCCCCGCGAAGTCATCGTTGGAAATACTATTAATTTAACTAAAATTAATCTTCAATTATGACACAGCGGTTATTAAGGACATCTTCCTCGACGGTCTTATACTTAACATCTTTCTTAACGCTGCCATCGGAGTATTGAACGCTGACCCTGTCATTCCGGCCGGCAATCTTCCTTGATTTTATCGGTTCAGCCTTTTCTTCAGTCTGTTGGGGAACATTAGGTATGGGTGGCCTGGAGCTGGAAAGCGCTGATTGTACTTCTTCCTTATTTTCTTTGTACTCCTGTCGGATTTGTTTAACTGGTCTGGCTTCTCTGACTTCTTCAGGTGCCTGAACCGGAATGTCTGCTCTCAGAAGGAAAGAGATAATTTCCTCATTATTTTTCGCAATAAACTTTTTGAACAGATTGAAAGCTTCGAATTTGTATACCAATAGAGGGTCTTTCTGTTCATATACTGCATTTTGTACCGACTGTTTAAGGTCATCCATGTCACGAAGGTGTTCCTTCCATGCCTGATCAATTATAGCAAGTGTTGCGAATTTTTCAAGTTGAGTGACCAATTCTCTGGATTCAGGCTGAATTAGCTTTTTGAGGGTCGCGGATATTGTCAGTCGCTTGTTACCATCTGTAAAAGGTATCATTACATTTTCTACAACTGAACCTTTTTGAGCATACAGGTCAATAAAGACCGGTTGAGTTTTCTCGCGAAGAACCTTATTTTTTAGGTTATATTGCTCTACAGTTTGCGCATACAGTCTGTTTACCAGTTCATTCGGGTTGTTTTTTATCAGTTCGTCAGCAGAAATATTGGTTTTTACTCCAAGCGCGCTTAAAACATTTAACTGGAAATTTTCATAATTGCCGGAAGCCTGTCCATTCATTACGAGATCATCACAGGTATCAAACAGCATGTTCATGATATCCAGCTGCAAACGCTCACCATACAGGGCATTTCTTCTTCTGGTATAGATTACTTCACGCTGACTGTTCATTACGTCATCGTACTCAAGCAGCCGCTTCCGTATAGAGAAGTTATTTTCTTCTACTTTCCGCTGAGCTCTTTCGATTGATTTGGTGATCATTGAATGTTGAATTACATCACCTTCCTGGTGTCCCATTCGATCCATGAGTCGTGCGATTCTGTCAGAGCCGAATAATCTCATAAGGTTATCTTCCAGTGAAACGAAGAACTGAGAAGATCCGGGGTCTCCCTGACGTCCCGAACGACCGCGCAGCTGTCTGTCAACACGTCTGGATTCATGACGTTCGGTACCTATGATAGCAAGTCCGCCTGCGGCTTTTGATTCCGGAGTAAGCTTTATATCTGTTCCACGACCAGCCATATTGGTTGCGATTGTAATTGTTCCCGGTTTTCCTGCTTCTGCAACAATTTCGGCTTCACGCTGATGTTGCTTGGCATTGAGAACATTATGCTTTAAATTTCGGAGCTTAAGCATCCGGCTCAATATTTCGGAGATCTCAACTGATGTAGTACCGACAAGAACAGGCCGGCCCTGTGAGGTAAGTTCTACGATTTCGTCTGCAACGGCGTTGAACTTTTCCCGCATGGTTTTGTACACCTTGTCTTGTTTGTCGTCTCTGGATATTTGTTTGTTGGTTGGGATAACAACAACGTCCAGTTTATAGATTTCCCAGAATTCGCCTGCTTCAGTTTCTGCGGTACCCGTCATACCAGCCAGTTTGTGGTACATCCTGAAGTAATTTTGCAGGGTAACTGTAGCATAAGTCTGCGTGGCTTCTTCAACCTTTACATTTTCTTTTGCCTCAAGTGCCTGGTGCAAACCATCGGAGTAGCGTCTGCCTTCCATAATCCGGCCGGTCTGTTCATCAACGATTTTGACTTTTCCTTCCAGTATTACATAATCGACATCAATTTCAAAGAGCGAGTAAGCTTTCAGAAGCTGATTGACAGAGTGAATCCGTTGGGACTTGGTGGAAAATTCCTGTAGGAGAGCCTCTTTTTTCTGAATACGTTCCTGGTCACTCAGTCCGGTTTCCTTCTCAAGTAGTGCAATGGCTGTGCCGATATCCGGAAGCACAAACATTTGTGGGTCCTCATTCTCACTGGTGATAAATTCGATGCCCTTTTCTGTAAGATCTACTGAATTGTGCTTTTCGTCTATGGTAAACAACAGAGGTTCATCAGCTTCAGGCATCAGTTTGCTGTTTTCCTGAAGATAATGGTTTTCTGTTCTCTGCAATATTGATTTAATTCCTGTTTCACTCAGGTACTTTATCAGCGGCTTATTCTTTGGCAATCCGCGGTAGGCTCTGAACAATGCAAGACCGCCTTCTTTTTCATTGCCTTCTGCTATTTTCTTTTTGGCCTCATTCAGGAATGCAAGGACGAGTTTCTTTTGAGCTTCTACGAGCTTATAGACTCTTGGCTTTAATTCATAAAATTCGTGTTCATCTCCTTTGGGAATAGGACCGGATATTATAAGGGGAGTACGGGCATCGTCAATTAAAACAGAGTCAACCTCATCGACCATTGCGTAATGATGTTTACGCTGAACCAACTCATCCACTGTTTTGGTCATATTGTCACGAAGATAGTCGAAGCCAAACTCGTTGTTGGTACCATATGTGATATCGGCCTGATAAGCTTTCTGTCTTTCCGGAGAATTAGGCTCATGCTTGTCTATACAGTCAACACGGAGACCGTGAAACTCAAAAATCGGCGCCATCCATTCGCTGTCTCTGCGTGCAAGATAATCGTTGACGGTAACGATATGTACGCCTCTTTCTGCGATTGCATTCAGATAGGCGGGGAGAGTTGCTACCAATGTTTTACCTTCTCCGGTTGCCATTTCGGCAATTTTGCCCTGATGCAGTACCGCTCCACCTATTATCTGTACATCATAATGCAGCATGTCCCAGCTAACCTCATTGCCTGCGGCAATCCAGGATTTTTTCCATATAGCCTTATTGTCCTGGATGGAGATGTTTGATTTTCTGCCGGCCAGCTCTTTATCAAACTCGTTAGCGGTTACTTCCAGTTGCCCGTTTTCTTTAAAGCGGCGTGCTGTTTCTTTTACAACAGCAAATGCCTTAGGAAGAATGGCATTAAGAATTTCTTCCAGCTTTTTATTTCTTTCGCCTTCCAGCTTGTCAATCTGGCTGAATAGCTCTTCTTTACGATTGATATCTATATTCAGATCTTCGGTAGCCTGTTTGTGTAAGCCTTCAATACGGGTGTCTATTTCTTTAAGATAGGCTTTGATTTCGCCTTTCAGATCGAGTGTTCGCTGTCTGAGACTGTCATCTGAGATTCCCTGAAGTTTCGAGTACTCTTCATTGACTTGCCGGACGATTGGCCAAAGCGTTTTTAAATCTTTTTCTGCTTTGGTACCAAATATTTTTAAAATACTTTTTAGCATCTGTGCAACCGTATGTTGGTATTAAGTTAAATATATTCAAATATAAAAAAATCAGTTTGTAATCTTTGTTTCAGGAAAAGTATCAATTAAATATTTACGACTCCTGTAAATACTCTCTCAGCAGGACCACAAAGAAAAACCTCTTCGTATGCCTGGTCTCTGACAGCGAATGTTATTAAAAGATTGCCGCCTTTTGTTACGACATTTACCGGACTTTGGTATCCTTTGAAACTGGCAGCAATTGCTGAGGCAGTAACTCCTGTGCCGCAGCTCCAGGTTTCATCCTCAACTCCTCGCTCGTATGTACGCACTCCTATCGTATCGGGAGAAATGCATTGAACGAAGTTTACATTGGTGCCTTCCTTTTTGAAGCGATCATTGTTCCGTATTTTATATCCTTCTGCATAAACCGGGAAGGACTCGAGTTCGTTAACAAATTCTACATAGTGAGGAGAACCCGTGTTCATGAAGAAAAAAGCCTCATTCTTTTCGATTTGATCTACATTGATCATTTTGAGATGAACAAGATTGTTCTCAATATAAGCATCGTGAAGTCCGTCAATTGCCATAAAGGTTGTTTTGTCCGATATAACTCCAAGATCATAAGCAAACTTAACTATACAACGGCCGCCATTGCCACACATACTACTGGTATTGCCATCAGAATTAAAATATACCATTTTAAAATCAGCCTGAGGGTCGTTTTCAAGAAGGATTAGTCCATCGGCACCGATTCCGAAACGCCGGTCACAGAGTCGGGCGACTAACTGATTGTCGGAAGAATTGAAAACTTCGCTCCGGTTATCTATCATGATAAAATCGTTGCCGGTTCCCTGATATTTATAAAAAGATAGTTCCATCAAAATATGTTTATTAAAAAAAACAGAACAATAGATATGCCAGAAGACCCTGCCTGACATATAGACATAAAACTAAAAAAGCTCCTAATGGGAGCTTTTTTAGTTTATAAGACCTGTGTTTCTTATTCAGAAACTTTATTGGCATATTTTTTATCTTCTTTGATTTTTGCGCCTTTACCTTTTTTGTCTCTCAGGTAGAATAGTCTTGCTCTTCTTACAACACCTTTTCTAACCAGCTCGATTTTTTCAATACTAGGAGAAAGTAAAGGGAAAATTCTTTCCACAGCAACTCCGCCGGATATTTTTCTGACAGTGAATGTTTCTCCCAATGAGTTCTCATTTCTTCTCTGAATAACAGTCCCCTGATATTGCTGAATTCTTTCCTTGTTTCCTTCAGTGATTTTTACGTGTACATTAATTGTATCACCAGCCTTGAATGCAGGTATATCCTTTCTCTTCTCACTGTATTCAGCTGCTATGACATTGAGTAATTCAGTGCTCATATTCGTATATTTTTATAGGCTTTTCCAAAAACGGACTGCAAATATAGATATTTATTTCAGAACCAAATAATTTTTTAATTATTATTTTGGTATTTTTTGTAGAGGTCAGGGCGACGGGTTTTCGTTTTCTCAAGGGCCTGATCATGGCGCCATTGCTCTATGTTTTCTTCATGGCCACTGAGCAGAATTTCGGGTACATCCATGCCTCTGAAGCTGGCAGGGCGGGTATATACTGGGGGCGCCAGCAAATCATCCTGAAATGAATCAGAAAGAGCGGATGTTTCGTCAGACAGAACTCCGGGAATTAATCGGATGATAGCGTCTGCCAGAATTGCAGCAGGAAGCTCTCCGCCGGATAGTACATAATCTCCGATGCTGATTTCATGCGTTACCAGAGCTTGTCTCACTCTTTCATCTATGCCTTTGTAGTGACCGCAAATAATAATCAGGTTCTGATAGCACGAAAGCTTATTGGCTGTTTTCTGATCAAATGTCTGGCCGTCCGGAGTGACATATATTACCGCATCATAATTTCGCTGTTTCTGAAGAGTTTCGATGCAATTGAAAAGAGGTTCGGGCATCAGTACCATTCCGGCTCCGCCGCCGAAGGCATAATCGTCGATCTGTCTGTGCTTATTGACCGAATATTCCCGGAGGTCATTGATGGCAAGCTCGACAATTTTTTTGTCCTGTGCTCTTTTTAGAATTGACTGATTAAGAAAACTGTCCAGAAGAGACGGAATGGCTGTGATAATATCAATTCGCATGATTAATCCTCCATATATAGTTCCAGAAGACCATCCGGAAGATCAACCAGAATGGTTGAGTTGTCATGATCAACTTTGTATACGATATCATCATTTAGCGGAATTATTACTTCTCTGTTCAGATATTGCATGATTATGAGATCGTGACCCGGATTTTCAACAACAGATTCAACTTTCCCGAGAGGCCCCAGTCTTTTGTCTGTTACTTTATAGTTGATGATCTCATGGTAGTAAAACTGATCATCTTCCAGAGCGGGTAAAAATTCAAGCGGAAGGTATAGTTTTTTCCCGGCAAATCCCACTGCTTCGTCCGGGCTTTTGATATCCTCAAATTTGATGATCGCTTTTTTCCCGGATATGCTGATTGATTCTATAAAAAAAGGAATCAGTTTTTTGTTGATCTCAACAAAAACTGATTCCATATTTTCGTAATATTCAGGAGTTTCAGAATCCAGAATGGCTTGAATTTCTCCTGATAATCCATGAGGCTTTGTCAGATATCCGAGTTCAAAACAGTTTTCTGCTTTCATTTCCCGGAAGAATGATTTATTCTGCTGCAGTTTCTTCGGCAGCCTGTCCTTCACCTTCGGTTGCAGCTTCTTCAGTAGCAGCTTCCTGAGTAGCGGCAGCCAGTTTCGCTAACTGGGCAGCTTTTCTTGCTTCGTTAACTTTTGCTTCAGCAGCCAGTCTTACTTTTTTATCAGCTTCTTTCTTTGCCTGTGAACTTGCAAGGTCGGTTTGGGCCTTTTTCTCTTTGGTATCAACCCACTCCTGGAATTTTTTATCAGCCTGTTCCTGAGTAATGGCTCCTTTGTTTACTCCGACCTGAAGATGCTTTTTCAGCATTACTCCGGATTTGGAAAGGATTGTTCTTGCAGAGTCAGTTGGCTGTGCTCCATTCATTATCCAGTAGAAAGCTCTTTCAAGATTTAATTCTGTAATGTTTGGAATACCGGTAGGGTTAAAAAGACCGATTTTCTCAATGAATTTTCCGTCACGCGGTGCTCTTGAGTCAGCTACGACGATGTCGTATCTGGCATACTTTTTACGTCCCCGACGTAATAATCTGATTTTGGTTGCCATGTTAGTGTTTAAACTTTAATACGTATTGCGTGGAGCTCGTCCACAAAAGAACGCCAAATTTAGTTATTTAATCAGGATTTAACAAAAGAAACATCAGTTTATGTCTAATTTGTTCATTTATTCGTTATTTCTTATACCATTAGCTTTCATATCATAAAATTTTAATCAGGTGCTATTGGCTTTTCGGCAAAGAATCCGTAATTAGAAACATCGGAGACGTTATTTAACAGAGGAGATACTTATCTAATTAAGTACCCGTACAGACTGGATAAATGTTACTATTATGAAAGAAATCTGTTTTGCTACGAACAACAGAGGCAAGCTTGAAGAGATCAGAAAGCAAATTGGAGATCAGTATAAGGTTTTGAGCCTGATCGATATAGGGTGTAATGAGGAATTGCCCGAAACCCAGCTTACTATTGCAGGAAACTCCATGCAAAAAGCTGAGTATGTCAATATCAGATATTCAATAGACTGCTTTGCTGATGATACAGGACTGGAAGTGGATGCTCTGGACGGAGCTCCGGGAGTCATATCATCAAGGTATGCGGGTCCTCAATGCAATCCGGAAGATAATATACAGCTGCTCCTGAAAAACCTGGAAGGAGTGGAAAACAGGGCGGCTCGTTTCCGGACTGTAATAACGCTTATTATTGATGGAGAAATGCATCAGTTTGAAGGGCTGGTTGAAGGAAAAATAACCACTGAGCGGCATGGAGAGAAAGGTTTTGGCTATGATCCTGTTTTTCAGCCGGAAGGATATTCTGTGACTTTTGCGCAATTAAGCGTGGAAGAAAAGAACCAAATCAGCCACCGGGGAAAGGCAGCCAAGAAGATGGTCGACTTTTTCAAGACTCAACTTATGGTAAAGTAACTTTTATGTCTTATACCATTGGTATTTGTGGAGGAAGCGCGTCTGGTAAAACGGCTTTCGTAAAGGCAATACGAGAGAAGCTTCCGGAGAAAGATGTTTGTCTTTTTTCAATGGATAACTACTATAAGACAATTGATCTTCAGCCTTTGGATTTAGCCGGAGTCGCTAACTTTGACAGTCCGGACTCGATTGACCTGGCGCTGCTTCTGAAGGATCTTCGAAGATTAAAGTCGGGAGAGACTATACAAGGGATTGAATATGTCTACAACAGTCCTGGTAAATCGGGGAAAGAATATCTGATAAAAAGCGCACCTGTTATTCTTGTTGAGGGAATCTTTGTTCTGGTTTTTGAGGAGCTCTTACAGGAACTGGACCTAAAGATTTTTATAGAAGCCCAAGACCATATCCGGATAAAAAGACGAATTCAAAGGGACTGGGAGGAAAGAGGCTATACAATGGAAGATGTGTTTTACAGGTATGAGCATCATGTCGTGCCAACCTATGAGCGATACATTTCTCCGACTAGGCATTCCGCGGATTTGATAATCCCTAATAATGTGACTTTCGAGAATGCGTTGACTGTACTTACTACATTTATACACTCCAGGATTATATGATTAACAAGTTTGCTGTAATCGGTTTGGGGAAATTCGGCACATCGATAGCCAGAACGCTTGCAGACAGAGGAGCTGAGGTATTGGCTATTGATGTCGATTTTGCCAAGGTTGAACAGATCAACGATACTGTTGCTTTTGCAGTTGCTCTGGACTCTACTGATATTAAAAGCATGCGTGCCCAGGGAATTGAAGCGGTAGATGCAGCAGTAATAGCGATTGGTGATGATTTTGAAAGCCTGCTTCTGACGGCTACAATTTTGCAGGACCTGAAAGTGAAACGTATTATTGCGAGGGCCGGCAATCAGCAGCAGAAATTAATTTTACAAAAGCTGGGTATTGCAGAAGTATTGTCACCGGAGGATGAAGTCGGGAAGACAGTTGCAGAAATGCTGCTACATCCTTCAATGAAACGCTTTCTGTTATTGCCTGATGATTATGAAATCGTTGAAATTCATGCTCCCCTGAAAGTGGTTAACAGATCAATCAGAGAGATTGGTCTCAGGGAACAGTATAATATCAACCTGATTACCATAAAGCGGATATTTAATGAAAGGAAGAACGGGAACTCCGTACAAGTCGAGCATATTGTAGGTGTTCCCAATGGAGATACAATACTTCTGGAAAGTGACATCATTATACTGTTAGGCAAAACGAAAGATGTGGATCGTTTCGTGGCCGTTAATAGCTAGACCATTCGTTTCTATTGCTATTCCGGAGCCTGTTTCTGATGATCCTTCCAGGGTCTGATAATAAGTCTGGTAGCTCTGTCGTACGTAAAGTAGTTCCACATCCAACCCAGTAATACAGAAAGTTTGTTTCTGAAGCCGATGAGGAACATCAGGTGAACAAACATCCAGACGAACCATGCAAAAAATCCGGAAAATTTGAATTTAGGCAGATCAACGACTGCTTTGTTCCGGCCTATTGTAGCCATGCTTCCTTTGTCATTATAGCGAAACCCGCCTAGGGATTTTTTCTGTAGCAGATTGGAAAGATTGTCGGCAACCAGACGTCCCTGTTGAATGGCAACTTGTGCGAGCATCGGGTATCCTCGGGGAGTATCCTCTGTATAAACACCGGCAACATCACCAATGGCAAATATATTTTTACTTCCCTTGAGCAGGAGAGTTTTATCTACTACATACCTGCTTGCATTGACAGCATCATCTGGCAGGCCTTTTATTATATTGCCCTGTACTCCGGCTGCCCATATGAGTGTTCGGCTGATAATTTCACTTCCGTCACTCAGTTTGACCCGATACCCATCATACGATTTGACTGCTTTATTAAGCTTTACCAGTATACCGAAGTTTTCGAGATATTGAAATGCTTTCTGGTAAGCATTTTCGGACATGCCATTCAGGATTCGGGGGCCTGCCTCAAGCAGATAAATATCCATCTGAGAAAAGTCAAGCTCCGGAATATCATTGGGAAGAATATGCTTGCGAAGCTCTGCAAGGGCGCCGGCCAGCTCAACCCCAGTTGGTCCGCCTCCTACAATGACAATATCCAGAAAGCTTTTCTTCTCTTCAGTCGAACCGGTAAGAAGAGCATTCTCAAAATTCTGCAATATTTTACTTCTAAGATCAAGTGCCTGAGGGACCTGCTTCATGGGAAAAGCTGCCTTCTTTACTTCTTCGTTTCCATAATAATTAGTTTTTGATCCTGAGCATATTGCCAGAAAATCATATGTCAGATCTCCAATTGATGTCTGAATTTGATTGTGATCAGGATTTATGGCTTCCACATTAGCAATTCTGAAATAGAAATCTTTGTATCCTGTAAAAATCTTGCGCAATGGCCCGGCAATAGAGTCAGGTTCCAGACCGGCTGTTGCAACCTGGTACAATAAAGGCTGAAACGTGTGATAATTGTTTCTGTCAATCAGTACAATCTGGAACTGACCGGTTTTTGCAATATTTTTGATTAACTCAATTCCGCCAAAGCCGCCGCCAATGACTACTAACCGGGGTTTGTCTGATTTGGGAATATTCATAAGTGATACATATTAAGTAATGGATAATGCAAGATTAATACAGAGAGCAGGCCGAATGTTTGTGCTGAATCCTGATTCTTTGAATCGCTGGTTATTCACAAATGAAAAAGGCCTGTTTAGAGCAGGCCTTTTCATTATATCTTTTTACGATAATGAGAGTGAATCAAATCGGCAACTAGTCCTGTCCAGCCGGTCTGATGTCCGGCTCCGCATCCTCTTCCGTTATCTCCATGAAAGTATTCATAAAATAATATATGATCTTTAAAGTGAGGGTCATTCTGAAGTTTTTCGTTATTGCCAAATACGGGTCGTCTTCCGTTTTGATCTTTCAGAAATATACTCACAAGACGTTTGCTGAGCTCCTCTGCAATTTGCTTTAAATTCATCATATTTCCGGAACCGGTCGGGTGTTCTACCATTACCTCATCTTTGTAGTATTCGTGATATTTCATCAATGATTCGATAATAAGATAATTTACGGGAAACCAGATCGGGCCTCTCCAGTTAGAGTTTCCGCCAAACATGTAACTGTCAGATTCGGCCGGCAGGTATTTTACAGAGAAAGTCCCAACGTCTGTATGAAACTCGTACGGGTTTTTGTCATGGAATTTGGACAGAGCCCTGATGCCATATTCGGAAAGAAACTCTGACTCATCCAGCATCCTTTTAAGGATTGCTTTTAATTTATCTTCACGTACAAGGGAAAACCGTCTTCGTATACCAACATGTGGAATATCTCTGGTTGATACGAGGGATGCAAGCCCCGGACGATAATTTAGAAACCATTCGAGTCTCCGTTTAAAGTGGGGAAACTTTTCGGCCATTTGGGGTTCAAGAGTTTCCACTGCAAAAATCGGAATCAGCCCAACGATGGAACGAATTTTTAATGGTATGTAATCACCGTTGGGAGCATGAAGTACATCATAAAAGAACTGGTCATTTTCATCCCACAGACTCAGATCATCGTCGTTGAGTTTGTTTATCTTGCCGGTATTGGCAATTGCCCCGGCAATGTATAGAAAATGCTCGAGAAACTTGGATGCCGTATCCTGGTAAACTGTGTTACTTTTACTTAGTTCCAGTGAGATCCGAAGCATATTCAGTGCATACATGGCCATCCAGCTTGTTGCGTCTGCCTGCTCCAGGCTACCTCCTGTTGGTAAAGGATTGCTTCTGTCAAAAACTCCGATGTTATCAAGTCCGAGGAAGCCGCCTTCAAAGATATTATGACCTTCCGAATCTTTTCTGTTGACCCACCAGGTAAAGTTTAGCATCATCTTATGGAAAATTCTTTCCAGAAATTCTGTATCGCCTTTACCGTTGTTCATGTCCCGGTCTATTTCATAGACACGCCAGCATGCCCAGGCATGTACAGGCGGGTTTACATCACTGAAGTTCCACTCATAGGCAGGTATCTGACCATTAGGGTGCATATACCATTCTCTAAGCAGAAGTATAAGTTGCCGTTTGGCAAAATCGGGATCTATAATAGCAATCGGAATACAATGAAAAGCCAGATCCCATGCTGCATACCATGGATATTCCCATTTATCCGGCATGGAAATTATTTCCATATTATTCAAATGCTTCCAGTTCTTGTTACGGCCATGGATGCGTTGCGGAGGCGGCTCATTTCCGTTATCACCTTCCAGCCACAGACTAACATCATAATAATAGAACTGTTTGCTCCAAAGCATTCCGGCAAAAGCCTGACGTTGTATGGTTCTGAGCTCGGTATCTTCAATGCCTTCAGCAATGTCATTGTAGAAGATATCTGCTTCTTTAAGCCGGGTTCTGAATATAAACGGAAGATCTGTAAGAGGATCTTTTAGTTTTTCATTGCTGAACCTGAGCACTACTTCTTTGCTTTTTCCCGGCTCGATATCAAGTATATAACGTAAGGCAGACTTTGTGCCTTTCATTTCAGGGTTTACCGATTTTTTGCCGAAAGTGACATAGTCGTTGATACCATCTTTCCAAAAGCCAGGTCCGGGATTGTGATTATAAACAGCGTGATGATTAGTATCGTTTTCGCAGAAGAGTAATTCGGGGTCGCCTTCGTAATACAGGGTATAATTGCCGATATCTTTGTGCGATATTAATAATTCACCTTCATCGCCGACGCGGATACAGGGTCTGTAGCTATCTTTGGAAAAGCTCCACATGTTTCTAAACCAGACGGTCGGAAGCAGGTGCATTCTGGCTTTCTCCGGTCCGCGGTTCCATACAGTATAACGTATACAGATATCTTCCATATCGGCTTTGGCATATTCGATATATACGTCAAAGTAGCGATTTTCATCAAATGCCCCGGTATCCATGATTTCGTATTCCGGTTCATTTTTACCGCGTATTCTGTTTTCGTAGACAAGCTCATTGTAAGGGAACTCCCTTTGAGGATACTTATAAAGCATCTTCATGTATGAATGAGTTGGCGTACTATCAAGATAATAGTACATTTCCTTCACATCTTCACCGTGATTTCCCTGATTGCCCGTTAAGCCAAACAGTCGTTCTTTCAGGAAAGGATCTTTCTCATTCCACATTGCTAATGCAATACAAAGGAATGCTTTATTGTCAGAAATGCCTCCAATCCCGTCTTCCCCCCAGCGATATGCCCGGCTGCGAGACATGTCGAACGAGAAGTTTTCCCATGCCGAACCATCCGGGCTATAATCTTCTCTGACAGTCCCCCATTGTCTTTCGGATAAATACGGCCCCCACTTTTTCCAGCCTCTGTTGCTTCGGGTTATTTTAACCCGTTCTTTTTCTATGTTTGACATTACGAATTTTGGCAGATTAAAAAAATAGATTCAAAATCGAATTAACTATGCAAGAGTCGGACATACAGAATTACCAGTGTTAATTACTTCTGGAGATATTACAGATTATGCAGTAAAATGTTTGTCTGGACACCTGCAACGTCAATTTAACAAAATTATCCACTTTTTATCAAGTGTTATACCAATTGTTCCTTGAGCGATTTGACTCCTTCATCCTGAAGATATTCTTCATAGGTCATGGTTTTGTCTATAAAGCCATTGGGAGACAGTTCTATAATGCGGTTTGCAATGGTATTAATGAATTCATAATCGTGTGAGCTGAATAAAATGGTGCCTGAAAAATCTTTAAGACCATTGTTCAGCGCCGTGATTGATTCGAGGTCAAGGTGATTTGTCGGGTCGTCCATTACGAGAACGTTTGATGCTGCCATCATCATTTTGGAGAGCATGCAACGTACTTTTTCACCACCGGACAAAACGGATGCTTTTTTTAACGATTCTTCACCGGAGAATAGCATTCTTCCAAGGAATCCACGTATGAAGCTTTCATCTTTTTCCTCGGAGTATTGTCTGAGCCAGTCAACAAGATTGAGATCATTGGCAAAGTAGCGGCTGTTGTCTGCCGGAAAATATGCCGTGGATGTGGTGATTCCCCAGGTAAACTTTCCGCTGTCTGCTTTACTTTCATTGTTGAGGATATCAAACAGGGCAGATATGGCCAAGCTGTTGTCGCTTATGAATGCGACCTTGTCTCCCTTGTTAATACGTATATCAAGATTGGAAAAAAGCTTTTCGCCTTCATGGGATTTGCTTAGGCCTTCGATTAAAAGGAGCTGGTCTCCTGCTTCGCGTTCAGGTTTGAAGAAAATGGCCGGATATTTTCTGCTGGAAGGTGTTATATCTTCCAATGTAAGCTTATCCAGAAGCTTTTGCCTGGATGTAGCCTGTTTCGATTTGGAAGCATTGGCGCTGAATCGGGAAATAAACTCCTGAAGCTCCTTGCGCTTATCCTCTACTTTCTTGTTCTGATCCTGACGCTGCTTTAATGCAAGCTGGCTTGAATGATACCAGAAACTGTAATTGCCGGCAAAGAGTTTGATCTTGCCAAAATCAATATCTGCCACGTGGGTACATACCTGATCCAGAAAATGCCGGTCGTGTGAAACAACAATAACGGTATTTTTAAAGTCAGCGAGAAAGTTTTCCAGCCATTGGATAGACTGAATATCGAGGTGGTTTGTTGGTTCGTCAAGTAACAGAATGTCCGGATTACCAAATAAAGCCTGTGCAAGAAGCACGCGCACTTTATCTTTGCCTTCAAGATCTTTCATTACACTATAATGAAGGTCTTCTTTTAGACCAAGGCCGCTAAGTAGCTTGGCAGCTTCGGTTTCCGCATCCCAGCCGTTGAGTTCTGCAAACTCAGCCTCTAGTTCAGAGGCTTTGATTCCATCTTCTTCGGAAAAATCAGGTTTCAGGTAGATTGCATCTTTTTCTTTCATTATCTGATACAGTCTTTTGTGTCCCATAATGACTGTCTCAAGAACCTGAAATTCATCAAACTCGAAGTGATTCTGCTTTAAAACTGCAAGACGTTCACCTGGTGTGATCAGAACTTTCCCGGATTGTGCTTCTATTTCACCGGAAAGGATTTTCAGAAAGGTGGACTTCCCTGCACCATTGGCCCCGATGATGCCATAGCAGTTACCTGGGGTAAATTTGATGTTTACATCTTCAAAAAGGGTTCTTTTCCCATAGCGAAGAGTAACATTTTCTACACTTATCATGAATAAGGATTATTTTGAAATTCCGAAACTAACTCAAACAATCGCTTTTCGGATTGTTCCTGGCAAAGGTAAGGAGAATAATTTGCAGGTCCAGCGCTTTTGGGGGAAATAAGCCGCGAAGGAACGGAAATAACTGTGATTTCTAAGGAAATCTGTAATGGGCTTCTACCGGAAGATGATCGGAGTGATTATTATTGTCATGAACAGTAAAGTATACGGCTTCCAGCGAAGGGTCGTAAAAATGATTGTCAATCCGGATAAAGTAGGGGAATCTGTTGTAGGTAAACCCGAAGCCATTCCCGGCATCTTCAAATGCATTACGCAGACGTTTCCTAAGATGCCGGTATACGTATGAGTAAGGAGTCTCGTTGAAGTCTCCGCAGATTATAACCTTATGTGGAGAATTATCTATAAACTCAGCAATGATCTCAATTTCCCGGTTTCGGTTGTCAAAACCCATTTTCAGCTTGTTTTTTATTTTCAGTGCGTTGGCTAAAATAGAAGTCGGGTCTTTAAGGGTGGTGCCGCTGTCAATACGTATAGTCATTGACTTCAGGTGAATATTGATTACCCTCAGCGTGTCGTCATTTATTTGGATATCTGTGTAGACGCCCCTGTTTAATCCGGTATCTCCAAAGATCAGAGGGCCTGCATCAATTATCGGATAGCGACTAAAAGTGATCAGGCCAAAATAGCCGTTATGTTTTCCGATTTTAATAGGATTAGTATAAAAATAGTCGATATCATTGGAGTCAAGCCTCTCTAATGCCTGTTCTGCCATATTGCCGTCATCATTATAAAACTCCTGAAGACAAATGATGTCAGCATTAATATTGCTGGCAAGCCAATCAATACTTTCTTTGCTGGCCACAGTATCCATAATGCTATAGAATCTTAAATAATTGAAGGCTCCTACATTATAGCTGACAACCTTTAATACGGAATCCTGAGGTGTGCCGGATTTGAGATTGATAGCGAATGTTTCCTGCAATTGGGGCAACGAAACGACCATAAACAATACGGGAACGAGTATCAACCTGCTGCGAAGGCGTCTGTATATAATCAGTGCGACTATATTGAATAGCCATGTGAACGGGATTGCCAGGTAGAGAAAACTGAAAATATAATGACTGCCAGGGGGATTTTGCTGAATTACAACAATAATAATACTCAGGACAGACAGGATACTTAAAAGTACTTTAGATACTTTTCCTGAAAACATCGGTTCGCTGAATTTACTACAGGTTAATAATAAGATTTATAACGAAATTTCTTTCGAAATACTTGCCAAATGAGAGCAATAAGTGAATTAAATATACGAAAAAACAATTTAGGTTTTCCGAAAATGAGATCCCGAATAATAAAAAGGATAATAAAAATGGTTTGATTGATTATGGATGAAGTATAAAAACAGCCTGGTAAATAATATATGCATCACCAGGCTGCTTACGGACAAAAACTTATCAGGCTGGTTTTTGCCTCTTATTCTTTATGAACTCGATAATTAATGGAATTATGGAAAGGACAATGATCATAACAACAACCAACGAGAAGTTTGACTTCACGATCGGGATATTTCCAAAGAAATAACCTGCATAAAGAAAAACTGTGATCCAGGTAAATCCTCCTATTACATTGTAGCTTCCAAACTGTTTGGTCGGCATTTTGGCCATGCCTGCCATAAAGGGAGCAAGCGTTCTTACAATCGGGAAAAACCTCGCCATGAAGATTGTTTTTGTACCATGCTTCTCAAAAAAAGCTTCAGTACTTTTTAAGCTTGATTCTTTGATAATCTTCATCCGGGTTATTCTCAGACCAAAATGCTTGCCTATGTTGTAATTGACAAAATCTCCAAGGATTGCTGCGACAACAAGCAGGCCATACAGAATAAGGATGGATAGTCCTGACGCTTCGTTGGCTACAAGCGCCCCGGCGGCAAAAAGCAATGAATCTCCCGGCAGAAATGGTGTAAAGACAAGCCCTGTTTCACAAAAAATGATGAGGAAAAGAATCAGGTATAAATATAGACCATACTGGCTCGAAAAATCGGCCAGATAACGATCTATATGAAGGATAAAGTTAAATACTTCAATTATAGTATCCATAGTTATGGTTTAGAGAATACATTCGTTTGCAAGGAACTTTGATTTTTTTTGATTAACGATGTCTGAAAGAATTAATTTCTCGCTGGCGGATTCTTTGGCAGAAACAACTGTCGGAATAGAGAATTCATTCAGTGCATCCGTAACAGAGAGTGTACCATAGGCCGAGTCTTTGCGTCCATTGAAAGGGAAGTTGTCCGGACTACGCTGACACTGGCTGTTGAGATTGATCCGGCAGACATAGTTAATCAGTTTATCTATTAAAAGGCCAACTTCTTCTGCTTGGTTCCCGAAAAGGCTTAATTGCTGACCATAATCAGAATCTTTAAGGTATTCGAGTACGGTGTTGATATCATCAAAAGGCATAATCGGGATAACCGGCCCGAACTGCTCTTCCTGTGTTACTCTCATATCCAGAGAAACCGGATAAAGAACTGCCGGTTCGAAAAACGTATTTGTAAGCTTTCCACCGTTTTCATTGATTACTCTCGCCCCTTTGCTCTCAGCATCCTCAATTAGCTCTTTCAGATACCCTGGCTTGTCAGGTTCAGGAAGCGGGGTGAGGAATACATTGTTTTCCCAGGGCATACCTCTTTTCAAATCTTTTACTGCATTCGTGAATTTCTCAATAAACTTTTCTGCAATTGAAGTATGAACAAAAATAATTTTTATCGCGGTACAACGCTGTCCGTTAAATGATAAGCTTCCCATTACGCATTCTCTGGCAGCAATGTCAAGATCAGAGTGAGGAAGTAGTACAGCCGGATTTTTTGCTTCAAGGGCCAGGACTGACCGTAAACGGTTAGGTTTGGGATGTTTGTTCTTTATTTCATTAGCGCTTTTGCTGGTTCCTATAAAGGCGAATGCATCAACCTTGCCTGTTTCCATAATTTGCCCTACGGTATCGCGGCCTCTTCCGAATACAATATTGATTACTCCTTTGGGGAAACAGTTTTTGAATGCCTCCATCAAAGGGGCTATCAATAGAACACCGATTTTGGCCGGCTTAAAAATAACCGTATTGCCCATTAAAAGTGCAGGCATAAGGGTTGTAAATGTTTCATTTAAGGGATAATTGAATGGTCCCATGCATAAAACTACCCCGATAGGTCGTTTTTTAATTTTTCCGATTACTCCCTGGGTAACTTCAAAAGCTGATCTGTTTTCCTGTTTGCGAACCTCTGCAATAGTCTGATATATATAATCGACAGTTCTGTCAAATTCTTTTTCGGAATCTTTGAGAGGTTTTGCGGTTTCCCACATCAGAAGATTGGTAACTTCCTGTCTTTTGAGCTTCATTTGCTCAAGAAAGCGCTCCATGGAATTGAGTCTTTCAGTTACTGTCATGGAAGGCCAGAGGCCGTTGCCATGGTCATAAGCCTCAGTTGCGGCATTCAGAGCCATAAGGGCTTCTTTTTTTGAAAGAAGCGGAAAACTTCCGATGATATTTTCCTTTATACCTTCCGTTGTATTAAGCGAAATAGGAGATTTTACCTGCTGAAATGGTCCGTTATGGGTATGAAATTCCCCATTTACAAGATATTCAGTCACAGAAACAGGATTTTTTATCCTTAAATTTTCCGGAATATCTGCTTCATATGGGAATTGTAGAGAATTGCTCATTGGTTTTAGATTTATGAATCAATAGTATTATTCTGATTTGGGCCAAATGTTTAGGGAGAAAAAAGCTATGCAGAACTTTTTTAGAATGTTTTTCATCCAGAGCTTTTACCTGCCTATGTTTCAAAGACACATAATGGCGACAAATATAATACAAATGTACTACATATTTTCAATGCATCCGGGCCGCATTGTGGTAAATGAATAATATCTGAAGACTGAAATTGCAGATTCGGTTCCTGTTCTGCAGGCAAGATATGGCAATACTCCGCTTTGGATTAAACAATGAGAGAAAAACAGAGGTTATTGGATTAGTGGTCAGATATGCCAAGATTTGATTAATCCTGTCAATATTCATGAAAAGCAAGGAAAGTATAAGCAGGGAATTATGCATCATGTCAAAGATTTTGCTTACACTGGTTGGATTGATTCCAACGGTGACTTTGATAGGGTGGCTTTTTGATATTGAGCTGTTTAAGCGCCTTGTTGACAATTCGGTTGCAATGAATCCGCTTGCAGCTGTTTTGCTGATGATAACGTTTATTTCTTTTGGAGCGATTCAGCATGAAGGCTATTCAGCAACAAGAAGAAACATATCAGTATTTCTGGCTTTGATATTGATTGTTGTGGGACTGTATAAGATCCTTTCATTGATTTTCGGATTCCCTTTTATTCTTGATCAGATTTTCTTTGCAAAAGATCTGATAGAGCCAGGGCGTTTCCAGCGTAACGAGCTGGACGCTGTTATGGCATTTGTTATTGTTAATGTGGGGATTGCAATTATTCTGCTGGATAAGTACATAATAGTTTCGGAAAATCTTTTTTTCTTCAATACGCTGATCGCTTTGTTATGTCTTTATGGATATGCATACGGAGTTAAGTTTCTGATTGGTATCGGGAACCTTTTTCCAATGTCCATATTAGGTGCATTTTGTATACTGTTTCTAAATCTGGCCGCTCTATTTGCACGACCCAATCGGGGCAACATGGCTATATTAATCGGAGAGAGTCCGTTTGAAGTGATCAACATGAGGCTTATCGCATTTTTTATGCCTTTGTTTGTTGGTTGGGCGAAGCTCTATGGAGAAGATAAGGAGTGGTTTACAAAGGAGTTCGGAACAGCGATATTTGCCATTTTCTCATATGGCGTCAGTATGTTTTTTTTAAAAAGACAATCTGCTATTCAATATCGATTGAGAGAGCTGAAGAAAGAAGAAGAACGGGCCGTCAAAGAAGATGCGAAGAAACTGAACTCTATTCTGGATAACATTCCTTCTATTATTTATATAATGGACATGGATCGGAGGTTTGAAACTATCAACAGAAACTTTGAGAAATTTCATGACCTGACGAAGGAACAGGCGGCTGGCAAGAAAATAGAAGAGGTATTTAGCGAACAAAAGTATATAGAGCTGTTTAATGAAAGGAACAAAGTGTTTGAAACCGGAAAGTCTCAGACAAAGGAGTTTACGCTGTCCTTTAAGGACAGAGAACGTTATTTCTGGAATGAAACGTTTCCGTTGAGGGACATGGACAATAAGATATATGCTGTATGCAGTGTGAGTATTGAGATTACAATGCTAAAGGAGAATGAAAGAGAAATAAAAGAGAAAAAGGCCTGGTTAAACTCTATTCTGGATAACCTTGCAGAAGGTGTACTGGTTGCTGATAAGGAAGGAAAAAACCTGCTGTACAATAAAGTTGCAAGGGATATACTGCAGGTTGATATTACAGAAATCCATAATATTGGTAACGAAGATAATTACATATGCGATGTGGAAGGGGAAAATGTATTACCTTCTGAGGAATGGCCCCTGATCAGGGCGCTGAATGGAGAAAAGGTTTTTGATTACGAGCTTCTGGTTAAAAATCCGAAATGGGATGACCCCAAGCATCTTAGTGTTTCAGCTATGCCCATTGTTGTTAATGGCTCAGCCTCACAGGCAGTGGCAGTTTTCAGAGATGTAACGGAAAGAAGAAAGATCCAGAAAGAGATAAAGGAGAATGCCAGAAAACTCAGAGCTATTCTTATGTCAATTGAAGAAGGAATTATTGTGGTTGATGAAAAAGGTAAGCCGTTCATTGTTAATAAAAAAGCTTCTGATATTCTCGGGGAGATAGAAAAGGATATTGAATGGAAAGAGATTCCGGAGCATTATCATTTATACAGAACGGATAAGGATGACCTGTATAAATACAAGGAACTGCCTATATACAAAGCTCTACAGGAGGGTAAAGCGAATGAGGCTCTTATAATTGTGAAAAAACCGGGCAATGATCAAAATAAAACAATAAAAGTAGCGGCGACACCGGTCACCTTTGAGGATGATAGTGTTAACGCTGTAGTTGTAATTACAGATCTTACTATGATCGATTATCCTTCTAATTGAGTAAAGTATACATTTCAGCATAACTGGTATGTGAGTATTCAAGGTACATTTTTTATCTTGCGGAGATTCGCCGGACTAAAAAAATATCAATTCTCGCATCATGACAGGTTTATTCAGAGATTGTATAGTTATGCTATCCGGGTTGTTCCCGTTTCGTACCTTACAGTCCTTTAATAATTACAAGATTATTTTCCCCTTTTATCATCTGGTTGCCAATGAGCGTGTGCCTCATGTTGTTCACTTGTATCCTTATAAGAGTGAAAGAGAGTTTGAAAAAGATCTTGATTTTCTGCTAAAGCACTATAAACCGGTTTCACTTTCCGAATTCAGGCAGCAGCACGCGCAGGAAAAAAGCCTAGATTATAATTCCTTTCTTCTGACTTTTGATGATGGGCTTAAAGAGTTTAAGGAAGTGATTGTGCCGATACTTTTGAAAAAAGGCATCCCGGCAGTCAATTTTCTTAATTCCGGATTTATAGATAATAAGGATCTTTTTTTCAGATATAAAGCAAGTCTGCTGGTAGAAGAAATCCAGCAAAAAAAAGTTGACTGGCGGAGTCTGTCCAGGTTATTCCGGGAGCATGGCTACAAAAGAGATATAAAAGAAACGCTTCTTGGTATTTCCTATCATGAGAGAGCGTTCCTTGATATAGTTGCCGGACATCTTGGAGTTAGCTTCAGGAATTATCTGGAAACTGAAAAGCCTTATATGACTTCCGAAGATATTAAATCATTGACCGATATAGGATTTGATTTCGGGGGACACAGCATTGATCATCCTGAGTACTGGAATCTGGATCTGGAAGATCAGGTAAGGCAGACGCTGAGTAGTATTGATACCGTTATTAATCTGACAAACTCGGATTTTCGTTTGTTCTCATTTCCTTTTTCGGATGAATGGGTTAAAGGAGCTTTTTTCAGTAATGATGCTATTGTCAGCAAGGTTGATCTCCTATTTGGAACATCAGGAATGAAAAAGGAGAAACATCCCGGACACTTTCAGCGGATTGCTCTTGAGATGAGAGATGGGAAAGCGAATGCAGAAGCTATTCTTCGTTATGAATATATGTGTTTCTTTTTCAAGATACTATTAAACAGAAATGCTATTTACCGTAACTGATAAAATCTCTTGTTGTATAGAATAATTCTGTAATAAAACATATACAAATGGTTGGAGTTTTAGCGGCAGGTCTTTACATCCTGTGTCTGGTTAATCTGGTGATGCTGGTGGCAGTATTGCTGAGAATCAGCAAAACCGGAGCGGGAAAGGTTATTTCCCGGTTGAATGTGCTGGAAGCGCATGTCTTCAAAATAAATGAATCTGTACGGGAGGAGCTTAGGGTCAACAGGGAGGAAGGATTGTCCATAAGCAAGGCAAACCGCGAGGAACTGAGATTGTCGGTTTTGGAATTTCGGCAGGAGCTTACAGAAACTTTGAGATCGATGTCCGTTATAAATCAGCAGAGTACCTCCGGAATGCAGGAAAAACTGGAGCGGATTTTTTCGGGATTCCAGGACGTTTTTGATCGAAACGTACATTCGTTTAATGAGCTGCAGCGCGAAAAGTTTATGCGTCTGGAGCAACGCATGCAGGATCTTGTTCAGTCTACCGAAGGAAAACTGGAAGCAATGAGGACCACGGTAGATGAGAAGCTGCATAAGACGCTTAATGAACGAATAGGTCAGTCTTTTGAAATTGTAAACCGGCAATTGGAGAGTGTCCAGAAAGGTCTTGGAGAAATGCAGCTACTGGCTCAGGATGTCGGAGGCCTCAAGAAGGTATTGTCAAATGTACGTACGAGAGGGATTCTGGGTGAGATCCAGCTAAAAAGCCTGCTGGAGCAGATTTTATCTCCGGTTCAATATGCGGAAAATGTAAGGACAAAGAATGGTTCCGCAGATGCAGTCGAATTTGCGATACGATTTCCGGGAAGAAGCGATCAGGAAGGTGAAGTTTTTCTGCCCATTGACTCGAAGTTTCCTTTGGACGTATATAGTAAGCTGCAGGATGCATATGATACAGGTGATCCGGTCCAGATCGAGATTGCGGGGAAGCAGCTGGAACAGGTTATCAGAAAATCAGCCCGTGATATTCGGGACAAATATATAGATCCGCCTCATACAACAGATTTTGCTGTGATGTTCCTGCCTGTTGAAGGGTTGTATGCAGAGGTAGTGCGCAAAACGAGCTTGATTGAACTGCTGCAGCGTGAAATGAAAATAATAATAACCGGACCTACTACGCTTGCAGCGATGCTTAACAGCTTTCATCTGGGCTTCCGGACGCTGGCGATTCAGAGAAGAAGTGGAGAGGTCTGGCAGGTTCTTGCCGCTGTTAAGGCAGAATTTGCAAATTTTGCCGCCATGCTCCAGAAGGCCAAGGGCAATATTGACACAGCTTCCGGGCAGCTTGAGCAGGTGCTGGGAGTGAGGACGAGGGCGATCGAGAGAAAGCTCAGAGAAATAGAAGCAGCTTCTCCCGAGGATACGGAGCGTCTGCTTTGGGATAATAAAAACCCCGAGAAATAAACAATCAAAAAAATGATTGTTTGCGTAAAAACTAGTTGATTTGAAAAATAAGGACCGGATTGAGGAAAACCAAAAGGGATATGCATATCGTATATGATTTTGCGTTTGGTTTTTGAAGTGGGTATTAGTTATTCCTCGTAATTTTATAGCTTAAAATAAAATCTGCAATTGAAAACATTCCGCAGTATCCGAAATATAATAGTGGCTGTTTGTATTGCGGCAGGTACACTTTTGGTGATTGCTGCCGGCATTGCGTACCTCTATCGCGGAAAAATAATGAATCTGCTTGTTGCAGAAATGAATAATTATCTGGCAGCAGATGTTGAAGTTAATAAAATGGAGCTCAGCATGCTTGAGCACTTTCCTTACCTTTCTTTGTCGTTTAGTGATGTTCGGATAAAAGAACCTGAAGGATTTTCAAACGGACATCTGGCCATTGCCCAGACACTTTATCTTGCTTTTAATCCATTGGATTTGCTGCAGAAGAAATATGAGATAGAGCAAATCATACTTGAAAGAGCAGTTGTCAATGTAACGATTGATCGTGAAGGACGCGGTAATTATTCTATACTGAAAACACAGGATGACACGTCTTCTGATGCCTCCATGAGCTTTGCTCTCAAAAAGATTGAATTAAGAGATGTCCTTGTGAACTTTCGATATGATCCGGGGATGCAGTATTATAGTGTTTTGCAAAAACATGCAGAGGCCAGGCTTGGCCAGCAATCGGATTTGCTGGAAATCGGCATGAACGGAGAGCTGCATATTTACGATATCGTAATTGCAGGTCAGTCTTATTTCAGAGAAAAACCGGTAAGTATCAGAAGCAGACAAACGTATTCTTTTAAGAATAAGAATCTGGAAATAATGCCATCTGATCTTATTATATCAAATTCGGGATTTCACCTTGCCGGTAGTTTAAATTTTATGGACAAGAGCCTGATAGATTTGAGCTTTCAGGGTGATAAGGGAAAGATTCAGACATTGATTTCGGTGCTTCCTGCGTCTATAACAAGCCATCTGGCAAGTTATCAGAGCGAAGGCAATGTTTATTTTAACGGATCAATAAAAGGGGAGCTGTCCTCACGAAATAATCCTATTATTACAGTAGATTTTGGTTTTGAAAATGCCAGAATTCGTAATGCCGAATATAAAGGAGAAATACGGCAGGCGAACTTAACAGGATCTTTTACTAATGGAGACGGGCGCAAAGCAGAAACTTCTGAGTTGCGGATTAGTAAATTCAATGCTGTTTTTCAGGATATGCCGGTAAAAGGTTACTTTGTTATGACGGATTTTGAGGATCCGTTATATGAAGTCTCCTGCAATGGCACTATTGATCTTGCTTCATTTATTAAGTTTTATCCGATAAGCATTCTTGAACAGGCTAGCGGAACAATACATACAGATTTTTATTTCATGGGGCGTCCGGATGATTTGAAGAAATTTCCCGAAAAAATAATTACTTCAGGAGAAACGAAAATATCAAATGCGTCTTTTTTATTCAGGGATCTTGCGTACCGGCTTAATGACTTTAGCGGAAATCTGCTGTTCAATCGAAATGATGTAGCAGTAAATGATTTTAAAGGAAAAATTAATGGCAGCGATTTTTTATTAAACGGATATTTCCGAAATCTGATTCCGAGAGTATTATTTGATGAAGAAGTCTTACAGGTAAATGCATCTCTTAAAAGCTCGAAACTGAATATCAATGATCTTATAATCACGGATTCAACATCCCGCAAGGATAATGTATCAGGTGAAATGTCTTTAAACTCCCAAAAACGTCTTTCTGTAAATCTGGATCTGAAGATTGATAGTCTGATTTACAATAAACTATCGGTAGCCAATATGAAAGCAATGCTGATTCTCAGACAGGATGCTGCTATTCTTAATGATTTTTCAGTGAAATTTGGTGAGGGAACTCTGGGTGGAAATATTGCTTGTACAATGTCAGAAAAACCAGTTGTCAAGATGCTGGTTTCTGCCGATAATATCGATGTGCGCAAGCTCTTTTATGTTTTTGACGATTTTGATCAGCGTTTTATTACCCGGGAAAATCTACGCGGTACTCTTAGCTCATCCGTCGATTTAATTGTGCCCTTGGATCAGAAAAACAACATAGATTACTCTGGTCTGGTTGGAAAAATTAACCTGAAGATTAGCAACGGAGAGCTAATCGGATTTAGTCCGATGCAAAAATTAAGCTTATTTGTTGATGAGAGGGACCTGTATAATGTACGGTTCTCCGAGCTTACAAACGAATTGATTGTAAAGGATAACAGTGTCTATATCCCGGAGATGCAAATTAACTCCAATGTATCCCATATTACTGTTTATGGTACGCATACGTTTGACAATTATCTGGATTATAAGCTTACCGTACCTTTGAAAAATTTCAGGAAAAAGGATAAAGACGAAGCTTTTGGCGCCGTAGAAAATGATTATAGAGGAAACACACTGCTCCATCTTACAATCAAAGGCTCTGGTGATAATTTCAAAGTTTCGTATGATACCAGACGAACCGGGCAAAAGATCCGGGAAGATCTGAAGAAAGAAAAGGAGGAGATTGGGAGTTTGCTTAAAGGAAAGCAGATTTCTGAAAATACAAAAAAAGAGCCCGCGCTTAATGATGAAGAATTTTTTGAGTTCTGATGCGTTTCTCTCAATGAATCAGGGTTTTTCTTCTTTTGATTTGTGTTCTTAATTCTTACTTTTGCATGATTATTTTTTTACAACCTTAATTTTTTAGCAGCTATGAAAAAAATGTTTGCCACATTTGTGGCATTCTCATTAATCCATGTCGGATTTGCACAAAACGAACTGATCTATCAGGAATCTTTTGAGGATACCCTTAATTTTTCCGGTACTTATTTATCAAAGTTCCGAAGTTCTCCCAATGATCTCTTTTCCTGGACAGACGGGACCAATATATCCAATACCACGTTGCCATATTCCGGTTACGATGGGAATTTATTCTGGGCTTCCGAAGATGTTGATCATCTTGGTATAAAGGAGCAATATTTGCAGTTGAGGCCGATCCAGACTGCCGGGTATTCCGGACTTGAAGTAAGAGTTATGGTTGCTGTCGGAAATGAGGCTGTGGCTAATGGAGCCAGTGGTTTTGACCGGGGCGATTCGCTGGTTGTTTATTATAGTGTTGATGGAGGTAACTCTTTTGAACGAGGACTTAAGTTTGCTTTTGAGTATAACGGAGACGCTTTTAATGAGCCGCTTCGATTGGATAGCGACTTTGACGGAGTCGGAGACAGTACCTATCTTATGACAAGCTTTCAGGAATTTTCCTTTCCGATTGCTTCTGCGGATGAAGTTATTCTGAAAATTGTTTTTACCAATGATGCAGACAATGAGGAAATCGCAATAGATAATATCCGGATTCTGGGATCGGATGTGGTGACTACGGTTTTTGAAGATAATTATCAGAAAATAGGAGTTGCCCCCAACCCGTTTGAAGAAAGGCTTAAAATAAATCAGACCAGGCCTGGTAGCATACAGATAACAGACTCATATGGAAGGGAATGGTTTTTCGGACAGTATCCGGAGTATGCAGAAATCAGCACTAAGCACTTACCGGCGGGTATATACTTTATCAGATTATATGAAGATGCCAGTATTATAAAGCTTATTAAGAGATAGAGAGCAGCACAGGCAGGTTTGCTGTAGTTTTATATAATGAGGAGGTTGCTGATAAGCAGCCTCTTTCTGCTTTTCAGGCAGCGAAAATATTATGCGGGTGATTGAGCTTCGGATTGATCTATTCTTTGACTGTTAGCCTAAAACAATAAGTTTAGTCTGAATGTTACCTTGGATAATACATAGTGACATATATGCAAAAGCTATTTATCCCGGCGCTCAACACTCTGACTCTGGTTTTGATCATTTTTTTTAACTATTGGGCGGCAATAGCGCGGTTTAACGGAGTCAGGGTAGAAGATATCAGTGTTACATATCATGGACTGTATTATCCGGCTGATTATGTTTTTTTTATATGGGGATTGATCTATCTTGGCATGGCAGCATTGCTTTCTTTTCAATGGTATGAAACGCTTACAGGCAGGAATGGTGGTGAAATTACCGGTATCTGGCTGACGATTACGAATGTTGCCAATTCATTGTGGATCTATGCCTGGATTCATCAGATGGTAGAGCTTTCTGTCATTTTTATGTTTTTTCTTCTTATGTCTTTATTAAGGCAGGTGGTCTTGTTCAATATGGAGTGCTGGGACGCTCCGCTCCGGATTATCTTCTTTGTTTGGTGGCCGATTGGTACGTATTTAGGTCTGATTATTATTTCCATGTTTGTAATGATCGTAGCATTTCTTGAACGTCAGGGCTGGAATGGTGGGCCAATTGGTCAGGAATGGTGGGCTATAGTGCTTATACTGGCAACCGGAGTTGTATATATGTCCTTGATTTTTACGAGAAATATGCGTGAAACAGCGATTGTAGGAGCCTGGACAATTGCGGGTATCGCGGTTAAGCAATGGGAGAAGCACCCCTTTGTTGCCTATTCAAGCATTATTGTATCTTTTCTGATGCTGGCTGCTGTTGTGTGGCATGGATATAAAAACAGGAAATACTCTGTAATTGCCAAACTAAGCAGAGGCGAATTTTAAGTTTTAGCTTCTTGTATTGTTTTGTCTCTTTGAATGATAACCATTGTGCTTACTTTTTCGGTATAAGTACGTATAATAAGAGACTTCTAAATGGGTTAAATTAGGTAAAGAGTGTCTGATCAAAAGGAAAGTTCCAATATCTGGATTATTAAAACTATAATCTTCTGTAATCAAGAGTCATTTGCCAAGACAGAAGAGATGCGTTAACTGAAATCGTTAAAACCAGGATAAATTTTGATTGGCGCGGCTGAAACTTTTAATCATTCAACTTAAATTTTGACTGTATGAAGACATCCTTTTTAGACTACTACAAGGTGATTTTGCAAAAAGTTAGTTTTGACCGTAAGTTATTTAAAAAAGAGTACAGGAAGGCGATTGAGACATTACAGGAGTCGGAAGCAGGAATATTGAAGCGTTGGATCAGAGAAAATAATATTAACTCGCCAGGTGCTGTCAAATCAAAAACTATGCAATTGAAAGGTCAGAACTAGCATCAAACAAGGATTCATTTATATCGGGGCGTAAGCCCCTTTTTTATGCTATACAAAAGAAAAAAGAAGAGGGAAGGAATAAAAAAGGGCTGGGAGCGAAAAATCCGCTTTTATCAGGATTAAGTCGCCCTGATTTGTCGACCTTCCGCTGTTAACCTGCCATACGACGAGGCCCCAAAGGGTGCGGCCTGCTCTTCAAACCAGTTGTGACCGGTTTTGATGTTCTATTGATTTTTCATTTGAAAACCCAACCCTGATTTAAATTTAATCACAGTTTCAGAGTATGTCAACTGAATTTCCATATATCTTTTTACTGTTTTGACGAGGCGTTATATTGCCTTGTGCAATTTTTAAATATGGAATTCCAAACTCCGTACATAATTTTGTTCCTATTTTAACTTAAAGTATTTTTGGAGTTGAAAATTTATCCTACCAAATGGAAATTAAAACTAAATCAATGGCCAGAGATACGAAAATCTTTGATATCATCGCAAGAGAGCGGAAGAGGCAGGAGGAGGGACTTGAATTAATTGCCTCTGAAAACTTTACCTCTATGCAGGTAATGGAAGCTATGGGAAGTGTTCTAACCAATAAGTATGCAGAAGGATTGCCCGGAAAGCGATATTATGGAGGATGCGAAATAGTAGATGAATCAGAGAGTCTGGCTATTGAACGTTTGAAGGAGTTGTTTGGAGCTGCCTGGGCAAATGTGCAGCCTCATTCCGGAGCGCAGGCAAACGCAGCGGTAATGCTTGCATGTCTTAACCCGGGTGATACTATTCTGGGATTTGATCTTTCTCACGGCGGACACCTGACGCATGGTTCTCCTGTTAATTTTTCCGGAAAGTTGTACCGCCCTGTTTTTTATGGAGTAGAGAAAGAAACCGGAATCATTGACTTTAACAAGGTCGTTGATATTGCAAAAAAAGAAAAGCCGAAATTAATTATCTGCGGAGCTTCTGCTTATTCAAGAGACTGGGATTACAAAACACTGAGAGAAGTAGCTGACAGTATAGGCGCCCTGTTGATGGCTGATATTTCCCATCCTGCCGGCCTTATAGCAAAAGGATTATTGAATGATCCGATACCTCACTGTCATATTGTAACGACTACTACTCACAAAACATTGAGAGGACCGAGAGGCGGAGTAATCATGATGGGGCAGGATTTTGATAATCCTTTCGGGCATAAGACACCCAAAGGTGAAACCAGAAGTATGTCAAGTCTGCTTGATATGGCCGTATTCCCGGGTACTCAGGGTGGGCCGCTGGAGCACGTGATCGCAGCAAAGGCCGTTGCTTTTAATGAGGCATTGTCTGATGAGTATAAGGAGTATGCTGTTCAGGTTAAAAGGAACGCGGCGGCCATGGCACAGGCTTTTGTAAACAAAGGATATAACATTATTTCCGGAGGCACTGATAACCATCTGATGCTGATTGATCTCAGAAACAAAGGTGAGATTACCGGAAAACTGGCCGAAAATACGCTCATTAAAGCGGATATTACTATCAATAAGAATATGGTTCCTTTTGATGATCGTTCTCCGTTTGTTACTTCTGGTATGAGAGTAGGTACTGCGGCCGTAACAACAAGAGGAATGAAAGAAGATGATATGGCCAGAATTGTTGAGCTAATCGATCTTGCCCTTATAAATCATGCCAATGAAGTTAAATTGGGTGAACTGAAGGCTGAGGTAAACAGCTGGATGAAACAGTTTCCGCTGTACTAAAAGCAATACTCTATGGACAATATAGTCTTTGCTATAAAATGTCCGCATTTAAAACAATCGGCAGGCAAATTTTTCGTTTTGCCTGCTGACTATAAATACTAATTCATGATGCAGGATAGCGGTGGTAAAGAAATGGCCTTTATGGACCACCTTGAGGAGTTGCGCTGGCATCTGCTCCGGGGCATAGTGGCAGTTTTCATTTGTATGATACTCGCCTTTGTCAACATGAAGTTTATCTTCAAGAATGTAATTCTGGCTCCCGCTCAGGCCGATTTCTGGACTTACAAAGTTTTATGCGAGCTTAGCAGTGTTACATGCGTCGATCAGCTAAACTTTGCTCTGCAGAGCCGACTGCTTTCCGGACAGTTTACCATGCATTTTGTCGCCTCTTTTACCATCGGCTTTATTGTCGGCTTCCCTTATTTGTTTTGGGAAATATGGCGTTTTATTAAGCCAGGACTGTATCTCAATGAGAGGCAGGGTGCACAGGGGACTGTATTGTTTGTCACGGCACTTTTTGCGATAGGAACACTTTTTGGATATTTTGTTATTGCTCCTATGTCCATTAACTTTCTGGCAAACTATACATTGGACGAGTCTATTGTTAACGAATTTGATATAACTTCCTATGTCGGGACTTTATGTATGATTGTACTGGCCGGCGGACTCATGTTTCAACTTCCTGTTGTGGTTATGGTGCTTAGCAAGATAGGAGTAATGACTCCTGCCTTTATGCGAAAGTACAGAAAACACTCAATAGTCGTACTGATGATTATTGCCGCAATAATTACTCCTTCACCTGATGTTTTAAGCCAGCTGCTGGTTGGTATCCCGCTTTATTTACTATACGAAATGAGTATTTTTATTTCGGCAATAATGAATAAGCGTCGGGAGCAGGAGACTGCTGTTGAAAAAATCAATAATTACCCAAACGTATTAAAATAAAGAATTTATGAAGATCGCTATAGGCGGGGACCATGCCGGTTTTGATTATAAAACGATGCTGACCGGATTTTTAAAAGAATTGTCAGCAGAAGTGGTTGATATGGGACCATATTCATGTGATTCGGTTGACTATCCTGACTTTGCTCATCCTCTGGCAGAGGCTGTAGAAAACAAAACTGTTGATGTGGGGATTTTAATCTGCGGCAGTGGAAACGGTGTAGCGATGGCTGCCAATAAACATCAGGGAGTCAGGGCCGCTCTATGCTGGAGCTCCGAACTGGCAGAGCTTTCCCGTCAGCATAATAATGCGAATGTTCTGTGTCTTCCAGCCAGGTTTATTTCAGAGGAAGTGGCAAGAGACTGTGTTAAAGCGTTTCTTGAGACTGATTTTGAAGGCGGCAGGCACGAAAAAAGAGTGAACAAAATAGCCTGTTCATAAAAGAACGGCTATTTTTCTTTTAGAATGTATACCGGCTCCTTGCCGGATTTTTGATATTCTTTTGCCAGGATCGGAATGTGAAAGAAAATTTTTTCCATCTTGTTTTCGCGATCAATAATTACCTGGGGAAGATCTTTTTTAAAATTAATATACAGAGCAGAAAGATGTTTCATGTTGCTAAAGTCACCAAAATGCCTTTCTGCCAGGTACCAGTTGTAATAAGGCGTTGCCAGGCTTGAGTTAAGATAAAGACCGGGTTCGTTACCAACTACCAGTATTTTTTTGCCTGTGATGGTTGTGTCATATTCTGCCGGAACCGGCCTCACGTATAAGTTTTCCCGGAGTTCGGATGAATAGTTGTTCAGAAAGACCATATTGAGAGCCGGTACGTATAATATGGTAAACCAGAAAAATAATTTGGGAAGAATTTTGCCAGTGGCCAGAAGAAATACGTGCGCGCTGAAAAAAGCGAATATCGGTACCAGAATATATAGCTGAGAAGGAGAAACGGTTCTGCTGATAAGGATTGTGCAGATTCCGCCGACCAGTAGAATCAACATGGATTTGATACCATTGAATTGAAAATTAATATATCCGGACCGGTTGTTGAGAGCGACAAATGCTGTAAACAACAGAAGTAATGGCAGTGCTGCAACAACCGGAAAGACTGTGTATGAAGAGTAGGTGGTTACCGGGAGAGCAAAGAATGAAAAAAACAGGTTATGATTCAACTCTTCAAAACTATCGGAAAACAGATGATATAATGATAATATTGACAGGGGAAGCAGAAAGCCGGTTGAGGTCAGCAATATTTTCCGAAATGACAGAGATGTAAATAAAAGAAGAACAAACAGAAAAAAGGGAAAGAGAATTATATTGGGAAAATAAAACAGACTTGACACAGCGATGAGGACACCCAGATATAAAAGTCCTTCATCGCTGGTTTTAAATTTGACCTGAATAATTGTCAGGTAAATGGCTGGCAGAATAAAGGTGAGGGATAGTAATACAGGAGGTAAAGAGTAAAAGTCTACAAAAAGACAGGAAAAGAGTATATAGAAAAGCCCCGGAAAGCTGGATTTTTCATTATATAATGCTATACGGTTGCACATGTAGTTGAAAAAAACAGCCTGGAGATAGACGAGAATAGTACCTGATATTCTGAGCGCGGACAGTGATTTTCCAAATATGCCGGTCAGGAAGGAATACACCGTGCCGGAAAGCGGCTCCAGATTGGTCCAGACATCTTTGTAAAGCGTAAATCCTGCCGAAAGCTTTTCTCCGATCAGCATCCATTCCAGTTCCTGACAAGTAGCAGGGATATCTGTCAGATAAAAGGGGATTCTGAGAATAAGCAATATGAACAAAAGAGATATAATCCTTAAAGGATCTGTATATTTGAAAAAATTCACCAAAACAATAACCTTTCTTTTATATTTGGTATAGTTTTAAACCAGTACTTTTTCTATAAGTTTGGGTAAATATATCAATTAAATAAATTACAATGGAATCTCAGAGGCAGCAGAAATATTCTAAATTATTGCAGAAGGAACTGGCGGCAATCTTCCAGCAGGATGCAAAAAGTATGTTTGGGAATGCTTTCATAACTGTTACCGATGTAAAAGTGAGTCCCGATCTGGGCTTTGCCAAGGTGTTTCTCAGCTTTCTGATGGTCTCTGACAAGAAGGAGGAGCTAAAGAAAGTAAAAGAAGTAAAAAGCAAAATAAGAGGAATGCTTGGCTCGAAAATCCGCTCTCAGGTTCGTATAATTCCCGAGATTGAGTTTTATCTGGATGAGTCACTTGATCACGCTGCCAAAATGGAAAATCTGTTTAATAAGATCAGCAAACCAGCCAGAGGTGAAGATTCTTCAGAACAAAATCCGGAAGATTAAAATTTGGAATAGTAACATAATTGATAGAAGGAATACAAATCATTGAATGTCCCATTTTTTATAGCGAGGAGATACTTTTTTTCCGGGAAGAAGAAAAATTTTATTAATATAATTTCGATTCTTTCTATGCTGGTAGTTGCGTTGGGGACAGCTGCCCTTGTGATAGTGCTTTCTGTTTTCAACGGACTCGAAGGATTAATCAGAACACTGTACAGCACGTTTGATCCGGAGATTAAAGTGGCGCTGGTGAGTGGCCGGGCATTTGATAATGATCCGGTAATGCTGGAGAAAATATACTCGCTCGAGGGAATAGATATTGTAAGTGAAGTATTGGAAGAAAATGCGCTCATTGAGCACCGGGATGATCGCCGGGTTGTTAAGGTAAAAGGAGTTTCTGACAATTTTGTCAGGCAGGGACGTATGGATTCCGCCATTGTAGAAGGTGAGTTTGTGCTTAACAGAGGCAGGCGGCCGTATGCTGTTATAGGGCGGGGAATACAATATAGTCTTAATGTAGGTCTGAATAATGATTTCTATCCGCTCAAAATAAGTTTTCCTAATAACCAGAAAGTACTCAATCCGACAGCCAGTGATATGCTGATCTCAAAATTTATTCCGGTCAGCGCCGTGTTTGCTATCGAAAAACAATACGATGATAATTATGTGTTTACCCCCCTTTCATTTGCCGAAGAGCTTTTTAGTCTTCAGGGAAAGATCAGTGCACTGGAAATAAAAACCAAAAAAGGATTTAAGGTAAGTGAGGTAAAAAAACAGCTGAAAAAAGTATTCGGAGAAGAATTCCTTATTCAGGATTCGGATGAGCAGCATGCCAGCCTGTTGAGGGCCATCAAGATTGAGAAGCTGTTTGTCTTTATAATTTTTACATTTCTTCTGCTGATTGCTTCGGTTAATATCTTTTTTTCACTGACGATGCTGAGTATCGAAAAAAAGAAAGATGTGGCAATTATGCTTTCGCTGGGTGCGGGGCGATCAATGATTAGAAATATTTTTCTTACCGAAGGGCTGATGATTGCATTGACAGGTGCATTTGCCGGGCTTTTGCTTGGTTTTGTAGTCTGTACATTGCAGCAGCAGTTTGGCCTTGTCTCAATGGGTATGGAGACATCCGTTGTTGACGCCTACCCGGTTCGTATGAACGGCCTTGATTTTCTGTACACAGGGCTTATCATTGTGATATTGACAATTCTTCTTTCATACAGACCTGCCTTACAAGCTTCAAAAGTTAGTGTTCGGGAAAATCTTTGATAATTAACAGGCTGCTGAGTCTGGCAAAGAGGTTATCCACAGAGTTTCTTCTTTTTTCAACAATCATCAGGATATTGACTGAAAATCTGTTAAATTGTACGCTTGTTTTTGCGAAAAAAATGAATGTACTAACCTCAGAGCCTTTCCAAATCATATATTCATTATTTCAACATGAGTATCTGGGATATCTCTTCGAAGCATTTGCTGTTCAGGTCGATGCCAACGGAAGACTTACGTTGAAACATCAGAGCATCAGCTCAAAAAACTGTAAGGAGTTTGAGGATGGACTGGATGAAAAAGATTATAAGCTGATTAAGCTGATTGATTCGATCAGCCAGGATTCTATTGTTAAGAAATTTTATAATAAGAAAATAAGTGCCAGTGAGTTTTTTCTGAAAGTATACGACAAGGACAAAGGTGATAAAATTCTGCAGGAAACAATAGCCACTTATATAGAATCCAAAAAGACGGACATCTTTTCGCTACTGGCCAATAAGCTCATCTTCGAAATGGGAAGTGATGGAGAGCCCACCTGGAAACAGGTTTATATTACTGATAAAAAGGCCACGGTCCTCTTTCACTTTGTGCGTAATGAGGATAATACCCATTATTTCCCGACGATTAAATACAATGGAGAGAAGCTTGATTTTCAATACAAAAGCGCGATTATCATTTCCAACTCTCCGGCATGGTTATTACTGGGAGATAAATTATATACGTTTGAAAAAGACGTAGACGGAAATAAGATCAGGCCGTTTCTCAACAAGAAGTTTATTGTTGTGCCCCGAAAAATGGAACAAACCTATTTTGAGAAGTTTGTTACACCTCTGATTGCCAATTTCGATGTGTTTGCACGTGGTTTTTCAATCAATTCTGAAAGGGCTAATCCTGTTCCGGTTCTGACATTTACAGAGTTGGCATCAACGCAGAATGCCAGCTTGTTTGACCAGGAGAGTGATACTGCTGTGCTGGAAGAGGACGAAGGTAAACTGGTTTTCAGTCTTGCCTACCAATACGGCAAGCATATTTTCAGTAGTGAGACATTGGCGCCATCGTTTGTTAAGATGGAAAAAACGGCCGACTCTTATGTGTTTCACAAGGTAAAGCGGTCACTGGAATGGGAAAAAAAGATCAAAAATGATCTTAAAGCAATCGGCCTTGAGCTAAAAAACGGAAAAAAGGTAATTGAAAAATCGCAGGCGTTTTCCTGGCTGGCTCAAAATAAGCAGGTGATCGAAGCGCTGGGCATACAACTTCGTCAGAATACCCGGGATCAGAAAAAATATTTTGTCGGGGAATCAACTATCCACTTAGAGGTTAATGAAGGAAAGGACTGGTTTGATGTGTATGCTACCGTGCATTTTGGAGAATTTGAGATCCCTTTTGTGCAGCTGAGAAAGTATATATTGGCTAAAAAGAAAGAATTTACGCTTCCCAATGGTGAGATTGCGGTAATCCCGGAGTATTGGTTCGCTCAGTATAGTGAACTGTTTGCTTTTATGGAAAACGGGGGAGATAGCGGACTTCTTCTGAAAAAGCATCATTTGGCGCTGGTACAGGAACTGCATCAGAACAATTTCGCCTATTTCAACTTTACTGAAAAGCTGGAACAGCTCAGAAACTTTGAGGAAATAGAGGATATGCCGCTTCCTGAAGGCTTTAGCGGGGCCCTGCGTCCATATCAGAAAGCCGGTTATAACTGGATGCTGTTTCTTAACAAATACAACTTCGGGGGATGCCTTGCCGATGATATGGGTCTCGGAAAGACTGTGCAGACACTAGCCATGCTGCAATATCATAAACAGGCAGGAGCACAGGCAGCGACCTTACTTATTATGCCTACCAGCTTGCTGTACAACTGGGAGATGGAAGCCCGGAAATTTACCCCGGAGCTGAAGGTGTTTAATTATAGTGGTATCAATCGGGAAAAAAATGTAGCCCGTTTCGAAAACTACGATGTGATACTTACTTCCTATGGAACTATTCGAAGAGATGTCGATTTTTTGCAGGAGTATTATTTTCATTATATAATACTTGATGAATCGCAGGCAATCAAAAATCCTGATTCAAATATAGCCAGAGCTGTTAATAGCTTAAAATCAACATATAAGCTGGTGCTGACAGGTACTCCTGTCGAAAACAGCATAATGGACATATGGTCACAAATGAACTTTGTGAATCCGGGACTGCTGGGCGAAGCCAACTTTTTCAAGAATGAGTTCTTATATCCGATAGAAAAGAAGCAGGATGAAGTAAAATCCAGAAAGCTTCACGCGATAATTAAGCCGTTCATTTTGCGCAGACATAAAAAACAGGTGGCAACGGAGCTTCCGGAGAAAGTGGAAAATATTCAGTATAGCACCATGACTGCAGAGCAGGAGGCAGAGTATGAAAAAGTGAAATCGGAATACCGAAATCTTATTCTTGAAAGCCTGGATGAAAAAGGTATTTCCGGTTCCCGTTTCATGCTTTTCAGGGGTTTGACAAAATTGAGACAGATTGCCAACCATCCGCGATTGACAGACCCGGACTATCTGGGCGATTCAGGAAAAATGGAAGATGTTATTCATATGCTAGAAAGAGCGCTTTCTGAAAATCACAAAATTCTAATTTTCAGTCAGTTTGTAAAGCACCTTGCTTTGGTTAAAGAATATCTCCAGAAACAAAATTACCAGTATGCTTATCTGGACGGATCAACAGTGGACAGACAGGCGCAGGTAGAGCGCTTTCAGACGGATGAAAGCGTTAAGATTTTTCTGATTTCATTAAAAGCCGGAGGACTCGGGCTTAATCTTACTGCTGCTGATTACGTGTTTATTCTTGATCCCTGGTGGAATCCTGCTATTGAAGCGCAGGCGGTAGACAGGGCATACCGTATAGGACAGAAAAATCAGGTGTTTACCTATAAGTTTATCTCAAAGAATACGGTCGAAGAAAAGATTCTCAATCTGCAACGGAATAAGCAGAAACTGGCTGAAGAGATTATCACAACGGAAGAGAGTTTTGTAAAAAGTCTCACCAGAGAAGATATTCAGTCAATATTTGATTAAAAGCAATCGCTTCTTATTTGAAAAGATAGCGTTGATAACTTATGTAGACTGTCGGGTTATAACGGATAAAAGTCCTTCCATATACTGTAAAGCCTGCACTGATATCCAGTCGGTTGCGGGAGTTTATTATAAACTGGAGACCGGGCCTTAGTTCCATATAACGTCCTTCGCGGAGATACGGAAAGAATTCAATGTTTTCGTATTGCTCATTTATATACAAGGTGGCAGCGTCATATTCTTTATAGAGAGCTTCCATGTATAGATTAATATTCAAATCGTTGTAGCTGTTATAGGTCTTGGGATAAAGCAGATAGCCGGCAGAGAATACAGCATAGCGAGCATTGCCGGATCTGAACTTTAAATTGTCTTTTTTCTGATGGTACGCGGTCGGACGCATAAAGCCGGCCGTTACGTTCAGCGCCAGCTTTTTTATTAGCTTGGTTGCAATGATGCCGCCGCCATATCCTGTATTATCTCCAAGAAGATGCGGTTCAGCCTCATCATGTGCTGAGTTGATATAAGAGCCTTCGGCAAAGGATGCTATGCGGATATGACCATTCGGTTCATCATGAGAGAAAAGGCGATACCTCAGGTTTACATGCCCGCCATCAAAGTTTAGCGGATAGTCTCTGCTAAAGCCTTGCTGATGATGATTGGTAAAATAAGCATATGGATTGGCCGGAAATTCCCTCAGGTGATGATTAGAGGCAGTAAGACTTCCTGTTATGGAAAGATTATTGCTGATACCATAATATAATCGCAACGCATGCCAGTGTTTTCGATTGTATTCTTCCTGATAGGTTTCCATGCTGTAGCGAATGCTGAATACTCCTCTTGGTACAGGGCTGGCAGGCTCGGAGTGTATATACAGTTCCTGACTGTATACTTTGGAGGCAAAGCAGTAATTCAGACAAATAATAATCAGAAGAACATTACTCTTCATGATTGACAAGCAATATATCCTGGCCGGAAGTTTTTTTAATTGATTTTAAGGAGGTCTGTACTTCTTTGTATGCGGTTTTGGACATGAACTCTTTGCCCATTAATCGAAACTTGCTTCCGGGGGAAAGTACAGAAGATGATGTATTGATGCATTGAAATGTCTGGCTACCGGTTTCAAATATCCCTGTCTGATTTATCGTAACCGGTTTGCTTAGCGTAAAACTGATATGCCTCACCGAGAATCCGGAGTTGCGAACACGCTCAGCAAGCAAGTTAAAATCAATTGCCGAGTTTCGCTTAAAATAAACGAAAGCAATGTTGTTATTAAGATCCATGCTGATTTTGTCCACTTCCTGAATTTTCCGGATAGAGTTTTCGACACTGTATGAGCACATGGAGCAGGTAAGTCCGTTAATCCCGACTTCTACAACATCGAATTGTGCAAAGGACAGAACATGTGTAAGCAAAGCAACGAACAATAAAGAGAGCTTTCGTATCATTTGATTACATTGAATTTAATAATCAGATTAAAGTTACAAATAATTAAGAGGACGTTCAACTACAGTAAAACCCTACAACGTTCAAAACAGGAACTTGTTGAGCACAATAGCGGAATTACTGTTCCAGAGAACTAAAAAAGCCTGTTTGCTATTTTCTTTATGCAGTGTTTTGTGTATTTCACTACTTTTGTACAGATAGTTAATTGTAACGGTGAAAGTAAAAGATTTTATAAGTATATACAAGTCAGACAGTCTGGTAAGATCTCTCGCAGATAAGCTTTTGACATCCGGTGATAAAAAATTCAGGCTTAAAGGCTTGTCCGGTAGTATGGATGCGGTTATGGCTGCTGTTTTTTATTACCTTTTTCCCAGACCAATGCTATTTATAATGCATGACAAGGAAGAGGCTCATTATTTTCTGAATGATCTTCAGAGCCTGGTGGAGCATGAGAATGTATTATTGCTGCCTTCTTCCTATAAAAAAGCATATCAGTATGAGGAAGTTGAAAATGCCAATGTTCTTCTGAGGGCAGAAGTGCTCAATCAGATAAATAGCAGGAGCACGGATGAAGGAATTATGATTGTTTCTTATCCGGAAGCGCTTTCTGAAAAGGTAATTAACAAGCGTTCGCTGGTCGAAAACACATTCACAGTACGTTTAGGCGAATCACTGGATATTTCTTTTCTTTCCGAGCTGCTTATTTCCTATGATTTTGAGAAAACCGATTTTGTGCTGGAGGCTGGTCAGTTTGCAGTACGGGGGGGGATTATAGACATTTTTTCCTATGCCAATGAGCTGCCTTATCGTATTGAGTTATTTGGGGATGAAGTAGAGAGTATACGCACCTTCAATCCGGATTCACAACTTTCCATCGAAAGTAAAACCAGTTTTTCACTGGTGCCAAATGTGCAGACTCGTCTGTTGCAGGAGCAGAGGGAGTCCCTTCTGAAGTTTCTTCCCGAAAATACGGTTATATGGATGAAGGATGCGCAACTGACGTTTGATGTAATCAGGAATACGTATGAGCGGGTTAAAAAAACGTTTGAAGCAATTAGAAAGACGAATGGCGGAAACAGGCTGATCACCAATCCGGAGGAGCTTTTTGAGAGTCCGGAAATTTTTGAGCAGCTTCTTGCCGAACACAAAGTTTTTGAATTCGGCAACCGTTTTTACTGGCAGAAAGCGCAAGAAGCAGAGTTTCATTCAAAGCCTCAGCCATCATTTAATAAAGAATTTTCTTTGCTTGTCGAAAATCTCAATGATATGCAGAGCAAAGACTATACGAATATTATAGTTGCAGAATCACACAAGCAGATTGAAAGACTTACTGCCATAATAGAGGAATTGGATTCGTTTGTGCGTTTTCAGAATCTCAATGTTTCACTCAGGCAGGGATTTATCGATGAACATGCCAAGCTGGTGTGCTATACAGATCACCAGCTCTTCGATCGTTTTCACGCATACAAGGCAAAAGAGAAGTATAGCAAATCCAAAGCAATTACCCTGAAAGAGCTTCGGACTTTACATCCCGGGGATTTTGTGACACATGCAGATCATGGAATTGCCCGGTTTGCAGGACTGGAAAAAGTGGAAGTAAATAGCAGGCCGCAGGAAGCAATCCGATTGGTGTTCAGAGATGATGATCTTATGCTGGTCAGTATTCATCAGTTGCACAAAATCTCCAAATACAGCGGAAAAGAAGGCGGCCCACCGGCTCTGAGCAAGCTTGGATCAGCGGAATGGGAACAAAAGAAGTCGAAAGTAAAGAATCATGTAAAGGATATAGCGAAGGAGCTGATCCTGCTGTATGCCAAGAGAAAGGCTGCGCCCGGATATTCTTATTCACAGGATTCCTTTTTGCAGGCTGAGCTGGAGTCATCGTTTATATACGAAGACACTCCTGATCAGGCAAAAGCGACAGCTGATGTCAAGGCAGATATGGAGCTACCGCATCCTATGGACAGGCTTGTCTGCGGTGATGTCGGTTTCGGTAAGACAGAAGTGGCTATCAGGGCGGCTTTCAAAGCTGTCTGTGATAACAAGCAGGTAGCAATTCTGGTACCGACTACTATTCTGGCAATGCAGCATTATAAGACATTTAAAGAACGTCTTAAGGGATTGCCATGTGTAGTAGAATATGTCAACAGATTTAAGACCACACAGCAGATTAAGGAAACATTGAAGCGGGTGTCCGAAGGAAAAACCAATATTCTTATCGGGACGCACCGGCTTATAAGCAAAGACGTAAAGTTTCAGGATCTGGGCCTTCTGGTGATCGACGAGGAACAAAAATTCGGAGTAAAGGTCAAGGAAAAGCTGAAAGAACTAAAGGTGAATGTGGATACGCTGACTCTTACTGCTACTCCTATACCACGTACATTGCATTTCTCTCTCATGGGAGCAAGGGATTTATCAATTATTGCCACACCGCCGCCAAACCGCCAGCCGGTTACGACGGAGATTCATACATTCAATGATGAGATTATCCGGGATGCTGTCAGTTATGAGCTCAAGAGGGGGGGGCAGGTCTTTATGGTTCACAATCGGATCAAGGACATCGAGGCTCTTGCAGACAGGATCATACGACTTGTGCCGGATGCTAGGGTCGGTGTGGCGCATGGCCAGATGGAAGGGGAGCTCCTGGAGAAAATCATGATGCGTTTCGTTGAAGGAGAGTTTGATGTTCTTGTTTCAACCAATATTATCGAATCCGGACTTGATATTCCCAATGCCAATACCATATTAATCAATATGGCTCACATGTTTGGCCTGTCTGATCTCCACCAGATGCGTGGCAGGGTAGGCCGTTCCAATAAAAAAGCATTCTGCTATCTTCTTACTCCGCCTGTTTCCATGTTGCCTTCTGACAGCAGAAAACGGCTTAGTGCGCTGGAGGAGTTTTCCGATCTGGGTGATGGATTCAAAGTCGCGATGCGGGACCTTGATATCAGAGGGGCCGGTAATCTGTTGGGAGCAGAGCAAAGCGGCTTTATAAACGATATAGGCTTTGAGATGTATCAGAAGATTCTGAATGAGGCTGTGATGGAGCTGAAAGAAAATGAGTTTCAGGATTTATTCAGAAATGACCTTCAAAAAATAGCAGCGAAGGCATTGGTCCGGGATTGTGTAATAGAAACAGATATGGCGGTTGTAATTCCGGATATCTATGTTGCCAATATTTCAGAGAGACTGAGTCTTTATAATACACTGGACAATACAAAAACTCCTGAAGAGCTCAATGAATTGCGTGATACTGTAAGAGATCGCTTTGGCCCGCTTCCCCGGGAAGTAAGCGAGCTGTTTGAAACAGTCCGTTTGCGCTGGCTTGCTGAGCAACTGGGCTTTGAGAAAGTAACATTGAAAAATGAAACCATGCGTTGTTATTTTGTTTCCGAGAATAGCGATACGTATTTCAAATCGGATATTTTTGGCGCTATTCTCCGTTATGTTCAGTATAATGACAAAGTGAGCCGGTTAAAAGAGGTTAATAAAAAGCCTCTGCTTATACTTGATGACGTTAGCAGTATAGCCAGAGGTATAGAGTTGTTCGAACTGATGCTGGCTGTGCCGGCTGTCAGTGGTTAAACTGCAGAGTTAGGCAAGCTGTTGCGCAAATGATTGTTTTGCTTGTAAAATTAAAAGAGAAAAGTCTGAAGCTTAAAAATCACAGCGAGAGGTGAATTTTCTGAAGACCTCTTTAGCCTTGCAGAATCTCAGACATGCTTAAAACTGTCGTATAAATAAACAGTTTTAAAAAATGGAGACTGGTTGTTCCGTATCATGATTGATGTGGGGGGACATCCAATGAAGCTTATTCTTCGCTTTACTTTTCTTAGTGCATAAAATAGCAGTGTTATTTTTTTTAAGTCAGCCATTTGATACTGAATTGCTGATCCTGTTTTAAGTTTTTAGTTACAGAAAATAAAATAAAAGTTCCCTGATGCGGTTAGTAAATATAGAAGAAGTACAAAAAAAACTTTTTTTTGTAACTTTATTTCATTTACGAAGTATATTAGGGGCGTTATAATAGACAGAGTTTCATGGAGAACCTCCTGTAGCTAAGTGTTTAGTATTGAGATTTTATAATGGTACAAAATAAATATTTAGTATTAATATTCTTGAAATTTGCCATGAATCGGGAATAATTTGTATATTTACAGACTACTTTGGAAAAATATTATTAATTAACAGGTTATGAAGAAAGTTCTAAGAGTATTTAAAGGAGCAGGTTTCTTCCTGGCAGGGGCTGTGATATTCAGTTCTTGCGGTGGTGGCGGGAATCCCACCAGTTCCAATCCCGGTAAAGTCAGTACGGTGACGGGACTGGCTTATAATGAGGAAGAAGGGTTTCAGGTAAGCGATTATAAGGGTCAGCCAGAAGGTCCAAACCTTGTGTATATTGAAGGTGGTCGTACTGTTCTGGGGACTTTTGAGGAAGATTTGCTTAAGACCGGAGATAATGTAGAGCGTACAGTTACTGTTGCATCATTCTATATGGATGAAACAGAGATTGCCAACATTCACTGGCTGGAGTACTTGTTTTATATTCAGAGAGACTCTTCAGAGGAGTTTTTCCAGGCTGCACTTCCTGATACTACTGTATGGGCGAGTGAGCTTGCATATAATGATCCCTATGTTGATCATTATCTGAGATATCCTGGATTCAGATATTTTCCTGTAGTCGGAATTTCCTGGATTCAGGCAAACGATTTCTGTGTATGGAGAACCCAGGTTGTTAATAACCAGCTGGCTCTTAATGCCGGAATCGAACCTCCGCAGGATAATGGCGGAAGGATTCCTCTTGAATCCGGAGTTGTATTACCTAACTACAGGCTTCCTTCTGAAGCAGAGTGGGAATACGCTGCTCAGGCCTTGATCGGTAACCAGTGGCTTGATGAGAATCAGACTCATAAGAGATTATATCCATGGGATGGTCATGCGCTTAGAAATCCGTATGGTAAGCAAATGGGTATGTTCCTTGCAAACTTCAAAAGAGGTCGTGGTGACTATGCCGGTATAGCAGGAAAACTTAATGACGGAGCCATGATTACTACCTATATTTATGAATATCCGCCAAACGATTTTGGTTTGTACAATATGGCCGGAAACGTTAATGAATGGGTTTATGACGTTTATCGTCCATTGTCTTTCACTCAGGTGGATGATCTTAATCCAATCAGAAGAAACGGATTCCTTGACGAAGAAAAAGGTTACGACAAAGCTGGATACCAGTCACTTATTGATGACCATGTAAGGGTATACAAAGGAGGAAGCTGGAAGGATGTTGCATACTGGATGTCGCCGGGAACAAGAAGATATCTTGCAGAAGACTCTTCTACTGCAACGATCGGTTTCCGTTGTGCTATGATTCAGGCTGGTACAAACTTCTAAAATAAAGCTGTTAATTAAATTCTATATGAAAGCGACTGTCCACAGGCAGTCGCTTTTTTTATATCAGGGCTTCTTTATAGCTTTTAATGTAACCTCTGATGGAAATAATGAGTATTAGATAGATTGTGGCACAATCCTTTTTTTGGGCCTTTAATATATTTTAGCGCTAAACTTTAATCATCGAATTATGAAATTCAGCTTGTTTGTGGTATTTTTTATCGGCTGTTGTATACAAGGATATTCCCAGCCTTCTGATACGTATATAGTGGCAGATAATACGTACCATCTGTTCTCCTGTGAAGACTCACTGCTTACGTTGGAAAGTATTTATTACAAGACTGGAATCAGAGATCTCAATGATCCGCAGGCAACTGTTAATGATTTCATTTTGAGAAGAGTAGAAGGTAGTGTGATTCGTGAAGAGCTGACCGGACCAGTGCGTTATAGTGAGTATAATCAGGTTTTTGTTCAAAGAAGAGAACCGACAACCAATCATATGGCCGGGGTCTCTATATTTCTTCGGCTTGTGGAGTTGCCCGAGCGGTTATTTATGACCGATACGCTAAAGTATGTGGTTGATAGGGGAGAGAAAACTAGTTTTTCCAGAGATTTTATTCAAAATTTTGATTTCGAGACAATAGGATATACTTCTCCGGATCTTTTACAGAATATTTCAGTAACTGATGAATCGACTGGGGAGGAGTGGCCGATTGTGGATCGTTGGATTGTCGGACCAGGAATGTATAAAGTTAAGGCTTTTGCTGATGTATGCGGAGCAAACAATATTTTGTGGGATAGCCTGTATGTTTCAGTAATCGAATCGAATTGCAGTAAGATAGAGATTAAAGAGCTCCCGGGGTACTGCAAAGGAAATACGATGGATATTACGCCATATATCTATGTAGAAGGAGAGCTTGCTACATCTGAGCAACTTGCCCAGATGTCTTTTTGGGACAGATCGGGTATGAGGATAATATCAACATACAGAGAACCGATCGATCCAACGGCAATAGAACTTGCAACCGATAGCGTTTTTCGTTTTCCGTTGATTGAAATTGCTTACCAACCCAATATTGATGAGGGAACGTGCGAAAATTATTTTTATAGGCTGACTTATACATCTCCATCTAAACTGCTTATTTCCGGTGATACAGTATTTACCAGGAATAATGCCGGTACGCTATCCACTTATACCATTGATGGTGCTTACTATGGATTTAATAATTCCTTTGATCCAGGCTTGTTTAAACGTTTGTACATCGATCCGTATCATATATATGAAGGGACAGAATTCAAATTCTATACAGACCAGAATCTCAACAATGAAGTGAATGCTTCTTCACTTCAGACCGGGCGGTATTTTATTCATGCTGAAAACTCCGGATGTCATGCTGAAAAATCTGTTTTTTGGGTTGATATAATGGAGAGGGATTTTGAAATTATCTGGCAGTCCGCGCAAAATAGCGGACAGGGATATCATACGTTCCTGGCTCCGGAGTATCAGGGAGCCACATACAGATGGATAGTATATGGCGGGTCAATTGTTGCCGGTCTGAATACCAGAGAGCTTCAGGTGTATTTTTCGGAAAACATTTCCAAAGCTGTTTCTGTAAGGTGCGAAATTACGCTGCCTGCGTTAAGGACTACTGCCGGAAATGTACTTAACTCTGCCATTTATATTGCAGAAGACGATATTATTACAGGCGCGGTGACGGATCTTCAGGGTGAGGTAGAACAACTGTATGCGTTTCCAAATCCTGCTCAGGGTACATTTGCCATACAGGGTGCCGGCATTTACGAACTGAAGCTCTATTCCATGCAGGGAAATCTGGTGCATTATGATGCGGCTTATTCTGCCAATACCCCGGTCAGAACAGAACTTAAAGGGTTATTTGTAGCTCAGTTAAAGCAAGGTGACAAAACAGAACAGGTTAAAGTAAATCTGTACTGAAAAAGAAACCTTAAGGCAGGTTTAGCTGCGGCAAACAGTTTTATCATAAAAACAAAAGGGGATAAATTTATTATCCCCTTTTGTTTTTATGAGCTAACAACGATTCGTTAATTAAAATATTTTTTTAAAATATTGATTAGGGAATCATCAGGGACTTGCCTGTATTCATATGTTTTCATAACATCAATCATTTCCTGGACCATCAGAGGATTAAATCCAAGGCGAAATCCAATTTCCATACAAAGTGCTTCCTCCTCTTTAGATACTCCGCCGTCCATTTTCATCATGAAAAGCATGTCATAGAGCATGGTAACACGCTCAGGTTCGGTTTCTGCAATAACAAACTCAATATTTTCCGGGTTAAAAATAAGATCGGCGTGCTCTTCCTCGGTTAACCCTATACGTTTTGCAACATCAGCGATAAACTTTTTTTCATTTTCATGCCATTTACCATCAGCCTGTGCCAGGCGTACAAGATTAAGTATATGACTTTTTCTTTTATCACTTTCCGAAAAACTGTTTAGGCGCCTTTGTGCATTTTTCATTGACTAAAAATAGTCAAATTAGCGCAAATTTTCCAGCTAGTCAGAATGAGGATTTTTATAACTGAAAGGGTTCTATGGTTATAGAGCTTACTTTGTTCAGACGAAACTCTACGATAATAGGGGCTGTTACGTATACCCACGTTTCATCTCCTGCGGCTTTTACTTCTTTTTTGTAGCCGGGCTCTCCGAGCCGGTATTTTACAAAACTGTAAAAATCGCCAAGCCGGATTGAAGAGAAAGAGATGTCATCCTTGCTTTTATAGCCTCTCAGATTTATGCGAATAATTTTACCGTCTTTGATGGTTATTGTAAGAACGGGAGATTTTCGGTCTTTCGGGTCTGTGTAAAAGGCGTACCATTCATTGGTTTCATCATCAAGACCGGATTGCACCGGGTTGCCAAACTTGTGTTTTGTATCTTCAAGAGTACTATAAAAGCTTATCCCGGCTATGGCTAGACAGGCTCCGGTTTTAGTCGGAGAACCTGCTTCGTTGTAGCAGGTTAGTTTCTTGTCCGTATAAAACTCGTGGGCTTTATATTGAACGGGTTTTGCAGAGGAAGCTTTTTTTACATAGCTCTCTGTGCCAAGGTTGCCTGTCAGGCTGAACTGATTGTCTCCGTTACTCTTTATTTTGTACTGGACCGTTGATTTTTTGTCTGAATTAATGGTAAAAGGCTCCTCAGAAAGATAGAGCTTTGATTTATCCAGAAGATAGTAATTATATACTTCCAGAACTTTTGTGTCCGAGCCTTTGAAATATATTATTGAATGATATATGCTTGAGTCAATTTCTGCAATTCCTTCGTATTTGTCATTTGACCATTGCCACGTCCCTGTTAAATCCTGTGTATATGTTGTAAACGAATAAATAAGCAGTATCAAAAGAAACGAAAAAACTTTCATGATTAACAAGGCCTTTTTCTATTATGTGAGAAGTCTAAATATAGGAAGTTTGTACGTATTTTTTAATCCCGGGATTTGCATTATACGGGGTAATTCTTTGACTATTTTAATTGCTTTTGCAGGGATGAATTTTAGGGTTTATCTGAGGTGTACAGCCTCGAGAGAAGATGATTGATCAGGGTTTTAAAATAAGTGCCGTGGTCATATCCCAGCCAGTTCATTTCACGTGTTTCGTTTTTTTCGAGATGATCGTAGCGTAGCGGAGTGATATATCCGGCGTAAGAACCGTTGAATGAGGTTATAATAAATGGCAGCGGATTGTTCTGCTGATAGATTTCGCTGGCAATAACGCCTGAAAAATCGCATGGTGTGCCAATCAACGATACATCACCAAGTTTCAGATAAGAAATAAATAACGACTGAGAACCGAGCAGCTGCCTGAAAATCCATGGACGTAACGCCCATTCCTTAGTTATGCGAGGTGAGGTTTCTTTCAGCAGCAAATCAATATTGCCTGACCGGATCCGCAGGGTGTCTGGGGAAGATTTGTGCCGATGCGGTGTGGCCAGTATTTTATGAGCGATGGCTTTGCCTATATGATTTGTACATTCATAATCAGTAAGACCATGGCAATTGTTAGTCATGCTTCCGACAGCTCCGGCAACAAAGGCTGCCATATCGTATCCCCGGTGTTCAAGTTCGTAGCATAGTTCGCCAGGATAGTCGGCAGAGATCTGGTTTATTTTATGGCTGATACAATTGGCATGAGCACCGTAGCTGACCAGAATGGCTTTCCTCTGGTTCCGCTGACCGGTAATTACAGTATAGCGTATCATGTTGTCCGTAGTATCATCGCGGACTATTCGGTTAGCTATATTTTCAGGATGTGGCGTTTCGTAATAAGAAATGCCGGCAGGCTGACGATTAGCGTGTGCTTCATTAATAAGCCGAATAATCGTGTTGCCCAGATGTCGTACGTATTCGCGACTAAAGCTTCCGGCAATAAAACGGGCTGCGGGCCCTTTCAGCCATCCCCCGGGACCATTGTGGGTATGGGTAGCAGAAAAGAACAGGGTCTTCATATAGGATGCACCCAGTGAATCTTCCAGATACTGGTATAAAGCGGGAGGAAAGATGAGTAAATCAACTGTAACCAGAGTTGCTTGGCTTACACCGTTATTGAAGGCAAAGGCTCGTGCAAAAATCGTATCATGCACTGACTCATAGCTGTCTCTGATTCCGTAGGAAGCGATTGGTACGCTGGCTGGTGGCAGGATCGGGCTCTTGGCCCAGCCGGCCGTTAGTATGCCTTTATCTGTTGTCCGCTTGTCGATACTGTCGATTCGTGCAAGCATTTGCTGATAGAAGGGCATCGAGGTGTATGTATCCTGATCATAAGACTTAATTAAAGAAAGAGTCACAAGGGAAAGAAAAATACAAAATATGATCAGACAGTTAATAAATCGACCCATTGAAAATAGAAATGGTTTTTATCAAAAAAACAAAATTTATTCCAATGTAGATCCGGTCGGAGAAAAAATAAAAAGGTATTGTGGGTTAGGCAATACCTTTTACATAGTTAAAGCAGATAAAAAGGGGTGTTTTTTATTTAACTATAACTTTCTCGGAATAACTGGCGCCAGAGGTCTGAACAGTCATAATATACATTCCCTTTGGGAGTGTTCGTATATCAATTTCGACCTCATTGGCTAGTGGTAAATCTGTATGAAGATGCGGAATACCCTGCAGATTGCTTAATGTAACAGAGGCCTTTTCATTGCCCGCGTACTGTATAAGCAATTTTTCTGTAGCCGGATTAGGATATACTAAAATAGTAAGCTGATGGTCTTTCCCTTTGCTGATGCCGACAGGAGGCTGAAAGTCTGCGTTCAGACGAAGTGCTTCTACGGCTCCGGCCAGATAGGTAAATGCAGAGTTGTAGTTAATAGCGTTTTCGTTTGTTGAGTAACTGCACCAGTGATCCGCATAGCGGTCAGCCCGTGAGGAGCCCGGATAATCAGGACATTGCTCACCTGCCACAGAATTTGCATGCGGACCACCCATCATCAGTCCGGGAACAGGCTCTGCGATTCCATCGACATAGGACGGCCGGTGATGCGGATCAAGAGGAGACTTTTCTCCGAAACCAGTCAGAAATGAATATCCGGTAGCATTTCTTCCCAGCAGATAATCCAGATTGCTTAATGCAGCATCGAGGTAATTTTGATTTTGCGTAATCCGATATGCCTGTATCAGGATCATACCCTGATTACCTGCAACAGCATTGCTCCCCCAGGTGAAGTTCCAGTTCTCGTGCCCCATGACGACTCCGTATGCAGAACGGTTGTATGTACTCATAAACTGGTTGGCAGTATTTAACAGACGGTTTTTGATTGTCGTACTGTCTGACCATATTGCCGGAATATGTTTTCTGTAATTACTAAGTGATACCAGGCCAAGTGTCCTTACATCCTGCCATCCGGGAATTGAAGCATTCTGGGAAAAGTCACTGCTGTTATAATATTTTAAGTCGCCATATGAGCTGATTAAAAGTTCAGCGCGGGCCCAAATAAATTCATCTGTCACATTCTGGTCGCCATATTCTCCTGTATTTACACCGGAAGGGTTGGTAAATATTTGCTCAGGGTTTTCAATTGCCCAGTCATATGCTCTGACGGCTGCTGTGTACATGGATTTTGCCAGCGCTTCATCATACTTACGGAATATTCTGCTTGCCTGAGCCATTACTGCTGCAAAGTCCAGGGATGCTGCTGTGCTCTTACCGATAACATAACGGGAGCTATTTGACGCATGTGGCATAATATTGCCATCATGCCGCAGGGATGTGTTCTTGTGATATACTCCGCCATCTTCGTCCTGCATGGAAAGCATCCAGCGAAGATTCCACAGGCATTCGTCCAGGATATCCGGGATATTGTTGTCTGACTCGGGAATATTCAGTGCCAGAGTATCAAAAAAGGAAGGGAAATGCTCATATAAAGCCAGCAGCTGGTAGGTAGCAATCCCGGAGTTTACTATATATTTACCATAATCCCCTGCATCGTACCAGCCATAGGGAGTCTCTATAGTGGTTCCCGCAGGTCGGGATACAGAGGCAGCAGATTCATGTACCAGGACTCTAGTATCCGGATGGCCTGCGGCCCTGGCCCATTTCCCGGCATAAGCTGATTCCAGCCCGATGGAAGCCCGCTGATAGTAATATGATTTGAGACTTCCATGAAGCGCAGCATTGTGGACTTCCTCTTTTATTTCAAAAGCAGGGGAGGGTTGCTCAAGTGCAGGTGCCAGTATACGGTATTTACCTGTTTCACTGAATTCGGAAAAATCAGCTTTACGGACTACCAGAGGGGAATGTGTCCATGACTGTACGGAACCGAGCTCTCCTGTATATACGGTGTCTTTGTCTGCATCCCGGATAATATAGAAGGGGCCGGAAGTACTGTCCTCCACGATTGCAATCTTATTGGCATCCGGATAAAACCCGACCTGGTTTAGCACAATTTTGCCCGGAGGCGGGGTGATTCCTGTTGCAGAGCCTATTTGCAGGTCGTCAAAATAGACTGTGCCATTGTAGGCTGTCTGACCTGCGTTAATCATTACGATAAGGTTGGCTATGTTTGCCTGGTCTACGGCTCCCTGACCCGGCTGGGTAGCTGCATACTGCTGATAAAATAATCCGCCAAAATTGAAGATATATTCACTATATGCATTGTTGCCGGGGATTTGCTTGACTACAGCAGTCTGGTTGGTAACCCAGCCATTGTTGTCCTGCAGATCGATCCGGACAGAGCAGGCTCTGGATGTCTTAATCCTGACTTTGACATAAGGTACGAGTGTCAGGTCAAGCGGCTCAGGAAAATTGAAAATAAAACCATGATAAGCTCCGGTTTCGGTGCCGGCTTCTACTTTGAGTTCCTGATTGGCCTCGGTCAGGGTATAATATGCCTGAGGGGCAGTCCAACCGGTGAGCGTATTATCGTCAAAGTTTTCTTCCAGACTATCGGCACTGTAGCTGAGTAGTGCGGAAATCAGCAGACATATGCTTAAGAATACTTTTTTCATTAGTTACGATTTAATTTTTCCAATAATTTCTTGCAATATGCCTGTGTATTTTGATTTAAACAAGAATTTTGGTCAAAAAAACCCAATCAAAATATTGATTTACAGTATATTGTGTTTTATATTTAGGCGTTTAATGATCATCATGTATGCAGATCGGACCCCTTCATTTTTCTGGGGTTAAGCCTCAGGAGGGGAAAAGACGGGGATTACTTTTAGGCGTTTTAATCACAAAAAATCATTGCTGCAAAAATATACTTCCCCAGTTTTCCGGATTGAATTTCTTGCCGGAAGAAGCATTGATGGCCTGCACAATTTTTTGCTTGAATGTCCAGCAGGTTTTTTGCCGCAGCTCAAGTTTTCGGCTTAATTCTTCACTGGAAATGCCTTTTTTATAAGTACTCACGAGAAATACCATATAAAATGCCTTTGTCAGCGGAAGTCTGTTACGATGAAAAATTGTATAGGCGGTGGCAGATTCCTCATACCCGCACCTGGTACATCGTCTGGAATAGGAAGACCGGCCATCGGAATATGTATCATTTTTGCATTTGCGGCATGAGTATCCGCTTTTCCATTTCAGCTCGGCAAGATATCGGAGGCAGGTATCATCATCAGGATATATATTGCTGAATTCATCAAAATTGACGGCCTTGAACATTACTCTGGCCTTTGATAGTTCCTTTACATTGGTCTTTAATTCCTTGTTGTCGGCATTTAACCGTTCGTTTAAACGGGCAATTGATTTGGCCTGTTCCTCGAGCTGAGCATATGCATGCTCGATTTTTTCCTGAGCTTTTTGGAGCTCTTCATTGCTTTCCTGAAGTTCAGAGGTGCGTTCGCGGATCTTGATCTCCAGCTCCTGATTCAGGGAGTCTTTCAATCGCTGATTTTCCTGCAACTGCACGAACATTTTGTGCTGACTGACTTCTTTGGCTTCTTTTTCAACACGAATCTTGTCTCCGAGGGCAAAGGACAATATAACGACTTCAAGGATAAAGCCGATATTAAAACAATAAGCTATCAGCGGGCCTTCCGGTAGCAGTCCGTAGATTCTGAATATATAAATGGTAAGGCTGATCAGGATAAAGGAATAACCTACTACATAAAAGCGAGCCGGGGTGTAGCCTTTCAGATAAATCAGCACAGCGCTTATATATATAAGAGCAAAAGGAAGCAGGATAAAGATGGACTTGCTTTTGTCAGGTAGCAACCCGGTAAAATGAATAGTAAACAAAAGAAAGTAAAAGAAGCATGAATATAATATAAGCCTGTGCAGGACCGGAAGACGATTTCTGATGTTGAGAAAGGATTCGGAGTACAATGCAAAGCTGATCAGCAGGAGAGGGGGGCTGAAAAGATCTACATAGTAATTGAATAAGGGATATGATGGCCATAAAAACTGAAAACCCAGACCATCTTCGGCAAAGGAGCGCAAACCGCAGCTCAACGCATAGAAAACAAAAAACAGATGGACCTTTTCCCGGATTGACAAATAAATAAACAGGTTGTATATGGCCATAATCAGAATGATGCCATAATACATGCCTAGCACACCGTATTCGTTCAGCGCATATGCCAGATTATAATGATCGCTTTTGATTGAAAAGTGGAACCGGATTCCATAATGGGGGTTTAGTCTGAGATAAAAGGTTCTGGTTTCACCCTTTGCCAGCGGAAGGTGAAAAAGATGATTTTTATGAGCGTAGGATCTTTCGGAGAAGAGCTTATAGAAGCCGCTTTCTCCAACCAGGCTGTCGCTGGTGTATAAGGCGACACTATCTATGTGTGGATCGGAAACTTCCAGATACCAGGTTGTGGAAGAAGTGTTTCGGACGGAAAACTCCAGCCAGTATCCACGGCAATCGATTGCAGCATTCCATTGCTCGGAAGCTTCTTTCTGAAATGGGAGCTGTTCCGGCAGGAGCATATTGTCGCAATCACGAACTACCCGGAAATGCTCCGGAGTTACTGTATAGAGATCATTTTCACCCAGCACAAGTACATTCTGACCGGCGGACTTAAGCAGGGGCCCCAGGAAAATTATAAAGAGAAAAAGTGTTTTCTTGTTGGCGGACATTATTGGGATAATAACGGAGGGTGATCTTCTTTTATTTGGATGAAATAATTCAATAGTTGCCGGATTTTGTATAATAATCCCATAATGTAATACCTGCAGATACTGATACATTGAGACTGTGCTTGGTACCAAACTGCGGGATTTCCAGACAGGTATCTGCCAGTGCAATGACACTTTCATCCACGCCAAAAACTTCGTTGCCAAATACGAAGCAGTATTTTTGCTCCGGTGTAAACCGGAAATCCTGCATCATGGTGCTGTTATCCGTTTGTTCGAGGCATATTATATGATAGCCCTGCTCTTTAAGTTGCTGAATAAAGACGGAACATTTTTCGTGATATTCCCATTTGACCGATTCTGTTGCTCCCAGTGCAGTTTTATTGATCTCTCTGTTGGGCGGAGTCGCGGTAATGCCGCAGAGGCCTATTTTTTCAACCAGAAATGCGTCAGCAGTACGAAATACAGAGCCTACGTTATGCATGCTGCGGATATTATCGAGGACAAGTATGATTGGCTTTTTATCGGTATTTTTGTACGAATCCAGGTCCGGACGATTCAGCTCGTCTAGTTTGAGTTTACGCATATTGGTGATCTAAAAGTTATTCACAAAATTTTAACAATAGTCCTATCTGTGCAATAAAAACAGTATTTTTAAATTGCATTAATTCTGAGAACGCTAAAATACTCCACTTTGGCTGCAAATAAAATTTCCGAAACTCCATTAATGAAACAATATCATGCGATCAAGGCGAAATATCCTGGCGCGCTGTTGCTTTTCAGAGTGGGGGACTTTTATGAGACCTTTGGCGAGGATGCTGTAAAGGCAAGCAAAATCCTGGATATTACTCTTACCAAAAGAAATAATGGTACGGCTTCCGAAACGGAGCTGGCAGGTTTCCCGCATCATTCGCTGGACAGCTATCTGCCTCGTCTGGTCAGAGCTGGTCAGCGGGTTGCAATCTGTGATCAGCTGGAGGACCCGAAGGCAGCCAAAGGTATTGTGAAACGGGGGGTGACCGAACTGGTAACTCCCGGGGTTTCGTTCAATGACAATGTGCTTGAGGTGAAGCAGAACAATTATCTGGCTGCGGTTCATATTACCAAGGAACTCGTTGGAGTAGCATTTCTGGATATATCTACGGGTGAGTTTCTGGCTGCGGAAGGAGATATGGGATATATTGACAAGCTCCTGCAGAGTTTCAACCCTTCCGAAGTTGTGTTTGCCAAGGCCAGAAAAGAAACGTTTTTTGCCCGTTTCGGTGACCGTTTTAATACCTATGCGCTGGATGAATGGGTTTTTAACTATGATTATGCGCATGAAGTACTGACTGCGCACTTCGGTACTGCCAGCCTGAAAGGATTTGGCGTACAGTCGCTTAGGGAAGGTATAACGGCCGCAGGTGTTATTTTTCATTATCTCGACGAAACAGAGCACAGAGACAAAAAGCACATTCAGTCTATAGCCAGAATTGAGGAGGAGAAATATGTCTGGCTGGATAAATTTACGATTCGTAATCTCGAATTAGTATACCCTCAGCATCAGGGTGGCGTGCCTCTTATTGATATACTGGACAGGACACTCACTCCTATGGGAGCAAGAATGCTTCGCAAATGGATGGTGCTGCCTCTGAAAGAAAAAGCACCCATTGAAGAGCGTCTGAGTGTGGTGGAGGCGCTGGTGAAGAACAAAGACCTGCTTGGTAAGCTCACTACAGAGCTAAAGCATATTGGGGATCTGGAAAGACTTATATCCAAGGTGGCAGTACGCCGGATCAATCCACGGGAAATGCAGCAGCTCAAGAAAGCGCTGGAACATACCCGTCCGGTACGGGAGAGTCTCGTCAACAGTAAAGTGCTGAGCCTTCAAAGACTCGCTGATCAGCTCAATACCTGTGATTTTCTGGTTGAGAAAATAGCTGCGGAGCTTAAAAATGATCCTCCTGTATTGAGTAATCAGGGAAATATTATCAATGCTGGTATAGATAAAGAGCTGGACGAGTTGCGCAAAATCGCATTTTCCGGCAAAGACTATCTGATTCAGATACAACAGAGGGAAGTAGAGCGGACGGGGATTTCTTCGCTGAAGATCGCGTATAATAAGGTTTTTGGCTATTACCTGGAAGTAACCAATACCCACAAGGATAAGGTGCCTGCGGACTGGATCCGAAAACAGACACTTGTCAACGCGGAACGATATATTACCGAGGAACTGAAATCGTACGAGGAAAAAATCCTGAATGCGGAGGAGAAAATCAATGTAATCGAACAGCGGATTTTTAACGATCTGATTCTCGCGGCCGAGGAATATGTGATACAGGTGCAGCAGAATGCCCGTATACTTGGTATGGTGGATTGCCTGGCCAGTTTTGCCTATACAGCTGTCAGCAACCAGTATTGCAAGCCGGAAATTAATGATGGCCGTTCGATAACGATAAAAAAAGGGCGCCATCCGGTGATTGAGCAGCAGTTGCCGATCGGAGAGACTTATATTCCCAATGATGTGATGCTGGACGATGAAGATCAGCAGATCATGGTTATTACCGGTCCCAACATGGCCGGTAAGTCGGCATTGCTGCGTCAGACGGCGCTGATTGTGCTCATGGCGCAGATTGGTTCATTTGTACCTGCCGACAAGGCAGAAATCGGCATTATCGACAAAGTATTTACCCGTGTAGGGGCCTCGGATAATCTGTCCAAAGGCGAATCAACCTTTATGGTGGAGATGACCGAAACGGCCAGTATTCTAAACAATCTCAGTGATCGCAGTCTGGTGCTGATGGATGAGATCGGACGGGGAACCAGCACCTATGATGGTATCTCTATTGCCTGGGCCATTGTGGAGTATCTCCATAATCATCCCAAGTGTAAGGCCAAAACGCTTTTTGCTACCCATTACCATGAATTGAATAATCTGGCAGAAGACTTTCACCGCATCAGAAACTTTAATGTTTCTGTAAAAGAAATTGGAAACAAGGTAGTCTTCATGAGAAAGCTGAAAGCCGGGGGAAGCGAGCATAGCTTCGGTATTCATGTGGCTCAGATGGCTGGTATGCCTAATCAGGTAGTGCTGAGAGCTCATGAGATCATGCGCCATCTGGAAAAAGACAAATCCAGAGGCAAGCATAAGGAAAGCATCCGGGATATTCCCAAAAATAATATCCAGCTGGCGCTCTTCGAACCTGCGGATCCAAGGGTTGAAAAGCTTAAAGAATTCATGAAGCAGCTTGATATCAATACCATCTCTCCGGTCGAAGCGCTCCTGAAGCTTAATGAAATAAAGATGATCTTCGGAGATAAGGTAGAGGTATAAACCCGGCCTGATCTGTTACGAACTGCACGACAACATGGAGCAGCCTGCTTTTTGGGCTGCCCAGCCCGGCCTTTTTACAAAAAACTTTTCATTCTTTTTCCGGTCATAGGGATTTTTTATGGCTTCCTGAAGTTCCGAAAATAAGGTGTCTTTGCCCTCGCCTAATTCTTCAATCGCCTGATGCAACAGATAGTTGCGCAGGATGAAACGCGGATTAGCTGCTTCCATTAATTGCAGCGATTCAGCAGGTGAGATCATATTTTTTTCAAGACGCTCAAGATAGCGGTTGATTACTTCCCTCAATTGTTCTGCCTGGGTCTCTGAGGGCTCTCCATAGAGGGCTTCGTCAAAATGATTAAGTACATCTGTTGCATTGCCGAGAGGTTGGGAGAGGTCCATAAGCAGCTGATAGAAAATAGTCATGTCCGGTTTTAATTCTGCCATTAGCTGTTCGAGGCGCAATATCAGCTGACGGTCTTCCTGGTCGGCCTTATCCAGTCCCAGTTTTTTGCGCATCATATCGAAGTAGGCATCCAGAAACTGATCCTCAAAAGTGGCCATAGCCTCTTTGAGAGGGGTACTATCTGTAAACAGGGGCGCTATGGCGCTGGCCAGGCAACCCATATTCCAGTAGGCAATCGATGCCTGATTGCCAAAGGCGTACCTTCTGCCGGGAAGGTCAGTGGTATTGGGAGTAAAATTGGGATCATATTCGTCCAGAAACGAGTAGGGGCCATAGTCTATGGTGAGGCCAAGTACGGACATATTGTCCGAATTCATTACCCCGTGTACAAAACCCACCCGCATCCATTCGATGATAAGATGGAGAGTGCGCTTCTGTACTTCCTTAAACCAGGCAATCACTTTGTTTTCTCCCTGAATATCCGGATAGTGTGTAGCAATGGTCCAGTCGACCAGCTGGCGCAGATGATCTGTCTCTTTGCGTGCGGCCAGTATTTCAAAGTTTCCGAAGCGGATAAAAGTGGGTGCTACCCGGGCTACGATAGCTCCGGGCTCTTCAGCCGGACGTCCATCGTAAAACATGTCTCTGAGTACCGGATCGCCTGTCAGCACAAGGCTCAGGGCACGGGTAGTGGGAATACCCAGATAGTGCATGGCTTCGCTCATCAGATATTCTCTCAGCGAAGAGCGCAGTACGGCCCGGCCGTCAGCGTGGCGGGAATAGGGTGTTCTGCCTGCTCCTTTTAGTTGCAGGTCGTATGATTGCCCTTTGGAGTTGACGAGTTCTCCGAGCGTAATGGCTCTGCCATCGCCAAGCTGCCCTGCCCAGTTTCCAAACTGATGACCCGCGTAGCAGGCCGCGTAAGGCTTCATGGATGCCGTGATACGATTGCCGGCCAGTATTTCTATATCCTGAGGTGTTGGCGGTCCGGAGATCTCCATTTCAGCAGCCAGCTCATCAGACCAGGCCAGGATTGCCGGATTGCTTACAGGTGTTGGCTGAGCCAGAGCATACAGAGCACCCGGTGTCTGTCGGGGTCTCAGATCACCGCTCTTGTCACCGTCAAATATGGAGACAAACCGGTTATTGTAGTGTTTTTCGCTCAGATGTTGCATGACCTATTATTTATGGGACTGTAAACAAATATACGGTCTTGGAGCCTATATTGCATGTATAGCCTCAGGTTTAAGGCTGAAAGCTTAAAATGGAAAAACCTTTGGCTTTTTGTCCAAAGGCTTTCCTTTATTGTTTCAGAAGATTACTTCACTTTGTCGTGAAATTTTTTCTTCTCTATTTTTTTACCGGAATCGTCAAAGATGAACTTTTCTTTCTTTCCGTCTTTTTTGGTTTCTACTTTATAGAACGTTTTATTCTTCGCTTCCACCTTGTATACATCATCTATTTTATAGCCGGCATACTCCTTGTCGAGCGTTGTTCTTACCTTTTCGGGCAGCGCTTCTTTTTCGATTTCCGTTTTGGTCATCTTCAGTTCACCGGCTTGGTCAAAGCGGGCTTCTTTTTCTTCATCCCCCAGATCAAATTCGGCTTTGTACATATCACCTTTCTGTTCCCACTCAACATCCTTTGCCGAAGCAAACTCCTGATTGAATGTCTCAACTACTGCCTGAGGCACTTCACTCTCTTTGATGTCCTTACTTCTCTGCCTGTCATCCTGCGCATTGGCTCCAAAGGCAAATAATGCGATCAAAGCTGCGAAAAACATTCCTTTAATTTTCATAATCTCCCTGCTCTTTCGTTCAACATCTCTTAATTTTTTAACTGCCGGGAGAAATCATATGTTTACAAAAGCTCATCTTCTGGTTCAGTGAGACCTGGAAAGGGAGGGTTAATTTATACAAGAAAATGGACAATGAAGAAGATATAATGTAGAAAAATACAAGTCGGAAAGATTTATTAAGGGCTTGTATAAGCTTATCTATATTTGAAAACTGGTATAACTGCTTGAATAGTGTGACCAAAAAACATTCCGGGATCAGAAGAAATCAAAACCCACTTGGTCCAAAAGTAATCTGGGAAAAGCTATATTGTGTTCTTTATCAGGTTTCATGTTGTTGATAAACAAAGTTGCTAAGAATACTATTTCTAAGCGAAGATCTACGGATATAGTACCCCGAATTATGCGCCCATTCTTTTTGTTGCTCATCACCCTATATAGTTTAAGCTCCTGTTCAGAGTCTTTCAGACCATTGGATCATCATGCCTTTAATGAACGTATTGCCAGCCAGACGGATATTACAAATCCTGAAGCATTAATCAGGCTGTATTATGACTGGCCGGAAAACGAACATGTTGCCCGGCTTTCTATCCAGACTGATAGTCTGGGGATTAACCGCTTCCGGATTACACTCATTCACGAAGGTCTGCATGACGATTCACAATCGGCGGAAAAAATAGTAATGTATGCAATCTATACGGGATCAACCTGGAATGTCACTGAGATCAGAATGAACTGGAAATGCTGGCCAAGCAGAGGGCATACGGGCTGGGGAACACAGCCCTGCAATTAAAAACCATGAAATGAAGAAGTTTGTCGCATAATAATAAAGAGTAGAGAACGTATCCGCTGAGAAAAATCTGATTCACATTGCGCGTTCACCGGTTAATTAAGGAATTTGTTGTTCTTTTTCAACGTCTTTTCCTTAAAAGGCTATTTTTCTGCCTGTAAAGTTTTGTATATTTAGAACCTGCCAGCAATTGTGTGACCAGCAGGATATGAAACAACCGCTCCCTTTCCGGCGAAAATCGGCGAATAAAATCAGTGTCAATCTTTGGATAAAAAACTAAAAACGAACTACCGTATCACTATGATCAATATATTCAAACCGGATTACGAACACTACGCGGGTGTCCGGAGAATCAATATCTATGTGCTGCGCCTCTTTTTTGTGCTCATGTTTGCCATGATGGGCCGTACTGCCTGGACACATATACTTACACATCAGGGTGCATGGGAACCTTATGAAGCCGTAGCCTGGTGTGCCTGGGCGGCCTACGCCACACTTTCCCTGTTTGGCATCTACCATACGCTGCGAATGCTGCCCATTATGCTTTTTATGGTTTTTACGAAGTACTCTGGCTCATGGTGGTTGTTTACCCTTTGTGGAAAACAGATACACTCAAAGGTTCTCCGGCTGAGGAACTGGCCGGCGCTTTCATACTGGTAGCTGTTCCTTTCGTATTTATTCCCTGGAAATATGTTTTTCAGACGTATGTAATGCCGGGTAAGGGAAAAGAAGAAAACGAATGGATAGAGCCGATAGCGGAAAGTATGGATTCAGCGAAGACATTACAACGATGAGGTGATTGTATAAACGTATAAAATGAAGCATAAAAATTGCACGCCAGAGCCTTATATGACAGATTAAAAGATGTTTCCCCGGTTTAACTTAAAAGAGTTGACAGGTATATATTAAGTTGTGAATGTTGCTCCTGATATACAATGCGTTTAAGTGATGATGCAAAGAACTATCCTGTTTGTACTATAACCAGTTTATAATTAATAGAAATAATAAATAGTCAGGAGTCGCTATGTCTAAAGATTTAACCAGCTCTAGTTTAGATCGAAAGAATATTTTAAATAATAACCTTGCCATTCAGGAGGTTTATGAACAAATAGGCTTTTATGGATTTAAATACGAAGGGAAATACCGTTTTACTAAGCAACAAGTTGCCGAATATTTTGAAGTTGATATCAGAACAATTGAAAGGATTGTAGAAAACCACAAAGATGAACTTATAGACAGTGGTTATGAGGTCTATGCGGGACGGAAGCTTAAAGACTTCAAGGAACAGGTAGTTCGTTTTGTATCCGATGAGAAGAGCAAAAAGGATGTTCCCGACATTCGTGTCGGGAACATCCTTCAATTATTTGAAAATGAAATAGATAGTTTGATAAAGTCACCTCAGTTATCAGTATTTACCTACAAAGCGTTTCTCAATTTGGGTATGTTGTTAACTGGTTCCGAAAAGGCGCAAAAACTCCGCTCTGCCATTCTGGATATTGTAATTGATGTCCTGAATAAAAAATTAGGAGGTCAGACAAAGTATATTAATCAAAGGGAAGAAGAGTTTTTGCCAAGCGCGATACGTGAGTATAATTATAGACAAGAATTTACAAACGCTCTGGACTTTTATATTGAGGAAAATAAGTTTAAGTATGCTCAATTAACTGATAGAATTTATAAAAGTATTTTTAAAGAAAATGCGAAAGAATACAGACAGATACTAAAACTAAACTCGAAAGAAAGTGTGAGGAGTACAATGTATTCCGAGGTTCTGGACTTAATAGCAGGATATGAAAATGGGTTTTCAAGCTTTCTGAAAACTGAGTTTGAAAGATTAGGGCGGAAATTAAGATTGTCGGAGGCAAATCAGTTATTTATGTCATATGAAATGATTACCGAAGCTACTTTGATTCCTCTGAGAGAGAAGGCGAGAAGTTTAATGGCGAGTCGTGATTTGGTGTTTAGGGATGCTCTGCATGAGAAATTAAAAGATTATATTAATGAAGTGAGCTCTGATGATTACGAAAAGTTTTTGGGCGACCGGAGTATGGATCTGGAAAAGCGACTTGAAGAAAACAAAGAAGTATTCAAACGATTAAAAGACAGATAAAAATGGCTTTAAATTTCTTTACAGCGGAATATGCCATTGTAATACATGACAAAATCATCGAAATGTCCGGTGGGAAAACAGGAATAAAAGATCCTGGAAATATTGAAAGCCCTCTGGTACATATACAAAATGATGATTATTATCCGGCTTTTGAGGATAAGCTAACCCATTTGATATTTTCGTTTAATAAGTTTCACGCGTTTAACGATGGAAATAAAAGAACATCTATTGCAATGGCTGCTTTCTTTTTGGAAGTGAACGGGCTGGATGTGTTTGTCAATAAGTTTATTATTGAAATGGAGAATATTGCTGTTGCAGTAGCGGACAATATTATCAGCAAAGAGTTGCTGTTTGATATAGTAGCTTCCCTTATAAATGAAGAAGATTATAGTGAAGAGCTAAAATTAAAAATTATATATGCCCTTCAGAGTGCAAACCCGGGAAATGAAAAAGTAAACATGGGAATAGATTTCTACAAGGACTTATATTGAGTAAGGATAGTAGATTTTATCGCACTGGTATGAAGCATGAAGAGGATGTAAGGAATATGATCGGCGATATCAGGCAGTATTTAAAAGTATTACGATCGATCTCATGAGAGAGCAGGTCCGACTTTGCCTATTCAGTGGCTTGTGTGTCATTCTCTCCGCGGTCGTGTGGCACACCGACCGCAATGTATACGGCTGGTAAGTATAAGAATAATAAAGAAGTATATTCAAATTCCGGATACGTTTGTTATTTTAATTTTTCTGAAATCAGGCGAATGGAATCAATTTTTAAAGCGAGAAGAATCTTTCAGACAGATCGATCTTCAAAAGGTATACAGAAGATATTTCAGTTAATTTATTTGTCTGGTTCACCATATTTATATTTCGACCTGTGTGCCACAGGCCAAGGAAAAAAAGTTAAAGAATGATATGTCTGTGTCATTCTTATAACTAATTACATTTACAATAATCACACTAATAATAGTGTATTTTATTTAAGCTTGTGTATATTTGACGCTTGTCTGACATACATAAGCGATACACAATGCGACTGATAACCATTCTGTTTTTGATAGTGGTTGTTTTGAGCGGCTATGGACAAAACAATCATATACAACTGTATCAGCAAGCCTTTGATGAACAATACCGGATGCTCAAGGGAGAACTTCCCAGGGATTTCAAACGTGCGGTATTCATTACTGAAAATGCCTATCATAAAGGGGCGTTGAATTATGACTCCTTTACGAATGAGATTGCCCGAACTGGTGATCTGCTCAGAAATCTGATCCGGCAAAGAGGATTTTCGGGATACAAAACCGCGGGCAACTGGGTGGCCTTTTCCTATATGACCGATAGTCTTCCGATCAACAATTATCAGCCATGTACCTATGATTTTGATGATTTTTGGGGTGACAGGGACTGGACCAATATGTTTACCACCAAACTGATGCGGACCAGAAGCGGCAATTGCCATTCGCTTCCTTACTACTACAAAATTCTTTGCGAGGAGATCGGCGCTACGGCCTGTCTGGCGCTGGCTCCCAATCATATTTACATAAAGCACCTTGATGAAAACGGGCAATGGACCAATGTGGAGCTTACCAATGGCGGATTTCCGAGAGACCAGTGGATTATCCGGCAAATGGCGATCTCGGTAGAGGCCATCAAAAACGACGTATATATGAAACCGCTGACTGATACGGAAAGCATCGCGCTGACCATGTTTGATCTGGCCAGCGCGTATGAATATCAGTTTGGTCCTGACAGTTTTTATCTCTCAGTTGTCGATACCGCTCTGATGTATTTTCCTCATTGCATACCGCTGCTGATGTGCAAAGCCAACTTTTACGCCAGGATGGGAACACAGGAGCAGGCCAAAAGCATACCTGATACGAAGGTCCTGAAAAACCTGCATGACCAGTATGTGCTGGTCTCTCAGCAGATAAGCCGGTTAGGACACAAGGATATGCCACCGGATTTGTATGAAGAGTGGATACAGTCGGTGGAAGATGAAAAGATACGACGAAATTATCCTCAAAATAAATGATAGTGTATATTTGAAAATCAATATATTATGAATCGATTGTTGTTTTTAATGCTCTTACTGTTGTCCGGCATGAAGGCTTTTTCTCAGGACAATCCATATGCTGTTTTTGGCTATGAAACCCATATGCGGTATGAATCAGCGGAGGCAGACTTTTTTGCCATTGAAAACAAGGACACAACAGGCGAGGTTAGGAAACTGATGTTCTGCTTTGACAGGCAACAGATCAACCTAATTGGCAGTGACGGTACCGTACTCGATGTTGTCCGTATTCGGCCTCATTTAACCTTACGTTTTATAAGTCCAGATCCCAAAGAAAGAGATTATCCGGCGCTTTCTCCGTACAATTTTGTGGCCAATATGCCGCTTAGGGCAGTTGATCCTGACGGCAGGGAAATTTATATTTTGTTTACAACCACCGGAAATTCCAGAGGAGATGCCATGTTTTCCGGGGCAGCACAAACAAGAAAGGATAATATCCAAAATAGCCAGTTTTTTGATCCTTCGAGAGATAAAGTGGTAGTACTTCAGGTCTCAGATATTTCTGATATTCACAATCAAGTTAATAATATAGTTGCTCAATACAGTGCACAATATGGTAAGACGCGAGAAGTTGGTATATGGTCACATGGTGGTTTTGATGGCCCAATTGGGACCGAGCAATCTTTCATTAATCCATTGTACCGGGAAGGGGAAGTTTTTAGGGGAGAATTAAAAAATAATACTTCATCCCAAATGAGTTTGTTGGGATGGTCACAAATTGATTTTAACTGGTCTGAAAATGGAGCAAGTTGTACATTTTATGGTTGTAATACCGGGAATGATATAGATTTAAAACGTGGTTGGGTTGGATCTTTTGCACTTAATATTTCGGGTTTGGATAATTTCAGAGATGTTCAGGTTGCTGGCCAGTCAACATCAGCTTATCCATCTTTCTCTCCTCTAATCCGTACCACGAATTTAGCAAGAGCTGCTTATCCTTCAGTAGGTTTCTCAACTGGAGAAACATATTTGGTAGGGGGAAATGGATCAGAAGGAAGGCAAGCCATGTGGTTTACCCCAGATGAAAATCCTGTTGCCAATAGATTTCAGATTAACATGAATGGCTCAACTAAGAGTGATGGCTTTCAGTCCAAAGAATCGTTCAATCCGATAATCAAATGAGAAAAATAATCATAGTACTTACAATTGTTATTCTTGTTTACTTAGGATACAGAGTACTCCTTTGTTATACTCTGTTGCCTGCTGCCAATACAGGAGATTTGAAGCATAAAGAAGGCGCGGTTTACTATTTCCCGAGAGTATGGTTTAATCCCTTCAAAAAACAGGAGCTTATCGATCGGATAGAATTTTTTAATCAGCAGACCCTGTCACAAAACGGTACAAGTAAAACAGCGATCTGGTGGAGCCGGCAAATAGCGGAAGGAGATTATAAGCTGATATCAATAAAAGATGAAGGAAACTCGAAACATATGCTGGTGCGGCATAGGGATAATGAAACGACTATAGTTTTTGTAATGACGGATGGTGAAGTAACGGGCTTTTATTAAATCCTCGTGAAAAACTATTGATAGTGTAGTCATACATCATGTATTTTTGATTATGTATTAGATGAAAATTCTGTGATTTATTTATATTTTGTAAGTCAATGAATTAATTAGTAGAATAAGATAGAAAAACAAACTATGTATCTATCAAATATAAAACTTTGGAATTTTAGGAAATTCGGTGCAAAGGGCAAGATGGATCTATCAAAACCGCATTTAGATTTAAACCTAACCAAAGGCTTGAATGTAATTATTGGCGAGAACGATTCGGGAAAAACAGCCATTATTGATGCTGTAAAATTGATTCTAAAAACGCATAGTTATGATTACATTAAAGTCGGGGATAAAGATTTTTACAAAGAAGCTACTCGTTTCCGCATTGAATTAACGTTTGATGGGTTAACATCCGATGAAGCGAAAAACTTCACGGAATGGTTAGGCTGGGATGGAGAAAAGGGGAAAGAAAGACCAATCTTGAAATTAAACTATGATGTTCAAAAAAAGAACAACAAAATTCAACCAACAGACATAAAAGCGGGTATTGACGAAGACGGTTATTTGCTTACGGCAGAAGCAAAAGAATATCTGAAAGCAACGTATTTAAAACCTCTGCGTGATGCTGAAAATGAATTGATTGCAAAGAGAAATTCGCGTTTATCACAAATTCTTTTGGGCGATGAAGCATTTAAGGGGAAAGAAAATGATAATGAGTTGTTGCAAATTTTTTCGGGACTAAAAGATAAATTAGAGAGGTTTTTTAACGAAAATGATGAAGCAGGACAACCCAAAGTTGGCAAGCAGATAAAAGATAAAATTGACGGCTACATCAAAGGTTTTTACGGCAACGATTATGAAACCGAATTTGGAGCAACATCAAATGACATTAAAAGCATACTTGAAAAATTGACTTTGTCTTTAAAAGGCGAACCCAATCCTGGCTTGGGAACATTGAACCGTTTGTTTATGGCTGCGGAATTACTTCACTTAACCAAATCAAATTGGACCGGGTTGCGTTTGGGTTTAGTGGAAGAATTGGAAGCACATTTGCATCCACAGGCACAAATGCAAGTGATTGAAGCCTTTCAAAAACAAAAAGACATTCAACTTATTCTTACAACACACAGCCCGAATTTGGCTTCCAAACTTAAACTGGAAAACTTGATTATTTGCAACAACGCAAACGCTTTTCCAATGGGTAATGAATATACCAAATTGGAGAAAAACCACTACAAGTTTTTAGAGAAGTTTTTGGATACGACAAAAGCCAACTTGTTTTTTGCTAAAGGTGTGATTTTAGTGGAAGGTTGGGCGGAAGAAATTCTTTTGCCAAGCATTGCTAAAGCAATAGGAATAGACCTGACGGAAAAAGGTGTTTCCATTGTAAACATTGGACATACAGGTTTTGACCATTATGCAAATATTTACTTGCGACAGGTAGCGCCCAACATGACAATTCCTGTGGCTGTAATTACGGATTCCGACATCAGAGAGTATGAAAAACAACTAAAATTAGATGACAATGGAAAACCAATCAAGAATGACAAAGGCCAAAACCAATATGACTTTGTAAAAATAGATGTTAAACAAGAAATGCAGCAAGCATTAGCTAAAATAAAAAGCAAATCAAGATGCAATGTACAATATTTTCCTGCACCAAATTGGACTTTGGAATATTCATTGTTCAAGTCAGTGAGTTTAACGACTTTGTTTCAAAGTGTTGTAAAAAGCATTCATCCAAGAGCTGATTGGAGCGATTTTGAAAAAATACTTGCCACGAAACTAATAGACAAAAGCAAAAAATTAGAGAAAACAAAAATTGCCTACGAAATAGCAAATGCTATTGATGAAGATTTGGCAAAAGAAGCTCGTGCAATCTCAATTTCAGAAGACGAAAGCGATACGGTTAATTACCTTGTAAAAGCGATTCAGTATGCTGCAAGTAATTGATATAACAGATGAAGAAATTCAATATGCCGAACAGTTGCTTTTACCTGCGGGCAAAACGTTTGATGACGAACGCAAAGCGTTTATTCGCAATTTCAACACCATAGATTTACAAGCCGTCCCTGGTAGTGGAAAAACAACGGCTTTACTTGCAAAGTTGGTTATTTTAGAACGCAAACTTCCGTTTGCAGACGGTTCGGGAATTTTGGTTTTATCGCATACCAACGCAGCCATTGACGAGATAAAAGAGAAAATTCAAAAGCATTGCCCGAAACTGTTTGCTTATCCAAATTTTATTGGCACAATACAAAGGTTTGTTGATGAGTTTTTGGCAATTCCCTATTATATTCATAAGTGTAAAAAGAAGCCAAACAGAATTGACCACGAAATTTACAACGAAGTTGCAACAAGAAGATATAACAGTCTTCCAAATTCAGCAGCAAAAACTTGGTTAAATCGGCAACACGACCCTGAAAGTCTATTTAAGAATTTCCGGTTTGATATTGACTTGAACTTGACCAATGGAATGAACGGAACAATTAGTTTGAGAAGCTATAGCAATTCTCAGACATACAAAACTTTTAAAACAATCAAATTGCAAATTTTGCAATCGGGAGTTTTGAATTATGATGATGCTTATTTTTTAGCTGAATTGTATTTAAAGGAATTTCCGAGTGTCAAAACCATTTTACAAAAACGCTTTTCTTTCGTATTTGTGGACGAAATGCAAGATATGGACACACACCAATACAACTTGTTGGAAAAAATATTTTTTGATGAAGAAAACAGCGTTTCAAAAATCCAACGAATTGGCGACAAAAATCAAGCTATCTATAATTCAGTAAAAGCAACAGATGTTTGGCAAGACAGAGCAACAGTTTTAAGACTTAACGGCAGTCAGCGATTAAGCAAACCAATTGCAGATGTTGTGAAAAAATTTGCTTTGTATAGTGATGCAAATTTTGATATTGTCGGAAGAAATGAATGTACTATAAAACCCCATATATTAGTTTTTGATACTGCAAACATTGGAAACATTATTTCTTGTTTTGCTCAAATCGTAAAAGACAACGAGCTTGAAAAGTCTGAAAGACCAATCAAAGTTGTTTGTTGGAATACAGATTGGAAAGAAGACGATACAAGTCGGCAAGATGCCTCAAAACTACGATTAGAAGATTATCACAAAGGTTTCAAGAAAGAAAAAGGAAAACCCAAACAAGACTACGACAACTTGAAAAGTTATTTGTTATTTTACGAGAAAAAGAAAACATTAGAGCCTTTGCGTAAAAACATTTTAAACGCATTCTTAAAAATCTTGCGTTTGGAAAATATTAATACAGCAGACGACAGACTTTACACAAAGAAAAAACTAATTGACTTTATTCACGAAAAAGACGTTCAAAAATATGACGAACTTAATTTGAATCTTTACAATTGGTCAATCGAAATAATCCAAGAAAAAACAGACGATGTTTGGAACGGAATAAAAGCATACGTTCCAACATTGCTTGCAATATTTGACAAAACTATTTCTGCAAGTTCAAGTTTCATCAATAATGACAATGAGGTAATTCCTGCCGGAAATGCCGAAATTTTAGCACCGACAAATTATTACAAAGCAGACGGACTTGAAATTGAAATCACAAGCGTTCATGCGGTAAAAGGACAAACACATTGTGCAACGTTGTATTTGGAATCGTTTTACAGTAAAGGATATGGGAATTACGAATCTGAAAGATTAAGAAATCAGTTTGTTGGAAAACAAACTATTGAAGGGACATTATCTACTGTCAGAAACAGTCAAGATATAATTAAACAATCAGCAAAAATGGCTTACGTTGGTTTTTCAAGACCAACTGATTTGCTGTGTATTGCTATTCATAAAAATCGATTTGATAGTTTGCAAAATGACATAAATAGAGAGGAATGGGAGATTGTCTGTGTGAAACTAGCCCCCTAAAACAAAAACCCAACCCGTACATTCAGCACATTACCTTCCTTCGATAGACCATAATATGAAGATATCACCAGCTGATTGAGCATACTCAGCCAGATGCCGCCGCCATAGCCCTGATGGTAGCTGCCCGTACCGGGCCAGACCCGGCCGTTGTCGGCAAATCCCGACAGACCCAGCTTTCCGGAGAGTATATACGCGTTGAAGGTTAGTATTTGTACCCGCACTTCCGCGTTCTGGTAAAAAGAGCGGTCGCCCGTAAAACGAGTCTGTTGATAGCCTCGCAGATTGGTCGTGCCACCCAGATTGTTGGCCTGATAAAAGGCAAAGTGACCCGTATTCATCGCTACTCCGATGCGACCGGCAAAGGTTAGCTGGAAAGGCAGGTTGGGGCTGATGTAAAAGCGAAAATCCGATTCCCAATGCGTATAGTGACGGGGGGCGTTGTACAGTCCCTGGTTGTATTCGCCTGTTCCCTGAAAAACCAGTCCACGGGTAGGATTTTGCTTACTGTCTGTCTCCCCGATGCGGAAAAAACCTTTAATGCCTGCATACCACTGCGGATCGAAATAGCGTGCGGGCAGATAGTCGGCCGAAATATGCGTGCCGGAGCGGTCGCTCAGGTCAAAAAAGCTCAATTTTGGTCCGATACCTGTCTGGAAGAAAGAAGTAAAGCGCCGTACTACAGCCGGGAAGATCATGCCATAACGCATTTGCACCCTGTATTGTGCCGGGGAGCCTTCCGGTTTCGGACTACTGTTGCCATAACCAAAATAATTCATGGCAAAATAGGGCAGAAAAAAGTCCGAGAGGACCAGCAGATCTTTTTGCCGGTGTATGTTTTTGAAGTCTCCGCTATAGCTGACTTTAAACGAATTGGTGGCCGAAGCATAGCCCGCTGTAAGCCGGTGCCGGGAGCCATAGGGGTTGGAGCGGAACTTATAGCGCTTGTGTACTACGCCGATTTCCGGAAAGAAACCATCGCCTTCATTGTAAGTAAAATCCGCTACCGGTCCCGTATAGTTGTAAAAAAACTGGTCCTGACCCGTATCGTTGACATCCGGATCGGGCAGCGCCCGTACACTTTTACCCCCGGTCTGTACAAGGTGGATATTTTCCGCATTCGCATACAGCCGCAGATGCCTGCCCGGGCTTTTGATCCGGCTTCTGTCGGAGAGCGAGTCCAGCCCGTTGCCGCTGATGATCCGGATAAGCGGGCTGTTGCGGCTTTCACCGGAGAGATCATAGTAGTCGTTGCCACCCAGTCCGTAAATACGCACTTCTTTTGTTTCCGCGGCATGTACAATCCGCTGGTACAGCAGCGTTGTGTCCGGCTGGCCACTTGCCGGCTTTCGGAACATACGTATACGGAGTGAGTCACCGCCCATGTATTGAAGCTGAAAAAGCTCTGCTTCATTGCTGCCGTATACATCCACATAGCGGGACAGGATACGATAGTAGGTAGCGGCCAGTGAAGGCAGCTTATCTCTGCGGGATTGCAGCTTGCCGATGATCTCCGGCCCGTCGGTCCGGAAAACTTCCGGTGGCAATAGTCCGATGCCTTCCTCAATGACCGGATCGCTGAGCTGTTGGCGCATTTGTTCCGCTGCTTGCAGCCAGTCCGATTCATTCAGCTCGCTGAGCAGCCGTCGGTCCAGTCGCCTGGCCGTGGTATTCAGTCCGATAATGTCTCCGTAATCATAATCGAATGATTGAAGCATGCGTGCAGCCCAGGGGCGGCTCACCAGATAGGGCAGCAGGCCCCGGAAACGGAAATAGACCTGATCCCTGTCTTCCGGTACCGGTACATAACGTGTAGCATGGCTGCGGTCCGGAAATTCGGCCCAGCGGAACTGGTTTTCATGCCGGTCCCAGTCGCCCGTCCACATGTCAAAAAGCCGGGCTTTGACCAGCGTCTTCTGATCGACCTGCCGCTTATTGCTCTGACGTAATTCACGGAGCAGCTTGTCCGTGCCTACGATATTGGAGGCATAGCCCAGATGAGCCGCGTCGCTGTGGGACTCGTCCGGATCTTCTTCAAACAGTACCAGTGTATTGCCAAACAGGCTCAGGTAGGGGCCCAGACAGGAGTCGGCCGGGATATAGCCGAGCGTTGGCCGGGTATGCAGCAGCCCGATAGCTGCTGCCATAGGTGGTATGGTCAGCGCTCCGTAAGGATGCTGAGCCGAGGTCTGGTCTTGCAGGAGATCGTCGACAAAGGTCTGCCGGAGGTTGAACAATGAGAGTTTTTCCGGCCGGTTGTTTTTGACTACCATACGGGCTACATATTCCTGCTCATCCACATTTTTGAACCGGAGGCTGAGCGTCTGCCTGCCCCCGCCGATCGCGTAGGGGATAATACCACCTTTTTCCGTCCTCAGGTCAATCAGCGGTACATTGACCGGTGTCTGCCAGCTTCTGCGGTATTGCCTGCCCAGCAGCCAGCGCTTCATGCTTCCTGCACCCAGCTCCGGGGCGGCAGCTACCGAAACGGTACTGTCCGCATATGTTTGCTCGGACAGGGTACAAAAGGCTTCCGGCATCACTTCTTCTTTGCTGTACAGACGAGTACGGAAAGAAAGCTGAGATTGCCGGCTGCCCGGCTGTATGGTATAGTACTCAGCCCATACTTCCTGATTCTGGTAGATGTTGAGCCGGACAAATCCGTAGCTTTTCTGAATATAAGCGGCCTGTCCGCCTTTGCGCACCGGGGTTACCTTACACCCCGATCCGCTGACGATAGTGTGAAAATTTCCGATCCGGAAATACTGCAGGCTATGCTCGTGGCCTGCCACATAGATAATGTCTTTGTGCTCGGAAAAAATTTCCATAAAGGCATTTTTCATCTGCTGGTACGTATAATTGGGCAGATCCTGCTCCGATCCGCCAAACTTGCGGAACAGCGGGTACAGTGAACCGATCACCGGAAGCGGTACATACATAAACCAGCTGTTTTGCAGAATACGCAAAGGGAATATATGGTCCAGCGCGTTGTAATAGCCCCCGTGATTGCCGTTGGTAAAAAGCGGATGGTGCGCCATGACTACGATATGCCGCCCCTTGTTGCGCTGGACGATATCCCGCAGCTGTACCACCACGTCTTCATAATTGATCGCGTTGCACAAGCTGGGGTCTCCGTAGGGTTTGGCATGCTTGTGCAGCCACCATTGCGAGTCCAGAAAGATGAGTACGATATTGTCGCTGACACTTACCCGGAATGGTCCGGGACAGGCGTTGTCCGGAACAAAGGTATTGCCACGGTTGAGCCGGTCTTCGATATAGGTTTCCTGTATCAGAACCCGTTCCCAGCCTTCTCTGCCCATATAGGCCCAGTCGTGGTTGCCGGGTATAAAAAACACATTACCGGGATAGTCTTTTACCGTTTCCAGTATGCGATCCATGCGTTTCTCGGCTTCCGGCCGCTCCGGATTGCCTTCGGGCGGCATGCCTTTCTGGTACAGATTGTCGCCCAGAAAGACGGTAGTGCTTGCCGTATCTCTCTGTATCATTTCGGAGAGCTGCTCCAGATTGGGCTCCATATTGTAGGGGTCGCCCACATCGCCGATCAGAAAAAGACTATGCCCGATCGTGTTTTCAGGAGGAGCCACCTCGTCCTGCCAGTATTTATACTCCCGGGCTACGTAGCGTTTGGTCATACAGGAGCAGAGCGCCGGCAGCAAAACGATCCATAGCGATATCCTATTCATGCATCGGAAAGATTTGTAGTGAGGGCGCGGTTTTTTTGCCTTCGCTGGAGATAAACAATGTGCCCTGCGGGGAGAAGGCAATGCCCTCGGGCTGTTCGAAGCGCAGCTTGTCCAGCGGATAAAGCGCTTTTATACTTCCCTTGCGATCGGTACGGATGAGCATATTGGTCGCTGATGAAATCAGGTACAGCTCATCCGATAATGGGTGCAGGGCAATGCCCGATGGCTTGAAACGGATCTCCTTGTTGGAAAGACCGGAAAAGCTTGCCGGCGTCAGGGTAAAAACCGGATCAGGCAGCAGGCAGTGGGTGGCCAGATCAAAGGCGTAGATCTGCTTATGGTGCCTGGGACCTTTGACAGGCTGACCCTTGAGAGCGATCAGGAGCCGGTGGCCTTCGGGGTCATAGCACATGCCCTCGGCGTCGTTGTCTTTGCCAAGAAAGGTGATGTACTCTGTCGCACGCCGGTTTTTGACACGAAAGAGCACACCGTCGCTGCGCAGCACATAAAATCCTTCATCGGTATATACGATGTCTTCGAAGTCGCCCTGACCGGAAAAAACAATGGAGTCGAGCATCTGTCCGGAGCGGGGACTAAGCAGATAGATCGTACCTCGATTGTCTTCAATACAGGCCAGTAGTGAATCATTAGTCATAGTAATTCCGGAAATCTCCCTGAGCTTGTCCGGCAGCCTGAACCGCAGATCGGGCCGGTTGAGTGTATAAGGCAGATAGGCAGATGAGGGCGGGCCTGAAGGGGCGCAGGCCTGCAACAGAATAATCAGTAGTATGGAAAATCTCATATCAGAAAAAATGCTTTCGGTTACCCGGAACATTCCCTGTCGGGAACGGTTTACCTGCTATAACTTTTCAGTCTGAACAAAGTTTATATGTTTTTGCATGGTACCTCAGAAGACGATATTGGCGGAGGCAAGTGAACACATCTTTTCTCTTTTTAAGGAGAAACTTTCCCATGAATATGTTTACCACAATTTTCAGCATACGTATGAGACTGTAGAAACCTGCAGGCGTATCGCCAAAGCCTATAGTCTGGAAAGACGGGAACTTGACAATCTGGTACTGGCTGCCTGGTTTCACGACGCGGGCTATGTCAGCGGCTACGACAATCATGAGGAGCGGAGCGCCGGTATGGCCGAGCAGTTTCTGAAAGAGCGTGACTATTCGGAATCGGATATTGCGGAGGTGATCCGATGCATACTGGCTACCAAAAGAGAAGATCCGCCGGGGAGCCTGATCAGTCAGATTCTCTGTGACGCGGATATTTCGCAGATCGGAGAGCGTTCCTTTTTTATCAAGAGTGATCTGCTCCGTGCCGAATGGGAAAATTTTGATATCCGTCATTGCAATTCCCTCGATTGGGCCCGGACCCAGCTTGATTTTCTGTTGTCGGAAAATTTTCACACACAGGAGGCGCAGCGGCTTTTTGGGGAGCAGCTGCAGAAAAACATTCAGGAGCAAAGACAACGCCTACTTAAGATTGAGCGAAAACAGGAGCAGAAAAAGAAGGATCTCGGAAAAAGTAAAGCCCAGCCCAAGCGGGGTATCGAAACCATGTTCCGGAGCCTGTACAAGAGTCATATCAATTTCAGCGCCATTGCCGACAGCAAAGCCAATATGATGATCAATATCCACTCACTGATCATATCCATTACGCTTACCCTGGTCGGTGCCAGGTTTTCGATTTTCGGCTCGGGACTGCAACACAATCAGATGATTATTTTGCCGGTGATCTGTCTGCTGCTTACCAGTCTGTGCTCCATTATATTTGCCATACTTTCCGCAAAGCCAAAAGTGACCAAAGCGATCGCGAGCATCGAGGAGTTCAAGGCCAATGATGCCAGTATTCTCTTTTTCGGCAACTATACCCGGGTCAGCATCAGTGATTTTGAAGAGGAAGTCCGTACGCTGATGAAAGAAGAGGATCTGCTGTATGGCAATATGATCAAGGATCTGTATTATCTGGGCAAGGTTCTTCGCAAAAAGTACCGTCTGCTGCGTATGTCGTATCTGGTGTTTATGATCGGTCTGATTATTACAGTGCTGTCTGCTGTGGTGGTTGTGGGGACATATGTAATGTAGTAAGTAGTATGTTTTGGGGTAGTACGTGTTAAGTAGCAGGTAATAAGTAGTACGTGATGGGTTGAAGGCTTAAGGTTCAAAGCTTAAGAAGAAAGTTGGTGCCTGAGGCCCTCGAAGGCATCAACGAATATTCCTTTGTCTTAGAGAACCTCAGTCAGCGGAATATTCGCCTATCTTTAAGCCTTACATTTCATACTTCCTACTCCCAAATGGTATTCTGCCCGAACGTGGTAGCCCGCAGGGGACTTAGTGAAATATGGCTGAAACGGATATCACCTATATGCTCATAGTGGCAGTTTCCGGACAGTAGCCGGGACCAGTTGAAGTTCTTCCGGTAAAGAAAAATATCCTGCTTCTGGGTCGAAAGATAGGCATCGGTCATAAGCAGATATTCCCGCCCCTCGATATTGTTTTTCAGGATTTTGTTGGCAATGATCATGTCCATGCCGACCAGCTTGAGCTCGTTGTTGACCATGGTGGTGCCTACTACTCCGTAGTGTACGACAAACTTGATCGTGATCTTGTCGAGAACCTCGCGTGGTATATGATGCCGGGAGCCGGTTTTGTTCAGAATGGTATGAAAATCAATAAAGGTTTTCAACGTCTGTTTTTCCAGCTCGATCAGGTTGAGCGGAGGGCCAAAGCGGTAAAAAAGGATGGCGTCGCCCTGTATTTCGGCGATCTGAAGTCCGAAGATATTGGCATTGATAATGGAATCGAGCAGATCATGGATGATCCGCGCGGCTTCTTTGGGATCATCAAGACATTTGATAAAAGCGGTAAAGCCGCTGATATCGGGGATATAGAAAAATACTCTTTGAGTACTATTGCCATCGCTATATGCTTCGTGTGTCATGATGCCGGAAAGAAGATGCCCTTTTAGGATAATTTGTTTGAAAAATAAAATGTTCAGCCGCGATTTGGTATTTTGCTTCTGCAATAAGAAAAGATATGGATAAAAATCAGTATCGGATAAGTATTCTGGGCGCCGGATGGCTCGGGCTTCCGCTGGCGATCAGGCTTAAAGAAGACGGATATAATGTGAAGGCTTCAACCACCAGTCCGGACAAGCTGAAGGTTCTGAGCGGACATGGAATACAGCCGTTTCTGCTAAAGCTGGAGCCGGATATGCGGAATATTTCCACATTGGAAGATTTTCTGGATACGGATCTGCTGCTGATCAATATACCGCCCGGTACCAAAAAAGATCCGGACAATGACGCGCATGTTCTCCAAATGAAGCTGCTGGCGCAAAAGCTCCGGCAGCGGCCTGTATCACGGATTATATACGTCAGTTCTACCTCGGTATATGCCGATAGAGAGGGCGAAGCAATCAGGGAGAATGAGCCTGTGCAGGTGGGCAACCGTGTACTGTTTGAAGCGGAAGAGATCGTGCGTTCGCTGAGCATTGACTACTGCATACTCCGTATGGGAGGACTCACCGGTTATGATCGCAATCTGGTCCGTTTTTTCGCAGGAAAAAAAGACCTTAAAGGCGGAGAAAGCCCTGTCAATCTGATTCACCAGGACGATTGTGCCGCTATCATCGCGTCGCTGATCTGCACAGACAGGCCTGAAGTCTGGAATGAAACATACAATTGCTGCTCACCCGTACATCCGCTCAAAAAGGACTTTTATACCGGACTTGTCAGGCGTTTTGAGCTTCCCTTGCCCGAGTTTATATCCGGTGACCGAACAGGCTGGAAGCTGATCAGTCCGGACAAGCTGATCAGTCGTCTGGGGTACCAGTATATATATCCGGATCCGCTGGGATATACCTATGAAAAATGAGTGAAAAAATGTGTTAATGAAACCAAAACTCGCTAACACATTTTCCGGATATGTTAACGAAATGCCTGTTTTATTAACATGTTTCCTGGATATGTTAACGAAATGCCTGTTTTGTTAACATATTTTCCTTAAAGTTCAATAAAATATTTGTTTGGTTATATTTTCCTATAGCTTATAATCGTATTCGGTAAATAGCTTCATCAATCCGGTATTTACATAAAAGTTGTCCCTGCCGATCTTGATTTTTTCCAGGAGATTGTGTGTGTTTTCTGTCAGGGAGTCCAGATATTTGGCGGCGGTCTGACGGGAGACTCCGAGATCTTCCATCAAAAAATCTATTTTAGTATAAGGATGTTTAAAAAGGCTGTTGAGCAAGTCTTGTGAATACATTCGGGGATGTTCTGTCCGGATACGATTTTTATATCGTTGCATTTCATCTCTGATTGCTTTGATCAGAGATGCGCTCTGTTTGGAGACGCTGCATACAGCGTCCAGCATGTAGATAATCCAGTCTTCCCAATAGTCATGCTCACGAACTGCCTGAAGCAGTCGGTAATACTCGGCTTTATTCTGAATAATATACCGGCTCAGATACAGGCTTGGAAAATCAAGAAGTTCTTTGGCGACGAGATAGAGTATATTGATAATCCGCCCCAGACGTCCGTTGCCGTCATAAAATGGATGTATACTTTCAAACTGGTGATGGATAATGGCCATTTTGACCAGATAATCCGCGTCATCGCCGGAGTCATCATTGATGTATGCGATCAGGTTGCCCATATGGTTTACAATCTCCTGCTTTGACTGCGGTGGGGTATATACTATTTCGCCGGTCTTATCATTTTTCAGCTCTGTACCGGGGACATTTCTGTATCCTGCGTCATTTTGTTCCAGTATCCGATGAATATGCAGAATATGTGTATTGGTGATCAGTTTGTCTCTCATTACCAGTTCAAAACCGGTCTTAAGGGCCAGAGAGTAATGCTGAACTTCCTTGGCTGCGATACTTTTTACCTTGCTCAGATTAAGTTCGGCTCTGAAAAGTTCATCATGCGTAGTAATGATGTTTTCGACTGCAGAGCTGTCTTTGGCTTCCTGAAGAGCCAGTGTATTTAATAAAATGCCGACATTGGGAAGTATTCCATGTACGCCTTTCAATTCAGCCAGAGCCGCCCGTGCTTCCGCTACTTTTTTCATTACCCGTTTGGTCTCTACATCTCTGGCAAGTGGTAAAGAAGGGATGTTATAGTTTTGCATTTTTTTTTTAATACAACAGGTCTCATCCGATAAGGTACGATCCAGTAGTTTAATGTGCAAATATGATAAGAAACATATTGTTATAATTTGCCAGATCAATTTTTTAGTTTTCTTATTATCCCTTTCATCATGGCAGGAACAATGAGCCTGTGAAAAGGTCGTACAGGCAAAAAATACATCTTTCCAAACCAGTTATTAAATGTCACCACTGTTGATATGATCAGTTTTGTGGAAGTATGACCGGAGGACCTGATCAGTAATGATATTCTGAAATTAAGATGTTTGTCATCCTCTCCCAGTATTACCTCATGTGGCGATTTGTAAAAAACCTTGAAAAGTCCCAGTCTTTCTCCGGGTTCGCAGTGGAAGCTTTGTAGAGCATGTTGTCTGTCTTTTATCGGTTCGGAGGTCTTTAGACCAAACAAGCCAACGATTCTGTTTCTGAGCGTAAAAAGTTGTTCTATCCATTCAGGGCCGCTGCTAAAAAATAGTAAAACAACTTCTTCAATCTCAATCACCTTCTCCTGATTGTTGAATTCTCTCTCATAGCTATCAAGATAATCGTATGATATGTCAGGGATATTTAATACGGATTCTTCGGGCAATGATGTTGTTTGAATAAGCATTTTTGGTTTGGATCTTTTACCGGATGACGGAACTAATGTGAATTTATAATGAAATCATTCTTTTCAGATTAACAAAGGTTAAGTTTCCTTTGGCTAAGAAAGGAGATAAGAACATGAAAGCAATGGTATAGATTGGCATTTTGCAACTCCTTAATCGCCAGTATTTGACTGTTTTTTGGACAATTCTGAGATGTTTTTCGGATGAACTTTCATGTAGACTTCTCTGAAATTCCCACTCTATCCGGCTTTTATGCCATGTGACCTCAACTATTCCGCCTCTTTTTTTGTTGTATAATAAATAATCAGGGAATTAATGGACGAGGAAGGAGGAACAAACCATGTCAAAAGATATAGAAATGCCACATATAACGACCCCTTTAATTTTGAAACTGAAGGCTTTAAAAGATGTGGGTTATGATCAGGAATATCAGATCACGCCGGTAGGGCTGCAAAATATCCATACGAGGCAGATATTTAAACCCTCGGAGATAAAAATCATGGATCATTTCCGATACGAAGGAATCTCCAATCCGGATGATATGGCTATTTTGTTTACGCTGGTAACCACCAGCGGAGAAAAAGGAACTATTATTGATGCCTTTGGCCCTTATGGCAATATGGATCTGATGGATTTTGTAAAACAGGTGGAAGATCACACCATTGATAATTTGTAAAATGAAAACAGCCCATTGAAATATGGGCTGTTTTCATTTTACTGTATTTTTTAATTCTTATTTTGATGGCCTGAATGGATTAAGATACCAGGCAAAAGGCATGATTTTTCGGGTTTGTATCCAGATTTTTCCACTTCCGCTAAACCGGCATACCAGTCCCTCGCCGCTTAAAAACAGTGATTTGTATCCCCCGAGCCGTCCGATATTGTAGGTCAGCCCTTCGGTAAAGGCAACGATGTGTCCGGTATCGATCACGTAGCCGTCTGTCACGTCAAGTTCAACGATCCCGCCAAAGCTGTTAAACCATAAGTCTCCGGTGCCGCTGCATTTGATCAGAAACAGACTTTCTCCGGAAAAGAACCCTCTGGTCAGCCCCTGCCATTTGCTTTCGACCAGTATATCCGGATTGGAAGCCACATAAGCAGAATTCTGGAGATAGATCGTCTCATTGTTTAGATAGCGGTGCGTAATATCTCCGGGAGCGGTCGGCGAGATGGATATTTCTCCCGGACCGTTTTCGGCTGTAAATTCATTGATAAATAATGATTCGCCTCCAAGAAACCGTCCCAGTCCACCCTTGAACTTCGTTTTCATGATCAGGTTCGTATCCATGGCAGCCATGGCCGAAGCTTCTACTTTCAGTGTTTTTCCACCGGGAATTTTTACCGTCAGCATGGCAAAATCCGGTTTACAATGTATGGTATGTTCAAATGATTGCATGTGGAGTAATTATTTATTGGGTCTTAACATCGGGCCTATGATACCGCCAAAGCCGGAAGGGTTATGCGACTGAAACCAGACAGTTCCTTTTCCTTCAAATTTGCAAACCAGGCCTTCGCCTCCCAGGAAAGATGACATCCAGCTGCTGCCGGCTTTGGTAATACGGAAATTGAGTCCGTCAGTAAAAGCAACAATATGTCCGGTATCAACAATATGCGCGCCATCTACCTCAATCGGATAGATCATTCCGTAGGAGTTAAATACTACCTGTCCCGTTCCGCACAGTTTGACCCAGAAAAGATTTTCGCCGGAAAAGAACGATTTGGCGCCCTGAAAGCTCAGATCAAGTTTAATATCACCGGAAGAAGCGAGGTATGATCCGCCCTGTACGTATATGGTCTCATTGTCAAGCGTACGGGTTTCGAGATCTCCCGGCAGATTGGGAGCCAGCCATACTTCCCCGTTGCCGGCTGATGAGGTGTATTTGTTCAGGAAGATATTTTCACCAGTCAGCAGACGTTTGGCTGCGGAAATCAGCCCACCCTGCTCTTTGCGAAACATGGAGGTCTCGACATTAATATTGGGTGAAACAGCAATCATGGCTCCGCCTTCGGCCATAACCGATTCGGAATCGGCAATCTGTATCTTGGCTACAGCGCTGCCAGGCCGGTATTGTATATCTATATTCATGTGTTTTCAGAAAAGTTTAAGGTAAAAAACGATTGACCCATGTCGCCAGCGAGTTGATGCTTCTGGTCTGAATAATAATTTTTCCGGTGCCTTTCATTCTGGTGACCAGCCCCTCGCCTCCCAGTATGCTGCTGAAGAAGCCGCCTGCCATCTGAATAGAGAGCTTGAAACCCGGCTCATAGCCGACCAGGTGGCTGGTGTCCACCAGGTATTCTCCTTCTACATGTTTTTCGACCAGGCCACCAAAAGCCCCGAACCATACTTTTCCGTGGCCGGATACTTTGAGGCGAAATAAACCTTCACGGGCGATCATAGAAGCAAATCCTGCCCACGATACCGACAGATCAATGCCGGGAGTACAGGCCACGAAAGCACCGGGTTGCAGATAAAAAGAATTTCCTTTTAGTTCCATTTCCATAACATCGCCGGGCATAGGCTGGGTAAGTGCCAGCTTGAGCGGCGCGGAAGTGTTGTTTTTAAAATGATTGACAAAAAGGCTTTCTCCGCCAACAAATTTCTTGATCAGGGCAGCCGGTAGGCTGCCGTTAAACTTTGCTTCCATGTCCAGATCCGCAGACATATTGGCCATTGCGTCCGATTCGGCGATGATCGATTCTCCCGGTTCAAGCACCACATTGAGATGCGAAAATACCGGCTTGCCTTCAATAGTTACATTCATGAATTATTGCTTTTCCAAAAGTGTGTTCAGATGTTGCTTAAACGTTGTATAGTCAGTGAAAAACTCAGGCCGTTTTGCGCTGAGATGCGTCAGAGAAACAGCGGTGCTTTCGATAGTTTTTATCCGGGTGTCCGAAGTCGGATGCGTATTGAGGTAAGCCATGAGCGCATGTAATTCTCCTTCATGCGCTTCACCAAGCTTTGTAAAGAAGCTGACCATGCCATCGGATGAAAAACCGGAGGCTAATGCCAGCTTCAGGCCTTCCAGATCAGACTCGGTTTCAAAATCCCGGCTGAAGCTCAGGCTTTCGAGTGAAGCACCAATATCAATCAGCGAGCCTAAAACAGAGATATCTCCAAAAAACATGCTAAGGAGGTAGAAGGTACCCAGCCGGTTAAAAAGCCCTCTTAAATGATGCCTTGAGGTAACATGTGCGATCTCATGGGCCAGAACTCCCGCGACCTCATCGGGTGTTTCGGCTTCCTGCAGGAGCGCAGAATGAATGACAATAAAGCCGCCCGGTAGGGCGAAAGCGTTAATCGCGTCATTTTCAATGACAGCAAAACGGAACTGATACTCACTGCCATGGAGTTGAGAAAGAAGGGGGCTGGTCAGTTCATTAAGATATTGTGACAAGGTGTCACTTTGAAGTACTTTGTTACTTTTTAGGGTACTATCAAAGATTGGTTTTCCGATCCTGATCTGATAGTCCATAGGTACCCGCATGGCTATTTTATGAATGATACGGTCCCGGAAAGCAAAAAAAACGGCAATTCCGGCGCTTACCAGCAGAACAGCCGATATGAGAAGCGTCCGGAATGTAAAACGGCTCTTTCTGACGGCCTGATGCGTGTCCTGTACACTAAACAGATGTGACAGGGTTGTATCTTCCAGTATCTGGCTCTGATCTGTGAAGATAGTGTAGCCAGGATACTGCGGGTGCTTGAAATACACCAGACGCTTTCCTGCGCCTCCGTAGCTGACATCAAGGTCTTTCAGAGGAAATTTGATTTCTATATCATCGCCTTTCTTAAAAGTCAGCGAAAACGGGTTGGTAGTAATGATGCCGGCTTTCCGCCCGCCTTCTATATGCTCAGACAGTAATACCCCTTCGTAATTCATAGTTCTGCAAAAACGCGCGAATAGTATGCCAAATTTAGCAAACCATTTGATTTGTTACGATTTACAGGATGATATTGTTTTATGGAGAGTGGAATTTTTGCAAATAACTGATAGATAGATGGTAAAGTCTGTACAGCTTTCGGGTACAGACTTTATACTCCTTATTCTTCCGGTGGAATATGGGTCACAATGTCAATCCCGATGCCATTGGGGTCAGTAATTGCAAAATGTCTGTCTCCCCATGGTTCATTTTTCAGATCCACCCTGATATCAGCAGAAAGTTTCTTCATTTTTTCATACCAGTGATCTACATTATCTACTTCAATGGTCAGATAGATACCCGAGCCGGAATAGGCTTTATGGAAAAGCTTATCCTGAGTGGGATGATCCGGAAGCAGAAAGCTGATTTCATTTTGCCGATCCGGTGTATGGAGAAGAAGGTAGAAATCATTTTCATAAGTTACCCCAAAACCAAGTGTCTCGGTGTAAAACTTCTTACATTCTTTTAGTTTTGATGTGATAATTCCGGCGTTTAGCTTCATACTATGGCAGTGATTTTTAGATTTGACATTTATTTCTTCAAAATGGTTATCAGAAATAGTTCCCTGGTAAAAATCGATGTTCGGAAGGAAATGTTATTGTAAAAAACGGTCAAAATTGTCACTTTTTACCTCTGATGGTGTAGATCCGTAAAAACTCCGGAAATCTTTTATAAGATGTGCCTGATCATAATAGGAATGATTGTAATGTGCAGGCAACCTGTCCGGGGTGAGGATCAGATTTCTGTAAATAAAATGTTGAAAGCGGATGATCCTGCTAAAAAGCTTGGGACTGCCACCGATGTAATAAGAGAAGAGCCGCCGAAGCTGGCGCTGGCTCAATCCTGTGTCAAGATCTTCCTTCAGTGTCACGTCTCCTTCCTGATTAAGGATAAGCGCTAGGGCAGTCAGAAATCGCGGGTCGGTAGTGGAAGTATTTTTATTGCAGAGTCTTATAAAGTATTGATTCAGAAATTCTGAAACAGATGAGTCGGAGGGCCTTTTGTCAGATAGTTCAGCAATATGTCGTGCCAAATCCGGCAGAATGGATGAGAGAGCAATTTCATCATGTCCCGGATCTGAGGCGTCAATTCTGAAAAGTCTGGTGATAGCAGCAGGATAGAAACGAATCCCGAAATAAGCAAAATTTCCTCCGAGAGGAATAAGTGAATAGGTCGGGTTAAACCCCTGAAAGAAGCTTTCGGCCGGGTTATGCCGGTTAAAGAAGATATCTGTACAGCCATCGGATACAACACGGTATAAAAACGGGCTGCTCAGTGCCTGATCAGATTTCAGATGCCAGTAGCAATGAATCAGGTGCCGGAGCCTCAGGTCCGGCTTATATTCCTGATAAGAAATGTTTTTTGCCAGGGATTTTCCTGCAGGCTGAGATGGGTGATACAGGTTTCTGATATATAATTCTTGTTCGGGCACGAATGGCGAAACGGATTAATTACCTGAGGAAGGTGAGTCTATTTGCTTCGGTCAAGAACAAGAAAATTGTCCAGCTCTTTTCCTTCAAAATCGGATTCAAACTCAAAGAAACCAATTGGTTTGAGGTTGTCAATCCAGTTTTGATCGGTATCATTAACAAAAACTCCAATCCGGGTTTTAATATACGGGTGAATACCAAAATGATGATTGAAAACAAGGCTCTGGTAGTCAAATTCAAGAATCAGTTCATCATTGGTATAGTGTCCGCGCGGAGTATCCGACAGATCTTCTGAATAGGTCCTGATTGTTTCCATACAAGACTGCTTCGCTTTTTCTATGAGACCGGTTTCTTTTCCGATCTGAGACAAATAATCAACGAGCTCTTGTGGTTCCATGATATAGTGAGAAGATTCCGAAAAGTAAGATGCAAAATTTTTTCATAAAAAACCGGAATACGTACATTTGGTTAGAACAAATTCCGGTTTTCTGTTTATGGAGTCCATACAAAGGTATGATCTGGATTCATTAGTTTCTTTGATTTTTGATGATAGTTCCGGAGGCGAGTCCGCCAAATGTATAGTAAGCTATAGACATCAGTGTCGTTTTTATTGTTTTGGCCGCAAAGTCTTTTTTCAATCCCAGCCGCTGGGGAATATTGGTCGTTGCCAGACCGATCAGACCACCTATGAGGGTACCTGTCCATACCGGATATTTTTTGGATGCGGCAGCCAGACTGTAGGCGAGCCCGTTGGAAAGCAGATCAGACAGAATGGATAGCTGATGCAGTTCATCCTTGCCGGAGAAAGTATCTTTGCCGAATATCTTTTTCAGGGCTTCCATACCAAGCTCGTCAATACGGGGAGCATCCTTGACATTTGTTTTAAAGTAATTATGCACCAGTGTCATTAGTACTGCTCCTGCCAGTCCCCCGGTCAATGCTTTTGCTGTCTTCATACTACCAACTGTTTTTTTAATGAACAAAGCTTTTTCAGTTAATAGTTCATAATCAGGGATAATGGTGCTACTTACCCGATCAGTCCCTGTGCTTTCAGGCGCAGTTCCAGCTCACTAAGGAACGCTTCCTTATTCCAGATCAGACCTATGTCCTCATGTTGCATAACTTCGTCCATAAAAAGTTCCTGCTGACGACCTCGTTCCATGGCTTCACTGTAGCTCAGATCGCTAAAGGTTACCATGCTGTACAACGGGAGGTAGGAGGGCAATCGCTGATGAAGGGTCGCTTCGATTTTTTTTCGAAGGAGAAAACGTTCATCGGCTACATCTGCCTGCATTTCATTAAAATTACGCAAGGCAAGCCGGGCAATAGCATCTGTATTTTTTTTGCGCTCAGACTGGTAGTGATTCAAAATCATTGCCCAGTCTTCGCTGCTGTGCTCAATGACCAGCTCAGCCAGTATCCGGCAGTCCTCAAAACCGGCATTCATACCCTGTCCATAGAAAGGGACAATCGGGTGCGCTGCATCGCCGATGAGGGCCAGCTTGTCTTTATAAACCCATGGAAAACATTGTATAGTACCAAGCTCTGATGTGGGATTGCTGAAAAACTGATCTCCCAGATCGGGCATCATCCGGCTGGCGTCAGGAAAATATTCATTGAAGAAATTTCTTGCCTTATCCTGGCTGTCCAGGTCTTTATAAGAAGGAGAGTCTGATCCGGATAAAAAAAGCGTTGCTGTAAAACTGCCGTCCAGATTGGGAAGAGCGATCAGCATAAATTTCTTTCTAGGCCAGATATGGAGGGCATTCTTATACATCTGATGGGTGCTTTCGGAGCCTGCAGGTATATGCAGCTCTTTGTAGCTGTGGCTTAACATGTTTATATCAAGCTCTCCATTGGTCAGTTCCTGTATCTTGCTGCGGACTACTGATCCGGCTCCATCGGCTCCTATTACCAGGTCAAATGACTCCTCTATTTCTTTGCCACTGGTTGTTTCGGTAAATACAATCTGATTCGTATCTGTATCGATCGATTGGCATTGCATATTGAAATAAAAATTAATGCCATAACGCCGGACAGCCTCTTTGACAAGCAGTGTATTCAGCATGCTGCGGGAAATAGAATAGATATATTGTCCTGCCAGACCATAAGGCTGAAGCACCACCTGGCCGTTGGGTTCGTGGAGCATGCGTCCTTCCATCGGGATGGTGTGCTGCAGCACTTTTTCATCCATACCAGCCATTCCGAGTGCTTTCAGTCCCCGGTGACTCAGAGCCATGTTGATAGAGCGTCCTTCTTCCGTCTTACAGATCAACGGGTTCGCCCTTTTTTCGAATACAGAAACCGAAAAGCCTTGTCTGGCCAGCAAAATAGCCAGAAGCGAACCCACGGGACCGGCGCCTATTATGATCACATCCTTTGCCAGACTATTGTCTTTCATCGCGATTTAGCTTAACTCCTTTAAAAAATGTACAAATGAATAAACATCAGAAAAGCGGTTATAGAGCGGAGTCGGACTCACTCTTATAATGTCCGGATTTCTGAAATCAACTATATAACCGTTTTTACCCAGCTTCTGATAAAGTTCCCGGCCGTTTCTTTCGATTTTCAGAGAAAGCTGACAGCCCCGTTCCTGAGGATTGGCCGGAGTAATAATTCGTATTCCGAATGGGTTTTCGGTTTTCAGAATCAGCTCTTGCAGCAAAAATTCAAGATAACTGGTCAGACGAATGCTTTTTTGTCGAAGTCTTGTCATTCCTGCTTCCTGAAAAATATCCAGAGAGGCCCATTGTGCTGCCAGAGAAAGCACAGGTGCGTTGCTTAACTGCCAGCCTTCAGCACTACCAGCCGGAACAAACTCTTTGCTCATCCGGAAGCGAGTTTCCTCCTCGTGACCCCACCAGCCGGCCAGCCGGGGCAGGTTTTTGTTGGTAGCGTGTTTTTCATGGATAAAATATCCACCAGTGCCACCTGGACCGGAATTAAGGTATTTGTAGCTGCACCAGACGGCAAAATCGGCTTCCCAATCGTGAAGCCTGAGATCCAGGTTACCTGCCGCGTGCGCCAGATCCAGTCCGACAATAATGTCATACTGGTGGGCATGCCGGATAATAGCTGCCATATCAAATGCCTGGCCGCTGAGATAGTTTACTCCGCCAAGAAAAACCATGGCCAGCTCTTCATGATGCCGGTCAATGGTGCGGAGTATGGATTCTGTAGAAAGATACTGACTGTTGGCGTCGCTTTGCAGTTCAATGATACATTGTTCCGGTTCCAGTCCGTGTAGCTGAACCTGAGACTGCAAGGCATACCAGTCTGATGAAAATGGATTTTCTTCTACCAGAATCTTAGTCTTTATGCCTTCAGGCTGGTAAAAAGTTCTGAATAACAGATGCAGATTGACTGTGAGTGAATTGGCTGCGACAACCTCAGCAGGTCGGGCGCCTACCACTTCAGCCAGTTGCTTTTGTACAAACTTGTGATAGTACAGCCAGGGATTGCGGGAATCAAAGTGTCCTTCTACACCAAGGCGGCCCCATTCATCCAGTTCCCGCCGGATATATTCTCCCGTACTTTTGGGCTGAAGCCCCAGCGAGTTTCCGCAGAAGTATATGCTTTCTTTCTCTCCGATAACCGGAATATGAAACTGGTCCCGGAATGTCCGGAGCGTATCTTCTCTGTCTGCTGCCAAAGCAAAATCTCTGTCGGTAGTATAATTCATATCAGATGTCTGAGGCTGTATAAACTCATCCTGATTCAGGCTGGCTGAGGTTTTTCCATTACTGTTCCGCATTTCTGGCAGGTCCGGAGCTCATTACTGGTGTAAAATCTATTCATAACCTCCGGAAGCTGTTTTACAATGTCTTTGACTTCGATAAACTCTTCGTAGAGTTTATGACCGCAGTTTTCGCAGAACCACATAAAGCCGTCTTTCTGGTTATCGTCCCGATAGCGTTCCATGACCAGGCCTATGGTATTGGCAGGCCGTACCGGACAGTGAGGGACTTTTCTGGGAAGCAGGAAGATTTCTCCTTCTCTGATGGGAAGATCTTCTATTTTTCCGTCTTCTATGATTCGCAGTGTGATATCTCCTTCGAGCTGATAGAAGAATTCTTCTGTTTCATTATAATGAAAATCCTTGCGGCTGTTGGGACCGCCTACTACCATCACAATAAAATCGTCATTGCCTTTGTATACCTGCTGGTTTCCTACAGGTGGCTTTAGCAGATGTCTGTTTTCATCAATCCATTTTTTGAAGCTGAATGGTCGTTGTGTTGCCATAATGTATTGTTGGATATACCGGATTAAAACATAAAAGCAGCAATATAAAAAAAGCAGCGGAAAGAATGGACGATCCTTGGCATAAGTTGTATGACCTAAACGGGGAGCCGGAAAGCGGTTTGCCGGTAAAATAGAATATTCCTGATGTTACCTTTTGATAGTTTCACATGTATAGTAATATATAGTATAATATACCGGTAAAACACGATGGATAAAATTTTTTTCTGCACAATCATATATCTGTATTGTGTCCATTTCTGCAGTCATGCTTCAACAGTTGCTGTTCATGATCCTTCGATTATCATTGTCTATAAAGATGCAGGAGGTAATTCGTATCCGGAAAATGATGCTGCCGGTACCCGTACCAAATATTATTATATATTCGGAACCCAGCTGGGTGCGGCGTATTCGCGGGATATGATCAACTGGACATCCTTTATGCCGGTTTTTTCGGTCAACAGTGTGGTCACGACCAACTACCTGCAGGCTTTTAAGGCGGCGGCTGACTGGTCCCGGCATACCAACAGTAATGATCTGCGGGGCAATCTATGGGCGCCGGATATTATTTACAATAAAAAGATGAACAAATGGTGCCTTTATTTTTCTGTTAACGGCGATGACTGGCTGTCATCGGTCGTGATGCATACCGCCAGCAGGATTGAAGGACCCTACGAATATGCCGGCACGGTTGTGTATTCCGGTATGGATAATGCGTCCAATGGCGCCGGTAATGCCGATTTTCAGCGGGTAACAGGTTTAAGCTCTACTCCTGCACGCTATCTGCACAATGGTGGCTGGCATGGAGACTATGGAAGCAGCTGTATTGATCCCTCGGTGCTGTACGACGAAAACAATCGTCTGTGGATGGTGTATGGCTCCTGGTCGGGGGGAGTATTTCTGCTAAAGCTGGATGAAAATACCGGTCTTCGTGACTATAACTACAATTATGGATTTACAAATACTTCAGCGGATGGAACAGTCTGGAACGGTTCGCGATTGCGATACGATCCATATATGGGTGTGCATCTGAGCGGAGGCTATTATGTTTCCGGAGAGGGTCCTTATATTCAGTACCTGACCGATACGAACGGCGAAGGATACTATTACCTGTTTGTCACCCACGGATTTTATTCGCCGGAAGGAGGGTATACCATGCGTGTGTTTCGCTCAAAAACCATTGACGGGGTATATACCGATGTGACCGGTGACAACGCGGTTTTTGACCGTTATATATTCAATTATGGCAATAATGTGCAGTATGGATTCCCCATAATGCAGAACTTTCGCTATAACTGGTGGAACATCGGGCAAGTGGCACAGGGCCATAACTCTGTACTGAAAGATGAGGATGGAAGCGCTTATCTGGTTTACCATACCAAGTATGACAATGGTACGGTGCATCATAATGTGGAAGTTCATCAGTTATTTTTTAACGAAAGAGGCTGGCCGCTGGCTGCTCCGTTTGAGTACAGAACAGGATTTGGCTTGGGAAAAAATGCTTATACTGCCGAAGATATTGCCGGCAGGTATAGTGTGATTACACATAACGCTGTCGATTATGTCAATCTTGCAACAAACAGGGAGCAGGAGCTGTATATCAATGCGGATGGCACCCTGTCCGGCACATACACCGGTACATGGTCGTACGATTATGCAGGTGGCAGCCAGTTTCTGACGCTTGTCACCAATGCAGGGACTTTTTATAGTGTACTTTGCGAGCAGCTAATGGATGGCTTGTCCGGTTACACACTGGCTTTTACAGGTATGAACCCGGCCAGTGAACGGGCTCTGTGGGGATATAAGCATACCGGTACGACAATCGCAAGGACAACGTATTATGACAATGGGCGTCTGGTAATTGGTACTCCGGATTATGGTCTGGCCTGGGATGCCTATAGTGATTTTCACCGGACGGAGATAAGCGGTGATTTTGAGATTGAATATATCTTTGATAACTATACCCGGGCTGTTGAAAACTGGCATAACTGGGCGATTGCTCTTACAAGTGGGGGTCAGACCTGGTATATGCGTGCCGATGCCTGGTCCAATTCAACCTTTACCGGTTCCGTTGTTAATTACAAGTATGGCTGGAATTGGGAAACGGAGTTTAAGGAAGTATATAAAAATAAGGAAGTCCGGGTCAAAATATCCAAAACAGGTACCAGCGCCAACGTATTTGCCTTTGTGGGAGATCAGCCTGTGTATACCAGTACGGCGACCAATTGTCCTTCGGGCAACTATGTCGTGTACCTCGGAGGCGAGGCCTGCTATCTGGATATGAAAAAGGTATCGGCTGGTTCAATTGGTGAGCGGCAGCGCGTGGGGACAGTAAATGATGATGGTACGTATACAGTTGGCTTTAACGTAGCAAGAAGTCAGACGATCGGGGTATCAGGTGACTTTGAGCTGATCTATACATTCAATAATTATCGCAATCCGGTTAGTAATGACAACTGGGACAATTATATCATACGGGCTATCTCCGGCGGTCAGACAATGCTGCTTCGGGCCGATGCCTATGCAATGGACGTAGCCGGTAGTCTGAACTACTCATACGACTGGGGCTGGAATGATTTTGTGTCGCTGATGTCCGGTGCGAATGTGGAGCTCACTATCAAACGAAAAGATGATGTCATTACGTACAATGCCGTTATCACCGCTAGAAACGGACAGGTTTATAATTATAATGTGACCAATACCGGTGTTTCGCTTTACGATATGGAGTTTGGTTTTACCTGTGAAGAAAGTATGGTAGACTTGTTTAAGGCTGAAATAGTAGAGTATGTAAAGGATGATGTAGTGACCGGGACTATTAAAACCGAAAGTGACCGGGCCGAAAGAATAAAGGTATATGGCGGAGAAAGACTTTTTCATATAGAGGCCACTCTTTCCGGACAAGCTTCTGTTTATAGCGTTGAAGGGCGCCTGGTTACTACTATTACCTATCAGAAAGGTCTTAATACCTATCGCGGATTTGAACCGGGGGTATATATAGTCGATAAAAGTAAAGTATTTGTATATTGACAACTCTTGCAGCAGTCCCTCGCCGGGACTGCTATTTCTTTTTGCGGACAGATTTTCTTCTGACTTGTCCGCTATCCTGCTATTGACCGCATTGCTTTGCGGATGATATATGCGGTTTCTTTTGTCGGGCTTTCCGTCTTCCAGCGTTCACATAGTTCTTTTACAAAATCCGCTCTGGTTTTGCCCGCATCATTGAGCCAGTTGCCGACACTGTCCTGTACATACCGGACCTTATCCGATCTCAGTGGTTCCAGTATAGATAATCCAGGTTCCGGATCTTTCTTCAGCTGTTCAATATGTGTGCACCAGACTCCTCTTGGCCGTGTCGCCTCCGAAGCAAACCGCCGGATATTGGGATTCTCGTGTGTAACCCATTCAGACAGCAATGCAATACTGTCGGCAATCTCCGGACGTAGGGAAAGCCAGGCGATTTCCCGCACACCAAAATGTGTATCGGCAGCAAAGGGCTTTATTCTTTCGAGTTTTTCCCACAGTACATACCGGGAGTCCTTTGCGATCATGTAGGTGGCCCAGCAGCGGACCGTATCAGAAAGGTGCGTTGAAATCTGATAAAAAATTTCCTCATCATGATTACCGGCTGCGAGCGTTAAAAGTGTCTCTCCAATCGCTTCATTGCGGGTATTGACCGTTTGTCTGTCCAGCTGATCTATCCGGGATACCACAGATTTTATGTATTCCGGGCGGTCGAGCCGGCGGAGCACATGTTCGAGCAATATTTTCTGATCAACGGCCAGCCACTCAGTGAGATTAGCTGTTTCTTCCCGTCCCTCATTAATTTGTATCATAATGTCTTCCGGGATATCTTTGATCGATCGGGCACCTTTGCGCGTATAATGTGTCATTTGAATTTGTCGGATTTCCCGGAGCTCTGAGGTTTTTCCAAACTAAACAGACCTCCATGGATTAAAGTTAAACAAGTTTTTCTGTGCAGTATATCAGACAAAAGGATAAAATAAAACCTAATGCATAATAATCTAAACTTCGAATAAATGTCAACTATGAACACGAACCAGACAATTATCCGGGAGACTATATTAAAACGGCGCAGTTACAGAGCTTTTTCAGAGAAACCGCTGGATTCGGATACTTTACAGGTCCTGTTTACTTCGGCCCAATGGGTAGCTTCTTCGTTCAATGAGCAGCCCTGGCGTTTTGTTTATGTGTCGAAAAAAGATGATCCTGCGGGCTTTGATACTTTACTGGGGTTTCTTACAGATGCTAACAGAGTCTGGGCCAAAGAAGCTCCGGTGCTGATGGCGGTGCTGGCCAGTGCACGATTTGCCAAAACCGGAGAAGAAAACAGGCATGCCATGTATGATGCCGGCCAGGCCATGAGTGCGCTGGCTATACAGGCGGCTGCCATGGATATATACATTCACCAGATGGCAGGTTTCGATACGAATAAGGTGACTGAGGCATTTAAGCTGGGAAAAGACTTTATTCCGGCTGCTATGGTAGCAATCGGATATAAAGGTGACCCGGATCAGCTAAATGATGAATTGAAAAAACGGGAGCAGGCAGAAAGAAGCCGAAAGCCCGTAAAAGAAGTGGCTTTTAGATTTTCTGAGAATCTGACCATCAAATAAAAACTGCATACGCCTGTTTTCTATTGATTTAGGTAGGAGAGAGGATATTGAGGCAAATTATGAATAGGGTTTTCGAAATTCGATGCATTTTTTGCTATTTTTGTCACCTTCAACTATCCGAGATCATCAATGAATAAGACGATAATAAACACAAACGAGTCCCCGGCTCCGATAGGCCCGTATAGTCAGGCGGTACTTGCCGGCAATACGCTGTATGTATCCGGGCAGATCGCTTTTGACCCGGCTACCAGTGAGCTTGTGCTGGACAATATCCAGTCTGAGACGCACAGGGTTATGAAAAATCTCAATGGAATATTAGTTGCTGCAGGAATGAATTTTTCGCATGTGGTTAAGTGTTCCATCTTTGTAAAAGATATGAACAATTTTCAGGCGATTAATGCAGTTTATGGGGAGTATTTCGGTGAAGGTGCTCCGGCAAGAGAGACTGTCGAAGTAGCCCGTCTGCCCAAGGATGTCAATGTAGAGATATCCTGTATCGCAGTAAAATAATAGCATATAATCATTAAATCTACCCTTAAGTAAGGATAAAAATTCATGGAAAAAGAGGTAAGGCTGAGATTTGCACCAAGTCCTACAGGTCCGTTACATATCGGAGGAGTTCGTACAGCGCTGTATAACTATCTGTTTGCCCGCAAGCATGGAGGCAAAATGATTCTTCGTATTGAGGATACCGATCAGACCAGATTTGTAGCAGGTACGGAAGAGTACATTCTCGAAGCATTGCAGTGGCTGGGGATAGAGCTGGATGAAAGCCCGGCGGTGGGTGGTCCCTATGGTCCTTACCGCCAGTCGGAGCGGAAACCTATGTATATGCAGTATGCCATGAAACTCGTGGAGGAAGGCAATGCGTACTACGCGTTTGATACAGCTGAAGAGCTGGATGCCATGAGGGAGCGCCTGAAAGCTGCCAGAGTGGCTACACCGCAGTATAATGCGATCACCCGGATGACCATGAAAAACTCTCTGACGCTTCCGGAAGATGAAGTTAAGCGCAGACTGGAATCCGGAGAGTCCTATGTAATCCGTCTTAAAGTACCAAGAAAAGAAGAGATTCGTCTCAATGATATGGTTCGCGGCTGGGTAATGGTACATTCTTCAGCGATTGACGATAAAGTGCTGATGAAGTCTGACGGTATGCCTACCTACCATCTGGCAAACGTTGTGGATGATCATCTGATGAAAATAACTCATGTGATCCGGGGAGAAGAATGGCTGCCTTCGGCACCGCTGCATGTCCTTTTATATCGTTTCCTTGGCTGGGAAGATACTATGCCAAGGTTTGCCCACCTGCCATTGCTGCTCAAACCGGACGGAAATGGTAAACTAAGCAAAAGAGATGCCGATGCCGGTGGTTTTCCCGTGTTTCCTATCGACTGGAAGGATCCGGAGAGCGGAGATATATGGAAAGGCTTCCGGGAAGCCGGGTATCTGAGTGAGGCTGCGGTCAATTTTCTTGCTTTGCTGGGCTGGAATCCGGGTACGCAACAGGAGATTTTCTCCATGCAGGAACTTATAGAGGCTTTTTCCGCCGAAAGAATCGGTAAATCAGGTACTAAGTTTGATATTCAGAAGGCCATGTGGTTTAACCAGCAGTACATCAAGGCCAAACCAAACAATGAGCTGGCGGGTTATCTTTTGAAGGAGCTGAAGCAACGAGGTATGAATGCAGGGGAGGAAAAAGCGGAAAAAGTGGTGGAACTAATGAAAGAAAGGGTCGTATTTCCGGCCGATTTCTGGAAAGAGGCCTCTTTCTTTTTCGAGACTCCCGCGGATTATGATACCAAGGTAGTCCAATCCAAATGGACAGCGGAAGCTGTTGAAGTTATAGCGGACTTTGGCAAAGAACTTGCTCAGACAGATGTAGCAACTGCTGATAAGGCCAGAGATATCCTGAATGCTGTACTGGAACGGAAAAATATGAAAATCGGGAAAGTACTTCAGGCCCTGAGACTGGCGATTACGGGTAAGGGGGCCGGACCTGATCTTATGGAGATAGTCGAGGTACTCGGACGTGATGAGACAGCAGACAGAATCGAAAGAGCGATTGCTACACTGAGTGATCAGGTAAAAGTATAACAGTAAACGAATAGCGCTATGGGAAAGAAGAAAGAAAAAGAGGGGAAAAAGCCTAAAGTAAATAAGGAACTGGACGGATTCAATATCCAGATCAATACATTTGGAGAGATCGTATCAGATTATGATCTTGACGAGATCAACAGCTTCCTGAATCGTAACGTTGACGACAAAAAGTTGAGAGATCGTGACGATATTGAACAGGCAAAAGAAAAAGCATCCGATAGTAAACAATAGAATATAATTGATAATTCCTTGATCAGGGTATATAAAGAATCGCCACTGTTTTTCAATCTTACCATGGTGTTTGCCATAATCGGAGCAATCATCCTTGGTAGTACCAGTAAAGGAGATGTTGAGCTTTGGGTCAATCAGTTTCATGATCCGGTGCTCAACGTCTTTTTTTATTATATCACCTATCTGGGTGATGGTATATTCAGTGTACTGGTCGTATTGTGTTTGTTTTTGCGAAGAATTTATTACGGAATCCTGAGTATTCTTGCTTTTCTTTCCACTTCGCTGGTAACGCAGGTGCTGAAAAGAGCTGTTTTTGATGACTTTGTGCGCCCTTACAAGTTTTTTGATCCGTCACTCAAGCTTAAGTTTGTTGACGGGCTGGAGATTCATAGCTATTTCAGCTTTCCTTCCGGACATTCCTCGAGTGTGTTTTCGATCTTCTTATTGCTGAGTCTGCTGTCCCGGCGTACATCCAGCCAGATCGTTTGCTTTACGATTGCATTGACCACAGCTTTTAGCAGAGTGTATCTGCTGCAGCATTTTTTTATGGATATATATGCGGGAACATTAATCGGTGTTATAGTCACAGCTTTAGTGTATTCAATTATTCAGTATCATACCCGCTGGTCAGAAAATGAGCGTCTGAACAGACCGGTGTACCGGTTGGGAAGGTAAAGGGAAATAAATAAAAAAGTTGATTCCGGCAGATTGAACAGAGTAGATCTGATATCCTGCGGGAGTAAAGTTATCATGTCAGAGATACCTTTTTGCATAGCATTTGCTAGTCTGAACTATATACCTGTAATTTGCAGCGAAATTTTATCCTTTTTTGCAAAATGAAATTTTTACCATCTCCCTGGAATGTCATTCTGATCATTATAATTCTTTCGGCTGCTCTGTTCCTGCCTTTTCTTGGCTCAGTTCCTCTATTTGACTGGGATGAAAACATATTTGCCGAATCAGCCAGAGAAATGCTGATTACGGGCAACTTCTATAAAATACAATCCAATTACCAGCCGTTTGAGGAGAAGCCACCGTTTTTCTTCTGGCTTCAGGCATTGAGTATGACCCTTTTCGGAGAAACAGCTTTTGCAGCGCGTTTCCCTAATGCGATTGTCGGAATGATTACGCTGGTACTGATATATCTTTTGGGGAGAAAATACTTCTGCAACCGCTTCGGCATTTACTGGGCCCTGGCATATATGGGATCCATTCTACCCCATTTCTATTTTCGTACGGCTTTGATAGATCCGGCTTTTAACCTCTTTATCTTTTCCGGTATCTTCACATTGGGATTACTGGTCTCCACAAACAAAGAATTAAGATTCAAAAGGGACAGGAAGGCGGTTCTGGCCGGTACGCTGATTGGTTTTGCGATTCTGACCAAAGGTCCGGTCGCTTTTCTGATCGTGTTTCTTACTGCTTTGGTTTTCAGTATTTATAAGAGAAGTTTCCGGCTTGTTAGTTTTCGTGAAATAATCCTGTTCACGGTTCCGATGTTGCTGGTGGCCAGTGCATGGTTTGCAATCGAGGTAGCGATCAACGGTCCCTGGTTTATCAAAGAATTTATCGAGTATCAGCTATATGTATTGAAACAGCCTCATAGCGGACACAGCGGTCCCTTTTATTTTCATTTTGTTGTGTTACTTCTTGGATGCTTTCCTGTGTCCTTTTTCTTATTCAAAGGACTCAGAAGTTTTGACAACGACAACTATCTGCAACGGAATATTAAGGTAACCCTGGTCATTATGATGCTGGTAGTGCTCTTTGTGTTTTCCATTGTAAAAACCAAGCTGGTTCATTATTCCTCCCTGTGTTATTTCCCGATTTCATTTCTGGCAGCTTATGTACTGATCAAGGTCGAAGGCAAAAGAATTTTTTATGGCAATCTTTTCCGTTCACTGATTCTGATTACAGGATTGATATTCGGCTTTCTGTTTATTGCTGTGTTTTATCTGCTTGATCACAAAGAGCAGTTTCTGGCCGAATATGGCGAGTATATAAAAGATCCGTTTGCCATTGGCAATCTGTCTGCAAACTTCACTGTTTCCGGCTGGGATTACCTTGCCGGACCTGTTCTTATTATCGGAGTCTTGATATTTTCGATACTATTCAAACGAAACTTCCAGGCAGCAGTGCTCACCCTTTTTGTCTCGATGATTCTGACCGTGCAGCTGCTTAGCTATAGTCTTGTTCCAAAAATTGAGGAAATGACCCAGGGGGCAGCCGTACGATTTTATACCGAAAAAGGGAAAGAAGATGCCTATATGCTCCCATATGGGTTTACAAGTTTCGCCTATCTCTTTTACGGGAAAAAAATGCCCGGTTATAATCCTGAAAGTTTGAATGCGGGTTGGCTTTTGGGCGGCTCTATTGACAAACCGGTGTATATTATTACCAAGGATTATCCGAAACATATTCAGAATTTGGAGACTTACTCCGGGTTGCAGCTGCTGTACAGGGAAAATGGCTATGTTTTCTATAAACGATCAGTACCTGTTCAGTAAAAAGTGCCATGGATTTAGGAGAGATACCGAACCATTTCCGGACAAAATAGTAAAAACTCTGAGTGTTTAGTATGTATCCCAAACACCTGCGAACTGATGGAGCCATTAAAAATAGGTATTTTAAGAGAAGGTAAAATCCCGCCGGATAAGCGCGTAGCATTGATGCCTGATCAGTGTGTGGAATTGCAAAACCGATATCCGAATGTTTCAATATTTATTCAGCCAAGTGATATAAGAGCGTTTTCCAATAAAGAATATGCAGAAAAGGGCCTCACACTGACTGAAGATCTAAGCCATTGCGATGTGCTTTTTGGGATAAAAGAAGTTCCGCCGCATTTGCTGATTCCGGAAAAAACCTATTTCTTCTTTTCTCATACCCTGAAAAAACAAAGCTATAATCAGAAGCTGCTCCAGACAATTCTTGAAAAACGTATAGAGCTGATTGACTATGAGGTATTGACGGATAGTAATTATCAGCGACTGATTGCTTTCGGTCGTTTTGCAGGTATTGTCGGCGCTTACAACGGATTGCTTCTGTATGGCCGTAAAAAAAGAAGATATAAGCTGAAGCCGGCTCATAAGTGTTTTGATCTGAAGGAAGTACTGGATGAGCTGAGAAAAGTAAGCCTGCCTCCGATTAAAATTGTTGCAACCGGTACGGGAAGAGTAGGAAAAGGAATTGCTTATATACTTGATTATCTTAAAATACCCAAGGCATCACCAGAAGATTTTCTGAATAAGGAGTTTAATTATCCGGTTTATAGCCTGCTTTCGACAAGAGACTATTACATCGGCAAAGAAACAGGCCTTTACGAAAAGGCGGAGTTTTATTCCAATCCGGAACGCTACACGTCCGCCTTTTTGCCCTATGCCCGCAAAGCAGAGATTTTTATGGCTGGTGCCTACTGGGATCCGGCAGCTCCCAGGCTTTTTGAAAGAGAAAATATGACAGAGCCGGACTTTAAGGTAAAAATCATAGCCGATATTACCTGTGATATTAATGGTTCTATACCTTCAACATTGAAACCCTGTACGATTCCTGACCCTGCCTATGATTATAATCCTCTCACTCATAGTATAGAGCCTCTGTTCTCCGGATCACGCAATATTACAGTGATGGCGATTGACAATCTGCCCGGTGAGTTGCCAAGAGACGCTTCCAGGGATTTCGGAAATCAGCTTCTTACCCATGTGTTTCCCCTGCTTTGTACCGGCACTGATCCTGATGGAATTCTTTGCAGAGGAAAAATGACCGATAAGAACGGGTGTCTTACCGACCGCTTTTCATATCTTCAGGACTATGTCAACGGATGCTATTAGAATGTGTTGTAAATCAGGTTAATTTGTTAATGCGAATTAGCGGTTATTCTTATAGTGTTAAATCCTTAAATTTGTATTTTAAAATTAAAAAATTGGATGGATAAGTATTCCTACGTCAGCAATGCTCATGTCGGTTATATCGATGAGCTCTACAAGTCCTATCAGCAGGATCCTCAATCAGTAGATATTTCCTGGCAGAAGTTTTTCGAAGGTTTTGAGTTCTCTCAGCTAAAGGCGAATGGTAAAACCAACGGAACCGAAAAGCAGTCAGCTCCTGTTCTGGCCGGGTCGGTAGATATCGCTAAGGAAATTAAGGTAAGTCAGTTGATTCAGGCCTATCGTGGCAGAGCGCACCTTTTGTCCAAAACTAACCCGGTAAGACCGCGGAAAGATCGTCAGCCAAGACTGGAGCTTGAGAACTTCGGACTTGACGAGTCCGATCTTCAGACCGTATTTCAGGCAGGTAATGAGCTTGGTATTGGTGCAGCAAAGCTGAAAGATATTATCGATACCCTGAAATACATCTATGAAGGAACCATCGGTTTTGAATATATGTACATTCGCGAACCTGATGTGCAGGAATGGCTGAAGAAGAAAGTTGAAAAGGAATCGCTGGAACATAATCCATCCATAGAAGAAAAAAAGCGAATCCTTTCCAAACTGAATGAAGCGGTAGTTTTTGAGAACTTTCTGCATACAAAATATGTAGGACAGAAGCGTTTCTCTCTGGAAGGCGGAGAGACAACTATTCCGGCGCTTGATGCTTTGATTAATCACGGAGCGGAGCACGGTGTCGAGGAGGTTGTTATTGGCATGGCTCATCGCGGTCGTCTCAATGTCCTTGTAAATATCATGGGCAAAACCTATGAACACATCTTTAATGAATTTGAGGGGACAGCGGTTCCGGATCTTACAATGGGTGACGGGGATGTTAAATATCACATGGGTTATTCCAGTGAGATCACCGCTCAGAACGGAAAGCAGGTATATTTGAAACTGGCGCCCAATCCTTCGCATCTTGAGGCGGTAGATCCTGTTGTAGAAGGGTATGTTCGTGCCAAGGGTGACCGGATTTATAAATACGATTATACCAAAGTGCTTCCTATATTAATTCACGGAGATGCGGCTATTGCCGGTCAGGGTATTGTATATGAAGTCGTGCAGATGTCCAAGCTCCCCGGATATTTTACCGGTGGTACTATTCACTTTGTCATCAACAACCAGGTTGGTTTTACCACCGATTTTGACGAAGCCCGTTCCAGTATCTATTCAACTGATATAGCAAAGATTATTGACTCACCGGTATTGCACGTAAACGGCGATGATCCTGAGGCTGTCGTATTCTGTGCGAAGCTGGCTATTGAGTTTAGACAAAAGTTTCAGCGTGACATTTTTATTGACATGGTTTGCTACCGTCGTCATGGTCACAATGAGAGTGATGAGCCTAAGTTTACACAGCCTTCACTTTATAATATTATTTCGAGACATCCGAATCCGAGAGAGCTTTACAACAAAAAGCTTATTGAAAAAGGTGATGTGGATGCTGAACTGGCTCAGAAAATGGACCGCGAGTTCAGAGAGCTGCTTCAGGACAGATTCAATCAGGTAAAACAGAAGCCGCTTCCATATACCTTCCAGAAGATGGAAAAAGAGTGGCAGGAACTGAGAAGCTCCGAGCCTTCCGATTTTGAAAAATCTCCGGAAACCGGCATTAGCCAGGAAATCGTTGAGAAAGTAGCCAATGCGCTTACCTCGATTCCGGATGGCTTCAAGCCATTGAAGCAGATCGAAAAACTGCTAAAAGACCGGAAAGATCAGTTCTTCAAGGATAAAGTGCTGAACTGGGCCTCTGCCGAGTTGCTGGCGTATGGCTCACTGTTGCTTGATCGCAAGATAGTCCGTATCTCCGGACAGGATGTCCAGCGTGGTACATTCTCTCACCGCCATGCAGTATTTAAGGATGCTGTGACCAATGAAGCCTACTATCCGCTTAATAATATTGCGGATAATCAGAAGAGCTTCAGGATATACAACTCCCTGCTTTCTGAATATGGGGTATTAGGTTTTGAATATGGCTATGCCATGGCTAATCCAAATGCTCTGGTTGTATGGGAAGCACAGTTCGGGGATTTTGCCAACGGTGCCCAGGTGATGATTGACCAGTTTATTTCCAGTGCAGAAACCAAATGGCAGCGCATGAATGGCCTTGTAATGTTACTGCCGCATGGCTATGAAGGTCAGGGACCGGAACATTCGAGTGCCCGTCTGGAGCGTTTCATCGAATTGGGCGCTGACTACAACATTATAGTTGCCAATATAACGACACCAGCCAACTTCTTCCATGCCCTGAGAAGACAGGTGGCATGGCCTTTCCGTAAGCCCCTGATCAATATGTCTCCTAAGTCATTGCTGAGACATCCGTCAGTGGTTTCTCCGTTGTCTGAGTTTACGGAAGGTTCTTTCAGGGAAATCATTGATGATGCGGATGCGGATCCTTCAAAAGTGAAGCGGGTATTGTTCTGTTCAGGCAAAGTCTTCTATGATTTGCTGGAGGAAAAGCAAAATGCCAAGCGTTCGGATGTAGCCATTGTTCGTCTGGAACAATTGTATCCGCTGGCTCAGGAGCAGATGAATGCTATTCTGGAGAAGTACAAAAATGCCAAAAAGATATGGGTCCAGGAAGAGCCTGTCAATATGGGGGCATGGGAGTATATTCTCAGAAGTCTGTACAGGAAAGTTGATATCGAGGTAGTGGCAAGAGAAGAAGCAGCCTCTCCGGCGGTTGGTTATCTCAAGACACACAATGAAACCCAGCAGTTGCTTGTACAGCAGGCATTCGCAAACTAAATCATTTTATTACTAAAATTTTTAAAGAAAAAACCATGTCATCTATAGAAATTAAAGTTCCGACAGTCGGGGAGTCCATCTCTGAAGTTACGATCGCCAACTGGGCAAAGAAGGACGGGGATTTTGTGAAAGCTGATGAGCTTCTTTGCGAACTTGAGTCTGACAAGGCTACATTTGAGCTGAATGCCGAGACATCGGGTGTGCTTCGCATTAAAGCAAAGGAAGGTGATACCGTAGAAATTGGCGGTGTGATCGCTGTAATCGAAGAAGGTAAGGGAGAATCCGGCTCTTCGTCCTCTTCCAAAGAAGAGAAATCCGAGAAGAAGGAATCCGGAAAAGAGTCTTCTGGTAAAAAGGAAACGATAGAAATGAAAGTACCGGCAGTGGGAGAGTCTATTACGGAAGTAACAATCTCGAGCTGGCTGAAGAAAACCGGCGACCGTGTGGAGCTGGATGAAGTCTTGTGTGAGATCGAATCCGATAAGGCAACTTTTGAACTTACCGCAGAAGCCGGAGGGGTACTAACTACCATTGCAAAAGAAGGAGAAACCATAAGTATCGGAGATCCGATCTGCAAGATCGAAGTGAGTGAAGGAAGTGCGGTTGCTACCAATAAGGCTTCCGAGGCTGCTTCTTCCGGAACTTCGAAGAATAGTACCTCTCAATATGCCGAAGGACATGCGTCACCGGCAGCAGCGAAAATTCTGTCTGAAAAAGGGATCAGCGCTTCTGAAGTAAAAGGAACCGGCAAAGACGGCCGTATAACCAAGGAAGACGCTGCATCTGCTAAAAAGCAGGAGAGCTCTTCGTCTAAGGAAAGCAAGAAGGAACAATCTTCGTCTTCCTCATCCGGAAGCGACAGAGAGCAGCGCAGAGAAAAAATGTCGAATCTGAGAAAGACCATATCCAAGCGTCTGGTATCTGTGAAGAATGAAACGGCAATGCTTACTACTTTCAATGAGGTAGATATGAAGCCAATCATGGATCTTCGTAAAAAATACAAAGACTCATTTAAAGACAAGCATGGTGTCGGACTTGGTTTTATGTCCTTTTTTACAAAAGCATGTACCGTAGCTCTTAAGGAATTCCCTGCGGTCAATGCCTATATCGACGGAGACGAAATCATTTACAATGATTTCTGCGATGTATCTATTGCCGTATCTGCTCCGAAAGGTCTGGTAGTACCGGTAATACGCAATGCAGAAACCTTGTCATTTGCAGAAATTGAAAGTGAAGTTGTACGGCTTGCCGGAAAAGCCAGAGACAACAAGCTAAGCATCGAAGAAATGACCGGAGGTACTTTTACCATTACCAATGGTGGCATCTTTGGTTCGATGCTGTCTACTCCTATTATCAATGCACCGCAATCCGCAATACTTGGTATGCATAATATCGTAGAGCGTGCTGTGGTACAAAATGGAGAAGTTGTTGTCCGTCCGATTATGTATGTGGCACTTTCTTACGATCATCGTATCATTGACGGCAGAGAATCCGTTGGATTCCTGGTCAGGGTAAAGCAGTTGCTGGAAGATCCTGCCCGCCTGATGCTGGGTGTATAAGCAAGGTATACAACCCCGGAGGCTTAAGCCGATTTAAATTTTTATTTTATAAAACAATAAATACATTCCGGAGTCTGAATTATGATTCCGGAATTTTTCTAACCGTTAAACGCTCTTTTTTATGCAATACGATGTCGTTGTTATAGGTTCAGGCCCCGGCGGATATGTGGCGGCCATTCGCTGTGCCCAGTTGGGTATGAAGACAGCTTTGGTTGAGAAATACAGCACCCTGGGAGGAACTTGCCTGAATGTTGGCTGTATCCCTTCAAAAGCATTGCTGGATTCCTCTGAAAATTATCATAAAGCTGCTCACCAGTTTAAAGAGCATGGAATAGAGCTGAAGGATCTGAAAGTCAATCTGAAACAAATGATTGAACGTAAAAACGGAGTTGTTCAGCAGACTTGTGACGGAATAAAGTTTTTGATGAAAAAAAACAAGATCGATGTGCATCATGGTCTTGGGTCCTATAAAGACAAGAATACCATAGAGATTACGGCAGAAGATGGCTCTAAAAAAGAGATTACTACCAGGAAATCCATTATTGCTACCGGTTCCAAGCCTGCTCCGCTGCGCGGAATCGAAATCGATAAAAAACGGATTATTACTTCAACAGAAGCATTGAATCTGCAGGAAGTACCAAAGCACATGATTGTAATCGGCGGAGGTGTGATCGGACTGGAGCTCGGTTCGGTATATGCCCGCCTTGGTTCAAAGATTACCGTACTGGAATATCTGGATACTATTGTACCATCGCTGGATAAGCAGGTTGGAAAAGAGCTTCAGAAAGTGCTGAAAGGACTTGGATTCGAGTTTAGCCTTAGCGTAAAAGTAACCGGAGCAGAGGTAAAAGGTAAGGAAGTAATTGTAAAAGCAGAAGATAAAAACGGTAAGGAACTTGAGTTCAAAGGAGATTACTGTCTTGTATCCGTTGGCCGTAAGCCTTATACCGAGGGACTGGGTCTGGACAAAGCCGGTGTAAAAACAGACGATCGCGGCAGAGTAGAGGTAAACGACCATCTGGAAACCAATGTTTCAGATATTTATGCAATCGGTGATGTGATACGTGGCGCTATGCTGGCTCATAAGGCAGAAGAAGAAGGGGTTTATGTAGCAGAATATATGGCGGGGCAGAAGCCGCATATCAATTACAACCTGATACCAGGCGTGGTATATACCTGGCCGGAAGCTGCCAGTGTAGGTTATACCGAAGAGCAGCTGAAAGAAAAAGGTACAAAGTATAAATCCGGGTCATTCCCGTTCAAGGCTTCCGGAAGAGCAAGAGCTTCCATGGATACCGACGGATTTGTAAAAGTTCTTGCCGACGTGGCGACTGATGAGATACTTGGTGTTCATATGATCGGACCGAGAGCAGCTGATATGATTGCAGAGGCTGTGGTTGCGATGGAATACCGTGCTTCTGCAGAAGATATTTCAAGAATGTCTCATGCGCATCCTACCTTTACAGAAGCAATCAAAGAAGCATGCCTGGCCGCTACCGAAAACAGAGCGATCCATATGTAGTCCTTCGCGGACGGCTTCGATAAAAGTTTTTGAAAAACCTGCCATACAGCAGGTTTTTTGTTTTATTACGGATACAATAAAGCCACTGATGTCAATTATTCTCATCATCTTGTTTCTTCTTCTGGTGATTCTTCCATTTGCATATCTTATTTTGGGAAACAGGAATCGGTCAAAAGGTATTAAGCTCAAATCATCAGAGCCTTTTCCGGAGCGCTGGAAGGAAGAGTTAAACCGGAATGTGGTTTACTATAAAAAACTGTCTCAGGATGAAAAAGCACGTTTTGAAGCAAGAGTCCGCAGGTTCCTGATAGAGACCCGGATCACAGGAGTTGATGTAGAAATAACTGACAAAATTCTTATACTGGTTGCTGCCAGTGCCGTGATTCCGGTATTTTCTTTTAAAGAATGGAGGTATGCCGGTCTCGAAGAAATATTGCTTTATAAAGGAATGATCAATGACTACCGGATTGAAGAAGTAGAAAAATCTTCGACCATTCTCGGCCAGGTCCGGCCGTTTCAGGCCGGGAATATCATACTTCTGAGTCAGGCGGCGCTCGAAAACGGTTTCCGTTCCATGGATGGCAGAGAAAATGTAGGATTCCATGAATTTGCACATATGATTGATAAGGCTGACAATGATATGGATGGTATCCCCAGGGCGCTGCTTCCGGATGAGCTTATAAAACCCTGGACGTCTCTTATGTATAAGGAAATTGACCGGATACGGAAAGGAAAGTCGGATATCAATTCATATGGGGCTACCTCAGAAGCGGAGTTCTTTGCCGTAGTATGCGAATATTTTTTTGAGAACCCGGAAGGATTTAAAAAGAAGCATCCCGAATTGCATGCCATTATGGTAAAGGCTTTTCATGCGAGATAGGAAGATATCAGCACTAGCTGGATTTATAAGCTTCAGCCTGTCTTTTTGTAGCCTGGTTCGTTATGATGCTAAAATGTTGAAATATTGTTTTGTTAATCAGAAATTTAAAAGGGACGGATTCTGATGGCAGAAGTTTGGAACTGTATCTTTCTCTTAATATAGATAGCGACAGCATATTCTGCTTTTGAAGCTGGATATGTGCTCTGGAAGACGTGGTTATAGAGCGTGGTCCGTGCTGGTATAGCAGTTTGCCATCTTTCTGTATTTTTCCTGAATTGGTTTGAACTTCGCTCGTCAAAATTCAGATTTTAGTATACTATATGTTATATTTGGCAGATAAATTAAACTGCCCATATAGAATTCGATGACCAACCTAACCGAACTTTCCAGCTGGAAAAAACTAACCGAGCATTTCGCCGGGGTATCCGGTTTGCAAATGAGAGATCTTTTCAATAAGGACTCAGAGCGTTTTGATAAGTTTTCACTGAAAACAGATGAATTATTTCTCGATTATTCGAAAAACAGAATCACTGAAGAGACTATGACATTGCTTATTCAGCTTGCGGAGCAGTGCAATGTCAAGGCGGGCATTGAGGACATGTTTTCCGGCAAGAAGATAAATACGACGGAAGGCAGGGCGGTGCTGCATACAGCTTTGCGAAATCGTTCGAACAGATCTGTGTATGTGGAAGGCGTAAATGTGATGGAAGATGTAAACAGGGTGCTGGGTCAGATGAAAAAATTCAGTGAGGCTGTAAGAAGCGGCGAATGGAAAGGGTATACAGGCAAATCCATTACTGATGTGGTTAATATCGGGATCGGAGGATCAGACTTGGGCCCGGTAATGGTATGTGAGGCGCTGAAGCCTTACGCAAAGGAAGGCCTGAATGTACATTTTGTTTCCAATGTTGATGGTACGCATGTTGCCGAAGCGCTTAAGAAAGTAAATCCGGAGACTACACTCTTTATAATTGCATCCAAAACATTTACAACCCAGGAGACAATAGCCAATGCTGAAACAGCCAAGGCCTGGTTCCTGAAGCATGCAGGTGACGAAAAAGCAGTAGCTCTGCATTTTGCAGCACTTTCGACCAATGCCGATGCGGTAAGCAAATTTGGTATTAATACGGCCAACATGTTTGAGTTCTGGGACTGGGTTGGCGGACGTTATTCGCTGACTTCTGCTATAGGCCTTTCTATTGCTCTCTACATTGGTTTTGATAAGTTTGAGGAGCTTCTGGCGGGATTCCATGGCATGGACGAGCACTTTAGAACCGCTCCTTTTGAAAAAAATATGCCGGTCATACTTGCTGTGCTTGGTGTGTGGTATAACAATTTCTTTGGTGCCGATAGTCAGGCTATTCTGCCTTATGACCAGTATATGCATCGTTTTGCGGCTTATTTCCAGCAGGCGGATATGGAGAGCAACGGTAAGCGCGTTACCAAAGATGGTAAAGTTGTTAACTATCAGACCGGGCCGATTATCTGGGGTGAGCCCGGAACAAACGGCCAGCATGCATTTTATCAGTTGATTCATCAGGGTACAAAACTGATTCCCTGTGACTTTCTTGCGCCGGTTATTTCTCAGAATCCTATCGGTGAGCATCACAAAATGCTTTTGGCAAACTTCTTTGCACAAACTGAGGCATTGATGAAAGGAAAAACAGAAAGCGAAGCTAAAGCGGAACTGGAGAAAGAAGGAAAAAGCGCAGAGGAAGTAAACGCCTTATTACCTCATAAAGTATTCCCGGGAAATATTCCGACCAATAGTATTGTATTTAAGCGGTTGACACCTAAGACTCTGGGAGCTTTGATTGCTTTGTATGAACATAAAATATTTGTACAGGGACTGATCTGGAATGTAAACAGCTTTGATCAGTGGGGAGTCGAGCTTGGGAAGCAGCTCGCAAAAAATATCCTGACAGAGCTTCGCAAAGGGGAGACTGTTTCTTCTCATGACTCATCGACTAATGGTCTGATTAACTACTTCCTGAAAGAAAGCAGATAAAATCTGTCTTACAAATTCAGAGATTTTAAAAGGGATTTTTACTGATCCGGTTTCATTCCGGACTGTAAAAATCCCTTTCCTGTTTTTAATTTATTCCGGAGCTCTTTCTCGGTACGGGCGATCTTTTTCAGAAAAGACTGTTTACTTTTTCATTACAGGACTTTAGTAAGATAAAGCAGTAAGAAATTAAACACAATTATAGATACGCCTATGTCTTATTATTTATCCGGTTTACGAAATAGCATACAGCTATTTTGTCTGTTTAATGTTTTGTTTTTGGGGTCGCTGTCCGGCTTGTTTGCGCAGGATCAGTGCCAGCCTGTTGGCTGGGTAACCCAGAATGGTGGTGTAACAGGTGGTGGCAATGCAACGCCGGCTGTAGTACGTACATACAATGAGCTGAAAGATGCTATTACTTCAGCCTCTGTCAAAGTGGTACATGTTTCCGGAACAATCACCATTCCTTCCGGGGGAAGGATTAGTTTCCAGGATCAGACAGGAAAATCGGTTATTGGTCTTCCCGGAGCGAAACTTGTTTCCGCTGACCGGACATCCGGCAATTCCGGAATTTTTAATGTCAAACGATGTAAAAATATAATATTCAGAAATCTGATCTTTGAAGGCCCCGGTGCCTATGATGTCGATGGCTGGGATAACATGGTACTGGATAACTGTACCAATGTGTGGGTAGACCATTGTGAATTCCAGGATGCGCTGGATGGTAATCTTGATATTAAGAGCGCTTCGGACTTTATTTCAGTAACCTGGTGCAAGTTCGTGTACAATAAGCCGCCTACAGCCGGAGGTTCAGGCGGGTCACCCGATCATCGGTTTTCCAACCTTATCGGTTCCGGGGACGGAGCTACAGGTGACAGAGGAAAGCTTCGAATCACTTTTCAGTACAACTGGTGGGCCGAAGGATGTAAGGCCAGAATGCCCAGAGTACGTTTTGGTAAAGTCCATATAGCCAATAACTACTTTAATAGCACAGTATCCAGCTCCTGTGTTATGGCAGGTTTCGAAGCAGATCTTCTTGTTGAGGGAAATGTATTCGAGAAAGTAAATACGCCCATCGATTTTATGAACAATACCTTTACAGCTGTTACTGCCAGAAATAATACCTTTACCGGCGTTAGTGGCAACACTTCCGGAAGAGGAACTGCTTTTACACCGCCATATAACCTTACAGTAGCTGGCCCGGCAACGATTGTCAATCCGATTAAGTCCTGTGCGGGGGCGACATTGCCAAATCCGACGTCCTGTTCTACCTGTAACGGGGGTGTTTCTCAGGCAGCGGAACTGATAAAAGGTGGTACCGGTCCTTCTGAACAAACCATTAATCTGGGAGAAAGTATTCAGGGCTTTCATTATACATGGACCAATGCAAACACTGTCACTGTGACTGGTATGCCTTCTGGAGTAAATGCAGCGGTAAACTCCAATTCAAAAACTGTTACTTTCTCAGGTACACCTACGCAGGCTGGTGTTTTTACCTATACTGTTACGACGGTAGGAGGAAATCCTGATGCCACCGTTACCAGAACCATAACGGTACTGGCTCCTCAGAATCTTGACTGCAATGGAGTGGCTAATGGCAGTGCAGTCCTGGATGACTGCGGGCGCTGTACCGGAGGTAATACAGGCAGACGGCCTTGCTCTTCAGGTATTCAGGCAGAAGATGCCTGCCTGTACGATGGAACAGTTGATAGCAACAATCCCGGGTTTACCGGAACTGGATTTGTAAATACGGATAATGTTACCGGCTCCAGAATTTTATGGACGATAATTCCTGCCAGTGCAGGCAATACCAATCTGATTTTTGTCTATGCCAACGGAGGAGAAACAAACCGGCCGGCTACTCTGCTGCTGAATGGTCAGGAGATTGCCAGCCTTAATTTTTCTCCAACCGGATCCTGGTCAGAATGGAAAGATCAGGCATATTCTGTTAATCTAAGTTCCGGAGTCAATTCAATTTCGTTAGTTGCAGCTACTGATGGCGGAGTGGCTAATCTGGATCAGATTATTGTTGAAAATGGCATAATTCAGAAGGGAGCGTGCACAAAAGATTGCGCGGACATAATTGGTGGTTCCGCTTATCGTGATGATTGCGGTAAATGTATTGGAGGTACTACGGGCCATATCAGTGATGATGCGGACAATGATGGTATTCCGGACTGTAAGGATTTGTGTCCTTCTGATCCGTTAAAATCGGAACCGGGACTTTGCGGCTGTGGCGTAGCTGAAAGCTCCTGTATTGATTGCAATGGTGAGGTAAACGGCGATGCGTATCTTGATGATTGCGGAGTATGTATCGGAAGAGGAATGATGCCGTGTGAAGACAGCATGGAAGCGGAAGAGGCATGTGATGTGGATGGCATCCTGCTTGAAAGCCGTAATGCCGGTTTTTCAGGTGCAGGTTATGTAAACTCTGTCAATGCGCTGAATGCTTATGCAAGCTGGAGTCTGCAAAGTAGTCAGGGCCATACTGTGACTCTCTCGTTTCGTTATGCCAATGGAGGCGGAGATTTGTCCAGAGATGCAAGAATACTGATAAACGGAGAAATAAAGGGGATACTGTTGTTCCCCACCACCGAAGTATGGACAAACTGGAAGATTGCATCGGCTACACTGGAATTTGCTCCCGGAATTAATGAATTGCGGCTGGAAGCATTGACCGAAGGAGGACTTGCAAATCTGGATCAGTTGTACTTCTCTGAAGGTTTGTCACAAGCCTCCTGTCTTGTGACTTCGTTTACAAAGGATATGCATGCGAAAAGCATAGCTATATACCCTAATCCTACTGCAGGCAAGGTGACTCTTTCAGAGCCGGCCGGCTGGATTTTGACGGATATAACGGGAATAGAGCTGCTGCGCGGAAGTGATACAGAAATTTCCCTTCAGAACTATAAGGCAGGAACGTATCTGATAAATATAGAAGGAAATGTAACAAAAATTGTAAAAGAATAGACTTGTCCGGAAGTAAAAAAAGAGAGGCTCCCACATGAGAGCCTCTCTTTTTTTGTTATTGGATCAGACTTCTTACATAAGCGATCAGTTCCGGATTTCCTGGCTCTGTTTTTATCGAATCAGGTAATCTCCGCAGGATCCACTTTACTTTCCATTCATATTTCTGTCCTGGCTTTACTTCCAGATAAGAGCCCTGCTGCTCTATCTCAATATAGCTTCTGTCAGGATTGGCATATAGTTCAATTTCACCTTCTCCGGGAGCTTGCAGATTTGAGGGAACATCCTCAAAGGACTTAATAAGGATATAACGGCCGTTAATCTGGGCCAGCCAGCCTTCTGCTCCGTCTGCCAGCAGTTTGGGAACTCCGTCAGGTATAGTCGCGGAATCATATGCAAACCAGGTTACCCCGTTCAGATCATTAGTGAGCGGAGCCAGGTCGCCTTTTTTAGTATCTTTACCTGTGGGATAAAAAGTCAGGCCGCCCGGACGTACGCGGGTAATTTCCCACGGGGAGACCTTTTGTGCCGAGTCGGTCTGGTTAACAATAGTATAGGTTACAGAAAACGAAGTATCACGCTCATTCCCTTCAATACTTTTCTCAACAACAAATCCCTGCTTACTGTCTACTGCGCTTGTCATTAGTATTTTAGTATCTTCGTATACAGCATCGTATTCTTTTTTGTCAATTTCTTCGGAAGGCGGCCAGCCCCAGGCGCTTTGAGGACTTGGCCAGAATGTAGACCCCCAGTTATCAGCATTGGTTTCCCGGCCGGTAAGAAAATTGAAGCCATCGATCGAAATACCCTTGATCCGGCCTCCTGAACGGGCATCTACTTCAAGTGTCTGATCAGCTATCTGAATGATGCCGGAATTTTTCGAATGATCAGTCCCATTTGTTTCAGGGATCTTTTGATCCTGCTGGCCCGACTCTTGGGTACAGGCAGACAGAAGAGATAATAGTACCGTTGCTTTAAAAATATGCTTTATCATCTTGTATAATAGTTAAAAAAGATAAATATCCGAATTTTATCGGATAATCAACCGTTGGGCTTTATTAATTCGTTCTTTTCCTTCCGCATAAAAAACCGTCCGGATCAGATACACTCCTGATCCTGTTGCCGCAAGATTCAGATCGTACGATTTTGCATCTTTCTGAAGCCACAAATCAAAAGCCTGGATAAATTGTCCCAGGGAACTGTATAAGCTCACAGTTACTTTGGTTAGCTCAGGATCGGGAACGAACAGCCGGACATTTCCATTATAGCTTGGATTGGGGTAAAGCTTATAAGCTTCCGGGGGCCTTTGGTTAACATTAACTGTATCACTCCGAATGCATCCATCATATTCTCCCCTTACCCAGTAAGTTCCGGGTGTTCCTGTACGGATCTCCGGGCCGGATTCGCCTGTTGACCATTGGTAGCTGGCTGTTGTCCTTGCAGGACTGACCTGAAGGAGAACAGTCTCATTAATCAATTCTACATCCGGTCCGAGCGAAACTTCAAATACCGAAATATCAATAGTGTCATTGTGTACACACCCGGCAGAATCAACACGGAGGATATATACACCCGGAGTATCTGCTGTGATTTCCGGTCCTGTATGCCCCGTATTCCACTTGAATAGCCGGTCACCTTCGGTTGTAAGGCCTGAGTTCAGGGTTACCTTTTCCATTGTGCAAAAAAGAATATCATCTCCTAATGCCGGTGCTGTACAGACCGGTTCCGGAAGACGGTAGAAGTTTCCGGTAAGCATGAACAGACTCAATGCCCGTAAAGTCGCACCGAAATATTCCGGAGCATCTGTTGTATAGGTATCAGTGTAGGAGTTGTTGAGATGGTCTGTGAATTCAGGCCCCGATGCCATACCTGTAAGCGCGAATGTGGCTACAAACACAGGATTATGACCACCACCCAGAGAATTGCCGGCTCTGCTATAGCCAGCTCCGTTTACCCGCTGAGAACCCCTGAGAGTATTTTGGACAAACGAGGACATTTTAATGCAATAGTTTTTGGCTCTTTCATCTCCGAACCATAGGTAGTCCATGGCCATACGCCAGGGAAACCGGGATGCGTCGAAGGTATAGTTGTAGCCGAAACTATTGGCAGGACTTCCGTCCGGTAAACACCAGTCCGATACAAGACCGGTGTCCGGATGTGCATTGGCTTCAATAATTGCATAGCTGGTTGCGATTACTTTCAACCAGTTATCATCACCGCTGAGGTCGGCAAATATTCTGTAATAAGCGGGAGACAGATAGGAAGGATTGGTCACCTGACTGGAGCCCCATCCATCACCGGATTTCAGGCGAAATGTTACCGGCTCGACCTCGTACCTCATGATAGCGTCAATAAGGTTTCTGGCATCGTTCAGATAGTCGATATCTCCGGTACTTCCCCACTGATAGTGAGCAACGATGAGCGCCATGGCTGCATCTTCTTCGGCATCAGTAGCGCCGCCGGAGCCTACAACCTTGTCATCAACGGATATTTTCCAGTGCATAATCCCGTTGGAGTTGCTGTGTTTGAGATAGAACCGCCATAATCGGTCAAAAACAGCCTTATCATCAGCATAGGCAGCTAATAGCATGCCGTAGGCGATTCCTTCCGATACGACTTCCCCGGAGCTGTTAAAAAAGACTCTGCCTGTATTATCGGGCATTTCGTCATAGTAATTTGTTTTCCATTCTGTATATGCCATAAGAGCATGTCCGGCGAGAGCATTGTCCGGCTTTTGTCCGTAGGCATATGTTACATTTTGAGGAAATGGATAAGCTCCGCCATATGCTGCGATATGGTTAAAGCCTGAGCTTATAAAAATCAGAAAGAATAAATAAAAATTCCGCTGCATCTAATAATAGTTAAATTTATTGGGTGGGTTGTATTCTTATTATTTGGGTTATATAGCTGTTAAAGGTCGTTATTTTTTACACTTTTTTCAATGAATAATTAAATTAAGATGTAACGTCAGCATTTGTTGAAAAGAAGACATCAGACGGACACGTTTATTTTTATATTTTTGCATATGCCTGACAAAAAATGGATATATGCTGACAAGCCTCCTGGAGATCTGACTGATTCCTTAGCCAGGGCAATCAATATAAACAGTGAGCTGGCTATGATTCTGGTTCAAAGGGGAATTGCAACATATGAGCAGGCCCGGGATTTTTTCAGACCTTCGCTCAGCCATATCCATGATCCGTTTCTGATGAAGGATATGGATAGAGCTGTTGACCGAATTGTTCAGGCACTGAGCAATAATCACCGCATACTGATTTACGGGGATTATGATGTGGACGGAACTACCGCTGTTGCCATGGTCTATGGCTTTTTTTCACGTATATACTCAAATATTGACTATTATATACCTGACAGGTACAAGGAGGGATATGGTATTTCTGAACGCAGCATAGCGCTGGCTGCTGAGCATAACGTTGACCTTATCATAAGTCTGGATTGCGGGATAAAAGCCATTGACCGTATTAAAGAGGCTGCCAGTGCGGGAATTGATTTTATTGTGTGCGATCATCATAATCCGGATCCTGAAAACCTGCCCCCGGCATTGGCTGTTTTAGACCCCAAACAGGCGGATTGTACATATCCTTATAAAGAATTGTCAGGATGTGGGGTCGGATTTAAACTTCTGCAGGGTTTTTGCTTGAAAACCGGACGAAACACTGAAGAGCTGTGGGAGTATCTTGATTTGCTGGCCATAAGTATCGCAAGTGATATTGTTCCTATTACCGGTGAGAACAGAATATTTACTTATTGGGGGCTGAGAGTGCTGAATAAAGCATGTCGCCCCGGAATAAAGGGGCTGATAAAGGTAGCGGATATCAGTGAAGGACTGGATATCAATAAAATTCTGTTTGGTCTCGCACCCAGAATAAATGCGGCCGGGCGTATAGAGCATGCCGGAGCAGCAGTCGAATTATTGCTGGCCGGGGATGAACAAAAAGTAAACGCTATAGCCCGGAAGATCGATGAACACAACAAAGTCAGAAGAGACCTTGATTCTTCGATTACCGAAGAAGCGCTGGAAATGATTGAAGCGGAATACCGGTCTACTGTATTGTATAAGCCGGACTGGCATAAAGGGGTGGTGGGAATTGTTGCTTCCAGATGTATTGAACGATTTTATCGTCCGACGATTATTCTGACAGAGTCCAACAATCTGGCTTCCGGTTCAGCACGCTCGATATCAGGATTTGATCTTTATGAAGCGATTGAAAAGTGCTCTGATCTGCTGATTCAGTACGGGGGGCATACACATGCTGCGGGATTAACGCTCAGAGTGGAAGATGTGGAGCTTTTCAGGCAGCGCTTTGAGGAAGTAACCAGAAGCATGCTGGGAGAGGAAGACATGATTCCTGCCATAGAAATAGATAGTGTGATTTTGCTAAACAAAATTGACTGGAAATTTTTTAATATTGTTAAACAAATGGGGCCTTTCGGTCCGGGTAATCTTAACCCCGTTTTTATGTCCGAATGCGTTCGGGACAACGGACGGGGAAGATTGTTAAAGGACAAACATCTGAAGCTGTATTTGCAACAGAAAGATGGTCCGGTATATGAGGCGATAGGTTTTAATATGCCGGATGTGTATGACAGGATAAAGAGAGGAGAGGTGTTTGACGTTTGTTATAGTATTGAGGAAAATACCTTCAATGGTAGAACTACTTTACAGCTGAATATTAAAGACATTAAGTTCCGAGACTAATTTATGAAGGTATTACGGGCAGAACATCTGATAAAAAGATACAAGGCCAGAACGGTCGTTAATAATGTGTCAGTCGAAGTAAAACAGGGAGAAATTGTTGGACTGCTTGGACCAAACGGTGCTGGAAAAACAACCTGTTTTTATATGATCGTGGGCTTGATTAAGCCCAATGAAGGTAAAATATTCCTTGAGAATACCGATATTACCAAATTGCCCATGTATATGAGGGCACGGAATGGTGTAGGATATCTGGCTCAGGAAGCTTCGGTATTCAGGACCCTGAGCGTGGAAGAAAATATCATGGCTGTACTGGAAATGACCGACAAAACCAAAGCGGAACGCAAAGCCCGTGTAGAAGAGCTGCTGGAAGAATTTAGCCTTACCAAAGTCCGGAAAAATCTGGGTATGGTGCTTTCAGGCGGGGAACGTCGGAGGACAGAAATAGCCAGAGCGCTGGCCGTTGACCCGAGCTTTGTATTGCTGGATGAGCCTTTTGCCGGTGTTGATCCCATTGCAGTTGAGGAAATACAGACGATTGTAGCACGGCTAAAGCACAAGAATATCGGTATCCTGATTACAGATCACAATGTGAATGAGACACTGTCTATCACCGACAGAGCCTATCTCTTGTTTGAAGGAAAAATATTAAAGTCTGGTACTGCTGAGGATCTCGCAGCTGACGAACAGGTACGTCGGGTATATCTCGGACAGCATTTTGAGTTAAAAAGAAAAGACCTCGTTTGAAATTGAGCTTGCTAAATTCCATATTGCTTGGCTTTCTGAAAAAACGCATTAACAGGATTCGCTATGCGATGGAGAATCCGCATACCAGGCAATATCAACTGTTTAAGAATCTGATCGCAAAAGGCGCAGCTACGGAGTGGGGACGTTTGCATGGCTATAAGTCTGTCAGTAATTATGAGGATTATCAGAAGAGAGTTCCGGTGTCTTCATATGAACAGCTGACTCCCTGGATTGAACGCATGATGAAAGGAGAGCAGAATGTGTTATGGTCCAGTCCTGTACACTGGTTTTCAAAATCCTCCGGAACTACCAATGCCAAAAGTAAATTTATTCCGGTTAGCCGGGAGTCTTTGCACGAGACGCATTATAAGGGAGGCAAGGATCTGATTGCGCTGTATGCCAGTAATAACCCGCAGAGTAAAATGTTTGCCGGAAAGGGACTGGCTATCGGTGGTTCCTATACAAAAAGCCCTTACCGAAGCGATTCATTCTATGGAGATGTTTCCGCAGTGATTATGGCCAATTTGCCGGTCTGGGCTGAATATGTGCGTACTCCCTCGCTAAAAGTGGCAACTATGTCTGAATGGGAGGAAAAGATTGAACGTATTGCCCGAGATACCATTAGGGAAAAAGTAACAAATATTTCGGGGGTCCCTACCTGGACAATTGTTTTGCTCGAACGTATTTTGCAGCTTACAGGTAAAAAGCATATTCATGAAGTATGGCCTGATTTTGAGGTATTCTTTCATGGAGCCGTTGCGTTTCATCCATATAAAGATGTATTTAGAAAATTTTTTCCGGATCCGGGAATTCACTACGTGGAAACCTATAATGCTTCCGAAGGTTTTTTTGGATTACAGGACCGGCTGGGAGCGGATGATATGATGCTGATGGTGGATTATGGCGTTTTTTATGAATTTATACCCCTTGAGCATGCAGATGAAGAAAACCCCAAAGCATATACCCTGGATCAGGTTGAGCTGGGAAAGATATATGCCATGGTGATCAGTACCAATGGAGGTCTGTGGCGCTATAAAATCGGAGATACGGTCAAGTTTACCTCATTGAAACCATTCCGGATAAAAATTGCCGGCCGTACCAAGCATTTTATCAATGCATTCGGAGAAGAACTGATTATAGAAAACGCAGAACAGGCTATAACGGCTGCCTGCCGCGAAGCCAATGTGCTGATCAGTGATTTTACGGCAGCTCCCATATATTTCGGCGATGGTTCAAAAGGAGGACATGAATGGGTAATCGAGTTTCAGACACTTCCTGCCAGTCTCGAACAGTTTACCTATTGTCTCGACCAGAAGCTCAAAGAGCTCAACTCTGATTACGAAGCCAAACGCTATAAGGATATGGCGCTTCAGATGCCTGTTATACACGTGGCTCCGGTTGGGACCTTTTACCATTGGATGAAAAAAAGAGGAAAATTGGGCGGACAGAATAAGGTGCCCAGATTATCAAACAGCAGAGATTTTATTGAAGACCTTCTGCCTTTTATTGCCAGCCGGGAAAATGTCCGGATGAGCGCAACAAAATAATGGAGATGTATACTAAATAAAAACCGCTACATCATAAAAAAGGCGAAACACAATGTTTCGCCTTTTTTATGATGCTCATTCAACTTCCCAAATAATGTGTATTGTATCCGAAAGCTCCAGTTCCTGAGCATTGAAACCACCGAAGGATTCTGCTGCCATATCCGCTTTCATTGCTCTCATCTCATACATAGGAACAGGGCGGTTTAACTCCGTCTTTCCATAGTCAATTTTCGCGATCCGGCTCAATTTCAGATTGGCAGTCGAAGCAATAACTGCAGCTTTGCTTTCCGCATCCTTTACAGCTTTTTTTATCAGCTCCTGTCTGGTTTCTTCTTTTTTCCTTTCAGAAAGTCCGAAGTTAAAACCAAAGTTTACATCCACTTTACCGTTAGACAGAGCCTTAACGAGATTAGCAATTTTCTTGTTATCATTGTCAAATTCGATCAGGAGGCTTTGATTACCTGCATATCCGCTGTCAATGCTGCGTCCGTTGTTCCAGACTATATTTTTGTTGATTGTATAGTTTATGGTTTTAAGATCCTCTTTTCGGAAGCCAGCCATGATCAGCTGTTTTTCAAGTTGATTATATTTTGTCGTGAGAAGCTTGGTAACTTCTCCGTAGTCCGCATGCTTGGCATTTAATGACATATTAACAGATATCCAGTCGGGCGCTACCTGCATTGACGCGCTACCGGTAGCGGATAGTGTAGCGGCTGATTTTTCTTTTTGTGCCATTAGAGTAAGTGGTATAAAGAATAAGCCAAGTAAAAGAGTTCTTAATGTTTTCATAATAGGTATTGAAGTTTGAAGTATCAAATCAAAAAACAGGCCGGATTTTTATGTCCCTTGGTCAACTTTTTTGCATAAGATGAAACTATGAATCTCAACGCTTCAGAAGTTTAACAGGAGTTTGGTCATTAATACGTATAAAATAAATGCCGGGAGCAAGGTGGCTAACGTCAACGTGCTGAGTAGTGCTGGTTTCTACGATTGTTGTACCCCACCCATCGGTAATTCTGACTGTGGAAAGAGATGTGAGATATAGATTTTCATGGACGGGATTGGGGTAAAAAGAAATCTCTTTCTTCTCTGAATATACGATTGTACTTGTTACAATATCTTCCATAGTGTATAAATGATGGATATCCTCTTTACTTAATCGACCTTCGTATATAGTAATATCATCGATTGCGCCTTGGAAACCTTTGCCTACGATTACGCTGTCTTGATTTTTCCAGTATGGGTGATATTGGTTGGAACTATCCTTTAATACGCCATTGCGGTATAAAAATATACTGTCACTGGTTTTGATAGCAACCAGATGATGCCACAAGTCCGGACCGTATCCTTCATTATAGCGGTTGTTTGAATAATCATACGAGTTATAAATCCAATCCCAATCCCAAAGTCCAGAGAAGGTTGGAGCGTTTCGATCGTAAAGTCCTAAATAGTTTTTAAAGAGGATTATCAAAATTTCACTATCACCTTCCTCGATGGACCCTCCTTTAAGCCATAGGCTTATGGAGTATTCTTGCAGATCGTTGAGGTGAGCGGGAGCACCAAAGCTTACATAAGAATCAACTTTGCCGGGGAAATAAGCCGCGGTATTTTCTTTTTCAAACCGGTTTTGGGTATACGATATGTCTCCCTGCGATTTTCCCGAGAGCTGGTAATTACTTTGATCTTCCATGTCTCCATTGAAGGAAACATCAAAAAGAATCGGGTTTGTAATTTGTCCATAGGAGATGCCTATGAATAAAAAGCAGATGAATGTAAAAAAATGTTTCATGTGTATTTTTATGGTTTTAAAAATTGTTAGTTTGTTTTGGGTTGAATAACAATGAAACATGACAGACTGATTAACCTGAATTGCGATAAAAAGTCTGTCATGTCCCTTTGTTTAATGTAAGGAGCTCTTTTTGTTCAGGTAATTAATAACTTTTTCAATAGTAAGCCCTTGTGCGAATATGGAGAAAAGTACGACTACATAGGTCAGGGCTACAAGAAAATCCCTGTCCATGGCCGGATGTATCGATAATGCAAGTGCGATGGAAATCCCACCCCGAAGCCCTCCCCAGGTTAGTATTTTCAATGTATTAGGTTCAAAAGTCTTTTTAAGACCGAAAAGAAATGAGGGAAGTGAAAGTGAGAGATACCTGCTCAGAACAACAGCAACTGCGGCCAGGATACCAATAATAAAATGCCGGGGAGTAAGGTCAATGACAAGCACTTCGAAACCCATCAGAAGAAAGAGTGCAGTGTTCAGTATCTCATCAATCATTTCCCAAAACTTGTTTACATAATCCAGACTCTGATGAGACATGGCTGTGGTGCGGCTTTTGTTTCCGATAAACAACCCGGCGAGAACTACTGTAAGCGGACCTGAGAAATGAAGAAAAGAAGCAAGTGTATAGCTTCCGATTACAAGAGCAACGGTGATCAGTACTTCAGTCTGGTAATGGTCAATGGAGCGGATAAGGAGATAAGCAACATAACCGGCTGCCAGTCCCAGTAGCAATCCTCCGCCTATTTCCTGCAAAAGGACAAATCCGACATTTTCAACGGTTATGTCTTCCGTACCATTCAGACCGATCTGATAGAGTGTGGCAAAAAGAACAACTGCAAGACCATCGTTAAACAATGACTCACCAGTTATTTTTGATTCCAGCTTTTCCGAAAGGTTCATTTTTTTCAGTATACCCATTACGGCAATCGGGTCCGTTGGAGAAATAAGCGCTCCGAAGAGAAGGCAGTGAACATATTTGATATGAATACCTACGAGCGGAAGGCCATAAAAGAGAGCAGTTCCCACGAGAAAAGTGCTTATGACTACTCCGAAGGTGGCGAAGATCAGAATTGGCCAGCGGGAATTAGCCAGCTTGTTAATGTCGGTATGCAAAGCTCCGGCGAATAGCAGAAAGCTCAGAAGGAAGTCAAGAACAAATTCGGAAAAATCAATTTGAAGCAGGATTTCCTTGACCTGTTCATGAAACTGGAGAGAAAATGAGCCGGAGACCAGAACGATCAGCGAAAAAACAATTCCCAGAAGCATCAGTCCTATACTGGCAGGCAGTTTTATAAAACGGATATTGAACCAGGAAAAAACTGCTGAAAAAACCAGCAGGAACGAAAATACGGCAAGTAAACTCAAAACGTAAAATAATTTTAATTAATGACACAATAAATTAAGGTTTCAGGCTCTTATTTAATAGAAAATAATACCTTTAAAATAAAACTATGCACATACATAATGTATGTATTGTTAAATGCATATAGCCTGTTCAGATAAGACAAATTTATGCATTTTTCGTTTTTTACTTCTATTTCTGCTTTTTTTAAAGGATAATTCGGTTTTTTTCGATCTAAATAGTGGTAAATTTGTGAGTTAATCAGAGCCCCGTTTTTATGTCTTTAAATATTAGAAAAGAAGATGCTCTTAACTATCATAGTCAGGAGCCGCCTGGTAAGATAGAGGTGCAGCCGACTAAAATGTTAGGAAGCCAGCTGGATCTTGCATTGGCTTATTCTCCCGGGGTAGCTGAGCCTTGCAGGGAAATTGCTGAAAACAAGGAAAATGTATATAAATATACGGCTAAAGGTAATCTGGTCGCGGTAATATCTAATGGAACGGCAGTGCTTGGTCTGGGCAATATCGGCCCGGAGGCATCGAAGCCGGTTATGGAAGGAAAAGGGGTTCTTTTTAAAAAATTCGCAGGGATTGATGTTTTTGATATAGAGGTTGACTGCCTCGATCCCGATGAGTTTGTAAAGATCGTATCAGCACTCGAGCCGACTTTTGGCGGGATTAATCTCGAGGATATCAAAGCGCCGGAATGCTTTGAAATTGAAAAAAAGCTTCGCGAGAAAATGAATATTCCGGTCATGCATGATGATCAGCATGGTACGGCAATTATTTCCGGAGCGGCATTAATCAATGCGCTTGAGTTGGCTGGCAAAAAACTGGAAGAAGTCCGTATAGTAATATCAGGAGCAGGAGCTGCGGCTATTGCCTGTACCAGGATCTATCTGGAGCTTGGAGCCAAAGCTGAAAATATTGTAATGCTGGATATAAACGGTGTTTTGAGGAAAGACCGGGAGGATCTGGATGAAATCAGAAGGGGATTTGCTACGGAACGGGATATTCATACGTTGGAAGAGGCGCTGAAAGAGGCAGATGTTTTTCTGGGATTATCTGCGGGAAATATTCTATCTCCCGATAGCCTGAAGCTAATGGCAGATAATCCGATTGTATTTGCCCTTGCCAATCCTGTACCGGAAATAGATTATGATCTTGCTATTGCCAGCCGGAAAGACATCATTATGGCGACCGGCCGATCAGATCACCCTAATCAGGTAAATAATGTTCTGGGTTTTCCATATATATTCAGGGGAGCCCTGGATGTAATGGCCAAAGAAATCAATGAAGAGATGAAGCTGGCTGCCATTAAGGCGCTGGCCGGTCTGGCAAAAGAGCCTGTTCCTGATCTGGTCAATAAAGCTTACGGAGAACGGAAGATTACATTTGGGAAAAACTATCTTATTCCAAAACCCCTTGATCCGAGGCTGATCACTACACTTGCGCCGGCTGTTGCCAAAGCAGCCATTCAGTCGGGAGTTGCCCGAAAAACTATTGAGGATTGGGATAAATACCATATGGAACTGCAGCAGCGTATTGGTATAGACCAGAAATTAATGAGCCGGATCATATCACGGGCAAGGCGGAATCCTAAGAAAGTTGTATTTGCCGAAGCAGATAACTACAAGATTCTTAAAGCTGCTCAGATTATTGTGGATGAGGGAATTGCTGAACCGATATTTCTGGGAAGGAAAGATACGATTCTTGGACTTATCGAAGAACACCAGCTTGGGCTGTCTCATTGTAAAATAATCAATCCGGCAGAAGAAAAGGAAAAAAGAAATCAATACGGAGATATTCTGTATGAACGCAGGCGAAGAAAAGGGGTGACCCAGTTTGAAGGGCGCCGGATGATGAAAGAGCGTAATTACTTTGGGGCCATGATGGTTGAGCTTGGCGAAGCAGATGCACTTATTTCAGGTCTCACGATGGATTACGCAGCCACAATTCGTCCCGCTTTGCATGTTATCGGAGTTGAGAATGATGTAAACAGAGTTGCCGGGATGTATATTATACTCAATAAAGCCGGGACATATTTTTTTGCAGATACAACAGTCAATACAGAACCATCTGCCGAAGATCTGGTCGATATTGCCGGTCTGACCGCACGCACAGTCCGTTTTTTCGATATAGAGCCAAGGGTGGCCATGTTATCCTATACCAATTTCGGGGCAGGTAAGGGGCAGTTGCCGGATAAGGTTCGTAAAGCAACCGAGCTTATAAAAAAGAAACATCCCGATTTGATCATTGATGGAGAGATGCAGGCAAATATTGCTGTTAATCCGGCCTTGTTGCAGGAGCATTATCCTTTTAGTACACTGGCTTCCGAGGGAGCCAATACGCTTATATTCCCGGATCTGGCTTCCGGCAATGTCGCTTATAAGCTGGTACATGAAATAGGCGGGGCTGAGGCCATAGGTCCCGTCCTGATGGGAATGAAGAAACCGGTCCATGTATTACAGCTCGGGAGTTCAGTTCGTGAAATTGTAAATATGGTTGCCATCGCAGTAGTAGATGCTCAGGCATATAGTCAGAAGAATAATTTATGATCGCTTATATAGACGGAAAGTTAACATTCAGAGAGGCAGCCTATGTTATTATCGAAGCAAACGGAATAGGCTACGAGATTAAGATATCACTGAATACCTATACACAGCTCACAGAAGGTGAGCGCTGCAAATTGCTTACCTATCTTCACGTTCGGGAGGATGCTCAGATTCTTTATGGTTTTCTGGAAGCGCGGGAAAAAAGAATGTTTCTTGATCTTATCTCCGTTTCCGGTATCGGACCAAATACAGCGTTGGCAATTTTATCTTCTACCGACCCCGACGAGTTACATTCCAATATTGTTTCCGAAAATGTAAAAGCCATACAGGCTGTAAAAGGCATCGGAGCCAAAACAGCTCAGCGACTTATACTCGAACTGAAGGATAAACTCAAAAAAGACACTATTGTTTCACCAACCGCATTATTAGCAAAGCAATCGCACAATACCCGCAGAGATGAAGCGTTATCCGCACTAGTTACATTGGGAATTCAAAAAAATGTTGCAGAGAAAAGTATTGACGCTGTACTGAAAAGAGAAGGCAATGATGTTTCGCTGGAAACATTGATTAAGTTGGCATTAAAAACCGGATAATTTTTTATTTCTTGTTCAAGTTTCACCAAAATATTTCATTTCTTCTGGGTTTTTCAGTGATAAGTCTGGTAGCATGGTTCGCCCATGGTTCCGGTTCTCTTCCTTTTGAAAACACGGAACTCTTTTTTTTAGTTCCGGCCGATTCATCAAAAAAAGAAAAAAGAGACAAGACCAAGCCAAATTATACACCCAGAGACCGTTATGGAGATCCATTCTCGAACCCCGAGTCTGAGAGTCCGCTGATATTGGATAATCCGGGCAATGTCACTCAGGAGATCAGCCTGGATTCGGTCAACGGAACCTATACGATTCAGGAAAAAATCGGAGACATGGATTACAGAGCACCCTCGACCATGACTTTTGATGAATATATGCGTTATCGCGACCGGGAAATGATTAAAAGCTACTGGAACAAGCGAAATGCAGGATCAAGTGAAGTTCAGGATAAGGATGTTACCGAGGCCAGCCTGAAAATACCCGCTCCGGGCATCGGATCGATCTTTGGGAAAGATTTTGTGGAAATTAAGCCCAATGGTAGTGTAACACTCGATTTTTCCGGCAGATGGCAGCGTTCCAGAAACCCGAGTATCCCGGTCCGTCAGCAGAGAACAGGAGGTTTTGAATTTGATCAGCAGATCAGCCTCAATGTCATAGGAACTATTGGTGATAAGCTGAAGCTGACTGCCAACTGGGATACAAAGGCCAGCTTTGATTTTCAGAATAATATAAAGCTTCAGTACATAGGTTATGAAGAAGATATTATTCAGAGTATTGAGGTGGGGAATGTGAGCTTTCCTCTGAATAGTTCGCTGATCAGCGGTTCTCAGAATCTGTTTGGTGTAAAAACCAAGTTGCAGTTCGGGAGACTTACAGTATCAGCAGTGGCTGCCAACCAGCGGGGAGCCAAAGAAGAATTGAGAATCCAGGGCGGAGCAATGAGCAGAAAAATTGATTTCCGGGCAGATAACTATGATGAATACCGGAACTTCTTTCTAAGCCACTTTTTCAGAGAAAACTATGAGCCATCCCTGAGAAGTCTGCCGACGGTTCTTTCGGGAGTGAAGATTACCCGGGTCGATGTTTATGTAACAAATACAAACAACAATACCAAGAACAACAGGACAATCATCGGATATACGGATCTTGGAGAAAGTGATTCTACTATTTACAACCAGAGCTTTGTCCGGTCCCCCGGATTTGTACCGCTGGGCAATGACGAGGAGGGTGTTTACAATGCTCTTTATTCTACTGTTAAAGATTTTCGAAACCTCGAAACACTTCCTAATGAGCTGGCTTCCCGTGGTATGCAGAATGGTTCAGACTATGCAATAATCAATAATGCACGAAAGCTGGAACCCGAGGAATACCGTTTTCATCCTGAACTGGGGTATATCTCTCTCAATACCATTGTGCGTCTGAATGAAGTCATTGCTGTTGCCTATCAGTATTCCTACAATGGAAGAAACTATACTGTTGGAGAGATTCCCGGAATCAATTCGGATACAGTGACCAATTCACCACTTATCCTTAAGCTGCTAAAACCGAATAATGTAAATACAAGGCTTCCGACATGGGATCTGATGATGAAAAACGTATATCATCTGGGTGCTTCACAGATTTCTCCTGAAAATTTCATTCTTAATATAATCTATAAAAATGACCAGTCCGGAGCCGACCTTCCGTTTTTGCAGGAAGGCAGAAACACAGACAGAAAACTATTGCTTCGTCTGACGGGATTAGACAGGCTTGGTCCGAACAATGACCCGCCGGGAGATGGTAATTTTGACTATATAGAAGGAATAACGATTGACAGCCGAAACGGAAAGATCATATTCCCGGTGCTTGAGCCTTTTGGAAGCAATCTTGAGAAATACTTTGCTTCGGATGAAATAGCTCTGAAAAATAAGTATGTGTTTCAGGAGCTTTATGACTCCACCAAAAGTGACATGCTAAACTATGCCCGGAAAAATAAATACTTTATAACCGGAAAGTATCAGTCCAGCAGTGGTGACAATCTCAGGCTGCCTGCCATAAATATTGCTCCGGGGTCGGTAGTTTTAATGGCCGGAGCCAGAAGACTGGAGGAAAATGTTCACTACCGTATTGACTATATGTCTGGTCAGGTTACTATTCTTGATAAGGGACTGCTGGAATCCGGAGAAGAGATCCGGATTCAGTATGAGAAGGCAGACTTATTCAGCTTCAGAAGAAAGACTTTTCTTGGGACACGCTTTGATTATCTGATAAATAAAAACTTTAACGTCGGGGGTACATTCCTCCGCCAGGGTGAGGCGCCGCAGACTACGAGGGTAGCTATAGGCGAGGAACCTTCAAGGAATAGTATGGTTGGTCTGGATGTGAGTTTTACAAAGGATTCGAGATTTCTGACCAAAGCAATTGATAAGCTCCCCGTAATCCAGACCAAGGCTCCTTCGCTTATTTCGTTTCAGGCCGAAGGCGCCGGATTATTTCCTGGTCACTCAAAGGCCATAAATCAGGGAGATAACAGTAGTGGTGTTACTTTCCTGGATGATTTTGAGGGCAGTGAAACTCCATACGATCTGACACGTAATCCCATAAGCTGGAAACTAAGCAGTACCCCCGTCCGTTTTGAAGAAAGTGTTGCATTGGGGCCGGAATATGCCTATCGCAGGGCGAGGCTTGCCTGGTATAATGTGGATCAGCTGTTTTATCTGAATTCCAATCCTAACAAACCCAAGCACATTAGCGAAGAGGATATTAAGAACCACTATGTCCGTCAGGTTCTTCCTCAGGAAGTATTTCCGAACAGGCAGGCACTACAGGTTCAGTACAATGAGCCGGTTCTTAACCTGGCGTATTATCCGGAAGAAAAAGGTCCGTATAACTTCAATCCTTCCATGAACAGTGAAGGAAACCTGGCAACTCCTTCGGCAAACTGGGGTGGTATGACAAGAGCAATTCTGAATTCCGAAATTGATTTTGATCAGGCCAACATTCAGTACATTGAGTTCTGGATGATGAGCCCTTATATACGATCAGGTAAAAACTATACGGACATAGAACCCGGAGTGCCGTTTGATCTTAATAACCGGGGAAAGCTTTATTTTAACCTGGGGAGTATCTCGGAAGATATTATGAAGGATCAGCGGCATGCTTTTGAAAATGGCTTGCCAGTCAGTGAGGCCGACCGTAGTGATCCAAACAAAGTAATTTACAATGACTGGGGAAGAGTGACTACTCAAACCTATCTTACCAATTCGTTTGATAACTCTGATAATTCCAGAGGTTTTCAGGATGTCGGGCTTGACGGTCTGAATTCGGCTGCAGAAGCAGATTATTTTACTGAGTATATGAATCAGGCCAGAATTGTTCTTGGTCCAAACAGTGATGCATTCAACAGAGTTTTGAGTGACCCTTCCGGAGATGATTTCAGATACTATCTGGATGATCTGTATGATTCACAGAATGCTTCTATCTTGCAACGTTACAAATATTTCAATGGTCAGGAGAATAACTCCCCGGTCAACACTACACAGGGTACAGCGGTTAAAGCTAATACAACCTTGCCGGATAATGAAGATATAAACAATGATAATAACGTAGAGATTCTGGATGAATACTACGAATATGAAATAGATATTGACCCTGCTCAGTTTGTGGTCGGACAGAATTATATAGTAGATCGTAACGTGGTTACCAATCCACAGTATACCAATGGAGATTCCGTAGTGTGGTATCAGTTCCGGATTCCGATCCGTGAGTTTGATAATAAAATCGGAAATATAGAAGGATTTAAGTCGCTCAAGTTCCTTAGGATGTATATGACCGGCTTTGAAAGTCCCGTTATTCTGCGGTTTGCCCAGATGCAGCTTGTGGCAAATCAGTGGAGAGTATATGATCAGCCTTTGAACGAAGGGGGTATCGGAGGGCCGGGAGTAGAACCGAGGAAACCTGATATTGTAGTATCTACCGTAAATATAGAGGAAAATGGTTACGGAGACGCCCAGACGGTTCCCTATGTCATACCGCCGGGGTATAACAGGGATCAGGATATTACTTCGCAGATATACCGGGAGCTGAATGAGCAGTCTTTGCAGGTTTGTGTCAAGGATCTGGGAGATGGTCAGGCGAGGGCAGTATTCAAATATGTCAATAGTCTCAATCTTTTGCATTATAAGCGTCTGAAAATGTTTTTGTCGGCCCAGAGTCAGGAACAGTTGCCTGATTCAGCGGTTTCGGCATTCCTTCGTATAGGTACAGACTTTGATGAAAACTATTATGAAGTTGAAGTACCATTGCATTATGTCTATCCTACAGGAGGAACCATGAGTGCAGAAGCTGTCTGGCCCGGCCAGGACAGGATTGATATTGAGCTCGATGACCTTGTTCAGGCAAAGATTCAGCGGAACAGAGAAGGCGGGGCTCAAATCAACTACAGACAGGCTTATACAGTGGAGAAAAACGGACGAAGAATCAATGTAGTGGGAAATCCTGATCTGAGCTCTGTACAGACTCTGATGATCGGCTTACGAAATCCGAGAGGTGGCGCAGTGAGCAGAGGCGTTGAAACCTGTATCTGGGCCAATGAGCTTCAGGTATCAGACTTTGTCGAAGCGGCAGGGTATGCAGCTACGGCCAATATGAATATTCAGCTGGCCGATGTTGCTACGGTCAGTTCATCGGTACGCTATATCGGAGCAGGCTTTGGGTCACTGGAGCAAAAAGTCTCACAGCGTTCGACCGAAAATACTCTGCAATACGGAATAGCTTCCAATATTGCGGCAGATAAGTTCATTCCGGGCAATCTGGGCATAAAGCTTCCTTTTTATGTAGCCCATGACAAGAAGATCATTATGCCGGTTTATGATCCTCTGGACCCGGATGTGCGGTTGAGAGAGTCTATTGCGTCCAAGCCGGACGAGCTCAGAGACTCCTACAGGGCAAAGGTAGTCGATGAAACAACCACCAACGGATGGAACTTTACAAATGTACGAAAGGTAAAAACCAACCCCGAAGCGAAGAATCATTTTTATGATATTGAAAACCTCAGCCTCAGCTTTGGGATGACTCATCAGACACGAACGAATGCCAATCTCCATGAATACGATCTGAAAACATGGAAAGCAGCTCTGGGGTATACCTACAATACCAATGCCAAATCGATCGAACCTTTTAAAAGTGTGAAAGTCAAGTCAAAGTATTTTAAAGCAATTAAAGACTTTAATTTTACCCCTTTGCCGAGTACAGTTACCTTCCGGTCTGATTTCGACAGGCGTCTTACAAAAACGGTATACTATGCCGGCAATCCTATGTATGATATTCTTCAGGACCCCATTTTTTCAAAATCGTTTACACACAACCGGATATATGGGCTTAACTGGAACTTTACCAAAAACCTTACAGCGGACTTCAGCGCCAATACCTATACTGTAATAGACGAGCCGGACGATTCTCTTACTCCCGGGTCCAGGGTGTATAATCAGAAGCTATGGGAAGAGATACAGGGTCTGGGCCGGAAGAAAAACTATAATCAGGCGGCTTCTCTGAATTACAAAGTTCCCCTGGATAAGTTTCCGATAACAGACTGGCTGGGTGCCGATACCCGTTATGCCTCCGGATATACCTGGACTGCGGGGGCGCTGGATTTGCAGGATACGCTGGGTAACCTGGTCACCAACAAGCAGGACATTAGTGTCAACGGGAGAGTTAATCTTGATAAGCTATATGGTAAAGTGCCGGCCCTGAAAAAGATTCTCAATGAACGACCGGCTCCGACCCGACCCGGCTTCGGGCCGCAGGCAAAAGCACCTCAGCAGAAAAACGATAAAGATAGTACCGAAAAAGTAAAAAGAGAATACAAGGGGATGAAGCAGGTTGCCAAAGGACTAATGAGTCTTAAGGTGATAAACGGAACATATACTTTGTCAAGAGGAACAAGCTTTGGAGGGTATTTATCAGATGTTGATTATCTGGGAATACAGCATGGGCAGTTTAATATGCTGCCATTTGTGTTTGGAGCCCAGGATCCTAATATACTCAGGATGCTCAGGGATGACAGCAGTTACTCAACAAGCTCTTCGCTCAACACACCATACATGCAGTCGGTCAGCGAAAATATCAATGTCCGTACATCCCTAGAGCCTGTAAGAGATCTTCGGATTCAGGTTGACATGATGCGCAATAAGACCAGCATATACGATGAGATATATCGATACAGGCCGGACTCAATGGGAACCGGATCAGACTGGTTTTCGGATGCTGCCGGGATCAGAGGAAGTTATACAGTATCATTTATAGCTATCAAAACTGCTTTTGATGGTGGTGGCAACCGGGATAATCCCAACGCATCAGAGACTTTTGACCGTTTTATCAGTAATCTTACGGCAATACAACGAAGGCGGCCGGATGGAAGCAGATATGCGCAGAATTCTCATGAAGTAATGGTGCCGGCATTTATTGCTGCGTATAGCGGAAAAGATGTAAATAAGGTAAGTCTGTCATCATTCCCATCCATACCGTTGCCGAACTGGCGGATTGATTATAATGGCCTTACCCGTATGAAGAAAGTTTCGAAATGGTTTAGCCTGCTTTCTTTCAGTCATGCCTATCAAAGTTCTTTTGTGGTCGGATCGCTTACATCCTCTCTGGAGTACAGTAATAATCCTGATATAATCAGCTCGTCAAGCAAGTATATGGAATCTGTAAATCCTGATGATCTTATTTTGCGTGAAGGGCGGTATGTCTCTCCCTATGTGATCGACAATGTTGTAATATCGGAGAAGTTTTCTCCGTTAATAGGTGTAAACTTCCGGACAAAAACAAAACTGGAAGGACGTCTGGAGTATGTCAGGGACCGGACGATGACACTGAGCATGTCCAATTCACAGATTCAGGAGATTAACAGCAATGGTATTGTTGTCGGACTTGGCTATGCTAAGGCAGGGATAAAGTTGCCGATTGCAACAGGTGGTAATCCTTATACAATTCTCAGAAATGAAGTTCGCTTCCGGGTTGATTTTGCTATCAGGGACCGGAAAACAGTACAGCGACGTCTGGAAGAAGGCAGTATCACCACAGAAGGAGCAATGAGTCTGAATTTTAAACCAACGATAAGTTATCTTGTAAATCAGCGTTTAAATCTGACTCTTTATTTTGAGCGGACGATCAATGATCCGAAGGTATCCAACTCGTTTAAGCGGACGACTACCGCCTTTGGCATACAGTTGAGATTTACATTGTCCTAAATGAACAGAAAGAGGAAGAGATAAATGTCGAAAAAATGGTTATGGTAAGGGTTTCCGTATTCTTTGTTTTGTCCTTTATACTGACAGCTGGTATTGGTTTTGCCCAGGTTGATAATCCTCCTCCTGTAGGAGAACCCATTTTTCTTTCAGATACCCTGCCTGATATTGATGTACATGCCGTGCTGGAGGAAGAAGAGCCGAAAAAGAAGAAGAAAGTTCCCAAGAAAGTTTTTTACGGAAAAAAATGCCGGAAATCTTTTACAAAGAAAGGCTCAGGTAAGAAGCAGCAGCTTGAGCAGTTTTATTACCTGAAAAGACCGGAAGATCCGGATTTTTATGTCCCGACAGTGTATGTATGGGATATTAGAGAGGGCCAGGTCATTGAGATTGCCAAAAAAGAGAAATTTGATCCAAGGTTTCACAAGATCCTTCACGGTCCCTATGTGCGGACAATCGGAGGAAATGTCATGGAGCAGGGTATCTTTTATATAGGAACCAGGCACGGGCGCTGGGAAACCTACGCTCCCGAAAAAAAAGAGGAGGTGAATGGCGAAGAAGTGGCTTACAATGTTCTGCTGGATAAAAAGAAATATTATAAAGGCTGGCTGAGAGAGACAAGAGTGGTCTATTATGACGCTGCCCGGAAAAAAGTAAAGGAAGTCTGGCCTTATGAGAACGGAAGGCTGAATGGCACTTATTATATGTTTCAGGAAAACGGGATGCTTTTTGTGAAGGGAACATATGATCGGGGAAAAAAAGTAGGGTTATGGGTGGAATATTTTCCGGACAAGGAGAAAAGGCAGAGGGAGGTGCAGTATCCGGAAGATTCCTATCAGGACAAAGAGCCCTATGTGCTCAATGAATGGGATGAGAAAAACAATCAGATTATTGTTAATGGAACCAAAGTGGAAGCCGGACAGAAAGTAGAAGCGGATCCTGTTAAAAACTATTTCAAAAAGAAAGGAAGAAAATAGAACTTTTATCGTACTTCCTCTATTCTTCTTATATGTAAGCACTGTCTATGGAGTGAGTAATAATTATTCACTCTTTTTCTATCGGATATTAAAGTCGCTTTCAGACTTATTTTCTAATTTTGCAGAATCTTCAACGATTATCATTAAGTAATGATCTTATTTGCTCGCAATGCTGAACGCTGTTTTGCGATTCAGACAAAATCCCGTTTTTCAGACGCAGACATGAAAAAAATGGAATGGTTGCTGAATGCTGCTATTCTTAAGGAGGAGAAACTCGATGGTTTCTTTGTTGGTCCAAGAAAAGAGATGGTGACTCCCTGGAGCACGAATGCAGTTGAGATTACCCAGAATATGGGAATGGTGGGGATTGAACGCCTGGAAGAATTCAGACAGGTCGCCGGCAAAGAATCTGCGCACGATAAAATGCTGGAAGTCGTATACAATGGTCTGGATCAGGAGATATTTACAATCAGGCTTACTCCGGAACCTGTCCGGTATATAGACAATATTCAGCAATATAATGAAAAAGAAGGGCTGGCGCTGAGTGAAGACGAAGTAAGCTATCTGAACAGTGTATCGGAAAAAATCGGACGAAAGCTTACCGATAGTGAAGTCTTTGGGTTTTCTCAGGTCAACTCCGAACATTGCCGTCACAAGATCTTTAACGGACGTTTTATTATCGATGGAGAAGAAAAAGAATCATCTCTGTTTAAGCTGATCCGAAAGACAACTGAAACAAATCCCAATACGGTCATATCGGCTTATAAAGACAATGTTGCCTTTCTTAAAGGGCCTGTTATCGAGCAGTTTGCTCCGGCCAGACAAGACATAGCGGATGAGTTTGTGACCAGAAAAATAGAATCGGTTCTTTCGATAAAGGCGGAAACACATAATTTTCCTACTACTGTCGAGCCTTTCAACGGAGCAGCTACAGGGTCAGGAGGGGAAATCAGAGACAGAATTGCCGGAGGTAAAGGCTCCATGCCGCTGGCCGGAACAGCTGTTTATATGACTCCTTATTCCCGCCTTGAAAATGGTCGTCCCTGGGAAGAAGCGACTACTCCGAGACCATGGTTGTACCAGACTCCTATGGATTTGCTGATCAAGGCATCCAACGGGGCTTCTGATTTCGGAAACAAATTCGGGCAGCCTCTTATCACCGGGTCAGTTCTTACCTTCGAGCACTTTGAAAATAACAGAAAGTACGGATTTGATAAGGTCATCATGATGGCCGGGGGAATCGGATACGGTATTGAAAAAGATGCGCTGAAAGGTCATCCTGAGAAAGGTGACAAAGTGGTGGTAATGGGAGGTGATAACTATCGTATTGGTATGGGTGGCGGTGCGGTATCATCGGTTGAGACCGGCAAATACAGCAATGCTATTGAGCTGAATGCTATTCAGCGGTCCAATCCTGAAATGCAGAAAAGGGTATACAATGCGATCAGGGCATTGTCCGAAACAGGCGATAATCCTATAGTGTCTATTCATGATCATGGGGCAGGCGGGCATTTAAATTGCCTTTCGGAACTTGTAGAAGAAACCGGAGGTAAAATAGCCCTTGACAAGCTTCCGGTAGGAGACCCGACGCTTTCTGCAAGAGAGATTGTAGGGAATGAGTCGCAGGAGCGGATGGGGCTGGTCATTAAGGAGAAAGATATTGACCTGTTAAAAGCAGTAGCTGAGCGTGAGCGCGCGCCAATGTATGTGGTAGGAGAGACTACGGGTGATATGCGTTTTACATTCGAAGATGCGAGAACAGGTGAGAAGCCTATTGACTGGTCGCTGAGCGATATGTTCGGGAATCCGCCCAAGACAATCATGGAGGATAAGACAGTTAAGCAATCCTTTGGTGCGCTGACGTATGATCAGACACGTCTGAGCGAATATATACAGCGGGTATTGCAGCTGGAAGCAGTAGCCTGCAAAGACTGGCTGACCAATAAAGCAGACCGGTCTGTGACCGGTAAAGTAGCCAAGCAGCAGACGTGTGGAGAAATTCAGCTTCCGCTCAATAATGTGGGAGTTATGGCGCTGGATTATCTGGGCAAATCAGGACTTGCAACAGCAATTGGTCATGCTCCGGTACCTTCCCTGATTGATGAAAAGGCGGGAGCCAGACTTGCTATTGCGGAGTCGCTGACCAATATTGTTTTTGCTCCTCTGAAGGATGGTCTGAAGAGCGTATCCCTGAGTGCAAACTGGATGTGGCCTTGTAAGAATGAGGGAGAAGATGCCCGAATCTATAATGCGGTAAAGGCGGTATCGGATTTTGCCATTGAGCTGGGAATTAATATTCCTACAGGGAAGGATTCTCTGTCTATGGTTCAGAAATACAAGGACGGAGATAAGGTATATGCTCCCGGTACGGTAATTATAACAGCCGGAGGTGAAGTTTCGGATGTTCGGAAAGTTGTTTCAACGGCTTTGGTTCCGGAATCAGGAACAGAGTTGCTTTGGATAGATTTTTCTTTTGTGGCTCAGGCTCTGGGAGGCTCTTCCTTCGGACAGGCAGTAAACAGCCTTGGAGGGACTACACCGGATGTAGGAGATGCAAAAAGCTTTGCAAAGGCGTTTGACGCTGTGCAGGAACTTATCAGACAGGGTGAAGTACTATCCGGGCATGATGTTTCCTCAGGGGGGCTTGTAACCTGCCTGCTGGAAATGTGTTTTGCATCTGAGAAGGCAGGACTCTTTGTTGATTTGCAGCCTTTCGGTGAAGAAGATATTATAAAGATACTTTTTGCGGAAAACCCGGCTCTGGTTCTTCAGGTAAAAGATGCCGCGGAAGTGCAGGCATTCCTGGAGAAGCAGGGGGTTGCCTCCTTCATTCTGGGGAATGTGTTAAATGATCGTTCTTTTGCACTGAATCATGGGGAGGAAACTATTCATCTGAATATTGATATGCTTCGGGATGTATGGTATAAAACATCCTACCTGCTTGACAAAAATCAGTCTACGGCACGTCTTGCCGAAGAACGGTATAAAAACTATAAGCAGCAGCCGATACGTCCTGTTCTGCCCGGGCATTTTACCGGAAAGTTTGCTCAATACGGAGTGCTGCCTGAAAGGAAAGAAAAGTCTGGTGTCAAGGCGGCTATCATTCGTGAGAAAGGTGTAAACGGCGACAGGGAAATGGCCTATTGTATGTATCTGGCTGGTTTTGATGTCAAGGATGTACACATGACGGACCTTATTTCCGGAAGAGAAACCTTGGAGGATGTCAATTTCATAGTTTTTGTAGGAGGGTTTTCCAATTCAGATGTACTTGGATCAGCCAAAGGCTGGGCCGGAGCATTTCTTTTCAATGAAAAAGCCAGAAAAGCGCTTGAAAACTTCTATGCCCGTCCTGATACACTAAGCCTTGGAGTATGCAACGGTTGTCAGCTGATGGTTGAGCTGGGGCTGATTTATCGCGAAGACAGCCGCAGACCTAAAATGGCGCATAATGATTCCGGCAAATTCGAGTCTTCTTTTCTTCAGGTCGAAATACCCGAAAATAACTCAGTAATGCTGAAGTCTCTGGCCGGAAGTAAACTTGGCGTCTGGATAGCGCACGGTGAAGGGAAGTTTGTTTTCCCGAAACAGGAATCGGACTATTCCATTGCAATGAAATATAGTTACAGCGGCTATCCCGGTAATCCGAACGGAAGCAATTTTGATGCTGCAGGTATTGTATCAGACAACGGAAGACATCTGGCTATTATGCCGCATCTGGAGCGAAGTGTATTTCCGTGGCAGTGCGGATTCTATCCGGAAAACCGAAAAGGGGATGATTGTACTCCGTGGCTTGAGGCTTTTGTCAATGCCCGCCAATGGGTACAGGAAGTTGTGAAAAAATAATGTTGACTGAAGAGTCGATCTGATTGTCACAAAAAAGAGGGCTTCCGGCGTTTTGCGTCAGAAGCCCTTTTCGTTTTCTAGCTGTTTTCAGGTGTATTTATCGATTTCAGCAGAAAGAAACCGGAAAAGCCACCAATAAGCGATGCAATGATAATACCGATTTTGGCCTGATCAATATACAAAGGCCCGTTCCCTGCAATCGGTGTAAATGCCAGTTCGTTTATAAACAAGGACATGGTGAATCCTATTGCGGAAATGAGACCCAGGCCGAGCAACTGTTTGTACGTAACTTTATTAGGCATAGGGGCAATGCCAAACCGGATCAACAGACTTGAAACTCCGAAAATTCCTATCATTTTACCGATCAGCAATCCTAACGCTACACCCATAGCTACGGGACTTGTCGCATTGTCCAGCACGTTATTGTCAAAGGTAACTCCGGCATTGGCAAGTGCGAAGATAGGCATCACTATAAAAGCAACCAGAGGGTGCATATCGTGTTCCAGTTTTTGTAACGGCGGCAACGCTTTTTTAGTCAGCGCTTCCATATCATCGATGATATGCAGCTGCTCGGGGGTAAGTGTTGGCGCTTTGAAATTGGGATCTGCCTTTTTGAATTTCTCCAGATACTTGTGCATGCGATCTATAAAGTGAGCTTCATTGATTTTGGTAGTAGCCGGGATGGTAAACGCTGCAAGAATGGCGGCAATGGTGGCGTGAACGCCTGAGAGAAGAAAGAACAGCCAGACACCACCAATACCTATCAGACCATAGTAGAATGTATTACGGACTCCAAGAAGGTTGGAGGCGATCAGAAGCAGTAAAAATGAAAAGCCAATTCCAAGATTGCCAAGTGATATCTCGGATGTATAAAATATAGCGATAACAAGCACCGAACCGATATCATCCACAATGGCAAAGGCTGTCAGAAATATTTTAAGGGTGGGCGGGATTCTGTCACCCAGGAGATATAGTATACCAAGAGCAAATGCAAGATCGGTAGCCATCGGAATTCCCCAGCCATTCATTGTTTCTTCTCCGGCATTGAAGAAGGTATAAATTAAGGCCGGAAAGATCATTCCTCCGATACCTGCACACAAGGGGAGTACCGCATTTTTCGGCTGAGAAAGCTCTCCGCCTACAATTTCCCGCTTGAGCTCAAGACCAATAACGAAAAAGAAAATTGCCATCAGGCCGTCATTAATCCAGTGATGCAGCGATTTGTTCAGTGACAGATTATCATCAAGACCAAACGAAATTTTATATTCCCAAATATCATGAAACCAGTCGGACCATGGTGAATTGGCCATGAAAATGGCAACAGCAGCGGATAATATCAATACAATGCCTCCGGTTGCTGAATTACTTATGAAGCGGGTAACCGGGTCAATTATCCACTTGTCGACCGGGGTGATTTTTACTTGATTCATCAATTTTTATTTGGCTTTTAAGTTAGAAGATTGTTGCGGTGTACGTTTATCATCTTAAAACTATGAATAATTAAATTGAGCCGGGAAAGGTTTTTATCCGTTAATTTTCTGAATTATTTTTTACAAAAAAAGACGGATCAAAGTAGGCAAAAATAAGGATTCTGATAAAATCCCTGTAAATGAGCATGAATAATTTTGAGTTTCTGTAATTGATATGTCGAGGAGAAATAGCGCTGTACTGTGCGCCGGTTCTGATAAATCATTTTTTCTGAAATAACATTTTTCATATACAGAGCTTATGTTGCATACATACTATCTTTGTGTGACTTTATTTATCCAGACCAAATGAAAGATCAGCATTTGAGAAAAACAGCAGTGGTTTTTGGGGCTACCGGTCTGGTAGGCAGTCAGCTGGTAAAATTGTTGCTGAAAGACTCCGATTACCAAAAAGTAACTCTCGTAGTTCGTCATCGTCTTACCATAGAAAATCCAAAACTGGAACAGATACAGCTTTCAGACTTTACACGGCTGGATACAATTAGCAGTCAGTTACAGGCATCGGAGTATTTTTGCTGTATCGGAACTACTATTAAAAAGGCAGGAACCAAAGCTGCTTTCAGGCATATCGATTTTGAGATCCCGGCAATGATCGCCACGTTGGCGCAAGAAATGAATGTTGACCGGCTGGCGGTGATTTCATCTATTGGTGCAGATGCTCGTTCCTCTTCATTTTATTTAAGAACCAAGGGAGAAATGGAAAAAGAAGTACGGGAAGTTTTTCAGGGAAACCTTGTTATTTTTCGCCCCTCACTACTTATGGGTAAACGCGGTGAATTCAGGTTCGGAGAAAAGGCGGCCATTCTCTTTATGAAAGTTTTTGGCTGGCTGTTTATCGGGCCTTTGAGCAAATACAGGGGAATTGATGCTACGGATGTTGCAAGAGCAATGATCAGCGCTGTATCAGGCCCTGACAAAGCCCTGATTCTGGAATCGGATCGTATTCAGGAAATAGCCGGATTAAACAGACATGGTATCAGGACATGCTGATCAGCGCGTTTCTTCGTGTCTTGTTACTGTATGGCAGACAGGCTACGGGTGGATGATAGTGGTTGATCCGGTTTTCAGCGAATATGCATCATCGGCATCTTTCTGAGATTTGATTCTCTTCGGATAACAAAAAGTCTGCGGATTTAATTTAAAAGATAGAGAGGTTGACATAGTGAGGTATGGGTAAATTGGAAAACAAAGTCGCCATTGTCGCTGGTGGAAGCATCGGTACGGGAGCAGCCATAAGTAAGAGGTTTGCCGCGGAAGGAGCTAAAGTAATGGTGGCAGGCTTTCCGGATGATCCGGCAGATGATGTCGTAAAGCATATCATAGAAAAAGGTGGGGAGGCTATTCCGTTCAGGGCGGATTTATCTTCTGAGATAAAAGCCAGAGAGTGTGTGACAAGAGCTGTTAATACATGGGGCAAAGTTGATATCTTTATTAGTGCTTCGGGAGTATTCCCGGGAATTGAGGAAATGGATATATATCCTACGGATGCATTCTATTTTATGATGCGCCATAATGTTCAGACCGTTTTTATGATGACCCGTTTTGTTCTTCCGGAACTACAAAAAACCAGTGGTGTTATCGTTTTCACCGGATCCGAAACCGGAGTAGATGGTATGCCCGGAAATGTTCCTTATGGAGCTACAAAAGGGTTTGTTCATGCATTTTCCAGAGGCCTTGCCACCGAACAGGCAAAATTCGGAGTTCGTGTAAATTGTGTTTTTAACGGACCTCTGGATATTTCCTGGCTGAGTAATGTCCGTAACAGGGATGTTCGCTTTTCGGAGACAATGAATATGAACTGGAAGCATAGTGCGGAAGAGCTGGCTGAAGATTATCTGTTTCTGGCCTCGGAGGATTCAGTGCAATATACCGGAATCCTTTTTTCATCCAGTGATCATACGATACGAGAGCTCAAAGCTCCGACAAGAACACTTGATACAATACGTGGATTCTTCAGACCGGCTTCCAGAAATATTCATAAAAAATCGCGAAAGGAGAAGGGGACGGAAGAATCTCGTTAGGCTGCAAATAATAAGTTTTTGACTTGTAAAAGCCGGGAAAACAATCCCGGTTTTTTTGTTTAGTTTTTAGCGATAATTCGTGATTTTATTAAATTTTTTCTTACTTTATTAAAAAACTATTCTGATAAGAATGTGTTTTGAGGATTGAGAAAATGAGACTGACTTTTTATGGTGCTGCCCGGCAGGTTACCGGAAGCATGTTCCTGTTGGAACTTCAGGATAATTATAAAATACTTATTGACTGTGGTATCGATTTTGAAAATAATCAGGCCAGTACTCTTTTCCCTTTTGATCCGGCGTCTATTGATCTGATGCTGCTGACACACGCGCATCTGGATCACTCCGGAAAAATTCCCAATCTGTATCAGGCCGGATACGATGGCCAGATTCTGTGTACTCCTGCTACATTTGATCTTACCCGGTTAATCCTTAGTGATTCTGTAGCCATACAAAGCAAGAATGTAAAAAGACGGTTGCGAAGAAAAAAATACGGTATACGCAAAGTTTCTGATGAAGAATTACTTGATAAATACCTGGAAGAAGCAGAAGACCGTTTTGTAACACTGGCGTTTAATAAACGCTTTGAAATACGCAGTGATATAGCCGTTACATTTATTCCGGCCGGACATCTGCTTGGCGCTGCTCACATTCTCATAGAAGTATTGTCCGGAGATAAGTGGATAAAAATCGGGTTTTCCGGCGACGTAGGCCGGATGAATTATCCTCTCCTGCAGGATCCGGAAAAAATGCCCCAGGTAGATTATCTGATATGTGAAACAACATATGGCAATCGTATACATCAGGAATCCGCCAACCCGGAAGAAATACTTTTTGAACTGATTAATAAAGCCTGTGTTGATATTCCGGGGAGAATGATTATCCCCTCTTTTAGTGTAGGCCGTACACAGGCTTTGCTGTTTACACTTAACAAGCTGGCAAGGGAAGGAAGATTACCGCCCGTAAAAGTGTTTGCAGATAGCCCGATGGCAGGTGCCTGTACAGAAATCTATCAGAATTATTTTTCGCTTCTCAATGATGAAGCCAGAGAGTTTTATCACAGCAACTCCTCTCTGTTTGATTTTGATAATCTTATCACTGTTAGCGGAAATCGCGGAAGCAAGGCGATTTCGAGCTATATGGAACCCTGTATCATACTGTCATCATCTGGTATGATCCGCGGCGGCAGGATTCAGGAGCATATACGCAAAAACCTGAGTAATCAATATTGCAGCATTCTGCTGGTGGGACATTGTGCTGAGGGTACTATCGGACATTCGTTATTTACAGGGGAAAAAACCATTACCATCAAAGGACATAATATTCCGGTAAATGCCAATATTATATACACCGATGTATTCAGCGGTCATGGAGATCAGAATGACCTGCTCCGATTTGTCGAAAGCCAGAAACCGGAAGAGATACAAACGATTTTTCTCGTTCATGGAGAAGAGCAGAGTATGACAGATTTTGCGGACAAGCTATCAGGAAAAGGGTATGACCGCATAGAGATACCGCAAAAAGAGGCGGTATATGAGTTGGATTAAGTAGGTAATTCTTTTTTTCATTGACTTTGCCAGAAAGGCAGGCGATATTGATTCTCCAAATTTCATTGTATGAGAATCATTCTATCGGTCTTCTTTCTGACTATGTGCCTGAATATTTTCCCGGACTTCTCGCTTGGGCAATCGCTGACTGCTTATCTTCAGAAGGGACATAGCGCTGTAGTAAAGTCACTTGCCTTGAGCAGTGACGGCAACTATCTGTATACCGGAAGCAGGGATAAGAGTATAAAAATATGGGAGGTAGAGACAGGTATGGAAGTGCGGACATTGTTCGGTCATCAGCATACAGTAAATAATCTTTCTGTCAGTAGCAACGGAAAACTTCTTGCTTCTTCATCGGCAGATTTGACAGTGAGACTCTGGGATATTGTGTCAGGAGAGCTGAAATGGACGAGTCCGGAGAGCAGGGAGTATATGACGGCCGTATCATTTTCGCCTGATGGGAAATATCTTGCAGCAGGCGGATATGATGACAAGGCTGTAGTCTATTCTGTAGCTACGGCGGATACTCTTTTTGCCCTCGATGTGAATCCGGATAAAGGTACAGGGTATGGAATATCATTATCATGGAGCAACGATGGAGAGTGGCTGGCTATCGGAGAAGACAACCGGACTGCCGGAATATACAACGTAAAAAAAAGAAGCCAGACTTATCGCATCAAGCCAGCTGAAGGATGGTGCGGAGGCTGTCCGACACTGGTAGCTTTCCATCCGGACAATAAACAGCTGGCGAAGCTTTCTGACAAAGGTAATCTGGAGCTGATAAGTCTTGATACCGGAAAATCAACGGATACGCTCGGAGGCATCATGGAGGATATTCGCGCGCTTAATTATAGTGCGGATGGTTCCCGTTTGCTCGTGGCTTTAAAAAAGGAGCTGATCATTTATGACCTTGTTGCTAAAAAGGAATCCGGACGTTTCTTGCCTGAGGCATCACTGGTGATCAATGATGCAGTCTTTACTAAAGACGCTGCATCCGTTATTATTGCAACCAATGACAATAATGCCCGGCTGATTGAGATTTCCGGCTGGCAAACCAGAGCATACTTCCAGGGCCTGCTGCAGGATCAGGATAATGGAGGCATCCTATATGATCCGAATAATTACTGGGAATCGTATATTGCCCGATATATTCATAATAAAAACAAACAATTGCTTACTTCCGATGATGCGTATCTGCTCAAAGGGAAGCTAGGGACAGTAGTCCGGATGTGGGAAGTCAGTAGCGGCAAGCCGGTAGTGGAGTTTATCGGACATGAAAAAGCAGTGATTAGCTTTGACCTGTCACCGGACCAGACTTTGCTGGCTACAGGTGGTGGAGAAGGTCATGTGATTATCTGGCAGAAAAAGACTGGTAAGCTGTTAAAAATCCTGAAAGGGCATCGATCGCCTGTATTCGATGTCCGCTGGAGTCATGATCAGACAAAGCTGGTTTCAAGTTCCTGGGATGGACAGGTATTAGTCTGGGATGTGGAATCTGGCCGGAAGCTTTCCGGAATATACTGGAATAATGCTTCTGCTTATGCCGTCACCTTTACCAGCAATGACTTGTATCTGTTAGTAGCGCGTCTGGACAAAAAACTTGAACTGTATGAAGTCCAGACCGGTGAGCTGGTAAAAAGCTATGCAGGACATACACAGAACGTAAATGATCTGCTGCTGAATGACAATGAGCATGAGTTTATTAGTTTTTCCGACGACGGGTATGCTATAGTCTGGAATATCCATGACGGCCTGATCAGAAAACGCTATAAACATCCTTCCGGAGCTGTACGTGCCGGGCTTTTACATCAGGGAAAGCTATATACCGCCGGGGATGATCGCATCATATACCTGTGGGATCAGCAGAGCAATACAGTCCGGCAGAAGCTGTCCGGGCATCAGGCTCCGGTCAGTTCGCTCAATATCAATCAAAAGGGGACGATGCTGATATCCGGTGATCTGGATGGAGTTACCAAGTTCTGGGATCTCAGCACCGGTAAGGAAATTCTGGAACATATAATCATCGATAAGGCCAACTGGGTAGCACGTAATCCGGAAGGATATTTTTATGCTACCGATGGCGCAAAAAAATATGTGCATTACGTCAAAGGCAACAAAGCCTATATGCTGGATCAGTTTTTTCATGAGTTTTATACTCCGGAACTGATGAGCAAAACATTTTCCGGCAATACCGGCCGGAAAAATAAAAGCTTGCATGGTATGCTCGATTCTTCACCCATCTCAGAGGTGAAGATAGCCGGAGTGCTTTCAGAGAATGAGCTTCACGCAACCCTGTATATTAAGATCACTGATCCGAAAAATGTGGATGAAATCCAGCTTTTTCATAATGGTAAAAGACTTCCGGCAGAGATAAAAGATTATAAAGCAGAGAGGTCCGGAGGCGATGCAGTAGTGTATTCGTATACAACAGGTGTAGTATCGGGACGCAATCACTTTATGGTGAAAGTGCTTAATAAGGATAAGCTGGAGTCAGTGCCGGCCGAAACGGAAATTGTATCAGGTAATCATCTACCGGGAGCTGCCTGCTATTTGCTGACAATAGGTATTAATGAGTATAAAAACCCGAAGCTGAATCTGAATTATGCCCGTGCGGATGCCTCAGCGTTTGCCGACAGGATCCGCTTACAGGCGAAGGGCATGTTCTCTGAATTGAAATACTACGCTCTGTTTGATGCAGAAGCAACCAAAGAGAATATCCTTGGTGTCCTGGATACGATTATATCTGAATCCGCTATCAATGACATGTTTATCATATATTTTGCCGGACATGGGAGCATGAGTGATGAGCTTTTCTACTTTATTCCTTATGAAGCAACAAAACTGTATGATGCAGATTTGCTGAAAAAAAGTGCTTTAAGTGCGGATGAGGTGCAGCAAAAGCTCACGAAGTTAAAAGCGTTAAAACAAATAGTTTTTATAGATGCCTGTCAGTCCGGAGGATCGGTAGATGTACTGGCACAGCGGGGAGCGCTGGAAGAAAAAGCAATTGCCCAATTGTCCCGTAGTGCCGGTATTCATGTGCTGTCTGCTGCAGGAAGTGAGCAATACGCCTCCGAGTATACAGAGCTTGGACACGGATTGTTTACCTATGTACTGCTGGAGGCGCTTAAAGGAGAGGCGGATGGTGCGCCTAAAGATGGTAAAGTTACCGTATACGAGATGAAATCGTTTGTTGATGAGATCATGCCTGAGCTGAATATGCGACTGAAAGGCAGGCCTCAATATCCTTATACCTTTTCCAGAGGAAATGACTTTCCGGTTGGACTTATTTTTAAAGACCGGTAGAGATAATAAAAAAAACTTGTAGTGGTGGCTGCAATTTTCATTGCTATGGGTTGTTAATTATATTTGTTTGTGTTATGTGATTTTATTGGTAAGTAATTGTTTTTTATTAATAAAATAATGGATTTTATTATTTTATTATTGATTTACATAGGATTGCGTTATATGTTTGTCGACAGTAATAACCTGTAAATCGTTTGCCTATGGTGTGAAAAAATAAGAATTTTTTATTAACTACGGGTTTTATGTATAATTATTTATGTAAATATCCGGACTGATCTTTTTGTTTCAGCTTTTGCTACGGTGCTTCAGAAGCATCAGCAGTAATTTAATTTTTATTAATTTTTTTAATTCTAATTTTTAATGTTTCGAAATTATTTTTGTGGCTTTTATTTAATGGCCGTAGGAATGCTCTTGACCGGATTGAATCCTGTCAAGGCACAAGAGAATGTAAATGACCTGCCGGAAAAAGGTCAGATCAGGACAGTAGCCCAGCTACCGCAACCTGGTTTGAAAAACGCGACCGGAGTGTATGAAAGTGCTAACTTCAACAGTTGGGAACTGGACGGGTTTACCCGTTTGTCAAAGCAGACTGGTATTACCACGGGCAGTTATTCAGGCAATTCCGTAATGAGTGCGGTAAGCAATTCCCTGACCTTGCCATCGCTGTCAGCCGGTGAAAGACTTTTGCTTACAGTGAGCGATGAGTTTTCACTCGAGTCCGACTATGACAAAGGAAATCTGTTGATCTCTAATGACAACGGAGCGACTTGGCAGTCGGTATATGAGGTGAGCGGACAATCGGGACGCCGCGTGGTGTCTGTCAATATCTCCGGGTTCGCGGGTCAAAGCGTCCTGCTCGGTTTAAGTTTCATCTCCGATGATTCTTTTGAAGGTACCGGGTGGAATGTATACTCCCTGCGTATTGATAAGGGGATTCGGGGAAGCTCCGGAGGGCCGGGGGCTAGTACTCCCGTCAAGGAGTTGAAAATCACCGGTATAAATACTTCCAATTTCCCGGATTACGTATACGTAGACTTTGAATATCTGGAAGACGGTAACCAGGCAACTACTCCATTGACGATCAGCGATCTGGATCTTTATACCTTCATTACAGGATCTACTCCTGTAGCGGATTTAGGCGTTTGCCCTATCGGGCTGTACGGGCCGGAAGATGTAGTGAGGCCTCTCGATATTATCTTTTTGATTGACAATAGCGGCAGTATGATGCCGAAAATCAATCAGGTAAAAAACAATATCACCAATTTTGTAAACGCGATCAATCCGCCCGGCCAGCCCGATAGCAGAGATATCGCCTTTGGTATGCTGCGTTTTGGCCAGGCAGGTCCGCCCATCGAAAAACTGGAGCTTCTTCCGGGGCTTCAGGGGCTTCCCTCTGATAACTTTACCAAAGAGTATCCATATTATATCGGAGAGATTCAGAACAGAAACGTTGTGGATGGCTGGCAGGAGCGAGGTTATGAAGCGCTTAATCTGGCCTTGACAGCCAATTTCAGAGCGTCCGCCCAGAAAATCTTTATTCTGGTAACGGATGAGAACACCACGGACCCCAGCAATATGGGACCTACCTCCAAGCAGCAAATCATTGCCAGTCTTAAAGCGCAAAATGCGATCGTTTTCGCCTGGATCCCCTCTACTACAGACTACGACGCCACCTATGCGGATGTGGCCGTGCAGACAGGAGGAAAGCGCTACGATATTTCCCAACCCATCCTGGACCTGCTCGATGATGTAGTAGATGCGGTAAAAGGCACCTATACCTTGAGGTTTTGTCCAAGTAATGATACAGTTAATTCTACAGTAAGAGGAGTTACTATTTCATTGCTTGACGACCCCTCCGTATTCGCGACAGGTACCTATGTGCCTGCGCCTGATAAGGAATACATCGTCCGGGATTCGCTTACTATAGTTTTAGGCAATACGACTACACCTGATAGCCAAAGTGTTGATCTGTGTTTTATCGTCAAGGACCAGACCGGGCCATTTGCTTCCTCCGGGCAGTTGTTTGTGCGTCATATTGATAGTACAGGGGCTTTTACCGCTATTGCCATGACTCAGGATCCCCTCACACCGGATACAGCCCGCCGATGGTGCGGTACGGTGCCGGATACCATGGTGCTTGATCCTGGATTCGCCTATTACGCTGTAGTAACCTATCCGGATGGCCATCAGCTGAAGTCGCCGCCTACCAAAGAGGCGTTTTTTGCCTGGAATCAGGCGGTTATGCCAAATGAGGCGCCGGAGATTACAGTAACCTCAACAGGCACTCCAGCTACATGCTCAGAATTTGATATTAAGTTTAATGTGACGGATATTACCAATGGGTTTAAGGATGTAAAGCTGTATTATCGGGAAATAGGAACTCTGTCGGCCTATAAACCGGTAAATGTTTATACATATACAAGCGGAACGATGCCTACTACCGATTCTTATATCGTACCGGTTATGGTAACCGGTGAAGGGGTGGAGTACTATATCACCGCTACGGACAATCATGGTATTACAGCGGTGCTGGGTGACCCCATCCAGTCATTGGAGATTCGCGCGAGTAACTCAACGGTTGTAATGACTGCTTCGTCTATGACTGTTTCTTTTGACAATTCTACACTCGTAGAATGTTCGGAGCTGCAAATAGGAGATACCATCAGGGCCTACTATAGGAACGCATGCGGGGGACTCTCCCTTGCCGGAGAGCACGCGTTTGATCCGTATGAATCCTATCAGGATCTGGATGTATACGGCAATACAAGCGGTACCGTGAAAAACGGATACGCGGCCAATGAAAATCTGAATCTGGTGATTATCAGAGACGGCAAAGCGCATCAGGTAACACAAAGGCCTCCTCTAAGATATATTGCAAATGATTACATCCCATTGGATCCTTTGGATATCAGTCCGGTGGTTACGTTTACTGTGCGTTATGGCAGTACTGTTGTGCCCTATGGGGACGATACGCCAAGCAACGCGGAAGGAACCCGTTTCGAAGTTGCGACCGCTACGACCAGAACATTTGGTTTCAACAAATCGGGCTGCGGTACTTTTGCCATCCGAGGTGTAAAAACAAGCAATACCCGGGATTTTTCCGTTTCGTTCAATCCCGTAACGGAGACTTTTGATATTACCTACTATGCTACGGTCAACAACGCTACTTCAACAATCACTGTAACGACTACCGGCGGTAGTTACGAGTTTGACGTACTGGGAATTATTTCCGGCTGTACCAAGACGCTCTATTATGGTGTGCAGACGATACCCAATGGCGATGTCAATCCTACCGCTGTAAAAGGTACTGATTTTGGGCAGAACACTACGCCATTGATGCGGTCATTCGCACTTGATGGCCCGGCCTGTTCTCCTTCTCTGGCAGTGACGGGGGTTAGCAGCAGCAATCCGGAGTTTTCGGTCAGCTATGTCGGCACCACGATTAATGTTACGTATGGAGCAACCGCGAATGCGTCGGGTATTATTACCGTCAGTACCAATCACGGTCCTTTTACCTTTGGTGTGCTGGGCACTGTACCTACATGCGTGGCAGAGCTAAGCTATGGAGCGGCGCTTGTTGTAAACGGCGACAACTCGCCAAGCGCGGCGGAAGGGACTGATTTTGGATCGACAAGTTCCCCGGTTACAAGAGCTTTTGTCCTGTCGGGTACGGGTTGCTCACCGGCAATCATATCAGCGAGCTCCGGCCATTCCGCTTTTACTACTAGCGTAAGCGGTACTACAGTGTATGTTACCTATGAAGCCACTGCGGACGCGTCGACGACGATTAGTCTGAACACTTCTGTCGGGGCGTATACCTTTGATGTGATGGGCAAGAGTTCGTCAGCATGTACCATGATCAACCAATTGACGAATCCGATGCCTTCCGGAGGCGCGTATGCCAAAATCATGCTTGACATGACTTCGCTCGCTGATGGAAGCATTGCTACGGTATCGGCCCAGATTGTCAATGTGGCTACAAGCGTGACAGTGCAGACATATGGCGACCGGAACGTAAGTACATACTATCCGTATTGGGAAAACTGGATTGGCGGGTTAACGCCGGGCACGTATGTATTGAAGTTGAATGTGTCCGGAAATGGAACATGTTCCGGTGTGTTTAACTATACCTTTATCGTATTGTAATACTATCGTATTTTTTAGTTATTTTTATGACACAAAATCCGGACTTTGTCCGGATTTTGTGTTTAGATAAGAGGTTACTTTTAAATTTCTTATCGTATTTACCTGTGCGATTTATTGAATTTTTATTACACTAAAAATAACTGGTATGAAGAGGGCGCTCAGATTGACGATACTATTTGGATTCTTATTGCCGCTAACCGGTTTGCTGGCGCAACATAACCGTCAAAGCGACTCATTGGCGCTGGTAAGGCTCTACGAATCTACCGGTGGCGATCATTGGTACAGAAAAGACAACTGGCTTCAGGGAACTCTGGAGAGCTGGTATGGGGTAAGGCTGCAATCAGGTACAGGTCGGGTCGAGGCGCTGGCTTTGCGCCACAACAATCTTGAGGGAGAACTACCAGATGAATTGGTACAATTGGATTCACTTAAAGCTCTGATACTATCAGACAATGAGCTGTATGGCCATATTCCGGCGCTGCATACTATTCCGTTTTACCGAGATTATAGTCATGATGATTGGAGTGAATCAATATTTTACCTAAGAAATCCTCAGTCCAATGTATTGAGTGGGAATCGCTATAGCTTCGCGGATGCGGAGCCGGGAGGGTATGTTTACATTCATTCATTTAATTATCCTTATCCTGTGGGGCCTTTTGTCTACACAAATGTGTTAAAATCGAAGACGTTCGGCGTTCCGTCCAGCCATCGGGTCGCCGAGGGAGCCGATTTTCATTTTTCGTTTCCTTATCGGGTCGGGGAGGATAGTCTTCTGTTTTACTGGATATTGGATTATGGTGATACCATAGCGATTACAGACAAGCCTGAATACACACTGACTTCGTTTGATAGTGCATTGCATAGCGGGGCCTGGCATTGTGTTATCCGACGTAAAAATGAACTGGATCTCGGAGGGTCTAAGACGAATCCGGTCCATTATAGTGCGCCTATTCGTCTGGTAGGCATGGTCAATGAGGCACCTGTTGTAGATATGATCCCCTCTCGGGTATTGCCGCATGAAACACCTTTGTCGGATCGTTTCATCCGTGCCAAGGACGATGGATTTGGCAGTATCGCAGTTCGTCTGGAGGATGATCTCTTGGTTGAGGATCTGAGTTTGCGCCTTGTGCACACGCCAGTAGGTTTGCAGGTACGTGCCTCCGTATCGGAAGATATGGGTAATTCAGCAATTTATAAGGTTGAGGACATGCATGCACAATCAACTTTTTATTTACACCTGCAGCGTATGATTGAGGGCGTGGTTGGGCTGGACTCGATCGTTCTCGAGGCGATTGATAAAGATGGTGCGGCGACTCAGTCGGTATTTTATCTGCAGACACTGGAGAGCAGGTTGCTGTATTCAGTACCCGTCACGGAAGATATCAGTTTTCGCCACCGAATGACCGATGAAGGAATGTGGCTGTACTGGCAGAACAATCCTTCGCTGGAGCTATTGCATTTGAGTTTCAGCTATGGTACTATGAGTGATACAACCTGTTCTATAAAGCGAGGGGCCGCTTTTAAGCTTTCGGTCAATGCCGACATGGATAGCGTACTACTCCCTCAGATACTTATAGAGCCCGGCCGGGATGTTGTCTATAACCTGACCGCTATACCGGAGAACTGGCGGGGTTTGGGTCAGCCCGCGAGGTATTCGGTGAGATTATACGATGGTCCTATGAAAGACAGTAGCTTGCTACGCCGGCTTGACTTCGCTTCCAGCTTCCGGGTAGAGGAATATACGGATCCGCTGGCCATTGTGCTGGTCGCGGAAGACCTGAGTATTTCCGGTTGTAGCGGTGCTATTGCTGTACATCAGTTGGAAAAGGGTGAGCTTGTTTCCACACGTGTTCTGTTTTCGGGCAATTCCGCAATATATCATTTACGAACCGGTATTCCTTACGCGTTTTACGCGGAAGTAGGCAATCGTTTTGTTTCGGATACTTTTCATGTGTATGTGCCCTATTCTACAGAGACAACACCGGTTGTAGCGGGCAGTCTGGAGTGGGATGTTCCCTGCCAGAAACGGATCAAAAAATCGACCTGGATACATAATTATTATGGAGATTTGGATTGGGACTGGGAAACTTCATCAATGTTTTCTTTTCGTGACAGTCTGGATTATCTGATTGTAGAGCCTTTGTATCCCGGTTCTATCGGGTCGGAGGAGCTTAGGGTTCAAATCCGGGACAAGAGTGGCTATGTGATTGATACTACTGTATCTATTCGCCAGATAGCTTCCAATCAGGTTCCTGTAGCTATAGAAGATACTGTTCGTCTCGTCATACCCTATGCTTGGACTCCGATCAATCTGCTGGCCTATATACAAGATCAGGAGACACCTGATAGCCTGATGGTATTGAATATAGTGAGACAAGGCGGATTGAGACTAAAAGACAAGGGTTTTCGGACAGAAATATTGGGCGGTATAGACCTGGTTGGGCAGGATACTCTAATAGTCGAGGCATGGGATGAAGGTTGTGCTATGGCCCGGATGACTTTTGTAGTAAGCTATGATACCCTTGGATCTAATAATATGAGTCCGGTTTGGATTGATTCTGTGAGTCTCCGGGCGGATATTTTGGGGATGACACCGGAATGGATTAATGCTGCTACCAGGTCGCAGTACTTTCTGGTAGAGGATACTGCATCTTTTCCCACACGGATTGATCTTCGAAAGTATATTCGGGATGATGGCCCTTTTGATGAGCTGACCTTGGGAGTGGAGAATGCAAGTGAGATGCTGGAGCGTGGTCTGGATATTCGTATCGAGGACGGATTTTTGACCATACGTCCCCGGGAAGGAGTCTATTACGGATATTGGTTCTGGGACGCTGTGTATAGAATGGGAATCGTTACCCGTTTTGATATTCTTTTGTACGCGGTAGATCGCTTCGGAGCTAAATCAGTATATAGCGGTGTTGAAATAAGATTAACTCATGGGGGTCGACTCGCTTTTGACGGTGGGGATTTGCAGCGTACGTATTATTTGTGCGAGGACGATACGCTTGCTATTGATTTAGGGACTATGTTGGCACAAAGCAATCCCGGACGAATTGTCCCACCCGTTGATATAATAGGCGCTTATTCTGCCTTTAATCTTCCTCATATTGAGGTGAGTATACAGGATGGAAAGGGTTTGTTTACCCGACGTAAAGACTTTACAATTCCCGGGACTTTTTCTACTACCTATGACCTGAAACTCCGGCTTGCCCCCGCTCCATTCCCGGATGTGTTGCGCCGGTTTAATGGTGGTTCGCCGTTACTTGATATTTCTGTTCCCAGTTTTACCATCACATCATCAAGTGATCAGTGTCCGGAAATACTGCCACTTGTGCTGGGAGAAGTCCCCGTTCAGAATATGAATGATGGCCGGGAGTCTGTAGTCCGCCCGGATGAGTATATAATAGGGGGGCAGCAGGGTGAGGCGTATTTCTGGATCTTTTCGGGAGGAGCGCGTCTTGATTATTCCTACGATGATGCCAGTGGGGAGCTTCGGGCAGTCTGGAGAGACCCAAACCACAAAGGTACGGATACCCTTTGGGTAAGTGCGAGGGATCATAAGGATCGTCAGGCTCTGTCCTATATCGTCTACGCCCATTCAGAAGCTCCGGTTATGTATCCGAAACCTTCGGATCTTAGTATCTTGAAAGGGGAATCCATTCCGCCACTGAATCTGTTGGCAATAATCTGGGATGATGAAACCCTGCCGGAAGATATAGTCTGGCAGGTTGAATCTGATATATCTGTGTTGAACCCTGTAATATCGGAGGCTGGTATTCTCTCATTGGAGATCGCCGATACTTCGTGGACAGGGATTGTAACCGTTAAGCTGATCGCCACGGATGAGTCGGGTCTGAGTGATACCGCTGTCTTTTTAGTAGAAATAAAAGACCCGGTTGTAACAGGTCTTTCTGCAGAGGCTTGCGAGGTCAGATTGTACCCAAATCCTGTAGGAGATATTCTGAAGGTACATTTTTGTACAGATATACCGGAAGGAAAACTCCGGTTATTTGATATGGTGGGAAGAATGTGTCTGGAAAAGCAGATAACCGGGTGGTATATGGAGCTGGGTGTTCAGGATCTGGATCCCGGCATGTATATGTTGCAGATTGAAGATGCTACCGGCAAAGACCGGAAGGCTGGCAAGGTATTCATCACTCAATGACGGAGCTTGAAAAAATCAGGATTGTCGGGGAGGTTGTCTGTAAAACTGCCCGGCAATCCTGAACTAGTTTAGTATGTATGATACTAGTTGTTTCTTTGGTAGTAGATGAAAGTAGTATAGCGATTGAATAATCAGTATCAGATCCTATTCAGCGTTTCATTGAGCGATTTATTCATTTCCTGAAATCGGGAGCGGATATCCGAGAGGAATTCCGGGTCGGAGACAAGCTTTTTTATTTCTTCATCACCATATATATCCATTTCGCTCACCTTGTAAGTCTGCTCGTACATACCTCTTTCAAATTTAAGAAGATATTTTCCATTCCATGAGAAAATGGTGATTTTCAGGTCAGGCTGAGTATATTCTCCAACAACGCGCATATATTGACTAGTTAAATGACAAACAATTATAGTTAAAAGTTAGCCGTTTTCACAATTTTCTTTTCCAAGGTGTTGAATAATTATATTATTCCTATTTTTATTTTTTAATAATCAACAAATTTCAAAAATGTAACTGTATTTTTTTATTATGATTCTTAAGAATGGTATGTTTGTATCAATATAAGTTGTTGTTTTGTAGTGATGATATAATTTACCTGTCAGTGTTTAATATAACTTCTCCGGGATTTCTGAATTTAAAATGGGTTGAACTTTTTGTAGTTCTTCTGAGCTTCTTTGCAGTACAGAAAGTCAATGGGCAGCAACTCATGATGACTTTTGAAAGAAACTCAGAGGTTATTGAGGAAGGAAGTGAATTTCTTGCAAAACTAACGGTTCCGGATCAGTATGCGGAGTATGAAGTTTTGTGGAATGCACCTGCAGACTGGTATGTAAACGGAGAACCTGCCCTATATAAGGACCATCATAACGATACCAGGGTAGTAATGGAAGCAGGCTCTGCGTCCGGAATGGTATCAGCGACTTTATATAAGAAAGACTGCGAAAAACAGGGGGGGATTACTTTTTATACCTATTTCACAGTTATTCCTTCCGGGTTTACCCTGTCGGGCAATGTGCACCTGGAGCAGGAAGAAGGAAAAAGTGTTTTTTGAGATAGTCAGTCTGTCAGTGAAGACATTCTGTGCATTTTTTGCAGCTGAACTTCTTCCCTGGTATTTGTTTATATCCTTGCAGACCATTAATTTCCATTTTGGAGAAATGCTTGTAAAGAATGAAAAAGAGCAATGTAGTAATTGCAGGAGCCGGACCAGGTGGAATGACCGCTGCATTGTTTCTGGCCCGTCAGGGAATATCTTCCGTATTGTTGGAGAAATCAGCTTTCCCGAGAGATAAAATCTGCGGTGATGCTTTAAGCGGCAAGGTGCTTTCTGTATTGAAGAGGCTGGACCCGGAGCTGCCGGAACAGCTGTCTTTGAAAAGCTTTGCAACCGGCTCACATGGAGTCAGCTTTTTTGCCCCCAATCGTCAGTGTCTGCGCCTGCCTTTCAAAAGCAGCACTATTACATCCAATGCTCCCGGATATACTGTCAGACGAATGGACTTTGATAACTTCCTGGCGGATCTGGTAAAGAAAGAAAAGCGTATCGATTTTCGTGAAAATACAGAGGTTTCCAAGGTTGAGATAGCCGCGGAGCAGGCAATCCTGTATGGCAAAGACGACAGGAAGCTTTTGTGTGCGGATCTGGTTATAATGAGTAACGGAGCGCACAGTAGCTTTGCAAGAGAAAACGGTATGGCGATGGAGCCTGCTCACTATAGTGCTGGTATTCGTCAGTATTTCCGCAATGTTTCCGGAATAGACAAGGATAACTTTATCGAGCTGCACTTTCTGAAAGAGGTGCTGCCTGGTTACCTTTGGATTTTTCCGCTTTCGGAAAATGAAGCCAACGTGGGTTTAGGTATGCGGAGTGATGTTGTTTCCCGGAAGCGACTGAATCTGAAAAAAATATTTGCTGATATATTGTCCCGTGATCCATATCTGAAAAAGCGTTTTGAAGGAGCAGAGGCCCTGGGGAAGATAGAAGGATATGGTTTGCCACTTGGCTCAAAGCATCGTCGTATATCCGGAGACCGGTACATGCTTTGCGGTGATGCTGCTTCTTTGATAGATCCTTTTACCGGTGAGGGAATCAGTAATGCTATGATTAGTGGCATGTTTGCTGCGAAACAGGCCGAAACGTGCATCAGGCAGGCTGATTTCGGAGCATCGTTGATGCAGGGCTATGATCAGGAAGTATATCGCCGGTTGGGGAAAGAGTTAAATGTAAGTACCAGACTTCAGAAGCTGGTGGCCTATCCCTGGCTATTTGATCTGGTAGTCCGTAAAGCTAATAAAAATGAGGCGCTGAATAGCCTTATCTCATCAATGTTTGATGATGTTGATCTGAGGAAAAAATTCAAGGATCCGTTTTTTTATCTGAAATTACTCAGGTAAGGTTGCTGCCAGGAAGCTGAGGCTCTCGAAGCCGGCCTGAACTTCCCCGCTGTGATCTTTAAACGTTAAGCATTAAACTTTCTTCTCTACGGTTCCTCTGAAATTTTCAGGGTCTGTCAAAGGAGCATTGAAACGGAATTCTTCATTGAGAGCTTCTATGAAGATGTTTGCAACTACCGCGCATCCTTTAGGACTGAGATGAATCCCGTCGAGTGAGAAGATACCACCCGGTAAATAACTAATGCAGTTTCGGATCTGGTCAAATCCGATCCCGGCCGGCCATGAGCCGATATTCAGATTGATATCTGCCAGTGCGAGGTCGAATCGGGCGGCCATGCTACGGATGATTTTATTATAAGCCAGCGTAGTTGAAGCTAATAGTTTCAGATCTTCCGTCTTCAGAACAAAACGGTCCGGTATGGGGGTGAAACTTCCCAGCCCTTCGCATTTTACCATATCAAACGGAATGTCCAGCAGTATCTTTTCGTCTTCCTCTATAAATCGGATCTTCCCGGCTTCCTGTAGTACAAAGGGGTTATAGCCTGGTTTGAACTTGAGACCTGCCGTCTTATACTGATTATTCAATAAGTCTATAATTTCAGGCTTTTCCGGAAGAAAGCTACCGGTCGGTACAGTATTGAAGAAAGGAATCTGAGTCACATCCGGAATAGTTGCGATTATTCCACGCGCTCCCTTGCCGGTCAGCTTTTCCAGTATTTTATGTAAATAAGCCTCAAATTTGTTCACAGGAGTGACCGGGTCGCTCTTACCCGCAGCAATACCATAAGCCAGCACATCATTGTTGCCTATCCAAAGGGAAAAAAAGTCTGCCCCGATGGCTGTAGCATCTTGTAGCACAGAAGCTTCCGGAGATGTGGCAAATCTGCGAAAATATGGATTGCCCGTTTCACTGCCATAACCCGGGATCAGTAAGTGAAATGATCGGGCTCCGGGAATCCCCAGATTATGGTATGGTCCGAGATGGCCAATGTAATTCAGATTGTCGGGATCAGGGACTGGCCCCGGAGAAGGTTGGAGGCAGACAACACCTTTGCAGTCATGCTTCCACACGGGAACAAGTCTTGAACGGGGTTCTGTTCCGTTGAAGCCGATGCCGGCAATATCTTTGACAAGAGGCTGGCGGAATATAGCCGGATGACCGAGCTGGCTGGCGATCAGGTTTGGATAGCAGAAATGCTGACCTTCCAGCGAGAGAGCTCCGTCTGCATATCCCGCGGTGAGGGAATCTCCCAGTGCAATATATTTGGAGAAAGAAGGCCGATTGTTTTCAGATGACATCATATAACCATGTTGTGAAAGACAAGTACGAAATAGTTGGTATCATGTTTTTCGGAAAAGGGAAGTTTATATAACAATGCGTTCGTTTTTTCATTGCTTTTTATCATGGTTCTGTTTTGTTACTTAACATAAAAGCTAGTAGCTTTATGTATGAATCTTGCCATATTCTTCGATCCCGTTTCAGATAGTGTCTTATCAGTCAATCCTTCGGCAGCTGAGTGGCAGTCCAATATCCGGATTTTTCATGAATCGTTTCCTGCTCTGGAAAACATTGATATCGCCATCGTGGGTGTTCCTGAAAGCAGAGGGACGTTAACTAATCAGCCTGTGGAAGAAGGGCCGGATGCGGTACGGAGTGTTTTATATAAGCTAAAGAAAGGAAGCGGTTTGTACTGTATTGCAGATCTCGGAAATCTCCGGTCCGGGGAAACATACGAAGATACGCTGCTTCGTCTTAAAGAAGTCTGCCAGGGACTTATGGAATTAAATATTGTACCGGTTATTGTTGGTGGTTCTCACGATCTTGATATTGGCCAGTATATGGCCTTTGAGTCTCTGGACAGAGCCATATCGCTGGTGGCCGTTGACTCCCGGATCGATATGGAGCATTTCGGAGGAGAATCCGCATCACATCTGGAGCGTATTCTGACCCATAAGCCCAATTTTCTTTTTCATTACAGTCATCTTGCCTTTCAGAGCTTCCTTGTTGAACAGGAAAAGATCAATGCGCTGGAAAAGCTTTATTTCGAAGTATGCCGGCTTGGTCATGTAAAAGACGATCTTACAGAATGTGAGCCTGTAATCAGAAATGCAGATATGCTTTCCTTTGACCTGAGTGCGATAAAGATGTCAGATGCTCCCGGAAATGCCAACGCTGTTCCGTTCGGGCTGACTGCAGAAGAGGCTTGCAGGTTGTGCTGGTATGCCGGCATAAGCTCTAAAATGGCTTCTCTGGGAATTTATGAGTTTAATCCTCAGTGTGATGACAGGCAACGGACTGCGTTTGTGGTGTCAACCATGATCTGGTATTTTGTTGAGGGGTATTACCATCGGAATGCAGAAATTGACATTACCGATCTGCGTTTTACCAAATATATAGTGGATATGAAAGAACATCCCCATAAGCTGTGCTTTTATAAAGATACGCTGACTGATAAATGGTGGATGGAAGTGACTTATTCCTCTTCATCCGGGGGGCAGCAGGGGAGCGCTCTGATACCTTGCAGCTACAAAGATTACTCAGATGCGGTGAACGGAGATATTCCCAACCGCTGGATTCTGACGCAGGCAAAATTAAGCTAACAATTGAATAAATACACAAATGGTAAATTTTGAAAATATCTCCGTGATTGATAATCATACGATTGCTACTCCGGCACAACGAATTACAGCCGGGGTGATTGACCTTCTGGTATATGCAGTGATTGCGCTTATCCTTGGTGTTGTGTTTGGTCTGTTTGGCCTGAGCGGAGTTGGTGAGATCATTGCGTTGTCATATCTGTTTTTCAGAGACAGCCTGAAGGGTTTGGGATATCAGTCAGTCGGTAAGAAAATTGTCGGTCTCAAGGTATTGCACAAGGAAGAAGCACCCGTGTCCTATCTTGACGGAATCAAGCGCAACTTTGTATTTCTGCCTAATCTGCTCGGATTATGGATAGCCTATACGGTCGGCGGGATAACACTGCTTCTGATCCTTATCGAGCTGTATCAGCTATATACCAGTGATAATAATCAACGGCTGGGAGACCGCTTTGCCAATACAATGGTAGTTCAGCAGCATGGAAAATAGTAATGAATCCCTGCCTGTTTATACGCGTTCTCAGCTTGCCTTGCGCAATGGTGTAGACAAAGAGGAGATATGGTGTGCCTATAAAGGGAAAATATATGAGCTCAACCGGAGCCGTCTGTGGAGAGGTGGAAAGCATTACGAACATTGGGCTGGACAGGATCTTACTGCAGAGATGGCTGATGCTCCTCATACTGAAAATGTTTTTGACAAATTCAATATAGTGGGCATTCTTCGATGATTTTTTTGTTATCACCAAAATAAAGGAATTTTAATAGCATGATAGTACTTGCCGATAGCGGATCTACCAAAACGACCTGGAGATTTTGCGAGAGCTCAAAAGTAAAGACGGTGAAAACAAGTGGCATAAATCCCTATTACCTTAGCCAGGCAGAAATTGAGGAAACACTTCGAAAGGAGCTGGTACCTATGATCGGAGATCCCTCTTCCGTATCTTTCGTATTCTTTTATGGAGCGGGTCTGGGCAACGAAGACCGCAAACGTGATGTCTATATTCCGTTACATTTTGTCTTCAGACATGCTTCGATAGAAGTAGATCATGATCTTATGGCAGCGGCCAGAGCGCTGTTGGGACATGCTTCAGGTATCGCCTGTATTGCCGGTACGGGTTCAAATTCCTGTTATTACGATGGCAGGAATATTATAGAAAATGTAACATCCCTGGGATTATATCTGGGAGATGAAGGCAGCGGAGGATATAAGGGCAAGCTTCTGATTACCGATTATCTGCGTAATAAGCTGCCCGGTCATCTGAAAGAACGATTTGAGGAAACCTATAAAGACCGGACAGCTGATATTCTGGATAAAATATACAAAAAACCGATGCCGAACCGCTACCTGGCTTCGTTTATGTCTTTTATACTCGAGCATCAGCAGGATGAGTATATACAAAACCTTATTTCCAGGAGCTTTCGGGCGTTTATTGAAGAAAATGTAGCCCGTTACTCAGGATGGAGGGACGAAAAAATTGCATTTGTGGGATCGGTAGCCTACTTATGTCTGCCCCATTTGCAGAAGCTGGCCGGAGATATGGGATTTGAGCTCGGTCAGGTTATTCAGGACCCTATTAATGCGCTCACGGACTTTCATTCTATAAAATAGTAATGGGTATAGAGACTGAATCCTCCTCTGGTTATGACAATCTGGAACAGATGTCTGTCAGAGAGCTTCTGTTGAGTATTAACAGAGAAGACAAAACGGTACCTCTGGCTGTGGAGAAAGCGATCCCCCAGATTGAGCGGGTGGTAGAAGTTCTGGAAGAAAAATTAAAGGCGGGTGGAAGACTCTTTTATATCGGAGCAGGTACCAGCGGGCGTCTTGGTGTGGTGGATGCGTCTGAATGTCCGCCAACTTATGGAATTGCCGACGATATTATTGTGGGGATTATTGCCGGTGGCGACAAAGCCTTACGAATGGCTGTTGAGTCTGTGGAAGATGACTATACGCGGGGCTGGGAGGATTTGCAGGCTTATAATCTGTCCGATAAAGACTTTGTGCTGGGAATTGCAGCATCAGGCTCTACTCCCTATGTTGTCGGAGCTATTGAGCAATGCAGACAGAATGGTATCAGGACGGGCTGTATTACCTGCAATCGTGATACGAGGCTTGCGTCGCTTGCTGATTTTCCCATAGAAATTATAGTGGGGCCTGAGTTTGTGTCCGGCAGTACCCGTATGAAGGCTGGTACTGCCCAAAAGCTTACGCTTAATATGATATCGACCTCGCTAATGATCCGCCTGGGCAAAGTGAAGGGAAACAATATGGTTGATATGCAATTAAACAATAATAAACTGTTTCGGAGAGGGATCAGGATCTTGGTTGACCAGCTTGGAATATCGGATCCGGAGGCTGAAAAGTTGCTGATGACGCACCGGAACGTTCGAAACGCTATAGACTGGTACAGAGATCATGCATGAAATAGAACCATATTATAATTGGGAAAAATATTATGTCGCATCGGAAGATGCCCGCTCACCATTGTACAATGCCCGGTATAATATCTCTGAGTATACCAATGCGATTTATGGTTACTATATCCACCCAATGTGGGACTATATAGGTTCCGAAACATTGTATATCAAAATATTATATGCGGATTACTCTGAGGGATATGCGGTAATCGAGATGCTGGGGGAATGGAATGATACACTTCATAATGATATTATGCATCTGAAACGGAATATCCTGGATTACATAATCGCTACAGGTATTAACAAGTTCATACTGATCGGCGAAAACGTATTTAACTTTCATGGTGCAGATGACTGCTACTATGAAGAGTGGTATGAGGACATAGAGGATGGCTGGATAGCTGCTGTCAATTTCAGGGACTTTGTATGCGAGGAGTGGAAAAAGTACAATATTGACAGTTATATCAGCTGGGGCGGTAACCTGGATATTCCTGCCTGGAGAACGATGAAACCGATTATTTTTTGCAGATATGTAAATGACAGGATTGCTAAAAGAATAGGTTTCTGATTTTTATAAATACAATTGCCGGTCATAAACAAACAATTAGCTCTGAACAATGGCTTCTACAGTGGCCGCTTCTGATATAAGAAACTTTTTTCCGCTGGCAGGTTCCAGACAGAGAATCCGGGTCCTCTTCTTACTTTCCCTGACAAATATACGGTTGTTAAACCGGAAGTGCGTGCCTGCAGGCAATTCTCCCAGAAAAGTTATTTCCGGATTGTCCTGATTTCGGAGAGCTTTCAGAAGCTGGATGTCGGAGCAGGATGAAGCCTTGGGGTTGCTGAAATAATTGTATAATACAGGAAGAAGACCAGACGGAAAAATCTCCGGAGAGAGCATGGGCTGCATCAGATGAATGAACTGATTCTTCCACTCATGACCATGAGGCCTGACATTAAATCCATAGTGCAGATAAGTACGGTGATGTGCAATCTCATGGATATAGGTAATCAGAAAAGAATAAGTGTTCAGATCTCCGTTGACGGTTATTTTGTGGCGTCTGGTTTTGGGGTTATACGAGTAATCTCCTAGTTTGGAAGCTCTTTTGGGAGTGATTGTAAGATCAAAATTTTTCTCCTCCCACAGTTGAACACAGTAGTCAATAGCCTTAGGAGGCATATATCTGGAAAGAAAGAATCGAAGCTTTTGACTGCTCATCTTTTCTAAAAGTAAAAAGAGCTTCACGGTTAAGCAAAGCTCTTTTTAAATTTTTTCAACCTGGTAGTTTAGTTTGCAGAGACACTGTCTTTAACAATAACAGAATCGGATTCGATTGCAGCAGTTGTGTCAGTGGTTGTCTCTTCAGCGGTGGCATCTGCCGGAGCAATTACAGAGTCAGCAGCAATTTCAGAAACTGTCTGCTCTGTATTATTTCCGCAGGATGTTGCCAGCAAAGTAACTGTTACAGCGAATACAGCTAATATTCTTTTCATGGATTATTTTAGAATATTAGTTTGCAGAACTGTCAGCAGTAACAGGCTCTTCGACAATTGAATCAGTTTCTGTAGCATTCTCTTCTTCTACCGGAGCAACAGGCTCTTCAATTACCGCAGAATCAGCAGCTGAAGAGTCCGCCTGTTCAGCAGGTTTTTCACAAGAAGCAAGTACAAACATGCTTGCAGCAAACATAAGGGCAAATACTTTTCTCATAGTTATAGTGTTTTAGATGTTAACTAGGAGACAAATATAATTATATTCCAACAATCCAATGTGATTTTACTTTTTTTCTGTTTGATCTAAATGTAATTATTCTAAGCGACTTGATGTGTTTTCTGTAAATCGGCGTTTTCTTTATCCCGGCGGCCATCTTCCTTCTTATAAGAGCTCCTTTAGTTTTTTTCCTGTTTTCTTTGACTCTTTTTTTATCTCTTTAGAAGATTCCTTTGCTGCATCCTTAACTTTCTCAGCTGCTTCTTTTGTCGCATCCCCGGCTTTTTCCCAGGAGCTTTTCTCTTTACAGCCTGATGATGAAAGGGCAAAAAATGTCAGAAGTATGATTAATTGAAGATGTTTCATGATAAAGCCTGTTGTTTTGGTATTATTCAAATATTAATTTGAAGTTTTAAATGCAAAATACGGGTGGTCTATTTTTGTCTGAAAACAAGGTTTATAGGAACTCCCTCAAAACCAAAGTTTTCTCTTATTTTATTTTCGAGGAAACGTTCATAAGGCTCTTTTATATATTGGGGTAAATTGCAGAAGAATGCGAACGTAGGTGTATGCGTAGGCAATTGTGTAATATATTTGATCTTTATATATTTTCCCTTCAGAGCCGGTGGCGGAGTTTTCTCAATAACAGGCAATAAAACATCATTGAGAGCGGACGTAGAAACTTTTTTCCGGCGATCTTCATCGACCTCAATTGCTTTTTCGATAGCCTGGAAAATTCGTTGCTTTTTTACAACGGAAATAAACAGTAAAGGAATATAGCCCATAGGGCCGAGCTTAGCTTTTATTTCATCGACAAACTGCTTATGCGTCTTATTGTCTTTTTCGATCAGATCCCATTTATTAACCAGCAGGACAATCCCTTTACGTCTTCGGTGAGCAAGCGATATGATGTTTATATCCTGGGCTTCAAGTCCGAGAGCCGCATCGAGCATTACGATACACACATCGGCTTCTTCAAGCGCCTTAATGCTTCTCATAACCGAATAAAACTCAATTTTCTCGTGTACACGGGCTTTTTTACGGATTCCGGCTGTATCGACCAGGATAAACTCCTTACCGTATGCCTTATATCGCGCGTTGATAGCATCACGGGTTGTTCCCGCCATATCCGTTACGATGCTTCTATCTTCACCCAGAAGCACATTGATAAAAGACGATTTCCCCACGTTGGGGCGGCCCAAGACAGCTATTTTCGGAACGCCTGCATCAGGCTCCTCAATGCCACTGTCCGGGAAAAACTCAATTACTTTATCAAGCAGATCGCCCGTACCTGAGCCACTGCTTGCACTGATCGGATATATAGTATCAAACCCGAGCCGGTAAAAATCTCCGGTCAGGTGAATCCTGTTTGTGTTGTCTGCTTTGTTGGCTACTATAATCACCGGCTTGGTTGATCTGCGAAGAACATTGGCAAACTCTTCGTCCAGGCCGGTCAGGCCCGCATCGATATCCACCACAAAAAGCACTACGCTGGCTTCTTCAACCGCCAGTCTGACCTGGTCTCTGATCGCTTCTTCAAAGATATCGTCAGACCCGGTAACATAACCACCGGTATCAACAACGGTGAAAAACTTACCGCTCCACTCCGAATGACCATAATGGCGATCTCTGGTCACCCCGCTCACATTATCCATGATCGCTGACCGCTGGCCTACCAGTCTGTTAAAAAGGGTCGATTTGCCCACATTGGGGCGCCCTACTATTGCTACAATATTTGCCACGTTATTTTTGTCTGTTTATAGAAAAACATGCTACTGGCGATACTGAATAGCAGAAAGCCAGATTTGCAAAGGTAGAAAAAGGAAGACAGTTTTCGCATCGGTCTTCCGACAAAATCCGGTCTTCTGCTCACGGAATGTAAGAATATGTATCAGCTGTGCAGCACCACCGGGCTTTCAAACTCCGGTATGGTTGTCAGGTTTTCTTCAATAATAGAGTCAGGAAGAAAAATATATTTTTTGTCAAATAGTTGTCCTTTGGCATAGTAACTGACCCAGTACTGATTGTTGAGATGAAAAACCGAAGTGTCTATAGGTTCAATAAGGACGGTTGATTGCTCATGAATCTGGGGAAAGTGATGACGAAGAACGGACGTTTCCTGTTTTTCATCATTCAGTGTACCGTATCCTTTGGAAGTTACAAATACATTTTCCAGAGGGAACGGGTTTCGGTTGATCAGGTGTACATACCAGCCGGTTTCGTTAAGCTCGTTGGTTTCTTTGGCGATGATGACAAATACACCTTCAACCTGAGGAAATTCAATATCTTTTTTCATTGTATCAGTTGCTGTAAATCTTTTCTGATGAGCTGCATTTCAAAAAGCTCTGTCAGATGCAGTAATAGTTTATTTTCAACTTCTTCCATAGCTATCTCCCGGCCCAGTTCGCCGGCAAGTGAAGTCACGGCTTTGTCCTGTATACCACAGGGCACAATATGACCAAAATAACTCAAATCTGTATTGACATTGAAGCCAAGTCCGTGCATGGTAACCCAGCGGCTGGTTTTTACACCCATGGCGCAGATCTTTCTGGCGCCGGAAGGATTCTCATAATCCACCCAAACCCCGGTAAGCCCATCGATACGGCCACCCGTGATACCATATTCCGCGATAGTGCGAATGACAGCTTCTTCCAGCAAGCGCAGGTATTTGTGGATGTCCGTAAAGAAGTTGTCCAGATCAAGGATAGGATATGCCGTGATTTGCCCTGGCCCGTGATAGGTAATATCTCCGCCCCGGTTGATTTCGTAATAAGTGGCCCCTTTTGCCTGGAGATATTCCCTGGAAATTAGCAAATTATCTGCCTTGCCGCTTTTCCCGAGCGTATATACATGAGGATGCTGACAGAATAACAGATAGTTTTCGACAGGCTCTGTCTTGTCCTGATCTAAGCTCCTGTTGGCGATCTTTTTCTCAATGATCCGGTTAAACAGGAGTGTCTGAAGATCCCATGAGTCTTTATAATCAATCAGGCCTGTATTTGAGAATACTACGTTTTTGTTTTTAATTTGCATCACTACAGGAATATCCTTAATATTCCGGGCAAAATTAAACACTTTTTCCATAACAACGATTTTTCTTTTATGGCGGACAGGCAATCACTGGGGAAAGAAGGCGAAGTTATTGCAGCGCGGTTTCTTACGGAAAAGAAGTATGAGCTGATAGAAAAAAACTATCGCTATGGACATGGAGAAATTGATCTTATTGTAAAAAAGGATAATATCCTCATCTTTGTAGAAGTAAAGTTTCGATCATGTTCGGCTTTCGGCTATCCGGAGGAATCAGTCAGATCTGCGAAGAGGAAAAAAGTACTTGATACAGCTGAAGCTTTTATTGCACGGATAAACTGGAAATCAGATATCCGATTTGATATAGTAGCGATAACCGGAAAAGAAATTGAACACTTTGAGGACGCTTTTTAGATTAATCGTAGAAAAAAATACTTTTAGGGCAGCATTATGAGTACAGCTTTATATCCACTTAAGTTTAATCCGATCTATAAAGATAAAATATGGGGAGGCAGGAAGTTAAAGTCACTGTTGAATAAAAATTTTGAGCCGCTTCCCAATTGCGGGGAGAGCTGGGAAATTTCGGGAGTAAAAGGCAATGAGTCCGTTGTTGCCAATGGTCTTCTGAAAGGTAAAAGCCTTCCGGAGCTCATTAGTGAATATAAAGATATGCTTATCGGTGAAAAAGTCTACCGGACGAGCGGGAATGAGTTTCCCCTGCTTATAAAGTTTCTTGATGCCAATGAGGATTTGTCCATACAGGTGCATCCGAATGATGAGCAGGCCAGAGTACGGCATAATTCTCTGGGAAAAACAGAAATGTGGTATGTTTTTCAGGCAGACGACAATGCCAGGCTGATAGCCGGATTTAACAGAGATTTGTCACGCGAAGAATACCTTGAGTATTTTACAGCAGGCAGACTGGAAGAAATTATGAACCAGGAATCTGTAGCGGCCGGAGATGTGTTTTTTATACCTGCCGGAAGGGTGCATACCATAGGCAGGGGGATTTGTATTGCCGAAATACAGCAGACTTCAGATATTACGTACAGAATTTATGATTTTGATCGTGTGGACGATCAGGGTAAAAAAAGAGAGCTGCATGTCGAAGAAGCGCTGGATGTACTGGACTTTAAATCATATCCGGAGTACAAGTCGCTATATACCGATGAACCGGGAAAGCCGGTTAAGCTGGTAGCCTGTGATTATTTTACGACAAACAAGATTATTCTGGACAGGACGCTGGAAAGAGATTATACAGCCATTGATTCCTTCGTGTTGTACATATGTTTTGAAGGTAGTTTTTCTCTTGTTTACGGAGACGGAGAAACTCAGGTATTAAAAGGAGAGTCTGTACTGCTTCCGGCAGCAATTAAGCAGGTAGCGCTTAAGCCGGCATCCGGAGCTTCTTTGCTGGAAGTCTATATATGATGAAAAATCTTAAAGATTGCTATTTGGGCTGAATTTCAGTAGGCAAGCTGATCCGGGAATTATATTAATTTTTATTCATTATCAAAATATTGCAATTTTGATGGTGGTTTTTCCGGATCAGTGATCCTGTATTTTTTCGTTTTCCTTTCCATAATCATAGTTGGCTTACCCTGTTCGGATTTCTGGTATTTTTTTGCTAAATTTCATTAATTCAGCTTTGTTAAATATTTCGATTTGAATTTTTTTTAGCACTATTTAAAGAAATATTGAATTGATGTAATAAATACGGGCTTTAAAAAATTCTTTTTTAAAATTTTAAACTGTAAATTTGTAGACGCGTGTCTTTAAAAAATCAAACTTTTAGTTCATGATTTGATGTCTTTTTATTTGTCTGGTGAAAGGCAAACGAAAGATGATAACAGTCCTGAACTATTGAAAAATGGTTCACGTTGGGTTTTAATCGGTAAAAGAATCTCACAATTTAAACATAACTGAATGGCAGATAGAAACACTACCGGACTATATGATCCGAGCTTTGAGCATGACTCATGCGGTATTGGTTTTGTGGCCAATATTAAAGGTAGAAAATCACACGATATTGTTGCCGACGCCCTGTCTATGCTTGCCAGAATGGAGCATCGCGGAGCATGTGGTTGCGAAAGTAATACAGGTGATGGTGCCGGAATTCTTATTCAGGTTCCCCACGAGTTTTTTGTGGACGAATGTGTCAAGATCGGTATCAAGTTGCCTGCTTTCGGAGATTATGGCGTAGGAGTAGTGTTTTTCCCGCAGGATGAGAAGCTAAGAGAAGATTGTAAAGAGATATTCAACAGAAACATTGAGAAGCTGGGAATGTCTCTTCTTGGTTATCGGAAGCTGCCGGTAGACAACAGCATGATCGGGCCGAGCGCTCTGGCTGTTGAGCCATACATGGAGCAGGTATTTATCCGTAAGCCGGAATCAATCGAAAACCCGGATGATTTTGAAAGAAAGCTGTTTGTTCTGAGAAATTATACAACAAGGCTTGTACATGAGTCTCTTCGTTTGCAGGTACCTCAGATAAAGGATGCATTTCATATCGCCTCTCTTTCATATAAGACTGTTATTTATAAAGGTCAGCTGACTACCCGTCAGGTACGGCCATACTTCCCCGACTTGCAGAAGAAAGAAGTAGTTTCGGCTCTTGCTCTTGTGCATTCACGTTTTTCAACCAATACATTCCCGTCATTCAGGCTGGCTCAGCCATTCAGATATATCGCTCACAACGGTGAGATTAATACCGTTAAAGGTAACGTTAACTGGATGAAAGCCCAGGAGGCCGGATTCTCCTCAAAATACTTTACCAGAGAAGAGCTTGATATGATCACTCCGATCTGTGACCTGAGCAACTCGGATTCAGCCAACCTGGACAACGTTGTAGAGCTTCTTGCACTCTCCGGAAGATCCCTGCCTCATGTAATGATGATGCTGGTTCCGGAAGCATGGGATGGCAATGAGCATATGCCTGCTTACAAACGTGAGTTTTATGAGTATCATGCTACGCTTATGGAGCCCTGGGATGGGCCTGCTTCCATTTGTTTTACAGATGGAAAGATCGTGGGAGCGACTCTTGACAGAAACGGGTTAAGACCTTCCCGTTACTGTGTAACTGAAGATCATAAGGTAATCATGGCTTCCGAAGCCGGAGTACTGGAAATTGACCAGTCCAAAGTGGTGAGTAAGGGACGTTTGCAGCCAGGCAGAATGTTTGTTGTAAACATGGAAGAGGGAAGAATTATCAGCGATGAGGAGCTAAAAGAAGGAATATGCACTGCCCGGCCTTATGGTGAGTGGCTGAAAAATAAAATCAAGCTGTCAGAGGTACCGGAGCCCCAGATAGCCTATACGCAGCCGGATGAAAAGACACTTCTTAAAAAGCAGCTTGCATTTGGATATAGCGTAGAAGACGTCAGAAAAATTCTTAACGAAATGGCTGAGCATGGCAAAGAGCCCCTTGGTTCAATGGGAACTGATGCTCCGCTTGCCATTCTGTCTGATCAGACACAACACCTTTCCAGCTATTTCAAGCAATTATTTGCCCAGGTTACCAACCCGCCGATCGATCCGATCAGAGAGCGTCTGGTAATGTCACTTGTTTCTTATGTGGGTGGCTCGCTGAACCTGCTGGAGGAATCTCCGATGCATTGCAGACAGGTAGAGCTGAATCAGCCGGTACTGACCAATAAGGATCTTGAGAAGCTGAGACATCTTGACCAGGATTATTTCCAGACCAAGACAATCAATATTTTCTTCAAGTCGGATGATACGCCCGGTACACTTGAGAAGGCGCTCAACAGAATCTGCAACTATGCAGCAGATGCCGTTGAGGATGGCTTCTCGATCATCCTGCTTTCCGACAGAAGCATTGACAGTAGCCATGCCCCGATTCCATCATTGCTTGCCACTTCAGCCGTTCATCATCACCTGATGAGAAAAGGCCTGAGAGGGAAGGTTGGGATTGTTGTAGAAGCAGGAGATGTATGGGAAGTACATCACTTCGCTACGCTGATCAGTTTCGGAGCATCTGCGGTCAATCCATACCTTGCGTTTGAAACCATTGTGGATCAGAAGCGCAAAGGATTTATTAAAGCTGATGTGCCTGATGAAAAGTTGTTTAAGAATTTTATAAAAGCAATTAATGACGGATTGTTGAAAGTATTCTCTAAAATGGGAATTTCAACACTTCAGTCTTATCAGGGAGCTCAGATTTTTGAAGCCCTTGGTATACGCAAAGACGTTATAGATAAATATTTTACAAGAACCGTATCCAGAATCGGAGGATTGTCACTTGACGGAATCGCCAAAGAAGCATTGCTTAAGCATCGGAATGCATTCCCGACCAAGCTGATTCCTAATCAGAAGCTGGAAGTAGGTGGCGTGTATCAGTGGAAGCGTCGCGGGGAGTTTCATTTATTCAATCCTCAGACAATCCACTTGTTGCAGCATTCTACAAGAACCGGAGACTATCAGATTTATAAAAAGTACGCAAAACTTATTAATGATCAGAGTGAGCGTGCTGCCACGCTTCGCAGCCTTCTCAGATTCAGGACCGATGTTGAGCCTGTGCCGCTGGAAGAAGTAGAATCAATAGAAAGCATCTTCAAGCGTTTTGCTACCGGTGCCATGTCTTTCGGTTCCATTTCTTTTGAGGCACATACTACGCTGGCAATTGCCATGAACCGTATTGGCGGAAAGAGTAACTCCGGTGAAGGGGGGGAAGATGAGATTCGCTTTGAGAAAAAGCCAAACGGTGACTGGGAACGATCAGCAATCAAGCAGGTGGCTTCAGGTCGTTTCGGTGTAACCAGCTATTACCTGGCCAATGCCGATGAATTACAGATTAAACTGGCGCAGGGAGCGAAACCCGGAGAGGGTGGTCAGCTGCCCGGAGATAAAGTAGATGACTGGATCGGCCGTGTGCGTCATTCGACGCCGGGTGTAGGTTTGATTTCTCCGCCGCCACATCACGATATTTACTCAATTGAGGATCTTGCCCAATTGATTTATGATCTTAAAAACTCTAATCCGGCTGCCAGAATCAACGTGAAGCTGGTTTCGGAAGCGGGAGTTGGTACAATTGCTGCCGGTGTGTCAAAAGCGCATGCAGACGTTGTTCTTATAGCAGGATACGATGGCGGAACAGGAGCATCTCCGATCAGTTCCATCCGTCACGCCGGTTTACCGTGGGAGCTCGGACTGGCGGAGACGCATCAGACACTGGTTCGTAACAATCTCAGAAGCCGTATCGTGGTGCAGGCCGACGGACAGATGAAGACCGGTCGCGATCTTGCGATTGCCGCACTTCTCGGAGCAGAAGAGTGGGGAGTAGCTACAGCAGCTCTTGTTACGACAGGTTGTATCATGATGCGTAAATGTCATCTCAATACCTGTCCGGTAGGGGTTGCCACGCAGAACAAGGATTTAAGAGCATTGTTCTCCGGCAAACCGGAGCATGTTGTTAACCTGTTTACCTTCCTTGCTACAGAGCTTAGAGAAATTATGGCTGAGCTGGGATACAGAACAGTCAATGAGATGGTTGGACAGGTTGATCGCCTCCAACTGAGAGATGATCTTAAGCACTGGAAGCATCAGAGTGTTGATCTGTCCGCTATTTTGCACAAGGAATATGCTGCTGAAGGCGTGGGTATCTACCAGACAGAAGAGCAGGATCATGGCATAGATGCGATTCTTGATCTTACGCTGATCGAGCATGCGAAGGAAGCGCTGGAAAACAGAAAAGAAGTGAGCGGGTCGTTCAGCATCAACAATGAAGATCGCTCTACCGGAACCATGCTTTCTTACGAAATATCGAAGCGGTATAAGGGGGAGGGACTGCCGGACGGAACCATTCACTTCAAATTCCTCGGATCTGCCGGACAAAGCTTCGGAGCGTTCGGAGCCCGCGGTATCAAGTTTGAGCTTGAAGGAGAAGCCAATGACTATTTTGGTAAAGGGCTTTCCGGTGGTAAGCTGATTGTATATCCTGACGCAAAGGCAAAATTTGTACCGAGTGAAAATATAATCTGCGGCAACGTAGCGTTCTATGGAGCGACATCCGGAGAAGCCTATATCAGAGGACAGGCCGGTGAGCGTTTCTGTGTGCGGAACTCCGGAGCCAAGGCAGTAGTAGAAGGCATCGGTGACCATGGCTGTGAATATATGACGGGCGGCGTTGCTGTTATTCTGGGTGAAACCGGAAGAAACTTTGCTGCCGGTATGAGCGGAGGTATTGCCTACGTGCTGGATGAGAAGGATACATTTAAGTCCAGGGTTAATATGGGTATGGTCCAGTTTGATCCGATGGAAAACGAGGATTATGAAACCCTTAAAACACTGATCAAAAATCACTTTAAATATACCGGCAGTGATGTGGCAGAGAGAATCCTGAAAGATTGGGATAGCTTTAGCCGGAAGTTTGTAAAGGTAATGCCGACAGACTACAAAGCTGTACTGGAAAAAAGAAAACAACAGACGCAAGGTTCAACGGACAACAAGGAGGTATTGATTCATGGGTAAACCAACAGGCTTTCTCGAATTTGAAAGATCCCTGCCATCCAAGCAGGATGCCAAGGAAAGGGTAAAACATTATAATGAGTTCATCGAGCTGTCTTCCGAAGAGAGTATAAATACTCAGGCTGCCAGATGTATGGATTGTGGGGTACCATTCTGTCATAATGGATGTCCACTGGGTAATATTATTCCTGAGTTTAACGATGCAGTGTATGAGAAACAGTGGGAGGACGCTGCCCGTATATTGTTGTCGACCAATAATTTCCCGGAGTTTACCGGACGAATATGCCCTGCTCCCTGTGAGGCATCCTGCGTACTTGGTATCAACAAGCCTCCGGTAGCAATTGAAGAGATTGAAAAGACAATTATAGAGGTGGCCTTTCAGAAAGGTATTATCAAACCGAGAATACCTTCTAAAAGAACCGGTAAAAAAGTAGCTGTGGTAGGCTCCGGACCTTCCGGACTTGCGGCCGCAGCTCAGCTTAATCAGGCCGGACATCAGGTTACTGTGTTCGAGCGCGCTGATGAAATCGGTGGACTTTTGCGATACGGCATTCCGGATTTCAAGCTTGAAAAATGGGTTATTGAGCGCAGAGTGAAGCTGATGGAAGAAGAAGGTATTACGTTCAGAACCAATGCAAATGTCGGAGACAATATTAAGGTAAAAGAACTGCTTAATGACTTTGATGCGATTGTGCTTTGTGGAGGTTCAACTATTCCGAGAGATGTGCCTATTCCGGGCAGAAGCCTGAAAGGAGTACATTTTGCTATGGACTTCCTGACTCAGCAGAACAGAAGAGTAGCCGGAAAGCAGATTCATACAGAAGAGATTCTGGCGACCGACAAGCATGTATTGGTAATAGGTGGTGGTGATACCGGTGCAGACTGTGTGGGAACATCCAACAGACATGGCGCTAAATCAGTTACTCAGGTTGAGCTTCTGCCTAAGCCGCCTGCGGAGAGAACTGCCGATATGCCTTGGCCAAACTGGCCGGCAATACTCAGAACCTCTACTTCGCATGATGAAGGATGTAACCGTCAGTGGGCTTTGTTCACAAAAGAGTTTGTAGGTGATGCAGAGGGCAATCTGACCGGAGTAAAAGTCGCAGAAATGGGCTGGACGGACCCGGAACCGGGAAAAATGCCGAAGTATCAGGAGCTTCCCGGCACAGAAAAGGTTGTGCCATGTGATCTTGCATTCCTTGCTATTGGCTTCCTTCATCCGCAGCATGCCGGGATGCTTAACGAGCTTGGGGTGGAATATGACGAACGCGGCAATGTAAAGTGTAATGAAAAGTATCAGACTTCAGTTGCTAAAGTATTTTCCGCAGGCGATATGCGCAGAGGACAATCGCTGGTAGTTTGGGCTATTTCTGAAGGAAGAGAAGCTGCACGGAACGTTGATATTTATCTGACGGGTGAATCTAAGCTTGAAGCGAAAGACAGCTCAATTCTGGAACTAAAGACAGTTTAAGACTTTATCAGATTTTATACAAAAAGGGAGGCTTGCCTCCCTTTTTTATTCCTTACAGTTACAACAGGGAGCTTTTCACTGAGAGTCACATTGCGATCTTTAAGCCTTAAGCTTTAAACTTCATTTCTAAAAGTGACAATAGATTCGCATATAGCGAAGTAAGCGTATAATTGTATTAGAGAAAAATGACTTCGGAAACGAAGTTTTCACCGTATTCTTTATTGATTAATTCTACAACTTTTGTACTTGCAGTGCTAAGCTGGTGCTTTAAGGGAGCAGAGTTCAGTTTGACATAGAGCTTGTCTTCCCTGAAATAAATCTTGTCCGTACGTACAGCTATTGTATTGCCCATAATTTTCTGCCAGGATGCAATAAGGTTAACCTGATTGTACCTGGATTTCAGCCGATATACAGTAAGCAGCTCTTCTATACACTCCGACAGGGGGGCTGCATCGGAGCGCCTTTGGGCATCAGTCAGTTTTTTCTTGAAATTCATGGTATGCAAACGGGTTTAGAGGGGGCTTGTGACATTTCCCTCTTTAATTGTAAAAGTACGAATTTCTCCGCCAATAGTATGCAGGTATTTTTCCACCCTGTCTTGTCCTGCTTCAGTAATAAAAACCTGACCGAAGACTTCTTCCGAAATCATGGTCAGCAGCTTTTGTATACGGTTCTGATCCAGCTTGTCAAATATATCATCCAGGAGCAGTATGGGCTTCTGGCGGAGGCAATGTTGGATATATTCAAACTGTGCCAGCTTGAGTGCGATAACAAATGATTTTTGCTGGCCCTGAGAGCCCGTGGTTTTCAGAGGATGCCCTTCAATAGAGAAAAGAAAATCATCTTTGTGGCTCCCCTTTGTAGTACGTTGAAGCAAAAGATCTTTTTTTCTGTTTCGTACAAATTCCGATTCAAAATCTTCTTTTTCCAACTCTGATTCATAAGAAAGAGTTACCTGCTCCTGATTACCGGATATATTGGTATAGTGTTGCTGAAATACGGGTGCAAAAGCATCCATCAGATTCTTTCTTTTTGCATAAAGCTTTTTTCCGTAATGGATTAACTGATAATCATATCCCGAAAGCAGGTCAGGGTCCTGCTGGCCATTTTCAGCAAACAGCTTCAGGAGGGCGTTGCGCTGCTTAAGCACCTTGCTGTAGGCAAGAAGATCAGAGAGATATTCTGTATCTGTCTGACTAAGGATAGAATCAAAAAACTTTCTTCGCTCTTCGCTGCCTTCCCTTATCAGGTCGGTATCGTACGGGGTGATAATAACAACCGGAAACATGCCGATATGCTCACTGATTTTGGGATACGGCTTCCGGTCCCGCTGGAATACCTTTTTTTGTCCTTTTTTCAGGCCTGCCTGGACAGATACATTTTTTGAATTCTTAATAAACTGACCGGTTACAACCAAAAAGTCTTCCTCATGACGGATCAAAAGACTGTCATTGGAATGAAAAGCGCTTTTGGTCAGACATAGAAAATAGATAGCATCGAGCAGGTTGGTTTTTCCACTACCGTTGGGTCCGGCAAAAATGTTGAGAGCCGGGGAAAAACTGAGGGAACATTCGTCATAATTCTTGAAGTTTAAAACCTGAATGGCACTTAAGTACATGGCTGTTTGCTCCGGGCTAAGGAAAATTAATATTTATTGTTATTTGAACGAATTTATTTAATTTAGCATACTTAAATAAATCCGGAAAGACGAATTTAACAGATATTATGGCTAGTGTAAAAGAAGACAAGGCAAAATCACAGGGAAAGGACAGCTCCCAGTCAAAGTTTTCAAAGGAAACCTATCTTTTCTGGTATGAAAAGATGCAGTTAATCAGAAAGTTTGAGGAAAAAGCCGGACAGTTGTACGGCCAGCAGAAAATAAAAGGATTTTGTCATTTGTACATAGGTCAGGAAGCGTGCGCTCTTGGAGCTGTGTCTGCGCTTGAGAAAGGAGATAAGTATATAACAGCTTACAGGGATCACGGTACTCCGCTTGCGCTGGGGACATCTTCCAACGCCATAATGGCGGAGCTGTTTGCCAAGGCTACCGGATGTTCCAAAGGCAAAGGCGGTTCCATGCATATTTTTGATAAGGAAGTTGGTTTTGCAGGGGGACACGGAATTGTCGGCGGGCAGATTCCTTTGGGAGCAGGACTTGCTTTTGCAGAGAAATACAATAAGACAGGTAAACTTTGTATCTGTTATATGGGTGACGGAGCCGTTCGTCAGGGTGCTTTCCATGAAACGCTGAACATGGCAATGACCTGGAAGCTTCCTGTAATCTTTGTGATTGAAAATAACGGATATGCCATGGGAACTTCTGTTAAAAGAACTTCCAATGTGGTTGAGCTGTATACGCTGGGAGAAGCCTATGATATGCCTTCTGAGCCTGTCGATGGGATGAGTGTGGAAGCTGTACATGAAGCTGTTGAGCGTGCTGCCAAAAGAGCCAGAAGTGGTGAAGGTCCTACATTGCTTGAGTTCAGAACATACCGTTATAAAGGTCACTCTATGTCCGATCCTGCCAAGTACAGAACCAAGGAGGAGCTTGAGTCATATAAGGCACTGGATCCGATCGAGCAGGTGAAAGCAACTATTCTGAAAAATAAATACGCTACAGAAGCAGAGCTGGAAGAAATAGACGCAAAAATAAAAGATGAGGTAGCAGAAAGCGTTAAATTTGCTGAAGAATCTCCGTATCCGGAAACTTCCGAAGCATACAAAGATGTTTATGCTCAGGAAGATTATCCGTATATAGTAGAATAAAATTTATTGTATTTAATTGGAATTAGTTAATTTTGGTCCAGCAAATTTTTAGAAAGTAATGGCTAAATCAAAAGGACAACCTTCGGAGGTTGAGAAAATTTTGGAAAACCCTGATGAGTTGAGCAATAGGTTGTTTCAGTCCGGTGAGTTTTTTGTAAAATACAGAACAGCAGTGCTTGCAGTTCTTGGTGCGGTAGTATTGGGTGTTGCCGGCCTGGTTTATTATCAGTACAAAGTCAAGGAAGACAATGCAGAGGCACAGCGCCAGATGTACGGAGCCGTTTTATATTTCGAAATGGATTCACTTGAGACTGCGCTGGAAGGAAATCTGATAGTCCCGGGCTTATTGTCGGTAGCTGATGAATACGGGCATACTCAGGCAGGGAAGCTTGCTAATTTCTATGTTGGAGCAATCTATCTCAAGCAGGGAAAATTTGAAGAAGCAATCAGGCATCTTAAAGAGTTTAAAGCGGATGATCTGCTCGTACAGGCCAGAGCATATAGCCTTATCGGAGATGCTTATATGGAGCTCCAGGATTATGCCAATGCGTTGAGCCTTTATTCAAAGGCTGCTTCTTTCCATAGCAACGAAGAGTTTTCACCTGTCTATCTGATGAAAGCTGCGCTTGCATCAGAGCTTGGCAACGACTATAAAACGGCAGTGGATAAGTATAATCTGATTGTAAATCAGTATCCTGCCTCACAGCAGGTAAGTGATGCCAAAAAATATAAGTCCCGTGCTGAGGGATTATTAAGCAGCAAATAAGTTAAATCAAAATTACGATCTTATCTTTAGGGGATAGGCATAAGCTTATCCCTTTTTTTTAGTTAGAAATGGCTTCTTCACAAAAAAACTTAAGTACCTATACTTCCGATAATCTGGCAAATATAGAGAATGTTCGTTTTGGTATTGTTGTCTCCGAATGGAACGATGAGGTTACAGAGGCTTTGTATGCCGGTGCGTACGATACGCTGATAAAGCATGGCGCCAGAAAAGAACATATAGTCAAGACGTATGTGCCTGGCAGTTTTGAACTGAGTCTGGGTTGCCAGCTGCTTGCTCAGGATGAGCGTTTTGATGCTGTTATTGCGTTGGGTTGTGTCATCCAGGGAGAAACGAAACACTTCGATTTTATATGCGATGCCGTGGCTCATGGCATTACAGAAGTTGGCCTGAAGTATAATAAGCCGGTCATATTTGGAGTGCTGACCACCAACAATCTGAAGCAGGCGCTTGATCGTTCGGGAGGAAAACACGGGAATAAGGGTGATGAAGCTGCTATTACGGCCATAAAAATGATTGGATTCAAAAATAAAATAAGCAAGTAATAATAATGAAAGTTCTGAAATTTGGAGGTACTTCTGTCGGTAAGCCGGAAAGAATGCGTTCCGTTGCTCAACTTATTAGTAAAAATCCGGGAAAGAAACTGGTAGTTCTTTCGGCAGTATCCGGAACAACAAATGCTTTGGTTGATATCTCTGATAAACTGTGTAAAAAGCAGATTGATTCTGCTAAGGAGGCAATCGAGAAGCTATTTACTCCCTACAATGATTTTGTTGAAGCGCTTTATGATTCCGAAGAGGGTAAGAAAAAGGGCTTAAAGATAATTGAGGAACATAAGAGACTTATTTCAGAGCTTGCCGGTAAAGAGTTTGGTGAAAAGGAAACCCGTGTTGTTCTTGCTCAGGGTGAACTTATCTCGACTCAGCTTTTTCAGTTTTATCTGGAAGAAATCGGGCTAAACAGCGTATTGCTTCCTGCTCTTGAGTTTATGAAAATTGATGAGGACAATGAGCCGGTTCTTTCCTATACGGAAGAGCGTTTGGGAGCATTTCTCAAGAAGCATGAGGATAAGGAATATTATATAACTCAGGGATATATTTGTCTGAATGCGGAAGCAGAAGTAGACAACCTGAAAAGAGGTGGAAGCGATTATACCGCATCGCTGGTCGGGGCAGCTGTTCGTGCAGATGAAATACAGATCTGGACAGATATTGACGGAATGCACAATAATGACCCGAGAATTGTCAAAAGGACGTATCCTATCGCGGAACTCTCTTTTGATGAAGCCGCCGAGCTGGCGTATTTCGGGGCAAAGATTCTTCATCCGTCGACCATTTTGCCCGCAAAGAAGTACAGCATTCCTGTAAAGCTTCTTAACACGATGGAGCCAGATGCAAAAGGGACGGTTATAGCGACCAATACAACTCCGAAAGAATTTAAGGCAATTGCTGCCAAGGATAGCATCTATGCCATTAAAATCAAGTCAAGCCGCATGTTGCTGGCGTATGGCTTCCTCAGAAAAGTGTTTGAGGTTTTTGAAAAATATAAGACTCCTATCGATATGATTACTACCTCAGAGGTAGCTGTATCAGTAACTATCGATGATGCCAGAAATCTTGATAAGATTATCAATGAGCTGAATGAGTTCGGATTAGTAAGTGTCGATAAGGATCAGACCATTATCTGTATTGTCGGAGACTTCCCGGCGCAAAAAGGCGGTGTTGCCAGAAAGATATTCGAAGCGCTGGAGAACGTGCCTATTCGTATGATCTCCTATGGTGGCAGTCAGTATAATGTTTCCGTGCTGATCAGTACAGAGCATAAAAACACTGCTTTGAATGTATTGAATGAAGAGTTGTTTGGTCTGAAATAAGAACAATCATCCTTCGGAAAAATAAAGGCCCTCACAGGGCCTTTATTTTTTATTCTGATACTACCGTATTGACAGCTTCCCAGACAAGGTCTGGCTCATATCCTTTTCGTATGATGTAATCAGCGATTTTTTTTCGTAAAACAAGCCGGTTTTTCTCATTCTTTAATTCGGGTAATTTTTTGTCGGCCAGTAAAGCAATAGTCTTATGATAATCCGCATCGTCAATTTCGTCAAGTCCGATACGGATACAGTTCTCAGTCAGACCTTTTTGTTTTAATTCCTGCCTGATTTTTATACGTCCCCATTTTTTTATTCTGAATTTTCCGCCGGCATATGCTTTGGCATAACGTTCCTCATTCAGAAAGTTTTCACTGATTAACCGAAAAATAATTTCTTCGATCACATCATTTTCCTGGACGAAGCCGTATAACTTTTCGCGAACCTCAGAATGACAACGTTCCTGATAAGCACACCAGGAGGAAATCTTTATATAAACTTCTTCTCCGGAAAGCAGAATTTGTTTTTTTGAGACAGGCATTTTGCTAATTTTACAAAGGATAATCAAAAATACTTGAAAAATAAACAAGCGCTCATATTACTTTTCCTTTCCAACGGGATCTCAGGGTTTGCTCAGGGTATAACCATGCTGAGTATTCCATGGTATTTTGCGCAGACTGATAATTCAAGTTTCTTCACGATATGCTATGCCGGAGTTACGGTGGCATCTCTTTTCTGGGGATTATATGCCGGGGCCATTATTGACGGGTTTAACCGTAAGGATGTATTCCTGGGTACCAATTTTATTGCCGGGCTTATTGTGCTTTGTATTTCATCGTTGGGGTTTAAAGAAGGAGCTCTCCCCGACGGCCTTATTGTCATGGTTTTTACGATAACCTTTTTCGGTTATTATATGCATTATCCCAATTTATATGCTTTTGCCCAGGAAATAACCGAACCCAAATACTATACACGAGTTACTACAAATATTGAAATCGTAGGACAGACAACCTCTATAGTGGCTGCCGCTGTAGCCGTAATACTTTTGCAGGGACTTGATTATTCTGGTGTATGGCCGGTGATTGGAAGTATTAATGTGCATATACCCAAGTGGACTATCTATGAGATATTTCTAATGGATGGCTTCGCTTATATGCTTTCATTTCTGGTTATTATAATGATCCGCTACAAAGCTATCAAAATGGTATTTGATTATGACGAAGCTCCGTTGATCGAAAGGCTGAGAACCGGTTATGATTACCTTGCAAATAACAAACTGGTTTCCGTGTTTGGAGTTTGTTCCTTTGCTATTCTCGTAGTAGTGCTGGTACATATTTTTGCCATGCTTCCGATCTATGTGACAAATCACCTGAAAGCAAGTGGTGATGTGCTGGCCATTACAGAATTTATGTATGCCAGTGGTTCGCTTGTTTCAGGATTTGTAATAGGAAGTATTCTTAAGCGGATGTCGATTTCCATGTCCATTATTGTGCTGACCTTTATTACGGGGGGAGCTTTTATACTTGCTTCATTTACACAGAGTGTGCTTATCTATTATGTATTTGCGCTGATAATCGGATTTACAAACTCAGGATCAAGAATATTTAGGGTCTCGTACCTGTTTGGGCTTATTCCCAATGAAATAATGGGAAGGGTCAATAGTATGTTCAATGTCTATACTACTATTATCCGTTTTGTATTCCTCATTGCTTTCAGCTTCAGCTTTTTCAATGAGGGATCCAATATCACGTATGCTTATCTGATTATGGGCATTTATACGATCCTGTCAGGTATGGTTTTGATCATGATCAACAAAAAGGTAATGGCTATTACTACCACAAAGCCGGCTGAGAAGGAAGCTGTTCATTAATCAGCTAGCTCTGCTGCTTTCCTCTTTGTAGCCACATGCTCCGGAGTTTGGCGTATTTCAGAAACTTGGCATAGCTGCTTACTACGCATATCACCAGGCCGTAATAACCGTCCATAAAGCCTCTCTTCAGGAAGAAATCCCGGAAGAACTTTGCAACCGGACTTATCAGTATATAAGCAACGGTGACTTCTTTGCCTTTATCGAAAAGGGCCCTGGCAGCGATTTCCGAGAATAAATTTACCTGACGTACATGCTGTTCGATCGTATAGAAGGAATAATGCAGAAGGTCTGCATTGATATGGCCGATAGCCGCACCTTTTTGCATGATGAACTTGTCGTGTGGATTTACTCCGCCCCACTCACCTTTCCTGCTGTCCCACAGCCGGAGCTTTCTGTCGGGATACCAGCCGCAATATCTGACCCAGTGTCCGCAGTAATTTGTGAGCCGGTTGATATAGTATCCGTCATATTGCCAGTTCGCTTTGATTTGGAGTATCTGTTGCTCCAGTTTTTCAGTAAGCGCTTCATCCGCATCCAATGACAGAATGTGAGGCCATGAAGCCTGGCTGATCGCGTAGTTTTTCTGCTCTATATGTCCTGCAAAAGGATGTTGAATAAACCGGGCGCCAGCCTCCCTGCAGATAGCTTCTGTTTTATCCGTAGAGAAAGAGTCCACGACAACAATCTCATCCGCGATATTCCGGACTGACTTCAGGCATCGCCCGATGTTTTTTTCCTCATTATAGGTTATAATGACTACGGAGAGCTTAATCATGTTGGTCTTTTAGATATAATAAGGGAAGAAAAACAAAAGTCAGTGCAAACATGCTGCCTGTCTGAGTTTCCATGGTTGCTTCAAAAAGAAAGGATATAGACAGAATGAGGTAGTGCATACGCAGTAATGGGAACGTATTGGCTTTTTTTACAAATAATGGGAAATAAAAACAGAATAGAAAAACGGTAAGCCCGATGATTCCCATTCCGCTTAGGATGTAAAGAAACTGGTTATGCGGCATCAGTGCACCAACACCGTTGTTTACAATTTCAGGGAAATCCCGTTCATAGACGGTATGAACTTCTTCCTTCAGATTGGCTGAGCCGCATCCGGTCCAGAGATTATGTTTAATAATTTCTTTTGCTACCTGGTACGAGACAACCCGTCCGCTCATGGAATAATGAGCGCCACTGCCTTTTACATTGACTTGTCTGAGATCCTCGATCGTATTTTTTACCTTGTTGGTAAATGTCGGAACCAGCAGAAAAGAAAGTACAGGTATAAGTATTAAAACAGCGCTGACAGTAGCCAGTAGCTTGTATCGTTTGTACCGGATTGTCAGCCAGAGTGTGCTTATAAACAATCCGATATACAGCGTCAGCAGTCCGCTTCGTACAGACAGGATATGACTGTATGTAAACAGAAAAATCGCGATGCCCAGCAGTACGGGTCTTTCCCACGCATAGCGAAGCGTGAACCGTTCCTGATAAAAATAGAGCGCTGCAAAAAAAGCAAAGGAGATCAGAAGGCTAAACCGTACATGATTGACTGGTGTCGGCATTACTTTGGAATGCTCATAGGAAGCAATGATCTCTTCGTAATGGAATGCGAAATTGACCAGGGTGCCCAGCGCGCACACTGTACATAGAATAACAAAGAACAGATACAGACTGTAGAGCTTGCGCCGGTCAATCGGGGGAATAAGGGCAAGTGAAAAAGGCAGAGTAAAGTATGGAAGATAGAAAACCAGTAATTCGTCCACCTTGTCCGGACTATCCGTTTTAGGCAGAAGGAGATTTGCTACATATAGAAGGTAGATCAGCGAGGGAATAAAGAAATAGCTGCGTTTCAGAAATTCTTTATAATGTTTTAGTCTGGTAAGTGCAGAAAGCAGCAATAATCCAAGACCTATGCCCGGCAAGGTCCGAAAGATTTCGAAAGTGAATATGCCTGCAACCAGGCACAGAAGAGCTACATAATCGATTTTTGATAGTGAGGGCATTCTGAAAATAATTGCTGCTTATGGTCTGCGGACAAAAATACTTCTATTTTGCAGGAATTGGAAGCCGGGAACTACATCTGTATAATTTTAAAACCAAGTTGCTATTGGTAATAGGATAAGATTGCCTTATTAATTCAAATTTGATTATGAATTATAATTTCTTCTCTGATAAAAAAATATAATTGAGAAAATTAGATAGCAAATAAGTTCTCAGCTATATAATTGATGCCTTTTACGTGGGATAAATATAATATTAAATGTGTGCTTAATTGCTTATGTTGTTTTTTCATAAATTAATTCTAAGGGAATTGAATTTATTATCAGCTCAATCGTCTGCGTACCGTCACCGCTCATCTGGATCCGAATGTCATGGTGGTGAACAACTGGAAGTCCGGATCAGCCATTCAGGATTATTCAGAAGACTACCAGTACGACCTGAACGGAAATATTCTCCGGGTAAAACGTAATGCCGCAGGAGCAGAAGCCAACAGCTCAGGTACCGGTATGGATGATCTGGAATATGTATATGAAAACATCGCCAACGAATACAAGAGAGAAACCAACAAGCTGCGACAGGTCATCGATCATCAGACCGGCTCCTCGCTCACCGAAGACTTCAAGTCGGGTCAGTCTCCGGACAACTACGACTATGACGAGATCGGAAACCTGATCGCTGATGAGCAGGAAAAGATCGAAAACATCGAGTGGACAGTAAGCGGTAAAATCCGCAAGGTAACCCGCAAACAGGAAGCTGGAGTCAGCAAGCCGGATCTTGAGTTTGCCTACGATGCCTCCGGCAACCGGATCATGAAGCTCGAAAAGCCACGAGTCGATGGAGATCTGCTGCCTGAGCACGAATGGCGGTATACTTATTACGTACGGGATGCCTCCGGCAATGTAATGCGTACCTATACCAAAAAGTACACCGAGGAAAGCTCAGGCTATGCCGTAGCGTACAAAGTGACCGAAGCTCCTGTATACGGATCATCGCGGCTGGGCTTACAAACCCTTCGTGCTGACGAGATCCTTGCTTCCCGTCCGTTTACTGCCACGCTCAGCAGCGGGCGGTTTAGCGGTATCAGCTACACGGCCGATCCTGCGATCGAGCCGGCTTTGCTAAGCCATGTGTATTCTCTTCGCGGCGTGAAGCAGTATGAGCTCAACGACCATCTGGGCAATGTAAAGGTAGTGGTGAGTGATAGCCGTGGTCTGCCGGGCAGCCCGACAGGGCTTGCATTCATCTCCGGCTATGAGGGAGATGATTACAATGTATGGAATGACCGTGGTAATTATTCCACCCGCCGGTCTACAGAGTATGTGCGTACGGGAACCTATGCGCTGAAATTACGTTATGATGAACCAGCGGGCGTATTTCAGGGTCCGGAGCTGAAGATACCCGTAGAGCCAGGCGATATAATAGACCTGGAAGTATATACCCTTTGGGAAGCTGGTCCGGGAACCAAACCAGGCGCCATTGACTTCAAGATCATCAATGGCGAGGGGCAGCATTACAACTTTATCCGTACCACGCAGTCTTCTGCTACGGCCAATGTATGGCATAGAAGCTCCATTGATGACTTTGAGGTAATGGCGAAGCCACCGGGAGTCGATCAGTTGTATCTGATTGTCCGACCTGCGGTATATTCGAATGAGTATATTACCTGGTTTGATGATATGAAGCTCACCGTACGTTCGGGATCAGAAGAAAGCAGCCGTACCGCCGATGTGAAGTCCTACAGCGACTATTACGCCTTTGGTATGCAGATGCCGGGCAGGTATGCCAATGATGGTTATCGTTATGGATTCGGTGGACACGAGAAAGACGATGAAATTAAGGGTTCTGGAAATCATTATAGCTTTGGAGATTATGGATATGACCCACGTCTTGGAAGACGTTGGAATGTTGACCCGTTGGCAGCTAAATTGTCAGCGTGGAGTCCTTACAGTTATGGCTTTAACAACCCAATTATATTTTTAGATCCAGATGGGGCATATCCTATTACTTTTCATATTCGTTCCTTTGCTCCTTTTGATTGGTTTGGACCGTTCTACTTATTTAAAGGAGATAATAGAGGCTATTCAACTTCAAGTACTGCAACATCTCGTATAAGTCAAGTTACATCTTATGAAACTACAACAATGGCTTCTTCAACAATGGCATATGGTAGTACATCAAGAACAAAATATGGAGCTAAAGCTCATTCTGATGCAGAAATTGAATATGATCAAAGCTATGGTAATAGAATTTATACTCATTTACAAGGGGATGACGATGCTACTATTCCTTTTGTAGATTGGAATTACGGAAACCCTACACACGACATAGACGTTTGGACAGACATTCATGTAGGAGTTACAAATAACGAAGATGGATCTTCTATTTTAAGTTTAACAGGAGATATAGCAGGTGATGGATTTCCAAGTATTGAAGCTTTTGTAAAAGATGCTAAAGGTAATGCTATCTTTATGGGTGTTGGAGCAGCTAAATCAGGAGCAGTAAAGGGACCGACTATAACGCTTGCGGGAGATAAAAAGGAAAAGCAATTTGATATTAATATGCGTATTGCTGTTGACAAGGACGGGGTTTTTCATGGCGTGTATACTACAGATGATAAGGGAAATGAAACAATAATGTCTCCAGCAGCTTGGAATAAACAATTTGAATCAAAAGATGCTACAGGAGGTCATTAATCTATGATAAAATATTGCAAAACATCTTTAGTTATAGGAGTTTTATTGGTGCTTACTGCATTTATTCCAATAGTTCAAGTTATTTTAATGACTATCAATGGAGGATTGTTAAGTTTGTTTGTGCAAGACACTAATAATGTTTTGATATATCTCATTAATTCAATAGGTGCTATGCTATTTTTAGTATGTTACTTTTATTCCAACACAACATTTTAAAAGTGTTAAGTTCTATTGGCTTTCTGTTTTTCTTTTTTCCTTTAATGGCATATTTAACAGAAGATATTATTCCTAAAGATCCTTATTTTTTAAGCTTGTGTTTAATTGGTTTAATATCTAGAGTGTTGTTACTAATAACAGACGTCGTGAAATTCAAAATGAAAAGTGTATAAACTTCCCTCTGTTCCTGATTTGTAATCCTGAACCCATATCATAGGATTTATACGTTCTAATATAAGCAAGAAAGTCAACTCTTTAAGAGTTGGCTTTTTGTTTATGTCTTGATAGAAGTATCTTTACCTGAAATTTTTATACAGCTATGAAAAGACTAGTATTATTGTCGGCATTGGCCGTTGTTTTTATGGCTTTAACGGTAAGGAACGGGATATGGTAGGCCTTGGCGGTGGCGGAAGTACTTATGACTATGGCTTCCGTATATACAATCCTGCTTTAGGTAGATTTTTGAGTGTGGATCCGTTGTTTAAATCTTTTCCTTTCTATACTCCATATCAGTTTGCAGGGAATAAACCTATTTACGCAATTGATTTAGATGGCTTGGAAGAACAACAGGCTATAGATGGATCTGTTGTTAATGGTCCTTACAATATACAGAAAATAAATAGGTTGATTGTTGAAAATCAAAAACAGAGCAATGTTCAATCATATATGGGAGTGCCTAGGACAATTAATCCTAATAAATATTCTAAATCAACATCTTTATCTACGGTATCTGACTCTGATCAAACTATCGAAGAAGATTATGCTTTAAGATTAGATGTAGATATTTCATTTGGGCCAAATCTAAGTTTAAGAGGAGCAATTGCAGGACACGGAGTTGGTGGAGAAATTGGAATAACAGCTAAAGCAATTAATTTAAATGCTACTTTAGCATCAAATGGGGAATCTGTTTCGATAGATACTGAAGTATACGATCCTAATATTAATGCAACTGTGTCAGCTAGTACTCCTTTGGGGACGTTGTCGGGGAATGTTGAAATGGGGGTTCCTAGTTTAATAGAGGGGCCTCAATTAAATGAAACATCAGTGTCAGCAACTACCTTTGGGCTTACTACAACAATGAAAAATACTGGAAATGGACCAGAGTTTACTCAAAATATTACTGTTGCAGAAGGGTCTATAGGAGCAGGGTTTATAAAAGTTGATGTTTCCTTAACATCTCCTTCATGGTCTGTTGGAAACAATTACAAAATTCCATACAGGGATCCTGGTGACTATTCAGCTGTTCAAGATAAAACCTATGTTGATCATAAATAATTAAAAATGAATATATTATCCACTTTTGTTGCTGTGTTAACTATTTTATTTACTTATTTATATTCAAAGAAGATTTATCTTCATTATGTATCAATACGAGAGGATGAAGGAAGGCCAATTGAAGAAGGAGAAACGGCAATAAATACATTATATTATAGTGAATCTTATTATATTCCGATTGTTGCAAATATTCTGTTATTGCCAGGGAAAAATAAAATTGAGAAAAAAGTAAATGCATATGTAAAGCTTTTATGGTTAGTTTTATTAACTGATATAATTGCTCTATTGATAGTTTTATTGCTTAAATAGCCTGGTAACTCTTCTACTTCCAGCGCTTCTGAAATTTTAGTAGCAATCTCCACAGAGGGCATCATGTCGTTACGTTCATAGCGTCCGATAATAGGCCCGGAGGTTCCTATTTTTTCAGCCAGTTCTTCGCGTGAGATCTTTTTTTCCTTGCGTGCCTGCATCATTCTGTCTCCAAACTTAATACTCATAGGTGCCTAAAATGCTGTTTACTATATTGAAAAGTTAAAAATAAGGCATTGAAAAGTAATAAGCAATTGGTAAAAGTGTTGCCTTATTGGGATTGCAGTCTTCAGACTTGTAATCCGGTGCTCCCTCAGTAGCTCAGTGTTTAAAAGTTCCCCAGTCGCTTCGGTTTTGCCGGTATTATTGAATTCATAGCCGTCATTGTTTCTTATGCCCAATGACTAAAAACACCTATCCCGTGGTCTGTGTCCCGTTCTCACCTCGGTCGTGTGGCACACCGACCGAAACGTTAGAGATAACCATTAGAAAAAAGTAGAGAGCCTCTTCGCAGGGGCTGGCTTTTCCACCCTTGTTGGTATTTGAACCCCTCTTGCGTCGTTGTGTCTTGTGACCAATGCATAAAAAGAACAAAGGTCATCCGATACTGGATGACCTTTGTTCTTTTTATAGGGGGCTTGCCATTTACTAGCTTTGCCTGTGTCTATAAAAGTAGTGTCATGCTTAAATTATTTCAAATCAAATCTGTCCAGATTCATTACTTTTGTCCAGGCTGCAACAAAATCACTGACAAATTTCTCCTTGGCATCATTGCTTCCGTAAACTTCTGCCAACGCTCTTAATTCTGAGTTAGACCCAAAAATCAGATCAGCGCGGGTAGCCGTCCATTTAACCTTTCCGGTTGTCTGGTCTTTTCCTTCAAATACTTCTTTGGTATTATCCGTTGCTTTCCACTCGGTATTCATATCCAGCAGATTTACAAAGAAATCATTACTTAATGTGCCCGGTTGTGTGGTGAAAACACCATGCGTTGAATTGTCATAATTCACATTCATAACACGCATTCCGCCTACCAGCACAGTCATTTCGGGTACTGTCAGCGTAAGCAACTGAGCTTTGTCAATCAATAACTCTTCTGTTGAAATGGTGTACTGTTTCTTTAAGTAATTGCGGAATCCGTCTGCCATTGGCTCAAGTAAGGCTATAGAAGCCGGGTCCGTTTGGTCTTGTGATGCATCCATACGACCGGGGATGAATGGAACGTTGACCGGGTATCCGGCTTTTCTGGCAGATTCTTCCACACCTGCGTTTCCGCCTAATACAATTAAGTCAGCCATAGAGACTTTTTTGCTGCCGGACTTAGCATTGAAGTTTTTCTGAATTTCTTCCAGTTTGGTTAACACCTTATTCAATTGTTCGGGGTTGTTTGCATCCCAGTTCTTTTGTGGTGCAAGGCGTATACGGGCACCATTAGCGCCGCCTTTTCTGTCGGAATGGCGATAGGTCGAAGCCGAGGCCCATGCTGTTGATACAAGCTCGCCGGTAGTAAGTCCTGATTTTACTATGGCAGCCTTTAATTCGGCAATGTCTCTGGCATCAACAATTTTGTGGTTAAGTGCCGGGATCGGATCCTGCCATAAAAACTCTTCCTTCGGAATTTCAGGTCCCAGATACGTTGTTTTAGGCCCCATATCACGATGGGTTAGCTTAAACCAGGCGCGGGCAAATGCAGCTTCAAATTGTTCCGGATGTTCCAGAAAGTTCTTTGAAATTTCACCGTATACCGGGTCAAATCGTAAAGAAAGGTCTGTAGTAAGCATGGTAGGCTTATGCATCTTACTTTTGTCAAATGCATCGGGAACCATTACTTTAGGATCTTTGGCAACCCATTGGTGTGCCCCTCCCGGACTTTTGGTAAGCTCCCATTCGTTTTCAAACAGGTTTTTGAAAAATCCATGGCTCCATTTAGTTGGTGTGGTAGTCCAGATCACTTCCAGACCGGAGGTAATAGCGTCTTTTCCTTTTCCGGTACCGTAACTGTTTTTCCAGCCAAGTCCCTGCTCTTCAATGTCGGCTGCTTCCGGATCAGCGCCTAAGTGCGTGCCAGCTGCGGCGCCATGTGTTTTTCCCAGCGTGTGTCCACCGGCTATAAGGGCTACGGTTTCCTCATCATTCATACCCATGCGACCAAAAGTTTCGCGTATATCTTTAGCAGCCAGCAAAGGGTCAGGGTTTCCATTGGGACCTTCAGGGTTTACATAAATCAAGCCCATTTGTGCTGCTGCCAGTGGTTTTTCCAGATTCCGGTCTTTGTCAAAACGCTTATCGTCCAGCATTTCTTCCTCCGATCCCCAGTACACATTACCGGCAGGTTCCCATACATCTTCCCGGCCACCGCCAAAGCCAAGGGTTTTAAAGCCCATAGACTCAAGCGCTACGTTGCCGGTAAGGATCATTAAGTCAGCCCAGGAGATTTTATTGCCATATTTTTGCTTAACAGGCCAGAGAAGTCTTCTTGCTTTGTCAAGGTTGGCATTGTCTGGCCAGCTGTTTAGCGGTGCAAAACGTTGCTGACCTTCACGTGTACCGCCACGCCCGTCGCCCGTACGGTAAGTACCTGCGCTATGCCAGGCCATACGAATAAATAATGGACCATAATTGCCATAGTCGGCTGGCCACCAGTCTTGCGAAGTGGTCATTACCTCACGGATGTCTTTTTTCAGAGCTTCATAATCCAGGTTGTTGAATGCTTTTGCATAATCGAAATCTTTGCCCATAGGGTTTGATCTCTCCGAATGTTGTCTCAGGATGCTTAAATCCAGCTGATTTGGCCACCAGTCTTTGTTGGTTTTGCCATTGCCGGTTGTACTAAGTCCGGCCGACTGACCTTTTTTACCAAAATGAAACGGGCAGCCTCCTTTTTCACTGGTGACTGTATTATCTTCATTATTTTGGTGGCAGCCTGTGAAAAACACGAGCAAACCGACAGCTATAAGGGTTTTCTTCATAGTTAGTAGTATTATTCTTTGCTGATATTGTACTTTTCTGTACTCTGCAAAAGTACTTACTATGACATATAGATGAAAATCATTATTTTTTATAAGAATATAGATATAATCTATAATAATAGATATAATATTGATATTGAAGTAAATTGTAGATAGAAGGGCCTTTTATGGATTTAGCGTTTTTAAATAAAATTTATACCAATGAAAGTTGCTTTATCCGAAAATTGAGCCAACGATTGAAGTTGGATTGAGCTGTTTTGCCGGGCACTTGGCTGATGTTTTTTTTGTTAATGGTTGGTAGATAGGCATGTAATGTTTTAATAAGTATAGAGATCTCTCTAGCGCAAAGGCTTTTTCGCTGTTATTCGTGTTTCGCATTCATGTGCCGTTGCCGTGTCTTATGGCCGGCAAAATGCGATAGCTACATTGTTGCCTCACGTTTATTTCCTATAAAAAACAAAGGTCATCGATATCAGATGACCTTTGTTTTTTATAGGGTTTGTGGTTTGCTAATTATTCATCAATCAGAACTTAGTCACCTTGACAGCGATATCTTCCTGTTCGTTGGTTACTTTCAGCAGGTACATACCCGGTCTGAGCTGTCGGCCGAGGTGGACTTTGCCTTCTGCTCTGCCTGACTCTACGATCTGTCCGTGCATATCCATTAGTCTGTAGTCAGAGGTTCTTTTCAATGTCACAGCCAGTTGCTGACTGAAAGGATTCGGATAGAACTCAAAAGTAGCAGCTACCTTGTGATTGAATGAAGAAACCAGGCAATCGTCCGGGTCGGTTGCTACCGGAATACCGGTCGAACCGCCGGAGCATACTTCGCAGGCATCAATAACAGCGGTACCACCCGGTTCATTGTTGCAGTCAAGCTGATCGCCCAGTACAATACCACGGCCGGCAGTGCTCATATATACACGGCCAAATACGTTCATATCACCAATGACAAACTCACCGTTGCCTATGCCGCCATACTGATGCGGATCGTCATTGATACGTTCCCAGGTAGCGCCCTCATCAATGGAGCGGAAGATACCTGTTATGCCATTAACCACTCCCCATATGTACACAGTGGGGTATGTTTTGCCCGGAGCGGCTTTGCCCAGACCTACCGCGCTGCATTGGGACACCGAATTGATTTTAGTAACAGTCTGGCCACCGTTGGTTGACCTGTGAAGTCCGTTCCAGGTGAGAGGAAACCAGATATGGCCCTCATATCCGGGAACTGTGCGGATTACCGGAGTTCCCCAGTCACTTAGCTTAGTTAACTGTGTGAAGCTGACGCCGCCATTGGTACTGCGGTAGAAATTGCCGGTTAGTCTGTCGTAGGCATAAAATACATCTTTATTGACCGGATCGGCTACTGGTTTGGCATTCGCAAAGCTAAGGCCTTGTACTTGTGTCCAGCTGTTGCCCCGGTCAGTGGTTCGGTACGTAGTGCCTGAGTTTTCGGGGCAGTGAAGGAATACATTTCCATCGCTTGAAATAGCGACTTTACCCTTTTGCCCGTTCTGAGCATTGGTTTTTGTCCAGGATGCTCCCTGGTTCAGGGTATAATACATATCGTTGCCTACCCGAAGCAATATGTTGGTATTACCTGCCGCATAGGCTAAGCCAGTGGTTGTTCCCGTGTTTGGCTTATGGATTGGGCTATAAGTACGTGGATCATGATGTACGAATCCATCAAAGTCACCAATAACGGATACCATGGGCCCACCTGGTATGCTTACAATGTCAAGAGGTACTGTCTCTTCCAGCCCCTGTGGCATAAATTTCCATGTGGTAGTCGATGCGTCTATATTTTCTGTACGGAAAACACCATTTCCGGAGACTGCCCAGGCTTCCTTCGTGTTAAAAGGATTAAACTCAATCGAGCCAGCCCAGTGGATTGATTTTCCCTTGATCCAGTCACAACCATTCACATCAATAAGAATTGACTTATTAGACCAGGAAGATCCTCCATTGGTACTTACAAAAATGAGGTCGCCATGTGCTTGTCCGTTGTCCTGATTATTCCATTTGTTAATGGTTGATATAAGGATTCGCTGAGGATTCTGAGGATCAATGCTGATACCGCCAAAAGCTGCAGTGATATTAGATGGGGTAATATTGGTCCAATTGCCGGAGCTAAAGTTATATTTCCATACGGAGCCTGTTTCCATTAACTCATTAGGTGCATAATGAGGTCCGGCTCCATCTGCATAAGTAATATACAAGTTGCCTTGCCCGTCCGGTACAGCACGCTGAGGCATTTGACCGGAAGGGCCGCCGGTAATAGCCGAGAAGCTGTTGCCGGCATCAGTGCTTCGGTAGAGATTAGCTCCGTTCTTGGTCGAAACACCTACAATCAGATTTTGAGAAGGATTATTGCCCTGCGCATTACCTTTGTCGGCCAGAACAAAACAGATACCGTTGTCGTTCGGGGTAGATGTTACATTCAGCGAATTCATCCTGGTCCAGGTGGCTCCGGCATTCGTACTTTTAAAAAGGCCGTTTCTTCTGGTACCACAGTACAGGATATTGCCATTGTTAGGATCTACAGCCAGACGTTCACCATTCTGGCGTCCCATGCCGTTTCCGTGCGCCTTAAACTGGCTGGTAACATCTATAACCTCAAAGGTTTCACCGTAATCTTCAGACTTCAGTATGGCACTTTTGCCATTGTGAAAATAATCTATTCCGGCCAGCATATAGAGTTTGTTGGGAGCCTGCGGGTCTATGGCCAGCGCTTCGATTCCCAGGAGGCCGGTTTGTTCTGCGCTGAGCCAGTCAGTCAGCGGAATCCATTTCTTACCGCTGTTGTCCCAGCGGTAGGCGCCACCTACGTCCGTTCTGATGTACATCAGATCACGTTCTGTTTTGCTGGTAATAATGCCGGTTACAAATCCACCGGCTCCTATGGCAACATTGCCCCACTGATAGGATTCGTTGAGCTGAGCGTATGCAGAGCGGCAGAACACTGCCAGCAGCATCGCGAAGAGAAAAAGTTTTTTCATTCGTATTATGATTTTTTTCAGACTATGTCAAATATATACAATTATGAATTGGAATAGTAATACTCTGTCTGAAAAAACTTTATAAATAAAGTGCAAGATAATCTGTTCATAATCTATTATTTGGTTTGAGGGTCTGATGGCTGATTTTGGATACATGGATTACATTCAATCTCTTATATAGTGCAATCCGGAATTGATCAAATAAATTTTTTCCATAACCCATAATTTTATATACTTCGTCAAATTTTTCTTAATGAATGACAAGTTCCTCAGGTACTGTGGCCAGCTTGCTCTGATCCTGCTATGCACTGTCAATACTTTGGGACAGGATTATGTTCATGCCTCATACAGATATGTTCTGGACACCAGTCGGATACTTACTGTAGATGCTGTAAGCGCTTTGCCACCGGAACATTTCTCGGTTTCTACGGGAGCCGCGCTCAATGCTTCCTATTCGGCAGGCGCTGTATGGATAAAAGTGGATAAAAGGGTATTTGGAAAGGCTACGGATCTGGTCGTAGAAAACGCTCATCTGGACACGATACGGATTTTTCAGTTTGCTGAAAATGGCAGCCTGTTGAAAGTTAGTTTATTAGGGGATGCATTTCCGTTTAATGTCCGTAACTATCATTTCAAATATCCAAACGAAGCGATCGATCCCCGGACGGAGATTATGTACCTTCAGGTATACAGCAACGGCCCTTTGCTCGTACCTGTAGTATATTTTGATCATGGCAACCTGCTTAATTATTCTATTAACAGCCAGCGAATTTATTATTTTTATGCGGGGATACTCTTTCTTGCATTTGTAATTTATGTTTTTCTGTATCGGAGCCTGAAAGAGTCGAGCTACCTTTTTTACGCGTTGTCTGTATTGGCATGCGGGCTTGTGTCCGGCCTTGATCACGGGTATCTGTTTCAGTTGTTCTGGCCTGAGTGTCCGTTGATAAACCGTGCAGTGCCTTCTATATACAGTCTCATGGTGTTTGGGGTAGTTTTTACGGAGCGTTTTCTGGATATCCGAAAAAGCTCCCGGGGGCTCTACCGGTTTTACCTGTTACTTTATGCCGCCCATCTGCTGATTGTTGTATTTAACATGATCGATGCGTATAGCATGGCAATGTTTACCATTACTCTGCTATGGGTTTTTATACCACCCTTTCTTATGGTAGTATCTATCTATTATTATATTAAGAAAAAACTGTACGAAGCCAGATATCTTATCTGGGCCTGGAGCTTTCTTCTGCTTTCCATTCTGGCCTATACGCTCGGAGTGAGTAATATTATTCCCTTTCAGAGAGATTCATCCGTGGTGCTGATAGTGGGCTCGGGGCTGGAAGTGATTTTTTTGTTTCTGGCGGTTGTCAAACGGTATGAACTCCTGAAACGGGAGAAAAGTGAGTTGCTCGAAAAACAAAACAAGAATCTGGAGCGAGAGCTCCGGATCAGGACATCGGAAATAGTGCAGAAGAACCGCTTTCTGGAAAAGCAGAATGCGGAGCTCGAAATTCTCAAAAACCAGGCGGATCTGCATCGTGAGCTGATCGAAGGGCAGAACAGGGTGCTGAAAGACAAGAAAAGCAGCCTTGAAGAGCTGGTGGGGTTGAAGACCAGACATCTGCAGGATGCCAATACCGCGCTTGAGGAACGTAATAAGCGCTTTGAGCAGTTTACTTTCATTGCGGCACATAATCTGAGAGGACCTGTAGCCACCCTCAAGGGTATATGCTCTATACAGCAGCGTAATCTGGAGCGCAATGAACCGGTAGAGCTGATTCCGGAGGCCGGGAAGACGGTAGATAAGCTGGATTCCATTATCAAAGAGCTGATTTTTATTCTGGATTTGCCATCTGATGCAGAATTGCTCAGGGAAAAAACGGATGTCGGAAAAATTGTTCATGAGGCCGCCTCTTCCTATCGGGGAGAGATCGAAAAAAAAGAGGGATCTCTGCATGTCAGAATTGATGCTGATAACCTGCCGGCGGTGGAAACAGTACCCGTCTATATTGAAAATATTGTTTCAAACCTGATTGCCAATGCCATTCGTTTCGGCAAATCATCTGAAGCGCTTGTAGTTGGTGTTGAGTGCACACGAGAGCCTGCTTACATACTGATTCGTATCCGGGACAACGGGCGTGGTATCAATCTTCAGAAGCACAAAAACAGGATATTCAGACCATTTCAGCGTTTTCATCAGGATTCCGGCAAAGGATTGGGACTTTTTATTATAAAGTCACAGGCTGAGGCCATCGGCGCCAGTGTGGCAGTCAGTGAAAACCCGGAGGGAGGACTCTGCTTTTCAGTAGCTGTTCCGATAGAAGACTGATAGTTGTGCAGCTACAGATTTTGTATGTTCTCCGGTGTAAATGCGTTCAGATCATAGGTTTCACCATTCGGGCCACAGCCTTTAAACCGAAGGGTGTCTTTAAAGATTTCCGGTTTGAGAATCGGTTTGCCTTTGAGCATACGCACACATTCCTGTATCCCTTCTATAATCGAAGGATGAGGATGAATTAATTCAGCCAGCTCATCAATTCCTTTATTCATCGCGATAAGCAGGGCGACCGCCTGAATGGCGCTGCTGGCATGCTCGCCCACCGCCCGCATGCCCAGTACATGCATTTTTTCATCATGCGTAACCAGAATTTTGAAAAACCCTCTGGTGCTGTTCATGGCTATGGCTCTGGGAATAAGACTATAGTCCAGGCTTACCATTTTGTAGCAGATGCCCCGGCGCTGGGCTTCCTGTTCGTTCATTCCGACAGCAGCAGTCTCCGGGTTTAGAAACATGATTGTTGATATATTGTTGTAAGAGAGAGGCTGTTCGTTGATGCCAAACATTTTCTCTATGGCATGACGCCCTTCCAGCTCGCCCACGCTGACCAGCGAAAAATCGCCGGTCAGATCCCCTACAGCATATATATTCGGCTCAGAAGTTTGTGTATCATTGGTTTCGATAGTACCACGATCGGTTGTTCGTACACCTGTATTTTCCAGACCCAGGTTTTCCACGTTCGGAACACGCCCCACCGATACCAGCGCTTTCTCTACAGTAAAGACTTCGTTGCCTCCGTCTTTGTAGCTCAGCTCATACTCTACCTGACCATTTTTGATTTCCATGCGCACCAGGCTGGAATTGCGGTGAATGGTAACCCCGTTTTCTTCCAGATTAGCTTCTATGTTGAGCGATATATCTTCATCCTCAAAGGGAAGTATCCGGTCCGCCTTATCAATCAGGTATACGCTGGTATTCCCGAAGTTGGAGAATATGGTTGCCCATTCGCAGCCGATAACCCCTGCTCCCAGAATCACCATGCTCCTGGGAAAATTTTTGAATGATTCAATCCCTTCACTGCTGACAATGATCTTCTCATCCACAGGTATATGCGGCAATATGCGGGGACGGCTTCCGGTGGCCAGTACGATATGGTCCGTTTCAATAACCTCGGTTCTGTCTGCGTAGCGAAGCTCGACCCGGTGAGGATCTCTGATAAAAGCTCTGGCATGTGCGTAGGTGATCAGAGGCGCATATCGGCGCTGAAGCAGCAGCAGATGCGTTTCGAGCTGGATTTTTCTGAAAAAAATTGCATCCCGTACATCATTCAGAATCTCCCTGAATCCAATGGAAAGCGTTTGATCCTGATGACGCCTGAGACGCCGGCGTGCATTGGCAATATCCTTCGAAACTTCCCAGAATGTCTTGGAAGATAACGCACCGTTATAGAGGCCTGTACCGCCAATCCGGTCCTGCTCAGCCAGCAGTACTCTTTTGTTGAGGTCAATGGCCCGCATAGCGGCTGCATAACCCGAAGGGCCGCCTCCGATAATACATACATCAAATTTTTCCATTAGCACAAAAAGGGATTACGGTACTACATAAAATGCATATTGGACATTTTTGTTAGAAGTAGTTTTTGAATGTGTTTAGTTAAAATTTAAACCATATTTTAAAAAAAAATATATAATTATTTAATTTTTTAATTTAAAAATTAAGTTAATTTTCTGAAAAATGTATATATTTTGTCATAATGACATTTGATTTTGATTATATTTAAATAGATCATACGTTTTAGTGGTATTTGATAATGGAAAATTTGAAAAATTCAATTGGTGTTGTTTAGTAGCGCATGTATGTTATGGGCAATGTTCAATTAAATGACATGAGCAGGTGCCTTTGGAGAGAGATAGCTCAAAAATATGCTTTCAGGTGTTTCGTGGGATATTTATAAAAAATGGATATGCAAAATGACTTTTTCAATGCCTATAAAGTGGAAGATACCTTTTTTGATGAGGTGTTTTCCGGACAGAACAGGCTGCGCAAGCATTATCAGAAGGTACATGAGCTGTTTGCCAGGCTGGACAGAAGCGCTCTGGAGCGTATAAAGCAGTTTACATCCAACTCCTTTTTTAATCAGGGTATTACCTTTGCAGTCTACTCGGATACCAGCAACGACACCGAACGTATTTTCCCTTTTGATCTGTTTCCCCGGATTATTCCCGCCAGAGAATGGGAAAAGGTGGAGCGGGGCCTGATTCAGCGCAATACAGCCCTGAATCTTTTTCTACAGGACCTTTATAATAAAAAGAAGATTCTGAAAGATAAAGTAGTGCCTGCTGATCTTGTATTTTCTTCCGGTTTTTATATCAGAGAGATGGTGGGTATACTTCCTGTGGCCGGTATTTACAATCACATAAGCGGCACCGACCTCATCAAAAGCAGCGATGGAGAATACTATGTGCTCGAAGACAATATCCGGTGCCCTTCGGGAGTAAGCTATGTCCTGTCCAACCGGGAAGCCATGAAGCGGATTCTGTCCAACCTGTTTCACAGCTATGATATAACTCCGATCAGCGGATATACCGAACAGCTGCTGGCTACCATACAGTCGGTTGCCCCCGAGGGAATCGATGATCCTGCCTGTGTGGTGCTGACACCGGGTATATACAATTCGGCTTACTATGAGCATTCGTTTCTGGCGCAGAGCATGGGTATTCCGCTGGTTGAGGGGCGCGATCTGTTTGTAGACAAAAATTTTGTATACATGAAAACGATCCATGGTCCCAAAAGAGTCGATGTGATCTATCGCCGGGTCGATGATCATTTTCTGGATCCGCTGGTGTACCGTCCCGATTCGCTGCTGGGAGTGCCTGGTTTGATGAGTGCCTATCGTGAAGGCAATGTGTCGTTGCTCAATGCGCCGGGAACCGGTGTAGCTGACGATAAGGCAGTATATCTTTATATGCCGCAGATAATCCGCTACTATCTCGATGAAGAGCCTATACTCAGAAATGTGCATACTTATCGCTGCGAATTAAAAGATGACTACAAATACGTCATGGAAAACATAGAACGACTGGTGGTAAAGCCTGTCGATGAATCGGGGGGCTACGGTATTTTTATAGGCAGCAAGCATACCAGAAAGGAGATTGAGGACTTTAAGAAAGTCATTGCGGCCAATCCGCGCAAGTATATAGCCCAGCCCATAATGTCTCTGTCGGTGCATGCTACTTTTATCGATGAAACCGGAGGCTTTGAGCCAAGACATATCGATCTGAGAACTTTCTGCCTCATGGGAAAAAACAAAACCTATGTGCTCAACGGCGGGCTGTCCAGAGTCGCGCTCAAACGCGACAGTCTTATCGTCAACTCTTCGCAGGGCGGAGGGTCAAAAGACACCTGGGTGCTGAACAAATAGTACAGGATTAAACACTAAGAGTATGCTTAGCAGAATTGCAAATAGTCTTTTTTGGATGGGGCGGTATCTGGAAAGAGCGGAACATACCGCCCGATACCTCAATGTCCATTTTTATATGGCGCTGGATGACCGTTCCTCTTTCAGAAAGGAGCTTCTGGCGGATTCATTGTATTATATGACAGGAATATCAAAGGGAGCCAGACTGGCAAAAAAAGCAACGTCACTGAGCCTGTTTGATTTCATGGCCCTCGATATATCCAATCCGGTTTCCATCAAAAACTCGGTTATGATATCAAGGGAAAATGCCCGGGGCACACGCGATGTATTGTCGACTGAGCTGTGGGAAGCCATCAACAGCTATTATCATGAAGTGAACGCCTATAAAAGCGCCGTCCTGACCGAAAGCGATCTGTTTTCTTTTACCGAAATGGTCACCAGAAACAGTCTTATAGTCAATGGGTATATGGATCATACACTGGTACATGATGAAATATGGTCACTGATTCACCTGGGCGTGCATCTGGAAAGAGCCAATCAGATATCCCGGATCCTGCTGGCCAAGCTCCGGGATATCGAGATATCCAAAAAGATGGAGGTAACCGGATCTTTTGAGACATTCCATTGCGTGGCTTTGCTTCGCAGTACAGAAGCTTTCGATATGAGCCGTCTGATTTACAATACTTTTCCCAATATCGGAAACTGTCTGGACTTTCTTATTCTAAATCCTGATTTTCCCAAATCAGTTACTTTTAATCTGTTGAAAACCAAGGAATGCTTTTGTAAAGTTTTTCGTGAAGACGACCGGGACAAAGACAGCTTTGAGTTTCAGCTGGGCAAGGTATGCAGTGATTACTACTACCTGACACGGGACGAAATCAGGAATGATACGATGCATTTTCTGGCTTCGACGACCGAAACGCTCAATCAGCTATCTGCCAGACTGGAAAAAAAATATTTAACCTGAATTAGATACATGCGCGAGTACAAGATTGAATATCAGACAACCAATCATTATGAAGACGGTGTCTCAGACGCTATTTTTGAAATACTGGTACATCCCTGTAACGACAATACGCAGGTTGTTACATCCAGTAAGCATAATTCGTCGTTAGGTACGGAGTTTTTCAGATATAAAAACTTTTTTGGATTCAATGTCCAGCGTCTGAGAACCGCCAAAGATTTCAAAACCTTCAGGTTTAACATGGTTTGCAACGTGCAGAAAATTCCGCAACCTGCGTATAACGCAGGTGTGTCTGTCGATGACCAGCTGGCGGTGCTCGATTCTATGGATTTTTATATAGACAACCATTTCTTTATCGGGCATACGAACTTTACCAGACCCGGCAAGAAGCTGGAAAAGAAGATGCTGATATATGACCGGAAAGCGTCTGTTGGGGATTTTCTGGAAGAGCTGCTGCATTACGTACATGGCATCATCCGCTATGAAAAGGAAACGACGGATGTTTCGACTACCGCAGAAGACGCTGTCAGGCTGGGCATGGGAGTATGCCAGGATTTTTCCCACATATTTATCGCTATAGCCCGTGCCAGCCGTATTCCGGCCCGGTATGTTTCCGGTTATCTGTTTCAGGGCAGTGGAGATGTCCTTGGAGCCGATATGATGCATGCCTGGGTAGAAGCCTTTATTCCGTTTATGGGCTGGATTGGCTATGATCCTGCCAACGATTGTATGGTCAATGAAAACTACATTAAAGTAGCCCATGGCGTAGATTACACTGATTGCAGCCCGCTCAGGGGGGTGATCCGCACCAACGGGAAAAACACCACTGCTTATTCTGTCAGGGTTCAGGCGCAGTAATGTGCCGGAATCTTCCCCGATGCCGGATGGAAAATGATTCTCCAAAATCATGGCTCCTTACCGCATTTTGCTATATTTGACAGTCTAAACCACGTATTACAATGACCTATTGCCTCGGAATGAAAGTGCGATCCGGTCTCATCGCCATTTCGGATACCCGTATTACTTCCGGAACAGAGACTACTACCGCAAAAAAAGTAACCATATCCCAGAAAGATAAGCACTCCATTTTTATAATGACCAGCGGCCTTCGCTCTGTACGCGACAAAGCCATTACGTATTTCAAAGAAGTAATGGAAGGAGAGGGGGAGAGGTTTAACAAGCTTTATAAAGCTGTCAATGCTTTTGGGGAAGAGCTCCGGAAAGTGGCGGCCGAAGACGGGGCAGCGCTCGAAAAAGCCGGTCTGCACTTCAATCTGCATACCATTGTGGGCGGACAGCTGGAAGACGATGAAGAACATAAGCTTTTTCTGATATACCCTGAGGGAAACTGGATTGAGATAGGAGAAAGTACACCGTTTGTTATTATCGGAAATTCAGGCTTCGGCAAACCCATACTCAATCGGACCCTTACCTATGATTCGGATCTGAAAACCGCTCTCAAAACAGGTTTTCTGTCCTTTGACTCTACCCGTGTCAGCGCCAATGACGTGGAGTTTCCCATCGATGTGATTCTGTACCGGCACAACTCTTTTGAGCTGGTCGAGCATCGTTATGAAAAAGCGGATTTGCAGCAGATCTCTGCTTTCTGGGAGGAAGAGCTGAAAAATGCGCTCAAAAACGTGCCGGAGGCATGGATGGATGAGGTGCTTACCAAATCGTAACTATTCCGGACATTACTGATGAAAAAAACAGTTTATTCCCGTAACCGGTATAATTTTCTGTCTGCTTTGATTCTTTTGTGGAGTTTTTCTGCATTATTGCCTTCCTGTAAAGCGCACCATGCAGGCGATACACTACAGGCAGAAGCAATTGTATTGCTTGGTGTGCCGCCCGAAGCGGACGGCTGCGGCAATATGCTCTACATCGATTCGGTCTTTTACCGGGTAGAAGATCTTCCTGCCGGTTTTCAGCAGGATGAGCTTCGGGTAAAAGTATCCTATATAGCTGCCGATACCTTTTATTGTGGCCGTGGTCGCAGTCCCATACCGGTGGTAAGAGTTATTTCCATACAAAGAGCGGATCAGGAAAAAGATCCGATACCGATTCAAAACCATGAGTAATTTTTCTGAAAGTGTTGATTATATACGCCTGACCTGTCAGAGCGTGCCGGATATCGGTATCATACTGGGTACCGGATTGGGAGGGCTGGTACGGGAGCTGGAGATTGAGCATACCTTTAGTTATGCGGATATTCCCCACTTCCCCCTGAGCACTGTAGAGTCTCATGCCGGCAAGCTCCTGTTTGGTCGCCTGGCCGGTAAAAATGTAGTAGTTATGCAGGGGCGTTTTCACGCGTATGAGGGCTACTCCATGCAGCAGATTACCTATCCGGTACGTGTCATGAAGCTGCTTGGGATACGCACCCTGTTTATATCCAATATCGCGGGTGGCATCAATTCGGAGTACTGCAAAGGAGATCTTATGGTGCTTGATGACCATATCAATTTGCAGTCCGGCAATCCGCTGACAGGACCCAACCTTTCAGAATTTGGTCCGCGCTTTCCGGATATGTGCGCGCCATATGATCCGGAGCTGGTCAGGGAGGCTTTGCGTATTGGCAAGGAAGAAGGCTGGAAAATGCATAAAGGCGTATATGTTGCCGTCAACGGACCCAATCTGGAGACAAGAGCGGAGTATCGTTTTCTGGGCAGGATAGGCGCTGATGTGGTGGGTATGTCTACAGTACCGGAAGTGATTACGGCTGTGCATATGGGATTGAGAATACTGGCCATATCACTGATTTCGGACGAGTGCAATCCGGATTGTCTTGTACCTGTCAGCCTACAGGAAATTCTGGAGGTAGCGTCTGTTGCGGAACCGAAGCTGACAAAGCTGTTTACCCGTTTGCTTGAGGAAACGGATTGCTGATATTTTTAAATAAACTCCGGTCTGCGGAAAATAAAAACAGGACGGGTGGCTGAGGCTCTCGAAGCCACCTATCCTGTTTACTTCCTTTTGGAAGCATTCTGAAAATGAAGCGACTTCATGCTCCGTTTCGTCATGCCGTGTCCGGTATCGCTTACAAACCGGACACTCTCGATTGTATAAAAAGCATTGGGATTGTAAAAACGGATTTTTTCTATGATCCTGTCTACCTGCTTCCGGCTGAGTATGGTGTAGATAACATGTACCGGACCAAAATGCCCTTCGGCTTTTACCGAAGTTACACCAAGGTTTTCCGTTTTCAGGTAGCTGATCAGATCCGTTGCCGGCTTTTTGGTAATGACACGGATCATCGACTTGCCATAGGCCAGCTTGCTTTCAATGCACATACCGGTAAAAGTACCTGCTGCGAAGCCTCCGGCATACGCCAGATAAGAGCTTACGTTGGTAATATCCTGCATGATCTGTCCGATTGCCAGGATCCAGATCAGCGCTTCGAAAAAACCAAGCAGCGTAGCGAAGTACTTGTTCCCTGCCCAGACAAACATGATCCGGATAGTGGACATACTGACATCAGCGACTCTGGCCAGAAAGATAAAGAAGGGTATCAGAGCATAATGATATACCTCATAAAGCCCGTAAAGCTCCTGCAGAAGTTTCATAATGCTTGTTCAATGCGGTTTTCAGGAAGAAAGTTTCCTGAAAACTTCATCCAGGCGGCTAACCGCTGTAACATTTATGCCAAATCCGTCAGGATTCAGCCCTTTGGTATTGTATCGGGAAATGAAAATCTGCCCGAAACCAAGCTTCTCCGCTTCCGATATACGGCTTTCGATGCGGTTGACAGCCCTGATTTCTCCGCCGAGACCGACTTCAGCTGCGAAACATACCGTATGGGGCAAAGGCCTGTCCTCATAGCTGGAAACTATAGATGCACAGACCGCCAGATCTATGGCCGGATCTTCAATCTTGAGTCCGCCGGCTATATTGAGAAACACGTCCTGGATACTGAGCTTGAGCCCTGCTCTTTTTTCCAGTACAGCGAGTAACATATTGAGACGCTTTGAATCAAAACCGGTGCTGCTTCGTTGCGGAGTGCCGTAGGTGGCAGTGCTTACCAGCGATTGTATCTCGATGAGCAGAGGCCGGTTGCCCTCCAGGCTGGCTCCGATAGCGATTCCGCTCAGCTGTTCATCCCGCTGTGAGATAAGAATTTCGGAAGGATTGCTTACCTCCCGCAGGCCGGATCCCAGCATTTCGTATATGCCCAGCTCGGAAGTAGAGCCAAAGCGGTTTTTGGTAGTGCGCAGTATACGGTAGGTCATATGGCGGTCACCTTCAAACTGCAGTACGGTATCGACCATATGCTCCAGCACCTTGGGGCCAGCCAGCGTACCTTCCTTGGTAATGTGTCCGATGATAAAAACCGGTGTGCCGCTTTCCTTGGCAAACTTCAGCAGCTCGGCAGTACATTCCCTGACCTGCGAAACGCTGCCCGCCGCCGATTCGACAAAGGCGCTTTGCAGGGTTTGTATGGAGTCGATGATAAGGATATCCGGCTGCAGCAGCTCTATCTGCTTGAATATATTCTGGGTACCGGTTTCAGTCAGTATAAAGCAGGAATTGCTTTTGATACCGATGCGCTCTGCACGCATCTTGATCTGCTGATCACTTTCTTCTCCCGAGACATAAAGCACTTTTTGCTGATGAAGGCTGAGAGCTATCTGCAGCATCAGCGTGGATTTGCCTATACCGGGCTCGCCTCCTATCAGAATCAGCGATCCCGGTACAATGCCGCCGCCAAGCACCCGGTTCAGTTCCCGGTCCTGAGCTACTATACGTTCCTCACCTGTGTAGTTAATTTCTTTTATGGAAACCGGCCGTGGCGCTATTTGCCTGCTGGTGCTGCCTGTGCGCCAGCTTCCTTTCTCTTCCGTTTTGCTGATGACTTCCTCTACGTAGGTATTCCACTCGTGGCAGGAAGGGCATTTGCCCAGCCATTTGGGCGACTGTGCTCCGCAATTCTGGCAGAAATAGCTGCTTTTGACCTTGGCCATATTACTTTTATAAATTTCTTGTGAAGAATGAATAAAACCGGGCTCCAAAATAGAAATAATCTCTCAGTAAATCGCATAATCTTTGTAAACTTGCACTATGGAACCTTATATTTTGCTGATAGCCTGCAAAGACCGTAAAGGCCTTATTCATGCCGTAACCGGTGTCCTGCTGAAATATGATCTTAATATTATCAGCAACGGGGAATTTGTAGAGAAGGAATTGGGAAGCTTCTATATGCGTACAGAGTTTTCCGGCGAAATCGATGTTGAGGAAGTGCAGGCGGAGATCAGACAGCTGTTGCCCGAAGATGCTTTTATACAATTGTCTCAACGAAGAAAAAAAGATATCGTGATCCTGGCTACCAAGGAAAGCCACTGTCTCGGAGATCTGTTGCTGCGGCACTATTCCGGAGACTTATCGGCCAATATAGCGGCAGTGATCAGTAACTATGATTCGCTCAGAGATCTTTGTGAGCGCTTTTCCGTTACCTTTGAGCACATCAGTCATGAAGGCAGAGACCGCCACGAGCATGAAGAAGAGCTGACACTGGCCATAAGCCGGTATAATCCCGAGTACCTGGTACTGGCCAAATACATGCGTATTCTTAATCCCGCATTTACGGCACGATTCCCCAATCGCATTATCAATATTCACCATTCCTTCCTTCCGGCATTTATCGGAGCGCGTCCGTATGAACAAGCGTACCGGAGAGGAGTTAAGATTATTGGCGCTACAGCCCACTTTGTAAATGAGAATCTGGATGAGGGGCCGATTATTGCCCAGAATGTGATTCCAGTGGCTCATTCAAACAGTGCTTCCGATATGGCTCAGCAGGGAAGAGATGTGGAAAAGATCGTGCTGGCCAAAGCGCTGAAGCTTGTTCTGGAGGAGCGGGTTTTTGTAAGCGGCAACAAAACGATAATTTTTGATTAGAACTTGAATCATTTACTCAAAAGCATAAGAAAACCACTGTTGTTTGTACTGCTCATGTGGGCGGTATATATATTGCAGATCAATTTTCTGCCCAACTGGGCTTTTTTAGGGATTTTTCCCCGTACCGAGATCGGCCTGCTCGGGATTCTGTGCGCACCCATGCTGCATGGCAACCCGCTGCATCTGGTAAGCAATACATTTCCTATTCTGATTCTCGGCACGACAGTCTATTTCTTTTATCCCAGAGCGGCAGATCGCATCTTTTTTCTGAGCTATATCGGCACCAATATACTGGTATGGATTTTTGCAAGGCCTTCCATCCATGTCGGAGCCAGCGGAGTAGTGTATGGTATTGCTTTCTTCCTGTTCTTTATCGGGTTTTTCCGCAAAGACTTCATATCTATCGTGATTTCGCTGACGATGGCAGCTTTGTATGGGGGAATTATCTACGGAATCTTTCCCGGAGAGGCCTATGTGAGCTGGGAAAGCCATTTTTTCGGAGCGATGGTGGGACTGGGCTGTGCCTTTTATTTTCGCCGCAATAAGAAGTAAAATCAGGATTAGAGCTTGCTTTGCTATTGGCTACAGTCAATCGCAGATGGTAAAATGCTAAAGCTGAAGGCTCAAAGATCGCAGATCTCCAATATTTTCAGCCACCTGGTTGCCTGAAGCTCTCGAAGGCAAAAGATAGCATCCTTCAATCAATGAAGACTGTGTTGGATTTTAAATTAATTATGAGTGGATTACCTGTTATTTAGGTACCTGGTCCTGAAAATAAAATCCCGGATCTGTTTTTAGCGATTTTGGTTCTGAGCAATGATCAGTCGCGTGCTTTCTGATTCAGGCTCCTGTTGACGGGGTAATAATCCATCGCGTAATTATCGGGCAGATTCTGTTCAAGTACGGCAGAAAGCTGTGTAAACAAGTCATTTTTATCAGCATATTTCCGGGTATGAATAAATGCTTCGCAGAGCAGAACCAGGGAAGAGTTTTTCTTGACCCGGACATAGTTCTCGCTTTTTGCCAGTAATCGGGCGCGTTCGCTTAGTTGTTTTTCCAGCTTTTTTGCTTTGTATGCGGTGTTTTGAAGAGGAAATGAACCAACTGTGCCATGGCATATGGCAAAAATAACTTCAATATCCAGTGTTGGCCCAAGAAGCTTCTGCTCTTCAATCTGATTGAGCGTGAGCTGTTCGCCGGCGATAGTAAAATAGTTGTGGTCAAAAAATCCTTCTATTTCATAGGGTGATTGTAGCGGAAGAGAGTGGACGATCTGGTCGATCACCAGTATATTGTAGGCATTGATGTAAAAGGCGGTGCGTTCATTATCCCTGCTTTTGCTGAGGTCGGCTCCGGCAATGAGCCGGGTCAGCTGATCAAGCTTTCGCCGGTTCTGCTGAAGCTGCCGGTAATCAATCTGACCACCGGAAACATGGGTGGAGAAGAATCGATGGCACCGGGCCGTAAATTTTTTTACGCTTCCGGTAGCGCTGCCGCTGTATGGAAGGATGAGAACACAGGCGGTCAGGAGCAGGCAATAAACCTTTTTCATGATTTCTTGCAATAGAATTATTGAAAAATTACAATAAAATCAAATTAAAAACAAATTACCCCGAAAAGGGCAATTTGTTCAGAAGGTTTACAGTATATAGCTGAATAAAGTCGGATTCTTGTTTAGTTCGATAAACTGGAATTTCTTTTTATGCATTTTTTCGAGCAAAAGCTCATAATCTTCCTTATGCTTTACTTCAATGCCCACCAGCGCGGGACCCTCCTCCTTGATGTTTTTCTTGGTATACTCAAAGCGGGTAATATCATCGTTGGGACCCAGTACTTCATCCAGAAATTCCCGCAAAGCGCCGGCCCGCTGAGGGAAGCTGACAATGAAATAATGTTTCAGCCCTTCGTAGATAAGCGAGCGCTCCTTGATCTCCTCCATGCGTCCTATATCGTTGTTGCTGCCGCTCACGATGCATACTACGTTCTTGCCTTTAATTTCTTCCCGGTAGTAGTCCAGCGCGGCAATGCTCAGCGCGCCGGCCGGCTCCACCACTATAGCTTCCTCGTTGTACAGCTTCAGTATGGTTGTGCATACTTTGCCTTCGGGGACCAGTACCACATCATGCACTATATCTTTGATGATGGAAAATGTCAGCTCGCCTACCCGCTTTACGGCAGCGCCATCCACAAATTTGTCAATGCTGTCAAGCGTAACGACCGCCTTGTTGTCCAGCGCGGCTTTGAGTGAGGGAGCACCTGCAGGCTCTACCGCGATGATTTTGGTATCCGGAGACATCTGCCGTATGTAGGAGCCCAGACCGGAAATAAGTCCGCCTCCTCCTACCGGTACAAAGATATAATCAATGCTTCCGTTGAGATCCTCAAGTATTTCCACGCCCACCGTAGCCTGACCTTCCACGATTTTTTCGTCATCAAAGGGATGCACAAAGACACGGTCCTTTTCCTTCGTATAGTTGACAGCTTCCGCATAGGCATCGTCAAAGGTATCTCCGGTCAGTATGACCTCTACCATGTCTTTGCCAAACATCTTGACCTGATTGACCTTTTGCTTGGGCGTGGTAGTGGGCATAAAGATAGCGCCGGGAATCTGCAGCTGCTGGCAGGAGAAAGCGACCCCCTGCGCATGATTGCCCGCGCTGGCGCATACTACCCCTTTTTTCAGCTGGTCCTGCGGAAGACTTTTGATCAGGTTGTAGGCGCCGCGTATCTTATAGGAGCGTACAATCTGCAAATCCTCTCTTTTCAGCCATACCGAAGACTGATACTGTTCGGAAAGATTCAGGCTGCGCTGAAGCTGTGTATGAGAAACAACTCCTTTCAGACGTTCGGAAGCTTCTTTTATATGTTCAATGGATAATGTATGCTGCATGGAAATAAATTAAGGCTGCAAAATTACCTTTTTTTATCCTAAAAAAAATCTGTTTTTTTATCCCTAAAACAGGTTTAGCCTGAACTCTTTGGAATAAATACGCTTTGATATATATACCCTGCGGTCGTGAAGCGCTGTTGATGCGGATTCGATGATCCGGATGGGGATGATTCCGGCCGGGCAGATCTTTTGAGAGACTATTAATTTGCTGATTAGATTTGCCTTATCGGACGATGTATGCAAATACCGGATCAAGAGATAAAAAGCAGTGCTGCCTGATTAGGAAAAGCATTATTTTTTATGCACTTTTCCATTTCTTCTTATAACTACAGTTGATGAAAAACTTCGGACCATTACAAACGATCAGCGTCTTCGGGATCATATTCAGTGCGGCATCACAGCTTATACTATGGCTTATCGACAAGCATATCGACAATATATGGATGCTGTATCCGACCTGGATCTGTATATTTATTATCGGATGGCTGATAAAGAAATTCTACAAGGGAGAAAGTCATCACCACCACCACTGAAACCGGATTTTACTCCGGGGCATACATTTTTTTCAGCTGACGGTCCAGCAGAAAGGTGCCGAAAGGAATCAGCGACAGAAACATTGCCCATACAGACCATTTGAAGGAAAAACCCAGTGTAAGCTTGACGCGCAGAACCGCCAGTCCGAAAAGCACAAAAAGGATACCATGCGCCCAGCCGGTATACTTTACCAGTTCGGGCATACCCATGGCATATTTTACAGGCATGGCAATCAATAGCAGAAAAAGATAGGAAAATCCTTCGGCATTGCCGATATGGCGCAGTTGTCTGATCTGATCCGGTTCCAGTGTATTCATGTTGATTGGTATGATTCAGACTAAAGATACGAACAAATCGGACAATTATTTCAGAATCCGGCCTGAATAAGGCCGTCTTTTTTAATTTATACACGGGATCAGGTGCTGGGATTTCTATAGGTTGATTTACAGCTTTATATAATCATTGTCAGAAAAAAGTCTAAAAGCTTAATGCTCAAAGATTGCAGCATGGCAGCCAACGGGGAATTTTTTGAAGTGCGATATGCGCTGTTTTGCAGGTTTTTGCTCTGAGAAATACATACTAATTATACTTCTTCCAAATAAACCAGTTATTCAGGTGCCTGACTTAATTTTTAAAAAAATATATTGTTGATTATTAAATAATTAACAATGTAATGACTCTGTCTGTTAACTTAAAAAACGTAAACAACGAAAACAGTAAGAACAATGAAGAATATAGTGCTGATCGGAATGTTTGCTCTGTTTGCAACAGGAGCATGTAACAAAAGCATGCAGTATTCTCAGGTGCCGGAGGATGTGATTATTTCTTTTAACCAGCGATATCCGGATGCCACTGACACCAGATGGGAGGAAGACGGAGGACTGTATGAAGTGCGTTTCAAAGATGGTGATACCAAAAAGGAGGCTACGTACAGTGCAGATGGCAGTCTTTTGGATATTGAAGAAAAAATGTAACTTGTACATACATTCTTTATATAAAAAAGCCGGTCGCGTATCGGCTTTTTTTATTTTCTCAAAAGCAAAAAATACACGATGAATTGGTTAAGTATCAAGACCGGACTGCTGGAATATTGTCATGAGTATGTGGAGGAGCGCATAGCGTATGTGCAAAACGCAATCAGGGAAGCCAGAGAGGCGGGCAATTCGGAATCGAAAAGCAGTGTAGGAGACAAGTATGAAACGGCCCGGGCCATGGCGCAGCTGGAGCAGGAAAAATACGCCTTACAGCTCGAAGAAGCCTACAAGCTGAAAAAAGCGCTGGCGGGCATCAGCGCAGACAAAACAACGGCTGGTGTAGGGCCGGGAAGTCTGGTGATTACCGACAAAGGTATATTTTATCTGTCGATCAGCGCTGGTAAATACGCGATTGAAGGACAGGAGATATTTCTGGTCAGCCCGGTAGCTCCGGTAGCAGTCGCCATGCTGTCACGAAAGTCGGGCGACAGGATCACTGTCAACGGGAGGGCTATGGAAATCAGGGAGGTATACTGACAGGTTTTTACTGACCGTTGCTCCTAATATGGCGGACAATCATTTCCGCGTGCACTCTGGAGTTTTCAATAAACCACTTATGGGTTTCCATGCCTCCGCAGACTACACCGGCCAGATATATTCCGGCAATATTGGTTTCCATGGTTTCCGGATTACACATCGGGATTTGCCGGGGGCCTTCCAGCCCGATGCCGGCTGATCTGAGAAAACCGAAATCAGGCTGATAGCCTGTCATAGCCAGTATATGATCGCAGGGCAGTTTCTGCAGGCCGTCCGGAGTTTCGATAAGAAGGCATGACGGATGTGCCTCTATCGGTCTGCTTCTGAAAAAAGCCCGGATGCTGCCTTCACTGATACGGTTTTCGATATCGGGCTTTACCCAGTATTTGACGCGCTCGCTGATGGCCTGGTCCCGGACTATAAGCGTTACTTCTGCTCCTTTGCGATAGCATTCCAATGCTGCGTCGATCGCGGAGTTGGCGCAGCCTATGACGGCCACTCTTCCATACGAAAAGGGATGGGCTTCTTTAAAATAATGATGTACATGCAGCAAATCCTCACCCGGTATATTCATCCGGTTGGGTATATCGAAAAAGCCGGTCGCAATGACTACATTCCTGCTGCGCCATATCTCGTTTTTGTCCGTTTTCAGCTCAAAAAAATCATTCTTTTTCTGTATGGAGCGTATGCCGGTATAGAGCGAAAGCGAAAGATTCCATTTCTGAGCGACCCTTCGGTAGTATTCCAGCGCTTCGTCCCGGTTGGGCTTGTAGCGGTGTGATACAAAGGGCACATCACCGATTTCGAGCTTCTCGGAAGTCGAGAAAAAAGTCATATTCAGCGGATACCGGTACAGCGAATTGACCAGACAGCCTTTGTCAAAGATCCGGTACGAAAGCTGTGCTTTTGTGGCCTCTATTCCGCAGGCCAGACCTATGGGACCTGCTCCTATTATGGCGATATCCAGTATATTTTCCATAAACAGTTAACTCATTTTGCGGGTTTCGGCCCCGCTACATTCGGTTTTTGCTACGAATTTTCAGCAGGATTGTGTTTCTTTGCAGAAGTAGGAACTCAGCAGATTCAGAGCTGAATTGCCAGGGTAAATCATATCAGTTTAATTGTTATTGGCTGAAACATTTACTAAATCGGAATGCTTACAGAAAATTAACATGTTCAATTTACGAATCAAAATTATGATAAAAGCAGAAATGCACACAGACAAGGGTGTGATGAAAATCGAATTTTATGAGAAAGACGCTCCTGAAACAGTGAAGAATTTTGTAAAGCTTTCAAAAAAAGGCTTCTACGATGGTCTTACTTTTCACAGGGTGATACCGAATTTTGTGATTCAGGGTGGCTGTCCCAACGGTACGGGAGCCGGCGGACCGGGCTATACCATCAAATGTGAGCTGACCGGCGAAAATCAGTACCATGACAAAGGGGTGCTTTCTATGGCACATGCCGGACGCAATACGGGCGGATCGCAGTTTTTTATCTGTCACAACAGAGAAAATACCAAACATCTGGACAGAAACCATACCTGTTTCGGAAAGGTAGTAGAAGGACTGGAAGTAATCGACGAGGTAAGACAGGGTGACAAAATCCAGAAGGTAGTCATTATCGAAGAATAGTTTTTTATCCGGTCTCTGTTCTCTTTTTAATCGGAGTCTGGGACCGGTTTCACTGTGCTTAGTCCTCGCAGAGTGCGCTCATGTAATTGTATAGGGCAAAAACCTTCAGTTTTATTTCCTGAGCAAGCCAGTAGCTCTGATCACTGGTTTCTTTGTTCAGGTACAGTTCCTCCAGCTGATTCCGGTCCCGGATTATTTCATCCATGGTTTCTGTCCCGCCTGCCGTATCCGGCAGCCAGTCATAAAGTCTGATTAGCTCATCAAGATACCCAAGCAGGTATGATAGTTGGACCTGATCATAGCCTTTTCCCACCGGCAGACCTTTGTATTGCTGTTCCAGGAGGGCATAGTATTTTGCCAGAGTTCCCAGGTGATGAACGTTGAACCACTGAAAATAATCGAACGATTCGTTTTCCCAGTCCGGTTGATTGGCAGGGGGAATATTGTCGGGAAGTGTGCTCATATAATAAAATTATTCTTATGTATCCGGCCAATGATAAATATAATCATTGTTTTATTTCAATGCGCATTCATCCGTAAAGAAGACCCGTTTTGTTTTTATTCAGGCGGTGGTACAAATCAATATGAAAGCTATATATAGCTGACATTAGTAAAATAACCAGCTGTTGTTATTGCACTGTAAATTCTTTTTTAAAAATAAAAGCACACTAAATAAAAGTATTTTTTTGTAAAATTGATTCGGAAATACGATAAGTTTGTTATCTTTGTGTCTCAGAACCAATAGGGAAAACTATACGAACAGAAACAACGATCGAATCATAATACGATAGATTTTTAACATAATACAGCGTTACGCTTAAATTTTTCCTGTCACAGAAACCGACCAAATTTCAAGAAGCACAGGAGAGTAAAAGTGGAAACGCCTGCGGTATGCGTGGGCGTTCCTTTTGCTTTGTGCTTCGGGCTCTTGGTCGGGCCTCTGTGACAAGCGAAGGAATTAGCTCACGCTCTTTTTTTATTACTGAACCGCATTATTATGAACATTACCAGATTTTTTTGTGCGTCTTCTGCACTCGTTCTTTTTATCGGGCTGTTTTCTGTTACCGCCCAGTCCACATTCACACCGGTAGGCATACAGCAGGGGGATTTCAGGCAAAACCCTCCGATTGGCCCGCCTGCCAATATCCTGCAACACATGCGGGAGCAGCAGGCGCAGCGTACCCGGCAGCAGAATGAAGAGCTTCGGCAGCGTTTCGGACATACACCTTCCCCAAAGGAAACCTATGAGTTTACCGGCAGGCCCGTTGTTCCCCCTCAGCTCCGGCTCGAAAATGAAATGAAGGAGCTACTGCGGGAAAGTGAACACAACGACTTTATAACAAGCGAAAAAGCCCATTACCAGAGCAAAGCCTATCTGGACGATTTGCCCCGCTATATCAAAGCCCGTGACCTTATCGCCGATATGCTGCAAGGCAGACGTGACCTGTCTGTCAAGGATGCTTTTTATCTGGCAGAAGCAGCTTACGGCAACCTGCACCTGAGCTATGAGGAATACTCCAACATCATAGCGGGCAATGCTGCCTTTATCCGGCAGTGGCTCCGTGAAAACAACTATTCCCTGCACGATGCGGAAGCCCTGCATATGGGTATCCAGAAGTTTATGGGCGATACCCTCTATATACATTCCAAGGGGGTACGTAAAGGCCATTTGCCGTATTACTATGACTTTATAGACCCGATCGGCAAAGACCGGCGCAATTATTTTGTGACCAAGACACTGGCTACCGGCAGCGGTCAGTGCCATACCCTGCCGGTGGTATACCTGCTGCTGGCCGAAGCACTGGGCGTAGAGGCCTATATGGCCTACAATCCGCAGCACTCCTTTATCCGATTCCGAAATAACGGGGGAAGTGTGATCAACTATGAAACGACCGTAGACAACTACCTGCCCGATGCCTTTTATATGGAAACCCTGCCCGCTATGGCCGGAGCCTACCAAAACAGCTTCTACATCCACAATCTGGACAAAAAGCAAACGGTAGCCTCCGTGCTGTTTGATCTGGGCGCAAGCTTTGTCCGGGAACACTGGATGGGAAACCCTGCGTTTCTGTGGAGCTGTATAGAGCTGGGCAAATCGGCCTTTCCGGGCCAGTTTTACATTAGTATAGCCTGTGATTATCTGCACAAACGTCTGTATGCCGATGCCCTGTACAGAAAGGCAAGAGAAAGAGGCGTTACCCACCTGAGCAGGATAGCAGCCTATCCGGATGTACAGGAAGCCTGGGACCGCTACCGGAATTATATGGAAAAGGTGGCTGCGCTGGGCATACAGGAAATGCCGGAGCCGGAATACCTGCGTATGATGGCACACTACGACCACAAAAGCCGTCTGCAACGGGAAAGGGGTATAGATGCCAAAAGCAAACGAAACCTGTTTTTTTCATCTTCAAACGAAAGCACTTATTAACAGATTATCTATTTTTATGAAAATGAATACTTTTTTTGCCTCAGCGATTTTCATTACCTCTCTGCTATTTATCCTGTCTGCCTGCCGGCCGGAAAAGACCGCCCGAAGCACACAGGAGAAAACGGAAGCTGTACCGGAGCAAGTCATAAGCCTGTCTGAGCCGGTACAAACAGCGGAACCGGAAGAAGCTGTAATCGAAACGGAAACTGAAATCGAAATTGTTCAGCAGGAACAACAAGAGGATAACGAGACGGATTATTATGCGCTGGCCTATGCAGAGCTGGCTCAGATGCTTTCCGGAGCAAGGAAGCCGGATTTTGAGCGGGCGGTATTTGTCAGCGAAAACCCATACCATAATCAGGTGTACCGCTATGAGGATTTTCAAGGCACGATTGACCTCTACGAGTACCGTGTCCGGCAGCTTATCAAAGCCAATGACCGCAGCGATACCCTGCGTCTGGATGCCAGAGCGGATGCAAGCGGGTATTTCCGGCTGGCCGACCTGCGCTATCTGCCCGAAGAAAAGAAAGAGCTGTACCGTCAGGCCCTGAGCAACTGGGCTATCTTCGCTTACCTGACCGATACCACCGTTTTTTATTCCCACAAACATGCGCCTTTCCGCTATGCGGGCGAAGACCCTTTTGGACAAAAAGACTGGAGCCATTCACAGGTCATTGGTCTGCTGCGCTCGGAAAACGGACGGGGCAACTGTTTTGCGCTGACCGCCCTGTTCAAAATCCTCTCAGACCGTTTGGAGGCTGGTGCACGGATATGTACCGCTCCCCAGCATATTTACATACAGCACCAAGACCCCAAGGGGCATTATTACAATGTAGAGCTTGCCACCGCCGGACATCCGGGTGACGGCACGATACAAACCCTTACCCATACTCCAAGTGAGGCCATTCGAAGCGGTATTGCTCTGCGTACCTATGATGAAAAGCAGGCTATCGGCCTCTGTCTGATACAGCTGGCCAAAAGCTACGAACGGCACTACGGCCTCAAAGACGCTGCTTTTATGGAACAGTGTGCTGATCTGGTACTAAGCTATGATTCGCTGAACCTGAATGCCCTGCTGCTGAAACAGCAGGTACTGGATACAAGGCTAAGAAACTATGCCGTACAAAAGGGAACCAGTCACATAGCAACCCTTCGAAAAGACACTGCCATAGCTCCGCTGATTGTCCGGCTGGAAAATCATCTTGGCCGTCTGAAAGAGTTGGGCTACCGCCAGATGCCGGTTGAGATGCAGAAAATCATCCTTTCGGGGGAGTTTCCGGAACAGTTTACCAATCAGAACCCAAGCCCTTTTACCACCATCGTCCCTAAGGATGAACACCGTAAGAAATTCCATACCCTATACGGAGGGCTTTTTCAGGAGGTCTTTGTACCAAGGGAGCAGGAAACCTATGGTCATGTGGTATACAGCAGCAAAACAAAGGGAATCGTAACATTGGACACCGTTGCCGGTTCGGACTTTCTTATTGACCCGGTGGCTTTTGCGTATGACTTTGGGGCAAGAATGTATGATGCCAGATTGGGAAGGTGGCTGAGTGTAGACCCGCTGGCAGCGAAGTATCCGGATTTATCTCCCTATAATTTTGTAGGAAATAATCCCATCATTGCCATCGACCCCAACGGTAAAGAAATATTTATTGTAATCATGGGAAAAAAAGGAGAAGAGTATACTTATGCCTTAAACGCCAACGATGTCAGAGAAGAACATCAGGCCGAATTTGAGTTGATGAAAACTATGGTAGTGTATTTACAACAAACTAAAAATGAGAATGCAAGTATGATCTTTAATAAACTAAATCAAAAGATCAGTGAAGGCGGTGAGCCTATTAAGGTTACATTCTCCAGTGGTTTAAGTTCTGTTGACAGGGAAGAATATACCACTGCCAATATAAATCCGTTGGAAACGCATGGATGGGATATTAATCATCCTGCATTTGGAAAAAATAAAGGATTTCAAAGCCCGTCTGTGAACTTCGGAGCACATGAATTAGGGCATGTATGGGAGCATTATGTGAATCATAATAAAGATAAAGAAGGCTTTCAGCAGCACGTGAATCTATTAAATTCTATTTATTCGGATTGGGATGCCCTTGCCCCTGAATTAAAAGCAATGTCCTTTAATGGCGAAAGGAACGAATTTGTTGGTTGGAAAGTACAAAATTATTTTGCAGAGGGGCTAGGAGAGTTTATTTCTCCTTCATACAATCCTTCGGTAGCCGGGAATAGATTTAATCCTAAAAGAGAAGTAAAATATGAAGGGGGAAGTAAATCAGAATTTGCAACTAAAGGAGAAAATGAAATTAATGAAGTGGCAAAATAAAGATATTATCAGCATATTACTTGTATTGTTATACGCTGTTTCTGGTTATGGACAAGAAGAAAATTTATGTTCTGCTCAAGTTAAAGATTCAATTGTATGCATGCCAGAATCCTACAAAATCAATAGAAATTTAACTGATAATATTGTATTGAAATTCAACTCAGATAATGTGTTTAGTAATTATCCGAATATTATTTATGTTGAAAATAAGTTAAATGAATGTTTGAAGGTTAGTAATGCGCATTTTTTTAAATTAGAAGGATATGAGAATCTTATAGTAATAACTCCAAATAGGTTCAGTAAAACTGTCTCAATAACTTTAAATGACACAACTGATAGCGTAGAATTTTCGGTAAAGGCACGTCCATATGTGCAATTTGAACTTCTAATTGGGAAAGAGGTCTTACATAGTACTGATTCAATTTTACAATCCGAATTTAAATCTTCTAAATTGTCTTATAGAATATTTACAAGGCCAGATTACAATGACTTGTGTCTAGAAAATTTTATAAAAGAAAAGTATGCAATTAAAAATATACAATTTGCTTTTATAAGAAATGATAAGATATTGGTCGAGAATGAGGGGCGAAACTTAGATGATTTATTTTTAAGAGTGAAAAGAAAAATTAGACGAGGAGATATATTGGTTTTTGATATTTATTTGAAAAACTGTGAACCCCTTTTATATAGAATCAAAATTAAGTAATAGCCCTAAGAGCATATAGTATGATAAGTGCTTTCTTGACCTTTTATGAAATTACCAGGTCAGTCTGGCAAGCCTGTATAAGCTGCTTTATCCGGAGTTTTTCAAGGAGAGTTACTACTGGTAGGCCAAAAAAACTCCAAGGTTTGTATATGACAAATAAAAACCTTGGGGTTTGGGCTAGGATGAACACCGTAAGAGATTTCATACCATGAAACAAAGAAACTATTGGCTGTTCAGTATGACCCTGCTTATAACAGGGAGTAAGCTGTTATTAGTTACCGGCTGTTCTCCGGAAAAGGAAATAAAGGTTGATAAAAAAGACTTTATAGCGAGGGAATATTACCAGTGCGATTGTCTGAGCAAGGAGCAAACCTATAAGGACAGTCTTGAAAATATTAGACAATTGCTAACTCCTGGTAGAACATTTATGGATACATTAAACAACGTACACATAAATGCTCATGCCGGTACACTTGAGTACTGCAATAGTATTTTATTCATGGTGTTTAACAAAAATGACAAGCGCTATTTCGTGCCTTTTTGTGATGAATGGCCAATCCAAAAAGATAAACGAGACACCAGCCTTGTTAATGAGAATACACTTTTTGCGAAGAAGTTGAAAGAGTTTATTCAAGAAGAACAATTAAAATATCCTGATTTTTTTGTGCGATGTATTTTTGATTCTGTGCTATATGCCAAAAAAGTAGACTGGGATTATTTGTTTTTTCGCACGAAGGAAGATAGTGTTTTTGTCCATGAGTTAGTTAAATCAGATACCAATACTTTTTTTTATCAGACGGTATTGGCAAGTGAAGGGATATGGTCAATAAAAACCAGAAATGATTCACTTAATATTAGTCTTTTAAATGCACGAAATATCAGATGCTATGGACATTGATTGACATCTAAAATTAAAACCTGTACAGTTTTTTTTACTTATAAACGCTTTATCAAATATTTATTAAGCTTTGTTTATGATACAGATTCTCAGGCATGGTTTCCTGATACTGGCATTGCTATACGGTCATACCTGCTGTATGGCGCAGGATACCAGGCTCACAAAGGAGGAAGTATTAAAGCTCTATCAGGAAAGTTCATTAAAAAAATACTACTTAGTGATTGATTACTATAACCTGAAAGATATTGGGGAGCCGGATTCAGGCTACATTAATTTAAGCATAAACAGATTCGTAAAAGATACCTTTGATTTTATCTATCAGGGCGACTTTAACGGGAATGGTAAACCGGATTTACTGACAGCTCTTACTCCTGAGTTTGGTTGTGGCTACCAGTTTTTCCTGATGGATTACCAGACCAATAAAAAAGCCCGGCAGGTCGTCAAACTGAACCCCGAATGTCCCTATTATTGCTACCTTGTGCCTGTCGGAAAGGCTAACGAGTTTACCTACTACTATTTAAATTATGACCAGGATTCCTTATTTGCAAAGGATGTGGTCATGTACAAAGGCGAGCTGATTGATAAGGAGTTTGTGGAGAAGAAACCGGAGAAGCTGAAAAACTTTACCATCAACCTGCGGGCAAGCCGGGGAAGGCAGAACATCGTGTACCACTTCAACGGACCCGTCACCTGAGCGAAGACGGAAAAGAAACACCTTGGGATATACCTGCCGATACGGCCAGCCTGATTACAGACCTGATGCGCCGGATTGATTTTACCAGCATAAAAAAACGTAATACGCATTTTGATGATGCCCCCTCACTGGATATGGAAATCGTTTACAAAGGAAAATCGGTGAAGTTTGAGGATACGATCAACTTTTTCACAGGCGGTTCCCTATATTACTCGGTCAGTCTGGCAAGCCTGTACAAGCTGCTCTACCCGGAGTTTTTTAAGGAGAATTACTACTGGTAGGTCAAAAAAAAACCTCTAGGGCTTGTATAGGACGAATAAAAACGCTGGAGGTTTGGACACCCGTTTTTCTGCTTATCCGCTTTTCTGCGTGTAAATCGGGAGGAAAACCAGAATAAGAATTATTGCCGGGAAAACCCGAGCGAAGGTGGAAAAACGATAGATTAAGAAGTGTTTCTTCAGGTAAATCTGTGAGCCGACTTTATTTAAATCAACTAATTTACTGTTTCTGCCGGGGAGGGAGAGAGTATGGGGTTATGGGGTTTGGAATGGTTGTGTGCGGGTTCAGTCTTTCCTGATAGAGGAAAAGGGGAAGGGGTTTTATGTGTATGATCAATACTTAGTAAAAAGTATTAATTTCCTGGGGTATCGGATTATCTGTGTGCTGGTATCCTTATCGCTGAAAGCTCGGATCGGGATCGGCTTCCCGGGTGATGTGAATGTCATTGAATGATTCGGGATTGATTCCCAGATAGCTTGCCAGCTGGTGCAGGGGAACTCTCTGCAGCAGATCGGGTCTGGTACGGAGCAGATCGACATAACGTTGCTCTGGTGAGGTAGTTTTGAAGTCTGTAAAGGAAAGCGGACTGTTTGCCAGCAGCTCTTCGGTAAGAACGCGGTTGAGGCTTTCAAATCTCGGAAACCGTTCAAAAACAATCTGCTCTGTGTGTGGATCAGCTACCAGTACCGTTGCGTCCTCTATACAGTCTATATAATAATCAGAAGGTTTTTCGGTAACCACGCATACAGGAGTCAGGCTTTCGCCCTCTGTATAAAAAGCCGTAGTACGTTCCTCGCCCTCAATAATATGGTAGGACCGGAGACAGCCTTTGAGAACGAAATAGGAATGCATAGAGATTTCGCCTTCACGGAGCAGGATGCTGCCCTTTTTGAAGCTACGGAAAATACTTAGCTCGGTAATAGTCTCTTTTTCCTCTTCCGTGAGGATCATGTAGTGGCTTATATGGGCAAAGAGTTCGTTTTCCATTTTTAATCAGTTATCTTGTTAGTGATTATACAGCGTTTCGATGAGGACCAAATATATATTAAATTCTTGTATTACGGTTGGAATAAAAACCGGAAAAGGGGTAATATGATTGTCCGGACGGCTTTTATTTTTTGTCCGTTATATAAAATGCCGATATTTTATAAGCTATCGACGCATGATCTGATGCTTCTTATCGGAAGATATAGGTGCTCACCAGCGGGGTATGTTCCGAAAAATAAAGCGGACTCAGTGTCCGGAAAGATGTGAGGTGCAGATTGCCGGAATAAAACTGATGATCGATACGCAGGGGACTTTGCCCGGGACGGAATGTAGCGCCCAGACCCTTTCCTTTAGACTCAAAGGCATTTTTCAGGTGTTTACGCAGCCTGAAATAGGCATAGCTGAACTGCGTTTCATTAAAATCACCGGTCAGAATAACCGGCTTGCCCGTATGTCGGATAAACTCTGTCAGAAAATCGATCTGCCGGCTTCGGGTCTGCTGATTCCGGATAAATACCTTGAGCGCTATAATAATATCTTTGCTCAGAATCTGATTCCAGCCGAGAAGGTTTGATTCAAGATGCAGATTGATGAACCGGACAGGCTGTTCATAAATCATAATATCGGTATAGATTGCCTTATTGTGCTCTTTGCCGCCGGTAAATATCAGCCCCTGATCCGTAATAGGGTATTTGCTGAAGGTGGCTACTCCGATCAGATTGCCCTGCTTGTGGAAATAGTGGTATGGAAAGAGCTCGCTCATGGCAGAAACATTGATATGCCGTTTCTGCCTTTCGCCCTGCTTGTTGACTGCATATACGGTCTGAAACTCCGGAAAATATTCCTGCAGACATACCACATCAAAATGCTGGCCGGCGATCCAGGATTCTGCCTCAACGGTTTCCTGTCCCTTGCCTTCCACAAGATAGCCGCCGGTATTGAAGCTGAGTATCTTGATGCTGCCGGTTTCATTTTCAGTGCCTGACCTGGTAAAAGGTTTATAGAGCAGCGATAGCATCCAGAAGGCCGGCAGGAGTCCGATAAGGGCAATCCACCTCAGTCTGAGGTGTAGTATAAAACAGAACGGAACAGCCAGAAGCATTGCCAGGCAGGTGACCGGAAGCATAAAGCTGAGCAACCCGGCAATCCAGAGGGTGGCCGGAGAAACATACAGAGAAAGAATTGAAAAAATATAAAACAGAAAGAAACCTGTAAAGAGAATATCAATGAATCGTGTTTTGCCTGAATTAAGAAAACGCATTATCAGATCGTATGATGATTTTTGTTGTATAGGTCGGGCAAAGGAGTAACCGGCCGCTTTCATATAAAAGAACCGGCCTTTCTTGCTTTTGTTAATCTTTCTGCGGGCTGATTTGTCTCCTGGTTCAATGGAAAATACCGCTAAGTGGATATTCCCAGCTAGTTAGGTCAGTACATGGTTCGTTCTTCTTTTTGCAGCTCTCTTCGTATGCCTTCGTGAATATGCTGTTTATTGAGTTGTTCATCGTTGCAGGAGAAGCATTGCATTACGGCAAACTGGACGGCATTTAAGATGGAAGCCCCGCTTAGCTCATACTTGCCGGCAATTTCCAGCAGGTCAACCGAGTGGTCCAGAGGAAGGTTGGCCGGTAGTGATTTTTTCCACAGCACAAAGCGGTCATTGGCTCCGGGTACCGGAAAATGTACCAGTGCATGGAAGCGTCTGATAAAGGCATCGTCCAGATTATTTTTGAAATTGGTGGCCAGTATCATAAGACCGGGATAATCTTCTACCCGTTGCAGAAGATAGCTGACTTCCTGGTTGGCATATTTATCATGGGCATTCTGTACATTGGTCCGCTTCCCGAAAAGGGCATCGGCCTCATCAAAAAACAGAATCCAGTCTTTGGATTCCGCCCTGCGGAATACGGATTCAAGATTTTTCTCTGTTTCTCCGATAAATTTGGATACGATCTGGGACAAATCAACCCGGTATACGTCCTTGTTGTACTGCTTGCCAAGAAGGGCGGCGGTAAGGGTTTTTCCGGTTCCGGAAGGACCGTAAAACAGTACCCGGTATCCGGGCTTGATCTTGCGTTTCAGGTTTGCGTCCTGAAAAAGACGGGAGCCAAACTGCAGCCAGTTGCTGATATCCCGGATCTGATCATTGGTCTGGGGATGAAGAACAATATCCTCCCAGGTCATATCGGTATGCACTTTTCTGGCAGGAAAATCAATACCGAAGCGGGGTGCTGATTCCTTATTCCGCACCAGACGGTCTATCCATTCATCGGCGAGTACAATCCGACCGCTCATTTTGGGCTCGCCTTCCCGTACCGGCTCCAGCCAGAGAATCCTGTTTCGGTAAAAAAAATGCTCTTCTTCAAAATATCCGGCAATAGTCAGCCTGCCACTGATGTCATTACCTGCCAGAATAAACTGGGCGGTTTCGCCGGTAGGCAGAATACCACGGTGATTGGTCGCTTTGATGCCGCCAAACTCAGGGAAATCGCCCCCGGAAGGAATTTTTTCTGCTACAATGCTTTCAAAAAAACCGGGAATCAGGTGAGGAACCAGCGCCAGCAGCAATATGACAGCTTCATCAAAGGATTGTAAAGCCGGAATATGGTTTTGTACAGACTCCGGAAGAAGTCTGCTGATATTGTAAATGACGGAAGTTTTGGCCGGTTCACCCGGACTGATGTGAGCCTCAATCCTGTCTCCTGTGATCTGCCGCAGTTTTGCGAATGCTGTGTCAAGGCCGGCCGGCTGTTCTTCATTGAGAGAAATAAAATACTGCACTGTAAGAAATGCGGGTTATGTACAAAAAAATATGAATAAATATACTAAAAAATAGTGATACAGGATGAAGTTATTTATTTAAATAGTTTATAGTGTATTGATATGCTTATTGTTGTTTATTATATTTGTGGCTCATATTACGAGATCAACGTTGGACGATATGGCCGTTTCGAGTATACGGCAGCAACCAGGTCGGCTGGCTAAAGGAATGCGGTGAACTAGTGAAATGAGAATTAATAAGTGAGGGGGTCGCGTCTAGTACCGGCTTCCCCTCGCTTTTTTTATTTTTTTTCCTGTACAGTCTCTTTATCATCCGGCTTGACAGCATCATTGCTTGTTTCCGGACAATCGCACGGAATCTCTTTGTGAAAAGGATCCAGCTGGTCACTCAGCTGATTGGCTGTTTCTATTCGCTGCTGATTGATCCGATCGTGCATATCCTGCACATAATTGTGAAAATCTTCCCGGCATCCGGTATAAACCAAAGGGGTTTTTACCTGTCCGTTATACGTTTTGAAAGCAGTGACATGATCAAGTTCGTGATTTTTCAGGGTGGTCTGAATAAATGTGCGCACCGCTTTTTTTTCACAGGGAGACAGACCTTCCGGCACGTTGGGCAGTGTAATGACCGGATTGGCCTTGAAAACAGAAATCAGATTTCCGGTAAAGGTGATGCAGTCATTTCCCCCGCATTCTTCACATGACTCTCCCTTCTTTGTTTTACCTTTGGTCTGATAATTGCCCTGATCATAATTGGCCACTGTTTTCCCTTCTACTTCGATACCTTCGCAGCCATAGCTTACTTTATTTTCAGTACCTGTTCCTTTACCCTCCGCGTATAGTTCTGCTACTGGTTTTTCTTCCGTGTTTTCATCTGTGACCGATGAGCGGATACCTGCACCGGTCCCGGGGGTTAAGGTAGTTGCTCCGGATTCCTCCTGCTTTTGAACCTTGTTTTCTTCATCAGTACAGGCTTCGCATTTACGGTGAACTATAGCTGGCTGGAAAAAAGCAGGCTGGGTACCCGTGCTACCAAAAAAGAACTGCTCCTGAGGCGCTTCTTTTTTGGCCGGATTGCTGGCTTCTCTGGAGATCGCGCGTCGGCGAATGCGGCGGAAAGAAAAGGAATTGACAGACATAGTTGTATATAGTTTAGCTGTTAGGAAATCTGTTTTTTATGTATATTTCTTATGGTACGGGAGCCAGTGCAAGCGAACGTATGTGCGCTTCAAAGCGGCTCTGGATAGCCGTCAGCTTTGTTTTTTCGGGCCCGTCTTCCAGACGGAAATTAATATTTTGTGCGACTTTGAAATCGATCCATAACATTGGAGCAGCTATACCAGAGATGGCTGCATCAGCCGCATCCAGGGCGCTGTTTATGAGGCCTGTTTGTTTTAAGTTGAAAGCATCCAGTACATCTCTGTATTTCTGATCATTGGTAATATCAAAGAAACTTCTGCCGCCTTTGAAAGCATTCCATGTAGTAACAGTGGTCATAGTACCGACGGATGTTATTTCCCGGTTGTACTCCTGTTCTCTCGTAAGCTCTCTGTTATGGTCGTCCAGCAGTTTTTGCAGGTTGTCAAATTCCGCATCAGTAAGTTCAGGTTTTTTTACACTTCGCTCATGGATCGCGTCTTTTGTTCTGAACTGATTGAAGGTAACTGATTCCTTGCCCGCTGTAATAGTGTTTACCTCTGTCAGCAAGTCGGCATAGGCCAGCACGGCCAGCACAGTCGGAGCGGTGTCCGGAGGCAATGTATGTGTCATACTCGCCGGAGCATTGTCGAGATTTGGTCCTCCGGGATTGTCTACCTCCCAGTCATCCTTGCTGAGACCGCTTGTTCCGTCTTTTTTCTTCATAGGTCTTAGTTTGAACTTCAGGGCTGTCGGTAAAAGGCCTTCTTCCGGAATATGGTTTCTGGTCGCAGCCGTTGAGGGGAACTCCGCTTCGACTCTGTAATGCAGTACTTCTTTGTTGCCCAGTACCCGGTTTTTGACAAAGGTTTCCACAGAGGTCTCCATACGGGTATTGAATGGTCCGGTAATAGGGACCAGGTTCTCTTTTCTTGCTCCGGATCCGTGTACATGATGGTTGAGCAGGTGGCCCTGAATATAGGTATTGGTTCTGACCCGTACCTTTTTCCATAGCTCTGTCTCGCCGGCGGTAGCCGGATCGCTGCCCGAGTGTCCTCCTGGGTTGATACTCAGCGGACTGGCTGTCATGATGCAGCCTACACTTCCTCCCACCTTGGTTTCAGGAGTCCATTCGATATGGGAAGGCGGGACATTTTCGTTGCCACCGAAAGCAGGATGTTGCAGTGCCTGTGCTATTCCTTCGAGTTCTGTCTGAATAGCCTGACCCGTTGTCTGTGACATGGTCCGGTCTGCTTTCAGAGTAGTGATGGTGGCGATATGACCGTCAATAATTACAAACTGTGCGACAGCCTCAGGACTTGTATAGGTTGTCTTCAGCGTAGAAATATAATGCTGGAGCGGTACCGGAGTAGACTCAATCATTAGTTGCGCGTTGGGTCCGTCGCCGGAAAACTTGAGTGTATGTGTTTCTCCCTGAGGATTGCGGAATCGCTTCGACAAGCCAAGCAGTGACAAAATCTGCTCCCCGACTCTTCTTCCGAAAGCAAGCGCCCGGTCCAGCAGATTCAATGCAGTATTGACAGCCCTGTTAACCAGCCAGGTCAGGGCACGGTCTACCATAGCCCGGACAGAACCGATCATTTCGGCAATACGACGGCCTATGCCGGACAGACCCACCTGGTTGGCAAGGAAGCCGATAACTACCGGCATGGCTCTGGCCATGGTGTTCTCAAGATAGTTGGCCGCAGTGGTGATGTTGCCCTCTGCGATATCTGCGATTCCATTGACAAAGGAATTGATCACTTCAAGAATCTGTCTCAGATAGCGGATAAAGCTCTGTACTGCCCTGTACAGAGCAATGACACTATTGATGACCAGCATGATTCCGGTTGGGTCGAGCATGCTGAGCAGGCGGGCTGTAATCTGAGAAATAATGCGCTCCATAATCCAGTTTTTCACCGCGCTCAGCACCGTTTCCCACAAGCTGTTCAGCTGTTCCTGTATCCGCTCCCAGATCGCTTCGATTCCCCGTTCCTGTACATCTTTGATAAATGTCCAGATGCCGTCAAGTGTATCAATAACACTGCGGATACGGGCCACTTTTTCCGGGCCGATCCGCGGATGTGCGGCCAGTTTCTGCCAGATGGCCTCCATGCTGATCCCGAGCACTTCCAGTGTCCAGCCGATGATACTGCGCAGTGTGAAGTCCTGAGGTCTGGGTATATTGGCATCCTGGAGCTCCGTCATCAGCCAGCCCACGACACCGTTGAGCAGGTGAGTGCCAATATTGTTGAAAAACTGTACAAAACCCTGTTTGATAGCCCGCAGAAGATTTTTCAGGAAGCCGATCGGATCTTCCTTAATGCGGTCGAATACAGCCAGTGAACGGGCAATGATGTTATTGACCAGATCAAACGGGAAATTCATGATTTCCAGAATGACCCGGATAACAATGCGTACAATAGTTGCCACAAAGGCGATCAGTCTGCCCAGTGGTTCACCAATGGTATTGATTACCCTGCGGAATACTTCCACAGGTCTGGCCAGATCGCTTATGGTAAAGGATTGCCACAGGCCGGTAAACAGTCCCGCTATATATTGCGGAGTCATATTGAGGCGCTCGACAGCTGCGTCGATCTGTGCGGTAGCCCGGCCGATGGCTCCGGTTTCCTCCATCTGGTTAAACTGCTCTTCTCCGCCTTCCATGAGGCTCATGAAGCCCCGGATAATATTGCGCATAGAACGGGGAACCATCTCATCGGTAAACGGATCTTTACCCAGCAATACCGTGAGCAGCGGATAGCCCCGGACAGTCCTTGCATATGCTGAAAGCCGACGCAGCAGCACTTCTTTGATAAACCGGAGTATGACTATGCCGACTTCGGAAACAAAGTTCCATACCTTGCGGATAGGAGGAGCAAACTGGTTGTAAATTTGGAGGAATGTACCTCTCGGGTCCATCAGGCTGGATATACCGACATGATCCCAAATGGAACGGAAAGCCTGTACAAGCTGGGGATAGGTATCTGAAAAGATGCTGATGCCTTCGTCAATATACCCGGCTACCCGCTGGAAGGTACCAGTCTCCTGCATCTGGCGTCTCTGTTCCCGGCCTGCATCTCCGCCCAGTTCGAGCAACGCGTTGAGAATATTGGTACCATTGCGGCTCACCTGCTCGCCGGTGACCGGATCTTCTCCGAGAATCACGGTAAGCAGTGGATACGCAGGGGTGCGCTCTTTAATAAATTCGGTAATTTTGGAGAGCAGAAAGTCCTTGACCATAGTCAGGAGCTCGCTGGCTACATCCAGAGCAAAGTCAATGATATTGTCGATAAACCGGAGCACGATACCTGCTCCTTCCCGGATAACCGCGCGCGGCGAACCAAGATCAGATAGGCCGAGGTTGTTCCAGAACCGGGTAAATTCGCTGGTGAGACCGGATATAAGCAGTGTAATTCTGCTTATTTGTAAATCGATCCAGGCAGCTGCGGCATCCAGTTTGTGTATTTCGTTGAGCTTTCGGTGCAGCTGACTGCCGCCCGGCATGATATCAAAAGCAGCTTCGATAAAGTTGTGACCGTTACGCTCAATCCGTTCGTCGGTAATCGGATCAGAGCCAAGCACTACTCTCAGGGCCTTGTATCCGGGAATACGAAGGGCTACCTGCTGTGCTTTTCTTAGCGCGCAGGCTTTGGCCTCATTGAGATCCAGTGTAATACAGTCGGTCAGTGAACCCGCGAAGCTCAGCGCATCGTCCAGGATGGATCGCTGGATAATGCCATGCTGTGCCTGACTAAGTCCCGGAGGACCGCGACTCTCATGACTGATCTGCCGGTCTATATGCGTAGCGTGATTTTCCTGCTCTTCTCTGTCGTTGTTTTCGGCTGTTTTGCGCCAAAGTTGTGTTGATGGCTCTTCTTCTTTTGAAGTATCGTTTTCGTTGTCTGCCGTATAGTGGCGCAACTCTCCCCTTTTCCGCTGAAGCAGGGTGCTGGTGGCTTCTTCTTTTTCCTCCGACAGATTTTCTTCCTCCTGCTTTTGCAGCTCTGGCTGATCATTAGCGGTCTGAATTGCAGAAACAGGTTCTGATGCTATAGAACTGTCAGTTTCTATAGCTTTCTCTTCGGCTTCTTCCGAATGTTTTCTTTGTACATTAAACAGTTCCTGCTGAAGTTCTGTCAGTGGTTTTGCCTCCTCATATTTCCCGTCAACTCCTTCTCCGCTTCCAAGCGCTCCGTTGAGCATAAGCAGGGGATTAAAGAAACCTGTCCAGTTGCTGACCGGATGATCCTGGGTTTGTACCTGAGCGCCCAGATTGTCATTGCCGGAAGTATTACCGTTGACAGTACGTACCGTATTTCCGGTACTGCTTTCCACAATGGCATAATGGGAGAAGGAGCCTCTGTAGGCGATATCTCCCGCGCGGGGCTGATGGCCGGGAGGATAAGCCGCTTTCGAGTCAATAGTTCTGCCGCCAAGCTCCCATTTCTTCATGGGAGCTCCACCTTTGTTGAGCGCCCAGAATACAAAGAGTCCGCACCAGCTGGGCATAGCATCACGGCTGCCCGGCTGTGTCATTCCCGGACGGTCTTTGACAGCGACCATCTGATTATGAACGATCCGTTTTTTCTTAATATCCTGGATCCCTATGCCGCCCGGTACATAAGGACCACCGGGGCCGATCAGCTTATCTTCTCCAAAGGCGGATTTGAAAATCTCAATCAGATGCTCCCAACCCTCCCGATAACCATCGGGGCCTTCTTTATTGGCATTGATTTTACCTTCGAGGCTTTTGGCATGTTCTACGGCATTGCTGAGCTGAGAGGGAACGGAGTCTGTGCTGCGCTGTATTTTTCGTTGTGTGGTCTGTCGGGATATGGGCAAACGATTGACTGCCGGCCCGCTTGTTACGGCTCCCTGCTGGATGGTATGAGTAAGTTCATGGGCAAGCAATAACTGCCCGGCACCCGATCCGGGTGAAAATTTTCCACTGTTAAAATAGATATCGTTTCCATGAGTAAAGGCTTGCGCATTGATCGAGCGACTCAGTGTTTCTGCTGTATGTCCGGTATGAATACGGACATTGCTGAAGTCCGCGTTGAAGCGGTTTTCCATGAAATTTCTGGTCGGTTCGGGCAAAGCGCTGCCAGTCCCCTTGGTGGAGGATAGTGTCTGTTCAAACGATATGTCTGTAGTTGCCGGAGGGCCGCGGCTTTCCCGGTGTATCAGAAAACCGCTTTTGCGGTTTATGGTCCCGCAATCCGCGCATGAAGCGGAGCCGGTACTTTCGTTTTCATATTCGGAATGAGATGAGGGTTCGGAGAAAAACCGATGAATATCCGGAAACGCTGACTTGGGAGAAAGCTTTTCCTGTTCAGCTACCGAACGCTGTATAAGCGGGGCCTGTTCACTGGTTTCATCCCGGACCTCTTCTTCGTCTGCTGCTTTGTCGAGCTGTTCTTGCGTGGAGGTCGGCATACTGACCGGATCCTGCATACGCATTACCTGTTCAGCTACGGTATCCGCTTCTTTTTCCTGAGGATCGTCCGGACTGCTGACAGTTAATTTTGCCTGTATCGGAGGGGAAAAAAAAGAAGAGGTTTCCTGCTGTCCGAAAAACACACCTTCCCCGGCCTTCCTGAAAAAGGAAGTTCCGTTCTCTTTTTTATGAACGGTCTGGGTGGTGGAAGCTGCTTTTTCGGCTTTGGTAAACATGTGTTTACGTTATACTTAATGTGCCCATTCGGTGATGAGCATCTGTGGCATCCATGGTAGCTGAATCATACGAATATTCCATGGAAGCTGTTGTAAAAGAATGTCATAAGGCTTTTGTTCGACCTGCAGCAGCCAGTGCTTCTGCTTCTGACTGATTTTTCCGGAACGGATAAGGAAAGCTTCTCTCAGTCCTTCGGCTGAAGTTTTCTTCAATACAGCCCAGTGGCTGATAACTGCTTCCAGCAGACTGTCTGCTTCTGACTTTATTTCCGGAGCCAGCCTGATCCGGGAGGTATCGTATGAAAAATCGACCGGTATGCCGCAAAGAATCTTGAAAAAAGGATGTTCAATGTCTCCGGCCTGCCCGTTGTTGCCGTTAGTCAGGTAGTGAAGAAGGCAAACAGCCATATCAGGATTTGTAATTCTGTTTCCTTTTACTATTCCCGCTCTGTCAAAAAGCCTTGGCAGAAAAGGAGCAATCAGAATAAGACCGGCATAGTCTGTGAAAACACCCTGATCAAGCTCTTTCTCCGCAGACTGCTTCGCCATGGTTTCTGATACGTCACTGGCCGAAGGCTTATCTTGCTGTTTGCTCAGGATGATACGATCAATATGAGTATTGTTGAAGCTTTCTTTTGCACTATTTCGTACGGTGAGATAGCCTGTTTGTATTAATAGCTCAGTAAGCTCTGGCTGAATTTTTCTGAATTCGTCTGATACAAATAAAGAAAAAGAATCAGGTCTGTTGACAGATCGGTTTTTTCTGTGCTTTTGGGATGATTCAACTGTTTGCCGGATACTGCTGAGTAAGGCTTTGCTTATGGTACTGCCGTAAACCTGAGTAAGCAGGAGAATCAGAAAGTCCTGCCGCTTGCGTCTGACATCTGTTGAGAGCAGTTCCTCATCTGAGTAGGATAAAACAAGAAAGATGAAGCCCTGAATATCCTTCCATATCTTTTCTGCATTGACCCTCGGGACAGACAGAAGTATGGAGAGCAGTACCGGTATTTTTTCTTCCGGTATGCTTCTGATAAGACGGCTGGCAGCATGACGGTTTGCCGTTATCTCCATGAGCTTGCTGATTTGCCCGATGTTCCAACCGTCTATAAGATTACCCAGTGATTGTTTTAGTTCTTCGGCTGATTTCCAGGGACTGTTCCAAGGCATAAATCCATGTCTGAAATAATAAAATGCCAGTCTGGTCAGCCGTGAATAGCCAGTGTCTTCCTTCAGGGCTTTTGCTGCCTGTTCCTTCACAACCGGCTCAATCTGGCTGGTAATGCCCGCAATGATCTCCCGAAGCATCTGTTCCAGGAAATCATGCCGGTAGCTGATATTCAGTTCAATAGAAAGTATGGGAATTTCTATTACCGCCGGAATATCTTCATAAGGAAGCAATGCTTTTTCCAGGGCAGGTATAAATGTGTCCCTGTACCAGTCTCCGATACGTGACTGCAAGTGTAGTCCATCCTCATTGGTCTGTATATGCAGGTCAACTACATTCCGGTATATGCTGTTTACATAATGCTGCATGCTTAGCCAATCAGGGTGTTTAACTGGTTAATAATTTTGTCCAGCAGGTTTTTATATTCAGGTTTTGCAGAGGATGATATACTGTTTTCTGCATCAGTTAGTTCCTGCCTGATCTGTCTCAGGTAGCGCTGATGTGCTTCAATTTTTTCGTCCGGCTGAAAATCATAGAATAATTGAAGCAGCCTGTCAAAGAGGTCGATTGCGGGCAGATCACTTTCATCCCGGGTGATATCGTGGTCCTGTATACAAACCACATATACAGCCAGCCCGGTCAGAATTCTGAGCAGGCGCAGGCTTATGTCCGCGTGATTATCATTAAAATACTCAGGCAGAATGCTGATCCAAACCATTAGCTTATCAAACACCTTTTGCGCGGTGAAGAATTTCAGCTGCTCATCAATCGTGTTATCCACATACTGCAATTCACTGAAAAAGCTGTGAATATTGTCATAGTGTACATAGGATTCCATGAAGCTATGGAATTCACGGCTATCCTGATCCGTAAATTCCCAGTATGGTATTATGACCGCATTGTTCAGGCTTTTACAGTTCTTGTCAGCTGGTGTCGGAAATGCTATTGTAATGGTGACCGTGTCTACATCGGAATCGCCTTTGTTGTCGGTGACTGTGAGCTGAAAAACATAGCTGCCCGGCACAAGATCTTCAACCTGTGTAGCCGCGCTATCCGGATTATTAACAGATGCTTTGACAGGCCCGCTGACTTGTTCCCAGCGATACTCTGCGATGGCTCCGTCCGGATCGGATGAAGCGCTTCCGTCGAGTATACAGCTATTCTGGCTATAGGTGAGTTCCTGATCCGGGCCGGCATTGGCAACCGGTCCCTGATTGGGTGGCGGCGGAATATCGTTGATTGTAATATGCACAGGGAAGCCACCGGTCGAGCTGGTGTATGGAAGAAAGAAATCGGCAATCACCGTTCGCTGGGCAATGCCGGAGACGGTTTGGCCAAGTGTCGAATTGTTTGCCGGGATTTCGCTTTCATGGTATACCAGAATGAATGTACCTCCCAGGGGAACACCGGAGCGATGTTGTATGCCGGGATGCTTCTCTGCAAAACTTTTGAAATAGATACTGGAATAGATATCATCCAGACGACTGGTAAATTCCTGATAGAGTGCCCGGAATGGTCCCTTTAGACAGCTGAAGATAACAGCATCCAGGTGGTCGATCAGGTCCTCAGACAGATTGTAACGGTTCTTGTTTTTGACAGGATCAAGTGTTTTTACCTGCGATTCAAGCTTGGCGGAGAGGGATTTGGCTTCTTCTTCAATTTTTTCATAAACCGGAATGAAATCATCGTATCTTCTGACAAAGTCGGTGAGCTCCTCTGTCATAAACTGCTTGGAGGCCTGCAGAACTTTAATGAATTTTACGAGTCTTCCGGACTCGTTTATATCGGTGTACGGAATCGCTTCTTTTTTGACGGCATTGAGGTACTGAATGGTTTTTCCGATCACGCCTTCCCATTCTCTGCGGGCAATATCATAGCTGATTTCCAGATTGCCGATATTGAGCCCGGCGATATAATCATTTATGCTGCTGATATGAGGGGTTCCCGTCTTTAATGCGACGATCTTAACCGGCAGACGGTACCGGTTGACGTAGTGATTGACCTCATTGAGCACCGCGGAAATCGTTTTTCCGATATGTCCTTCAATACGGAGAAAATTATGGGATTCCAGATTGTATTTGAGCGGATCCCGGAATATATCGTTCTGGCTGGAAGCCGGAACATTGTATGAAGCCGCATGATAAGAAAGGTTTTCTTTTTCTCTTCCGCGAATTGATTTTTCAAAAGACCATATTTTGTAAAGAGGGTCCGGACGATAGTAAAATGGTATAGATCTGGATGAAAGCGCATAATTGCCATAGTGATCCGGAGTAACCCGTATGCTGCTGATACCGCTGACGGAAGATACGAAGGGCGGCAGATTGATCTGTTCAATCATCTGAACAAGGCGCCGGAACAGGCAGCGAAGCCTGTTGACCTGAAAGTTTTCTTCCAGTGCCGGGGAGCTTATAAAATAATGCCTGTGCTGGCTGACCAGGTTGTGTTGAGGGACTGCTTCACCGAGAAGTGCATGCCGGGGAAAATAACTGCTGTCCGGATTGCAGATACTTTGTATCTCATTGGCCACTTCGGTAAGCTCCGTATAGGCATCGGTAATATCGGAGAGTATGGAATAAAAGTGCTGGCAATGGAGCAGAACTGTCTGTGTCATGCTTTCGCTGGTCAGAAAACTGAACCGTGCAGGAAATCCTGTAAACGGATTAGCCGGAAACTCTGATCGCAGCCGGGGACGCAGCGTGGTATACAATTGTGTCAACGCGGTGTTGATATCGGAAAGAATACCTGTCTTGAATACATTTATGTATGCCCGGAACAAATCGGTTGAACTTACCGGATACGTATTGGATATGTTGAATCTGGGCAGTTTTATTTTTCTGAGCTGGCTATACGGATTGGAAGAGGGGAGGGGGCTGATACCCTTCAGAATATCATAATTCGTTGCGAAGCGTGATACCAGAAGGGGAACAGGTCTTACGGTGATGGTTATGCCTTTATCGTCACAGGAGTCCGGATCACAGTTTTTATTCTGTTCCTGTATGAGTTCCGCGAAAATAAGCACCACTTTGTCATCCAGATCGAAGCTGTCAAGCTTGGTAGTTCCGCCTTCTACGGCTTCCTGCAGAAGCTCCCATACGGTTAGTCTGGGGGTTTTGTCATCCGGATTGATAAACCGGTCATAATAGACTGGTTTTACGGCATCATATTCCCTGATATCGGTATAGACCGTTTCCGCCATATTGATCAGATACCCTTCGGAGGTAATAGCGCAACCACCGGTGATGGTGAGCTGCGACCGGTCACTGCTGAGAATTATATCGAGGCCACAGATTATTCCTATGCCGGTAAGGTTGACATTACTGATTCGTTCCTGTTCGTCCAGGTAGTTGAAAAGGCTGTTCAGATTGCCGGAAGTCAGAAGCTGATCAGGAACAAATTGTGGAAAAGTGGTATTGGACGCTATCATTGCTAAAAAATTAAATAATCGTTCGGTTGAGATATACTCTGTTTTCGTCATTGCCATCTCTGCAATCATGAAGACTTGCCGGAGGATAGACATTCTTTAAGTGATTCAGCATCTGAACCAGGTTATGAAGCCGTTCGCTTAATCGTATTTTATCAGGTGTTTCGCTACTTAGTTCGTTCAGCCATTCATAATAAGCTGCTTCAAATTCCAATAGCTGTGTCTTGCTGACCCAGCAAATCTTCAGACCGAGATGAGCGGGTACTTCAGACCGGATTGTTTTTTCCGCAAATTCGCGGTATTCCAGCCGTTGATTGGAAAAGCCATCTTCGCCATTGAGCACTATGGTCATACGGAACGAATACGGATCTTCTTCGCCGCACAGACTGCAATTGGCAGGCAGGCAAACAGACAGCAGCGTATCGCCATCCGGGAGTTCGGCATCCGGAGTATTTCTCGGGCGCAGAAGCAGGTGCTCGACAATATGGATTTTCTCGGACAGGCTGATTTCCTGAGCAAATGCGATAAGCTCATCTCTTGCTGCAACTGTATCCTCCTCTGTGTCAAAGTGCTGCTTGCGAGTGGCAATGATTTCTCCCGTTTCATCCGTAAGATTCAGCACCCATTTTTTGTGCTTGCTGATATCGTATCGTTCCGGATACACAAAATATTTTTTTACCTGGTCGATTTCCAGCTGAGCCAGCTTAACAGCCTCCTGATAGACAGGATTATTGTAACGTGTGCTGCTGCTCAGGTATATTTTTCCTTTACTGTCTTTCAGTCTCCAGCGCAGTTCATGGTATACGCCATCCGTGTCATTCTCTTCAAAGAGCTCAAAGTGCTCAGCCAGATTATTAAAGCCAAGAAGCCGCTGTATGCGAATTGTCAGACCGGAAACATGCTGGTTATTGATCGTATCAAACGGCTGCTTATAATTAAAAGCCCGCCCGCGGGCGGCGCTCATAAAAGGCAGATCCTGCAGAAAGCTTATTTTGTTATGTATAAGCTTTTCGGAGGCAATAGCCTGGTGATTCCGGTAAGAATACATCATGAGCGCATATTCGCTGAAGCTTTCACCAAAGCGTGCCATAATATGGTCCAGAAAACGGTTTCTGCGATCAAAAAACTGATGCTGATCTTCGGAAAGCGATTGCAGAACCGCTTCGTCCAACTCATCATAGAGCCCCGGACCGCCACTGTCAGAGTCAGATTCCAGTCCCCGGATAGTCTGATCAGAAAGAAAATAACTATAATAGGTTTGCCTGATATCGGGGTCAAGCGCGAACAGATCCTTGATATGAGCCAGCTGTGAAAGGTAGTTTACCAGCAGCTGCTCAAAGAAATACAGATAAGCCTTTAGCTGCTTTGCCTGAGCTTTCCGATGCTCCGAAGCGTTGGCGGGCAGCCCCTGGCGGCCGATACCGTAGGTTTGCGGAAGCGTGTATTGCACCGGCTGGTAATCCAGCAGGTCAAAGGCTGTACCCTGTGGTACTGGCAGATCACTGAGTGTTTCCGAAAACTGGGGTCTGGAATACCTTCCTTTCAGTACCTGGAGCGTATCAAGCAGCTCGGATGTATCCGGAAGAAAGGTAAGGCCGTTTTTGAAGATCAGCAGCTTGCTTCCTTCCATATAGAGTCTCGGCTGGAAATTTTCGGGAACCGGCATTTGCCACGAATGACTTGCCTCATGGATACCCTCTTCATTGTATTGCTTAAAAGCAAAGTTCTTGACGGATACTACTCCGGGAATATCCATAATCAGGTTTATGATATCCGAAGTGTTTACAGCTGTTTTCAGCGAAGTTTTTTCCAGCTGCTCATCCAGCAGAAAACCGTTGTTCAGCACGGGACCATCAAATATTTCCTCTGTGGTTTTGCCCTGATCCAGCAGCTGCCGGAGCGAATAAAACGCCGGTTCGGGACTAAAGTACTGATCAGCTCTGAAATAGATGGTCGCGACGATTTTTTCTATATCCGCGGCTGGTTCGACTTCTATATCCGCGCATATTGCGATATCCTGTACCTGTACGGAGCTGATGCTGTTGAAATCCTCACACAGATTGCGGTGCCGGTGAAGCATAGCTCGTACCTCTGACATGATCTCGTCGGCGCGTTTGATTTTTATCAGATATCTCCCAAGTATGCCGGAAGGGGAGTGATCAGCCAGCGCTGCCTTGATATCTTCGAGTGCAATACTTTTGCGGTCTTCGCTGCTTTCAAACCAGATCGTCATGGGAATATCCTCCAGCAAAAGCGTGGAAACACTGTTCTGGGCGGAATCAGGTCTGAATTTAATCTGTAAGGTCACATACAAAGGCCTTCGCAGCGCGCGTCCCAGTTCTGACTGAGGAATATCGGTATTATCTCCCTTATTTCCGGAAATAAATAGTACTTCTGTTTCGACAAGTATGCTTTGAGGCTGCCGGATCTCCTGATAGACGGAGCGATTGTTTTCGATGGCATACCAGGAGGGAAGACGCAGCTCTATTTCAGCCTGAGTGAACTGTTCTCCAGTGAAAAAGGAAAAATTGTGCTTTATTTTACCGCTATTGAGATTGCCGCTTCGCTCTTCATCATCAAATTCAATGCGTATGTCATACAGCCCTTTGATCAGAATCTCATGCTCTTCTGATGTATATTTCAGAATGCTTTCCTTGCAGTCTGCGTACAGTCTGGTAAGTGCATCAGGCTGAGTCCGGCAGCGGAGCCAGGCGTTTTTTACTCCGTTTACATCAATAAGAAGTTTCCGGAAATCATCCAGCGTATATGGATTGGTTGTCAGGATTTCCCTTGCGGTAAAAAATGCCTGTTGACGGGGATTATAATTATCAGGTCCCGGTTCCTGCAAAAGATCCCGGATATCGAGTGAGCTGCGGTAACCAAGATCCGTTATGGCATAGCACAGCGCTTCCAGCTGGGTAATGCCCGGGTCATGCTTGTTGTAATCTGTCCAGAGGCTGCTGCCAAGCTGCCGGATGTATTCCAGTCCTTTCTTTTTCAGAAAGTGGTAATCCATGCTTTGCGGCAGTTCCGGATTTTTGTCGATAGTAATGCTTTCCCGCATAGTTACTGACAGATTGCTGTTTGGTTATACTGTATGGTCATGCTTCTGTGATTTCATGTCTGTGCTCAGGAGCAGAAACCAGAATGCTCCGGGCGCTCGAAGCGGTTATGGTATCCATATCATCGCTTTCGGCGGTATGATCATTGATTTTTACAAAAAGCTCTACATGGCTCAGGTAATCCACATACTCTCTTTCTTCGATGAAATCGATAATGGTGGATTTATGCATAATCCCGCCAAAGCGCACATCAGTGTTTTGCGTATTGAGCCAGGGGGTAAGAAAGCCGGTAATTTCTTTACGAAGTTTTTCGCGATAAAAAGCAAAGTCGCGGTATTCCGGACGAAACCGTACTCTGAATCGGAGACGCATTTCTTCAAACTGAGGCTGTACGGCCTTGATGGTTACAAAGCCTGAACACCGTTTTTGCAGGAAGCGCTCTATATGTGTTAATGTCCGCTGATGGGTATATGGCTTTAACGGATTGAGCTGGCTGTCTTTCCGAAGCCTGGGAATAGTAATGATCAGCACATGTCCCGGTTTTACCTCATTGATCCGGTCGCTGGTATTGTTCTGAACCTCAACGGAGGTATGACTCAGGCATTTTACTTTATATATTTCAGGAAATGCCTCCAGTATCAGGCGTTCATAATCCCACATGGTGACAGCCCGGTTTTTGTGCCGGAGCCGCTCGCTGACCCGGACATAAAATGACTGATCATCTTCAGCCGCTCTGCCCTCGAAGGATGGAAATGGCTGATGAATTTTGCTGATGCCGGTTACGGGCTTTCGTAGTTTGCTGATACTATTGGCCGGGAGGGGCAATGCTGCTGGTCCGGATAATCCGGTCATGAGCCGGGCCAGTCTTGCTGCCTGGGTTGCGATGGCCTGTATCCTGCATACCGCCCCCGGCGCCTTTTGTATCGCTGCTTTAATCCACAGGTATCCGGAGGGAAGGATAGTATGATGCATAGTCGCATCGGCCGGAAAATATACTGAGACAATTCCGGACTGGGTAAGCTGCATAGTCGTATCCTGTATGGCGCCGGCAGGAAATGCTTTCCATTCATTATTGCTCAGATAGTCCCAGTACAAATGTTTTTCAGGCTTTACAGCCAGTGGATCAGAGCTTCCTTCCAGAATCTGTACGAGCAGATTGACTGCCTGCTGAGGCTGCATATTGCTGAGGCCGATATAGAATTCTCCCTGATGATATATGGTGCCTGATGGTTCATCATGTCTGAACTGAGGAAAAAGGAAAGGATCAGGATGATTTGCCTTTTTTTGCAGCTGTTCATATCCGAACGGATACAGGCTGTACAGGGCCGTATCGTTATTGCCGGAATGCAGATCGGAGACCGTATAGGCGGAGTAGCTTATACCAAAAGACTGGATTACCGGGGTATACGGTTCGACCGGTAGTTTTGCATTGTTCTGCAATTTATCATTGGCTTTGTCAATCATGTACTCCGCCAGATCTTCCATGTATTTTTTGTGACCAAATCCCTGTGTAAGCTCTATGGAAATAAATCCCCAGCGACTGTCAGCCCGGTAACTTTCATCTTCATCGGAATAGGGGCCGGTCGCTTTGTTGAGCTCTGCGCTTTCCAGCAGCAAATGATTATGCTGGTAATTGAATGGTTCCACCTGAGAGTTGATGGTTGTCCAGCGTCCGTCATACAGGCATTTAATAGCAGCGTTAGGATAGTGTCCTTTGTCCGGCAGCTCACCGTACGCCATGTGCTGAGATTGCTGAGGATAGTTTTTCCACTCGATGTGAAGGCGCAGGCGCAGATTCTTTTTTGAAAAAATCTCTTTGTTTCCTATGATAAAACGATTTCCGGTTACGGGTTGCGTACCGAAAGGAAGAAAGGGCTTGGACGGGTCCAGCTGTCCGGTATCTCCTGCCAGCTGAAGATTTTTTACTCCGGTCTTGTCATCGTTGTCAAAAGAGCCTGTTTCTGTTTTTAGCTCAAGCCTGTTTATACGGAGGTTCCTGAGCTGTTCATATTCGTAGGGATATTCCTTTGTATTGACCAGCTCCAGCTTCAGGACAGGATGCTGAGTTTCAAACCGGTCCCCGTGTATTTTTTCCTGATATCCTGTAATAGCTGGCAGGCTGGCAGGAATAGAAACTACAAATTCGGTACATGTAGTGAGTTGATCCGAAAATTTCTGATTTAGTACAATATTCGGTTGCCCGAGTTGCAGCCAGCCTTCTTCGGTTGTAATCCGGCATTCAAAGTGTTTATTTGCCAGCGACTGATTATTGGAAGTGCTCAGGCGCAGGTATATCTTACGATCTCCCTCCCGGAGAAAAAGATAGTGTGAGGCAATGGCAAAGCCGATAGAGGCCTTGGGCATTGCGATCTCGCTGAGAGCTGTATTGCTGTATTTTCGGTTGACGAAGGGATGCCAGCTCTTTTCAGGATTCTGCAGGCTGCTTCCGAGTCCGTCTTCACTGTCGGAGACGGGAGATGCGAATAGCCGTTTGTGATTATTTTCTACAATTGCCCCGGTGAGCGGATTTCGGATAGAGTCCGTTTCACTACCCAGATAAATGCTGTGAAGTGCATGAACGGAAGCTTTGTTGAAAGAAGTTTCCTCCTGAAGCACAAAATCGCAATCTGTCCCGTCCGGGTTTTTACCTGCCTTGAACAGCGTCCCGGCAGGAAGAGAAAGTTGTTCGTACTGTCTGGCCAGTTCCAGATAGATATGAACGGAATCCGGTTGGGCAGTTTTGGTTTTTAGCCGGAGTACGTCTTTGTAATAAAAATCAAGATGTCTTCGGGTAATGGAATTCAGATCCTGAACCGCTGTATTATATAACCGGAGGAAGCTAAGAAACAATGTATAATGCGGGGCATGCCGGTCATAGCCTGTCAGGATATGCTCAAGCTGAGCTGATGCTTCTTTGACAATCCGGGTATAAGCAAAAAGAAACTGATCGAAGATACCGCTGAAAAGATTGTGTCTTGCTGCATATTCGATTTGCTCGTATTCATCCGTTGCCGCTGGATTGGTAAAAATGCCTGAGTCTCCCGGGATTGCCTGGGTGTATTGCAGCCAGCTGTCTGCTGCTTCGGTCATCCATATACTGCTTAATCCGGCATTATGCAGAAAGTGTTCGGCCGTCGTAAGAGGCAGACCAAGTATTTCCCACGGATCAGTATTTGCGGAATGGAGCAGATTTTCCTGTCCGGCACCCTTGAAATAGGCGATCAGCTGTCTGAGTGCCCGGCTTAGTCTTGTTTTAATGAGCTGTTTTACGGTATGTTCAAAATCGGGAACCTCCTTAAGTAAGGGAAGATACTTATCAATGGCCTGAGCTATGGTAAAGGGAGCGCAGAACAATTCATACAGATTCTTCTTTAACGTGATTTTGGCCGGAGTTTCGCTCCTGTCTTTCAGGTAATCAAACCGTTTTTTGATCCGGTTTTTATATACTTCGATATTTTGTACAGCGATTGAGGCGAGCACAGCTGCCGGATCAGAATTCATAAAAGAAGACCAGTTGCCGGCCGGCTGGTTGTTCCGGTCATAATAATGGATATACCTGCTCAACTGTGCTGTATAATTGATCCAGTCGGCGTAGCTACGCTCATCTATGTGAACAAAATCCTTGCTCAGTCCGGGCAGCAGTCGTTCCGGCTGGCTGGTTCCGTTTCTTTTCAGCGGGTGTTTTTTTTCCGTACAATTAGCCATTCTCAGATATCTTCATTAGCCGGATTCAGTATACTACTTCTGTACCTTCGTTTTCGAAATACGGGAAGACAAAATTGAACCGTGAGTTGGTGCCCCGAATGGTATAATCAATCTCGATGACCAGCTGCCCGTTTACTTCGTCAGAATGATTGACTGTTATGGAACTTACATCAATTCTGGGTTCGAAGTACAAAATGGCGGTTCTGATTTTGTCTTTTAAAAATGTTTTGGTTGTTGTGTCCGGAGATTCAAACAGCAGATAGTCGACATTGCATCCGTACCTTGGTTCCATGACCCGTTCGCCTGTTGTCGTTGTCAGCAGAATATGAAGGCTCTGACGTATATCTTCATTGCCTTCAGAAAGCTCAATACTTTGAATCGCTTTGTTGAAGGCAGGAGGAAAGCTCCAGCCTCTTCCGATAAAATCATTTTCTGTCTCCTGCATCATTGCCATGTTTATATCCTGTCATTATTATCTTATCCTCCGATAGTTACTGTCGGGCATCCCAGTGTTATTTGCCCGCCGTGGGAGGTAGAATCTCCCTGTCGGGCAGCGGGTTTGCCGCCAATCATTACGGTCGATGAACCGGTAATAATGCTGTCCGGAGGGCCGGAGCAGAGACACTGGTCGCCCAGTCTGGCTGCCGGCATACCTCCGATCAGCACACTGGCTTCACCCGGAGGTAAAACCGGTCCGCCGACATGCGGTACAGTGCCTGTTGTCATCGGACATGTATGCATATCGCCTGTTCGTGCTGCGTTTCCCATTGTCCCGTCTAGTTTATATTGACCATACCGCCCTTTACATTGGTTGTACCGGAGGAAATCAGTTCGGCTTTGCTGCTTCCCTCTATCTGCACTTCGGTATCTCCTTTCATTTTTATATTGGCTCCTTTGCCCTGAATGTCTTTTTTTGCATTCAGGATAATATCACCTGCGCTTTCCAGCTTTATTCCTGACTCGTTCATAATTAGCTCATTGCCGTGCTGGTCGGTGATCATAATTTGTTTGTCTTTTTCAGATAGCTGTACGGTATTTCCTTCGGGAGTGGAAATCGAAATGCTTTTGGCATCATCATCAAAAAGGATCTTCATGGAAGCCCGGCTGATAAAGCCTTTCTCATGATTGTCGTCCTGAGCGCTTATCGGAGCAGGTTTTGAGCTGCTGTTAAGCATTCCCATTACTATTCCGTGGCGGGGATCATTGTTGATAAAGCCGACAAGCACTTCGTCTTCAATTTCAGGACGGAAAAAACTGCCTCTTTTATCACCGGCATCCAGTGTGCATATTCTGCACCATATTCCTTCGCCTTCCTGATGCATGACCGGAATATGTACAAGAATCCGGTCTTCACCCTCGGGATCGTCCTGAAGCTGCACGACAATACCTGTCTGGAGCCCTTCTATTCCGGGCAGCAGTCCGCCGGCCAGCGGCTGCTGTATGTTGAATGTTTCACTGAACCACTCCGGATTAATGCCAAACTGAAAAACTGTCTCCCAGGATCCGTTGGCAATTTCGTGCCGGACACCGGTTACGTACAGCTTGCCCTCAAAGCGGTCACCGATTCCGTTAATTTGTATAAACTGACCCGGAGTTACGGCTGCGGTACCTTCTGTACGTACTTTTCCCCGTATCCTCGCGAGCCGGTGCCGGAGCATTTTGGAATTGACCCAGTCCTGTATTTCTGAAGTTTCCATTTTGCCACCATATGAAAGAATATAGCTGTCTTCAGAGAGAGAGAGCTGATCGTAGCTCAGATTGCCGGCATCAACAGGTTCGCTGATACTGGCTTCCGTGTCTTTATCCAGCTTAAGTTCCGTATAATTCCAGCTGCTGCCTTTCACGGCTTTAAATTGCAAACGGGCATCTATTTCCGCGTCCAGATCCAGTATGGTTGCTCCGTACTGGATTGTCAGAGCCGGTTCGGCGCCGAGCTCCGGCGGTGCTATGGTCACTTTTCCGTCGCTGACATAGCAAAGCATACCAATTGCGTCGCATCTGCAAAGCATAAAATCCCAGTCGGTACTATTGTACTGAACCAGCTGCCGGTGGGTCAGGGAAGTGGATGCAACGGACTTATCCAGCTCATAGGCTGTCAGCAGTTCCTCAAATGCATCACTGTCGGTCATATCCCGGAAACAGTGATTCTTCAGAATTCCGGTCATCCGGACTGCTGTGTCTTTACATTCGATAATCAGAAGCGAAACATCGGGACGAACCTTAATACTGTGCCTGACGACCAGTCCGGAGAAAATTAATTCTTCATCGCTGGAAAAGCCGGTATAGACCTCAATTCCCTTACCTGGCTCAAAATCAGGCTGATTGCTTGCTTCAAATGTTTCCGAGGCGGGATCTCCGTCTGTCAGAATAATGGTAGCAGACGGAATCCGGTTGACTTCTTTTGAAACGGTTATCGAGAGTATATGATACTCCCGGGATATTTCGTTTCCTTCGGATACAATGGTAAAAGTTGATACCGTTTTGGGTGCTTCTGATGGTATGATCCGTTCATTGCTCATATACCTGGCCTCCTTTTTTTAGCGATGGGAGGAAAAAACAGCTGGCGGCCTGCCGGAATATGTCTGAAATTGCTCAGTTTATTGACCCTGGCGACCTGAACGTACAGCGAAGAGTCACCATAAATCTGATAACAAAGCCAGGGAAGCGTTTCTCCTTCTTTGACTGTCCTGTAATGCGTAAGATCAGGCGACCGGTCATTTTGTTGCAATACCCTCAGCTCTTCTTCTGTTGCCTGCTTGAGAGTGACTTTGCAGACTGCCCGGATGGGAGAGCCGTCCGGATTGAATAATTTGTAGGCAATGTTTAGCGCGGAGCAACGTCCCTTGAAAAGATCGGTTCCCCACACAAATTTGAAAAACCGCGGTTCATGAATATTTCCATCGTAATCCATCAGGAACTTGCGAAAATTTTCAAGATCTGTCGCAATGTTTTCTTTGGGCTTGCCATCGATAATCCCTGTATTGTCAAAAAGAAATTCAAAGGACATTTCTTCCGGAAGCTTCATTTTAAACTGCTGATTGCCTCCGGTTGTTCCCTGCCCCTGGTTGTTCTGAAATTCATATTTGATATCGACAGAATAGCTTTCGGGATTGATCAGAGCCGAGTACGGATTGGACATGCCATCAACAGATGCCAGATGATCATCGGACATGTCAATATGCGAGTACGCGTATATCTGCATTTTTTTTAACGCACCGCTGGCCGTACTTTCCTGAATGGATGGCATATATTATCGCTCTTTTTTGCTTTTAAGTATTTCCAGTACCTGCTCTACACAGGCTTCAATAAATTTGTCATTCTGTGATCCGGCTGCCGGTGCATCCGTACGAGCCGGGCCTCCGGTACTCTCTCCGGCAGGAGAGATATTTACCCGTATATTTAATTCTTTAATTTCCAGTGGCATAGTTACATAATTGCAAAATAGCTGTACGAGAAATCCAGTGTTTCAACTACCAGTGCATTTTCCTGGGCATTGAAATCACTGACATTCCATTTTTTCGGCCAGGCATTGTATACATTCCAGGTCTTCAACGGCTCATGTTTCTCATTGAGAAGTGTCACAATGATATGTGCTGTGGTAAAGCTTCTGTTCTGAAATGCTTCCAGGCACCATTGAATTACTCTGGAGTCAGTGAGCATCCCCCGTTTCAGAGAAAGATCCGGATATTTGGTACGAACGGGCAGTTTGTGCTCAAACCGGTTTTCTCCGCCTTCCTTATAGGTTTCAGTATCGTATTCGACATTGAGACCTGTTACTGACTGGAAACGGATATCATTATCGTTGCCAATGAGATCCCCTTGCATCGTCCTGAACTCCACTCTGAAATGGAATCCGACGGGCGGATAATAGCCTCCGGCAGATGGCTGATTCATGGTACTGGTTTATTTCAGAAACAGATTTTTTATCAGATTAAGCTGAGCCCTTCATGAGCAATTTCGAGGGTTTCAATGGCTACCTCATTACCATCTGCCTTGAGGTCGCTTGCCTGAAGCTTGACCGGAAAAGCATTGCGGACGAGCCAGGTAAAAACCGGATCATGCTGCTCGTTGAGCAGGCTTATTTCGATGTCTCTCCGCTGAACCAGACTAAGATTGACTGTATTGATCCACTTGTAGAAATCGGTATCGCCTGCCATGGTGCCGCGTTTGAGGGTAATATTGCTGAACTTCTGCATGCCGGGCATTTTGATTTTTGAATAATTCGGACTGCTTCCTTCTCTGTATTCGATCACTTCAACCTGCATGTCCAGTCCGGTAACTTCGGTAAAGCCGATGCGCTCTCCCGGTTCCCATTTTACCTGGAAATGAAATTTGGGTAGTGGATATGATTCCATTTTATTAAAAAGTTAATGTCAAAAATTGAATGTATATGGTCATTGTATAAAGCCACTCTTAGCTTTCTGCCAGTTTGTGAGAGAAGCGCAGAATAATGAATTCGGCCGGACGAACTACTGCCATTCCGATTTCGACGATCATTCTGCCTTCCAGAATATCCAGCGCAGTCATGGTTTTCCCCAGGCCTACCGATACATAATAGGCGTGTTCCGGCTTTGCCCCCTGCAATGCTCCCTGACGCCACAATGTATTCAGAAAATTGTCAATCATCCCCTGTACTTTGATCCAGGTATTGGCATCATTGGGTTCGAATACAAATTGTTCGGTCGCTTTTTTTGTGCTTTCTTCTACCATATTGAAGAATCTCCGGACAGAGATATAGCGCCACTCGTTGTTGTTACCTGCGAGTGTTCTGGCTCCGAAAATCAGTGTTCCCTTGCCAAAGAATGGTCGTATGGCATTCACGGATTTTCCGGCTACCGCATCAATATTGAGGGCGTCGAGCTCTGATTTGGAAAAAATGACTTCCGGGGCGATAATATTACTTAAGCTGATATTGGCTGGAGCTTTCCATACGCCTCTGGTTCTGTCGGTCAGTGCATATATACCCGCTACCGCTCCGCTCGGAGGAATGCTGGTCAGGCTTTTTCGTATTCCTGTAAGAATGCTTTGATATACGGGAAAAGCAAGTGCAAGCGATTCATCCAGTGTTTTGGCATAATTGGCAGAAGCAGTTACGATCAGTGAGTAATACGAGCTGCTCAGATTGTTGAAAATACCTTTCAGCGCGTTTACAAGGAGTGTCCGCTTGGCTACTTCAGTAGTGGCCTCGCTTCCTATCACATCGGAAGCATCTGCTGCGGCATGAAGCTCCGGCCAGGTAACATCCGGCAGTGCTGAAATATCATATTCCGTATAGCTGTCTGTCAGCTTGTCTGCGGCTTCGGTTTCGATCATCCGTACCTGAGCCAGAACCGGGTCGAAATTGGAGGCGATCGAAATCGTCAGATCTGCTCTGAGCTTTTGATAGGACAGAGGAGTGCCGCCGTTTACATAGCCATTGACAGTTTGTCCGATAGTGTAAAAAAACTCGATAATATTTCTGAAACTGGTATTGGTATTACTGGCAATAAATGCGTTCTCCAGCGCTATAAACCGGTTATTCAGAATGCCGTTGGGGGGAGCAAGAAGTTTTGTCTGATCTTCTATCCGCTTTTTATCCTGATAGGCATTTTCTGTTTCACTGATTCTGTTTTGTATTTCCGGGTCAGATGTGAGTCCGCTCAGACTTGTGTCAATACCGGCTCGCCGGATATTGGTTATGTCGGTATAGCGTACTGTTTTAGGCAGGGATACTTTCAGCCATGGCGAGTAAGCGGCTCCGTAACTGAGAAAGTTGATACCTATGCGGTTACGGAAGCTTATGCCTTTCGGGTCATTTTTCTGTACATCAAGGATGGCAAAACGATCTTTCAGATCGCCGCACTGAGCTAATGCTGCCTGCTGTACATTGGCAAGTTCTGTATCCGGAAGAGTGGCTGCATCCGGAAACAGGAGCAGGGTTGGCTCATCTTCTTTTTCAAGCTGCTGTATTCCCTCGATGAAAAGAGTATCGGAAGGTGTTGCCAGTCCGTAGTTGCCTATGGATACTATATAGCAGTCTCCGCCGCCGTTGGCATAGAAAAGCTGCAGACTGTCATACAGATGATAGTTGTTTTGTACAGAAGCCGAAAGGAAATTATTGCCGGCATCAATATTGATACCGGTCACTTCCGGTGTAGGTCCGTAACCGAAGAAAAGTTCGTATTCAACCAGTGAGCCGATTTTAACGGGCTTTTTATTCAGATCATTGGGGGCAAGCTCCTGCGCTTTTTCCGTAAATCCGATAAAGGCCGGTATTGCAGTCTGTACCTGAGCGATGGAAGGAGGCAGCTTGGGTATTTCCTCGATATAAACTCCTGGTGTCTGGTAGTTTGCCATAGATGTCCTGTGTTTGTAGTTAGTAATTTAAAAAGATGGTATAGTAAAAGTTATCTTCATGCTGACTGAGCGCCCCCGCAGACCGCGGATCCGGTACGGGAACCCGGATCGGACTGTTGCCGGCCTGAACCGGAACATCAATCGTAATCATCCTCGGATTTTCTGTCAGAGGCATGGGCTGGTCGGATAGAAAATAATTGACCTTTTCCGGTAAGGCAGGATGCCGGTTAAACTGATAGAGACTGTCTGAAACAGCCTGAACAGAGTTTCCGGTTGATACATATTTCCAGAATAGTCTCCGGTTGGCGAATAATATGGTAAAATCCTGCCATCGGGAACCGGGTCCGGCAGAGAGATTTTCAATAACAGCCCCCTGCGAATCCAGGACAGATAACTCCGGCTCGGGAGTATAGGGAAATATCTCTGCTATGCCGATACAGCCTGCTGCAACTGCGTGACTGTCCAGGTAGGTATCGAATATTTCATCATTGATATGGATTCTGTAATAGCCGGGAGCGAGATGTCGCATAGTAAGCTGAACGCTGTCAGTTGGTTCTCCGCCGCTTGTCAGTATATGCTCAGGCATATGTACCTCTTGTATAGGGTCGGGAGCTGACGGGCTATGTGTAAATACCTTGACTGAAAATACCGTAGCCGGGGCTGAAAGCCGGAATGTATGAACAGGGCCGATTACTATGAGCATATCTTCTCTGCTTGCATAATGACTGTGTTCTTTTGCAACCCAGTACCCGGTGTCTGTGGTATCGTGTTCTTCGTTGACCTTTTTGATGCATTCATAAATGACGGAACCGGCTCTTGCCAGATCTCCGGGCTGATAGGATATACTATTCGTATATTCACTAACCGGCCTGCTGATAGCCGGGAGATTTCCCGATTTTGTTCCGGTAAGATTGGAAAAATAAAATTTTTTCCCGGTCAGCTCTGCCAGATTAATATTGGCCAGATGGATAAAGTATGGATTTTTCAGTTTTAGCCAGAAACGCAGCTTTGTATTTTCGGGTGGCGGAAACATGGCTTTCCCGGCAGCATCTGTACGGATGGATACAAAAAGCTTTCCACCGGATATCCTGGTTCGCATTCCGTAATTCTGCAGTTGCCTGACCGTATCAGGAGCCGGAATGATCTCAAAATCATCGGAGCTGAGCTGATTATAGTATTCGCAAAGAATACTCAGGGAGAAAGCTGTCTGGTACCGGATAGTCATGTTGTCGGATATTTCATGGAACTGTGGATACCGATTTCACTGATCAGAGGATGCTCTCCGGTTGTCAGTCCTTCATCCAGTGTTATCTGACGCACTTTGTAAAGGACAGACGGAAGGTATTTTCCGCCGAGTGTACCCCACAAATGATTTATCTGCTCAAAGTTCAGGGTGTGTAATTCTACCACCAGCTTCTGAATCTGAGAATTCAGAGAAGGATGAGAACTATGTGTGAAAACATGCTGATGCTGAAAAAACTGAATAATCGCGGCCAGCCATTTGAGTGTATCATCGTATTCGGCTTTGTTGACCGCAAAAAGAATATAAAGATTCAGATGCAAAGGCGGATTCTGATAAACTGCTCCGGTTGCAGTCTTTCTGAAATTTTCCTGTTTTCGGGATATCCGGTCTTCCTCAATATTGACAAGAGATAGTATGGCTTTGCCCCCCAGTGAATTAGGTCCGCTGAATGACTCATCCAGCGCCCGGGAAACATTCCCGATCTTCAGCCGGGCATCTGTTACAGAGCCGAGCTTGAGATTGAGGAACTTGTTGACCTCAGAGGATAAAAATGACAATGTTTCAAAAATCATTGCGTATTCCTGAAAAATGTTGAAAATCAAAAAAACAAAGTTGAAACTTTGTGGTTAATAGTCTGTATGCGAAAAATCCGGTCTTACCAAGCTTATGACAGCAACAGAAAAAGAGCGGTAACCAGTCAGATACATTAAAAATATCTGAGAGCTAATTACTGCAACTTTGTGAGCTGCATCATGAAAATCAACAAAAATACCAACAAAAATTCAAAGGCCCCTGAGTACCGGTCACACACAAAAATCAGAAGATAACGTGCAAAATAACATCGTTATCAATCCACACCTAAGTTAGAAGTATAATTTTTGAAATACAAAAGCTTATAAAATATTTTTTTATCCGGAGAGGAAGTACAGCGATTTGTGAAAGGGTTGGATAATAAAGAATGTACGGATCTTCTGACTGTTCGTACATTCTTTATCTTCTTTTACTTAATTAGCAGAAACCATGTCTTTGAGGCAATCGATCCAGAGCGGATGATTGTTGAGACTCTCTACCAGTTGCCAGTGCTGGCCGCCGTTTTGTTCAAAGAGTTCCTTATATTCAACTCCGCCTTCAATCGTGGTTTCCAGACAGTCAGCTATGAATGATGGTGAAAATGTCAGCACCTTTTTTACTCCTTTCTCTGCCAGCTCCTTTATAATGTCGTCGGTGTATGGTTTTATCCAGGGATCTTTTCCGAGGCGGGATTGGAAGCAAACGGTATATTTACCCTCCGGTATACCGAGTTCCCTGACCAGCAAGCGGGTAGTTTCGTAACTTTGTGCCCGATAACAGAATTTGTTTTTGGAATTATAAGTTGAACAGCATTTCAGGCTAAGCTGGCAATAATTGTTTACTGCGCTTTTTTTGATTTGTCGTTCCGGGAGTCCGTGATAGGTAAAGATAATATGATCGTAATCTGCCTGCTCCATATACTTTTTTCCGATCTCGGCGAACGCTTTTATGAATAACGGATGGTCAAAAAACTTGCTGACAATCCGTATATCCGGAATTACCTCCCATTTCCTGATGATATCCATGGCCTCTTCTATGGCAGAACCGGTAGAAGCGGAAGCATATTGTGGAAAGAGGGGTAGAATAATGATTCGTTCCAGTCCTAGTCCTTCCAGTTCACTGACAGCGCTTTCAAGTGAAGGATTCTGATAGCGCATGCCAAAGGAAACAAGATAGTCATTGCCCAGCTGCTGCTGGAGAAGCTCCTTTACCTCCAGACCGTAATACAGCAGAGGAGAACCTTTTTCATCCCATAGCTCGCGATATACCTGAGCCGATTTGGGTGCCCGCAGGGGAACGATTACACCATTAATCAGAAAAAAACGATTGACAGCCGGAATATCAATCACTCTCCGGTCCATCAGAAATTCTCTCAGATAACGTCGGACATCAGGTACCGAAGGACTGTCAGGTGTACCCAGGTTGATCAGTAAAACGCCTGTTCTGGCCGTGGTGCTCATTATGATCGGATTATAAGGTTTATGCGGCAGATTGTGGTCTCCGCAGTGGTTTCGTTACAGTCAGTTAAATTACGGCTAAATATAGAGGCTTTACATGGAATAAAGAAAAAAATATCTTCCTCTATATTACGTATGTTCCCTGTTTTTTTCGGAGCAACGATTTTCAGCTACAACAGGTTCGTTCCGGGGGAAATAATTTTTTGCTCATGCAGGCATTAGGTTAAAATCAATTTATATCTTTGCCAACTATGAGTGCGAACAATACCTTAGATTCGAATTTGTTTAAAAAAATCGTCTCACATGCCAAGGAGTACGGTTTTGTTTTTCAGTCAAGCGAAGTATACGACGGGCTTCAGGCTGTGTATGACTACGGGCAGAACGGGGTTGAGCTTAAAAATAATATTAAAACCCTGTGGTATAAAACCATGACACAGATAGCCGACAATGTGGTCGGGCTTGATTCGGCTATTTTTATGCATCCTCTTACCTGGAAAGCATCGGGGCATATTGACAGCTTTAATGATCCGATGATAGATAACAAGGACTCCAAGAAACGTTATCGTGCGGATGTGCTGATTGAGGAGAAAGCTGCATCGTATGAGAATGCCGGTGATAAAGGAAAAGCAGATGCGTTGTTGCAGAGAATGGGCAAGCTGCTGGAAAAAGAAGATCTGGACGGAGTTCGTAACCTTATTATTGAAGAAAATATAACCTGTCCTATATCCGGGACATCCAACTGGACCGAAGTACGTCAGTTTAATCTGATGTTCAGTACCCAGATTGGTTCGGTAGCAGAAGATTCGGACACGATCTATCTGCGTCCTGAAACAGCACAGGGTATTTTTGTTAATTTCCTGAATGTGCAGAAAACAGGCCGGATGAAGATACCTTTCGGTATTGCACAAATCGGTAAAGCATTCAGAAACGAAATTGTGGCACGTCAGTTTACTTTCCGTATGCGGGAATTTGAGCAGATGGAAATGCAGTTTTTCGTGCGTCCTGGTACCGAAATGGAATGGTACAATCAGTGGAAGGAGACGCGGATGAAATGGCATAGGGCCCTTGGGCTACCTGCCACAAAGCTTCGTTTTCATGATCATGAGAAGCTTGCGCATTATGCCAATGCGGCAGTTGATGTAGAGTTTCAGTTCCCGTTTGGTTTTAAGGAGATTGAGGGTATTCACTCCAGAACGGATTTTGACCTGAAAAACCATGAGCTTCTGTCGAAAAAGAAAATGCAGTATTTCGACAATGAGATCAATCAGTCTTATATTCCTTATGTGGTGGAAACATCAGCAGGTGCTGACAGAGTATTTCTTGCTGTATTGTGTAATGCCTACACCGAGGAAACAGTCGGCGAGGGAGAAAATCAGAAAGAACGTGTGTATCTGAAACTGCATCCGGCACTTGCTCCTGTAAAAGCGGCCATCTTTCCGTTGACCAAAAAGGATGGACTGCCTGAAAAAGCCAGAGAAATCTACAAGGAGCTTCGTGTGGAGTTTCCCACTGTGTATGAGGAAAGAGATTCGATCGGAAAACGATATACCCGTCAGGATCTGATAGGAACCCCGTTCTGTATTGCGGTAGATCATCAGACGCTGGAAGATAATACCGTAACTATCCGTCACAGAGATACGCTGGAGCAGGAGCGTGTTGCTATCAGTGAACTAAGAGTGAAAATACGCAGAGAAATATCATTTAAGCGCATATTTGAACAGTTATAAAAATAGAAAAACCCGGTTTATGCCGGGTTTTTCTATTTATCGTCATATATGTATAGTCAGTAGTTTGTTTTATTGTTTAAAGGGAAAGTAAATGGGAGACCGGTTTCGGCTCCCATTTTACATTTATACCATTTAGCCTGACAAACTAATGATTTATACATTATTCAAGTACAAATTTGACATATTTGCTGCCTGCATCACTCATGATATGGGCAATATATATGCCCTTCGGCTGATCTGACAGATTGGTCTGTCTGCTTCCCGAAGCAACTTCGGCGATTTTATTGCCCAGCATGTCGTATATAATCGCGGACTGTACATTGCCGCTCCAGTGGATGGTTCCGGATGTGGGATTCGGATACAGTAATTGCTCCTGAGAAGCCAATACCGTAAAGGCGGTTTGCCCGGAAGTTCTGCTTCCGCTGCTGCATGATCCCAGATTTTCCCATACATCATAAGTATTGGAATTAGTTGCCGGATTTTGTCCGATGTTATACCATTTTGCCCGATAAAGGACACCGATATGAGAGACGGTGTCATTAATGTAAACCGTACTATTATTCCATGTCGGATAGGAAGAGCAAAGTGGAATAGCCGGAGTAACAGATATATTGACCCCACCGGAAACGCTCACTGTGTTTTTATCATCGGTAGCTTTGGCTGTAATAGTATAGAAACCTTCACCAACGCCTGTCCAGGTAAAGGAATAAGGACTTATTGTATCTTCTCCAATCTTTACAGTATCCTGAAAGAACTCTACTTTGGTAATATATCCATCTAAATCAGAAGCATTGGCTGAGATAGTAATGGAGGCAGGCGCTGTAAAAGTTGCATTGGCAAGAGGCGCAGTAAGTGAAACAAGAGGCGCATAATTGCTGTCAGTCAGGAATTCTATTGCCCGTCTTATATCAGGAAGTGGTCCGATGTGGCCACCGGTTCCCTGTGCTCTTCCGGTTGCTATCAGAAGATCGCGTATCTGCACAGAACTCAGAATCATACCAAGGGTATTTTTAGCATACGATTGTACGGCTACTACTGCTGATGCTACAATTGGAGTAGCAGAAGAAGTTCCCGAGAATGTGGAGGTATATGTTGCATGCGTGCCTCCGTTGTACAGGTCTCCATAACCCGTAGTTGCCACGCTCCAGTCTCCCCAACCCTGAACATGGACAGGACTTCCATAGGTTGAAAATGAGGCTTTATTTCTGCCCGATTTAGTTCCGGCTCCGACTATTATCGCACCATTATCGCCTCTGGCACGATAGGAGTCATAATAGGAGTCGTCCAGATTCTCATTGCCATTGCCGGCAGCAGCGACTACAATGATACCTGCAGCGCTGGCAGCCTCTGTAATATTCCAGACAGCAACATTGTAATCAGCCGGGACGTAATTACCACTTTGTCCTCCTGTCTGCATTTCATACAGAAATACGTCTCCGCTGTCCAGAACCAATAGACCCTGCGAGATACCATAAACCCGTCCGTAAGGAATCTCAGAAACTCCATAGAAAGCATCTGCTTCGTGTACCATTCCGGTCATGCCAAACCCGTTGTCTCTGGCAAACATAACACCGGCTACTGCGGTACCATGATCATCGTAGCTATGGTTGGTTGTAGCAAGCACTTCTATAAAATCTGCAGAGACCAGATCTTCGTGATCATAATCAAAACCCCATTCAATGTCAGCGATTTTTACGCCTTGTCCGGCTACACCGATAGACCAGGCATATTCTGCATCAATACCGTATACATTGGTACCTCCGGTGTACTGATCGTATTTATAGTGCTGATAACTGGTGAGATCTGGAGTAGAAGGAGGGGCAATTGGTTCAATTGGTTCAAGGGCTGCATATTCGACAAAATCATATTTTTCGAATTCCGCTGCCAGTCTCAAAACCGAATGTTTGTCGAGCTTTTCCGCTTCCGGTACATAAACCAGTCCTCTGAAAGCGTAATGGTTAAACTTTCCTTTTGCGGGAGTAGGAACTTTGCCGGACTTTAGCAGACTTTTTTCTTCACCGGTGTATGAAAAAACCTGGCGATAGCTGAAAGAACTTAAAAAATCGGCTGATCTTTCCTGTATGCTGGCCTTGCCTTTTTCAGAAAAATCCAGCTTCCCCTGTGCGACATCGTTTATCGCTTCCGGAGTAAATTTTACAATCAGACGGTATCTCTCTATACCTTTTACCAGATGACTCTGGCCTTTAAACCTCTCCGGATTTTTTTCTTGGGAAAAGGTTTGTGCATTGATTTCCCACTGGAAATACATCATCAGGATGATTGCCAGCATAAAGGTTCGTTGAATAAAACGGAAATTTGACATATGGTTATTGATTAAAAATTGCTTTTTCCGATAGACAGGTTTAAGGGTTTTTAGCCAGCTATAAAAGCGAAATCTGCTGTCTGGGCAGAATATCCGGCTGGTTAAGTATAAAAATGTAAAAACTTGCTTGTTGGCAAATATAAAACATTTGTCGATTAAAATAAATAATATAACGAGTAAAATATATTATTTAAAGATAAGTTAACGGACTATTCATAGTATTTCAGGGTAAATTGAAAAAAGTCCGTAATAACAGAATCATGTTTGCATAGTTATACTACCTGTATAATTCAAAACTGCCCGTATATGCTGAAAATAGTTTTGTTTACGAGTGGAATATTGCTGGCTTTGAGTACTCAATGTCTATGGGGACAGAAAAAGGAGAAAATAAATATCGTCTGTGATGGTAACAGTCTCACATATGGTCAGGGCGTTGCAAGAGAGTTGTCCTACCCGTCCCAGCTGCAAACGTTGTTTAATAAGGATAGCGCAACCGGTGTAATTGCAACAGTGCATAATATAGGAATCAACGGGCAGACGACTACCGAAATGCTTTTTGCCATGAGAGAGCGGCTTAAGGAAACCTTTGATCCTAAATCAGACCGTAATGTATTGGTAGCATGGGAAATACGTAATCACCTTGTGCGTCACTGTACGGGCAGAATGGCAGCTCTGGATGCCTACATGACTTATTGCCAACGGGCTGCGGAAATGGGATTTGAAGTATATTCGGTGACATTGCTTCCATCGTGGTCAGGCAGCTACTGCGGAGACTCAACCGATGCAGCAATGCGTAAAATGGAAGACGACAGGGTTTTTGTTAACAGATATATAAGCAAAAACTTTAAGGATTTTTCAAATGGTCTTGTTGATGTTACTTCATTGTCCACAATTGGTTATAAAGGCGCGAATCTCCCGGATAATTATGTTTTTTCCCAGACTAAGCCTGGTCCTACAGCCTATTATCTGGACGGAACCCATCTTAATGCCGAAGGAAACAAGGAAGTAGCGGAGCTTGTCAAAGAAATAATCATGCGTGAGGGAGCTGTAAAATCCGGTTATTCTTTTGATTCGAATGATTAAGTGACGAAACCATTTTGAATTCTGCCATCAGGAATCCATTTTTGAAGAACGATGGTAACAAAAGAGGACGAACTTTATATGCGCAGGGCTCTGGAACTGGCGCTAAGAGGCAGGGGTTATGTAAGCCCTAATCCTCTGGTCGGTTGTGTAATTGTTAAAAACGGACAGATTCTGGGAGAAGGCTGGCACAGAAAGTATGGAGAGGCGCATGCGGAAGTCAATGCGATCAGCGCTGTAAAGGATAAAGAAGCGTTGAAAGACGCCAGTATGTACGTAACGCTGGAACCATGTGCCCATACCGGAAAGACACCTCCCTGCGCCCGTCTTATTATCCTGTATCCGTTTAAAAATGTATTTATCGCCAATACAGATCCTAATCCTCTTGTCAACGGAAAAGGTATAGAACTAATAAAACAGGCTGGTATTGACGTTGTGACCGGGGTACTCGAACAAACCGGCTATGAGATCAATGCCCGTTTTTTTACCTGTATACAAAAGCAACGCCCTTATATTGTACTGAAATGGGCGGAGACAGCAGATGGCTTTATTGCAAGAGATGATTACAGCTCCAAGTGGATCAGTAACCGTTTGTCCAGAACACTGATACACAAATGGCGATCGGAAGAAGACGCGGTTATGGTCGGCGGCAGAACAGCGCACTATGACAATCCGGCCTTGAATGTAAGGGAATGGAACGGCAGAAATCCGGTACGGATCGTACTTGACCGTAACCTTAGCCTGGCTCCGGATCTCAGGCTTTTTGATCAGACACAGCAGACAATCTGTTATAATGAAGTCAGGTCTGAGATAGCAGGAAACATAATTTTTGTTAAATTGGATAAAGGAACGGAACAGCTCCGGCAGCTTATGACGGATCTTTATCAGAGAAAAATCCAGTCTGTAATCGTTGAAGGCGGCGCTGTACTTTTAAATGCTTTTCTGAGTATGGGCCTTTGGGATGAAATCCGCCGGTTTAAATCCAATGAAGTATATTTTGGTTCCGGTATTGCTGCTCCACAGTACAATCGGGCTCCTGATGAGTCAGTATGGCTCCGTTCCGACCGGCTTGATATCTTTAAAAATACCTGACCGGAACGATAACCGATTTTCGCGGAATAAGGGTTTTTATATCCGCATCTGTAACTAATAGAATACTATGCATCAGCTCCTCAGGTCCTATCTGAAAAAACTCACTAATCTGACGGGTGGAAACCGTTCCATACTTCTGTTGAAGTCGGGTAAAGAGCAGGATCTCGATCTGCACGAAATCAATTATAATAATGATGCTCCTTCTATCGAGCTGATCCGGCAGCTGGTATCCGGGAAAAAGAAAATCTTTGTCGGGCGGGTGCTCGACAGCCGGGATGGGAAATCCAATGAGCTGAGTAAAAAATTTCGCAGGATTGAGCGAAGAGAACATTTTGTCTATGAAGAAAGAGGGGCAAAGGATCTTTATATAGGCTGGCCTTTTGTACGGGGCAAGTTACAGGATGGAAACCTGGTCCGCTGCCCGCTGCTTTTTTTCCCTGTTACACTCCGGCAGGAAGACAATAAATGGTATCTGATACGGAGAGAAGAAGAAACTATGAGCTTCAATAAAAGCTTCCTTCTGGCTTATTCCTATTTCAATCAGGTCAGGCTGGAAGATGACTTTATGGAGATGACCTTCGAAGATTTTGATACCGATCTTCAGGTTTTTATTACGCAATTGTATCAGCTGATAAAAGATAGCCCGCTTGAGCTGAATTTCAATCAGGAGCTGTTCTCCAACCAGCTTACCTATTTTGAACAATTTAAGAAATCCGATTTTGAGGAAAAGTATGAGAACGGGGAGCTGAAGCTGTTTCCGGAAGCATTGCTGGGGCTTTTTCCTCAGGCCGGGTCTTTTCTGGTACCGGACTATGAAGCATTGCTGGAACATCCGGGAGTTTCGGATCTTGAAGAGTTTTTCTGGAAAAGAACCATACAGGAAGATAAGGGTGTTGCCAATTCTTTTCAATACCTGACCCGTATCAGAGAGGAGCAGACGTTTACGCCGTTCAGAGTGGATGCTTCACAGGAAAATGCGCTGAAAGCAGTAAAAAAGGGCAACTCCATGGTGGTGATCGGACCGCCCGGTACCGGCAAATCACAGCTTATCTGTAACCTTATTTCTGATTATATAGCCCGCGGCAAGAAAGTGCTGCTTGTCTGTCAGAAAAAGGCAGCGCTTGATGTGGTTTATGAGCGTCTCAGAGAAAAAGAAATTTCTGATTTTATCGGGCTGGTACATGATTTTAAAAACGACAGGCAGCATATATATGCGCAGATTGCATCTCAGATTGATCGCCTCGATGAGTATAAATACAAGAATAACTCTCTTGACTCGATCCAGCTGGAGAGAACTTTTCTGACTGCAAGCAGAAAAATCGATCAGCTGACGGAGGAGCTTGAGGAGTTTAAGCAGGCGCTCTATGATGAAAAGGAATGTGGTGTGTCCGTTAAAGAGCTTTATCTGACCTGTTCTCCGGACGGGCCTTCTATTGATCTGCACCAGGAATTTAACTTTTTTCAGGCTTCCGAACTGGAAGCTTTCCCCTATAAGATCCGGTCCTGGTTTGCTTATGCACGCCGGTTTATGAAAAAAGATTACTTGTGGGAGGACCGAAAGGATTTCAGGGATTTTACGCTGGCGGATTTGCGAAGCATACTTGAGCTGCTGGATGAAATACCTTATTACCAGGCTGCTGTTTCTGAAGAGCTGAGGGAGATTCTCGGTGCCTCCTTTGATCTGGAAGATTGTGAATGGTTTGCCGGACGTGAAGAGCTTTTTCATCAGATTATAGGTATACTTGATAATCCGGGTGTCTTCAGGCACTTTCAGCATTATTTCAAAAGAGATACAGATGCGGATGAATTACTTATTCGCGAAAAAAAGATTCTCGGATGTTTCAGAGAGGAAGGGTTGGAAGAATCTCTGCCCGGTGAGCAGCTGGGAGCTGTGCAGATTGCCTTGCAAAAGGCCGCCAATGCCAGAAAACAGCCGTTTTACTGGTTTAAATGGCGCCTGTTTTCCAATGATAAGTTTGCCGTAAAGCGTGTTTTTGTGGCCAATCAGCTTGCCTGGGACAAAGAGGGATTCCGGAAGCTTATCCAGAGAGTCGATAATCGTATGAATTATGAGCATAATCTGACGAGACTAAAGGAGATGGGCTGGTTGTATGAGATTCCGGAAGATAAAGACCCGGAGCGTCTCGGAAACTGGTTTTATGATGCACATACTGCCTTGGCTGTCAAGGCTATGGTGAAAGAGCTGCGCAACCTCAAAGAATTTATGGACATGTCTAAAATGACATTTCCCGAACTGCGGCAGCGTTTTCTTCAGATACTCGAGGTAGTGAGAAAAATTCCGGAAGACCGGAAACGCTGGATGCAATTTCTGACTGCCAGACAGATCAGTCGTATTCTGTATGATTATGAATATGCATTGGAACTAAAAACCGTACTCAAAAGGGATTTTGACAGCCTTGCTGAGTTTGACAGGCTTACACATAATCTGAACAGCCATGAGCTGTCGGTTATGAAGAAGCTTTATGAGCATGGCCGGGACCTGCCGGATGAGCAATTGTCTGCACTGTTTGCAAATAGTATCAGACTTGAATGGATCAATCATATCGAGACGAAATATCCTGTGCTCCGGTCAGTAGCTTCTCTGAGAATGCAGCAGATAGAAGATGAACTGAAACAGGCAGTACGCGAAAAGCTTCATGTGAGCAGGGATATCGTGCTGCTGAGAACAAGAGAACGTACTTACAGGCATGTGGATTATAACCGGCTGAATAATATGGTTACCTACAGAGACCTCAGGCATCAGGTAACCAAGAAAAAGAAAATCTGGCCGATTCGCAAGCTGATTTCAGCTTTTCATACCGAGCTGTTTGATCTCATTCCCTGCTGGATGGCCAGTCCGGAGTCGGTTTCGGCTATATTCCCCATGCAGACATTGTTTGATCTTGTCATATTTGATGAAGCCAGTCAGTGCTATGCAGAAAAAGGTATTCCTGCCATGTACAGGGGACATCAGATTGTTATTACGGGCGATGACAAGCAGTTAAGCCCCAGTGATCTGTACCAGACACGCTGGGAAGAGGAAGAATCCGAAATACCGGACCTTGAGCTGGACTCTTTGCTGAATCTTGCTTCCGCCTATCTGATGGAAGTACAGCTCAGAGGACACTACCGGAGCAGATCGCTGGAACTGATTCATTTTTCCAACAAGCATTTCTATAACAACCGTCTGCAGTTACTGCCACATTTTAATGACGTGCAGCAAAAAGAACCACCGATAAAATATATTAAAACAGAAGGAGTATGGGAGGACCAGAGCAACATGGCGGAAGCAGAAAGAGTTGTTGCCCTTGTGGCTGATCTGCTGGGTAAGGAACCCGGGGAAAGTATCGGAGTGGTTACGTTCAACTACAGGCAGCAGCAGTTAATTGCGGAGTTGCTCGAGGAGCGTTTTATGCAGAAAGGAATACTGATTCCGGAGAGTCTTTTTGTCAAAAACATAGAAAATGTACAGGGAGATGAAAGAGATAGTATTATTTTTTCAGTAGGCTACGCTCCTGATAAGAAAGGCAAAATGTCCATGAATTTTGGTTCGCTTAATGCGCCAAGAGGGGAAAACAGGCTAAATGTAGCCATAACACGTGCCCGGAAAGCCATCTATCTTGTCAGCAGTATTCTGCCCCATCAGCTCAATGTGGAAAATGCCCGTCATGAAGGCCCCCGAATGCTCAAAAAATACCTTGAATACTCATGGACTGTTTCTATGGGAGAGTTCCGGATACAGCCTCTTAATACGTCAAGATACAGTGCCGGCTGGCTGCTGAAATCGAAGCTTAATGATCTGACGTATGACTACACAGGTGCGGAGCTGGAAGAGGAGTTTCCTTTTGCTGACCTTACTTTCAAAGTAAATAATCAATATAAGGGTCTGATACTTACCGATGATAATCTGTATTTGCAAAGTATATCAGCCAAGGACTCACATGCCTATCTGCCTCTGGATATGAAGGAAAAAAGCTGGCAGCAGCTGAGAGTGTACAGCCGTGAGTACTGGAGCAGCCGTGAACAGATAAAAGAGAAAATAAGTAGACAGTTTTTAAATGATTAAGCTAAAGCTGTTTACATTATATGTTTTTGTAAAGGGCTTTTTATGCCCCTGTGCTTCGGATAAAAAAATAAATGACTATGAGATTTCCAGGGGTTCGCATAAAATAAGAATCAGCCGTGCGGGAAAGCTTCCTGCCGAGCTCAGTGAGTGCTCCGGTATGATCATGGACGATAGTGTGTCCTTCTGGGGGCTCAATGACAGCGGAGGCAAAGCCGAGTTGTACAGAGTATCGCTGGAGGGCGCATTGCTTGAAACAATTGCTGTTCCGGGGGCAGCTAATGTGGACTGGGAGGCGCTGACAAAAGACGCGTACGGTAATCTTTATATCGGAGATTTCGGAAATAACCGTAATCGCCGTACAAATCTACGGATATACAAATACAGCATTGAAAACCGGAAGCTGGATACAATACATTTTTCCTATGCTGATCAGACCGGTTTTCCGCCGCCGGCAAAGCAGATGAATTATGATGCGGAAGCTTTTTTCTGGCACAATGACAGCCTGTACATTTTCTCCAAAAACAGAGGACATAAAAATGTGAAAATATACCGTCTCCCGGACCAGCCGGGCATTTATCAGACGGAGGTTGCGGATAGTATTTATATATCCTCTATGGTAACTGATGCGGCAATAAGCCCGGATCAGCGTACGTTTAGCCTGCTTGCTTACGGAAAAATTTTTGATTTCTCGCTGAATTCAGGCGTTAACTTCTCAAATCCGGTACGTTGTATTCGTTTTGGCCGCTCGGGGCAGGCAGAAAGTATCATTTATTTGTCTCCAATCCGGCGTCTTATCAGCAATGAAAGCCGCAAGTTATTCCTTCTGGAGCAAAAAGAACGGACGGGTACTATTTTTTGAAAATAAAGAATACGGCGAGCACCAGAAAACCAAATCCGATCAGATGATTTATCCGGAAGGTTTCATTCTTAAATACCAGCAGGGAAAATATCATAAATACACACAGGGTGATTACCTCCTGAATTACTTTGAGCTCGACCAGTGAAAACGGTCCCCCGTGTTCTCTGAACCCGATCCTGTTGGCGGGGACCTGAAAACAATACTCAAACAGAGCGATACCCCAGCTGATCAGTATAATGGAGATGAGTCCCAGTTTGTTGAACCATTTCATGTCCGCAAATCGCAGATGCCCGTACCATGCTACTGTCATAAAAGCATTGGACAGAATCAATAGTAAAATACAGACAAGTCCTTTCATCAATCTGAAGTTATAATGCGCCAAATTCGATATCCCGGGAGAATTTCGGAAAAAATATGCAAATTTTATTTTCGTATAGACTGAAAGGATAATTTTATGTTGACAGAAGCATTTCGGAACAAACAAATCGTTCTGGAACCGGCGGGTGATTTTGAAAAAACTAAGTATTCTGATGTTTTCTGATCAAGTATGCACAGAAGCTGATTAGTAATTCCGGCACTCAGATCACAGTTCTGGACGCGGTAAGTAAAGAAAAAAAGACATGCGGAAGTTAAAGAAGCGATCCGGGCAATCGGGCAGACGGCGTCATGCCAAAGACATAAAAACAGGAATAAGCTGCACTGACCGCCGCCGACAGTGTCGCGATCTTTGAACCTTAAGCTATAAACTTCTTCCTTTTAATAATCAAAAACAACTATAAATCTGCCTAATAAACTATTCACCTTGAATGGCAAATATCTCTTTACGCTCCAGGTTGGTCAGCTTCTGAAGTGAGGTAATCAGATGCCAGAGTATAGCCAGCATAATAATCATCGAAGGCAGGACAATAACCGGATAGCTCATCCAGGTCATCTGGCCTAGTTCTTCCGTAAAAGCAGTAGTCCCAGGCTGGCTTTTGACAATTATCTTGGCCAGTACATAATTCAGCACGGCAGAGACAAAGAAAGAAAGTGACAGAAATATGGAAGAATTGGTCATTAATCTTTCAAATGCCGGCCTCCGGTTTAGGGAGTCAAGTATGGAATCGATCCGCTCAACCTGAAATACTTCTTTATTATACAATAATTTTCTTACGAGCGGAAAAGGGGACCAGGTAGATATTAACACGACTACTCCGATAACAAATGGAATAAACGCTTCTTTTACCGCAATCCACTCTGCGGGAAACTCCATCAGTCCGATCACACCTGTTAATAAGGTGCTAAAGAAACCCAGAAGTGAAATAAAGTTTTTCCGGCCACGGACAAGAAGCTCAAAAAGCCCGTATGAAACGGGAAATAGCAACGCTACCAGCAAGCCATAAAAAGGACCAAGATAATCCTCACCGCAAAACTTGGATAAAATAACAGCAGGTATTACAATATTGCAAACAAGGTTATATAATGGATTTTCTTTTGTTTCTGTCTTCGTGGTATTCATTGTCACAGTTGGTAGTTTGTTAAATTTATACAGATAATAGGTCAGTTTGATTCCCTGGTAATCATTTTTTAATCAGCCATTGTTCCGGGTCCAGCTTTTTGTCGTCTTTCCAGATCTGAAACTGGAGCTGAGACTGCCCGTCTTTGTCTGTATATACAATACCAATAGGGTCTTTGGCCTGAATAGACTGTCCGCGCTTGACACTGACTGATTTTAACCGGGCATAAACTGTGATATAGTTCTCATGCCTGATCATTACAACATTATTCATGCCGGGAACTGAAGCAATAGTCAGGACTTCTCCCTGAAATACCGAACGAACGATTTCTTCTTTCATGGTAAGAATGTCCACTCCAAGGTTTTCGATGGTTACTCCTTTGAGAACGGGATGCGGCTGAATGCCGAAGTGTCCGACAATCTCTCCCCGTGCTACCGGCCAGGGTAGTTTCCGGAGATTCATCTCAAATTTGCTGGCAAGCTTACTGGCATCAGGAGTTGCAGAGGTACCGGTCGGGGTTTTTCCGGCTGCACTTTTTTCCCTGGCGCGGGCTTCCGCTTCTTTGCGGGCACGGGCAATTTCTTTCTTTACAATGTCTTCGACCAGTTTTTCAAGTCTTTTATTATCCTTCTCACGTTCGGTTACCTCCTTCTTTAGCTGCTGCTCTTTGCTGGTCAGGACTGCTACAAGATCATCCTGTTTGGTTTTCAGCTGATTCAGGTTTTCCTGTTCGATTCTTTTCGCCTTCAACAGCTCATTTTTTTCTACAGCAATGGCAGCCAGCTTCTGTTTCTCGCCGGCGATAGTCATTTTGACCTTTTCAATTTGTTCTACCTGATATTTACGGGCATCTGAGAACTGTCTCAGATATTTGACGCGCATAGTCAGTTGATTGAAGGTTTGAGCAGAAAAAATGAATGTCAGCTTATCATAATGACTCTGAGTTTTGGCAGCATCATAGATCATTCTGGAATAATCATTCTTCAGCTTTTCGACATCGTTTTCAAGAGCAATGATGATATCTCCCTTTTCGACAATTTCCCGGTTCAGAAGCTCAACCTCCTGTGATATGGCAATGATAAGCTCATTCCGGGCATTTATTTCTTTTTGAAGCACAGAAAGCTGGGCCAGACTGGTGGTTTTTTGTGCCTGAGTTTCCTTTAGTATATTAGCTGCTTCCCTGATTTTACGCAAATTTTCCTGTTTTTCTCTTTCCAGCTGGGCTTTGGTTTTCTGAGCCAGAGAGGAAAAACCGGACAAAAGAAGAAAAAATAAGAGCAGGAGACAGACGTTACCCTTTTTTAAATTTTGAAGGTACATTAAAACTAAAGTTAAGAGGCTCATCAGTAAGCTCAGGCTTATTATGCTTGATTCGGACACTTACGGATTTGGATTTCCCGGATTCGTTGATAATTGCATTGATAGAGTTGAAATACGGGAAAACGTAATTTCCTAATGCTCCGAATTCGCTATAATCAACGGATAATGAGTTGCCCGAATATTCATTGATGGACAAAGAGGTAACTTTCTTCTTTTCCCGGCTGATTGAATTGGATATAGTCAGACTGGGCGAAATCTGCTGGAGTGTAATGCAGTCAGAGCCCTCTATGTCGTTGAGCTTGGTTTCTTTGTATGGCGGTACTACCAGATTGCCCAGCAGCATATTCTGAATATTGCCAAAAGACAGGTCAGCGCTGAAGTTTTGCTTTAGCCACTCTATGCTGTAAGCCTCATATCGGCTATTGAGCCGGTCCAGCACCTGTACAGAGTCGGGAGTAATAAGCGCTCTGGCAGCTTCTATACCAAGCGGAGCAAGGACAGAAAGCCAGACAACACTATCTTTCTTCATGCGAATGTTAACATTGAAGCTGATAGTTGATGAGCCATCGTTATAGTCAACTTTTGCCTTCGAGTTGAAATAATTGAAATCTATTTCCTCAACGGCAACTTTATGTCTGGTTTCCGCTTCTGTGTTTGCGGAATGTACAATATTGCGCTTTGATTTGCAGGCAGACAATGAAAAAATGAAAACAGCTGCCAAAAAAATAAAGATTCTATTCATAAAGCTTTCTGTCTGATATTTTCTGTTGAATCAATTCGGTGGTTTGTCCGAGCTTGCTGGCTTTTATCCATTCACTTACTGCTTTGTCTTTTTCGCCGAGCTTGTAGAGAACATCCCCATAATGTTCAACAATTGTTCCATCATTTGTGTTTAAAATCGCTTTTTCAAGGAGGTTTCTGGCCTCCTCATACCTCTCCAGCTTGTATAATACCCATGCATAGGTATCAATGTACGCAGCGTTTTCCGGAGCTATTGTCATGAGCTTCTCTGCCATCTCCAGGGCTCTGTCCATTTTTGTATTTCTTAATGACAGGAAATAGCTGTAGTTGTTTAGCACATGTGGATTACTGGCATCGATTTCCAGCGCTTCTTCATAAAATGAATCGGACTTGTCATAGTCCTTAAGTTCATTATATGAATCGCCCAGCATGATGTTAAATTGCAGCTGTAGCTGCGGGTTGCTTCCGGCAAGGCGCTTACCCTGCTCCAGTGGCGGTATGGCATCTTCCGGTTTCCTGGACAAGAGATAAGCTGTCCCGTTCAGATACCACAAAGCAGCCTGATTAGGATAAACTTCCAGTGCCTGCTCGGAATGCACGATCATGCTGTCGGTCTTACCAAGCTCTGAGTCAAGGACGATAAGCTGGTACCAGAGACGATAATTGGTTTTATCAATGTTTTTGGCTTTGAGATATTGTTGCCAGGCTTCTTTTTTCTCATTATTCTCAAGCATCAGATCTCCGGCAATCATATACGGGTTAGGATCATCGGGATGGGCTTCCTGAAGATCAGCAGCCAGACGGCCAATCTGTTTCTTCATTTCCTTACTGCCTCCGGATCTTGCTTTCAGATCGTTCAGCAGCTTTACCTTGGTATCAAGTCCCATTTCAGGATTGCGGAAAACAAGAGACAGCAGATCGAAATATTCTTTTTCCTCTCCTTTTTCCCTGTGCAGATTGGCCATTATAAAGGTGGCATAGGGATTATCAGGTTCTTTTTCCCGGAGCTGTATCAGTTCTGTCCGGGCTTCTTCTTTTCTGTTGAGATCTATCAGTAGCTCGATATATGACAGCTGTATCGACACATCATCAGGATACAGGCGGGCCAGATTCCGGGCTTCATTAACGGCAGCATCTTCTTTGTTAAGTCTCAGATACAACTCTTTTTTTTGTTTGCTGAGCTCAGGAGAGCTGCCAAATTTTTTACCGATTTCCTCGTAGATACTGAGGGCTTCTTCATTTTTCCGCTGATACAGAAGAATAGCCGCCAGATTCTGGTAATTCTCAATCTTTCCGGGGAAAACGGAAATCATTTTACGGTATATCCGGGCTACTTCGGCAAGATTTGCCTGTTCCTTATAAATACGGATCTGCTGCTCATAATAGTGCTCATTCCTGTCGTCCTCTTTCAACGCTTTGTCTGTATAGAAAAGAGCCTGATTAAGATCCCTTTTGCCCAGATATATTTTGCCCAGCATAAAGTTTAAGGCCGCATTGTCCGGCGTCAGCTCCAGTGCTTTTTTAAACCAGTTTTCTGCCTGCGCAGGGTCATTAAGAATGAAGAATTTCATTCCTTCGGTAAAATAATGCTCGGAAAGCTTTGAACGCTCTTTTTTATCGGCTTTGGACTCAAAAGCCGGCATGTGCGGAGAACAGGACCCTAAAAAAATGCTGAGAGCAGCAATATATATGGAGCTACGGATCATTAGTTTATAACATTATAATCACCAACACTCAGGTTCGGTACTGTTTTTTCTATGTGCGTGTGGCTTCCTATCATGCTATTTGAAAAAACAATGTTTGCAATATAAGCATTCTCCTGAATAATAGATTCTTTTATGACCGCTTCTTTGATCTGTGTACCAGAACCGACAGAGACGTGTGGTCCTATAACGCTGTCTGTGATCTTTACATTGTCTCCGACAAACACGGGTGGTATTATCACAGAGTTTTCAATGATTGCTTTCTCCGATACAAGAGCGGTGTCTTTCAGATAATCCAGATAGCGGCTATTGGTTTTTACGGTTTCGTTTTTATTGCCGCAATCGAGCCACTCACTAACCTGACCAGGAACAAACTGAGTTCCTTTTTTCCTGAGATTTTCAAGTGCGTCAGTCAGCTGAAACTCACCTTTTACCTGAATATTATTGTCAATAAGGTACTGGATTTCCCGCTTGAGCGCCAGGCCATCCCTGAAATAATAAATACCTATAATGGCAAGATCGGAGACAAATTGCTGAGGCTTTTCGACAAAGTCAGTAATGTATCCTTCGCTATTCAGCTTGATGACTCCGTATTGACGCGGATCGGGAACTTTCTGAACCCATATGATTCCTTCCTGGCCTGGATCAAGGGTGAAATCGGCTTTGAAAAGTGTATCGGCAAAGGCGACTACGACATTGCCACTTAAAACTTCTTCGGCACAATATACTGCATGCGCTGTGCCAAGAGGCTCCTCCTGATAATGAATAGATCCCCGGGCTCCGACGCTTTCAGCGATTTCGATCAGCCGGTTTTCAACTTCCTCACCAAAATGACCGACTACGTAGGCGATTTCCTCAACCCTTTGCCCGCATACTTTGACAATATCTTCTACAAGACGGTGGACAATGGGTTTACCTGCTATGGGGATAAGAGGTTTGGGAACGGTTAAGGTATGTGGCCGCATACGTTTTCCCATACCGGCCATTGGTATTATTATCTTCATTAAAACTTTGTGGAACCTGTGTAATTAACGAAACTCTTGTACTAGTTATATATAATCGTATTGGAATACCGGGCCTGACAGATTTACAATTTATCAGAACCAGTCCTGACATTACTTAAGCCCGGTGCTTCCAAAGCCCCCTGCTGCTCTGGTGCTTGTTTCCAGTGTCGCTACTTCTTCCCAGCTCACCTGTTCATGTTTCGCAATTACCATCTGACAAATCCGTTCTCCATCCTGAATGGAAAAGTTTTCGTTTGAAAGATTGACGAGCAGTATCCTGATCTCTCCGCGGTAATCGGAGTCGATGGTACCGGGGCTATTCAGGACGGTAATGCCATGTTTGAATGCCAGACCGCTTCTTGGCCTTATTTGTGCTTCTGTGCCGGGTTCCAGTTCAATATATAATCCGGTGGGAATCAGAATCCGCTCCAGCGGCCTGATCTCGACAGGAGCCGACAGATTGGCCCGGAGGTCCATGCCGGCAGAACCTTCAGTCTGGTATGCGGGCAGAGGATGTTTGGAGGTATTAACTATTTTGGGCATTGGTAAACTAATTGCTTTGGTGCAGTGCCTGTTTGCAAGTTTTAAGAACAGGCATTGCAAAGGTATAAAAAAATAATTAGCCCTGCCGAATACTCTTGCTTAAGCTCTGATATTCCAGTACGACAACAATGAGCAGGTAAAGAAGACTCAAGCCGGGACCGCTGATATATCTCATATATCCCTGGTCGGGAATCAGGGTGGTGCTTATCCAGATTAAAGCAGAGGATAAGGTCAGATAAAACAGCGCTGACCGGATATCGTATGGGACCGGAAAATGTTTTTGTCCCCAGAAATAAGCAATGACTGCCATGCCGCTGTAACAAATCAGCGTAGTGAGGGCTGCACCCATATATCCCAGAACCGGAATAAGAAGCATGTTGGCGATAATCGTGATGACAGCGCCTGCAAACGTAATCACAGTACCAGCATAGGTTTTGTCTGTAAGCTTATACCATATCGACAGATTGATATAAATACCAAGAAAAAGATTGGCCAGCAGCAGAAACGGAACGATATTCAGCCCCTGACGGAAAACAGGATCACGCAGTATCTGACCGAAAACTGAAAGATTGCAACTGACAAGGACATAAATCAGCGAACAGAAGATAATAAAGTATTTCATAATGGCAGCAAACTGTCCGGGAGCGTTTTTGTCCTTTGCCTGATTGAAGAAAAATGGTTCGGCTGCATAGCGGAATGCCTGAATGGTTAGCGACATAAACATTGAAAGCTTGTAGCATGCCCCGTATACTCCTATAGCTTCAATCGTGCTCAGGTGAGAATAAAAATTATCGGGCAGCACTATCCGTAAAAGTATTCTGTCCAGCACTTCGTTGACCATGCCGGCAAGCCCCATAAACATCAGGGGATAGGAGTATTTATAGATTGGCTTGAGGTAATTCAGGTTAAACTGAAAACGCAGCTTTCTGAATTGTGAGGTCAGAAACGGAATTTGCAGTGCGTTGGCCAGCAGATTGGAAAGAATGATATACCCAACTTCAAAACCGGGTAAATAAATTAGCTCAACAAAGGGTTTTAAGGCCTGTGCTGTTTCACCGAAGTATACTTTTCTACAGAAAAGCAGGAAAAACAGATTGAAGAAAACATTCAGAAGAATATTGGAAAGCTTGAGTGATGCAAACTTTGCTGCCTTATTTTCCAGTCTTAATCGGGCAAAAGGAATGGCAACGATGGCATCTATAAAAAGTATAGCAGCAAGCATTATAATATAAGACTGTTTATCGGCATATCCCAGGAGGCCGGATATTGGTCCGGATACACTGATCAGTAGGAAAGAAAATATACTGCTGGTAATCAGAAGAGAGCTTTCTATAGAGCTGTAGACTTTTTCACTGTCAAGATTTTTGGTAGCAAAGCGAAAGAAGGTGGTTTCAAGACCAAAAAGATAGATTATATTCAGAAATGCCATATTGGCATAGAGCTCTGTGTAAATACCGAAATCTTCAAGATTGATTCCTGTGAGAGAGGGATTCGTATAAAACGGGACAAGCAGAAAGTTGATAACTCTTCCAAGGATACTGCTTATCCCGTAGGTGGCGGCCTGCCTGGCCAGCTTTTTAAATACTGACATTAATAAATGGCTAATCGGGAATAGTATATAAGTCCGGGCAAATGTGCCAGTGGATGATTAAATGAGTTATTTCCCGGTAAAGCTGGGCGGACGCTTCTCAAGAAAGGCGCTGGTGCCCTCAATAAAATCATTTGATTTACAGCAAATACCAAAAGAATTGGCTTCGGTCTGATAGCCGTTTTCCTCTTCATTGTAGGAGGCATTGACACATTCAACTACCTGAGCGATTGCCAGAGGAGCCTTTTTAATGATAGTTGTCAGGATTTCTTCGGTTTTGGCAATAAGATTTTCCGGTTCTGTGACATGATTGACCAGCCCGTAATTCATAGCTTTTTCAGCATCAATCATTTCACCGGTCATCATCATTTCCAATGCACGGCCTTTGCCGATAAGCTGGGTTAATCGCTGAGTTCCGCCAAAACCTGGTATAATGCCCAGATTTACTTCCGGCAACCCGAAGCGGGCTTTTGAGGAGGCTATTCTGAGGTGACAGGCCATGGCCAGTTCACACCCGCCACCCAGTGCAAAACCATTAACTGCAGCGATAACGGGCTTGGATGAGTTTTCGATCAAAGCAAATAATTCTTGTCCCTGCTCGGAAAACTTGCGGGCATTCAGGCTGGAGAGTCCGGATAGCTCCTGAATATCAGCTCCTGCCACAAAGGCTTTTTCTCCGGCCCCGGTAATAATAGCCGCTTTTATATGGTTGTTGTCATATACTTTCCGTATCAGAAGCCCAAGCTCCTGCATGGTTCGGTTATCGAGCGCGTTTAATTTATCCGGCCGATTAATGGTAATGGTGAAAATACCCCGTTCCAGATTTGAATTCAGATTCAGAATTTCAGACATTACATTTGTTTTGAAATAATACCACTACAACCGTTTTAAATATCACGGCTGATGTTTGCGGAAATAGTAATCTCCGGTATATTTTTAAAATAACCAGTCAGCGATTTTACAGCTTTTTAAGATTGTCTTGAGTCAATGGCTTGTTCAGATATTTCATCACAAACTTATTCTTCTTTGCTTTGTTCATATCCTGAGGATTAAGTGAAGAAGTAAGCATGATGATTTTGCAATGTTCCTTGATGGAATCGGAAAGCTTTTCAAACTCATCGAGAAACTGGAAACCATCCATTAGAGGCATGTCAATATCCAGAAAAATAAGCTCCGGAAGATAGAGGCCAATCGGGCCTTTGGCTAATTTCTCGACATTTTTTAGAAACTCAATAGCACTCCTGGCCCCGGAATGAATGAAAATATGCTCAGAAATGCTGGATGCCTCGATCATTTTCTGATTAATAAGATTATCAATCTCATTATCATCAATGAGCATAACTGCATGATATTTCTTAGTTGAATTAGCCATTTATAAAAATCTCCTTATACTAATTGGGTCTTAAATATATGATTTTGTTTAAAAAGTACAAAGTATGCCTTTTATCCTGCTGTTTTACAGGTCAAAACGAATGCCCTGTGCAAGTGGCAGCCGGCCACTGTAGTTGATCGTATTGGTCTGACGCCGCATATATGCTTTCCAGGAGTCTGAGCCACTTTCTCGTCCGCCGCCGGTTTCTTTTTCTCCGCCGAATGCGCCGCCGATTTCAGCTCCGGAAGTACCTATATTGACATTGGCGATACCGCAGTCAGATCCCTGATGAGAAAGAAAATACTCGGACTCTTCAATATCGTTAGTAAATATGGAGGAGGAAAGTCCCTGCTTTACATTGTTCTGAATCTGTACGGCATTGGAAATATGTCCGGAGTATTTTATCAGATACAGAATGGGGGCAAAGGTCTCTTCCTGTACCATTGGATTGGAATTGTCTGCTTCAATAATTGCCGGGGTTACATAATTGCCCTTGTCAAAAGGCGGACTGGACAGGGTATCACCTCCTGCGATTAGCTTTCCGCCATGGCTGACTGCTTCCTTAATCGCATTTTGAAAAGCGTCCAGCGCTTTTTTGTCAATCAATGGTCCGACGAGAACCTTATCTTCAAGAGGATTGCCTATGGTGAGAGATGAATATATTTTAACCAGACGGTTTTTAACTTCTTCATATACATTTTCATGTATGATCACTCTTCGTGTGGAGGTACACCGCTGTCCGCAGGTACCGACTGCTCCAAAGGTGACAGCCCGGATAGCAAGTTCCGGATTGGCTTTGTCCGTAATGATTACGGCATTGTTGCCACCTAGCTCGAGCAGTGATTTGCCCAGTCTTTCGGCAACGGTTTGCGCTACTTTTTTGCCCATTGCAGTGGAGCCCGTGGCGGAAACCAGAGCAATACGCTTGTCTGCAGCAATGGCCTGTCCTGTGGAGGCATCTCCGAGCACATAGCTGAAAACCCCTTCAGGCAGATGATTTTCCCTGAGCACGGAAGCAATGATATGCTGACAGGCAATAGCTGTGAGCGGAGTTTTTTCAGAAGGTTTCCAGATGCTGACATTGCCACATACAGCTGCAATCATGGCGTTCCAGGACCATACAGCTACCGGGAAATTAAAAGCTGAGATAATACCGGTAATTCCCAGCGGATGATATTGCTCATACATCCGGTGATCCGGGCGCTCAGAATGCATGGTGAGACCGTATAATTGTCTGGAAAGCCCGACGGCAAAATCGCATATGTCAATCATTTCCTGCACTTCGCCCAGGCCTTCCTGAAGTATTTTGCCGCATTCTATCGTAACCAGCTGCCCGAGCAGAACTTTGTGCTGACGAAGCCTGTCTCCGATCTGCCGTATAATTTCACCTCGTTTGGGCGCCGGCAGCTGACGCCATGTTTTGAAAGCTTCTTCTGCTGTCCGGATAACATGATTAAGGTCATTTGCTGTGGCCAGCTCTACAGAAGCAAGATACTCTCCATTGATAGGAGAATGTATTCTGAGAAGATTTGATTCGGTTAATCTCCCTTCCTGCAGCCCGGTGCTGTAAGCCGGATTCTTATCTTTTATTCCGAGCTGGTTTAGTAAATCGCTGATTTTTGTATTGGCAGTCGGTTGTGCTATTTCAATTTTCATAACTAAATCACTGATAAGGTGTCGTATGTTAGTTTTAATTCATTAAAAAAACAGAATTGCTTTTTTTAACAAGACTTTATTTTTAATGTTTCTGATGCCTTATTATTTACTTCTGTCGATTTTTGTGCATAGTAAGTCTTTTATTTGAAATTGGCAATAAAAAAGCACTTCAAAAAAATGAAGTGCTTTTTTATGTTTTGGTATACAGGGTTTAACCTATTGCAAAATAATCTTTGCTTCCGTCAGGATATACTCCCTCGATCAGTATAGCACCTTTTTTGTTTTCCAGTATACGGATTACTTCGTCCGGGTTTTTTACGGATTTTTTATCAATGGCCGTAATTATAAACCCTTCGCGCATTCCGGCAGATTTTAACAGGCCATTATCCAGACTGTTTACTATTACTCCGCTGCTGAGATTAAGTTTCCTGAGTGTAGCTTTGTCAGCAGGAGCAAGCATAGCTCCCATAGTGGATGAGAGAGCAGCTTCTTTTTTGACTACTCCGGTATCACCATTTTTATTCTGAAGCTCTGCTTCTGTTGTTTTTGTCTCACCTTTACGTACAAAAGTTACATTGATTTTCTGTCCCGGACGGAAACGGGCAACCTGTTCCTGAAGCTCGGAAGAAGAGGCAACCGGAACGTTATTAACGTGAGTAACGATATCACCTTCTTTCAGGCGGGCTTTGTCTGCTGCGCTGCCTTCACGCACTGCGGCAATATATACTCCTTTAATCTGTTTTATGTCCTTTTCTTTGGCCAGCTCAGTAGTCATATCCATGATTGTCACTCCCAGCAATGCACGTTGTACGGTGCCGTATTCGCGGAGGTCAGCTACAACTTTACTCACCAGGGCAGAGGGTACCGCAAAGGAATAGCCGGCATACGTTCCGGTAGGTGTTGCAATGGCTGTATTGATTCCGATCAGTTCGCCTTTAAGGTTGACCAGTGCTCCGCCTGAATTGCCGGGATTGACAGCTGCGTCAGTCTGGATGAACGATTCAATGGCAAGATTGTCCTTGTCATGCAGGATGTTGATATTTCGTGCTTTGGCACTCACAATACCGGCAGTCACCGTTGAAGTAAGGTTAAAAGGATTGCCGACAGCCAGTACCCATTCTCCGATTTGCGCATTGTCGCTATTGCCGAAAGCAACAAATGGCAGGTCCTCCTCATCAATTTTCAGAACAGCCAGGTCAGTGGTCGGATCAGTTCCGATCAATTCGGCAGAAAATGTCCGTTTATCATCCATCGTTACCTCGATCTTGTCGGCTCCTGAAATGACATGATTATTGGTGACAATGTATCCATCTCCTGAAATGATTACTCCGGAACCGGAAGCCTGTGCCCTGTCGGATGGGTTTTGTTGTCTTGGATTTTGTTGCGGATACTGGTCCCCAAAGAAGTTTCTCAGAAGATCATCAAATGGATGCTGCTGGTAATTGTTGCGGGCCTGGTTTTGATTGTAGTAGGTCTTGATGTGTACGACTGCAGGGGTGACATGATTTGCTGCATAGACAAAGTTCAGTCCCTCGGGTACTACGGTTTTGGATGGTTCCAGAAAACTGGAAAGTCTGACTGGTTGCTTTACTTCAACTCTTTCATAGGCGTCGGGTTCCAGAAAATATTTGTATCCCAGCATCGATATGGAAGAACTTAAGGTGGTTACGAGCAACACGATTAAGATTAACTGTTTTTTATTCATATTTCTCGTTCAGGTTTTAAATGTTTGAACAATGAGTTTAACAAGTTTTTAGGTAATAATGGTTCTTTAGTCAGGTGTTATAGAAAATTTTGTGCCAAAATCCTGAGTGAAATTATCCCTCAGGATCTTTTTTTAATCAATATATGTTGATTTGCAGATTATTGATTGTTTTGTCAAAAAAAATAACAAAAGGGGCTTGCATAGAATGAAAATTACTTCTAATATTGCAATCCCAAACGGGAAATACTCCTCCTTAGCTCAGTCGGTTAGAGCACATGACTGTTAATCATGGGGTCCTTGGTTCGAGCCCAAGAGGGGGAGCATGAAAATCAAAGCTTTGCGTTGTGAAAAATGCAAAGCTTTTTTTATTTGCACAAAAATTGCACAAAAAGGCAAATAAAAAAGGCGCCTTAAATTGACGCCAGTTCTACGAACTTTACATTCTCACTATTATACATCCCAAGGCCCCCATTCGGTTCTATCTTCATGTATTCAGAAGATAGGTCTTTATCCAAGTGAATGAATTTTATGTTGTCGCTAGTTGATATTTTCATATCGTATGATTCGCCATCTGGAAGTACCTTCTTTAAAAGAAGTTCTCCGGAAGTGTTTTTGTATATCATATAGATTGCTTCCGCGTATGGGCGGATGTCTTCCCAGCGGCCTAATATCTCACCTTCTGCAACTGCGGAATCCCTCATAATTGATTTTTCTTTGCTTGACACACCCAATATTTTTATTCCAGATCAGGAGTGTAATGGGTGATTGCCCAACTTACATCATTTTTGTCCATTCCGGTTAAATGATAGAATATGTATTTCCTATTGTACTGACTGTAGTCATGTGCAATGTTTTCTGCGATTGATTTGAGCACGTCCTTATCTATGTCTTTATTAAGCTCAACAAATATTTTTGCGGAAGAGAATGTTTTGTTCAACTCTTTATCGTATATGGTGTACTTAACATCGTCTGGTATATTATTATTGCTACATGATTGAAAAGAGAAAGCAGCTAATGCACTGGTTGTATAGTGTAGTATTTTCATTGATTTCCTAGTAGTTTATTCAATTGTGATTGTGTTTGTAATAATTGTGTATGTATTAGCTTTAGTAGACTATCATTAGAGTTATCCAATCTTATATTTGTACTCAGAACACCTCTGATTAGCCACATTCCCCTTATGTCGTTTTTTAATATTTCATATGGTGTGTATGTTTCGTTTGTTGAAACAAGTCTTAAATAATCTGGGTTTTCAGAATGATATACTCGCTTAATAACAAATCCATCTCCATAGTCAAGTACATATGCCTCACCTGGTCTTGCATATTCAAAGTTGTATAAGCGCTTTCCTGCAACAATATCGCCACTTTTAAACGAAGGTGACATGCTATCACCGGCAACATCAAATGCCGTATCACAATCTTCAAATTCTTTTGTAAATATAAGACTTGGAAGGTTTTCTGTGTAGTTGCCAACCAGATCCATGTACCCGGCACTAGCCGATATAGGGCAATAAACCAATGTATGAGTATATTCATTTGAAGAATAGTACTTTTTTTGATCGGTTTTCCCCCTCTTATTATCTGTTTGATACATTGGATCTTCTCCTGATAAAAGCCATGATTGGCTAATGTTTGGGAATGCTTTTTGGATCTTTATAAAAAACTCTCTTCGAGGGTTTTTCTTTTTCCCCGATAGATATTCGCTTACTCCGCTTTGTGTTATTCCAGTTCTTTCAATAAACTCTTTCTGGGAGCCATTGCATTCGTTATTTATAACCTGTGCTAATCTGTCCTTAAATTCAATCATAAAAAAAATCTCGAAAAATCTTTTTAAATCTCAAAAGAGATACATTAATTTGCGTATCGATACAAAAGACAATATAATGAACGTAGAAAACTTGTCAAAGGTTGACTTGCTTAAAAAAAGAATTTTGGACCTGAAGCCATTGCCTAAGAATCATACTGCAGTATTCATGTACAAGTTTCCTGAATATGACAATAGAGCTGGGTATATAAAGTACCGTAACTGTATATCTCTACGGATTGCGGATGAAGATATAACTGAAAAATTGGAACTGTTACATTCTGATAAAAGCAAATGACAAAGCAATATTTTGATTTTTTAAATAGAAAAATCATTCAAACACCTAAAACAGGTTTTAAGGCAGATAATATTCAAGAGGTCTTAAAACCACATCAGAGAGATATTGTCTCATGGTGTCTTGAAGGGGGATGTAGAGGGATAGGGGCTAGTTTCGGACTTGGCAAAACCCTCATGCAGCTTGAAATTGCCCGGCAAGTCATATTGCATACGGGAAAGCCTTTTTTAATAGGACTTCCATTGGGAGTAGTTCAGGAATTTTATGAGGATGCAGGATTGATCAATGTATCTGTTGCATATGTTACCTCAATGGATGATGTTCAGGCGCACAGTATTGATAATGAAGGTAAACCTTATATCTATCTTTCAAACTACGAAAGAATACGAGCCGGGGAGTTTGAGCCTGAGTTCTTTGCCGGAGTGTCATTTGATGAAGGTGACATAATTCGCAACCTGGACACAGAAACGACAAACTATATTCTCAATAGTTTTCAATCGGTTCCATACCGGTTTATTGCTACAGCAACGCCAGCGCCAAACGATTATACTGAGTTACTTAATTATGCTCAGTTTCTTGGAGTTGCCGACCGGTCACAGATGCTTACAAGGTTCTTCCAGCGTAACTCTACGACTGCAGGTGATCTGACTTTGTATGAGCACAAAGTCTGGGAATTCTGGATGTGGGTTCGATCCTGGATGATTATTATTCAAAAGCCGTCTGATCTTAATCCTGATTATTCAGATGATGGGTATGATCTGCCGGAATTGATTGTAAATTATCATAAAGTCTCTGTAACAGACAGGGGGATAATTTATGATCGAGATGGTAACATTAAGATGTTCTCCGATCCGTCAAAAAGTCTTCCGGCGGCGGCAAAGGAGAAACGGGACAGTATGTCTGCGCGCCTAAAAAAGGTGGTAAGTATAGTGAATCAGAATCCGGATGATCATTTCATCATCTGGCATCATCTGGAAGACGAGCGGAAGGAAATAGAGCGACTATTACCAGCTGTAAAATCAGTATTCGGGTCCCAGAAGTGGGAAGACAGGGAAAAAACTCTGATTGATTTTAAGAACGGATTGATCCCGTATTTGTCAACAAAGCCAGAGATTGCAGGATCTGGATGTAACTTTCAAAGTCACTGCCATCGCGCTATTTATGCTGGTATTGACTACCGATTTAAGGACTTTATACAATCCATTCACAGAATTCTAAGGTATGGACAGACTAAGCAAGTCCAGATTGAGATAATATACTCTGATGCGGAAGACGAGATACTTAAAACCTTGCTTCGCAAATGGCGGGATCATAACGAAATGGTCTCAAAAATGTCGGAAATTATCCGGGATCATGGACTTTCTGAATCAGCTATGATTGATGCCATTAAAAGATCTATGGGGGTTGATCGTAAAGTTGCTGAGGGTAAAGCTTGGAAAGCTATCCACAATGATAGCGTGCTGGAAACAATGAGTATGCAGGATAACTCCATTGACATGATCATGACATCTATCCCGTTTAGTGACCAATATGAGTACTGCGAATCATACCACGATATGGGACATAATGACGGCAATGAAGAGTTTTTTGAACAGCTTGGTTTTCTGACAGAACAGATCTACAGAATACTTAAACCCGGAAGAGTTGCCGCAATTCATGTCAAAGACAGAATTCGTTTTTCATATCAAAACGGACAGGGATTTACCAGCTTGATTGATTTCTCCGGGCAAACAGTTGCCCATTTTGAAAAGTATGAATTCCATCTACTCGGAAAGCATTTCATTACTACAGATGTGGTAATGGAAAATAACCAGACTTACCGGCTTGGATGGTCTGAGCAATGCAAAGACGGAACTAAAATGGGAAGTGGTTCACCTGAATACCTGTTGATTTTCCGAAAAGCGCCTACCGAAAAAAGTAATGCATATGCTGATACGCCTGTTGTTAAAACTAAAGAAAACTACACACGGGCCAGATGGCAGCTTGATGCTCATGCCTATTGGAAATCTTCCGGGAACAGGTTGTTAAATCCCGAAGAACTGAAGAAGATGGATCTTTCTCAGGTGGGAAAAAATTGGGAAGCCTTTGACAAAAATAATGTGTATGACTATAACGCACATGTTCATTTGTGTGAAGAGCTTGACAGCATGGGCAAACTACCATCAAGGTTCATGGCTGCTCCGCCCCGGACAGAAAATGAATGGGTTTGGGATGATGTTGTCAGGATGCGTACGCTTAATGCTGCGCAGGTATTAAAGAAGCGTGAAAAGCATGTGTGTCCACTACAGTTCGATATTGTTGATAGGGCAATTGTCCGGTATACCAACGAAAATGAAGCAATATTAGATCCTTTCGGAGGTATTATGACGGTTCCGTTCAGATGTATCCATCTGAATAGGGTTGGAATAGGTATTGAGTTGAATGAGATGTACTGGCGTGACGGTATAAAATATTGTCAGGAAGCTGAGTATATGAAGTCTGTGCCAACTCTGTTTGATACAGTTAGCGAAAAAAATTTGTAAAAAAATATCTCAAAAGAGATAAATAAATCACAAAAGAGATTAAATTTGTATCGATACAAAATTAAGGTATGGCATCTAAATCAATAATGCAAAAAGCAAAATACTTTATTGAGTATTCCCGCGTCCGGAAGCGTCACAAGCGCGTGAAGTCACGGGCAAAGGTTTTGAACTTCTGGATTGATATGGAGCAGCAGAAGCTACTGATTGACTACTCATATCCGGACGTATCACCTGCTATTTATGAAACAGAAATGTTTCTGGATGATTTCGGGACTTGGGCTGAGAAAAATGATCTGGTTAAATCTAAACGCCAGTGGGTGGAATATGAATATATGGGACTGGCACATGAGGCAGATGGATATTATGAGGATGTGCTAATGTTCAATGATTTTTACATGAATACTTCAAAGTCTGAGGTTCAGGCTTTCTTCAACGAATTTTTCTCTTAAAAAAATATGAAATATCTGATCAACATGGGTCAGGGCTGTTACTATAGTGTAAGTCCTGACGGTGACAGTACAGTCATAAATTATACGGCCGTTTCTATAAAGGAAACCTCTTTACCAGAACTTGCTGCAATGTCCAGTTCAAAATTGATTGACAAGGGATATGTTCCTATTGATAAGGAGCATTATGATTATGTATTAGAGAAAGTTACAAACTATAAGAATAAGCAAAATGCAAGAATCTAAAGAAAGTTTATTACCGGCACTTGTAAAGCCCATAGGCGCAGAAGGATCGGCAATAGTAGAAGCTTTCAGCCCATACTTTATAATGCTGGAAGACTGGAAGAAAAAAGCAAGTGAAATTGTTGTGTCTGACATATCAGAAGTGAGCTTAATGGATCAGGCACGGGAGGGAAGAATATTTCTTAAAAAAAAGCGTGTAGAGCTTGAAAAGACGCATAAAGAACTTAAAGAAGAATCCCTTAGAAAAGGGCAAGTATTGGACGCGATTAAGCGGGAATTTGTCGCGCTTGTAAAGCCAATCGAAGAACATCTGGAATATCAGGAAAAGTTTGCCGAAAGAAAGAAAGCTGAAGAAAGAAAGCTCATAGCTCAGAAGCGTCTTGAACAGATAATTGAATTTGATTCTACAATAACAGAATCAATAATCTGTGATATGACTGATGATGTTTTTGAGGCGTTCGCGTTCGGAGCAAAAGCCCGATATGAACGAAAGAAAAGAGAGGAAGAAGAAGCTGAAAAAGAACGGGAAAGACTTAAAAGGGAAGCGGAAGAAGAGAAAGAAAAGTTAAGGCTTGAGAACATTAGATTGAAACAAGAGGCTGAAAAAAGGGTCTTGGAAGAAAAGCAAAAGTTGGCAGATCTGGAAGAGATTGCCCGGCTTGACCGGGAAGAAGCTGAAGCATCTTTAAGGAAAGAAAAAGAAGAAAAGGCGCGCTTGGAATCAGAAGAAAAGGCGCGCTTGGAAAGAGAGAAACAAGCACAGATACAAAAGGAAGAACAGGAGAAAGCCGCACGTCTAGCGCCGGATAAAATAAAATTATCTGTACTCGCAGAAAGGATAGACCTCATGCGGGAACAGGTTCCTGATATGTCTACTGAAGAAGGTAAAAAAATAGTATCTGAGGTCCAGATACTGTTTCAAAAAATAGCTACACACATAAGACAACGATCTGAAGAACTATGAATAATAAGATAAAAGACCTGGCTGAATATTATGCCGGATCTCTGCTTGTACCGGTAGAGTACCGGGACAATATAAACAACTGCGCTGCGGCTGTTGATATAGCCAACAGGTTAAACATACCACCAATAATGGTAATGAAAAACCTCGATCTGTCAACCGGTCAACTTGCATTCTCAAGTAGCTTCATTATAGCCTGTATTAACGCGTCTGGCAATTATATAGGTGGGCTAAAGTATGATATTTCCGGATCCGGAGACGATATGACCTGTAGGGCATACGCTATACCAGTAGATAATCCGGAAGAGTTGCTGTTTGGGCCTATTGTTACCATTAAAATGGTGAAAGAAGAAGGCTGGCACACTCAGCCAGGTTCCAAATGGAATACCATTACTGAGCTTATGATACATTACCGGTCGGCCGCCTTCTTTGCAAAAGTATATCATCCGGAAATCCTTCTTGAAATGAAAACCTCAGAAGAACTATCTGATATATCTGCAAACTTATCCGCAAAAAAAGAAGCTGTAAAAGCTCACACATTTCAACTATTAACCAAACTGAAAAAATAATGATTGGACAAATCATACCCGAATCGAAATGGGAAATTGCCAGAATTGGAAAATTTACATCATCAAGGATACATGAATTGCTTACTAAACCGAAGTCAAAAGAAGATAAGATATCGGCAACGGCAATGGGTTATGTCAATGAAAAAATTGCAGAAATCACAACGGGAACCATCAGAGCTGTAGATTCCCCTGCAATAGAATGGGGCAATTGCAATGAGCCTATTGCATCTGATATTTTATGCAAAAAATACCCAGGCATGACATATCACGGGAAAGATAATCCCAGATATTTCCCACTGACTACATTCTCAGGAGGATCGCCAGACACTGTTCACTATGATGAGTATATAGTAGGAGAAATCAAATGTCCAGAAAATCCCGCAAATCATATTAAATATTGCCTTATCAATACATCTGAGGGTCTAAAGAAAGTGTCGAAACAGTATTATTATCAAATTCAGATGAATATGCTAGTTGTAGCCAAGGACCTTAATGTTGATTTCTTTCAAATGAGGGGCGTTTTTGCATCGTATTACCCACACATACATGAAGAGTTTAAGAACTTCCATTCATTTGAAATTAATCCTGACCCCGAATTTTTTAAAGAAATATATTCTGCAATATCTATTGCTGAAACAGAGCTAGCAGAAGGTGTTGACTTAATAAGATCTGTGGCATGATGGCATTTTCTCAGAAATATCTTTCTCAGGCCCGGACAAAAAGAAAGTACAATAACCGTACTACTATCTATAAGGGAATTGCTTACGATTCCATAAAGGAAGCTCAGTACGCAGAAGAGTTAGACTGGCGATTAAAAGCCGGTGAAATACAAGGATGGGAAAGGCAGGTTAAAATAAGTCTTGATGTAAACGGAAAACATATAGCTAATTACTACTGTGATTTCAAAGTGTACAATAATGACGGATCGGTCGAGTACCATGAAGTAAAAGGATTTGCAACCGGAGAATGGAAATTGAAATGGAGCCTGTTTCAGGCTTTGATACAGGATATAGATCCGGGGGCTGAATTAATTGTCATAAAAGTATAAGTAAAATGGAAAATCCATTCGCGGCTATAGACGCCAGACTGTCTAATCTTGAATCTTTAATGCAGGAAATATTTGATCATGTTAAAAAAGGAAGATCTGTTGACAATGATATTCTTGCTGTTCCAGAGGCCGCAGAATTGCTAAAGATAAAGGAACCTACCTTATATGGGAAGGTGTCAAAAAAGACAATCCCATACATGAAGGACGGTAGTAGGTTATACTTTTCCAGAACAGAGCTTTTGGATCACCTCAAAAATGGCAGGAAATCAACTGCAAAAGAAATTCAGGAAGAAGCTCATTTATTCATAAAAAAGAAAGGCAGGTGAAAAAGAAAACATGATTTGAAAAGTGGACCAGTCCGGGAAAGTAGCGGACACAAGGCATAGTAATTTGGTGTATTGTCCGTTCGAATCGGACCTATGCCGCACATAAAATAGAGGCTTGTTTGATAAGTAAAAGATCACTGGCAGGCGATTTTATAAACAGAATCAGGCGTAGCTGCTATTTGTGTAACATAAGCCCCGAAGCAATAAAACTCCGCACTGACCTTAACCGGAGGTGCAAGGTATAATTAGAAGGCTGGTAAAGATCCAGAAGGGGCAATTTGACAGGGTGGCGGAATTGGTAGTACGCAGCCAGACACAGAAGGTGGGTGTGTGAAATCCGGAACAGTAACACACCATGCAGGTTCGATTCCTGCCTCTGTCACCAATAATTTTATCTAAAAAAACATGGAAACAACAGTTGAATACTACATCTGTGTAGCTGGCCTTGATCTTAATGAGAATCAAATATGGCTTCCTACAGGACTTGGTACATTTAAATCTTATCAGGAGGCTGAAGATTGCATAAAACAACAGCCGTCAGGTCAATACTCTATTGAAAAGGTATTTATAAATCAATAATAAAATGGAAAAGCAATTTGAATCATGGGCTATTGTCGAATTGTTCGGCCATGCCCGAATATGCGGTAAGTGTTCGGAACAGAATATTGCCGGAAGCAACATGCTAAGGGTCGATGTTCCTGAAACAAAGCATAACCCCGCTTTTACAAGGTTCTTAGGATCTTCAGCTATCTACGCAATCAATCCGGTAACGGAAGAAGTCGCAAAATATATGGCTGAAAATATCTCAGTAAAGCCAATTGATCAGTGGGATGTAAATAAATTCATTGACAAGAAACTATTGTCTGAGGGCGGAGATGATGATAGTTTTTGACATAAAAACGAATCATGAACAAAAATATTGTATCTCTTTCAATTCACAAGGTGAAATTGAAAGACGCTTCAAAATTAGAAGTTGAGTATGAAAAGAGAACTGAAATACAGGACGATTCAGGAGCGATAATCGAATGTTTTAAAGATGAAGTTTCGCTCAAATCAGAACGGCATGTTCATCCGGATCTGGAAAAGGCATTCAAAATTTTAAACATACATCTGGCCTTTATTTGTGAACTAGTTGATCCATACGATTTGGAATTAGAGGACAGCATACATGATTTTGTACAGCTTCCTGAATCTGCTGATCACGAATATTTGAAATCTTTCCTTGTGACTGGTTTTACAATAGGCGGTGAAGGCGATCATGAGGGTGTGGTTTTAACCGGCCGCAAGGTTCTGAAAAGTCAAAAGATTTTGAACATCAACACACCTTTTCAAAAGTTCATTCCTGGTGAATTTGACGAGGGTGTATATGATTATCTTGATCAGCTTAGATGGGCGATTGACAACGTAATAAATGAAGTAAATCTGTTTATTATCGAAGGTAAATCCGCTTCCAATGGACAGCTGGAATTGTTTGATGCAGCATAATTATTAAATAATGGCAAAAGACCCGGCTGTTCTATTTTATACATCAGATTTCCTCAGTGGCACAATGCTAATGTCCGATGAACAAGTTGGGCAATACATTCGGCTTTTATGTCTGCAACATCAAAAAGGTTTCTTGTATGAAAAAGATATGATAAAGATATGTGGCGGATATGATGAAGATATCTTTTCAAAATTTGAAAAGGAGGGAGATATTTTTTTCAACAAGAGGATGAAAGATGAATCCGATAAAAGGAAAAAATACTCTGAAAGCCGTTCTAAAAACCGGAAATCTAAATCATGTGATGAAGATAAAACAAATATATCAAAATCACATGATTCAACATATGATAAAACATATGTTCAACATATGGAAAATGAAAATGATAATGAAAATAGAAATGAAATTAAGAAAGGGGGTGTGGGGGAAAACAACACTTCCGAAGCAAATTATATTTCCATTGCCGGGGTGCAGGTTTTTGACATTCCTGAATACCTTGAATCCAATTTCAAAATTCAGCTTCCGAACTGGCAAGAATTATTCCCGCATGCAAATTTAAGCGCTGCGGCAAAAGAATTTCTTCTTGAAAAAGCCTTTCAATCATTCAAGGATCGGGACCATTTCAAAAACTCATTTGCCAGAAAACTAAAGGAATTAGAAGAAAAGAATCAAAGGATCAAAGATGCAACAGAGAACAAACAAAACAGAAACAGTTTCCAACTTGATAGCAAAGTCAATGGAAAAGCAAAAGGATATGGATTCCGTAACTCATAGCGAACTGTCAATTTTAACCGAAGAGGAAAAAATATCGGCTGTTGTATCGGCACTTCGGGAAGCATCGCGGGTTAAAAGGTGCAAGCTGAATGAAATTGAATATACAAAGAGGCTGAAGGAAAAACCGGCTATGATTCAAATTACGTCTGTCGCTCTGTTTAACCAAGCGATATCGCTTGCAAAATCTGAAATAATAGATTTTGCTCTGACAAAAGAGGAAGAACGGATATACAAACTTACCTCAATGTATTTCGCTAAAGATCCTGATTTTGAAAAAATGGGATATAGTCTAAAGAAAGGACTGTTGATATATGGCAACATCGGATGCGGTAAAACGACCATGATGAAAATATTTGCAAGAATAGCACCTCAGAGCTTTATGGTAGTTACTTGTCGAGAGATAGGTCATATGTTCTCAAAGAAAGGATATGATTCAATAGAAAGCTTCTTTAGCCCAATTTTTACCGATCTAGGTAAAAGAGAAATAGGGGTGTGTTTTGATGACCTGGGCACTGAGTCTATTGCCAAGAATTACGGCAATGAGGCGAATGTAATGGCAGAGATCGTACAGAGCCGATACGAAAACGCATCCGGGGGTATGTTCAATACCCATACAACTACGAATATGAATGAACAACAGATTTTGGATTGCTATGGCGATAGAGTTGCCTCACGTATCCGAGGTATGTTCAATACAATTGATTTTCCAGAAAGCTCTGTTGACAAAAGAAAATGATCTGCAGGGAGTGCCAGTTCTGGAATATGAAAGAAAGAGGTTGGGGGAAATGCAATAACCCGGAACTCCTTAAAATGTACCCAAACTTTACCAGCAATGAAAATTCAAGATGTGGACACCTTTCAGACCGAAATAATAGCGGAGATAGAGAGGAAACAGATTGTGATAAACAAACTGATCCGGAAGATTCAGAAACTGGAAAGGGAACAGCTAATATTAAAAGAATCCCTGTACAGGGTAGCTTATTTGAATAAAAAAAAATGAATCACATATCATTCTTTTCTGGCATTGGTGGGTTTGATCTTGCAGCTGAATGGGCAGGATGGCGCAATGTGGCACATTGTGAAATTCTGAGAGACAAAAGAGAGTGGTTAACGTATAGATTTCCTAATTCCATATCGCATGAAGATATTACAACTGAATCTTTTCGACAATATGCCGGATGGATCGATATTGCTACCGGAGGAGACCCCTGTCAGGTTAGCAGTAAAATTGGAAAACGGGAAGGCATGGAAGGGGCTTTATACCTATGGCCACACTTTTTCAGAGCAATACGAGAATCTCAACCATTATGGGTGGTTAATGAAAATGTTGACGGAACAATTTCTAATGGAATTCTCGACAGAAAGATCGCTGACCTGGAAAGCATCGGTTACACCTGCTGGCCGCCCCTTGTTATCCCTGCAAGTTTCTGTGGTGCATCACATAGGCGGGATAGAGTTTGGCTTGTTGCCCACTCCATTGAAAGACGATTGGAAAGGGGGAACAGACAAGCCGCGCAAAGACAATGGGAAACTAAGATTAGACCAGTTACGGCACTGGTGGAAAATAAAAACGGGATTATCGGCCCCAAACCCGAATTTCTTACGGGTAATGATGGGATACCCGGATGGGTGGATGAGGTGCAAGGATACGGAAACGCCATAGTTCCGCAGGTGGCGTATCAAATTTTTATGGCGATAAATGAATTTAATAAAAGCTTAATGTAGCAGTAATGGAAGGAAATAACCTAATAGAACTAATTAAAAACATCCGGTCCTTATCTAAGAGCTGGGGATTACTGGATAAAGGCGATCTGGGGAAACAGTCGCTTAAAATAAGAGAAGAGGTCGGGGAATTCTGCCGGGCTTATCTTCGGGTTGACCGTGAGGGCATGAAAGACGCCATAGGAGATATCGGTATAGCTGTAATCAATTACAGATTAATTACTGGCTTAACACCTACAGGGATTATTCAATCTATAGGAGAAAATTATGAGCCTACGCCAGTTGAGATTAATGATATTCTAATGAATAGAATATGTACTCGATTAAGGGTTAATGATGTAATGATTCTTGCTTGTTCTTGTGACCTTAGCTTCCTTGACTGCCTCGAACACTCATACAATACTATCAAATCCCGCACCGGTCGTATGGTGGATGGGTGTTTTGTAAAGGACGAAGAGCCGGAGAAATCAGGAGCAGACAACGAACTCCTTCAGGAGTGCTTACTACAGCTAGAATACCTTTCAGAGAAGTTCGGAGAAACCGGAACCGGTAACAATCTAATCACAAGACTTAAATCACACTTAATCTAATCATGCAGAACGAGAAAACGCTTATTGATTTAGGTTTCCAAAAAAATGGCGAAACGTGGATATTTAAAGGCAAGCATCAGGTGTTTCTAGCAAAAGTTATAGATGTGCACCCTGTGTATGTTACATTGTATATGCAGAGTGACAAAATTGATCTTAGAAAACTCTCAAACAACTACGGGAAGCCCTATATAAATCCTGTAAAAGATTGCTGTTCAAATGGCTCTGTAGAGAGAGCATTGAACCGGTATGATATACCGAATGAAAGACTTACCGTTGTACTCGGGGGTATTATTATTAAATAATCAGTTAATTAAAACGCAAGCATGGTATGACTATGTTATATGCTGTTTCTTCGGATTTGTACAGGACTGCACGCAAATCTGATGGAGGTTGGGAAGAAGAAGGCGTTTGTCGTAATTGTGCAATCTCCATAAAGGATAATCCAAATTCAGAGTTAAAGGCGTATTACGACATTCACGCCACACGTTCGTTTGAAGCGACTGTTGATGCCTATGGTAATTTGCAAGGAATTGACGATAACTTTAACGAAGACTATGGAATTGAATACTGCACAATGTGTTCAACGGTCATTCCAAGAGGAAGTGAAAACTGGGTAGACTTTGAAGTTCCTTATGATTTTGAGAGGTGTTGAAATGGCTCTGTAGATAGAGCCTTAAAGCGGTATGATATACCGAATGAAAGACTTACCGTTGTACTCGGGGGTATTATTATTAAATAATCAGTTAATGAACATTCACATAATACATAGCAAACAAATAGTTTCATTCGCTCACATTGACGGGGAGGCTAATCTATTCACCTACTATTTTAAACCGGAACCGGCAATAATTTAATATCAAAACTTAAATCACACTTAAACATATGACACCAAAAGAAAAATTACCCACAAAAGAAAACAACTTTTTCGATGAACTTACGGATTCTATGTCAAAGCATGCAGAATTATCTATGCTCGATCATTTTGCCGGACTGGCAATGCAGGCGTTTGAAGCAAGAGGGAATTATAAGGATATAGCTAAGTATTCTTACGACCTTGCTGAGGCCATGATAGAAGAGAGGAGAAAGAGACATGGAGTCTAAGTACCAATGACAAGCTAATTCATCTTTCAGGAAGCACAGAAGAATCCAGAGCCAACGCCCAGCTAATTTCAAAAGCCCCTGAGATGCTTAGCATGTTGAAAAGGGTAAAGATTGAACTATCCAGGATAAAAGGCTCTATTATGGCTCATCCTGATTGCACAGCAGGGAGTGAATTTGACGATTATACAACCTTAGCCCAAGAGTGTGAGGATGAAATCGAACAACTAATTAAAGAAGCAACAGAGTTATGAAAAGTACAGATTATAAAAGCGGATGGATTACGACTGCATGGATAGAGATACAGAGCAATACCTCATATTCTGCTTATAGTGAATTTAAAGACAACAGTTCCGGATTAAAGCTTGAAAAAGTAGCCCTTTTCGTTTCCAGACAGAACTTCAAGCATAGAGGTAATGAAACTGATGAATTGCTTGTATACAACAGAGAAACTACTCCGGAAGAGTATATGTCAGTATGGAGTGAGTATGATAATAAACCAGATAGCAATAGTGTCATGATCGGTCAAATACAACCTCATGAGCTATGCGCCTACCTGCCGTATAAGGCAGAGGTTAAGACACCGTACGGACAGTCACGAGTTGTGTCATTTTGTACAGAAACAGAAACTGTTAATATAGGACAGGAAGAGGAATTTAGGTTGGCAGATGTCAAACTCCTTCTCCGTCCTCTTTCCGATTTAATCAAGGGAATAGAGCATAACGGGGAGAAGTTTGTGCCTCTTGCTTTTTTAGCGGAAATTAATTTCGGTGGAAATTATATTTTCCCAGAAAGAGTATTTGAAGGCGATCATGTATACCGGCATTATTTTGTAGGCCGTGGAGATACCGGAGGATGTGAGCCTGAATATACCTATGGCTCTGTTTGCCTAGAATATAACAATTACTACAACTCATTTATTGTCAGCGAAGAAGGAGACTCAATGACTCATTGTCATGATTTAAATCAATTGAAACTTATCCAGCAACTCCACGAATGGCACTTTGACACATTCAACTTAATAGGCCGGGGGCTGGCAGAAAGGAAAATAGAGCAATGTTTTGATTCAAGCGAAGCAAGAAACAATTCAAGGTAAGGGATATTTTATTAAAAAAAACGTGCAATATGTTGCACAATTAAAATAAAGATTGTATCTTTACATTAAGAAAACAAACAAGATCGACCGGCGCAGGTCGCTAAACTCTGCAAAAAAAAACAATGACTATTCTTGGTAAAAAAGAAGACGGTGAAATACAGGTAGATAGCTTTATTCATGATGTGATTTACTGGACAAGAGACGCATATGAAACAGCAAAAGAAAGACACTCTGTTTATAGTAATAGTTCTATTGTATTTCAGGAAGTTATAACAACTATTGATATTGATTCTTTAAAAAAAGAGGGTTATGAGTTAATTCATGAGCAAACTACAGGAATATACGACCGGAAGACTATAATAAGAACACCTGCTTCCTTTGTTGAGATTCTTGAAAGTGATACCGACTTTAGTGTTGAGATTATACTCAAAAATTACGCAAATTAACCCCAACTTTTTTTGTTAACAATCTCACTAGGGATATATGTCTTAGTGAGATAAAATATAAATATCATGACTACAATTAAATTTCAAAGAAAAGGACAACCTGCAAAATTTATTCCTAACGGATTAAACTACAAAGGATTTTTAGTTTCAAAGTATCAAAAAGGCGTTGGTATGCCTATTATTAAAGGTGGGCTTAACTCTTATGGAGAGGGTGAAACCTGGGAAGAATATAAAAGCTATAGAACTACCTATCGGCCTTATTTCGATGTAGACAAAATGTCTGAAAAAGAAAAGGCAACTATAAAAGCTAGGAATTACAAAGACATTGAAGATGTTATTAAAGACGGTCTTTCGCATGTCTTAATACTATTTGAAAGCAATGATCGGTATTCTGTTGTAGATACTGAAGTTGAAAAGAGGAAAAAGGAAGAAGAAGAGGGTCAGTCTATACTTAACAAGAAATCTCCTATTAAGCTTTATCAAAATTCATTTGGAATTGGGCTTGAATCCCGTTTGCCAAAATCTATTTTTTCGCTTATTGAAGCACATGGCCGATACTGGTCTGCATCTGAAATTGATGAATGGAATGATGATGTAGATGATTTTAGTAAAGTCGGAGAAGGGAAGTATCTAAAAGGTTGGTACTTCAATGAAATCATTATTGAAATACTGAAAAATGCCGGATATGAAGTCACACTAAGTTAGTGAAACGATACTGTTTTATGTAAGCCCTTCGGGGCTTTTTTTGCATAAAAACAGTGTAGTATATTGCACATGTATTAATCAATTATATATTTGTGCTAAACATAACATAAAGAATGATAACGTATAATCAATATCCATCTTTGCTATTCTTGTCATATGACAAAGATAATGCACCTGAAGATCTCCCTTTTGAAGTATCCAGTATCAACGTCCGTAACTGGCTTTCAAAGTCAAAAGGATATGGTGAAATGTTTGGTATAATCGCATCGCTCAATACGATCGGGAACAGGCCAAAGCATTATTGGTTGAATGACAATAATTTCAATCTTGTTGAATATAATGATGGATTCAGGAATATAAATTTTCGAAATTTTATCTCCGATGCCGAAAAGCATGAAACCCAATATGGGTGTATATGCTTCAAAAATGGTGGCCAATACGTGTATTTATTGGCTCAATCTCCTTTAAGCAATAGCCTAAAAGGTGAGAATGGACTGTACTTCGCTACTGCATTGTTTATGAACAATATCTTCATTGGCTTTGAAGAAGGTATCGTTAATAATGGATTTTCAGTTATGCCAACCGGACACTATGCTAACGGGATGGATATAGGCGGATATCTTTCATTCGTTAGTATATGCCTGTCGTTTTTTAAAAACGGATCCGTTCTGGCGGGGAAAGAAATAAACTTAACATCAGAGGTTGTCTATACCAAAAAATAATATGAAAGAAGAGGATAAAGAAAGGCTTTTGCAAAAAAGGAAAGAAATAGGTGACACCCTTCGGGAAGAGAGAAAGAAAAGGGGATTATCTGAATCTGAATTTGCTGAAATGCTTGGCGTTGACCGTACAACGGTCAATAAGATTGAAAATGGGAAATGGAATTTTACCATTGATTATCTTAATCTGTTCCTGAGCAAACTTAATTCTTTATTAGAAATAAAGCGCTCAATAATATATGATGTTGACGATATATTGATCAATGACAGATTGTATCAGACGTGGATTGAATACGCTCAATATGCTATAAAGGACATCCTGAAAAAGTATCCGGATATAAAACCAGAAGAAATTCCGGATGAACAGTTTTTACTTTTCCCAAATGGAACCGGTGAAATATTTGTTGAAGCCAGGGGCGTGAGAATAGCTATGCCAGCCAAAGTTGGAGAATTTTCTATTATTACTAAAAAATAATTGTGCAATATATTGCACAATTAAAATAAAGGTTGTATCTTTACATTAAGAAAACAAACAAGACCGACCGGCGCAGGTCGCTAAACTCTGCAAAAAAAACAATGACTATTTACACTACCGACCCAAACGCTATTCGCTGTATTGAAGCAATACACCTTAAAGACGAAAGAACATACCTCTGGGAATGTTCCAGAGATATGGAAATTGAACCTGGGGATTTACTTTTAGTCCAGGTTACAGTAAGAGAAGGATATGCAATAGTTCGAGCAACTTCTTCACCATACTTCATTACAGAAGCACAGCACCAAGAGCAAATTCACCCGTATTGTAAAGTGTTTAAGAACTTAGGTAAAGATCTTGCACCTGAGTTTGAGTTTGTAAAGCATAAACCAAAACAACCTGCTCCTGTTGTAGTCACCCCGGAAATAGCATTTCATTCCGGAAATGGATGGGGAACATTGAAGAACAAATCAGTAAGAAAAAAACTATCCACAAATACTAGGTGGATAAATATTGCTGTAAAAGGCATCGAACATGTTTTTTGTGTAAACTACATAGAATCAAAAGACTTTATTGAATTAGCTATGGAAAGTAAAGCTTGGGGAAGTCCTGAGCCAGTCCCAGAAAAACACTTACCAGCAGCAAAATTCATTAAAGAATACTTGTCTGGTAAAAAGTTCAGGTCTACCTTGAAAAGAACCTGTAATGCAAAGATGGTCAAAGATACTCCGCTATTAACTAAACAAATAGTAATTAAACAAAATCAATAAGCCCAAACCAAACCGCCCCGGCTACGGTTACCGGGGAAGAAAATGTTTTTTGAAGATTATTCTTGTTTTAATTTTATTCGCTTAAAAAGCGGGAAGTATGCCGCTAAAAGCGGAAGTGGTGTTTTTGTCTCTGAAAAGACATTTGATATCGATGAAGAGCCGGAAGGGTTGTCATATCTTAAAGCTATGCCAGCTAGTAGAGAAGAATCAGATGAGTATTTTAATTTAAAAACCATTTAATGGCACCAGCCCTATAAGGGCATGGAATTGAAAGTAATAAATCGCCCGGTGCAGGGCGTTAAACTCTGCAGTATAGAAATGAAAACAAAATGTTTCTCTGTGAGACTTGAAAGTCTCGTTAGTATCTCTGACAAAGCATATAAGGCAACCGCCTTTGATGGATCAACTGCTATTATTCCCAAAAGCATGGTATTTGGAGAAGATTATGAGGTTCAAAAATCTTCTGCTGTTTGGATCGCTGCATTTATTTTGGAGAAAGAAGATTGTAAGCTTCAATATTCCAGGAAAAAAGTAAAGTGGTTTCAAAGATAAAATATACAGTCATGCAAGAAATAACATTTAAGATAATAGGGGATCAGATACGGGTTACTTCTCCATACAATAAAGAATTTGTTCACCGCGCAAGAAATCTGCGCGGTAAATGGCAAAATAACGCTTGGTGGTTTGATGATTCACTTACTGAGTATGTACGTGAAATAATGATTGAACATTATGGAACCACAGGTGAAGATCATTACGAAACATGCACTTTGCTTGTTAGTGATTATACTGATTCTGTATTACAGGGTCCGGTTACATTGTTTGGCCGAACTGTTGCCAAAGCATTTGGTCGAGATAGTTATGCCAAACTTGGAGACAGCATTGTTTTTATATCTGGCAGCTATAGTTCTGGTGGATCAGTAAAGAATTGGCGTACTATAGTTCAGAATGCTACTTTTGAAATTAAAGACTTCCCGATTCCGTCACTTTCTTTATCGGAAGTTTCCAAAGCCATAGAAGAAGGTTGGTGTACTGTAAAGCCAGTTGCAAAGAAGCGTCCTAAAGAAGAAATAGAAGCCGAAATAAAGGAGCTTGAAAACCGGATAAATCAGCTTCGTAATGAATTGTAATACATTAGATGTTTTGCAGTCTCGAATAAAGCATTCGAGACTGTATAAATCGAATAAAGTCAAAAGGCTTTATTTCCGTTATGGTCTTAATAATCGCGATTTTAAAACATCTGCCTGGTTTGAGGTTATAAATGATCGAATTCAAATATGTGTCCGCGTTGAAAATCATAGAAGCGATAGCCTGTATGATGCGGAAATGGAAGAAAGATATCGGGCTGATATAAGGAAGCAATTTTACGAACTTATTAATGATTGTGAATTAAAGCGCAAAAATACTCCGCTTCATGAGCGATTAAAAGACAATATAATACCTGTATATAGGAATGATAGTCTGATGCACCAGGCAGAGGCTGTACGGTTTTTATGTTCTATGAAAGTTTCTGCCCTGTATGCTGACACAGGTACGGGAAAGTCAAAAATGGCAATCGATTTGGCCATAAGTCGATATGAAGCCGGACAGATTAAAAAAGTCTTGGTGTTTCTTCCTGTTTCCACAAAGAAGAATTTCCAAAACCAAATAAATGAATGGAGTGATTGTCCAGAATTAGAGTGGAAGCTTATTGGCCATGAAAGTATGGGAAGTAGTGATAGGGCTGTTTTTGAAGCTATGTCTTTTGTTGACAGTGAAACCCTGATAATTGTTGATGAAAGCCATTTGATTAAGAATCCAATAGCAAAACGATCAAAACGAATCGCTATGATCTGTGAAAAAACAAGCTATAAACTTGTAATGACAGGGACGCCAGTAACAGACAACGTACATAATTTTTACATGCAATATGCTGTTCTTTCTCCGCTGATTATCGGTGTTAGAGACTGGAAGAAGTTCGAGGAAAAATATCTGATCATGGGCGGTCCAATGGGAGACGAAATAATAGGATATAAGAATGTGGATCATCTGATTGGGCTATTAGAGCCATATACATACCAGATAGCAAAAGAAGACTGCCTGGATTTGCCAGCAATGCAAAACCGAACTCATACATGTAGCCTTACAGCATCGCAAGACCACTTTTACCAAAAAGAAAAGGATTATTTGCTTGAGCTTATAAAAAGTGATGAAGTTCAGGTTACGGATATTTTTCAAACCTTTGTCAGAATGCAGCAGATTTGCTCTGGATATTACAATGATGGTGATTCGGTTGAGTATCTTAATTCCAATAAGATTTCATTAATATATGACTTGCCTCTCTCAGAGAGTATCATTTTCTTTTGCAAGTACATATTTGAAATTGATATGTTGGTTGATTGTTTAGGAGCTGACAAATGTTCTGTATTTACAGGAAGAAATCCTAAAGAGAGGGACGGAGAACTAATTAAGTTTGTAAATAAAGAAACACAGTACTTTGTTGCCACAATGCAATCAGGCGGCACTGGATTGAATGGTTTACAGAGTGTTAGTCGCAGATGTGTTTTCTTTTCAAATTCATTTTCCTATTTTCACCGGAAGCAATCAATTGGCCGGATTGATCGCCAAGGGCAAAAAAATGAGATGTTCATACATGATTTTCGTACAACTGCCAATATAGATGAAAAGATAATGCGAAATCTGTACAGGAAAGGGAACCTTGCTGATGATATTAAAAGGCTGATGATTGATAAAACACAGTTGAAAAAATACGTAGAAAGCCTATGAAAATTGAAATATGGAAAGGCAATGATTCAAAGGTATATGCCAACATAGGACCATATGCCATGAATGCTAAAGTTGTGTCTGAGATAGAAGGTTATCCTATACTTACAGACGAAAATTACATTTGGTTTGTAGTTTTTGATGGTAAGGAAATAATTGGATTCTCTGCTTTAAAGCTATCTCAGCAATCAGCGGAATTTACGAATGATTATGTTTCTCCTGAGTATAGGAAAAAAGGCGTTCATTCAAAGCTGATTAAAGAAAGGCTTTCATGGTGTAAAGAAAACGGTATAAAATATGCGAAAGCTGATTGCACCAATGTGTGCATTGACCAATATATTAAGGCTGGATTCAAGGTATCAAAATCATTTGTCAAATGGCATAAGGTAGAAAGAGACGTATGATTAAGAAGTATATAGGAGACAATGTTTACAATGCTTCATTGAAGCGGTTTGAGTATATATTTTCAAACTTTAACAATATCTATATTTCATTCTCAGGGGGTAAAGATAGTGGTGTGATGCTTAATATGGCTATTGATTATATGCGATCCAATGGGATAAAAAGAAAGATAGGAGTTCTTTTTATTGATCTGGAAGCCTTTTACAAGGGCACAATAGATTATGTTGAAGAAATGATTTTACCCAATCTGGATATTATAGAGCCATATTGGGTATGCTTGCCAATGCTTACAACAAATGCAGTAAGCATGTATGAGCCATATTGGGTTTTCTGGGAAGAATCCAAAAGGGATAAGTGGGTTAGAGATATGCCCAATCATCCTTTTATTATTAATTCAAACAATAATCCTTTTGATTTTTACAAACAGGATATGACGTTTGAGGACTTTATCGCTCAATTTGGTGATTGGTATTCAGGAACGCGTGGGGGTGATACTACAGCCTGTTTAGTTGGAATCCGAACAGATGAAAGTCTGAATAGATTCAGGGCCATAGCCAGAGAAGATAAAGATAGGTATGACAATAAACCCTACTCTACTGTAATTTCAAAGAAAACAGTCAACTTTTATCCAATATATGATTGGCATGTAGAGGATATATGGGTATACAATGGAAAGTTTCATAAGCCATACAACCGAATATATGACATGTTTTATAAAGCTGGCGTTCCGCTTCATAAAATGCGAATATGTGAACCATATGGAGACGAACAAAAAGCTGGCCTTAATCTATTCAAGGTTATTGAGCCTGACACATGGGTGAGAGTTGTTGACAGAGTATCTGGGGCCAATTTCGGTAATATATATGCCGGTACAAAGGCTACAGGAGCGAAGCGTATAAACCTTCCACTAGGCCATACATGGAAGTCGTATTGTAAATTCCTTCTTAACACGTTACCAATTGAGACTAGAAACATATATGTAACCAAGTTTATCCGGTTCATAACATACTGGAAAAACTATGGCAGTCCGCTTTCTCCTGATCATATTGAGAGCTTAGAAACACTGGCGCCTAGCCAATTTGTAAACACAAAAGAATATAGCAATAGAGGGAAAGGGGATAATCATGTTGTAAAGGCGCTTTCTATTCCTGATGAGTTGCCTGGACTTGATACCAAGTCTGACTTTTTATCTTGGAAACGGATGTGTATGGCCATTATCAAAAATGATATTACATGCCAATCTCTTTCATTTTCGATTACCAAAAAGCAAGTTCTAAAGCAAAACGAAATCATAAACAAATACCGAAACATGTTATGATAAACGATAATATAAAGAAGAAGATTGAAGAGGTTTGTGCCCTTATAGCCTCAATACAGGACATGGATGAAAAGATTGATACAATCAACTATGTGAGAGCAAAGATTCATGAAGAAAGCCCGTTAAAACATCATCCGGTTGATTTTGTAGCCTGGGAAAAGTCTGACAAGGTTGAAGGGAATCAATACAATCCAAACAGTGTTGCACCACCGGAAATGGCTTTACTTATTACCAGCATTGAGGAAGACGGATACACTATGCCTATTGTCACAAACCCTGAAGAAGACATGATACGCATTGTGGATGGATTCCACAGGAGACAATCAGAGCGCAAGTCTTCAAAGATCAGCAAAAGCACACATGGGCGCTTACCTGTTACATTCATTAAGGAACAGAATAGGGAGCTTGATAACAGAATGGCGTCCACTATACGCCACAACAGAGCCAGAGGGTCACATGATATAGACCTTATGAGTAATATTGTTCGTGAGCTTATCCAGTTAGGGCGTAAAGAAACATGGATAAAGAAACATATCGGTATGGATATGGATGAAATACTCCGGTTGAAACAGCTCACAGGAATAGCTTCTTTATTTGAGGATAAAGAATTTTCCCAGGCATGGGAGTAGTAATATATAAAGTATTGATTAAGTTAAAATAAATATTAATTATGGATATAATATTGCCATTGATACCTAATGAAGGTGCATGGGATGATGACAGAATAGCCTCTGAGGTTATTGACGACATTGATAACGGAATTCGTATCAATATATGGGACGAAATTTATGATGCGAATGAGGAGGAATTGTTTAATGTACATATTGAGTATGGGGATCGTCCTGATGGGATAATACGTTGTAGAGCGAGCATGGACGATATAGAAATGTTTGCTCATTCCTTATTAAAGAGAATAGAAATGATAAGACGGGATTATTCTGATAGAATAAGAAAAAGAAGAGAAAGCGGACAGCGAATTTAATCCGCGCTTTATTATTTATAATAATTCTAAACAAAAGGTACTCCGCCGAAGGGTTTTGAATCTCGCAATGGATGCGAAGCCGTGGAAAAAACACTGGTTTGAGGTATTTGCCCCCTTGTTTACTTTTTTGTTAACATAGGATGTTAACATTTTGTATATTCGTGTAAACAAATATATAAAATGGCTTACCTTACACGATCTGAGTTTGCTGAAAGGTGCGGCTTGCCTAAGAAAACAGCCAGGGCTTATATTTCGCAAAATATAAAACGTGGGAAAATTATCCCTACTTCAGATGGTAAGCTCATTGACGATACAATTCCGCAAAACATAGAATTCCTTCAAAAGGAAATTGAAAAAAACTCTGCCAAGGTTCTTGAAAAAGAACCCAAAGCTCCAATTCTGCGAATGATTCGCCCGGATCCTGATTTCTCAAAAATACAGGATGATATTGAAGACCTAGATTTATCAGCCGATGAACAAGACGAAATTGACAGTAATACCCCATTGTCCGCATTAGATAAGAAATACAAACTGGCGCTCCTGAAAAAAGTAAAAGTTGATACAAGAATAAATGAGCATAAAGAAGCGAAATTAAAGGGCGATGTTATTCCGATAGATTTAGCCCGGATCATTGTTGCGCAGCTGTCACAATCATTCGTTACCGAATTTAAAAATACAGCGGAGGATATATTAACCCTTTTTTCAAAAAGGAAACAAATGAATACAAATGAAATTGCTGAGATAAGAGGCGGTTTGATTGAGTGCATTAATTCCGGGGCTGAAAGCGCAGTTAAATTAGCTCAGCAAGGTATTTCAAATATTGCTGATGAATATGCCATAAAGCGATCTCCGGGGGAGCGAAGTTGATATGTTTGAATATACTGATCAGGTTTTAGATATTATTTCGGCTGCAAAAGTACAGCTGTCTTCTGTTAGGCCTTCAAATTGGGCGGAACAGAATATCATCATGGGTAAGCCTTTCCCCGGCCCGTTCCGGTATGACCGGACACCCTACACGCGGGAAATTATAGATTGTTTTTCTCCTGATCATCCGGCCCGTATTGTAGCCGTTATGAAAGGCGCTCAGGTAGGGTTTTCAGCCGGTGTCCTGTATCCGGCTGTTGGCTGGATTATGGCCAATCAGCCAGGTAATACCCTTTTCATGGTCGGGCATGAAGATTTGGTTGATGAAACCATGAATAAAATTGACCTCATGATTGACGGGGCTGGCATCCGGCATCTTATACGCCCGTCTGTTCAGAGGCGAAAAAAGGGGAAAACCGGAGATACAAGCAAGCAAAAGGAGTTTCCGGGCGGATATCTGGTTTTAGGGTACGCCGGTAATCATAAGATACTTCGGCAACGGGATATGCAGTACGGAATTATAGATGACTTTGAATCAGTAAAAAAGTCATCGAAAGAATCCGGTGATACGCGTAAGTTGTTTGAGCAGCGCTTTGCAGCATATGCCGACAAAATGAAGCTGTTTTATATCAGTACTCCTGAATTAAAGAGTACTTCCAATATTGAGCCTGCCTATCTATTAGGTGATCAGAGACAATATTTTATCCCGTGTCCCTGTTGCGGGGAATTGATTGTTTTGCATTGGTCCGTAAAAGCTGAACATTCAGATGATATGGCCGGAATGACCTGGAAAACGGATACATCAGGAAGGATTATTCCGGGAACTGTTGGCTATGTATGCCAAAAGTGCTCTGGCTTTTTTGACGATTCGAATAAACAGGAGCTAATTTTGTCCGGAAGCTGGCAAGCGACCGCGGAGCCGTCGAGAATGGGGTACTATTCTTTTCATCTTTCGTCACTGTACGCGCCTCCTGGTATGTACGACTGGCAGCATTATGCAATGAACTATATTGAAGCGCATCCGGGTGGGAAGCGGGATGAAAATGCATATAAATCGTTCGTGAACCTTTGCCTGGGACAGACATATGAGGAAACAGGCGAAGCGCCATCCGCAAATGAGCTTCAAAAAAACATCCGTAATTATGAGATAGCTACGGTTCCGGAGAAGATGAGCATTGCAGACGGCAACGGAAAGATAGTATTGCTTACGTTTGCAGCGGACTGTAACGGTAAAATTGAAGATGCACGGGTAGATTGGGAAATTATAGGATGGACAGAAACCGGTTCAAACTACTCCATATGCCACGGCTCAGTTGGAACATTTATTCCCAAAGAGGGTGAAAAGAAAAAGATTGATAGGGAGCGCTGGACATACGAGCATCACCGGCCAAATTCTGTATGGCCGAAACTAACGGAGATTATTAACACAAAGTTTGTTGTTGATTCTGACAGCCGCAGGATGAAGGTGTTTATATCTGGTATTGACGTTGGCCATTTTACAAATTTCGTCTGGGAATACATCGACAAAGCTAATTCGCTTGTCCTTGGATTAAAGGGAGACAAGGAAAGCATATATCGGAAATTCGGTGTTGACTTGCCTATTTTTAAGAAAGGCCGGGAACGATCCATGCTGTATCTTCTGGATGTAAACAAAATAAAAGACGATGTGGCCGCATTGATAAATCTGAAGTGGGATTCTGTTAACGATGAAGAACAGCCCGCCGGGTTTATGAATTTCCCCACACCATCAAACGGACTATACCTATACAACAACTACTTTTCACATTACGAAGCTGAACACAGAATTGTAGAGACAAAAGAAGGAGAAGGAATCGCCAGCCGGTGGCAAAAGAAAAGTACAAACGTAATGAACCACATGTGGGACGTTCGTATTTATAATTATGCTTTGAAAGAAATTCTTGTGTCAATTATTTGTCAAGAATTGAAGATAAAGAATCCTACCTGGTCGGATTATGTGAATGCTGTTTTAGGAAAGGTATAAAAATAATTCGTATATTTATACTTGTAATATTGCTTTGTATAAAAATAGGTCGTATATTTATACTATAATTAATCACAAAGCAATGTTTTTAGTAAAAGTACACAACCCAAACAGAGATTCAGATGCTGATTTCTTTGTACAAAGCAAGGGAGACAATGCAGGTAAACCACTGCGTGTTTCATCATCTAACTGCTTTGAAGTAAAAGTTACGGATACAGATATACTTTTGCCTGAGTATCTGTATTTCATGGTTATGAATGCATATAATCATGGAGCCTTTAAAAAATATATAAAGGGATCTGTTATCCCTTATATAACAATAGAAGACTTTTATTCTGGGTTCTTGGAATTTTACGGACATCCCCTCTAATGGGGGGCTATTCTATTGCTGTGATTAATAAAAAATAAAAAATAATATGGACAAGATAAAAGAATTAGAAGCACTGAAAGAGCGGTTAAATGTCTTAATTCAGGAGGCTGGCGGATTAAAAGCAAGTAAAGAAGATCAGCAAAAGATCATTGCTTTAGGCAGGGAAATTGAAGACTTGGAGAATGAAATAAGCAATGAAGAGAAATAATATAATTATCCTGGTATCCGGAGATAAATATGAGGCTTGGGGCAGTCTTACAGAAGTCTGTCAATTTCATCCAGAGTTCAGTTATGACTATATCAAAAAGTTGAAATTTCCATTCGAGTATAAAGAATGGAAGTTCCTGAAAGTGCCTTTTAGAACATTAGCATAATTAGCATAAAAAGGCCCTTTCAGGGGACTTTTTTTTAAAAAAACGCATCTATTTTTTTTCTTACTGCATTAAAAAAAACATCTAACATGTCAGATGCAGTAGGCTTAGAAAGAGTTTCCCGGATAGTAGGCTATAAGCTTACAAAAGGAAATTACAACAACACCACGCCCAATTTACCTCAGCGGATTGCAATTATAGGGGAAGCGAATACCCCTAATCAGGGGGTTATCGTTCCGGATGAGCCAGTCCAGATTACCTCAGCGCAACAAGCCGGGGAACTGTTTGGATACGGATCCCCTATTCATTCGATTATGCGAATCCTGAGGCCTGTTTCCGGTGGCGGAGTTGGTGGTATTCCAACCGTTGTATACCCACAGGAAGAGGCGGACGAAGCAGTTGCCAAGGTATTAACAGTAACGCCTACCGGCACAGCTACCGGCAACGGAACACATACAATAGTGATTGCTGGTAGGGATGGACTGGACGGCGTTTTCTACGATGTAAACATCGTACAGGGAGACAACGCGGCTTCCATTGCACCAAAAATAGCAGCTGTTGTTAATTCTGTATTGGGCGCGCCCGTGTCCGCTACATCTTCATCAAGCGCCGCAACATTAACGGCAAAATGGAAAGGTCTTACTTCGAATAGTATTTCAGTAACTGTCAAAACGAATGGCAGCGACCTTGGAATATCCTATGCGGTTGCCTCACCGACTGCCGGTTCCGGTACGCCATCCATTGCCGGGGCTTTGGCAAATTTCGGAAGCGAATGGAATACAATTGTTGTTAACTCATACGGCACAGTAAGTAGCATAGTACAGGCTTTAGAAACTTTTAACGGTGTTCCGGATCCTGAGACACCGACTGGCCGGTATGCCGGAATTATCATGAAACCATTTATTGCCCTTACTGGATCAGTGGAAGAAAATCCGGGAAGTTTCACGGATGCCAGCGATAGGAAAGATCAGGTTACCATCGCTATCTGCCCGGCTCCGCTTAGTCCAGGCATGGACCATGAGGCAGCTGCAAACATGGCCGCTTTGTTTGCCCGTCAGACACAGGATACCCCCCATCTGGATGTTGCTTCCAGATCATACCCTGATATGCCAACGCCTTTGAATATTGGCTATATGGCCGATTATGACAACCGTGATGCTCTTGTAAAAAAAGGATGCTCAACGGTTGATCTGGTCAATGGCCGTTATGTGGTTCAGGACTTTGTTACGACCTATCACCCGCAGGGGGAAACCCCGCCTCAGTTCCGCTATTGCCGCAATCTGATGATTGATTTCAATGTCAGATTCAGTTATTTCCTTAAGGAGCAAACCTATGTTGTTGATCACGCTATTGCCAATGATAACGACATCGTTTCAGCTCCGAAAGTGGTCAAACCTAAGCAATGGAAACAGGTAATTGACCAGATGGCGGACGATCTGGCACGTAGAGCGCTGATTGTTGACGCTGCATTTATGAAGGATTCAATTGATGTAAGCATTAGTTCTGTCAATCCGGACAGACTGGAAACGTTCTTCAGGTACAAGCGGTCTGGATTTGCACGAATTTCCAGCACAACAGCTGAGGCAGGATTTAATTTTGGAAACATTTAAACATAAATCAACATGGCAGTTGGTGGAGATATTATAGAGATTACGTGGAATCACCCCACATTAGGAACAGGTATTTTACTTCCTAAATCTGGTGAAGACAACAGCTATTTCCCCGGCGGCATTATAACCGCCAGTGACGAAAATATGATTGATGGGGGTGGAAATCCCATCTGGCAAAAAAACAGGCGTAGGGGCTTTTTTGAAGCCGTTGTTGTAAACGATCAGAACAACGGAGAAGAGCTTCAGAAGATGATTGATTTGACCGCAAGTCCTGTACCGGCAGACTGGACATTCACCATAGTGAATGGCACTGTATACGGTGGTTCCGGTAAACCGGTAGACAGCTTTGAGGGCAATATCAATCAGGCAACGTTTACGCTAAGAGTAGAAGGCGGTCAGTTTAAGAAAATTGTAGGATAATCTATTATGAGCAAAAAAAATAATACGCTCCCTGAGCAAAAAGTAACAGCGGAACAGGCTGAAAGGGAAATTAACGGGTGGCTGGATCGCAAAAAGATTTTCAACTCCACCCGCGATGATCATGAAGCCTCGATTAGGGTTCTTGTAGATGCAATCATGTTTGGGTGTCTGATTTTAAATGAAGACGACACATTCACGCACAACCTCTTGTTTCCGATAGAGGGCGAAAGCGCAAGTACAGATGTTCTTACATACAAGTCGCGAATCAATTTCAGAATGTTGGAGCCTTATTTAAAGGGGGTTGCCAATAATGATGGCAGTGGGCGTGTATTTGCGCATCTTGCATGTTTAACAGGAGTTGCCAAAGGTATTTTAAAGAACCTCGATCCGGCAGACAGACGTATTTCTGATGCAATTGTGGTTTTTTTTATAACCTAACCGCCGAATCGCTCGAAAATATAATTCTCTCTGTGGTTAGGGAACATCACTGGACACCGGAGCAAATCAAAGATTTATACCTTGATGATGTTGATTATCAAGGTATTGTTTTTTGGTATAATGATGTACGCAAGGTTTCTGATTCTTTAAAAAAGAAATAATGGCAGCATATACAATTCCTTCTATCTATACAGCAATAGACAGAGTTTCAGGGCCTGTAAAGGCCATGGGGCGAAATATTCATTCTTTCGCAACAAAGACACAAAAGGCAATTGGCGGGATTATTCCATCGCTTTCTCAAGTTGCTAAGGAATTTCTAGCATTTGCGGGGATTACATCACTTTTTGCACTTGGGCTTTTTTCGATAAATACATTAAAGGATTATGAAAAGGCGGTCGCAAGTTTCCGGGTAATTGTAGGCGGCTCCGATTCGGAGTTTGCAGCCTATAAAAAGTCGATGAACGAAGTTGCTAATGCGACTGGAAAGAGCACTATAGAGGTTGCATCTGCTTATGAGAATATTGCTGGTCTGAATGAGAAATTAGCCGAAACGCCCGATTCTATTGCCGCCGTTACAAAAGCGGCAATTACCATGTCTCAAGCGTCAGGAGACGATCTGGGAGCATCTGCCGCTAACCTTGTTTCAATTATGAATCAGTTCTCACTTGAAGCGAATGATGCAGACAGAGCAATTAATGTACTTGCAGCTGGTCAGGCGGTCGGAGCGGCAAGCATAGGACAAACGGCAGACGCTTACAAAAACTTTGGCTCTGTAGCGGCTGGTGCGAATATTACGCTGGAAGAATCAACAGCGCTTGTTCAGACCCTTGGGAAATTTTCCGTATTTGGGTCAGAGGCTGGAACCAAGTTGCGTGGATCAATTCTGAAATTACAACAGGCTGGCGTTGGGTATGCTTCCGGGCAATTTAATATTAACGATGCTTTGGAAGAAGCCAGGAAGAAAATTGACCGGCTTAAAACAGCAAAACAAAAAGACTTGGCACTGCAAAAGATGTTTGGTGCTGAGAATATTTCAACGGGCCGTATTTTACTTGATAACATTGGCATTTATAAAGAATTTGTAGCTGGGGTATCTGATACTAATGCGGCACAGGAAGCCGCGGCAATCAATACCAATACGCTATCAGACGCATTGGATAGATTAAAGGCTAGATTCGTCAATATTCTCACAGCCTCAGATAATTCAGACAGATCACTGAATATCATGAAGTCTACTGTTATCTTCTTAACAGATAATCTGTCTACAATTATAACGGTTGCCGGGCTATTTATTGGTGCTCTTATTGGGTTAAAGATTATTCTTATTGCGGTTACTACATATACCACATTATACAATGTTGCAATGGGGGTAATGGGGGTGATAACGGGCAAAGCAAGTATTGCAATAGGATCTAACGCTGTAGCCTTGGGGGCTTATAAAACAGTATTGGCTATAGCTACTGCCGCTCAGTGGGTGTTTAATGCAGCCATGGCCGCGAATCCAATCGGGCTGATAATTGCGGCTATTATAGCGCTTATTGCATTGGTAGTGGTATCAATACGTAATTGGGAGACATGGGGAGCTGCATTGTCGGTACTGCTTGGACCTGTAGGATTGCTAATATCCTATTTACAGACCTTACGGAAAAACTGGGACGATATAACCACCGCCTTTAAAACGGGTGGGATAAAGGCCGGTATAATCGCCATCGGCAAAACGATTGTTGAATCTATTTTATTCCCGATACAACAGCTTTTAACGCTTGTCGCAAAATTCGATCCTACCGGGCTTGCTGAGAAAGCAGCAATTGGCATACAGACGTTCATGGATGATCATCTGAAGATTAATAATGATCAGGTTCCGGAGCCGTTGAACCCGGCTTTGGATAAGCAAGAAAGCTTATCCAGGTCGATCACTGAAAATAATCAGAACCTGAAAATTACAATTGATGAACGAACCGGACGAACATCATTCGGACCGGTTCCTGACAATGTGGAAGTAAACACGAGCTCAACCCTATTATTCAGATGACAGATGTAGCACTAATTGAAACCGGAAACGGAGGCGATCTGACATTAAAGGGTCAGGATATTGCATTGCAGGGCGGTTGGGGCAATATGCCGTACCTGGCAATGTTCGGGGGTAATCTGGAAGCAGATACAATACAAGACCGAATAGCAACAGAACAGGCGTTTGACTGGTGGGGCAATAACTTGTTAATGGAGAATGAGCCGGGGAATCAATTCAATTCTCTTACAGAAAGAACGCTGAATGAAGTAGCCCTTACCAGTGCCGGGCGGTCGGCTATTGAACAGTCCGTAAAAAGTGACCTTGCTTTCATGCGTGAGTTTGCTGAAATCTCAGTTTCCGTTTCTATTATTTCAGATGATCGTATCAAAATTGATATAAAGGTTCAACAGCCGGAAAACCTTCAGGGCCGGATTGATGATGTGTATAAACAGTATATATTCATCTGGGATGCAACGAAAAAAATGCTTGGGGACTGGTCCGTTGAAGATTTTGACAGAAATGATTTCTATATATGAGAAAGATACCAACATTAAAAGAATTGTACGACAGCATTGTTGCTGATCTGGAAAATGAAATGAACGTCAGTATTCCGCTGTACGGCAAGGTAGCATTACGGGCTATTGCAGCGGCACAGGCTGCAAAATTGAAGCTTGTTTACTTGCAAGTTGGCAGGGTTCAAAAAAACATATTTGTAGATACTGCAGATCCGGAATCTATGGGCGGCACATTGGAACGGTTTGGCCGGATAAAATTAGGCCGCAATCCTTTCCCCGCGCGTGCCGGAGAGTACACCGCTACTGTTACCGGTATTGGCGGTGATATATCCGCATCGCAGACGTTTAAAAGCAATGATGATAGCTTTTCGCCCGGCAAGCTGTTCATAATTGATGCTCCATATGAGCTAGAAGATTCACCTGGTGAAATCACAATCCGCGCGCTTGAATCCGGTCTGGATTCCCGCCTGATGATCGGGGACAGGCTTACGGCCACGTCTCCAATAGCCGGAGTAGATCGGATTATTACTATATCCGGAGAAGTTACAGCGCCATTGGAGGCTGAGAGCCTGGAAGACTACCGGCAAAAGGCAATTGAATCATTCCAGACGGAACCACAAGGCGGCGCCGCAACCGATTACCGGATATGGGCCGCCGATGTGCAGGGCGTAAAAAAGGTATACCCCTATGCCCGGTCTGGTGCAGGAGGTGAGATAAATCTATTTGTAGAAGCAACTACAGGAAGTAGCATTGATGGGCACGGCACGCCTTCACCCGCTATGCTGGAAGAAGTCAGAGCGGTGATAGAATTTGATCCGGACGATACAAAGCCGCTCAACGAAAGAGGCCGCAGGCCTTTGACCGTTGTTGAAGTACATTGCTTGCCAGTAACTGTTTTAAATGTACTGATTACTATTGAGGGATTTCAGGGGTTGACGCCAAGCATAGAAGAATCTATAAAAACAGCGGTTAATGCAAATGTGTCAAATGTGCGCCCGTTTGTTGGTGCATCGGATGTATTGGCTGACAAGAACGATATTCTTGACAAGAACCGTATTATATCCACAATATTACAAGCTGCACCGGGAAGCGTATTTGGGAACGTTACTATGGAAGTAGATGGCGTAGAATATAGTTCATACGAATTTCTTTACGGGGATATACCTGTTCTTGATGATATTGATTATGTCTGATTTTGCAAAACTTTCAAAACAACTGTATCCGACCGGCCGGGCATGGAAGATGCCGGACAGGGGTATTTTTCAGGCTCTGAACAGAGGGCTTGCACATAGTGAACAGCGTTTGTTTGAAGACTGTATGAGTACACTTGATTCGGCGCTTCCGGACAATAGCAATTTTGATTCAGAAGATGCGTCAGATTGGGAAAGAAGGCTTGGATTAATTGTGAACCCTTCGGTTGATATTGAGATCCGAAAGAACGCAATTCGAAGGAAGATGAATTACCCTGGCAATATCCCCGCCAGGCAGAATTATATGTATCTGGAAGGGCAATTGCAGGCAGCGGGATTTGAAGGAATACGGGTATATGAGAACAGATTTTGGAACGGATCAGAGTATGAAACAAAATCACCGCTTGAGCTTACCGGTGGCGTAGGGGGCAGGCAATTGCAGCATGGGGAGGTACAACACGGTACAAATGAGCACGGTTCTATTTTCGTCAATGTTATTGCAAATCATATTTCAGAAAAAAATGATGAATCGTTTGGGGTGGATAATCTGAGGTATACTTTTTTCATTGGAGCTGATCCGCTTGGGACATTTTATGAAGTACCATTGATACGAAAAGATGAGTTCAGGCAATTGATTTTAAAATTAAAACCAACTCATTCCTTATGTTTTTTATTTGTAAACTATATATAATATGGCAATTAAATTAACATCAAAACCAAATACTAATCCTGCAAACGCAGATTACCCGTATGGCGATATTAGAGACAATAGCGGCATCAATGATGGTACGCCAGTAAATAGAATGGTTTATGCGGACTTTCACCAGTTCTTTGAAAAACTAATGGCAGAATCCGGAATTGAACATAATGGATCGCCAGATAATGCCACAAATGGGTTTCAGTTGTTTGATGCATTAATGGCGTTAAATGGTGGGCTTCTTACAAGGATTTATCAAATTGGCGGCTGGAATATGAATGCCGATCTAACGAAGACTGTAGTGCTTGGATTGCCGGGGGGAAATGTAATAGGCCAATCAATGATACGATCTGTTGATATCGTTATTATTGATAACGAAGGTGATTATAGGCCGTATCTGAGCAATTCATTCAACTTTGGCGCAAATGCTAATGTTGGATACATAACCAATTCATCCGGCGTTGTAATGCAGCATCAATCAGATGCTAATTTTGCAACAAGTTCAAATTATTCCGGCACTGCCTCTAATAGAGGATTTGTTACAGTTAGATATACTATCTGATCAGCTCACGCCCTGATTTTCCCGTGTTGGTCTTGTATATATATAGACCGGCACGGGGTTTTTTTACTTCTCTTCCCTGTAAATCGTAATATGTTTTTTCTTCCGGGATATTGTTGCTTTTGTCCAATATTCCAACTGTTACATCTCCTTTTTTCTTAATTTCAAAAGGCTCTGATAGCTTAGAATATGTGGTATGTGATATAGGATCAGAAGACCAATATGTTGTTGTAAATTGGTATACTCCCGGAGTAAAGCGCTCAGCCAGGCGTTCAGTTATAACAAGAGGGAATCTGTACCAGGCGTTGTTCTGGGTAAAATCTGGGTTTCTGCCTAAATACTCTTTCATTCTAACGTCAGGAGAAGAACTACCACCACCCGGATATTCAAATCTGAAAGACACATACCCCTCAAAACCAAAAGTATATTGAAAAGTAGCGTATATAAAAATCGTATCACCGGCCTTTATATCGTAATACACATCATGCTCCGCATGAGGCGTGCCATACAGGCTTGGAGCTCTTTGAGCCAAAATAGATCCTGATATAAGTAAAAATAAGATAGTTATATATTTCATGGCGTTAATATAATGGTATACTAATTATTTTCAAAAAGGTTTTGTAAATCTTAACTATATTTGTATATACGCATAAGCGAATATATGATATGGTATTAGATATAAACGTCTCATCAGTGGTAAGGTTTTCAGATCAGTTGCAGAAGATGCACCGGTCCAATTTCCCTATTGCCGTACGGGAGACGTTGAATAAGGCTGCGTTTGACCAGAAACAGAAAACAATGCCTGATCAGGCAAAAAAGGCGTTCATACATCGACAGAAGAATTTTTTTAAAGCCTTCTCGAAAGTTGAGAAAGCGAAGGGTTTTGAAGTAAACAAAATGAAAGCCATTATAGGCTTCACTGAAAACAACCTGAAAGGCGGCAACAATTATTCCGTGCGTGATCTTGAGCAACAGGAAACAGGCGGCAGAATAGGCGGCAAAGCCTTTATCCCTCTCGCGGGAGCCAGAGCCGGTAAAAGCTATTCAAAACTGGTGCGCCCGGCTAATAGAATATCTAATATAAAGAATATTGTAAAAGCCAATTCGATTACCGGAAGGAAACGCGGGAATACGCTGGTTCCGGTAAAATCCAGCAAGGAAAAGTTTGTTTTAGCTGGTATGGATGCCGGAAAAGGCGGCCACGTGATGAGTAATGATATACTGTTCAGAGTTGATCGTATAATCAGGAAAAAGAACCGTACCGTAATTGCGTCAACTCCGCTGTATTCCTATAAATCGGGAAGGTCAGTAAATGTAAAGAGAACATCATTTATGAAAAAATCATCGGAAATGACCGCGCGAAAATTGAACAGTTTCTATGTTCAGGAAGCCCGCAGGCGTTTTGAGAGGGGGAAAAAGGTATGAGCTGGATAGAACGGGTTCAATCTAATTTTACGATCAAAACTGGAGACGGGAGAGTTTTCCACCCGCTGTGGATTCCGCTTGAAAAGGCTGTAGAATACAACATTTCTGAATTTAATTTCAGAAACATATCCGGTTCACTGGTTCGGAGAACTACACCGAAGGGCCGCAGGTATTCGCTTGAATTTTACTTTCAGGGGGACGATCATATTGAGCAATCAAATGATTTTGAAAACTCTGCCCGTGATTCGCGCCCGTGGGTAATCAGTCATCCGTATTACGATTCAATCACCGTACAGCCGGTATCTCTGACATTTGACAACAGTCAGTACAATGTAACGAAGATTACCGGGACAGCAATAGAGACAATAACGCAGTCTAATCCGCGTGTAACCGCTGATCCGGTAGATGATATTCGTGACGGGAAAGCTGCATCGGATGAACTGTTCATTGCCACTTTTGATGAAAAGCCCTCTATATCTTCTGTGAATACGACAATAGAAGGTAACAAATCTTTGTACAGGCGAATATCCGGAATCTTTACCTCTGAGGAATATTTCAGAGCATTCAATACGGCCAATACCGCTATGCTAAACGCGACTGCGGAGCCTCTTGCAGCAATGCGGGCAATGCAAACCTTCGCGAATGCTCCGGCATTGTTTAACGTGTCCGTTCAGTCGCGCATGATCGCGCTATCTGCGGAGATGTCAACGTTTCGGAGTTCATACTTGGGATTTGTAGACCGCAGTTATAAGAAAATGTTTGAACTGCTTGGCGGCGCCGTTGTTTCCGGGTCCGCGCTGGCGGCAAGTACCCCGATTGAAGGAGACTATACCAACCGTGATGCTGTATTAAGGGTGGCTGAGGATATTGTCAATCAGTACAATCAGTATATTGAGGACCTTGACAGTATTCAGTCTGAAAACGGTGGCGATACTGGTTCCTATATCCCGGATCCTGATAGCTTGCTGTCTCTGTCCAGCCTGATTGACTATACGGTGTCAAACCTGTTTTCAATCGCCATGGGCGCCCGTCAGGAACGTACAATATACCTGGAAGACGATAGTAATATCATTGTGATCGCTCACCGTTTGTTAGGTCTTCAGCCGGACGATAGCACTATTGAAGAGTTGATGGAGATTAATAATATTGGTCTGAACGAACTATTGTCTATACGGAAAGGGCGGCAAATAATTTACTACGTATGATTCTGAAAATAAATGACCGTATACGAAATAAACGGGTTCATTACTTTAATGAATTTCGTGTAAGTCTTCGGTATGATTCTGTAGCCAGCACTTTCCAGGGGTCGGCTTACTTCGATCCGCAAAATACGGAACACCGTGATTTGTTTTGCATCGGACATTATCATACGTGCTCCTTAGAGCATAATGGGGAGCTGATCATGACCGGCTATATACTATCTGAAACATTCAATTCCGGAGTGGTCCCGGAGCCTGTTGTTTTTGCCGGGTATTCCCTGCCTGGGGTGTTGGAAGATTGTAATATTCCTGTTTCTCTGTATCCGCTCCAATCGGACGAACTAAGTCTCCGTGAGATCGCCGAAAAGCTTATTGAGCCATTTGGCTTGAAAATGGTGATTGATCCGGAAGTATCGGACCTGATGGAAGAGATTTACGACACTACAAAAGCAAAAGAATCACAGACGGTAAAGGCGTATATAACTGAACTGGCTGTTCAGAAAAACATAATTGTTACACACAATGAGCGCGGTAATCTGGTATTTACAAAAGCAAAAACAAATCAGAATCCGGTTATTGATTTTGGTAATATCCCCGGTGTCCGGATGAATCTTTCTTTTAACGGCCAGCAGATGCACTCTGAAATTACGGTCATGAAAGAAGCGGATATGGACGGGGGAAATGCCGGAGAAGTAAGCATTAAAAACCCGTTTGTTCCGTATGTTTTCCGGCCCAAAACTATTGTTCAGACTTCCGGAGACGATATAGACACTGAATATGTTGCGAAAATGGCGCTGGCTGAAGAATTGAAGAATCTACAGCTTACAATAACGGTCGATCGCTGGGACGTTCGCGGACGGCTCATAAAGCCAAATTCTATTATTGCAGTTCAGAATTCGGATATCTATCTGTACAAAAAAACAAAATGGTTTGTCCAAGAAGTAGAATATACAGGTAATTATGAAAGCATGACCGCTACGCTCAAATGCGTACTTCCGGAAGTGTATAACGGGGAAATGCCGGAATATCTGTTTAAAGGAATAAATCTGCACTAATATGAATGCGGTAAAAGTAATATCAACAGAATTTGACGCACTTGCCAGGCGTGTAGTGAAATTTCTGCGCTTAGGGAAAAGAGATGTTCAAACGGCCATTGTTGCGGCCCCTCACGGTATTGACAGCAATCCGGTAAAAGATATGATTGCGATCTATTCACCAACGGGACAGAACGGCAAAGCGGTCATAATTGGGTATCTGAACAAAAATCAACTGGCCGAAATTGGGGAAATCCGTTTGTTCTCTACCGATCAAAGTGGCGAAGATAAGGCGTATATCTGGCTTCATAATACTGGCGATATTGAGCTAAACGGCAATACTGATAATCCTGTACGATATTCGTCTCTAAGTACTAAGTTAAATTCACTTGCCAATGATATTAATGCAGAACTTGTAAAGATACAGGCGGGAATATCTTCCGCTGGCGGGGCTTACACCCCATCGACCATATCAATTGATATTTCAGATTCAAAAATTGAAAACATAAAGACATCATGATAATATTTCAATCAGCTTATTGCTATATAAATAGCGCGAGCGACATAAAAAGCAAAATTGACAAAGTTGACCAGATTATATCCGCGCTTCTTGATACCGCATTAAAGGCTGTGACCGATAAGCCAATTGCTGATTATATGCTTAATGATGGTCAAACCATTATCAAAACCGTGTACCAAAGTCCGGAGGCAATCATGCGGTCTATAAAAGAACTTGAAAAGATCCGTGAAATGTATGTAGAGCAATACAACAGGCGGAATAATGGCCGAACAGTAAGATTGTTGGACGCAAAAAGCTTTATCAGATGAAAATATTTAATCCATTCAAAAAGAAGGCAGTTGTAAAGACTGTTTCAGATAATGCAATGCCAGCGGCTGGTCGTGTTTTGCTTCAAATGAGCTATGACGGGGAGAAGAATTTCGGTGAAATAGGGCCTATAAAAGATTATGCAGTTGACTATGCTTCACTTTCAATGCGGAGCTGGCAAAGCTACCTGGAATCTGAAATTTCACAAACCGTCTTAGGAAAATACTTTACTTGGGTTATTGGCGCCGGCCTGAAGCTTCAGGCGGAACCCGTAGTAAAAGTTTTGGAGCTAGAAGGGGTAAATATCGGAGAAGAGTTTAATGATATTGTAGAAAGTAGATTTGGGATATATGCCAACTCTAAAATGTCAGCATATTCCGGTATGAGTAGTTTGCACATGCTGGCCAAAGAAGCGTTTAAAAATTCTATTGTTGGCGGGGACGTGCTGGTTGTGCTGCGATATATAGATGATCAGGTCAAAGTGCAGTTGATAGACGGGGCGCACATTCAAACACCACTTGGAAACCGCGAAGCCAAACACGGGATAAGCATTTCCACAACCGGAGAACACCTTGGTTTCTACGTCCGTACCGGACTTCTAGATTTTAAGTATATTCCAGCTAAGACCAACGGCATCACAACTGCCTTTATGATTTATGGGTTAAAGTACCGTATTGATACTCATAGAGGTATGCCCCTTATATCCGTTGTCATGGAGACTTTAAAAAAGTTAGAACGATACAAGGAAGCTACAGTAGGAAGTGCAGAGGAAAGGCAGAAGATAACCTACTTTGCCGAACATAAGCTAGGAAGCACTGGGGAAAATCCACTTGGCAATAGCCTATTGGCTAAGGCAATAAATGCGGATGCGTCCCCGGATTTACCACGAGATGTAAACGGAAAGGATCTGTCAAATAAGTTTGCCGCAACAACCGGTAAACAGATGATCAATATGCCAATTGATAGCACATTGAAGTCACTGGAGAGTAAAAATGAGCTGTACTTCAAAGACTTCTACAGTGTAAATATTGATCTTGTGTGTGCAGCTGTGGGAATACCGCCGGAAGTAGCTATGTCAAAATATGATAGCAATTTTTCAGCATCCAGGGCAGCGCTGAAAGATTGGGAAAATACCCTTAACGTCAGCAGGAGAGAATTCTCTTTCCAGTTTTACCAGAACGTTTATAATTTCTGGCTGCATACAGAAGTACTGAAAAACAAAATACCGGCAAAAGGATATCTTAAAGCCTGGAATCAGAATGACCAGGTTGTATTAGAATCGTACCGGAAGGCGCGGTTTGTAGGGGCTTCTGTTCCGCATATTGATCCTGTTAAAGAAGTAGCTGCGGAGCGGGCTAAACTTGGTCCATTGGCAAGATTTATACCGTTAACAACGGTAGAAGCGGCAACTGAAGCACTTAATAGCGGAGACAGTAACGCAAACATTGATCAGTTCGCAAAAGAAATGGATTCATTTCAAAGTTTTACCGGTGTTGATCCGCGTGAAATGCCAATGCCAAATCAAACTTCAAGATCAGGATCCTCTAATGCTTAGGCGGTTCCTGGCGCATGTTCTGGGGGTATTCATCCAATATTTTCCTCAGATATGGTTTAAGGAAATCTCCTAAGTTTGTTCCGAGGTTTTTTGATATGTTCCGGAGTTCCTCTTTTACTTTAGGGGGAACTCCTTTTATTTTTATCTCTGTGCTCATTTTATATTTGCTTATTCGCCTAAGCAAATATAAAAAAATACCCCAATAGGGGACTTTTTTTTATTAAAAAAAAGTCTGTGCGCATATTGTTGTCATGCCAAGAGAGATACTTCTATACAGCAATATATATGATTCATCCGCAGAGCGGATTATAAATGCAATAAGCGAAAGCGGAGATGATGATATTGTTGTAAGAATTAACACCAATGGCGGTTCACCTGAATCTGGCTTTGGTATTGTTGCTAAGTTTAAAGAACACACTGGCAATAAAACCGTCAAAATCGATGGTAAAGCCTATTCAATGGGAGCTTTTATAGCATGCTATGCTGATGAAGTAGAAGCGCTAGACGTGTCAGAGATTCTAATACATAGAGCTGCATATCCTTCTTGGTATGAAAAAGAGTATATGACTGATGCGTTATGGGAGAATCTTAACCGCATTAATGCCAGTCTTCGTACCGCCGTTGAATCACGTATTGACGTTGATAAGTTTGAAAAGCTGAAAGGTGTTACACTGGATCAGGTGTTTTCAAACGATTCCAGAATTGACGTTTTCCTGTCTGCAAAAGAAGCAAAGTCAATTGGGTTGGTTACTAAGATAACCAAGATCACTCCACAAAAGCGAACAGAGATAAACGCTTTATTAGATCGATTCTCTGAACACTCAGCGGCAGCATTATACATACCGGAAATTACGCCTGTTCAGGCGTCTATTAATAATCAAAAAACAGAGAAAAAAACAATGACACTTGAGCAATTGAAAGCCGATCATCCGGCTGTATACGCCCAGATTTTCAAATCTGGGGAAAACGCAGGTATTGCCGCTGAGCGTGAGCGTGTAGGGGCGTGGCTGGTATTTCATGATATTGATGCATCAGCAGTAAAAGCCGGCATTGAGGGCGATAAACAACCGTCTCCGAAGGATATGGCTGAACTTGCACTGAAAGCGGTTTCAGCGGCTAGTTTAAACAGCCTTAAAGGCGTAGCGGCTGAACCTGTTGTTACAGCGGAGGTTACACCGCCAGACCCTCTGGCAGAGTCTCGTGAAAAATTAAACAAAATTCTTTTCCCTGGAAAATAATGAGTACAGCAACAACCGTATTACAGACAGCTAATCAGCTGACTACAAATTATGATTATTCTAAAATATTCCTTGGGAATAATAGAACGATCCTTGCAACATACGTCAACTCAGGTGAAGATCCTGTAGAGTTGAGACCAGGAAGAATTATGGGCAGGATATCCGCATCAGGCAATGTATTGCCCTTGGCATCGGCAGCATCAGACGGAAGTAACCTTCCAATTGGTGTTTTAATGTCAAGCGTAGATGTAGACGCATCCGAATCAGTTGAGGTAACAATAGCTATTTCCGGAGACATCGCGGAAGAAAAGCTATTATTCTCAGGATCTGACACACTTAATACCGTGATTTCAGGCCGCCGTCTCCGTGATAGAATCGCGTCCGACACAATGGGTATTTACCTTGTAAAATCAACAGAATTAACCGAATACGATAATAGCTAATGATACCAATAATTCAGGCCAGAGCCTTGTTTACGCAAGCGCTTGTAGCATTTTATAAGGATATGCCCAGGGCAACGTCCTTTTTACAGTCCTTTTTTAAAGCAGAAGAATTTGGTACTAAGTACCTGACAATAGCTGTTAAGCGAGGAACGGAGAAGATCGCCGTTGATGTGCTTAGAGGCGCAGACGGAAACAGAAACACGTTTTCGTACGGAACTGAAAAAGGTTTCCTTCCTCCGCTTTACAACGAATTTTTTGATGCCACTCAACTTGATTTATATGACAGGTTGTTCACTGCGTCAGGCAATATTGATGAAGCCGATCTGGCTGCATATATCAGAGAAATTGCTGAAAAGCTTTTTGCTTTGGAAGAGAAGATAAAGAGAGCAATTGAACTGCAATGCGCTCAGGTGCTTCTAACCGGTATTGTTCAGCTGAAAAACGGGGATAATATCGACTATAAGCGAAAAGCAACATCGCTTGTTGATTTGTCTTCAACACCATGGACAAGTGATTCAAACAACCCTCTGTCGCACATTGCCGCTGGGGCTGAGTGGATAAGAAAGAACGGTAAAGTTCAAGGTGGTAACTTCGATATCATTATGGGAAAGTCTGCAAAAGCAGCATTTTCGAATAATGAATTTATTGAAAAGACGGCGAATTTCAGAAGGATTGACAATATTGATGTTGGCAGACCTCAGCGCAACGCAGTCGGAGGTGTGACACATGGCCAATTCTCCGCGGGTGATTATAATTTCACACTATGGACATACCCGGAGTTTTACCAAAACTCAAGCAATGTTATGACACCGTATCTTGATGAGAAAAAAATCATAATTCTTCCTGAGAATACTGATTTTAATCTTTCGTTTGCTGCTGTTCCTCAGCTTATTGTTGGCGCTGATGGACGTGCGATTTCGTCTACAAAAGGCGCCTTTGTCGCTTACGATCATGTGGATGAACGGAAATCTACGCATGATTTCGGGCTAAAATCAGCACCCCTGGCAATACCTACAGCCGTTGATACAATATACACCGCTCAAGTTGTCGCATGATGAAATATAGAGTAATAGCGCTTTCGGTTGGGGGGAGATCCAACCGGGTATTTATGGCCGGTGAAATTGTTGACGGCAGTAAGTTTCCTGTGAACCCTGACGACCTGGTTAAGCAAGGTTTTCTGGAAAGGGTAGATCCTGAAACGGAAGTTACAGGAGATCAAAAGCCATATGAAGGTTCCGAGGAAGGCAAAAAAGATCCTGAAACGGAAGTTACAGGAGATCAAAAGCCTGAAAAGAAAAAGAACAAATAAAAGTAAAGAAGCGATCAAAGGTCGCTTCTTTTTTTAAGCATGAGTTTGTTAGATCAGATACAGAGAGACATTAAAACAATTACTTCTAACAATAGTGAATTTGCGAGAAGTATTGTTTTTACATCACCAGATTTAGTGAGCGTTTCAATAAACGCGTTACATACGAAAATACGACTGGCGGTAGATACAGACGGGAATGTTGTATCCTCTAAGAAGTCTCACATATCCTTTTCAGAAGAATCTTTAACGGAGCTGTCTTATCCGGTCAGAAACGGTAATAACGAAGTAGACCTATACGGCCACATTGTTGAGGTTTCAGACAGTACAGGACAGCAAAAAAAGTATATTATCCGGGAATGGTTTCCGGATGAAACCATTGGACTAATTGTCTGCATTTTGGATGATTTCTATGAGTAAAATTAATACAGTTATAGCGCCTAGGTATTTTGAACGTATCCGTGACCGGATTGGCGAAATACTAATTGATGAGCTCAATAATCAATTTGTTTTGACTTCTGATAGCCGGCTAAAGGCAAATGTATACATTGAGCGGGCAAAATCGATTGATAAGATTGCCTTGCCCGCTGTTGTTATAAAGTTTGCATCAGGGAGATATGGCAATAAGAATCAGGGCAATTCTGACGGCACATACACGTATTACATAGAAGCATATACTTCTTCAAAATCAAATTCTATTCAGGACGGAGATATCAGGGCAAAAATTGACCTGCAAAAGCTGTTAGGCGTTTGCTGGGCTATTCTTGAAAATCCTGTTTACAAAACATTGGGCTTTGCCCCGCCTTCGCTTTCAGAACTGTCTATTACAGAAATTGACATTGCCGATATCCAGGAGCCGGACGGATTAAATACAGGGATGGGAAGGCTGGCATTATCCGTCCGCGTGTGTGAAAGCGTGAGCTTAATCACGCCGGCACTTCTGGAAGGATACGAGACGAAAATAAAGTTAGGAGATTCAAACGAGGGGTATTATTATGAAAATAGCTGATATCCTTAATTTAGTTATAGATAAAATCAGGTCCGGTAATGCGGACACGCGCGCGGTCGATGCAAGGGAAGTCTTTAACAATATTGCAACATCCTACATTAACAAGGATGATTCCCCGCAACTTGTTGAAACAATATCCGCATCAGGACCAGCGAACAGTTATATAGCTGCATATGTGCAGCCTATTACGGCATATGTTGAGGGAGTTGTTTACAAGGTCAATTTTCCTACATCCAATACCGGGCCAGCGACAATTGATATTAATGGACTTGGCCAGAAAGCTATTAAAAGAGCAAATGGAGAAGATGTGTCCGCAAACGATCTGCAGGGCGTTGTTCTTCTCATCTATAGAAGCAACGTATTTCAGTTGATAGCCGGACAAAATATCAATGAAAATGACTATGTAAAGACAACCGGGGATGAAACAATTGAAGGCATAAAGACCTTTGAATCATTCCCGGTTCTTCCTGATCAGGATCCGGAAGAAGATAATGCTGCTGCGAGTAAAGGATATGTGGATTCAAAAAACATCATGCTTCATGAATTTTCATTCATCAATGAAAATACTGTTCAGCTTAATGTTGTTAGGGTTGATCCTGGTAAGCTTGTTACAGGTGAAGCTACATTTGCGCGACTGTATATTGATTTAGGTATTAATAATACACATAGAGAAGGTCTGAATGGAAGTGTAGTTGGCAATAACAATGTTGATAATTCGAATGGTGGTTTTAATAGCATAGCTGGTAATTGGAATCAAATTGAATCAAATGAAGATACTACCACCGGCCCGTCTTCACTGTTTGATAATTTATCCAGCTATAACACTATATCTGGCCTCTATCACTCTCTTTTGAATTCTAAAGGTAATATTGTTTCCGGGTATCAAAACATTGTAGAATGGACGAATTGGGCTATTCTGCATGGTCATTACATTAATGCAGTAAAAGCACCTCAGTCTATCTCTGTTGGACAAAGCATTAATAACGCTGCGTTCTCTGTTGCCGTTGGTGCTTATATTGATCATGCGCCGACAACATGGACACCATCCGGATATAGTAACAATGGCTTTTTGGGGTCATTTGGAATACATATAGCTCAAAGCGGGGTACGAGTCTACGCCTTGGGTCAGGGGGTTAGTGAGAGTAGCAAACTTACCAACAATACATCTAATTCCATGGTTTTAGGAGTTCGAACTGTATTGGCTCCGTTCTTTCTTCAGGGTGGCAATCCCTCAACCGGTTCAAATGGCTGGGGAAGGATTGCTATAGGCGGTCACATAAACCCAACAGCTCGGCTCGATATTCAGGCAGGAAACGCTTCTATTGCAGCTTTCCGGCTCCGGAAGAACTCTGTTAACCGTTCACAGCTGGCTGAAGGAGAATTTGAGCACGCAACGGATGGTCGGTTGTACTTTTTCACAACCGTGAAAGAAGCGTTTGCGTTCCTGTCTGATTTGGAAAGCTATTATACTATAGCGGAAATCGAAGGGTTCCTGAGTGCTAAAGTTGATGTAGTGGCGGGAATGGGTCTGTCTCAGGAGAGTTTTACAACGGCTGAAAAGATAAAGTTAGCCGGACTGTCAAACTATTATTTAGGTGATTATCCGTCATTGTCAGCACTTGAATCAGCGCACGCTACTGCTAATCCGGGTGATTATGCTATTGTTGACGCTGGGGTTGGAACTGACGCGATAAAATACATCTGGGATCAAAGTGATGTATCTTGGGTTCCCGGGGGTGGAACTGGCGCATCCGCATTTAGTGAAATAGCGGGTAATGCCAGAGATAACGTGTCTCTTGCTGCGGAGCTGGGGGCTATTGATTCTGCCTTAGAGGATAAATTAGAAGCTGTTACCCCTGCGGATGTAGGTATCTCTATTGTCCAGAATAGTAATAGGGTTCCTATTGTTAATAATGGAATATTCTTTGGAAATGGAAGAAGAGTAGACATAACTCCAATGGGGTTATCACTGGTTCAGTTTGATATAAACGGCAGGCTACATGCTAATACAGCTGTATTGGATTTACAAGTTCCTAATTTAGGACAAGTAAATGGTTTACTTGAAGGAAAAGCGAATACTATCCACACTCATGAAATAGAGGATGTAAATGGTTTACAGGATGAGTTAGATAGTAAGTTGGAATCAGTCACGCCTGAAGATTTAGGTCTTACATTTGCAGCCGGCAGAATCCCGGCAAGGACTTCGAGTGGGGATTGGCTTAATCAAGGTCTAAGTTATGGTAATGCACCTAGTTCTCAATCACTTGTGCAAAGAGATACCGGCCACAGAATTAGAATAGGAGATGCTGTGGATGCAAATCAGGCTACTACATTAGGCCAGATTACTACCTTATTAGAAGGTAAAGCTAATTTAATTCATACTCATGAAGTAAGTGATATCACAGGACTTCAAAATGAATTAGATAGTAAACTGGAAGGAGAGATTTATGTCCGAAATTATACTAAAGTATCTAATACACTTACTACTGAACAGATCTTAGTTTCTTATACGATTCAGGTAGAAGAAAATGATGTATATCAATTTATATTCCAAGGAACACTTGGAGTAGGAACGGGCGATTTGCTTATAAAATATAATTCGACCAATATGCTTGGCATCCCTTTGCCTGGGGGCGGGGGAAATGTTCAGTATACTGTTAATATTGATATGTATGTTGATAGTGGTATGATACATATTATGGGTAGAATATTAGCAGGTAATACAGGATCCTCATTTAGCTCGGTAGCGCAAGCTATAGAAACTAGTATATCTGCGGGCGGAAGCGTCTCAATAGGTGTGTTTTCTGTTGCCTCTAGCGCGGGATTAGTTACACTTAGGAAGAGATATATAGAAAAATCATCCAGATTGGACATATGAAAAATGAATTTACAGATGCTTTCCTTGTAAAAATATATGGAATTGGCATCACTTCTGGCATAACGGCAATGTCTATTCAGCAATTTGATTTGGCTTTGTCTATTGTGCTGAAAATTGTAACAATATTGTCGCTGTCTGCTGGTGCAGCTATATCAATTATTAAGATAATCAGGTACTTTAAAAAAGGAACAATATGAAATTACTAATGCCTTTATCTGGTAGAATAACCAGTAAATTTGGGGATAGAATTCATCCGGTAACAAGAAAAAAAACATTCCATAACGGGATTGATATTGCAGGTCCGATTGGAGAACCAATATACTCACCTGATGTTGGAATCGTGACTGATGTATACACAACAGAAAAGGGCGGTCTTACCCTCATTACGCAGCATGGCGGCGTTGAAAGCAGAATGTGCCACTTGGATAAAGTGCATGTTAAAAAGGGAGACCAATTGGCCAGAGGGCAGCGGATCGCTGATTGTGGTAATACAGGAGTCGGCACAGGTCCGCACTTGCATTGGGGGTTAAAAATTAAAGGCAATTATGTCAATCCGGAAGATTATATATAAGTACTGGCCTGTTGTATATGGCCTGCTTATAAGCGTTTATGAAGCTTACGCTTTCTTTTCAAATTCCCAGATAATACCAGATTGGATTAAAGGAATATTGGGGATTCTGGCGGTTATAGGACTTGTTGCAAAGAACTACAAAAAAGAAAAGCCTTCCGAATAATCAGAAGGCTTTTGAATGAATCCTTAAAGTTTGACCGATGTAAGGAGATTTAAATATACTAAAATATTTAGCAATATGAAATATCTGGTCATCTTTTCTATCATTTTTTTTTCCTGTAATACCGAAAAAGCCGCACTCCGGAAATATGCACGGTTGAAAGCCCAGCACCCTAAGCTGTTCAAAACAGATTCCGTTACGGTTCGAGATACTATATACATCCGTATAGAGAAGAATATCCTGGTTCCGGAAAAGGATATTACAACACAAGTGCCGGACAGCAACGCAATAATTGCGGATAGCAATTTTATCCTTGAATTCTGGATAGACAGTCTAAATAGACTAATGTTGAACGCCAGGACAAAGCCGGATACAATTAGAATTATAGACACAATACCGGTACTGTATGAAAAAACCGTTCCATGTCCGGAAAGACCTGTAGAATTACCACTGGACCTGTGGCCCGTTGCAGTGATTGTAGTTGCTATATGTGCTGTTATTGTTGCTTTTTTTAAAAAGTAACTTTTAATCAAAGTTCATAATGTTTTCAGAAAACCCCTTTTTTGCTTCATCATCAAATCCGGCAAAATAGTTTTGCGTGGTCGAAAGGTTGCCGTGCCCAAGGCTTTCCTGGATGAACTCCATACTGGCCCCGCTTCGGATCGCGTTGGTTGCAAAGGAGTGTCTTGCCCAATAGGTTGATGCTTCAGGTAAATTATTATCCTTGCATACTTTACCAATGTGCTGATTAACAAATCTTGTGAAGTTTTTAATTTTTACTTGCTGTTCTTTTGCATCATTGCAGCTTTCAAGTATTGGAAACACAAAATCATCTGACCCACGTCTTGTTCCTCTGTATTTGTCTATTACAGATTTTGAGAACTCATTAAGGTAAATAGTAATACTCTTTAGATTCTTTTTTGATGTACGTTTCGTTTTGGCTCTGAAAAATTCAAATCTGTCATTTTCAATATCTTTATTCCTGAGCAAAAGAATGTCTTTCATATTCATTCCATTGCAAGAGTATGAGAAAAAGAAAAAATCTTTTGCTTTCTCTTGCTCCGGGGTCTTGGGATCGGCATTAAATAAGGCTTTTAGCTGTTCTCTTGTGAGTGCTTTTTTTACCTTAGATGAAGCTGGTATTTGATATTTCCGTATTCCGAATGGATATAAATCAGTGTTTATTTCATTTTCTGCAATCGCTTTGTTGAATATTGCGCGCAAAGGTCTCAGGTATATCCCTATTGTTGTTATACTTCTGCCTTTTGACAGCATAAAATGTTCATATTTATTAAGAAAATCGGGGGTGATTTCAAAAAAAGATATTTTAGCAAAATCTTTCTTAATAGACTTAGTAAATTCAGACAATGAGGTAATACAAGATCTGTAAGATTCAGCAGTATTATATTGCTCATTGCTTTCTAAGGTTGCAATTGATTCATTAAAATGGTAAAGAACATTAGTGCTGTCTCCGGACTTCTGAAACAAGTATTTTTCAAATTTTTCATACGAAAAAGGAGTTGCTTTCTCCGCAGCTTCAATAGCCTTTTGTTCAACAAGAATCATTTTGTTTCTTAAATCCCTGAATTCAGATTTGGGTTTTGCCGTTTCCCAACTATTTTTAAACTCAACTTCTGTTAATTCAAATACCGTTGGGTATAGTTTCCGGTCTTTTAAAAGGCTTGAGTATACTCTAAGTTTTACCGGGTATTTTCCATTAGCCTTAGCTCTTCTGGTATCCAGGTACATTGATATTGTGTATTCCTTTTTCATTTGCACAAAATTTGCACACAAATTATATAAAATAATATAGATTTTACAAAGTAAATATAAACGTTAATTGGTATAAGTTTCAGATAATAAATATTATAATAAAAAATAATAAAAACATACAAATATAATTATATGACTGTTAATCATGGGGTCCTTGGTTCGAGCCCAAGAGGGGGAGCAGTTGAAAGCCTTCGGAAGCAATTTCGGAGGCTTTTGTTTTTTTATTTATCGGCTAAAGGAAATATGTACTGTGTTTATATATTGTATTCAGCCCGTCTGGACCGATACTATACCGGCCAGACCGATTCTTTATCACGACGACTTTCGGAGCATAATGATTGGAATAATAAGGGAAGTACCAGGGGAGGCGGCCTTGGGCATTGTATTTATCAATTAATTGTGAAAGCAGGCTTCACGCTGTTCGTATTGAGCGGCGGATCAAGCAAATGAAAAGCAGGGCTTATATAGAGCGTTTAAAAGCTGATTCGGCTTTGCTGAGAGATTTACGGTTCTCTTATTTTTCCTGTTAATCATGCCCCGAATGGTCGGGGTTGGTTCGAGCCCAAGAGGGGGAGCAGTTGAAAGCCTTCGGAAGCAATTTCGGAGGCTTTGTTTTTTATTTATCAGCTAAAGGAAATATGTACTGTGTTTATATATTGTATTCAGCCCGTCTGGACCGATACTATACCGGCCAGACCGATTCTTTATCACGACGACTTTCGGAGCATAATGATTGGAATATGAAATTATCAGGAGATGGCATATTACCGGGAAGATTCCCATGGTAATGATTATCTGGCGGCTGTAACTGTTTTTCTTTTAGCTACTTTTTTGTAAATTGTTCATAGTTATTTACTAACACTCCTTATCCTCTACTTTTAATTTGTAGTAAATGACTTTCGTTTATACAACATTGCTATGGATGTTTTTTTTGAATGTATAATTTTGTTGTGGTGTTGTAATATTTTGTATTTCAATTAGTTAATTATAATTTTTTAATAGTATTCACCATTATGAAACAAACACATTCTGTTATTGTGGCAGGAGCAGGACTGGCTGGACTTACAGCAGGTCTCCGACTACAAAAAGAAGGAAAAGATGTACTGATCATCGAACAAAATCAGAAAGCAGGAGGGCTTTGCAGAAGCAGCTATATCGATGGCTACGAGTTTGCTACCGCCTGTAATGATTTCGGGTCAGGGTTTGGAAAAATTCTGCAGATGCTGGAAGTGCCTGTGAAATTTCTGCCGGCCAGGCAGGTTTTTTGTGTCGGGAACTTACTGTTAAACCCGGCGAGCGCTCGGGGCTTATTTCGTCTGTTGCCTTATGCGCCTGATCTTTTGCGGGCCATATACTCAATCCGTAAGAACCGATATGCTAATCTGGAAGAATTGATTGATCATAACCTGAAGTCTTCCGGGTTTAAAGATCTGATTGCAGTCTTATCGTATGCACTTGCCATGGCCCCGGGCGATGTGCTGCTGCAGGCATTGCGTGAGAATTTTTCAAACAGATATAATTATGGCTATGAAAAAGCGATAGTACCGGTTGGCGGGCCGGGGGCCATTACGGAGGCTATGGTGAAGACATTTACTGACCGGGGAGGTAAGATCATCTACAATACACGGGTACTCAAAACAGAAAGAAACGGGAGACAGAAGGAAGTGTATACGACAGATGGTACCTGGCAGGCGGATAATGTGATCAGCAGTGTACCCCGATGGCATTTGTATCCTGAAAACTGTAAGCAATTGTTACATATTAACATGCTGTATGTTGCTCTTAGTAAAAGGCTGGTTTTTCCTAAGGAAATCAATACGTTTACTATTATGCCTGCCGGGGTGAAAAACTGGCTCGGTACGCTGGACCAGGGTATATTGCCGGAGGCATTTGGTTTTCATATAGTACGAAGCCTGCTGAGTGAAAAGGAAGATTATTATACGGTTAATATTTATTTTATGGGACCCAGGGGATATACACATTTTGATGAAGGGACTCAGCAACATATGATAGAATATATTTTCGGAAGTATTGAAGAACGTATACCCGGATTTGGAAATGCTGTATTGTACAAAAAGTTTGTTTCTCCGGATACATTCCGGAGTCTTTATGGTATTTCCAGTCAGCATTCCAGATATGTGTTGCCGGAGGGTTTTGAAAAACCACCGGTATATGATCCGGAAGAGGATATTTATTATATCGGAAACAGTGTATATCCGCCCGGGGAACATGTGGGAGGGGCAGTTGTTTCCGCATGGCTGGCCACCTCAATGATTCTGGAAAGAGATAAGGTGTAAACTGTCATAAAAAAATGAGAGTGTTCCGAACATACGTTCGGAACACTCAAATCTAAAACATCTATAAACAACAATAAAAACAATATACTATTCTATTTTTTTCGGCGATAGGCCAGATAGAAGACCTGGGGCAATACTGTAAGTGAAAGAATCATACAGATCAGAAGGCCACCTACAATCATAATAGCCAAAGGTTTTTGTATTTCTGAGCCCATGCCTGTAGATAAAGCAGCAGGTAACAATCCCATCGATCCCATAAGGGCAATCATGACAATGGGTCTGATTCTGCTGTAAACTCCGTTGGAAACAGCCTCACTCAGAGACATGCGATGTTGCAGATTGTCTCGCATGACAGCGATCAGGATGATGCTGTTGATGGTATTTACTCCAAACAGGATGATGAAACCAATACCAGCAGAGATACCGAATATGGTTTGTGTTGCCCAGAGAGAGATAAAGCCTCCAATAAAAGCAAAAGGAATGGTGCTGGCAGCAATCAGCGTATCTTTGACCGTGCCAAAATTAAAGTAGAGCAGGAACAGGATGAGAAGAAGCACGGCAGGTACGATTACGGCGAGCTGCCGCCCGGCCCTTTCCTTACTCTCGAACTCGCCTGCCCATTCCATTTTGGTGTTTTCCGGAAGCTTTACACGCGCGTTTACCTTTTCTCTGGCTTCAGCGATCGTGCTGCCCAGATCCCGGCCTTCTATGCTGAATCCGACCGCTATATAACGACTGCTCCCTTCCCGGTAGATAAAGGTAGGGCCTGTGTGAAAGCCAATAGTAGCAATCTCTTTCAAAGGTACCCGCTTTCCGTCTTTGGTAGGTATGAGAATTTCTCCAATTTTGATATCGGTATCCCTGTATTCTTTCGAAAAGCGCAGACGTACATCAAACATTCGCTCGTTTTCATAAAATTTGGTAGCAGCCCTGCCCCCGATGGCCATTTCGATTACTGCCTGTGCATCGGCGATATCTACTGCGTAACGGGACAATTTGTGATCATGCAGTTGTATGCGCAGCTCAGGAAGACCAATATTCCGATATACATTCAGGTCCTCGATTCCTTCAACATCTCTTAGTACATGAGCGACCTGATCGGCATACTCTTCAAGCTCAAAAAGATCATCCCCGAATATTTTAACCACCAGTGAGCTTTTCACTCCGGCCACATATTCTTCTACGTTATCCTGAATGGGCTGACTGAATCCGAAAATAATACCGGGATAGATTTCCAGCTTCTTACGCATTTCGTCCAGCAGATCATCTTTTCTGATCGTACGTTTCCATTCTTTTTCCGGATAGAGCTGTATGTGAAATTCGATATTGAAGAAACCGGTAGGATCTGTACCATCATTGGGCCTTCCCGTCTGATTCAGAACAAACTTAACCTCGTCAAACTCTCTGAGCTTTGCTTTCATTTCCTTGCCAAGCCTTACGGATTCTTCAAGATTGATACTGTTGGGAAGTGTTGCTCTTACATAAATGGCTCCTTCGTTTAGTTTGGGGATAAACTCTGATCCGTAAAACAGAAACTGGACGATACATGCCATTAATAATATAAGGAATCCATATACAGTGATTTTCCGGTTTTTATTGCTCCAGAGAAAAAGACGGAACAGATTGGTCCGAAAGAAGCGGGCGATCACATTTTCTCTTTCTTTTATATTTTTTGTCAGCATCACCTTGCACATGGCTGGTACATAAGTAATGCTAAATAATAACGAACCAAGCAGCGCATAGCCCAGGGTGAAGGCAAGCGGTGAAAACATTTTCCCTTCTACTTTTTGGAAAGAGAATATAGGAAGGAGCGCGACTATAAGAATAATCTGGGCAAAAACGATATAGGATGCTACGCTGCCGGCGCTTTTCTTGATTAATCCAAGCTTGCTGATGGAGTTGAATTTTTTCATCCCGAGCTGATGAGCACGCTTCTCCATGGCAACGAATACTGTTTCTACGATTACGAGGGTTCCTTCCAGCAGCAAACCAAAGTCAATAGCGCCCATGGAAATCAGATTGGCTGGCAACCCCTGAATACGGAGCATTACAATGGCAAAAAGGAAAGAAAGGGGTATAACGGATGCTACAATGACCGTAGTGCGCCAGTTGAAAAGGAAGATAAAAACAATAACGGAGACGAGAAATACACCCTCAATGATGTTTTTAGTGACGGTATTTACAGTTGCATCAACCAGTTCCGTACGGTCGATAAATGGCTCGATTTTGACATCATTGGGAAGAATCCGGTTGTTGAGATCAGCGATTCGTTCCTTGAGCCGTCCGATCACTTCACCCGGATTTTCGCCGCGAAGCATGATGACAATGCCTTCGACCAGATCTTCATCATCCTGCAGGCCGACATGGCCCAGACGTGGTTTGGCTCCTATTTTGACTTCGGCCACGTGCTTTACCATAATCGGGGTTGATCCTCTGACTTCGATCAGTATGTTTTCAATATCCTCAAGTCTTTCGAGCAGACCAACACCACGTACCACATAAGCCTGGCTTCCCTGATCAATGATGTCACCACCAACATTGATATTACTCTTTGAAACAGCCTCAAAAACCTCTAATGGCGAAAGGTCATAATTAGCCAGCTCGGTGGGATTGATTTTTATTTCATATATTTTTTCTTCACCGCCAAAGCTTACAACATCAGCTACTCCCGGTACGGAAACCAGCTCGCGTTCAATCACCCAGTCATGAATGGCTGTTATTTCTTTGATCGGACGATCGCTTTTGACAACATAGCGGAAGATTTCTCCGGTAGCTCCGTAGGGTGGCTCAATAGCGGCATCAGCTCCGGCCGGCAAATCTACTCCCTGAAGACGGTTGGCTGCGTACTGCTGGGCATAGAAGTCATCTATGTCATCTTCAAAAATGACTGTAACAACAGAAAGCCCGAACAGGGAGATGGAGCGTACCTGCGATTTGCGGGGAATGGTATTGACTACCTTGGATATCGGAAGCGTAACAAACTTTTCGACTTCTTCTGCGCTCCGCCCCGGCCATTGAGTAATAATTCTTGCTCTGGTGTTGGTCACATCAGGAAAAGCTTCAATGGGGGTATGAATATAGCTGACTACTCCGGCGATGAGCAGAAGTGCGGTAAGAAAGAATACAATAATTGAATTCTTTAATGAAAACGCTACTATGCACTGAATAAACTTTTGCATATGCTTTAATTGTTATGAACACTTTTGATTTGCTCGTAAATGAGCAGCTGATTTCTGGATATTACCTGTTCGTTTTCATTAAGACCACTGGAAATAAATGCAGTTCCGTTGCTTTTGGTAAGAATTTCAACCGGTCTTACTTCCAGATTGCAGTCATCTTTATAGATTACTACAAAGTTGTGATTGTCATCAAAAATGAGCGCACTGGTAGGAATGGCAATTGCCTGGGTATTCTGATGCCTTAAGGCAGTGACATCTGTGAGCATGCCTGGCTTTAGCTTATATTCGCTGTTTTTCATTACCACCCGGGCTTTCATTACCCGTTCTTCGCTGTCAAATACCTGAGAGAGCGCTCCGATTTTTCCCCTGAATACCTGATCAGGATACGAAAGTGTTTTGATTTCTACTTCGAGGCCGGGCTCTATCCGGGCAACATTGCCTGCGTATATATTGAGCAGCACCCATACTTCACTAAGGTCGGAAATGGTAAAGAGAGGTGCGCTCTCACCGGAAATCTGCATACCCGGAGTAATATTTTTGGCGGTTATAATCCCGGATGCAGGTGCTTTGATCTGAAAAACTCCACGATCGGAGCTGGCGCTGTACAGTGAAAGTATCGAATTGACTTTTTCAAGCTGAACTTTAGTAATGGTTAGCTCACTTTCAGCTTCGAGAAGATCTTTCTGAGAGGCAATGCCGTCTTCAAACATGGATTTTACCGATTGCATTTTTCGTTCGGTCACACGAATCTGGGATTCCAGTGTTTTCTGCTCCGATTGCAGTGTGCTAAGCTCGGAGCTCCTCAGCTCGGCGAGCAATTGTCCTTTGACAACTTTATCACCAAGTGCGAAATAGGTATTGGCAATGATGCCGTTAACAAGGCTCAGAAAACTGATTACCTTATCAGGATTGCTTTCAACAATGCCGGTAAGAGGAATCCCCTCGCTAACCGGCCTGATTGTACAGGAGTCAAAGCGTATCCGCTGTTTGAATATTTTATCAATACAATAATGTTTTTTTTCGGCTTTCTCCTGTTCTTCCGGTTTTGCCTGTTGCTGACAGGCCGAAAGCGTGGTCAGTAAGAGCAGGGCACCCAGTTTATTGTATGTTTTCATTGTTTTTGTATCTCGCTAGTGTTTTGGCGTAAATGCTTTTTGATGTTCTTCTGTCAGTTGAGATCTTTGCCAATCTCGTATTGCAGTTCTTCAAAGTTGTTATTAACGTCTTTGCCCGATTCGATAATGATTTTTTTATTGTCCAGGTAAGCATTCAGGAAATCAATGTATTCGAGCATGCTGATGTTCCGGGATGCAAAATTTCTGGTATAGCTCTGCAGAAGCTTGTCAAGATTGGCCTCATACCCGGGGTCAATGGTTTCCATAAAAGAGAGTGAGGCAAAGAGATTCTGGTATGCCAGCGTGACGCTGTTCTGAACGGTCAATTGCTGCTGCTCCTTCATGATTTTAGCCTGCTCAATGCCTATCCGGGCATGTTTTATATTGCCCTGATTCCGGTTAAAAAAGGGCAGATCCATGGAAAATCCGAAACCGACAAAATTGAGCATGGCATTTCCGCCGCGGTCATAGGCTGCTTTGAGAGTAACATTGGGCGTACGCTGTGCTTTTTCATATTCCCAGACACGGTTGTGGTAGTTTTCTTCCAGCTGTGCTATTTTCAGATCCGGGCGGTTTTCACGTGCCTGATCCAGCAGATTATTCAGGTTGAGCGAGCGAATCATGCTCACATCCGGTACATAATCGGTTTCCTCTACGATCAGTATGGCAGCAGGATTCAGACGCATAAGGGTTTTAAGCGCTCTCTGGACCAGGTTTATTTCTTTGGTTACATTATTTATCTCTTTATTTATTTCCATCAGCAGAGCTCTCAGACGTATGTATTCTCCCTGTCCGATATTGCCCTGATCAACCTGATTGGAGTATGCTCTGATCAGGGTTTGCAGTGAGCTTACTTCATCTGTATAAATGTCTCGGTACCGTTGCAGATATTGAAGCTCTGTAACGGATTTGCGAAACTCTATCTTTAAGTTCCGGAGGAGCTCCTCAAAATATTCGCCGGCCATATCGACAGATACCTGCTCGATGGCCATCAGCTTTTTTCGTTTGTGGGCGGTGAGTATTAACTGCTCAAGTTCTGAACAGAACTCCTGATTGCGGCCAAACTTTCCAAAGAGCGGGGGCACACCATCCATTCCTTCGAGCTGGCCCGGAGTAGCCCAGAAGTTGACCTGATCAAGTGTAAAAGTCGGATTAGGCCATAACCTTGCCTGAAGGTGTAATGCCTGAGCCCGGTCAACATTCAGTCGTTCGGCAATAAGAAGGAGGTTTTCTTTCAGGAAAATATTTTCACATTGTTGACGATTGAGTCTGAGTGTATCCTGAGCGCTCAGAAGGCGGCAATGTGCTATACCTGCGAACAGGCAACAAAGCAACACAATTCCTTTCATTAATCTGATTTTCGGTAATAGATCTATTAACCCAATTACACAGAAAGCGCCTTAAAAAAACCTTAAAACAGATAAATTTTAGCTTAAAGGGAGATTAATTATGAATATATTAGTGTTCGCGTCGGGGTTAACATATCGGATAGTACCCCGGTGTAAGCCGATTATTTTATTAATGAGTACAAGCCCAAGCCCGAAGCCTCGTTTGCCGGTGCTGTTGCTTCCTCTGAAAAAATGCTGAAACAGGTATTGCTTTTCGGTTTCGCTTATGACAGGTCCGTGATTGATAAATTCCAGATTGATCATCTGTTTGCAGAAAGTTATGGCAATTCTTGCATGCTGGTCGATGCTATACTGAACACAATTGACTGCCAGATTCATGATAGCTGCTTTCAGCAAACGATAGTTTGCCATAACTATAAGATCTTTTTCTTCTACGATATCTCCTTTGATGGATACCTCGAAATGGAAACCTTTATTTAATATCCGGAGCTCATCAGCAATATCATATATCAGATCATCAATGCGAACCGGACTGGTTTTCGTCATGTTTTCGGCGTCTGTCTTGGATATTTCCAGCAGGGCATTGACGATATCCCCCAGATTTTTGGTATCTTCTTTCTGATCTTTGATTAAGGTCAGGATGGTATTGACATCGGTTTCTTTTTCGATCCGCTCAAGATTGGATACAAGTATGGCAATCGGAGTTTTCAGTTCGTGCGATATATGGTGTATAGCGTGTTTCTGGAATGAAAAAGCATTGTACATCCGTTCAAGCAGCTGGTTAAACCAGTTGGTCAGAATAGCTATTTCATCGTTGCTTTTTCTGGTACGGATAGGTTTATAAGCGCCTTCGAAATCATATTTTCTTATCTGATTGGTGATGTCGATGATCGAATAGCTGATTTTATTGGAGAGATAATATGCTATTGCTATGATCAACAGTGAGATGATGAAGAAAGAAGCGGCCAGGGTATACTTCAGAAAGTTCATCTTTGAATAACCAAAGTTATCATACGCTTTGCTTATACCGTAATACTCGTTACCCCTGTTTTGTACATAGACTCCGATTACATCATACAGATCATCTTTGGTCTCAATCCATTGTTTGTTGAAAGAAAGCTCATTCAGAATTCTCTGGGCAACAGGGATAGGCGTGTCGTCGATACTTGAATAGATGAGTTCCTTTCGTTCATTGTAAATCAGTAGCTTTTCATCGTAGAAATCATGTATGGTAAGACTGTCCATGGCATGGATCAGGTTATCGTCGATCTGTTTGATTTCGGTCAGAAAGCGCAGCGTGCTGGTAATTTTCTTTTTTTGCTGCTTTTGAAATTCCTCTTCACGGTATTCGTAAAACAGATTGTAGATAAGAATAAAAATAACCCCGATAGTTGGTATGATAAAACCGGAAAAATAAAGGCTTATTTTTTTATTGATTTTCATTTGTCATTTTCGAGATAGTACCCGTATCCGATTTTTGTTTTGATCAATGGAACATCGAATGGTTTGTCTACCTTGTTTCGCAGAAAATTAATATACACTTCTATTGTATTTGTGTTGGTATCGAAGGAGCTTCCCCATATTTCGCGGATAAGCTCTTTTTTTAGTACCAGCTCTCCCTGTGCCCGTACAAGCTTCAGCAATATCTGAAATTCGCGGGGAGTCAGTTCAAGCTCCTTGTTGTTTCTGCGGACATTTTTTGTACGCTGATTGATCACGATATCCTCAAATACCAATACTTCGCTTTCATCCTGCTTCGAGAGCTGTCTGCTTCTTTTGATCAGAGAATTGATTCTCAGAATCAGTTCTTTCATGAAAAACGGCTTGGTCAGGTAATCATCTGCTCCGCTGTCGTAGCCCTGCACTTTATCTTCCAGTTCATCAAAGGCAGTCAGGAAAAGTATAGGGGTAGTGGTATTATATTGCCGGAACATTCTGCACAACTCATAACCATTGATATGGGGCAGATTAATGTCCATGACAATGCAATCATAGGAATTTCTTTTGAGGAGCTTCTCTGCCATGATGCCGTCAAACGCTGCCTCTAAATCAAATTGCTCAGATAAAAGGGCTTCCTGTATGTTTTTGCTGATAATCAGATCATCTTCCACTATCAGTATTCTATTCATAACGAGGCATTGATTTATAACGCGAATACTTGTATAACCATACTATTCTGCAGAAGATTCCGGAACTTTTTCCCGTCAGAGCAATACAGAGAGGATTGACTAAACGGGTGAAATTTTCAGGGAAGAATGCCCTGCATCCTTCCCGCTATGACATTGCTATTGCTTGCCAGCTCTTAGCTTGCTGTGCTTTTTGCCATATATAAAATAGATGACAAAACCGATTGCCAGCCAGCCAATCAGACGAGCCCAGTTTTCCCAGCCAAGATAAACCATCATCAACAGGTTAAATAGTATGCCCATCGGAGCAATAAAGGAAATGAAGGGCACCTTAAACGGACGTGTTCTGGCCGGTTCTTTATAACGCATCAGCCAGACTGCGGAACATACCATTACAAATGCCAGAAGAGTTCCGATATTGACCATTTTTGCGATGGAATCGATTGGGGTGAATGCGGCCACAAAAGCCACAATAATACCAATCAGAATAGTAGTTTTGTATGGAGTTTTGAAACGAGGATGAATGGATGCAAAAAAGCCGGAAGGTAAAAGTCCGTCTTTGGCGATGGCATAAAGAACACGTGACTGCCCGAGGAGCATTACTATCAGTACAGAAGTAAGACCGGCAATTGCCGCGATGGAAATAATGAATACGGCATAGGAAAGTCCTCTGTCGCCAAAAGCAGCTGCGATGGGAGCTGCGATATCAATATCTTTATAATTGACCATGCCGGTGACAACCAGCGCTACCAGAATATATAATATGGTGCAGATAATCAGAGAGGTAATGATTCCGGCTGGAACGTCTTTCTGCGGATTAATAGCTTCCCCGGCTTGGGTACTGACAGCATCGAATCCGATATAGGCAAAGAAAATATAGGCTGCTCCTGAGAAAATTCCTATCCAGCCATAGGCTTCCTGATCCTGTCCGCTGCTTGTTTTGATCCAGGTTCTTTCCGGAATGAACGGATCCCAGTTTTGTGCCTCTACGTACATAAATCCGACGACGATGATAAATAACACTACACCCAGCTTGATGAAAACCATTATGTTATTGGTTGAGGACGCCTCCTTGATGCCTTTTACCAAAACATATGTTACAATCAGTATGATAAGAAAAGCAGGGAGGTTGAAGGCAAAGGGGATACCAGCGATCTGAGGAAAATCATAGCTGGAGTATGAGCTGGTCAGCGGGGCCAGATCACCGACTAATTCGTGCTTATTTACGAGAGCCTTGCCGCTCCAGTAGTCCGTGACCAGCCATAAGGGCATTTTTATGTCGAAGAGATTGAGAAACTTGACTACATAGCCGGACCAGCCTACTGCTACTGCAGAAGAGGCCATGGCATATTCCAGAATGAGGTCCCAGCCGATAATCCAGGCAAAAAGCTCACCTACTGCTGCGTATGAATAGGCATACGCGGACCCTTCGACTGGCAGAAAAGATGCAAACTCCGCATAGCAGAGCGCAGCAAATCCACAACCCAGACCGGCTACAACAAAGGAAAGAACAAGAGCCGGACCGGCATGTTCTTTTGCCCCGATTCCGGTCATTACAAATATACCGGCCCCGATTATGGCGCCGATGCCAAGAGCGGTTAACTCCCATTTGCCCAGCGAGCGTTTCAGGCCACTATGTCTGATGTCGGCTTCGTATTGCTCTACCGATTTCTTAGCCCAGATCTGATTCTTCATACGTGTTAATTTTATGGTTATTCCTCTGTCTAAAAATGGAATCTGCTGTTTGGCAAAATATCCTGAATTCAGGTAAGGGCTCTAAAGTCTGGCAGCAGTTTCCTTATTCTTTCTGTTTTAAGTATTTCTGTACGATAGCAGTCTGTCTGATCGTACCAGTGGCAGCCTGTTGTGACCGGAAAAAGCACAGAATGATACTATCGTTTATAAATGAGGGCTGAATATAATGAATTTGATTAAAAATAGGTATTGATTGCCGTAATTTAGGTGTATCTGCACAATAATAACCTGTTCTTCCGGGGGAAACAGGTGCGGTCTTTAAGCTGGAACCGCCGGTATGGAGATATATGCTTTTTTTTATACTTATAGTAGAAAGGATTCGTATATATTCATGGTTCAGAAATCTGTAAACCGTTTCTTTTAATCTATGAGCGTTTATACAAGCGTATTTGATATTCTGAAGGCAGGAATAGGCCCCTCCAGTTCCCACACACTGGGTCCATGGAAAGCTGCCTCAGCCTGGATGGATGAGCTGTACCATAAAAAGCTGCTGGCGGATGTCGTATCGGTTGAGATTTTTCTGTACGGCTCTCTGGCCCTGACAGGCAAAGGGCATTATACAGACAAGGCGCTCACATTTGGCTTGCAGCAGCTGGATCCTTCCGGTGTGGAGGTTGATCGTCTCGCAGGTATTTATGAAGATATGGTGATAAATGAAAGGGTGATTCATGCTGCAAGCGGGGAGTTTTTATTCAGTCCGGTCCGGTCAATACATTTTCTAAAGAAAGAAAATCATCCTTTTCATCCCAATGCCATGAAGTTTTGTGCTGTTCTGCGTGATGAAAGTGTATATGAATCTTTTTATTTTTCTACAGGTGGCGGGTTTATATGCAAAGAAAATGAGACAGCTGTTAAAGCCTGTCCGGATTTAAAACTGGCTTATCCTTATTCCGATTCTGGCGAACTTGCTGCAATCTGTCGGAAAACCGGGATGTCTATATCGGATGTAGTGCTGGAAAATGAAAAGGTATTCCGTTCGGAGGAGGAAATCAGGCAACGCTTACTTCAGATCTGGGAAGTAATGCTGCAATCTGCCTATGATGGTTGTCACACGGAAGGTATTCTGCCCGGAGGTTTGCAGGTGGTGCGGCGTGCAGCGGAACTTAACCGCCAGCTGATCAGAAAGCACGATTATGCAGATGCACGGGAGTGGCTGGAAGCTATGAAGGAGGGCCGGGATTTTCGTAAAGTATTGACCCGAATAAGCTGTCTGGCTATGGCCGTGAATGAAGTAAATGCCTCAATGGGCCGGATTGTAACGGCTCCAACCAATGGTTCAGCAGGAGTTTTGCCTGCGGTTTTGATTTATTATCTGTGCTTTTCGGGCAGAGAGGTGGGAGAAGATGATGTTGTCCGGTTTTTACTCACCGCTGCGGAAATAGGAAAATTCTTCAGACAGGGAGCAACGATATCAGCAGCAGCCGGGGGATGTCAGGCGGAGATAGGAGTCTCATCCTCAATGGCCGCTGCGGCTCTTACGGAATGTCTTGGCGGTAGTCCCGGACAAGCGCTTATGGCCGCCGAGATAGCTGCGGAGCATCATCTGGGGCTTACCTGTGACCCGATCGGCGGTCTTGTTCAGATTCCCTGTATTGAACGCAATAGTATGGGAGCGGTAAAGGCGGTAACTGCTGCCATGATTGCTCTGGCCGGAAATCCGGACAAAGCCGTTGTGACACTGGATAATGTAATCAGAGCAATGAAGGAAATCGCCGATAACATGAGCGATAAGTATAAAGAAACCTCTCTGGGCGGATTGGCGGCCAATGTTCGGGTAAATCTGCCGGAATGCTGAAAGTGATAAGTTGGTTTTTGCTAAGAATGTGAGAGCTGCTGCTATTACCTTTATTGCTCAGGATATGATATTTTAACATCGTTATCCTTAATTTTTTCTTTGATGAAATCTATAAGCTGATCGAGCTCATAGTCTTCATTGCTTTTATCCAGAACGACCTGCCGGCTGCTGCTATCTGTTATGATTTCCATGATCAGACCATTTTTGAGTGAGTGAACAATGCAGTATATACCGATGAGAATAAAAACGATCGGTATGGAAAACTGTTCCATGTATATTCGTTCTCCGGAATTTCCGAAAACGTGTTCTTTCAGAATCGTGTATTCGTAGCTTAGCGAAGTGATCAAAAAAACGATGCCGGTCGAAAGCAGCAAAATCCAGTTTTTAATTTCTTTGCCCTTATATATTTTTAATTCTTTGATGTCTGAAAAATTAAAAGTTTCGTAATTATAACGACTCTTTAAAAAATGTATTCCTTTTTTGGAAATCCCAAACTGATCGCCTTCAAATATATATTTATCCATAAGATGGCTCCTTTTATAGAAGAAATATAAGGAAGTCAAAAATATTAAAAAAGTTTCATAATTGAACATTCAAAGCATATAATTTATTGTATAAACATGTATTTTTTTGTGTATAGACTGTTACAAATCAGTGTTTACCAAATTGTGTTTGGTTTTTTTCTTTCTTGGTCTGCTTTGGCTGTTGACGTGAGTGGCAATTCTGTTACAAGTCAAAAGGGCCATCGGAACATAAAATCTTTCTTATATGTTTAAACATGTAAATGAAATTTTCGTAAATTCAATCAATGAATCGTAAGGAATTTTTATACCTGATGGGAGCAGGAACATTGAGTATGGCTATGCCGCTGAAAAATTTTGCCCGGTCTCTGGAGCATCTGGATTATGCTGATCTCAGACTTCCTGCATTATTTGTCGGTCACGGAAATCCGATGAATGCGCTTGAGGATAATCCGGATACGCGCGCCTGGAAAAAGCTCGGAGAAGGAATCAGGCCCCGGGCTGTTTTGTGTATTTCAGCTCACTGGCTTACCCGTGGCACTTTTGTAACGGCGATGGAAAAACCGAAAACCATTCATGATTTTTACGGTTTCCCGAGATCTTTGCACGAGTTTGATTATCCTGCACCAGGAGCGCCCGGGCTTGCCAGGGAGCTGATGCAAAAAGTGAATTATACACAGGTTCGGGAGGATCATGACTGGGGACTGGATCATGGAACCTGGAGTGTGCTGGCGCAAATGTATCCGCTGGCAGATATTCCGGTATTTCAGATGAGCATTGATATACAAAAGCCCATGCAATACCATTATGAGCTTGCCAGGGATTTGTCATATCTCAGAAGCAAAGGAGTGTTGGTCGTTGGCAGCGGAAATATTGTGCACAATCTGAGAATGGCAAAGTTTACTCCGAATCCTGTACCGTATGACTGGGCGCTCGAATTTGACGCGACGGCAAAAAAGCTTATTGAAAGCGGCGATCATCAGGCGCTTATTAATTACAAGACGCTGGGCAAATCCGCGATGCTGAGCATACCTACCGAGGATCACTATATACCTCTGATTTATCTGCTGGGTCTTGGGGACAAAAAAGATGCAGTGTCTTTTCCCGTTGAGAGCATGGCATTTGGTTCCGGCTCTATGCGTAGTGTGCAGCTGAGCGGGTATTGAATTTTTCCGACAGATTAATATTGAAGAGTGCTATTAGTTGTATCAGGGAATATACCGGTCATCAGTTTTTACTAATGACCGGCATACAGATTAACATTAGTTCCGGATATCAGTCATGCTCTTTTTTACACTCTGGTACTCCTGCCATACTTCCTCAACAATCTCTGCTGCCGGCTGTATGGTCTCAATCAATGCGGATACCTGCCCTGTTTCCAGCTCGCCTTCTTCTGTATCTCCTTCAAAAATTCCTTTCTTTGCGCGCCCTTTTTGCAGAATAGTTCTTAGTTCATCTATGCCGGCGCCTTTTGCTTCGGCTGCTTTTACCTGATCATAGAAGGCATTTTTGATAAGACGTACCGGCGTAAGGGATTTAAGCGTAAGAATGGTATCACCCTCGCTACAACGTACTACAGCCTGCTTGTACTTATCATGGGCTGAGGATTCTGTTGAGGCGGCAAAACGGGAGCCTATCTGTACGCCTTCTGCTCCCAGTATCATGGCAGCGAGCATCTGTCGTCCGGTAGCAATACCGCCTGCGGCAATAAGAGGAATATCTGTATGTTTCCGAACCAGTGGAATCAGGCAGAATGTGGTTGTTTCATCCCGGCCATTGTGCCCGCCGGCCTCAAATCCTTCTGCAACAACTGCGTCAACTCCGGCATCCTGTGCTTTTAGGGCAAATTTCAAACTTGAAACAACATGCACCACTTTAATTCCGTGCGCTTTGAGGAGACCGGTCCATGTCGAAGGATTGCCTGCTGATGTAAATACTGCCGGAACGTGTTCGTCAATAAGGATATGTATAAGCTGATCGATATCCGGGTAAAGAAGCGGGACATTGACACCAAACGGTAATGTGGTGGCTTCTTTAGTTTTCTGTATATGCGTTCTCAGGACTTCCGGATACATAGATCCTGCGCCGATAAGACCAAGACCACCTGCATTGCTGACTGCCGAGGCCAGCTTCCAGCCACTGCACCATACCATTCCGGCCTGAATAATTGGCTTCTCAATATCAAATAGCTGACATACCCGGTTCATATGTATTGTTTTTCTACAAAATAAAGCTTCTTTGGCAAACAGTCAATTGTTCATTTTCCCTGACATGTCAACGTAATCAGTGTGCATCGTTATACAAGTCAGAAACTCTGAAAAGGTTGAAAATCTTTTTCGGGAATATTCGTATATACAAAGAATGATCATAGTTCGGGTGTTGTAAAAACTTCTGGTATCTGCCGGGTGAATACTTAGGGAAGAAAGTGATCTTTTATGAATATAGTTGAGCGTGGCAAAATTTATCTTTATACTGTCTGGTCGTGCCCTATTGCCAAATAACCGGATATTTTTTCTTGTTCTGCTGGTTGCGTATTCAGGTCTGTTGAATGCGAAAACGCCTGTTGTGACTATTGCCAGCAATCCTGTATACTATTTCTCCGCTTCCGATTTCAGCATTCTGGATCAGACAGATCGCAGATACTCCATAGAGGAGGTAATTACCTTACCCGATTCGGTGTTTAACTACGATCCTGAAAAGTTTTCTCCCTTACGGACAACGCATCTGTGGCTCAGGCTGGATGTGGTCCGGGCGCCGGAAGCTGATAACCGCTGGCTGATAGAGGTCTTCAATCAGAGGGCCAACGAGCTGAGTGTCTATGTAGCAGATCAGAACGGGAGATTGTATTATACAGACACCATCGGAGGCGACATCCCGTTTTTTGAAAGAAAAATTCATAATCGTTTTCCGATTTTTGAGCTTCCGTTGCAGGAAGGAAAAAATACCGTTTATCTTTCCTACTATTCACATCATCATCTGGGACTGAATACTTCTGTTCAGTCATATGTCCATTATATCAATAGTGCTAATAAATACTATTTCATTATTGGCGGGTTTTACTTTATTCTTCTTCTGTTAATCTTTTATAATCTTCTGTTTTACTTCTCAACCCGCGACAGGATCTATCTGTATTATATCTTTTTCGTATTTGCTGCCGGCCTGGATTGCCTAAGGGTGGATCAGCTGGGGTTTGCATTGCTCTGGCCTGATACTCCGGCCCTCAATTATTTTGTGGATGAATATGCGCGGCTTGTATTTATTATCGCCTTGGTTAATTACACTACGTATTTTCTTAATGTAAAATTAATTATGCCCCGGCTATATACGTTTATCCGGGCCATTGCGGGATTATTTGCCATACAGCAGCTCTTTTTCAGCAATTTTGCTCCTTATGCTCCCGGCAACTTGCTGATAAGTGAAGCGCTGATCTTTATTATCCTGTTTTTGATACTGTTTGCAGCAATCAGTGTATTTCAGAGGGGCAACAGAGCAGTTACGATTTTTATGGTGGGCTATACATCCATTATGATCGGATTTGTTGTTACCTATTTGTTTTACAATGGCCTGATTCCCGGTAATCATCTTGCATATTTTATTCTTTTTTACGGGATCGCGGTGGATACCCTGATGTTTTCATTTGCCTTGAGTGCCCGTTTGCGTAAGGAGCGACGGGACAAGGAAAAAGCGCTTGAGGCTGAGAATAGTGCGAATCAGAAGGTAATACTGGAGATGAGAAAGAATGAGATGCTTCTGAATAAGGTAAATGCCGAGCTGGAAGAAAAGGTGCAGGAAAGAACGATTGCTCTGCTGGAAGCAAATGACCGGTTAAAGGAGCAGGCGGATGTAATCAGCGAATGGAACAGAAAGCTTGATAAAACAAACTGGGAGCTGAATAAAACCATTAAAACGATAGAAGCCCGGAATATTCTTTCTCCGAATCAGACCTATGAAGAGATGCTTAAGGTTTTTCCCGGCAAATCGGCCTGCTATCAGTATCTTGCCGGTGTAAAGTGGCCCTCAGGCTTTACCTGTAAAAAATGTGGGAACGAGAAGGCGGCTGCCGGAGACTCTTTCCTTTCGCAGCGATGTACCAGATGTGGTTCTGTAGAATCAGTTACTGCCCATACTATTTTTCATAAGCTTAAATTCCCAATCGAAAAAGCTTTTTACATCGCTTATATCGTGTTTTCGGATAAAAATCTGAATTCAGTCAGTGAGCTGGCCCGGGAGATCGACCTTAATTACAAAACCTGCCTGAAATTTAGTCAGAAGGTGGGAGAGGCTATCGAGCATCGGAAAAAGGCGGGAATAAAGTTAAAAAGCTGGGAAGATATCGTGCTTGACAGTTAACTACCCTCAGTTATTTTTTCAGGCAGAGTCAGGTGCTTTTTTCAAGGGGCTTAGTTGTCATCTAAGTACCCAGCACAGGTCAAAAATCAGCTCAGAAGACAGGGTAAACAGCTGGTTTTCCTTGGGTTTTTATGGACATCAGCCAGATCAGATCTAGATTCGTGAAAGAAAATGTCCAAAACTAACCCTAAGACGTATGAAAAATTATTCGTTGTTTCTGGCCTGTCTGTTTTTCCTCGTTCCGGAAATAAAAGCACAGGTAATGATAGAAGCTGATCACCCTGATATCATATATTGGGGCAGGGTAGATCATAGCAATCCGAAAGCGCCTGCCTTTGAATTTTCAGGGGTCACCATCAGAGCTGAGTTTAGCGGGACTTCCGTTTCGGCCACCTTGCAGGATTTCGCTGCGCATGGACCCGCTACTACAAATTATTATAATGTAGTGATCGACGGAGTTGTGCAGGATAAGATAGAAGCTCTTGCGGGAACCCATACCTATGCGCTGGCATCTGGACTGGAGCCGGGCTGGCATTTGCTGGAACTGATCAGGCTGACAGAAGCTTCGGTAGGCAGATCAGCATTTCATGGTTTGCAACTGGAGGCAGGACAGAGTCTTCGCCCGGTAAGCAATGAGCCTGTTTGTGAAATCGAATTTATCGGAAATTCGATCACCTGCGGGTATGGCAATGAGGTAAGCATTCCGGCAGATCCTAATACAGGCTTTACTTCGGTCAATGAGAACAATTACAAAGCCTGGGGATATCTGACGGCCCGCAATCTTGGTATGAGTTACAGGGTCGTAGCGTATTCGGGCAGAGGTATGTACCGAAACAATACCGGATCAACAGAAGGAACACTTCCCAAAATCTATGACCGGATATTTCCGGATGCTTCTGCCGGAGCCCTCTGGAACCATGCGCAGTCACATCCCAATGTAATTGTTATTAATCTTGGCACGAATGACTTTGCCCAGGATCCGGGAATGGCGCTGGATGCAGATTTGTATAAAAGTACCTATGTGACTTTTGTGAAGCGGCTCAAAAATCTCCATCCGAATGCAGTGATTATCTGTGCTACAGGAGTAATGATGTCGGATTACTATCCCGTGGGGGCACAGCACTGGACCAGAATCAGATCGTATGTAAAGGATGTGGTAACAACACTGACTTCCGATGGAATGGAGAATGTGCATTATTTTGAAATGGATCCTCAGACTGCTCCGTATGGAGAAGACTGGCATCCTGATGCGACTACACATGTGGAAATGGCAAATAAGCTGACGCAGTTTATAACTTCGCTCAATGTTGAGTGCACCGAAAATGAAGAACCCCAGGGACTGGATTATTCAATTGCCAATTGGCTGGATAATAAGAAAGCGGCTGTAGCCCTTACATTTGATGACTGGACTGCCGGACATCCTGCCATTGTGGTTCCCGAGCTGCGCGACAGAGATATGCATGCTACCTTCTTTCTGACTGTGCAAAGCTGGAATGCCATCAACTGGTCCCAGGTTGCCCAGGCTGCTGCCGATGGCAATGAAATAGCCAACCATAGTAAAACACACAGGGATCTGACCACACTTTCGGCTGCTGATAAAGCGGATGAAATACGGGGTGCCAAGGGGGTTATTGATCAGCAACAGGGCTTAAAGGCCATTACGTTTGCCTATCCTTTTGGAAGCCACAATAGCGCTGTGATTGATTCGGTACGTGTGAGTGGGCATATCGGCGCGCGCGGTGTGCAGCCGCCATCTGGCAATTATGGTTATCATTTTGCTTCTTCAGATGATGATTACTACAAAATCAGGACATTCTCAATGGACAATACCGTTACTATACAGCAGTACGAGCAGCAGCTGGACAATATTCTGTCCGGAGGTGGATTGCTGACGTATTTGTACCACAGTGTATTTAGTGATCAGGTCAGTGATAATTCGTATGCAATGATTCATCAGGACGAATTACAGAAACAGCTGGATCTTGTGAAAAGCAGGGAAGGACAGCTCTGGATAAGTACTTTTGCGCAGGCAATTCAATATCATAAAGAAAAGAAATCTGCTGTGCTGACAGAGTTGACCGCACCTTTTGAAGAAGGAGATACCTGGAAACTTCTGCTGACCGATGATCTTCCGGATGAGTTGTATAATCAGGCGCTCACCCTGAGAGTCAGATTGCCGGAAGGAGTTACCAACATTCTGCAGATTGTTCAGGCCGGAGAAACTGTTCCGTTTCTGCTGGATGGAGACATGTTACAGTTTAACGCAATCCCTGACGGAGGGGAAATTATCATATATCTGTCGGGCTGTATTGTACCGGCTATCCAATGGGTCTCGGATCAGCAACTGTCTTTCTGTATACCGGGAAAAACGGTGATTCACGTTCAGCATGAACCCGGTAATGAGTATGAATGGTTTCAGGATGGTCAGCTACTTGAAGGAAGGAACAGCGATACGCTGCATGTATCTCAATCCGGAATCTTTAATGTGAAAATTACCAGAAACGGATGCAGCATTCTTTCCTCAACGGTCAGGAAGTCGGTGGAGGTATATACCACCGGAGTTTGCGGTATGCCGCGAGCGCGTTTCACGGCAGACAGGAATCCTGCTCTTATCTATCAGACGGTGGTATTTACCAGCCTTTCCGAAAATACGGAGAGCAACGCGTCATATACCTGGTCTTTTGGTGAAGAGGTACTGCTGGTTGATCAGCAGAGGTATGTTTCGGAATATACAGGTGCAGGTCCTGTGAAAATACACTACACAACCGCAGGTACGAAACTGGTTCGTCTGGTAGTCAGCGGAAGTATAAGTAATGATACGACCGAAATGGAGATATCGGTACTTGACGAGGTTGGGTGTCTGATGGATGAAGAGTTTAACAATGCTGAAATTGAATCCTATTTGGGTGGCTGGAATAACTATGACCTGAGCGTGCAGGGCGGAATGCTCCGGGTTGATGTGCCTGAGACAGACCCCAATGAATGGTATGCGTTTACTATTCCGTTCAGAGGGAATTCAGGAGCGGAAGCTGTTGATTTTTCGGATTTTGTAAAGAAGCCTGTTGTTCGGTTATGGGCAAAAGCTTCGGATACTCTTTCTCTCAAAGTATCCATGATTGATGGTCTTGGTGTTGTTACGGATGGTGCAATGCTTTCTGCGCGCAACCTCCTTGATGTGACAACCGAATTGCAGTATTTTGAAATTGATTTTTCCGGCTTATTCTTCAATCAGTGGGATGAGCAGGCCCTGGATTCGTCAGCTATCACAGCTCTTGACTTTCGTATCAATTCGGGATATGAAAGCTTCCCGTATGAAAATTCTTTCGGGCAACGTATCGATAAGCCGTTTGTTGGTAGTTTGTACCTTGACTGGGTCGGAGTCAATGATGATTGTGAAGCTCCGGACGCTCTGCCCACCAGTGTAGTACCGGCTGCTACTGAACAGAAACTGGATGTATACCCGGTCCCAAGCAGTGGAATGGTATATTTGTTTCCGGCCGGGAGCGATACCAGCTGGACGGTAACCACACTTATGGGAAAGGCGCTCTTACATGGTAGAGGACATGTGATAAATATTCATCATCTTCCTGCGGGAGTGTATCTTTTGCAGACAGGATCAGTTCTGAAGAAAATTATAAAGCAATAGCCCCTGTCTTTTTTGTTTCATGTTTGATTTGTGCCGGACAATAGTCCGGCATTTTCTTGTATTATCCTTTCTGCATACGGTCTTTATTTTTACAGCTCAGGATTTGTTGCTTTACATATTCTTTTTCTTTTCTGGTGGCTAAGGGAATAAGCCTGACTTGGAGTACCTGTGCGTTTCTTATCAAATGAAGCCGTTTTACCCGAAAAACCGAATAATCCATTCAAAAGAAGAAAATTTAACGATCATATCTTAAATAAATAATCAGACAGCAAAAAAACTACCAATATTAGGTATGGCTTTGTCCGGGGCATAAGTGCTATTTTTGTTCTGCGTTAAGACATGTTTAATGGGAGACTGGGAAAGACTCATTGATTATTTGGCTGTTCTTATGTGAACAGTCAGCTGCTATCTTTCTCTACAGGTTGAGGATATGTTTTTAGTCTGGAATTGTGGGTCAGGGTAATCAGTCTGGTTAAGGTTCTGTAACAGTAATTAAAAGTTTTGTAGAGGGTATTTTTTTATCTGCCCATGAGTTGATTTATCAGCTCATGGGATTCTTTTGGGATAACACCAGCTTTGGATTCAGGAAAACCTGAGCTATAAAGATCTGCCCGCTTTACGTCTGTTAACCGGTAAATCGGTTCAAATATACCTAAAATCGGGTATAGTCTGTGTTGATGCAGGCAGCTACTTTTGTGTATGTTGAATAAGTAATAAGTCATAAAGGTAAATCGGAATCCTTGCAGTGCTTTTGATCTCTGTAGTATGTGATTAATGTATGGACACAGTCTCAGAAGATTCTTTGTGATAGAAATAACCAGTGACAATGATTAATGCAGTCAGATAGGGAAAATTTTGTAGAGGGTGCTTTTTTTGATACCCATGGGTCCCTCGGCCTATGGGTTTTTTATTTGCAGGACCGGAATGCTTTTTTCAAATGGCTGATTAGTAGCTGTTCTTTCATTATTCAATAGAAAATGTATACTTCCCGCGGCTTAGCGCTCATGTTGCAGCAGCCAGCGTCTTTTGTGTAGCTGCTACTACCTTGATAACCGTAATCAGTATTTGTAGATAAGGCTTAGCTCAAGAGACTCTCCCAGACCCGGTAATTGGTCAAGCAGACTGCTTTGATATAAAGCTCCGAGCGATAAAGGATGCTGACTGGCAGGATCAATGGTGAGAGAAAAGAAAAGAAATGCTCCCCGTCTGTACCGGTACCCTGTGCCGGCTTCTAATTTTTCGTTTAGTAATGCGGATACAGCTGCGTTCAGCTGTGAAGGAATGTCTGAAAAATACCGCCATATACAGTAGGCTTTTAATACAATAGAGGCATTGACGATTGAAGAGGTCTCAAAGTGTGTTGTATAATATCTTCTGAGATTCAGACTGGCATAACCGGAGTTGAAAATATGATTGGAGCTGACTCCCAGGGAAGACTTTCCGTATCGGACAAGCAGACCGGCAGCTCCGTCTGTCAGCGTCCTGCTGAGGGCTCTGGTTGGAATAGTTATATTGGGGTTTACCAGTCCCAATGATAGTCCGGCCAGAATATCCAGGTCACTGCTGATTGGAATGCGAATGCTGTAATTGCCGTAAAACCTTGGAGTGCTAATATAAAGCCCTTCTTTTTCGTTTGAAAATAACAGACGGCCGGAGTGCCATTGTTGTTTGCTGGTATGAAAGGTTTTCTGAACAGATGCACCGATACTATATATGTCGCTATAAATGCCGTTGCGTAGCTTACTCTGGACAACTGCTTCACTCGATCCGTCCTGTGCGATATAGGCGGGATTGACTGTCGCGGGGTTGAAAAAATAGGAAGAGAACTGATCCGGATACAAACCGCTTATTTGTCCGTGGGATTGGAATATAAGAATAAAAAAGCCATATGATACAAGATAAAATTCCCGCATTTAGTCACTTAGTTGAAGAAATTTTTTTTAAAAATATGTTACTTATTGTTCTTTTCATATGTATGAGGTTACATTTAAATTATGAAGATTGAAGAGGACAACATTCTTGCTCTGATCAGAGAGCAAAAAGACAAGCAGGTCATCAGTCACCTGTACAGGGAGTTGCTTCCTACAGTTCAGAATTTCATACGAAAGAATAATGGTATTGTTGATGATGCTCATGACGTTTTTCAGGATGCTATACTGCATTTCTACAGGCAGGTTGCAAACAATTCTTTTAATAGCGAGAAATATACGGTATATGGGTACATTTATAAGCTGGCCATATACAGATGGATTAATAAAATAAATAAGGATAAGAAGATGATTTTCAATACGGAAATAAGCTCAGAGCTGGCCAGGGAGTTGACATTCAGTCAGGTGAATGAAGGTAGTGAGAATCAGAGTCAGAACCTGATTACACAATTTGTGTCCTATATAGGAGCCAGGTGTGTAGAGCTGATGACTTACAGGATATACAGTAATCTGATGTTTGAGGACATTACCCTGAGAATGGGGTTTAACTCGGACGCGGCCACAAAAATGCATTTCAAACGCTGTCGGGAAAAAATGGTAGCAGCAATAAAAAGCAACCCTGCTCTGGCAGATCAATTACGACAAAAATGAATAATCAGGATAATTATACCGGTCTGATTGAGCGTTATCTTGATGGAGAAATGAGCCATGAAGAGCTGGCTGCTTTTGAAGCTGAGCTGCTTGTCAATAATGCATTGAGAGAAGAGCTGGAGTTTTATCAGTTTTCAAATTCAGTCATTGTTGAAAACAAACTTGCTGATGTAAAAGGTGTAATCAGGGAGGTTGCAGCAGAGTATTCCGGCAGGAATAATGCTGATTTATTACGCAGGGGAGGAATAATCGGAGGCGGGCTGGCGCTGATTCTTATCGCATTCATTGTTTTTTCAGGAAAAAACTATTTCCGGCAGGAGCAGGGAGAAAAGATGCTGAAGGGGAGCGAAAAACACGTTTCGCAAACAGATTCATTGCCAGAGACTCTTCCGGAAAGAACTCTGGCTTCTGATAGCCCTGAAGTAAGTAAAAACAGCCCGGTCACAGTTAATAATGTGCAGAGGAAAAACGCTCCGGCGCATAAGACATTCTTTCCCGGAGATACATTGAGTGAATCGGATACATCAGCCGTAATTCAAAAAACAGAATCTGCGATAGCCGGATCTGATGCCGGAAATGTCGGAGAAAACTCAGCCAATACTGATCCATATGGCATTGATACCGGTCATGGGGCAGCAGTGAAGGAACCGTTGCCGGAACCGGACAAGTGTGTCAATGTTACTATTACGGCCGGATCCGATGTAAAGCATACCTGCACGGGCAGAAATGAAGGCCGGATCCGGATGACGAATGTAAAAGGCGGAACAGCTCCGTATCATTTCCAGCTGTCTTCCGGTGAGGAAAACGAAACGGGAATTTTTTCTGATCTTGGAGCCGGTTTTTATTCAGTTCGTGTAAGAGATAGTCATCAATGCGAATTTGTTCAGCATATTGAGCTGAGAGCCGAACGCTGTCGTCTGGATCTGTATCTGGATCCTGTCAGCGGAAGACCGGTTGTGCTACCGGAATATGGAAAGGCCGGGGTTTTGACTATATTTGACAAGCAGGGGAATCTGCGACTGGAAAAGAGGATTTTTGAAAATCAGCAGTATGAATGGTACGGCGAAGGAAATACCGGAAGTCTGGCTCCCGGCTATTACCTGTTTATTATCAACTATGAGGACGGTGCCGTTCAAAACGGAAGTATTACAGTGATGCCATGAAAGTGAAAAAAAATATAGTATTTCTGCTGTGTATGCTGGCGCTTGTCAGCAGCGCTTCTGCTCAGACGGTAGTAATACCTGACGCCAGGTTTAAAGCCTGTCTGCTAAGCAAAGTCCCCTCGCTTATGGATGCCAATCAGGATCTGATTGTAAGCGAGGCAAAGACATTTGCAGGAACTATCAGCTGCATGGGCTTCAATATCACGGATGTAGAAGGGATACAATACTTTGAAAACATTACGGAGCTCAATCTCTCCAGAAACCAGCTAAGCTACATAGAGGCGTTGCCGGTTAACAGCGTTCTTACCCGAATGGTTCTGGATGATAACCAGCTGTCTGCTCTGCCGGCGCTGAGCGGACTGTCCGGATTAAAAACCTTGAGTGTCAGAAGAAACAGGCTTGCATCATTGCCCGATCTTTCGGATAACAAAAAAATAACTCAGCTATATGTTGAATCAAATCAGCTTGCTGTTTTGCCGGAACTTTCTGAGCTGAAGGAGCTCTGGGCAATAAATGTTTCCAACAACAAGCTTACGCACTTGCCTGCACTGGACTCATTGAAAAAAATGGGGGAGCTTGTTGCAGCAAACAATGCGCTGACTGAAATTCCTTCTCTGCGTAATCAGACAGTTCTCAAATTTCTCAATGTAGCAGGCAATAAGCTGACCCGGCTTCCTGAGGTGGCTGATAATAACAGTATTGAGACGATACGAATGGAAAGAAATGATTTTCAGCTATTGCCTGATTTTACCCCTTTTCCTGTATTGCAGCAGGCATTTATAAATGATAATCATTTTACCTACAAAGAGCTGATAAAATTGACGGAGTATGAAGACTATCTTTCGGTTTTTCCCTTGTCCTCTCAAAAAATGATTCAGTCGGGCCGTTCTTATGAAGTTAGCGAAGCAGGTGATTTGTATCTTAAAACAGGAATTGATGAGGATATAGCCCGGGTAACGTATACCTGGTATTTTGAGGGCAATGAGATCAGAAAATCAGCGGACGATTATGTCAGAGCTTTTACAGACTCTCCGGGGCGCAGCGGTTATTACTATTGCGAGCTTACTCATGAAGACTTTCCCGATCTTGTGCTTAAGACGGACAGCTTTTTTGTCAGAGTGGTCCCCTGCTTCATGGCGGAAGGATTTCTGATTGAGGTGATGCCAAAGACATGCAGAAATAGTGGCGGGCGAATCAGCGTGTCTACTGCCAATTCGTTGCCTTCCGGATTTGAATACGAGCTGGTCTCTGTCAATACCGGTGAAGAGCAGCGTCTGGCCAACGGGTATTTTTCCGGTTTGGGTGAATCAGAATATATGCTCTATGGGGTGGCCGGCAATTGCCGGAAGAACATTGGTAACAGGATTCGTATTGACGAGGAAGAGTGCGACAATGTTTTTATTACCGCTGATGGCGACGGTATTGATGATGAATATTATTTCAATTACCAGGGTCGTGCCGTGATTTCGGATAAATTCGGCAACGTGGTCTCTGAGTTGCAGTTGCCCGGCGGCTGGGACGGAACAGGAGCCCATCGCAAAGTTGCTCCCGGCTTATATTTTGTCAACATCAATGATGGCAAAAAGCTGATTAAGGTAACAGTGGTATATTGATGTGCCGGATTTTTTTTACGTTAGGATTAGGGGATTGAGTGGTAACTAATTGATTTGGGAAAAATAACTAACGATCCTCCCGTCAGAGATATAAAAAAACAATAATAGGCTTCACCACCCGCTGTGCGGCAACTATTCTCTTTCCGTTTCTTTTCCAACAGCAGGACCTTCCACCGCATCGCGATCGTTAAGCCTTCAACTTTAAACTTCTGTTTTTTTAACGATTAAAAGAGGTTAAAAATCAATGTACAACGAAGTAAGCACTGGTCCTGTTTTGAGTCAGTTGATTATTTCATATCGTACAAATGCAATCTTTTTGCTGTCGGGAGACCAGGAGGATACATTGATTGTACCCTGACCGCCAAAAAGCTCCGTCAGTACCTCGGGCTTGTATTCTCCGACATTCATTATGCGCAGCTTCACCTGCTTGTTGGCCGGATGCCCTTTTACAGAGGCGTCATAAGACAGAAAAACGATCTTTTTGTTGTCGGGAGAGACATGAGGAAACCAGTCGCCATATCCGTCTCCGGTTAATCGTATCTGCTCGCTGCCATCCGCTTTCATGCGCCATATCTGCATGGTGTCAGTACGATCGGAGTTGAAATAAATATAGTGCTGATCCGGACTGTACTCCGGGCCATCATCCAGCCCCGGGGCGTTGGTTAGCCGGGTTTCATTTTGTCCACTGGTATCAATGGTATAGATATCAAATTCTCCGTTTCTTTCGGCGCAATAAGTAAGGGTATTGCCATCCGGTGACCAGCCATGAAGATAGGACGGGCCATTTTGCGTAACGAGCTTAGGAGTGCCGCCTTCAACAGGAACGATAAATATTTTGGACAGATTGTTCTCTTCCACATGATGGCTGATAGCCAGCAGACTGCCATCAGGAGACAGCACATGGTCGTTGTTGCAGCGGGTAGCAAAATCAGTATGGATAAGCTCCGCTCCGGAATGACTGTCCAGAGGGAGCCTGTATATTTTGCCCTGGCTGTTGAATATTAAATATGTTCCGTCTTTGGACCAGTTGGGCGCTTCAAAATGCTCATCCGACTCATACACGATCTTTTGCTCTTTGGTTTCAATATCCATGATCGTCAGATAGCCTCTGGTTCTTACATCGGTATTTTCCTGCGGCAGCTCTTCAGCAGCTGTACGGGGTTGGCTGCATGCTTCTGCCAGCAGAGCAAAAAGGGCAATCAGTGCTATATTTTTATGCATGGCTCTGGGGTTATCCGGCAAAATCGTCAAAACTTCTTTCTGTCACTTTTATAATGTGCTTTTTTACAAATGCTGCACCTTCCTCGGCTCCTGTTTCAGGGTGTTTTAGGCAGCATTCCCATTCTACAACAGCCCAGCCCTCATAGTCATATTGAGCAAGCTTACTGAATATCCGTTTAAAATCTACCTGACCATCACCCGGCGAACGAAACCGGCCCGGACGGTTTGCCCAATCCTGAAATCCACCATAAACTCCGGATTTTCCGGTCGGATAGAATTCGGCATCCTTGACATGAAACATTTTGATTTTTTCGTGATAAAAGTCAATGAAATCAAGGTAGTTTAATTGCTGCAATACAAAATGGCTCGGATCGTAGAGTATATTGGCTCTGGGGTGATTGCCGCATGCTTCAAGGAACATCTCATAGCTGATACCATCGTGCAGATCTTCGCCGGGATGAAGCTCGTAGCACACATCAATGCCATATTGATCAAACGTATTCAGTATGGGTGTCCAGATGTCTGCCAAAGCCCGGAAACCTTCCCGGATATCGTTTTTTTTACGCTGTGGCCAGGGATATATATAAGGCCATAAAAGCGAGCCCGAAAAGGTAGCATGTGCTTTGAGACCAAGATTTTCGCTGGCTTTTGCAGCATACAGGAGCTGCTGTACGGCCCATTCCTGCCTTTGAGCAGGCGCATTTCTGAGGCTCTCGGGGACAAATGCATCAAAGCCTTTATCGTATACAGAGGCTACTGCTACCAATTGCCCCTGCAGATGAGTACTTAATTCTGTGATCTCGAGACCACATTCTTTCACAGTACCATTCAGTTCATCTGCATAGGTTTTGCTTTCGGCAGCCAGCTTCAGATCCATGCAACGGGAATCCCAGCTCGGAATCTGAACACCTTCATAGCCTAAGGATGCTGCCCACCGGCAGCTGCTTTTAAGATTGCCGAAGGGAGCCTTATCGTCCATAAACTGAGCCAGGAACAGGGCGGGACCTTTGATGGTTCTCATATAGTAAATCCTGAAGTTTGATTTGTCAAATTAAGTATAAGTTGTACGATTACAAATAAAAAATATAACTCAGAGGCTGACCTCTTTATCTCGTATCATTACGTCACGAGAATTTTTCCTCATCAAGCGCTACCCATGCTGCATTTTTGTTCCCGGAGTGAATTACGGCTTCAATAAATTTCATGCCCCGTACGCCATCTTCCAGTATTGGAAAATCCAGATCAGGATCCGGTCTGTTGCCGCCTTTTTCCGCTTCAATTGCCAGTGCCACATTGCGATACAGGTTGGCCATGGATTCGATATATCCTTCGGGATGACCACCCGGCAAGCGGCTGTGCTTATTAGTCTGTGCTGAAAGCCAGGCATAGCCTCCCGGCTTAAGCAGTTGCCGGGGTTCGGAATTGCTTTTGTAAAGCAGCGTATTGGGTTCCGACTGGAGCCATTCTATGCCGCCCTTTTCACCATAGATCCGGATTCGTAACTCATTTTCATCCCCGTTGGCAATCTGGCTGGCAATGATTACGCCTTTTACCCCCTGCTCCATACGTATCAGAATATTGGCATCATCGTCCAGCAGCCTGCCTTCTACTATCGTGCTTACGTCTGCAGCAATGTATTGAATACTTAGGCCGGTAATATATTCGATCAGATTTTCGGCGTGCGTACCGATGTCGCCTACACAACAGCTGATGCCTGCCATATCGGGACTGGTTCGCCAATAGGCCTGTTTCTGTCCGGTCGCTTCAATACGTTCGGAGAGCCAGCCTTGCGGATATTCGGCGATAATTTTCCGAAGCTTCCCCAGTTTCCCGGAGCGTACGAGCGCTCTGGCTTCTTTAATCATGGGGTAACCCGTATAGTTGTGCGTCAGAGCGACAATTTTGCCGTATCGTTTCTGTAGTTGCAGCAATGTGTTTGCTTCCTCATAGCTGAAAGCGACCGGTTTTTCACACATCACATGAAAACCGCATTCCAGCGCCAGCTTTACAGGCTCAAAGTGTAAATAATTGGGAGTGACAATTGAAACAAGATCAATCCGCTTGCCGGAAGGAAACCCTTGCTCTGATGTCAGCATCTGCCGGTAGTCGGCGTAGACTCTCGATGCGTCAAGTCCCAGCGCTGATCCGGTTTCTGCGGATACCTCAGCCCTGCTGCTGAAAGCGCCTGCCACCAATTCGATTTTTCCGTCAAGGGCGGCAGCCATCCGATGTACATTCCCGATAAAGGCTCCCTGACCTCCACCGATCATTCCCATTTTTATTTTTGCCATATGCTCTATAAATCCTGCGTTTTCGCAATATAGAGCTAAATTGACAATTTTTGTAAAACCAATGGGGTGATCCTGTCAGGATGAAATACAGGAGCGGCAGACTCTGCCGGCTTCAATGCAAATGGCGCCGGACATCTTGTATTTACGGCTTCCTCAAAGCGGACTGCGACGGTTTTTATCAGCAATGTGCATTAAGCCTGCGGCATACAATCCGGATAACTGGACTGGTATGATGAATTTGTACAACGATCTTTCCTTCATAAAAAAATAATAAAAAGCGTTACTTTATCAAAAATCGAATGTCTCATACGTGCAGTGATTATAATAATGCAACACGTTTATGAGAAACATACTATATCTTCTTTTTTTTATCTGCCTGACTGTCCAGGCCCAGAAAACAGTTTTCAGGCCAACAGAATGGAATAACCCGGGGCATGAGTATTACAACAGAATGTCTGACTCACGAATGTATGAATCAGAAAACTTCGTGCTTTTCTGGGGCGATCTGGTAGGAACCAATCCTGAAAATTATAACGGAGATCTGAGATTTAATCCCAGGGCTGTGGCAGATACGCTTGAATTTTCTTTCACCAGAATGATCAAGGATCTGAAATTTATCAATAATGCCCCTTCTACCAATTTTGGAAGATATAAGACCGTTGTCGTAATTCTGGGAACATTTTCGGGAAACGATGACCGGACTACAGGTTTTGCTCATGCGAGCTCCTACAGCAATACGATCGGAGCATTGTTTGTGCATCCGGCGGCTGTGAGAGACGGTGGAGCGCTGAGTCATGAATACGCGCATACCTTACAGATGATGATGCGGATTCAGGAAAACCCGGGTCAGGGCAGAGCCTTTGCGGGTTATGACTGGGCAGGGCCGTTTTTTGAAGGACATGCTAACTATATGCGTGCGGTGACTTATCCCAAATGGGCGGATACTGAATCTACACTGACCCGCTGGATACAGACCAGACATTTTATGTGGTCGTCCAACAGACATCATTATACAAACTATCATGTGCTCTTTTATATCCAGGAAAAAGATGGTTTTGATATGACCAGAAGACTCTGGGCCGAATCGGCTAATCAGGAGCATCCCTTTGAAACATTGCGCCGGCTGAAAGGATTCAGTCAGGAGCAGTTGAATGATTATCTCTGGGGGTATGCTGCCCGTCAGGTAGCGTTTGATTATCCTATCCAGTGGAACGGAGAGATCAATCATGGTAATAACATGGGAAGAGTCATCAGAAGCACCTATCAGGGTATACGAAGCAGAATGCCCAGATACACCAGCAGGGAGTTTACGATTCTGAGCAAAGTGCAGGGGGCTTCAGACAGATATTATGTTAATGAAGACTGGGCTCCGCAGGATTATGGAATGAATATTATACCCTTGTACCCAACTTGTGAAGGAACAAGCAAAACAGTAGGTGTGAAGTTTAAAGGACATACAGAAATTAATCCGGATTTCGCCGGCTGGAGATATGGATTTGTCACTACTAAAGCCGATGGTACAATCTCCCGTTATAGTCCGATGTACGCTCAGGCTGATGGGGAAGCTTCGTTTTCTCTCAATACAGATACTGAATCAACTATTTATCTTGTGGTGTTTTCTGCACCTAAAAGACATCAGAACTACAATATGGATGTAGGATATCCGAAGCAGAGAAGATATCCATACGAGCTTAAGATTGCTAATGCGGTTCCTGAAGGATACCAGCCGGCAGCCCAGTTCAGAAGCTGGCTGAAAAACAATGGCCGGATACATTCCAATGGTGGCGGATGGGTTGCCAATAGTGCGACGGTTGCTTCTTCCGTTTATGTTGGCCCCTATGCTATAGTGAGAAGCGGCAATATTTCTGGTAATGTCCGGATTGAGGGACACGCCATGGTAGAAAATGCGACTATCCGGGATAATGTGGTGATTAAAGACAATGCCTGTATATATGGAGGGACCTATACCGGAAATGCAGTCATTGGGGGAAATGCCTGGCTGGAAGGTGGCTCTGCCAATAGCACTGCCAATATTAAGGGCAACGCTTTCCTTTTTGCGGGAACATATGGTGGCAATGTCGTGATTGGCGGAGATGCGGAGATTGGGTCTTGTTCCAACGGAGTCTATATGCAGTTCCCATACTGGAGAAATGGAAGAGAGAATTGTGATGGCAAAGGAGCAGGTGATGCTTCCAATGCAGATATCAATCCTTCATTTACATTCTTTCAGGAAGCACAGATGAATTTTTCCGCTCCTGTTGCCTGCAACGGACAAACCTATGATTGTGCCAATGTGGTCAATGGTACAGCAACACTGGATGCCTGTGGTAAATGTATCGGCGGCACAACCGGTCAGGTAAGTGATGATGCTGATGGTGATGGTACAATTGATTGTGAAGATGAATGCCCAAATGATCCGGACAAGGTAGCCGCAGGTATTTGCGGCTGCGGAGAAGCGGAAAGTGCTTGTGTTACTACCAAAGAGCTGAGTTATGAGCTGTTCATGGCTCCTATGTCAGAATATACCCCGACTTCGGTTTCTTTGTCGGGATTAGCTGAGGCACTGGGCATGACAGCGCAGCAGATAGCTTCTTCCTTTGGCGGCAGCATACAGTATTACGGAG
>JAEWYS010000001.1 GCA_023458555.1 Bacteroidota bacterium | reverse complement strand
ATGTTATAGCCGCCGCCAGCATCGGTGCAGCTCTCGATATCCACGTCCTCATCACTGCGGAAGTTTACCACAGGGGTAACCTGGCTGCCGGGAGTAGCATCGTAGTACGCAAAGCCATTACCACCCAAATCATACTCCTCAAGCTGAATCGTACCGGGAATTTTATGTGCTGTGCCTCCATAGGGCGATTGTGGTACGTTCACGCGGATCGTGATTTTGGCTTCGCCTGTATTACCTTCGTTGTCAGTGGCAACAGCTCTTAGCTCATAGGTACCAGGGGCAACATTTGTCCAGTCATAGCTATAAGGTGCTGTATTGTCGGTATTCAGAAGCGTAGTGCCATTGTAAAAACGTACATTCGCTATGCTGCCATTCGCATCGGTCGCTGTCACTTCAAGCCTGACAGGACCCGGTGATATGAATGCAGCATCATTGGCAGGCGATGTAAATTGTACTACCGGACTCCCATTGGAAACAAACTTTACTGTATTTAACCGGAATGAATTAGCAGGACCAATAAATTTAAAATACAAATCATGCTGGCCGAAAACAGAAACACCTGCCATGTAATTTTTCCACACATCAGCACCACCTGAAGAAGAGATAGGAATTGTCGCGATTTTGGTTCCCGGACCACCTATGTTATCAATCCAGATTTCAAGACTGCCATTAGAGCTGACCGAAGCAGCGTTCACTTCTATACTATTGGCAGGCACGCCATCAGACTCCATAGTAACTCCTGGCAGCATACACCAGTCTCCGCTGGCGCCATAAGCAACCACCCGACCAGCCGCAGCAGAGTTGGCCACAGAAGTACCAAAGTAGTTGTGATAACCGGCAACTTTGACCGGATCGAATCCATGCTGATAGGAAAACTGATCAAAATCAGCGATTTGATTGGTTGCATACAATGCCACTGAATTTCCTACCCAGGCATTGTCATTTGGCTGAGCCTTATCAAGGTCAGATATATCAACAGCATTTCCCAATCGTGTCCAGCTCAGGCCATCTGCGCTGTAATATCCGGTAATACTGTGTACACTGCGTTCCATTTTCAGCCAGACTGTATTACCAATTGCATTGTTGACTTCTGTAACGACTCTCCCATTGAAAGCAATTCCCAGTTTTTTTCCGTTATTGTACCCGCTGTACAAGTTAATGAACAGGTTATCCTCTCCGTTCATAATTCTCAATCCCGCCTGCTGTCCGTTGGAAGTGGCATTGATTTCCACCTTGGTTACCAGAGAATAATAGGTACTATGGTCTCTTTGCATAATGTGCGTAGTGGCATTGCCGGGCGTCAGCCTCAAAAAGCCCGGCCGAGCTGTCAGAGAAGCCTTTTGTACATTGGAAGTATTGAAAAAATGCCAGTGAGGATTGCGTGTCGTAGAGGTAAAGAAATCCGATTTGGTATGTTTGTAATTTTTGCCGCCACTTGGCAGATTCGGCGCAACCAGAGGACTACCGTTCGGATTATTTGAATACGGCACACCGTTGGCATCCCAATGAACCTGAAATAACATACTTTGTCTGCCCTGCCCGTCCCAGTTATTTCTTCTGTAAGAGTGTGCCAGACACCACCAGGTGCCGTCCGGTATCTGTACAGGATTGGTAATATGGTTGGGACCTGCGAAATCGCCGGATGTAGTACCTCTGAAAAAATTACCATGCACCGTCCAGCTTGATTCATCGGCTGTCAAACGGGAACTGCTTAATACATACTGGCCACCATACACATTACCCGCCACAAAGTAATAATAGCGCCCGTTTCTCTTGCACATCTTCGGACCTTCTGCCCAGCTGAAGCGCTGACCCTGATTAACCCAGTCCATATTCATTACAGGACCAGTTAACTGACCATCTCTTCCTAGCTCCTGGATCCTGTTCAGAGTCGGCCCGTTTTTCATCATTAAATAGGCTTTGCCATCATCATCCACAAATACCGCGTTGTCATAACCTATAGAGCCCCGTACCAGCGTAGGGGTACTCCAGGGTCCGCGCATATTGGTAGCAGTACAGAAATACTGCCCCTTGCCATGGATGAAAAAATATGCCCAGAATTTATTGTCAAAATAAGCCAGAGCACCCTGCCAGGTTCCATCTTTGGGTCCGTCTTCACCAACCAGACCACTCCATGTCGGTGACACGACATTGGAAACTGCTTCCCAGTGTACAAGATCTGTAGAGTGAAAAATGGTAAAATTGGGAGCCCAGTGAAAACTTGAGCCCGCTGTATAGTAATCATTTCCGACCCTAAGCAATGTCTGATCCGGATGACTTCCGGCAAGTACCGGATTCATATAGGTAGTAACCCCATTGGCTCCCTGCTGATTGGTTTGTGCCGATACAGGGCTGATTAATAAAAACAGGATAAGCCGAAAGATTACTTGTTGGCCTCGCCTGAATACGTTGTTTATCTGTTTCATAAAAATTTTGTTTAACATCCACAGTTGCCGCAAATCAGTTTTCGGCAGATCAAAATATCTGTCCCTGAAAGCAATCATGAGCACGGATGCTTTGCATTTATTAAATCATATTAGAACTAAGAATAAGCCTATTAGAAAGACAACAGGCTACGCAGCATCGCAGAAAAGGTCATCAGCGGATAAAAAATATTTTGGAGGAGAAAAAAATTATTTCTGAATAGCCAGATATATCTCAATATGATTGTCAGAGACCGTTATCTCATGATGATATATGCTGTAGCTGATCATTAAGAGCAAAGAGGTATTAAAAAGAACAACATTGCGGGCACCAAGGCTAAAAGATGTTTTTCTGATATGATAATTGCTTACGCCGATCATACCCAGATCAAAAAAACTTGCAAGAAGATTTATTCCATACGAATACGTATCCATGTCTGCAGCCTGCAGCACCAGTTGAGAAACCAGATCTGCATGAGGACCCAGATCTACTTTTTTAGAAATATCCAGATTGTACAGCCTGTATAGCCGGAATGACTGATGGACTGGAATCAGTACAGGGCGAAAAATCTGCTGGACCGCCATCCCCATTGAGAAATTTCTTCGCAGGTAATGAATACCGATTGATCCGTCCGGACCAAAATCAGAGCCACCGGTCCCCCCCTGAGTAGTAAGAAACGCATAGTTTATAAACCCCAGAGAAATACCCGACGATATCGACGCACGCCGGCTTATTCGCCCCATCCATGAATACCGCAACTGAAGACGGCTTCTGCTGATATAATCCCCGATTTTTGCATTGGTCACCTGTATACCTGCAAAATGATAACTATCCTGTTCCTCTCCCCCAAAGCGTTTGTCTGCATCAAAATAAAATCTGCTGACATTTCTGACCAATCCCAGCTCATTTACGTTATTAAATTGCGCTTTAAACCGATACGCGCTATCGGTTACTGATGGATTAATCAGGTACGGACATAATATAGTCTGAGTAAAATCTTCGTAAACGGTCGAATTGACTTGGGCCACGCAGTGAGGCAGGTAAGCAAGAAACAAAACCAAACCCCAAACAGCAGCCATTCCAGATTTAATGTTTCCGAAATTCATACATACCTGTCGTAAATCGTTGACAAAAAAGCAGATTTTTAATGTAATCACCATAAAGCCATGAATAAAAACTTTCACCTGATGACCTTTGTCAGGTAGATACGTAGCATAAAAGATGAAAGATAAGGCTCAAATCATTATCGAAAGTATACGCAATGGAAACAATCACGAGGCGCTCAGATACCTCTATAAAGATCCCCTAAAGAAAATAAGAAAATTCATATTAACAAATTCAGGCACAATGGACGATGCGGATGATGTCTTTCAGGATGCCGTTGTAGTCCTGTTTCATTATGTAAAAACAGGCAAGTACAAAGAAGAATATGACCTGGACGGTTTTCTGTTTAAGGTGGCAAAAAATTCATGGATTGATCTGGCCCGGAAAAAAACCAGGGTAATCAAAGAAGACCTGAAAGGTTTTGATATCAGTGATGACTCAGATTATTTGCTGGATATGATTCAGGAAGAGCGGATGCAGACATTTCATGTCTTATTTAACAAGCTGGAAGAGAATTGCCGGAAGATTTTGTCCTATGTCATTTTTGACAAAAAAAGCATGAAGGAAATTGCCGGTCTTATGGGATTAAAGGACGAAAACGTCACTAAAAACCAACATTACCGGTGCAAAAAATATTTTTCCAAGATAGTATTGCAGAATAAAGAAGCTTTTAATATTCTAAGAAATTGAGTAACGAAAATATACATATAGAGATTATTGACAGGTATCTGAACGGAGAAATGTCAGATCAGGAACGCATTGCCTTCGAAAACCAGATAGCCATTGACGGAGATCTGGCTGCCAGAGTCAAAGAAACCGAGCTGGTAAACGAAGCCGTTCACTATGCAAGTCTGGCAGCCCTTCGGGAAGAAGTCGGAAAAGACATAAAGAAGATCAGGTACAAAGAAGGCATCGGTACGGTCAAAACCACAGGCTTCATACTTGCTGCGCTGGCAGCGGCTATCCTGACTATCGCATATTTTCACAATAATCCGGGAACCTCCGGTCCGACCGATAAAGCTCCGGCAAGCGACCTGCCCGCAATCCCGGATATGACACAACCTCATGATAAAAAATCAGTCATAGAGTATTCTCCCGACAAAAATACCACCGAGACAATCAGTCTCCGGAAAGCAGGATCAGATCAGATCAGCAAACAACCGGAGATACCGGTAGTCAGCAGCGACAATGAATCTTCTGTTAACCAAGGATCTATGCCATCAGACCAGACTGTGGACGCTGATACCACACCTATCCGGAAGACCGACGTCCCGCATGCTTCTCCGGCAGATCCGGTCCCGGCAGCCCCTGATATGGCAACACCTGCTGGCAAAGCAGCTGATTGTGAAAAAGCATACAAAATCAAAAGTACGCCTTCCTGCCGCTCTAAAGCAACAGGCTCCATATCCGTACTTATGACAAATAATACGAAGCCGGCCCTCTCGATTGAAAATTATGGCAGCAGCTCTGTCAATGGTACCTTTAACGAACTGCAGGCCGGCACACACACAGTCTACGTTTTCTATAATGATGAATGTCATTTTACGGAAGAAGTAACTGTAGAAGAAAAGTGGTGCCCCATGAACAAATCATACAGCTTCAACCCTGATTATGGTGAACGCTGGGAAATTGCTTATGAAAAAGGTGATGCCGGAACTTTTAGTATATTTACTTCCGGTGGTAAAGAAGTATACAGAAGTAACTTTGGCCAGGGCAATGAACACTGGGGCGGCCATGACACCTATGGTGCCTTGTCTGCCATAGGCACCTATCTGGTTATTATTCGATACAGTGACGGACGAACAGAAAAAGTGGAATTAACTATAGTAAGATAATAGTATGATGGATTGGAAAATAGTATGGGCATTGGTGATATTTCTTGCAAGTAGCAGTGTATCGGGACAGACTGTCGAACTTCCTGATACCAATTTCAGAAATAAACTTATAAATGATTATCCGGCAGTCATGGAAGACGGACTGCTGTCCATAGCAGCTGCGGAAACATTTACCGGGCCACTATCGCTGCGGAAATCCAATATTACCAACGCAAGTGGTATCGAGTATTTTACTTCTATCAAAACACTGGACTTATCCGGCAATCAGCTTGCCACGCTGCCTGATATATCGTCCATCACCTACCTGACAAATTTATACCTAACTGATAATCAGCTAACACATATTCCTTCCCTGGCCTCTCTGATTCATTTGAGAGACTTTCAGGTAATTAACAACAAGCTTACCAGTCTTCCGGAATTACCCGGTTTTTCTGAAGAGTTTTATTATCTGTATTGCAGCAACAACAAAATTACAGAGATTCCCGATCTGTCCAGATTTCCCAACCTGAAAACACTGGTCATGGGAAACAATCCCATAGCGCACCCTATTGATTATTCGGTCGCAACCAATCTGACCAGTCTTCATATTCACAAAATGAATATTGATACCATAGCAGGCCTGGATAAGCTGAAGAACCTATCCATTCTCTACGCCTGGGGCAATTCGATCAGATCATTCAGCGGGCTGGATTCGATCACTACACTTACCAAATGTGTGATATATGACAATCCAATATCCGATCTGCCCTATCTGGACAACAAGCCGGACCTGACCTCTCTGGCCATAGCAAATTGTCATCTGACTTTTGAAGATATCGTACCGGTATTGCAGCTAAGCACCCCGCCGGCTGAGTTTTCTTATTCACCTCAAAGACCGCTTTCTTTCGGAAATAAAACAGCCAGAGCCAGCCATGACTTTGCTCTGAAATACCCCGTCAGCAATGCGGAGTCAGGCAATATATATGTGTGGCTGAAAAACGGAGAAATTGTGGACAGCTCATCTTCCCCTGCGTACACATTTACCCCGCTCACGCTTGATGACAATGGCGATTATACCCTTAGGGTATACAATTCTGACGTAACCGGTCTCCGACTGACCGCCAATACATTTAATCTCAAAGTGATTCCCTGTCTGGAGTTCGAAATCCCCTTTGTCAATATCATCTCCAAAAGCTGTACAGAAGGCTACAAAATCGATGTATCCAATGCCCGTGTAGCAGGCGGTACAGAGCCATACAGCTACCGTCTCAGCAACGAAGCATACAACGAGACATTCGGTGAGCACATTATCGAAAACATACCTGCCGGCCAGTATCAGATTACCCTGATCGATGATCATGGCTGCACAGCGACAGACAATTTTACCCTCAACCGGGTAGAAAAGTGCGACCCCGTTATAACCCCCAATGGTGATGGCATAGCCGATACCTATTTTGTAGAAAACTCCGGCACCGTCAAAGTGTATGATCTGAGACGCAGACTGGTCAAAACCATGGAAGCTCCCGTTATCTGGGATGGCACCGATCAGAGCGGAGCCCTGCTCGATGCCGGCTATTATATAATGCTGCAGGACGGCGCTGCCCCGGTCTATATAACCCTGATCCGTTAGAAATCCCACAAACTGCTTATCCCCTTATTAATAAAAACACATACTTCGTCCCTGTTCATAGTTTACCGCTGCTGATTTACATTAGGAAAAGAATTCGTAATTTTGAATCTGTTGCAGATGTAATCACAACAGACCTGAAATTCTTTTATCTGAAAACCACATGGTAAAATACATATACCTGGCGCTGGCAATCATTTTTGAAGTGATCGGCTCATCCTTTATGAAAGCCTCAGACGGCTTTTCCAAATGGATACCTTCGGTCATAGTAGTGATCGCTTATCTGATATGTTTCTATTTTCTGGCAGTAGCGCTCAAATCCATTCCGCTGGGCGTAGCCTATGCCATATGGGGCGGGCTGGGTATTGTATTTACAGCCATTATTTCGGTGGTGGTATTTAAGCAATCGCTGGACCTGCCGGCGGTTGTCGGTATTGTGCTGATTGTATCCGGCGTAGTTATTATGAATTTTTTCTCAAAAAAAACTATTCACTAATAAGATAACATCATATAGTTAAATAACTACTTTAATTTGTTTAAAGTAGTCTGATTTAATAATCCGCAGATCTCCCTATCCTGTTTTCTGCCGACCAAGGTCTGGCACTTACTTTGATACTCCCTGTTCAGCTCAGGCGGCTGCACTGCCAGGCTAGAAAACACGGAAACCACACCGGACAATCCGGTATATGAAGAGACAAAACCACCAAGCCTATGATCACCCTGTTAAAAAACAACTGGCTTACCCTTGCGGGCATTCTTGCAGGAGCCGTGGCAGGCTATCTGTACTGGCAATTTGTCGGATGCGTTTCCGGCACCTGTGCCATTACGTCCAGTCCTGTCAATAGTACCTTGTATGGCGCAGTCATGGGAGCGCTGTTATTTTCAACCTTCAAACGAAACAACTGAGAGATATGACATTCGAACAGATCATCAATCAGGACCGGCCCGTGCTGGTCGATTTCTATGCCCAGTGGTGTGGCCCCTGCAAGACGCAGGCTCCTGCCCTGACCGAGCTCAAAGAACGGGTAGGCGACTCCGCTGCCATCATCAAAATCGATGTGGACAAAAATCCAAAGGTTGCCGCTCAGTACCAGATACGAAGCGTACCCACGCTTATGCTCTTCAAAAAAGGCAAGGTACACTGGCGACAGTCCGGGGTATATCCCGCTCAGGAACTCGAAAAACTGATCCGCCAGCATATATAAACCAGGCGGGCTCAACTGGCCGCTTGTACGACTTATGTGTTTGTCCCGCTTCTCAAAAGCAGGACAAACACGTATTTTATATTTTAACTTTCTGAATACTTTAACTACCTTTGCACAAGCCTGATAAAAACCATCAGGTCAACCACGGGTTGAAGGGGGCTAGCTACCCCGATTTTTGAGCATTTGTCAGCGCCCGGTACGGTTTTCACACACAAAGCACATGCTGACAAACACATCCTATATCACCCAAGGACAGGACTACCAGGCAGTCCGCTGGCTCCGCATAGCTGCTCTACCAGAGCACACCTCTGCCCTATTGTACTGATTGAAGGCAGATTGACACTGGCAACAGAACGTTTTTTTGTTATATTTGCTCACCTAAGACATTTTTGGCGCAGTGAAAACCAGTATCGATTTTCTACCTCTACACAAGCAGGAACAGGCTATTCGTGACTATATCGTAGCCCAGATGGCGCCTCAGATGAATCCCAGACACGACACTGAATGAAATTACGAAAGAACAATTGTTACGTTATTACAGGTGGACCTGGCGTTGGCAAAACAACATTATTGAATGAATTAGTAAAATATAAATTCAAAGTTGTACCTGAAAATGCGAGAAAAATAATTAAAGACGAAATAGATAAAAATGGAGATGGACTTCCTTGGAAAAACAAAGCGCATTATGCATCTCTAATGTTAGAGGCTGCATCTGAAAGCTACAACTCTATCCCTAAAAATGACTCTGAAATTTACTTTTTTGACCGTGGGATTTTAGACACACTTTGTTATGCAAGTATGACTGGACTTGGTGTTTCTGATGAAATGGATAACCTCGGTAAAAACTCACTTTACAACAAAAAAGTTTTTATCCTTCCACCCTGGAAAGAAATTTATCAGACAGACAGTGAACGAAAACAAACTTGGGAAGAAGCAATATTGACGTTTGTAAAAATGAGAGAAACTTATCTAAACTATGGCTATGAACTTATTGAAGTTCCACAGGACACTGTTCAAAACAGAGTGAACTTTATGCTGAGTAATATTAATAACAACCGCTAACAAGGGATTTGCGTCAGGTAGGCTGAAGTGCAAATTTAACTTTTTTGTTATAAAATTTAGCATCAGTTAAAGACTGAACGCTGGTACAGGAAATCCTGCCTTCGCCAAGCCATGGCCTGCTAGTGACAAGCAAGCACAACATACGGCAGAGACGAAACGGCATAACTAAAACGGCAGACACATAAAACGTGCAAAGACTGAAAAGCGAAAAAACATTGAAATATGGACAAAACAAAAATTAACAGAGAAGATGTTGTTGAAGCAGAAAACAAACTTTTTTCGGCTCAACTTGTAAGTAATGTGGACATTCTTGACCAACTATTATACGATGACTTGATTGCAGTTGTACCGACGGGACAAGTTGTAACCAAAGAAATGGACTTGAACTCACATAAAGCGAAAACAATGATTATTGAAGACGCTTCAACAGAAATTGACGACATTAAAATAACAGGTGACACAGCACTTTCAATCGTAACAATGACAGCGAAAGGAAGAATGATGGGAACGCCATTAGAAGGGAAATTTCGTTATTTTAGAGTTTGGAAACGCTTTGACGATACATTGAAAGTGATTGGTGCAAGTTTTATGCAATTACCGTAGAATTTTGCCAGCCACTAAAAACTAAAGCTTCATTTTGTCTGTAAGACAAGAAATGAAGCCAGTGTTGAACTAAACTTTCCTGCCGTGTTGGTCTTATTGACCAACAACTGACCATCTCCACCTATTAATAACATACAAATATTTATAAAAAACATTGAGAGTTATGACTTCCTTTCAACAGCCAGAAGAAAAGGACAAATTAATCTCCATAATTCAGTTGGTCATAAGACCAACTGAGGCGGGAAATCAGGGCTGGGAAAATTTTCGCTGCCGTTTGACGTTATAAAAATATTTTGACCACTATCATTCATCTTTCGCAGCCCCCTGACATAGGGAATTGAAAAAGCAGACGGGAAAATCACTATGCCCAAAAACCCGAATTGAGACAATGTTCATGGCAGAGCTTATTGATACAGAAGGCAACAGGATGAGATTCCATTCTATGAACTAATCGTTTATCAGAATCCCCAGGTTTACAGAGGATGAACAAGAAACCCGTTGGGGTTTGGGTTCGTTCAACAATAGATACATTTGCCGGTCATAAGAATTACATCTACCTTTGCATTAAAGCGATGAATACTCTTGTACGATATTGCAAAAACAAGCTGCCAGAATGTGTACTGATAGTAATTTTGTTTTTCAGTATCCTGAGCTTTGCGGGGTATACCAGCCATTCGCAATCAAAAAATCAACAGACTACACAAACTGAACTTGTTCATTCTGGCAACTATATAACCCGTAAGCGGGCAATTTCATATAAAAAAGCTTTTGAAGGCAAAGCAAGTAATGACGTTCTGATAAATCCATGTACAAAATGGACGAATGCATTATTACTAAGTTACAACCAGCACATCAAAGTAAAGCTCAATAATAGCTCAAGGCAATCAAATTCATATAAAACTGCCACCTACTTTCTGCCATTAAAGACAATTCCTCAAAGCTCTGACGAGGATATTTTTACTATGCTCATAGGGTAAATTCCTACCCAACTTGCCAGATCTCTGGCCTCACTCTATATCACAAGTAAATCACCTTGTGCCTGAATGGCACGACTCAATCATGTAACAATGATAAAAAGCTTCAAAAAAATCCTGAGGCTATCAGGGCTTGCCCTTTTGATAGTGTTAGCATCTGCTGGAATTGGTCTGGGAGGTGGTGTCCCGATTCCAATATCAAAAAGGAAAGAGGATACTATAGAGATAAAAGTTGAATTAACCGAAGATCAGGAAGACGATACAGAATCGATACAATTCAACCTTAAACAATAATTCGTTAAAAATATCAAAATTACACTCTTCGAAGTTAACAACTTTGATGCCTTAGCTGACGGGATTTGCCAATCTGTACGTTGTATATTAGGTGGAGAAAACAGTACATCCGATTGCTCAAATGAAACCAGCCAGATGATTTGATGAACAGAGGCTTGTCGGTAAGGTAAATGGATTATTTTGTATATTTAGAAACTGTGTACAGTCTGCAATGACATACAAATCTTTAAAGAAGAAGAAAAATATAAATGTTTAGACATCAGGGAAAAACGCGAAGATTCGGTCATAATTTGGGAATTGCTTCGTTATTATCTTTTGTCGCGGGCATTGTAAATGTTGCGGGTTTTTTTTCCGTTCAACGGTTGACTACCAACGTAACAGGACACTTTGCTTTTTTTGTGGACAACGTTTTTAAATTCAATTTATGGGAAGGGTTTGTTTTCTTTCTGTATGTATTTTTCTTTTTCCTGGGCGCTTTTGTTTCCAATTTCCTTGCTGTCTTATTTTCCCGAAAAGGTCATCGGTATGTTTACGCGGTTCCTGCTTCTGTTGAGTGTTTCATTTTGTTTATGCTGGGGCTCTGGGGGCAACGTTTAATAACGATAAGTCCAAACACGATCGCGTTTAGCTTGCTTTTTGCAATGGGCTTACAAAATTCTCTGGTGACAAAAATTTCAGGCTCCACTGTCCGGACCACTCATTTGACCGGACTATTTACAGATTTGGGAATTGAGTTGTCTCAGTTATTTTTTTTCAAGGCCCGGGAACAGAAAAATGCTCTGATATCTTCAATAAAATTACGTTTGACAATTATTGGTTTCTTTTTTACCGGCAGTATCACTGGCGGTATTTTATGCTCGGAAATAGGACTTCACGCGTTAATTCTCGCAGCAACGACATTGATTTTCGGCCTGGTTTATGACAATATAAAACTCAGATTTATCTTATTGAGACGAAAGCTAAAAACAGCTGACAAACAAGCGAGTAACTTATAAACAAACGCTCCAAGGGCTGTTAGGCGTTAAATAACAGCCCTTGAAGTATTTCTCGATAGTATTCAGAACCTTACTCCAAAACCACTATTGACATTTAAAACGCCGACAGAGCCAAACTCCTGCTCTGCATATAGAAGTTCTACCTCAGCACTTAATACGATAACCCTGCCTAAAAACAACCTTAGCCCCAGACCTGGTTTTATAGTAAACGCGTTGCTGGTATAGGCCATATAGGAATATATATAATCATCCGTCCATATTTCCATAGCCGGTATAGTAGAATTGAGCATGCCCAGCATAACATGTCCTGTCAGAGCAAACACTTTGCTGAGATGCCAGTTGGCCATATAGCCAGTTCCTATAAATACATTGGTATAAGGGCCTTCCATATTTTTTATATCCAGTCCATCGTTGTCCCAGGCTTGCTGTATATCCAGTGCATTCTGAAAATAGCCAATAGCTATAGCCGGTCCCATGGTAGTTTTTTTTACCTCAAACATATATCCGGCTTCCAGGCCGAGAGCTAATCCTCCGCTTGCGTACCCATATGTGTAATACTCATCCATAGGATTACTGATGCCCAGCTTGTTGTTTATAAAAAAGAAATTATCCTGCGTACTCCCCGTCATTATGTACAGCAGACACATACCCGTCAGCAACATTTTTTTTATCATACTCTTTTGATTAGAAAGCCTGGGATTGTATTTTGAAATAATGGGGCAAAATTAACCGGATAAAGGAAATATACCAATCCGCAGCCAACGGTTATCTTTGTTTATCGTTACCCCCTATACGTAATTTATGGGAAAAATAATTCCGGATCTGGCCGTAACACTCGATGGGTTTATCGAGGGTCCCAGCGGAGAAACAGACTGGTGTATCCTGGACAAGGATATGGACTTTGGGAGTTTTCTTTCTGGTATTGACACAATATTTTATGGCAGGGTAAGCTATGATATGGATATGTGGGGAAATTTCCAACCGGATGTAAAGGCCGAAAAAACAGAAAAAGCTCTCTGTCCAGGTGTACCAAAAAAATATGTTTTTTCTGGTACACCTGGACAGGATGCCCGGGCGACATATATTACCTCGGACATTGCCGAAAAAGTTACTGAAATCCGGAAACAACCGGGCAAGGATATATGGTTGTATGGCGGCGCAAAGCTTATAAGAACTTTTATCAGCCTCCGATTGGTAGACGTATATAGAATGTAAGCGGTATAGTAAAATATCCGAAAGAGTTTGAAGCAGTATAACCCTGCGTACTGATGGTGGCTAACCATTTTGATACTATTTCTTACCTCCGATCCGGGAGCGCTATACAACAAAAGGCTTATCGGGCGCTCTCCGGCTGCCGGCTATTGGAGCAATTATGCGACTACACCCCCATACTGGCCGGAACCATCCCTATCGACATAGCAGTCGCAGGCAGTGATCTGGATATCCTGTGCTGCTATACCGATGCACAGACGTTCATAGCAGATATAGAAGATTTGTTCAGTCAGATGCCTGATTTTCGCATTCATGATCAGTCAGACGACGATCCGGCAGCGATCGTAACCGGCTTTAGACTGGGCGATTTTGAAACAGAAATTTTTGCTCATACAATTCCGGTCAGGCAACAGTACGGCTACCGGCATATGCAGATAGAGCATGCATTGCTGAACCTGTATGGCGAATCACTGAGACAGCAGGTAATCACCCTGAAAGAACAGGGAATCAAAACGGAGCCGGCCTTTTGCATCGCCCTTGGTCTTTCAGGCAATCCTTATCAGACTTTGCTACAATTCGAAACCGGATTTACCACTTAGTCAGAAAAAAAAACGTATAGCCCTCCGATTCCACAACGTTTTTTATAAGCCAAACGGATAAGTATCCGGAATAATAGCAATATCTAACTGGCTGTGAATCGGATGCAACGCTCTGGTCTGGTCAATATATAAAAAAGCATCATACCGTGCCGAAAGTCTGGTTGGTACATAGTTGCCTCTCTCCCGCTCCGGATGATATACGACACCAATAGCCCGGTGCCTCAGCCACTGATTGAAAAAATCATCCTGCTCCTGATTAAAGATCAGCAGCTTATCTTCAGGAGCATTTCTGTACAGTATTTCCTCTACACTGTCGGGCCTGGCTTCTGGTACCGGCATCTTTTGCATAGGCGCTCCCCAGGCAGAACCAGCCATTACCTCACCTTGGTACGAACCAAATCCAACCAGTACCACATCCTCTTTTTTTTGCTGCTCTCGTACAAGTTGTCCTACATTGAGCAGTCCCTGACTGGCCATATCCGTAGCCCGGGCATCGCCGATATGGGTATTATGCTCCCAGACAATGACTTTGGCGTCAGCACCATGAAATTTCATGAGTGTATTGAGCGTTTCGACCATATGCCGGTCTCTCACATTCCACGAGTCATCGGCAAAAGACACCATAGCCCGATAGTATTTTTCTGCATTGGCTATCACCAGCGCATTGACCTCTGCATTAAGTCCGGCCTCCCGGTCCTCATCATACGCAGGGGCTTTTTTTCGTACTTCCTGCAGAAGCTTCAGCACTTCTTCCCGGCAACCTTCCTTTGACCTGTCCAGAGCCCGGATATAAGCTCTCTCCTCTTCATCAAAAGGTTCAAAACAGTTGACAGCCTGCCGGGCGAGGCTGGCCGCCTCTGGATCTTCCCGATCCAGATAGTTTACGACCAGATCCATAGACTCCCAGAGACTATATACATCCAGCCCGTAAAAACCGGCTTTTTTGTCCGGGGCAAGATGCTCATTATGATTTCTCAGCCACTCAGCCAACGCCGCCACTTCCCAGTTCGCCCACATCCATGTCGGCCATCTTTTAAAAGTTTTCAGTACATCGGAAATTGTTTCACCGCCATCCGTGTATTTTTTTATCCAGCGGTTTATTTTATAGCAGTCAGGCCAGTCTCCTTCTACTGCTATCAGAGAAAATCCTTTTTCCTCTATCAGCCGTTTGCTTATAGCAGTACGCCAGGTATAGTATTCATGAGTACCATGCGAAGCCTCTCCCAACAATACAAAACGCGCATCACCGATTCGTTCCAGCAGAGGATCAAGGTCACTCGCTGTACGAAGAGGTTTGTAGCTTTTCAGTATGTTGTCAGATACTTCTATAGTAAGATTGGTATGCATCGCCATAGGATTTAAGATTTTTGAACGAATCAAGCACATATTCTTTCCAAACCAACTCCCGGGCACAATGTTGAAAAGCAAACCTGTATCATCAGAATATCTGTGCCCGGAAGTGGATAAATATACATAGAGACAAACTTTGAAATCCGGTATTTATATCAAATCTTCGTTGTGCAAAACCCCGTTTTACATAACACTTTAGTACTATGAGCCGCCAGATATACCTGTATATTGCCATGAGTCTTGATGGTTACATCGCCAAACCGGACGACGACATTGATTTTTTGTCCAAAGTGGAAATACACGGTGAAGATTATGGTTATAACGACTTTGTGCAAAACGTTGACACTATTATCTGGGGACGTCGCACGTTTGACAAAGTGCTGAGCTTTGGAGATGAGCTGCCCTATAAAGACAAAGCAATTTATGTAATTTCCAATAGTAGAACCGGCAGTTACCAGCATGCCGTATACCACAACGATGTTATCAAACTGATCAGTGAGCTGAAACAACAGGAAGGCAAGCATATATACTGTGACGGCGGGGCTGAAATCGTATATGAGCTGCTTAAAAACAAGCTGCTGGACAGAGTCATTGTTTCTGTAATACCACATCTGCTGGGCAATGGCATACGGCTTTTCAAAGATGGGAGGCCAGAACAGGACCTTCGTTTCAAAAGAAGCGTTTCCTACCCCTCCGGACTTGTCCAGTTATGGTACGATGTCATCCATGTCCGGAAAGCCGAATAAGCGGCTTCCTTCTGCCCTGTCAAAAGTTATTTCCGTAATCAGGTGGAATAGCTTTTTCCATATTACCCAATCAGGATTACTCCCGGTACTATTATTCTTTCTTAACCATTGGATAGTTTACCAGTTGTCATTATATGACAATATAAAGTCATTTACCTATAAAAAAACTATAGTACACCAGTATATTTTTAGCCTATGAACTGGATTATTCTGATTTTAGCCGGAATTTTTGAAATTGTTTTCGCTTTTTGTCTTGGCAAAACCAAAGAGGTTGAGGGCATGGCAATGTGGTATTGGTATCTTGGATTTGGTGCTGCTCTGGTATGCAGCATGACCCTTCTTGTTAAAGCCGCCCAAACTCTTCCACTCGGTACTGCCTATGCTGTATGGACAGGAATCGGTGCAGTCGGCACTGTGCTTATCGGTATTTTCTTTTTTAAGGATCCGGCCAATTTCTGGCGTTTGCTTTTCCTTGCCACGCTAATTGGTTCCATCGTTGGGTTAAAAACAGTTTCCTGAGCCGGTACAAATTAATAACTCCGTTAAAAAACGGTGACTAATCCCTCAGTCAGCTAGTCCGGATTAATAAATTCCAGGATAAAAAACCTTGTTCCGAATTACTTCAATTCCTTTCACCCGTTTTTGTTTTAAATCCGTAAATAGTCAGAATTGGAGCTTGTATCTTCCGGCCAAAACCCTGGCTTGCCAGATATCATCCATTCCACTGGCACCACAAGATATGGTTTAGACACCTGCCAGAAGACCGCCTGACAATGAGCCCGGATAATCCCTTTAATAGTCCCGGTCAGAGCCAATACGTCAGAAGATAAAATAAAAAAACAATAGAAAAAGACGCATAAAAACAATATTATTATTAAATGCATAAAAACTACATAGCAGCATAAACAACAGACTAAGACAATAAAAAGAAATTCTTAACTAAAAAAATTGACATAAAAATAACAACGAAAACAAAAGTAACACTGAGGTTAGTCCCGGATTCTGTTTATTTCGGAATCTGCCTTTTCCAGAAATTTAAATAATGCATAAAAGTCTTCAGCTGCTCTTTGAAGCACCGGATCGTAATCTTCCGGCCTGACGGCAATGAGATATGCATAGAACATATCGCACAGACTTTCTTTCAGATACAAAGGTGACACTTGTTCAAACAGGTGTTCAAGATCTTCAATGATGACACTATTGACCAATACCTTTTGTCCATTTTGTGATTTCATATTCTTTTGCATTTTCTTACATACCTAACTGTTTATTAATATTTTAATCTTCCCCAAAAATGATACACGTGCAGCAATTAGAAAAAACTAATATATAAAAAAATGTCACAACAGGACAATTTATTTTCTCAAGAATACTTTATATATTACATGACAGTAGAATACTTTTATCTCCATATGCAATATGGAAAGTTTTGGAGATAAAATAAAAGCGATCAGGCTGGCGCAAAATCGCACCCAGGAAGACATAGCCTTTGAATTGGAAATGACTATTAGCGCCTATTCCAAGATCGAAAGAGGGCAAACGAACGTCAATCTGTCAAGGATCTTACAAATTGCCAAAGTACTAAAGATGCCTGTCTCTGAAATATTCAGTTTTGGAGAAGAGGTATCCGGTATGAAAGCCGAGCTTGAAAAACTTCAGCAGGAAAATATCGAGAAAGAAAAAATGCTTATTAAAAAAGACAGAGAAATCATTGAGTTACAGCGGCAACTCATACAAACGCTGAGTCAGAAGAAGAAAAGGTAAACGTGGCAGCTTTGCCGGCTTTAGAAAAATTAATTACTGATTTACCAGTTGTATAGTACAATCAGGAAGCAATGCTTTCAATTTCTTATAACGACCATCATTGACAGGTATGGAGCTATAAATGACCAGATCTGTTACCTGCTTCAGCTCGGCAAGTGTTGCAATAAGCTCATCACTTACTTCTTCCGGCTCTACTTCCAGCTCCCTCAGAGACTTCAAATCCTTCAGCTTAACCAACTCTTTTTCAAAACGAAAACCGATATGACCGCGAATCTCTATTCGCTCTACCGACTCAAAATTGACGATCCAGTCAGGTATATCCTTAAACTTTGATTCTCCGAAATACTGTTTCCCTTTTACTATTCGCCTGGTCGGAGCGGAAAGATAAAGTACCCGGCAGTTACTGTATTTCAGAATATCTTTGGGAAGAGTTTTCTTTTCGGTCAGGTACTTGACCATGCTCAGCCTGAATACATCATACGGATTACTCAACGCGGCTGTCTCATACGTATATACTTTCGAAGAGTCTGTCTGGGCTTCAGCTTTACCAAATGAGAATATGGCACATAGAGCCACAGCAAGCAGGAATGGGATTTTCATCGAACAGGTTTTTGTCAAACTTTCGCTAAAATAATAAAAATATTTACGGAGCAGAAATATTTCAATACAACGAAAGCGTTAGAATCCAATCATCGGGAACAAAACAATTAATAAAACCAGCTCCCTCAATATACAACGATCGTTTTGGTTGAGGTTGATGTCTTAGATCCGTTAGAAACCTCAAGTGAAATCGTAAACGTACCAGTTTCGCTGAACGTATGACGAACCTGCGCATCAGCATTTCTGTAGGTATTTCCATCTCCGAAATCCCAGTTGTATTTTCTGGCATTTACAGAACAGCTTATAAGATGCACACTTGAATTTACTTTTACACGATCTTTATTACCACTAACTTGAAAACAGGCGTCCGGCGTGGGTGAACAGGAAAAAAAAGCTGAAAAAATCAGCATCGGCAAAATAAGAGTCCTCATAGTAACTTGTAAAAAAACAAAACATGGATACGTACGGGTAAAGGTATCATGGGTTTTATTTTTATCAAAAAAAATTGTGAAGAAAAACTACTATGTTTCCAACTCCATAGACATTCAAATACTTACATCTGCTTTCTCGCTGTGTCAAATTGCAGGAATTTATCTTACATTTAAATGGCACAATTTTTTCTTTTTGAAAATATAGTTTTATAATTGACATCATAAATTTCAATCAAAGATCTTTCAATAAATTCTGAAGCTGATTTTCCAGCTTTAGCTATGGACCTGGTAATAAACATATAGTTGCTGTGAAAAAAACGCTGATTATAATACCTACTTATAATGAAAAAGAAAATATAGAGGCCATAATCAGGGCAATTTTTTCCCTGTCATTTCCCTTTCATATTCTGATAGTAGACGATAATTCTCCGGATGGTACAGCCCAGATTGTACAGACATTGCAAACGGAGTTTCAGGACCGGCTTTTTCTGGAAAGACGTACCGGTAAGCTTGGACTTGGAACAGCTTATATTCATGGCTTTAAGTATGCCTTACGCAATAGCTACATCTATATAGGCGAAATGGATGCAGATTTTTCTCATAATCCCGATGATCTTCTGCGCCTCTATTCAGTCTGCGAAGAAGGCAATGATGTAGCTATAGGCTCCAGATATATCAACGGTATAACAGTTATAAACTGGCCTATGGGGCGTCTGCTGATGTCATATTTCGGCAGCCGGTATGTGCAGACTATTACAGGCATGCCGATCAATGATACCACTGCCGGCTTTATTCTATATAACCGGAAAGCACTGGAGGCTATCGATTTTAACGAAATCAAATTTACCGGATATGGCTTTCAGATCCAGATGAAGTTTTACGCATGGAAACTCGGCTTCCGGCTCAAAGAAGTACCTATCATCTTTACTGACCGCACAAAAGGAACATCGAAAATGACCAGTGGTATATTTAAGGAAGCTGTTTTCGGAGTAATAAAGATGAAAGTAAAAAGCTGGTTTCAGCATTTTACTCCCCGAAACACTCCGGCAGATATTAGTTAGTTAAACCTGATGGACCGTACCGGGCGCATGCGGCTGATTATATAGGCCGGAACCAGCAATACCAATGTAACAACTGCAAATGTCAGCATATTAATCCCCAAAATTACCGGCCAGTTAAATTCAATAGGCACATAAGTCATATAATAGTTTTCGGGATCCAATGGTATAATCCTGAAATAGTACTGCAATGCACATACTCCCAGGCCAAAAAGATTACCATAAAATAAGCCGATCAGAATAATCCGTGCACCGGAATAGATAAATATCCGGCGTATCTGCCCGTTGTTTGCCCCCAATGCTTTCAATACACCAATCATATTGGTGCGTTCCATAATCATAATCAACAAAGTAGCCACCATATTAAAACTGGCAACAGCCAGAATCAGCACCAGAAATATTACCACATTACGGTCAAGGAGCTTTAGCCAGTCAAAGATCTGAATATACTTGTCGGTTATTTTTTCAATCTGCATATCATAATCCATATACTCGAAAACGGCTTCGGAAATCTCATTCAGGTTATTAAAATCAGAAACAAAAATTTCATAACCTCCTACCAGGGTATCCGCCCAGTTATTGATTTTTCTGTTGAGCCGAATGTCTCCGAGCACAAAATGCTCATCAAACTCTTCCAGCCCTGTTTCATATATACCTTTTACAGTCAGCTTCCGATAAGCAGGAGCTGCATAATTGGTACGTGAAAATATCATGATTACAGGATCCCCGATGTTCAGATTCATCCGGCTGGCTATCTTCTGGCTTATAACCACTTCGGGTACATAGCCTGAATCAGGGAATGACAGAAACTCTCCCCGAAGCATATTCTGCGCAAAATCCGAGAGGCGAAAATCTTCTCCCACACCTTTCAGAATTACTCCCATTATGTCTTCATCTGTCCGGAGCAAAGCCGGCTTGTTGCTGAAAACCTGTATATGCTCTATTCCTTTTACCTCCTCCGGCCGAACATACAGGTCTGTATTTTGACTCAATGGAGACTCTTCAAAGGACTTTTTAAGGTCATATTTTGTTACCTGAATATGTGCGCCAAAGCTAAAAATCTTTTCCCGGATTCTGGTCTTAAAACCGTCCAGCACTCCGTTAGATATCAACATTACCATCAATCCAAATGCCGTAACGGCAATAGCGATTCTGGTGACTGTGTACGAAAATGAATTCTTATCCGAACGAGTTATTCTTTTGGATATAAAATAATTTAGATTCAATTTTCTTTAATTTTGTCTGCTTCCCTGTCAGGTACAGATTTTGATAATAAAAATTAAATATATGAATAAATTGTTTTCTTTTGTTTTGGTTCTGTCAAATATCCTCCTGCTGGGGATATATACTTCATCTGCCCATAATACAGGAAAGCCGGATACCAGCGCCAACGGACCTGTTCCCGCCGCCAATCAGCTGAATGAATACCTGCCGTTACTGAAAAATAAAAAAATAGCGCTGGTGGTCAATCATACTTCTCTGGTTGATAATACCCATCTTGCAGATACTCTTCTTTCCCGGGGTGTTTCGGTTGTCAAAATATTTGCTCCCGAACATGGTTTCAGGGGGAAAGCAGATGCCGGAGAAACAATCAAAAATGACGTGGATGCAGTAACAGGTCTCCCGATTGTAAGCATATACGGCAAAAACAAAAAACCCCTCCCGGAACAATTGAAGGATGTGGATATTATCTTATTTGACATTCAGGATATCGGTGTCCGTTTTTTTACATATATAAGCACCATGCATTATGTAATGGAAGCAGCTGCCGAAAATAACAAGGAGGTTATGATTCTTGACAGACCCAATCCCAACGGCAATTATATTGATGGACCTTTGATGGAAGACAAGCATAAATCTTTTATAGGCATGCACTCCATTCCAATCGTACACGGGCTTACCGTAGGTGAACTGGCTCAGATGATTAACGGTGAAAAATGGCTGGCCGGCGGACAACAGGCAAAATTGCATATTATCAAGGCCAAAAATTACTCACATAAAGATTTTTACAGCCTGCCTGTAAAGCCTTCCCCTAATCTGCCCAACGATCTTTCCATAGCTCTTTACCCAAGCATATGCCTTTTTGAAGGAACCATTATCAGCCTTGGCCGGGGCACTATGTTTCCGTTTCAGGTAATCGGTTATCCGGACAAAGCATATGGGGATTTCAGTTTTACTCCCGTAAGCCTTGATGGTATGGCAAAGAATCCGCCACTTGAAAACAAAGTATGCTATGGGCTGGATCTGCGCTCTTCTCCTCTTACCAGAGCTTTTACGCTAAAGTACCTGATTGATTTTTATCAGAAGTCCAGAGACAAATCAACGTATTTTACTCCGTTTTTCTATAAGCTTACCGGCAACGAAAAGCTTCGCGAACAGATACAAAATGGCCTGAGTGAAGAAGAGATCAGAAAAAGCTGGCAAACGGACCTGAATAAATACAAAGAAGTAAGGAAAAAGTATTTACTTTACCCCGATTTTGAATAGAGACAAGCGTGGCAAAAGATCTTAGAATAATATATATGGGTACCCCCGAATTTGCGGTACCATCGCTGGAAATACTCATAAATAACGGATTTAATGTAGTTGCTGTGGTAACCGCTCCGGACAAACCCAGGGGACGCGGGCTCAAGCTGACTCCCTCACCAGTAAAGCTTGTTGCGCTCGAGCACAATATCCCCGTACTGCAACCGGAAAAACTAAAAAATCCATCCTTTCTGGAGGAGCTCGCTTCTTACAAGGCTAATCTCCAGGTCGTAGTCGCATTTCGTATGCTGCCGGAAGCAGTCTGGAATATGCCGGTTTACGGCACATTTAATCTTCATGCTTCATTGCTTCCAAACTACCGGGGGGCCGCCCCGATCAACTGGGCAATCATCAACGGAGAAAAACAGACCGGAGTCACTACATTTTTCCTGAATCATGAAATCGATACGGGAGATATTATTTTTCAGGAAAAAACTCCCATTGATCCCGAAGAAAATGTTGAATCCCTGTATCACCGCCTTATGAATATGGGGGCTGAGCTTGTTCTGAAAACGGTGCAAAATATACAGTCAGACCGTATCACCACTTCCAGGCAACAACCCGATACTCAATGCAAACCTGCTCCAAAGATATTTAAGGAAGACTGCAAAATTGATTTCTCAGCAACAGCCCCTGAAGTCAAAAACTTTATTCGTGGTCTGGCTCCCTATCCGGCTGCCTGGACCACCCTCGCCGGTAAACATTTTAAAATTCTGGCAGCCGAGGTTGTTTCTTCTGTACCCGGACAACTATCCGGCACTGATCCGGCTTATTCGACCAATAATAAAGATTGTCTGCTGCTTCATACCAGAGACGGAGCTGTTTCAGTAAAAGAGCTCCAAATGGAAGGCAAGAAAAGAATGACAATAGAAGAATTTTTCAGAGGCAATAAATTATCATAAGAAGAAAACATCATGCCCCTTATCAGTATCATAGTTGCAGCTGATCAGAACAAAGCGATCGGAAAAAACAACAGCCTTCCCTGGCATCTTCCCAATGATCTGAAGTTTTTCAAAAACAAGACTATGGGATATCATATGATTATGGGCCGAAAAACTCTTGAATCCATCGGGAAGGTACTTCCCGGAAGGACTTCAGTCGTAATAACCCGGCAAAAGAACTTTGCTTTTAATGGTGCAGTAGTTGTTAACTCCGTAAAAGATGCGCTAACCTATGTAGCCGAACATGAAAAAGAAGAAGCCTTTGTAATCGGCGGAGCCGAGATTATCAATCAAATGATCAGCTATGCCGATACAATATATTATACAGATGTCAAAACAACCATAGAGGATGCGGATGTATTCCTCGAAAATTTCAGGCAGGATCAATGGCTGGAGACAAGTCGCATACGTCATGAAGCAGATGAAAAACATGCCTTCGCATACGATTTTGTAACGTATCAGCGAATACAATAATAGCCGGGCAATTTTGACCGTATCAGCGGTTCAGATATATTTTTCCAACATTCTTTCTGAATACTTTATCTGCACCGGTTTCCCGATGATTGAATCCTTCGCTGCCTGTAATTTCTACTTTGTACAGATAGATTCCATTGGCCAGCTGTCCCCCACGCTCATCTCTCCCATCCCAGACCAGGCCTGATACATTATGACCAATACGAATTGAACCTGATCCGGCCGCTTTAGAGATCTTTCTTACGACCTGTCCCGTGACATTCATAATCGTAATAGAAATCTCCTCCGGAACCCTGCTTCCTGTCAGCGTAAAAGCAAAATATACATTTGACAAAAAAGGATTGGGATACGGATAAAAATTGGATACGGATGATTCATTGATTACTTCGAATGAAATCTCATAAGGATTCAGACCGGATTTGTTTCCGGATGCGTCGTTACCCTGGACCCGGAGCATATAAATACCATCTTCCAGATTTTGAGGATTGTACTCTATCTTAAATACATTCGCCTGTCCACTGATCTGTCCCCATGATATCACAGCGGGGTCAGTATAGCTGATTCTTTCATATGCACACCCGGTACATGGCCTTTTGAGAAAAAATTCTAAACCGGAAGTATCATCCATAATCCGAAACTGGTTTTCATCCCGAAGCGCTATTTCAATCATCGGACTGGGAGAAACAATTTCACCATCCATCAGATATACCCCGTCAAATGTAACATCAAGCAATGGATTGACATAATCAGCTATAACTGAAAAAGCAACTTCCAGTACATTATTGGAATAATATAGCTCTGGCTGCAATTCCGGATTTACATAGGTCAGCAGGGTATTCTCACCAGTCCAGCCGATGGTACTGAATTCATAGGAAAACTCAGCAGAAGCCCCCGGAAGCAAGGACTGTATAGCAACTGTATCACGATTAATTTTTCCGGACTGCATATTACGGGTAATAAACACAACCTTCAGCGCATCATCAAACGGTCTCGGGGAAATATTTTTAAAAGTATAGGTCCACTTGACAGAATCCCCCTCCTGCTTTACAACAGCCTGATAATACTCTTTTCCATAGATAAGTGGCAGCATAGTTCCCTCCGGTACTCCTTCATATGCTATATTCCAGTATCGCAGGTAAGGAGGTGTCAGACCAGTACTGTCATACAGATACGCCTTTAGCTGAAGATACGGGTACTGAACTGCATCAAGGTCGGAAAGATCCATAAAGCTTTCAGAAACTTCTCTGTACAGAGTATCTTTTTTACCTTCATTATTGATTCCGATAAGAGCAATTCTATAATAGTCGCCAGGTTGTGATTTTAGCTGATAGCTAAGCGATCCCCATTCAGAAGCCGGTCCGATTACCGGACTTTCGATGGTTCCGAAAAGATTTCTGCCTTCCAGTACATGACTATAGGTAATAATCTCATCCTTCTCGCCATATTGCTCAAACAGTGGTGTTCCATGCCCTTTTCTGCCCAGAATGATATAGGGCATATCCGGAACAAGCTCATCAAGAAGTGCAGCCCCCAATACTTCTTCTATTTTACTCTTTAATTCCGGAAGCCAGTTGCCATACGGCACTGTTCCGGAACTCATCAAAAGCACATAATCTCCCGGTTTTACGGCATCCAGATAACGGATCAGGTCAAATTGTCCGGAGCTGACATCATTGGTATTTCCCAGATTGGTAAAAGAATTGATTCGTTTGCCGGAGTTGCTCTGGCCACATACATTGTTCAGAGTCAACGGAAAATAAGGTACAAGATCACTTTTATCCATCGTGATAGCCAGAATACCCTCCCTGCAATTTCCCCGGTTTTCATATACAATCCCATCTCCGTTGATCCCCAGGTCCGTATAATAAATCGGCGGCTGCGTATGATCCGGTCCTACATAATGCTTGCCGGGCGAGGCAGCCGTCAAAACTGCCTCCAGAGTCGAAAAAACATAAGCATCTGCGTCGATATCAATAGCCAGTCCCTGTAGTGTTCCCTCATCAATCTGCGGCAGGGCTGATTGCGACCACCCCTCAGGGCCATTCTTTATGTATACAAAAGAACTATAGGTCCAAGCTGTATCGAGCTCGCTGACCACCTCCTTAAATCGTACGCGCCAGTAATACACCATGGTATCATTGACGGCAACAACATCCGGTACTAAATAAACCGGCTCTGTATGCACAAGAGCTGCAGATTTTACATAGATCGTTTTTTTAAAGGGGCTGTCAAAAACGTAACTGCTATCCAGCTCAAACACAAACTCCTTCTCCTCCATATACAGATCAGTAGACTGTGCAACAAGGCTTACTTCCGGCTTGTTCACAATAGAGTATTTTTCCGGAAACATGGCAATGATACCACTTGCAGGCATAAAATATTGAAATACATATTGATTGTTTTGCCTGTCCAGTTCTGCTATCTGCTCATAGGGATCGATCGTCACCGAAAACTCATTCACCCCGTGCAAGCCCTGTCCGCCTGCATTTCTGATCGTTAGCTCAACCCTTCCGCTATAATTGGGCAACCGGACGGAAACCGTGTCAAGATAAGTGATAGACCCAATCGTCCGCTGTACAGTAATAAGCACAGGCTCAGAATAGGTCAGTCCGAAATTATGGATATCAATATGCACTTTGAATGAATCAGAAACAGCAGTTATCGGATTTTCATCAAAGGAAGCCAACACCACATTCTTTATCGCAAAATCCGGTTTCTCCGGTGCATACATCCTGATTGAGGGATCACCCATCAAAAATACCTGCTGTTGCATCGCATTTATATAAAAATCAGCATATGAGTTCATTTCAAGATGAACCAGACGCTGCACATCCCCCACAGATAATGGTGTTTCATACGTAGCCCGCCTGGAAAACATCTGCGTATAAAAAACCCTTGTATAATCATCAAGCAGGGAAATATATCCATAATCCGTATGGCCCATTGACAGTATTCCCCCGAGATTATCCGTATGGAGCCAGTTTTCAGCCAACGAATAGGGCACTGAAGAACTTACCGTATTGCAACCATTAAGAATCAGCATGGGGTATTTTCCATAGTTATTGTATCCATAGAGCTGATTGGTTACATATCCGATATCAATATCTTTCACGTTGGGTGAATCATGTCCCAGAAATGTTATGTAGGACACCCCTTTATTGACTTGCTCCGCAACTGTTTCTATAAGCCGGTCCTCAACATAGTAGTTGGCTGTCTTAACAATATGCTTTACCACCTTGCCGCCAAAAACCGTATCTTCCACAATCGGAGCAAGGCTTTCAATCTTATTCTTGAAATTCAGAATCTCGTCAGTCGTTTTACCACCGCTTAGATGAAGAACATTTTTTCTCCATGCCTCACCGGATGGCAGGCTTTCATGGGTTTTTACCTTGTTCAGATAAGCGCGTACTTCGTCGGGATATTTGGCGTTCAGCCTGCCTACAGGAAAAGCAGCCACATGTTCCGGATTTCCCTTCAAACCATTCACATATACAAGATCACTGGTCGGATTTCCGGCATGCGGTACAAAATTTTCAACATAATCCCATGTATTCTGTGCAAGATAAGCTCCAGGATTGAAACGATGCAGTTTGCCCACCCGATAATGGTTGTAATCCAGATCGACACCTCTTCCGATAATAAAAAGATACCGGACCCTGGAATATTCAGCCATATATCGGCAATAGTTCCGTATTGCCAGCGGTGTAAACTCACCATAAGCAAACTCATCAAAGAGATCTCCAGCCAATGATAACGATGTCTGATAGCTTCCGCCCTCAACAGAGTTTCTGTATCTTGCATACTCCTCTGCTTCAGACCTGAATCGAGGATGTGTAATAATCAGGAAATCCGCATTTTTTACCCTGCTGTCATCCGCTCCGTGAATGCTGGTCAATGCGCGCACAATTTTATGAGGCTTCAGATAGGAAGTGCCGGCAGAAGAGACGAACACCTGCTGCTTCCCGGCTGGCAAAAGAATCTGGCTGCCGGCCGACGGTTCTGCCTCATAAATTGAATAAGGATCTGTAATATTATAAATAGCGCTGAAAGATTCCGGCACAGTCACCGATGCGGAAGTGGTAAGGTCAAAATTCAGTTTGCGATCGGATGCAGCCGGTACAATGATCTCTTGCGGATACTCAAGTTTTATATAGGAAACTCCTATTCTGTCGGTATAGCTGCTACTTCCTTTCAAACGCACGGTAACCCGCAGAGAAGTTCCGGTCATCAGACCGGAAGGGATATACGTAAAAAATTTCCGGTTTTCGAAGCCTTCAAACAATTGTACCGGCAGGGAGCCAATGACACTGTTATTCGTTCCGACAATGATTTCAACATTATGCTTTTCTTTGTTATAACCGGATAGTAAAACTTCAAGCCTGGAATCCGGTCCGGAATTCCTGATAGCAGACACAGGCAAGTTATAAACCCGGTCTACTGCCGGATTCGAGGGGCCTTTGCCAAACGCAGCCCCGGTCCACCCTTCACCATATGTAAAATATGCTGATCTGTTTTCTCCTGTCATTGCCCCCCGGTTATATGCCTCTGCCAATACAATTAACTCTTTCTGCCAATGCCAGTCTATTGAAGTCACAGCATTCTGATAGGGCTTCCTTAGGATACGCTTACCAGAATTACGGCCCTCTGTCAGAAAAAAAGCGCATGTATCAGAATGAAGGTTTATAAACGAGTGTGGTTGCGACTCAGCAGGATTGTATAAATAGGTATCCAGTGTACCATCATTCCGTTTTCCATAAAAAATCAGGGAATCTTCCGGATCAAACCTTCCATCTTCACTTCCTTTTAAAAGAATTGCCTGTTCTTTGCCCCTATGCCAAAGCTGGATATTAGCGGGATTTAATTGCTGAACAGCCACCCCGTTCTCTATAAGCTCTCTTCCTGTTATGGCATAAAAGCCATTCTGGTATGTCTCTATTTTATAGTACTGCTGACCGGAAACAATCCATTCATTACCATATTGCTGCGAAAAAGCAGCGATATGTAATCCCAGCAAAAATAAAGTCGCCAGAAGCTTACAATCCAGATGTTTCAATTACCCGTCAGTTTAAGTTTATTGTTAATGAAAACACATTAGAGTACAGAATCTCCGATGTATTTCCGGGGTTTGTTAGTGCATAATCTATCGAAAACCTGTAAATTTTTACGCCGATTCCAAAATTTGGTTGGACACTGTAATAACTCCGGCTAAAATCCTGTATCTTCTGGAAGTTGCCAACCCCGCCTCTCAGAAATATGATTTTTTTATAATCAATCTCGATCCCGGCCGCCGGTTCGACAGAAGCAAGTCCGGTCTTGATCAGCGTATTTCTCTTACCATCAAACGTTGTGATCAGATCAAGAGCAGCCAGAACTCCGATTTTCCTTTCTTCCTTAACAAAGTTTTTTGCCACCCCCAAAATCAGTCTCGGCAGGGTTATTTCTATTGAATTCTGCGGTATTTCATTTCCTGTCTGAATGAAAATATCTCTGAACATTTCGGTATTATATGACCAGGCATTAAATGTATTGGTAACATCACGAGCCATAAGTCCGAAAAGCCAGGATTTATGTTTATACTTTGCTCCTGCATCAAGACCGAATCCCCAGGCCGTGGCAAAACTTCCGACAACGCGGTGCACTACTTTAAAATTTGCTCCGGTCTGTATTCCTTTCAGGCGGGGAATCTTACGGGCATATGAAAGTATAAAAGCATAATCAGAAGCCGAAAAGTAACGGATATTGTCATAGTTAATCGTTCCATTGGCATCATACAAAAACCGTGTATCAGGAATATCATCTATCCCGAAACGAATCACGCTGACCCCTATGACCGAATTGGAATCGAGACGGGTCGCCACGCTTCCGTAGTCATACTTTGCTATACCAGCAAAATACTCTGAGTGCATAAGTCCAACCTGATATCTGGAAGGTAGATCGAGAAGTCCGGCCGGATTCCAGTAACCAGAAGTTACGTCGCTGGTTACAGCTGTCATTGCATTGCTCATACCATGAGCACGGGCACCTACGCCAATACTCAAAAATTCATTACTATATTTAGGTGCGGAAGTCTGTGCAAACGAGGTAACAATCTGGATAAAAAATAGAGCACCCGCAAAAAAGAATCTGTACATATGGGATTTTTTTCTCACAACGAGAAATCTGTATAATAATTTTATTCCTTAGAGTTACAAAAACAAAAGTTATATTGTTATCGGGAGAAAATATCTTGTCAATTCCCAAACAATGTTAGTAACAATCCTGTAGTTTTTGTAAAAGGAGTGGAACTTGGACTGTATGCCCCTGAAGGTACCGCCACGGACCTTAGATTCACATACAGCCAAGCCCACATAGCTTTAAGCTTGTATTTCCTGTGAATCTTAATATCTTGGCGGTTTCTCAAGGAAACAGGAAATTTATGCCGTAAATATAGAAACCTTTTTAGATTTATTAAAAATCTTTAAGCTATATGTTGTATTTCTTAGCGTGTTATTACTGATCAAAACGAATGGGTAAAAAATTGGTTTTCTTTGAAACATTATAAAAATGTAATATTGACCAAATTTTTATGTCACATTTTTGTAACCCCATCGACCAGATTAATTAAAGAGTAGATCGAATATCAGGTAATACCACCGTAAAAATTGTTCCCCGGCCATATCTGGAATGAACATGAACCAAACCCCGTAATTTCTCAGCCACCTGCTTTACTATATAAAGACCTAATCCTGAACCAAATGAAAGCTCAGATGCTCTAAAAAACATTTCAAAAACCCTGTTCTGAAACTCAGGCTCAATACCTAAACCGTTATCAACTATAGTAAGAGTAACATTTTTTCTTATTTTCTTAATATTTACTCCAATAAACATCCTTTCTTTCATTGGATCACAATACTTAATCGCATTAGAAAGTAAATTCATCAGAATTATGCGGATTCTGTTTTCATCCGAATAAAATCCATCCTCAATGCTAACCCTGATCTTGAATTCAATCCGGTTAGCATGGGACATAAAATAAAGATTTTCAACACATTCCCTTGCAATCCTCTTAATATCAATTTCGCCAATTTGCAGATTAACACTCTTATTTCTTGCATAATCAGTCATATCCGAAATAAACTGGATCAGCTTTCGGATACTTTCTCTAGCCTCATCAATATATTTTTCCCGCAATTCCGTACTCTTTTCATACTGCAACAAACTTAGCAGGCCGCCGACAGAACACAAAGGTGCTTTGAGGTCGTGAGATGACCTGTAAACAAAGCTATCCAGTTCAAAATTGATACGTCGAAGCTCATCTTCCGCAAGCTTCAATTCGGTAACATCCATTGAAACACCCAAAATGCTGATTTCTCCATTGGAAGTATTACAAAAGGGTACCTTGGTTGTATGTAAGACCCGGGTCATGCCATTTGTAAGAGTAATGGTCTGCACCGGTAATGTCACAGGCTCTCTTTGGTAAGCTACTGTATAATCAGAGTCTTTGATCACAGTCATCTCTTCTTCTGCTGTGATCAGTTCATAATCGGCCTTCCCCAGCAGCTCTTTCTTTGCTCTGCAAAAAAGATTGGCCTGTGCCTGATTTACCAGAATATATTTTCCTTCCTTATCCTTTAAAAAAATAGGGTGAGGAACAAGATCTATCAGTTTCAGCAATCTGTTTCTGGTATCTTCACTTTCTGTCTTTTTGCGTTTAGAGTCCGTGATATCATGAGCAATTACATATAAATCTCCAGACTCGGACAAAAATCTTTTTTTCCATTCCAGCAACCTTACCTTCCCGTCCTTAGTATTAAATCTGTATTGAATGTTTTTTTTATCTGGTTTTCCATTGAAGAAGAAATAGAGCCATCGGGATAAAGAAGAGCGTTCGTCAGAACAGACAAATTCCTCCATAGGGCGGTTATGGAACTCATGAGCAGTATAACCCAGTGCTATTGACAAGGCCTCATTGCACAACTTAATATATCCGGAAGGTGATACAATAAACATGGGATCCGGAGAATAGTAAAAGAACTTCTCCAAAGCAGAAGAGGGAGTTTCAATCATCATAAACAGGTAGTAGGTTAAAATTTGGTTAGGTTACCCCCCGTATACGGTATTGTGAAACTGCAAAACTGGATTTTATATATAAAAAATATAAATATTAAAACACATCTTATACTACTCTAATTATCAATCCAGAATGAATGAAAAAATATATGCTACTTAAAAAATATACCGCTTATCGCATAAGTATACGCTGATATTTTTCAGAATTGAGCGGATCCAGTTCTCTCAGTATTCTGGCAGCCTCTTCCCGTACTTTCATATCTCCCTTGGAAAAAACTCCTACCAGCTCGTCTGATTTAGCCAGAAAAAATGATTTAATGACTATGGAATAGGGTTTTAGTATATTGACCTGTCTGATCGACTTAAGGTATTCGAGAATTTCTTTCCTTTTTTCATCCTGATTTTCATCAAACGAATCAAGAGCAACTCTGTGATATTTGTAAAACCCTTCCCTAAATTCCGTAATCTGCTGATGATTCATATTTTCCTGCAGCCAGTAGCGACCGTTGTAATCTTTTCCTTCATCCCAGCCCGGAGCCGAAGACATCGCCGTATTCAGAATATTCCGGGCTTTTTCAAAATACGGAGAACCGCCCAACGGAGAAAAAGAATCATAATCCATTCCTATGATAATATTGATATAATAGCCAAGTACAGAGGTTAGATTGGACAGGAAGCTGTTTTCATTAAAGTTCATCTGAATGGACTCTCTGTATTCAAACTGAAAGCTCCTGTCCAGAAAGTTTAACAATACTGTCTCATAGGTTGAGCCATATACAGGCCTCAGTGCCATAATCTGTATAGATCCTTCATAACTTCCGGCTGTCACCGCTCCTTTTTCGAGGGTAATAAGTATATTGCATTTAATACGTTCTTCTGTTTCAAAAGCATCGTCAGTCCATTTACGGGTATTGATAAATGATGCAATATCCTTCTGCATGGTTTCAAATACACGTCTGTCTGTAGCCTGTATCTTCTCCGCATTAATCGAGACATTGCAGTTCAATTCCTGAGCATGTGCATACAAACCCTGAAAAATGAGAAAAAAGAGTATAATGTGTATTTTATTCATGAATTATAATAGAGCAAAGATATTCTGAATGATATCTGATGCAGCGTCTTTCTTACTTTTTAACTCAAAAGCGTTTATTTTATTATACCTGTCAATAATCGTTATCTTGTTGGTATCATATCCGAAACCGGCTCCAGGGTCATTAAGCGAGTTTAAAACAATAAAATCCAGATTCTTGCTAAGAATTTTCTTTTGTGCATTCTGAAGCTCATTATCTGTTTCAAGAGCAAATCCGATGATTATCTGATCTTTTCTTTTTCTTTTACCAAGCTCGGCAGCTATATCTTTTGTTTGAGTAAGCGGCAATTCCAGCATGTTATCCCCGGTATCTTTTTTCATTTTACCGCTATGGACAATAGCGGGTTTATAATCCGCTACAGCAGCAGCCATAATTATAATATCGGCTTTCTCTGAATACCGGAGAGCCTCAGTATACATTTCCTCGGCTGTTTGAACACGGACACACTTTACTCCTTCTTCTTCCTTAAGATAGGTTGGCCCGGATACCAATATGACTTCCCCGCCCTGATGCAGACACTCTGCAGCGAGTGCATAGCCCATTTTACCGGTTGAACGATTGCCTATAAAGCGGACAGGATCTACTGGTTCGTAAGTAGGTCCTGCAGTAATAAGCACTTTTTTTCCTTTCAGAGGTAAATGCTCCGGACTACTCAGCAAATTCTGCAGATAACTCAGAAGCTCTTCCGGCTCCTGCATTCTTCCTTTACCTATAAGTCCGCTTGCCAGTTCTCCGTGTGAAGAATCAGCTATATGATTGCCATATTCCTGCAAAAGTTTCAGATTTCTTCTGGTTGCGGGATGCTGATACATATCCAGATCCATGGCAGGAGCAAAAACTACCGGACATCTGGCAGACAGATATACAGCTGTCAGCAGATTGTCACAGATACCACCCGCGCATTTGGCTATAGTATTGGCAGAGGCAGGAGCAATAAGAAAAATATCTGCCCAGAGCCCCAGTTCAACGTGATTATTCCAAACTCCGGTTTGAGCATCACTTGTAAGCTCAGTAATAACCGGATGCTTGCTTAATGTCGAAAGAGTGAGCGGAGTAATAAAAGAACAGGCAGAAGTAGTGGCAATTACCTTTACTTCTGCCTGTTCTTTTACAAGTAAACGCACCAGATGAGCAGCTTTATAAGCTGCTATGCTTCCGCAAACTCCGAGTAATACCTTCTTTCCACGGAGCATACAGGTACTTATTCTTTCTCTGACTGAGAAGGTGTATTTTCCTCCTCAACCCTTCTGAACATGATTTTGTCATCCATAAACTCTTCCAATGCTACGATAGAAGGCTTTGGCATTCTTTCATAGAATTTAGAGATTTCAATCTGCTCTCTGTTTTCAAAGATCTCTTCCAGGTTATCAACGGTAGAAGCAAAGTCAGCAAGTTTATTATTCAGTTCTTCCTTAACTTTAGTAGACACCTGTCTTGCTCTTTTAGATGCTACAACAATGCTTTCGTATATATTTCCGGTCTTTGCAGCAAGTTTTTCCGTATCTCTGGTTATAATCGCTGAAGGTATGTTTGTTTTTTTCATAATTAGCTTCTGATCTTTTTTATACTGTCAAGGCTCTTTTTATAAATTTGCTCAGCCTCTTTTTTGAATTTACTATTCGGATACTGATCTACAAAATTCTCATAAAATTCGATAGCTTCCAAATACCTTTCCTCCTGTTTTGCAGTTACACTGACCTGAGCCAGCTTAAACTGGGAGTTAATCTGCAGCCAGGATGCTTCTTCGACATAACCGGAAGAAGGGTATTGCTTCATAAAAGCTCCAAAAGCTATAACCGCTGATTTATAATGAATATTATTGTTTTTTCCCAGATCGTAATATAGCCTTGCTTTGTCAAAAGCCTTTCTCTCAAGCTTTTTATTGATCTCATCTGTCAGCTGATTTACCTCTTCGAGATACTGGCTTTTAGGATAACGGTTTGCAAATTTCTGAAAAGCCCTTAATGCATCATGAGAGCTGGTCTGATCAAGATTATATCTCGGTGCATCATTGTACAGGGATTTTGCAGCCATATACAAGGACTCTTCAGCCCGGTCGCTTCTGGTATAAAGATCATAAAATTCTTTAAAATAATAAGCGCTCAGCACATACTGCTTTTGCTGGTAATAGCTCTGCGCTCTGTAAAATGAGGCCTTTTCTGCAGCTTCCGATCCTTTCAGCAAAGGCAATGTTTCATCAAAAAGAACCTGAGCTTTGTAATATTCTCCTTCTTCATAATAACCATAGGCTGCCTCAAGCCTTTTATTGAGATCATTGCTGTTTCTGATTTTTTCAAATTTACTGCAGCTCAGAATGGTTCCTGCAACGATGAGGAGAAAAAAATATACCAGCTTTCTTTTCATGACACGCAAATATAACATTTGTAAAATTTACATCAAATCCGATTTTTAGAGCTTCTGCTTGACAACCTGCTCACGGGTTGGTCTGCGTTCATGCCACCACTTAAATCCTTTCAATCTGGTATCAGGCTCCTGAATCAGCTGGGGTGGAATAAAAGAGCCTTCAGGTTTTTTGAGGAACGATATGGTCTTTACTTTATTATTTTCAAAAAACATTTTCATATTACTGCTTATCACTTTATTCATACCGGTAAGCACAGTATCTCCTTCCAGCACAAAATAGATGCTCTGTGCATTTCCGACAACATCCACTCTCCGGATCGAATCATTGACAAACCACGCATCGATATCTCTTCCCTTAACCTGGTTATAGTGCTTTAGTTCGTCAAGCGATATAATAAAGCTGTTCTGACGCAGGTACATCATGTCTATATGCCCGTTGACCATCTGCACATAAATAGTATCTCCCAGAATCTGATTGTCAAGATTCCACAGCACCGGTTGCTCGTAAAAGGAAATAAGGGAGTCGGCAAAGTTATACACAAGGGAGTCGGCAACAGCCTGAAAGTCTTTTTTGAAAACTTTACTGTTATAGTAAGCAAGCAGTTTCTTCTCACCGGTAGTCTGTTTTTTATCGATCGACACAAGTGTATCCGCATTCAAAAATAAAGTGTCTCCGTCGGAGACTTTTATCATTAAAGCATCACCGAAAACCTTGGTATACCCCAAATCTCCGCGATGAATGGCATCATTTCCAAGAATAGTAATATCATCTTCTTTACTATACATCCGAACATTGCCTTTCAAAGTACCCTGATCGAGCAGCTTATTGTAAATGATATTATCACCTGAAATTTCATAAGCACCGGATAAAATAACGGATTGATCCATATCACTTTCCTTCGTCATCGTATTGTAGTTTCCTGACTCCGCATGAATAGTATCACCTTTCGAAATGATCGTGGAAGGACCAAGGAAAGTAGCAATTTTAGTTTCCGAGTTGTACAAGAGGTGCTGGGAATAGAGAATAAAATCGTCTGTCTGATTAATAACTTTTACATTATCCCGGAAATTGAAAATCCGGCTGCTGGCCTCATATTTGCCCCTGACACTGGTAAGGGTGTTCGGAGGATCAAAAATTGTAGCGCCATCATTATATATGGCGGTCTTGTCTGCCATATTATAATCCAGCGCTTCTGTTTTTACCGTAGAATTTCCGTCAACAAGAACAACGTTATTCCTAAAACGTGCGAGCTTCGTGTTTCCATTGTAAAAAAGCTTGGAAGATGTGATGGTACTTTCATCCGGCTGCACAATCCTTACTCTGCCAAAAGCATCCAGTGCATTTTCTTTCGGATAAAAATACGCGGAATCCGTATACATCAGTGAGCCGTCCTGCTTAAATATAACATTGCCCTTCAGTACCCGCACTCCTTTGCCTCTCCCTTCGAGCACATCTGCCTGTACCAGTTCTATTTTATCCTTCTGGCCAAAGCAAAAAACAGGGACAATTATAGCGAATAAAATGAAAAATATTTTCCTCTTCGTCATGACAATGCAAATTGCATAAAGTTACAGAAAAAAACTACATTCGTCCCTATGTTAGATCGTTTCAATAAATACATAAAGGATAACAATCTTTTCAATAAAACGCACTTTCTGATAGTTGCCGTAAGCGGCGGAATGGACTCCGTCTGCCTTTGTCACCTGCTTCATCTGTCCGGATATAGTTTTGCCATTGCTCACTGCAATTTTGGACTCCGAGGCCGGGAGTCAGATCTGGACGAGAAGTTTGTAAAAGGACTTGCAGAACGATATAAGGTCCCGTTTTTCGTCAACTCTTTTGATACGGCCGGGTTTGCAAAACAAAACAGAATCTCGATTCAGATGGCAGCCCGCTCCTTGCGCTATCAGTGGTTTGAAGAATTACTTTCACTGCATAAAGCTGATAAAGTTCTCACAGCCCATCATCGTAACGATTCAATTGAAACATTTTTTCTAAACCTGACAAGAGGGACTGGCATCGCCGGTTTACATGGTATTCAGGCCCAAGCAGACATTTATGCCAGACCTCTGCTTTTCACTACCCGGGAAGAGATTAAAATCTTAACAGAAATCCACGGGCTGGAATGGCGTGAAGACAGTTCGAACAAAAGCACGAAATACAAACGCAATTTTTTGAGGCACAATATCATACCTCAGCTTTCAGAGTTGAATCCTAATTTTACGGAAACAATAACCGAAACAATCGAGAAGATTGCACTTACAGAAGCTGTTTTTGGAGAACAGATTGAACACTTCCGAAGCAATGTGCTCAAAAAACATGCAGGCTACTATTCAATCAATATCAAAAAGTTAAAAACTTATAAGCACGTGCTTATTCTGCTCTATGAAGTCCTCAAAACCTTTCATTTTAATTTCAATCAGTGCAAGGAGATTCTGAACGCACTTGATTCCGGGCCAGGAAAAAAATTTATTTCGAAGGATTATGTCTTAATAAAGGATCGTAGCGAACTGGTTATTACACAAGCAGAAACAAACAAAGATAACGCTACAGGGATCATAAACTCCGATACCGAAGTATTCCGTTTTCAATCCATGACGCTGCACATAAAAATGTATTCTGCCAGCGAATACATTATAAAGCCGCATTCTGACGTTGCTGCGCTGGATATGGAAAAGCTTCACTTTCCACTGACAATCAGATACTGGAAGCAGGGTGATCACTTTCAGCCTCTGGGAATGACCGGAACAAAAAAAGTAAGTGATTTGCTGATCAGCAACAAAGTCCCGCTGAATCTGAAAAGCCATGTCTGTGTTTTACTTTCTGATGAAAAAATTGCCTGGGTTATCGGGCAGCGGTTAGATAATCGCTTTAAGGTTACTCCCAAAACCAAAAAAGTAATGGAAGTACAGGCAATTAGTGATTTTTATCAATAATTACTCAAAGGAACTACTTTATTGCCAACATTTTTTCTAAAAATGAGTGTATAGAAAAAATGAAATAAATGGCCAGACACTGGTTTGTTCGCTTTAGCTCTCTGCTTAAGGCAACAATTATCAAATGGAACAAAGATGAAGCATTTACCATGGCTTCATCATTATCCTATTATGCCATATTCTCTCTGCCACCCTTATTATTGATTATTGTAAATGCCGCCGGCAAGCTACTGGGCAAAAAAGCAATAGAAGGAAAGATCTCGGCAGCATTTGGAGATATAATCGGACACGACATCGCTGATCATATACAGCTGATCATAGCGAACTCAAGTCTGGAAAAAACAGGCCTGTTCCGTTCCTTGTTCAGCTTCTTCCTGCTGCTTGTTGCCGCAACGGGCCTGTTGGGGCAATTGCAGGGATGTCTGGATAAAATCTGGAAAATAAAGCCCAGAAAAGGAACGGCGATTATTAAGATTATTGTAGAAAGAGTAGAAGGCTTTTTAATCATTCTGATTATTGGATGCTTTTTTATTCTGCTTCTTTTTTCTCAGAATATCTTCCGGAATATCAACTCTTATTTTTTTACCATAAGGTTCCATTATACAGCAGAAGCTTTATTTATTCTGAAACTGCTTGTTGCCTTATTTCTGTTAACTCTTTTGTTTGGTCTGCTGCTTAAAATTCTGTCCAATGTATACCTAAGCTTCCGTTTTATCTGGCCAGGAGCATTAATAACTGCGGTACTATTTATGGGGGGAAAATACGCTCTGCAACTTTATCTTCATCACTTTAACCCTGGCTCAGCCTACGGGAAAGCCGGATTTGTGATTATTCTTTTAATCTGGGTATTCTATTCGAGTCTCCTGCTGCTTTTTGGCGCCGAATTTACCCAGGTCTACTCGGAAGTAAGCGGCCAGGATATCAGACCGAACAAGCTGGCCAAAAGAGCCTGATCCACTCCAGTCAAAAAATCACTTAAAAAGCACCTCTCTGTCCTTATTTCTGTAGCGTCCCGAAATTTTACCCCCTGCTTCCGTCTTTTGTTCCGGTACCACAGAAAAAGTTCTTTGTATAGCCATCCGCACTGTCTGACCCGCAAAAAGCGAACTAACAGACACCGGTATCGTAACAAAATCACTTCCCGGTGATTCCTTTGTAAGATAGCTGACTGTCCCGTGAGATACAGGAATTATAAAAAGCATGGCAGTCTCATTGTATTGGAGGGAGGCTCCGGACCAGTATATTTTCTGTTCATTTTTTGCATCCAGCTCGTCAAAATCCTCTATTTCGATCGGGACAAGCTTAACAAAGTTGTAGTAACGCTTCCCTTCCAGATCTTCCCATACAAAAGTTCCGCTTTCTGTATACCCTTCAATAACCTTCTCATAACTTTGAATCAGCGGATTATAATCCAGGTAAAAATCATCAAAACGTACCGTACTCGGACTGGTTAACCGTAATATATTTCCTGTTGATTTCTTGTGTCGGAACTGAGCTCTGATATAGGTTCTGTCTTCCGCTTTGTTATAAAACAGCTCATATTCTGAATAAATCTTGCGCTGATTTACATCCAGCGTTTCATCCATTTTGCAGCCTGCTGCTACAAGACAAAGCAAAAGCAGAAAAAACTGCATCTTCATTTTCATACATTTAACTATGAGAAATTAACTCTCTTACTTAGTTAAAGACAACCAATAATATATAATAGCTGCATCATCAGCGCATATTATATCTAATACCAATTGAAACCCCTTCAGAAAGGGATCGCTCACTAATCTGAGCTTCTTTAGTATAAATAGAATGCAGCTGCAGCCGGGCATGAATGCCTGCAAACAAATCAAACCGCTGATGAATGCTCCGGTAAAATAATATATCTGCCATTACCCCCATCACCCAGTCTCTGTATCGGATCTCCTCCCTGCGAATACGTTCATAATTACTAGTGTAGTATGGCGGTCCGGCTACATAGTATTTTGTTTCAAAATAAGGAAAATACCGGGGAGCTGTTTTTCGGATCAGGACTGCACCAAAATATCCTCCCGAAAGAGTTACTTTATTTTTTCCTGCCTTGTGTTCATATCCTGCCTGTAAAGTAAAGGCTGAGAATATCAGACGGGAATCATATTTATAACTGCGCTCTTCTACAAACGAGGGAGTCAGAAAGCTCACATAGTAATCTGTATGGATTCCCCTTTTTATCTGATAACTGGCGTTCAGCCCCGGCTTAATAAAAAAGCTTCCCAATACTCTTATGGCATGTCCTGTTTGCAGTGTTATCCCGGGGTCCGGGGCCCCGTAATCGTTGTATAGCTTATAGTCGATACTCTGATTGGTTGTACCTTTCATATTCCAGATCGAAAACTCAGGGTGAAGAGACAGAGTTGTCCACTGGTTAGATCTGTATTTTTTGCGAATAAGCCGAACTCTTTTCCTGTACAACTGCCGGTCCCTTATTTTCAGGGAATCATTTTTCTGAACAAGAATCACCGAATCTCTGCCTTGAATAAATACTGGATCTTTCGTTATCTCGGCACCCGATACGATATCCCATAAGCTGACTTTATACAGAACCGGAATATTTTTATTTTGTGCATATTTTAACGGATACAGACTGATTGTATCCTTGAATACAGAATCAGCCGGGATATTTTCTATTTTATTTTTTTGTTCCTGATAGAATGTTTTGCGAAACAGAACAATATATATTCCTACGATGCTATGTTCAATGGCAAAACGTTCGGAAAGAATATCCAGGAAACTCCCCAGAGAGATTTGGCTCACATTAAAAGACATTAGCGTGTCCAATGGAATCATGCTTCCTGCATAGGAAAAATTCAGAGAGTAATCCAGTGAAATATCTGAAAGAATTTTCTGAAGCCGGACATCCTTATAGACCAGAGAAATCTGAATTGAACGTATAGAATCCCGTGTTGCAACGGGTTTTACATAAGCATTCTTCTGGGGAAAAATATCTCCAGAGTATAAAAAGCAAAAAAAAAGTATGAGGCAAGACCTGATCATAAGTTCCTGCCAATAATATGTAAAAAATAAGATTATTACAATCCGGCTTTAACCAAAGCTACAAACCGGAGCATCCTTTACCAGTAAACTCAATATGATCAGACTTTTCTTCATAACCAAGATTCAGGCTCAGAGAGATAACGGAAACTATCTCCTCTATTTTTGGATTTATAAATATCCCGGAAAAAGTACAATTTAATAATTCCGGATCAGAGACCGTAATAGTATTGCCAAAGTAATTTTCCAGATCTTCTATTACTTCCTTTATTCTGGTTTCTTCAAAAACCAGTCTGCCGGTTTGCCAGGCACTGGCATTAATACGGTATTTAGCAATCCGGAGATGTTCGCTCTCATTCAGCACAGCACTTGAACCAGCTGCCAGTTGTAAGCTTTGGTTCTGATCTTTATGACTAAATGTAACCAAACCTGAATATACAGTAATCCGATCCTCACGAAGCTCAGTAGAGGAGCTTATGTTGAAAGATGTTCCCAATACGGTAGTAACCGAACGGGAAGTTGAAACCACAAACGGCAACTTCTTCTGTTTGGCAACATCAAAGAAAGCTGTTCCTTCGAGATAGATTGCCCGCTCTTTTTTTCCAAAATCCGAATTATACTTAACAGAGCTTCCGGACTCAAGAACAATCTTCGATCCATCAGGCAATTTTATAATCTTTCCGCGCTGAACAGCTTTTTCAACAAACGTCTGAACTGTCCGGGATACGGCTTCTGCGTTAATCTCTGCCGCATCAGATAAATGTACATTTTCAGCTTCCTGAGCAGGAGCTCTATGCTCTTTTGTCTCCAAAGTACTTACATCCGGAATCTGATGCCCGGTTGTAACATAGGCAGGAGACTGGGAAAGACGGCTGGTTAAAAAGAGTATACAGCCAAACAAGGCAACAGTCACAGACGCCGCAAGCATATACTTGCGAATAACATTATGTTTATTTTGAGTCTGTCCGAGATTTTCGGCGATTGCAGGAAAAAGATCTCTCCCTTCATCTATCCGATGATCCGAAAATCTTCGTTCCAGAATTTTTTCCAAATTATCAGGTTCTTTAACTAACATAGTTGTATTGTTCGAGCAAACTGATCAACTGACGCCGGGCTCTGGTATACTGAGACCTGGATGTGCTTTCTGTTATATTTAATATTTCAGCTATTTCTTTATGCGAATATCCGTCTATCGCAAACATGTTAAAAACAAACCTGTAGCCCGAAGGAAGCTCGTTGATAAGGGAATAAAGCTCATTAATTGAAATTTTTTCAGCTATTTCAACAATTCCGGCTTCGTTCTCCCCTACTTCATCCAGCTGAATCTGCCTTCCGAAGCTCAGATTACTTTTATAATAGTTAATGGCTGTATTTATCACAATCCTGCGAATCCAGCTTTCAAAGGCACCCTGCCTGTTATAACTGCCAATTTTAAGAAAGACCTTTATAAACGCTTCCTGAAGAATATCATCAACCTCAAAAACAGTGCGTACATACCGAAAACAAATACTGCGCATCCTTGGCACATAATGCCTGTACAGGGAGTTCATTGCTTTCTGATCCCCTTTTATGCAACGGTCAATGAGTTCTTCTTCCTTCATAAATTACAATCAGAAGAGAAATTTAAGGAAGAAACTTCATTAATAACAGACAGTAAAAAAATAAAATATGCTGCATACATCTTAAAATTAAAAAAACACCGGTTCAGACATCGGCTTTTTCTGAAGAAATTTCCATTTGCTAATCAACAGGCTCAATCAGAATTTTATTGATTTCATTTATGACCAGATCAAGCTCAGCAGCGCTCTCTTCCAGCTTTTTCAGATAAAGAATCCTATCGTCCATACTATCAGTATTCTTTAACAACTCAACCAGCCCCATGACTCGCGCCAGTGGCCCTCTGACCTTATGAGAATTGAAAAACGCATACTCAATCAGCTGATAGTTCTGTTTTTCCAGACGAGCTGTTTTATCCTCTATCATCTGGCTAAGTCTTTTATTTATACGCTCAATCTGAAAGGCTTTTTCATTCAGTTCTTCATTCTTTTTCTGTATTTCATTGCTCTTTTCCACAGCTTCCATTTTTTGCTTCTGAATCACCCGGGAAGTGCGCTCATAATCTTTCCGCACAATTATTCCTCCATAAATTATGTAGGCAATGGCCAGAACAAAACCAAGAAGATAATGAAAATCCGGATTGGAATATTCGGTCTGACGGATCCATTGCGGATAGTATAACTGTATGACAATAAGACCAGCAAAAAGCAGTGCATGAAAAACAAGCAGGATATTTCGCCTGTATCCGGTAAGCAATACAGAATAAGAATAGGCAACAATAATAAAGTAAAACAGAATAATTCCCCGATAACCTCCATGAAAAAAATAAAACACTGAAAGCATGATCAGAATAAACAGTAATATCGGAGCTACAAGTCTGTTCAGAATTCCATGCTTTTTAAACAGGAGAAATACCACAACCAGTATAGTAAAAAAAATAAAATCCAGAGAAAGAAGCCATACATTCGGGATTACCAGCAAGTTGTACACTGAATGTATCAGCAAAATTATAAAACCGAACCCGAGCAAACCGGTAAACACGCCGTAATTCAGGTCATTATTTATACTTTTATCTGATTTCATACTAATCAGTCCCTATGTAATATTAACTTAAAAGCAAAGAATTTATTTTGCAATGAATCTGAAACACATAACAACTCTTTTCACTTCAAACTGATCAGAGAATATCAATGGTGTTTAAACAAACAAATTTCCTATATTTTATATATCTCCCCAACCATACAACAGAATTTGTTGATCAGAAAGGCAGAATTTAGATGAGATAGTCAAATACGATCGTCAGGCAGACAAGAAAAGCGACAAGATTAAAAAACAATCATTCTGTTATTAAAAATGTAAGCTTTTCAATAACAGAATGATTGGGGATAATTTTATTTGGAATTATGCTGCAAAAGCGGAAACCGGAACTTCCTTATTTTCAACAATCTCCACTGCGATTACATCGATAAGCTTCTGCAATTGCCGGCAAACCTGCTCAAATCGCTCTTCCTGCCCTGTCATGGTAAGCAGCATTTCCGAATAACGATCCTGAGAAGTTTCTATTTTTATAGCATTAATGGAATATCCTCTACGCTCAAGGGCCAATGCCACTCTGGCAACCAGACCATCCAGGCTGTTAAAGGTAATGTTTACACAAAATACTTTTTTCATTTTATACCAATTTTAGCGTACAATAATTTATCAGGTGCTCCCTTCCGGCATTTCCATTTTTCCTTCCGGTGGTCCCAGAATCATATCTTCCGCAGTCTTACCTGCCGGAATCATTGGGAAAAGATTATCTTCTTTGATTACTTCAGCGTGAATTAAACAGGGGCCGGGATAAGCAAATGCCTCTGTTAAAACCCGGGTGAGCTTCCCGGGATGATCAATATGAAAGCCCTTGACTCCATAGGCTTCAGCCAGTTTAACAAAATCCGGATTCCCTACCATATCCACACCTGAATAGCGGCTTTCCAAAAAGAACTCCTGCCATTGTCTTACCATTCCCAGATACTTATTATCTATAACCAGTATCTTCACTGCAAGGTTGTGAATCAGTATAGTTGACAGCTCAGCCAGAGTCATCTGAAATCCCCCGTCTCCGACAATCGCAATCACCAGATCATTTTTTCGGGCAAGCTGGGCCCCGATAGCTGCAGGAAAACCAAATCCCATCGTGCCAGCTCCACCGGAAGACAACCAGGTATCCGGTTGATTTGTCCTGAAAAACTGGGCAGCCCACATTTGATGCTGGCCAACGTCCGTACTTACAATTGCTTTACCACCGGTAATTTTGTACGCCTCCTCAATGACCTGCTGAGCTCTTAATTCATCTGTTTTGGGATATTCCAGCGGAAAATCCTTTTTATATGAATCAAGCTTATCCAGCCATTTTCTTTCTCTCTGATCTTCAATAAGCGGCAAAAGCTGTTTTAACACTATTTTGGCATCTCCGATGACATGGGCATCTGGTTTTACTATCTTACCGATCTCGGCAGGATCAATATCAATATGCAGCTTTTTGGCATTTGGACAGAATTTACCGGGATTCCCGTTAATTCTGTCATCCCACCGACAGCCAATTGACATAACAAGGTCACAATCCAGAAGCGCTTTGTTGGCATACGCTGTTCCATACATGCCCAGCATGCCAAGCGCAAGCTCGTGAGTTTCAGGAAACGCTCCTTTTCCAAGCAAGGTTGTGGTTACAGGTGCCTGCAATCGCTCAGCAAGCTCCATAACCTCAGCCATAGCGCCGGCAATAAGGGCTCCGTGGCCGGCTATTATAAGCGGTTTTTCGGCTTTATTCAGATAAAACGCAAGCTGTTTAACATGGCCTGCATCTGGCTTACCCGGGACTTTATAGCCGGGAAGGTTTATTTCTGCCCGCTCTTGTGCTTCCTCCTGATATATTGCGGAAGTAACATCCTTGGGCAAATCAATCAGTACAGGTCCGGGCCTGCCGGAACCTGCAATCATAAAAGCTTCTTTTACAATCCTGGGAATATCCCCCGTATTTCTGACAAGGTAGTTATGCTTTACAACCGGAATGGATATCCCAAAAACATCTGCCTCCTGAAATGCATCCATGCCAAGAAGATTGGTATTAGTCTGTCCTGTCAGCACAATCATAGGTACAGAGTCCATTTGAGCTGTCATGATACCGGTAATTGTATTGGTCGCTCCCGGACCGCTGGTAACCAAAACTACTCCGGGTTTTCCGGTTACACGGGCATATCCGTCTGCCATATGTGTTGCCCCCTGCTCATGGCGGGACATTATCAGCTTTATATTCGAATGATACAACGCATCAAATATTGGCAAAGCTGCCCCGCCAGAGTATCCGAATATATACTCTACACCCTCTTTCTCCAGGTAATCGACCAATATTTCCGCACCATTTTTTCTTCGAACTTCCATGTTGTAAAAACTTTAGTCTGTGCAAGATGCAGCAAATAAAAGAACAAATGGGATTTATTTTTTATATTTGTACGGTTTCAAGAAGAACAAAAAATTAATTATATTATTATAAATCAATAAGTTAAATATAAAATTATTACATTTTACAAAGCATTTTGTAATTTTTTGTAAATTACAATTTCATATAGTAACAAAAAAATATTAAAATATTAATAATTAATCAATTAAATCAAAATTAATTACAATGTCAAGAACCAAATCCAAAGAGCTGTATGAACTGATAAAATCACTTGACAAGAACGAAAAAAGATACTTTAAAGTGATGTTTGCCAAAAGCAGCAATCAGGAAGATTTAAAAATGCTTCGGTTTTTTGACTATGTAAATCAGCAAAAAGACTTCAGTGAAGATAATATTCCGGATAAAGTGTCTGGTATAAAGGCCTCGCAGATTTCCAATATGAAAGCCTATCTTCACGAAAAGATCCTTCAGAGCCTTCGTCAGTATCACCTTAACCGGATGCCGGATATAAAAATCCGGGAACAGATTGATTTCAGTCAGCTGCTGCTGGAACGCAGACAATATCAACTGGCTGCCACCTGTCTGAAAAAAGCCCGAAAAATGGCCCGGCACATTAATAATCTGGAGCTACAGCTGGAGATATTAAAAATTGAAAAAGAAATGTTGCTGCAGTCTGTTGAACCGGAAGGAACCACAGACGCGCTGATTGAAGAAGTACGTGATCTGAACAACCGCATCAATAATATCAACACGTTTTCTAATCTGGCTGTAAAGCTTAACTCCTACTACCGGAGGCTGGGTTTTATCAGAGACGAGAAAAGCTATGTAAATGTCAAGGAATACTTTTATTCTAATCTGCCCGTTTATCAGGAAGACCAGCTTTCTGCGTCTGAAAAACTGCATTTATACCGGCTATTTTCTGCTTATTACTTTTTTATACAGGATTTTGACAACGGGTATATGTATGCCCGCAAACTGGAGAATCAGTTTGATCAGTCACCGGAACTCATCAGAAGCCATCCGGAGCTTTATCTGACCTCTTTGAATACTGTACTCAATGCCGAGTTCAAGCTTCTCCGATATCAGGAGTTTCTGGATACTACAATTAAGCTGGAAAAGGCTAAAGATCTTTTCAGTTCAAATCTCAATTTTAACCTGCGCATCAGGCTTCAGAAGTATTTCTTTATTCATAAGATCAATCTTTACTTTCTGAAAGGTGACTTTGACGAAGGAATCAGGTTTATTGAGATTCACAATGAAGAGCTTGAAAAAATTGAATTGTTGCTGGATACACACTCAACAATGATTCTTCGATATAAAATTGCCTGTCTGTACTTCGGGGCAGCTCGCTTCAACTCATGTATACGCTGGCTAAACAAGGTCATTAACTCCCAAAACATTGACATCCGGGAGGACCTGCATTGCTTTGCCAGGATTCTGAATCTTATCTGCCATTATGAACTTGGAAATTTTGATGTTATCCGGTACTATATTATTTCAACTTATCGTTTCCTGCTAAAGAAAGATGATCTTCATCTGTTTCAGGAATACATTATTACATTTTTAAAGAACCTCTCCGACCAGCGGGGAAAAGAGTTGACTGAGCAATTCAGCAATCTAAAAAAACAGCTGACTCCGCTTATAGACAGTCCGTTTGAAAAACGTGCTTTTGTCTATTTTGATATTATAAGCTGGCTTGAAAGTAAAATATCACGTAAGCCGGTCCAAACGATTATTCAGGAAAAATTTAAAAATATGCACAAAATTATATGATCAGCTGGCCGGCTTTTCTCCGGTATCAGTGGTTTGCTGAGGATTGTTTAGTTTTAGCGCATACCAGTTTACCTTCTTGTTTTGTGAGCAGGTATAATTAAAAACAGAGACGATCTGTCTGCTGCCAGACTTGTATCGATATTCATGCGGGGCATTGCGCTTTTTTACCACATATGAATAATATACCGGCAAAGGCATCTGATTATACGAATCAGGCTTTAAGTCTATCTCAACTGTGTCCGTAACTGATAATGTTTCATCTGGTGCCTCATCTTCCCAATCATATACTTCCTCGGCAGACTGATCCAGGTCTTTATAATACCAGGCACAAAAGGCTCCGATAATTCCCCCAAACAAATGTGATTCCCATGATACCCCCTTGTATATCGGCAATACGCCCCATACCATACCTCCGTACACAAACGTAACCAGAAGCGCCAGAGCAAGTGAGCGACGATCCTTACGGATAAGTCCGCTAAAAAACAGGAAGCTCACCAGACCATATATCAATCCACTCGCCCCAAGATGGTACCCGGATCCATCTGCAACAGCCCAGACCAATATACCAGTCAGCAGATAAGTCCATGAAAACAGTGACAATGCCGTAGTCCGGTAAAAATACATTATAATGATACCAAGGATAAGCAATGGCAGTGTATTGGATACAAGATGACTGATATCTCCATGTATGAGCGGAGCTGTGGTAACACCCAACACTCCGTGAATGCTTCTTGGCAAAATACCAAGTTTGGCTAACGAAACTTCTGAAAAATGCTCCAGAAGCTTTATAGACCACAATAACGCAACAAAAAGGAAAGGATACAGGACACTTTCAGCAATTTTATTTTTTTCTTCCTCTTCCATAGCTAAATAATAAGGATTTATCTCATTTTGTTTTATCCTCCTCCAGCAGACGGTCAATTAAATAATTGAACAGTGATAGTAGTACAGAAAAAACAAAAGCCCAGCTAAATGAAGCCACCCAGAAGCCTTCAAGCATCCAGTCAGCCAGCAAAACAATTACGGTATTAATAACCAGCAGAAAAAGCCCGAATGTTATTATCGTAATCGGAATAGTGAGCAAAATAAGCAACGGCTTTATAAACCAGTTGAGAACAGCAAGGATAATAACAAGTCCGACAGCTGTACCTACGCCCTTGACATGAATTTCCGGAATAAAATAGGTTGTAGCAATAATTGCAGCTATCAGCAATACAGGTTTTAATAATAAACGCATATTTATTCGATTTTAAATGATTTGATTCCCCATATTTTTAAAAGAATAATGCCGAAAAGCATCCCGCCCAGATGTGCGAAATTTGCCACATTCGAGAACTGATCAGTAAGGCCGAGATAAAGCTCTATAAATCCCAATATTACCACAAAATACTTGGCTTTTAGCGGGAAAAGAAAATAAATATAGATATGGACATTGGGAAACAGCAATCCGAATGCAAGCAGGATTCCAAATACAGCTCCGGAAGCTCCGATCGAAGGCCTGTCAACCATTGTCTGGTAGTATTCCGACACAACTTTTTTCGATGCTTCATCATAATAACTGTTGCCCGGCTCTTTCTGCCAGGACAGAATCAGACGATTTATCCCCCGAAGAAATGGCTGCTGCCTTTCATTATCTGATGAAAGATCCCCGATTTCATCATAAACAAAATTTTGAAAATTTTGTAATCCGGGATTTTGCATATATTCCTCAACCTTTTTCTCCAGCTGCCCCAGAGCAAATGAGCTGATTAGCAAATGCAGCAACGCTGCTCCGATTCCGGTAAAAAAATAGTAATACAAAAACCTTTTTCGACTCCAGACTGTTTCAAGCGCTGACCCAAACATCCATAGTATAAACATATTAAAAAATATGTGCACTATGTCTGCATGCAGAAACATATGGGTAATCAATTGGTAAATCTGAAACTTATCGGATCTGAAATTAAAAAGAGCAAACCATTCCCCAATCGAGATTGAAAAATACGCCGCAAGAATCTCCTGTCCCAGAAATACGAGAACATTGGCAATTACCAGATATTTTACAACCGGCGGAGCTCCTCCTGCAGAGATTCTGCCACCAGATTTATATGCATTGGATTCTTCTGACATTATATAAATATTAACCAAGTAATTGCGGGATCGTTCTGCCTATACCCCAATTAAATAAAATAAGATATCCTGTTGTAACCGAAGCGATTTATTAAAATAAAAAAATAATTTTACAGCATCATAATTCCGGCGGCGAATCTGCCGGAATGAGCAGATCTTCTGGCTGAAAAAAATTTGCCCGGACTGGCATACGTACAAATTCCGGCAAGCTCTATATTTTGCTCAGGAATACCACTGTTCAGCAACTGTTTCCGGTTTGCCTCCCACAGATTCAGACAAGCTTTTCCTGGATTTCTGCTTTCTTTAAATAATCCGGCGCCGGTGCCATAATATCTGTTTACTGCTTCGATCACTTCTTCGCCAACTTCGTAATTAGGCTGGCTGATTGAAGGTCCGATCCCGGCAATAATATCATCTGGTTGCGAATTATAATCATTCATGAAACTATTTAATGCATTGGCTACAATACCGGAAACAGTGCCACGCCATCCGGCATGGATTGCAGCAATTACCTTCCGAACCGGATCGTACAAAAGCACTGGAACACAATCTGCAGCCATCACTGCAATACATAATCCCGGTTCCTGTGTAATAAGTGCATCGGCATTTTCAGAAGAAACCGATGAGTAATTATCCTGATTTACTTTCAGAACCCGATTTGAATGAACCTGGGCAGGAAATGCTATTCCGGTGGTTTCAAGGGCTTCTCCTATTATTAAACGGTTACGCTCTACATTTTCCGGAAGATCATTCACTGAAAAGCTCAGGTTTAATGCCGCCTTTTCTCCTGAGCTTACCCCGCCTTGCCGGCCGGATACAAAATGCCGTATATGGTTATACTTACTGAATTTTTCAAAATGGTATAAAATCAATCCCCCGGAATATTGTTTTTCAATCATACAAATTACCAGTTTAGATATTCCCAGGCACTATGATATGCTCCAATGTGCTCAATATAGGCAAAAAAATCCCCATAGAAAGAATTATTGCCCAGCGTTGATGAATCTCCCACTACAACCAGCTTTTTCTTCGCTCTGGTCAATGCCACATTCATTCTCCGGATATCTGAAAGAAAACCGATTTCTCCGGATTCATTGCTCCGGACCAGGCTAATCAGAATTATATCTCTTTCCTGCCCCTGAAATCCATCTACGGTATTAACTGATATCTTTATAACCTTATTTGCCGGAAATGTCAACTTTTCTGTCAGTAGCTTTAAATATTCCACCTGGGCCTTATACGGTGAAATAATTCCTACTGAATATGCAGCCTCATCATCTGGTAAGACATCAAGTAAGCTTGTCAGGTAATTCACCAGTATACCTGCCTCATCCTTATTAAAAAAGCTTTGTGATTTCGGCTCAGTTTCTTCAGGATAGCTGCAGCCCGCGGTATCAATAAAACTAACAGGCTCGAAGAGATTGCTGACCCTGACATCTCCAAGCCCCCTGTCGCGAACACCTTTATCGGCCACCAGCTGACCGCTATAAAACTTCTGATTCGAAAATCCCATTATCAGCTCATGCATCCTATATTGAATTTTGAGCATTACGTCCACCTGCTGACGCTCAATACATTTTTCAAAAAGTGTTACTGACAAGCCTGCTTTGGATGCTTCATAACTTTTGACTGTCGGCGGAAGCTGCTTATGATCACCGGCAAATATGACTCTCTCCGCTCTCAGAATCGGGATCCAGGTGGCTGTTTCCAACGCCTGCGAAGCTTCATCAATAAACACAGAGGAGTAATTACGATCAGCAATCAGATGATTCGATGACCCTACAAGCGTGCAGGTAATTACTTCCGCCTCTTCCAATAGCTCTTCAACAATATAGTTTTCAATCATTCCGGCTTCTTCGGAAAGCTTTCTGGCCTCCTGATAAATAACCCTCCTCTGCTCTCTTTCTGCTCTTCCGAAATTGCGTTTATACCGTCCGGCAATATTCCTTAAATCATTGGCTGATTTACGCAGTTCTTTTATTCTTTTGTAATCCTTGTGGGAAGAAACCTTAACATCCACTGTGTGCTTCAACTGTTCTTCACTTACCCGCGCCGGGTTACCTATACGCAATACCCTGATGCCCTTAGCCGCGATCTTTTCCGTCAGCAAATCAACAGCTGTATTACTCGCTGCGGTCACAAGAACCTGACTTTCTGATTTAATTACCTCCTGAATAGCAGCAACCAGAGTAGTCGTTTTTCCGGTTCCGGGCGGCCCGTGAATAATGGCCACATCAGCTGCCTGTAAAATAGAATTTACTGCCTCATTCTGTGTTTCATTCAGCTCCGGCAAATTCACAGGCTCATAGTCCGAAACTTGCGAAGGCAACTTATATCCCAGTAAGATTTCCCTTAAAACAGCAATACGATTATTTTTTGATCTTATGACTTCTCTGACAGCAGCATCCATTTCCTTGTAGCTGGTCTCATCAAACATGAGCTCAACTCCCAGTTTTCCTTTATGAGTCCACTCCGGAACATCGTCTGTAAAAAAAACGACTTTCATAAATTTCTGTCCGACAGCAGAAATAACCCCTGCAATCTCATTTTGATCCGCAGGGTCATAATTTGAAAAGAATGTTACTGTTTTTCCTGTCTGAAAATGATGAGGGTCTTCCGAATCGTATGATTTTTCAAGCTCAATAATCAGCCTGTCTCCCATACCGTAATAGGTATCTTTTATAACAAGCGGATACCAAGCCCAACCTTCCTCTTTTTTCTGAGCAAGGTTCATAAGTTTCATTTTACGCTGGTACAGCATCCGGTCTTCTTCCATTTCTATTTTCAGAAGATCCAGTGTTTTTTCAAGCTCTGTCAGGCTATCGGAGTTTATCGGCATCTGGCAAGGAAGAACTGTTTCTTAAAGAGTATATTAATTCAGACAACTCTTATTTCAACAACAAACTACAGTAAAATTAGTAAAATTTGGGGCAAGGAATTGGCCTGCCCTTTTTCTTCGTTTTGTATGGAGCTTTCCATTCAACAACCAAAGAAATTTCGTGGGCGCCACCGGTATATTTTCTTAATGGAGAAATAGTAAAATCATAGCTGTATGCGATCAGCATTCGCTTGTAATGCACACCAGCCATCAGGACCAACGCGTCATTATTAATGCGCCCGTCTACTGCAGGTTTGACCGGTATGCCACGATACCATAATCCGACAGTAATCGGAGCATAAATACCATATACACCTATATCAAGCTGGTCAAAACGACCCTGTGTTTTATACAAAAATGTAGGAATCACACTTTTTTCCTTTTTTCCTCTACCCGGTTTTTCAAAGTAAAACTTATATCCGGCATTAAAGGTAGCTTTAACCGGTAAGCGATCAGTCGTATTTGTCAGAAATGCCTGGTCGGGCCTGTTCATATGATTCAATGAGACTCCCAGCCAGTAATCTTCAGAATACAAAACTCCACCTGCCGATAAATCAAGATAGTTCGTACGGTTTGAGTATACCAGCCCTTCATTGGTTGGTGCAATATAAGTAGGATCACCAAGATCAAACTGGTCTTCAAATATAAGTGTCCGGTAGTTCAGGCTTCTGCTTACCCAGGATGCCTGAATCGCCGGCACAAAAACAAGCGTTGAGTTAAGGGAAAGCAGATAGGATCCAATCAGTCCGATTTCTGTAGCTGCCAGATTCGAAGCTCCCTGCTCATCTCTTCTTACTACCAGCCCCACACCTGCATTAGCTGGTTCAATCAGATGATCAATAGAAAGTGAATAAGACTGAAACGGATTGCTCAGTCCCGGCCATTGCTTACGATAATTTACAACTGCCCTGGAATTATCTGCCGTACCGGTAAATGCAGGATTAAGAAATAAAGGCGCATTATAATACTGACTGTATTGCAAATCCTGTGAAAAACCCAGGAAGCTGCATAACATGAGGTAACTATATAAGAAATAACGTTTTTTCATTTACTTATTTTCCTAATCCTGATTGTGCGTTTATAAAACGCCCTTGGTGCTTGGCAACTGATATGGATTAAAACGATCCTTTCTGATTGCCATCTTTATGGATTTTGCCAGGGCTTTAAATATAGCCTCGATTTTATGATGCTCATTGTCTCCGGAAACACTGATATTCAGATTACATCTGGCAGTATCGGAGAATGACTTGAAGAAATGATAAAACATCTCAGTTGGCATATCTCCGATTTTTTCTCTCTTAAACTCTGCATCCCAGACCAGCCAGCTTCTGCCACTGAAATCAATAGCTACCTGAGCCAATGCATCGTCCATAGGCAGCAGAAACCCATAGCGCTCTATTCCCATTTTATCCCCCAGTGCTTTAAGAAAAGCCTCACCAAGGGCCAATCCGGTATCTTCAATCGTATGATGCTCATCAATATGAAGATCACCAGCCACTTTAATGCGAAGATCAGCTCCGGAATGCCTGCCAAGCTGCTCCAGCATATGATCAAAGAAATGCAGCCCGGTCGAGATGTCAGTTTTTCCGGTACCATCCAGATTCAGTTCAATCTGTACATCCGTTTCTTTTGTTTTTCTCCGTAATGAAGCCTCACGCCGTCCGGCGGTCAGAAAATCCGCTATTTCCGCCCAGTCATCAGAAGTAAAAGCAGCTTCTTCATTTGGCTGATCTGCTATCAGTATGGATTTGGCTCCAAGATTTTTTGCCAGCTGCACATCAGTCAGGCGATCACCGATAACATAGCTGTTTGCCAGATCATACTTTTCTGAAAAATACTCCGTCAACATTGCTGTTCCCGGTTTACGGGTCGGTAGTTTTTCATGTTCAAATGATCTGTCTATATGGATATTGGAGAAAATAATTCCTTCTCCGGACAGGATCGACAACATTTTATTATGAGCAGGCCAGAAAGTATCTTCCGGAAAAGAAGATGTACCAAGACCATCCTGATTAGTAACCATTACCAATTCATAATCGGTCTTTAAAACCAGTTCCCGGATAGCCGAGATTGCTTTAGGCAGAAATTCGAGTTTCTCGAGCGAATCAACCTGCTTGTCAATCGGAGGCTCGACTATAATCGTGCCATCCCTGTCTATAAACAATACTTTCTTTTTCATAGCATCAAACTCAGGCAAAAATAAAGAAATTGCCAATAATACCTAAGTTATTCCTCAACAGACTTGTCATAAGCAGAAAAGTTTATGACACGACATAGCCTGGTTCCGGTGATTCATTCATTTTAAGAGAAAACTAGTCACGGGTCTTGAGAAAAACGCTAAACTCCGTTCCTTTGCCAACCTCGCTCTCCACTTCAATCTTTCCTCCGGAGTTTTCAATAATACGCTTTACTATATATAAGCCAATACCCGTACCCTCAACATGTGTGTGCATACGTTTGAACATCCTGAAAATTTTATCTTTCTGCTGCAATTCCAGACCCAGGCCATTATCCCTTACCTTAATAAGCACATAATCCTTTAGTTTTTCAGAAGATACATGCACAACCGGCGTTCGTTCTCCGGAACGATACTTTATGGCATTGCTGATCAGATTATACAGTATGCTTCGTAAATTTTTCCTTGAGAAACGGACATTCAGCAATTTCAGGTCCGTTTTAAAATCTACCCCTTCCTGGTCCAGCAAATGCCTTATGTCATACTTTACTTCATCAATAAGCTCTTCGATGGAGATCTGACTGATATCCTCTCCCATATCTTTTTGAATCTTGGTTATTTCCGTCAGATCCTTAATCGTAGTCTTAAACTTATTGATGGAAATATTGATCATCTCTATTAAATAATCATATTCATTATTGTCTGAGCTTTTTAATTCATCGGAAAGCGTATTGATTAGTCCTTCAATATTGGAAATGGGAGATTTCAGATCATGAGATGCCGTATAAACAAAGTTGTCGAGATCTGAATTGATTTTGAGAAGCTCTTCATTCTTGATCCGCAGTTCCTCATTTTTATTCGATAGTTCCTCTGTTCGTTGTCTGACCCTGTTTTCAAGACGGGTATTGATCCTGACCAGGTTTTCTTCTGCCTGTTTCAACTCCTCGTATGCCTCTTTCAGTATCTTTTCAGCTTCCTTTCTTTCAGTAATATCCTGTATATAACCGGTAATCTTTACGATTTTGCCCTTTGTATTTATGACTGGCTTGGCATGCCCGTACACTACCTTAGTCAATTTACCCGGAACCTTGATCTTATGCTCGAAGTTAGACGGCTTATAGGTAGTCATTACTTTATTCCATGTCGAAGTCATAATTTCTCTGGCATCTTCGGAAAGCAGGGAATAAAAAGCCTCCAAATCAGGTTTTATTTCTTTCGGCTTCAATCCGAAAATACGAAAGACCTCATCAGACCATACCATTTTACTTTCTATCGGATCATACTCAAAACTACCAAGCCTGGCAAGCTCCTGTGCTTCAATCAATAGCGCTTCACTACGCTTTAGACGATTTTCGACAAGCTTTCTTTCTGTAATATCTCTGAAAAAAAGATGATATCCTTTCAGGTCACCAAACTTATCCTGGTATGGAACCACAGTTATTTCTACATAAATACCCGACAGCTCCTTGCTTTGCAACCGGGCTTCAAAGGAAGCGCTGCTTTCAGTCTTTACCTGATCAAAAGCACGGGTTGCAAGTTCAAGATCTTCCGGGGCAAGCAAATCTTTCCAGCATTTATCCTGTAGCTCGCTGGTAGTCAGATCAACCAGCTTGCCCACCGCCTTATTCGCAGAAATAAATTTTCCGTCCGTATTAATCAGCGCAATACCCTCAACCGTATGCTTCAATGATTCGCTAAGTTCTCTAAGGGCTTCTTCTGCTTTGGTTCGCTCTGTAATATTATGAACAATCACCAAACCACCCGTAATGGACTTATCCGGATTATATACCGGCATTATAAACACTTCAAATTTTTGATTATTACGGAGAAACTGAAACTCTTCCAGATAGATAATTTCACCATCAAGGACTTTCTTTAATGCCTCCATCTGAAATTCAGGGTTGTTATCGATAATCTCTTCTACGTAGCTCCCCAGAGCCTTTGCCTTCATAATTCCGGTCATCAGCTCCATTTGGGGATTCCATGCAGTACATTTAAAAGATTTATTGAATGCAAACACACCATCTATTGAATTATTGATCAGGTTTTCCGAAAACTGTTTCTGCTGGCGCAGCTTTTCTTCAATCTTTTTTCTTCTGGTAATTTCATGAAACACGACCATACCTCCCGAAACCGATCCGTCTGAAGTAAGAATCGGAGTATAGCTCGAATTATAATATCCTTCTTTACCTGAAACAGGTATGGTGTAACTTACTTCCGGCACCATAAGGCTTAGCCCTTTCAGCACCTGCTGATAAAAACGGATCTCACCGCTATCACACAAATGAGGCATTACCAGATCAACTTTCTGCCCGATTACCTCCTCCCGGCTTAAGCCGGTCAGATTCTCCAGAGCCGGATTAAATTCACTGATGACAAGATTGCTGTCATACACAAGAATTCCGTCTATACTGTTTCTGAAAAGGCTTTCTGCCAGCTTCCTTTCCTCCTGAACCTTTGATATTACTCCCGTGGCAGCTGCAGTAAACTCCATATCCAGACCATTGAAAAAATGAAAAAGTATTTTCTGCAGATCCAACTGCTCAGTCAGAGAGCTGGTATAGCGCTCAATCAGGTCAAAAAAAATCTTCTGAAATACCTTCAGCACTTTATAAAAAGTAAGATCTCCTGATTCGAAATCTGATACTACATTAAATTCATTTTTTATTGCAATTATTACCTCATTGAGGGAGTACTTCCCTCCAAAGCAGGAATACAGCTTTGCTAATTCTTTCTGAGAATCACCTGATTTTATGCTTGCTGAGTGAATACCGAAAAAATCTCCGGAATAGTTAATATATTTCTCTGCTACCACCTTGTTTTCTTCGGCAATGATGTATGAAATATATGACCTCAATACATCAGCGCTGAAAACAGATAATATATTTTCCATAACTATCTCATTCTAATATGCTGAAATATAATTTAAAAATAAAAGCTATACAAGCTGGCAGCTAAAAAACCAATTTAATAACTTAGAGGATCGGCTGACTCTTCTGTCAGAAAAAACCTATAGAAACTAGTCTCAAATATTACGTTATTCAGCTCTACTCAAAATGATACAAGTACGTATTGGCGGTGTTCCGGAACATTTTAATTTTCCATGGCATGTCGCTATTGAAAACGGTCTTTTCCTGGAAAAGAACATTCAGATCGAATGGTCTGATTTTAGTACAGGAACCGGTGCCATGTGCCAGGAGCTAAAAAACAATAACCTTGAAATGGCTCTTTTGTTAACAGAAGGGGCCATAAAAGAACTGGCACATTCACAATATTTCAAAATTGTCAAGATTTATGTTGAATCTCCGCTTATCTGGGGTATTCATACGGCTCCGGGTAGTGCTTTAAACAATGTTGAAGACATAAAGGATAAAACCTATGCCATCAGCCGTTACGGATCAGGCTCTCATCTTATGGCTTACGTAGATGCCCGGTTGAGAGGCTGGGACACAAAAGAATTAAAATTTAAAACTGTCAACAACTTACCAGGTGCAATCGAGTCTTTCCGGCAAAAAGAAACAGACATTTTTTTCTGGGAAAAATTTACCACCAAACCATTTGTGGAGAACGGATATTTCAAATACCTCGGTTCCCGCCCGACTCCCTGGCCATGTTTTGTGTTAGTTGCACGCACATCATTTCTACAGGAGCATCAGGAATATGTAAAAACAATTGCTGAAATTATATCGGCAGCATCCCGAAAAGTTAAGGCCGATCAGTCAACTTCAGAACAGATTGCCCGGCGATACGACCTGAAAGTCGCAGATGTACAGGAATGGCTTGCTATTACGGAATGGAATTACTCGCTTGCTATCCCTGAAAAAGATATTAACCTTGTTACCGAAACTTTACATAGCTTGCAGCTAATCCCGGAAATACCAAAAGTAGCGGAGCTTATTTGCCCTTTTAGCACCTTGCAATAAAAAAAGCCTCAATGGAGGCTTTTTTTAATTCCCGTAAGCTTTTTTGCGTACCCAGTACCGGATAATACCAGCAGCGGCGCCCGTAGAGACTCCCCAGACCAGCGCTTTGCCTACTACTCCTTTTTTCTTCTTTTTTGACTTCTTATTGTTGAATCGCTCCATTCCACGGGTCAAAGCTTTGCGAACTGCCCACGCTCCCAGCATAGGTATACCTGCTCTTACAGCTTTCTTTTTCATTAACTTTCCAAACACTGTCATATTCTTATCTTGTTTGTCTTTTCATATTAACAGAGTGTGTATTTTAATTGTTTCCCTTCGGTAAATTTCGGTAATTTTCCCATTTCATTCCGGAAAAAACGGACAATTGCCATTAATGACACCAAAATCATACTTCCCTTGATATCAATATTTAAGCCAAACCAGAGAGCGAAATAATGTTATTTTTTTAAAATAAAATACAATTTAAAAACAAATAAAAACATAGCTTAGTTATATCATAATGACAAGCAATGAGATTTTCAACTAAATACATTCTTGTTCCGGAAGGTTTTTTATTGAGTACTTTTGTCGATTTTAAGTCGCTTTACATCACAACTTAAGCCAATGGAAAAACTAAACACTGTATTGATCGTTGACGATGATTTTATAAATAACTTCCTGACTGAACGAATTATAAAAAAAATGGACATTGCCAATAATATCAAAGTTCTGATGAATGGTCATGAAGGCATGACATATCTCAAAGAAACCTGCCTATATGATACAAAACAATGTCCCGAGCTCATCTTTCTTGACATAAACATGCCTGTAATGGACGGTTTTGACTTTATAGAGGCTTTTGAGCACTTACCACTCGCCCACAAATCAAAAATCGTTATTCTGACCACAAGCAGACATAACAGTGATATCGAAAAAATAAGCGCCCTGGGAGATTTCGAAATGGTTAATAAGCCACTTACCCAGGAAAAGCTGCTGGATTGCCTCGCCAAAGTAGGCTAAAAAGCTTTTCCTCATGGTATTTACAGCAAACAATAAATAAAAGTCTGCTGCTAACAGACTTCTATTTATTTCAACCCGGATATACTCAGGATTTCCGTTCGCAGATTTCTTTAAGTTTTCTTAGCGCACGCGGCCACGCATCTTCAAAGTAAGCTTTAAATTCATCATTAAAAGTACCATCCAGGTCAACTGTGACTATTGTTGAATTTTGCTCCTGCTCTTCAAACGTATAATTCTCCTTAGCTCCGGCCCATTCTCTAACCTCCGGCCCATCTATAATCTCCTTATCACCATCAATCAGCCCAAGGTGCTCGATTGATACAAACTTTTCAGGAATGTTTTCCTTGATTTTGCTAACCATTCCCTCTCTTTTACCTTCAGAGTTTAACCCGACGAAGAGGATCTTGTCTCCCTTCTTCCAGGAACCTTCATAATAAGAAGTCGGATTAAACTCTGAGGACCATTTTCTATAATCATCTTTGTCCAGCATAATTCTGTATACATCACGTACAGGTGCGCCAACAGAAACTTTAAATTGCAGAGTTTGCATTGTCAGAATATTTTTATTTCTTGGAATTATAGTTGATCATCCAGCGGATACCAAACTTATCCACCAGCGATCCAAAATAATCTCCCCAAAACATATCATCCATAGGCATCTCGACATCTCCGCCTTCAGAAAGAGCTTTAAAAACCTTATCTGCTTCTTCTCTGCTATCCGGAGAAAAAGAGATATAGCTATGATTGCCTATAGTAAGCTCATGCCCCTCAGACTTAAGAATATCAGAGGCCATCAGCATATTATCTCCGATCGGCAATGAAACATGCATTACTCTGTCTTTTTCCTTTTCGTTATCAAATCCGGGAACATCTTTCATTTTCTGTATATAAAGTTCTCCGCCGAATATGGACTGATAGAATTTGAATGCTTTTTCTGCCGTACCATCAAAATTTAGATAAGGATTAATCGTTGCCATAGTTTTTTTATTTTTTATTTTAAAAATCAGTTTCTTATTTCATTGAGTGAAGCCCAAAAGCATTACCTTCACTATCAATACATATACTACAGAATCCATAAGGTCCCAGCGCCGTTTTTGATTTATGGACGACTCCCCCGGCAGCCTCTACTCTGCTTTCTTCAATACCACAGTCTCCACAAGGAAAATAAACCATGGTGGTTGCTGTAGAAGAATCTCCGTTTTCTCTGGCCTCTTCCATCTGAACCAGTGCCCCGCTAACCCCGAAACACTCCGGATCGGAAGGAAAAAAAGACATTCTGTACTCCCCTGCGCCCTCTACAGCCGGGGCATCTTCAAACGTAAAACCCAATACCGAATGATAAAACTTCTTTGCTCTCTCGATATCGTCAACATAAATCTCAAACCAGCATATTATGTTTTCTTGCATAACCTTTTTTTTATTTCTTATTTCAAATCAGACCTTGTAAAAATGTATTGTTATCCCTGACAGCTGCATTTAGAAAAACCGCTTTCTCTTTTTCAAAAGTATAACTCACAGACGGATGAAAGGAAGGCACATTATGCCTTTTTTGAGGGGGATTTGTGACTTTTTGCTTATTTTATCCGTACTTCAGCTCAAAAAACGCGAAGACATGATTCAGCTTTCAATTCTTCTGACACAACATTATCGGCTTCTCAGCCTCGTTGCCATCATTGACGTATTCGAAACAGTTAATCGCTTTCTTGCAGAGGAAAGAAAAGAAAAGGCTTTTGAAATCAGCCTGATTGGCATGACTGGGAAACCAGATCTTCCGGACACCTTTAAAAAATATTCCTACAGCACTTTCACAGAGATACAGAAAAAACAGGATATACTTTTTATACCCGCTTTCGGTTCGGAGAACATGGAACAAACCATAGCAAGCAATGGGTGCTTTATGTCATTTATAGTCAGACAGCATACCCTGGGAGCAGCAATTGTAAGCCTCTGCACCGGTTCTTTTCTGCTGGCAGCAGCAGGGTTGCTTAATGGGCGGGAAGCAACAACGCATATTGAAGCTTCTGACCGCTTTGCCCACAGTTTTCCGGAAGTCAGGCTGCAACCACATGCTATTGTCACCCATTGCAATAATATCTATACGAGCGGTGGTGCCACCAGCAGCTTCCATATGAAGCTTTTTCTGATTCAGCAATACTGCGGGCGGGAGATGGCTGTTCGTATCGCCAAAACGTTCGCTATCGATATGAACAGGAACAATCAGCTGTATTTCGAGCATTTTAAACCAGAGCTCGTCAGTAACGACAATCTGGTTAAAGATGTACAGATGATTATCAATAAAGAGTATGCTGATTTAAAAAATATTGAAGAAGCCCTGGAAAGAATCCCCTCGAGCAGGAGAAATATCATACGACGTTTTAAACAGTCTACAGGCATGACTCCGATCCGGTATCTTCAAAAAACAAAAATTGAGGCTGCCAAGAAACTACTGGAAAATAGTGACAAAGACATCACGGAAGTTATGCTTTCGTCCGGATATAACGATCTGAAAAACTTCCGGCAGCTGTTCAAATCCTTTACCGGTCTTACCCCCAGAGCTTATCGGGATAAATATGGAATGCGGCTTAATTAATTATGAGGCGGGTTATTCTTTAATAAGCTTATGCAGATATACCAGTTCCCTGTCAGAAATTAAACGAAGTACATATACCCCTCTTTCAATATCACTGAAGGAAATATTTTTTCTGTTCGCATAAACAGGAATAACCTTAAGCAACTGCCCCCATAAGGTATACAACTCCGCTCTTTCAATATATGCATCTGTCTCAATACAGGTCATTTCATTAACAGGATTAGGCCACACTCGCAGGAAATCCTTCTTTTGACCTGACAATGCAGCAGTTTCAACACACTCCAGCTGATTAATACGTTTCCATATTTTGTCATTCAATAAAAAAGGCACTTCCGAACCATCCGGCGAGTCACCCAGACGCAACCATATCAGATTCTGGCTCGGAGCAATATTGAGAAACTGGCCGTTTTTTCCCATTGCAGCAATCATATCTGCGGGAGCATTAGGACTTATATACCCGTTGAAAAGCACCTGAGTCCCCGGAAGCCTGAATGTTGATTTTCCGTTGAGCCACCACAGATAACCATAAGCTTCGTTTAATGACTGAGAACTATTGACCATTTGTTCGAAATACTCCAAATCCTGCAATATCTGGTTACCTGCCCAGTTTCCTTTGTTAAGGATCAGAAGTCCGAATCGCGCCATGCTCCTGGCATTACTGAAGAAAACATTGTTATAACCAACCGATACAAACATTCCTGTCATTCCGGTTGGAATACCAATCTTTTCCGTTACATAACCATTCAGTGTTTTTCCTGTCGCCGATTCAATTACCTGATCAAGCAAGGTATAAGGAGCATTATGATAAGCCCAGCGGGTACCCGGTACAGCGATGCAGGACAAACAGGCTGGCAACGTACAAAAATGGTCTTCTGCTCCATCATTCAGCCCTGAAGTCATTGTCAGCTGATGCCGGATTGTTATACCTTGTTCTTCCTGCGCTAAGCAAGCGGTCCAACCTTCACCAAGATAAGCAGAAGTCATGTCATCAATCGAAAGAAGCTCCTCCTGCCGGGCAATACCCACCGCAAAAGCCGTAAGCGTTTTTCCGGCCGAAGCCCAATACCACGGAGTCGCCTGAGTATGTGAACCAAAGTATTTTTCGAGCACAATTCTGCCGTCTTTCAAAAGAATAAACGCCTTTGTATTTTCTGCTTCAAGCATATCATAAAGAGCATTTATTCCTAGTTCACACCAATTGAGAGATTCCGGCGACTGTTCCTCCCACACTTCACCATTTTTAGGGGGAAAATACAAACTTTGTGCGTGTAAGTTCAGCAACGCAAGCCTGCCAAAAAGAACCGCAAATAATACACAGATAATCGACCGCATAGAATAATGAATCAAATTAGTATCTCATCACATTCCATGTGACGTAAAAAGTCTTCACACAGTTTCTGATATTTCCCTGTATTTTTATTCTGCAGAAAAAACACATCCTGCCTATTGAGCAAGATACCCCCCATCTATATTATAGTATGCACCGGTTACAAATGAAGCTTTGTCTGAATTTAACCACAAAGCCAGTTCAGCAACTTCTTCTGCAGCGCCCAACCGGCCTGTCGGATGTAGTCCCACCAGGGCCTCTATAGCATCGTCATCCAATGCCTTTTTTACCAAAGGAGTCATAATATACCCGGGGCCAATACAGTTAATCCGGATTTTTTTCTCAGCATACTCTAATGCAGCCGCCTTTGTCAGTCCGACAACTCCGTGCTTTGACGCTACATAGGCAGGAGATCTTTTTGTTCCTACCTGCCCCAGTATGGATGCTACATTTACAATACTTCCACCACCTGATTTAATCAGCGCCGGAATCTGGTAATGCAATCCGTAAAAAACTCCGGACAGATTAACGGCTATTACCTTATCCCATCCTTCTACCGGATATTCAGCAAGCAACTCAACAGGGCCGCCTATACCGGCATTATTCACTGCTATATTCAGTTGATTATACTTCTTTAGTGTTTGCTCAACAAGTCTTTTATTATCTTCAGCCTTAGAAGTATCTGTTCTTTCAAAGAAAGCTTCTCCGCCATCTGAAGCAATCATGTCAACAGTCTCTTTTCCACCTTTTTCATCCAGATCAGAAACTACGACTTTCGCACCTTCTTTTGCATATAACAGAGCCATTGCCCTGCCTATACCGGATCCTGCTCCGGTTATAACAGCAACCTTATTTTCAAGAATTTTCATAGCAGAATACTATTTAATTTTCATCATTAAAGTTACCCATACTATATTCTCAAACTGGCTGACCGTGTGTTTGTTAAAATCATTAAAAGATCTTGTCTTTATCCTAGCCACCACGCAATCATTCGATTATGAATAAAGCTGTTAAAGGAAAAAGTTCGCCTCCATTACTATAATTCACCTTTTTGTTGATTGAAAGTCAGGATTAATCAATACAAAAACGCATCTGCAAAAAACATTTAAAGAATTTCAGAGTATACAGAAAGTCCAACAACTGGTTTTTAAAATGCACTGTTTAAAACGAATACGAAAGAGATGAAGATAACTTGAAAAGACTGGAAACTAGTAATTTATTATGGGATTTGCTTTTTTAAGATCAGAACGTCTAAAAATTTTCTGATACCATATTGACACCGAAAGGGAAAAACCCTTGTAACATCAAGGGTTTTCGTGATCCCGTTTGGATTCGAACCAAAGACCTACTGCTTAGAAGGCAGTTGCTCTATCCAGCTGAGCTACGGGACCTTCCTTATTTTTGTTGTCGGGGTGGCAGGATTCGAACCTGCGACCTCATGGTCCCAAACCATGCGCGATAACCGGGCTACGCTACACCCCGAACACTTTTCTTTAAGATTTGAGGGTGCAAAGGTAACAAAATTTTCTAAATAATTCAAAAATTTTTTCCTTTATTCTCTCATCTTTTGGCGGAGAGGGCGGGATTCGAACCCGCGGTACGATTTGACTCGTACGACGGTTTAGCAAACCGCTCCTTTCGGCCTCTCAGGCACCTCTCCGAAAAAGTTGTGCAAAGGTAGCGCAAATTTATTTTATAAAGCAAGCCTTAGTAACAAAAAAATAATATTTTATTTGTTCCTTGTGTAAATTAAGCAATTGAACGAAGTTTAGCCCCTCTAACTCTAGTAACAGATGAGTTTTGTTTATCAGCCTGATCTTTTTATTTATATTCTAATCTCATCTTTTATCTGCTTTTATGGCATTTATCTGATTCGAATGTTTCAGCTATCCAGAGCCACAGGTAAAAGAATAAATACACTCGTTTACAAATTCATACTCCGAACTGTTTATTTCCTTCTTTTCATGGTAAGCTTGCTGGGACCGCTAATCATGAGTACCCGGTCAGTAAAAGATATACAAAAAAATGTCTTTATAGCAGTTGATCTTTCATACAGCATGACTGCGGCCGATCTCGCTCCTTCCCGCTTTGAAATTTGCAGGGAAAAAATAACCGAACTTATTGATCAGCTTCAAAACGCACGAATCGGTATTATTGTCTTTTCTTCGGAAGCCTTTTTACATGCTCCGCTTACCTCTGACAAAAAAAGCCTTGGAACATATGTCAGTATACTGAATCCGGATATTCTTGCAAACAAAGGATCAAACCTTAATACCCCCGTCGAACTTGCTTTACAGAAGTTCTCTCAGACAGAGGGGCCTGTATCGAATAATATTGTCCTTTTTTCGGATGGTGAGGCCCATGCAGCCATACAGCAAAAACTTCTTAAAAGAGCGCATAAGGAAAATATCCGTATTCATACTGTAGGAATCGGCACGAGAGAAGGAAGCAGGCTATCAGTACAAAACCAACAGGTCATCAGTAAGCTTCGTTCAGAAATCCTCCAGGAAATTTCTTCACAAAGTAATGGTCAATATGTTGAGTATTCAATGCTTCCCGGTGATATCCCAAGCCTGGCCGGTACAATCAACAAATCCAACTACCATATCGACAGCAGTACAAGAAACGATGCCGAAACCAACAAATACTTTTACTTTCTTATCATTGCATTTTATCTTATGATCCTTGACGTGCTGGTAACCATAAATATTTTATCACTATGAAATTATTAGCAGCCATATTTGCCATAGTGACTCTCTTTTTATCCTTTTTTACAAGAACAGACTCTATTAACAATCTGATTACAGATGCTGAAAAAGAATATATTAATCAAAATTATGAAAGGGCGGCCATAATGTATGATTCTCTTTTGCATTTCTATGAAATCAGCAGCGCTCAGGTTAAATGGAATCTGGCATCCTCCTGGCTGAAAGCTTCCAATTATGACTCTGCCTACAAATACTTTGAACAGCTTTCTGTCACAGGCCAGCTGTCTCTGCAATCTGCCTCATTCAATCAGCTCGGCCTTATAGCATATTACTTCAAGGACAACCGGTCTGAAGCAATTTCTCAATTTAAAAAAGCGTTAAAGATTGACCCGCACAATCAGGAAGCTATTTATAATCTCGAGCTTCTTCAAAAAACAGCAGCAGAATCCTCTCCTTCCTCACCGGCTGCCAAAGACAGCATCAGAACAATAAGCGAGAAAAAACAGAAAATAAAAGCTGAACGAGAAATACATACACAACGTAGTAATCAGGCCGAAGGTAACCGTTCACAAACTTCGGGAAGCTCCTCTCCCAGCATGCAAGAATCTGAAAAAAAGAAATTTAGCGAAGGAGGCAAAAATAAAGAAGAAGATACCTCTTCCCCGGGGAAACTTATTACTCAGAGAAAGAGTAATCAGGATATAAGTCCGGAGCGTATCCTTGAGTTAATGCGCCAAAATGAAACACGTTATCTGCAGCAGATAAAAAGAAAATCTCAAGAAACACTCAACGATACCGGACCTGCTTATTAAACACTATATTACTATTATGAAAGAAGTTTATATACTATCTGCAGTCCGTACTCCGATCGGAAGTTTTGGTGGCAGCTTACAAAGTTTTTCGGCTCCCCGGCTGGGTGCAGCTGCAATAAAAGGAGCGCTGGAGAAGGCTTCTGTCTCCCCTGACCAGGTAGAAGAAGTACTGATGGGCAACGTTCTTACTGCAAATCTGGGACAGGCTCCGGCCCGCCAGGCTGCTGTACTGGCAGGACTGCCATATTCGGTACAGTGTACCACAATCAACAAAGTATGCGCGTCCGGCACCAAAGCGATTATGCTTGCTGCGCAAAGTATTCAGCTGGGGCTGGCAGATGTGGTTGTCGCAGGCGGAATGGAAAGTATGAGCAATGTGCCCTATTATCTTGATAAAGCACGATTTGGCTATAAGCTCGGACAGGGTAATCTTATCGATGGCCTGATAAAAGATGGCCTGTGGGATGTATACAATGACTACCATATGGGTAATGCCGCCGAAAATACTGCCAGAGAAATGAATATTTCCCGTTCAATGCAAGATGAGTACGCAATCACATCCTACCGCCGTGCCAATGATGCTATTCTCTCCGGCAAGTTTAAAAATGAGATCATTCCTCTGGAAGTAAAATCCAGAAACGGAACCGAATATATTGAGCTGGACGAAGAACCGGCTAAAGTAAATTACGAAAAAATTCCTTCTCTGAATCCTGTTTTTTTGAAAGACGGTACTGTAACTGCTGCCAATGCAAGTTCTCTGAACGATGGAGCATCTGCGATTGTACTGGCAAGTAAGGAAAAAGCCGAACGGCTGGGTTTAAAGCCGATTGCCCGGGTCATTGGATTTGCAGACGCTGAACAAGCCCCCGAATGGTTCACAACAAGCCCTGCCTTGGCCATTCCCAAAGCCCTGAAGCATGCATCTCTTTCGCTCAGCGATGTCGACTTCTTTGAAATTAATGAAGCGTTTGCAGTTGTTTCCATTGCCAACAACCAGCGTATGCAACTGGATCCTCAAAAAGTAAATATTTATGGCGGAGCAGTAGCGCTGGGGCACCCGATCGGCTGTTCAGGCACCCGTATTGTTACCACTTTGCTCAATATTCTTCAGAATGAAGACAAGGAAATCGGGGTTGCCGGTATATGCAACGGTGGTGGCGGAGCATCTGCTATTGTGGTACAAAGATTGTAATTTAGTAAAAAGAAAAACCAAGGGGTAAATGCGCTTTTCATTAATTATTCTGTTAGCTGGCATTACAAACATTTGTATTGCTCAAAATAAGATACAGCGTATATTTTATGATAACAATATCAGATTGTTGAAAGAAGAGTTCCATACTGACGACAGTAATAATAAGCATGGAATTTTTAAAAGCTATTTTCCGGGAGGCAATCCGGAAATCCTCGCCTATTATATTCATGGAAAAAGAGACAGCGCATTTATTGAGTTCTATGAAAACGGGAGACCAAAGGTCCGGGGCAATTATAAAAATGGCTTAAAAACGGGCATGTTTGAATATTATGAACCTAGCGGCAAGCTAAAGTTTAAAGAGTTTTACAATAATAACCCCGTACATGCAGGAACTTATATTCAATATAGTCCCAATGATTCAATAACAGCCCGCGGATTTCTGAAACACGGCGTACTCGATAGCACATTTATTGAATTCTATCCCAATGGAAAAATCAAGACAAGATGCACATTGCGCAATGGCAAAAAAAATGGACAGATGGAAGTTTTCCATCCCAATGGCAATCTTCTTCAGAAGACCTACTTTCAGAATGATTCCATTGATGGCTCCATCAGCACCTACTACCCCAATGGAAATATAAAACACGAAACCAGTTATCACAACGGTAAGCTGAATGGCCTTTTAAAAGAATACTATGAAAACGGAAATCTGAAATCAGAAAGTACCTATCTGAATAACCAGCAAAACGGACTTACTACTACGTATTATCCCAATGGCAGTAAAATGACCGAAGAAAATTATGTCAACGGGAAATTAAGCGGTTTTTTCAGAACATTCTTTCCGGAAGGCGGACTGGAAACTGTTTCGTTCATTACCAACAACAACCGTTCTGGTGTATATCAGAGTTTTACCAAGGAAGGAATCAAAATTTTTGAAGGAAACTTTATCGATGGAATCCTGAATGGAAAAGTTACTACCTGGTATGACAGCGGTCAGCTAAAGCAAGAACTCAACTACAGTCTCGGTAAGAAATCAGGTAAAAACCTCACCTATTATCCTAATGGCAATATTCAGCGAAAAGAACTCTATAAAAATACTGAACAGGGCTGGCTTATTGAGCTGGAGACTTTTTTTGACAATAAAAATCCGGAACAAAAAGGCTCTCTGCTTCTGCCTCACAGCCCCCAGACTGTTGAGAAGTCCAATGAACAGAGGCAATTTGAACTGGAAAACTCTTTAAAACCCGGGCAGAAAATATATGAACGCAGCCTGCTCCAGACTGAAAAGACTGTTAAAACCGGTGAGTGGCTGACCTATTATCCCAACAAGCAGCTTATGATAAAAGAATCATTTATCAACGACAAGCTGATGGGAGTCAGAACCCTGTTTTATGAAAGCAGCGCTCAGGTTAAAGCTGTTGAAAATTACTCCCACGGAATCAAAACCGGCAACTGGAAAGAGTTTCATGAAAACGGACAAACCAGTGCTGATGCTACATATAAGAGCAATACACGTTATGGACCATATAAAGAATTCCATAGCAATGGGAAGCTGAAAACCGAAGGAAACTATATTGCAGGAAGGGAAACCGGAAAGTGGCTGTATTACAATGAAGAGGGAGTATTAGAAAAAACACTCACCTTTCGTAATGGTGAAATCATCAAACAAAAATAAAGTTTACGCGAAAAGCCCTGTTGCTTTCAGCGCCATATTCTTTATACTGTTTTAATTTTTCATAAATTTGTCCTTGGTTTATGAAAAACATGGAAGCAATTAAAGAGACAAACTATCAGTTTCCCGGGCAAACCGGATTTTACAAAGGTAAGGTCAGAGACGTGTATTTCTTTCAGGACAAGCTCGTTGTAGTTGTCAGTGACAGGATATCCGCATTTGATGTTGTTTTGCCAAGACCTATCCCTTATAAAGGACAGGTACTTAACCAGATTGCTTCCAGGTTTCTGCATGCCACCAGGGATATTGTCCCGAACTGGGTAACTTCAGTACCGGATCCTAATGTCACTATTGGCAAAAAATGCGAAGCATATCCCGTAGAAATGGTGATCAGGGGATATCTTGCCGGCCATGCCTGGAGAGAATACAAGGCCGGAAAAAGAAGCATTTGTGGAGTTCCGCTACCCGAAGGTTTAAAAGAAAATGATCCTCTGCCCGCTCCCATTATTACTCCTACTACCAAAGCAAAGGAAGGACATGATGAAGATATTTCAAGAGAAGATATTCTGAAAAGCAATCTTGTAAGCGAATCAGACTATCTGATTCTTGAAAAATATACCCGTCTTTTGTTTAAAAAGGGCAGCGAAATGGCTGCAGAACGCGGCTTGATTCTCGTGGATACAAAATACGAATTCGGCAAACTTGATGATAAAATCTATCTTATTGATGAAGTTCACACCCCTGACTCATCCAGATATTTTTATAATGAAGGGTATGCAGAAAGGCAAAAAAACGGTGAACCTCAAAAGCAGCTTTCCAAAGAGTTTGTAAGGCAGTGGTTAATTGAGAATAATTTTCAGGGAAAGGATGGACAACAGGTTCCCGAGATGACAGATGAAGTAATTAAAAAAATATCCGATCGCTATATAGAGCTTTATGAGCATATGACCGGTGAAAAATTTGTCAGCGAATCTGCCAATGCCATCAGTCAGCGAATCGAAAAAAATATCCTGAACGCACTACGCTAATTATCGTTAACTACTAACCAGATGAAGTTTACTTTAAAAAATGAAGAAAAATATAGCATAATTAGCTTACAGGAAGACAAGCTGACTTCTGCTATAGCGCCGGCCCTGAAGTCTGAACTCGTAAAGTTGAAAACAGATGGGGTTACCAACATAATTCTGAATCTGGCAGAAATCAAATATGCCGATTCCTCAGGTCTTAGTTCTATTCTGGTTGGCAACCGGCTTTGTCAGGAAGCTGAAGGTATTTTTATTTTATCCTGTTGCAATGACCATGTCATAAAACTTTTAAAGATATCTCAGCTTGATACAATATTAAATGTTCTCCCGACCGTTGAAGAAGCAGTTGATGCCGTATTTATGCACGAACTGGAAAAATCATTTAATGAAGAAGAAAATAACGAAGAATAACATTGCCGTTTGAATTAACCATACTGGGAGCAAACTCTGCTACTCCTGTTTTTAACAGGCATCAGACTGCTCAGATATTGCAAATTGAAAATGAACTGATTCTTATTGATTGCGGTGAAGGTACGCAGATGCAAATCAACAGGTACCGCTTCAAGCTCAACAAAATCAATTATATATTTATAAGTCATTTGCATGGAGACCACTACCTGGGTCTGGTCGGACTTATCAGTACCATGCATCTCTTCGGACGCACCAAAGAGCTATATCTCTTCGGCCCTCCCGGACTGGCCGAAATCATAACTACCCAGCTGAAATATTCCGAAACGGTCTTAAATTATAAAATCATTTTTCAGGAACTGGATACTAAGCAAAGCTCCCTGATTTTGACAACGGATAAATTTACAGTTACTACAATTCCCCTTGTCCACAGAATAAAATGCTGCGGTTTTCTTTTTCGTGAAACCCCCAGAAAACATAAGATTCGTAAAGATCTGCTGCCTGACAACACTCCCTTGCTTACCATTGCCAACCTGAAAAAGGGCCTGGATATTGTCGATGATGAGGGGACTATCATTTATAAAAACTCAGATTATACAGTTCCGCCAAGACGTACGTATTCCTATGCATTCATGTCAGATACCGCATATAGCGAAACATATCTTGACCTGATCAGAGGAACGGATCTGCTGTATCATGAAAGTACATTTTTGGAAGAGATGAAGCCAAGGGCCAGAGAAACCTTTCACACTACAGCACTTGAGGCCGGCCTTTTTGCTTCCAAAGCGCAGGTTGGCCGACTCATTATCGGGCATTTTTCTTCCAGATACAGAGAATTAGGACCGTTGCTGGAAGAAGCCCAAAGTGTTTTTCCCAATACCCGCCTGGCTCTGGAAGGTGAAAAATTCAGTATTTATGATCATGAACTCCCTTCTGAGCAACAATAATGCAGCAGGCAGAAAAAACCTTCTGTTTATTGTATTAACAGGTTTTTTCCTGACCAATGCCCTGCTGGCGGAAATTATAGGTGTCAAAATTTTTTCTCTCGAAAAAGCACTGGAATTCCCTCCTGCTCAGATTCCCTTTTTTTCTGATATTATCCTTGACTTTAATCTTACTGCCGGAGTTTTACTTTGGCCGGTCGTATTTGTCACTACCGATCTTATAAATGAGTACTATGGTTACTCTGCTGTAAAAAAAGTAAGTATCCTGGCTTCTGTCCTGATCGCATACAGTTTTCTGGCTATACTGATTACCACGGAGCTTCCTCCTGCAGACTTCTGGCTGGCTGTCAATAAATCCGCCGATAACCCTGATTTTGACATCAATATCAGCTATAACAGGATTTTCAGACAGGGGCTTGGAATAATTATCGGATCACTTACAGCATTTCTGACAGGACAATTGATAGATGCCTATGTGTTTCAGGCATTAAAAAAAATCACTCACAGCAAAAAACTCTGGCTCAGAGCCACTGGTTCCACTTTATTGTCGCAGTTTATTGACAGCTTCGTAGTCTTATTCGTGGCATTCTATCTCTTTGGCGGAGAAAACCGCTGGTCAATTGCCCAGATCGCCTCAGTGGGAATCATCAATTACATATACAAATTCATTGTCGCAGTGCTTCTAACTCCGGTTTTGTATATTATTCATCATTATTTCGACAATTATCTGAATATTCCTGACAATATTACCAGGCAATACTCGGAAAAATCAGCCAGATCACAGAAAAATCGCTCTTTGTCTCAGCATCAGAAAGGATAATAAAGCTCAGGATCCGGAACAAAAGGGTTATCCGGCTCCTTAAAATAAAGCGAAGACTGATTGTCCGGTTCTTCCTCTGCATTCCCTCCGGTATTATCCGTAAAATTGTCCTGCCGGCCAGGTCTTTGAGTCTGAGACTGAATAAAAGTACTGTTACCCGGATTAGTTACCTGATTGGGGTTCCCGTTTGAACAAAAAATATTGTTTAAATTGTTCTCCGAACATACTACCGGTCCGTTCTGAACCTGTATCGTTCCTTCCGGATTCTGTGTCATTCCCCATGTGCCATAACAGATACCCAACACTACAAGCAATCTTCCTTTGCCAAATATACTTCCCATCACGAACCTCCCTTCCCGTCTTTGCTATCACAACACCATCGTATCCGTTTTATGTTCCCCTGCTGACAATATATAACTATTTCAACAAACAAACCTTAAAAACACCCCTTATCCGATAAAAAAATAGAAGATTGTCAACCCTGCGGCTGATTTTCCGTATAAGACAAAAAAGTACAATATGCCTCTTTCAAACCAAGTATTAATTGTCGAAAGCTCCCGTCAAACCATCAGTGAGATTATTGCAGACCTCACTCAGCTGAACGTAAAAGCTGATTTCAGGGTCGCATTAAACAACGGACATGCACTATTACATATAAAACACCTTCATCTGGAAAGTAAGATTGATTCGATAAATCTATTGGTCATTCTGAATATGCATACCCCGATCTCCAATGGCTTTGATTTTTTTAAGGGCTACAATGCGGACGAGGAAATTGGCAAAGATAAAATAAAAATACTTGTTTTTGAGGATAATCTCTCCCCCTGGGAAAAGGAAGATCTGGAAGCCATGGGCATAACCGATTTCATATCCTTCCCTCTGACAGGAGAAAAAGAAAAAAGTATAATAAGCAGCTATTTTCAGTCAACAGATCCGCCTCAAACGGAACCAACCCCAGCACAAAATACGTTATCTAAAAAGAAAGACAGAAAGAACAGGAAAGGGTTTCACGGATCTTCGCGGATATAACACCTCAACTCTGATATTCGGATAAACAGGTGGCTTCCGTAAACCTTTATCACTCAAAACATAATAAACCCATAAAAATTGCAAAATAAATTACAAAAATAATATTACTTATTTTGTTTTTAAAGTTTCTTATATCTACCTTTGACTATGCTTAGCGGTATCTCAGGGGTCTGTCTTACCAATACGCAGCTTGTATTTTATTTTATTATCTATATTCAATGAACATTTTCGTAGGAAACCTGAACTATCAGGCCAGTGAGACAGAACTGGAAAGTCTGTTTTCAGAATTCGGAACAGTAACTTCTGTTAAAATTATTAAGGACAACGAAACCGGTAGAGCTAAAGGGTTTGCGTTTGTCGAAATGGAAAATGATGCAGAAGCGGAAGAAGCTATCCAAGCTCTTCATGAGACCGATTTCAAACAAAGAGCTCTTGTTGTAAACAAGGCACGTCCAAGAGAAAAATCTTCCGGAGGATTCTCAAGGGGTGGCGGTCAGCAAAGAAGTAACAAAGGATTCAACAGCCGCTATTAATTAGCAGCCAATACATTAAAAAAGGCCTCGAACTGAGGCCTTTTTTTTTGAATGAAAATCGCCCTAAAATTGTTACATTCTGACAAAAGAACACTACGCCATGTCTATGAAATTGCAAGGGGTTACATACAGACATTCAATCATTGAGGATTGGACAACATTTAAGGCTACTCCCGCCCGCTTTCAGGACTTTTTAAAGCAAACCAACGGTATCATTGCATTCAAAGGCGGATTACATATACGGGGTTGCTGCCATGAGCCGGCCTGGCATTCAATAGATCATTATATTTCAGGTCAGGTGGCTTTCTGGAAAATATATCCGGATGTCCTGGATATAGATATTCCGTTTGCGCAGGACTGCATGGGCGATCAGTTTCTTTTTCGGGGAGAAAAAGTATATAAACTGAGCCTTGAAACGGGTATTCTCTCCTTTTTTGATTACGATTTTTACGGCTTTCTGGAAGCCATTGACAATAATCCGATTGAGTTTCTCGGGATGTATCCACTTGTACAGCATGAAATGGATGGTAAGGAACTGTTGCCCGGACAGCTTTTACAGGCCTATCCCCCGTTGTGCTTAAATATACCAGGAAGTGTAATAAGTCTGGAAGCTGTGCCTGCTGAAGAACAGATCGTATTTCTTGAAAATCTCTATAAGCAACACAGAAATCCTTATGCGTCGGAGGAGTAATATCTCCTGATCCGGGTAAAATCATTCCACCAGATATTTTGATTCCGGATAACTAATTATCAACATATTAGTTATGATGTAAAAAAACTGTGCAAATGGAAAATCATCTGGTGGAAATAAACCTGCTTAGACATGTGAAAGCCATGGTATATCTTATAGGAAGTAACAGTTCTTTTTCAAATAATAACCAGCTTCCGCTTGTATTTTATACACAGGTGCTCTCCATACAGGAAGGGGATGCTGAAACCCTGGAAGATCTGTTCAGATACAATGGCTGGACCGGTTGTCACCGAAACAGTATATCCGGGAAACACCATTACCATAGCCAGGCCCATGAAGCCATGGGAGCTTATCAGGGATATGCCAGAGTCCAATTCGGAGGGCCTTCCGGACTGATAAAAGAAATTCATCCGGGCGATGTCATTATCATCCCTTCCGGAGTAGCACACAAAAATATTGAATCAAGTCCCGACTTTGCCTGTGTGAGTACCTATCCCGAAGGCCAGACCTTCGATTTAAACTATATTTCCCTTAAGCTTTCGGAGTCTCATGAGGAAAAAATAAAATCTACTCCGCTTCCCGAGTCTGACCCCGTATTTGGTAAAACAGGAGAGCTTCTCAACTATTGGCGGAAATAACCTAAAAATGTCGGCGATTGAATATTTCAGAAGCAATAAAAGCGCCTCTTACCGATTGAGGGTTTTTAAACATTCCGGCATATTCATTATCTGAGACGGTTTTCTTTTTTGAGGAAATCGTTTTGCCAGCAGCGTTATTTTCAACTGAATCATTCGCTTTATTTACCGGTAGTTGTTGCTCAGCCGGTCCGGAGCGCTCTGAACGGTAGTGTCTGCCTGTTCTTTCATTTACATTTTTCAGGCGGTCCGATGCTGTTTCCGGAGATCTTGTATGCGGGAAAACCACCTCGCGCTCCGGCTTTTCTTTTTTAGATGCGGGAAAAAACTCTCCCTGCTCCCGCCTTTCCGGCAAATGGGGTTCCTGTCTGGGTCGGGACTGTTTTTTTAGTTTCTCAGATTCCCTGTAAATCTGAACTATAAAAAAAATTACACCCAGTACTATGTAAATTAAATTTTCCATCCGAACAAATCTAATAATTAATTTTAAATTTGTAGTTTGCTACACATCAAAAATCCCTATGCAGCTTAGCAAACTGGAAATAAAAGGTTTTAAAAGTTTTGGCGACAAGGTAATTGTCAATTTTGATGATGGAATTACCGGAATCGTAGGGCCAAACGGTTGTGGCAAATCCAATATTGTTGATGCTATCCGCTGGGTACTTGGAGAACAGAAAACACGTGCCCTCCGGTCTGAAAAAATGGAAAATGTCATTTTTAATGGAACTAAGTCCAGAAAACCATTACAAATGGCCGAAGTTTCCCTCACTTTTAACAATACCAAAAATCTCCTTCCTACTGAATATTCTCAAGTTACCATTACACGGCGGTATTATCGTTCCGGAGAAAGTGAATATCTTCTCAATGGCGTATCCTGTCGTCTGAAAGACATCAATGATCTTTTTCTGGACACCGGTATCGGTCCGGACAGTTATGCGATTATTGAGCTGAAAATGGTTGATGATATCCTGAACGATAAGGAAAACTCCAGAAGAAATCTGTTTGAAGAAGCCGCAGGTATCTCAAAGTTTAAGAAAAGAAAAAAAGAAAGCCTCAAGAAACTGGAAGATACAGATAAGGACCTTGAGCGTGTTGAAGATCTTCTTTTTGAAATTACCGGCAATCTTAAGAGTCTTGAGAAACAGGCCAGACAGGCGAAGAAGTATTTCGATCTGAAGGAAGAATACAAGTCAGCCAGTGTTAAGCTGGCAAAGGTAAGCCTAGGGAAACAACGTGAGGAACAAGTATCCATTCAAAGAGACCTTGACTCGCTTACCGATAAAAGAATAGCTCTAAACACCCAGTTGCAGGAAAAAGAAGTTGAGATTGAAAAAAACAAGACGGAACTTGTCAACCGGGAAAAAACCCTTTCCTCCAGACAAAAAACGCTTAATGAGCACGTAGCCAGAATCCGGCAGTACGAAAGCGAGAAAAAAATAAAAAATGAACGTCTGCGCTTTCTTAATGACAAAAAAGAAAGTATTAACGAACAGCTCGAACAAGATAAAAAAAGCTGTGACAGAGCTGACTTCAGTATTCAAAGCCTCGAAAGAGAACTCGAAAGCGCTGATAAACTATTATCTGAACATGAAGCTCAGCTGGAAACATTAAAAAGGGCATATGATGAACAGAAGCAAAAAAATACTGCTCTTCAGGAAGAAGCCAATGTCATCAATAACAGCCAGAAAAGACAACAGGAAACTGTATATAATCTCAACAAGAGTCTGGAAATAAGCAATATTCAGCTTTCCAGTCTTAAACAGGAGCTGGAAAAAACATCCACCGACGATGATGAAAACAGTGCACGTATAGCAGAGTTTGACTCAAAACTTAAAGAAACAGAAGGTCTTCTTGATAAAAAAAATACCGATCTTCAAAAGTTCGAAGAATTTGAAAAAGAACTGCTACACAAAATTGGGGTAACCGAGCAGGAAATTGACTCCATAAAAGATCAGCTTACTCAACTGAATCGTAAACTGGATGCCCGTCAGAATGAGTACAGTTTAACCAAATCCATGGTTGAAAACCTGGAAGGCTTCCCGGAAGCTATTAAGTTTCTGCGAAAAAGCGCCACATGGGGAAAGGATACACCTCTCCTTTCTGATATTCTGACCTGCGAAGAATCATACAGGCTTTCGATTGAGAATTATCTGGAACCTTTTATGAACTATTATGTAGTTCAGGACGAAGATCAGGCTTATCAGGCTGTCAATCTGCTGAGCAATGCATCAAAAGGCAAGGCTAACTTTTTTATTCTCTCCAGTTTCGCCTCATTTACTCCGGCTGAAAAAACCAGCTTTGAAACTGCAAAATGTGCGTTGGACATTGTTGAGTACGATGTCAACTATCAAAAGCTGATCGAATATATTCTGGACAAAGTTTATATTCTTACTGACAGGCAGGACGAGATTCCGGATGATGGTTCTTATATTTTCATTACCCAGAACGGTAAAATAACCAAAAGACAGTATAGCATCACAGGAGGCTCTGTCGGACTTTTTGAAGGAAAAAGAATAGGACGAGCAAAAAACCTGGAAAAACTTGACAAAGAAATAAAAAGCCTGAGCAATGAGCTTGAATCCGTAAAACGCTCTATTGAGAAAAAACAAAAGGAACTTGTAAATTATAAGGAAGGCCTGCAGAAAGACCAGATAGAAGCTTTAAAGAAAGAAATCAATCTGATCTCTCAGGATTTTGTTTCTCTCAGGACCAAGCAGGAACAATACAATCAGTTTTTGAGCAATAATGCACTTCGCAAAGAGGATATTCTGGAAAAAATTCAGAAGATTCAGGAAGAAATTGCTGATAATACCCCTAAGCTAAAAGCAGAAAAGGAACAGCTGAGTGAGTTTGAAGATCGGCTTAATGAAATTAATGATGATCTCATCCGCCAAAATGAACTTTTCAATCAGAAGTCTGCAGCATACAATCAGGCTAATATTCAGCTACACCAGTTTCAGAATAAATTAAACAGCCTGGAACAGGAAATAAGCTTTAAAAAGCAGTCCCTTGAAGGAAGCAGAGATCGTATTGATAAAAACCTGCAGGAACTCAGGAAAACGGATGAAGAGATAAAAACCCTGCTTGACAAAGCCGATATCCAGGATGATGAGCTTGTTGAGTTTTACAAAGAGCAGGAAGCTATCGAACAAGGCCTGAATGAAGTTGAAAAAGAATACTATTCGATTCGGGCAGCAATAGATGATTCGGAGAAAATAAGCCGGGAAATACGCAAGCAGAAGGAAACCAACGACCTTCTGTTTACCGAACTACAAAACCGGCTCAATGAAAACAAGCTGTCTCTTAACTCTGTTAAAGACCGTCTGTCGGTAGAGTTTAATATAAATCTTGATGAAATCATGAAGGAGGATTCTGCTCCGATAGAAGAATCCGAACCCGAGCTGAAACAACATGTAGCGTCTGTCCGTGAAAAAATCGATCGTATCGGTCCCATCAACCCTATGGCTATGGAAGCATACGATGAGATCAAGGAGCGACATCAGTTTATTATTGATCAGAAAGAAGACCTTCTAAAGGCTAAAACGACGTTGCTTGACACAATCAGAGAAATAGACGTGGTTGCCAAAGAAACATTTATGGAGGCATATGAAAAGATCAGAACCAACTTTCAGCACGTTTTCCGGTCACTTTTTACGGAGGAAGACACCTGCGATTTAAGTCTTTCCTCTCCGGACAATCCGCTCGATTCGGCTATTGAGATTATGGCCAAGCCAAAAGGAAAAAGACCTTTGACAATCAATCAGCTATCCGGTGGTGAAAAAACACTGACAGCTATCTCCCTCTTGTTTGCTATCTACCTGATCAAACCGGCTCCGTTCTGTATCTTTGATGAGGTTGATGCGCCGCTGGATGATGCCAACATTGACAAATTCAATAATATTATCCGCAAGTTCTCAAAAGAGTCTCAGTTTATTATTGTCACACACAACAAACGTACGATGTCCAGTACGGATATTATCTACGGAGTAACCATGATCGAACAAGGTGTATCTCGCCTTGTACCGGTAGATTTGCGTTCCCTGGCCTGACCTTTCTGAAACAATTTACAACCCGTCCGGCTTAGATATATATGAGACTGCCATTTAAGCTGAACAAAATTTTGCTGGTTGACGATGATATTCTCAGTAATCATTTGACCAAACGGTTACTCGAAAACTCCAGAATCGCCGAAGAAGTCAGCATGGTTTCCGATGGAAAAGCCGCCCTGAATTATCTGCTGAATCCGCACAAAAAATTTCCTGAGCTTATTTTTCTGGATATCAGTATGCCGGTTATGGACGGACTGATTTTTCTGAAAAAGTTTTCCAATACCAAAACCGCTGCCAGAAACATTACCCGGGTAATTGTTCTTTCCCAGTTCTTCAGAGAAGATGATATCAGAGAAATTGCCGTTTTTGATGAAGTAATCGGATATATGCCCAAACCACTGACACTCGAAAAGATCGAGCAGGCATATCACTATTATTCCATCAAAATGAACAAAGTAAAATCAGAATAGCACTTACCAACCAAGACGTTTACTGACAAATCTGGGATTAAAGCCAAACATAATCTCATCATCATCCCATACCATCAGCGGAAACAACGGGTGATTTTCGACATATTCATTCACAAACATACAGTTTATTTCAATCTTAAAGACCTGTTCATCAAGAAAGAAATCATTGCTATGCCGAACTCTGTCAAGAAATTCCTTCTGACTAAGCTCATCTTCGAAATACTCAAATCTACACAGACTACCTTGGGGAGTAACATATACGTCGCCTATTTCTACAGCCTTCTTCTTCATAATCACCTCCTCTTTGTATTCTCAACAAAATCTTTTTGAAAACCTTTCCACTGAAACAAAATAATATCTCCGGGCAGTAAATCACCATTAAACAATATATTTAAATAAATAATATCAAATATTTAAAAATCAATTAACTATAAAAAATATACTTTGTAAAAAATCAATTGATTTTTGAAATTTATAAACGATGTCAATACTTTTGTACTACTTTCGTTATTTGTTTTAGACCGATTATTTTCTGTTATGAAAAGAACATTTTTTTGCTTAGCTGTGTTGCTGCTATTTGCATGTACTTCCTACAGTCAGCAGCCCAAAATGCAAGGGCTTGTCAACTGGTTGTCTTTTGAAGAAGCTGAAAAGAAAGTCAAAGAAAATCCCAAACCCATCCTGGTTGACGTATATACGGACTGGTGCGGCTGGTGCAAACGGATGATGCTTACGACCTACTCCGATCCTCAGGTTGCCGATTATATCAATACCTACTTTTATCCGGTGGCTTTTAATGCAGAAACCAAAGATACCATCCGGTATCAGGGTACAACCTATGTCAATCCTGTTGCTACCGGAAAAGGAACTCATCAGCTTGCCGCGAAACTGTCTCCTCAGCGACTCTCGTATCCGACAACGCTATTTATGAATGACCAGTTTCAACACTCCACTCTTGTACCGGGATATCTTGAGGCAAAAACCATAGCTCCTATATTGGTTTTTTATAAAGAAAAAATATACACAGATGCCAACATCAACGACTTTATAGCTTACTTTGACAGCACTTTTACTCCGGCTTCCCCGGTTCCGAAATCCGAGCAGGCAACCGTTAACTGGCTCCCGCTGCAGGACGCATTAAATCAGAACCAGGACTCTCCCCGCAAGGTTCTGATACATCTGACCAGTCCGGATTGCATAAGCTGTAAGGTAATGGACAGTACGACTTATCGTCAATCAGATATTGTCCGCTATCTGAATGAAAATTATTATACTGCCCGATTTGATATTACTTCTCGGGATACCATTACTATTCTTAACCAGAAATTGTATAATACAGGTATTTTTCATCAACTGGCACATGCTGCCCTGAAAAACCAGGTTGAACTACCCGCTGTTTTAATTCTAAATGAACGAAATGAGCTCATAAGTCCGGTTCCTCAGTATATGACACCTTCATTTCTTAAACCGGTTTTGATGTTCTTTAAGGAAGATCATTTTCAGTCGAAATCATTTTCCGACTTTTACGAGCAGCTTATAAAAAAATAAAATAACGCAGATTTGCCTCGTATTGGTTTTATAGCTAATCAGAAACAGAAAATCGGGGTCGTATTAATTCACAAAAACATCAAACAGAAAGGGGCTCTTTAGATAAAATAAAGAGCCCCTTTCTGTTTGCTACAGAGCGATCAGGAAAATTATTATTTTACCTTAAAGCTGCCTTCACCAATATGGTAACCTTCCGAATATATAGTTACCTTATACAAGCCCTGAATATAGTTAAACCCTTTAAGCATTGTAAAAGTCAGTTTCTGATTGGTATTATCAAACTTCATAGCCTGATTCATTGTATAAAGCACTTCTGATCCGTCAGCCAGGGTAATCATACCACCTCCATTATTCGGATCAGAAAAGACTTCACCTTTAGGAGTAGTCAGCGCTACAAAAAATCCTTTATTATCCTTCTTAGCCGCTTTATTATCGGCAAGAGAAAAGCTCACTTTAATACGGTCAATTCTGCTTCCTTTAAGCTCTTCCCCTTCAAACTCCTTTCCATTTTCCTTCAAAGCCACAACTTTAACATTCTCGGCTTTGAGAATTGCTGCATATGCCAAAGCGCTTGCAGCGCTTCTCAGACTGTCTCCAAGCTTATTTTTTTCAAAAGTTGCTTCACTCAGACCTGTTGCAAGAGAATCTCTTTCCCCGATCAGAACAGCAATCTGCTGATCCTTCTCAAGAATTTCAGCTCTAAGATCAGCAATCATTTTTTCAAGCTTGCGCTTAGTATCAGAATCAAGCTTTGTTGTTTGTTTAAGCTTGGCAATCGTAGCTCCTAATGTGGCAATCCGGTCGTTTAAAGAATCATTGGACAATCCCAGCTTTTCTCTTTCCTCTCTGATCCGTTCCAGGTCTGTTTGCAAGCCTTCCAGCTCAGTTGTTTTACTTTGTACTTCTGCATCCTTTTGTGTTACCTCATTATTCAGGGAAGCAATTATACTTTCCTGTTCACTGACTCTGTTCATGTTGATAAACAAGCCTATCCCAAGTCCGATGTTGGTCAGAATAGACAATACCAGCACTATAATTAAACCAGTACTACTGTTCTTTTCTTCTTTTTTGGCGCCTGTGTTTTTTTTAGGCTCCGGAGCTTTTGATTCCATAAAGTTTCTTTAAGTTATGTTAGTTATTAATCGTAAAATACTAGTTGCTTCGTATATTATTTTAACTCTTTATTTTAAGGCGAAAAATAATAAAAAACATTAATAATATGCAATTAATTAGCTATTCATTTCCAAGAATCGGCAGGAACCCGTCCTTGATATATTCCTTTTTGCATTGCATAACAACATACTGCACCGAACAGCCGTATAAATAGCTATAAAAGACAATACGAGAAGGTAAAAAGAAAAACAGCTGCGCATGCGGCTATCGGGAATGCTGTGTGCAAATCTTTGATTGTGGATAAAAATAAAGCTTCTGCCCATCTCAGATTTTCTGAACTTACGTTTATATTCGGATCATATACTTTCTAATACTTTTATCTCATTCATAATCATTAGAACGAATGCTGTTCAAGAATTTATTTAACTCCGGCAAGGCTAAGCTTATACTTGCCGGAATTGCAGTTTGCTCCGTTACTGCCATAATCATTACAACACTTATCCAATCCGAATCATCACAGAATTATAAATTCGATGAAGCATTCCGACCATATATCAGCGGATTTACAAGCGGAATTATTTCCAGTGAGTCTCCTATCCTGATCACTTTTACCTCCGAAGTTGCCAGACCGGATCAATTCAATCACCCTATAGACGAAAAGCTGTTTGACATAAAACCTGGTATACAGGGAACCACCTCATGGATCAATTCAAATACCATACGTTTTGTCCCGGATAAAAGTCTTAAAAGCGGCGAAGCCTATAAAGTATCCTTCAATATGGGCGCAGTTATGTCTGTCCCTGATAATCTGAAAAAATTTCCATTCAGCTTCCAGATTATGCAGCAGTATTTCGATGTACAGACAGAAGGCTTACATTTTTATGAAGATGGCAGCAGAAACAGACAAAAGCTCTCAGGTACTATCCTGACAGCCGATGTCGCATCAGGAGAATCTGTCGAAAAAATCCTTTCTGCTACTCAAAATAATACTAAGCTGCCCATTCGCTGGAATCATAATGGGGATCGCCTGACCCATTTCTTCGAAATAGAAAATATAGCCAGAGGTGAAAAGCCCGGTTCGGTTACATTAAACTGGAATGGCGCTCCGATCGAAGCTGACCTGCAAGGTAGCCTGGATTATGAGATTCCGGCATTAGGGAATTTTGAATTGTTAAGTGCCAACGTAGTACAAAACGATGAGCAATACGTAAGACTTGAGTTTTCAGACCTCTTAGATGCGATCCAGGACTTGAGAGGTCTGATTGCTCTGGAGAATGCGGGAGATATACGCACTATCATTGAAAATAACATCATCCGGGTTTATCCGTCTGTGAGGCAGACCGGAGTTAAAAGTATTGTATTGAATGAGAATATTAAAAATACAGATAGTAAACCACTCGGCAAGACCCAACGACTGGATATTTTATTCGAAGAGCTTAAACCATCTCTCCAGATCAGCGACAAAGGTGTGATTCTTCCCTCAACCGATGGTATGATCTTTCCGTTTGAAGCAGTCAGCCTGAAGTCTGTCAATGTTAAAATCACTAAAATTCATTCAGGTAATATCAATCAGTTCTTTCAGGTCAATACATTTACTGGTAACAGAGAAGTTAAACGGGTAGGAAGCGTTGTTGTACAAAAGACTGTAGCGCTCAATAACACGAATCCCAACGATTACTCCAGATTAAAAAAATACGCTTTAAATTTAACAGAATTAATTCAGACAGAACCTGGAGCAGCTTACCAGATAAAGCTTTCCTTTAATAAAAAAAATACCTGGTACAATTGTCCGGAAGAGAGCAATCAGACCGAGAGCTCATTCGATACCTACGATGGTGATGAAAATTATGATGAGCCTGAGTACAGCTATTGGGACTATGATTATGACTATTATTATTATCCCCCGGATTATGACTATCAAGAACGGGATAATCCATGCAGCAACTCGTATTATGGAGACTGGAGAAGTGTAACCAAGAATATTTTCGCCTCTGATCTCGGCATTATAGCAAAAAAAGGTTCCAACAATAAGCTGACTATAGCAGTAACTGATCTTCTTTCTGCAAAGCCTCAATCGAATGCAATCGTTGAAGTATATGACTACCAGCAACAGCTTTTAACAAGCAATGCAACCAATCAGGATGGTATCGTCAGCCTATCCCCCGCCAGACAGCCTTTTTTCCTGATTGTAAAAAAAGACAGTCAGCGGGGCTATCTGAAACTGGATGATGGCTCAAGTCTTTCTGTCACCAGTTTTGATGTATCCGGACAAAAAATTCAAAAAGGACTGAAAGGTTATATCTATGGTGAACGCGGCGTATGGCGGCCCGGTGATTCTCTGCATCTGACATTCATCCTTGAGAATAAGCTGGAAAATAACACCGGCAGCCATCCGGTTATTTTTGAGCTCCAGAATCCTCAGGGGCAAATTGTAAAACGCATGGTAAATGGCACTCCCAAGCATAACTTCTATTATTTCCCTACTGCAACTGACGAAGATGCCCCTACAGGCAACTGGATTGCCCGAATGAAAGTCGGCGGGGCAGAGTTTACCAGACTGATTAAAATTGAAACGATAAAGCCCAACCGGCTGAAAATAAAAGTTGATTTCGGTAAAGAAAAAATCACTTCTATAGATCAGCAAATTTCCGGTAATATGGAAGTCAAATGGCTACATGGAGCGGTTGCAAAGAATTTAAAAGCCAATGTTGAACTAAAGCTGACGCAAACCACCACCAGCTTTCCGAAGTTTGCCGAATATACCTTTGATGATCCGGGTCGCATCTTTCAATCAGAGCAACTGGATATTTTCAATGACAAAATCGATCAGAACGGAAAAGCTGTTATCAAAGCAAGGGTCCACACTGAAGGTACGGCTCCGGGTGCATTAAATGCCAACTTCAGGATAAGAGTCTTTGAAGAAGGCGGAGATTTCAGTACAGATCAGTTCAGCATCCCCTATTATCCCTATTCTTCCTACGTAGGAATCCGGGTTCCCCAAGGCGATGCAGCACGCAATATGCTGCTGACAGATACCAGTCATACTATCAGTCTGGTAACAATAGATGACAATGGCAAACCCGTTTCAGGCAGAAAGCTGGATATGCAATTGTATAAACTTGACTGGAAATGGTGGTGGGATAATTCGGAGAATGATCTTTCAAATATTCTGGAAAGTAATTACAAACGTCCTATTCAAACCGGGTCCGTAACCAGCTCCAATGGCAAAGCAAGCTGGCAGCTTCGCATCAATTACCCTGAGTGGGGACGCTACTATCTGAGAGTTTATGATAATGTCAGCAAACACAGCAGCGGTAAAATCATTTACGTAGACTGGCCGGGCTGGGCTGGTAAATCAAAAGAAAATACCAACGGCAGCCATCATCTGCTTTCATTTACTGCTGATAAGGAAAAATACGCTGTTGGAGAAGATATAAGTCTTGCCATCCCCGGCAGTGCAGGCGGCAGAGCTCTTATCAGTGTGGAAAACGGTTCCAATGTCATAGAAACCCACTGGTTTGAAACCCAAAACGGCAAAAACACCTTCACTTTTAAAGCAAGCGAGGCCATGGCTCCGGGTGTATATATAAATATCACCCTGCTGCAACCTCATGCCAATACAGCCAACGACCATCCTATCAGGTTGTATGGTATAATACCCGTTAAGGTGGAAAACAAAAACAGCATTCTTAAACCAATAATCGAAACTCCCGAAACTTACAAGCCCGAAGAAACTGCCAGTATAAGTGTCAGTGAGGCCAATGGACAGCCAATGACCTATACATTGGCAGTTGTTGATGAAGGACTTCTGGATCTGACCCGTTTCAAGACTCCGGACCCGTGGTCAGAGTTTTATGCCAGGGAAGCCCTTGGCGTAAAATCGTTTGACATGTATGAGTATGTTATCGGTGCACTGGGTCAAAAAATTAACCGGCTGATCAGTATCGGAGGTGATGCAGAACTCAGGAACAAAGATGCCGGCAAAGCAAAGCGCTTTCCTCCTGTAGTCCGCTATATGGGACCGTTTGAGCTGGCTCAGGGCAAAACAGCTACGCATTCATTCAGAATGCCTCAGTATATTGGTTCAGTAAGAGTAATGGCCATTGCCGGTAATCCGTCCGGAGCCTATGGACATGCTGAAAAAGCAGTTCCGGTAAGAAAACCATTGATGGTTCTTGCAACCCTTCCGCGGGTATTAGGGCCCGAAGAATACGTAGCGCTTCCTGTCAATATATTTGCCATGACGCCACAGACCAAATCGGTACAGGTAGAAGTAAAAACGGATAAACTGATTGATATAAATGATAACTCCAAAAAAACAATACATTTTAGCACACCGGGAGATGAAGTAGTCAACTTCTATCTGAAGGCAAAAGCCGCCACAGGCACTTCCAAAATATTGGTTACTGCAACAAGTGGCTCCGAAAAAGCGACCTACGAGATCAATATAGAAATCAGAAACCCCAATTCTCCGATAACAAAAACGGAAGAGAAAATATTGTCAGCCGGAGAAACAGCAAGTTTTACTCATTCTGTTTTTGGTGTATCCGGAAGTAACAAAACCACACTCGAAGTTTCATCCATTCCTCCCGTTAACCTGGAAAAGAGATTACAATATCTGATCCAGTATCCGTATGGATGTATTGAACAAACTACCTCTGCAGCATTTCCGCAACTGTATGTACTGGAGCTGACACAGCCGGAAAACGGACTTGCCGGACGGATCCAGGCCAATGTCAATTCAGCAATCAACAGGTTAAAATCATTTCAGCTGCCCGAAGGCGGGTTCTCCTACTGGCCAGGAATGGAAGACTATAATTCCTGGTCTACTTCTTATGTCGGTCACTTTATGCTTGAAGCTGAGAAAAAAGGCTATGTATTACCTGTCGGTATGAAAAGCCAGTGGATTAAGTTTCAACGTAAAGCTTCCCAAAACTGGACTGACAGAGGAAATAACTCCGATTTGTCTCAGGCATACCGGTTGTTTACACTTGCCCTCGCAGGTGAGCCCGAAACGGGAGCAATGAACAGATTGAGGGAAATGAAAAATTTATCAGCCACCGCAGCATGGCAACTTGCCGCGGCCTATACACTTGCCGGCCAGGATGACGCTGCCAACTCTTTAATCAGCACTAATCCACGGACAATCCCCTCCTATCAGGAAATGAGCAATAACTTTGGGTCGACCACAAGAGACAAGGCAGTAATTCTGTACGTAATGGGCCTTATGAAAAAACATACGGCAGGCATGGCGATGCTAAAAGAAGTGTCTCAGGCCCTATCTTCAGAATCGTGGATGAGTACCCAGGAAACCGCTTATTGCCTGTTGGCCGTTTCGAAATTTCTGAACAGCGGCGGTATAAAGAGCTCGTCGGTAAGCTTTACCTATCAGCCCGATAATGATAAAATCATTAAGGGCACAACTGATCTGAAAATCGCTCAGGTTTCTATTCCGCTTTCTGCGAAAGAAGTCTCTATAAAAAATACCAGCGACGGATCTCTGTATTTCAGATTAATCCGTACAGGTACTCCTGCTGCAGGTCAGGAAGAAACAAGCAATAACAATATAACACTGAAAGTGAGCTATAAAAACAAAGAGGGTCACGATATTGATCCGGCTATACTCGAACAGGGAACGGATTTCATAGCCGAAGTTTCTATATACAACCCCGGCAGCACAGGCACACTTCAAAATGTGGCATTAAAGCAGATATTCCCTTCCGGATGGGAAATACATAATTACCGCATGGATGCCGGTATGAGCCAGCAGGCAGGAAGTATACCCACTTATCAGGATATTCGTGATGACAGAGTGTATACCTTCTTTGATCTTCCGGCAAGAAGCACTAAAACGTTTCGAATCATGCTCAACGCAGCCTACCTCGGCAAGTTTTACTTACCATCCGTTTATGCCGAAGTTATGTATAACGGATCGACCAATGCCCTGGTACCCGGAAAATGGGTTGAAGTAGTATCGCCGGGCAGTGACGGGTTCTCTATGATGGAATAATAATAGAACTTCCCCGGAGTTATCATGTGACAGCAGAAATTCCGGGGAGATATCCCTATCCGTATATTCTTTTTGTAACAGTTTAATAAAACAGCTTGAGGCTCCGAAGATTTATAATAATAACTGGCTGTAGTGTACTAATTGCTATCAGTTTTATCTTCTGGTATTCTCTTCCGAATCCGCTTTTCAGCTCACCGACTTCCACGATACTTGAAGACAATAAAGGAAATCTGCTGGCAGCCCGCATAGCCGCTGATGGACAGTGGCGCTTTCCGTTATGCGATTCAGTCCCTCTGAAATTTGAAAAAGCGATTCTTGCTTTTGAAGATGAAGACTTCTTCTCACATCCGGGTATTGATATAAAAGCATTGACAGCCGCTGCATACCAGAACCTGGGTGAGGGTAAAATCCTCCGAGGCGGCAGTACAATCACCATGCAGGTTATTCGCTTGTCAAAAAGAAACCCACCCAGAACATACCGCGAAAAATTCATTGAAATTATTCAGGCCTTACGGCTGGAATTAAAGCACAGCAAAAATGAAATTCTTCGTATGTACGCCTCCGAAGCGCCTTTCGGCGGTAATGTGGTCGGGCTTGAAGCTGCTGCATGGCGTTATTATGGTCGTCCTGCATGGAAGCTAACCTGGGCTGAAAGCTGCCTGCTTGCCATTCTTCCCAATGCTCCTTCCCTGATGTATCCGGGAAAAAATGAGACCTTGCTACGCACTAAACGTGACAGGCTTTTGCACAAGCTGCATCAAAACGGGTACATAGACTCTTTAACCTGCCGGCTGGCTCTTCAGGAACCTCTTCCTGACAAACCAATGGCCATACCATCGCTCACTCCTCACTTGCTGGACCACAGCGAGCTTTCCGGCCGGAAAGGGCGAAAAATCCGGTCCACCATTGATGTTCAGCTTCAGACCAGAATAAATGATATACTATCCCGGCATTTTATCCGTCTTTCCGGCAATGAAATATTTAATGCGGCAACTATTGTTCTCGACGTAGAAAGTGGAAATGTGGTGGCTTATTGCGGCAATATCCCCAACAAGCCATTGCCTCATAAGGGTTATGATGTAGACATTATTCAGGCCCCCCGAAGCACAGGGAGCATTCTGAAACCTTTTCTTCTTAGTATGCTTCTCGATGAAGGCCGCTATCTGCCCACTTCTCTGATCCCGGATATACCCACATTTATAGGAGGCTACATACCTAAAAATTACTATCTGACCTACGATGGAGCAATCCCCCTGAAACAAGTCGTGTCAAGATCCCTGAATGTCCCCGCTGTCCGGCTTCTGCATGAATACGGTATCGAAAAGTTTCATCACCGGCTGCGTACCATAGGCATGAGCACACTCGGCAAACCTGCAGCACATTATGGCTTAAGCATCATTTTAGGCGGAGCAGAAGGTACTCTCTGGGATATGGCATCGATCTATAGAAGCATGGCCTGGAAGCTTAATCACTATCATTTGCAAAAAACAGGCGATACTACCAGACTTTATCCGGTTAAATGGGACGACAGAAAAATATTCTCGCCTGTCAGCACAGAAATTTTGCCCGAAGTGGCAAGCATTTACCAGACATTCGAAGCAATGAATGAAGTAGCCCGTCCCGAAGAAGATCAGGCCTGGACCTCATTCGCTTCTTCCTATAAAATAGCGTGGAAAACCGGAACCAGCTTCGGTCACCGGGACGGTTGGGCCATAGGATGCACGCCATCTCATGTAGTAGCTGTCTGGGTGGGTAACGCCAGCGGAGAAGGACGTCCCGGACTGACCGGAATCGACGCTGCTGCCCCCATAATGTTTGATATTTTCAGAATGTTGCCCAATACCAGATGGTTTATACCCCCGATCAGTCAGATGCAAAAGATTAATATATGCAGGCAAAGCGGATTCAAGTCCGGAGACATATGTGAGAAAACGGACAGCATCTGGATTCAGGCATCAGGAGCAAACTCTCCGATTTGTCCTTATCATCACTGGATCTTTCTGGATAAAAATACACATAAACGTGTCAATGCACTCTGCGAAAACATGCAGAACATCATCCGAAAACCATGGTTCTCATTACCATCCGTTATGGAATATTACTATACGAATAAACATCCTGAATATTTTATTAAACCGCCACACAGACAGGACTGTATGTCGGCTCAGTTGGAAAAAGCTGCATTTTCAGTTATTTACCCTCAAAAAAACAGTAAAATACTGATACCAAGAGAGCTGGATGGCAACCCGGGACGGGTTATCTTTGAAGCAGTCTCAGGAAAGAGTAATGAAGAATTATTCTGGTATATTAATGATAGCTTTCTCGGCAAAACAATGGATTTTCATCAGATGGGACTCAACCCGCCCGCCGGAAAGCACCTGCTTACCCTGGTCAACCAAAACGGAGAAAGCATATCGGTCAGATTCGAAATTCTCGAGGCTGACCGATAGTAAGTATATGTTCCTCCGAATTTACTTTTGCTTGTACATCCACCGGATAAATAATGAAACAATAATTACACCGATCAATAACACAATTATTGACCCGGCACTGACATTTTCATATCCTCTCATAAGCCCGTAAATTTAGAAAGTTCATCCAGTAATATCGAATTCTCCTTTTCTGTACCCACCGTAATCCTCAGGCAGCTCTCACACATAATAACGCTGGAACGATTTCTAGTAATAATCTTTCGCTCAACCAAATAACTATAAACAGCATTGGCATCTGTCATTTTCACAAGAAGAAAATTGGCATCTGAAGGATATACTTTAACCACAGCAGGTATTTTCAATAATTCTTCTTTCAGCCGTTCCCGTTCGGTCAGTATTTCTTCAACCATTTTTTCCTTCTGCAACAGCCCTTTCAAGCCTTCCAGCGCAACAGACTGGGCAAGCCCGTTGATATTGTACGGATACTTTATTTTATTAAGCACCCGGACAATTTCCTCCGAAGCAAATGCCATACCTACTCTTAGGCCGGCAAGTCCCCAGGCTTTGGAAAACGTCTGCAAAACAACCAGATTGGGATAGGAAGCCAGTTCCGGGACCAACGTCGTTGCCGGCGCAAAATCAATATATGCCTCATCAACCACCACAATTCCTTCGAACGATTCAATAAGATTTCTGATGTCATTGCCATTCAGTGCATTTCCGGAAGGATTATTTGGTGAACAGATAAACAGAAGCTTAGTGTTTTTATCAATTGCCGCCAATACCTTTTCAACGTCAATCTGGAAGTCCTCAGTAAGATTAACCTTCCTGGTCTGCACCTCGTTGATGTCTGCAGCAACCTGATACATACCATAAGTCGGCGGCAGTATGATCGCATTATCAACTCCCGGTCTGCAAAAGGCTCTGAAAAGCAAATCGATCGGTTCATCACTTCCATTGCCCAGGAAAATCATGCTTTTTTCAACTTTTTTAATTACTGCTATCCGCTCCTTAAGTTTCCATTGCAACGGATCAGGATACCGGTTATGAGCCGGAGTGACAGTCGAACCAAGCGGATTTTCGTTTGCGTCCAGAAAAACCCCTTCCGTCCCGCTGTATTCATCACGGGCAGAAGAGTATGGAACAATAGATTTTATGTTATCTCGCAGGAGATTTTCAAGCTTAAATATTTTACTCATGTTCAAAACACCATTATAAAGCAAAGGTATGGAATCCGGCTTCTATTTGCCAATAAAAACAACGTTCTCAAAAAATCAATCACAACCACTGGAAATACTCCAAATAATCTTAAATTTGCATTTCTGTACCATGAAATAAGTGTAAATTGCTGTCGAAATGAAAGAAAGATATCGTTGGCTAATAGAATGTAAGCATACTCCGGAAACAATTGACAGAATAATGTTACCTATCCGAAAAAGAGGAATTTCGGTTATCAGCATTTCGTATAAGCAAAAAAGCCTGCAAACTGCCAGCTGTGAGCTGGAATTTGAAATCGAGCCGGAAGCGGTTGACAGAATTCACAAAAATTTTATCCGCATTCAGGACATTCAGCAGGTAACACGCCTGTAGCTGTAATCCGGACAACCTCTCATATACAGAAAATAGTATGGGAAAGAATATTCCGGTATACAGCCTCAATCAATTCAAAAAAGATACAGTCAGACGAAAACATTATCAGGTAGAGGTTTTTGATAAAAACAGAAACTTCAAAGTCGAATATCCGCACAGACATGATAATTTTTATGAAATACTTTTTCTGACAAGGGGCAGCGGCTCATATACAATTGATTTTAAAACCTATCCCCTTCACCCGGATCATGTTTTTTTTGTTTCTCCGGGCCAGGTTCACTCCATTAGCTTTTCGGACGATATTCTGGGCTATATCTTTCTGTTTACGGAAGAGTTTTATCTTCTTCCCAAAATAGACAAAAACCGGCTTCTCGATTTTCCCTTCTTTCACGGACTGACATACGAAAATCCGCCTTTTCGCATTCCGGAGCCGGAATCATTAAGCAGACTTTTTGAATTAATCTGCAAGGAAACAAACCGCGATTCTCCGGAATCTGATGAAATCGCCCTATCCGGACTTGACCTTATTCTTACGATTTGTAAAAAAAATTATCCCTGCAAAGAGGAACATATTACCGGTAAAGGCCGCCAGCTGGTTCGAAAATTCAAACAACTTATTGATCAGCATATAAATAAGATGCATCTGGTACAATGGTATGCAGGTCAGCTCAATGTTACTTCCAGTCATCTTAATGAAACCGTAAAGCAACTGACCGGATTGACAGCCAAAGAACTCATAAAAGAACGCCTGATCATCGAAATTAAGCGCTTCCTTTCTCATACAGAGCTTAACATAAATGAAATTGCAGAAGCTGTCAGTTTTGAAGATCAGTCCTATTTCTCCCGTTTTTTTAAAAAAAATACAGGCGAAACCCCTAATGAGTTTCGAAATCGGACTTTTAATCTGTAAAAAGAGTTTACTTTAAAGATCTCAAAGGGTATTTAGCAGGAACCGGAGAATTTTTTACCTGACATATCGTTTTACAAAAGTTTGGTAAGAAATTTGAACTGTAAATCGTTTTAGTAAACATCAATTTAACAAATTATGATAAAATCACTTAAAGGGAACTTTTACCTGATTGCACTAGCCGTCGCAGCATTCTCTCTTTTCTCCTTTATTCTGCAAAGCGATCCCTGGGACTCATCTCAATTAATTGAACCTTCAGCTCTCGCCAAAAAGCTGAATGATCCGAAAGCAGCCAAACCAGTGATCCTGAACGTTGGTCCCATGGAGAAAATCAAATATGCCAAAGATATGGGAGCCGGAGCAAGCCAGAAAGGTATTGAAGCCTTTAAAGCACATGTAGACAAACTACCCCTTCAGCAGGAAATCGTAGTCTACTGCGGATGTTGCAAGCTTGTCAACTGTCCGAATATAAAAAACACAATGCTTTATCTGGAAACGCGGGGGTATACAAACTTTAAGCTTCTGAATTTGCCTACAAGTCTTGAAGATGACTGGATCAAGAAAGGTTATCCAATGGCAGCTCAATAAATTACCAATTAACATATCTAAACTATTTACAAAAGCTGATGCCCAAACATCAGCTTTTTTCATTCTACATTCCGGCATAGTTTCCATTTTTCAGGACCACAAACCTCAATTATTATTATTTCCGAAACCAAGCTATTTCCCTCTCCCTGATTCATTAAAGGCTTACTAATCCCCTATTTCTTTTTCCCGGAAAGTGTTCAGATAACCCGTCCATGCTTCTACTACTTTAGCTCTTCCTGAAAAGAGTGAATGCATATACCTTAAGCGCTAAAGTCAACTACTTTATAATTCAGGAAAGTCTTCAGCATCATAGAAAACCCCCGAACAATTTTAACTAATATTTTGTCATAAAAGAGTTAAAAATCAGTTTACAAAAGTTACCTGTACTGATTTACAATTATAACAAATGTAAATTAACGCCTGTATTTTAGTTTATTTTTGTTATTTTTATTCAAACATTTGTTAATTTTTATTTACTTTTGTTATATTTAATAGCAAATTAAGTTACATTTGTTAAAACAATCATAATTACATTTGTAAAAAGATTATTATGACCGAAGAAATAACCGACCGGATAAGGCAGTTGATGCAGGAATATAATCTTTCTCCCTCTGCATTTGCGGATGAGATTGGCATTCAGCGACCTGCGATTTCTCACATACTTTCAGGCAGAAATCGCCCCAGCCTTGATGTTGTAATGAAAATTCTCAAGGCTTTTGACCAAATCAACCCACAATGGCTCTTAACAGGAGAAGGAACAATGAAACAGCTAAACTTATTTGAAGACTCATCAGAGGAAACAAAGCAAAATATTGATAATAAGGAAATTATAAACAAAGCACCTTTAGAATCGCGTGTAGAGAATCAGCCCGTATCTTCGTCCGATACAGCGCATTCTCAGCCTGTTTATTCTCAGCCGGATTCAATACCCGTCCTACCACAGGAACCACCGGTATCAGAATCACGCCGAAGAGATGATGTTCAGTCTTTCAGACAAATGCCTCCTTATCCGCCTTCTTTTTATCACAATCCGCCACCCGCCAACCCGGAATTCGCACGGGAACCAGATCACAGCTATTCCTCTACCCCACCTTACGGTCATTATGAATATCCCCGTGAGCAATATAAGCACCGTCAATATGAGCAGTCTGCTCCTCATGAAGCAATAAAAGGCAATGATAATAAGGGAATTAAAAAAGAAACTATTATAACCGACGCCTTATTCGGCAATTCAGAAGGAAAGAAAATCGAACGCATAGTAATGTTTTTCGCAGATAAGACCTTTGCTGTATATACCCCGGAATAGCATAAATCCGGAAAGCGGGTAAACAAATTGGATTGTTCGTTTCTTATTTTTTGAGGAAACAACATTCTATGGGAACCTGGCCGGTAAAGTTTGTTCACAGACGGGTTAAAAGCCCGTTACGACGTCTCAATCTGTTAGTTAAACAGAAGATGGGCTGGCTTGGAAATCCCAAGATTCTACCCTATATTGGCTTTGGCAATCAGGATGTTATATACGTAAGAGGACGCATAGTTGAAGACAGGGAACTGGCTAAACCCGATTCCGAAAAGAACATCTGGGATAATATCTCTGCTATGATCAAACGATATGTGAGCAATGAAATTCCCTATGTTAAGCTAAAAGCCGAGTTTAATGGACAGGCTCATGTTACTGAATCAAATGCATATGGCGAATTTGAGTTTAATTTCATATTAATCAACAGACTACATCCAAATACCAACTGGTATATTGTTACTATTACGCTGATTGATGAAGCTTTCTGTGAGACAGATTGTGAAGTAGCTTTCGCCGAAGTTTTGGTGCCTGTACCGGAAAGCAAATTTGGAATAATCTCCGATATTGATGATACCATACTGGTAAGCCATTCTACCAGCTTATTCAAAAAACTTCGGCTTATGCTGCTTAAAAATGCCTCTACCCGCCTTCCTTTCGAAGGAGTAGCTGCTTTTTACAGAGCATTGCACTCTAATAGCAGTGACGGGCAATATCTCAATCCTATTTTTTATGTGTCCAGCAGTGAATGGAATCTTTATGACCTTCTGGTTGATTTCTGTAAAAATCAAAACATTCCCAAAGGAATGTTCATGCTTCATGAGTTAAAGGTTGGGTTATTTAAACTTTTCCGTTCAGGCAGAGGCAAGCATGATCATAAATTAACAAAGATCAGACATATATTAGAAACCTTTGATAAACTCGGGTTTATCCTGATCGGAGACAGTGGTCAGAAAGATCCGGAGATATATCGGCAAACCATAGAAAAATATCCCGATCGTATCAAAGCAGTATATATCCGGGATGTCAGCAACAAAAATCGGCATAACGAAGTAAAAAGAATCGCTGAACAAATTATCAAAGAATATCAGATTGATATGTTGCTGGTTAAAGATACAGAGGCGGCAGCCCTGCATGCTATTGATAAGGGCTTCATCCAGCCTGAAGCATTATTTGATATTGCCCGGGAGCGTTATAAAGATCAGTATTCAAAGTCTCAGTTCCTGAAAATTCTCCGGGGAAATTAATTTTCCAACCATTTCTCCTGCCTTTTTGCATACACCACACTCGTGAAAATATCTGAGAAGTTTTTGTCGTTCTGATACCAAATCCTATTCTAATAAAAACATTTATTTTACTACTTTTACTTTTCAAAAGTTTGAACATGAACCGAAACTTTACAGAAAAACTACTTGATAAACATCTCAATACAGAATATTACCCTTCATCTTTTTCTGTTACAAAGTTTACCAATAACGTTTTACAGATACTTTTTCCGGCGCTGTCCAAGTCCAGAAAGAAATTTCGTACGCTTGAAGACATAAGTAAAGGACTTGATGAGCTGCAAATCGATCTGGCATCTATTTTATCCAAAATTCCATCCATAACTGACCAGTCTGCTACATTAGCCGGTACTTTTTTCCAAAGATTACCAGAAGTCTATGAGCTACTGCAAACAGATATAGAAACTATAGTCAAGGAAGATCCTGCGGCCGTATCCGAATATGAAGTTATTCGCGCATATCCAGGCTTTTATGCGATTGCATTTTACAGACTGGCACATCTGCTGCATCAGCTTGATATTCCGTTATTACCCAGAGTTCTGACTGAATATGCCCATAGCAGAACAGGTATTGACATACACCCGTCAGCTGAAATAGGGCCTTATTTCTTTATCGATCACGGAACAGGAATTGTAATCGGTGCAACCACCAACATTGGTAAATATGTCAAAATATACCAGGGAGTAACTCTTGGCGCTCTCAGTGTTTCGAAAGAACTTTCTGAAACCAAAAGACATCCCACTATTGAGGACAACGTGGTAATATATTCCGGGGCTACTATTCTTGGCGGTGATACTGTTATAGGACAAGGATCTGTTATCGGGGGTAATGTATGGCTCACCAAAAGTATCCCGGCCTATTCGGTAGTATACCATATTGCAGAAATAGACCTCAGAAGGGCACAGGATAAAGCAGCTTTTATAAAAAAATAATACCGTATGGCAACTTTACTGGATCTTGTGGGCAATACACCCATGATCGAAATAAAAAACCTGATACATAAGGACGGAGTCAGAATTTTCGCCAAGCTGGAAGGCCACAACCCCGGTGGCAGCATTAAAGACAGGGCCGCATATGGTATGATCAAAGGCGCTCTGGAACGCGGCGATATAAAGCCGGGCATGAAACTTATCGAAGCCACCAGCGGCAACACAGGTATTGCTCTGGCCATGATCGCACGGTTATTTCATCTGGACATAGAGCTGGTAATGCCGGAAAATTCAACCAGAGAGCGTATACAGACGATGAGAGCTTTCGGAGCCACAGTAACACTGACACCTGAAGCAGGCTCTATGGAAGCAGCTATTGACTATGCCCATAATAAAGTAGCACAAGGTGGATATCTTATGCTGAATCAGTTTGCCAATCCGGACAATTATATGGCGCATTATTATGGCACAGGACCTGAGATATGGCGTGATACGGATCATAAGATCACACACTTTGTGTCCTCTATGGGAACTACAGGAACCATAATGGGGGTCTCCCGATTTCTCAAAGAAAAAAACAATGCAATCGAGATTGTCGGAGTACAGCCTACCGATGGATCCAAAATTCCTGGAATCCGCAGGTGGCCTAAAGAATATCTTCCCAAGATTTTTGATCCTTCAAGAGTCGACAGAATAATCGATGTAACTCAGGCAGAAGCTACCGATATGACCAGAAAAATGGCACGGGTCGAAGGAATATTTGCCGGAATGAGCAGCGGAGGCGCGGTAGCAGCAGCTGAAAAACTTGTGCATCAGATAGATAAAGGCATCGTAGTGTGTATAATATGTGATAAAGGAGATCGATATCTATCCTCTGACCTGTTCGATTATTAATTAACCAACAAAAGCGGGTAGTTTTTAGCAGATTTAAGACATTTTAAGACACGTTCTCACAAAATCCAGGGGTGGGGATCAATCAAAACTCAAGCCTGTCTTAAATCTGCTAAATTAACACTCAAATTAATTCAGAGTGATTTCAAGCGAAGACTAACAGCATTTCTGTGGGCCCGAAGGCCTTCATTTTCAGCCATAGTCTCAATGTATGGACCAATCGTACGAAGTCCTTCCGGGCGAATGTGCTGAAAAGTTACTTTTTTAACAAAAGAATCAACCGAAACACCTGAATACATTCTGGCATAGCCATTCGTTGGCAAGGTATGGTTGGTTCCGCTTGCATAATCTCCTGCTGCTTCCGGTGTATAATTGCCCATAAACACAGAACCTGCATTCACAACTTCATCTGCCCAGCGCTGTACATCACTGACCTGCAAAATCAAATGCTCGGGAGCATATGCATTAATAACAGCCATCCCTTCTTCAATATCATTCACCAGCACACACACACTGTTGCTTAGGGTTTTCAAAGCAAATTCCTTTCTTGGAAGATCTGCCACCTGTTTATCAACTTCGGCCAGTACTTCCTTCAACAGGTCCTTGTCATTGGTAACAAACAGCAAATGACTGTCCGTACCATGTTCCGCCTGAGAAAGCAGATCTGAAGCGATAAAAACAGCATTACCACTCCTATCGGCCAGCACAGCAGCTTCGGAAGGGCCGGCCGGCATATCTATAGCGATACCCTGACGGTTAACCAGCTGCTTAGCCACTGTTACATACTGGTTACCGGGACCAAATATTTTATCTGTTTTAGGAATCGATGCGGTACCATACGCCATTCCGGCAATTGCCTGAGCACCACCAGCCTTTATAATCCTTGTTACACCTAGCAGATTTGCGGTGTATAAAATAGCAGGATGCACTTTTCCATTCTTATCAGGCGGTGTACACAATACTATTTCTTCACAACCGGCAATATTGGCAGGAATAGCCAGCATTAAGACCGTGGAAAATAAGGGAGCTGAGCCGCCCGGTATATACAATCCGACCTTTTGAATGGCAATACTCTTTCGCCAGCAGGATACTCCCGTCATTGTTTCTACCGGTTCCATTCTTTCCAGCTGCGCATAATGAAAACGATAAATATTCTGTCTTGCTATATTAATCGCCTCTTTCAGCTCCTGATCCACAAGTCCTTCGGCTTCTTTTATTTCTGCGTCAGAAACTATTAACCCGGATAGCTTCACCTTATCAAACTTCTCTGTCAACTCAATAATAGCCCGGTCTCCATGTTGCCTTACCTCCTCCAGAACCGGCTTTACAATATCTTCCAGGTGTTCCAGAGAAAAGCCTGGTCTCTGAATGATTTTATCCCAATTCTCTCTTTCCGGATATTCTATAACCTTCATCAGCGAATAATTTTTTCAATGGGTAATACTAAAATTCCCTCAGCGCCTGCTTCTCTTAATTTTTCTATAACTTCCCAGAACTCATTCTCATTCACGACTGAATGCAATGAACTCCACCCCTCCTCAGCCAGAGGCATTATAGTCGGACTCTTTACTCCGGGCAACAGTTGAATAATCGTATCGATAGAAGCATTGGGAGCATTCAGCAGAATATACTTTTTATTCTGTGCATTTCTCACAGCATTCATTCTGAACAATAAATCATTCAGAATCCCGGATTTTTCTTCAGACAGATCGGGGTATCCAATAAGAACAGCCTCGGATCTGAAAATAACCTCAGCTTCCTTTAACCCGTTACTTATCAAGGTACTTCCTGAACTTACGATATCGCAAACAGCATCTGCCAATCCGATACTGGGAGCGATCTCGACTGAACCGCTGATTTCATGAATTCCGGCAGTAATCCCGTTTTCTTTCAGAAATTCAGACAAAATATATGGATAGGATGTAGCAATCTCCATCCCCTGCAACGATTTTATTCCTTTATAATCAAAGGATTTATCAACCCCAATGGACAAGCGACATTTTGAGAATCCAAGCTTTTCAATCACTTTTACTGACTTTTGCTTCTCTACATACACATTTTCCCCTACTATCCCCAGGTCGGCAACTCCATCTGATACATAGCCGGGTATATCATCATCCCGCAAAAACAATAACTCAATCGGGAAATTTGAAGCGACCGATTTTAGCTTACCGGCACCGTTGTTAAACGATATACCACATTCTTTTATAAGTTTCAGAGAATCCTCACTTAGTCTTCCGGATTTTTGAACAGCCAGTCTCAGCACTTTTGTCATTATGAATAGGATATTGATATTTTAGCAAAGTAACATAGGGAAACCATTAAATACAATTTTTTAAAAACCGAATAATTAATTTATTATTACATTTCATAAAAAAGTATATGAGAGCTATAATCATTGCCACCCTTCTGAGCATTGGGTTTTCTGCCTGCACTACCTGTATTGAATGCTCTTATACGGATAAGACCGGGAATAAGACCCAAATGAGTGAGTACTGCGGTAAAAGCCGGGAACAGGATAAGATCCGGAGATACTGCCGGATACAGGCTGACAGCCTTGGCGGACAGTGTACCTGTAAATAGCTGCTACATCCTTTTCAACCGCCCGGGAGTTGCAAACATTGTTATTTTTCCGGATTACCCGAACCATACTATGCGCCTGCCTTATACGAACTATTCATTCACTGCCCGATAACTCCGGAACTGGCATAAGCAACTCGCTTAGCACTTCATTATTCAACGTTATTGTATACCCAAAATCCGGAGCTCTGGTTACCCTTGGAATAATACAATATATTTCATGAGTATTATTACGACTTCATGCTTTTCCCTTTCAAAAAAAATTCACTCTTTATCCTGTCTTTTCACTTGGATTAACAATTGTAATCATTTAAAAAATTGTATTTTTACAATATGACATTATGTCAAAATAAAAATAAAAATCAATTTAAATAATTTTATATCAATACAATAAATACAAATAGATAATCTAATACTTTAATATAAAGTATCTGTTAAAATTTAAACCGATTATCCATTTATTCTTTTACGTCTAAGCATAAAAAAAGGATGCAGTGCTTTCTATAAGCAACAGCATCCTTTATTCAGAAGACTTCCCCGTGATCAGATCACATCAGAAAGGTACAAAATCATCTTCTTCCCCGCCACCTGCATTATTCATAGGTGGAAGAGGGTTATTAAAATCATTGATTTTACTTCCAAGTGTTCTGGCCGGAGCATCAAATCCCGGAGCAGCAGCATCAAGAGCAGCATTACTGAACCCGCCGAAATCGCTATTTACTTCAAGGTCCCCAAACTTGGTGTATTTACCGATAAATTTGAGAAAGACACTATCCAGGCTACCATTTCTGTGCTTTGCCACAATAACCTCTCCCACGCCTTTCAGAGAGTTCCCCATTTCATCCTGATCAATCTTATAATACTCCGGACGATATAAAAAGATAACCATATCTGCATCCTGCTCAATCGCACCGGATTCCCTCAAATCCGACAGCTGAGGCCTCTTATCTCCCCCTCTCGTTTCCACAGCACGGCTAAGCTGCGACAGAGCTATCACAGGAACACTAAGCTCTTTTGCCAGATTTTTCAGCGCCCGGGAGATCGCAGAAATTTCCTGCTCTCTGTTTCCCTGATTTCCTTTGCCGCTGCTGTCCCCAGACATAAGCTGGAGGTAGTCAATGATAATCATTTCCAGCCCGTGCTTGGCTTTTAATCGTCGGCATTTTGTCCGAAGCTCACGAATAGACAAAGCCGGAGTATCGTCTATATATATAGGTGCGCTTTCCAGTTTCCGTATTTTATGATGCAGCTGCTGCCACTCATATTCTTCAAGAGTACCTTTTTTTATTTTTTCACTGTCCAGTTCAGCTTCCGCACAAATAAGACGATTGACAAGCTGGACCGATGACATTTCCAGAGAAAATATGGCTACCGGTTTATTAAAATCAACAGCAGCGTTCCGCATAGCAGAAACAACAAAAGCTGTTTTACCCATACCCGGACGAGCTGCAAGAATAATAAGGTCGCTTCGTTGCCAGCCGGAAGTCAGGCGATCAAGCTGAGTAAAACCGCTGGGCACTCCGGTCAATGCTCCTTCATGTCCGCGCTTGCTTTCCAGTTCCGCAAGTGCGCTTCGAAGAATTGAACGCATATCAGAAAAATTCTTCTTGATATTAGCCTCAGATACTTTGTAAAGATTCTGCTCCGTCTTGTCCAGTAGCTCAAACACGTCGGTCGTATCTTCATAGGCATCCTTTTCAATCTGACTGGCAATTGTTATAAGCTCACGCTTAATAGCCTGCTCCTGAATAATCCGGGTATGCGCTTCAATATTGGCAGCAGAGTTAACCGTAGCCGTAAGTTCCGAAACAAAAAAAGCTCCTCCGGCAAGTTCCAGTTCTCCGTTAACCCTGAGCTGATTTACAACCGTGAGAATATCAATAGGCTCAGACCTGTCAAACAGCTGAATAATTGATTTATAAATCAATTGATGCTTGGGATGATAAAAGCTTTCAGGCTTTAAAATATCAATAACCTGTATCAGCGCATCTTTCTCCAGCATGATTGCTCCCAATACAGCAGCCTCGATATCGAGCGCCTGTGGTTGAATCTTGCCCAAGCCTTTCGCTATTTCTTCAATGTTTTTGCGATAGTTGCCAACTCGACTTTTGGTTTTATCCATTCGGTAAAATTAATTGATTGAACGCTCCTCTAATCCACATTCTTTGGATACATATCAACACCGGGGTTATGGCTGTATGTAAATTTATCACAATTTTCGGCAGGCATTATACCTGAACTTCGAAAATAGAATCACTCTTAAAGGAAAGCAAATTTGATGGTTTTTTAAATTATTTTAATTTTGACATATACTTTATACGAGGAGATGTTGGAAAAAGGAAAAATTCATTTTATTGCCATTGGCGGAAGTGCCATGCATAATCTGGCTTTAGCATTAGCTAATCAGGGATTTCAGGTAAGTGGTTCTGACGACGAGATTTTTGAACCCTCCAGAACAAGACTTGCCAAAGCCGGTATTTTGCCCGAATCTGTCGGGTGGTTTCCGGAAAAAATCACCGGAGATCTGGATGCGGTCATTCTCGGAATGCACGCCAGAAAAGATAATCCCGAACTGATTAAAGCTCAGCAGCTGGGGCTTAAAATATACTCGTATCCCGAATTCATATACGAACAGTCCAAAGACAAACAACGCATTGTCATATGTGGCAGTCATGGGAAAACAACCATTACCTCTATGATTCTGCATGTTCTGGCGTTTCATAAACGCAAGTTTGACTATATGGTCGGTGCTCAGCTGGAAGGTTTTGACACTATGGTAAAGCTTTCAGACGATGCCCCCATTATAATCATTGAAGGTGATGAGTACCTTAGTTCTCCTGCCGATCCTACCCCGAAGTTTTTACATTATCATCATCATATTGCACTGATAAGCGGAATCAGCTGGGATCACATCAATGTATTCCCTACTTTTGATGAATACGTTCGTCAGTTTGAGACACTGGCTGATTCTACTCCCAAAGGCGGCTCGCTTATATACAATGAAGAAGATGATCTTTTAACCGTTATATGCAGAAAAGAACGTGATGATGTTCAGCAGATTGAATACAAAACCCCAAAATATGAAATTAAAAATGGTATAACTTTTCTCAGCAAAGAAGAGCCACCGGTAGCATTGCAGGTATTTGGGAAACACAATCTTAATAATCTAAGCGGGGCCAGAGCTGTTTGTCTTAAAATAGGAATCACTCCCGAAATGTTTAATGAAGCGATTAAGTCCTTCAGAGGAGCATCAAACCGGCTTGAGCTTCTGAAAAAAAACAGCTCAACCATTGTTTTCAAAGATTTTGCCCATGCTCCTTCTAAACTTAAAGCAACGACATCTGCTGTAAAAGAACAGTTTTCCCAATATGAAGTAGTTGCTGTTCTGGAATTACATACTTTTAGCAGCCTGAACAAGCAGTTTCTTCCTCAATACAAAGACTGTTTTGAAAATGCAGACTTGCCTTTTGTATATTACAACCCTAAGACAATCGAGCACAAAAAGCTGGAGGCAATCACCCCGGAAGAAGTTCAGAATGCCTTTAACAATAAACAGCTAAAAGTATTCACAGACAGTAGCGAGCTAAAACAGGCCATATTAAGCCTCGATCTGAAGAGCAAAGTTATACTGCTAATGACTTCCGGAAACTTTGATGGTATTTCCCTCAGAGATTTTGCAGAGGAAATTGTTCAATAAATCAAAATATTATTAAAGTGACCTTACATTTAAAAAAACCTCTGGCTTTTTTTGACCTTGAAACAACAGGAACAAATATAACTCAGGACCGGATTGTTGAAATCAGCATACTAAAAGTCAATGTTGCCAACGAGGTAACTGTCAAAACTACCAGAATCAATCCAACAATACCCATTCCTGTGGAATCAAGTCTGATCCACGGAATATATGATGAAGACGTGGTCAATATGCCTACTTTCAAAAGTATTGCCCATTCACTGGCCCAATTTCTTGAAGGATGCGACCTTGGAGGCTTTAACCTGATCAAATTTGATGTACCGGTACTGGTAGAAGAATTTTTGCGTGCCGGAATCGAGTTTGACGTAAACAATCGTAAAATTGTTGATGTTCAACGCATTTTTCACCTGATGGAACCACGTACTCTCAGCGCTGCGTATAAATTTTACTGCCAGAAGGAACTGGAGGATGCTCACAGTGCAGAAGCTGACACCATTGCAACCTATGAAGTGTTCAAGGCACAGCTTGAGCGCTACAAAGATGTCGTGATAAAAGATAAAAACGGGAAAGAGTATGTTCCTGTCCAACATGATGTAAACGCTCTTCATAATCTTACCGCCATGCAGTTTGCTGATCTTGCCGGAAGAATTGCATACAATAGTAAAGGAGAAGAGGTATTTAATTTCGGAAAATATAAAGACCAGCCGGTAGCCGCAATTCTGGAAAAGGACCCCTCCTATTATGACTGGATAATGAAAGGAGACTTTGCGCTCAATACCAAACGAAAAATCACAGAAATTAAATTAAGGAAATTTAACCTTCGCTAAACTTCCGGACCGGTCGTCAGGAGCAGTAAGTAATCCATCAGGTTCATTCTTCTTCTGACAACCGGTTACTTTCTTTTAAAAATTTCCCAGAAACCTTTATCATTGTTTTTCTTCTTTGCTTTAGAAGATTTCTTTGTATAATTACTCTGAGATGCCGGCCTACGGTAAGCTCTGGCACGGGAAGCAGATGAATCTTTTCGATTATTTCCTGCACCAAAAAGCTTATCCCAGAAAGACGTACTGTCTGCCGGCTCCAAATACAAGGGACAATCCAACGCCTCTTTCATCTCCTGAGACAGTTCAGGAAATTTCGCTTTACGCATGGATGCATAGCCGGGGTCTGCCAAAATACTTGACATAAATTCTCCCCAGATTGGCAAGGCTGTATTTGAGCCCTGTCCGAGACTTATCGATCTGAAGCGAATTCGTCTGTCTTCTCCTCCTACCCAGGCGCCGGCCACCAGATCAGGAGTGTACCCGATAAACCAGCCATCTGCATGATTCTGAGTCGTTCCCGTTTTACCGGCAATAGGAATCGTCAACCCATACTGATATCGAAGTCGCTGACCAGTCCCCTGGGTAATTACATTTTGCATGATGGAAGTCATCATCTGCGTTTGCTCTTCGGTCAGGACTGAGATTTCTTCATTATCCACTATGCTGAAATCCTCGAGAATTTTTCCTTCCGAATTTTCAATTCGAAGCAAATACCGCGGTGTCCTGTATTTCCCCCCGGAGGCAAATACCATATAGGCACTAACCATTTCATACAGAGAAATATCTGCAGTACCCAAGGCAAGAGAAGGCACCGGACTCAAAGGACTGCGTATGCCCATATTTTCAGCCAGCTGAACAACACTTTCAGCCCCGGTTTTCATTATAAGACTGGCTGATATCGTATTGACAGAGTTTGTCAGAGCTCCTTTCAGCGAATATTCTCCCCCGTATTGTCCGTCTGCATTAGCAGGTGACCAGTTATCATACATTTCATAGGTTTGTTTTTCATTTGGAAAAAACTCACAAGGCTGAAATCCCTGTCGAAGCGCTTCCGCATAAACAATAGGTTTGAATGTAGACCCAACCTGACGCTTTGCCATTCTGTTGACATGATCATACTTAAAAAATTCATGATTGATACCACCAACCCAGGCTCTTATCTCGGCAGTATGCGGATCCATAACCAAAAAACCGGCATGAAGAAATTTCAGATAATAGCGAATTGAATCCAGAGGGGTCATTGGCACGGACTTACTCCCCTTATATGAAAAAAGTGACACATCCGTCTGCTTTTGGAAATCAGCCTGTATCTCTTTTTCTGAATATCCCTCCTTCTTAAGCCTTTTGTACCGCACACTTCTTTTTTTGGCGTCTTCAATTACTGAAGTATTTTTTCCCCAAGGAGTTTGCTTTCCCCAATGGTCTGCAAATTGTTTCTGCAAACGCTCCATCTGCTTGTACACAGCAGATTCTGCATACATCTGCATCTTGTAATCAAGAGTAGTATAAATTTTCAGGCCATCTGTATATATATTATAAGGTGTTCCATCATCCTTTCGGTTTCTGGCACACCAGTCAGCCAGTTCCATTCTCAGCTGTTCTCTGAAATAGGTTGCTGGTCCCTGATTATGATCAATAAATTTGTAATCCAGCTTCAAAGGTAACTTTTGTATAGAATCATATTGCTGATCAGACAGATATTCATATTTATTCATCTGATTTAAAACCACGTTACGGCGATTCAGCGCAGCTTCCGGATGCCTTCTCGGATTATACAAAGATGTTGCCTTCAGCATACCTACCAGAGTCGCAGCTTCCTGAACTGTAACATTTCCTGCGGATTTATTAAAAAACCGTCTGGAAGCAACTTCAATACCGTACGCATTTTCACCAAAAGGTACTGTGTTAAGGTAAAGCATCAGAATCTCTTCCTTGGAAAAAAAGCTTTCCAGTTTTTCAGCAATAATAAATTCCCGGATTTTATTAAGAGGCAATGAGACAAAGCGAAATCTTTTTCTTGGAAAAAGATTTTTTGCCAATTGCTGGGTAATGGTACTACCTCCGCCTGACTCTTCCTTTCCCTGAAGAATCGTTTTAAAAAAAACCCGTAGCAGGCTTCTCTTATCAATACCCTTGTGCTCATAAAAGCGAATATCTTCTGTTGCAATCAATGCATCCACAATATGCTCTGATACTGCATCAAGTTTTATATTCGTCCGGTCATACAAAAAATATTTTCCCAGCAGCTGTCCGTCTTTGCTATAAACTTCCGATGAAGTATAATTTCGTAAACTTTGAAAGGTAGTAGTTGAAGGTACGGTGGAATACATCCACAGATACACACTCAAAAATAATAGCAGAAAAAAAGCAGTCAACACCAGCCCCAGTCTTATCAATTTCAAAAGGACAGGATGCTGCGCAAAACCGTTCCTTATTTTGGAGTATAAATTTTCTATTTTTTGAGCAAAGTTAATCTTGTCTGTCACCTGAAAAAAACATCAACATCTAAACCTGAACAAAGTTCATAAAAAATCTGTGATAACAAGATCTGTATAAGCGTTAAAAAGCTTCCTGCGTGAAACTGAGAAACCCCTGAAAAGAAAAGTTACTTTAAACTGTCACAGTACAAAACAATTAAAAGTAACTTGAAGGTTAAAATTTTCGGAACAGGTGAAATTTCAAGTAAACTATTCTGAGTACAGAACTCAGAATTAGTTATAGTAGCAAAGAAAGCCGACAATCATAGCAAGTGCAGATGCCCCTGAAATTACGCTTAATGCTAATTGCTTGTTTTGATTCAACTCACCATTAGAACTAAACATCACTTCTCTTCTCGACATTGTCAAACCACCATAGATTCCAAGGATAAATCCTCCGACCATTAAAATTACGCCTAAAGTTGCCATCAAGTTTATTTTAAAGTTTGAGCAAAATAACAACTTTTTAGATAATGAAGCGAGTTTTAAAATAAAAAATATTTCCCGAAGTAATATTCTCCGGTATCCGGCTTATTCGGGTCATCATATAATCATATATATAATCAAGACAGACAATCTGCCATTATCATCGGGATATGCGGTTACCAATCTCATTTTTATGATATTTATAAGGGGCTTATTGATTATAAGCCACATTATAACAACAAATTACCACACATTTGAACCGGAGTTTTACTAACTATTTAATTTAAAGGCTGATCACAGCTTACCAGTCAACTTTAAAAACAATACAAAAATTTAGTCTTATATTTGAAAGTTCATTTGTATACAAAAAATGGAGTGATAAATTAAAAGTAGCTAACTAAAACGTTTACTTGTTTTCCTGGACAATTAAAATATAACAATTTCCATGGATAATAGGATTTTTTCACCTTATTTGTATATAAAATCTTAAAAAGATTAAGAAAATAATAAAAAAAAGTCCATTACCAACAACTTGTTCCTTGATCTAATACGTATTAGTACAATGTATCAGTCTGATTAAAAGATTATAACCTGCGGCATATGATCTATACTGCTCCAGACCAGTTACCGGACCAGATCTTTTATCACTTTCATATTTATATTTCAGTCTCCGGTATTGGATTTTGTTTTTTATATCAGGTAATCGAAAGGATAAAGCATTCCTCTGGCAAGAGCACTGATTATCCGTTTAAGTAAACAAAAACACTTAAATCACTATGAAAAAACACTTTAACATTCTGTTAAAGCTATTAATAGTTCTTCCTTTTTCAGGACTCAGTTTTCTTTCCTTTTCTGAAGGAACAAAAGAGTTACAACCAGCTGCATCGGATTATGGATTCCTTCAAATATATGATCTGAATACCCGTACAAGGCCATTCGCCACATATGATACTCCCGAAGAATATCGGCTCAATATAAGAATATGTAATCTGGGAGAGAAAATATACTTTGGTCTGCACCAGAGCGATAATGACGTATACTTTCGTTTAAAAGATCCGGCGGGAAATGTTGTCATGGGACCAACTCGTGTACCTTCCTGGGGTCAGCAGGGATTTATTCCTAATCATGCAGCAGCAGTTTCCGGTCCTTCACAGCTTACCGGAACCGGTTATTTTGCTTTCGAACACGAAGCGACCATGACCGGAGATTATTACATTGAATTTAATCCCAGAAGTCCGAACAACATTACTCCGGAAAAGAGAGTCTTTAATTTTGTCGATTTTACTGTAGCAGATGTTTCAGGCCCTACTCCTGTAATAAAGAAAGGAAGATTACACTCAAAAAACTGGGACATTCAGTGTATGAGTGATGCCAATCCTTTCAAGGCCGAAATGTTTGTATATGCAAAGGACAGCATTGTCACTGCTCTTAACTTCAACAACATCATGGGATTTGGATTTACGGTTTCGGCCAACTCCCGTGGATGTACAATCACAGATGATCCGATAGCTGACAGGCAATCGCGTTATGGAAACGAGACATTTCCGGAATACATGATATTTCTAAATAACCCGGACCCTGAATGCTTTCCTTCCGGAGACTTCGGAGAAATAACCGAGCCCTCCACCATTACCGGTTGCGATCCGGACAATCGTTGTATTAATATATATGTGAGCAAAGCAGGCGCAATTGATATAACCCTCGATCTCAATAATATCCCAGGATATCAGGCAGGAACAGAAGATGTTCTTTTTCAGGTGGATGTTGTCCCCGGGCATAATTGTATAAAATGGGATTCCCGCAACGGATTCGGAGAACTTGTCTCTCCGGACACCCGAATGGAAGTCATTATTGATTATTTCAATGGAATGACTCACCTTCCCTTGTATGATGTGGAACATCATCGGGACGGATATATTGTTAATCTGGTAAGACCTTTTCCCCCTTCAGGTGTTGTAAAACCTAAATTATACTGGGATGATTCGCGACTTGATTCACGGCGGGGGCAGGCTCTTGACCCTATGGTCAATCTGACAGGTTGCGAACTCGATGGCTGCCACAAGTGGCAAAATCGTGGTGAAAACGGTCCTTACATGGAAACAATCAATACCTGGTGGTATGCCAATGTAATCCGTGATCAAATCAGTTATGTGGTACAGGAAGTCACAGTAGATGCAAATGCTAATACTCCGCTGTACGCACCAAACGATACCACCGTTTGTATTTCTACACTTCCTCTCAATCTGAACGGGGAAGTAACCGGAGCGCCCGGAGGAATATGGTCATATGGCAAGGGAATATTTTCCTCACTGACCGATCTTCAGGGGACTTATATGCCTTCGGAAAGCGAAATCGCAGCAAGACTGGCTACTATTGTACTGACATCAACCGGAAACGACGGGTGTCCGCCTGTTTCCGATACCATGAATATTTTTATTCAGCCGCTTCCGGTGGTTGATCCCGGAGAACCATTTAATGTATGTGTCAATAATCCTGTTTTCTCCCTGACTGCATCTGTAGAAAATGCAGCCGGTGTTCGCTGGTCTGGCGGAGAAGGCCAGATATTTCCCAATGAAAATGCTCTTTCCATTACCTATGAGCCTTCTGCCGGTGAATTAAGCCGGGGATTTGTAACACTGAATATAGAATCAACCGGTAACGGTCTGTGCGAAGCAGATAAAAAAGATATCACTATTACCTTTACTCCTGCCCCCCTTATAGATGCCGGAGATCCTGTAGAAGTCTGCGCCAACAATCCTGAAATTGAACTGAATGGTTCCATCGAAGGAGCAGAAGGAGGAAGATGGATCGGCGGAAACGGCACCTTTGTACCAGGAAGAGATGAGCTTGCAGCAACATATATTCCGACACAAGCCGAGATAAATGCAGGTGGCTTACAGTTATATCTTGAGTCTACCGGAAATGGTGGTTGTCTCGGAGTTTCCGACACGCTAAGGATTTCGTTTATAACCGGCCCCATCGTAAATGCCGGTCCTGATGTAAAGGTATGTGCCAATACAACGATTGACCTGACAGGAATTGTTGTTGGAGCTCCGGGCGCTGTCTGGTCGGGAGGAACAGGCACATTTTTGCCCAATCCACAGGATCCGAGAGCCAGCTATATTCCATCCGAAGGAGAAAATGTTCCGGGCAGCACCATTGTTTTAAAATTAACCTCCACATCTTCTGAAAACTGTCCTGATGACGAAGATGAGCTGGTCATTACCATAGGCGAAGGACCTCAGGCTAATGCCGGTCCCAGTATGTTTATATGTGATAATAATCCGGTTGCAAATCTTTCGGGATCGGTAAGTCTTGCCACCGGTGGCATATGGTCCGGAGGGCAGGGCAGTTTTATTCCCAATCGTACCTCATTAAAAGTACGCTATATTCCGACTGAAGGTGAGATTCGCTCCGGAATCATACCGCTGCTTCTTACAACTACCGGCAATGATACATGCGGTGCAGCTGTTGATACCATTATAATATTAATATCATCGTCACCCGTGGTAGATGCCGGCCAGAATCAGGTGATATGCGCCAATAATTCTGAAATCCAGCTAAACGGAAGCGCATCAAATGCAACCGATTATCTTTGGTCCGGCGGACAGGGTATTTTCCTTCCCAGCGCCAATACTTTAAATCCCAGATATATACCTTCTCAAAATGAAATCCAGAGCGGCTATCTGAGACTAAGGCTGCAAGCCAATCAGACTTCATGTAATGCGGTAGAAGATTATCTTGAGATCCGCTTTACTCAGGCACCACAAGCTCATACGGGACCACCTGCTGTGGTATGTGAAAACAAGCCCGATGCTTTTGTATACAGCTATGTTATTACAGCAACCGGAGGTATCTGGTCCGGCGGGCAGGGGAAATATTCTCCTTCTAATACCGCATCTCATATTACCTACACTCCGACGGCTGAAGAAGTCAGAAACGGATCAGTAACACTGGTTCTTACCACTACAGGCAACGGCAATTGCCTTGAGGACAAAGATAGCGTGGAAATTTCATTTATTCCGGGCCCGACAGTGAACGCCGGACCGGACCAGGAGATATGCTACAACAATCCTGTAATCAATCTGGCCGGAATCATAAGCGGCTCCGGGCGGGGATACTGGTCTGGCGGTCGGGGCGGATATTTTTCTCCCGGCAACCATCTTCTCAACACCAGTTATATCCCCAGCCAGCATGAATTAAACAGCGGACTTATTACGCTCTATCTGACGAGCCAGGACAATGGAAACTGTAATCCGGTAACAGATACGATCAATATACGGGTTATTCCGGCTCCGGCTATTGAGGCAGGCCCCGACAAAGTGATGTGCGCATCAGGTGATCCTGTTACTCTGTCTGTAAATCTCTCCGGAGCAAATGGAGTAGTCTGGTCGGGCGGTCTGGGAACATTTAATCCCGAAAACGGACTGACTACCAGATATACACCTTCGATTACCGAGATTAGAAACGGAATTGTGACCCTCACTGCAACCTCAACAGGAAATGGTCCATGTAAAGCTGTTTCTGATAACGTAAACGTCCGGATCATGGAGGGGCCTTCTGTTAATGCCGGACCGGATCAGGTAATCTGTGGTGCAGAGACCAATTTCTTTTTAAGCAGAGGTTCATACACCAATAGTTCCGGTATTCAATGGACAACTACCGGCAATGGCTCTTTCAGTCCGTCCAACACAGTGATATCTCCTACTTATAACATCTCCAGTGAAGATAAAACCAGAGGATATGTTAATATAATTCTGAAAAGCACAGGCAACTCATTATGCCCGGAAGTATCCGATACCATGCAGGTAAGCTTTACTCCTGTTCCGACAATTGATGCAGGGCCGAACAAAACCGTCTGTACAAATGCTTTACCGGTTAATCTATACGCGGAGGGGACTCCGGCTGTATGGACCGGTGGTCAGGGCCGCTTCTCTCCTTCCAGAGAAGTAATGAACCCGGAATATCATCCGAGTCCCGCTGAATTAAGTGCAGGAAGCGTAACTCTCACAAGCACAACCATACCAAGCGGCTCATGCCCGGCTGTATCAGATCAGGTCACCATACGTTTTGAAGAAGGTCCTTCTGTATCTCTTGGTCCGGATATCGTACTTTGCGGTAATGCAGGCAGCATTGAGCTTTCAGCAAATTATCAGAATACAGGAGGTGTTGTATGGTCATCCAACGGAAGCGGAACATTTCTGCCAGATAAAGAAAGCGCCAGGGTGACCTACTTATTTTCATCCGGCGATAAGCTAAATGAAAGCATATACTTCTTTGCTAATACCAGTGGCAACTCTATTTGCCCGGGAAATAAAGATACCTTAAAGCTAACGCTTACTCCGGAAATAAAAGTTAATGCCGGACCGGATCAGACATTCTGCGCAGATATTGACGAAATCACCCTTGCCGGTTCCGTAAACAATACAAGCAACATCACCTGGTCAAGTCTGGGCTCAGGTCAGTTCCGTAATCCAAACAGCCTAAATGCCAGTTATATTCCGTCTGCCACAGATAAAAACAACGGAAGTGTGGCACTGATTCTTTCCACCGGAGCCACCCAGCAATGTCCTCCGGTTTCTGATACAGTAATATTCTCTTTTACTCCTGTCCCAACCATTTATGCCGGACCGGATCGAAGCATATGTGAATCGGCAGACAGTATTCATCTGAACGGTCATATGACCATAGCAACAGAAGCCGCCTGGAAAACCAATGGTCACGGTTCGTTTTCACCAAGTAATATCGGTACCAGTGTACAATATTATCTTTCCCCTGAGGACCGCGGTTTAGCTTCTATTCAATTTATACTTGAAACAACCTCTCAGGGTAATTGTAAACCAGTTTCAGATACGCTCATTGTTCAGCTCCGGCCGGAAGCGATCGTAGAAGCAGGAGATAAAATAGAACTTTGCGAGACTAATTCCTTCGTTGAAATTAAGGGCAGCGTCAGCAATGCTACCGGCGTGCAGTGGACGACCTCCGGATCAGGTTCGTTCAGCAACCCAAACACATTAAATACCCGGTATCAACCGGGAGCGCTTGACTACTCAAATGGCGCGGTATTACTTACTCTGGAATCTGTAGATGATCAGCAGATATGCCAGGCTCAGAAAGATTATGTAGAAGTGATTTTCATAAAATCCCCAACGCTTGAGGTCAGCCCTATTCAGCATATATGTATTAATTCGCCTGATATAAGTCTGTCTGCTTCCAGCGAGGCCTCATCCGGAATCATATGGACATCCAACGGCAATGGTACATTCAATAATACACAGAATAGCCTTTTTGCCACTTATTATTTCTCACTGGCTGACCAGAATCAGCCTGAAATTATATTTGAGGCAAAAGTTAGCGGCAACGCCGACTGTCCCGATATTATAAAAACAACGAAAGCCGTGTTTATCCCTCTTCCGGAACCTAATGCAGGGCCGGACATCACCGTATGTGCAGATACAGCCTCTATTCATTTGAGCGCAAGTGCCGACCACTCAACGGAAGGATTATGGAATACAAACGGAACCGGCGTTTTCTATCCCAACAGAACAGTTCTCAGCCCGCAATATACCCCTTCTGAAGAAGACATTCGTAAAGGAACTATACGTCTTGTATATACTGCTTTCAGCGGTGGTCCCTGCCCTTCGGTTGCCGATACTATGAATATCATAATCACTCCGGCCACCGTTTCATCTGCCGGATCAGATATGGTCGTATGTGCCAGCCAGCATGCAATTCCTCTGGCCGGACAGGTAAGCTATACCACTTCAGGAATGTGGACGACATCGGGCAGCGGAAGCTTTTCTCCTTCCGCAGACGTGCTCAATGCAACCTACATACCTTCCGCAGCAGATACTACTGCCCAAAAAGTTGTATTGACACTATCTACCACCGGCAATGATTTATGCAAAGTCCACAGTGATCAGTTAGAAATAAACTTCACCGCTGTTCCGGAAGTTAAACTGGGACCAGACATTACAGTTTGCGAGACAGCTGTCTCAATACCCCTTAAGGCTTCTGTCGTTAACGCAGGCGGTGGCCGGTGGTCTTATTCAGGAACCGGTCGTTTAAGTCCGGATATAACCCATCCGCAACCGGACTATTTCATTTCAGAAACAGACAGGATAAGGGGAGAAATTCGCTTTATCTATACTTCTACCAATAACGGACTTTGTCCTGAGCACAAAGACACAATGAAAGTCTTCCTGTCCCCGCTGCCTCAAATCGAAGCCGGGCCGGATCTGAGCATATGCTATGATGAAACAGGAGCCCCTCTTTCAGTAACCTACACCAATGCACCGGGTATTGAGTGGTTTTCAGATGGGAACGGCGAATTTGCTCCGGATAAATACACACCTTCTGCTGTCTATATTCCTTCCGCAAGCGATAAAAACAGCGGCCTGGTTAACATTCGGGTGGTAAGCCTGAGCGACGGGCTCTGTCCTGCAACAGAGGACCGGCTAAAACTTACCATTACCCCCGCTCCTCTGGTTAATGCCGGACCGGACCAGCTGGTCTGCGAGGATTCAGAAGGAATTAAGCTCAGCGGTGCAGTTCAGCATGCAGGAGGCGCTATATGGATTACATCCGGCAGTGGTGCTTTCTCTCCCGATGCCTCATCCCTCAACGCTGTATACTATCAGTCAAAAGACGATATAGATGCCGGCGGAGTAACATTAACCCTGCTTACAACAGATAATAAAAACTGTTTTGCTGTCAGGGATTCAATGCTTATACGATTTGATCCGCTTCCGAAACTGGACGTCGGCCCTGATTTATTTATATGTGAAGATGTGGTATCTTTCCCGCTTCAGGCTGTAACCGAAAATGCAACAGGAGTATTGTGGCAGGTACTGGAGGGAAATGGTTCATTTAATCCTTCTTCAGCCCTCGTTTCAACCAGTTACGAACCCAGTATGGATGACAAAGCAAGATCCTACGTTACTTTTATGGCTACAGCAACGGGAACCGGAAAATGTAATTCTCCCTCTGACCATATCAGGATAACCTTCTCTCCGTTGCCGACTGTGGATGCGGGCCCGGATAAATCCCTATGCGTTACCGATCTTCCGATAAAGCTGGAAGGAAGTGGTACGTACGGGCAATGGACAGGCGGAAACGGAACCTATTCTCCCGGCCCGACAACATTAAGAGCGCAGTATCATCCTACAGCTGCCGAAATAGCCGCCGGTACACTGGAGCTTCATCTTGAATCACTGGATCACGGCACCTGCCCGCCGACTTATTCTTCCGTTGTATTTACGATTCTGCAAGGACCTCAAATATCTGCTCTTGCTCCAGGAGATATCTGCTCATCGGAAAACAGCATAAGCCTGTCGGCCAATATTCTCAATGCCGGCAGCATGATATGGAATAGTTCCGGAACCGGCACATTTTCCAATAACCAGCAGAGTAATACGACCTATACATTAAGCGCACTGGATAAAGTATCAGGTTCACTAACCTTTACCGCCAGAACAATTCAGGATAATTTATGTGCCCCCGTATCCATACAGGTACAAACCAATATTCATATAGCTCCATTTGCAGATGCAGGCTACGACCTTTCCGGTTGTGAAGACAGAAGCAGCTATCCGCTAACCGCTTCGGTTCAGCATGCAACTTCTCTGCAATGGACCGGAGGAACCGGCACTTTCACGGAAGCTTCCAGTGCTGCCACTATCTATACTCCTTCAGGTTCTGATAAGTCAAACGGTATTGTAACCCTGTATATAGAAGCATCCGGCAACAGCCTATGCCCGCCGGCACGAGACAGCGTTAAAATACGATTTGTTAATCCGCCTGCAGCTTCTATTGAAAACCTCGATCCTTTATGTACTGATCAGGAGTATATAGAACTAAAAAGTACGGTAAACGGAGCTGGCGGAGGCATATGGAGCTCATCGGGAACCGGGACTTTTTCACCCGGCCCGGCAAATCTGAATCCAAGATATTATCTGTCTGCGACGGACAAAATCCAGAATCAGATTCTATTCACACTCACTACAACTGGAAATAATGCCTGCGGACCAGTTTCTGCAAATGCTCCTGTTGAGCTTGTACCTGCCCCTGTCATCAATGCTCTCACCACACCTCCGGCTGTTTGTGAAGATAATACTGCTATTCCGCTGGAGGCAACCATACTGCATGCTACCGGTGTAAGCTGGTCAACATCGGGCAGCGGACAGTTTACTCCGGATGCCGGCAACCTGACACCGGTATATCATCCAACTCTCCAGGAAATTAATCAGGGAGCAGTATCCCTGAGAGTAGTCACAACCGGACATCATAACTCATGCGCACCCAGCATGCGGACAATCGTCATACCAATCAGTCCTTCCCCAACAGCACAGGTAAACGCGGGACAGGACCAGGAACTTTGTGTTGATATTGAAGAAGTGCATCTTAACGGACAAATAACAATATCTAAAACTGCCGAATGGAAAAGCTCAGGCGATGGAATATTTACACCTTCAAATACTTATCTGTCTGCAAAATATATACCTGGTCCGGCAGATCGGAGCAACGGAATGGTCTTAATTTCATTAACCACTACAGACAACGGAATCTGCGCACCGGCAAGCGATACCATGCAGGTAACCTTTACTCCGGCTCCTGCTGTTTCACTCGGACCGGATGATACTGTATGTGTAGAAACTTTCCGAATTAATCTTTCAGGTTCTGTGGATATAGCTATAGGCGGGCGATGGTCATCTAACGGAAGCGGATACTTTGCTCCGGCAGCAACAAGTCTGAGTACGGCTTATATCCCTTCCGAAGAAGATAAAAGAAAAAATGAACTGATATTTACCCTTACAACTACCGGCAACGGGACATGCAAGCCTGTTTCAACGGATCAGATTGTAACACTAATTGCGGTTCCAGCTATCCGGATCGAACCGCTTGAAGAAATCTGCGCATCTGAAAACAGCATACAACTTAACGCTTCTGCAACGAATGCAAATGATGTAGTATGGACAGCAAACGGAACAGGATCGTTTGATAATACCACCGGATTATCTCCGGTTTACCACTTAAGCAGTGACGACCAGCAGAGAAACGAATTAAGCTTCTCCGCTCAAACAGTCGGAAATACATACTGCGAAGCAAGAAAGGCCTCTGTCCGGCTGACAATAGTACCGGTTCCGGAACTGTACATCAGTTCATCAGGAAGTGTGTGCGCTGATACGGAATTAATTCATCTTTCCGCATATATCGAAGATAATACGATTCCTGTTCAATGGATTGCAAACGGAACCGGCAACTTCTTCCCCGATCCGAACCTGATTAATACAGGTTATATCCCTTCTCAGGATGATCGTCAGAAAGATTCACTTCTTTTTGAGCTTACCATAACAGGCGATCATGTATGCAGGAATACATTTATTTCAAAAATAATCCATATTGCTCCTGCTCCCGTAGCTACCACAGCTCCTGTATCAACCTGCGATTATGCTATGGGTATTTCGCTCTCAGGTAGTGTGCAGAATGCCGGCAATGGCCGGTGGAGCAGCTCCGGAAGCGGGATTCTCTCTCCTACCGGATACTCGCTGAACACCCAATACTATCCTTCAGCAGCGGATGCAGAAAAAAGAAGCATACAACTTTATTTTATTAGTACAGACAATGGTATCTGCGGAGCTGACTCGGTGCAAACAGAAATACTTCTAAACCCTCCACCGGTGGCGGATGCCGGAAGAGACCAACGGATATGCGTAAATACACCGATGATTCTGTCTGGTAATGCCAATCCGCTGTATTCATTTCAGTGGAAATCTGCAACAGGTCATGTACTTGCCAACGATTATCTTGTAAAAATCACTACCAATACAAATACCTTCTATACGTATACAGTTACAGATCCCCACGGATGTCAAAATACAGATACAGTTCATGTGACAGTACTCACACCACCCACACTGAACCTCGAACCACATTACTGCTTCGTAAAGGATCTGATACTTGACTCCAGACCTCAAAGCACCAGTCCGATGATCGGAGACTTTCACTGGATGAAAAACAGCAATATCATACCAAATGAGCAATCTCCTCTTCTCTGGGTGACTGATAAAGGAGCTTATGCGGTAATATATAGTGACGGCAACTGCTCGGTAAAAGATCTTTCGGAAGTAACGGCTCCACCTGCGCTGAGAACTTCAGGTAAAATAACCTGTGCCGGGGATTTAACTACCATCCGATCCGTAGGATCCGGCCAGCTTAATTATACCTGGATACAGCAAAATGGCGGGATATTAAATTCTACGACTTCCTCTGTCAATTATCTTGTTCCCAACGATACTTCAATGATCACAGTAATAGGAACCGATTCCAGAGGATGTATAACTAAAGACAGTGCATTTATAATCGGCACGCCAAGACCTCTTGTTGTCCTCTCCGATTCGGCAGTATGTCAGGGAGAAGAAGTTATTTTTGTTTCTACTCCGAAAAACTGGAATCTGATTGAAAAATATGCTCCTGATCTTGACTGGTATCATAATAATACCCTCGTCAGCCAAACAGATTCTGTGCTTGCACGGGAAGCCGGAAGCTATATTGCCACCATACGCATCGGTGAATGTATTGCCAGAGACACGGCAACTCTGAGATATAACCCAAATCCGGAAGCCGGTCTCGAAAAAGAAAAGCGCTATTGCGAAGAAATTGATAAATATATTTCCATTGAATCCTACTCTAACGGCCTCAGGTATCTGTGGGCTCCGACCGGTGATACAACAAGATCAATAATTGTACATGAACCTGGCACATATTATTTAAAAGTAAGCAACGAGTTTAACTGTATTGATACCGACAGTATTCTTGTCCGTGATATATGTCCACCCCGCGTATTTGCCCCGACTGCAATTACTGTTAACGGAGATACGCACAATGACCATTTTGAGATTTTCGGAAAATACTTTACTAACTTTACCCTTACAATCTTCAGCAGATGGGGCGAAGTAATATATTACAGTGAAGATCCTAACAAGGCCTGGGATGGACATTACCGCGGTCAGCCAATGCCTATCGGGGTATATCCCTGGATCATAACCTATGAGGGTATTCATGAAGATTACAAAGGCCCGTATATGATAGAAGGAAAAGTATCTGTAATCCGATAAGCTCTGAACATGTATAAAGCAGCCTTCCTTTGTTTAATAATATTGAGCCGGCTTACGGCTTATTCTCAGTCCCTGGACGAAGGGAAGAATAAAAATGGCCGAAATTTTCACGCAAAGGAAGCCAATAAGGTAATTGAAACCAGAGGCAGCCGCGTGAAAGCAAACTCGAAAAAGCAGCAAAAAAATAAAGCCGAAGAGCAAAAGCAATTGAGAAAAAAGAAAAAGACACGCAGAAAATCTGCAAAAAGCAGCAACTTCGGATTTTATTAATATTTACAAGAAAAAATGCTCTACGGTAGTTTCTGGCAATTGGATTAATAACTCTAATGCGCCAAGGGCTGCTCTTTTTTACCACCCCGTCTTTATCCGGCAGAAAGTTTTCTATAAATACCCCTGCCTGTCCTGCTTCATCTAAACATATGACGGACTCAACAAAAGAAACAGTAGATCAGTGTTACCCTACGGGATTACCGCAGTATCCCTGAAAAGATAGAAAATAACCGTGCCTTATTCGGGTTAAAAATCAGGACAGGGTAGTCGCTTCATGGACTTTTTCCGCTTGGGAAAACTGTCATGCACATACACTATATGAAGCTCATGCGCCCCTCCCGTTCTGGCACGACCAAGCCTTGAAACAGTAAAGTCGTGACTATAGCTGACAATCCATGACTGAATTTTGTAACCAAGAATCACTACCATGGATTCATTGTTTCTAAGCTCTTTGCTATAATCTTTGATCAACGGAAGTCCGCGATACCAAAACCCAAGGAGATACTGCTCATATGCTCCGTAAAGTCCGAAATCTACCTGATCTGATTTGCCCTGAAACTTATAATGAACCGTAGGAGTGATGCTAATCTCCAAATGCTCCTGTGTTACAGTCGATTTTCGCCTTTCTGAATGTCCTAATATAAACTTATATCCACCCACCCAGGTATATTTAACGGGAAGACGACTTATATCTTCGAGCAGGCTCTGATTGGGGCTATTCATGTGATGCGCTGAGATTCCAAACCATAACCGGTTCGTATACACAATACCTCCGGAAGATACATCGGCAAAAAACTTGGTCGGATTGTGCCTGGCATCATAGCTGACTCCACCTGTCGGACCATTATTACTCAACTGGTCGGGAAACAACTGATTGGCATAATTAAAAGTTCTGGAAAACAGGCCTAGCTGCAAACCCGCCCTTACTGTAACAACTTCACTAACATGGAGCTCATATGAATACTGAAAATCAACCTCTGTTGACTTCAGATCACTACCTCCCTGCCAGTCCTGAATCAACATCAGCCCAAAACCGCTGTTATATTTATTCCAGTAAGTATCGAAGGTAAACTTTGATGTAATGTAATTCGCATCCAGATAAGGCCATTGCAAACGCTGATGCAGGGTAAACCGTTTTTTGTGTGCGCTTCCGGCAAATGCCGGATTCAGATATAAGCCGGCTGCATAAAATTGAGAAAACTGAATATCCTGACCAAGAACATTTACAATGTTTATAAAGCTAAGAATCAATACAACAAGGCCTTTATTAAACATTTATATAAATGTTTTTCATGTAAAAACCACTAAAAATACTAATTTAAATTAACTTTTTACACCAAAATTCAACATCTTTTAATGTCCGTAGAATGTCGGACAAGGCAGACGTTTGAGCGTTTTGTTTGACTTTGAGCGTTTCTGCACGTACGTTATATTTATCTCATGGGCTCCTCGGGTCGATGCAGGACGCAAACGGCTCAAGGTAAAATCATAGCTGTAAGAAATACTAAAATTCCGATACATCCACCCGATCATTCCGACCAGTGATTCATTATTATGAAGATCCGAGTTATACTTTTTAAACGGAATACCCCTGTACCATACCCCCGTAAGCAACTGCTCATAAATAACATATGTTCCTATATCCATCTGATCGGCTTTCCCCTGCATTTTGTAATGCAGAACCGGAGTAATGCTAAACTCTTCTTTTACATTAAGGTATGCCATATTATGGCTTTTGGAAAGATTAAACTTATACCCTATTGCCGTAGAAAATTTAATTGGCAGTCTGGCAACATCACCCAATACCGAATAATTGGGCATGTTCAGGTGATTACCTGCAATAGAAAACCAAAACTGGTCTGAATACAAAACACCGCCCGCTCCTACATCCGGATAAAGTTTGTTCTGGTTTGCCCAGTCATAATCATTGTACCATTGATGCATTCCATTATCATTAAACTGATGGGGAAAACGCAGTGATGCATAGTTTCCGTTTCGTGATGCCATACCAAGCTGCAAACCGGGACGCACACTTAGTTTTTTACTGATAGGCAACTCATATGCGTATTGTAAATGGACTTCGGTAGACGTAATATTATTAGAACCCAGATAGTCATGAAAAACCATTACCCCGAAACCACTTCTGTATTTCTGAGAGAAAAAGTCAGCCGAAAAGTAGGAAGTAATATATTTGGCATCCAGTCTCGGCCATTGTAATCTTTGGTGAAACATATATCTGGGTGCATGAGCTGATCCGGCAAACCCTGGATTTAAATAAGTCTGCGCGGCATAAAACTGTGAAAATTGCACATCCTGCCCCAATGCAACCAAACCTGAAAAAATCAGTACAATAACAGAAGCTAACCCTTTTTTATGCTTAGAAAACATATGCATTCACCTTCAATAATTTATAATATTGGTAGTATATCGATCCTTCCTATTTACGATAAATTATAAAAATGGATATGAAAATCGCATAAATAATTCGTTTTTTTAATTCCTAAAAATTTATATTTGACAGACCAATTTGCCTCTTTATCCATGAAATCACTTAGTTTATTGCTCCTTGTATTCTTCATCACACTTAATCTCAACTGCCGTGCGCAATCAAAAAGCGATCGACTGTACAAAGAGAAAATCGCCCAGGAAACCCTAAACAGCGGTCAGTTTCGGAAAGCGCTCAATTTGTATCTGGAACTGGATAGTCTGAATCAGCAGGCATCCTATAATTATGAAATCGGATTATGTTATATAAATCTCCAGGATAATAGCAAAGCTCTTCCCTATCTGCTAAAATGTCTGGAAAAACCGGACAGCTACCCGGACGCGCTCTATTTTTATATCGGAAAAGCCTACCATCTGTCCCATATGATGGACTCTGCTATCACCAACTATCAGCACTTCAAAAACAAATTCAAAGAAGGCAAAAACAAGCGTTTCCTTGATAAAAACAAAGGTATACTGGAGCAGGTAGACCGGGAAATCGAGATGTGTGAGTACGGGAAAGTCCTCATGATTAATGCCAAAAATATCAGGGTAAAAAACCTCGGAGCCACTATAAACTCTCCGTATCCTGATTATGGCGTGGTTATATCCGCAGATGAAAGAGAGATTTTCTTTACTTCAACCAGACCTGGAACAACCGGTGGACATATTGATGCAAGCGACGGACTGGGATTATACTTTGAAGATATATATTATACTCAAAAAACCGGAGATGGCTGGAGTGAGCCCCAAAATCTGGGGACTCCTGTCAATACTAACAGCAATGACGCCAGCATATCACTGAGCGCTGACGGACAGAAGCTACTGATTTACCGTTCTGAAAGAAGCACCCTGTTGTCCAAAAGCTCCGGCAACCTTTACATAACCACTTTAAAAGGAAATGAATGGTCGGTTCCTGAAAAGCTGCCTGATATTATCAATAGCAAAGGACGCGTTACGGGAGCAAGTCTGTCGGCAGATGAACGCATATTATATTTCTCCAGCGACAGAGAAGGCGGCTACGGCGGAATGGATATATACAGAGTCCGAAAGCTCCCAAACGGAGAGTGGGCCATGCCTCAAAATCTCGGCCCGGAGATCAATACACCTTACGACGAGGATTCACCTTTTATTCACCCGGACGGAAAAACCCTTTATTTTAGCTCAAACGGCCTGAAAACCATGGGCGGATTTGATGTTTTCGTCAGCAAATTAAATGAAGATCAGAATGCCTGGAGCAAACCGGAAAACGTAGGTTATCCAATCAGTACTGCCCACGATGATATTCATCTTGCCTGGTCTGCAGACGGTAAAAAAGTGTACTTTTCCTCTTACCGCACCGATGGTTATGGAGACAAGGACATATATTACGCTGAAATGGAAAAAGAAGAGGCTAACCTGGTTGTCTTAAAGGGTACAGTAACTGATTCCTCAAGTAAAGTTCCAATGGAAGCCCAAATCACCGTTAAAGACCTTAATACAAATGAAATAATCGGAGTTTTTAATTCCAATAGCGAATCCGGACGATACCTGGTAGTTTTACAGGAAGGCAAAAATTATGTATTTTCCATAGCAGCTGAAAACTATATTGAATGTTCTGAAATAATTAATGTCCCCCAGCTCGGAGGCTTTGAAGTAATAGACAAAAACATTCAGCTTTGTACCAAGCCTAAATAATAGACCGTTTATCTGTATGAGTCCTGGATAAAGCAAAGGCTCATACAGATATATTCCTGCGCACATTATCCAGAATAACAGCAGTAGCTACCCCTACATTCAAGGATTCTGCCGCTCCATACCGCGGAATAGTTACCGGATATTGAACATATTTTTTCAAATCTTCACTAATCCCCCGTGACTCATTACCCATAATCAGATAGCCGCCTTTGGTGAAATTTGCGGAATGCACTGATTTTCCTTCAAGCATAGCTCCATATACCGGTATCTCTGAATCCCTGAGAACAGCTTCCAATGGTCCGTAATACGGTATTACCCGCGTAAATGAGCCCATAGAGCTGGCAATAACTTTGGGATTATAAAATTCAGCGGTATTTTCAGAACAATATAATCTGGAAACTCCATACCAGTCTGCTATACGAATAATTGTTCCCAGATTGCCCGGATCCCGAACATCGTCCAATATCAGGGCCAGCTCCCCCCCGACAGGTTCCGTTTTCAGATTCTCCTTCATCTCGACAATAGCAATTCCGGCATTATTGGTCTCAAAAGTTCCAGCCTGAATCAGGTCATTTTCACTGACAAGAACGATTTCGGTATCCTTCAGTTTTTCAATCCTGTCTGCACAACATTTATACAAATACTCTGTTAAGAACAGTGAACGGGTTTTATAGTCAGAATCCAGAAGTTCAGTGATACTTTTAGCCCCTTCTACTAAAAACAACCTTTCCTGCTTGCGGTGCTTTTTTATTTGCAAAGATTTAATGAACTTTATCCTGTTCTTTGATAACATATTTGAAAGTTTGAGAAGCCTATATTACACTTTTCTGTTTTGCTGTACAATTTTTTTGCTGGGAGCCTGCTCTGTAACCCGTAATCTGAACGAAGACGAATATCTTCTGTCTAAAGTATCGGTTAAAGGAAACAAAAAAGTTAATAAGGATGCGCTGTTAGAAATTGTAAAACAAACTCCCAACCGTAAAATTGCCGGGGCCATGCCCTACCTCTCCATATACAATTTTGGCCGAAAGTTTTATGATACTACCAAAGTTTCGAAAGAAATAGCCAGAGCAGAAAAAAAATATACTGACAAAATTGAGCATGCCGGCACAGATAAGAAAAAAGAAAAATATACACTCAGGAAAGAGAAAAAGCTGGAAAAGCTTAATCAGAAAAAAGAAGACGGAAACTGGCTGATGCGGGTCCCGGGTGAGCCGCCGGTAATATATGATTCCGCTTCAACAAGTCAAAGTACCCGTCACATGTCTTATTATGTCAAATCACAGGGATTTTTCAGAGGGTATGTTGTCTCATCTGCCGATACTATCGGAAAAAAAATCAAGGTACGATATAAAGTCAGCGAAGGAAAAGGCTACTATGTGAAGGGATTTTCCTACATACTTCCGGAGAAAAACAGGGAGGGAAGAGCCATAGACAGTATTGTGCAGGCAAATTTCCATCATTCACTTATAAAAACAGGTGAACGATATAATGAAGAATACCTTTCCGCTGAACGGGAACGGGTCAATGAGCTTTTAAAAAATGAAGGCTATTATGATTTTAGCAGGCAATACATTTTCTTCAATGTCGATACCATACAAGAGCCTTATTCTGTATACCTGAGCCTGATCATAGAAAATGCGAAAGATAAGAAAGAGCACCAGCAATATTTTGTTAATAAAATCATATTCGATGCTGATGTTACAGAAAAGAAAAGCATTGATACTGACACGATTTCGTACAAAAATATTGATTTTATTCTCCATGGTAACAACTATTCAAAACGCATCCTTGAAAATAAAATAAAGATAAAGTACAGAAAACTATACAGGATAAAAGATATTCAGGCAACACAGCGACATCTTGCAACGCTGGATATATTTAAATTTATCAATATAAACTATGAAAAAGACCGTCAGGATTCTACCGGAAACTCGCTGATCGCTTATATACGAACAAGTCCTCTGAAAAAATTCCAGATTACCGATGAATGGGGGCTCACTGTTGCAACCCAGGCCTTTGTACCCGGCCCATTTGCTAATATCAACTTTAAAACCCGAAACGTTTTTGGTGGATTTGAGGTGCTGGATGTAAATCTAAAAGCTTCTGCTGAAGGTTATTCAAGTTTTTCAGACCCCAATAATGTACTTCGTACTCAGGAGTTTTCCGGCAATACCGGTCTTACCTTTGCAGAGGTCCTGTTTCCTTTCAGCAAAATCAGAGACCTGTTAAAAGACTATAGCCCCAGAACCAAAGTTGCAGGCGGAGCAAGCCTTACTAAACGTCCGGAGTATGATCGTCTGATTATAAACAGCTCCTATCAATACGCATGGTTTACCGGACGGTACAGCACATATACTTTTTCCCTTATTGATGTAAATATAATCAATACCTTACGCAAAGAAAGAGCATTTGTCGAGTATCTGGAAAATCTACACAATAATTATGGTAGCAACCTTATATACAGCTTCAATAACTCTTTTGTATCCAACTCCAATATATCATACATCTATAATGACAACCAGCTCAATCAAAATAAAAACTCCAGCTATGTAAAGCTGTATGCAGAACCGGGCGGTACCATATTCAATATTCCCAACCTTGCACCGCAGGATTCCATTTTTGGCCTTAAGACCTATCGTTATCTGAGAGGATCTGTTGATCTCCGAAAGTATTTTCCTCTCTCTAAAAAAAGTACATTTGCCGTGCGACTGAATGTCGGGGCTGTTTATGCATACGATGCCACAGGCGCTCTGCCGTATGAAAAGTTTTATTTTGCGGGGGGAAGCAACAGTATCAGAGCATGGAAACCAAGAAGACTTGGCCCTGGTTCCTATGTGGACCGGAACAGTGAAGATGAACCTCAATATAATTTCGAACAACCGGGAGAGTTTCTCATAGAAAACAGCTATGAATACCGATTCAACATTACCGGATTTATCGATGGTGCTTTATTCATAGATGCCGGAAATATATGGACACTTCATCGGGAGTCTTCCTTTTCAAGGCCCGGAAGTTTGCTTCAGGCCAATACTTTTCTACAGCAAATTGCTGTAGGAAGCGGTTTCGGGATACGGCTCAATTTCTCATTCCTGATCCTTCGGTTTGATATCGGTATCAAAACCATTGATCCGTCGAGACCTAAAGGAGAACGTTTTGTTTTGCCGGAGTTGTTTGAAGCTCCGCCATTCGGTCCAAAAAACTTAACCGCATTTAATATAGGTATTGGATATCCGTTCTAACAATCGATTATACCTCTCCCTTACCTGCCATGTATGGCTTCCGCCTGTTCTCTCATTGCTGGCCACAATACTATATGTGTATTCCGTATATCCTTACGGCCTCGGAATCACAGATGATTCCGTCAATTACTTCTCTGCAGCCTTATCCTTTCCGCCTTCATTGCAAAAAGTCGATGGCAGTCCTTTTGTCGAATGGCCGCCGTTATATCCGCTTTTACTATCACTTTTTAAATATACCGGGCTATCTCCTGTCCTATTCGCACTTGGACTTCATCTGTTATCCCTGCAGCTGTCGTTCTGGCTCATTGGCAGCCTGCTCATAGAGGATGTGTACTCTTTTACGATTAGGATATGGGCAACAGTTCTCTCCCTCTTTTCATTGCCTATTCTGCTGGTCTATGCTTTCGCATGGTCAGAAGCTTTTTTTACCACTCTGATCCTGCTCATCATTTACCAACTTAAAATATATATTAAAAAGCCCTCACTCAGGACTTTTATTACTATAATAGTGCTTTCAGTCCTACTTTGCTTTCAACGAAAATCAGGTATTGTGATCACTTCAGCAATAAGCCTGTATCTACTAGGTTTTCCACGTGAATCCAGTCACAGAAAACGTATCTTTACAGCTGCAAGCTATTTTCTGCTCAGTATACTCCCATTTATATTCTACCTTTTAACACGGTATACCAGTTCAGGCAGATTGGTCACCGAACAAAATCAGCCTTCGCTAAATAGTGTATTGAATAACCTGAGTGAAACCATGAATGTGGTATCTACCTGGATTATGCCAGACGAACTACCATTCAGTATTCGGGTATCATTCTGCCTGCTTATATTATTCTTTGCCATTCCAGTCTGCTTTTTTCTGTTCAGGCGCATCATGCTATCCCCGTATCATTACTGCCTGCTGACAATTCTTGCAGGTTATCTGATCTTTACCAATATCATTTTTCTGTTTCTGAAGCTGGATGATCATTTTGATGACCGAATATTTGCTCCTGTATATCCGGTTTTTCTGCTCTTGCTATCGTCAGGAGCTGATTTTTTATATACCAACAGGCACCGCTTTAATCATCATGCATATCTTCTGATCATTATTGGCAGCCTATGGCTCACTTATCCGATAAGCCGCACCATCTATCATTTATACAAATGGTATACAACGGGAGTCGGAGGATATAGTAATAAGCTATGGAAAAACCACGCTATAATTAACTGGATACAACAACATCAACCAGATCAGAGAATACGCACCAATCAGATTTTCCCGGTTTTCTACTATTCTGCCATCACAGGAAAAAACAGCTATACCAATTTTGATTTACAAGATTCCGAAAATAAGCCTTACCTTTACATTGGATTCGATTCGGATATACCTGAACCGGGAAAAGCCTCACTTATATTTAAATCGGGCAATGATCATATCTATTATATAGCACCTGAAAACTGACTATGCTAACAAAAGACGACATACAAGAGTGGTTGAAAAACCTTCAGGATCATATCTGCACCCAACTCGAAAATGAAGACGGGAAAGCCGTATTTAAAGAAGACTTATGGCAACGGGAAGGCGGCGGCGGCGGGCGTAGCCGCGTAATTACCAATGGAAATGTACTGGCTAAAGGCGGAGTTAACTTTTCAGCAGTACATGGACAAACTCCGGAAAAAATATTGAAAGCGCTTAACTTGCCACCCTCTGATTTCTTTGCAACAGGCGTATCAATTGTTTTACACCCTGTCAATCCATGGGTTCCCATTATTCATATGAACCTTCGGTATTTTGAAATGTCGGAAGGAACAAGCTGGTTCGGCGGAGGAATAGATGTAACACCTCACTACATAATCCCGGATGATGCTAAATTTGTTCATTCAGAGCTAAAAGCGCTTTGTGACAAACATCATGCTGATTACTACACACGGTTCAGAAAATGGGCTGATGATTATTTTTACCTGCCTCACCGTGATGAGACCAGAGGGATAGGCGGTATATTCTTTGACCGGCTGGGCAATGATACCAGGGATAAAAATACTTATTTCCCGTTTATTCAGGATACAGGAATGCTTTTTTCTCCTCTGTACATCGAACTAATCCGGAGAAACAGGGATAAAACGTATGGCCAACGTGAAATCGAATGGCAGCATGTACGCCGGGGACGCTACGTAGAGTTTAATCTGGTCTATGACAAAGGCACTAAATTCGGGCTGGAGACTAATGGCCGTACTGAGTCTATTCTTATGAGCCTGCCTCCAATAGCTGAATGGCAATATAATTTCCAGCCACTCCCCAATAGTCCGGAAGCAGAAACGTTAAACCTTCTAAAAAAAGATATTCATTGGATATAATTTACGACTTATCCCGGCTGGATACCAATATCCTTATCTGGCTCAACAGTTTTCACTCCCCGTTTTGGGATCAGTTTATGATACTGATTACAGGAAAAGCCATCTGGATTCCTTTTTATCTTTTAATTGCTCTGGCTATTTATAAGAACTTCGGCAGGGCATGGTGGATCATCCTGCTTTCCATCGGATGCACTATCACCTGCGCTGATTTATTTGCTTCCTCATTTTTAAAACCGGGTATAGAACGGCTAAGGCCATGCCATGTAGAGACTTTGCAGGAGATCCTTCATATGCCTGCAGGATGCGGTGGTAAGTTCGGATTTATATCATCACACTCATCCAACACGTTCGCTCTGGCAACATTCTTGTTTTTACTTTTTCGGAACAGATATCGCTATATAGGTCTGTTATTTATATGGGCTACAGCAATCAGTTATAGCAGGGTTTATCTTGCTGTGCATTATCCTGGCGATATTATAGCAGGAGTGATTTCAGGCTCATTATGGGCAGCCCTGTTTTATTATATATGTAAAGTGGCGGTGAGAAGATATATACCTAAAGCAGGTTGAGCCTTTTTATGAAATCATCCTTATAAGAGGCTCCGATCGGAATATATTTCTTATTAATTACTACAAAAAGGTTTTCAATGGCATTTATTTTATTGACATTCAAGATGAATGAACGATGTACTCTTGCAAATAAATCCTGAGGCAAACGGCTCTGAAACCCCTTCATTGTTGAATGAACAATGAGCTTCTGATCTGCCGTAAAAATCATAATGTAGTCTGCCAGCGCCTCAACATACAGAATGTCTTCGTAACGCACCTTTACTATTCTGGAATCAGCTCTTACATACAGTTCTTCATGATTGCGGTTGCCGATTGCAGCAGCATTCTGATAATTAATACGCTCCTGAGCACGGGTTACTGCTTTTAAAAACCTGCTATAAGTAAGCGGCTTCACCAGATAATCAGTCACATCATAGTTAAATGCTTCAACTGCATGCTCTTTCTTCGCAGTCACAAGAATAACCTGAGGAGGATTATCTACAAATGTATCCAGCAGCTCATAACCGGACATCTCAGGCATTTCAATATCCAGGAATATAACATCGACTTTTTCTTTATTAATGAAGTTGGAAGCCTCAATGGCATTTTCACACACTCCTACCAGATTTAAAAATTCTGTCTGTTCAACGAAGTGTCTGACCATGCTTCGTGACATTTCCTCATCATCTACTATCAAACAATTCATGGGCTTAGAATTATATTATATTATTTAAATTGAATATTACGAAATATTATCGTTTGGTTTGATATTTAAGAAACAAATTACGTAAATATTTTCCAATAACATCAAATTCAACATTCACTATATCACCTGTTCTTAATAAATTCATATTGGTAAATTCAAATGTATAGGGAATCACGGCTACTGAAAACTCTCCATCTTTTGAATCTATAACAGTAAGGCTGATTCCGTTCATACAGACAGATCCTTTTTCTACCGTATAATTTCCCTGCGTATCATCATAACGAAATGTAAATAAATGGCTGTCGCCTTCTTGTCTGATCGCAATGCATTCAGCAATCTGGTCTACATGTCCTTGTACGATATGCCCGTCAAAACGGCCATCAGCTTTCATACTTCTTTCAAGATTAATCCTGTCGCCGGTCTTTAACGCTCCCAGATTCGTTTTTTTCAGAGTTTCCGGAATTGCCGTTACCCGATAGCTGGCTTCGAATAACTCAGTCACTGTAAGGCACACCCCGTTATGGCTGATACTCTGGTCTATTTTCAGCTCATTTACAAAATCTGCGGCAATTTCAAAGTCTGTTGAACCGCCTTTATCATCTATGGCAAGCACCTTTCCGGTGCATTCTATAATCCCTGTAAACATTTAAAATTAGGTTATTTTCCTCGTCCCTGAATAATGATCAGCACTGTATGCAACAGTATTTTAAAATCCATGGCAATAGACATGTTCTCAATATAAAAAACATCGTATTTCAATCTCTTTACCATTTCATTGACATTTTCTGCATAACCAAATTTTACCTGCCCCAGGGAAGTTAGTCCGGGCCTGACTTTCTGCAGATGCCTGTATTCCGGAGCAAGCAATACGATCTGATCAATAAAATACTGTCTTTCCGGACGGGGACCGACGAGAGACATGTCCCCTTTCAGTACATTATAGAACTGTGGAAGTTCATCCAGACGATACCTCCTCATTATTTTACCCCAGCCGGTTATCCTGGAATCAATATTACTTGCTAATGCCGGACCATCCTTCTCCGAATTAACAAACATACTCCTGTATTTTATTATCCTGAATGGTTTTCCACCCATACCTATCCGCTCCTGCTTATAGAAAACCGGTCCCGGCGAGCTTAGCTTGGTCAGTAGTCCTATCAGAAAGAAAAAGGGTAAAGCGAGCAGAAGAACCATAAAAGAAACTCCGATATCTATCGTCCTTTTAAACACCTGCTGCCATTGAGGGATAATTTCGGGATTTACCTCAATCAATGGTATATCCACCAGCTGATTTACTTTTACCGTCCCCAGTAACAACTGATACATATCAGGCATAATTCCGATTTTTACGTTATGTCCGGCCAGACTAGTTAGTATTTCCTGTATCCTTTTGTGTTCAGAAGCCTCAATCGCTATTATAACCTGATCAATATATGTTCTTCGTATAACTTTGGTCAGGTTTGAATAGGTACCGAAACTTCTCAGACGACCTTTCAAGATTTCATCATCAGGCTCATTTACATAAAGACATCCTATAAACCGGAATCCCCAGTCAGGACTTTTCATAATCTCCTCATAAATTTCCAGAGCATTTTTATTGGCTCCGACAATAAGGGTATTAAAAACAATCCGGCCCTGCCTGATCATTCTTTTCACGATGGTAATCACCATGATTCTGGCCCAGGCAGAACAGCACATCTGGATGATAAAATACCCTCCCAGAGTTTTATAATATGATTTATAACTGGATACTCCCTCATCGTCCAGCAGTAAGACAAAAAAGACAAGCACCACTCCGATGATATTATAGCCTACCAGACTAAACAGATCCTTTACCCTGGAACGCCTGTAAATATCTTTATAAAAACCGGCCAGAAAATACAGGACTACCCAAAACAGGGCGATAACACCTGCTCCGGTAAGGGCTTTGAGTTGAAATATGCTTTCCGGCTCCTCCTCGAGGATATACTTTCTGAGAGCAAAAAACAAGAGCCATGCTCCATATGCTCCAAGAAAGTCAGCAATAAGAAACCAGGAAAGGTGGTAGGTTTTCTTCAACGTTTATAAAAAGGAATTAAATTAATCCACTAATTTTGTCACTATAACGCAAATTAATCAGTTGTATCAGATACAAAAATATTCTTTTAATAATACCAGAAAAAATTCTTACTAAAAATAAAGCATTACTCTTTTGGAAGACAGCTACAGACATAAAGGCATGCGCAATCTGCTCGTCAGAAAACTAACGGAAAAGGGTATCACAGATCAGGCAGTACTAAAAGCTATCAGCACAGTGCCCAGACACTTTTTTCTGGATCCGGCCTTTCTCGAACATGCATATCAGGATAAGGCTTTTCCAATTGGAGAAGGACAGACCATATCACAGCCATATACGGTAGCATTCCAGACCCAGCTGCTTTCTGTAAAGCAGGGACTGAAAGTCCTTGAAATCGGCACCGGATCCGGTTACCAGTGCAGCATACTGGCGGCCATAGGCTGTCGCGTATATACCATTGAACGGATGAAACCCTTATTCGAACAATCCAGACGACTATTGAACCAGATGGGCTATAAAGCAAATTTTTACTGCGGAGACGGTACGCTTGGCTTGCCTTCTCAGGCTCCATACGATCGGATCATTGTTACTGCGGGCGCCCCGGCTATACCGGAAAAACTCGTAGAGCAACTGAGCCCTGAAGGCATTCTCGTCATTCCTGTTGGAGATGCGCAGACCCAGAAGATGCTTCGTCTGACCAAAGAATTATCAGGCCATGTTTCCATACAGGAATTTGGCAATTTTAGCTTTGTACCACTGAAAGGGCATTCGGGGTGGAATTAACCTTGATTATAAAATGAAAAAATACGCAAAAGACTCTCTGGCAACCATGACAGAAATGGTTCTGCCTAATGATACAAACCCTCTTCATAATATGATGGGAGGTCGCATGATGCATCTGATGGATGTGGTTGCTGCAATAGCCGCACAAAGACATTCCAACAGCATCGTAGTAACAGCATCTGTAGATCATGTTTCATTCAACTCTTCCATTAAGCTTGGTAGTGTAGTAACCCTCAAGGCACAGGTTACAAGGTCCTTCAACTCATCCATGGAGGTATACATAGAAGTCTGGACAGAAAATATACCTGATAATACAAAAGAGAAATCAAATCATGCTTTTTTCACTTTTGTTGCTCTGAATCAACAGGGCAAACCAATAAGAGTACCCGAACTCGTACCTGAAACCAGTGAAGAAATCGAGCTTTTTGACGGAGCTCTGAGGCGAAGACAGCTGCGTCTCATTCTGGCAGGCAAGATGCAGGCAAAAGATGCTACAGAATTGCAGCGCATATTCAATCTTTCTGATAATTCATAGCTTGTTTTCATACACCTCTTATCACCCGAAGAAGAAACGCGATTACCGCAAGCACCAGTAAAACATGTATAATTCCGCCAACTGTATCTCCAAATCCTAAAAACCCAATTAACCACATTACAATCAACACAATGGCTATAATATAAAGTAGATTTCCCATATTAGTATATATTTGACAAACAGGGGTACAGCAACACATACCCTGACTCAAATGATATAACACGACAGATAAATTAAATGTTAAGCTATTTACTTGAAATAATCGGGCTGTTGGCTTAATTTTATAATCATACCTGGCCTGATTTCAGCATATACAATGGAGCAAAGAGAACAATTTATCCCATTTTTGTTTGAAGAACCTGTTTATCTTATACAAAATACACAGTCCGCAACCCTACCGGTGTCTGCTCCTTCTTCTCATTCTCAAGCTTCTCCATCCGAAGATACCCTGACACAGATAGCAAAAAAGAAACTGATTGTATTTTGTAATGAAGCAACTCCTGATGAGCTGGCATTTCTTAGCAAGGTTCTGGATGCTATAAAACTCACTCCGGCAGATTACCATATTGAAACAGGTACTCTGAGCCCGGCAATCGCATCCGACAAACTATTATATTTCGGCCAGCATCCGAAGACGGGAACCCACGCCATGTATGAACTGCTTCAGATGGATAATCAGATGATTCTGTGCGCTGATTCTTTGAATGTACTTCAGCATGATGTCAGCAGAAAAAAGCTGCTCTGGACAGCTCTTCAAAAGATGTTTTCCTGATTCTTCCTTAAAAGTAAATCTTCTCTGCTACCCTGAATGTATTGCAATGAGCTTCTACAATATCCGGGAGACGGGATGAATAGCCTCCTCCTAAATCAACCGCTACAGGAATTTTCCTTTTACTGCAAAATTCAAACACCAGGCGGTCTCTCTCCATACACCCTTCTCTGCTCAACGATAACCAGCCAAGCTTATCACTTTTCAATACATCAACCCCCGACTGGTAGAAAACAAAATCAGGCCCGAACGAATCGACAATGTCCCGCAATGCCTGTTTCAGTATAGCAAGATATTGCTCATCCCCTGTTCCCGCAGGCAACTCAATATCCAGATCCGATTGTTCTTTTTTGGAGAAAACATTTTCTGCACAATGCATACTAAATGTAAAAACTTCATTGATATCCTGAAATATCCGGGCTGTACCATTGCCCTGATGGACATCCAGATCTATAATGAGTACCCTGCCGGCAAGTTTTTCCCGAAGCAGAAAACCGGCAGCTATAGCATTGTCATTCAATAAGCAAAATCCTTCGGCTTTGTCCGGATAAGCATGATGTGTACCACCGGCAATATTGAAGGCAACCCCATACTGGCAGGCATATCGGGCGGCCATAATTGTGCCCTGCATTATACATCGTTCGCGGTAAACAAGCTCAGCCGTCAGTTCAAAACCAGAACGTCGCTGTTCAAGATGGGTCAGAGAGAGGTTTTTTAATTTGTACCAATATTCCGGAGTATGTACACCAAGTATCCATTTTTCCTCAACCGGCGCAGGCTCAAAAAGATTATCCCTGGTAATAAGACCTTCATAAAGCAATTGCTCCGCAATCAGGTCGTATTTGATCATGGGAAAACGATGACCCTCCGGCACAGGATAATTATATACACCGGAATATGCAATTTTCAACATACTGCTTCAATCCACCATTGTGAACTAAAGCATTTTTTTTTAAATAAAGCGTTTAATCAGCCTTTTTTTCTGTCTTTTTCTGATTTTTATTTCTTCTCCGGGAATAAAACGTTTTTTCAGCTTCCGAACCCTTAACAGCATTTTCTCTTTTCCTGAACACTGACTTCATTTCGGAAAGCTTCGGAGAGGCAGACGATTTTTGCTTATCATTACTATCCTTATCTTTCTTCTGGCTCTCTCCGGGAAGCTGCCGGCCGGCTTCTGACTTCAGATCAGATACCACCTCTTCCCGGTTATAGTTAGAATAGTCGACAATTTTTTCCCAGATACGTTTCAACAGATTACCCATTACAGCCCTCCAGCGTTTTCTTTTCAAAACACCTTTTGCGGCAGGGTTGTTCATCATCTGTAAACTATAATCAGCGGCTTCCCTTTGCAAAGGGAAGCCGCTGATTAAATAAAAGAAACGTATTTTTTTAAAAAGCTTTCAATTCATTGATGGGAATATTCTCAAACTTACCGTTCGTAACAGTAATTTTTTTCTCGGCGCCCTGTCTGTTGATAAGCACCATCTCAAAAACACCTGAAACAATTCCTTTTTCCAGATCCAGTTTCTGAATATCTACAAATCCGTTCAGAGGCTTATATATCTTATCTGTACCTGGCTCCACATAACGGACATATACCTCTCTGTTATTTGACTCGGAAAGGGCTATTTTTCGTTCTTCCGGATTCAGGAGAACAAAAGCTTCAAACTTATCATTGCTCAAAGACAATTGCTTGTGTCCGCCGGTAATTGTGCGATATTTTGCCTTCGCATCCTTTAAAATCATTTCTCTGCCATTAACCTTACAAACAAAAGCTCCCTGTTCCAGCGTATCTGCAGTAAATGCAGTCAGTATTAAAAAACACAGAACAGAAACCAGATTTACACAGTATTTCATAATTTTTTATAGCTTTTTCTGTATTAATGCGGGACTAAAATACAAATTTTCATGTTTAAAATAAATTTATTACAATTATTTTATCCACGAATTTCTGCCAGCTGATAAATCAGACCTTTTTCTCTCTCAGAAAGATTTTCCGGTATATCCGCTACAATTCGTGCATACAAATCACCATACTGATCGCTCACATTATATTTAGGCATCCCAATATTTCTCAATCTCAATACTTTACCATTTTTCGTTTCGGCCGGTATATCTACCGCCACAGGTCCCTTTAATGTGGTCAGTGTCTTCTTTCCGCCCAGCATAAGCGTATACAATGGTATATGGAAATCAACATACAAATCATCACCTTTCCGCTCAAATACCGGATCAGGTTCGATCTGAACAGTAATATAAAGATCACCATTGGGGCCGCCATATACTCCCGGCCCCCCGCTCCCGCTGACTTTTAATGTCTGTCCATCGGCTATTCCAGGCTTTAGACGTATGGTATACGGACGTTCATTTATCTTAAAAAGTTTACTTGTTCCATGAAAAGCTTCCCTGAGAGTTATCGTCATATTGCCCTCATAATCGGTACCCCGGACACCACCTCTTCCTCCCTTCTTAAATCCTCCGCCAAAAAATGTCTCAAAGAAATCCGAAAAAGCTCCCCGCTGTCCGAATATGTCATGCTCTTCCTGTTCACTCTCAGCATTTGCTCTGCTCCCGGCCTCCTTGTAATATTTCCAGTTTTCTGCGTACTGATCGTACTGTCTGCGTTTTTCCTGATCGGACAATACTGTATATGCTTCATTGATTATTTTAAATTTTTCTTCCGCCTCTTTATTCCCCGGATTTTTATCCGGATGATATTTTACTGCAAGCTTTTTGAACGCTTTCTTGATCTCATCTTCGGAAGATGTTCTGGAAACTCCTAAATCCTGATAATAATCTCTGAATTGCATAGTACCCCCTCATTATTATATATAACTCAGGTAAATAAGGTATTTGTTAGATTACAAGCCGAGATTTATAATAAACTGGAAGTTTATATTGCCCCTTTCCGGTAAAAAGTTTAGCCGAAATCCTCCGTTGAAAGGTACAATATTACTGAAAACATGAAAATCATTCAGCAATTCAAACCCGATACTCGGATAGTATACCGGCTCTATACCCGGGTTAGTGCCGATGCCCAAATCAGCATACAAATTGGTATATATTCTCTTGATGTAAATAAAGCCGGGAATATTGAAATCTGGATAGATCAGCGGCATGGAATAGTTAAAACGAACTACTGTCATCTGCCGGTTATATAATCTTGAATATCCCCGCGGATACGTAATCAGATTCGTATAATCAAAACTCCCGTTTGTATAATTTCGCTGGTAACCGGCAGAAATATTGATACCATGATTCTTTAGCAATCCGGGCAGCAGCAATCCGCCCTGCACAAACAACTGATTATTGTATTGAGACGCTCCCCAAGGTGAATGTCTGAAACCTGTCTGCAGATATTGTCCCCATCTGGGCTGTAAATCCAGAAGTGCTCTTTTCCTTCTGCGGGAAAGATTGAGAGAATAATAGACGGAATTGACATTAATATCGGCAACCTCGGCTCCACCCGGCAAGTCCTGCACAGAGATATACGAATACTGAACAGCAGGCACGACAAACTGATAGTATGCTCCTCTGGTAAAATTCAGAGGAACAGAAGCCAGCAATGTCCCGGTTCTTTCCTGCCAGCGCAGCTCCTGCCTTGCATTGTTTACGGTTCGCCGATTGCCTACCTTACCAGTCATGCTTAACTGTGGATACAGACCTTTGTAAATGAAGCTGGCATTCAGCGATCCTGATTCCTCATTAAGGTCATATACATAACTGATATTGGTAAATGAAGTGCTCAGATTATTCTGTGACAGCAATGTTACAGAAGGGTTTAACGAATAGGACTCCGTATTCACTGACAATGGAGACCAGCTGTGAATATTAAATAAATGTTTCCACTTCGGATAGGATTTAATTTCAAAATCTTTTGCAGACGATGAATCAAAGTGAATAGCCTGTTCCTCGCCCAGCAATTCTTCATATAGCTTAAAAGATGTATCCCTGACCTCCTTTAATTTTTCCCATTGGTCCGGCAATAGTTTCACCCGGGCCATATTATATCCGTCAGCGCTGTATTCATTGTACCATAGCTCACCTTTCTCCTTGTTTACAGAAGGATTAAAAGCGCCAAATCTGGAATCCGTTACTTTAAATACTTCTTTGGAGAGCGTATCTACCGCATAGATATTGTCAATACCGGACCAGATACCGTGAAAAAGAATATAGTTTTGGTAAGCAACCGGATTGGTAATGTCATTACTTGCAGCATCAAGCAACACATCCGAATTGCCCGATCTTATATCAAGAATCTCTAGCCTTTTTCCTGTCTGATCCAGTGAAATGTATACAATACAATTATTGTCAACCCATTGAGGTGTCAGCAGGAAAGGATTGCCTTTCAGCTGAATCCGGTTATATACCTTACCCGACAGAATATCAATAAACGTAAGATAAAAAAGATAGTCCGGCGTAGCCTCAATTGCAACAACTCTCTTTCCATCGGGAGAAATAGCCGGAACAAACAGAAAGCTTTTGCTTGTAAGCATCTTTCGCTTATCACTCACAAAATCATAGACAAACAGATTGGAATAAATCCTGTTGGACCACCTTTTGTCCAACACATACTCGCTCCAGGCAAGCCTGCCAGTTGCTTCATTATACGAAAAACGACTTTGCTGGATAAGTCCGGGAAAAAACACATGCTCTTCCCGTCCATTGCTGTCTATCAGTACAAACTCATCTATCTGTTCATAACCCGACTTAAGCGCCAGCGTTTGACTGCGACTGGTTTCAACCGGGAACAAATAATTCGTAAAAAACCTGTGAGCAGTCCTGTTTGCAGGAACATATGCTTCCGGTCTGACAATCTGGTCCTGGTTCTGCCAGACAGAGTCCAGAGCTTCCATTGCCTTTCGGTAAAACTTCCTTTTTCCAAAACCGGCATTTTTCTTCACTGTCTTATTGAATATGGTAGGGAGATACGGCTTTCTTGCTGATTTGGTCAATGCTTCCTCCCATATTGATGTTCCATACCACCACCTTCCCATTCCGGTCAGATAATAACCCAGATTATAATAACTTGGTACAAAGTCTTTGTAAGATCCAAGGTATGCCTTTTCATAGGAATACATTCCCTTTTCCATAAGCTGGGTTCTAAGCGGCATGGAAAACGAGGGAAGACGTCCCCGGCCCGACTTACTCAGGGTTGTTTCTGCAATTACGGCATCTCCTTCAACAAACCAGAACGGGATATACAGGCCGAAAACCGCAGCGATTGCCTGCTGACCAAAAATATAGTAAAGCAGCTGAGTCATCCCCTGATGCATCTTATCAATCTGTACTACATGACGAAATTCATGTATGGCCAGCTGATCAAGCCAGTCCTGATTATATATATCCTGAGGTGGTATGGTATTAAAATTGGACCGGCTGGGAGCCCAGAGCACATTGGCATTGGCATTGCTGTTATATGTATGCAGAATAACTGTAATGGATCTCGGCTGGTGATCCAGCGTAACAGATGCGGCTGAATACACTTTCTCCAGCACATTTGCAAGCCGTATAGCCTGCTTCTGAAAATCCTTTGGGAAAAGGATCTGAAAGTTCTCCGTTTTAATCTCCTTCCATACAATAGAGGCCGGATCCTGACCGGAGTCAACATACTGTGCCGATAACGGAAAAAGCACGAAAAAAAAGAAAAAAATACCCAAAAATGCCCTTAACATCAGAATAAAAAGTTAAGCAGTTTCTGGCAGATCACTTGTAGTTGCCGTCCGGTTTTTCGGTTTTTAATTTACCTCTTCTTCCTTTGGTGAATAAACAAGCTTTACGACCAGTACGCTTTGTTTCGATTTTTTAAGAATGGTCAACTCATACTCCTCGAAAGTTGTTTTCTCATAGAGCTCCGGTATTTTATCAAAAATTGTATTCACCCATCCGGCTACCGTATCATAGCTGCTGCTTTTAGGCAGGGGAACAGGTAAATAATTATTGACATCTTCTATTCCAGACAGGGCATTGACTACGTATTCATTTGTGTGCAGCTTCTCTACAATCGGTGCTTCTTCATCATATTCATCCTGAATTTCCCCTACCAGCTCTTCCAGGATATCCTCAATAGTCACAATACCCGCAATACCGCCAAACTCATCCGTTATGACAGCCATATGAAGATGCTTTTCCTGTAGTTCCTTGAGCAGCTCATTTATTTTTTTGGTATGCGGAACATAGTAAGGTGGACGCATGACCGATTTCAAATCAAACTTTTCCTGTTTGCCGATCATTCTCAGCAAATCCTTGATATACACAACTCCGATAATGTTGTCAATGCTGTCTTTATACAGCGGCATCCGGCTATACCCCTCCTTAATAATCAGATCAGTCACTTCCTGCTCCGTGAGCTCGATATCTATGGCGCAAATACTTGTTCTCGGCACCATAATCTGTCTCGCAGTTATAAAGTTGAAATTAAAGACGTTCTTTATCAGCTCATGCTCTGAGGCTTTTATTGCACCGGATTCTTTACTTTGTTCAAGCAGCAGCTTAATTTCTTCTGCTGAGTGCACTTCGAGGTGATCATGAGCTGAAAATCCCATGCTCCTCAAAAGCATATTGGCAAGTCCATTGAGCAGCCAGATAAATGGTCTGAACAGCACATAAAACACTTTCATCGGATATGTGACAGCCAGTGTCGTGGCTTCTGACCTCTGTATCGCTATGGATTTGGGAGCAAGCTCTCCGAAAACTATATGAAGTACCGTAATGACGGCAAACGCAATCGGCAGAGCAATCTGATGAGCACTCTCCTCTGAAACGGACACTCCCAAGCCATCCATCAGCTGAATAATCAGCCTGGTAACAACAGATTCCCCGATCCAGCCGAGCCCCAGACTGGCAAGAGTGATTCCGAGCTGCGTTGCAGAAAGATAGGCATCAAGATTTTTGACAATGCTCAGAGCAGCCTTGGAAGTAATATTGCCGGCAGCAGCCTTAATTTCCAGCTGGGATATCCGCACTTTAACCATTGCAAATTCGGCTGCAACAAAAAAACCGTTTAAAAAAACAAGGAAAAAAGTTACTATTATATCAATTAGCATTAGTACCGTAGTAGATATTTTTTTAGTTATCGGAAAGGACCGAATCGGTAAAAATACATATTTTAACTCCAAAAAAACAGCTAATCGAAATATTATATTATTTATGTAAAACTATTTAGGAAACAATGCAGTATACGAAGGGGTGAAAAAAACAGGTAAAATATTTTTTTTAGAAAGAATTTATCTAATTTTACAATCAACTACAATATGAAAAAAGGGGCAATTTTAGTAGACTTTAGCATACATTTTAACCTTAATGTAATTACTGTACAAATTAAAAAATGTCCCTTTTCCATTAGTGTTTCATTTGATAAACTAAAACTAAAACCTCTTAAAAAAAGGGCATGAAAGAAGAAATTGCACTAAACCCGTATCTACCCATCGGGATGCAGTTTTTGGTTGCACTGGGCTTTGTATGCATAAGTTTGTTAGCATCCTGGCTGCTTGGCCCCAAAGTTAAAACAAGTAACAAAGTAGAAGCCTTCGAGGCAGGGATTGAATCGGTAGGAAATGCCCGTATGCAGTTTTCCATTAAATACTTTCTGGTCGCAACTTTGTTTGTACTTTTTGATGTCGAAGTAATCTTTTTATATCCCTGGGCCGTCAATTTCATCGAGTTTTCCAATGGCGGACTGAAAGAATTCTGGGCAATGCTGTTATTTCTGAGTACTCTGCTTATCGGCTTCTTTTATGTTATTAAAAAAGGGGCACTGGACTGGGAATAAATCATACGAAATTTTCGTTTTGTAATAAGATAAATTAGTTGGGCAATTCTTAAAATTGATAAGGGATTATGGTTAATGTAGCACAAGCACCAAGCGGGGTTGAGGGTCCGGGTTTTTTTGCCACATCATTGGATAAAGCGATTGGACTGGCACGTAAACATTCGCTCTGGCCATTGCCATTTGCAACTTCCTGCTGCGGTATTGAATTTATGGCAACCATGGGCGCAACCTATGACTTAGCCCGTTTTGGAGCCGAACGACCAAGCTTCTCACCACGCCAGGCAGATTTATTGATGGTAATGGGAACCATCGCCAAGAAAATGGGGCCCGTTCTGAGACAGGTATATGAGCAAATGGCTGAGCCTAAATGGGTAATAGCTGTTGGGGCCTGCGCTTCCAGTGGTGGTATATTTGATACGTATAGTGTGCTACAGGGTATTGACAAGATTATTCCGGTGGACGTATATGTGCCCGGATGTCCGCCAAGACCTGAACAGATTCTGGATGGAATCATGAAAATCCAGGATCTTGTTGCCAATGAATCACTGAGACGAAGAGACTCACCAGAATATAAACAATTACTTGCTTCCTACGGAATTAAATAATGGCTGAACTGACAAACGAATTCATTGTAGAAAAGCTAAATGCTAAATTCGGAGAAAGTATTGTACTGAATACAGAAGTATCTTACAATATGCTTTCCATTGAAATAAATAAAGACCATATCCTCGAGGTAGTAACTTATTTATACTCCGATGAAGACCTTGGTTTTACCTTTTTGACGGATCTGACCGGAGTACATTATCCGGAACAGGAAGACCGCCTCGGTGTAATCTACCACCTGCACAACCTGCCTAACAATAAAAGGGTACGTCTGAAAGCTTTTTTTCCAAAAGCGAAACCGGAAATTGCATCTATCACTCCTGTCTTCAAATCAGCAAACTGGATGGAAAGAGAAACGTATGACTTTTTTGGAGTCATATTCAAAAATCATCCAAATCTTAAGCGTATTCTGAATGTCGAAGATATGACCTACTATCCGCTTCGCAAGGAATATGCGCTGGAAGACGCAACCAGAACCGATAAAAACGATGCTATGTTTGGCCGCTAAGTCTTTAAGGAATGCTTACAGAGGAAGATAAAAACAAAAAATTAGCTGAGGTACCGGAAGATCAATTGGTCACGTTGAACATGGGCCCTACCCATCCGGCAACTCACGGTGTATTTCAGAATATATTAAAGCTGGACGGCGAAAAAATCGTATCATCCGAAGCCACTATCGGATATATTCACCGTGCTTTTGAGAAAATCGCGGAAAGAAGGCCGTATTATCAGATCACTCCGCTAACTGACCGTCTTAACTATTGCTCCGCTCCGCTAAATAATTTCGGTTACCATATGACTGTTGAAAAACTGTTAGGAATCGAGACACCTAAGCGAGTAGACTACCTGAGAGTGATTGTTATGGAACTGGCCAGGATTGCCGATCACCTTATCTGTAACAGCATTTTGGGTGTAGACTCCGGAGCATTCACCGGCTTCCTGTACGTAATGCAGTTCAGAGAACGCATTTATGAAATTTATGAAGAAATATGTGGTGCCAGACTCACCACTAATATGGGAAGAATAGGCGGATTTGAGCGCCCGTGGCCTGAACTTGCTTTCAGAAAACTGGAAAAGTTTCTGGATGAGTTTCCTGCTGTAATGAAAGAGTTTGAAGCACTTTTTAATCGCAACAGGATTTTCATGGACCGCTGTATCAGTGTAGGTGCTATTTCTGCAGAAGATGCACTAAATTATGGATTTACAGGTCCAAACCTCAGAGCGACAGGCATTGATTATGACGTAAGGGTCATGAATCCATATTCATCCTATCAGGATTTTGATTTTGAAATTCCTGTAGGTATCAGTGGTGATGCTTACGACCGCTTTATGGTTCGTAATCACGAAATCTGGCAGAGCCTGAGCATTATCAGGCAGGCATTGCAAAAACTACCGGCCGGTCCTCATCATGCAGAAGTACCGGAATACTTTCTGCCCCCCAAAGCCGATGTATACAACCATATGGAGGCCCTGATATGGCACTTTAAAATTGTAATGGGTGAGATTGACGTCCCTGTAGGAGAAGTATATCATTCAATTGAAGCAGCTAATGGGGAATTAGGTTTCTATCTGGTAAGTGATGGCGGCAGAAGCCCGTTCAGACTACATTTCAGACGTCCCGGATTCATTTACTATCAGGCATTCGGCCAAATGATAAAAGGGGGACAGATCGCAGATGCTGTAGTTACATTGAGCAGTATAAATCTAATTGCGGGTGAAATTGACGCATAAATCGAACATACAAACCTGTACAGAAGGATCAGTTTGTTAAACATGGAACAGGAAACAACAGAGATTAAATTCTCCAGCGAAAAGCTAAAAAAAGTTCAGGAAATCATAGGCCGGTATCCGGAAGGAAAACAAAAGTCAGCCCTCCTTCCCCTCCTTCATATAGCTCAGAGAGAGTTTGGCGGATGGCTAAGCGTGCCAGTCATGGATTATGTTGCTTCATTGCTGGATATCAAGCCGATTGAAGTATACGAAGTTGCCTCATTCTATACAATGTTTAATTTAAAACCGGTTGGGCATTGTATGATCGAATTTTGCCGGACAGGCCCGTGTATGGCTGTAGGTTCACATCAGCTTATTGACTATACACTCAATAAGCTAGGTATCAAAGAAGGCGAAACTACCCCTGACGGAAAATTTACTGTTAAAGGTGTTGAATGTCTCGGTTCCTGCGGAACTGCTCCCATGGCACAAATAGGCAAGTATTATTATGAACACCTGACTGAAGAAAAGATAAATAAGATCATTGAACTATTCGGTGATCCTTCGAGCGATACTTATACTAAATACGATATCTGATGGCCAGGAAAATATTATTTGAAAATATTCATGTTCCGGGCATTGAGACCTATAAGGTTTACAAAGAAACCGGAGGATACAGGGCTGCTGAAAAAGCGTTAAAAACGATGTCGCCCGATGAAATCATGGAAGAAGTAAAAACTTCCGGACTCAGAGGGCGCGGTGGTGCGGGTTTCCCAACTGGTCTGAAATGGAGCTTTCTTGACAGAAAAAGTGACAAACCCCGTTATCTGGTGTGCAATGCAGATGAAAGTGAACCCGGCACATTTAAAGATCGTTACCTGATGGAGCATATCCCTCATTTGCTTATTGAGGGTCTTATAATATCTTCCTACTCTCTTGGTTCAAACAGAACCTATATATATATACGCGGAGAGTACAAATGGATTATAGATATACTTGAAAATGCTATCGCAGAAGCTAAAAACGCAGGGTATCTGGGTAAAAATATTCTCGGCACGGGATATGATCTGGAAATATACGTGCAGACAGGTGGCGGTGCTTACATATGTGGAGAAGAAACTGCTCTTATTGAATCCCTCGAAGGGAAACGTGGTAATCCAAGAATAAAGCCACCTTTCCCGGCAATATCCGGGTTGTATAACTGTCCGACGGTAGTTAACAATGTAGAAACGCTGGCAACGGTAACACCAATTATTAATATGGGTGGCGCCGAATATGCAAAAATTGGCATTGGAAAAAGTACAGGAACAAAGCTTATATCAGCCTGTGGAAATCTCAAAAAACCGGGCGTTTATGAAATAGAGCTTGGCCTTCCGGTGGAGGAATTTATATACTCTGATGAATACTGTGGCGGAATCAGAGACGGTCATAAGCTAAAAGCAGTTGTAGCCGGCGGCTCTTCCGTACCCATTCTTCCAACAGAACTAATTTTGAAAACAGCAGCCGGTGAGCCCAGACTCATGACATATGAGTCGCTTTCCGAAGGTGGTTTTGCCACCGGAACCATGCTTGGATCCGGCGGGTTTATCGCTATGGATGAAACAGTCTGCATTGTGAGAAATCTGTGGACATTCACACGGTTTTATCACCATGAATCCTGCGGTCAGTGCAGCCCATGCCGTGAAGGTACAGGATGGATGGAAAAAGTACTGCATCGTCTTGAGCATGGTCATGGTACGATGGAAGACATTGACCTTCTGGTCAGTATCGCAAAAAAGATCGAGGGTAATACTATTTGCCCTCTCGGAGATGCCGCTGCATGGCCTGTAGCCAGTGCTATACGTCACTTCAGAGAAGAGTTTGAATATCATGCAAAATATCCGGACAAGGTGGCTCAAAGCCAGTTTGCACATCTGGATAACTATAAAACTGAATTAAATCCGGCTTAGTCATGATGAAAGTAACAATTGACGGAATTGAGGTAGAAGTAGAACCGGGAACAACCATCCTCAATGCTGCCAGAAAAATCGGTAAAAATGTACCGCCTGCCATGTGCTATTATTCCAAGCTGGAGGCGAGCGGAGGAAAATGCCGGGTATGTCTGGTAAAAGTAACCCAAGGTTCTGAAAAGGATCCCAGGCCAATGCCCAAACTTGTGGCATCCTGCAGGACAACAGTCATGGACGGGATGGTTGTTGAAAATACAACCAGCAAAGAAGTAATAGAAGCTCGTAATGCTGTTGTTGAGTTTTTGCTTATCAATCACCCGCTGGATTGTCCGGTATGCGACCAGGCTGGTGAATGTGATCTTCAGAATCTTTCTTTTGAGCACGGCACTGCCAAGACACGCTATCAGGAAGCCAGAAGAACATTCGACCGCATAGATATCGGTGACAAGATACAACTTCATATGAATCGTTGTATTCTGTGCTACCGTTGCGTATTTACAGCTGACCAGATTACCAATGAACGTGTTCACGGTGTTCTTAATCGCGGTGATGCAGCCGAAATCGGTACCTACATCAAGAATGCAATTGACAACGATTTCTCCGGAAATGTCATAGACGTATGCCCGGTTGGAGCACTGACCGACAAAACATTCCGCTTCAAAAGCCGTGTATGGTTTGTAAAACCGGTCGACGCTCACAGAAACTGTGACAAATGCTGCGGCAAGGTTAATCTCTGGATGTATAATGATCAGATCTATCGTGTAACAGGAAGAAAAGACCAGTGGGGTGAAGTAGAAGAGTTTATCTGTAATACATGCCGCTTTGACAAAAAAGAGGTTGGAGACTGGATTATTGAGGGTCCCAAGAAATTAAAAAAGGCTTCTGTAATCACAGCCAATAAATATAGTTTAGGAACAGAAAAAGTAGACGCTCCCAAGCGCATAGGATATGGAAATATTTCTGATCGATAAAATTGTAGTAATAACGCTTGTCTTTGCCATTTCACTGGTAGTTGCCTTATACAGCACCCTGGCTGAACGTAAAGTATCAGGATTTATCCAGGATCGTCTCGGTCCAAACAGGGCCGGTATATTCGGAATACTTCAACCACTGGCTGACGGCGGAAAGTTCTTCTTCAAGGAGGAGTTTATCCCTGCCAATGCAGACAAGTTTCTCTTTATTCTTGGGCCATCCATCTCAATGTTGACTGCATTAATGACCAGTGCTGTTATTCCATGGGGAACTTATCTTGAGGTAGCAGGAAGAGCCGTAACACTTCAGGTTACTGATATTAACATTGGTCTTCTTTATGTCTTTGCCGTGGTATCCGTAGGAGTTTACGGAATAATGATCGGTGGCTGGGCATCGAATAATAAGTTTTCACTGCTTGGAGCACTTCGGGCTTCTTCGCAAATGATCAGTTATGAAATCGCTATGGGATTATCAATAATTGCGCTGGTTATGACTTCCGGGTCTCTGTCTATAGGAACCATCGTCGGACAACAGACCAGTGAATTATTTGGTATAAGCGGAGCTTCCTGGAACATCATTTATCAGCCTCTGGGCTTTATGATATTCTTTATCTGTGCTCTGGCAGAATGCAACAGAACGCCTTTTGACCTCCCCGAATCTGAGTCAGAGCTTGTTGCAGGTTATCATACCGAATATAGCAGTATGAAGCTTGGTCTTTACCTTTTCGCCGAATACATTAACATGTTCATTTCCGGTGCGATTATGAGTGCTCTTTATTTTGGCGGTTATAACTTCCCGTTTATGAATGAGCTTGTTGAAATGGGCTGGAGCCATAATCTCGTTGCCATTATGGGAGTTGGAGTTTTCTTCCTGAAAATTTTCTTCTTTATTTTCCTTTTCATGTGGATACGCTGGACGCTGCCAAGATTCAGATATGATCAGCTAATGAATCTGGGATGGAAAATATTGATACCTCTGGCCCTCTTTAATATTTTAATAACAGGATTATTTATTCTGGTTTTCTAAAACGACAAGAGAGAAGATATCCGATATGAAATTAACAAACAGATCGAAAGTAGTAGTAAATAAGGAAATGACACTGGCCGAGAAACTGTATCTGCCGGCAATCCTTAGCGGGATGGGTATTACTATAAAGCATTTCTTTAAAAAGAAACCTACTATTCAATATCCGGAACAAAAGCGAGACTTCAGTTTCATCTACCGGGGTAAGCATGTGTTAAAACGTGACGAAGAAGGGAGGGAAAATTGTACTGCCTGCGGCTTATGCGCAGTTTCCTGCCCTGCCGAGGCAATATCCATTGTGGCAGGAGAACGTAAACCCGGTGAGGAAAAATTGTACAGGGAAGAAAAATACGCCAAATCGTATGAAATTAATATGCTGCGTTGTATTTTCTGCGGCCTGTGTGAAGAAGCCTGTCCGAAAGATGCAATCTATCTGACAGAAGAGCTCGCTCCGGCAAACTACGACCGAAGCAACTTTATTTATGGAAAAGATAAGTTGGTACAGCCACTTGGCACCAGTGCTCATCCTAAAACATATAAACCATACAAAAAATAATGGATCAGTTGTTTTTTTTAATTCTGTCAATTCTTGCAATCGGCAGTGCATTAAGTGTCATTTTAACACCCAATCCAGTATATAGTGTTTTGTTTCTTGTTCTGACCTTTTTCTCCATTGCGGGGCATTATGCATTCATACTGGGAGCTCAGTTCGTGGCTATCGTCAATATCATAGTATATGCAGGAGCCATACTTGTTCTTTTCCTCTTTGTCATCATGCTTCTTAACCTCAACAAAAGAGAGCAGTATAAAAAGCCGTTTTCGTCCAAGATCGTCGGAATTGTATGCGGAGGCTTGTTCATTCTTTCCCTTCTGGCTGCGATGGCCGGTTATCAGTCCAACGAGGAGATGATTAAAGCCTCTTCTGCTGATATTGGAACTGTTCAGGTGCTGGGCAAGATACTGTTTAATGAATTTGTCCTGCCATTTGAAGTCTGTTCCGTTCTATTCCTTTCTGCTATGATCGGGGCCATCATGTTGGGTAAGAAAAACTTAAAAGATCATTAATTCGATGGAAAATATTTTACAACATTTTTCAGGTTCCTTAAATAATTACATTATTCTCTGTTCTATACTGTTCGCCATAGGCGTAATGGGTGTTTTAATCAGAAGAAATATCATTATCATATTTATGTCCATTGAGCTCATGCTCAATTCAATCAATCTTTTAATGGTTGCATTTTCGATGCATCATGGAGATCCTTCAGGTCAGGTTTTTGTATTTTTTGTTATGGCAGTTGCCGCAGCTGAAATTACTGTAGGTCTGGCTTTATTGGTAATGATCTACCGCAACACAGGCTCCGTAAGCATTGATGCGTTAAAAAATCTTAAGTGGTAAAACAAAATTTGATATAACAAACAATGAATCTGGTTTGGTTAATTCCTTTGCTTCCCCTATTGGGCTTTACAATAATAGGGTTATTTCCAAAGTATCTGAACAAATCACTGGTTGGTATAATCGGATCAGGGTCTGTATTAGGATCATTTATACTGGTACTGATCCTGTTATTTCCTTTTTTGACAGGATCAGCCGAATCTCAGATTTATAAGCTGTTTGACTGGGTTACTACAGGCTCCCTGGATATTAGTTTTTCTTTTCTGATCGATCCGCTGTCTGTATGGATGATGACCATCATTACAGGTGTCGGATTCCTGATTCATGTTTATTCCATATCTTACATGCACGAGGATGAAGGCTTCAAAAGATATTTTGCCTATCTGAATCTTTTCATTTTCTCCATGCTTTTGCTGGTCATGGGCTCAAATTACCTTATCATGTTTGCAGGCTGGGAAGGTGTAGGACTTTGCTCCTATCTGCTTATCGGATTCTGGTTTAAGAATACAGCATACAACAATGCAGCCAAGAAAGCTTTTATAATGAACCGTATCGGGGATCTGGGTTTTCTTCTCGGAATGCTGTTTTTACTGTTTCAATTTAACAGCCTTGATTTCCAGCATATATTCTCCGCAGCGCCCTCAACATTTACTGAAAACTCATGGATTATCATTACTATAACCCTGTTATTATTTGTAGGCGCAACAGGTAAAAGTGCACAAATCCCCTTATACACCTGGCTACCGGACGCAATGGCCGGTCCTACTCCGGTTTCAGCTCTTATTCACGCTGCTACCATGGTAACAGCAGGTATATACATGGTTGTACGATCCAATATTTTATACAGCCTCGCCCCCTTTACAATGGAGATCATTGCCATTGTCGGGCTGGTCACGGCTCTGTTCGCAGCAACAATAGCGCTGGTACAAAATGATATTAAGAAAGTTCTGGCTTATTCTACAGTCAGTCAGCTTGGATATATGGTCTTTGCATTAGGTATGGGAGCCTATCAGATTGCTATTTTCCATGTTACCACGCACGCTTTCTTTAAGGCTCTTCTTTTCCTTGGTTCCGGAAGTGTAATTCACGCCATGTCTCATGAGCAGGATATACGTAAAATGGGAGGCTTGAAAAAGTATATGCCGGTTACGTACTATACGTTCCTGATCGGCACACTGGCAATCGCAGGTATTCCTCCCCTTGCCGGATTCTTCTCCAAAGACCAGATTCTGGCTAATGCATGGGCACATTCTCCCCTATTCTGGATTTTGGGAACAGCAGGTGCTCTGATGACTGCTTTTTACATGTTCAGGTTACTGTTCCTTACTTTTCATGGGGAATTCAGAGGAACAGCAGAACAAAAATCTCATCTTCATGAGTCGCCTGCACTGATGACAGTACCTTTGATAATACTTGCTGTGCTCTCAATAATAGGCGGCTGGCTAGGAATTCCTGAAGTTCTTCACGGAAACAACTTTGTAGTATCATTCCTTGCTCCGGTTATTACTGCGCCGTCTGTATCACACGAAGTTGCTCATAGCACGGAATATATTCTTATGGCAATATCAACCCTGGCTGTAATAGGTGCGATCGCTGCTGCATTCGTCCTTTTTGTCAAAAAGAGCAATATACCTTCATCTAACGAAAAAGGTTATACACCGGTACATAAGCTCCTGTATCATAAGTATTATATTGATGAAATATACAATGCGCTTTTTGTAAAGCCCACATCATGGCTTTCTGGAAAAATCTACAAGCTCTTTGAAATCAAGGTACTTGACGCGTTTGTAAACTCATGGGGTAAAGGTGTAAAACAAGGAAGCTCAGGTTTAAGACTTTTACAAAACGGCAGTATAAGCTATTACATATTTGCCATGGTTTTGGGAATGATTGTTTTATTATTTTTAAGCCGGAACAGCGAATTCATATCAACTTTATTTTAATTTTCTTCTAATATAGCAAGATGATAACCGCTCTATTAATAGTATTTCCATTATTAGCAGGTATTATTACCTGGTTATTAAAAGATAAAAAAGCCGCATGGTTTGCATTCGGAGCTTCTATATTGGAGTTTCTGATCAGTGTGGTCGCATTTATCAATTTTTCTCCCGGTTCCAGGGCTTATGAGCTTAATGTAAACTGGATTGACCAGCTTGGTATATCTTTCTATATAGATATGGACGGAATCAGCATTCTGCTGGTAATGCTCACCACATTTCTGGTGCCGTTAATAATTCTGACTTCCTTTATCAGAGAATACAAAAACAGTTCTCTTTTCTATGCCTTAATATTATTAATGCAATCAGCGCTGGTTGGTGTTTTTGTAGCAAAAGATGCGTTTCTGTTCTATCTGTTCTGGGAACTTGCATTAATTCCGATATACTTTATCGCTTTGTTATGGGGCGGAGAAAACAGGGCAAAAATCACCTTCAAGTTCTTTCTTTACACGCTTTTTGGAAGCTTATTTATGCTTATCGGAATCATTTACCTGTATCTGCAGACCGGCCCTGATTTCCATACATTCAGCATTGATGCATTTTATAAAGTCCGTTTAAGTCCGGTAGAACAAATGTGGCTATTCTGGGCATTTTTTCTGGCTTTTGCCATTAAGATGCCAATATTTCCATTCCATACATGGCAACCTGATACATACTCTGTTGCGCCAACTCAGGGTACAATGCTTCTTTCCGGAATCATGCTGAAAATGGGTATATATGGTGTGATCCGCTGGATGATGCCGATTGTGCCATATGCTATGGGAGCAAACTGGGGCGGACATGCAGCAATTATTCTCAGTATAACAGGTATTTTGTACGCTTCTGTTATTGCTATTATGCAAAAAGATTATAAGCGTCTGATAGCCTATGTATCCATTGCTCACGTAGGTCTTATTGGTGCCGGTATTCTTACCATGAGCTTCGAAGGTCTTCAGGGAGGTGTTATTCAGATGCTGTCACACGGTATCAATGTTGTCGGATTATTCTTCATTATTGATATAATCTTCCAAAGGACCAATACCCGTATGCTGTCTGAACTAGGCGGAATTCGTTCTCAGGCTCCCCAGTTAGCTACCTTTTTTATGATCATTCTGTTTAGCTCAATTGCTCTGCCACTGACAAGCGGATTTATAGGCGAGTTTCTTTTATTCGTAGGACTGTTCAACTACAGTGGCTGGCTGACTGCATTATCAGCATTATCAATCATATTTGGCGCTGTGTATATGCTCAGAAGCTTCCAGCTTTCCATGCTTGGCGAAACATCCGATAAAACAGCAGGATTTACAGATGTAACAGGATTGGAAAAAGCTGTACTTATCCCTATAACAATTCTGATTTTCTGGATTGGCTTATATCCAAAGATTTTCCTGGATATATCCGAACCTGCAGTTGTTTCTATTATTGACGTAATTAAAAATACCTATTCTCTGAAATAAGCATGAAGACATTAATTGTTGTTGCGGTACTTGGGATAATATCCATGCTTTCCGACATTCTTGGCTACAGAAAAATATTATTTCCGATTGTTCTGGGCGGCCTTCTGCTGGCTCTGGGCATTACAGTGTGTGAATGGAATGCACCAGCAATATACTTTGACATGCTGGTTGTTGACAATTACACTGTGGCATTCAGCAGCCTGATTCTTGGATTGCTTTTCTTATGGATGATTTTAAGTCAGGAACAATATAAGTCAGAGTTTAATATGGCGGATCAGTTCGCCCTTATTTTGTTCTCTTCTGTGGGCGCTCTCGTTCTGGTTTCTTTCTCCAGTCTTGTTATGCTGTTTATCGGGATTGAAGTAATGTCAATACCATTGTATATCCTTGCCGGAAGCAGAAAAAGCGACTTGCGAAGCAATGAAGCATCCCTGAAATATTTTATGATGGGAGCATTCACTACCGGTATTCTCTTGTTTGGTATTACGTTGATATATGGCGCTTCGGGATCATTTGACATTGGAGCCATAAAAGAATATGTGGCCAATGGCGGCGGTGAAACTTCCGGAATTTTATACACCGGAATCATCTTCATGATAATAGCATTATGTTTCAAAGTATCTGCAGTTCCTTTTCATTTCTGGGCTCCTGATGTATACCAGGGATCTCCAATGATGATTACTGCCTTCATGGCATCCATAGTAAAAACAGCCGCTTTCGGAGCATTTTACAGATTATTTGGATTTGCCTTTGCGGAACTAAACGCCGAATGGGCCTCAATACTTTCTATAATTATCATTGCAACAATTCTTGCAGGTAATATCATGGCAGTCGGCCAGACAAGTGTGAAAAGAATGCTGGCATACTCAGGTATAAGCCAGGCCGGGTATATGTTGATGACATTACTTGTACTCGACGAACGCAGCACCAATGCCTTATTATTCTATGCAGGATCTTACTCATTGGCTACAATGACCGCCTTTTTTATTTTATATACAGTAGGTAAAGAAAAAAACAGCGAGGATTTTGATATTTTCAACGGTTTAGCAAAAAAGCAGCCCCTGCTTGCCATTGTAATGACTGTTGCTATGTTCTCACTGGCAGGTATCCCGCCTGCGGTTGGTTTTTTTGCAAAGTTTTATCTGTTTGCCGCCGTACTGAATGCCGGATATACAGCTTTGGTAATTGTTGCTGTTATCGGCTCTGTCATAAGTGTATACTACTATTTCAAAATCATTATTGCGATGTATGGTAAAGAAGCTGTTTCTGAGCACACACCGGCTCAGACCAGCCTGAAACTTAATCTTGTTTATCAGGTAGTTTTGGTAGTCCTTGTAACCTTGATCGTTCTTTTTGGGATTAACCCAACTATTCTCATAGGTGTTATATAGTAGTAGATAAACATTGATATGGAATACATTCATGAAGTAATTGAACAATTACTGGATCCGGAGAAGCTTATCCTTTTTGGCGGTGTTACCCTTATATTATTGATTATTTTTGCAGAAAACGGAATATTTTTCTGCTTTTTCTTTCCCGGAGATACGCTTTTATTTACTGCCGGAATTTTATGCTCTACCGGGTATATCGATACAAATGTATTTCTTTTATGTGCTATGATATGGCTGGCAGCCATTCTTGGTAACCTTCTCGGTTATATTTTCGGCAGAAAAGTCGGGGAAACTCTATTCAACAGGAAGGATTCTCTTTTATTTAAAAAAAAATACATCGTTGCTTCTGAAGCATTTTTTCAAAAACACGGTGGCTTTGCCTTAGTAATGGGAAGATTTCTTCCTATTATACGTACGTTTGCTCCCATCTTTGCCGGAATGGTAGGGTTTAATTTTAAAAAGTTTCTGTTCTTCAATATTTCCGGTGGGTTCCTTTGGACGTTCAGTCTGGTACTGGCGGGGTATTTTATTGCTGAAGTTTTTCCTCAGATCAAAGACTATCTGGAATATTTTATTATTGGTATTGTTATTATAACCTGGATTCCGGTGATCAGAACCTATCTGAAGGAGCGAAAAAAGCAAAAGCTGCAAGAGGAAGAACAACGATCTGCGCAGGAGTAACAGCCTTATAAAATTATTGATCCTTCCTTTTAAGAGTCAAAAAAACCTGTTAAATTGATTTGTTTTGTGATCTCACTTCTATCGTAACTACTTTTGTGTTTTAAATTAAATGGAAAATCTTACTTTCTGGGTTGTATTTAACATTTTTGTATTGGGTATGCTGATTCTTGATCTGGCAATACTGAATAAAAACAATCATGAAGTTAAGGTCAAAGAGGCTTTATGGTGGACAGCTTTCTGGGTTGGTCTTGCCATAGCATTTAATGTTGTAGTCTATTTCTGGAAAGGACAGGAAGCAGCAGTACACTTTTTGACAGGATATCTCATAGAAGAATCTCTGAGTGTAGATAATCTTTTTGTTTTTATGCTGATATTCAACTACTTTGCTGTGCCTATTGAATATCAGCGCAAGGTATTATTCTGGGGAATTGTCGGTGCCCTGTTTTTCAGAGCCATATTTATCCTTGTCGGTGTTACACTGATTGAGCATTTTTCATGGACTATATATATACTCGGCGCTTTCCTGGTTATTACCGGTATCAAAATGGCTGTCAGCCAGGATAAGGAGATCAATCCTGAAAAAAACCCTATAATCTCGCTTGTAAACAGATTTATCCCCGTATCAAAAAAATATGACAAGGGTAACTTCTTTACCAGAATAAACAGCCGTCTGTATGCAACACCGCTCTTTATCGTTGTACTGGTTATCGAAACGACTGATATTATTTTTGCTGCGGATTCCATACCCGCAATTCTAGCCGTAACGCATGATCCGTTTATTATCTATACATCAAACGTATTTGCATTACTGGGGCTTCGTTCTCTGTACTTTGCGCTCGCAGGCATCATGCAGCTATTCCATTATCTCCATTACGGTCTGTCTATTATCCTGGTCTTTATCGGATTCAAGCTTCTTGTTTCGCATGTAGATGCCCTGAAAATTGATATGCTGGTTGCGCTTGCAGTTGTTGCATCGATATTGGTTGGTTCCATTATTCTTTCTGTACTTTTCCCCAAAAAAGAAAATACAGAGGAGGAAGAAGAAGAAGTTTTTCCACCTACTCCGGAGCAAAAAGCATAGCTGCAATAAAAGAAATATTTTGAAAATTGCCCAAAAGCCCTGACTTTTGGGCAATTTTAGTTAAAGAGCAGCCAGTAAAACGCGTTCTATTTCTTTTCTTATTTCAGCGAAACTGCACTCATAATTATTTATGAGTAATGAAAACGAAAGAAGCTCTCCCCCATTTGTTTTCAAATACCCGCTATACCCAATTACATTGTTAAAAGAACCGCTTTTGGCAATAACTTTCCCATGAGCATTGGTATTTCTTGCAAAGTTTTTCATTGTGCCACTGACACCGGCAACCGGAAGAGAACTTACAAAAAAAGGATCTGATTTAGATTTATGAAGCAACTCTGCCAGAAACCTGGTGGATACTGTATTACCGGGGGAAAGTCCGCTTCCATCAATAATACCACATTTTCCGCCCGGAAGTGTATAACCGTTCGTAAACAGCCATTCTTTCAGAACTTCAATGCCAGTTTCAGTGCTGCCATATCCTTTTACCTGCCGCCCGATAGCATTTAATATTGCTTCGGCATACAAGTTAATACTTTGGTGATTGGTCTCTTTTACAAGAGATTTCAACGGCGGAGATTGCGCTTGATGAATAGGAGTCAATTTAGCCGAAGAATGTACTCTCTTAGCAATAGAGGCATTGAGAACATTGCCCGTAACGGAAATATTTTCAGCAAAAAGCTGCTTCTTGAGACTATATGCAGCAAAATATGCAGGATCCGGTATAGATCCTTTTATTGAAAATTCATTAACGCCGGCCGGAATAGTCCCCCTCAGATAATGAACGGTTGAAAAAGGACCGCCATGTATATAGCCGTTATCTCCGGAACCTATCGCTCCGGTTTTCATCTTGTTCAGAAAGGTGAGACCGGGTATTTCAGGAACAACCCTTAATACAGCTGCGCTATCACCCGGTTTCCCGGGCTTAAAATAAAGCCTGTAATAGTTTTCATTAATATTAATTCCACCGGAGCCAGCTCCATAGTAGTTTCCGATATCAGTCCATATCCACCCATCCGGCAGAGGATTTGCCGAATAATTGCCCGGATCTGCCACAATAGACCCGTTAATCCGGAGTATTCCGAGTTTCTTTATTTCAGCTGCCCATAACTTTATTAGCGACCAATAATCAGGATAGCCACTAAAACGGTCACTTCCTAAAGAAGGATCTCCACTGCCAAGAATAATAATATCTCCTTCCAGAACACCTTCCCTGGTAATATTTCCTGAATAAGCCAAGGTTGTTTCAAAAGTAAAATCAGGACCCAAAATGGCAAGAGCAGCAGAAGATGTTACGATCTTAAGGTTCGATGCCGGAGTCAAAAGCTTATCAGGATTGTGCTCTACCAATGGCTTGCCCTGGGGATCCAGAAGGACAAAAGAAATTTGCCCGTTGATCAGACAGGCTGATTTTTCTAATTGTTCAATCAGCTTTTTAGTATTTGTGACAGGGTCCGCAGCTTCCTTAAAACAAAGCGATGCCAGAAGAATGATAAAAAAAAGTCCGCAAATAAATTTTGCGGACACTATTGAAAGACGCTTAATCATCACTTTGCTGCTTCAAAATAGCCACGTAAAAGCAGATCTGCCGTTTTGGGATTAGTCGCAAGAGGCACATCATGGACATCACAAAGTCTCATTAACATCTGAACATCCGGTTCATGCGGATGCTTGCCAAGCGGATCACGGAAAAATATTACCATATCCAATTCTTTTTCAGCAACCATAGCGGCTATTTGTGCATCACCACCCAGCGGTCCGGAAAGCTTCGGCTCAACATTAAGACCGGTTTTTACAACATATGACCCTGTTGTGCCGGTTGCTACAAATGAATAATCCTTCAACTTATCCACTCGTTGAGCCAGAAAATTTACCATATCTGCCTTTTTACTGTCATGGGCAATTACTGCTATTTTTTTTGTGTTCATCTGTAAATTGATAATTTAATAAAAAAGCCTTCCGAAGAAGGCTGATTGAGATTATTTGGTTATATTAATTTCGTCTGTTCAACTCATCTCTGATTCTGGCAGCCCTTTCATAATCTTCTTTGGCAAGCGCTTCTTCCAGCATTGATTTCAGCTGATCATTGGTACTGAATTTAATTTTATCAGCACTTTTTTCGGTTCCACCAGCTTCTTTTGCAGATGCAGCTTCCTGGCCAGTCAACTCTTCATCCGTTTCTTCTTCCTGATCCTCTTCTTCGTCTTCCTCGATATCACTCAGTACGATCCCGGCTTCGGAAAGGATGTTTTCGAATGTATAAATAGGCACATCAAAACGCAATCCGATTGCAATTGCATCGGAAGGTCTTGCATCAATTTCTATTGTATTTATCCCGTCAGAACATACAATCTTTGCAAAAAAAACTCCTTCCCTCAGATCAGAAATGACAATTTCTTCTACACTAAAATTAAAACCGGAAGCAAATGACTTGAATAAATCATGTGTCATTGGCCGGTTAGGAACAATTTTTTCAATTTCAATAGCAATAGCCTGAGCCTCAAACATTCCTATTATGATTGGCAATCTTCTATTGCCGGATTCTTCGCCCAACACCAAGGCAAATGACCCGGTTTGAGATTGACTGGATGACAGACCGAGAATCTCTAATTTAATTTTCTCCACTTAAACCTTTATTTCATTTTTTTTGCCGCTTCGGTAAGTTTTGGCACTACCTCAAAGATGTCACCAACTATTCCATAATCTGCTGCTTTAAAAAAAGGGGCTTCAGGATCCTTATTAACAACAACAATGACTTTGGATGAGTTTACACCTGCAAGATGTTGAATTGCTCCCGAAATTCCTAATGCTATATACAAATTTGGACTAACCTTTACTCCCGTCTGGCCAACGTGCTCATGGTGAGGCCTCCAGCCGACATCCGAAACTGGTTTCGAGCAACCTGTACCAGCACCTAATGCCTTAGCCAGCTCTTCCAATACACCCCAGTTTTCCGGTCCTTTCATTCCCCGGCCTCCGGAAACCACAATATCTGCTTCCGTCAGCAACACATCACCGCTTGCTTTTTCTACTTCTTTTACCTTTACCTTAAGATCAGAATCCGGTACAGTCGGAGTAAACTTTTCAACATCTGCATTTCCCCCCGTTTCCTTGGCCTGAACAGCATTTTTCGCAACAGTCAAAACAACTTTGGAAGTCCTGGCAGCAGCATATGCAAAGGCTTTTCCGGTATATATAGAACGTTTTACCTTTACTCCCGACGATAAGTCCGGTAGCTCAATTGCTCCGGCAATGACTGCAGCTTTAAGCTTACCTGCAAGGCGGGACGCAGCAGCGTCCAGTGTAGAAGATTTCGGTAATATGATGATATCGACATTATTTTTTTCAACAAGCTGAGCCAGTATCGTTGCAATAGCCTGACTGGTGTATTCTTCAGATGCTCCTGACTGAAATACCTTTTTTACACCATAGTTTCCGGCAAGCTTTCCAATATCCCCACTTACTTCCCCCATAATAAATCCCAGGCAATCTGTGTTCTTCATTTTAGCAACCTCAGCAGCATAGGATATTGCTTCAAAAGATGATTTTTTAATTTCCTTATCAGCGGAATCTATATAAACAAGAACAGACATATCATTTTAAAATTTAAAAGTTCATAGTATTAGAAAGAAAAATGGTTAAAATAACACCTCCACCGGATTAAATCACTTTTGCTTCATTCTTCAGGAGCTCGAGCAACTTTTCAGGTTCTGAGGCATCAATCATCTTACACGCACCTTTAGCAGGTGGCATTTCAAATGATATGGTTTGGGTATAATCATCTACCTTTACGGGTTCGACCACTTTGAGAGGTTTAGTTCTTGCAGACATGATTCCGCGCATATTGGGTATCTTCCACTCTGCAATAGGTTCCTGACAGCCGGCTACAAAAGGCAGCTCAAGCTCTACTATTTCCTTGCCACCCTCTATTTCTCTCGTCATAACTGCCTTATTACCGCTTATATCCAGTTTCATTACAGGCGAAACAGACGGCAACGCCAGCATTTCCGCAACAAGGCCATGCACAAGACCACTATTAAAGTCAATCGACTCACGTCCCATTAAAATCAGGTCGTATTTTTCCGCTTTTGCAATTTCCGCAATCTGGGTTGCCACATACCAGGAATCGGACGGAAATGCATTTACTCTGACAGCATCATCTGCCCCTATAGCAAGCGCCTTCCTGATCGTCGGCTCTGTATCAGCCTCCCCCACATTCAAAACAGTTACGGTACCTCCAAGAGCCTCTTTCAATTCAATCGCTCTGGAAAGTGCATATTCATCATATGGCCCAATGATATATTGTATTCCGGCAGCATTTAACTTTGTATTATTATCAGTAAAAGCAATTTTTGATGTTGTATCAGGAACATTGCTTATGCAAACAAGTATTTTCATATTAAAAAATAGAATTGATTTGTGTACTTAAACTGTAATTTCGTTGTGAAGTTACATTTTTAACAAAAAAATCAAAATTATGTCCAATCCCAGACTGGAGCAGCTTCTGGCTTTTCATCAACAAGATCCTGATGATCCATTTATTATATATGGTCTTGCTCTGGAATACCAGAAAAACGCTCCAATGACTGCCCGATCTTATTTCGAAACATTGCTCCTGCGTTTTCCGGACTACCTTCCGGCATATTATCATGCGGCCAAACTTTATGAATCTTTTAATGAACCGGAAACCGCAAGAGATATTTATATAAAAGGCATTGAAGTAAGTATAAATCAAAAGAATGCGCATGCTCAGCGGGAACTGCAAAATGCCTATACCAATTTACTGTTTGAAAATGATCTTTGATAAATGAGCAAAATCCAATTTTTTCTTTAATTTTATCAATTAATCCAGGTGATATGATAAGTAAAACTTAATTAAATTGTTCATTATGAAGTATACATTTTTATGGTTTATACTATTCTCCTTCAGCGTATCCGGACAAACAGGCCTGATCGAAAATTTCAATGATAATGTGCTGGATGCCGGGTGGAAAAGTGTTCCTTCTTCCGTTTTTTCTCTGGCCGAAGAAAATGAAGAATTGAAGGTTACAGCCAATAATGCAGGTCCAGGCTGGAATAATCTGGAGTTTAGTTTTCGTCCGCAGAATATATCCGATAATCCGATAATTCAGCTGAAAATAAGGAACCCGCAAAGTTTCGGTCTTCGTATTGATATTGTTGATGCCAGCGGACAGTCAAACAATAGTCAGCCGCTCTCTAAGACAATAGCTGCATCGAATGATTATGTTAACCATGTTCTGGACTTCAGCAGCAACCTTGGCTCTGCTAATGCAAACCAGATTGCAAAGATCGTAATCTTTGTCAATCCGGGTCAAAATCCAGGATATACGGGTACTTTTTACATCGATGATCTGATTGTTGGCGACGCGCTGCCTTATATGACCAGCGGTCCGATACGTATCAATCAGGTGGGATATGAGTTAAAGGGGCCTAAAACGGCTATTCTGGAGCAAAGTGCAGCCACTTTTCCCGTAACGACATTTGAATTGCTTAATGAACAAAATCAGGCCGTCTATACCGGAGCTCTGGAAAACAACGGTGCTGTTCCCGGATGGAACGGCCGTTATTTCTGGACTGCTGACTTTTCTGCTTATAATCAGCCAGGCACCTATACTGTAAAGATTGGCTCCATGCAATCGCACACATTCGAAATCCAGGACAATCTTCTGTTCAATACCACGATACAGGATGCCATAAACTTCTTTACCGGCATGCGGAGCACGCATAACAGTGACAGAGCTCTCCCATTTCACGGGTCCAGAACAGGGACAGCGAATGTATACGGTGGCTGGTGGGACGCAAACGGTGACCCGGGAAAACATATGTCACATCTTTCATATGCCAATTATTTCAATCCGCAACAAATTCCAATGGTTGTATGGTCTCTGTTAAAGTCCTTTGAACTTTCAGAAGCATCCTTTGGTAATTATTCATCAATTGTGCTTGAAGAAGCTGCCTGGGGAGCTGACTATCTGCTGAGAAATCTTGATCCCGAAGGCTATTTCTACATAGCAATTTTTGATGACTGGGGTAATATACCATCCTCAAGAGCTATATGCGAATGGGGAGCTCCCGGTAATAATGCAGCCAGAAGCGCCAATTACCAGGCTGCTTTCCGTGAGGGTGGCGGCATAGCCATTGCAGCACTGGCCCGCGCTTACACAATGAATCTCGATGCCGGGGACAGCAGTATCACCCAGTATCTGGACGGCGCTGTTAAAGCCTATGCTCATTTAAAATCTCCGGGTAACGGATATGCTACCAAAAATCTTGAATATGCCAATAATCACGAAGAAAACATCATTGATGATTATTGCGCATTACTTGCTTCTGTTGAGCTGTACAAAGCTACCGGCGGGAGTGATTATCTGGCGGATGCTCAATACAGAGTTCAGCGTCTACTCAATCGTTTGAGCCCGGAAGGCTGGCTAAAGTCTGATGAAGCGGGGATACGCCCCTTTTATCATGCTGCCGATGAAGGTATGCCCATTGTGGCTCTTATAAGTTATATGGATATCGATCAGAGCCTGAATGCTGAAATTGCAGACTTTCTTACAAAGTCTGTTTCCTGGTATCGCGAAATATCCGAAGAAATTGAGAACCCGTTTAACTATTTACGCCAATATCAGAGAGCGTTCTCATCGAATACCTATGGTGAGTTTAAAAAAGCTTTTTTCGTTCCTCATAACAATGAAACCGGTTACTGGTGGCAGGGAGAAAACGCGCGTATCGCTTCATTAAGTACCGCCTTTTTAATGGCTGCCAGAAAACTGGATACTTCATATGAGCCGGGAAATGATGCGATGACCATGTATGCTCTCAACCAGCTGGACTGGATACTAGGTAAAAATCCGTTTGAAATATGTATGCTATACGGATATGGATACAAGAATTATCCGGACTATCCTTCCGGTGCCGGCATGCCAAATATAAAAGGTGGAATATGCAACGGTATATCTGCTGATGACGATAATGAAAACAATCTGGCCTGGAAACCTTTTGCTGATAATGACTGGCAAAACTGGCGATGGATTGAACAATGGCTGCCACATAACGCCTGGTATGTGCTGGCTGTATCAACACTAAACAATCTGAACGTAACACAACCGGATGCGATCTCTAAATTCGGTACAGTAGCCGCTTCACCCCAGGGCAACCATATTTTTATAGACTGGGCAACCCTCTCTGAAAATAATGGAAGCCATTTTGAAATCCAGCGTTCAGTCAACGGTAGCGAGTTTGTTACAATAGGTCAGGTACCAGCAACAGGCAGTACCAGTACCAACACCAGTTACTCCTATATAGATGAAGAGGAAAATCTTCCGCTGACTACTTCATACAGGATCGTACTTGTTGATTTTTATTCAAACAGACTGAACAGTGAAATAGCAACACTACTTGTCACATCAATGGACCGGGAACACTTCCATTCTGTCATTGCGCGTCCCAATCCATTTATGAGTTCTACACGGCTTGATATTGAGCAACCTGCTTTCAGAAATGCAACCCTGAGAATTGCCGATATCTCCGGTAAGCTGGTCAAACAAGTTGAAGTTGGATCACATTCAACAATTATGATTGGTGAAGAGCTTGAGCCCGGAGTTTACTTTGTCGAGTTACGCAACAGTACTGCTCAACTTAACGGAAGAATCATAAAAGCCCGTTAAAAAAAAGGGAGCTGGCCTGCCAGCTCCCTTTTTTTTATTTATGATACTTACGTCAAATAGTTGATTTTAACTAATTAGCATTCCCATACCAAAGACATAAAAACGAGAATAAACTTCCCTGACTACCGCACGACAACCATTCATCTTTTTGTTGCTTTCTATCAGGGCACTTCGGATTTTGATAGACTCCGGTCCCCTACCAACGCCCACCGTGACCCTTTGAACCTTAAACTTTCTCTTTTTATCTGCTAAAAACAACTACAGGATACATTGCAAAGAGAGTACTTAATTTAATCAATCATCTTATTAATTAATTTCAGCATCTACCGTACACGAAGTATCATGTTTTCGTAGAGCTTATAACCTGTCAGACCATTGAGTGCAATAAGCTCATCTATGGACAGCCCAAATTTTTTCGCAATTGATGCCATACTATCGCCCTCTTTGACTACATACTGCCAGTTTTTCAATTGCTCCTGCGAATAACTTACTTTTACAATCAGTCTCTGTCCGATAAAAATGCGATCAGAAGCAAGGTTATTAATTGCCTTCAGTTCATCCAGAGACATCCCAAACAATCGGGCAATAGAAAACAGTGTATTTTGTGGAGCAACAATAAAAAAGTCCTCTCCTTCTTTCAGCGTTTTTCTTCGAATATGACTTTCCGGATTCTCCTGACGAAGCTCAAGTCTCTTACCCGAACCCTCAGTTGAATCAGGCGCTGCGTTTTTAATCATTGCCAAAGTAATCGGAGCCACTATATCCGCATCTCCGGTACGACGCACTCTCAATGGCTGATATGCCTCAAGATATTCACCTTTCATTGCATTCATTTCCTTCAGTTCATCGACAGTCATATTGAATCTTTGAGCAATCTGCTCAAGGCTTGCATTGGGATCCGCTATATAGGTCATAGTCTTAGCTATGTATCCCGGTCCTCCGATGATATGAAACTCAACTCTTCTGTTAAGCTGCCTTCCGGCTGCATTATCATTCGTTGCCAACGGCTTCGTTTCCCCGAGAGCATTGATAACTAGCGCCGATTTATCGACTCCTCTTTGTATAAGAAAATCCAGCGCTGCTTCGCCTCTCTTCCCGGCAAGCATTTTATTGTATTCACTGCTTCCGTAGCTGTCCGTATTTGCATTCATCTCGATCTGAATTTCGGGATTTTGCTTATAATACTCAGCCAGTTCCTTTAATACTTTTTTCGCTTCGGGTCTTAAAGAAAATTTATCAAAACCAAAATAAATATTCTCAAACAACTTCTTGGAAACTTCATGAGCAGAGGTTTTTACCTGCACATCTTCAATAAGATACTTTACATCACCTGTCAGTCTCGGGTCATTATCCTCTATCTCTACCTTATAGTCTTCTATCGGAAGGTTATCAAAACGAAACTGCCCTTCAGCATTTGTTCTTGTCGTCTTTATAACCCTTCCATCTTTATCAAGAAGCTTATTTTCCACATCAGAAGCAGGCATATTCGTTCCTCCTATCAATACCCTTCCGGTTATAGAAATACTTTTAATCTCAATCGGCTGATCACTAACCATATTAAAAGCAGAAGTAAGATATTCCTCCTCATCCTGTGTTCCTGATCTTATGGTATTTGCATCATTTCTACTCTGACTTTCGTGATCAGATACCGAAGCGACCGAGTACAACGTATCTCGTTTTATCTCTGCCAGCAGCGAATCCTTATTTACTTCCGCAACAATAGCCTCACTACTTTTAATATTGAAAAAATAAATATCGTCATTGCCCAGACCACCTTCACGGTTTGAAGCCAGAAATCCTTTCTCCTCACCTAATACAAAATAGAAATCATCCATATGGGAATTGAAAGGCAGACCTATATTGTCAATATCATCAAATCCTTTTCCGGTTGCTTTAAAGATATCCAGCCCGCCAAAACCTTCACGACCATTGCTTGAAAAAAACAAAGTTTGCTCTTTGGCGTAGTAACAGGGCGATTTCTCAATAAACGGCGTATTAACTGATTCAAGGTTAACTGCCGGAAGCCAGTTTTCCCCGCCTTCCCTATTGACACTATAATAAATATCATGCTGCCCCTTCCCTCCCGGACGCTTGGAAACAAAAAACAGCGTATCGCCATTCGGAGATATGGAAGGCTCTGCATTATACTCTCCTCTCATGTTGATGTTTTCATTGAGGCGTTCAGGTTTGGCCCATCTTCCCTTTTCAAACCTGGAAACGTAGATTGCAGGCATGTAATCTATGTAGTCCTGGCTAATATTTCGCTCATCAGCTCTGGTAAAATAGAATTTCTTTCTGTCAGCAGTAAATGAGCCGGACCCCTCATTAAAAGCAGTATTCAGATCTTTGAACTTATCATCCGAATTGAATACATGCCAGGTACTATCCTTTCCTTTGGTGAACCGGAAAAAATCAGAAAACTTTCCGCCCAGTACATTAAAGTCCTTATCACCTACTGTACCGATTCTGGCTGATGTAATCACAATGGTTGTATCATTGCCGAATATAACCGGAGCATATTCGGAAGCCTCGGTATTCAGAGGAGACTTAAGCACATGGAAGTTATAGTTTCGTACAGGCTTTTTCAGCTCATGCATTGCAAGTATACAACCATCAGCATCTATTCTTGCTTTCTCTTTCAGTTGCTTTGCATTCAGACCTGCATCAGGATATTCAATCAGAAACTTTTCAAAGTTTTCGAGTGCTTCTGCATACTGCCCTTTATTTTTAAGCATATTTGCATACCAGTATCGGGCAAGCGGGTAGGCTTCTTTATTTTTTTCGAGAATGAGCCTGTAATACTTCTTGGCATTATCGTAGTTAAAAAACAGTCGGTATGACTCAGCAAGATAATATATTGCATATATATATTCAGGATCTTCACCGACTGCCCTGGAATACTCCTGAGCTGCCAGATAATACTCGAAATTATCAAAGTATTTATCTGCAACACTTACCGCTTCTCTCGCCTTTTTGACTGAAGTGCCCGCTTTATAAGGATCTTCTTCTTCGGTCGCCTTTTGCGCGTAAATTTCATTAAATGGAACAAGAATAAACAGCCAATACAACAAAAGGAATCTCTTCATGCCTTTTTGAACGTCAGTTTTGCATAATAGTTATATTCTGGGAGTATAAAATCGCACTGTTTTTGAAGGATGCGGCTTGGTTATCTTCAATGAAATTTCATAGGCACCTTTGCTGTATGACGGATATCGCAAATGACTTGAATTCATATCATAACTAAACCCCAGAGTAAAATAATCATTGCTTAAGCCAATACTCGCAATAACAGCGTCCTCAAGCCTATACCAGCCCCCGAGAATCAATGCCTTCGGAATATATATATTTTCATGAAAGGAAAAATTGAAAGTAAAATAGGCTCCTGCGTTCAGCTGATGAAACTGATCCTGCGTAGCGTAGATCACATTGGGAGATATATTGAATCTGGATGAAAGACTCGCTTCAAAGCCTGCATGCGCTTTAATCATGATAGGCAACGGAGTTATTTCTCCGGGTATCAGTGACTCATTCGGCTCATTAAGATGATTAGCAGCCAGCCCAAGGTATGCACTCGCACCTTTTTGATTCGTATTTCTGCCCGCATTATAGTAATACATAAATCCGGCTCCGACATCAGGCATTAATTTCGAATTATAAAATTCCGTCGGGCCGGTCGCAACATCTACCCCTCCCGGGCTATCGGGATTGTATTGCTCACCCCATTGCAGGTCCCGGCCAAGAGTCTTATACAGCACTCCCAGCTGTGCAGAAAGCAGCACGCTGTGCATGCTGGAAACAGGCACGTTATATGCCATTGATGCATTGACTCCGGTTGTTTTGAACAATCCGGCACCCGCCCGGTCATTAAATACAGATATACCTGCTCCCCCCCAATGTCTCTGATCTACATCTTTATTATAAAAAGGCATGATAAGAGATGCCTGAGTTGTCACATACGGATCACTCGCACTGGTTACCCAACGGTTTCTGTGATTCATCGACAGCGTCCAGTTTGGTTCCACTCCTGCCATGGCCGGGTTCAGATACAACCCTGATGCATAAAACTGCGAAAACACAGGGTCCTGGGCATTTCCTGCTCCGACCAGCATAAATAGTCCGGTAAGAATACCCAGATATCTTATTAAATTAAGCATATATCAAAACAAAACACTCTGAGATTTCAAAAATCTCAGTAAGATACTATTAAAATTATAAACGTATAAGACTACGTTCAAAGTTATTAAAAAATATCTAACGCACATCATTCCTACATGTAAAGCCATACTGAGATATTCGTCTCAATATTTAGATAACTCTGTCCATTTCTCCTATCAATAGTTCTTTTTACGGGATATATGCAAAAAAATGGCTTAATCGGGAATTGGGGATAAATATTTCACCATTATAACACAATCACAATCAATCAAAAGTATAAAACTCAGTCTTAGATAACTACTTTTTTTACTTCTTTTCAAAACCTTCCCCTCGATTCCCCTCGTATACTTTCGGTGGAAGTACGGCTCAACCTGCTTTTCGCAAAAATGTTTATTGAAATGAGAAGATATAACTGTTGGCACATTTTAGCTTTTTTCTTCATGCCACTCATGGTATTGGCAGAAGGAACCCGACAACTTACACCTGGTTCGACGGATAACGGACACATCCAGATTTTTGATAATAACACGCTTACAAGACCATTTGCTACTTTTGACTGTCCGGAAGAACACCGCCTGAACTTTACGATCTGTAATCTGGGAGAAAAGGTATACTTTGGCTTCCGGCAGGACGACAAGGATGTTCATTTCAGAATAAAAGACCCGGATGGTGAGCTTGTTCTTATCAACGGAAATACAATCAATCCGGTGCCAACATCCGGAGCCGGGTATATAGCAAACTACTCCAGAGCATACGCTGGCCCTGCAGATATAGTCGGTGCAGCTGGTTATACCGCGCTCTCTTTTACACCGACAAAAACGGGAGATTATTACATTGAGTTTAATCCTAAACGAAACAATAGCCCTGCTACGGAAATTAATCCTGTCAAAAGGGTATTCAGCTACTTTGATATCACTGTAACCACTGCCAGCAACCAAATCATTCCGGGCAGGCTATGGTCCAGAGCATGGGACCTTCAGTGTAACGGCAGCAGAAACCCCTTTAACGGGAAGATGTACATATATTCGGATGATGGTATTGTAACTTCCCTCGATTTTAATGGTATGATGCCCTATGGCTTTGTTGTTTTCGCCAATTCCAGCGGACTTCGTAATACAGGAAACTCCAACTCTGACAGACAGTCTGAAAATGGTAATGTAAACTATCCTCAGTACAAAATATTTCTGAACAATCCGGATATCAACTGCTACCCTACCGGTACATTTGGAAATCTCACCCAGCCTTCAACAGTTTCCGGATGCTCGGGGAGTGATTATTGTATTAATGTATATACTGATCAAAGCGGAACTATTGAGATATTGCTGGATTTTGAAGCACCCGCGGGATTTCAGCCTAATACACGGGACCGTATCATTTCGGTCAAAGATGCAATTATCGGTCATAACTGTGTACGTTGGGACGGACGTGATGGCAAAGGTAATCTGATAACAGCGGGAAGTGAAATTGATATGGAAGTTAACTTCCTAAACGGGCTTACGCACTTACCGCTTTTTGATGTTGAATTTCACCCTAACGGCTATATTGTTGAGCTGGTCCGGCCAACCGGCCCTCCCCCGATGTTGTATTGGGATGACAGCCAGGTCGACGGCGAGGTTAATCTGACAGGATGTCTCAGCACAAACGGTTGTCATACATGGCCGGCATCAGGCAGCGGTTTTGGTAATGAAAGAACGATCAATACATGGTGGCATGCCCAGACAGTAAAAGAAAAGCTTCTTTTTTCAACATATGATATTGTAGTTGATGCAAACGGAGACAATGGAGTTGGCAACGGCGTTGCCAATGATACTACAATTTGTGATGCCAGTCCTGTGTATCAGCTAAACGGAGTCGTTATCAATGCTCTTGGAGGCGAATGGTCTACTTCCGGAACCGGAACGTTCTCAGATATAACTGATCTGAAAGGAACTTACACCCTCTCTGAACAGGATATTGCTAACGGACAGATTACCTTAACTCTGACTACCACCGGAACAGGCCTCTGTCCTCCACAGTCAGATCAGCTTGTAATCCGAATAGATAAACTGCCTGTCATCACAACCTCCGATGTGGAAGTTTGTGCCAACAATGCAGTTGCCAATTTAAGCGCTACTGTAACTAACTCTACCGGATTGACATGGTCTGGGGGAGCCGGGTCGTTTAATAATACTTCGATTCCCAATCCACGATATACACCTGCTCCAGCCGAAATTGAAGCCGGATCAGCAGATCTTACGCTTACAATAAATCGTAACGGAGCCTGTGCCCAGCAAACAAGGCAGGTAACTGTAACCTATACCCCTGCTCCGGAGATTGAAACAACATCTCCCCTTTCCGTTTGTAAAAACAATCCGACAGTAAACCTGACTGCTACAGTAGATATAGCTACAGGATTAACCTGGTCAGGGGGAAGTGGAAGTTTCACTAATCCCAATAGTCTGACTCCAACCTACTCGCCAACAAGCGCTGAATTAAATGCAGGTTCGGTAACACTCAGGGCAACCACAACAGGTAATGGAAACTGCCTGGCAGTTTCCCGGAATGTTACGGTGAATTTCACCAATGTTCCGTTAGTAAATGCCGGCCCGGATCAGGTTGCATGTAATACCAATACTGAAATCACTTTGAATGGTCAGGTCACCGGTTCTGCTAACCATACCTGGTCAGGTGGTACAGGTGTAATCGCTGATCCTAATGCGCTTACCACAACATATGCGCTTACTGCATCTGACATAAGCGCAGGTTCTGTCACCTTATATCTCGAATCTGTTGAAAGTAATTGTATTCCTGTCAGAGATTCATTGAGAATCACATTCACAGCTGCTCCGGGCATAGACATAGGAAATGACAGATCCGTATGCGGCAACAATCCTTCCGCCTCTCTTCAGGCCCAGCTAACGGGAGCTACACAGGTTCTGTGGGAAGGTTTTGGAACTTTCTCTAATAATACGTCTATCAATACCGTCTATACACCATCAAGTTTTGAAATTTCGCTGGGTCTGGCTTCCGTTATTGCCAGCACAACAGACAATGGAATATGCCCACCAGCAAGAGATACGGTTATTATTTCCATTTCTCCCGCTCCGACAGCAAATGCCGGTCCGGATCAGAGTGTTTGTAAAAACAATCCTTCGGTCAGCCTTAACGGCACAGTGGGTTCCGGAGCTACAGGACAGCAATGGGTTGGCGGCGCCGGTTTATTTGTTCCAAACAGAAACACCCTGAATGCTACGTATATCCCTACCGGAAACGAGCTTACAGCCGGTTCATTAAATCTTGTTTTAAGCGCATCCAAGACTTCATGTAACAACGTTACAGATACAGTTACTATCAGATTTACCGATGCTCCGATAGTAAATGCAGGAGCTGACCAGTCCATCTGTATCAATAATCCTGTAGTTAACCTGAGCGGATCGGTAACCGGAGCAACCGGTGGTACATGGTCAGGCCCCGGAACTTTCAATCCGAATCCCAACAGCTTAAGTGGTACATATACAGCAACAGCTGCCGAAGTAACAAGCGGAAGTATTGAACTTATTCTTACTTCAACGGGCAACGGCAATTGTAATGCGGTAACTGATACCTTACGGGCAACCTTTACTCCTGCACCGACCGCAAATGCGGGAAATGATTTTTCCGTTTGTTCCAATAATTCCGACGTTCAGCTAAATGGCAGCGTTACCAGAGCAACCGGAGGAACCTGGAGCGGAGGCAACGGAATATTTGTACCGAGTCAGTCTGCCCTTTCGACTACTTATCGACCTACCACTGCAGAAATCAATGCCGGATCTGTTACGCTGACGTTAACAACTACAGGCAACGGCAACTGTCAGGCAGTAGACAATCAGGTGACAATCTCCTTTACTGATGCACCTGCCATAACAGCCAGCAATATAACGGTATGCGCTGACAATCCTGTCGTCAATCTAAATGCCAGTGTAACTGTCGCTACCAGTGGTTCATGGTCAGGAGGAAACGGCTCGTTTTCAAGCACAAATAGTCTTACAACAACCTATACTCCGACTCCGGCTGAAATCGCAGCAGGATCTGTAAACCTTACCGTTACAACCGCAAATAACGGATCATGTAATCCGGTTTCCCGTCAGATTACCGCCACAATATTACCAGTACCCGTTATTGACGCCGGAGCGGACCAGACTGTCTGCGGTAACATTGCCAGTGTACAGCTCAATGCTTCGGTAACTAATGCTACAGGAGTTACCTGGTCTGTTATAAAAGGGCATGGCACTATACAAAATGCCAATAGCCTTAACGCAGTATATCAGCCAACCAATCAGGACCGCCTTGACGGGGCTGTAAAATTAAAAGCGACGTCCACAGGCAACAATGTTTGCCAGGCAGTGAGTGATTCTATGGTCATTACATTTACCGTAGTACCTACGATCGATGCCGGTAATAATCAGACAGTATGTACAAACGATCTTCCTGTACAACTTGACGGATCAGGCTCAGCAGCAATATGGTCTGGCGGAAACGGAACCTTCAGTCCGAGCGCCAGTGATCATAAAGCCACTTATACACCGGCACCAGCCGAATATGGCGCTTCAGTAACGCTCACTCTGACCACTGTACCGAGCGGAGCATGCCCTGTTATTTCAGATCAGGTTACCATTACTATTCCCAATGGCCCGGTAGTAAACGCCGGAAATAATACCCAGATCTGCGGCAATAGCACAACGATCAGTCTGAATGGTCAGGTCAGCAATGCATCAGGCGGAACCTGGACACATAATGGCAGTGGTACAATCGCCAATCCGGGAGCGTTGAATACAAGCTATCAGATCAACGCAAGTGACAGAGCCGTCGGACGCGTTGAGTTTATTCTGACTTCAACCGGAAATGCATATTGTTCATCTGCCAGTGATACCTTCGTAGTAACGCTCACTCCTGAATTAAAAGTAAACGCCGGTCCTGATCAGAGTGTCTGTGCCGATATCAGCACAATTAATCTAAATGGCTCTATGGAAAATGCCGGAGGAGTGCAATGGACAAGCAATGGAAGCGGATCATTCGGAAGTCCGACTTCATCTGGCACTACCTATACGCCTAGTCAGGCCGACCGGTCATTAAGCAGTCTTACATTTACTATAACGACTACCAACAATGGAATCTGTTCTCCTGTATCTGACCAGGTAGTTTACACAATCACTCCCGCCCCCACAGTAAATGCAGGAAGTGATTTTGAGATATGCGGGGATTCTTCTTATGTAGCTCTCAACGGAACTTATACAGTTGCCGGTGGCGTAATATGGTCGACCAGCGGTACAGGAGCGTTTACTCCCGGCCATTCTCTTCCTGCTACCTCTTATATTCCGTCTGAAGCAGACATAGCTGCCGGAAGAGTAAACCTCATCCTTACTACTACAGATAACGGAACATGTCAGTCCGTTCGCGATACACTTGTTCTTACTATCAACAGTATTCCGACCTCTGATGCCGGAAATGATACTACTATATGCGCGGATGCCGGAACAATTCAGCTAAACGGAAAAATATCCGGAGCAGGAGGAGGAATCTGGTCGACCAGCGGCACAGGCTTCTTTAACAATCCGACTTTATTAAACAGCATTTATACATTCAGCAGCCAGGATAGTCTGAATGGTATTGTTACACTTACACTTACAACTACCGGCAACGGTCTTTGCAAGCCGGTATTTTCACAACGCATTGTAACACTGACTCCTGCACCTACCCTTACAGTGGTCAGTCCTGTTACCATTTGTGCGGACGCTGCATCTGTATCTCTTAACTCCAGCATCACAGTCTCACAAGGCGTGCTATGGAGCACATCAGGTACAGGAGCTTTTGCAGATCCTGCCTCATTGAATCCTACTTATTTTCCAAGTAATGCAGATACCACCAGTGGTACTGTCTATCTGATTGCTACAACTACTGGTAATGGCTTGTGCCATGCAATCAGCGACACTGTTGAACTAACAATAACTCCTGTACCTGTCGTTATCGCCGGAACCGATCTGACTATATGTGCGGATTCGGCCATGATCAACCTTTCAGGTATAGTACATAACGCTTATTCCGGAACCTGGCATTCAAGCGGTACAGGCTCTTTTATTCCTAAGTTTGACACCACCGTTACTTCTTACATGCCTTCTGCTGCAGACAGAGCATTTGGTCAGGTAACACTTACACTTACTTCTACCGGACACGGAACCTGTAATCCGGTAAGTGATGTCCTGACACTAACAATAACTCCTGCTCCTACTGTTGATGCGGGATATCCTTCCACTGTCTGTGCAGATACTGCTTTCGTCCAGCTAAACGGATCTGTAACGGTTTCTTCAACAGTCAGCTGGAGCAGTTCAGGCTCAGGCACATTTGCACCTTCTTCTTCTGATCTGAATGCCCGATACATACCCGGAGAAGACGATATATTAGCAGGGAAAGCCTATCTGACACTGGTTACTACCGACAATGGTCAGTGTCGCAGCAAATCTTCAACGGTAGAAGTAACCATTAACCCGGCTCCTACTGTAAACGCAGGACCTGATCGTACTCTGTGTGCGGATATCACTTCTATACCGCTCAATGGTACAGTTCGTATTGCCGGCGGCGGAGTATGGACCAGTACCGGCACAGGACATTTTATACCTTCTGATACTGATCTTAATGCATCATATATTCCTTCTGGTGCAGATACAGCCAATGGCTCTGTAAACCTGATTATCACATCCTCGTTAAACGGCCTTTGTAAACCGGTCGCGGACACAATGACGGTAATATTTACACCACAGCCGATTGTCATGGCGGGAAGTGACTCCACCATTTGCGCTGATTACACCGGTGTTCGTCTGAATGGCAGAATATTTCATGCCGACGCTGCAATATGGACTACTTCAGGAACCGGCTATTTTTCTCCAAGCGCTACGCATGTAGATGCTACCTACGTTCCTTCCGGTGCAGATAAAACCGCAGGCCAGGTAACTCTTACACTGACTACAACATCCATGAGAACGTGTAACGCAGTATCTGATGCACTGACTATTTCCATATTGCCGGCACCAATTGTCAATGCTGGCAACGATGTAACGATATGCTCCGATGCAGAAGCTGTCATTCCCGGAGGTTCTGTCACTCATGCAGGAGGAGGAATCTGGACAACTTCCGGTTCAGGTTACTTCTCACCCGATGCCCATACGATCAATGCACGGTATATCCATTCGGAGGAAGATATTGCCAGCCGTTCCGTTATTCTTACACTGACTTCTGACCTTGACAGCGTATGTACGTCTGTTTCGGATGCAGTTATTGTTACTATTGAACCTAAGCCGGAAGCGAATGCCGGTCCCGCGCAGACACTGTGTAAAGACAGTGATCTGATATCTCTGAACGGTCTGGTAAGAAATGCAGGCGGAGGAATCTGGAGCTCATCCGGAAGCGGAACATTTTCCGATGATGAGAATCTGGTTACAAGTTATATTCCAAGCTCACAAGATACTCTGGCTGGCACTGTGACCCTGTCCCTGACTACTACTCAGAACGGCTCATGTAATTTTGTAAGCTCTCATTTAATCGTCACCTTTACAGATATTCCGACAGTTTCAGTATCAGACGATGTAACAATTTGTGCTGATGCCAGAGAAGTCACCATAAACGGAGCAATCAGCGTTGCTTCCGGCGGTCAATGGGGTACCAATGGTGATGGAAACTTCTCTCCGAGTATTAATTCCGTAAATGCTAAATATCATCCCGGTCCTTCAGATATTGCCGCAGGATCTGTTGTTCTTACACTCACATCCACGGGTAACGGTACATGTAAGGCATATGATGACCAGATGACCGTAACGATTCAGCCCGAACCAGTTGTTAATGCCGGCAGTGATCTTACCGTATGCGCAGATACAGCCGGGATACAACTAAACGGAGTTATATCCAATGCAAGCAATGTAATCTGGTCAACCGGGTCCGGGTCCGGCACCTTTACCCCTTCTGCCAGTGACCTGAATGCCACATTCATACCTTCTCCTTCACAGATTGCAGCAGGACGGGCCAATCTTACCCTCACAACACTTGCAGAAGGAGCGTGTGCATCCCGCAATGATGTAGTGGTTATCAATATTACTCCGGCGCCAACTCTTACAGCAGGAAGCGATCTTTCTGTGTGTACCGGTCTTCAGAATATAGACCTGAGCTCTTCATATACTGTAGCAACAGGAGTTACCTGGAGTGGCGGTTTGGGAACGTTTACAAATCCAACCTCAGCCATGACAATTTATCAGCCGGATAACTCTGAAAATACGGCAGGCAATATCATTACTGTATATGTCACCACGACTGGTAACGGACTTTGTAAAGCGCTTACTGAGGCAATCAATATCAGTTTCTCCGCTTTGCCGCCGATCGAAGCCGGTAATGATATGACAGTGTGTGACAGTGATCTTCCTGTTACCCTGAAAGGATCAGGAAGTCCGGGAACCTGGGTTGGCGGCCTGGGCACATTTGCTCCTTCCCGCAGCAGTCTTCATGCAACCTATCAGCCTGCTCCATCTGAAATACTCACTGGTTCTGTTAAGTTACATCTGGAAACTATCAATGACGGACTATGTGCCCCTGGCGTTGACAGTATTGTAATCGTATTCGAAAAAGGTCCTGAGCTGAATGCAGGAGCGGCCCAGACTATCTGTGCCAATGAAGAATATGTGCAGCTGAATGCAACTGCAGATTATACCAATGGTATCATCTGGAAGGCTGAAGGTACAGGATCCTTTGATAATAATACATTAAGTAACGCCAGATATTATTTTACATCTCAGGATGTCGTGTCACAAACGATCCTGTTTACTATCACTTCACCGGCCTTCGGAAATTGTAAAGAAAAGACCGATACATTAACAGTAAGCTTTACACCTGCTCCGACTATCAATGCCGGTCCTGACAGGTCATATTGCGCTACCATACCGACAATTTCCCTAAGCGGAAATTATACTATAGCAACTGCCGGACAATGGTCTGTTGAAGAAGGAAACGGCTCATTGAGCAACCCAGCTTCTCTAACGCCAGTTTATACTCCTTCGGCAGATGACCGGACCAACCGGATCGTCCGGTTAAGATTTGAAACCACCAGCCAGGGGACATGTCTACCCGTGTCTGATCTGGTACAGATTACATTTACCGACGGACCATCAGCGACTGCCGGCAATCTTGTGAGAATATGCGGAGACAGTGCATTTGTCCAGCTGGCCGGTTCTGTCCATGTCGCTCAGGGAGGTGAATGGTCTACCAATGGCAGCGGAGTATTTTCTCCAAACCGCTTCGCTCTCGGAGCAAGATATATCCCTTCTGCTGCTGATATAGCGTCCAACATGGTCACTTTACGTCTTACAACTACCGGAAACGGTGACTGTCCGGCCGAATTTGATGAACTGGCGCTGACGATTGATCCGATTCCTACTGTAACAGCAGGAAACAATATGGTTTATTGTAAGGACGTAACAAACATTTCTCTGAATGGCGACTATACTATTGCAGGCGGCATCAGCTGGAGCACTTCCGGCAGCGGATCCTTCAGCTTGGTAACAGACAGAAATGCAACTTATACACCAAGTACGGCTGACAAAAACAATAATTCAGTCATCCTGACCATTGTGACCACAAACAATGATCTATGCAAACCTGTAAGTGACAGGGTCAGAGTCGACTTCACTCCTATACCAGAAGTAGATGCTGGTTTTCCGCAAACAATCTGTGCAAACTCAGGCGCTGTCAGCCTGGAAGCTCTGGTAAAGATTGCTACCGGAGTTAACTGGACGAGTCCGACAAATCAGGCAGGATTCTCTGACGAATCCAATCTTCAGACTTCGTACATGCCTAATACCTCGGATATAGGCAACGGCTCTGTATTACTTACAGCAACTACGACAGGCAACGGTATCTGTCTCCCTGTATACGATACTGTTCGTGTTCATTTCACTCCTGCTCCGACAATAGATGCCGGAACAGATAAAGATGTATGTGCTGATATTGATCATATTCAGCTGGGTGGTACCTACACTATTGCTTCCGGTATTATCTGGAGAAGTTCAGGTAGCGGTATATTCCAGCCTTCCGCAGATGTAGCAAATGCGGTTTATATTCCTTCATCACAGGATACAGCTACCGGCAATATCACTCTTACAGCTGTTACAACCGGCAACGGAGACTGTATTGCAGTACAGGATGCACTCGATGTATCATTCAGACCTGCCCCGGTAGTCATAGCCGGAGCTGATACGGAATTCTGTTATGATGCCGGTAATATACAACTCAACGGCTCCTATCATAATTCTGCAGGTATTATCTGGTCAACGACAAGCGGCGGAACCATATCCAACCCGGCTATTGTAAATCCGATATATACCTTCTCTCCTTCCGAAAAAGCGCATGGAACCGTCATTGTCAAACTGACTTCTACCGGCAATCCAGATTGTAAGGTATATTCTGATTACGTAGTGCTTACCAAAAATCCGTTCAAGGATATAAGAGTCCTGGCAGGCGGAGACTTTGACCTATGCTCAGATGCAGAAACAGTAACATTGAACGGGTATAGTGAAAACTCCGGAACAATCTGGTCTGCCTTAAACGGCGCTGGTACCTTTGTAGCTCCTGGTCAGCTGAATACAACATACGCAATCAGTCCTTCGGACATTGTCACAGGTTCTGTAACATTCGTTTTAAGCTCTACCGATCATGATGTATGTACAGCTGTGACGGATACCATTACCATGATCCTTACTCCGATTCCGACTGTAACAGCAGGTAACGATACAACCCTTTGCGGTGATGTCAATCTTATTCCTGTAAGAGGCCTTGTTACAGTGGCCAATGGTGGACGATGGACTACATCAGGAAATGGTTTGTTTACCCCGACCAATACATCACTCAGGCCGTCTTATATCCCTTCGGCTCAGGATATACAGAATGGTAAAGTATATCTGACCCTGACTACAACGGGCAACGGCTCATGTAAAGCATATAATGCCGTAAAAGAAGTAACGATTACGACACCGCCGACTGTAAGCGCCGGTCCGACTGTAAGCATTTGCTCTGATAATGAAAGAGTAACTCTGAACGGAAGCTATACCGTAGCAGGTAGTGTACAATGGACTTCTTCCGGAACCGGAACGTTCAATAACTCAGGCGATGCTGTAACACAATACTATCCTTCTGCGAGAGATATAATAAACAAGGTCGTTACCCTGACCCTGACTACCGGAGACAATGGACAGTGTAAGGCTGTATCCGATAAAATGAATATTCGTTTTACTCCGACACCGACTATCAATGCGGGACTGGATGGCCTATTCTGTTCCGATGAAGAAACTATTCCTCTTTCCGGTGTGGTAGCCGTAGCAGAAGGGGCTGTCTGGGCAACTTCCGGCAACGGATATTTCTCACCGGCAACTACTGACCTGAAAGCCAGTTATCATCCTTCTGAGGCTGATATTCAGGCTGGATTTGTAAAACTATGGCTCTCCAGTACAGGCAACGGAACATGTAGCTCTGTAAATGATTCGGTCATGCTAAACTTTACTCCTGCTCCTATTGCTGATGCCGGAATAGTGGCTAACTGTATATTCGAGACAGGTGCGATACTTCAGGGTTCTGTTCAGAATGCCAACGGCGGCCGATGGATCAGTACCGGAACCGGGCAGTTTTCTCCGAATCCGTTTGCATCCAATGCTGTTTATTATCCTTCCAAGCAGGATTTCAGCAACGGAAAAGTCAGCATAACCTTTAGCACTACCGGAAACGGGGTATGTAAAGCAGCAAACAGTATTCTGAACTTTATAGTATCGGACGTGCCTACCGCTGATGCTGGTCCGGTAAAATACGTTTGCGTCGATGAAGATGTCAATCTTGCTGCTCTTGCCGTGCCAGACTATTCATATACCTGGTCAGCTCTAAACGGTACTCCGATAAGCAACAGAATCAGCATGCTGGCAACGATAACAGCAGATACTTCATTTGTTGTAAGAGTTACTGATGCCAATGGCTGCCATGCCAGTGACACCGCCTATGTCAAAGCTGTAATAAAGCCTGTACTTGACCTTGATCCTCATTACTGCTTTGAGCCTGGCATGATCTTAAATACAGATGTGCAAAATCTGCCGCCTTATACCGGAACCTATACATGGACCAGAGACGGAAGCTTGTTTGAAGGTCGTACGGAACCGGCAGTTGCGATCAATAATCCTGGTTTTTACACCATATCCTACACTGTAGGCAACTGTATAACCCGGACTAATACGGAGGTCACAGCCCCTCCTGCCCTGATCACACCTTCAAAAATCACGTGTATTGATCAGAATATAGAGGTTAATACTACAAACCTGAGCGGGCATACATATACCTGGATGTACAACGGCAATGTAATCGGCAGCAATTTCTCTACGATTATCAAAGCCCGTCCTGATACAAACAAGTATGTTGTACTGGTTACCGATCCGAGAGGATGTATGTCAAAAGACAGTTCGTATATCGTTGGAATACCCAAACCAAATCCAATGTTGAGAGATACGACGCTTTGTGAAGGAACGGAAGTTACACTAAATGCGAGTCCTGACAACCTTAACAACCCTGCCCTGTACAATATCCTGTACAAATGGCAGCATAACGGTGCCGTTATTTCAACAGAATCTGAATATACTACCGGTCAGACCGGATTCCACAAAGTTGAAATCACCATTGATTACTGTATAGCGGCTGACTCTGCCGAAATCCGATTCAATCCGTCAATTAAACCATTCCTGCCGGATGAAGCCGTATTCTGTGAAAACGACAGCAGCATGCTCCTTGATGCTTCTGTGGCCGGCCTGTACGGAATGAGCTACGAATGGAGCACCGGAGCAAAAACCAAATCCATTCTGGTAAGTGAACCGGGCGTATACTTCGTAAAAGCAACCAACGGCTTCAGATGCTCACTGACTGACAGTATTGTAATCATCAGCAATTGCGGACCGAATGTATACATACCGGATGCCATTCACCTCGGAAAGGATCATAAAGAAGGTGATGAAACATTTACGATATTTGGAAAATATTTCGATAACTTTGCCATAACCATTTTCAATCGCTGGGGTGAGATTATTTTCTACTCCGATGATCCGAAAAAGGGTTGGGACGGACACTATCTCGGACAGCCGATGCCAAGTGGCGTATATCCGTACCTGATCACGTACATAGGAATCAATGATGGCAAATCCTATCAGAAAGAGGGGCTGGTTACCATCATCCGTTAAACGGGTATTTATATATACCCACAGAAACTGACTGTATATGAAGAAGCTCTGTTGTGTCATACTTGCTACCATACTGTATATCCCTCTCAACGCTCAGATATGTATCAGAGCGGAGGGATATACTCCTATAGAGGTCAATGGCATAAAGAAACTGGAGATCTGTCCGGGTGAAACAGTACTGATGAAAGCAGAAGACTGCGCCAATCCGGCTGCAAACATTAATCCTACATGGACTCTGCCGGGAGATATCAGTCTTCCGGCCGGATTCAATGAAATCAATGTTTCCAATGCCGGTATATATTCGGTAAAAGCCAGTGACGGCAGAGAAGACAAAATAGAAATCTCACTAAGGGCGGTAACAAGAATGTCAATAAAAACTTCTGGTACTCTGGTAGTAAAAACACTTGTCTTCTGTGATAATGAAATGCTTACTACCACTAACGCTTCCCTTTTTACCAATTTCAAATGGTTTTTTGCTCCAGATTCACCTTTGAGCACGACATCTTCGGTTACTGTAAAAAGAACAGATGTCCCAACTTCCGAAGGGGATCTGTATTTATATGTAAGCGCCAACAATAATGACTGTATAGTAAGAGATACCTTTCAGATTCTCGTAGTACCAAAACCAGTAATCAACCTCCCTTCCGATACATCATTGTGTCCGGGGAAGGCGCTGATTTTGGCAAATCCGGATCTTACCTATGGCAATTCTGAAGCAGGCTTTTCCCCTCAATGGATAAAACCGGCCTCCCAGCCTAAACAACCTGTCGGCCACTACCTTAATGCACAATCTCCCGGCACATATATCCTTAAAGTAAGTTCGACCGTTTGTTCCACTAGCGATACGATCGAAGTGATAGAAAGAGAATTACCACAGCTGGAGGAAATCCCCGATACCTATATATGTGAGGGAGGAGAAGCTACCTTAAAAGCCGTGATTAATAATGACGACGGAAGCGGCCTGTATGATTTCCGGTGGAGCATCGTAGGTCAGGGAGCTATTCCCAATAACAGTGAGGCTACCGTTAAACATACCCCCAAGACCTCTTCCACCAATTACAGGGTTACGGTATACAACCAGTATTTCTGCGAGGCTACGACCAATGCCAATGTGTACTGGTATGCCAACCAGGTCAAAGCCGAGGTTGCCTTCAGTGATACATCCGCCTGCGGACTTGATCCTGTTACGCTTCAGGTCAGTGGTACAAGCGGGCAGGCTCCGTATTCCTACAAATGGTTTCCGGAAATTAACCTGACCGGTGCTACGTTGCCCAACCCATCGGTTATTCCCATATCTCAGGATACCATCACCTATTCTGTAGTAGTGACCGATGCTCAGGGATGCAGGGACACTTCCTATGTCACCGTAAAAACTCCGGATATGCGTGTAGATATACAGGAAGGCTCTGTATTGAATATATGCGAACAAAAAAGTGTACAGCTCAATGCCAGAATAACCGGTGGGCAGCCCCCCTATTCCTACAGATGGGTAAATGATGACCAGACTCTTCAGTCCATATCAGGCGTACAGGCACAGACCAATGTGCTTAATATAACCAGATCTGGAAATCTGAGCGTTCCTGAAGTACGGCTTGAGGTTACAGACGAAAGAGGATGTCCTGTTTTTGACAAAATTGATATCAATGTGTATGAGACACCTTCTATTCAATATTCGGAATCAACACGGAATTACTTTGTCTGCGCCGGCAACTCTGTACAGTTTGCAGAACCGGATGTATCCGGCGGAACCGGTGTATTTACCTATAAATGGACCGGGCCATCTCTGTCGGATCACTCCAAACAGCCAACCTATACTCCGGCTGCCGGAGAAACCGGCACAAAAATCTTTTCCGTACGGATTGAAGATGCGCGTGTACAATGCCCGGGCAATACCGAAAACATTCTTGTAACCATTGTCAATAATCCGTACCTCGCTTTCTCTTCGCAGGATACATCCATATGCGAAGGCGGTGAGGCTGTAATAACTCCGATAGTAAAGTCCGCTGACCTGACCTACGAATGGAAAAATACAGCAGGAGACATACTATCCACCCAGCAAGACTATATAACTTCCGATGAAGGAAAGTATACACTTACCGTTCGTGAGCCAATGGCCGGATGCTCTTCTTCCGCTCCTAAGTCGGTAATCATCAAGCACCCGGCCACATATGCGGTAATCTCCGCAGAATCAAACGCTATGAATAATGAAGAGTTTAGCCTGGAGGCCCAAACGGATGATTCAACACCCCTGTTTACATGGACTACTACAGGAAAAGGCACCTTTGATGATCCTGCCAGTTCAAATCCGGTATACTCTCCGGTACCAGCCGATTCAGGACTGATTACCTTTACTGCAGTCGTGACCGGATCCTGTGCCGAAAACCCTCTTGTTGCAACCTATGAAGTGCTGTTTATAAACTATGTCAAACCAAGGGAGAATATAGTTTTTGTACCCAATGTATTTGCCCCTTTCAGTTCCAATGAGAAAAACAGATCTCTGATGGTGTTTTCCGAAACCCTGGCTCCTGATGATTTTACCTTTGTGGTATACAACCGCTGGGGACAAATCGTATACGAAACAAGTAATATGGAAGAGGCTGCCAAGCAAGGATGGAATGGCCAGCTCAATAACTCCGGTACTACGCTGAAAGCAGATGTATATACTTATCTCGTCAAAGGGAAATTTAAGGATGGCAATACCTTCGAGCGCTCAGGAAGCGCAACCCTGATGAGGTAAATGTATTCCAGCTGTTGAAATCTGACGCCATTGACTGTCACGCTGCAATCGTTGAGCATTAAGCTTCTAAATTTCTCCTGACTAGCAATTATATAACCCTGCAAACAGAATCATACACCTGATTCTGTTTATTTATACTCTTTGGGCCTGTAGTATTTCATTGCTTCGGGCATGAAGGCTTTAATATCCTCAATTCTTTTCTGAGGATTGGGGTGCGTTGCAAGCAGCTCAGGCGGATACTGTCCGTGAGAAGCATTGTCCATTTTTTGCCAGAAAGCAGGAGCTATTTCAGGATTATAAGCAGCCATTGCCATAAATATCAGCCCCAGCTTGTCCGCTTCTGTCTCCTGCATACGGCTGTAGGGCAACAGCACTCCTATCTGAGTTCCCAATCCATATGAGGCCATAAACAGCTGCTGGGTAATCAGAGGCTTTTCTCTCAGAGCGGTAGCAAGAGCCACCCCACCCAGCTGTGCAGCAAGGCTCTGACTCATCCGCTCATCTCCGTGGCGGGCAACAGCATGCGCAACTTCGTGGCCAATCACCACCGCAAGTTCGTCCGGACTGGTTACTACCTTAAATAAACCGGTAAATACCACAATTTTACCTCCCGGAAGACAAAAGGCATTAATATTCTCATCTTCTACCAGCTTAAACATCCAGTTATACCCTTTCAGACGTTTTCTATCCTTCTGCTCCTTGAAATATAACTCTACAGCATTGGCGATCTTGGCTCCTACATCATCCACCCAGCGGGCCTGCGTTGTACCGGTTATCACCTTGTTTTCTTTCAGAAATCCGTTGTACTGCTCAGCTGACATGGCCAGAATCTGTTGCTCTGACAGCAGATTCAACTGTTTTCTTCCTGTAATAGGCACTCTGCTGCAATCAGTCATCCAGATCAGACTAATGATAGAAATAAAGCCGGCAATTTTTTTCTTCATAATCCTTTTATTCTTTCTAAAAACACCATGAGCGATGCTTTGTTAATTTTCTATTCCGGCATCCCAAACTTTCTTTCGATTCAGGAAAAAAACAATACATTTGCATCTTACAAGCAATTCCAGTTTCATTCTATAGTTGTAGACGTATGAAAATCTTAGCTGTAGGCCGCAATTACGCGGCACATGCCAAAGAATTAAGTAATGAGCCGGCCGAAGAACCAATCATATTCATGAAGCCGGATACTGCACTTTTAAAAGGTAACGCCCCCTTCTATTTTCCTGCTTGGTCAGACAATATCCACTACGAAGTCGAGCTGGTTCTGAAAATCGGAAAAGAAGGAAAGCATATTGCCGAAAAATTTGCTCATAAGTATATTGACGCTATTGGTATTGGTATTGATTTTACAGCAAGAGACTTACAAAACAAATTAAAGAATAAAGGGCTTCCCTGGACACTTGCCAAAGGTTTTAATGACAGTGCCCCGATAGGTCCATTCATCGCGGCAGAAAGCTTTTCTGATTTCAGAAGTATTAATTTCTCTCTGAACCGGAATGGTAATCAGGTACAAAAAGGTAACAGCAGAGATATGATCTTCCCGTTCGAAAAAATCATATCATTTATCTCACAATTCATCACACTAAAAAAAGGAGATCTTATATTTACCGGTACCCCTGAGGGTGTTGGCCCGGTCAGCATAGGAGACAAACTGGAAGCTTTTCTGGAAGGGCAACTACTACTTGAAACTGAAATAAAGTAAAGGCATAATAAAAAAAAATGTACCTTTGATTTTAAATTTGAAGAATTAGTATGAGTTTACAACCAGGAGATATGGCTCCGGATTTTTCCGGAATTGATCAGAACGGAGAGCAGATTAAGCTTTCTGATTTCAGGGGGAAAAAAGTTGTACTGTATTTCTACCCAAAGGATGATACACCGGGCTGCACGGCTCAGGCATGCAACCTGAGGGACAATTACGACCAGCTTCTGAAAGAGGGATTTGTTGTACTTGGCATTAGTAAAGACAATGAAAAATCCCACAAAAAATTTATCGATAAATATAATCTCCCGTTCAGCCTGATTGCTGATACCGATACCAAAATCAATGAAGCGTACGGTGTTTGGGCAGAAAAATCACTTTACGGAAAAACATACTGGGGAACCAACCGGACAACCTTCGTGATCGATGAAGAAGGCAAAATAGCCGAAGTCATCCGAAAAGTAGACACTAAAAATCATATCAGTCAGATTATAAAATAAATACCCGAATAGTATATTACAATATGGAAGCTGTCAAAACAAAAGCCGATATAGAACAACTCGAAAAAATCGCCTCTCAGGTGAGAAGGGATATTATACGTATGGTACATTGCAGAGCATCCGGACATCCGGGCGGATCACTGGGTTGTGCAGACTATTTTGTCGCTCTTTTCTTTCACATACTAAAGCATAATCCTGATTTCTCCATGGACGGGAAGAATGAAGATCTTTTCTTCTTATCCAATGGACATATATCAGCAGTCTGGTACAGCTGCCTTGCCCGATCAGGCTATTTTGACGTGGAGGAACTCGGAACATTCAGAGATATCAACAGCCGTGTGCAGGGACATCCTGCCACAGAAGAGGGACTTCCGGGCATACGAATGGCATCCGGTTCATTAGGACAGGGACTTTCTGTCGGATGCGGAGCTGCGCTGACCAAAAAGCTAAACGGCGATGACAGACTTGTATACGTTCTTATGGGTGACGGAGAACAGCAGGAAGGTCAGATCTGGGAAGCAGCCATGTATGCCGCTCACAATAAGATAGACAATCTGATTGCAGCCATTGATTACAATGGTCAGCAAATCGACGGGCCTGTTGACAAAATAGTTTCCCTTGGCAATCTTAAAGCCAAATATGAAGCATTTGGATGGGAAGTCATTGAGCTTGAAAAGGGTAATGATATGAAATCCGTTGTTGAAACCCTCGAATACGCAAAAACACTGACCGGAAAAGGAAAACCTGTGATGATCCTTATGCGTACAGAAATGGGATACGGAGTTGATTATATGATGGGTTCACACAAATGGCACGGAGTCGCTCCTAATGATGCAGAATGCGCACTTGCTCTGGATCAGCTTCAGGAAACCCTGGGGGATTATTAAAACATAAAAATTTAGCATATTGAATAAAAAAAAATCAGCATACAGCTTACCTGCAAAAACTGATACCAGACGATGGTTATCAGTTATATCAGCAAGAATATTCCCGGTTTTTATTATTCAAAAGACATTGATACCGGTTGGAAGAATACTGATTCTTCTACCGGTATTCTTGTTTATATCCGTATATGACAGTGCCGGCCAGCAACCGGCTCCTCCCCCTCCGCCTACTACACGCATCCTGTTTATTCTGGATGCTTCCGGCTCCATGTATGATGTCATGGACGGAAGAACCAGAATTGTTGTAGCCAAAGAAATCCTTTCCAACCTTGTCGACTCCCTTCGCAATCAGCCAAAGCTGGAAGTCGCGTTGAGAATTTTCGGACATCAGTCCGACCGAAGGTTAAACGACTGCAAGGATACGAAGCTTGAAGTTCCGTTCAGAGCCGGCAACCATGACGAAATAATCAGGAAGATCCGGTCAGTCGATCCCAAAGGGACTACCCTGATCGCCCATTCCATTTTACAGGCAGCCGAAGACTTTCCCAAGGACCCTAACAGCAGAAACGTCCTCATACTGATTACCGACGGCATCGAGGCCTGTGGCGGCGATCCCTGCGCCATATCTGTTGCACTCCAAAAGAAGAATATCTTCCTGAAGCCCTTTATCATCGGCATCGGTGCCAACTCTACCTTTGACAAAGCATTCTCCTGCATGGGGCAGTACTTTGACGCAAACGACAGTAAAACCTTTCGGCTGGTACTGGACAAAGTGATGAAACAAACCTTTGCCAAAACATCCGTAAAGGTGGAGCTGCTCAATGAAGCAAACCAGCCCAGAGAAACCAATGTCAACGTGACCTTTGTCAATAGTGTAACAGGGCAACCGGTCTATGATTTTGTTCATTTTCTTGACGATAACGGAAAAACCGACGCCATAGAGATCGATCCGGTGCTGACCTATGACGTCATCGTAAACACCATTCCGCCGGTTGAACGTAAAGGTGTATATCTCGAAGGCGGCAAAGACAACATCATTCGGATTAAAAGTCCGCAAGGTGTACTTAATTTCAAAAGCGACTTCAAAGAATATAAGGAGCTGAAGATGATCGTACGGAGTAAAAACGGAACCACGCTCAATGTGCAACGCTCAAACACCTTTGATCGCTACATCACCGGCGCGTACGATGTTGAAATACTGACATTGCCCCGAACCATTCTTAAAAACGTAGCAGTCCAGCAAAGCAAAACGACCACCATACAGATCGAAGCTCCCGGTATGCTGAGTATACTGGACAATATTCCGGGATACGGCAGCATCTACAAGATCAATGACAACGGAGAACAGGAATGGATTTACAATCTGGAAAACGAAAACAGCAAGACCAGTATCGGTATGCAACCGGGCAATTACAAGCTGGTATTCCGTTCCAAAAAGGCCCGTGGCAGCCGCTTTACTGATGTCCGGAATTTCACGATCCGCTCGGGTGCTACGACCAATATTAAGCTTTTCTAATCTGGGATTATTGAAAAAAATAAGGCTTACACTAGAAGGTAAGCCTTATCTGCCAGGAATCCGGGATCGCTGGCGGCAATGCTAGCGGGATTTTACAACCTTAACAACCTCCGCCGTCTCGTCCGTATACCGGACCTTCAAATAATATACCCCTTCTCTCAGCTCAACTCCTACTCCTGAGAGTTCGGGAGAATTGATACCTGCTCTCCTGTATACTTCCCCGCCCATAGCGTTTGTAATACTAATCCCATCGATAATTTTGCCTGTTTGTATGGTAAATCCATAGCTGGATGGATTGGGAATTACCTTTAGCTCCGAAACAAGAACTTCCTCCTCACCCAATCTGAAAGGACTGCAAGTACTAAGAGAAGTACAATAGCGCTGGGCTGGAGAAGACGCGTATGTCACATTGACGCAGAAGTTGCCTGATGAAAAGGATGGACGAGTTTTAGCCAGCACCTTATAAGGCTCATCAGGCAGTGTCATAAAACCGGTTACATGCTCATAGCACCAGGACGAGTTTCCAAGACACCATGAATAACCGGTCGCGTCATTCCTCAGGTTTGGATTAAGCGTAAGTTCCAGGAGCTCATCCGTCAATACGCAATCCGGACCCAGGATATCTTCCGGAGAAACCACTTCCACTTGTACGGCTTCCGCCCGATACCCGACAGCTCCCGCATTATTCTTCGCCCGAACACTGTACCAGGTACCCTCACTGGGGATATCCGCTATCACATAGTTTGCAGCAGCTGTATTACCAGCATATTGCATGCTCTGATCCGAAGTCCTTAAATAATAAACATCATACGAATCGGCTCCCCCTACAGGGTCCCAGCTTAATAAAACGCTATCCCCGGAGCCCGCCGTCGCCAAAAGATTTTGCGGAACCTCCATAATGGATGAAGCACCCGCGCTAATTCCCGTATAAGCCCCATTGCTAATCCTTATTTTGAACTCGCCTGTAGTCATATTGGGCGTCACCCAATCATAATAGCGTTGTCCTGCGGGTATTCCCGACGCGATATTGGTCCATGTACTGCCATTATTTACTGTATAATCAATCGTTACGGCTCCCCCTGCAGACTCATCCCATAACAAAGTCAGGGTATCGCCAGGCACAAACGTTTGCCCCCCGTATGGATTGGTTACCACTATTTCAGAAGCGATCGTCTCATACACGACAAAAAACTCCTGAACACCTGTAGCCATACCCGTTCCATCAATCGTGACGGTATACGTCCCGCCGGCAGGAGCGTCAATCGTTACTTGCTCTATATTATTTCGGTTGTCGACGCCTCTCGTAGCCGGATTATTCTCCATACCGGAAGCATGGTTCAACACCCAGGGCAGATATACTATGGACGAGGGAGTAGTTACCGACAGGTTTAGATCGTTGACAAGCGTTATCGCGGCGTTGGTAGCAGCGGCGGGATCTTTCCAGTACAACATTACCTTTAAGGCCGCCGCCCCGGCGGGTACTGTAAGAGAATAGGAAATCGTATTACCCGCTCCCAGTATATCCGACATATAATCGCCATTTTCCATAGCTTTCAACGCCCTTCTTATATTGACGCTTCCAAATCCATAGGTAAAATCAGGTCCGGCGTTGCCCAAATCGTCCGCTGTATTGCACAACAAGGCTTTTATCAGGCCGGAATTGGGGTTCATGCCTCCATGCAATTGCTTATACCGCTCATACATTAACGCGGCCGTTCCGGTCACCACGGGCGTAGACATGCTGGTTCCTGTATTTGCACCATATGATGATCTATACAACGTCGATACGATTTCTGTACCGGAAGCCACAATCTCCGGCTTTATTCTCCCGTCCTTCGCGGGTCCCCGGCTCGATCTGGGGGCAATAACATCATGTTGGTCAATATTGCCAACCACCAATGGATTCTTCCCTGCCGTGTATCCATAATTAACGGAATTAAATCCGCGGTTTCCTTCATTACCCGCCGAAAATACATGCAATAGTTCATCGTAGGCCGAATCCGCGAGCTGTAAGTCGATATTACGACTATTTATGGTATACGAACCATCGTATGGAGTGCCATATGAATTATTCGTAATACGAACACTGTCTACAGTATAGTAGGTCGACATGTTGGTAACAATATTGCTCATATTAGTAAAGACGAACGTCGCTTCCGGCGCGATTCCCATATGCTTCGGGTTGATATTTCCATTTCCTCCCAGAGTTCCCGTTACGTGAGACCCGTGCAGGCTCAGATCTAATACGCTCAGATCTTCCGTTACCCTGTTTTGGATATCCGCGTGAAGACGCCCTGTAAAACTGTCTCCTACTCCCACAATAATGCCATTCCCTCTGAGGTTTCTTGTTCCGGAAATACCCGATCTCGCTATATTGGTTCGGGAAGCGTTGCTGGCGCTTAAGTTGTCCGGCTCTGGTTCCTTGTCCACCAGTCCAACCGAGGATACATAGATAATCTCCGCCACACGCTCTATTTTATCGGAGGCGATTTCTATTGTAAAAACATTAAACTCTGGCAGCTCATCAACAATTCTGGCTCCTGCCAAAATCAGTTCCCCGCGTACCAGGTCCGCATATTCCGATTTAAAATATACGACATTCCAGACAGGCGATTTACCTGTATCCGCTTCATCACGCGGCTCCATAACAATCTTATGTCTGGCCTGAATCGGTTCAATACTTCGTATGTTAAAGTCCTCGAGACTTGTAGAGGCTACTTTCACCGGAATTGAAGCCATATAAGCGTTGGGAGGAATAAACTCCAGAAGTTCGATTCCTGCGTCTTTTAGCTTATCATGCTCTTTTTGGGTTGGCAAATCAAAAAACTGGACCAACATAAACGCCCTCCGGGATCTCACAGCTTCGCGTGGAATCTTAAGATTGCCATTGTTCAGCGCCGGCAGATAATCGCCGGATTTAAACCTTAATGAATAAACGGACGATTTCTGGGCTATTGCCGGCAACAAAATCACCATTAAAAAAAACAGTAGTAAAGATCGTTTCATGCAAAAAACTTAAAAGTTAAACAATTGATAAAAGTAGATAGAAATGTATAAATATTCGATTAATAAATATATTAAAAAAATATTGACTACGAAAAGCATTACAACATATCGCGGTCAATATTGAAGCGTATCTTCTTTTGAACGATTCCTTTGTCTCTTTGACATACGATAACTATCTTTGTACAAGCCTGATGTACTACATACAGGCTCAGACGGGTTTCAGGTTTCATTTTTTAAGCATTTGTCAGCGCCCGGTCTGGTTTTCACATAAAGCACATGCTGCCAAACACATCCTATACCACCGCAAGGACAAGACTGCCAGGCAATCCGATGCCTCCGCATAGTTGCTCTGTTGGAGCACACCTCTGCCCTATTGTACTGATTGCTGGCATATTGACACTGGCAACAGAACGTTTTTTTGTTATATTTGCTCACCTAAGACATTTTTTGGCGCAGTGAAAACCAGTATCGATTTTCTACCTCTACACAAGCAGGAACAGCTGCAGGCTATCCGCGACGAATATACCGAAGACGGCATCATATACCAGTACCCCAGCAATTTTGACATACTGGTCATCTCCGGGCACAATCTGGACAATAAAGCCAGAGACCGCTGGCATCAGATGGAGCGGGAAGTACGGCATATGACCAAGGGTACACCGGTCAGCCTCATACACGAAGGCATAAAAGATGTAAACCAGGAGCTGCGACGCAACAGCTATTTCTACATCGATATATACAAAGAAGGTATATTGCTCCACGACAGCGGCCAATATCGCCTCAACCCGCCGCGCACGCTCAGTGAAGCGGAAACACTGGCCAAAGCCAGAGAGGATTTCGGACATTGGTACAAAAGTACCGGGATGTTTTACGAAAGTTATGAGTCCAACTTCCAAAAGGGCAATAAAGATTCCGATTATCTGAAAATTGCTGTATTTGAGCTTCATCAGGCCGTTGAGCGCTATTATGTTGCCCTGATTCTGGTATTTACCGGTTACCGGCCCAAGACACATTCCCTCAAGGAACTCGGTGAACAGGCACAGCGCATTCACGAGCGGTTTAAAGTGATATTTCCCATTGATATTCCGGAACAGAAAGTCCGATATGAGCTACTCTGCCGAGCCTATATCGATGCCCGGACTACAGCATCAGCCTGCAGGACCTCACCTGGCTCGCCCGCCGGGTAGAAATGCTGCGTGATCTGGTCAAAGTGATTTGTGAAGTGAGGATGGGAAGGTAGATTTTGGGGGAGATTGCGTAAAAGAAATATTGAATTGAAAAAATATCAAAAATACACAATTGTACATTCAATTATAACATACTTGTAATTAAATAATTAGCACAAATATAACTTTACAGTATAAGGGTGCTTATTGCGTATATTTGAAAGTTAGCGGTTACTTTATGACGAGCGAACAAACATATTATGACGAATAGACAAGACATACCAATTGATGTGGTTGACCTACTTCCAATTCTTGACAAGAACCTACTTGAATTGTTGAAATCTTTGACAAATGACGAGTGGCAGAAACAGACAGTTGCCAAACTTTGGACAGTAAAAGATGTTTCCGCTCATCTACTTGACGGAAACATTCGTGTAGTTTCTATTCTTAGAGATAATTTTTTTGGCGAAAAGCCTGTCGTTAATTCTTATCAGGACTTGATAGATTTTCTAAACAGACTTAACGCTGATTGGGTTAAAGCAATGAAGCAAGTAAGCCCTCAAATGCTCATTTTTCTTTTAGAGTTAACAGGAAAACCATTTTGCGACTATTTCAAATCACTAAATCCTCTTGACAAATCTGTTTTAGCGGTAGATTGGGCAGGCGAAACAGAAAGTAAAAATTGGATGGAAATTGCCCGTGAATACACAGAGAAATGGTTGCATCAACAGCAAATCAGGGATGCAGTTGGCAAACCCGGCTTAATGACCCGTGAATTATATTATCCATTCATTGACATTTTTATGCTTGCTCTTCCGCATACTTTCAGACAAATGGAAGCAGAAAATGGCACAATAATAAAAGTTACTGTTTCATCGGACATTGGTGGCTCGTGGTTTTTGACCCGAAACGAAAGCAAGTGGATATTGACTAAAGATTACATACAAGCACCAACGACAGAAATTATTATTGACCCCGACACAGCGTGGAAATTGTTTTCAAAAAGTTGGCGACCAGAACAAGTGAAAGACAAAATAAAAATTATTGGTGAACAGAAATTCGCTGAAACAGTTTTGACAATGGTTTCTGTAATGGCGTGAAAGAAAAGCAACCGCTAACAAGGGTTTTGCGATAGGGCAAAACTGCAAAGTTCAACAGTTGTTCTTCGGTTCAACTTTTATACAAAATTGAAGATTCGTGCTTCGATTGCCCCACCATCGCAAATCCCCAAAACGTTATGTGCAATTGTAAAAGACACCCTGCCACTATTTAGTCTTTCTCTATATGACAAAGCATGAAGAAAAGTGTCTATTTAATATGTTTCAGGAAAGCTATAAAGGTATGCCATTAGGGACTGCTTATTTTGATGATAAACCTGATGTTATTTTTACAACTTCCACCGGAAGTACCATCGGTATTGAATTGACGGAATGTATATACGATGAAAACTTAATGAAAATAAGTGAACACCAAATTAAGTTTAATAAAAAAGTCATTGAAAATCTGAAAGATAAAATACCTTTTAAGTTCCATTTGGCCATTGAACTTGATATTAAAAATCCTATTAGACAAAATATGATTGCCTCGACAATTGAGAGAATAGTTGAAGTTTGTGTTAATGAATTTGGGAGCTTGAATCATGAATCCAAAGCTATAGAGCAATTAGATGTAGATTGGAATCAAGCACCTCTTCATATTCGACAACATTTTCTTTCTCAAGGTTATCGAAAATTACCCAAAGGCATATCAAGGATTCGGATGAGCAGATATGATATTTTGGAAATATCGAGTCACCGAGAATCTAAAGGTGGAGTCGTTCCAGATTTCACAGATGATAATTTATGTTCAATTTTAAGCAAAAAAAACAAGGCATTGGTCAACTATAAAGCATGTGATCAACAATGGCTAGTTATTGGAGAAGGCGCTGATTTCTATAGCTATGTTGACAAGGTTAGGATTGAAAAAGATATCGAAACAGAGTTTGACAAAATATTTATGTATAGAAGATCGGAATCAGAAGTAATTATCATCAAATAATAGCTTAGACCACAACTGCACATAAAAACTAAGGCTTCGTTTTGTCTGTAAGACAAAAAATGAAGCCAGTGTTGAATTAAACTTTCGGTAGCAGTTTATTATGGGGATACCGTTTGATTAACAGGATTCATTGAAGCAGTTTCCTGCCATTGCTGGTTTTATTGACCAACAACCAATCATCTCCACATACCAATGACATACAAGTATTTATCAACTATAATAAAAACTTTAGAAATTATAACGTCCTTTCAACAACAGGAAAAAAGGCTGCTTGATCTCCATAATCCAATTGGTCATATGACCAACTGAGGCAGGCAACCATAATAATAGACTATATGGAAAAAATGAAAGCAGTTATTTGCACCAAATACGGATCACCAGAAGTACTTCAGGTCAGGGAAATAGCAAAACCCAGCCCCAAAGACAATGAAGTACTTATAAAAATAGTTGCAACCTCAGTAACAGCAAGTGATTGTATCATCCGGAGCTTTAACCTTCCTGCCACAATGTGGATTCCTGCCCGTCTGGCCTTAGGCCTGACCAAACCGAGAAAACCAATATTGGGATTGGTACTATCAGGAGAAATTGAAAGCACAGGCAGCAATGTAAAGCAATTTAAAAAAGGCGACAAGGTATATGCGCATACATTCCTGCGCTTCGGAACATATGCCGAATATACATGCCTGCCCGAAAACAGCGCGATAACGCTTATGCCATCAAATACCTCATTTGAAGAGGCTGCCGCAATTCCGTTTGGCGGAACCCTGGCATTATATTATCTAAAAAAAGCAGCTATTCAAAAGGGCCAAAAAGTACTCGTATACGGAGCTTCCGGAGCAATCGGCACATCGGCCATACAACTCGCCAGACATTTTGGAGCCGATGTGTCAGGTGTGTGCAGTACTACAAATTTAGATTTGGTCAAGTCTTTAGGAGCCGACACAGTAATTGATTATACAAAAGAAAATTTTACAGATAACGGGATACGCTATGATTTACTGTTTGATGCTGTCGGGAAGAAAAAGAGTGCACATCTGCACTACAAAAAGTCTTTGAGCACCAAGGGAAGGTTTATATCCGTTGACGATGGAAACCCGGGCGAACGTGCGGTATGCAAAGAAAACCTGATTACACTCAAAGAGCTTACTGAAAACGGCATACTAAAACCTGTTATAGACAGAGTTTATCCATTGAATGAAATAGTTGAAGCACACCGATATGTGGATAAGGGACATAAGAAAGGCAATGTAATACTCACTGTAAACCAGTGACAGCATTCCTGCCATTGTTAATCTTATGACCAACAACCAACCATCTCTACCCAATCAAACCCTCAAGGTTTTTTATTCGTCGCCTACAAAACCTTGGGGGTTTTCGTTTGTCTGCCCATGAGCAGCTACCCCCCACCCACCAAGGGTTCTTTTACGTCGTCAAACAAACCCTTGGTGGGTTCCGGATCCAAACAAAAGCGGCCACAATGGGAAATAAAGACACATTGCGACCGCTTTGAAGACACCGATTATCAATTTTCTACCAGAAATGTGAAGGACATACAAGCTGTGTCCGCTTTCTGAGTCTGTATCCTACTATTACCTCATGCGATCCCCCGCTGGCTACACTGATAGCGCTGGTTGTATAATCGTAGCTGTAGCTTACTTCAAAGGTATTATTGAGTATAATTCCACCCATAATGGCAATCGCGTCGGTATTCCGGTACGATATACCGGCCCATAAGAAATCGCCGTAACGTATTTTGGTATTGATATCAAACGAAACCGGCGACGGAGCCACTGACTTGAACATAATAGATGGAATCAGGCTAAAATCCGATCCCATGGGAATATTATACCCTGCGGTAATAAAGTAATGCTGGGCCAGTCTTCCTTTAGATATAGACCTGTCCTGCTGGCTGTACAGCCGCTGTGGCATAATCTGGACCAGCGAACCTCCTACATAAAACTTATCGGAGTACAGCCAGAAGCCGGTATTGATATCGGCCAGAGATGCATTGGTATAACTACTGACCAGAGGATCTCCGGGATTGGCAGCATATAGCTTGTTTCCATCCAGCGAATACTGCTGAAGCCCGCCCATTGCTCCCAGGGAGGCAAAGAGCGTTTTATTCAAGCGAAGGTGATAAGAATACGCCAGGTTCATCACAGTAGTCGATGTCGGACCAATGGCATCATTGGCAATGACTGCTCCAATCCCGTGAAAACCCGTTCGCTTTTTCCTGGTACGGTTGTTCATCACCATTTCTTTCCCTATGTTGGTATGAGCACTCACAAACATGGTGCGGGGAGCCCCTTCAAAACCAACCCACTGCTTGCGGTAACCGGCCCGGATATCCGTAAAGTCTTCCGTACCAGCCACGGCAGGATTCAGCAGAAAGGGATTGACCATATACTGCGTATACTGCGGTCTTTGCTGGGCTTTCAGGTCGGGCAGAAAACCAGCCATAAAGACGATGCACAAAATCATTGTCAGTACCCGATTCCTCAGGAGTCCGGAAACGATACTCCCTGGTAAATCACTGCATTTCATCATTTTTAGCGGTCTTACCATTGTTTTACTATTTAAGAATCTGTACATATCCGGTATGTGGCTCAGGGAACACACTGCTGTTCAGCTCAATGACATAGAAATAGGTTCCGTCCGGCAGCAACTGGCCGTTGCGGTAATTAGTTCCGTCCCAGCTCTTACGATACCCGTGCGATTCCCAAACCAGCGTACCCCAACGATTAAATATCTTGATGACCGCATCAGGGAATCCCTCTATATTGGTTATTTCCCAGACATCGTTCAGGCCGTCACCGTTTGGCGTTACCACATTCGGGATCACCAGTGCTTTTTCAACAATGACCGTTACTTCGTCCGTTGCAAAGCATCTCTGTCCCGGATCAGACACCGTCAGTGTATAGGTTATTGTATTTTCAGCAGTCAGATGCGGATTGGCGCTGGCCGGATCACTCAGACCGGTCGCCGGACTCCATAAATAGATTCCGCTGCCACTTCCCTGCAACTGTACAGGATCATTTTCTTTTACATATATATCCGGTCCGGCATCCGCGACAGGTCTGTTTATGATCGTGACTCTCACCTCTGCCGAATACATTTCAGGACATGCGCCATTATCAATTCCTACTCTGAATACCCCGGATGCCAAGATATTAAGCCTGTCTGTATTCACAGCGACCGCCTGTCCGCCCTGATACCAGGTAAGCCTTCCTGCAGAGCTGTTGTACGTAGTAGTCAGCACCAGCTGATCACCTTCGCAAATGGTTGTATCATTGGCGTGAATAACCGGCTGAGGTGTATTCAGCAATCTCATTCGTATAGTATTGGAAACCGCAGTCGGCTGCGTAGCGCAAGGCAGATTTGACTGAAGCACAACATACACTTCATCGCCATCAGCAAATGAATAGGTAAAGGATGGCGCTGTATAATGACTGGTCGCTACCATCTGGCCATTTACATACCATTCATAGGTAGAGTTTCCGCCGCCATTGGCCACCGGGATAAAGGTCGTTGAAGCTCCGGCGCATAATGTACCGGGATCCGGCAGCGAAACGGATGGTGTCACCGCGGCAGTAACCCGTACCGTTACTGTGTTGGACACAGCAGGAGAGCCCGTCTTGCATTGCTCGGAAGAGACAAGCTCAACCCGGACAAGGTCATTGCTTACAAGAGATGAACTTGTAAACTGTGCACTGTTAACACCCTGATCTGCTCCGTTTACAGTCCATCTGTATACAGGATTGTTTCCTTCATTGACCGGAGTAGCAATAAACGTCAGCGGCGTACCCGGACAGTTCTCTCCCGGATCAGTGATACTAACGCTCACCGGCAGATTAGGACTTACGGTGATTTCAACATGGTTGGAAGTCAAAGGACCGCAACTCAATCCGTCATTGTCCAGCCTTCTGAACCATGTTGTCTGATTCAGCGCCGAAGGAGTATAGTTTACACCATCATTGATACCAGTAGCTGTTGTCCAGCTTGCACCATTATTGACCGATGACTGCCACAGATAATTATAGGTTCCGGTTCCGCCGGTAGCCGCGCTTCCAGTCAATGTGGCCGGCTGTTGTCCCGCACATATACCCTGATCATTGCTGATGGTACCGGCAAGCAATTCATCCTGTACCAATATGCTGATTTCAGGAGTGACAGCGACATTACAAGGCAATGGCAGCGAAGAATCTGTAACCCGCTTACGTATCAGCACAGAGCTGGTCAAAGGCTGAGTGAACATATAATTATCTCCCGACTGCCCGGCAATCGTTGCCCAATTCAGGCCATTATCTGTAGATTGTTCCCAGGTAATTACCGCATTGGACGTAATTCCGGCGGGAGCAGTCTGCATATTCAGCGCTGCGGGAACAGTGTTATAACAAATTTCCTGATCAGCACCAATAGTACCGGCAGTAATACCCGCGTTGACTGTTATCTCCAGTATATTGGTCGGCTGCGCTTCACATCCGGCAGAACCATCCAGTCTCCTGTAAAACACCGTCGTAGTCATCTGAGAAGAAGGCGGATTGTACGTAGCCGATGTAGCTCCGGATATTGATGTCCAACCTGTCAGTCCATCAGCAGAATATTGCCATTGATAGGTATAAATTCCATCTCCTCCGGCAGGCGCTGTAAGTTCAGTCATCGGAGCCGGCAGCGTATTACCGCTACAGATTGTAGCCTCTCCCGAGATAGTTCCGGGAGTGACAACTGGCAATACTGTAACCGTAATCTGATTGGTCGTCACATCTGGACACATTCCCGACATATCAATACGACGGTAATGCATCGTTGAGGTCAATGCGCCAGGCGCATAATCTTCTGAGGTCGCTCCCGATATCGCAGCCCAGTTCGTACCGTCAGCGGATTGTTCCCACTGGTACGTATAAGTGCCGGTACCGCCGGTTGAGGCTGTTATTCCTTCTATAAGTGATGCTGTACTGCCAGCACAGATGGTTTCATCACTACCAATGGTGCCGGCAACAACTGGCTCCTCAATGGTTATAGTAACCGCATTCGTTTCCACTCCCGGACAAACTCCGGATAAATCGATTCGACGGTAATGCATCGTTGAGCTTAGGGTACCGGGTGCATAATCTACCGAGGTCGCTCCCGATATCGCAGCCCAGTTCGTACCGTCAACGGATTGCTCCCACTGGTACGTATAAGTGCCGGTACCGCCGGTTGAGGCTGTTATTCCTTCTATAAGTGATGCTGTACTGCCAGCACAGATTGTTTCATCACTACCAATGGTGCCGGCAACAACTGGCTCTTCTATGGTTATAGTGACCATATTGGTCGCCACTTCCGGACATACTCCGGACAAATCGATTCTTCGAAAATGTGTCGTTGAGGTCAATGCGCCAGGAGCGTAATCTTCCGAAGTTGTTCCCGATATTGCAGTCCAGCTCGTGCCGTCAGCGGATTGCTCCCACTGGTACGTATAGATTCCGGTTCCGCCGGTTGGTGCTGTCGCTCCCTCGATAAGTGATGCCGTACTGCCGGAGCAGATTGTCTCGTCACTACCAATGGTGCCGGCAACAACAGGCGCTTCTATAGTTATAGTGACCATATTGGTCGCCACTTCCGGGCATACTCCGGACAAATCGATTCTTCGAAAATGTGTCGTTGGGGTCAATGCGCCAGGAGCATAGTCTTCCGAAGTTGCTCCCGATATTGCAGTCCAGCTCGTGCCATCAGCGGATTGCTCCCACTGGTACGTATAGGTTCCCGTTCCGCCGGTTGGCGCTGTTATTCCTTCTATAAGGGATGCCGTACTACCGGAACAGATCGTTTCATCGCTGCCAATGGTACCGGCAACAACAGGCTCCTCTACCGTTATTGTTATAGTATTGGTTGCTATACCCGGGCAGGCGCCCGACAAATCAAGACGTCGATAATGCATGGTTGATGTCAATGCACCAGGAGCATAGTCTTCCGAGATTGCGCCCGATATTGCAGTCCAGCTCATGCCATCAGCGGATTGCTCCCACTGGTACGTATAGGTTCCCGTTCCGCCGGTTGGCGCTGTTGCTCCTTCGATAAGTGACGCTGTACTGCCGGAGCAGATTGTTTCGTCGCTACCAATGGTACCGGCAACGACTGGCTCTTCAATGGTTATGGTAACCGCATTCGTCGCTATGCCCGGACAAATACCTGATGAATCGATCCGACGATAGTGCATAGTCGATGTCAGTACACCCGGAGCGTAATCTTCCGAGGTTGCTCCTGATATTTCTGTCCAAGTGGTACCATCAACGGATTGCTCCCACTTATAATAATAGGTTCCGGTTCCGGAAGTCGGTACTGTCATTCCTTCTATAAGTGATGCCGCACTGCCGGAACAGATGGTTTCATCGCTACCGATTGTACCGGCAACAACTGGCTCTTCAATGGTTATCGTAACCGCATTCGTTGTTACCCCAAGGCAAACACCGGATGAATCAATTCTGCGATAGTGCATCGTAGATGTAAGAGTGCCAGGAGCATAGTCTTCTGAGGTTGCTCCCGATATTGCAGTCCAGGTAGTACCATCAACGGACTGCTCCCATTTATAGTAATAGGTTCCGGTTCCGCCAGTCGGCGCTGTTGCTCCCTCAATAAGTGATGCTGTACTGCCGGAGCAGATTGTCTCGTCACTGCCGATCGTACCGGCAACTACAGGCTCTTCAATGGTTATGGTAACCGCATTCGTTTCTACTCCCGGACAAACGCCGGATGAATCAATTCTGCGATAGTGCATCGTAGATGTCAGTACACCCGGAGCATAATCTTCTAAAGTCGCTCCTGATATTTCTGCCCAGGTGGTACCATCAACGGACTGCTCCCATTTATAGTAATAGGTTCCGGTTCCGGAAGTCGGTACTGTCATTCCTTCTATAAGTGATGCCGCACTGCCGGAGCAGATCGTTTCATCGCTGCCGATTGTACCAGCAACGACTGGAAGAGATACAACCAATTCCAGCGTATCATCTGCAAAACAGGCGCTGCTTCCCGCAGTTCCATCTTCAACACGCAATATATATAAGCCTGCATCAGATCCTGTTATCGTATTCAGATTATATGTCAGCGTTCCATTCAAAGGGCTCGAAGCCAAAGGCAGGGGTCCCTGTAAGGTATCTGTTACAGAACCTGTCTTCTTTATCCAGGTATAGGTATATCCGTTCAGAGGCCCGGAAGCCAGCTCATAACTCGCACTTAAGGTAAGATTTGATCCTGCACACAACAAGGTATCTTTATCAAATGCCGGATTTATATCAACCGATACGGGTGGAACACAGGGACAATGCTCCACATCCGGCACTGTAAGCAGAAAACGCCCGCAGCTGAATTTTGATTTGTAGTCAAACGTAATATCATAGGTAGAACCGAAGTTGTTACTCGTAGGGTTATTGCCATAGTCCGTCGTTCTGCGCAAATCGATAATCTGTTCATCCGGTACATTATCGGTCACAGGAAGACCTCCGCAATTAAGAATCGTTCCGACACGGTCCCCTCCTGACAAACGGATCCAGTAGCGAGTCCCTTCCGGTGAACCTGTCAGTGTAAACCCGGCAGGCAGGGAATAAGTAACTTCGACAGGTACATTCTGATCCGCGATCATATACGTCACTCCGATATTATCTTGTCTGTAAATGGTATTCGAAGGCCCGCCGTTTGAACTGTTTCTGGAAGGATCATGGGTGTATACCTGAAGTCTTGTAGTCTTATTGCCGGGACTGTAACCCTGAGCCATAAATTTCAGCTCTGTCAGGGTTATATCCCGATATACCACAATTTCCTGATGGTATTTATCAACATTATCGTAGTTGTACGAACAGGCAGGCTTTGCTCCTACCATACCACCATATATTCTTTTATCTTCTACCCAGACCTGATAATCCGAACCGGATTTGGTCAGACTGGTGACATCTACGCAAAACGGATTCTGGCCGCCGGCACTGCTTAGCATACTTCCTCCCGTCTCAGACGCATACCATTCAAAAGCGGTATTATCTATGGCAGTCGAACCTGTCGTATCAATTGTAAAACACGCTGTTCCTCCGCAGACACTCGCATCTGCCAGTGTCGGAGCAATTCCCAGACACGGATTACAAACCGGGGTGGTAGCTGTTGCAGTTTTAATTATACCCGTTATAGGAGACAATGAAAAGTCATCAAGAACAAAATCGTTACCTCCCCCATTGGATCCCCGCATATCCTTCAGATAAAGCGTAAATGTTCCGGTAGAAGGGGCTGTCCATATGGCGGTACGCTGATGCCAGAGATTGTTTTTTGGCAAGTCAAAATCCGTCAGCAAAGGATCTGTAGCGGAATTAGGCGTACCAGCTGTAATAGAAACACCAATCCATCCGGTAGGCGTATTATTATTGGGGTTATTCTGATAGTCAATATGCTGGTTTGCAGCCCAGCCAGAAAACAAAAATTGCTTCCCGGCTTCCGCCTCAAAAGTCCAGGCAATAATTTTCTGGCCAGCAGGGCCTTTCGCATCGGCCGAAAACATTCTGCTGCCACCAACAGGCGGTGTCAGATTGAGCCATGCTCCGTTGCCAGCATTCGTATTAGCTGATACCACATAGGAATTGTGCGCACCGGAAGGCATGCTGGTTACATACGAATAATATTCCGGAGATCCTGATATAAAGCCTACATTGCCTGACTCAAAGTCTCCATTATCCAGTACATTTCCGGCAACAAGAAACGCATATGCCGTATACGTTTCCGATTCTGTTGATTTAACCCGCAAAGGATTGTCCGTGCCAACAACCGCTCCCGCTTCATTTTCCCAACGGTCAAAAACCAATCCACCGGTAAGGGTTGCAGTCAGCTCGCTCAGTGTATCATCAATACAGGCACTGGCAGATGCAGTTATCGAAGAGCAATCCGTTACAGGTCCAATAGTTATTTCATCTGTCTGGACTGAAAATCCGCCAAAAGCTATATTATCAAGTCCATAATCATACCCTCTTGGCTCATTAGCGGGTGTAATCTGCCGAATCTCAAGGGTTGCCTGAGTTTCCGAAGAACCGGCTGTCCATGTAAATGTATGATTCATCCATTTTCCAACAGCATCCAAACCGCCATTTGCTGCGAAATCTGTGCTTGCCGTACCCTGAAGCACTCCATTAATATATACCTCCAGAACAACATTTCGCCAGGGGGCTGTGGGAGTATTCCCATATGACTGAGCCATATTATCGGAAACGATATACGACACAGAAGTCATGTCAAAGGAAAAAACATATTCTTTTCCAGCCGTTACTGATACATTTTGACCCCATATCAAGGGTTTGGAAGTAGCATTTTCCGTACCATTGATCAGCAAAAACCTTCCGGGATTACCCTTAACGGTTGGGCGCTGATTACTGAGATTCCAGTCAGAATTAGCCCAGGCTCCGTTATTCAGCGCATCTGCCGTAACCGTATATGAACCGTCTGTACCGGTCGGATTGCTGGCATAGGGCATTTCAGTAGGAATCGACTGATCAAGAGACGCATTTTCAAAATCACCGTTTAAGATGAGATTGCCGGTTATTATCTCCCCCGTCAGTGTGATCGTGGTACTACCTACTTCTGTTGCTGTATAAGTCGTTGATGTGCCGGTAGCAGGACTAAGCGAACCTCTTCCCGCAGACCAGGTAAGATTATTCGATCCGGTACCTGACAACACCCATTGATCTCCGATACATAAGGGATTATTGGAAGGAGCCGACACTATTGATGCAAAAATCCTGCGTTCATGCAATATCAGGCTTCTGGATGCATAACAGCTTGGATTATCAAGATCTGTCTGGTTTCTTACCTCCCGGACTTCCCAGGTTCCGGTCTGATTCGTCGAATGATTTATCTGTCCGATACCACTGGCTGCCGGAACAAATACACCATTATGATACCAGGCAAAATAGCTGGCAGGGTCACCTGAGCCAACAATCAGCGTGGCATTTTCAGAACCATTATGCACAATCGCACTTTTGTCGGAATTAAGCGATAAAAGCTCCAGACTCGCAGGTGGCTGACAGCAACCGGTCGTTTGTTTCATTGCCGCAGGCGTATTAACCGGAGCACAAGTAACTGTAAAATCCCAATCATATATGACTGAGTAGTTTGAACCTGAAACATTCGCAGAGGCAGCCCCTATAGTCAAAGGCCCTTTTACTTCCGCGGCAGGCTGCTGAGGTGAAAATAACAAGCCGTCAACAGAAACACCGCTACCGCCTGTTGGATTAGCATTAATCGTAAGCGTATGATTTCCCGCCGGAAGTGTCAGATTAACGGGAACTTCAATGATATAGCGATTTCCGCTTATCTGAGTTGCTGACAAGGTTGAAAAAGAATAAATCGCAGATCCCGTTGTCCCGGCCATTACCTGAATTTTATATTGTTTGCCGGGAGTATTCAGAATTACCGGTACTTTGACCGAGTTTAGCCTCACTGATTCAGACAGGGAAAAATTCATACCAAAAACGCCCGAACCGTTTGAAAAGGCAGGCACAGGTGCGGGCAGGTCGACCGCATTATACCTTACCCTTTTTACATAGGTAAAAGCTATTCCTGCCGCAGGATTAGCCAGATCTGCTTCCCGGATCCGAAAAGGAGAATAAAACTCCGGTATAGTTAATGAATCAAGCTGAACGGAGCCCGGCTTGATAATATGGCCGTTGGCATCCAGATCAGCCGGGGTATACGTTGCTCCATTATAATTGTACCAGGTATAGCTGGCATTAGGAGTCGGATTATCAAACTCCCATTTTGCAAAGGTATTTTCGCACCAATCGGTTACCGTAATATCTTCCGGGCCGCATTGAGCATAGGAATTATGGTATATAACTCCCGACAATACCCATACCAGCAAAAGTATCATTCTGCCATACATAAGCATTAGGATCTAGTTTTAATCAGAAACAAGTATATCAACTTCTTATCAGAGCAGATTCCCGGAAAAACAGATTTATCAACAACATCTGCTTTTACCTATTATAATCCATCTGTTAAAATTGAAACGCGACCGCTTAAGGGAATAAAGGGGAATAGGCCACGCCATACTATTATTTGCCGGTCTGTTTTTTTTTCATTATTTAACAGAAATCCGGTATAATTATTTTAGTACAATACGACCTATTTCAAAAAATAGTTATGTTTTTAGTATATATAATTCTATTTTTCGAGGAACAGGCTAATTATAACAACAGACTGCGCCAAGGCAGGTACCAGTTTCCCGTTTTAAAATTTTGAGTTGCTATTTCATGATATGATAGCTATTTTTGCAAAAAAATATGTGATAGCTACCTCCCGCCTGTAATGTGATCCATACTCTCCTGGGAACTTTAATAATGAAATGAATAATCTAATCGATTTATTAACCATCCATACAGGATTAGCTATACTACATTCATACAACGAACAAACATAATTATATTACAAAACAATTATCATGAGACGCTTACTTTTGACAGTATTCCTGAGTTGGTGGCTGGCTGCAGGCCACGCAGCCAATCTTCCGGAAGGATTTATAGAACAGGTAATACTTGAAAACATTGACCCCGTCAGTCTTGCCATTACTCCCGACGGACGGGTTCTGGTTGCGGAGAAAAACGGAGTAATCAAAGTTATTTATGAAGGAGTTTTACAACCCGATCCTTTTTTGCAGGTTAATGCTGACAATTATAATGAACGAGGACTGCAGAATATCATTCTGGATCCGGATTTCGACTTCAACAACTATCTGTATGTATTTTATACAGCCACGAACGGTTACAACAGAGTTTCCCGTTTTACTGCGAGTGGCAATTATGCGCTGCCTGGCAGCGAATTAGTTCTCTTCGAAAGCGATCACATCAATAATGGTTCCGTTCATAATGGCGGCGCTATGGCCATCAGTGCAGGTAAGCTGTATATAGCTGTCGGAGAAGTTGGTTATGCTGCAAACTCAGGTAATATGAACAACACACTCGGGAAAATCATGCGAATCAATCTTGATGGTTCTATTCCTGAAGATAATCCATACTACAATACATTAAGCGGATCAAACAGAGCAATCTATGCCTACGGATTCCGGAACCCTTTTTCCATGGATGTGCATCCGCTAACCGGACAAATACTTGTTAATGACGTGGGTGGCGGTGAATACGAAGAAGTAAATCTGTTAAAGCCGGGAAAAAACTATGGCTGGCCAACAATTGAAGGTTATCCTCAATCCTGGCAGACAGAACCTGAAGATCACGAACGTCCTTTATATGCGTATAAACATGATCAGGGGCGATGCGCTATAGTTGGCGCTGCCTTTTATACACCATCAGAACTACATACTTTCCCTGAAGAATATTGGGGGAAATATTTCTTTGCAGATTATTGCAGTGGTGAGCTTCTCTATTTAGATCCTGCAGACGGTTCCGTACAGACATTTGGTACAAATTTCAATCGATTTGTAGCCATTCGAGTCACTAACGATGGCCAGCTATACTACCTGCAAAGGGCAGGTATCGGAGATGGCTCGGTCGGAGATAATACATCAACTAATCAAGGTTCCCTTGTACGAATAAGTTATAACGGAAGCGGAGCTCCATTTATCTCCAGACAGCCTCAGAGCCAGACAGTCGCCGTAGGAGAAAATGCAGAATTCGTGGTATTTGGGGCTGGCAAAACACCTTTACATTTTGAATGGAAAATGAACGGAGTGATTGTTGGCGGAGATTCCTCCCGACTGGTAATAAATAATACGGATCTTTCCATGAACAATGCGAGCATTACGGTCACTATCAGCAATGAAGTAGAAAGTATTGCTTCCATACCTGCAACGCTTACTGTAATCAATAATACCAGACCCGTGCCTGATATTGAGTTACCTACTGGTATTGATAAGTATACAGCCGGCAGCACCATTCACATGAAAGGAAGTGCCTTTGATCCAGAGGATGGTCAACTGGATAATACACAGCTATTATGGAGCATTGATTTTCATCACGATACACATACACATCCTGCAATGCTCCCTACCTCAGGCAATGAACTGACCTATGAAATCCCCAGAATTGGTGAAACTTCCGAGAATGTCTGGTATAGAGTTTATTTAAAAGCAACTGACAGTCATGGATTTTCTCAAATCTCACATATTGATGTGTATCCTAAAAAATCCGACTTTATCATTACTACAATACCAGCGGGAGCACCCGTAAAGCTTGAAGGTAAGGAAATACAACAAGATACAACTGTAACAAGTGTTGTCGGAATTACACGTGTATTGAATGTTGACAGATACTCGATCAAAGGTGACTACTTATACACATTTGAAAATTGGGGCAAGCCAACTCTGCGTGCTCCCATATATATGTTTAACGTCTCTCCTAATGACACGACATTTACTGCTCATTTCTCAATAAAGCAGTTGGGAACCGGTGATGGCCTGAACACATACTACTATGATAGTGAATACAAATTCAACAATCATCAACCAGATATTACAACAAAAGGTAATGTAAACTTTAACTGGGAAACAGGAAATCCGGATGGGATGCCGGTTGATAATTTCTACATACGGTTTGAAGGCTGGATTCTTCCAATAGTTAGTGGAGAATATACATTCTATACTGCAGCTGATGATGGTGTCAGTCTTTGGATTGACGATGAAATGATAATTAGCGACTGGGTTGATGGAGGCAGAAGGGAAAATACAGGAAAAATACATTTAGAACAGGGATTATTATATCCCATAAAACTCGAATTTTATGAAAACGGCGGCCTTGCAACAGTAGAGCTTTATTGGAGTTCTGAATACCTTAACCGAGAAATTATTCCGGTACGTCAACTATACTCCAGCGAAGTTGTTACTTCTGTCAATCTTTCCGGAGATGCATTGTTAAATCTGTACCCTAATCCTTGTGGAGATTTACTACACGTAATAGAATCTGAAAATCAATGGAGTAGCATTATTATTAAAAACTATACAGGGATCAAAGTAGCAGAGTATAACGGAAATGAACTGAAAGCTCCGATCAATGTTTCCTATCTGCATACCGGCTTTTATATTGTAGAAGCGCGAAATGACAGTGGAATAGCCCGAAAAAAAATCTTCAAAAAATAAACCTGCAAAAACGCTTTCCCTGTATTGGGAAAGCGTTTTTGATTATACAAACCATATAATTCCTCAAAGCTTTTCGCAAAAAAGCATTCAAGTTTCATTAAAATTTATCATTTTTGCCGCATTAATATTTTGCTCGAATCAAAATGAAGAAATTTCCATATACAGAGAAAGTTGATACCCGTTCGGGCTTTGGTGCCGGACTTTTGGAAGTTGGTAAATCCAATCCGGATGTGGTGGCATTATGCGCAGACCTTACCGGCTCTCTGAAAATGAACGCTTTTGAAAAGGAGTTCCCCGACAGATTCTATCAGGTAGGAATTGCCGAAGCCAACATGATGGGACTTGCAGCCGGCATGACCATCGGAGGGAAAATACCCTATACAGGAACATTTGCCAATTTCTCTACCGGACGTGTTTTTGATCAGATTCGTCAGTCTATTGCTTATTCCGGCAAGAATGTCAAGATATGCGCTTCACACGCCGGACTGACTCTGGGAGAAGATGGAGCAACCCATCAAATCCTGGAAGATATCGGGATGATGAAAATGCTGCCTCACATGGTTGTAATAAATCCATGCGATTTTAACCAGACAAAAGCAGCAACAATAGCTATCGCGGATTACTTTGGTCCGGTCTATCTTCGTTTCGGACGCCCGGCCATACCAAACTTCACCCCTGCGGATCAGAAATTTGAAATCGGCAAAGCACTTTTACTCAATGAAGGTGCTGATGTAACCATTTTCGCAACCGGTCATCTTGTCTGGGAAGCTATTAAAGCCGGAGAGATTCTGGAAGAAAAAGGAATCAGCGCTGAAATCATCAATATACACACAATAAAACCGTTGGATGATGAAGCCATTCTTGCTTCCGCAGCCAAAACCAAATGTGTCGTTACAGCAGAAGAGCATCAGATGCTGGGCGGACTTGGCGAAAGCATCGCCGGTCTGCTTGGACGGAACCTGCCTGTACCGGTTGAAATGGTTGCTGTAAACGATTCTTTCGGCGAAAGCGGAAAACCTGATCTGCTTATGAAAAAATACGGTCTGACCGCAGAAAACATTGTTGAATCCTCATTAAAAGCTATTCAGAGAAGAAAATAATTCTCAACATTGCTATTTTAATAAAACCTTAAGGGGCGATTGACAACAATTTACCTTTAAGGTTTTTTGTTTAATTCCGCTGCTATCAATCCAGACACACATGCATCTCCGTCAACTATTCCTAAATCACGTAGCACAGACATCCGATACGCCGCTCATGCTCGAAATTGAAAAAGCCGAAGGTGTATATATGTATGACAAACAGGGTAACAAGATTATTGATCTGATATCCGGAATCGGTGTAAGCAATGTAGGGCACAGACATCCCAAAGTCATGGATGCTATTTATGAACAGAGCCAAAAGTATCTTCACCTCATGGTATATGGAGAATTTGTGCAGAGCCCGCAGGTAAAGCTGGCAACAGCCCTATGTGAGACACTCCCGGCACCTCTGTCTTCCGTATACTTTGTCAACTCCGGCAGTGAAGCTGTAGAAGGAGCAATTAAGCTTGCCAAACGTTATACAGGTCGACCTGAGATTATTTCCTTTCACAATGCATATCACGGATCGACCCAGGGAGCCTTGTCAGTAAATGGCAGCGAATCCTTTAAACGCAGTTTCCGTCCTCTTATACCCTGTGTCCGTCATCTGAGGTTCGGCAATATGGAAGACCTGCATCAGATAAGTACCCAAACTGCTGCTGTGATTATCGAGACCATACAGGGAGAAGCCGGTGTCCGCGTACCTCATCCGGAATATCTCCCGGCACTTGCCGGCGTATGCAGGGCTAACGGCACTCTTCTGATAATTGATGAAATACAGACAGGCTTTGGGCGCACAGGAAAGTTCTGGGCATTTGAGCACTACAATATCGTACCGGATATACTCGTTGCCGCCAAAGGCATGGGAGGCGGTATGCCTATCGGAACATTTATCAGCTCAAAAGAAATAATGCAAGCACTTACAATCAATCCTGTACTTGGACATATCTCTACTTTTGGCGGGCATCCCTTAAGCTGCGCAGCGTCTCTCGCTACTCTCAGAGTTATACAGGAAGAAAATCTGCTCAATGATACAGAGGAAAAAGAAAAGCTTTTCAGAGAGCTTCTCCAGCACCCGGCGATAAAATCCATTCGCTCTAAAGGATTGATGATGGCTGTAGAGTTTGAATCATATGCCATCCTGAAGCCTGTTATTGACACAGCAATCGAACTGGGTATTCTGACTGACTGGTTTCTTTTCTGTGACAGCGCCATGCGTATCGCTCCTCCCCTGACTATCAGCAAAGATGAGATCAGAGAAGCGTGCAGCAAGCTGATTCAGGCAATCGAAAAGCATCAGTAAACATTATTTCATTAAAGTAATTTTCCTTGTTATAACCGCTCTACATGAAAGCAATTATTTTATTATTGTTAGTAGTCATTATAACAGGATGCCGTAAATTTCCTTCCCGATCTGACGAATCTTCGATCAATACTACAGATTCAGCAGAAACCGGAAGCCCTGTTTACTTTTCTTTCAGTGAAGCAACCGTTTCCGAAAAAAAAGGGCGAAGTGATGAAGTATACGAGGTAATACAAATTCTTAAGGAAAACTCCCTGCTTGGCAGCGAGATTGCCGATTCCATGCAATATCTTACTACTCAGAACCGGCTGGAAAGCAACTTTACCATTGTCAGGCATATGCCCCAGGCAATCCTGTTTCACACAGATACACTATCCCAGACTTTTCCTTACTATTATAATCTGCTTATCGATACGCTTCTGAAACAGGCAGGGCAGACAAACTACGTATTGAATGTACATCCTGTACAGGAGGCGCTCAGCGCTGAGAATCCCCCAGCAGCAATGATCGAAATCTCTCAAAACTCCAAAAACTACTTCCAGGAAATCCGGCTGGACTCCGGACTTGGAATAGTGGACGAAAATTTTTACAGAATCGTCAATCGGGTACTCAGCGCACAAAACTATCCCAAAAGATATTATCTGATTCGTAAAATCATGGAGTACGAGCATGAGAACAGCTTTTATTATGGTACGGATAATAAAGAATATGCGCTTATACAGCTCAATCAACAAGTTGCCTTATTAGTACATTCGTTTCCCAATGTAATTAACCTCAGCATTGAAGATCACCGTCGGCCACTTGACAACGAAACGTTGAAGTCCATAATCAGTCTGCTGGATTCAGCAGCATTCTATCCGGCCGGTACAGATAAGGCAAAAGAATATTCCAGACTGAAAAAGGAAAATCTTTATGATGTTCGCGATATTTTCTTTCACAGCCCGGTATTGAGAAAATGTTTTTCTCCCTTTTCTTCTGATTTTTACCTGAGCTATACAGACATTCTTAACTCATTAAAGGAGCAGTCTGATCATACAGGATCCACTGCTTTTTCTCTGCATCGGATTATTGCTGTATCTAATACAGAAACAGAAGTAAGCATAAAAGTCAACAATAATGTATATGCCTCCACGTTAGAAAACGGCTATGGCCGCATCAATATCGAAGGACTTCTGCAACTCATTAATACGGCACTAAACAGAGAACAGGCGGACGGCAATTTTTATCTGCTGAATAATAAAACCAGCGATTACTGCTATATCTTTATGACAGGTAAGCAAGTTGATCTGGTCAATCAGCTACTGGAATAATAATCTGTTAATGACTTGAAAAAACATCCTAATCTCCGCCATATTGAGAAAGCTGTACGCTTTCTGGATTCAAAGTTCAAAATCCCCGGAACACCATTCCGTTTTGGCCTGGATCCGATTATAGGACTCATTCCATTTGCCGGGGACATAGTCACCTTGTTAATACAAGGAATGCTTGCTACTGAAATGCTGCGCTGCGGCGCAAGTGGCAGAGTCGCAGCCCGTATGTTTATCAATATACTCATGGATACTCTTCTGGGTAGCGTGCCCGTAATCGGTGCACTGATTGATATCTTTTTCAAGGCCAACACACGCAATCTCAGACTTCTGAAAGAGCACTATGAAGAAGGCAAGCATAAAGGAAGCGCCACCAAAGTCATCGTCATATTTATCTCGGCTATTGCCGGACTATTACTTATTGTAACAATTGGCTTTGTCATGCTTATCCGATGGATTTATATTCTGATCTCCGGCTAGACAGATAATAAAAAGCCTCTCCTTTCAAAAAACGGGAGAGGCATAAAAAAATATTACAAATACAGGTGGGTATTTGTATATTAATACGTTTTCATAAGTATAAAGTAACCCTTCTGAATCATTTTTTTCAAAAAAAGTTACAACTGTTTATTCCTGGTACTTTTCAAACTGACTATCAGCAAGCTTCAAAGCCTGCTTTTTCAATTCACCAGTTTACCCGAATACGATAATCAGAAACAGTATAAAAAAAATCATAACCAGATACATGATCAGATCTACGACAAAATACTCTTTGTATCTCTTATAAAAATCCCTGATTCCTTTAAACATATAATAAAAACATAAACTCAGTTAATGAATTGTATCATGCAGCCAAGCTATAGCCGCGATTAAATATAGCAAAAAGACAGCTGCTGAATTTGAATTTTTATACTGAATTACCTACATCTGCTCATCCAGCCTGTCTGATACAAATACACCGGCACAAGGAACTAAAAAAACGGACGTTGTATTTTTACTGTATGCTTAACTTCAACCTGACCCGTCTGCTTGATTATCTTATCCTGAGCTTTGTAGCTGCCGCTGTCCTTTGTCTTGGACATCCCTTTACAGCTGCTACTATGATCATGCTATATGTAACCGTATATGCATTCATTATTGATAGTGATCAGGCCTGACCAATCTTCAATACATTAATGCTCATCTGTAGGATCATGTTTATAATGACCCGAGCTTCTTATTTCCGATATCTGCTTGAATTTATGAGAAAGCTTAGCTATTTTTCGCAGTTCCGGAGCAATCACCAATTCAAGACAGAGGCATCATGGTAAATCAAGACTTTTTTGAGCATTTTCTGATCAGGGATACATATCCTAAAGCATATGTGGATTTTCTTGAATTCTACGAGCAGAATAATATGGCAGGGGCAACAACGCTACCGATCGGGCAGCTTTCGTTTCTGTTCCAGGCCGGATGGTTTATCGCCTATTTTGAGCAGAATGCCGTAACGATAAATCTAATGGATCTGACTCTGGAAGGATTATTTGACATTCTGCCCGAATGCTTCCGCAACATGGAGCATGTGCTTTCTCATTATTCCTGATATATTTTTTGAACCATTTGTCAAATGTTTGCTGTTACAGGCTAAGTAAAGACTACTTCAACAGCTAAACAAGGACTTATTTAATGGGACTTTTCAATTTCGGCAATAACGGTCTGGCCATTGATCTTGGCACTGCCAATACACTTATTATCCAAAACGACACAATCATTCTCAATGAACCTTCAATCATTGCTGTCAACAGTCTCACCGGCGATCTGGTTGCATTCGGGAAAAAAGCACTGCTCATGCACGAAAAAACACATGAGTCAATCAAAACAATACGTCCGCTGAAAGACGGTGTTATTTCCAACTTTCACGCATGCGAGCAGATGCTCAGAGGCATGATCAAAACAGTCAATCAGGGTAAAAACTTCCTGATGAAAAGCATTGAAAAGATGGTCATTTGTATACCATTCAGCTCGACAGAAGTAGAAAAAAGAGCCGTGCGTGACTCTGCTGAACATGCCGGCGCCAAAGAACTTTTTATGATTCACGAGCCTATTGCAGCTGCCCTGGGACTTGGTCTTAATGTCAAAGAAGCTGAGGGATCGATGGTGATTGATATTGGTGGAGGCACTACAGAAATAGCGGTCATCTCGCTTGGCGGAGTAGTATGTAATCAGTCTTTGAAAATGGCAGGTGACGCACTCAATAACGAGCTGGTGCACTTTATGCGCCGGGAACATAATCTTACTATTGGTGAACGTACGGCAGAACGCATAAAAATCGAAGTAGGGGCAGCTTCAACAGACCTGGAAAACCCGCCTTCCGACATGGAAGTAGTAGGAAGAGACATGCTCACAGGCCTGCCTAAATCAATCAGAATAAGCTATGGTGAGGTGGCAGAAGCGCTGGATAAATCTGTTTCTATGATCGAAGACGCAGTGGTAAAAACGCTGGAAAACTGTCCGCCGGAACTAGCCAGTGATATTTACGAAAGGGGCATATGCCTGACTGGTGGCGGAAGTGGCCTCAGAGGCCTGGATAAGCGCATAGAAAAGAGGACCAGACTGAAAGTTCTGACTACTGAAAGCAATCTGACTTCTGTTATTAACGGAGCAGGATTGTCACTCAAAACATTACCCGCGATGAAGCATATGCTGATTCGATAACTCAAAAGCCCGGATCTGTTCCGGGCTTTTCGTTTCATTTTTCGCTGACTGCTCCCTCGCTTTTCTAAAAGATGGTACTCATCTTAAACATCGGCAGATACATCGCAATCAGAATAACTCCAACAATCAGCCCCAGGAAAATCATCATAATTGGTTCTATAACTGTAGCCAGAACCTTGGACTGATGATCTACTTCCTCCGAATACTGAAGGTTTATTTTTTCAAAAAACTCATCCAGACGGTTAACCTCTTCCCCCACTTTTATAAATGATACCAGACGACGCGGATATATGGGAAAAGCGGATAAAGCTTTGTGCAATGACTCTCCCCTCAATATTTGCTGCTCAATGGATTCAATAGAGCTTTCAATAGGATAGTAACCGATCATCCGTTTGACTAAGCCCAAAGCTCTGAGAAGAGGGATTTTGGAGCTTATGAGCAGCTGCATCGTATGGCAGAAACGCGCCAGATAGATCTTCCGGATCAGCTCACCGAGAACTGGTACACGTAAAAGCAGCTCACTGGTAAATTTTCTAAACCCCTCATTCTTCCGAATAGAATATATCCAGATACCAAGCACCATACCAACCAGTACAAAAGGCCAGAAAAGCTTTCCTGCCAGATTGGACGCGTCAATAACAAGCTCCGTAATAAAAGGCAATTGTCCCCCAAATCTCAAAAACACATCACTGAACATGGGCACAATCACATTGAGCATAAATGCCAGCACCGCCACAGAAGTACAAAGCACAATCAGAGGATATGTAAGTGCGCTCACAGCCTGACGCTTTTGTTTTATTTTATTCTTGAAAAAGGCTGACAGCTCTTCCATTATAATCGCTACCCTGCCGGTCTCCTCTCCGATCTGTATACTAAAAACCTCATAATCCGAAAAAAGGCCGGTATTCTTAAGAGTTTCCGACAAAGATCTCCCTTTGACGACTTCTTCTTTAATAGAAATAATAAGCTCTTTATCTTTCTGTTTCACCTGATCTTCGGCAATCAGCTCAAGCGCATTCTTTATATCTATACCGGCAGACAGCAAAATTGAAAGTTCCATATAAAAAGATTCCTTCTTTTTGTCGGGATAGGCCGGACCAAAAAGCTTAATATCTGCATTAAGAATATCGGACAACGATTTTCCGGATGCTGCACTTTTTCCGGACGTTTTGTTTGAAATATCGATTCCTGCCATGAGCTTGTTTACGGATCAATTTTATCCTTATAATTGATATATATATTGGCGCCATAGGGTTTTTGATAGACCGCATTGATCATTTCCTTTTCCTTCATCATATCAATCCCGATCCGATCCACCACTACCTCTGGTCTGTTCAGGCAGTCTGTACTACCGAAAGTCAGCGACTGCAACCGGGAATGAATGTAAAATGTATCGGCCTCTACACCCGGTCTGTATCGCAGCACCATATCTTCCTGCCATTCATACCGGATACGCTTTTCATCAAAGTTCTGCAAGGTAATACCAGATATTGCAGAAAATACGACCTCCGCTTTGTCCAGATCCCGCTTAAATATCCGGTCAAAAAGAACAAACTGATAATTTGCATCATTGGTCCTCAGATAACGATGATACAGACGGTTAAAAATATCCATACTGTTGTAGGCAATACTGACAACTACCGCACTGATCAGCATTGCCACTGTCAACTCCATCACTGTCAGGGCTTTTAAACGTATATGCATCAATCTATTCATCCTGAGAAAACAGCGAATATGTTACACCCAGAACCCGCTCGTCCGGTCCCACAGCAGTAATCCCGACTTTCAGGAGACGCCCATCTCCGGCATAGGCAGATACAGTACGTATCAGCCTTATCTGGCCGATCTCTTCTTCCCCGTCAATATACAGCTTATTTTGCCGTACGTCCTCCATAGCATTCCTTACCAGAAAGCCTGCCCTGATTCTGTCAAACGACAGGCTACTGGATGATACGCGGATAAAAACAACCATAGCAGTTCCCATAACCACACTGAGAATGGTCAAAGCCACCATGGTTTCCACCAGAGTGGAAGCCTTCGCTGATATCCGATGTTTTACTCCAGCCATTTTATGATTCTTAATCCTCCCCCGGAAGAGTCTGCGCCCATGGCAGAACCGGCAAAATAGGGTGATAAAAGAGAATAATCGATTTTAGCATCCATAAAGTGATTAACATAGGTACTGTTCGGATTCTTGAAAATTATCTTTTGTGTAGTCAGATTTCCTGCTATTGTTCCCTCAATATCCGCGTATCCTTCCGAATATACCTGACCATGCACTCTGGATCCGGGCTTGAGTTTTATAGTACATTCATATTGCGTCTCTTTCTGCCGCACTGCCATTACCAGCCCCGAGCATTCGGAATCCTGCTCCAGCAAAACGGCAGAATTACCAAGCGGACTCTCTCTTTGCCTCAACACTATTGCCGAAGGATACTGCAAATGCGCTCCTTTACCCAGACGTATCGAATCAGACGCAAATACCTGAATGCTACCCTCAAACTGATCAGCGATTGCAATATAGGGAGCCACAACAATAATATCCTTTAAACGGGCTGAAGCAGAAATATGAACTTCTGCTTCAGAATATACGATAACATGCCCGCTGATATCAGACGACAGGCGTATCGGGAAAGCAGACCGGATGAAAATTGCAGAATCATTATATGAATTTATCAGAGGCTGATCGAGATCAAGATCAGAAAAATCCATGACTTTGCAGGCAGGCTGCTGTGAAAATAACTCACCCAGCTGCTCCTTTCCGTGAAGTTCTGGAAGATAGGGAGTACTTTGCAGAATCTGTCCGTCTACCAGTTTATCTCCCAAAAAAGATTTGCCGGCAATATAAGCCCTCTGAACCCCCGCTTTGGGCAGATAGCATTCCCCTTTCAGATGCGTGCTTCCGCATACGGAAATTGGCCGGTTAAGATCGGCAATGTAAAGAGCAGAAGCAAACTTGTCCTTTAGAGGATAGCCAGCCAGAAATGATTTGCGCAGTCTTTTTCTTCCGGAAAATGATTGTACAGAAAATTTCTTGTATAGCCCCCACCGCGAAGCGGAAGAAACAATCGAGTCAGTTCCCTGACCATACAGGTCAATAAATTCATTCTCACCACTCCTGTTAGTCATTAAAACCAGGTTGGCCGCCGAATACAAGTTAGCCGCCAGCCGCTCTTCCAGATTTCTGTCTATAAGGGCAAGACGGTAATAGTAAGCCGAAGCAATAAGCGCACTGCAAAATACAGACAGTATCAGCGAAATAACAATAACAATATACAATGTTGACGCACGCAGCATAGCTCTTGACAATCTGTATTACCGATCAGCAGGCAGATGTTTCAGTCTCCCTGCGGAGTCATTTTCTGATCAGATTTAGGATGGTCACGATCAGTTGCCTTTTTCTTTTTTTCCCTCAGGCTTCTTTTCGGATGTATCAGGTTTCTGCGGTTTCTCTTTCGGTACTTTCTGAGATTTTTCCCCAGCCGGGACTTCTGCCTTTTTCTTTAGTTTGTCATCTGATTTAATTTCCGTTTCGACAGTTTCTTTTTTCTTATTTTCTGCCTTCTTATTTTTTGCCTGATTTTTTTCTCTGCTATCAGGAGACTTCTTCTTTCCCGCCCTGCCTGATTTTTCTGCCTTTTTCAGACCATTGACATAAATCAGTCTTTCTCTGCTGCCATCTGACAAAAAAGTATCTATTTTACCATGCATCAGGTCGTCTTTATGACTTCCCTGTTTCACAAGTTTCCCTGTCTCATCGTAATATTTAAACCAGCCTTGTCTCACTCCCTTTTTCCATCTCATAACAGATTCCAGCTCACCTGAATGATACCAGGTTTTCCATACGCCTTTTTTCAGACCATATCGGAACATGCCTTTTTGCCTCAGATTTTTATCCGGAAAAAACTCAGTGTATGAGCCATGCAGCAATTTCCCGTCATACCCTCCCCGCGTACGTTTGATATCATTGGCATTGTACCAGAAATAATATTTCCCTGATTTGGGCTTAAACTTACGCTCCGATGCCAGGATATCAGCATATACAATATACTCCTGAAAATTCATCACCACCCGATGGCTAACCGGTATTTCGATCTCTTTTTGAGCATATCCTGCCAAAGCGCACAAAACACCATATTGTATTAGAAGCATCCTGAAAATTGCCATGCTATTATTTTTTTATAAAAAATTTATCTTCCCTGTATTGTATCTGTATTGAATCAATCATGTTTTTCAGCAGAGTTACTTCCTTTTCTGTCTGACCTTCCAGCATAAAATAATCTCTGCCATAGATGGAAACCAATGAAACTTCCTTGCCTGTTTTCTGATTCTTAATCAGACCGATATAATTAACAAAGCTCACATCTGCCTTAAGTACCGGAATCAAAACTGGTTCCGGCTTCTTTTCGGACGTTCGTTTCACCGACACCGGAGCTCTGACCGGTACAATTCCGCCCGTACCGCCTGCAGCCACTGAGGGTAATTTACCCAGAAACGGATCCCTGTAATTCAACCGGAGATTAAAGCTATCACTTTCTACCACCAAGTCATGTACTTGCACTGATGCTTTTTTCTTATAAACCGGTTCCTCTCCTCCCATAAAACCGGATATAATCTGATAAAGAGCAAAGCCCCATACCAGCCCCACGGCTGCCAGAAGAATTATTGTAGCCCGTTTATCTTTCATTTATTTCAGTTCAACATTTTGAAATTCAGCTATTGGAGATAAAGTACCTGCTTTATCCTTTCCCTGCACAGCCCATGAAAACTTTCTCAAACCGGACGGCACAACAAATGAAAACTTCTGTACACCACTAAGTGATTCCTCCTGAATAGTTCTCTGTGTGCTATCTCTCACTATAAGCAGATAATCATCAATACCCTTCACAGCTCTCCAGCTTAGCTCAACCGGGGAGGTGGTAGCAGCAGGTACAATAAGTACAGGAGCAGTCGTGCTGATCACAAACTGCCCTGTATTGGAAAACTTTGACTTACTCTGATCCTGACTGATGCCGGCTATTCTCCATTGAAAGCTTCCGGACACTACTGGAATATTACGAAGTACAACCTGTTCATTACCGGAAGCAGCATCGATAGTATCTCTGTAACGGCTACTGGAAAAATTGCCGGTTATGGTGTCAGCCTCCAGCAAATACCTGTTAGCTCCATGCAAATTGTCCCATGCAAAAGCAACCGTCTTACTGTAAAAAGTCTGCCCGTCCAGCGGCGATTTAATATTAACTACCTGCTGATCTATAGGCGCGTCATTGATCGTCAGATTCCGTACTGCATATTTGGTTTCATACCCATTATTAAATGCTCTAACCCTCCATTGAAAGGTCCCCGGAGAAAGGGAGAACTGAAACTTTTCAACTCGTACATTCGAATCAGCCAGTATTTGTACCGGTTGATCAAAAGTACCCTCTACCAGCTGGAAATGATATGAGGTAGCTCCCTCCACCTTTTTCCACCAGAAAGTCTGTAAAAAATCTTCATAGGATAACTGGTCAGAAGGTGCAATCAGCTGGACGGTATCCCCTTCAATATCTTCTTCAAATACATCATTGCATGAAGCAAAAAGCATCATAGCTGTAATACCGATAAAAAAAAGCCAGTAGTTAATTCTCATTTTTTAGGGATATAGTTTGAAGATAAATAGTCATCTGGAGCACATCTTTTTTGCGCTTGAAGTCATAGTTCTTTTCGAAACAAACAGAAGATGGTCTGCCCACTCCCACTTTCTGCTCCAGCTCATATAGCAGTTTCAGTAAATTTTTAAAATCTCCTTCTGCCACGATCGTATTGGTCATCAGGCCGATATTGCGGTGCTCTTCTACTCCTATGACCGGAAATTCCTTTAAGATCAGGTTATTTTTCTTGCAAAAGCTTGAAACAACCAGCAACAGATATTCCCTGTTTTTCAAAGAATCCAACGAATATGCGTTAAACCGCGCCTTAATATGATGCAGCCGGTTATTTAACAGACCTATCTGCTCCGGGGCTCCTTCCCCTTTCTCTATCTTGCTCCTGATGGTACGATTCTCTTCGTACATCTCCCAGGTTCGTGAAAACACTCCAAAAACAAGAACAAGCAAAAGCAAGGGAATGCCAAAAACAATCCACTGATTCCATTTTTTATATTTCAAAACCTCGCTCATTCAATAATATAGCTTATCTCAATGCAAAAAACTGATTTCCAATTCAAATACACCAGTTTTATTTTTATGATCATACTGATATTTCCTGCTTACGACTTTGGTCACCCAATCCATGCTTTTAAGCTCACTAAGCCAGGGATTAAGAACAACAGGATCCTTGCAGGTTCCTTCAAGCAATATGCTCCCGGCTTCAAAAATCAGCCGTTTTTCCTTACGGCTTTCCGAAACATCTTCCGGATTAATAGAGAGCCGTTTAAGCAATACGGTAGCCGGCACCGAAGCAGCAATCTGATCAGCATAGAAGCTGGTTTTTGAGGCGTTGATCCAGCCTGCTTCTTTGAGGAAATGCTCTTTCTGCTGAAATTCCGCTTCCAGCTTTTCCATCGTCCTGATTCCTTCGAGCACGCTGCTGTTTCTGGCTCCCAATTCGGCATTTTCACCGGACAGATAAAAGAATATTGCCAGATTCAGAAACAACAGAGAAGCAAAAAATACAAGAGCACCGGCTCCAAGGCGCCGAAATACCCGTTTTTCTCTCCACAACTGGTATTTTTCAACTATTTCTTTATCCTCCGGTGCAGTATGAAATACCAGCCATCCAAAAGCTGCACCAAATGCCGGGAGCAGTACCGTTTGTACTTCTTCTCCCCCGACCCTGCAGCTTTTTTCTTCCGAAGTAGCGCCACCGGCAAGCTGCACAGTGGCCGTTCGTTCATTAGCAATCGTGATTCGGTATCCACCCGTTACCAGTTCAGATTCCTCCGATGAAATAAAAGGTACAACAGGGGATAATCCTGCAATACCCAGAAACAGATTGACAACAGGTAAACCAGCTTTATCCAGCTCATCAAGATAGGATGTAATCCGGTCTTTCCGGGCCAGAAATACAAATCCTGCCTGACCTTCCAGTACAGAAATATAAAAATCCTCTGGCTGAGCATTAGGAAGCGCCTGCTCTACCAATTCTTTTTTTCCGATGTTAGTAGCAACCTGCTTAAATAGTACCCCCCGACCCGTTACCGAAAGTACAACCGGAACCTGTTCCGGTATACATTCCTTAACCAGGACAAGATCTGTTATACCTGTCTTTTTTATAACAGTCGATATTATAGACTTACGACGCTCAAGCACCACAAGATGGTACACAACCCGGCCATCACTTTCAATAACCAGCTCTATACCCGCTACTTTACCCGATCGGACAATACTATCTTTCAGCCTTTCCAGCATACCTGTTTAGTGAATAATAGAAGGTTTAATAAAAACTACTGTTATCGTTTTGCTTTTTGATTTATTTCTGGAGCTAAAAATCCATTTAAGTACCGGTATTCTTGACAAAAGCGGCAGACCCGACCCGGATTCACTTTTTTGATAGCGCTCCAGTCCTCCAAGTACAATCATTTCTTCATTGCGCACCCTGATCAGCGAATTAAACTGACTCGTTGCCTTGGGCGGCGGCGCATCATCCGGAGTATCCAGAAAGTCCGAATTATTGACATCAATTTCCAGAGTAACCTGGTCATCACCGCTTACCATGGGCAGAATGGTGATACCAAGATTTGCCTCTACCTGCTGAAACTGTCTGGTCAAAACAGTCTGAGGTGTGAGCGTACCAATCACGTTTTGTGTAGTAATACTATAATAGCGCGTACTACCAATAGAAAGTGTCGCTTTATGTCCGTTCAGTGTGGACAGTTTGGGAGTAGAGCGTACTTCAACATTACTATTATCTTCCAGCGCTTTCAGACTAACATAAAAATCGGATTTTACCCGGCCGAGATTAACTGCATTATTAGTTCCCAGCCAGGACAGAAAACTATTGACCGAACGGCTGCTAAAGTTGAAATCTACCCCCGGAAAAAGCGTAGCATTCGTACGGACTGAATCGGATAAGCCAGCTTTAAGTCCCGTCACAACCGATCTTGATTTTCTGATGTCCATAATAATAACATCAATGAGCACCATTGGCACAACACGATCAAGCGCCGCCACAAAGGCCTCAATTTCCTCAATCTGGGGATGTGCTCCGGAAAGAAGTATACTGTTCAGTTCGATAAACTCCTTTACCTCCACCCCTTTTTTGATTTCGGCAGGAATCATTTCCATTACATCTTTGACTCTTCTGTATTTCAGCTGTAGTACTTTATTTGATCTCAAACCCTCCAGCTTACGATCACCGATCAGATACAGATTATTGTTTTTCTTGTAGGTAAAGTCTGTGCCCTGCAAAAGCTTTTTCAGAAACTCATCAAAGCGTACATTGAGCACCCTGAGCGTTGTATTACCTTTTACTTCAGAAAACAGAAAATAACTTATACCGGCAGCAGCGCTGACCGACTTAATTGTTTCCGTAATCGGAGCATTAATTACTTCAACGGACAAAATCGGATTACCAAGGCTGTCTGCCTGAACATCCACAAATATCTCTCCACCGCTATTAGCTGCTCCGGTTGCTGAAGAAGTCGCAGGCTTCTTCGTCCTGTTTTTATCCATTCCGGAAAACGGATTATTAAACGGACTTTTGGTTTTAGTTTCTTCAAACAGCAGCTCTTCTCCTTCTTCCGGAGATACAATTACATAAAATCCATCAGTTGTCTTACGCACTTTCAGATTATTTGCATAAGCCATCTTCTCAATGGCATCATCAAAGGGAGCATCCTGAATGTATACACTGATTGTCCGGTCTGCCAGACCATTGGCCAGTATTACATTCTTTTTGGCTTCCTGTGTGATTTTTTTAACTACTTTGCTGAGAGTATCCCTTGTAAGATCAAGAGTAAGAAGATTACCGTATCCGTTATATTTCATACGGATTTCCTTTTCTCTGATTTCCGGCTTAGGTTCGGGAACCGGGGTATAGGGATGAAAAGACATAATACTTCCAATAAACCTGATATCAAGATTATGCTCTCTTGCCAGGAACAAAAGAATATTCATTACCTTCTCATTGGTAAAATTATTATAAATCCTGAAATTAAGGCTTGGGTCAACACTGATATTCAACTCATTTGACTCAGCAATTCCTCTCAAAAACTCTTGTATAGTTGCCCCGGAAACTGAAAAATCCACTTTTTCATTCAGTCCGGGATTTGATCCGGCCAGATTCTTCATCTGCTTTTCCATCTGCTCAAAGCGCTGCTCATTCAGATCCTGAGCAATAGCGCATAAAGACATAAAAAGTCCCGCGATTAATACGAACAGAAATTTTGTCGATTTCAAAATGTTAAAAATTAAATAATAATGGATAAATCTCGTCAAGGCTGGTCTGACCGGCTTCAAACAATTCAAAGGCGTTTTCGGTAAGTGTTTTTATCTTCCGCTCTCTTAGCTGTTCTGATACATCAAAAATCCTGTTCTTGATCTTATCTGCCAGTTCATGATCGATCGGAATCACCTCGTATACCGCTTTTCGTCCGCGATATCCTGTATAATAACAGGACTCACACCCTTTCGCAACACAGTGATCCTTGACCGGCCTGTATGGTTTGAACTGCCGCGGGTATAAATCCGGATCAAAAGCTTTCCACTCTTTACATTCATTGCATAAGAGACGAACCAGACGCTGGGCTACAGAAGTATTTAACGTATTGGCCACCAGGAAGCCCGGAATCCCCATATCAATCAGACGGGAAATTGTTCCCCAGGCTGAGTTCGTATGGATTGTCGACAATACCAGGTGTCCGGTTAATGAAGCCCGTATAGCCATATTGGCTGTATCAGGATCCCTGATCTCCCCCACCATGATCACATCGGGGTCCTGCCTCAAAAAAGTCCTGAGCGCACTTCCAAAGGTAAGCCCGATACTTTCCTTGAGCTGCACCTGATTTATTCCTTCAAGTGTATATTCAATAGGATCTTCAATGGTTACGATGTTTCTCGTATCTTCATTCAGCAGCTTGAGCGTTGCATACAGAGTGGTTGTTTTACCCGAACCGGTCGGACCGCTAATCAGTAATATTCCGGTTGGTCTTCTCGCCCCTTCCAGATAGTTTTTAAGATCAAACTCCGAGAAGCCCAGCTTGCTGATATCAATATTCGTAGCATCATTGCTGAGTAATCGCATTACCACTTTTTCTCCATGCAGAGTAGGCAATACTGAAACACGGATATCGAACTTCGCTGTTTTATGCTGAAAAAAAATACGGCCATCCTGGGGCAAACGCTTTTCAGCAATATCAAGATTGGCCATAATTTTGATTTTATTGACCAATGCCGGATAGTCATCTTTTTCTATGACGCAGCGCTCTACCATCATACCGTCAATCCGGATCCGGACTCTGCAGCGCTCTTCATATACTTCCATATGAATATCACTGCTTTTAAGACTACGGGCTTCCGCAATCAGATCTGAAATAAAGTGCTCAGAATTGCCCGAAAAATTAAGGCTGAATCCGCCCTTTTCTTCCTGATCCCTGCGGTAATATTTACCAAGCATCTTCCGGAGCACCTCTGCATCCGCAGACAGAAGTTCGACTCGTTGGCCAAACAGAATCTCCAGCTCATCGGCCAGTACAGAATCAACCGATGCACTATACAACTTCAAGGTATTTTTATCCCTTGATGCAGGAATTACCTGATAATGCCAGGCCTGATCAGAGGTAATAATCTGCAGGTCTTCCGCTTTAAATACAGTTTTTTCAGTCAATTCCATTGCATCAGCAGACTTACTATCCACGCATCACTTTGTAATCCGGGATCCCAGGATGTAAATTTCATAAGGACCGGCGGAATTAAGAGAGAAGCCTGAATTCCGGCAAGAGGAATATTTTGGCTCAGCCTTGGATTTACAACAACAACCAGACTCACAAACAGCAGACTTCCAATAATGAACATCAGAAAATTGAGGGGAGAAAAAAATACGGTCAGCACCACAAAAAACAGAATATCCCCCCAGCCAAGATAAACATCAGCGATGCTTACAATTTTTCTGTTCTTCAAAGAAAAATATACAGTAAGCCCCATCAGCAGCACAAAAACAAAAGCCAGATTAATCACCATCAGAGGCATAAAAAAATGCAGATTCTCATCCAGCCACAAACCAAGAAGGGAAGCGATCGCTAAAAGAGGAAACAGAAACCAGCTTACTCCCCGATAGCTGTAATCCTGGATAGCGACAATGGCCAGCATTAATAAAATTACTATTTGTATTAAAATTCCGGACATTAATCTTTTACCACTTCAACAAGGTTCCGCTTTTCGTCAATTTCCCAGACATTATATTCTCCGTCACCGTCAAAATCAACAACCGCTGTTGCTCTTGCCGTAAATGTATTCGGACTTGCCGACATAACCTCGATTCTGTAATTGGCTTTTCCTGTTTCGGACTCCGACACCAGCTCCTCCTGCTCAAATCCGATCGTCGGAAGATCAGTTGTATATTTTGAATATTCGTAAAAATACGTTTTCTGCAGACGGTGCACGTGCTCCAGCTGGGTTTTGGCTTCCAGTGATTTGGCTTTAGTAATCATCGGCATAAGAATAGGAATGGCAATCGAAGCAATAATACCAATAATCAGAAGAGCGACAAGAGTTTCCTGAAGGGTTACTGCCTTGAGTTTTCCCGTGAGAATAGAACGTTGCATGAATTAGGTAATTTTACTGGACAAAACTTTTCAAAATTAACTAAAATATACAAGTTAGCAATAGAAATAAAAGTATTCAGGGCAAGTTTCTGACAATGATATTTTCCGGCTAAAAAAATGAATCAAAACAATTATTTTTAATTAGTTAAAAAAGTATAATAAAAAGATTTTATCCGGTTTAATCTGCCGTTTAGCCAGCCTTTATTTATCATTTTACATAGAATGTAGTAATTATATTTTTCCTTTTTGGAAAAGCTATAATTTTTCGCGACTCTTCGCTGCTGTCTTTAGCATTCACAAAATTACACCGTTTTTTCCGGCCATCTTATTTTTCAGGAATACCTCAACTAGTAACAGATAACCCTGCCATGCAATTTCCCCGGTGCTGATTGCCCTGAACGGGATTTTGCCTTGGAATATATTTTACCCACAACCATATGCTGGCTTTTCTGTCAGGTCGGAGATTCTTTCTTCATCCGATGATCCGCCGAAACCCGGCTGTTAATTTCACACGATTTTTATTATAAAAAACTAATAATCAATATATTTAAATTAAATACAATATTATCTTAAATAACGGACTATCCATAGCCAAAACACATTCGCAGTATTTGAAGTTATAAAAAAAATTGAAGAACTATGAAGAACATATACAAAGCTATTGCAACGATTGCAATCATTTTTGTTTCATTCAGCGCTATTTCTCAAACAGTATTTGAGGCAGACAAATACAAAAAGGTATTGTACAGGATTAATGCCGGAAATCTGGCAAAAACCACGAATGACGGCACAGGAGTCCACTGGCTAAGAGATGATTATACCGTCCCGAGCGAGTATTCTAACTACGAAGAAACTGATAATAAGATATACACTACAACTGAGGCTATTACTTTCCATTCCTCCGTTCCGGATGATTATCCTGAGGACCTCTTTCACCAGGAACGTTCTATCTATGGCTGGGATGTAAAACGAATGGAATGGAAATTCCCTGTAGAAGAAGGCACCAAGGTAACAGTTCGTGTTTTTATGGCTGAAATTTTTCATCATACAGCCGACGACAGACGATTCAATATAGAGCTGGAAGGCCGACTGGTAGAAGAGGGAATCGACCTCTTTAAAGATTACGGCCGCAATGTTGCTGTCATGAAAACGTATGATGCAGTAAGTGATGGTATCATTGATCTTGCATTTATTACTGTAAAAGGACAGCCGACGGTTGCTGCAATCGAGCTATTCGAAAGAAATGAAATAACAGGACTCGTAAGTATGAATAAAACGGGTAACAACAGCATGGTATACCCCAATCCGTTCACCAGCCAGCTTTCTGTAGTAAAGAATACCGGATCAACAAACGAACTTCCTTCCTTATTCAACCTTCATGGTCAGCTGATTCACGATATGAACATTTACGACCAGGGAGACCATTACTCTATTGAAGCACCAAACCTGCCAAAGGGTACGTATATCATACGCACCGGAACGCAGGCTCAGCTGGTAGAAAAGCATTAATCAATTAGTTCTGCCACAGCTGAAACGACTTCCTTAAAATTTAAAAACTGATTTTGAGGAAGTCGTTTTAATTTTCTTATATAAACTTTTCAAATAGAAAATCATGCGACCAACTCATTTTGTTAAAACCGTAATTTTAACTTCTGCACTGTTTTTTTATTATCTGCCATATACACATGCTCAATCCTGGGCGATTGAGACTACTTCAGACGGCAGCAATCCATCCGGAATCGACGAAACAAGCTACGTACTTCTGGGTGATAAAATGTATTTGCTTGGAGGACGCGGCAATCTCCAGATTGAAGAATATAACCCGCAGACAAGCAGCTGGAAGCAAAAAGGCAGCCGGTTAAACAATCTCAATCATTTTCAGGCAGTGGCTCTGAATAATCTGATTTATATTGTCTGTGCCTTTACCGGTGGCTATCCGGAAGAAACTCCCGTTGCCAATGTATATATCTATGACCCTGCCACAGACATAGTCTCAACGGGCCATGAAATTCCGGCCAATCGCCGGCGCGGATCTGCTGGCACTGTTGCATACAACAATAAAATATATGTCGTAGGCGGTATTACCAACGGTCACACAAGCGGACATGTAGCATGGTTTGACGAATATGATCCGGCAACCGGAACCTGGAAAACCATGCCTGATGCACCAAGAGCACGAGATCACTTCAATGCGGCAGTGCACGGAAACAAATTGTATGTACTATCAGGCAGACGCTCTTCGTATCCAAACACCTTCAATTACACAGTACCTGAAGTTGATATCTACGATTTTTCAACGGGCACATGGTCTACAGGACCAGAGAATATTCCAACAGAACGTGCAGGAACAGCGGTCGTCACATATCAGAATGAAATCCTGGTAATCGGAGGAGAAAGTATGGCGCATCTGGAAGCACATAAAGAAACAGAAGCCTTAAACACAAATACACTGCAATGGAGAACCCTGCCCCAGCTGGTTACAGCACGACACGGTACACAAGCTGTTGTATACAATGACAAAGTATATATAGCATCCGGAGTCAGCAACCGGGGAGGTAATCCGAAAGTAAATACACAGGAAATACTTACTAATGTAGTCACAGGTAACCTGTACAGGTATTCAAAATCACGTCTTGGCGTATTTCCCAATCCCTGTCATGATCATATTACAATTTCAGGAAACACAGCATCTGAAAACCTGATTATAAGAATATATGACCTGAGCGGCAGGCTCTGCCTGGAAAGCTCATTACAGGATAATCTTCTGACATTTGGCACTTCCATTCCCGGTGGATTTTACATGGCAAGAGTCTATACACATTCAGGAGAAGTACTAGGAACTTTCAGCTTCACTAAACAGTAAATTTCAGGTAAGCACTTTTTACTTATCGGAAAAAACATACTTAGCGCATAAAGCCGGCAACTTTTATCTAATACTAAAAATTGCCGGCCTTTGCAGTCCCATTTCCTGATAAGTCATATTTACTAATATAGTTAGCTTATTTTCTGACAGCCTGCTAAAAGTGACAAGAATCACATCACATTTTTTCATCTGTCTGAAAAACATTTGCTTATATAACCAATTTGTTATTTATAAAACAACTAGCAGAAATGAAATCCCACAATATCAAATCATTCCTTGCCGGAATCATTTTGCTGGCCGGCATCTATTCATCCAAAGCCCAGCAATTTAACACCAGCTCCCTGGATATATCCTCTATAGGTAATATCAGCAATCCAACGTCTATTCAGTTTGGGCCGGATAATAAGCTATATGTCGCCAATCAGGATGGTATTATCCGGATTCTGGATATCGAACGAACAGGCACAAACTCCTACAAAGTTATCGGGCAGGAGCTTATTCAGCTTGTCAAAAACATGCCCAATTACAATGATGATGGTTCACCTGCACCCGGAGTTACTAAAAGACAGGTCACTGGAATCTATGTTACCGGAACCGCCCAGCAACCAATCATTTATCTCGCCTCCAGTGATCCAAGAATGGGAGCAGGAGAGCGTGGTGATGTTGACCTGTGCACAAACTCCGGTATTGTATCAAGATTATATAAAGAAGGCAACAATTGGAAAAAGCTTGACTTGGTTCGCGGTCTGCCTCATTCAGAAGAAAATCACGCTCCCAATGGCATTGTGCTGGATAAAGTAAACAACCAGCTTTTATTGGCTATCGGCGGGATGACCAATGCAGGCGGCCCGTCAAGAGGATTTACATACATCTCTGAATATGCATTGGCTGCCTGTGTAGTATCAATCGACCTTACAGCTATCGATGCCATGCCTGTCAAAGATCCCAATGGAGCAAATCCGTACGTATATGATATTCCGACGCTTGACGATCCGACAAGACCGAATAACCCTGACGGAACCGATATCAACGACCCGTTTGGAGGTAACGACGGTCTCAATCAGGCAAAAATCGTCAACGGTGGTCCGGTGCAGGTATATGCCCGGGGATTCAGAAACAGTTACGATGTAATTATTACAAGCAAGGGCAATGTATATACAATCGATAATGGAGCAAACCCTCAATGGGGTGGCTTTCCTGCCAAAGATGCAAATGGCAATCCGACCAATGAATATCTGCCCAATGAGCCTGGTTCGATACCAGGTCCGGGAATAGACCCTGTAAACAACCTGGATGGTCTCCACCTGATCGGCAATGTAAACAATTACCAGACAGGAGCATATTATGGCGGACATCCCAATCCCTTACGCGCCAATCCTGCCGGGGCGGGATTATTTACACACAGCGGCCCGATCGATGCAGGAGTACGCGTATGGCGAACAGACAAGAATGACTCGAAAAATCCTTTACCTTCCGACTGGCCTCCCGTTCCTCTGGATATGGCATTTCCGCAGGAAGGTACCTTTCAGAATCCCGGGAAGGACAACAGTGCGCTTATAACCTTTGAATCTTCTACAAACGGCTTCTGCGAATATACCGCCTCCAACTTTAGCAATTCCATGAAAGGAGATTTGCTTACCTGTTCCTATGATGGTTATGTCGACAGAATCCGGCTCAATGAGCAGGGTAATCAGGTTCTAAACCAGCTCGGAAACAGCCGGCTCAACAAGGACCAAAATTTTGCCAGTGGCTTTAGCGGGAAAAAACCGCTTGATGTATGCGCCCAGGGAGATGACCAGATTTTTCCGGGCACTATATGGGTGGCGCTATATACTGGTGAAATCATGGTATATGAACCAGACGAAAGAGACATCCCCTGTACAGGAGTCAATGACGCAAACCTTGATGAAGATTTTGACGGATATAGCAATATGGATGAGATTCTCAGCGGAACCAACCCATGTTCCGGAGCCAGCCGTCCTGAAGATTTTGACAGAGATGGCCTGTCAGACCTTCTGGATGATGATGATGACAACGATGGAATAACTGATGAAAAAGACTACTTCGCCAGAGATCAGGCCAACGGACTTGATACGTATATCCCATTGAGCTATCAAATGTATAATTCCGATCCGGGAACAGGTTTCTTTGGTTTAGGCTTTACCGGTCTCATGTCTAACCAGACAACAGACTATCTGCAGCTGTATGATACAGACAATCTTGTTGCAGGCGGAGCTGCCGGAGCGATTACAATCAACGAAACACCGGAAGGTGATGCTTTCAACAATATCAATAATCAGATGTATGCCTTCCAGTTCGGAATAAATATCAATAAAAATACCCCGCCCTTTATCATTAAGGTGCGAATGAAAGGCCCATTCTTCAATGGAAACCAACCTGTTAATAATCAATCAATAGGAGCTTATATCGGCGTTGGGGATCAGGACAATTATCTTAAAGCCGTATTGTCAGGTGATGGCGGGCAGGCTGGTATTGAGGTAGCATTTGAGAATGGCGGGGTTCAAACCTCTGACTGGCACAAGCTGAGCAATATACCACAAAACGGACTGGTTCTGCAATTTCTTGTAAATCCGGGGACTGGTTCTGTCGGAATACTGTATGAGTACGATGGCTATCCTGTATCTCCGGCCGGAAATCCGATAACCCTCCAGGGGCCGCTTCTTGAAACTATGCAGGGCAATAATGCCATGGCTATCGGGATCATTGCAACTTCAAGAAATTCATCGCAGCCTTTCAACGCTACATGGGACTTCATAGAAGTATACAGCGAGTCTGTGGCAGGAGTTCTGGCCAGTACACGCAAAAGCACCCGATTAAAGTTTTATCCAAATCCGACCAGCAATAACCTGTTTATTGAAACAGCCGAATCTGGTAAGGCACAGCGGGTAGAAATTCTTGCTCCTACCGGCATCCTCTTAAAAAGCTATAACGCTGCCGATGTTTCTTCAGGCACCGAAATCAGCCTGAATATGCGAGACCTGAAAGAGGGATTGTATTTTGTAAAAATTATTTACTCAGAAAACAACAATGAAGAAATTATACAAATAATCAAGAGGTAAACATTGTATTTGTTAAGCACAGTCCCTGCTCCCTAATTACGGAAACAGGGACTGTGTTTTTATTTCTCCTGCTACACAACCACATTCACTTTTCGAAATATCGATTTAAAAAGAGCCCGGCGCCTTTGTTTCCAATGAGTAAAAAGTTTCAAATATGGTTGTTCCTTTGACCACATCATACTCATAGTGAATTTCCCGGCTGCTCCCACTGGCTGTAAATGTCTGTAACCGTACATCCTGCCGTCCTTCACTAAGAGGAATACGGGCATAATGAATAGAGTTTGGCAACGTAGACCAATAACGGGTATCTGCCTTCTCTGAAACAGCATTAAGAATTCCCAGGGCAGCTCCCAGATCACTATTCTGTTGCCGGAGCTTTAGTTCTGCTGCTTTTTTTAGTGCAAACCGCAGCAAGCTTGTTCCCAATTCTATATGCATCCGATCCTGCAGCGACTTCACGGCAATCTGCTCTACATCTTCAGTCAGCTCAAGAGGATACTGCTTACTTCCCACCTTTACAACTCCTTTTGTAAATACCGGTTCCCGTTTGATATAGGTCGGAAAAGCAATACGGATCACCTGCAGATCCTTGAGACCGGAAGACTGATACTGCTGGTCATTCATCTGGAACGTATAAGCCATCCCCAGCTCATTATTGACAAATACAACATTATTACTTCCCTGGGCCGGGCGCATTACGGTAAAGTTAATGCTCCACTCGGACTTGATCGGTCCAAGACCGGATTGCCACAAGAATACAGCTTCAGCTTCTGGTTTTCCGGAGTGAACATAAGAAAAGCCAAATTCTTTTTCATAAAAAGCCACGTCGGATGAAAAGCCCATTACATAAGCAGTGCGCAATAGATCCTTCTTCAGCTGAAGCGGTGGCTCCATTCCAAACAATCCCTTATAATCCTCTTTATAAATCTGATACGAATTTCGATATGCAATAAATGCATTGTTGATATCTCCATTGATATCGTAGATCAACCCCATCAGGAGATGAATGAAAGCATCTCTTTTAAACTTTCTGTCCGATTTATACTTACTTTCCAGCTTATTAAGCTCAATATTCATTCGCCGGCATTCCACGAGAGCCTTTTCACGGTCATTCATTCGCAGAAAGTTCAGCGCTTTATAATAATGAATAAAAAGCAACTCAAAGCTTTCTCCTTTATAAGGGACCAGTGTGGGATTGGTGAGCAAAGCCAGACCTTCATTTACATAATTCTTCTGCATATCATCTGCCAGACGATAAGCATCCTCAAAAAACAGGTTACTCTCGGCATAGTTACCCAGCATAGATGCCACCATACCTCTGTTGAGCAGCACAAGTAACTTATCCTTCCGGTGCTTTTTTACATCTTTGGAGATGTATTTATACGCTTCTTCCATATTCCCTGCCTGAAAGTACTCATTGAACTTACTATTCTTCTGATAGTAAGTCATGCAGGAAAACAAGAATAAAGGGAACAAAAAAAGTATCGCTGCCTGGCGCATATAACTTCCTGTATAATAATAAATGGGTAAAAGGCGCCTTGTTCTCAAGCTTCTTTTACCCATTACAGACTATTATTCCTGATTAATTCTTAATGTATTTCTTGATCTTCTTATCTCCGATCCAAACCAGCTCATTGGTTTCCATATCGGCCAACTCAAGATTGATCTGATAAAACACTACTTTTTTGTTTCCTTCCTGATCAACAATGGAATTGATATTTCCGAAAAGCATATAATCTGCTCCTAATTCCCGTCCCCATCTCTTCTGGGTTTCCTGTGAAGCAAACTGCTGCTGATCCGCTCGTTCCTCACGAATCTTTTCCCTGAACTGAGCGTTCTGCACCACGCGTACCGTGGCCGTATTGATAAGCTCCCGCTCTATATCTTTTATAAAAGTTTCTGCTTCAATATGCTCATGACTTTTGTTGGTAATCATGCCGACAATCATCACAGGTTTTTTTCCGTTACGCTGAAAAAAAGCTTCCCGCCACGGACGATTAAGCATATCCTTAGTCATCTCTTCAGCCACCAGTCTGGAATCTACATCATTCCACCGGCCGCTCAGATCAATTTGCTGTTGCGGACTTACTCTTGTTACAGTCTTTTTTGCACAGGAAAACATAGTAGCCAGAAGCACTACCATTGTTGTTATTCTTAAAAATCCGATCATAATATTAACTAGGTAAAACTTTCTACGAATTAGATAAATTCAAAAACCCTGCCGAAACAAGCAGAAATACTATAATGCTTTTAATCCTTCAATAGCTTTTTCAGGGCTCTCGCTGGCAAAAACATAATTGCCTGCCACAAGAGCATCCGCTCCCGCTTCGGACAGCTGCCTGCCGGTTACATCGTTTACGCCTCCATCTACTTCAATCAGGGCAGAAGATCCGGATGCAATAATAAGTGACTTAACGTCCTTTACTTTTTTAATTGCCTGATGTATAAATTTTTGCCCGCCAAATCCCGGATTAACACTCATAATCAGTACAAGATCAAGATCAGCGATCACATTCTCTAATACGCTGACGGGGGTATGCGGGTTAATTGCCACTCCAGCCTTAACGCCCAGATCTCTGATTTCTTGTATGGTTCGATGCAAATGCACACAGGCTTCAGCATGGACGGTAATGATAGCAGCTCCTGCATCCCTGAATGCCTTAAGATATTTTTCCGGCTGAACAATCATCAGATGAACATCAAGAGGTTTTCCGGCAACCTTACTGATAGCTGCAGTAACCGGTAGCCCAAAAGAAATATTCGGCACAAACACGCCATCCATGATATCCACATGAATCCAGTCTGCCTGACTGTTGTTTAACATCTCAACATCCCTTTGCAAATTTGCAAAATCCGCAGACAGTATTGAAGGAGCAATAATCATTATTAAATTAATTTACACAAAAGTTAACTACCTATATCACTTATTTTTGTAAACCGGTATGGTTAGGAAATGAAAAAGCCCCACACAGGCAGGGCTTCTCATATTAATTAATAACTTAATCAATTATTTTACTTTATCAACAATTGCCTTGAACGCTGCAGCATCATTTGCTGCCAGGTCAGCCAGAACTTTTCTGTTGATCGTGATTTCTGATTTGGACAACAAGCCCATCAATTGTGAATAGGATAATCCATTTTCACGGGCTGCTGCGTTAATTCTTTGAATCCAAAGGGCTCTAAATTCTCTTTTCTTCTGCTTTCTGTCCCTTGTGGAATAAACCATTGCTTTGTCAACGGCATTCTTCGCAACGGTCCATACATTTTTTCTTCTGCCGAAAAATCCTTTTGCGGATTTAAGGGTCTTTTTTCTTCTGGCTCTTGAAGCCACCGATGGTACTGATCTTGGCATTTTTTTGTGTTTTTTGGATTACGGCGTTCTCAATTATGAAGCTTTAAGCCGGTCTCCTGGTTTAACAATTGGAACCTTGTCTAATCAGATTTTACTAATTAGAGTCTAAGCATTGCTTTAACATTGTTCATGTCAGCATCGCTTACCAAGGTAGCGTGAGTAAGGTTTCTCTTACGCTTGGTATCCTTTTTGGTAAGAATGTGGCTTTTAAAAGCATGTTTTCTCTTTATCTTACCGGTACCCGTAATTTTAAACCTTTTTTTCGCTCCTGATTTTACTTTAACTTTTGGCATTTTGGTTTATTATTTACTACTACTATTTATTTCTTTGCAGCCGGCGCTTTCGGTGAAAGCATCAATATCATCCTCTTTCCTTCAAGCTTGGGCATGTCTTCAACTTTTGCCACTTCCTCCAGTGCCTGAGCAAATTTTAAAAGAAGAATTTCTCCACGTTCTTTAAATACAATTGAACGACCATGAAAATGAACATACGCTTTTACCTTAAATCCACTTTTTAGGAAGTTCATGGCATGTTTTAGTTTGAATTCAAAATCATGCTCATCTGTATTAGGACCAAAACGAATCTCTTTCAGAATGACCTTATGCGCCTTGGCCTTCAACTCTTTCTGCTTCTTCTTCTGGTCGTACTTAAACTTGGAATAATCTATAATTTTGACGACAGGAGGGTCTGCATTAGGGGCAATCTCCACAAGATCAAGACCTTCTTTCTGGGCAATATCCAACGCTTCACGTGTTGGTAAAACTCTTGGCTCGACCCCATCCTGAACGAGACGTACCTTAGGTACCCGAATTTTTTCATTAATTCTATGCTCATCCTCTTTCTTCCGTAATGGCCCCCTGCCTCTATGTTGCTGTTCTTGTTGTTTCAAAGTCCTCCTAAATTTTCAAATAGTTAAAAACAGATTGCAAATATGGCAATAATTTAACTTATAGTAAAATATATAAAATTAATTTTTGTTTATTTCTTTATTGACTTCATGCTGAAACATCTCCTTGAAGCCCTGTACAGTCAGGCTGCCAAGATCCCCCTGACCATGCTTCCGTACTGCCACCATCCCGTCAGCCATTTCCTTCTCACCGACTATAAGCATGAAAGGTACTTTTTTCACTTCCGCATCCCTGATTTTCCTGCCTATCTTTTCATCGCGCTGATCAACATAACCGGTAATATCCAGTTCTTCCAGCGCATTATAAACGTCCTGCGCATAGTCAGCAAATTTCTCTGAAATAGGGAGCACTGCAATTTGCTCCGGAGAAAGCCATAGCGGGAAATTGCCTGCGCAGTGTTCAATCAATACGGCTACAAATCGTTCCAGTGAACCAAACGGCGCCCTGTGAATCATAACCGGACGGTGCTTCTGATTATCTGAACCTATGTACTCCAGATTGAATCTCTCCGGTAACTGATAATCGACCTGAATAGTTCCAAGCTGCCATTGTCTTCCCAAAGCATCCTTCACCATAAAATCCAGTTTAGGACCATAGAAAGCTGCTTCTCCCAGCTCGGTCACAGTAGTCAGCCCTTTCTCCTGAGTTGCTTCTATAATATCTCTTTCTGCCTGATCCCACTGTTTATCCGATCCCATATACTTGCTTCTGTTATCCGGATCCCTCAAAGAAATCTGCGCAGTATAGTTCTCGAATCCAAGTGACCTGAAAACATAAAGCACCAGATCAATTACCTTTTTAAACTCTTCCTTAACCTGGTCAGGGCGACAGAAAATATGCGCATCATCCTGAGTAAATCCTCTTACTCTGGTTAGCCCGTGCAATTCTCCGCTTTGCTCATAGCGATATACCGTTCCAAACTCTGCCAGACGCAGCGGCAGATCCTTATAGGAACGAGGCTTGGTTTTGTATATCTCACAATGGTGCGGACAGTTCATCGGTTTAAGCAAAAACTCCTCATCTTCATTGGGAGTATGAATTGGCTGGAACGAGTCTGCCCCATACTTTTCATAGTGCCCTGAGGTAATGTAAAGCTGCTTGTGGCCAATATGCGGTGTAATAACCGGAGAATATCCCGAACGGGTCTGGGCCTTGCGCAAAAAGCTCACCAGACGCTCCCGCAGGGTTGCTCCCTTAGGCAGCCATAGCGGAAGCCCCATACCAACCTTTTCGGAAAAAGCAAACAGCTCCAGTTCTTTTCCCAGTTTTCTGTGATCACGCTTTTTTGCTTCTTCCAGCATATGCAGATATTCCGCAAGCTCTTTCTGTTTAGGAAAAGTTATTGCGTAAATTCTTGTCAGCTGTTTTCTCTTTTCATCACCACGCCAATACGCGCCAGCCACATTAAGCAGCTTTACAGCCTTGACAAAGCCGGTATCGGGAATATGCGGTCCGCGACACAGATCTACAAAGTTTCCCTGGGAATAAAATGTAATGGAGCCATCCCGCAGATCTTTTATAAGATCAAGCTTATATTCATCCCCTTTCTTTTCAAAATACTCCAGAGCTTCTGCTTTCGAAATCTCTTCTCTTACAAAAGTGCTTTTCTGCCTTGCAAGCTCCAGCATTTTATCTTCAATTGCCTTAAACTCATCCTGAGAAAATGCCTTATCTCCAAAATCCACATCATAATAAAAGCCATTTTCAATAGCCGGTCCTATGCCAAACTTTATTCCCGGATAGAGTGCTTCCAGGGCTTCTGCCATGAGATGCGCTGATGAATGCCAAAAGGTAGATTTTCCCTCCGTATCATTCCATGTCAAAAGCTTTACCCTGGCATCTTTGTCAATCGGTCTTGATGCATCCCAGATTTCATCATCAACCTTTGCCGCCAGTACATTTCTGGCCAGACCTTCACTAATAGAAAGCGCTACATCATAGCTGGTAACACCCTTCTCAAATTCTTTTATAGTGCCATCAGGCAAAGTAATCCGGATCATTGTTCTCCTTGTTGCTTTTTATTTTTTTTCTTCTTTTTATTCTTGTCAGCTCCCTCTTCTGATTCGGAAGCATGGTTCGTTTCGCTGCTATTTACTGAGTCAGCCGGACGGTTTACCGGTACCGGAGTTTCCTGCCTGGGAACCTGTTCTTCCTGAACGGGGACAGGACTTTCGCTTACCGGCTTTTCAACAGCAGGTTTCGGCTTTGGGACTTCTCTTTTAACAGTTTGATTATCTCCTCCCCTTCTGCTATCCTGTACTGGTGGCGCACCTGGATGCTGTTGCGGCCGGGATACGGTATCCTGCACCATCGATTCAAGAGAATCAGCTGGTTCAGCCACAATCGCTACCGGCCGAAATTTTTCGTACAGACCGGCAAGACTGTTACGGGCATTCACATTGGCCGAATCCTGTTGAATTACCAGCTCATAATAGTATATAGCTTCTTCCCCTCTGCCTCTTTTTTCCGAGATATCAGCCAGCAGCAGATTGACCTGTATATTCTTATCTGATCTTCTGATATACCGCTCCAGATATCTTTTGGCTTTCTCTTCCTCACCAATCGCATAGTAATGCAAACCAAGCGTGGCAAGTCCCGGAAGATACGCAGAATCAAACGCAACTGCCGACTCATACGCCGCCAGGGCTGCCTCTTTATATCCGTTACGCTCCAGCACCTTACCGTGGTAATAATACAGAGCTTCCAGATCCCTGGCCGCTTTCATACCTTTTACAATATATACAAGCGCAGAATCTTCCTTCCTCTGATTGATGTATACTGAAGCCATTGAAGCATAAGATGCACCATATTCAGGCTTCCGCTCTATCGCCTTCCGCAGCTTTACTATTCCGGTCAGTGTATCACCTTTCCGAAAATCACGCTGTGCATCAAAATAAAGCACCTCCGCATTATGCGGAGCTATACTCAGCGCTTTTTTCGTATATTCTTCAGATTGCCGTATATCCCCCAGCGTAGTGCTTATCTCTGCGAGAAGCACATACACATCCGGATTCCTATTCCCCTGATATAATGCCTTCTGCCCATAATCCAGCGCTTCAGAATATAACCCCAGCTCATTGAGCAAAAAAGCCTTATAATACAAATATCCGGAATTATAACGGTCATACTCAAGAGACTGGCTGATATCTTCTACAGCCTGCTGAAAATTCTGGTATTGCGCGTATATTTTGCTTCGTCTGTAATACAAATCCGGATTATCCGGATCATCGTCAATCGCCTGATTAAGCTTGCCAAGCATGGGCTCTTTGTATCTGTCCGAATGAAGCGTATAGTCAAATGAAGGAATATCTCCACGATCCTGTTTTTGATCACAGGAAAACAGAAATATTCCGGCAAAGAATATTATTCCGACAAATACTTCAATCCATTTCATACAAACATCCAAATGTATATATTTTTTTGATCTTGTAATCAGAAATCAAAGACTAAACTGAACAGAGAACTTCACGCCAAAACGCCGGACATCAGGTTTATCCAGATAAGTAACCCGGTGAAAAAAATCTACCCGGAATATTTTGAATATATTCTCAATTCCATAGCCTATTTCGATATAAGGCTTATCTCTTAAAGAGGAAAAGACTACCGGTTGGTTCCCGATCGCATCAGGAACATACGGCATTGTATTCTTATCGGACAAATCCCCGTAAACAATACCGGTTGACACCAGAGAACGCCATTTTAATCTGCGAATAAGCGGAATTCTGTTTAAAATCAGCCCTTCGAAATAATGTCTGTACCGCAGGCTTACATATGCATCACTCACAAACTCAAAATAATTCATCAGATTAAATCCTGCGGTTGTGTAAAAAGGCGATTCATTACCCAGATGAACTTCAAGCAGCGGTAAAGGAACTTTTGAAAATATTCTTCCGACATTCAGGTCAATATAGGACCGGCCTAACGCCCCCAGTTTAAAATTATCTGTAATATAAAAATCCAGCTTCTGGTACGACAGATCGCTATCAAGCACATTTTTCAATCCAAGCGTATAGCGTAACCGAAAGATGGGCCATGATTTTGTTCCCAGGCTTATCCGCTGGTTATCATTTTGCACAAACAACTCGTCTCTGGCATACCTGGCCTCAAGAATCACCTCTGAAGTAGTCAGATTTCCAAAAGCCAAGGTATCCTGAGGCGTTCCGTCTTTCACCACATTATATTCAAACAAAGGATCGTACTGTTTGCTCCTGACAATAATCTTCTGGGAAAAATCCTTGGTAATCTGACGTTTAAACCCGGCATATGCCAAACAATTATACGTCGGGCCAATCAGTTTTCCCCAACGGGTAAAGGCCAGGAAAAGGTTATTTCTTTCTTCCAGCTTTTCTTCCGGTATGGCAATCTGATCGATATCATATTTATATCCAATCCACCACTCAGTCCAGCGCTTTCGGGATGCTATATAATTAAGCTGCCCGCCATACTTCGCAATGTCATCTCTCACACCATATGCTGCAAAGCCACTGAGTACTATTTTGGAGCTAAACTCTCCATTGGTCCTTCCTCCGAGCCGGAAACGGCTTCCTTCCACATCATTCCAGGCAAATGCATAAAGATAAGGTCCGATATCAAATTTTCCGGCAGTGTAATATCCGTTAACAGCCACATCTACCACCTCTACAAAAGTCTTGACAGAGGGCACATGCTTGACAGAATCAATAAGCTGATACATAAGCTGCTCTTCGGAAGTAAGAGGCACCTTTCTCTTCTGATCCCAGTATTCATCCTTTTTTATTCCGGCATCTTCCGCAACTCTGACAGGATCTTCATAAAAAGAGGTGGTCTTAGGCTGATTAATTATAAAGTCTGAATTATAGCTCTTAAAGCTCGCCTCCAGTCCTGCCCACTTTTCAGATAACCCGGTAAAACGGATATAAACATCCGTAAACTCAGGTAGCCATGGCCCGGCTTCTGTCGGCACAAGATCCTGCCGGATCTTGATACTGCCTACATAATTCAGATTGGCTTCTTTGCCTATCTCAAGATCAACCCGCTTCAATGCAAAAGATGAGTCCTGAATCCATATTTCCCCACCAAATGCAAGATCCTGATCCCGTTTAGGTATTACACGAATAACGTATACAGGAAGACCGTCATATTCCAGCGTGTCAGCCAGTCGATAATCATAATACCCCATAGCTCCCTGAGCAATAGGGCTGATAAAATCCTTTTCTACGATCTGAACCCAGTTCTGATAAAAATTGTAATTCTGCAACGAAGAGCCTATAAGCTGAGATATCAGGCTCCCATCCTCAACAAAGACTCCGGAAATTCGGGTACCCTCAATATGTTCCGACATTCTGTCCGGATTGGAGCGCACATATATTCTGGACAATGCTTCCGAAGCAAAAAAAGGGAGTTTGGCATTGCCATTTCCCAAGCTGTCAATAATGGCCATTATATCCTTTCCCATCTTCCGGTTTTTCAGATTTTCAGGTACTTTGTCAAATCCGGCAATCAAGGTACTGAAAGACTCATACTCATACGCTGAGAATGACCGCTTATCATGTTTGTCCCTGGCCCGTATGGCTTTTTTTACGATTCGAATCCCCGGGTCTTCCTTATTTGTAAGTACAATTGTCTCAAGCTTCTCAACCTCAGGATAGAGCTTAAAGTCCTTTACCTGAGCTTCGTTTTTCCGGACCGCATACCTGATTGTCTGATATCCGAAAAAAGAAACCGTCACCGAATCACCAGGCCGATCACTTGCAAGCCTGTAGAATCCGGCATCATCAGAGAAAGTTCCGTCCGGAGTTCCCTCATAAAAAACGCTGACAAATGACAACGGCTCCCCAGTAACAGCATCTGTTACTTTACCTCTCAAAACCGTCTGTGCAACTGATAATGATGAAGCGAATAAAAGAAACGGAAAAATAAGTTTGCAATAAAAATTCATCCTTGGCATTCTTTAAGGAAATTAAGCATTTTTTTGTTTCCTTGCTTCAATTATAATCGGGTCTCCGAGAAATCTGGGCTTTTTATGGAGCAGATACAAATCTATAACAGCTTTACAACGGGCCAAATACTCCCGGTATAATGCCAGGGAAGAATGACCTTCCGGCACACCGCCACTGGCCAGCGCAATAGCCTGTATATCATAGAATCGTGCAATAAATAAAGCTCTGTAACAATGAAATCCCTGAGTTATAATCGTAAGACTATCCTGTCCGAATATCTTCTTACTACGAACCATTGAGTCAAATGTTCGGAAGCCGGCATAATCAAGCGTAATCTTCCCGGCAGGAATCCCTTGGGCAATAAGAGCTTTTTTCATGTCCAGCGGCTCATTATAATAGGAATACGAATTATCTCCGCTGGCAATGAAATGTTCAGCTTTTCCCTGAGTATACAGGCGACCGGCAGCTTCCATTCTGTATTTAAAAAACAGATTGGGCTTTCCGTTTCGTGAATACTTGCTGGTACCAAGCACCAGAGCCACTTTGTTTTTCGGGACCCGGGTAACAGAGTGGTAGACATATGACCTGGTACTCATAACAACCCATAGATTACATCCCGCCACAAATAACACCGCAAACCCCGGAATAAGAAATACCAGCCAGAGCAGCTTCCGTTTCTTTGTAAAAAAGTATTTCACTTACATCAACCGATTAAAAATTTGGCTAAGCATTTCACTGCAATGTACCGCTTTCCGGGGACTATAGCAGAAAATAACCCCGGCGACAGAAAATAGTTAGATATATTATATAACAAACAACCTGAATCAAAACAATCCAGGTTGTCCATCTTCTCCCTTACTATTCTTTTTAACATCCATCTCAATACTGGAACCAGCGCTGAAAGCTTCCGGTTGCAGGACAGGCTTTATCCCCGCAACCTTATTATTTGATAATTTGTTTCCTACGGCTTTCCACCCTTTTACATCAATAAAGGTAGTCAGATCAATTTCCTCCGCCGGAGGAGTCAGGTATTTACCCTTGACATATTCCACCACAACCTTAGGATTGGGAGCGGTTGAAACAAAATCAAGCTTTGAGCCTTTATCCTCGGAAACAAAACTAAATTTTTTACCAACCGTCGAAGTTTCAATTTTAAAGCGTTTGGCAAAATGAAGCCTGGTTTTTCCGTCCAGATATATAGCTGAAACAGTAACATCCGGATTGAACTTTTCAATAAGCGCTACATTCTCAGGCTCAAAACGATTGGTAAGTTCACTTCCGGTGATTTCGTAAGAACCATCACTGTACATAATCAATATCCGGTCACCAGACTCAAACTCGCCCAGATATTTACCACGTTCTTCCGTATTAAGCCGGCCTACCCGATCATCGTACCATATTTTCAAACCTGACAGGGTAGACACCCCGGCAGACTTCAATTCAATTTTGCGGATAGAATATTTGGTCAGAATATTTCCCTGAGAATTTCTGCCCTTGATCGCGATTTCTGAAAAGTCAAAGTCAAAAACCTTCACTCTGGCCTTTGCCGCCGGAGTTAAGGTAACAGCAATAGCCTCAGCCTCTCCATTGGGATTCGCTGAAAAATACAATACTTTTGAGCCTTTCGATCCTTTGGTAAGGTCATACTCCCGGTCTCTGGTTACCGCAAGCACCTGAAAACGCTTAATCATGGATACTCCGGTTTTTCCATCGACATAGACCATATTATAGACCATGCGCTCATCGTTCTTCTTAAAGATGGCTACATGAATAATATCCTTCCCCACAAAAACCTTTTCTCCTACTTTGGTCACCAGCACTACTCCATCTTTTCTGAAAACGATAATATCATCAATATCCGAGCAATCACAGACATATTCTTCTTTTTTCAGCCCGATACCAATAAAGCCCTCGCTTCGGTTGATATAGAGCTTTTCATTTGCCATTGCCACTACGTTCGCAACAATTGTATCAAACGCTCTGATCTCTGTCTTCCGTTCTTTGCCCTTTCCGTATTTTTCAAGAAGATTTTTGAAATAAGCAATGGCAAAGTCTGTCAGATGTTCCAGATCATAATTTGTCTGATCCAGATCCTCCTGAAGTTTTCTCATCAGCTCATCTGCCTTAAAGGCGTCAAACCTGGAAATACGCTTAATTTTAATTTCCGTAAGTCTGATGATATCATCTGTAGTAATCTCCCGGTAAAAATCAGGTTTATACGGCTCAAGCCCCTTGTCTATGGTAGAAAGTACATCTTCCCATGTTTCGCACTCCTCGATATCCCGGTAAATTCTGTTTTCTATGAATATTTTTTCCAAAGAAGAAAATAAAAGCTTTTCAAGCAGAGCATCACGTTTAATTTCAAGTTCCTGCTTGAGAAGATCGACAGTTTTATCAGTAGAAATTTTAAGTATATCATTGACACTCATAAAATGAGGCTTATCGTCAATGATTACGCAGGCATTGGGAGAGATTGATACTTCGCAGTCCGTAAAAGCATACAGGGCGTCAATAGCAATACCGGCATCCATACCTGGATTTAGCTGTACCTGAATCTCCACGTCCCGGGCGGTATTATCAATTACCTTCTTTATTTTAATTTTTCCATTATCGTTGGCCTTGATAATAGAGTCAATAACTGAATTAGTCGTGGTACCAAAAGGTATATCCCGGATCACAAGTGTTTTTTTATCAAGCTCTTCTATCCGGGCACGCACACGCACCTTCCCACCTTTTTGCCCTTCATTATAATTGCTAACGTCAACCGTGCCGCCCGTGGGAAAGTCCGGAAATATTTCCACTTTCTTATTTTTGAGCAGATCAATAGATGCTTTGATTAATTCTATAAAATTGTGCGGAAGAATTTTGGTGGAAAGCCCGACCGCTATCCCTTCTACGCCCTGAGCCAGCAAAAGAGGGAATTTTACCGGTAGCGTTACAGGCTCTTTCTTTCTGCCGTCATAAGAAGCCTGCCAGACGGTTGTATCCGGATTAAATAATACATCAAGGGCAAATTTTGACAGACGTGCTTCAATATACCTCGGAGCAGCCGCGCCATCTCCTGTGTTAATATCGCCCCAGTTTCCCTGAGTATCAATCAACAGATCCTTTTGACCAAGATTGACAATCGCGTCGCCTATGGATGCATCACCATGCGGATGAAACTGCATCGTATGACCAATGATATTTGCTACTTTGTTGTACCGGCCATCATCCATTTCCCACATTGAATGCATAATACGGCGCTGGACCGGCTTAAGGCCATCCTCAATAGCAGGAACCGCACGCTCCAGAATTACATAAGAAGCGTATTCCAGAAACCAGTTCTCATACATTCCCGATACGGGAAGCACATCATGTAAAATTTCCTCCTTATTCTCTTCCGGAAGATTCGCTTCATCCTTATCTTCTGCCATTTATCCTAAAATTTTCACCAATTGATAACGAAATTACAAAAAAATAGCTGCTCTCTCCGATTTTGTGGATAATTTAGAACACTCAACAGATTGAAACGAACCTGACAGATGAGATTAAACCTGATCGGAAATTCGGGGAACAACCGTCCACGAATGAAACAAAAACTTCTGACATACGCTATATTTTTACTAATTTTTTTAGTATCCGCATGTAGCCCCCAACCGGATTTGAAAGGTTTTGATCAGAAAAAATGGCAGGGTGATAAACTGGGCTGCAGTGGTAGCCGAAGTACCCAAGTTGCTCTGCTGCTAAAGCATAAAAAGCAGTTTCAGGGAATATCTGAGCGCACCGTAATCAAAATACTTGGGAAGCCGGACAAAATAGCTTTTTTCAAAAGGAATATACGCAATCTTATATACTTTACTGAGCCAGGGAACCAATGCGAGGGCAACAACAATAAAACGGCGGGAAAAAGAGTTATCGTAGAACTCAACGCACTGGGCAACGTAACATGGATCAATGAAGAAATTATTTAGCCTGTTCCTGCTACTGATCGGAACAAGTACGTATGGCCAGTATCCGATATCACTGGCTGGAAGCACCTATCAGAAAGATCTCAAAGTCATATCCAACAGCTACGGACCCATAATCGGACTACAACGGGGAAAATACACTTTCATTGAAATCGGTGCAGAATACCACTGGAGAAAGATTAGGCTCAAAAATCCAAAAATCTATTCGGTCGGTGGTAATTTCGAATACAATTTCGGACACAATCTGCTTGGATACAAACTGGGTTTCTGGACAAAGCAAAACCGGGTAGATCTTACCTACGGAGCCAACATTATGTATCTTACCGATTTTACATATGGCAAAGTCGGTATTTCTCCGACCTTGGGATTCCGGCTGATTGGATTCCACATTATTACCGGATATAATTTTACCCTGGGAAATGAGGCGCTTCAATACAATACCCTGCATATTGCTCTTCGTTATTTCATTCCGTCTGAGAACAAACTCAAAATTAAAAAGAGCAAGAAAAGCAAAAAGTAGCACGATAAAATTCTTCACTGGATATGAAGCAATAAAAAAGCCCGAACGAAATTCGGGCTTTTTTTTATGAGGTTCCGAGCGGATTCGAACCGCTGTAGAAGGTTTTGCAGACCTCTGCCTAGCCGCTCGGCCACGGAACCTTGTTCGTTTTAAGGACTGCAAACATAGGTATATTTAAGATACGATTCAACTATTGTGAAAAAGTTTTTTCAACGAATACTCAAAATATATTTATGCCCGGATAACTGATCTCTAACAAAAAAAGGCTGTCCTTCCGGACAGCCTCTCTCTATTCATTTTAAAGAATTATTCTTTATCAGAACCTTCTTCAGAGCTTTCTTCCTTTTTAGGAGCAGCTTTCTTCTTTGCTTCCGGTTTTGTAGAAGCTTCTTCCATCTGCTCTTTTAATTGAGAAAGTACCTCAAGGTCTCCTAAAGTAGACTTCTCAACCTCTGCATTGACTTTCTTCACAGAAGGTGATTTAGGTGCGCTTTTTCCTGCTTTTTTGCCGGATTTTGCACCTTCCTCAACGTCACTGCTATGAACTTTAGTGTGAGAAAGGATAATTTTCTTCTCATCTTTTGAGAATTCCAATACCTGGAAGTCAAGAGATTCACCAATCTCTGCTAAAGAGCCGTCTTCTTTCTGAAGATGCTTTGTTGTTGCAAAGCCTTCGATTCCATATGGAAGCTCCAGGATGGCGCCTTTGTCATTTTTTGAAATAACGGTACCTCTGTGCTCAGAACCCGGAGTAAAGATATCCTCGAAAGTATTCCATGGATTCTCTTCAATCTGCTTATGTCCGAGAGCAAGTCTTCTGTTTTCAAGATCAAGTTCAAGAACGACCACTTCAAGGCTGTCACCTACTTTTACAAACTCAGAAGGATGCTTGATTTTTCTCGTCCAGGAAAGATCAGAAACGTGTACCAGACCATCGATACCTTCTTCAAGTTCGATAAACAAACCAAAGTTGGTAAGATTTCTTACAATACCGGTATGTTTTGTCTCAACTGCATATTTCTGAAGAACATCCTGTTTTGTCCACGGATCTTCAGTAAGCTGCTTAATGCCAAGAGACATCTTTCTTTCTTCTCTGTCCAGAGTAAGAACAACAGCTTCCAGCTCATCCCCTACATTGATGAAATCCTGAGGATTTCTCAAATGCTGAGACCATGACATTTCTGAAACGTGGATCAAACCTTCTACTCCTGACTGGATCTCAAGGAATGCACCGTAATCAGCAACATTAACAATCTTGCCTTTTACTTTTGAGCCAACCTCGATCTCTGCAGCCAGCGAATCCCAAGGATGAGGAGTAAGTTGCTTCATACCAAGAGAAATTCTCTTCTTCTCATCATCAAAGTCAAGTACAACGACATTAACTTTCTGATCAAGGTTAAGAAGCTCTTCCGGATGGTTGATTCTACCCCATGAAATATCTGTAATATGCAACAGACCGTCTACACCTCCAAGATCGATAAATACTCCGAAGTTGGTCATATTCTTGATCACACCTTCAAGTACCTGACCTTTTTCCAGGTTGTTCAGGATTTCAGCCTTTTGCTTCTCAATATCTTTCTCGATAAGGACTTTATGTGAAACTACTACGTTGTCATTCGCATAGTTGATTTTCACAACTTTCACCTCCATCTTCTTGCCTACGAAGATATCAAAGTCCCTGATTGGTTTTACATCAATCTGAGAACCAGGAAGGAACGCCTCAATACCATATACATCGACAATAAGACCACCCTTGGTACGTCTCTTAACAAAACCTTCGATTACTTCATCGCCATCAAGAGCTCCCTGGATCAGTTCCCAGGCCTTAACAATCTTCGCTTTTCTTCTGCTGAGGATCAACTGTCCCTGAGCATCTTCCTGGTCTTCAATGTATACTTCTACTTCCTGACCAACTTTCAATCCTTCAATATCTCTGAACTCAGAAAGAGGAACCAAACCATCTGATTTGAATCCGATATTCAGGATCACGTCACGATCAGTTATCCCTACAATTGTACCGGATACTACTTCTTTCTCAGTTACCTGAGTAAGTGTTCCGTCGTACATTTTGGCCATTTCAGCTCTCTGGTCTTTTGTATAACCAGTACCAAAGCTTCCTGTTTCAAGCGTTTCCCAGTTAAAGTCCTGAGAGCCGGTTGTTTGTTTTGAATTTGCCATTTTAATTAGAAAAGGCTCTGAATACAACAGTCTTATAGAGCCATACAGACTGAGGTTTTAAGTTTATACTGTTTGCCCTGATAATCAGAACAAACCCTTTCACCTGAAAGGGACCGCAAAAGTAATAATAATTCCGGTATAATAAAAACCCCGGAACTCTATAATTATCTTTGCTGAAAAAAGGTTTCATTTTTGTTCGGCCAGTATCCTTCTTATCGAATAAAGAAAGTGTGTATGCTCCCCCGTATATACATTGCATATTCCTTTGGCGTCAAGCTTATCAATCCTGACCTCTCCGGAGGCATGCATAATACGATTGTTCTCGCATACAATACCGACATGGGTAACTTTTCCTTCCGCATTACTGAAAAAGGCTATATCACCGGGCATACAGTGAGCAAACTCAACTTTTGTGCCCTTTTCAGCCTGCTGATAAGCATCTCTGGGCAATGTATAACCGCATATTTTGAAGACCTGCTGCACAAAACCGCTGCAATCAATGCCAAAGGGTGTTCTCCCCCCCCATAAATAGGGCGCTGCAAAGAAAAATCTCGCCACTGAATAAAGAAATTCATAACTGGCAGACTGCAAAGGATAAATAACCTCGCCCTGATACTTAAACGGTTCCTTTTCGATGATCATCACCCCGTTATTATATATAGGCAGGGCAGAGCCGTATACAATCGGAATAACTTTATTTTGTCCGTGAACCAGTCCGACCAGGTCTTTATTGACAGGCCAGCGCATAGAATCAACAATGGAAAAATAGTCGCCGGAAATTTGCTGATGTTGCTTTATATCAATCCATCCTCTGTATTTATCGAAGGCATTCTCAATCAATACCCATTCCTGCTTTTCGTCTTTGGCAATTACCGTGTAATGTTCTCCGAACAAAAGCTGAGAGATCATTTCACTACGATGGGAAGCACTATTACGAACCGGCACAATACTCTGATAACATATTCCATACTCCGGTGAGGTGTTCTCCTGTTCTTTTTCATCTGCGATTTGCGTACTGTCGCTTTGCTGCATAAGTCAGATTTTAAATCTTTATTCTCGACATTTCTCTCTTAACATCCTTTTCTTTAATGGTTTCGCGCTTATCATACAGCTTCTTTCCCTTGGCAAGAGCTATTTCCATTTTGGCAAAACCACGATCATTGGTAAACAGGCGCAAAGGAATTATCGTCAATCCCTTATCTTTCAGGCTTTCTTCAAGCTTATCCAACTCTCTTTTCTTCAAAAGAAGCTTTCTCTCTCTCAGAGGATCATGATTAGCATATGTCCCCTGTTCATATGGAGATATATTCATTCCTTTAACGAAAAGCTCTCTGTTGTTGAAATAGCAGTACGCCTCCTGCAAGCTCGCTTTATTCTGCCTGATTGATTTTATTTCTGTTCCGGCAAGTGCAATACCCGCTACATACGTATCCAGAAAATGAAACTCGAAAGAAGCCTTCCGGTTCTTTATATTGACTGATTTTAAAAATTCACCTTTCTTATTTGTCATAGTCAATTCAGATTGCCATTCTTGGATCAGGACTCACATCCTGTCCGGTAAACTCTCCTTTAAGATATTTGTAATGCGCAGCCATTGCAATCATGGCAGCATTGTCTGTACAATACTCAAAACGTGGAATATAAACATTCCAGCCTGATTTCTCTGCTTCATCATTAACAGCCTTTCGAAGTCCACTGTTCGCTGAAACACCTCCCGCGATTGCAATTTCCCGGATTCCGGTTTCCCGCGATGCTCTTCGAAGTTTCTTCATCAGTATATCAATCAGCGTTTTTTGTACCGAGGCACATATATCCGGCATATTCTTTTCGATAAAATCCGGCTGATTTTTAGTCTTTTCTTTCAGGAAATACATAATTGCCGTTTTTATTCCGCTGAATGAAAAATTCAGTCCCTGCATTTCCACATCCGGAAAAGTAAAAGCTTCAGAATTTCCCTGCTGAGCCAGCTTATCGATCAACGGCCCGCCGGGATATGGCAGCCCGAGCAGCTTGGCTGACTTATCAAAAGCCTCACCCACTGCATCGTCCTGTGTCTGTCCGATAACCTCCATTTCCAGGTGATCTGTAACACGCACTATCTGCGTATGACCACCGCTGACTGTAAGACACAGGAACGGAAAAGCCGGCCGCGGCTCCTCAATAAAATGCGCCAGAATATGCGCCTGCATGTGATTAACCTCTATAAGAGGTATATTTAATCCCAGTGCAAAGGATTTTGCAAAAGAAACTCCTACAAGCAATGCCCCCAAAAGCCCGGGACCTCTGGTAAAAGCCACTGCCTTTATGTCACTTTTTTGTATATTTGCATCTTCCAGAGCCTTGGCAACAACGGGGATTATATTCTGCTGATGCGCGCGCGAAGCAAGTTCGGGCACTATTCCGCCATATTTTTCGTGTATATACTGGGTGGCAACTACGTTGGCAAGAATTTTGCCATCATAAATTACTGCCGCTGACGTTTCATCACAGGAAGACTCTATTGCCAGGATTGCTAACTTCATACTAATAGTTGACAAAGGTAACAAATATACAATATAAAAAAGTCTTTAAGCGGCTTGTAAAGACTGTCCTGCTATTTATTATCTCGATACTTGGGATTTTGGGGACTGTTGTTACTGCATTGCAGTTTCCTGCTGTTCAGACCTACGTTGTCCAGAAAGCTACGGAATATATATCCGATGTTCTTCATTATCCTATTACGGTTGAGGCTGTTGCCATAAGCTGGTTTGACAAGCTTCACCTTAACGGAGTAAGTGTGCTTGACCGGGACAAAAATCAGATGATTTATCTCGATCATGCCAGCGTGGATTTCAGCATCGGCTCGATTAAAAATCCTGAACTCCTTGTCGAAGAAATCATCCTGGAAAACGGCAAGGTCAACCTGTTCAAATTTGCTTCCGACAGCAGCGTTAATATTTCCAACTTTATAGAAACGATACGGGAACTAACGACTCCAAAAACTCCCAGATCCGGCCCGCCCAGACCCTTCGCTATTGAGAAAGTAACATTGCGCAATATGTACTTTAGCTATTTCGATAAACGAAGAGACCTGATTACCTCTGGTTTTGATCACAATCACTTTATTTTTGAGAATATAAATGCCATTGTCACTGATCTGAATGTAATCGCTGATACGTTCAGAATACAGATTGATCATTTAAATGCTCTTGAGCAGCAGACTGCCTTACAGGTTCAGAATACATCCTTACTCTTTACTGTCACAAAGCACACAATGCTTTTTGAAAATATTGACGCATACATTGGCAACAGCTATTTAAACAGGGAGCTTGTGTTTGAGTATGAGCATATCAATGATCTTTCTGATTTTAATGAAAAAATAAACGTCAGAGCACGTCTGGACAGTAGTAAGATATACACGAAAGATCTCGGAAATTTTGCACCTCAGCTAAAACCCTATTCAGATTATGCATTCCTGTCCGGTAAATTTAAAGGCCGGGTGGTTAACTTCTCTGTAACTGACCTTGTATTAGGTTTTGGAAAAAACAGTATCATCAAGGGAAAAGCATCCTTCAAGGGATTGCCTGAATTGAATGAAACCTATATTGATTGCAAATTTGTCAACTCTACCCTTCTTTCCACTGATCTTAAACAATATGCCACAGCTCAGAGCTATCCGGTTTTTTCCCGTCTCGGATATATCAAAGGAACGGGGGAATTTGTCGGATTTTCGTACGATTTTGTAGCTCACGGCGATTTTTCAACTGCCTTGGGAAACCTGGAATCAGATATTAACTTTAAATTTCTGGAAGGTAAAAACCTGGACGCCTTATACAAAGGCAATCTTAAAACCACTAATTTTCATATCGGCAAATTTCTGGGGATCCCGGATCGCCTCGGACATATTGATATGAATGGAACTCTTGAAGGTAAAGGACTTACTCTGAGTGATGCAGAAGTGAGACTCGATGCCAGTATATCGGGTCTGAGCTTTAACAAGTACAGGTATCAGGGAATCATTGTCGATGCGACCCTCAGCGATGAACTTTTTGACGGTTTTATATCCATAACAGACCCGAACCTGAAATTCTCAGCCAATGGTCTTATCAACTTAAAGGACAATGTTAACAAATTTAATATTGCTGCCAATTTTGAGAAAGCCAACCTCAAACCGTTAAACTTTGCCGACAGGGAAACCTATCTTATCTCCAGCTTCAAGCTGGATTTTACCGGACTAAAACCCGATGAAATTGTAGGAGAAGCCTATTGTGCCAATACATATCTTCTTTATGAAGGCAATAAAGAGCTTTTCATCGATACGCTCTTTGCAAAAAGTACCAAGGAAGCTGGTATCAGAACATTTTACTTAAACTCTGATCTTCTGGGGGTTGATGCCAGAGGTAATTTCGAATTTACAACACTGTATACTGACCTGCTCAGACTTTATAAAGAATACGAGCTCAATATTGTAAATAACAAAAATGCCATCAACTCTTATTATACATCCAAAGCATCCTTTAAAGACACAGAAAAATATACCGTTGATTTTACCATAAATATAAAGGATCTGAATAACCTGTTTTCCATTTATGTACCAGGACTATATCTTTCCGAAAACACTAAAATAAAAGGAGAATTTATCAACAACTATACTTCTGTCTTCAATTGCTTCACGAATATAGACACCATATATTATCGCGAAAATGAATTGTACGGAACAAGTTTCGAGCTGAATACCTCAAAGTTTCATGACAGCTCGGACGTGCTGGCAATGATTTATGTCAAATCCCCGAAACAATCGCTAAAAAATTTCCCACAGACAGAGCAGTTTGTCTTAGAAGGCATATGGAATAGCGAACGGTTAAATTTCACCACCGGTATCAGGCAGACAGGCAATGAAAACGCTATATACCTTAACGGACTCTTATCCTTGCAGGAAGATGGCAAACAAATTGTTTCACTCAATAACAACTCTTCCCTTTCCCTACTGAATAAAAAATGGTCGATCGGCAATCAGAATGAAATATTCTTTACTCCCAAAGGTGTGCTATTCGATGGGTTTACTGTTTATAATGCCAATCAATCCATTGAATTAAACGGCAATGTATCTTCTGATGCAAGCCAGGAAGCGACACTGGCAATTTCCGATTTCGAGCTTTCAACACTTAATCCTTTGATAGAAGGAGCTTCTATCAGCGGAATCGTCAACGGAAATCTTTTGCTGAAAGATGTCATTAATAATCTGAATCTGAACGGAAATATTGCTATTGATACTTTTAAGGTAGACGATTTTCTTATTGGAAATATCAATGGAATGGCAGGCTGGAATAACAAATATGATCGCCTTGAAGTCCAGGTTGATGTACTCCGGGAAAATGAAAAAATAATTTATCTTGACGGATATGTCAAACAGAATAAAGAAGAAAAAACACAGTTGCTTAATCTGAATGCCCGATTAAACAAAGCGAATCTCGAAATTCTTAACCCGATACTGGAAGGAGCTATCAGTCAGATAAAGGGAACTGCTACCGGTAACCTTCAGATTCAGGGAACAACCAGCAATCTGATTGTAAAAGGGAAAGCTGAAGTAAATAAAGGATCGTTCAGAGTTGATTATCTGAATACAACCTATTATCTGGACGATTACATTCACCTTGATGAAAACCTGATCGGATTCAAAAAGCTTAAGCTCAAAGACGCTTACGGAGATATCGCTGTTGTCGATGGCGGTATCTTCCATGACAACTTCCGAAATTTTGTCCTTAATATCCGTGGACATATGGATAGTTTTCATGTTCTGAATACGACGGAGAAAGACAATGAGCTGTTTTATGGCTCTGCCTTTGTAACCGGAGATATCGAACTACTCGGCGCTTTTCAGGATTTTGAAATCAAAGCCAATGCGGTTTCCAATAAGGGAACCAAGATATATATACCCATCCAGGAATCCGCATCCATAGAGCAGCAAAGCTTTATAAAATTTACTTCGTTACGCTCCGGTCAGCAAGTTGCCGGTACCCAGGATCAGGTTGACCTCTCCGGAATAAAAATGGATTTCAATTTTGAAATTACCCCGGATGCCTATGCTGAAATAATCTTTGATAAACGGGCAGGCGATATTATCCGGGGCAATGGCTCCGGAAATCTTAAGCTGGAAATCGATACCCGCGGAGACTTTTTCCTTTACGGCTCATACTTCATTCAAAAAGGCGGATACAATTTCACATTGGCAAATCTTATTAATAAAGAGTTTACTATTCAGCCAGGCAGTTCCATCTCCTGGTACGGAGATCCTTATCAGGGTGTGCTTGATATAAAAGCAGTCTATCATCAGTCAGCCTCATTACGGCCACTGATAACGTCAGTTGAAGATTCTTCAAAAATTGACTCCGAAGGTTCCCGACGTACCCCTGTTGATGTGCTTCTCGGACTAAGAGGCAATCTGCTGACTCCGGATATCGATCTCGGAATAAAAATTCTGAATTATCCTCTCTCTCTTGAGCAATATATCACCGGATTTGAATCGATGATCGCTCAAAATGAACAGGAATTGAACAGACAGGTCTTCAGCCTTCTTATTCTTGGCGGATTTGCGCCTCAATACAGTTTTACCGGTCTTGCTCCGGATCCGGCAAATAATCTTAGCGAATTACTTACCAATCAGCTTGGTAACTGGTTAAGCCAGGTCGACGAGAACCTGCAAATCGACCTGGATCTTAATGGCCTTGACAGGGACGCCTTAAACACTTTCAATCTCAGACTTTCCTACACCTTGCTGGATGGCCGACTTCGTATTACACGAGATGGTCGTTTCAGCAATACAGAAACCCAGTCTTCGACCAGCTCTTCGGGCTCTTCTGCTACAGGACATAATAATATTTCCAATATAGCCGGCGAATGGACTATTGAATACCTGATTTCACCAGATGGCAAACTTCGCCTGAAGCTTTTTAACAAAAACACTCAAAATCAGATTGGCGGAATCACAAATACATCTGCCGGCTTCAGCCTTTTACATACAGCGAGCTTTAATAATCTCGAAGATTTGTTCAAAAGAAAAACATTCGTTGAAAAGTCCCCCCCTGCCAATAATTCTCCGACTGATTCGACCAGGAGACAACCAGCTTCTATAGCAATACCAGTGAAAAATGAGAATCACTAAAAAGGCCGGATTTTTCTTGTTTATATTTTTGCTGGTGATTAGCTGCAAAGCTTCTGACTCCAGCAAGGTAATCAGGCAGCGTATGTATCCACTGGTAATAGGAGTTAACAGCGCATATGCCGGGGCGATGGTTTATATGTCCAACGTATGGTATACCAGCGAAAATCGTACTTCCTTTCATTTTTACAATGACCTGCCACAATGGAAGCAGATGGATAAAATGGGCCATATGATGGCCTCATTTACAGAAGCAGACGTTATTGCCCGCACACTGAAATGGGCCGGAATGTCAGAAAGAAACTCTCATATATACGGAGCTATCGGAGGATTTTTATATCAGGCCCCTATTGAGATTTTTGATGGCTTCGAAAAATCGTATGGAGCTTCCGTTTCCGATCTTGGTGCCAACGCTATGGGCTCTCTGCTCTATTTATCCCAATACCTGGCATGGCAATCTATCAGAATAAAGCTTAAATTCAGTTTCCAGCCAAGCTCATTAGCCCGGCTGCGCCCTGACGTGCTGGGCAGCAGTCTGTCTGAACAAATCTTAAAAGACTATAACGGACAGACATACTGGCTGGCCTTTAATGTAAACAGTTTTTTTCAGCATAAGCCGATTCCCCGTTGGATTAATCTTAGCATAGGCTATAGCGCACACAATATGCTATATGGAAGAGATCATGAAAACATTCAGGCTGGATTCAGGCCTTTCAGGCAATATTTCTTATCTGTGGATTTTGATTTTGACCATGTTCCGATTAAAAGCAAATTAGTTAAAACATTGCTGTACCCTCTGAATATTATCCATATTCCGTTTCCGGCATTGGAGTTCAGCAATAATAAATTTAAATTTCATCCATTATATTTTTGAATTCCAATTTATGAATCCAGGTGATAAAGTCCGTTTCCTCCGAAGCTCAGGAGAAGGTCATATTCGAAAAATAAATCCTGATAAAACAGTCGAAGTTGAAATCGAGGACGGTTTTATTATTCCGGTACTCCAATCGGAGATTGTAGTGATTGCATCAGAAGAGCAACGAATCTTCAGCAAACCGGCGGAGACTGCTACAAAAGAACCGATAATCAGTAAACCTTCCCTGCCTTCATCACAGGGCATTTTCGTAATCGTCGCCCCTTTTAACGATAATATCCATAAAATTGAGCTTGTAAATCTGTCAGGTTCCGAACTTTTGTATACAGTAGCCGAAGAGCATGAAGATCATAACATTCATGGCCTTGTTCGCAATATACTTCCTTCCGGTCAGGGGCAGATTCTTGGAGAACGTAAGCTCAGTGAGTTAAAAGACTGGCTGCCTCTTATTTTCCAGATCGTGTTTTTCCGTAATGAAAAAAGTCTTTTCAGACCGCCTCTTGTCAAATCCGTAACATTCAGTCCCGCCAGCTTTTTCAAGAATAAAAAGAAGCATCCTCTGACAGGAAAAGACGCATACGTCATGGAAATTGACCGCATAGGCAAAAGTATACAGCCAGATGCAATACCAATGCTGGAAGTGAACGGGCAAATTTCTCCTGAAATAATACGGTTTGAGGAGCCTCAAAGTATAGTGGACTTACATATTGACAAAATAACCTCAAATCATCAACAGATGAAAGCAGATGAAATTCTTGCTTATCAGCTTGGCTTGTTTGAAAAAACGATGGAGAATGCACTGGCCTCCGGTATGAAAGAAATTACATTTATTCATGGTACTGGAAATGGAACCTTGAAGAATCGCATTCACAAACTGCTCGGTCAGAACCCTAATGTAGACTATTTTAAAGATGCTCTAAAAGAAAAATTCGGGTATGGCGCGACTTTTGTTAAATTCAGATAAATTTGAATGCTAAATTTATAATTCTGTTCCGGCAGAAACCCGGAATGTAAAAACGGCGTTTGAATACCGGGTAATAGTGAAAATGCAAGCTGTCTTATCGCTCTGATTGTAAAAAAATCAGGGAGGAAAGTCCGGGCAACACAGAGCACCGTACTTCCTAACAGGAAGGGTTCTGCCTGGTGACGGGCAGAATACAGAAAGTACCACAGAAATTATACCGCCCCGATCTTTCGGGGTAAGGGTGAAATGGTGGAGTAAGAGCCCACCGCTGTGATAGTGATATCACAGGCAGGGTAAACCTTACGGGTTGAAAGACCAAATAAACCCCGATCCTTTTTAAAAGCCGGAGCTGCTCGCTCCGGATATCATTCTCCGGAATGATTATCGGGGAGGGTAGGTCGTTAGAGATTATTGGCAACAACAATCCCAGATAAATGATAAGACTCGACAGAACCCGGCTTACAGGCTTGCATTTTTAGTATTACCTATTACTTGACTATAACTATTTACTTATGGCTAAGATCCTGATTATTGATGATGAAAAAAGCATCCGCACTACACTTAAAGAGATTCTGGAATATGAAAAATATCAGGTAGAGGAAGCAAAAGACGGCGAAGAGGGCTTGGATAAACTGTCTAAAGAAGATTTTGACCTTGTTCTGTGTGACATAAAAATGCCCAAAATGGACGGCATTGAAGTCTTAGACAAGATTTTAGCCTTGGAAAAAGATCTTCAGGTAATCATGATTTCAGCTCACGGAAGTATAGAAACGGCAGTCGATGCTACCAAAAAAGGTGCCTTTGATTTTATTTCCAAGCCTCCTGATCTGAACAGATTGTTGTTAACAGTCAGAAATGCCCTTGACAAATCGAATCTGGTGACCGAAACAAAGGTTCTGAAAAAAAAGATTTCTAAAACATTTGAAATATTAGGTGATTCTCCAGCCATCTCTGAAGTTAAGAAAACAATAGAAAAAGTTGCTCCTACAGAAGCACGGGTCTTTATCACAGGCCCCAACGGAACAGGCAAAGAACTAGTGGCCAAATGGCTGCATGAGAAGAGTAATCGCGCTTCCGGTCCGTTTGTAGAAGTAAACTGTGCTGCCATACCTTCAGAACTCATAGAGAGTGAACTTTTCGGACACGAAAAAGGAGCTTTCACCTCTGCTGTGAAACAGCGTATCGGGAAATTTGAGCAGGCCAACGGCGGTACCTTATTTTTGGATGAAATCGGTGACATGAGCCTTTCCGCCCAGGCCAAAGTTCTGCGTGCTTTACAGGAAAGCAAGATAAGCCGCGTTGGCGGGGATAAAGATATTAAAGTTGATGTCCGGATAGTAGCTGCCACCAATAAGAATATATCCCAAATGATCCGGGAAAACACTTTTCGTGAAGACCTGTTTCACCGGATAGGTGTGATTCTTATTCAGGTTCCTTCCTTAAAAGACAGAGCTGAAGATATTCCAATGCTTGTCAATCACTTTATTCATCTGATCGCCAATGAATACGGCTCCCCCCCTAAAAGCATAGAACCGGAAGCAGTTCAATATCTGCAGACATTAAACTGGCCGGGAAATATCAGGGAGCTAAAAAACGTGGTCGAACGTCTGATAATCCTGAGTGATAAGAACATCACATTAAAAGACGTGCAGACATACGCATAAAAAGCTTCTGCCAAAAATGCCTGACAGCTCACGCCGTCCCGCTAGCTGTCAGGCATTAGTCCTTACAGGTTAAATGCTATTTTTTCTTGTCTTTCCAAGAAGCCAGAATCAGGAAGATCTTTTGCCTCTGTATGAATAATAAAAACATACTTCCTGCAATGCCTTTACAATAGCCTGGTTTATCGGATAACGCTTTTCAGTCAGCGCAGGGTCTATAGCCATCAGAGCAAAGTAATAGTTTCTCATAACCGGTACTTTATCCCCTTTTTCAATCATATCCCCTGCTTTCTGAACAGCATCCGGGCTGCTTTCCTTAATTAACCGACATGTAGAAAGTTGCGGAATTCCATATTTATTCAGATACGCACTAAAACCAAACAAACGGCAAATCAGTCCCCGATACTGGTATTGTGAGCAAAAACCGGCATTCTGTCCGGTTGTAAAAGGAGAAAACATAAAGCAAACAGAATTCGCTTCAGCATATTCTTCAAGCTTATCTAAAATATTAAAGGCTTGATTATTTTTGTGCAGATAATAGGCATATGGCAGAAACTCAAGGACGGAAGCCTCGATATCGGGCTTTTTACAACATTCACCACATCCTTTTAAACAACCCAGGCCTGTCTTCTCTTTGAATTGTTCAATATCTTTCTCTAACAGAGAAAATACTTTTTCTACAGCTTTTACTTTATAATATACTGACATATATGGATGATCACATCCGTAAATATACCTAATAAACACAGTTCATAATATTCATCAGGTATACTTTTTTTTCATAAGAAAAACATTGACAAACCGGCACTCTTTCCTAAATTAGATTAATGGAAAAATACGTTTTCAGTCTGATAATCCTTTTGTGTATTTCTATTCGCACCATTGGACAGACAGATACAGAGTTTTGGTTTTCAGCACCATATATAAGCAACCAGCACGGACACCTGCCCGTTATTTTGCAATTGTCTGCATATGATCAGCCTGCCAGCATACAGATTTCTGTTCCGGCAAATAATAGTTTCCGAACCATAGTCCGTACAATCGATGCCTACAATTCAATATCTGTTGATCTTTCAAGGCTGTCAGAGCAGCTCATTAACTTCCCTTACAACGTTGTAGGCAATAAAGGTATCTTCATTAAATCCAATTCATACATTACAGCTTCCTATGAAGTACTTGGTTATTCTGAAGATGATAATGTAAATGTAAATTCTGATGTTTTTGTTCTAAAAGGAAAGAATGCCCTTGGCCATAAATTTTATACTCCGTTTCAGATTTCCAGACCCAATGAACATACCTACTTATCCGATGCATACAGCAGTTTTACCATAGTTGCCACACAAAACAACACTGCGGTTTCTATTACCCCTACTCAGGATCTCCTGGGCCATCCTAAAGGAATCCCTTTTTCACTCATTCTGCATCAGGGAGAAACCTATGCCTGCAGGGCTTTGAAGCGAAACGGAGCGGACCATCCTTCCGGCTCGCTAATCAAATCAGATAAGCCGATTGCCGTAACAGTCTGTGACGATTCCGTTGTAGAATCTCTTTCATTTGATTTGCTCGGTGACCAGATTGTTCCGGTTGATTTCATTGGTACAAAATATCTGATACCTGTCATACCAGAAGCATCATTGCAGGAAACCTATATTATTGCTACAGAAGATAATACTGAGATCATAATCGGAAACAATTCAACATCTTTTATACTATTGGATGAAGGGGAGACATACATGATACCCATGAGTGAAACCGGAAAATTGATACAAAGCACACATCCAGTATATGTCTGGCACGTAGCCTCAATGAACAATGAAATGGCAGCCGCTATTCTGCCTGATATTGCCTGTAACGGATCCAGATCCCTGATCTTCACCAGAAATACCCTTGAAACATTCGGAATTATACTCATAGCCCGCTCAGGATCTGAAGACAGCTTTTTATTAAATGGTCAGGCCGGCATCATCCGCGGAGAAGATTTTCAGGCTGTAGAAGGCTCCGATGATCTCAAAACCCTGGTTTATATACCTTCTCTGTCAGTTGTTCCCGTCAGTAAAGTAAACAGGATAAGCAATACAAAATCGAACTTTCAGCTGGGGCTTATTACAGAAGATGGTTATCAGACTTTTCGATTTGGCTACTACACATCATATAATCATCTCAATCTGGGGCCGGAACAGTATGTCTGCCCGGGAGAATCAGTTACACTGGATGCCGGACCAGACAATGATACATACCTTTGGAATACAGGAGCAAATAAGCAATATATAACGGCCGATTCCGCCGGACTCTATATTGTCACTGTAACCAATGATACCTGTTCTGCAACGGACAGCGTAGAGATAAAATACCAGGAAACTCCGCAATTCGATTTGGGCGGAAATATTACCGTCTGTTCTCTGCATACGGTTATTTTGTCCGGACCTCCCGGAAATTATGATTATTACTGGAGTTCCGGGGAGCGCGAACAAGAAATAAAAGCGGAAAAGGCCGGTCAATACTCCTTAAGGGTTATCAGCAGGACAAGCGGCTGTAGTCATGAAGACCAGCTGCAAGTATACTTTCATCCTCTTCCCCAGCCTCAGATATATTTTCATGACACAGACGAAAACCTGTGTACCAGAGAAATAATTGATATATATACCGACAATTACCCCTCTATTCGCTGGGCAAATGGCGACAGCTCCCTACATACTATGGTTGCTGTCAATGAAACCTATCAGGTCACTGTGACAGACAGCAACAATTGTCAGAACTCCGCTGAACGAACACTAGACTGCTCCCCGTTTATCAGACTTTTTAATCTCATAACACCTAATGGAGATGGCATTAATGATATCTTTTTTATAGAAGGATTACACAGCCAGAAATATTCACTGGAAGTATACAATCGTTGGGGCGCCAAAGTATATTATAAGGATAATTATGATAACCAGTGGACTCCGACAGAACTCCCTGATGGCATCTATTATTACAGTCTGATGCATAATGAAAGAAACGATCTCACATTCAATGGCTGGTTTCAGGTCAGGCGATAACAGATTCAGAAATGTATCATTTTATCCAGATACTTTTAATATTAACAAATTCCCGGATCCCTACTTCGGAAAGCTCGCGGCCATAACCGGACAGTTTAATACCGCCAAAAGGAAGCCTGGGATCTGATTTGACCAAACCATTAATAAAAACACAGCCAGCTTCTATTCTCGAAGCAACTTTTTGTGCCCTTTCAATATCATTGCTCCATACAGAAGCCCCAAGCCCGTATACTGTATCATTCGCTATTCGGATACAATCCTCTTCATTCTCCGCTTCAATTATTGGCAAAACAGGCCCAAAAACTTCCTCGTCATATACAGGCATGCCTCTCTTTACATTCAAAAGGATTGTCGGCTTCACAAATGTATCTCCCTGATCTCCGGTGGTCCCGCCTAAAAGCAGATGCGCTCCGTTGTCAATGCTTTTTTGAATCTGGGATAATACCGTTTCAGCCAGATCAACTCTTGCCATTGGGCCAAGATTTGTTTTATCATCCAACGGATCTCCGACTACCAGCTTATTAACCTCATCCTCAACAAGCCGTATGAACTCTTTCACTATTGTTTTATGAATAATAAATCGTTTCGCCGCAATACAGCTTTGTCCATTATTTATAAACCTGGCTTTTACTGCTGTCTCAGCAGCCTTCTTTAAATCAGCATCTTCGAGAACGACAAAGGGGTCACTACCACCGAGCTCCATAACTGTTTTTTTTATCATTTTTCCGGCCTGTGCCGCCACTGCCGCTCCCGCTTTTTCACTTCCCGTGAGAGTGATCGCCTTAACATCAGAATGCTCTATAACTTCTGCGACATTGTCAGATGCAACAAGTAAGGTAGTAAACAGGCCTGCAGGAGCATCAGCATATTGGAATACTTCCTCTATAGCAAGAGCGCAGCCGGATACATTGGATGCATGCTTAAGCAATACGGTATTTCCCGCCATAATCGCCGGCGCCGCAAAACGAAACACCTGCCAGAAAGGAAAATTCCAAGGCATAATTGCCAATATGACTCCCAGCGGCTCATAATGAATATAGCTATGGGTCGCATCTGTTTCTACCAGCTGTTTTTTCAAAAACGCAGCACCATTCTCAGCATAATACTGACAAACCCATGCACATTTCTCAATTTCAGCAATGGATTCATTTATTGGCTTACCCATTTCCATGGAAATCAATCTGGCATATTCATGACGCGAATTTACAAGCTGCTCGGCACACCGTTGTAGTAACTTTGCCCGATATGAAAAAGGTGTTTCTCTCCATTTTTCATAACAAACCTGTGCTGCCGCAATACGCCTTGTTATGATTTCAGATGAATACTCATTATATTCCTTTAGCAACTGTCCATTGACAGGATTGATGCTCTTCAGTGCCATAGTAAAAGTATTTTTATCAGAATAAATAAACTAATATTCCAAACGGATGTTCCCTCCAAGTAAATGAGACAGAACAAAAAAGGAGCCTTCCGGCTCCTTTTATATTAATTCAATGGTTAGATTACTCTTTACACTCAGATGCAGGAATAGCCTCAATGCTATCCAGATACAAAGTACCGCTGAAATCAGCTGCTCCAGGATTGATAAAGACAAGTAACTCAACAATCTCTACAGCATCAACGGCATCAGCATCCGGCCAGCTCTGATTAAATCTTCCGCTAAAATTGTAATAATAATCCTTAAAATCACCGGCAGCAAGAGTTTTGATTATAGGCTTCGCATTGGTAACTTTTCCATCATAGTCTTTTATATCTATACGTACCTTTGGAGCGGTCTCTCCCTCATATTTCATACGTACTTTCAAAGCAGGCGTAGCTGTAAAATCAATCGGATCGAACTGCTTACCAAAAGTATCGAAATCCTTACCAACGTTTTTGCAGGTTACGATCAGGATTTCTTTTTCTCTGTCCCATTTTCTGGTCCAGTTATCAGAACTGCTATCCCACCAGTTATAAATCTTTGCTTCATCAGAAAAGTCATCAATAACCTCTCCTGCAACAGCTTTTGCGGCTTCTGTTGTGGAAGGAGAAGCGAGATAATTTTCAATAGTACTCAGATTATCATTACCGATAAAAAGAGATAAAAATAGAGCTGAAAGGGTTCCAAGTTTTAACATACAAATAATTCAAATTTAGTTAACAACAACTTTTACTTTTTTACCTTTTTGTAATCTTCAATGCTTATTGCTTCAATTTCGTCAATTGTAACAGATCCGGTATATGCTTTTCCACCCGGATTCACAAAAAAGAGTACTTCGATAATCTGACTCGCGTCGACAATCTGAACATTCGGATAATTTTGATAAAATTTTTCCGTAAAGTCATAATAATAATCAACAAAGTCCGTACCAACTTTAAAGACCTTAACGTTAGGCTTTGAGTTTGTGATAAATCCGCTAATATCACGAAGGTCAACTCTGAGATTATCCGGAGTATCTCCTTCCGATCTGGCCCTCACCTTAAGCACAGGAGTTTTGGTAAAATCCACAGTTTCGAAGCGAAATCCGAAAGACTCAAACGCAGGTCCGATACCTTGCAGGTTTATCTTCATTGCACCCTTATCGATTGATTCAAAGCTCATTTTTGAGTCATTGCTTCTCCACCAGTTATGTGACTTAGTAGATGCTTCAGAGAGACGGGCAGGTGCAGATCGCTCCTGGACAACTACAGGTGTAGTTACATCGGCAATATTCTGCGATGCTTCAACTGCCTTTGAAGCAACCTCTTCGACCTCCTCAGCTTTTTCAACTTTCTTATCTTCTGATTCTGCTTTTACCGGTTCGGGTGAAGTCGGAGCCTGAGTGCTTCCCTGAGCGGCTTTGCGCTGTGCATCTCTTCTTGCTCTCCTCATTTGTTTGATTTCATCTTCGGAAGGCATTTCATCCAATGTGATAACCTGTATGTCATCAATATAGATAGTTCCGGTCCAATTCATCTGACCTGGGTTCACAAAAAAGAGAATTTCGATGATGCCGGCGGGGTCCACAGGCTTTTTCCCTTCCCAATGAGTCCATTTTTTATTATAGTTAAAATAGTACTCAATGTACTCATCACTCTTTTCAATCTTCTGGCTGGGACGATCAAGACTCGTATCAAAGCCGTCCATATCCTTCAGCGAGATACCCAGTGTTGGCACAGTTGCACCTTCCGAACGTGCAGTGACTTTCAGGACAGGGCTATTGGTAAAGTCAAGCAACTCATCCAGTTCAGTACCCCAGCACTCATATTTAAGTCCACAATCCTTAAGTTGTACCTTAAGCGTGTCACCGACTTTGGACATTGCAAGCTTAGTGTTTGCAACCCACCATTTATTGATCGGTTCCTTAAAGTTAAAAAGCATTCCACCTTTATACTGATTGGCGGGAACACCTTTTTCTGCCGGCTCTTCCAATGCTATCTGATGTTCATCCGTCAGCACCTGAGTCTGAAAATGCTTACATCCAAACAATAGAAAAAGCGAACAGGCAAAAAAAATAGATTTATATTTAATCATAATTGAATACAATCAAGAATACTATAATATTATTTAGTTGGATCGAATGGCTCTCCATATGTTATAACAGGAAAATCAACAAGATAGGAAGCTTTATTGCCTGCCGGATCCGCAAGAATATTAAACGTGATTTGCTTAATTCTGTCGAGCTCTTTTCTCTTATTGCCAGATCCCCCATTTTCCCGGCTGGCTGAAGTAGCAAAATCAGAATACTTCACAGATACCAGTCTCCAGCCTGTCCAGTTTATTTTAACAGCAAATTCCCATACATCTTCAGAAGCAGGCTGAAAACTCCCATTTAAGTTGTCATCTTCTGCAACACCAATAGAGACTCTGGTATTTGGATAATTAGCAAACCCGTAAATATAGGCATTAAAATAAACAGAGTCAGGATTAAAAGACTGAAAACTAATGTACTTGGAACCACCATCCGGCATAAATGTTCTGGCACCACCTATGAAATAGGTATTATCATTATCAGCTCCCTCAATGGATAAAGACTGCTTTCCTTCAACAAAAAGCTTCTTATCCATTACAAAGGTCATCGGATTTGCGGGATTGCTTAACGGGTCAGTTTCATTAAAAAACAGATAATTATTACCCCAACTGTAATACCCTAAAGCATTTTCAAATCCGTTGAACAGAATGTCTCCCTTAAACTTTTTTGTTTTTTTAATAGAAAAGGTATCTTTCTTCACTACTGAAGAGTTAAGAAAAGTAAGCTCAGCCACAACCTGCTCTCCCGGCTGAAAAAACCTCAGGGTGGAAGGATCATGGTCTCCTCCCCATTTGACCTCAGAAGGATCAATGATCTGGGACAAACCGTCTATTTTTTTTACTGCTCCAGAAGAAAGTCCTCTGAAGGTCACATACCATGTGACCCTTTCAGACAATTCTCCATTTACAGAAACAGAATCAGTGGTAAAATCGATCCCGTTATTGCTAGAAGCATCTGCTTCAAAGTACAATACAGACAAGTCATTAGATGCTTCTTTATATTCCTTTCCTACAAAATGCTCGGGCTTCTTACAGGCAGAAAAAAAGAAGGAGACTGTCAAAAACAGGAGTCCGAGGAAACCTGTCGAGATCGAAGTACCCGGTATTATTAAGAATTTATTTAGCTTCATAATACAATAAGGTTAAAGGGATTAGAATACCATTGTATAACTCAGGAAGGCCTGATTTATTTTATAGTTATTGAACTTGGCTACGTTGTCATCATAATTAACCCAAAGGCCCTGTACAGCAAAGAAAGTATTTCTGCTGAACCTGTACCGTACACCAAAAGCCAGAATATCCTGTTTTGCATCAATCTGATAAGCCTGGTAACCAACAATCAGATTATATGAATCTCTTACGCTTAAGAACTCATTACCCTTTGCAGCCAGCCTCTTATAGCCAGCCATCAAATCAAACTGTTTGATTACTTCAGCGGTAATGCCGGCATCCAGAAGTATACTGCTAAAATCAATTGCATTGTCCACTCTGCTTACATTTTCATATCGGAAACCTCCGGTAAGAACAAGCGCTTTTTCAAAACCTACAATCTTATTCAGACTTAGAGAAGCACCACCTTTTGCACCGAAAAACTCTCTTTTATTATTATCTGAATTGGTTCCTTCACCTGATACTTCTGACAACACATCAATAATTACATCCGCAGAATATATTTTCTCCTCGCCTCCGGCAGAAATACCGGCTGTCAAACCTTTTCTGTTAGGAGTTGCGATTCCGTAAGGAGTGATCGCATTGTACTGCGGCAGATAGGCCATAAGTCCAGCCTGAATGCTTTGATTTCTGATATTGTCATCTGTAAAGCGATCATAAAGTATCGGCAGACGGGCGTTGCTAACATTATTTCCGATTTCCGGAAAAACAGAAGGAGTACCAAAATCATATATTCTTCTGGTCTGGGCAGAAGGACTGCTGAAATAGGCACCAACATACCTATAAGATGCAAAAACTTTTATATCCAATGGCTTATACTTTGCCGAAATTCCCAAATCATAAAAATAATCATCATTGGCAACAGCTGTATTGGCTGTATCGTAAGAAAACTGAGACCTACCTACCTCACCATATAAAGCTGTTTCTACTTTATCGGCAAAATCATACGTCAGGCGAAAATCTCCGGTCATTACTTCATTGTTAAAATTCTTAACAACAGGTGACTGCACTGAGTTAATTACATCAAAGAACTTAACATAGTTAAAGCCAACCTTAAAATACTTTGACTGAGTCAGGCCAACCTGACCACCAACCAGCAGCCGGTCAGGCAAGTCCATAAAGTTCGTTCTTCTGGTTCTGGTAGCAAAAGCACTCACTCCTATTTTCTCAATACCTTTTTCAAACTTCAAAGCGGTATTGGCATTAAAGCCCTGCAGCCTCCATTTATTACCAAAGTTGAAGTTCTCATACTGGACTATACTGCGGCGAATTGCAAAAATATCCGCTTCATAATCGTGGTACATTTCACTGAAGTTATACAGAGTATAGGGTGTCATGCCAAGATCAATATCACCTATTTCGTATTTAACTACTTTATTTAAAACCCCGTCAAGCCTCAACTGACGAAACTGTAAAAAGCTTCCGTCTCCGTAAAACCCTCCAAATGCATTCTGAACCCTCAGAATAGCGCTCGCTCTGAGATTTTCCCCAGGCTGGGCATTAACACCCAGATCAAACAATGTATAGCCTCCGGTAGACTTTCTGGCATTGGCCGTATCCGGAATCGAGTTCAGACTATCCGGATCAAGTGCAAGTCCCTTAAGGTTATCATTCGTAACAATGGCTCTTCCCAATCCGTTAAAATATACTGTTTGGGCCTCAACCATGCTTACCATAGTGATAGCCAGAATTGCAACAAATAAGAAATTCTTCCTCATTATTATAATAATAATTTATTTTAAAAAAATATCTTTAATTCAACTGTAGTTTCAAATCCTTTAAATTTATCCAGCACCTGGTTTTTGTCTTTGTAATCAAACCAGCGCTGTCTCACATAAAGACCGGCTCTGCCGCCAAGATCATAATCAAATCCGACGCCATATCCTGTTCCGTACTGATCGACAGGTTTCCCGACATTTTTATCGGTTGTGAAAGATTCGGTTTCTTTATCGTACAACAGAGTTCTGTCGTTACCCATATTTCTTTCAAATCCGACAAGCCCTATAAGGGTCAGCCTGGGATGAACGGCAAGAAATCCAAGAAATTCCTGATAAAATATGCGAAGAAATGCCTGGTCGGAAAATACCGGAATGGCAGAGAGATGATCCTGAACCGATGTATAGTTTGTGAAACTGGACAAGATTAGTTCTCTGTTCAGAATATTGAATTTGTATTTCATCCCCAGCGCCAAAGAGTTATATCCTTTTTTGTAGTCTGGAAGTGAATCAGTGATCGGAATGCTTTCAAAGCTTCTTCTGAATATGTTAATTATACGCCCGTAAGGTCCCACACCATTCTGGTAATAACCAAACCGGGATCTGGGGAATGCATTTAACTGATGCAGAAAAGTGACTGTATTGAACAGGTTTTCATGTTCCTGCTGCATATCTGCTGCTACAGACAATTTAAATTTCCCATAGGAATCTTCGTGCTTAAGACGCAGTCCCCAGCGGTTGTTAGCCATTTGTGAATTGGCAAGCTCAGTAACACCGGCTCTGAGTGTGGTAATATCATTAGGAGAGCCTACATTGGCAATATCATTTAGTGCATGCGGATTGGAAGTATTCATTACTGCACTATTGATATTCACGACACTCTTTGATATGGAGAAAAACTGAAATGCCAGAGGTATTTTTGTTACTGACCGGTCAAAATCAATCTGGAAATTAACAGCGTGTCCCCAGTTATAATTCATCCCGTTCACAAAATACTTTCCGGATTTCTCAAGTCCGACTTCCTTTTCCAGAAACGTATTCAGCGAGTCATTATGACCGGAAAATTCCCGAATCAGTGAATCCTGATACCTTCCGGCGCCCACCTCAGTGTAAATCGTAACTCCGTCAAAATTAAAACGCCCGTCCACTGTAGCAATCTGCTGACGAATTTTAAACATGGAGGTGAGCAGATAATCACTATTATCTCCGACAGGGGCTGCTGTCAGATTTGAATGCACGGAATCTGCATTGTAATAAAGATTATGCGCTTTGGAATCAGTAAAGCCAAACTGATTAAAGTAGTTGACTCCTATATTATGTCTCCCGAAGTTTCTGGAGAGATTACCAGCCACTACGTTTTTGGGAGTTCTTGATAAATAAGTCTGGAATCCACCGCTATTATCGGTTTTACCATAGATGGCTGTAAAGTTAAGTCCAAGCGGCAGACCAATACCTTCAAGAACAAATCCCTGAGTACCGGTATTTCCCCAACGGGCATCCCTGGAAATATTCTGATCAGCGTAAAACCTGTTGTAGTGACTCCATGGATTATTTTCTGGTTCCCATGGATATCTCTCAAACATATCATCGCGATACTCATAGTTCCAATAGGTGAACGGACTTAGTCGCTTCCAGATTACACCGCCACCAGCGGTCAGCTTATATGTACCGAATTTGGTATTGGCTTTACCCGTAAACTCAAATATCCGGTAAATCATAGTGCGCCGCTGGGCAGTAGAACTTGGTCCTGCTCCCATCTCAGCTGTATTCTCATTGAACAACCCGAACATCTGGTTATCAAAAAGATACTCAACCTTAAATGCTGTCCTGGCAGTAGGTGTCCCTTCCACACGTAATAAAAACAGCGGCTCCTGATAGCCGGTGACCGTTGTCCCTCCTCCCCGGATGTCAAGTCCATTCAGGGTGATAAGATCCTGTTCCGGTGTCGTAGAATATCTGTAACCCGCCGGCATATGCCTGAATTGATTATAGCTTCTTATATATCCGGAATACTTTAACTTTGACCAGCGCTTATAATTATTTTGCGTCCCAAATGTTCCTGCCGGAAGCGAGTATCGCTGATTAGCAGAATTCAGTGGTGCATAAGCGGTGGATTTGCTTGCCGGTAAGGAATCCGGATCAACTTTTTCAGCCAATCCGAAACTAATCTTTCCTACCAGAAAAATCAGAACTGAAAGTCTGGTTATCTTTTTCAAATTTTCAAAAATTTAATTTACTTAAGTCTAATAAACAGAAAGTCAACTAAGTTTAAATACGACAAACCAATTTAGCCGCAATATTATAATTTTTTCATAAAAAATTCCCTATCGCACAACAATTTTACCCCTTCTGTCAAAAGCAAAAGAAGGAAGACATATTTAAAGCGTGACTGATAGCGAGGGAAAAGAAAACAGTAAATAAAAAAATCAATCAGGTTGAGTTAGTCAAAGCAATTCGCATTACAGTATAATTTAGGTTATATTTTTGGGTTAATCTTTCAATATTACAACAAAATCTTAGAAAGGAAAAATATTATTGTACCAAAAGTAAAATTCTAATAAAACGGTATAATATCGGGCCTGGTATAATAAAAATCATTGAATGTATAAAAGGAATAGCTCCTCTGGAAAAAAACCCAGTCTCCTGCATCAATCCTGGGCGAATTCGGATAATACCCCAAATAAAACTGAAATGAATCAAAATTGAGATTTTCATTACGAATTTTGATTCCGATACCCAATGCCGGGTAAAAATTATTTTTTGTCAGCAGCTTATTACCAGACGTTATCCATGCAAAATCTGCAAATGCAAGCAGTGCAAAACGGAAGCCTAAAATATTATAAGGTAAAAACCAGTTTGTTTCCGTATTAAATATCAGCTTCTGATTTCCCCATAAATAAGCAGACGAAAACCCTCGTACTCCCTTTTCATTATTTATGTCAATTGTATTTCCAAAAAGCATTTTATGACCATGGGTATATCGCACACCAGCAAACTGTCTGAATTTGTTTCGTCCTGCTGTGATCAAAGGTGTAAACAAGAGGGTTCGTATATTCAATACCCCCTCTTCAAGCATCTCCTTATTAAAAAAGGATCCCAGACCAAGATTCATATACATGTAACCAACATCTTTATTATATCGGCTGTATACGGCATTAATCCCCAAATAAGGTCTGTTTGCCCGCCGACTCATATGCAACCCGCCCATCAATGAGACCAATATACCATCCGGAATATCTTCTGTCCTCCCAAATCTGAATATAAAATGATCTTTAAAGCTGATACGCCTGTATATTGAAGTATTTGCCAGAAAAAAATCAGAATTATAATACGGATACACATAGCTACTGTCTGCATAGGATACCGGTTCAGGTGCCACAGAGTATGTTGTTCTGAAATAACGTGCTGAAAATATTATCCTTTTACCATTATCAATGGCTTCAGGAGAAATAAAAAGTCCGGTAGGGGCACCTATCCAGTAATCATGCCTGAAATAAGATACGGTATCCCTCATATGTTGAGGCAATATAGTCAGCTGATTATTATAGGGGAACCTGTACCATGAATAATTTACTCCTCCGATCCATTTGAGACCAGGTGTTATAAGATCCCGGTTAAGCTGAATGCCATATAATATCTGAGCATTTTCGATATTCATAAAGACATTGGAAGTAAGAAAGCTTCTGGCTATATTATTTATGCGGTAAACAGCATTATGATTAATTCTGCCGGAATAATTGTCCCCAACCCTGATATTATAGTAGAACATTTGCCCCATTCCGGCAAAATTCACATCTCTTACTATTGCATTGTAACGTCCTCGTTGTATATCGGCCGAAGCCCCCGCTCCTATACTGAATATGTCCTGAGCAAGCACCAGTACATCCACACTGTCTGTATCCGGAATCTCCCTGATAAGTATCCGGGCATCATAGATATATTCATTGCTCCTTAGCAAACGCTCCGATTCTGCAAAATTAAACGGGTTTACCCGATCTCCTTTTTGAAAAATCAGTGAATTTCGAATAAGCCATTTTCTGCTTTTAATATGAAAGAAATTACCCGTCTTTTGAATAAGAGACTGAGGAACTTTCATTGTATCCTTTATTGAATAGCCCAATGGCTCTATAACTCTGACAGAGACTGAACGAATGATTTTATCTTCATAAAACAGAAACGGAGTCCTTCCGTCAATTACTGTACTTTTTATAGTATCGGGACGATAATCAGGATTATATGAAATCAGATTCCGCAATATCCCGGAGATGATATTTTTTTTTCTTGAATATTTGTACAGCTCACGAAATACCACATCATTAACACTAAAAATAGTATCGCTTTTCAGCAATAAAGTCTCCCTCAAACTATAAGAAGAGTCAAAAACAGATGTATATACTGAATCTCTGGTAATATGCAGATTAATACGTTGAAAACTTGTATCCCTGACATGATATACCCGCTCAGAGCGAATCTTTACCGTATCATTCAGGACAATGGTATCTACCTCCGACAGCTTTACAATCTTCAGGTTTACGAGCTCCCCCGCTTTTTGTCCGCATACAATATACGTCTGCAGCTGTAGTACCGTAAAAAAATATATAAATCGTAGTAAACAGAATCGGCATAGGAACATACTGCACCCTTCTAGCTACCTGCTTTAATCAGGTATAATGTATAGTGTGAATACAATAATCCATGCCTGCGTCAATTGTTCACTCTCCTATCCGGTTTCCTGGCAAGTAAAATTGAACTTTAATAATACAAAACAAAAAAATGAAACAATGAATAAAATATGACATTTTAAAGCATTCATAACATATAAATAATGCCATACAAACTAAATTACCTTAAATAATAAGGGCAAAAAAATAAAATAATTATTTTTTATAAAAAAATTGCTTAATATTGAAACATACTATTTCAAAATAACCATATAAAAAAACAATCATAGTAAATATTAAAACAATCAGCACAAATAGAGTAAAATTAAACTTTACACATAAAAACCCTCATCATTCAACACAATAAGCCAAACACATTGATATAATATTTTATAATTTTTTTTATACATTGAATATAGGATAAGAAAAAAAAAGACTTTACATTTACAATCACCAAAAACCACAAAACCTATTTAACCATGAAAAAAGTTGAAGCTATAATCCGAACTTCACATTTCCCTAATGTAAAAGAGGCATTGCATTCTATAGGAATTGACTTTTTTACATTTGAGGATGTAAAAGGAGTCGGCAATCAAAAATCAGAGAAAACAGTCTATAGAGGACAGGAATATGATCTGGGCTCTATAGCAAGGACTAAAATCACCATTGTAGCACCGGAAGACAAGAAAGATTCTATAGTCCAGGCTATTCTGGCAAGCGCTAAAACGGGAGAAATCGGAGACGGGAAAATATTTATTTCCACTATTGAAGAAGCTTACCGTATTCGTTCAGGAGAACAGGGCATATCTGCTTTGTAGTTCAAAACTAACTAAACCATTTTATTACCTACCAAATAACCAATTATTCATTAACCTTATAATTCACTATTATGGAAGAAACAATCACTGCTTCAGAGGCGATGTTTACTGTTAACAACCTCTGGATTATGATAGCCACATTTTTGGTTTTTATCATGCACCTTGGCTTCGCCACACTTGAATCAGGTCTCGTCCGGGCCAAAAACACCGTTAACATTCTTTATAAAAATACCATTGTACCTATTCTTGGTCTTCTTACCTACGCAGCCTGGGGCTTTAATCTGATGTATCCCGGAGAAGCGTTTGCCGGCGGCTTCATCGGATTTGGAGGACTAGGTATTTCCATGCCGGAAGGTGCCGCAGGCCTTATAGAATATGCAGATGGTTCCTATACTTACTGGACTGACTTTCTGTTTCAGGCCATGTTTGCAGCTACCGCGGCAACCATAGTATCAGGCGCTGTTGCTGAGCGCATCAAACTGGAAGCTTATTTTCTGTTTTCATTCTTTCTGGTTGCCTTTATGTACCCTATCGTAGGATCCTGGAAATGGGGCGGTGGCTGGCTGGACACAATGGCGACTCCATTTTATGATTTTGCCGGCTCCACACTCGTGCACTCTACAGGAGGCTGGGCTGCCCTTGCCGGTGCAATTGTACTTGGACCAAGACTTGGCAAGTATGTAGACGGAAAAATCTTCCCAATACCAGGACATAGCATGCCTTTGGCAACCATTGGTGTATTTCTTCTATGGTTGGGCTGGTTTGGATTCAATGGCGGCTCTGTGCTCTCAGCAGATCCCGGCCTGGTATCACTGGTTCTTGTAACAACTGCAATGGCCGCCGCCGCAGGTGGACTTAGCGCCAGTTTAACATCATTCTTTATGACCAAAACTCTTGATCTTTCAATGGTCCTGAACGGAGTACTGGGTGGCCTTGTCGGCATTACTGCCGGAGCAGACCAAATGGGGATAATGGACGCCATCATTATCGGCTTGATTTCAGGAGTACTGATCGTTATAGCAGTTGTATTCTTTGACAAAATCAAAGTTGATGACCCTGTCGGTGCCACATCTGTACACCTGGTATGCGGAATATTCGGCACGCTTTCCGTAGGTATATTTGGAGAACTTGCTTCAGTATCTCAGTTAATCAGTCAGATGGTCGGCATAGCTGCCACAGCCGCTTTTGTCTTCCCTGTTTCTTACCTCTTGTTTTATCTTATTGACAAAACAATCGGCTTAAGAATAAGCAGCAAAGTAGAGGTAGAAGGCCTTGATCTCGCCGAACATGGCATGAAAGCCTATTCTATCGATTAAGCGTATCTTCATTTCTCAATTATCATGAAAACAAAAAGCTCTGCTTGTGCCAGAGCTTTTTGTTTTTTTAGCCGGATTAAGTTTCTGAAAACTTTCTGTTTTTCCTATTTTTGCCGCAAAAACGAATAATGCATATCGAAAAACCTTCTTTACCTAAAGGAACCAGAGACTTCGGTCCTTCGATCATGGCCAAAAGAAAATTTATTCTTAGTGCCATTGAATCAGTTTACCGAAAGTTTGGATTTCTTCCATTGGAAACACCAGCAATGGAAAATCTTTCTGTTTTGACCGGTAAATATGGTGACGAAGGCGATCAGCTGATTTTTAAGATTCTTAACTCCGGTGATTTTCTGCAAAAAGTTGCTCCTGAAAATATGCAGAATTCAAAGTCCATTACACCTGAGATATCGGAAAAGGCGCTGCGTTATGACCTCACAGTACCTTTTGCCCGCTATGTTGTCATGAATCGTCATGAGTTGCATTTCCCTTTCAAGCGGTATCAGATCCAGCCGGTATGGCGGGCTGACAAACCTCAGAAAGGGCGCTATCGGGAATTTTACCAATGCGATGCCGATGTTATTGGTACGGAATCATTGCTATGTGAAGCTGAAATAATAGCCATGATTAACGAGGCATTTGAAAAACTCGGAATTAAAGGATTTATAATTAAAATCAACAACCGAAAGATTTTATCCGGTATCGCTGAAGTTGCGGACTGTAAAGGCAGGGAAGCCGATCTTTGTGTCGCTATCGACAAACTGGATAAAATCGGAAAAGAAAAGGTAATTGAAGAACTTAAAACCAAAGGATTTTCGGAAGAGTCCCTGACAAGGATAGATCCGATATTTGGTTTTCAGGGTACTAACCAGCAAAAAATTTCTTTTTTACATCAATATCTCAACAATTCAGTTATTGGTATTGCCGGTGTAAAAGAACTGGAAAAGATAGTAAGTATTGCTCAATCTTTGTATATTAACGACTTGAAGGTAGAAATTGACATAACTCTGGCAAGAGGATTATCTTACTATACCGGTGCTATCTTTGAAGTCAAAGCGACCGAAGTAACTATCGGCAGTATAGCCGGCGGCGGACGTTATGATAACCTGACAGGAGTATTCGGTTTGCCGGATATGAGCGGAGTAGGAATATCATTTGGAGTAGACCGCATATTCGATGTAATGGAAGCCCTTAATCTGTTCCCTTCAAGCACAGTGCAAACTTCCAGAGTACTGCTTTGCCATTTTGATGAAGAAGCCTTCAATTTCTGTCTTCCGCTGATTACCAAGCTTCGTTCCAAAGGTATTAATAGTGAAGTTTATCCGGAGATCTCCAAAATGAAGAAACAACTTGCCTACGCCAATAGCAAAAACATTCCCTACGTTATTATCATTGGTGAAAACGAAATTAAAACCGGACAGTTAAGTCTCAAAAACATGATAAGCGGAGAACAACAGCAGGTACGTATTGATGAATTAACTCAACTAATAAACTAGCTTTGAAAACGATATTACTTTTCGTCTTTGTCCTGACAACGAGCATTCTTCAATTGTCTGCACAGGTTACCCCATGCTTTACCGCTGCAATGACAAGAGGTTGTGCTCCTTTTGAATTAGAGCTAAATAATTGTTCCAGTGGCAATGTTTCCCTGTTTATTGTAACCGGAAAGGATGGATTCAGACAAGAACTCTTTGGCACTTCGGTTTCTACTAATCTTAATATACCAGGCTTTTACAACGTTCTACAGTACGCCGGAACAGGTAGTGTGGCAGGAGCAACACCACTTGAAAGAACGGACTATATAGAAGTACTCCCCTCTCCAGCCCCGCAATACACGCTCAAATTATGCGAAGGCAGAAAAATCGAAGTTCATACCGTGGCAGGACAATATGAAGAATATACTATTACTCCGGGTGACGGAAGTCCTTCGGTTACCGTACCTGCCGGTGATGTGTATACACATACGTATACCAACACAACAGATAAAACACTTATTGTAAAAGGCAATTACAATCCTGGCAATTGCGGAGCTTCATCGTCTTCTGCGATAAAACCTTTCGATGCACTTAGTAAGCCCCTTATTTCCGGCATCCAGACTGAACCGGGCAAAGTAAGTATTTCCTTTGCTACCGATTCGAGATTCAAATACCGGCTACTGGAAAGCAGACAGAGCGGCCTATATGCAATTATAGACAGCATCAGATATCAGTCAGGAAATCACACAATTGAGCTGAACCGGGATACTGATACCTATTTTTACACCTATATGCTGGAAACATATGATGATTGTGGGAATAAATCTTCATCAGATCCCTTAAATACGTTGCTGGTAATGATAGAAAATCTGAACAAAGCCGTTCAGGTTCGTATCCGGAGATCCAACCTCAGCTCTTTTGACAGAATAAACACCTACAAAAATAATGTATTATTCAATTCAGCTATCAATCCGGATCTCAATAATAATTTAGACATTAATGACGATCTTATTGAATGTGGAATACAATATTGTTTCAGAGTCGAAGGCATAAAAGGCACAGCGAAGTCAACCGTTGCCGAATACTGTGTCATTGGTAAAGATATCCAGACTCCGGATGCAATTACCAATCTGAACAGCAGTTTTAATCAGGATGCCGTTGTGCTGACCTGGACACTTCCGGATGTCCCTTTCAAAAAGCAGCATCTGTATCTTAACCAGAACGCTACATGGGATCAGATTGCCCAAACAACTGCTTCAAGATATACTATTGAAAATCTTAGTCTGGAAAAAGATCTTTGTTTCCGCCTTGATTATATAGACCAGTGCGATAATAATTCATCGGTAAGCCAAAGCACCTGCCCGGTAATACTCAGCCTGAAGAAAGAGGGCAATTCCTATATCCTCAACTGGAATGCATATTCAGGTTCGCAAACCATCTCCGGGTATACGCTGGTCAAATACGATGAGCATATGAATGTACTGGCGCAATATGACGTTACTCATTTATCTTCCTATACAGATCCGGTATCCGATGATGGCGGAGTCTTTTATTACCGGATCATATTGGAAAGTCCGTCAGGTTTCATCTCCTATTCAAATACTACAGAAGCAAGGGAAGAAATGCTCCTCCTTATTCCTACTGCCTTCACTCCTAACGGCGATGGACAGAACGATCTTTTCAGAGTTAAAGGAAAGTATGTAAGAAGCTTTTCAATGACTATTTATAACAACTGGGGAGAAGCAATTTTTCATTCTGATGCACTCAATAAAAGCTGGAACGGAAAAAAGTTTACGGATGATGTACCTTCCGGCGTATATACATATGTCATTGAGGCTACAGATTTTCAGGGAAACACTCAGAAAAAAAGTGGGGCAATCACTCTTGTACGATAAAATTAGTAATAATTAACTACAACAAATATAAATGTTTGACATGATGAATATGCTTGGAAAAGTAAAAGAAGTCCAGGCAAAGATGCAGAAAGCGAAAGAGAATCTGGTGAATATTACTGTCACGTCCGAATCAGGCGCCGGTATGGTAAAAGTTACTGTAAATGGCCACAGACAAGTGATTAAGCTGGAGATTGATCAGGATATTATAAAAGCAGAAGACAAACAGACAATCGAGGATCTCACGGTCGCTGCCATCAACAAAGCTATGCTTGATATTGAGGATAAAATAAAAGAAGAGCTGAAAAAAAGCACGGAAGGCATGCTCCCAAATATTCCGGGACTCGATCTTGGAAACTTATTCTGATATGGAGTATACTGTAGCCATTGTAATACTAAACTGGAATGGCAAACATCTGCTGGAAAAATTTCTGCCAGCTGTATTAAACAATACTCCCCACGCAGCTATCTACGTGGCAGACAACTGTTCTACTGACAACTCGGTTGAATTTTTATCAGCATCCTATCCTGAAATCAAAATCCTTCGGAATGATACAAACTGCGGTTTTGCCGAAGGGTATAACAAAGCTCTGTCAACCCTTGAAGAGGACTACTTTGTATTATTAAATTCAGACGTAGAAGTTACTCCAAACTGGCTGACTCCAATGATTGAATTATTGGAGTCGGATCCGGTCATAGCTTGCTGTCAACCCAAAATCAAAGACTACAACAATAAAAGCCACTTCGAATATGCCGGAGCAGCAGGCGGCTTTATAGACCGCTTTGGTTACCCATTCTGTAAAGGACGGATCTTCACTTCCATTGAGGAGGATCTTCACCAGTATGAAAAAGCAGATGAAATATTCTGGGCTTCAGGCGCCTGCATGCTTATCAGAGCCAGATTATATAAGGAATGTGGCGGCCTGGATAGCAGCTTCTTTGCACATATGGAAGAGATCGATCTTTGCTGGCGTCTGATAAACCGGGGTTACAAAATCTATTATACGCCACACAGTACAGTATACCATATAGGCGGCGGTACGCTCTCCAAGGTAAATTCAAAAAAGACCTATCTCAATTTCAGAAACAGCCTTTGGGTGCTCATAAAGAATCTTCACACAAAAGAATTATTTGCCACAGTATTCTTCCGGCTGGTGCTTGACGGAATGGCGGGAATAAAATTTCTGTTAGAGGGAAAACCTAACCATTGCATGGCAATTATACGGGCACACTTGTATTGCTATATTTCATTGAGACAGGTTCTCCGCAAACGAAGAAATACCCGTCATAAGCCTCTGAAAAATCTTCCGGGCGTATACCCGAAATCGATAGTTTATGATTTTTTTGTAAAGAAAAAACAGCGTTATAATGATCTAGAAATCCCAGACAGTGCTTCGTTTTCTTCGTAAATATTTATGAATATTTAAAAGAAAAGCTAATACGAGATACACAATCAACGGACTTCCAAAAGTCAGAAAAGATGCATAGAGAAAAAAAAGCCGGATTGCCGAAGTAGCTACTCCGAGTTTTTCGCCCAGAAAAGCACAAACACCAAATGCTCTTTCCTCAAAAAAAGTCTGTATCTTCTTCATAGTTAAGCAAGCTAACCAAATATAGTCATTTATCTGCAATTATTATATCGTTATCAGTTAAAATTTATTGTTTCATTTATTGTAATATTGAATGGATAAAGATAATTTAGCACCAAGTAATAAAATTTTTAAACCTATGATCTTAAAGAGATATACGACCTTTTTATCGTCTTTACTTGTTTTCAGCATTCTTTCGGGATGTGCCCTGCAGAAAATGGTAAAGATGGCTAAAGACCAGGAGTTGACGGTAAATCCCTCACCTTTAGAAGTTCATGGTGACAGCGTCCGGTTTGAAGTTTCCGCACTGTTGCCGGTAAAAATGTTAAAGAAGAACAAAATATACTCCGTTAAGCCCCACTATCAGTACGGCGACGAAAAGCTTGAGCTGGAAGTTGTAGAGTTTAACGCCAATGATTTTCCGGATGCAAAAACCCAGCAGCCTAAAATAAGCCATACATTCTCTTTTGAATATCAGGCTTCCATTGGCAATGGCGATCTTATGGTCGTTGGAACTGCTTCCAATCTTGCAAAAACCAAATCAAAATCAACTGATGCTCTTCCGATTGCCCAAGGTGTTATTACTACTTCCAGGCTGGTTAAAGAGATTGCTGAACCTGTTTTTGCCGAGCACGGATATGTTAACAAAGAAGAACTTATCCCTGTAAACGTAAACTTCTTCTTTGATCAGGGAAGCGCCAAGCTTCGCAGCAGCGAAGTAAATACTTCCGGAAAAGAGCTCGATGCCTTCATCGCAAAAAAGAATGTTACCAGAACCGTAACAATTATTGGCCAGCACTCTCCTGAAGGAACAGAAAGAGTGAACAGCAAACTTGCAGAGGAACGTGCAAAGGTTATTGAAGACTTCTACAAAAAAGCGATGAAGCGTTACGACTATAAAGGTCTGGCTGATTCTATCAAATTTGTAACGAAAGGAGTTGTTCTTGACTGGGAACCGTTGAGAAAGCTGTTTGATGCAACTGACATTCTGTCATCCAGTGATGAAGCTCAGGTACTGTCAATCGTAAGAGGTGCCGGTTCATTTGAAGAAAAAGAAAAAGAATTACAAAAGCTTCCATTCTACAAAACACTTCTAAACGAAGTATATCCCAAGCTAAGGGTTGCAAAAACCGAGATTCTTATGGTTAAGCCAAAGAAATCAGATGCTGAAATTGCTCTCCTTGCCAAAGGGATTATTGCCGGAAACGTAAACGCAGATACACTTAATGCAGAAGAACTTGCCTATTCCGCCACATTAACAGAGTCAAGTGAAGAAAAAGAGAAAATCTATGAAGCACTTATCAAGAAAAATGATTCATGGATTGCCTATAACAACGTGGGGGTTCTGTATCTGCTGAGAGCTGAAAAAGAGCCGGATGCGAATACAAAGAATACTCTTGTATCAAAAGCGCTTACTCAGTTTGAAATTGCTGCTAAAAAGCAGGAAACAGCCATTCCTGTTACCAATCAGGCAGCTGCATATGCAATGAAGGCAATGAGAGCAGAAGCGAAACTGGCTATCGAGAAAGCTCTTACTCTTAACCCTGATGCGGAAACAAGAAAGAAACTATATGCAATGCAGGGAGCTCTCCAAATCAGAGACGGAAAATACAATGACGCAGTTCAAAGTCTTTCTAAAGCCTCTGAAAGCAGCATAGTTCTTTACGATCTTGCTCTAGCAAACACGCTTAAGGGTGACTTGAATGCTGCTGCAAACGGATTTGATGCAGCAATTAATGCAGATCCCAAAGCTGCGTTATCTTATTACGGAGCAGCTGTTGCCGCCGCGAGACAAAAAAATGAAGGTAAAACTGTTAACATGCTTAAGAAAGCAGTTGAGCTGGAAAAGTCTCTTGCAGACAAAGCACTTAAAGATTTGGAATTCAGAAATTATTGGAATTCTGACAGTTTCAAATCTGCACTTAAATAATTATAAAAAGATCAATAGGTAAAAAAGGGGCAATAGCCCCTTTTTATTTTAATACAAAACCTTCCCAAAAGCATTGTTAATTGCGTGGTTATTCTCTATTTTTGTCGCAGTTAATTCGGTTTTTAACGTTTTTAAAATATGCGAGAAATACAGTTCAGAGAAGCACTTCGTGAAGCCATGAATGAGGAGATGAGAAGGGACGAATCGGTTTTCTTAATGGGTGAAGAGGTCGCTGAGTACAACGGCGCTTATAAAGTAAGCCAGGGTATGTTAGATGAATTCGGCCCTCAACGAATTATAGACACCCCTATTGCGGAATTAGGCTTTGCCGGTATTGGTGTAGGGGCTGCTATGAATGGTCTGCGTCCAATTATCGAGTTCATGACATTCAACTTTTCATTGGTAGCTATCGACCAGGTTATAAACAGTGCAGCCAAAATGAAGAGCATGTCAGGCGGACAATATAATGTTCCTATCGTTTTCAGAGGTCCGACAGGAAACGCCGGGATGTTAAGCTCTCAGCATTCGCAAAACTTTGAAAACTGGTATGCGAACTGCCCCGGGCTGAAAGTGGTCATTCCGTCGACTCCTTATGATGCAAAAGGTCTTCTTAAATCTTCCGTAAGAGACAATGATCCGGTTATCTTTATGGAATCCGAATTAATGTATGGAGAAAAGGGAGAAGTACCGGAAAGCGAATATCTTATTCCTATTGGAGTCGCTGACGTTAAGAGATCCGGAACAGACGTTACCATTGTAAGCTTTGGTAAGATCATCAAAATTGCTCTTGAAGCTGCAAAAGAACTCGAAAAGGAAGGAATAAGCTGCGAGGTAATTGACTTGCGCTCAGTTCGCCCGATCGATTATGAAGCAATTGTGAAATCAGTAAAGAAAACGAACCGTTGCATCATTGTCGAAGAAGCGTGGCCGTTAGCCAGTATTTCATCTGAAATTGCCTATCATGTGCAACGTTATGCATTCGATTATCTGGATGCTCCAGTCGGCCGTGTTACAAGTCGTGATCTCCCTCTTCCATATGCTCCTACACTTATAGAAGAAATATTGCCAAGTGTAAAGCGCACTATTGAAGCAGTTAATTCGGTGATGTATAAATAAGAAGAGGCATAACCCTTCTTATATAGCAACAAATAAAAAAACCGTCAAACGACGGTTTTTTTATTTGTATTTAGAATTTATTTCTACGAATCTTAACGCTTTAGCATATTCAGATTAGGCATACCTCTTTTAGACATTTTATTAACAGCCTTCATCATTTTTCTCATATCTTCAAACTGTTTCAAAAGATTATTGACCTGCTGAATACTTGTTCCGCTACCGTCGGCAATTCTCTTCTTTCTGCTTCCGCTAATCAGTTCCGGATTTCTTCTTTCTTCTAATGTCATGGAGCGTATAATTGCTTCAATAGGCTTAAAGGCATTATCGTCAATTTCTACATCCTTCATCATTTTACCCATCCCGGGCAACATTCCGATAAGATCTTTGAGGCTACCCATTTTTTTGATCTGCTGAAGCTGACTAAGAAAGTCTTCGAAATCAAATTGGTTCTTACGGATTTTTTTATTCAGCTTCTGAGCTTCCTCCTCATCAAAAACCTGCTGAGCACGCTCAACAAGGGAAATAACATCTCCCATACCCAGAATACGCTGAGCCATTCGATCCGGATAAAACAGATCGATTGCTTCCATCTTCTCTCCGGTGCTGATGTATTTAATCGGCTTTTCAACAACTGAGCGAATAGATAAAGCGGCACCTCCGCGGCTATCGCCATCAAGCTTGGTCAAAACAACACCATTAAAGTCAAGCCGGTCATTAAATACTTTGGCTGTGTTGACTGCATCCTGCCCTGTCATCGCATCTACCACAAATAAAGTCTCCGAAGGATTCAGCGCTTTCTTTAGCTCAGCGATTTCATTCATCATCAACTCATCAACCGCCAGACGACCGGCTGTATCTACGATAACGATCTTTTTATTGGTAGCTTTGGCATGTGCGAGAGCATTATTGGCAATCTGTAACGCATTCTGATTGCCCGGTTCCGCATAAACTTCTACTCCAACCTGTTCACCTAGCACTTTCAACTGATCAATAGCTGCCGGACGGTAGATATCACATGCTGCCAGTAAGACCTGTTTCCCCTGCTTCTTCAGCAAATTAGCAAGCTTTCCACTAAATGTGGTTTTACCAGATCCCTGCAAACCTGATATCAATATTACTGCGGGGTCTCCTTTGATGGAAATATCGGCTTTTTCACCGCCCATCAGTTCAGTAAGCTCCTCGTGTGTTATTTTAACGAATAACTGCCCGGGTGAAACAGAGATCAATACATCTCTTCCCAGCGCTTTTTCCTTTATATTATCCGTAACTGATTTCGCTACTTTATAGTTAACATCGGCATCCACTAAGGCCCTTCTGATCTCTTTGATCGTGGCTGCAACGTTAATTTCGGTAATCTGCCCCTCTCCTTTCAGAGTCTTAAAGGCACGATCCAACTTACTACTTAAATTCTCAAACATGTTTATTGACTTGAAAGCACAAAGAAAGAAAATTTTTTAACGAGGTTAAAATCAATATCAGGTTAATTTTAACTTTGAGAGCACCATTACCACATTTTCGTCCAAAATTCTATGCCTGCAACAAAACAACTCGCTGTATTTGGTACCGGAGGTCACGCGCTTAGCGTAGTGGATATACTTTATAGCAATAACTACTCCGGCAAACTTTATTTCGTTGAAGAACACAAATCTATTGATCTGTATATGGGTTACAATGTATATCCCCGGGTCAGGAACTCTTTCGATCCGATGTTTATAGCCATTGGCAATAACCAGCTACGTAAGAACTTGTTTATACAATACTCAGACAGAGAGTATTTTTCAATAATTTCTTCCAGATCTACCATCAGCCATCTGGCTGGGACCGGACGACACATTTTTGCCGGCCATCATGTGCATATTGGACCTGGAGCATTTATTGGAGATAATACAATTGTCAATACAGGGGCTATTATTGAGCATGAGTGCCAGATCGGACAACATTGCCATATCTCAATTAATGCCAGTATCGCCGGGCAAGTCTCGATTGGCGATAATGTATTCATCGGAGCAGGCGCCAGTATTATCAACAATATCTCTGTTTGCTCTGATGTCGTCATCGGAGCCGGCTCTGTCATTATAACCTCAATTGAAGAACCAGGAACTTACGTTGGAGTCCCGGCACAAAAAGTCAGGAACTCTTCCGCGTTTTGAGATAACGATTAATCAAATGGTTAAAATCACCAGAAAGTTTAAACTTGTATGTACACAGAAGAAAAATCACTGTAATCACCATCGACTTAACCACAATAATAAGTGCAGACTCTATCAGGGATTGTCCGTTAATATTCAGCAGATAGACTGATATCAATAACGCACTACTCAGTAGCAAAGCTCCCAATGACGCCCTGGTAAACGGAATCATACCGGTTTTGATCCAGATAATCAATATTCTTATACAGTTGGAAAGTGAATAGCTGATTAACGTCCCCATAGCTGCTCCTTCCATACCATACCTTGGAATCAGCAATGAATTAAATACAATATTAGAAATACCTAAAAAAATCGTCAGGAAGAAATTAATCTTGTAGAAAGGTGAACTTATAATGACTTCAGCATTCAGTCCGGTTGCCATATCCACAAACCGTGAAATTCCGATAATAAAAACAACTGTAATCCCGGTAATATACGCTTCCGAATTGGGCATCAGGTTAAAGATATCCTTGATATTGACAAGCAGCAGCGTCAAAAAAAGCCCCCCTATCAGTGTCTGAACTATGGATGTTCGGCTATAGATCTGTTTAAGAGTAGTTAAATCATTGTTTTTCCAACCATTGGCAATAAGCGGAATGGATATTTGAGAAATAGCTCTCTTAGGCATTTCTATAACTGTTCCCATAAAAAAAGCAATAGAATATACCCCTGTCATCTCAAGGCTCACGGCACTCAGCATCACAACATCAATCCGGGCGCTTAGTACAGCGACAAAACCAGTCAGAAATATTATAGCTCCGTATCTGACCATCTCTTTAAACAAAACCTTGTGTTTTGAATAAATAAAGCGTTCAACCCAAAGTTTCTTCAGATGTCTGAGATAGAATATTAATATCAGGACTGTAAAGCTGTATGAAAGTATCAGAGAATAAATAAAAGCATCAAAGCTGATACAATTAAACGCATAAAGCAAGGTAAAAACGATTAAAGCAAGCCTCAAAAAAACTTCGCGGACAAATATCGGTACCGTAATTCTCATAACCGCCCTGGTATAAGCTTCGAGAACCTGCTGATACAACATAAAAAATGCCAGCGGTATCACTACAATAAAATAGTGAACAAGCAAAGGACTTTTGTCAGAGTAAATATCGACCCACAGATCTTTAAAAAGGACCAGAAAGGCAAAGATCAGCAAAAAGCCAATTAAGGGATAGAGTATTATCAAAAGGACAAAGCCATTATTGCGGGCTTGGTCCTCATGAAAATATGGAAAAAAACGGTCTATGATATTAACAATACCAACCTGAGACAACGTAGCCACCAGCAAACCAATATCCTGCAAAACACGAACCAGACCAATCTGATCCGGTTCAAAAAGCTTGGGGAACAAAATAAGCATGGTAAAGGCCCCCAAAACAACTCCGAGATAATTACTCAGGGTTCCTTTCACACTTTGCCTAAGAACAACACCCATACTTTGTTTTTTTTATATATTTAATGTTTATCAAATGTCGAAAAAATAGTAAATATGCATTACATAATCTGAACTTCGAATTTCCATGCAATATACATCAAATAAATTTTTACCTTTTATAGTAGCTTTTACTCTATTTTTTATCGTTGCATTTGTATACTTCTCTCCGGTCCTGGAAAAAAAAGAGCTGGTTCAAAGTGATCTTGTCCAAATACTGGGAACATTGCAGGAATCATTCGAATATGGTGACACAGAGGCGGAAATATTATGGTCCAATTCCAGTTTTGCAGGAATGCCCATATGGCGTGGCTATAAAACGAATATCTTCCGCTATATACATGAAGGCTTCTTATTCCTGCTTCCGGCCCCCGTATATATGACCTTTTTATGCTTCGCCGGCTTCTATATTCTTCAGCTGGCCTTTAGAATTAATCCATGGATAGCCATAGCCGGATCGTTCGCATATACCTTTGCTTCCTTCACTTTCATAAGTATTGAAGCCGGGCATATCAACAAGGTCTACGACATGGCTCTGATAGCTCCGGTATTGGCAGGAATCGTCTATTTATACCAAAAGCGCTACCTAATAGGTGCTCTGGTAACCACTTTCGCCTCTGGTATGCTCATTTATTATGAGCACATCCAAATCATATACTACACGGCGATACTTCTTCTGATTTATGTAATCTTCAGGCTTATTGAAGCGTTTAAGGAAAAACAATTTAAAGACTTCGTCATAGCATCCGGCATCGCACTCATTTGTGGAATGGTGGCCATTTTGCCCAGCTATTCGAAATTGTCAGTACTGGCAGCTATGGCTCCTAACACAACGCGGGGTGGCTCCGAATTAAGCGAAAAAAAGGATAAAACCGGCCTGGATAAAGATTACGCATTTGCATGGAGCTATGGAAAATTTGAGACTCTGACCTTATTGATCCCCAATTTGTATGGTGGAAGCTCGCATGAAGATGTCGGAGTCAAATCAGAATCTTACCAGACTATTGTTCAAGCAGGGGCTCCCCGAAATCAGGCGAAAGATTATGTCAGCAATCTTCCAACCTATTGGGGCGATCAGCCATTTACTTCCGGACCTGTATATATCGGCGCGGCAGTCTGCTTCCTGTTTATTCTCGGCTGCCTCCTTATTAAAGGCCCCACTAAAATCTGGCTGGTATCCATCACCATACTTTCTATTTTGCTCGCCTGGGGCAGAAATCTCGAATGGTTTTCGGACTTATTCTTTAACTACGTTCCTCTATATAATAAGTTCAGGTCGGTCACAATGATTCTCTCTTTAACTCAGGTCAGTGCCGCCCTGCTGGCTTTCATTGCTTTAAATGAAATATTCAAAAGAACATCACCAGCCAGTGAAGTAATAAAAAAGTCCTGGATCGCGCTCGCGATAACCAGTGGTATCTCCATATTAATCTTTTTAACCGGGCCTTCTATTCTCAGTTTTAGTTCCGAAAATGACAGCAGGGTGCCTGAATGGCTTATAAATGCTTTGCGCGAAGACCGGATCAGCATGCTAAAAAAAGACGCGCTCAGGTCTTTCTTCTTTGTGGCGGTCATATTTGGAGCAATATATCTCTATGTCAAAGAAAAAGCAGGGCGAGTTACCTTTTCCCTGCTAGTCGTCGCTATTGTATTATTGGACATGTTTCCGATAAGCAAGCGTTACCTGAACAACGATGATTTTTTTGACAAGCAAAAGTATCTAAAACAAGTATTCGCCCCTACGAAAGTTGACAATGAAATTCTCAGCGATACAGCTGCACATTACAGAGTGCTCAATCTCACCGTTAATCCTTTTACGGATGCGAAAACTTCCTATTTACATAAATCCATAGGCGGCTATAGCGCTATAAAACTATCCAGATACCAGGATCTGATCGAACGTCATATCAGCCAGAATAATCAGAATGTATGGAATATGCTCAATACAAAGTATATAATATACAAGCACCAGCAAACAGGAGCTCCTATGGTCATGACTAATCCGAATGCGATGGGTAATGCCTGGTTTGTAGATTCTGTATCAATGGTAAATGGCGCACGTGAAGAAATAGAAGCGCTTACAGACTTTGATCCGGCAGGCACTGCCATTATCGACCAGCGATTTAAGGATTACGTATCCAATCTCGACCTGCAGCAGGATTCCGCCAATACAATAAAATTAGTCGAATATCACCCGAATGAATTAACCTACACAGCTTATACACAAAGCGACCAGCTTGCCGTATTTTCTGAAATCTTTTATCATCCAGGCTGGCAAGCGTATATTGACGGCAAGCCAGTAGAGCATATACGGGCCAATTATGTACTTAGAGCTCTTCATGTCCCTTCGGGTAATCATACAATAAATTTCAGGTTTGAACCTCAGGTATATTCACGCGGGGAAAAAATATCCATGGCTGGCTCCATAGTATTACTTCTCAATATACTGGCACTAACTATCGGTCTTGTTGTAGCAGGCCCCAAAAACAATAAGGATTAGGCTGATTTACACTACAATCAGACTTTTGAGTTCGGTAATATAAATAATAGATTTACAGTTATTTCTGCTGCTTACTTAACCAGTAGAAATAACTGTTTCTCTTACTATTAAAACACTGGACACCGCTTATTCTCAATGGAAAGAAGTCCACAGTCAGCCACCTCTGATCTGACCGTGCTATAATTGAGCAAGTTTATTTTAAGACCTGTTTAATCTTAAACAACAGGTGACGCCACCACCATGCCCAAAGCAGCTTATCGCTACTTTGGGCATAAAATAGATACAGCACCCTGTCTTATTCTATGCTTTAATTTCTCCTACAAAAATCACTCTGTTCGTATCAATTTTTTCTTCATACAACACAGTAAAATACAACATAAAATTGTCCCTGAAATAATCAATTGAATACCAATCCGGTACAATATATTTATTCTTGCTCTTAGGGTTATACAATCCCAGGGGCATAAACTCTACAAATACATATTTTTTTGAGTACTTTATCAGTTCTTCAAATAAGACCTTTATTGGCATCTTTTGAGTCAATAACAGATGATGACTTAAGGCTAAAGCAAAGACAGCATCACTTTTAAATCTTGAATAAACAGACCTTCCAATTTTGTTTTCAAATGGCATAACAAAATTTAACAATGCCGGAGCTATGTCATATTCTGTCTTTTTAAGAGTATTATACATGATGTTGACAGCTGCTTCATCATAATCAGTACAAATAATCGTTTTTACTTTTGCCTTTTCGACCAAAATCTGAGAAAATACTCCCTGGTTTCCTCCCAATTCAAGAGCTGTCTCAATAGAAAGCTCCTTGGTAATTTCAACAATTCTGTCAAATCTACTGGTTGATTTTATAAAACCGTCCGGTCCCTTTAACTGATTATGATAATCCCCCCATTCCGTACTGATATTATTAATAGTCAAATTGTTTATTGTTGTTTTTAAACGATTCAGATTCGTATTCTGAAAAGGCAACAACTTCATCTTTTTAAGTGGCGAGACTATTTTTCGTAATAATAGGGGGATCTTTTTTTCAATTTCAGCATCTGAAAAATAACTTAAAAGCTTAAACTTGAAAAAGTTATGAAAATAAAATTCAATACGGTGATTTTTAAAAATCTTACTTAGAGGATATCTTAAATAATAATAGGCGTAATGAGGCATAGGAGTAGGCTGCATCATGACCAGTCTGGCCCAATACCAATTCCCTGTCTGCGCAATAATTAACGGATATAAATAAAACTGCCTAAAACCTTCATAAGCGAACCAGCCCTTAAATCCAGGAGGATTTATGATAAAACTACCTAAATCCACATAAACAGGCTTGTTTTTTCTAAAAATAACATTGTAACCATGACAATCCATGGTTTGATAACCATATTTTAGGGCTATCTGATTCAACTCAATGACAAGCAATGCCGCGTCCTTTAACATATCAAAGGACCACTGAGGCGGCATTACCACGGGCTGAATCTTTTCGTGTTCCAGTACCATTCCAAAACCATCCAAGACATAATCGGACACGGTGGTTTTCGGGAACATTCCTTTACTGACAAGCTCATCAATCAGTCCGCTGGCGAGCAGCTGATTAACATAGTCTACCTTGTGCTTGTATATAGCTCTTAAAATTTTATTATCATACGAAAAAACCTTTCCAATTTCATCTCGCTCGGAAACACTGATAAACTCAACCTCAGCCTCACTCAATACAGTCTGTCTGATATCCATAATATTTTAACTTTGTTCAAAAAATAGTACTAATAAAATTAACTATGCGTTTCTGCCAGCAAGCTCTTCAGCTCTTCAATCTGTAACCAGCGGTCGTTTTGATTTGACACATAGCGAAATCCTCTGGCGACTGGCTTGCCATTAAATTGCTTCAGCCATTTTTGCGTATCCCAGGCTGGTTTTTCCGGTCGAATAATATAATAGCGTTCAAATTCAAAAGCATTATGAGCCTCTGCTTCAGCAATGAGTTCCTCATGAATTTTTTCTCCGGCTCTCAGACCTATCTCCTCATGAACACACTCAGAACAAATAGCTTGTGCAAGATCTGTCACCCTGAATGAAGGTAGCTTAGGAACAAAAATTTCTCCTCCCCAGGCATTATTAATAGCCCAAAGTACCATATCAACCTCTTCTTCCAGGGATATATTGAAACGGGTCATATTTGTATCGGTCAAAGGCAACGAGCCAGATGATCTGATTTGCTCGAAATAGTTGGAAACAGAACCTCTGGATCCTATTACATTGCCATAACGAACAACTGAAAATCTTGTATTGACCTTATTACTGAAATGGTTCGCTGCAATAAAAAGTTTTTCTGCGCATAGCTTGGTGGCTCCGTACAGGCTGACCGGAGCCGCCGCCTTGTCTGTTGAAAGAGCAACAACAGTTTTTACATTTTTGTCCAGGGCGGCATTGATTACATTTTCTGCACCTAATACATTCGTTTTGATACACTCCATAGGATTAAGCTCAGAAGAAGGTACCTGCTTAAGTGCTGCTGCATGAATCACAATATCTACCCCCTCAAAAACTCTTTTCAGACGTTCTATATCCCTCACGTCTCCCAGAACATATCGGATTCCTTTATACTTTCCTTCAGGAAAGCTTTGCGCCATTTCATACTGTTTAAACTCATCACGGGAAAAAACAATCAGTCTTTTTATATCGGGAAATCTGCTTAATACAATTTCCACAAATTTTTTCCCGAAAGACCCGGTTCCACCTGTGATTAAAACTGAACTGCCATTCAGATTTACCATATTATTGATTGTTTGCTATTGAGCTTAATAATTCCTCTTTCCGGATATCATATGCAAAACATTCCGTCCGATAATCCTCAAATGAGCCCAAAAAGTTGCGATTGACCCATAATACCTTATATATATATCCCAGCGTTCTTTCCAGCTTACTTTCTGATTGTTGCCAGAATAACCTCCTATCAGGTAAGCACTAAGAGTCATTTGGGTATTTAATATGGTTTCAGCTTTTCCTAAACATCTGATTACCCAATCAAGGTCAGCACTACATTTATAAATTAAATTATACTCACCCGTAAGTCCGGTTTTAGGAATAAATGACTGGTGAGATACTACCATACCATTAATCATACTCTTAAAACACAAACTTTCAGGCAACTTTCTGGTAGTTTGTACAGATCGAAGTCCCAGATGAGTACCTGATTCTTTGATAAGCATAGTATCTCCATACATCACGTCCGGATCTTTACTAAGAGAAAAATCTCTTAGCTTTTCTATCACGTAAGAATCGTATATAGCATCACCACTATTAATGAACCAAACATATTTCCCGGTTGCCATACGTAAGCCTTTATTCATGGCATCATAAATTCCCTGATCCGGTTCACTAATCCATTTGCTTATAGATTCTTCATATCGCCTGATTATTGCGACTGTATTATCTTTTGATCCTCCATCCACAACAATATATTCATAATCACTGCATGTCTGATTAATAACTGAGCATATGGTTTTTTCAATCAGATGCTCACTATTATATACGACAGTAATAATGGTAACCAATGGAGAATCGGGCATCTTGCTAAACAGTTTTATATACTTTCTCAATAATCTCCACAACCTTCATCCCCTCGTATGCATTCGTTGTCGCTTCACTTCTTGCAAGCAATGTATCTATTACATTCTGAATCACAAAATGATGATTGGCCGCACTGCCTTTGTAATCTCCGTAGTCATTGGGCGGATTAACAGGTCCCAGTTCCGGCATGGTATAATCTTTCACATGGCAGTATTCTACTTTATTCATATACTGCCCTCCAACTTTTACAGAACCTTCCGAGCCGATAATAGTGATACTGCTTTCAAAATTTGTATCCCAGCAGGAAGTTGTATAATTGAAAGTACCGGTACCACCATTTACAAAGTCAAATATGACAGTTCCGGAATCCTCGAAGTCGATCATTCCTTCATGATTGAAATTTTTAAGCCTGGCGGTAATGTTGGTTATATCCCCAAACAGCCAGTACATAGTATCAACGAAGTGACTAAACTGTGTATACAGTGTTCCTCCGTCAAACCTGCTGGTTCCTTTCCATTTGCTCCTCGAGTAATATCTTATATCCCGGTTCCAGAAACAGTTGATATGTACCTGATTAATATTTCCAAGCCTGCCTGATGAAACCAGCTGCTTCAGCCACTGGCTCGGCGGACTGTATCTGTTCTGCATCACGCAAAACACACTGCGTCCCCGCTCTCTGCTGAGTGCTATTACATCCAGACAGTCGCTTTGCCGAAGCGCCATAGGCTTCTCGATAACCACATGACAGTCTTTTTGCAGAGCCTGGATAGCCATCTCTGCATGATAACTATTGGGAGTACAAATATTTACTACATCATATATAAGTGCTGATTCCAGCAGCATTTCCAGCGAACTAAAAAAAGGGACCTTATAGTAAGCAGCCAGCTCCTTTTCCAGCTCCGGATTTGTATCGACCAAAGCCACGAGCTCTGCCTCTTCATTTTCCTGAATCATTGTTGCATGCCTCCTGCCGATATACCCGACTCCCACCACTGCAAAGCGTATCTTTCTTCCCATTTACGTCTCAGATCATATTTGCTTCAAACCTACTAACAGATTTTCACAAATGAAAGCCTGCTGTTCTGCATCCAGCTCCGGATGTATAGGTAAGGACAATACCTCTGAAGGCAACTGTTCACTTACCGGCAATCGTTCTTTATCAGCATAATGCCGATAGGCCTGCTGCAAATGCAAAGGTCCGGGATAATACACCATTGTCGGAATACCCTTTGCAAGAAGAAACTCCCTCAGCCTATCTCTGCCCTTTGTAAGCCTTATGGTATATTGATTGAAAGAATGAAATCCATTATTTATCCTGTACGGTACTTGTATATATTCATGCCGTAAAAGCTGGTCATATACATCAGCCGCTTTTCTCCGGGCTTCAATGTGCTGATCAAGGTATTTCAATTTTACATCCAGAACTGCCGCCTGAATGCTATCCAACCGGCTATTGACTCCGACCATTTCATAAGAATACTTTTTACCCTGTCCGTGATTGCATATTTTTCTTATTCTTTCTCCCAAATCTGGATCATTCGTAAAGATTGCACCGCCATCTCCCATGCATCCCAGATTTTTGGAAGGGAAAAAGGAGGTTGTTCCTATATGTCCTATTGTTCCTGACTTTTTGTTAATACCATCTGAAAAAAAATAAGATGCTCCTATAGACTGAGCTGCATCCTCAATAAGAAACAATGAATAGCTGTCGCATACTTCTCTCAGCGATTCCAGATCAGCGCACTGCCCAAACAGGTGTACCGCTATAACAGCTCTGGTTTTATCAGATATTTTACTCTTTAAATCCTCAACCGAAATTGAAAAGGTAAGTGGATCCACATCCGCAAATACAGGCCTGAGGTTTAATAAAGCAACAACTTCGGCTGCGGCAACATAATTAAACGAAGGAAGAATCACCTCATCCCCCGGATTTAGTCTCAAAGCCATAAGCGCAACCTGAATTGCATCTGTACCATTACCGCATCCTATAACGGTATCCGTCCCAAGATACTTTGCAAGATTTGCGCAAAATTTATTAACAACCGCCCCATTAATAAAAGATGTACTATCAATAACTTCGTAAATTGCCGTTTCAATTTCAGGGCTGAGATTTCTGTGCAGCGCGGCAAGATCGACCATCTTAATCTGCCTCATACGGGAAAAAAATTATCATATATTAAATTAACAACGCATGTTTCTACGCGGATATTAGTTTCAAAGTACAAAAAAAATTATTAAAATTGACACTTTAAACTGAAGAGTATATTTATGAAGAGAATAGCAGTATTTACATCAGGTGGTGATGCCCCCGGAATGAATGCCTGTATCCGTGCGGTTGTGCGTTCAGGGCATTACTTTGGACTGGATGTATTCGGAGTTTACAGAGGATATGATGGAATGATCAAGGGCGATTTTATTGAACTGGACGATCGCTCTGTCAGCAATATTATACAAAAAGGCGGTACCATATTAAAGTCTGCCAGAAGTGAAGAGTTCCGTACAAAAGAAGGCCGAAAAAAAGCTTATGAAAATCTAAATCAACTCGGGGTTGACGGTATAGTGGCTATAGGAGGAAACGGTACATTTACCGGAGCTGAAATTTTCCACGCAGAATGTGGTATTCCGATTGTTGGCTGTCCCGGAACAATAGACAATGACCTATACGGAACTGACTTTACAATAGGTTATGACACAGCTGTCAACACCGCACTTGCTGCTATCGACAAAATCAGAGATACCGCAGATGCACATGACAGAGTCTTCTTTATTGAAGTAATGGGTCGGGATACCGGCTATATTGCTGTACGCTCTGCAATTGCCGGTGGAGCCGAAATGGCTTTACTTCCTGAGACCAAAATCGTCATGAAAGAGGTTATCGGCAAGCTTAAGTTCGGAACCAGTGAATCCAAAGCATCACACATTATTGTAATAGCCGAAGGAGATGAAACAGGCCGCGCAAATACTATTGCTGAAAAAGTAAAAAAAGAGCTTCCCGGACTTGATGCAAGAGTTACCACTCTTGGCCACATTCAGCGTGGTGGCGGACCAAGTGCCGCAGACAGAGTTCTTGCAAGTCGCCTTGGATTAGGAGCTGTCGAAGGATTACTCAAAGGGAAAACGAATGTAATGGTTGGAGTAATCAACAGAACACTCTGCTATACTCCGTTCAAAGAAACAATTACCAAGAAAAAACCTATCAACAGAGATCTGGTCCGTCTGATTGAGATACTAAACGGAAGAAAGTATCAGGACAGCAAACTCATCGAATTGTAATCAGATTAGCCCCCGCAACCGGGGGCATATATTTTCCTCCTCCTTTTTTTCTTTATGGAATCATTCAGATACTACAGTGGCCGCCTCAGAACATATTATGAAGTAGCCGGAACTGTAGCTATGCGCAATGTCAAGATCAGATATAAAAACTCCATTCTGGGAGTTTTATGGAGTCTTTTAAATCCATTACTATATCTGTTGATCTTTGTTGTAATATTCAGAGAAGTATTTGATATAGCAAACTATCCTCTGTTTATTCTATCAGGACTTGTCTTCTGGACTTTTTTCTCAGGCACCTCCATACAAATACTCAATTCTGTACTTGACAGTGGCGGCATCCTCAAATCCTTATCCGTTCCGCCCGTTATTTTTCCACTTTCCTATCTGCTCAGCTCATTAGTTAATCTGGGGTTAATGCTGATCCCGTTTTTCATACTAATGCTGTTTTTCGGACTTCAGCTTTCATGGAACACTTTATGGCTTATTCCGGGCATAATTCTTTTGTCTTTGTTTACTTTTGGTTTTTCGTTGATTATATGCGCTCTGAATGTATTTTTCAGGGATATCGGTATGTTTTACAACACCATACTTCCCGCCATATTCTATGTGACTCCAATCGCATATCCGATTGAAAAAGTCCCTGTCAACTATCAGATATTTGTCAAATTAAACCCGCTTTATCATTTCATTGCCTTTTTCAGAGATGTGCTCTATCATAACACATCACCCTCAATATCAACACTGTTAACAACGACCGTATTATCAGGAGTATTCATCCTGACTGGCATTGCAACCTTTAATTCTTTAAAAAAAGGATTTATATCCCATTTGTAAAATGGAAAAGGATTTATTAATAGATCTCAGGAATGTTCACTTCAGTTTTCTGTTGCAGAATCAGTCTTCCATCAAACAGTATCTGCTTTCTTTCGGACGCAAAAAGCTGTTTCTCCAAAAAGAAGTCCTGAGAGGAATTGATCTCCAGGTATACCGGGGAGAAAGTCTCGGACTTTTCGGAAAAAATGGCTCTGGAAAAAGTACGTTGCTGCGAATTCTGGCCGGAATCATCACTCCTGATAAGGGGAAAATAAAAGTCTACGGGCGAATAGCGCCTATACTTGCCTTGGGAGCCGGTTTCGAGGTGGAATTGACCGGTATGGAAAATATTCGCCTGCTCGGCTCTCTGATCGGAATGAACAGAAAAGAAATTAATAATTCCATCAAATATATAAAGGAATTTTCCGAATTAGGTGACGCGATTGATATGCAAGTCAAACGATATTCCAGCGGAATGATGGCCCGGCTTGGGTTTTCCATTGCTACTGCGGGTAATCCGGATATCTTAATAATTGACGAGGCGCTCGCTGTCGGTGACAAAGGCTTCCAGGAAAAATGTAAAGAAAGAATGTTTGAAATTAAAAGGAACGGCGGGACTTTATTGTTCGTTTCTCATTCCATGGAAGAGGTTAAAAAATTCTGTAACAGAGCAATCCTTCTCAGCAACGGAGTTATTGAAAAAGAAGGAACGGTAGAAGAAGTTGGTGAAGATTATCTGAGACTGTTTACCTGATACGTATAACCTAAATGCTTAATCTGAAAAAGATTCTTCTTGCTACTAATCACTTACATACCCTTGGCGGGACTGAAACTTTTACTTTCACACTTGCAGAACAGCTGGTTGATCTAGGTTATACAGTCGATTTGTTTTCATTTAATTATGGTGAAGCATCTGAAAGAGTTAGGCATAAGGTAAAAATCATTGACAATCTTGACCAACTGGCAGATTTTTATCATATAGCTATTGTTTCACATAATACATGCGTCGAAAAAATTCCGTTTAACGCATATATTACTGCCCAGATTTGTCACGGTACTACCGCAGAGCTTGAACAGCCTTCTTCCCTCGCTGATATCTATATTTCTATTTCAGAAGAAGTCCATGATCATCTGATGTCTTTAGGATATGCCAGTAAGATCATACGTAATGGCATTGATTGCAGAAGATTTTCTCCTGAAAGCCAAGTAAACGACAGGTTAACCAAGGTTTTGAGCCTTTGCCAGAGTGCAGAAGCAAACACCAAGCTGAAAAAAGCCTGTGAAACGCTGAATATAGATTTCAGTTACCTTAATAAACATACCAATAGTGTCTGGGAAACCGAAAAGTATATAAATAAAGCAGATCTCGTGGTATCTCTGGGAAGAGGAGCTTATGAAGCCATGGCCTCGGGAAGATCGGTGCTTGTCTATGATGAAAGAGTCTATACTAAAGGTGGAGATGGCATCCTGACACAGCAAAATATTAATGAGCTGATCCGATATAACTTATCAGGAAGATTTACAAAAAAACAATATACTGTCAGTGATCTGATCTCCGAGCTTGAGAAATATGATAAGAATCAGGGAAGTTTTAACAGAGCATATGCCTTAGAACATCTCAATATCTATCATAACACAAAACAGATAATTAAATATTGCACTAAAAATATCCCGGTAAATTTTCTTTTCAGAAAAGCATATTCCTTTGACAGCATATATAACGGGAAATTTATACATGGAGCAAATTCAAAAACAACCTGGGAGGTAAACAGAGGTATTAAAACATTAATTACAAGCCCTGAGCATATGTCCAGCAGAATGCAGACACTTTACCAGACCTCTGAATGGAGATATGAGATTGTGTCTGAAGATGTACTAAATAGTATTCCGACAATAAGTGAATTCAATAAGAGGAACTCTCCGAAAACAGAAACAGTCTTGATGTTACTAATAAGAAACAAGATCAAAACTCTATACACATCCTTCTTTACAAATTAACTCAGTATCTTTTTTAATTAATTGCTTTCTCTTCGGAGCATACGTTTTCTAAAATAGTGTGCATTCTTGTTTTTATTCTGTCATAAGAATAAGGATACAGACATATTTTGGAATTTTCTGACAACCTTTTCCATAAAGTCCTATCAGTGATAAGTTTTATAATAGAATCAGCAAATTCATCCGTGGTATCTCCCCGAAGATAATGTTCCTCATGATCCATATCCATTCCTTCAACCCCTATAGTTGTAGAGATAATAGGAAGATTAAATTCCAGGCTTTGTCCTATCTTTCCCTTCATACCAGCCCCGTAACGAAGCGGGCAGACAAACGCCAGGGCCGACTCAAAATACCCTGAAACATCTGCAACAAAGCCAGGAACAGAAATTCTGTCGTTGGCAAGATTCATGATATTTTCCGGAGGATTATTGCCCAGCAAAGTTATCTTCAGATCTGGAAACTTTGTCCAGACCAATGGCATAATTTCCTGTATCAGCCATAAAACAGCATCTCTGTTGGGTAAATGATCATAACTACCGATAAATATTAAACCTCCGTCTCGGGATTCAAACTCGCCTTTTAATGGTTTGCTTGTGTGAATATTGGGTATTACCTCTGCCTCACACTCAACTTCTGAAAGCAATATTTCCTTCTCTTTATTGGTTACCGTAATAACCAGATCTGCCATTGCAGCCATTTTTAGCTCCACCTGCCTCATTTCCTCCCAGGTAAGCGCTGACTTATTGTATAATTCAGGACTGATTTCTTTTTCCCTTTTAAGTCTCAGATAATGTAAGTCTATCGTATCATAAATGATTCTCAGCTCCCTGTTCTTTCTGAGTGTTTCCTGGTATTTGTTGTTTAGCTCCGGCCGGCAGACCCAGGCCGTTTTGATAAACGGAGTCAGTCTTTCAATCAATTCCCCGATATGCACGTTATCATAGTTGTACAACAACTCCACTCCCATATTCTGCAGCTGGGAAGCATATGGCTCTTCTGCATAACCATTATCAGGAGCATATATCACATGATATCCCAGCTCCTTCATCATTCTGACCAGCTGAAAAAGTCTGTTGGAACCGGATTCCCGATCATATCTCGGAACATATGAGTCAATAACCAGAACAACATTATCAGACACAATTCTTGTAGCGCCTATGTATACCTTAGGATGATCAAGAGGCGAAAAATGCTTTTCCTGCAAAACCTTTACCCACTTACTGACAAATTTTTCTTTATTAACCAGCTGATAACGTTTAGTTCCGCTAGTGAGCGAGGTTCCGGATGTTATACCCTCGAAATGAACAACTTCTGACTTAGGCTGATACAAGACTCTTTTCCCAAGCTCCCTTATCTGAAAACACAAATCAGTATCCTCATAATATGCTGGCACAAATCGCTCGTCAAATCCATTTAAGGAAGAAAAAAGTTCTTTTTCCAGGACAATACATGCTCCCGAGCAATAGTCCACATCTCTCAGATAATTGAAATCAGGATCAACCGGAGACTTTAGTCTTCCATAATTATATCCGCTGCCATCTTGCCAGATAATCCCTCCGGCTTCCTGTAAGCGCCCATCAGGATATATGAACTTGGAACCGACCAGTCCTACATTTTGCTCTGTATTGAACACACTCAGCAAATTCTCAATCCAACCGGGGAGAACCTGAGTATCATTGTTCAAAAAGCAGATATATCGTCCGGCAGCCGCCACTGCTCCCCTATTGCAGGATCTTATAAAGCCAATGTTTTCATTATTTTTCAGGTATTTTATTCCTTTGATTCCGGAAAAAACTACTTCCGTTTCATCTGAAGAATTATCATCAACAATAATTACCTCGATCTCCGGAAGCATTGTATTTGCCTTCAATGATCTTATGCAGTTGAACGTATATTGCCACTTATTGTAGACTGGTATTATTACAGACACAACAGGATTAGAACAGGTTACGAAAGACAAAGGAATATTTTCAATATCCTGAACTTTCTTTGGCAACAGGAATAATTTCAGGTCAATTTGCGTATGCTTATAAGTTCTTCTGTAAAGAATGAGATCTATGAGGCCCCCGGGCTTTAATATTGTTTTATCCTTAAAATAGTGATTGTAGCCGCCTGTAATAAGCCTGAGAAAAATAAACAGAAACCGTAACACCAGAAACAGGACAACTTTGGGATGAAGGTAAAAAAACAGGGAGTTGTCTTTCAGAATGTTATATTTGTAATTCAAATATCCAACTACCTTACTATTATTCGCATCTATTATTTTTTTCATCTATCTTAAGAAAATCCTTCTCCCCGAAATATTTATAAGTCTGTTAACCCAAAAAACAAAAATCAACCATTTAGGCATGAACGTAAGCAATCAATAGAATATTCATACAAAGACATTGTATACATATCACACTTTAACGGAACTCATGCACATAAGAAACTACACAACAAAACCTCCTTTACTTTTACTCAGGTTCCTGTTATAACAGGGATCTTTTTCAAAATACTCTTTCCATTTGTCATAAAATAACGCCAGCTCCTGCTTGTATCGCTGATGTTTTTCAGCAGACAAATAACTATATCCCCTTGTCAGGGATTCATAGTGAAACAACTCTACATGAGGCAGGTAGACATTATTATATCCCTGCTCTCTTACTCTCAGACATAGATCTGTATCATTAAAGTCTACAGCAAATTGCTCATCAAACCCGCCTACAGACAAAAACAGATCCCGTCTGAGCATCATACAGGCTGCTGTAACAGAGCTGTAATTACGTGTTACATTGATCTGATGCTCATATCCCGAAAGGCAGCCATCAACTCCTACAAACGTATTACCGCCATATTCCAGCCCGATTACCATCCCGGCATGCTGTATACTCCCATTGGGATAAAGTAATTTTACTCCGACCGAACCAATTGTTTCCCGTTGTGCAAAGCTCACCATATCATGAATCCAGTCTGGGGAAATTACTTCTGTATCGTTATTCAGAAACAGTACGAAGTCTGCCTGGCTTTTTTCTACAGCAAAGTTATTAATCAGTGAGTAATTGAATTCTTTTTCGTATCTGAAAACACGAAAGTTGTCGGGATAGCTACGTTTATACTGCTCAAACAGAGCAAACGTCTCTGATTCTGTACTTGCGTTATCAACAACAAGTACCTCATAGTTGTCATATCTGGTCTTTGTAAATATGGATTTCAGACAAACTTCCAGCACTTCAGAATTATCCTTTGTAGGAATAATTACAGAAACCTGCCGATCTGCGCCATGCTGATAACGAATACTGAAAATACCATTATATACGGGCTTAATATCAGCATCAAGCTCTCTCCTCTGAATTACTTTTTTCAGAATATCCGAGTCAGCTATGTGATCCCAGATTGTGCATTGTCTGTCTTTTACTGCAAATCTGTTTAAGGTAATATTAGCGATATGTCTTATCTGACCTGATAACTCAGCTATTCGCAAAATAGCATCATATAAATAGCGTCTTTTATAGCCATCAGAGAATCCGCCTGTTTCTTTTAATGCGCCAACAGAAAAAAGAACTGCCTCTCCGATATAATTTGTACTAAGCAATGTATCAGGGCTGTAGTCAGGCTTGTATACCGGTGAAAAATATTTATCACCATCATAAAAATTTTCATCACCATATATCAGGATTGCCTGCGGGTAAATATTTATCTCTGATACATAATCTGTGAGCGCCGTAACCGGCATCCTGTCTCCTGAATTGATAATTGTCAGAAACTTTCCTTTACTCTGATGCAGCCCGATGTTTGCCCGGACAGAATAACAGGATCCGGAACCTGCATTAAATATCCTGGCTTTTTTCCCGTCTGAGATAGTATCGTTCGGAAAATCTGATACTAAAGCACGGAAACAGATCTCATCCGCAACAATAACACATTCATAGTCATTGATCTCCTGCTGCAATACCGAGTCAAAAGTTTCCTTAAATAATTGACAATCATACTCTGCACAGGAAATAACAATCGTAACCAGGGGGCGCTCCTGATCAGCAGGCTTGGAATTCTCATTTTTACGATTATCTTTTTTATCCGGACAGACTGCCCCTACCGGTAAAAGCTTTCTTTCAGAGCTCTCAATTACAAGTTGCCTGTTTACTATAAGCCCGCAAACACGTCTAAAGAAGAAATTAAATAATACTCTGAGCCCATATAAAGAAAAAAAAAATCGGATAAACTTTAGTAAACTTTTATCAAACGAAACATAAATGACCCTGAGCTTATCATAAAGTTTCCTGTAACGAAACTTTTTACTTTTTTCCAATTCATTAATACGCCTTTCCAGACGCTCAATTCTGCTTTGAAGTACCTTATTGAGCCGGTCAGCCTCATCAACAGCCTCATTCAGTTTTCGGTTTTCATCAACTAATTCGGACAACTTCGTACTGGAGGCTGACAAACCATTAATAGTATACTTATTCTTATCCAAACCTAACTCTTTAAAGCAAAGATAACTCTTTTTTCACAAATATATAACACTAAGTTAATCCTGTTAGATGCTTTTCATGCCGGTTTCCTGTTCATATATCCAACATAAATCTGATTCTCAAATCAATCTCCGGCACCTTTTATTCAACCGGCTTATTTGCCGATAAACCTGTCAGCAGGCAGAACAATTTAAAATAATATGTTCGCTTTACAATAGGTCATGATTTCATTCATGTTATCAGGATGAAACCATTTTATTTCCATCTTGTTTTTAAACCAGGTCAGTTGTCTCTTTGCATAATGCCTTGTATTTCTTTTAATCAGACGCACAGCTTCATCCGAATCATACTTCCCTTCCAGATAACCGATAATTTCTGAATAACCAACGGTCTGCATAGCCGGCATATGCCTGTATGAATACAGGCGCTTAACTTCTTCCAATAAACCGGCTTGCATCATAGTATCTACCCGGATATTAATTCGCTCATACAATTCAGGCCGTTCCCGGTCAAGTCCTATTACTATCGGAGTAAACTCTCTCTCTTTCCTTTCTGATTTACGAAACGAGGAAAACGGCCTTTTCGTCTGACGAACTATCTCTATCGCCCGCATGACTCTTCTTGGATTCGCCTTATCAACCTGGTCATAATATTCCGGATCCACAAGTCTCAGCTCATCCAACAAGTTTGCCAGACCCCTTTTTTCAAATTCGTGCTGTACAGCAGCCCTGATTTCAGGTTCTACATCCGGAATGTCATCCAGTCCATTCAGCACGGAATTTATATACAAGCCGCTTCCGCCACTCAGGATCACACAATCCGTCTGCTGATATAATCTGTTCAGTAAGGCAATTACTTCTTTCTCATAATCAGCTACCGTATAATCATCCATAATTGAATGACTATTGATAAAATAATGAGGAGCCTGTCTTAGCTCGTCTTCAGTCGGTTTGGCAGTACCAATGGTCATTTCCCGATACAGCTGCCGCGAATCAGCCGATATAACCGGGGCAGCCAGCTCCTGCGACAATCTGACCGTAAGCTCAGTTTTTCCGACTGCAGTAGGCCCGGCGATTACAATCAACCATTTTTTCATATCCCGGCTGTCAAATAGTTCGATAAATATCAATCAGCTTTTCAGCTTCCCGCTGCCAGTTGTATTTAAGGCGTGCCTTAGAAGTATTTTCACTCAGCTCTCTGTAATACATTTCATCCGTAAGCAATCTGTTCGTTGCCCCGACAATCTGATCAACATCCAGTTTTACCAGTTCTGCTACCTTGTATTCGGAGTTTATCAGACGATACTCCGGAAAATCAATCGTCACCTGCGGAATTCCGGCATGTATGTAATCAAAGAACTTATTCGCCAGAGAATAATAATAGCTTTTGCTGGAAGCCTCCAGTAAAAGATAACCCAGCCAGGCTCCACGTGTAACCTCTCTTAATTTGTCAGGCCGAAGATACCCAAGAAACATTACCTTATCCTCCAGACCGAGATTCAGCACCAGCTTCTGCATCTCCTCAAGCACATCCCCCTTGCCACAGATGTATAGTTTTGAATCAATATAATGCATTGCCCGAATCAGCTGCTCAATTCCTCTTCCTGCATTAACTACTCCTATATAAATCAGATAACGTTCTCCCTTTTCAGGATACGCAGCAACTTCCTCCAGAACCGGTGTATTCCGGATCACATCAAAACGTAACTGGTAAGAAGAGGTAAAAATATTCGCTATGCTTTCACTTACTGTATAGGCGGCATCATATTTCGGTACAAAGAACCGCTCTACAGCTTTCCATATTCTTTGAATCCCGGGTCGGTTCACAACTTCAATAACTTCCGTATAATATTCATGAGCATCATATACCAGTTTCCATCCTTTTAAGCGACCTGCATAATAGCAGGCAATAATAGTATCCAGATCTATTGCACAAATCACATCTGCTTTCTGAAACAAAAGAAACAGGAACAGACGAATATTATACTCGATGTAAAACAACTTTCCTTTTTCCCAAAAGCACGAAAGTCTTCTCTGTTTATAAGATTTCTCCACAAGAGCTATTGAATCCCTCTTTCTTCTTCCCACAAGTGTCACCTCAAATCCATCGGAACTCAATGCAGCACAAATTCTTTCCATTCTCTGATCATACGTCAGATCCGAGGTAACGGTAAATATCAGCTTTTTTCTCATAAAAACTTCAGAAGCACTGATACAGTCAATCAGGCCATTTGCAAAGTTATGAAATGAAACATTACTCCAAAATTATGTATATTTGTTATACACCATAGCTAACCTGGCCATATGTCTGTCTCGGAAAAAAGTAAGGAGGAGCTGCTTCAGGAAATCAGTTCTCTCAAACAACAAATGGATAGTAAAGAAGAAAGCAGTCAGCCTGACACCACTGAAAATATCCGGAAAGCCCTGGAGAAAGTAAATCTTCTTATTTTATTTCTGAATGAAAACAGCCGGATTGTTTATTGCAACGAAGCCTGTGTGCGTTTTACCGGCCTAAAGCATTCTGACATTACCGGCAAGAGCCTCTCTGAAATATTCAATTATCCCCCTTATGAGCACGAAGAAGGTAATCCGATAGAAAACCTGTCTCATTTCATAAAAGCCGGTAGCGAAGCCAATAAGCTTAAGGTAAAAATCCTGAATAAAGATCTTAAGCTGCGTACAGTGCGGTTCAACGTTTTGTATCAAAGCGAAAACAGTGAGTTTACCCAGACAATTCTCATAGGCGAAGATATCACAGACAAAAAAAAGATCATCAAAGCCATAAGGGAGGGAAACGAACAGCTTGAAGACTTTTTTGAAAATGCAAACGATCTGATTCAGTTTTTCTCCCTGGACGGGAGTATCCTGTTTGTCAACAAAGCCTGGAAAAATACGCTGGGGTATACCGAAGAGGAAATAAAAGAACTGAACTTCATAGACATTATTCATCCTGATCACAGAAGCGATACCATTCGCTATCTGGAAAATATCAAACGGGGCATATCAACTGAACGTTTTGAAACTGTTTTCACCACCAGTACAAAAAAAAATATACAGGTAATATGCAGTATCAATGTCAAGCATGAGAATGGTATTCCAATTGGATTCCGCGGTATTTTTCATGACAATACAGAACGAATAAGAGCCGAAAGAGCACAAAACCTGTATTACAAAATTGCCGGCCATACCATTAACAGCGAAAATCTGGAAAATCTTCTGTACAATATTCATCAGGAGCTAAAGACCATGATCGCTGTCAACAATTTTCATGTTGCATTGGTGGACAAGGAAAATCGCATATTAAATTTCCCATATTATGTTGATGAAAATCATGGGGGTAAGGTAACCACCTATCAGAGATCTGTTGGAAAAGGACTTACCGAGTTTTCTTTTTTCAATGATAAGCCAACTTTCTTATACGAAGAAGATATTCTGAAGCTGGCCGATGAAGGTACGGTCGAGTTAATGGGACCGGTTCCAAAAATATGGATTGGTGTTCCGCTAAAGCTTGAAAACAGAACCATCGGGGTAATTTGTGTCAAAAGTCATTCTGACAGAAATAAATACAAGCAAAGACACCTTGAGCTTCTCGATTTCATCAGTGGTCAGATTGCCATTGCTATTGAACGAAAGCGTAATGAGGAAAAAATCATTGAGCAGACAGCAAGGCTCAATGCCATTTTTCAAAGCAGCTCTCACTTAATATGGTCAGTTAACAAAGCACGGGAGCTTACTTCGTTTAATCAGAATTATGCCGAAACCATCTATCTGAAATACGATGTATACCCGGAAATCGAAGCAGATGGCGGCAAGCCCAAAGTAATGATGCTTTCCGATGATATCTATCATGATTTTGTAAACGAAAAATACCAGCTTGCCTTTCAGGGAAAAGCCCAGCATTTTGAGCTGAAAAGCACTGACAAATCAGGTTATGATATCTGGCGCGAGACTTACCTCAATCCTATCTTCCTTCCGGATGGCCGCATTGAAGAAGTTTCCGGTATCTCTCATGATATTACTGAAAAAAAACGCTGGGAAATCGCCCTGCAGGAAAGCGAGGAAAAATTCCGGAACATTTTTGAATCTTTTCAGGATATCTATTTCCGGACAGACATATATGGTAAAATCACCATGGTCTCTCCATCCGGTTTTGAAATCAGCGGATACACAGAAGATGAAGTCATCGGCAAGCACATTACAGTGTTTAATGTAAGTCCTAAAAAACAGACCAATCTCATCAAACGCCTGCTTCGCACCGGAACAGTGCGAAACTACGAAAGCAATCTGATCCTGAAAGATGGTTCCGTAATGCAATCTATCAGCAATATCCGGCTGATATATAACAAAGACGGCAAACCCGTTGCCGTTGATGGAGTAGTCAGAGATATTACCTATCTGAAAAAAGCCTCCGAGGAACTATATAAAGCAAAGGAAATTGCCGAGCGGTCACTCAAGGTCAAGGAGAGCTTTTTGGCCAACATGAGCCATGAAATCCGCACTCCTATGAATGGTATCATCGGTATGATTGACCTGATTAATGAAACCAACCTAGACCTGGAACAAAAGAATTATGTACAGACAATCAAAAAATCTTCCGAAACTCTTCTCACCATATTAAACGACATTCTGGATCTTTCTAAAATTGAAGCAGGCAAAATGCAGCTGCGCCTTACACCTGTCAGCCTTGAAGGAACCGTCGAAAAGCTTTACAGCCTGTTCTGTCAGCAGGCCGTAAACAAAAACATAGAGCTGATATATCATACTGATCCCGAATTACCGCCTTATGTACTGGCTGATGAAACCAGGCTTCTTCAGATCATGTCCAATCTGACTTCCAACTCAATCAAGTTTACTGACGAAGGCAGTGTGACAATCAATATGCTGGTTCATAAAAAAGTAGTCAATACATATACTATCAAAGTTGAAATAATCGATACTGGTATCGGAATAGCAAAGGAAAACAAGCAAAAGCTGTTTCATAGCTTTAGTCAGATAGATGATTCATCAACCAAGCTATATGCCGGAACGGGACTGGGACTGGCCATTTCCAAGGAGCTTTGCAAGCTTATGAATGGTGAAATCGGTGTCGAAAGCGAGCTTGGCTCAGGAAGCAACTTCTGGTTTACCTTTGAAGCAAAAGAAAGCAAAAGAAGCGCAGCCAGTAAATCTCCTGAAGATAACCGGCCTGCCATTGCCAACAAGCTGGAAGACATAAATCCTTATATTCTGATTGTAGATGACAACAGTATCAATCAGCTCGTCGCCAGTGAAATTCTGAAAAAATCAGGCTGCAAAGTCGATGTTGCGGAAAATGGTCTGATCGCGATCGAAAAAGTTAAGAACAACCGCTATGATCTTGTTTTTATGGATATACAGATGCCACAAATGGATGGCGTAACCGCAACTAAAGAAATCCGTAAAATCGAATCGACTTACCGGACTCCCATTGTTGCAATGACAGCCTATTCCATGAAAGAGGATAAAGAAAAGTTTCTCATCAGCGGCATGGATGATTACATATCCAAACCTATCAAAGCCGAGACTCTGGTAGCAAAAGTCCGGGAATGGGCAGAAACGAAAAAGTTTTCAGACAATGGTCACCAGGCAGTATCTGAACAAAACGAAAATCAGATTCTGGATAAAGAAGTTTTTGACAAATTAAAAAACTATGCCAATGCCCAGACGCTGTATAAAATATATTCCGAGTTCGAAAAGGAAGTTGAAGAACAAATTGCAACACTGAAAAATTCCCTTTTGACAGATGATATTCAGACAATTTTAAATAACTTGCATACCCTGAAAGGAACAGCCGGAACCCTCGGAGTTGTCAGGCTGGAACAACTTTCCAGACATATTGAAAGCAACCTTAAATCCGGCAGTCAGATAAATCTTGATAAGGATATGAACCAGCTGTTCGATGCTTTCGACGATTTTAAACTTAATTACAAGAAAATATTAACACCCTGACCAATGTCAACATCTAAAAAAGTTCTGATCGGAGAAGACAGTTCCGTAATTCAAAACCTGACCAGAAAAATCCTGGAGTTTCAGAATTTCAGGATTGTATCGGCAAAAAACGGAAAAGATGTACTTAAAGCGCTTGAGACAGAGCATTTCGATATTATCCTTCTTGATATCAATATGCCTCAAATGGACGGTATGACCTGTGCAAAAGCTATTCGAAGCATGGAAGGCGAAAAAGCAAATGTTCCTTTAATTGCAATAACCGGCAATGCACGTAATTATTCTGAAAATGACTTCAAAGACGCCGGCTTCAACGAATATCTCCAAAAACCGCTTGATTTTGACAAACTGGTTGAGGTCGTAAAAAAGTATACCCTGTAGTAAAACAATGCAGATAAAGTACACTACACCGTTTTTATCAAAATTAGAAGATATTTTTTCCGAATCTGATTATATCCTTCGATATGAAAAAGGAAAATTTCAATCAGGCTATTGTATCCTGAAAGAAACCAGGATTGTCATCGTCAACAAGTATTTTCCTCTGGAAGGGCGAATCAACTCAATCGTTGAAATACTGAGATCTGTTAGCCTTGATATCAGCAAGCTTTCCGAAAAAAACAGAAAGCTCTATCACGAACTTAATCAAATGGAGATTAAGCTGTGAAAGTTACTTTTTTAGGCACAGGAACTTCTCAGGGCGTACCGGTTATCGGCTGTCAGTGTGAAGTTTGCACATCATTGGACTTCAGAGACAACCGGCTCAGAACCTCTATTCATATTGAAACAGGCGGTAATAGCTTCATTGTTGATGCAGGTCCTGATTTTCGTCAGCAGGTCCTGCGGGAGCGTATCCGGACACTTGACGCTTTGCTTATGACCCATCAGCACAAAGATCATACTGCAGGGCTTGATGATGTCAGAGCATTTAATTATCTGCAGCAAAAACATCTGCCGGTATACGGCCGTCAGGAAGTGCTGGACCAGCTAAAGCAGGAATTTGCATATGCTTTTGCTGATTTTAAATATCCGGGTATTCCTCTGATTGAATTAAAGTCTATCGAAAACCAGCCTTTCGAAATAAACGGGACCCCTATCACTCCCATTGAAGTAATTCACTACAGATTACCCGTATTCGGATTCCGCATCGGGGATTTTACCTATATCACTGATGCAAAATCCATTTCTGCAGAAGAGCTGGAAAAAGTAAAGGGATCAAAAATAATTGTATTGAATGCGTTGCAAAAGGAAGCACATATTTCGCACTTTACTTTGAGCGAGGCAGTCACACTTCTCCTGGAACTTAATCCCCAAAAAGCTTTTCTGACTCATATCAGCCACAGAATGGGGACTTATGCCGAAGTGCAGCGTACACTGCCCGATTTTATCCAGTTAGCTTTTGACGGGCTGTCATTTGAATTATAGCAATGCATAAGCTTAGCTACCCTGCTATTGTCTCTTATAAGAGGATTTCAATCCAATCGTCTTGACACCAATATTTTTATAAACAGCCCGGATCTTAAAATCCTCAATCACTTCCAGCACATCATCATCAATATAAAAGGATTCGCTGGCATCCAGTTCAATATCCATATCTCCTTTTACCTTCTCCAGCGTACCTTCAATGACTGATTTGCTCATAAAGGAAACTTCCGAAGCAAATTTCAGCACCATCTTCTTTCGGCACTCTGCATTTTCTTCGTATCTGATTACAAACGGGTTTTTATAATTACGGACTAGTATAAAAACAATTGAAGTCAGAAGACCGATTGCAATACCAATCAAAAGATCACTCAGATTAATTGCCACTATAGTGACAAAAAACGGCACAAAATGCAAATACCCTTTCCGCATCATTTCTTTCATGAGCGATACATTAGCCAGCTTATACCCAACAACAAGCAAAATGGCCGCAAGGGAAGCATAGGGAATCAGGTTTAACCATGATGAAATAGTAACAATGCTTATGGCCAGCAAAATACCATGAATAATTGTAGACATTTTAGAACGGGCCCCGGCTGTTATATTTGCCGAACCACGTACAATCACCGCAGTAATCGGTAAGCCCCCGATTAATCCGGCAACAAGATTTCCTACCCCCTGGGCTTTAAGTTCCAGATTGGTATTAGTAACTCTTTTTAAAGGATCAATTTTATCGATCGCTTCTATGCTTAACAAGGTCTCAATACTTGAAACAATTGCCAGTGTGATAGACACCATCAATACATCGTAGGAAAATATGCCTGTCCAGTCCGGCGTTGTAAAGTTTGAAAGAAACTGATTGAATGAATCAGAAGCCGGAATCTGCACAAGATGTTCTTCGCTCAGACCATAACCCATCTTCCCTAAGAGATAGTTTATCAGAACTCCCATTACCACGACAATTAAAGGTGCTGGTAAAGTTTTTATTTTACCCGGAGGAATTTTGGGCCAGACGATTAATACAGACAAAGAAAGCGTGCTAATAAGCAGCGCTGACAGCTTTATCTGCTTTATGGCTTTCCCGACTTCGGTAAATGTATTTTCCTTATCCCACTGTAAAAAATCAAGGCTTCCAAAATATTCAAGATCGTCACCCAGAGCATGAGGAATCTGCTTAAGAACCAGAATAATACCAATAGCTGCCAGCATTCCTTTGATAACACTGGAAGGAAAAAAGCTGGCAATCACTCCTGCCCTGAGAAAACCAAGGATTATCTGAAACACAGCAGAAATTACTACCGCAGTAAGAAACAACCGATAGTCTCCCAGATTCTGAATAGCATTAAAAACGATTACGGCTAAGCCGGCTGCCGGGCCACTTACAGCAAGCTGCGCATTACTAATCAGTCCTACCACAATACCACCGACAACACCACTGATAAGCCCCGTAAAAAGATCTGCTCCTGACGCAAGCGCTATGCCAAGACAAAGAGGCAGTGCTACCAGAAAGACTACTATTCCTGCTGAAAAATCGTATTTTAAGTTACTTAATGCAGATCGGTCGGATGCCATAAATATTCAATTCACAATGAACATATAATGATGCACAGGTATCCATTGTTCATAAAAATCTGCCCGGGAGAAATGAAACACCAGTCTAAACATCATCAGAGAAACAGCAATCCTGTGAGAGAAAAAAAATAAAAAGCCTCTTTTCAGAGGCTCTTAGTTAAGACTTTTGCCAATTACTTAATGTTGTCGGACAACTGAGCACCAGCTTTAAACTTCACCACATTCTTAGCTTTGATTTCGATTGGCTTACCAGTCTGAGGATTTCTTCCGGTTCTTGCACTTCTCTTGGAAAGATCAAAAGTACCAAATCCGATTAAAGCTACTTTTTCACCTTTTTTCAGGGTTTCAGACGTAACATTAATAAAAGCTTCCAACGCCTTCTTCGCATCCGCTTTGGACAATTTTGCCTCTGACGCTATAGCGTCGATTAATTCTGCTTTGTTCATTTTTTAAGATATTTGACTTAAACAATAATTATAAATAACTGAATCTTTATCAAAGATAATTGAAAACATACATCTGTCAATCCCCGGAATTTTAATTTTATTAAAATATTTTTAGAAAATATTATATTTTTTCAAACACAAATAAATAAACACCTAACAATCAATGCAATATAAAAAACAAAAATCCAAAGTAAGTTTTTATTAAAAGTTAAAAAAAAAGCTGCACATGGCTATTTTAGTGACTTTTATCAGTAAAATCATTGTCCGGAAAAGCCGCTGTCCGGAATTAATTTATCTGGCAATTGTTAATATAAATTGTATTATTTGCAGTCAATATCTAACCTTCATCCGGATATCCTGAAACCAGTAAAAGGAATTTCACATGCATCAACTTGTAACCATAGCCTCATACAGTAACCCGATCGAAGCCAATCTCCATAAAGCCAAGCTTGAGTCGCATAATATAGCCTGCTTTCTGATGGATGAAAATATGGTTAGCATTGTTCCCTTCTACTCCCTGGCGATAGGCAACATCAAGCTGAAAGTACCCGCCAGTGAATCAGACAGGGCTATTAAAATATTATCTGATAAGTCAGGCATTACACTGACAGATAATTTCAAGCTAAACAAAGAGAATGAAACGTTACCGGAAAACAAATGCCCCTGCTGTCTGTCAACCAATATATATCAGAACAAATATTCCAGGAAATCGCTTCTGTCATTCCTTCTGATCGGATTTCCGGTGCCAATCCGAAAAAAAGGCTTCCGCTGTTTTGACTGTGGCTTTGAATGGAAAAACGCAGACAAGTCTTAAGTCATCGCCATAAAACTCCATATCCAGGAAAAGACAATAGCAGCCAGAGTAATGAGCATCAGTACTTTTTTCATCTTTTTAATCGGGGTTTGTTAAAATCCGGATCGGAATAAGGTTCCGATTTTTCAACTGCTCGAGTATCCAAACAACGCATACCAGATATAATACGCAGTATTTCGCAACGAGGTTTTGTTTATCCGTTTTAAGTTTTCCACATCGGAATTTTATTATTGTGGAATGTATTCTTATGCAATAATGTTTTAAATTCAATCTTTTTATATCTGATATGAGCAAAGAAAAACGAAAAGACAAAGAGACCGAGCACCATCATATACATCTTCGTACAGTTACCATGAGCGATTATGAAGATATAAAGGAAATTATGGATCGGGTCTACAGTAATGCAGGCGGTGCATGGACCAAAAAGGAATTCAAATCCATGCTCAAATATTTTCCGCAGGGTCAGATTGGTATTGAAGACAATGGAAAAATAGTTGCTGCTGCTTTCAGTCTTGTTGTTGACTATTCAAAATTCGGTGATAAGCATACCTACAAACAGATTACCGGCGAAGGTTTGCTTACAACCCATCAGGATGATGGTGATACCTTATACGGAATTGATGTATTTGTTCATCCGGATTATCAGGGAATGCGGCTGGGGCGAAGACTTTATGATGCCAGAAAAGAATTATGTGAAGGGCTTAATTTGCGGGCCATCATCGCCGGCGGACGGATTCCCGGATATAAAGATTACGCAGAGAAACTCACTCCCCGGCAATACATAGACAAGGTAAAAAACAAGGAAATATACGATCCTATCCTGACTTTTCAGCTGGCCAACAACTTCCACGTCAGAAAGCTGATGAACAACTATCTTCCTGACGATACCGAATCCAAATCATATGCTACACTGCTTGAATGGATCAATATAGACTATGATGAAAGCATCAAGCTGATTGGTGGGGCCAAGGAATCAGCCAGGGTAGGCGTTGTCCAATGGATGATGCGCCCCGTTACCGGGATTAATGAGATGCTTAAACAAATCGAGTTCTTTGTTGATGCAGTATCCGATTATAAAGCCGACTTTATTATATTCCCTGAATTCTTCAACGCCCCGTTAATGGCCGGTTTTGCTTCAGATAACTCAGCTGATGCAGTCCGGCAGCTTGCCGAATATACCGAAACAATCAAAGAAGCAATGATAAGCTATGCGCTTAGCTATAATATCAATATTATTGCCGGGAGCATGCCTTTGTATCAGCGCGGCAAACTTTACAATGTATGCTATCTGTGCCGCCGGGATGGTACTTACGATGTACAATATAAGCTTCATGTTACTCCGGATGAGCAAACATACTGGGGCTTGCAGGGAGGCAATAAGCTCCAGGTATTCGAAACAGACTCAGGCAAAATCGGAATTCTTATCTGCTATGATATTGAATTTCCCGAATTGTCCAGAATGCTTGGTGAACAGGAAATCAATATTCTTTTTGTTCCTTTCTGGACAGATACCAAAACGGCTTTCCTTAGGGTCATGCGGTGCGCACAGGCAAGAGCAATCGAAAATGAATGCTATGTTGCAATTTCCGGAAGTGTGGGAAATATGCCGGGGGTTGAAAATATGGATATCCAATATGCCCAGTCCGCCGTCTTCTCTCCTTCGGACTTTTCATTCCCGCACGATGCTATTGTTGCCGAAGCAACTCCTAATGCGGAAACCATGCTGGTTGTAGACCTTGATTACTACCTGCTGAAAAAGCTCCGCAAACAAGGAACGGTCCGTAACCATCTAAACCGGAGAAAAGATCTGTACAAAATCGAATGGTTAAAAAAGGATAAGTAGCGTAGTATCCTTGACGAACACATGAATCAACATTCACTTTTCGAAGTAGCTGCTCCATTCTTTGCAGAGGTAATTCTGCCATTACCTCTGCCTAATACATACACCTACAAAATTCCGGCAAATACCGAAGCGCTGGTCGGTTCAAGAGTACTTGTCCAGTTTGGGAAAAAGAGAGTGCTGACCGGAGTTATCAGAGAAATCCATCAGTCTCCGCCCCAGGTATATGAAGCCAAGGAAATTATTGAGCTACTGGATACAAATCCTCTGATAACAGCTTCCCAGCTAAGTCTGATCAGCTGGATGGCATCGTATTATATGTGCACTCCCGGAGAAGTGCTCAATGCTGCCATTCCCTCCGGTCTCAAGCTCAGCAGCGAATCAAAAATACAGCTAAACCCTGATACCGCTGCAAGCTCCGATATTCCTGTCGATCCGGGCGAACAGGTAATACTGGATACGATAGCCCGTCTGGGCGAAGTTTCTTTCAATGATTTGCCCAAACTTTGCGGAATCGCCCGTATTTTACCCTATGTGCGTTCCCTGATTGAGAAAAAGAAAATCATCCTTTTTGAAGAAGTAAAAGAAAAATATCGTCCAAAAACCGTAGGCAAAATACGTCTGAATGAACAATACTATTCAAAAGAGAGCATAAAAAATCTTTTTGATTCACTGAAAAACAAGCCTCGTCAGACAGATATAATCCTCAAACTGCTTTCATTAAATCCATCCTATTCACAGGCCGGGTTTTATAAAGGAATCGACAAAGCACAATTCAAGCTTCTGATTGACGCTGATGCTTCGCTGCGGGCACTTATAAAAGACGGTATTATTGATGAGTTTCAGGAAATTGTCCCCCGTTTTCCCGAGCTGCCAACCGAACCATATACTATAAGCAAATTATCTCCGGCTCAACAAAAAGCCTGTGAGACAATAGTAAACCTGTTCGACTCAACTGATACTGTATTACTGCATGGCTTAACCGGCAGCGGTAAAACAGAAATATATATCAGCCTCATTCATCAAGCGCTGGAAGGCGGTTCCCAGGTTTTATTTCTATTGCCGGAAATAGCTCTTACTACGCAGATTGTAACCCGTCTGAAAAAAGCTTTTGGCAGCACGCTGGGCGTCTATCATTCCAAATTTTCTGACAACGAACGGGTTGAAGTATACAAAAACCTTTTATCGGGCAGGTATAATCTTATTGTTGGCGTACGCTCCGCCATATTTCTTCCTTTTGAAAATCTTGGCCTCATCATTATTGATGAGGAACATGAAACTTCCTACAAGCAACAGGATCCGGCTCCGCGGTATCATGCAAGGGATACGGCACTGGTCTTATCCCGTCTTCACAATGCAAAAACATTATTGGGGACTGCCACCCCTTCGGTAGAAAGCTATTATCAGTGCAAATCCGGTAACTGGGGACTTGTCGAGCTGACAGAAAGATTTTCGTCCGCTTCACTGCCCGACATACATCTGATTGATCTCCGCCAGGAACGAAAAAAGAAAACACTTCGTAATGATTTTTCCGGAGCTCTCCTGCATCAGATGGAAGAGGCTCTGGCAAGAAAAGAGCAGATTATACTCTTTCAGAATCGACGCGGCTACTCTCCTTTTCTTACTTGTGAAGACTGTTCATACGTGTTTTATTGCAAAAACTGTGATGTCAGTCTGACCTATCATATGCGTACAGATGAACTTAAATGTCATTATTGCGGACATTCAGAAGATCTGGCCCGTTCCTGTCCTGCTTGTAGCTCCTCCAAAATCAGGACCTCCGGCTTCGGAACGGAAAAACTTGAAGATGACTTAAAATTGTTCCTTCCGGATGCTCAGCTTGCCCGGATGGATATGGATACCACCCGCCGTAAAAACAGCTATCAGGAGATTATAAACGATTTTGAGGAAAGAAAGACCGATGTATTAATCGGTACACAAATGGTTACCAAGGGACTGGATTTTGACAATGTCAGCCTGGTAGGAATCTTCGATACGGACAGGAGCATTCATTTTCCTGATTTCAGGGCACATGAGCGCACATTTCAGATGCTTACCCAGGTAAGCGGAAGAGCCGGAAGAAAGGATAAGAAAGGACAGGTATATATTCAGACTAACTTCCCTGAACATAAAATTTTCCACCTCATCATTGAAAATGATTATATTTCAATGTATAATCACGAAATAGAGGAACGCAGGCGTTTTTTCTATCCGCCTTTTTCCCGAATGATCAAATTGACAGTAAAGGATGCCAGGCCGGAGCAAAGTAAGAAGTGTGCAGATATGCTCTATGAAAATCTGGTTGATATAATCGGGAAACAGCGAATGCTTGGCCCGGAAATTCCGCTGATCAACAAAATCCGGAACCTCTATCTTGTATCGATCTATATAAAGCTGGAGCGGGAAGGAATTAACCTGAGCAAAGCAAAAGAACTGATAAAGACACAAGTGAACCGGTTCGTTTCTGAAAAAGACTTTAAATCGACGATTGTCTCCGTAGATGTGGATCCGGCTTAAACACACTGATTACAAACAACATGAACAAACTTATACTACCTGTTGCTGCACTTCTTCTGATAACCAGCGCCTGTGACCAGACACAGCAGAATGATGAGCTGGACAACAAGACATACACAGATGACAGAAAAGAGCAGCCAGATACATCTTCCATACCTGATACAAAAAAAGCACCTGTGGAAGTAAAAAAAGAAAAGACAATCGGTGCCACGGAAAGCAGCTTTCTGAACAATTTTGATGCTGTGCAAACCGGTACCTCGTTCCTCAATGTAAAGGAACTCTTTCCATCCGCACCTGGTCCCCAGAGCAAAGCAGGTGCAAGCTCGCAGCATATCAGAGAAAGTAAAAGTCAGGTTCCGCTATTTGACCAGTCAGCGCAGCTCAGTTTTCTGTTTAAGAATGACAGTCTTTCCGGCTACTATCTGACGATTACCGAGAGTGATTTTGAAAAAGCAGAGGAGCTTCATGAATTACTGAATGCAAGATATACGGCCCGCCTGGGAAACTGTACACCAGAAAAAGTCGAAGAAGAAAACCGATTCCTCAATACATGTTACTGGACCAATAAAGGAAAAATCCTGACATTCACGTATGATATCAATGCAGGTAAAATTATCCTGCACTACCAGCAAAGCAAATAACAGGGTTTTTATTCTGATCAGGACAGTATATCCCATTCCCCGTTTATCTGAGGGATAGTATAATGGGCAGTCATATCATACATCACCGGTACCACAGATACGTAATTGTTAGCCAATGCCCACTCATCTGTATCTTCTCCTTTATCAGAATTTACAAACGTACCGTTCATCCAGAAATATCTTCTGCCTTGAGGATCTTTACGCTCCTCAAACAATTCCTGCCATCTGGCCCTGGCCTGCCGGCAGATCTTTATTCCCTTTACCGGCTCTTCCGACTTGGCAGGGATATTCACATTCAGCGCTACACCTTTGGCCAAGCCGTATTTCAGAACCTGCTCAGTAATTTTTCTGACAGGTTCCCTGCAATGGCTCATATCAGCATTGGGGGCAAAATCACACAGAGAAAAGCCAATTGAAGGCATACCTTCAATGGCAGCTTCAATAGCCGCAGACATCGTTCCGGAATAAAGTACGCTAATGCTGGAATTGCTACCATGATTTATACCACTTACCACAAGATCCGGGCGTTTCTTATTCAGTACAAAAAATTTTGCGAGCTTAACACAATCTGCCGGAGTTCCGGAACATTCGTAAGCAGTAACAGAGCCAAAAATATCCGTTTCATCGAGCCGGAGTGTATTTCCTATCGTAATTGCATGCCCCATCCCAGATTGAGGTCCTGAAGGTGCTACAACAATTACTTCTCCCAGCTCTTTCATTACATCGACCAGAATACGGATACCCTGAGCACTTATGCCATCATCATTGGCTACTAAAATCAATGGTCTTGCCATCAGAAACTATAATTAATTATTTTTTTGCTTTTAAAGCATTTAATATTTCATGTCCCATCTTATCTCTCTTGGTAGTAAGATAAACCTTATTATGCTCATTGGGTTCAATTTCAATAGGTACCCCTTCCACAATTTCAAGTCCGTACCCCATCAATCCGGCTCGTTTTACAGGATTGTTCGAAATAAGGCGTATTTTACCAATTCCCAGATCTCTGAGAATCTGGGCTCCGATGCCATAATCCCGTTCATCCATCTTAAAGCCCAGTTCGAGATTTGCCTCCACCGTATCACGTCCCTGTTCCTGAAGCTTATAGGCCTTAAGCTTATTCAGTAATCCAATGCCTCTGCCTTCCTGATTCATATATAGCACCACTCCCTTACCTTCTTTCTCCACCATCTGCATAGCTCCGTGCAATTGTGCCCCACAGTCACACCGGCAGGAACCAAAGATATCGCCTGTTACACAGGAAGAATGCACCCGGACCAATACAGGCTCATTTTCATCCCAGCTTCCTTTGACCAAAGCCATATGAAGCTCACCTGTACTCAACTGGCGGTACGCAATCAGGTCAAAAGACCCAAAATCCGTAGGCATCTTAATACCAATCTCTCTCTTGATCAGACTTTCGTTCTTTAATCTGTAAGCAATCAGATCTTTTATGGAAACCAGTTTGAGATTATGCTTGTCAGCAACCTTTCTCAGATCCGGTAAGCGTGCCATTGATCCGTCTTCATTCAGGATTTCTACCAATACTGCTGCTGGTTTAAAGCCTGCAAGCCGGGCAAAATCGATACCCGCCTCTGTATGTCCCGACCTCCTCAGCACTCCTCCTGACTTTGCTCTCAAAGGGAAAATATGTCCCGGACGACCAAAATCATCCGGTTTGATAGCCGGATCTACCAGCGCTTTGATAGTCTTAGCTCTGTCACTTGCAGAAATTCCGGTAGTACACCCATGCCCCAGAAGATCAATCGATACCGTAAACGGTGTTTCATGCTGTGCGGTATTGCGGCCTACCATCAGCTCCAGTCCCAGTTCTTCGCATCGTTCCTCTGAAAGCGGTGTACATATCAGACCACGTCCGTGAGTTGCCATAAAATTGACGATCTCCGGTGTAATACATTCAGCCGCGCATATAAAATCACCTTCATTCTCCCGATCCTCATCATCTACTACTATGATGATTTTCCCGTTGCGTATTTCCTCAATGGCCTCTTCTATCGTATCAAGCTTTACTGATTTCGTTCTGTCGGTCGCCATATATTCGTTTTTACCCCTGTTGAATATTTTATAAATCCTATTAATAATGCCAGGTTCATACTGTAGAAATGTGATATAAACCGAAATAATCGGAAATTGATCGCTATTCTCTTCAGTAATATATCTATTAGCGGGACACATAAGAACAGTATCTGTGCGATCAGTGCCATCTGATATACAATGTGGTAATCGAGCAGAACAATATTGCAAAACAGATTAATGATTAATAAAAAAGGTGTAATCCAGCGCAATACCTTATGTGAAAAAAATGAAAACGCCAGTCCTGTAAAAGGTGGCCAGAGCAGCTTCTTGTAAACAGAAAGATTTTGAAAATTTCCTGCCGATATGCGGATTTTCCTCCTGAATTCTTCAGATAATTTATTGGAAACATCTTCATAGGAGACCGCAGACAGCTCATTGATTGCATACTTCCCTTTTGCAAGAGCATGCATGGTTATATAAAAGTCATCCACCAGAAAATTATGCGGCACCGGAGCAAAAAAAGACTTCCGTATGGAATATAACCCTCCGAATGCGCCTATCATAGTCCCCCAGATCAGTCCCTCGTGATATTTAATAATATTCTCGCGCTCCAGGTATTTTTTCTCCTGATAGGAAATACCTTCCCTTCTGTATTCCTGATTAAGTATATTTCCGCCAACCAGCGCTATATCCGGATTTTTATAATGTTTGACCAGAGCATAGATCGTTTCTCTGTCAAAAAGCACATTAGCGTCTGTAAGAACAAGTATTTCCTGTCCTACATTTTCAACAAGACTGTTTATAATTCCCGCCTTGCCTGTTCTTGTAGTAAACTCTACGAGATAAAGATTGCTATAACGCTGCTGATATTCCCGGATTATCGCATTTGTACGATCACTGGAATTATCCGAGCCTATATAAAAATGGATTTTATCAGACGGATAGTCTGAGTCAAAAACAATATCGATTTTTTTTGCAATCACATCCTGTTCGTTGTGCACAGCCATGATAATAGCTACCTCGGGAAGACCGGTATCCTCCTTATCATATGTGACCTGATTGGGCGATTTTCTTTCAGCTGCCATTTTTAATATCAGCGGAAAGAAAACATACGTATGCAGAATCAGCAATACGGTCATCCAAAACAACAACTGAATAAAAACAATCACTTAGCTAACGATTTGTAAAGGTTTATAAGCTGATCGATTACTATAGGATTGGCATACTCGTTCTGAATGAGCAGGCCGGCATTTTTTCCGACAGAATCGTAATTTTCTCTATTCCTGAAATAATCTTTTATTTTCTCCACCCATCTTTCCGCATCATCACAAATTACAATATTTTTTCCATCAGAACAATCAATACCCTCCGCTCCTACAGAAGATGCAAAAATACATTTCTCAAGTGCCATTCCTTCCACGATTTTCAAACGCATACCACCTCCGGAGAGCAACGGCACCAGCATCAAATCATATTGCTGGATAAAAACAGAAGCATCATCCACGTATCCATGGATGAATACATTCTTAATATTGAGCTCTTTTATATAATCAGGAGTGCCTTTTCCGGCAACATGGAGCTCCAGATGCGGCAAAGATGCAGAAACCTCCGGCCAGACATTTTCCAGAAACCACATTAACGCTTCCTGATTAGGGAGCCATTCAAGCGCACTGAGAATGAAACAGGTATTTTTAAAGGGCTTTATATCCGGTCTCAGCACAAAACGATCAAGATCCACTCCGGCCGGAATGAAATGGCACGGTACAGAAACTCCCATTTGTTTTATCCGGAGAGCATCCTCGGGAGTGATCGCTGCAATTGCATCAAACTTCGCGTAATACGTTCTTTCAAACAATTTAAGCTCGCGGGCCATTCTCCGGAAGTATAATCTCTTCAACACATTAGGTTCATTTTCTGAGAGCCTCTGCCAGATCATATGTTCCAGATTATGTGAGCGGAGCACCACTGGTATATTTGTCCATTTACGAACACTATCCACGTACCAGGCCACATACGTACCCTCAAAATGCACCACATCAAACTGTTCTTCCCGCAACAGCATCTCCAGCTGTTTTTCAAAGTCGTCTGAAATAAACCGTTCCGCTATATAAGGAATTGGCTTAAAAAAGTTCAGCAGGGCCTTCTTTCGGTTAATGGTAGTATCGATAAACACCGGAATCAGTCTGGCAATTCCGCCAAGCACATCCGCTTGCTGAAAATGCTTGGGAGTATTAACCGCCAGCACAGTTACCTCATGACCTTTCAGACTAAGATTTCTCGTGATCCCGTACATGGCAATGGCCCCACCATCATCAGGCGGGTAAGGTACTCTGAAACAAATTTGTAAAACTCTCAAGTATGCTGCTGCTTTCTGCGAAAGTAAATAAAAATAAGGAGAAGCGCTGATTAAACCTCAATATTCGGCTGTATAAAAAGCTTGTGGTCATTCAGACGCATAGCAATCAGGTTTCCCGTTCCCGGACGATCAGGATAGACAGCTCCGTTGTCAATATTAATCTGATAATGATCTGACACAGTAGCTATGCCATGAACTATTTTTTTCAACTCCGTCGGAGTATGTCCGTGCACCACAATACGGTTGCCGGTTTTAGCAGGATCAACTTTGGAATTCCTTATCCATAGCATTGAAAACTCATCACTGAAAATATCGTTGATTTCAAAATTAAATCCGGCATGGACCAGCAGATAGTCCGGCAGCACTTTAAATCTTTCCATATCAGTTATAAACCGGATATATTTTTCCGGTATTTCCTGAATAGCACTGGCTCCAAAGCTCTTCAGCATCTCGTTTCCTCCGCTTGAATACCATATACCCTGCATACTCTGCTCAAAAAAACAGTTCAGAAACATTTCTTCATGATTTCCCAGCAACGTATAGACAGCAAAGCCCGACTCCTTCATATTCATCAAATAATCAAGAACTTGTCTGCTCCCCGGGCCACGATCTATAAAATCGCCCAGACAATACAAAACATCGGTTTTAGATAATCCGATCTGATGTTCCACCAAGTGCTTTAACGTATTGTTACAACCATGAATATCTGAAATTACATAAGAAGCCATTCGTCAATTTTTTTTGGAAACATTTACAAACCAGTTTCCCCCCTAGTGTGTGCATACCTGCTTCAAGGAAATCTCTCCCTTTCCCTGACAAATATCGCAGTTCAGCTTTATTCTTTGCTCCCCCTTACATTTTCTACAGACCGCTACACCTTTTCCGTTGCAATCCGGGCATTCTTTAAAAACTTTTCCCATACTCCCGTTTTTTACAAGGACACCTTTGCCGCTGCAAACAGAGCAGGCAAAATTGCCTGCTTTACTACAGGCAGTACAATCTTTGTACGATCCGCCTGACCCGTTACATTTGCCGCACGGCTTCATTACATCATGGTAACCGGAATTATCACATTTGGCACAGATTCTTGATTGCAGCTGAGTCAGATATACATGAACCTGCTCCTTATACACAAGATGATCAGAGCTTTTCAGATATTCGTTAAAGGCATTTCGGGCCCTCACATATTCCCCTGCTCCCATGAGCGCTCTTCCATAGCAGTAAATCAATGTATCAGGAACATTATCCGATACAGTACCAAAAGCTTCGCGAATCAGAATCAGAGACTGGTCATACTTCTGCTGATCCAGCAGAGAAAAAATCTGCTTATAATCAACAGTGCCCGGTCCGTCTTCGGACTGAGCACTGCAAGTTAGAGAAGCCAATATCAGAATTGAAAGTAAAAGGCTGTATGCCGGTTTTACATAATCCGCTAGCATCGTATTTAATTTATCCCGCAAAACAGATGCTTTGTGCAACTATCAGGCCAAATGCTGTCTGACCACAGCAGGTTTTCTCGCATCCATACTGAATTTCTTAAGAACCTGATAGTGAGATCTCAGAGCTTGCATAAACGTCTCATTTTCATTGTATGCTACATTAAACTCTTCCGCAGTTTTGCGGACAATTTCAGAGATGGCAGGATAGTGAATATGGCATACCCTGGGAAACAGATGGTGCTCTACCTGCATATTCAGACCTCCGCACAGGAAGGCAGCCAGTTTGCTTTTTCTGCTGAAGTTGGCGGTAGTTTCCATTTGATGCACAGCCCAGGCTGCCTCAATATGGTTTTTATCATCTGGCTCCGGGAAGTCCGTATCCTCCACCACATGGGCAAGCTGAAACACAAGCCCCAGAACAAGTCCTTCGGTAATATGCAGCATGACAAAACCGATCAGGAACTGCCACCAGGTAATATCAAGAACAATAAGAGGGAGCACTATAAAGAGAAAATAATAGATGCCTTTGAAAAAAAACAGCTCAAAGTATTGTCTCTTACCGGGCCTTGCATACTGTTTTACCCGAGGAGAAAACAGTTTTACATAATCTTTTCTGAATACCCACGACAGACTGGCCAGTCCATATAGTAAAAATGCATAGTAATGCTGCCAGCGCTGAATCCAGGTTATCTTGTCATCTTTATGTACTCTGAGAAGCCCGGGAGCAATTTCAATATCTTCATCATGCCCCTTAATATTGGTATAGGTGTGATGAATGACATTATGGGTGGCTTCCCACACTGTATAATTCGCTCCGATAAGATTAAAAACATAGCTTAACGTCTTGTTTACAGTTTTATTGGATGAATAGGCGCCGTGTATCGCATCATGACAGACATTGAACCCAATAAAGGCTGCGAATGCTCCGTGTACGATTGCCAGCAGCAACATCATATATACAGACATTGGCTGGAGAAGAATTAACAGATACGTACCGACAAAACCACCTAAATAAAAGATCGTTTTGAAAACCATTGCCGCATTTGCGTGTTTACTTATATTGTTATCGGTAAAATACTGATCTACTCTTTGCTTCAGAGTGGCAAAAAACATAGACTGGCTTTTATCAATAAATCGGATTTTTGATTGCATTTAACTTAGAGTTGATAGGAATTTTCTTTTAATTTATTATCTAGGTACAATGAAGAATTCAAATTGGTTCATTATACAGTTTGCAAATGACGTACATCATTGTACGTATCCAGTATAAATCTGGATTCGGTATATCTGAGCATATACAGACAAAGATTGTGATGTTCGAACTGATCCATGTATTTCAGATCCGAATGTAATAACGTAGACAACAGAATTCGAATTGCACGTCCATGCATGCAAATTAATACGGGATCTTCCTCCTGCCTCGACAATATCAAATCCATAACCGGCTTTTGTCTTTTCTGGACATCCAGAGGACTTTCACCGCCATCAATCGACTTACCAACCTCACCCCGCTTCCATGCTTCAAGCATTTCTGTATAATACGTATGATCTCCCGTATTAATGATTTTTCCGTCTTTTTCTCCCCAGCTGATCTCATTCAGACCGGCATGCATCTCATAAGGAACACCAAGCTGAATAAAATCCTCTACGGATTCCTTTGTTCTCTTCAGTGCCGAAAGGTAAATTTTTGCAAACGGAATATCCTTGTAATGCTCAAAAAATGCCTTTGCCTGGCAACGTCCGGTGTCATTCAAACTGGTATTCACACCGCTGCCCTGAACAATTCCTTTTAAATTATAATCCGTTTCTCCATGTCGGATTATATAGATTCTTTTTTCCCCCAAAACGTAGAACTAACAATTTTAAAATAATTCACTAATATCCACATTTTTGAAGACTTATAAATCAAAAGTAATATTTTTAATGATTTTGCATAATTTCTAAACGTCCCCCCTCTGCGTAATTTTCATTACCTTTGTCTCGCGGCAAAGCGGATTCTATTAATAAGACAAAAAAAAGAAGCTTTACCCCTGCGAGAGCAGAAAAAATAATTTGACGGGTACAATCATGAATACGAGAACAACGGTTGCAGATCTTAACCAGCTTGCAAAAGGCAATATGCTCGAGCATCTTGGTATCGAAATTACAGAAGCAGGCAACGATTATCTCTGCGGAAAAATGCCTGTAGACCACAGGACCACTCAACCTTTTGGCCTGTTGCACGGAGGCGCTTCAGTAGTTTTGGCAGAAACACTTGGAAGCATAGCAAGCAACTTGCTGATTGACACAGGGAAACAATATGCAGTTGGCCTTGAAATAAATGCCAATCATATAAAAAGTGCAAAAAACGGCTTTGTATATGGCAAAGCTGTGATCGCTCATGCGGGGAAACGTACCCATATCTGGGAAGTAAAAATCTCAAATGAAAGCAATGAGCTGGTTTGTATCAGCAGACTTACAGTAGCCATTATCGATAAACCATTCGCGTAATCTCATAGTATAGCAGACTTGGAAGCAAATCCGGAAACGACGCTGATTAATATCGGCACATTTATCAATCAGTGCATATCAGCCTGTACTATCAAAAACTACTCATTCGCCGCTTTTATATTGCCCGGAAAAAACAGCATTCAACTGATAGCCGGTCCTGAACTACCTTTCGAAGAAAAAATTGAAGCGGCGAGGCCGGGCTTTCTGTTCGCTCCGTTTGATGACCAAAGCCCCTCCTGCTTTATTGAAGCAAACTATCATTCGGCAATCAGCATCATTCCGGACCCGGCAGAGCTAACTCAATTGACTGACCTCTTTGCTGATCTTCTTGAGCACGCCCCGGACACCCGGCAAATGCAGGATCTGGCAGACCTTTCATGGACCTCTGATGACTATATCCCCAATGTAAGAAAAGCGATACAGCATATACAGGCCGGTCAGCTAAAAAAAGTAGTCGTAGCCCGCAATAAGCTCATTGATCTTCCTGACACAACAACTCCGGGACAGCTTTTTAAAAGACTTTCTGCAACTTTCGACAATTCATTCCGGTCACTTATTCATAGCCGGCGATACGGTACATGGATCGGAGCTTCCCCGGAAGTGCTGGTTTCTATCGAGAATAATACCCTGTTTCGTACAGTAGCGCTTGCTGGCACCCAGCGCCTTCCGGCTGATCAGCATATATCAGAGGCGGTATGGAAGCAAAAAGAAATCGAGGAGCAGGCTCTTGTATCAAGATATATTATAAGCTGCTTCAAAACAATACGCCTCAGAGAGTTTGAAGAAGAAGGACCTAAGACAATCAAAGCCGGGGAGCTGCTCCATCTTAAAACAGTATACTCAGTCAATCTGTCTGAAGTAAATATCCCGGATCTCGGAACACAAATGCTGCGCCTGCTGCACCCGACAAGCGCTGTCGGCGGGATGCCCAGACAGGAAGCCCGTGATTTCATAAAACACACAGAAAGTTTTGACAGACAGCTTTTCGCAGGATATATAGGTCCAGTCAATATCAGTAATCAGACCAGCTTATTTGTCAATATCCGTTGTGCGAGACTATACCAGGGTAAAGCCGTTCTATTTGCAGGAGCCGGAATTACAGAAGAATCCGACCCTGAAAAAGAGCTGGCCGAAACCGAAATAAAGATGAATGTAATTGCTTCCGTATTACATTCAGAAAATTAATATTTTTAACGTATTTTTACCCAGTTTGCAAGCAGTACATAACATACCGGAAATCTGTGCCAGGCACGATATAAAACATGCGGTAATTTCACCCGGAAGCCGTTCTGCACCACTTACGATAGCTTTTGCCCGGCATCCGCAGATAAAATGCACTGTTGCCGGAGACGAACGATCAGCTGCATTTATTGCGCTGGGTATGGCCATCCAGTCAGGGAGTCCGGTTGTCCTGATATGTACTTCCGGATCAGCCGTTCTTAACTACTATCCTGCTGTTGCCGAAGCCTTTTATCAGAAAATCCCGCTGCTGATACTAACCGCAGACCGTCCGCCCGAATGGATTGACCAGATGGATGGACAAACCATTCGTCAGAATGAAGTGTATGGTAATCATGTAAAAGCTTCTTATACATTTCCGGAAAGCTATCAGCATATTGACTCGGTATGGTACTCTGAACGTATACTTTCCGAGGCAATACTGACAACCCGAAGCTATCCGGCAGGTCCCGTTCATATCAATATTCCCCTGAGAGAGCCGTTTTATCCTGATCAGCCAATTGAATACAGCCAGGACATTAAAATCATCAAAACATGGGAAGCCAAACTCACTCTCAGCCGGGAAATCATTGCCGAACTTGACAAAACTCTTGAAAGTACAGCATCCATTCTTATTATTGCCGGGCAGCATACTGAATCACTTTCACCCGGATTTCATAAATCCCTGCGGTCTTTTACAGAAAAATATGGAGCGGTACTATTGGCTGAGCCATTAAGCAATTGTCAGAATACAGATACATGTATTACCAGTTTTGATCTTATCCTGTCCAATGTATCCAACGAAGAGGCCCTGCTGTTAAAACCGGAACTGATAATTACCTTCGGAGATGCAATAGTTTCCAAAAGCCTGAAACACTATATCCGGACTTCGGCTCCTCTGCACTGGCACATACAGCCTGGCGGGAAATCACCCGATCTGTTTCAGTGCCTGACCAATGTAATCCCGATAAAAGCCGGAGATTTTTTCAGCATGTTTGAAGAAAAACCAAGAATTAATAAATCATATCCGCAGCTTTGGAATCATCTGGAGAAAAAATACACCGAAGCAAGGCAACGCTTCTTTGAAAGGAAAAATACACTTTCCGAGCTGACTGCCATTCATGAAGTAATTCATGCGATTCCGGAAAAAAGTATAGTCCATATCAGCAATAGCATGCCTATCCGATATATCAGCTATACCGGACTGGGCAACAAAGGGCTCAAAGCATTTTGCAACAGAGGAACCAGCGGCATTGACGGAGTAATCAGTACCGCAGCCGGTGCTGCTTCTGTTACAGATCAGTTTGTTACGGTCATTACCGGTGATATGGCATTCTTTTATGACCGGAATGCGCTATGGAATACTGTGAATCCCTCCAATTTAAGAATCGTTATTCTCAACAACCACGGGGGCGGCATATTCAGAATGATCGAAGGCCCGGACAGACAGCCCGAGCTGGAAAAATACTTTGTAACGGACCAGCCCCATTCTGCTGTCGGCTATGCATACGAAAACAATCTCGATTATTATTTTTGCAAAGATCTGGAAATCCTTAAGCAGCAGTTGAAAAACTTTTACCAGCCGTCTGAATACGCAAAAATTCTGGAAATCGAAACAAACCCGGTAATTGATAAAGAAACCTTAAAAGAATATAAAAATATAGCCAATCATGACAAGTAAATTTGACTGGAAAACTATAAAGGAATACGAGGAAATAAAGTTTGAGTACTTCGAAGGGATTGCAAAGATCAGTATCAACAGACCTCACGTTCACAATGCTTTTACTCCTAAAACCGTACAGGAAATGTCCGAAGCCATGGAACTGGCAAGACAAGATCAGGAAGTAGGTGTAATCATACTGACCGGTGAAGGCGGAAAAGCATTCTGCAGTGGTGGAGACCAGTCTGTAAGAGGCCATGGTGGCTATGTCGGAAACGATCAGGTTCCAAGGCTCAACGTTCTGGATCTTCAGAAACAGATCCGCTCTGTTCCAAAGCCAGTAATCGCCATGATTGCAGGATGGGCAATTGGCGGCGGCCATGTTCTGCATGTAGTCTGCGATCTGTCAATAGCCGCAGACAATGCCCGTTTCGGACAGACAGGACCCAAGGTCGGCAGCTTCGACGGAGGGTTCGGAGCTTCCTATCTGGCCAGGGTTGTAGGTCAAAAGAAAGCCCGTGAAATATGGTATCTTTGTGATCAGTATGATGCGCAGGAAGCACTGGATATGGGACTTGTAAACAAAGTTGTTCCGCTGGATAAGCTGGAAGAGACGACCGTAGAATGGGCAAAAAAGATTCTGCAAAAGAGTCCGCTTGCATTAAGAATGTTAAAATGTGCCTTCAATGCTGAATTGGATGGTCAGGCCGGAATACAGGAACTTGCCGGTAATGCAACATTATTGTATTATCTGACAGAAGAAGCAAAAGAAGGGAAAAATGCATTTCTTGAAAAGCGCACTCCGGATTTCTCCAAATATCCAAAGTTCCCCTAATCATCAAAAGCCCCTCTCCGGGGCTTTTTTTATATTTCTTCCAACATGTCTCCGCTGCCCCGGTTATACAATGTAAAAGCACAAAAGATGAAAACTATATCTTACCTAATAGCCGGCTTACTTTGTATATTCGTGATTATCGCTTTTATGGTGACAAAAACAGAAATGTCTACCCTTGTCGGAATTGTTATCGGTGGTATAACCCTTGCCCTGATTCCTCTTATATTGCTAACTATACGAAAAGCTCCGCGAAGAGATCCCAAGCATCAGGATTCTGACCGTTTTGACAGAAACCCGTGACGGACTCTTATTATAATGAAGAATGAAAACAAGATTACTGCACAGAGAAACGATTTTAAACAAGCCCGAGGATAGAAGTTTTCGTTTTTTTAATAAAGCTGAGAATCTTACAAAAATCACCCCGGAGAGCATCCGGTTTCAGATGCTTTCCATTCCTGCTTCAATCCGGACAGGAACGGAAATTGACTAAAGGATTATCATTGGGGAAATAAGCAATACCCTGGCAAACTCAAATTACAGAATTTAACTCCAGCGTTTCTTTCACAGACCGGCAGACAAAAGGTCCGTATTCATACGGGGAGCACCACCTGTTTCAGCCATTGGAACAGTCGCGAACCTTGATGACTGATAACGTGTTCTATCGTATACCAGGCTGGATCGTTGAACCTCTTATTAATAAATTTCTGGTCAGGCCTAAACTCGAAGAAATATCCGACTACAGACATAAAGAAAGTATCCGGCTTTTCAACAATTAAAAATTAGCTGCATACACAACAATACTGCCATGCAGTCGTACATGCTTCTAGAACAAACAATGGAACATTCCTGATACAATTATGGAAAAATTCATAGCTTTTTCAGCAGATAACTGGTGGTGGTTTTTTCCCGTTATCTTTCTGCTTTCAGTAGCAATTCACGACATATTCATTCAAAAAAAGCACACAATCAAACACAACTTCCCGATCGTGGGTCACTTTCGGTACATGCTGGAACGTATCGGCCCCGAATTGCGGCAATATATTGTTGCCAATAACCGTGAAGAGCTTCCCTTTAACCGTAGTCAGCGCTCCTGGATTTATGCCTCTTCGAAAAGAGAGAACAATTATCAGAGCTTTGGAACTGATCAGGATATATATGCGCCTGGGCATATTTTCATTCATCCGACCATGTTTCCGTTCAATGGAGGAAAAGATCATCCGAATACCAAAGACCCGTATTTTCTTCCGTGTGCCAAGATAATGGGCGCATACAACAAGCGCCGCCGGCCCTTCCGGCCATATTCTATTGTTAATATTTCCGGTATGAGCTACGGCTCTTTATCTTCCAATGCGGTAACAGCTCTTAACAAAGGCAGTCTGAAAGTAGGCTGCTTCCAGAATACCGGAGAAGGCGGGCTTTCCCCCTTCCACCGCCACGGAGCTGATGTCATGTTTCACTTTGGTACCGGTTATTTTGGAGTAAGAGATGCAAACGGAAACTTTTCATTTGAACGAATGGAAGCGCTTGTAAAGGAAAACCCTTTTATAAGAGCCATTGAAGTAAAGCTTTCACAGGGAGCCAAACCCGGTAAAGGCGGAGTTTTGCCCGCTTCAAAGATTACAAAAGAGATTTCCGAAATCCGGGGAATTCCCATGGGACAGGATGCCCTTTCTCCGTCCACTCACTCGGCTTTTTCCAATATACGGGAAATGGTCGATTTTCTTGAAAAAATTGCCGGTATAACCGGACTGCCGGTCGGATTTAAATCCGCAGTCGGGAAAATGGAAATGTGGGAAGAGCTCACCGACCTGATGCTTGAGACCGGAAAAGGACCCGATTTTATAACAATCGATGGTGGTGAAGGTGGCACAGGCGCTGCTCCTCCCGCATTTGCCGATCACGTCTCACTGCCATTTATATATGCATTCAGCAATGTATACAAAATCTTTGCAAAAAAAGGACTTGCCGAGCGAGTCGTCTTTATCGGAAGCGGCAAACTGGGTTTACCGGCGAAAGCCATGATGGCCTTTGCCATGGGGTGCGATATTATCGCAGTAGCCCGGGAAGCGATGATGTCCATTGGCTGTATCCAGGCACAATCATGCCATACCAATACCTGCCCGGCCGGAGTGGCAACTCAGAATAAATGGCTGGCTGCCGGACTCGATCCGACACTGAAATCCGACAGAGCAGCCAACTATATACGCACGCTCCGCAAAGAAATCCTTGAAATCACGCATGCCTGCGGTTACGAGCATCCGTGTCAGCTGACTATGAACGATGTCGATATAAGTATGGGCGACAACAACCTGACCCAGACACTTAGAAACACCTATCATTACGACAAGGAAATGGTCCGTTTCAAGAATATGCAGTCTCTTCTGACCTGTGAGTATCTGGGCGGACCCGGTCCGCTAAAAACTGCTGACAGCAAATCGAAGCTTACCGGACATGGTATTGGCAGCCTGTCAACTGAACCGGAAGAAGTTGTCTGATTTTCAAAATTAGGAAAAGCTAAACCGGCGGGAAGATTCATTCCCGCCTTTTCTTTTTATGAATGTATTTCGCACTTTTTTGAAAAACATATCGCCTCTCACCACTTCTGAGGCAGATCTTCTCCTTGAGTCCTGGGACCCGGTATCCTGTCAGAAAAAAGAAATAATCACCCGTGAAGGAACGTACGAAAAATATATATATTTCGTCCTCGAGGGAATACAGCGTGCATACTATCTGAAAGAAGACAAGGAAATCACTATAGTCTTTACTTATTATCCATCTTTTTGCGGCAATATTGATTCGCTGCTAACCCGCACACCTTCTCTCTATTTTATCGAAGCCATTACAGAAAGCAGCCTGTTGCGAAGAAATTATAAAGAAGTAGAAGCACTGGCAGCCAGATACCCCGGTATCAATACGCTGCTTCGCAAAGCAACGGAAGCAGCCCTGGTCGGAGTCAACAGAAAACATTATGAGCTTCTTGCGCTGACCATGGAAGAAAAGTTTGAATCGTTTTACCATCGCAGCGCTCACCTTATCAATCAGATACCTCATAAATATATTGCCTCTTATCTGGGTATTGATCCGACAAACTTTAGTAAAATCCTGAAAAAGTACCGATAATCCATATTCTTGGTATAGACCAAGAATGCCTGTTTTTCAGTTCTGTACTTTTATTGAAAAAAATATGAAAGCAACTCAAAAAGATGTGATCCGGGAGCTAAGTGCTGTTACAAACCGGATTATTGAAAGTGCAGTGTCATATACACTTCTTGATGACTCCATGCTTTTTCGACGTCTGGCGCCGCAAAAATGGTCAGTGGCAGAATGTCTTGAGCACCTGAACCTGTATGGGGATTTCTATATACCGGCAATACGTGATTTTATTTCAGAACATTCCGATGCGCATCCCCGACACTACTTTCAATCAGGTTTTTGGGGCAATTATTTTGCCAGAAGCATGAAAGTCAATCAGAAAGATGATCCGACAATAAAGATGAAAACGTTCAAGGATAAGAACCCGATCGGCATGACGATAGATCGCTCTGTTCTGGATCGCTTTATCAGGCAGCAGGAAAATTATCTGGAGTTATTGACTCTGGCAGATCGCATCGATATCAATTTAAAGGGAATCCCGATCACCATAACCGGACTGATCAGACTCAGACTTGGTGACGCGCTCCGCTTCACTATATATCACAATGAAAGACACTGGATCCAGGCAGAAAGAACCAAAACAGTGCTTATAAAACAAAAGCGGGGATGAATCCCCGCTTTTTAGTATAGTTACGCACGAATGTACTACGATACCCTTGTACCGGAATTAATACTGATTTCTTCCATAAGCAAGCCCGCCGCTCCCAGAATCCCAACCTGATTGGTCAGATGCGCCTGAGCAATGATCAGCTTGTCTGTATAGTACGAAGGCATATATTTTTCGATTGTTTTTCTGGTCATTGGCTCGATGAATCTGAATGCTCCTGCTATCCCGCCACCCAGCAAAATAGTATTGATATCCAGCACACGAATCACGGAAACCAGATTCTGTCCCAATTTCTCTCCGACAAAATCAAATACGGAAACAGCAAATGCATCACCTTCTGAAGCCGCCTCAAAAATTGATTTAGGAGTAATTTCCTTTCCGACAAGTACACTTGAAGGTTTTTCTTTCCCGATTCTGGCCAGAGCATAGTTTATTATATGCTGAATCCCGATATTCTGCTCCAGCGATTTACCATCTTCAAGAAGCATATGACCTATTTCCATTCCATTGCCTCTTGCTCCCAGAAAGAGCTTTTTATTAATCACTGCTCCGCTTCCTACTCCTGTACCAAGCGTAACAAGAACAAAATTATCCAGTCCCTTAATATTACCAAAATACAACTCACCGATGGTTGCACACTTGGCATCATTCTCAATCTTAACCGGAAGCTTTGGAAACTCTGCGTTCAGGATATCAACAATTGACAAGTCGTATACAGCCGGTATATTGGGAAGCAAAATGACCTTTTTGCGGTCTACAGACAGTAAACCGGGCCAGCCAATGCCCACTCCTTTGATCTCAGGAACAAGGTTCAGATATTCTTTTATTCCGGCTTTAAGAGAATCAACAAATCCATCCGCAACCCATTTTGCAGTATCAAATGCTTTAACCCGGCTTATTTCTCCTTCCGGAGAAACGACTCCAAATTTAACGGTAGTACCGCCAACATCAATTCCTAGTATCATTCGCGCAAATTAATGAGATTTCAAGAAAAAATAAAAATCGGGTATAAAATAACTTCATTTTGTACAATTGGTTAAAAGAAAACACACAAATGTTTCTGATTTTTATTTGATAACACATGCAATGAAAGCCCTATAAAATATGTTTTAAATAAACAGAAAACTTACGTATCTTAAACTATTCAATCATTCAAGGTGAAAACAGACTTTTCAGATCAGATAGTTTTTCTAAATCCTGAAATTTATACCAATCATGGCATAAACTTTCATATGTACAAAGATGCTATTCTTCGTTTCAGGGATCAATGGTTTCTCAATACTCCGCCTCCTTTTCAGATTCAGACTTCGGGATCAACCGGAAAGCCTAAAACAATTGAAATAAGCAAAGAACAAATGGAAGCAAGCGCTTCTATGACCGGGCAAGCTCTGGGCCTTACAAATTCGGACAATGCACTTGTCTGTCTTAACACTCAGTATATTGCCGGCAAAATGATGCTTGCAAGAGCTTTTACCATTGGTATGACAGCTTACATTTTGCCCCCGGTTGCTAATCCGTTCAAACACATTACGAAATCGCTCTCAATCAGCTTTACAGCTATGGTTCCCTACCAGATGAAAACAACGATAGAGGAATCACCGGATAAAATAGGGGTACTGAACCAGATGAAAGCAATATTGCTCGGAGGCGCTCCGGTCGGTCATCAGCTGGAAGAATCCCTGCAAAATATTGAGGCTCCGGTATACAGCACATATGGCATGACCGAGACAGTGTCACATATTGCCTTAAGAAGGCTAAACGGCAGAAACGCATCGCCCGTTTACACTGTCCTTTCCGGAATTTCGATAGGTCTGGATGAGCGCAGCTGCCTTACAATCAAAGGGCCGGTGACAAGAGATGAAACTATAATCACTAACGACATTGTAAAATTAATCCCGCCGGGACAGTTTATATGGACAGGCCGGATAGACAACATAATAAATTCCGGAGGTGTAAAAATTCAGATTGAAGAGCTGGAACGTTCAATATCCGGCATTTTCAATACATTGGGCTATACTAACCGGTTTATGGTGACCGGTATACCCGACAATTGCTTCGGAACCTCAGTTGTTCTCCTGATCGAAGGTTTTTTTGCGGAAGAACAAAAAAACAGGCTCTATCATGAGCTGATCCAGACAGTATCAAAATATGAAGTACCCAAAAAAATATTTCTGATACCGGAGTTTTCAGAAACCGCAACGGGTAAAATTGACCGGATTGCCACAACCGGTCTTATATTTACACAAACACCTGCATAAGAATACTTTTCTCATGCAGGTGCTCATCCCCATCAGCAGGTAAATTTTTAACGAATTTTTTTCAGCAAGCCTTCACAAATCACTTTCTTGTCAATGACCAAAGGCTCTTTAAGTACATCTAGTGAATAAAAATAGTCTACAGTTTCATAATCGGTTATTCTCAATCCAAATACCGGGAAGCCCCAGTCATCACCCAAGTGACTGTTCTTAACCGAATCCGAATCAATGAATTCGAAATCCAGGGTTTCAATCATCACCGGATCTACCTTCTTCTGCTGCAGGAAAACAATTACATCTCTTTTAATATCTTCCAGAAACTGATTGGTAAGATCTTCTTTTTTTACCTCAATTATCTTCTCCCGAAAATCGTAATATTCATCAAAAAGCTCATTTAAAAGATCCTCTGCAAACTCTTCTGAATCCAGAGACTTCTCACTTTGAAATTTTTTACTTATCAGCTCTGATCCCCACAACTTAAGAACCAGCATATTCTCAATAGTAACAATCTGAAAATCTTTAGGATGAAGTCTTATGCCGGTTTCGTCCAGAATAGTAGTAATAATTTTGCTCTTTAACCCTTTCATTTATTTGTACAAAAAAGAAATATGAAAAACAAACATAAAAAAAAGGATTAACTTTAAAAGAAATATTTTAAAAAATGATAGAATCAGTCCCATATTTGCACTAATCCAAACCAGAAAATCCGAACAATGTCCAGTACCTTATCTATCGAATTTTACACTCCGGATCTTCCGGCGCCTCATGCCTTTTCTCTTCTTTTTTCCGCAGAGCATCAAAAAGAATCCATAAAAGCCTCATTTTCAATTTCTTACCTAGACCGTGAGTCCTGTACTCCGGAAGAGCTGGCAGAAGAAGGTTATACAGAAAATGATAATATTGAATGGGAAGGTCTGTTGGGCAAACCCTGGGCCAGTATACTTTTCAATTCCTCTGCTTACCAGGACCTGAGTCAGGAAGAAGGTGAACATTTCATCTATATTTCCTATGAGGATCAGGCCGGTGAAAAACTCGAAGGCTTTTCCGGTGATACACGCCTTGCCTATACAATGCAGGAGCTTCATCAGGCTATCCTGGAAGCGACTGAAAAAGAGCTCCCTCTCACGATACGGCTAAAAGAATTGAAGCAGAACTCACCATTCGTGGATATTTCCCTGATCGGAAGCTTTCTGGAACGTAAGGCATTCATCATAAGCCACTCCGAAGAAAAGGATAAAAAGCAGCCTATTGAATGGAATCAGCTGAAAGACTTTATGGAGACAATTTATACTGTTGATTTTGATCCGGAGACTGCGCTGGAGGAAAGCGAGATTCGGAAAGGAATGTATATTGAAACAGGTGACGGTTTATGGTTCCAGATTGATGAAGAACAAAAAAAGCTTGTTGAAGCAAAACTGTCATCATTAATAAACTAAATATGGCATAATTGTTTTTCTTTCTTTACAATAAATCAGGCTCAGGGAAGGCCATCGAAAAATACCCTTTGGCCTCCCAGATTTCTACAATATCTTCCATTCGTACACAATAGGGAGCAAAAACCGGATTGTCTGACACGAGCTTAAATCTTCCATCTTTTTTAACCTGATTAAAAACCCTCTTGAAGACAAGGCCTTCGGAGGAAGTTATCACTACACAAAGCGAATTATCTTTAATGCTGCTCCAATCCTCCAGATATCGGCCGATCACAATCGAACCGGAACGCAGCGGAAGCATTGAATCGCCGGATAGCTCGAAAGCCCGAAAAGTCCCTCCCCTGAAAAAAGGGATAGTAAACACCGGCAGCTCCGCTATATATTCAGGATCGGCGAATCCATTCAGATACCCGGCCGAGGCTTTGGCCGGCACCATATGCATTATCTCATTCCCGCTATTGTCCAGGGTAATGCTGAGCACTCTCAGGTTAGCAGAAGGATCGGCTTTCTGAATACCATCAACACCTTGCTCAGTCAGATTCCTGTTGAGGAATATATCCATACCCACTTCAAAAACTTCAGAAAACCTGATCAGATTGGCTATATTAGGCTCTGCCCGCCCTTCTTCATAGGCACCTATAAGTGAACGCTTTATTCCGACTCTGGCGGCCAGTTGCTCCTGAGTCAGACCTTTTTGCTTTCTTAAGTATTTGATATTCGTGCGAATAAAAGACATAAAACTAAAAATGACGCATTCCAAAGATAACCAAACTAAAATAATTAGCAAACCATCAATCTAGTTAATCGCAAAAACCGTCTGAACAAACCAAACTAACCTTTTATGATTGCTGACTGCATATCAGAATTATAAGATTAAAAGAGAAAAAATCCGGTAATAATGCGTAAAATTGCCCTATGAGGATATGTATTCTGTTTATATTTTTTACACTGGCATCCTGTTCGGGAGGTAACCGCAATGAGACAGCGTCAACAAAAACTTCCAGACAGCTGAACTTTGACAACATGGGACTGACATACGATCTTGGCAACGGGCTCTTGCTTAAAAATGTAACTTTCGATACACAGGCCACTAACAGAAAATGTGAAGGAATATCAATCAGGTGTACGATTGAGCCCTCCGAAGAAGCTATTCAGCAATTAAAGCAACATGCTTTTTCTTCTTTTCTTTTTATATGGAATGTAGAGCACCGCGGACAAAAACTATACGACTCCGGGGTTCCTATCAGACAAAAGCTGGGAGAGGAAATTACATTTAATCAAATACCTTTTGTTTCAGATAAAGGGACATACTCGTTTGACAAGCACATACCTTTTTCTGTCCTGGGTCTGTCCAACGGAGAATTTGAACCGGAGTTTAACCTGGAAGTTTATGCCGTAAAGTTTACTCAGGATCAGGAATTAAAGCAATATCGAAAACTGGAATATATTTCCCCTTCCCCGATTGCAGTCCAAAACTTTAAGCAAAAAATTAATGCTCCGTTGCTCTATAAGGGAAAAGTCGGAATCGATTACTTTAAAATTAACAATCCGGATGGCAGAAAATATGATTTTACACTAAATGGTAACGGAATGCCTGATCCCTTCTGGGAGCTGTGCTGCGATACTGAAATTATATACTCCAGCAAGCCAATGCGCAATACCTATACCTATTCGGTAAAATCAGAAACTCCCTTCTTTTTCCTTACAGCAAATGATACGCTGAAAATCAGTGTCTATGACTTTGATCAGGGACCATTCAACTCCAAAGATTTCATTGACGCCTGGCAAGGTACATTTTCAGAGCTGCAGGACAAACCATTAAAAGGCTTTGGTCTTATCAAAGACCTGAAAATACATTCCCGGTTTACTCCGGTTGAAAAATAAAAAAGACCAGAATCCTTTCGGAAATCTGATCTTTAAACCGATTAACTCAGCAAGTACTACTTTCTGGTCAAAACCGGTTTAAGTGCATTATTTATCTCACTAAATCCGGTCGCATGGTCAAAATACCGGACCAGCTCCTGCCTGTTATTGTAGATATACATGTTTGGATAACCAATCGCTCCGAATTCAAGATAAAACCGGTCGTCTGTATCATGCAAAATTGTTATTTGCCTGTAATCCCCCAAATTAAAATAGTCCTTAAATTCATTTATCTCATTCAGATGATTAGGACTTACTAACAAAATCTGTACATTTTCGAGCTGGTCAATATTCTCAACGATTTCTCCTATTTCTTCTCTGCACAGGTCGCATAGCGGATTAAAATAAACAAACAAATACGTTTTGTTTGCCTCCAGATCTCTGTTTGAAAATTTTTTTCCGGCCAGTGTATAATAGCTAAACCTGGGCATTTTCTCTTTATCTCTCTCTTTCACGGCAGATTCCTGCACATATTCATTGGTAGTATCCTTTCCGATGCTTCCTGAAATAAAAATTGACAACCCGACTGTCAATACTGTAAAGATGTGGGTCATTGCTATCTCCTCCTCATTAAATCCAACTTCATAAAGAGAACCCGACCGGAAATAAAATTGTTATTAATTGTTCTGTCTCTCAACAAAACCACTGTCAGCAGGTTGACAAAAGAAAAAAATACAAGATGAAAATCAGGCATTTTCTTCTTTATTGCCTATTATTTCTTGCTTATGGCAGTGTTTTTTCCAATGACAGTATACCGGTAGCAGCAGGAGAAAAATACAAAGCCAATATTTTTCATACTATCTTTTTTGGCAAACACTATCGTGATATATGGAGTACCAAAATTATTGTACCTGTTCTTGATCTTGAGAAAATACCACACAACCTCAGGCCCGTAAAATCCGGTGGCGGTCAGCAGACAGTATCTATTCACCTCGAGGACTCAACCGGCAAACGGTATGTATTGCGAAGCCTGGATAAAAGCCCGGAAAAAGTTCTGCCGATTCCGTTGCGGTATACCTTGTTGCGCTACCTGATCAATGACCAGACATCAGCTGCTAACCCCTATGCAGGGCTTGTTGTGAGCAAGCTGTCTGCCGCTGTGGGTATATACCATACCAATCCAAAGCTTTTTTATACCAGTCACTCAAATCAGCTCGGGGAATTTAGCGATAAAATAGATGGTATAGCGCTGCTGGAAGAAAAACCTAACTCCACCTGGGAAAGCACCGGAGAGTTCGGGTATCCTGAAAAAATTGTAAATACAGAAAAATTAATAAAAAAGCTTCTCTCCGATTCCCGGGTACACATTGATCAGAAAGATTTTTTAAAATGCCGGCTTTTTGATTTTATTATTAACGACTGGGACCGGCATGCCGGTCAATGGGTATGGCTGGGCTTTACTGTAAACGGAGCAATCATTTACAAACCCTTTCCGAGAGACCGGGATAATGCTTTCTTTTTATTTGACGATGGCCTGATTCCTTTTTTAATAAGCCGCTGGTGGGGTAAATCCAAGTTTCAGAGCTTTCATCCGCACTACGAAAATATTAAAGGCCTTTCATCCAATTCCTATAATATGGATCGCTTATTTCTTAACAGACTTGCCGTTTCAGACTGGAATCAGGTAACCCGGGAACTGATGGAACAGTTAAGCGACAGTATTATTCTCCACTCGCTCAAAGAATGGCCTGAGGAAATAGATAAAATAGCAGGAAGAAAAACCCTGAAAACGCTAATAAGCAGAAGAAACAGGCTTCCTGAGGCAGCGGAAGCTTTTTATTATATGGTAAACAGACATGTATTCATTGCTGCAACAGATGGAAATGATCAAATAAACATCAGGCGTCACCGGCAGTACACCGAGGTAAATATATACGCCGAAAGTGACAGTACCCTGCTCTACTCCCGTTGTCTGAACCATACCACTACCCGTGCACTGACAATCTATGCGCTGGACGGCGAAGATCAAATTTCCATAACCGGAAAAGTCCGCAACGGCATGCGAATCACCGTGATTGGAGGCAATGGAATTGACTCCATTGCCGATTATTCGAAGGTCCGTGGTTTTACCAGAAAAACGCTGGTGGTTGACACAAATCACAACCTGATCTATAAGGGATCAGAAGCCAGGCATAAAGACAAAGCCTATCTGCGCAAAAACAGATTTAACCGCAGTGGTCACCGAAAGTAACAGTTCGCAGCTATGAGACAGGAAATTTTTCTTCCCAGGTTCTTTCCATTTCTTCCAGCGTCCTCCCTTTTGTTTCGGGAACCAGCCATAAAACAAAAATTATTGTAGCCACACACATAAACCCAAATAACCAGAATGCCAGCGCTCCATTCAAATAGCCAACAAGTACCGGAAATACAGCTGTAACTGCAAAATTAGAGATCCACTGGGCCGCAACAGCAATAGACATTCCACTGCTTCGAACTCTGTTGGGAAACATTTCTGCCAGTAAAACCCAGACAACCGGACCAAGAGAAAGTGCAAAAAACGCGATATATCCCAACACAAACCAGACCAGCCAGGTTCCGAGATTTTCTGAATAAGCCCCGTAACCAATTGTAATCAGACATATTCCCATACCAGCCGATCCGATCAGCATTAGTGGCTTACGCCCCAGCTTATCTACCGTAAATATAGCAACCAGCGTAAAAAGCATATTTACCGTTCCTACCAGCACTGTCTGCAACATGGATGTATCCCCGCTGCTTCCGAGACCTTTAAAAATCACCGGTGCATAATACAAAAAAGCATTTATTCCGGTTACCTGCTGAAAAACACTAAGTCCCACTCCTACCAGTACAACTTTCAGCATAAGCGGGGACAAAACTGACGATGCCATTTTTTTCTCTTCCTGCATGGATCGGCGAATCTCTGCCTGAATAGACAGCGCATTAAGCTTCCCGGCCATCCGTTGCAGAATATTCAGCGCTTTTTCATCTTCATGCTTCAGCATCAGCCATCTTGGCGACTCCGGAATCAGCAAAATAAGTCCCAGAAACAATACGCTTGGCAAAGTCTCAGACGCAAGCATATAACGCCAGCCCAGTTGTATATCCCATTCATCATCGCCGATGCGGCCTATAAAGTAATTCACAAAGTAAACTACAAAAATCCCAAGCACTACCGCCATCTGGTTGTAAGAGACAAGCTTTCCGCGCATATGGACCGGAGCAATTTCGGCAATGTACATAGGAGACACCATGGATACAATTCCCACACCAATGCCCCCAAAAATCCGGTATATGATAAATTCAGTGAACGTATCAGGCACAGCTGTACCAATAGCTGAGACAGTAAACAGAAAAGCAGCGGTTAACAGCGAATATTTCCGGCCAATTTTAAAGCTTAAATAACCTGCAATCATTGCCCCGGCCATACATCCGATCAGGGCACAACCCGCTGCGAAACCGGTTGCCCAGTCCGAAAGCTGAAAAAAGATTTTCAGAGAGCCGATTGCTCCCGCAATAACAGCTGTATCATAGCCAAACAAGAAGCCTCCCAGAGTGGCTACAATAGTAACAGCAGTAATATACAGAGAAGAATACTGCCTGGTATCGGAACTACCCGATTCATTATAATTATTCATAAATTATTTGTTCGGAAACTGATAAAAAAACTGGCCGGTGAGCACCGTGATCATCAAAAACTATTTCAATAAGTTGTTACTGTTGCTAAAGTCATTAATCTTCCAAAGCCCGCACAATTGTCCGCACATTCTCTCTTACCATCCCGATGTAGGTGTCTGCATCAGAAGTCTCATCGCCAAGTGCATCCGAATATAAAGTCCCGCCTATTGTTACTTTTTGCCCCTTTGCTGCAGCGCCTTCTAACACAGACCGGACTGTCTTCTCAGAAACAGATGTCTCAACAAAAATAGACTTTATTTTTCGTTCGACAATCAAATCCGTGATTCTGATAATATCTTTTAACCCCGGTTCCGAAACAGTTGATATCCCCTGCAATCCTTCGACCGTAATCCCGTAAGCATCACCAAAATAACCGAACGCATCATGCGCAGTAATCAAAACCCTCTGCGACTCTGGAATCCGGCTTATCTCAGCTCTAACCCATTCCTCCAGCTGATTCAATGAATCAATATATGCCTGTGTATTGGCTTGGTAAAATGAAGCCCTGGCGGGGTCTGCTTCAATAATTTTCCGGCTCACATAAGCAACTCCGTCTTTCCACAGTTCGATACTAAACCATACATGCGGATCATACCCGCCCGCAAATCCACTTACATTTCTCAGCTTTTCCTGTGCAATACCATTAACAAACGCAGTCACAGGTTTCTGTTTTTCCATACTCTGAAGGACTTCCCCCATTTTCCCTTCAAGATATAAACCGTTGTAAATTATTATATCAGCTTTTGTCAGCTTATGGAGATCCCCCTGACTCATCTTATACAAATGCGGGTCTGTTCCCGGCCCCATCAATACCTCAACATCTGCCGAATCCCCGACAATATTTTTGACTGCATCGCCGATCATTCCTGTAGTAGCAAGAATTACCAGCTTGTCATTATCCTCTTTCTGTTGAGATTCACAAGCTGTTAAAAGCAGCCATCCCAGAAGACACAGACCACCTAAAACACTATTAGTCATATATTTCATACAAACACAAAAATGCCTTTCACTACAGCTTTGGCAAGGAACCACAGAAAACATGATGTATTGTCTTCAGATCGTTTTCTGGTAAAACTTAACACAATGTAAAGATATATCTTAGGTAAATCTAAAAAAATAACCCCAAGGTATTTCGAGAATAGCTTTACACCTCCGAAACAATTTTATTTATCCAATCAATTAGTCTGATTACTTCTGATTCCCAGTATATTTCCGGACCTGGTTTATTCAGATAAAAAGAGGTATTTTCCAGGCTGTTTAAAATTTCGTCCGGTGAAAAGTTAGTAAAATCAATTGATAGCCCGCAGGGATACCGGTGAATAAACCCCGCCAATCCAAGGTTTTCTTGAATAATCATAGGCAGCTGCCAGGACAGGCCTTCCCAGAAACGTGTAGGAATTTTTCCGTCAATCGCCTTATTGGGACGATAAGGAAGTAGTAAAATCCCGGCTCCGGAAAGCAACATACGGATTTCTCCATAGGGTACCGGCACAGAACGAATATCCGCTCTGATATAATTTTTACCGGCAATCCGGTCATTCAGTTTTCGAATCAGTGTCGTATCGGGAGTATATCCGATAATTTCCAGCTGTACTGCTGTATTTACCAGGTATAGTTTTTCAATAAAAAAAACAGCCTCCCATATCCCATATTCCTCACTAACAGTTCCTGTATACAGGAATTTGTGTTTCTGAACAGAAGTAAATACAGGATAATCTCCTGTCTCCATTATATCTTCCGGATTTTTGTTTTCAATAATAATGTGGTTTTTCAGGGCAAATCCCAGTTGTTTTTTATAGATTCTCTCGGCAAGCAGGCACCCGTCCAGCAAGGGCACGATCAAAAGCTCTTTTAACCGGACGTAATATGCCAGCAACGGTCGAAGGAACACAGGAAAAGAGTCCATATAGAGAATATTATAGAAGTAATTTTCCTGTATATCATACACAACCTTTTGTTTTTTAATCACTTTCAACAAAAACGCCAATACAAGCAATTCATGTGTGGCAATGATCAGCAGATCGGGTTTTTCGTTGATCACTTGCTTCAAAATACGCCACGGACTAAAAACTCTTTTAAAACTTAAGCGTGCAAATTTGAAAAGGGGGTAAAATTTAACTTTTTTTGTAGCGGCCGGAATAAAGTCATTATTATATCCTGCAATACAAACTTCATAATTTCCGTCATTGGCCAGCGAAAGCGCTATTTTATGATACAGCCTCGGGTCATTGGCCGGTTTTAACGTTGCAGCTATAAAAATTTTCATTCATTTAAAATATAAAAATTCAATAAGTCTACATATATCATCATGAAAGAGATTATCGAAAAAGCCTGGGAAGACAGAAATCTTTTAAACGACCCGGAAGTACAATCCACCATAAGAGTTGTCATAGAAGAGCTGGATAAAGGAAGATTACGGGTAGCAGAACCGGGTACAAACGGGTGGACCGTAAATGAATGGGTAAAGAAAGCAGTAATTCTTTATTTCCCAATACAAAAGATGCAAAAAATTGAAGTAGGGCCTTTTGAGTTCTTCGACAAAATGGAGCTCAAGCGCGGATATGATGAGCTGGGAGTACGTGTTGTTCCTCATGCCGTATCGCGTTACGGAGCCTATATCAGCAAAGGCGTTGTTCTGATGCCAAGCTATGTAAATATCGGAGCCTATGTAGATTCCGGAACCATGGTTGATACCTGGGCAACAGTGGGAAGCTGCGCCCAGATCGGAAAAAATGTTCATCTCAGTGGGGGCGTTGGCATAGGAGGAGTCCTGGAGCCTGTACAGGCAGCACCTGTAATCATTGAAGACGGGGCATTTTTGGGTTCAAGATGCATAGTGGTTGAAGGTGTGCGGGTTGGCAAGGAAGCTGTATTAGGCGCCAATGTCGTCCTTACAGGAAGCTCAAAAGTAATCGATGTTACCGGACCGGAACCGGTAGAATACAAAGGAAACGTTCCAGAGCGCGCGGTAGTAATACCCGGTTCCTATACCAAAAAATTTCCGGCAGGAGATTATCAGGTTCCCTGTGCCCTGATTATTGGTCAGCGTAAAGCAAGCACTGACCTGAAAACCTCGCTCAACGATGCACTTCGCGAAAACAACGTAGCAGTGTAACAAGCTTTAACAGAGGCTGTAAAACAGCCTCTGTATTCTATTATCTGGACCTGAAGTGGCCTGACACAATCAATTCCTTGTTATCATGACCATACTGGTAAAAGCCCTGTCCCGTCTTAACCCCCAGCTGATTCGCTTCAATCATTTTTTGCAATAAAGGGCATGGAGCATATTTCGGATTTCTGAAATCATTGTATAAGATCATCAGAATGGAATGACAAACATCCAGACCGATAAAATCCGCTAACTGTAAAGGCCCCATAGGATGCGCCATACCCAGCTTCATGACCGTATCAATCTCACTTACTCCCGCTACATTCTCATACAAGGCAAAAATCGCTTCATTGATCATCGGCATCAAAATCCGGTTTGCCACAAAACCTGGATAATCATTGACCTGAACCGGACTTTTTCCAAGCTGCAGACACACATCATTGATTATACTGACCGTTTTATCTGAGGTATTAAAACCACGGATAACTTCCACCAGCGACATCACCGGAACCGGGTTCATAAAATGCATACCGATTACTTTATCCGTTTTTTTGGTAAAGGAAGCCAGACGGGTTATCGCCAGTGAAGACGTATTGGAAGCGAGAATAGCTGAATCCCTGGTATTTTTATCCAGCAGCTGAAAGATTTCCCGCTTTACATTTTCATCTTCCGGCACTGCTTCAACTACCAGATCTGCTTCCGCAACTCCCTCTCTCAGGTCCGTGTACATATGCAGACTCTCCAGTGCCCTCTGCTTTTCGCCTGATGTAAGCAGTCCTTTTTTTTCCTGACGCTCCATGTTATGAACTATGGTTTGGAAAGCTTTATCCGTCAGTTCTTTTGAAACCCCCACCATAGATACCTGATACCCTGCCAGCGCAAATACGTGGGCTATGCCATTACCCATTGTACCGGTCCCTATTACAGATACTTGCTTGATCATAGTATATTTTTTTTAAATTATTATTGAAATCGTGGCAAAATGCCTTAATATTGCACCTGAGTTTAGAACAAATCTAAATAACCTGCAAAAAATATTGTTTTAAGGAAACAGAAGCTAAACAAAGTCTGTTTATTTTAACTAAATTATGCAGTAATTTTTGATTTCAAATTTATAGCATTATTGGCATTCAAATCCGAACAATTAAAAATGACAACCGAAGTTTCTAATTCAAAATTCAGCTCAGTATTTGCTTTTATAGCAATACCCGTACTTATCATTATAAGTTACATTTTTTACTTTGTAGTGCTTGGGGACGGATCCAACTTTGTTGGCAATGATCCCAACAATCATCCTCTTCCGGGAAATTATTTCGGTATCATCTACAAAGGTGGTCTTATTGTTCCCATGCTTATGGCCTTCTTTTTAATGGTTGTGACTTTTTCAACAGAACGTTTAATCACAATATCTAAAGCCAGTGGCACCGGGTCAATCACAAAGTTTGTTCATACGATCAAAACATCACTTGCTCTTAACGACATTAACGGCGCTATCGCTGCCTGCGACAAGCAACAGGGATCAGTTGGCAATGTAATCAAAGCAGTGCTTGAGCGTTATAGACTTGTCATTAAGGCAGGCGATCTGCAAAAAGATCAGAAAGCTGCAGCTGTACAAAAAGAACTTGAAGAAGCTACAGCTCTTGAACTTCCCATGCTGGAGAAAAACCTGACCATTATAGCCACACTTGCTTCTGTTGCCACCCTGGTCGGTCTGCTCGGTACAGTAGTAGGTATGATCAAAGCTTTTGCTGCTCTTGCAACCGCAGGAAGCCCGGATGCCGTTGCGCTTGCCAATGGTATTTCCGAAGCCCTTATCAATACTGCGCTTGGAATTGCTTCTTCAGCTCTGGCAATTATCAGCTACAACTACTTTACAAGTAAAATTGATACGCTTACTTACGGCATTGATGAGATTGGCTTTACAATTGTTCAGACAATGAATACACAAAGCTCTGCTCAGGCCACAGCTTCTCTTAACTAAGTCTTTACTAAAAAAACCTGGACGAAATGTCTATGGAACCAACATATAAGTCATTTGACGAAATTGTATTTGAACACAGGAATAAAGCATATGGGGCTTATTTTTTGCGAAAAAAATATCCTCAGTATATTCAGATATCCATCTTTATAGTAATTGGCCTGATGACCCTGCTGCTCGGGGGACCTTTTGTCTACAATAAATACATAAAAAAGCCAGAGCCCCAAAAAGCTGAAAAAGTAGTGGAGATAGACCTGACGACTATTGATATTCCGCCGCTGATGCCGGATGCTCCGGCCCCGCCGCCGCCGCCACCTGTCGAACAGCCTAAAATAAAGACTGTCCGTAACGTACCGCCAAAGGTGGTTCCCGACAAAGAGGTCGTTATTGAAGAGCTTCCACCGACTGTTGACGAGATGAAGGACGCTGCAATCAGCAATGTTACCCAGGAAGGTGAAGTCGATTCGCTTGGACTGAATGATCTTGTTGATAATAATAATCATTCGGGAATCTTCGGCACAGGAGAAGCGGAAGATAATACGATTTACATGCCGGGAGCAGGAATCGTTGCCGGTTTTCCCGGAGGAAGCAAGGCTATGTATGACTATATCACCAAACGATTGAAGCAATACGTAGATAAGGCTGCGAAACTGGGAGATAAAGGAACCGTTTTTCTATTGTTTGTTGTTGAAAAAGATGGCAGCATTACAGATGTCAAAGTCATGAAAGGCTTGCATATTTGTACCAGCTGTAATGATGCGGCTAAAGAAGTCATAGAAAATATGCCTAAATGGGAACCAGCTAAAAACAATGGTAAACCGGTGCGGGTAAGAATGCAGTTACCAATCAGGTTTGATTTTGAGGACTAGAATTAATTATGAGCAATATAAATAAACTATTAGGGTACATCCATTACTTTCTGGGTTTTATGTACATAGTGCTGGGAGCATTTCTTATTGCAGCATCCCGGTCTGATTCCGAAGCCAACGAAATTCTACACTCAAAATACGCGGTTATTTTCGGTGCAGTAATGATTTGCTATGGATTGTTCCGTATCTACAGAGCTTACAAAGCCCAGATTGTCAGCAACAGACAAAGCAATACGAACAGATAGGCAGAACGACTGTTCTTCCTTATAATTCTCCGGTACTGATGCATCATTATCCGGAGAATTATTTTCTTTCATAGTTCTTTTGCCAGTCGGCAGAATGACAGCAAGCTAACTTTCTCCTAAAAGAATCATACTGGATTGTCAATAGATTAAACACTATCTAATGAATAAATTACAAAGAATAACCGGTTATTTTCATTTTTTGGTTGGTATAGCTTACGTGGTACTCGGGCTGTTTTTATTCATCAATCCACAGTCTCTTGATCATCTGATAAAGGAAAATCTTTATTGCCGGCTTCTGGGAGCGATATTGGCGATTTACGGAGTCTTTCGCATTTTCAGAGCATATAAGCATCAATTAAACAAGCAATGATTTCCCGGATAGTCTGTCGGATTCTTTTCCTTTTATTGTTCTGCACCATATTTTCATGCAGACAGGAACCTAAGGATACTCCCATTTCGGGAGCAATTACCATATATAGCGATGAGGCATTCAAGCCTGTTATTGACGCCGAAATCGAAACATTTGAAGCGCTGTATAAAAATGCCAGCGTACAGGTAAACTATCTCCCGGAAAACAGGCTGTTTGATTATCTTATAAAGGACAGCACGGAGCTGATCATCGCAGGCCGCAGGCTCAATAAGCAGGAACTTGAGTATTTTTCATCAGAACAGGCATTGGTCAATGAATTTCATTTTGCCACAGATGCAGTAGCCCTGATTACATCCCAAAAATTTAACAATTACTTAACAGACTCTCTGCTCCTGAGAGATCTGTTTAGTGGTACTTTTGCCCGGTGGCGTGATCTGAATCCGGAGTGGCCTGCGGATTCAGTTGTTCTTGTCGTCGATCAGAGTAATTCTGCCAATCTTCAATACATCCGGAATACGTTCGGACTAAACACCGAGAAGGTACGAATTTACGCTGCAGGCACTGATACGGATGTTATTGATTATGTAAAACAGACACCGGGCGCCCTAGGCGTGATTGGAGCAGCCTGGGTCAATGATGAAGAAGCCGCAGCTACTAAAAATCTGCGCGATGGAATACATTTTATCCGGATAAAGGCTGCCGATACGGAATATGGTCCCGGACAGCACTCGCTTGCCGATGAAAGCAATCCTCTGGCAAGAGCCGTATATATAATCCGACGCAACAAAAATTCCGGGCTAAGCGCCGGATTTACAAGCTTTCTGTTAAGTGAACGAGGGCAGCGGATTGTACTGAAGGCTGGAATCATGCCCGCTGTTATGCCCGGTAGAGAAATAATTGTACGATAACACAAAACAACTGCGAATGAAATACATAGTATCTATTTTACCAGTTATTCTGACTTCCTATTTTACTTCAGCTCAGGATATAGCTACCTGTCGCTACTTGCTTGACATCGAAAAACACACTGAAGCAAGGGCATGCCTGCAAAAAAGCCTGTCAGCCAATCCGGGTAACGCACAAACCCATTACCTGCTCGGAGAAAGCTATCTTTTAAAATCCTCGCCGGATTCTGCCAGAGCTTTTTTCAGCAATGGTATTGAGCAGTCCCCCAAATCAGGAATCAACTATGTAGGACTGGGAAAAGCTGACTATCCATCTGATAAGGAAAAAGCAGAAGCAAGCTTTAATAAAGCGCTTGAGTTAGGTAAAAACAAGGACATTGCGGTAATAACCGAGTTGGCTGCGTTCTATTTGGAAAATAAACAGATGGATAAAGCACTGAACGTACTAAATCCGTTTCTAAAAAAAGAAACAAATAACCCACAATTGTATCTGCTTGCCGGAGATGCTTATCTTCAAAAAAATGATGGCAATCAGGCGCTGGAATACTACGAACGAAAAGCGCTTCCTCTCAACCAGAACCTTCCGGTTACATACCTTAAAATCGGAAGACTGTACAGCAGAACCAGAAACTATGAAATGGCTATGCAATACTACAACAAAGCCATTGAGAAAGATCCGAACTATTCGCCGGCTCACAAGGAAATTGCAGAGGTGTATTTTAAAGCCGGCCTCTATAAAAAAGCAATCGCAGCTTATGAAAAGTATCTAACCATAGCAGATAAGGACGCCGACAGTGATTTCCGGTACGCTTCGTTCATCTTTATGAACAAAGATTATGAAACCGCTCTGACTCTTCTGAACTCACTTACAGCCAAACAAACTGACAACTTTTTGCTATACCGCCTGATGGCCTATTCATATTATGAAACAGGGCAGACAGACAAAGGCCTGGAAAATATGAACATTTTCTTCAGCAAAGCAAAGCCTGAAAATTATCTTTCCAGCGATTATGAATACCTCGCCAAACTATACGGCAAAAAAGGCGATCGTGAAAATGCCATCGCAAACTTTGAGAAGGCACTCGCTATCAGCCAGGACAATTATGACTTATATATTGAATTAGGCAATCTGCACTTTCTGAATAAAGATTTTGATAAAGCCGCTGCCGCTTATGAAGGTAAACTAACAAAAACTCAGGGTAAGCCCAATGATTACCTCAATTACGGTAAAATGCTTTACTATCAGGAAAATTTTGTAAAGGCCGACTCTGTTTTCTCCCTTTTGTCCCAGCTTATCCCCCAGTTGCCACACGGTTATCTGTGGAAAGCCAAAGCGCTGGAACAAATGGACACAGATGCTGACATCGGGAAAGCACAGAGCGCTTATGAACGCTTCATAGAAACATCTTCCGGAGAACCTGAAAAATACAAATCGGATCTTATAAAGGCATACTCTTACCTTGGAGCGCTATATAGCCAGAAAGACGAAGTAGAAAAATCTGCTTCTGCCTGGAAAAAAGTACAGGAACTGGACCCGGCCAACAGCAATGCAAAAGAAGCTCTGAAAAACTATCGCTAAATATTCTGAATTTTGAGATAAAGGATTTTTCTGGCAGCATTCCGGAAAAATCCTTTTTTTTATTTCCACAAGCCTGAGTAATGGCATGTTTTTGGTTCATTTTTTTAAAAACGGAACACAAAATTTATTCTTTCGTTTTAATCCGTGTAGAACAACGATCTAATTTTAATCATTCATTTTATGTCCAAAAGAAGCATCTATAAAGCCATGGGTAGTCTTGCCTACGCAATCGCAGCAGCTGATGGCACAATCCAGCCTGAAGAAAAGAATATTATAAAGAAAATGGTGCTGAATGAATTCGATCTGAGCGATATTGATAATGCCTGGATCAACAATATGTTTGAAGAGCTTGAAGAAAAAGCCATTAATGTTGAAGAAGCCTATCAGTATGCCATCGATACATTGGAAAGTAACCGTTTTGCCTTTGATTTTGATGAAGCTATGAAAAAGAAATGTCTGCGTTTTGTGGAACGTACAGCTGATTCTTTTGATGGTATAGACAATACCGAACGCAGTATTATCAACAGATTAAAAAAGGACCTGACCCGCTTTTAAAAATAAAAGGGTGGCACTTCCCTAAAAAGTGCCCCACTATCAGGTAAAGGGACACGACCTCTTCACCATCCCGATCATTATTATTGTTGAAAAATCGTTTCAAAAATACCGGTAATCGCAAATACCACTATCAGTATAATGATAAGGGCAACAATAAGTAATGTGCGCATCAGTCCTGTCATGTCTTTTTGTCTTATGCTGCAAATAATTAATAGCTAAACTTTCAGGTTATTAATTTGTTTCGCTCTTGGGGAACAGCTTTATAAAATACTTCGCCTCTTCAGAAATAAAAATTGTAAATTAGCTCTCTAACCAAGTTTAAGATCATTCAAATTGGACTTCTTACTACTCTCTTTCTTTTGCTATAAGAACTATAAGCTGGCTAAACATCTGGGAGAAAGACCCTGGAAATGGGCATTATTTACCCTGATTATATGCTTTTCTTTCTACATGACCGGTCTTAGTATATACAATCAGGTATCAGGACTGAGTATGTTGTATCAGGACTTTCAGGGAAATCCGGTCGAAATGATTCAAAAGCATTTTACGGAAGTGATGATGGCTTCTCTTTTTGGATTAGGCAGTGGATATCTCGGATACCTTCTTCTCAGAAGAATGTTGTTTAACCTCTATTCAGAGTAAAACATGGCATTTACTCTCCGATAAAGTTAACCATCACAGGGCTGTTATAATGAAGTCCGAGCAATTCGGAAGCATTGCCGGCATTTATGGCAATCTCGAGTTCTCCGTTGATATTAAAAACGGCCAGACAGTCCCCGGGATCCTGTTCGGAATAGGCCACACTGAGATTGCTCAGCTTTTCTCTTGAAAAAGACAGGGTAAATTTTCGGTTTTTGCCGATTTTCTCAAATGTGCTCTTATTTATATTGGTGATAAGGTTACCGTAATGGTCAACATGAATCACCTGTCCCATGATCTGATTATGTGTAAGACGCGGATGACGATTAAACATCTTCCGGATTCCTTCGGCAGGCTGGCCTATTTCTGAAAGAGACCTGCCCTCACACAATTCAATAACAGCAGGGACCATAAGGGTTTTGGCAGGAAAAGTTCCGGACGATGCGCCCCGGGGATTTAGCCGAACAATCATTTCCGGCTCCTGATCCGATATAAGCGAAAGCAAACCGTTGTCCATCGCCACAAAAAAATGTCCTTCGATTTTTGCAATAATAAATATATCGCCGCCTTGCATCTGGTCGTTGACAGAAACCAGATGAATAGTCCCCTCCGGAAATTCCCTGAAAACCGAATTTAAAACAAAAGCGGCATGAGGAAGATTAAATTGCTGTATTTTGTGGCTTATATCGACAATCTGTGACATAGGCAGATGCTTCATTATAGCTGCTTTAACAGAAGCAACATAATGGTCTGTATCACCAAAATCTGTCAACAGAGTTATCAGCCGCATGGTATAATTATAATCTTAATTAGTATATTTGGTATAAACAAAAATAAAACTTTTTAAGGGCACAAAAACAAAGATTCAACTAAAATTTAGGTTCAACGTTGGTAGAGAAAATAATAACATTAGAAAATATTTCCCTGGTAGATTTTTTAGGGGTGGAAAACAGACTGATTAAAGAAGTTTCAAGCGCATTTCCGAAAAGTAAGATTATTTCCCGGGGAAACGAAATAAAGATAATCGGAGAGCAGAAAGATATCAGCGCCATTAGCGATATACTTAATTCGCTTATTGTTCATTATCATAAATACGGCAAAATAAGCTCCGAAAAAATAGAGACGCTTCTGCAAAAAGAAAACTCTAGCCCCGAAGAACCGGTACATCTGGATGATGATGTTGTCCTTTTTGGAGATAAAGGACTCGTTATCAAACCAAGAACAGAGAATCAGCGCAAGCTTGTTCTTACCGCCAGAGAAAATGACCTTGTCTTTGCCATCGGACCGGCCGGGACCGGGAAAACCTATATGGCTGTAGCGCTGGCTGTAAAAGCCCTGAAAAATAAGGAGGTCAAAAAAATAATCATTACAAGACCAGCCGTGGAGGCCGGAGAAAATCTGGGATTTCTGCCCGGCGATCTCAAGGAAAAGATCGATCCGTACCTAAGGCCTATATATGACGCCCTGGATGATATGATCCCTGCTGAAAAATTAAAGTATTACTACGAAAACCGGATCCTTGAAGTAGCTCCGCTGGCCTATATGCGGGGAAGAACTCTCAGCAATGCGTTTATTCTTCTGGATGAGGCTCAGAATACGACTGTCATGCAAATGAAAATGTTTCTGACCAGAATGGGTAACAATTCCAAGATGATTGTAACCGGGGACAAGTCTCAGATTGATTTGCCTGGTCAGCAAAAATCAGGACTGATAGACGCTGTAGACCGCCTCAACAATATTGACGGTATAGGCATCGTTGAATTAAGCGCCAAAGATGTGATGAGACATAAACTGGTAGCCCGAATTATCAGCGCATACGATTAAGAGTTGTATCTCATATTCATTTAAAATGAGAAAGATTATTGTCTTTATTTTTTTTCAGTTAGTACTTTTTTATTCATACGCACAGAGTTATAAACGATGTTCTTCCAATGAATATGAGGAGTGGCTGAATCACCTCCATCCCCAAAGGGAACAAATGCATGAGCAGTATGAGATACAGCTAAACTCCATTATTACTGATAAAAAAAGCAGAGCGCGCATTGCGGATGCTTCGGCAGAGCCAATATATCGTATTCCGGTTGTGGTTCATATTATCCACAATACTGCAAATAGTGCTGTTGGCGGAAGAAAAAATGTGAACATCCCGGATGCTCAGATCATATCTCAGATTAATGTTCTGAATCAGGATTTTCGCAGAATAGCCGGTACCCCCGGTTTCAACGATGATCCGTCGGGTTCAGATACAAGAATCGAATTTTGTCTTGCATCCCGTGATCCCAAAGGTAACCCGACCAATGGCATAGTACGCGTATACAATTCAAAGCCTACATGGTCTGTCCATGAAGTTTCGCAGTTGTCCAAGCTCTCCTACTGGCCCAGTAATCAGTATCTGAACATCTGGGTGACTGACCTCCCAAGTGGAACCTTGGGATTTGCACAGTTTCCGGAAGCACCCGGAATCGCCGGACTAAGCGGACCTTATTCGGAAGCAACAGACGGGGTTGTTATTGACTACGAATATTTCGGAAATCAGGGATATCTCATCCGGAATTATGAAATGGGCAGGACTACCACCCATGAAGTCGGCCACTGGCTGGGTCTCCGCCATATATGGGGCGACCGCTTTTGTGGTACTGACTATGTAGATGATACTCCTCCGGATGCTGCTGCCAACGAAACCGGCACCTGCCAGGATTCATCCGACTGCAACAAAGATGGCATATATACGATGGACATGAGCAACAACTACATGGATTATAGCTTTGATGCCTGCATGAATATTTTTACTCAGGGTCAGAAGATGCGAATGCGAACAGTCATTGAAACCTCTCCCCGCCGCCAAGACCTTCTTAATTCACCTGGTTGCTGTGAAAGTCAGGAGCTTGCCGGATTGCCTATGTATGAAGATTTTGAAACAGACGACTTCAACTGGACAATCTATGCACCCGGAAACTTTTCTTTTATACAAACATCTTCCGGGGCTTCTGACAGTTTTCGAAGTCTGCAGGCCAAACCGGGCGAGGTTTTCAGCGGGGACATAAATACGAATTCCAACTATACTTTTCTGACCAGCAAAGCCATTTCATTTCGAGACATATACAAACCTGTCCTGAAGCTTGATCTGAAATATGAGCCGGTCAATGTATCCGACCAGGCAACAGACAGCCTGGTCATCTCCTATGAAATTAACTGCAATCGCTGGGAAACGCTAACATTGTTACAAGGCCAGGAGCTCGCATCAAACCCCATATGGACAACCCTGCATATTCCTCTTGACGTTCTCAGCTTTAAAAACGTCGGCAGGCTTCGTCTGGAGCTATATTCCAAGGGAAAAGGCACCCTTCATATCGACAATATCGAGATTTATCCGACCTCGGAAACATTATCGTTCACTGCTTACCCAAATGCAGCAAAGGATTTTGTTAACCTGAAATTTATTTTTGAAGGATATAAAACTATTGAGTATTCCATGTATTCCGTCGTCGGAACTTTGATAAGACAGGAAACTTTTGGCAATAAGACCACATTTATTCATACGCTCCCGGTCAGCGGATTACCGGAAGGCATTTATATAATAAAAGTCAGCGACGGTAACGAAACCAAAAAAGCAAAAATTATGGTAAGCCGCTAGGTCCGGAGTATTTTTTCAACCACAATTTATTAAGCTATGGAATGGACAAAGTTATTCTTTGTCAAATCACTTGCATGCCTTGCAACCGGCATCTTTTTGGGAAACTCTTTTGTCAGCTATCATCCCCCGTTTTACATACTACTGACAATCAACATCTCCCTTTTTACATGTATCCTGCTTTTTCATATTTTATTTAAGCAGTCATTACAAAGTCATTTGATGACTATAAAGTCTGCATTCATTTTTCTATTCCATATAAGCATTGGATTCACTTTGTACCAGATCAGTCAGCCTGCATACAATCAATACCATTTTTCCCATTACAGGTTTAGCAGCTATCAGGCTGAACTTTCCAGACCTTTAGCCAAAGGCAGCAACAGCCTGAAAGGTATTCTGGAAGTAAAGGCTATCAAAACAGCCGAAGGCTGGCAAAAAGCTGAGGGACGGATTATGGGATTTTTCACACCCGGTGACACTATAGCCGTCGGAACACTGTTATTGCTGTCGGACTTGCCAAGAACTCCGGATCCGCCTTTCAATCCCTTTCAGTTCGATTACAGAGAATACCTTAAGACGCAGGAAATTTATCATATTGCTTTTATACATCAATATACGGCTATTGCCGCTGCTCCTTCCTATAGTCTCAATCTATTCAGAATTGCAGAACTATGTGTCAGCCACCTCAATCATATCCTGCAAAAATATCTGATAAACCGTGAGGCTTATGCGCTGGTACTGGGACTTTTGCTGGGTGATAAAAGCGAAATGGATCCCGAAATCAACCAGATGTATACTGTAACAGGGCTTGCCCACGTACTGGCTGTCTCAGGATTTCATACAGCCTTAATCTACCAGCTGCTGGTCATAGTCTTCGGATTTCTGCCCAGAAACACTACCGGCAGAATCATTTTTACAGCATCTGTAATAACATTCTTATGGTTTTATGCGATTTGTACAGGCTTGTCCGCCTCAGTAATTCGTGCAGCGCTGATGCTCACGATTCTGGTCAGCACAAGACTGTTGAAACGCCGTCCGAATGCTATCCATATTCTTTGCTTATCGGCTTTTCTGATTATACTTCACTCTCCTCCGGCTCTTTTTGATATTGGCCTGCAACTGAGCTTTGCAGCTGTAGCCGGAATAATCTGTATCAATCAGCGGCTCAATGACAGCATTACCATAAAGCAGCCTGTTCTGAAAATACTATGGGAATGGACCAGCATATCGTTATCCGCTCAATTATTTACCTATCCATTGCTATTATACTATTTTTATGATCTGCCCCTGTATTTTATTGCAGCAAACCTGATTTCTACCCTCCCGGTAGTGTTGCTTATTTACCTCAGCATTATGCTGCTGGTATTTTCATGGCTTCCCTGGGTCGGCGCAGTCACGGGGATAGTAATTACCTGGCTGACTATCGGATTAAACAGCTCTGTAAATTTTCTGGCAGAGCTTCCTTCTTTTACACAGGGATTATTCTTTCACCCCGCTCAGATACTGATACTTTTTGTCTTTACCTCATTGTTCGCATCCGGTATTATTTTCAGACAAATCCGTTTGCTTCTGATATCCTATACACTACTGGTAGTATTTGCTCTGATCAGCTTTATACAATTTTATCAAAGCTCAGATCAGAAAATACTGGCTGTATTTCACATAAAAAATCATAGCTTCATAGCATTCATTGAAGGTTTTAATGCTACAGTAGTCTCTTCGCATACTAATGCTCCGGAAAGTAAAGAATACCAATATTCAGTGGCCGTCTATCTGGGCTCAAGGCATATCCGTTCAGTCAGTTTTAAGCCCCTGGATTCAACTCAGCTTCTGCTTTTCTCTGATAAAAAAGTTGCGCTGGTAATTCATACAGATCATCTGACTGAGTATGTAAAAGCTGACTATATAATTGCTACTCATATAAACTCAACCATATCCGGCATGCTATCTCCCTTTGACAATACAAAATTAATTTTTGACGGCAGCTGTAACAAAAAGATGATTAAAGATGTAAATTCATCTGTCCACTATACATGGGTAAAAGGAGCATATATTGAACACTTATAAAAACGCAATCAACATGGACATAGTCAGATACAGCACAAAAGAACAGATCGCCGTCATTACAATTAACCGGCCGGAAAAACGCAATGCGCTCAATCAGGAAGTCGTTCAGCAACTGAAAGAAGCATTTAGAATGGCTACATCCGACCAGCAGGTCAAAGTGATTATTCTTAAAGGAGCCGGAAGTACTTTTTGCTCAGGGGCAGATCTGAAATACATCCAGGATTTGCAAAATTACAGCCATGAAGAAAACGTAAAGGATTCATCTGAGCTTATGGAATTGTTTAAGCAGATTTATACAACTCCCAAGCCGGTCATTGCTGAGGTTCACGGAGCTGCTCTCGCAGGTGGCTGCGGTCTTGTATCAGTTTGTGATTTTGCCTTCTGTACCACAGAGTCCCGTTTCGGATATACCGAAGTCCGTATTGGATTTATTCCGGCAATAGTAATGGTTTTTCTGATTCGAAAAATCGGTGAAGCCAAAGCAAAAAGATTTTTATTGTCCGGAGAGATTTTTGATTGTGAAACCGCGAAAAAAGCAGGGCTGATATATGACTATTTTGAAGAAGACGATGAACTCGAAGATTTTGTCATGGACTTTGGCAGGACTCTTTGTCAGCAAAACTCTTCTACCGCAATGGCGATGACCAAAGATCTGCTGATCAGAATACAGGACCAAACTATGGATCAGGCCTTACAGACAGCAATGGTTTACAATGCTGAGGCTCGTAAAACAAATGATTGTAAAAAAGGCATAAGTGCCTTCCTTAACAAAGAAAAGCCGGTCTGGTAAAATCAGCTACCGGCTTTTTTTACGGAATACTTTTCAGCCGACAACAGTTGCACAACCTTATCCCTGAAATCGCCCTGAATCTGAATTTCACCGTCCTTGACAGTACCACCTACTCCGCACTTCGTTTTCAGAAACTTGCCGAGACTGTTCAGGTCTTCACCGGTACCAACAAACCCCCTGACAACAGTTACAATTTTGTTTCCTCCCTTCCGGTCCAGCCAGACCTTCAGATTCTGGTCTGCGGGAGCCAGCGTTTCCTGCTCCTCTTCCTGATGATAATTGTACTCAAAATCCTGATTGGTTGAGTATACAATGCCATCACGCAGCTTTTTATTTTTTGCCATATTTTAGTTCATTACCATACAGGTAATCGTTTCAAATATACCTGTATTTATCCAATATTTAATGTAATAAATACGGAGACTTTACATTTCAAAGTAATAAAAATATTCTTTTAGCCATTACTGTTTTTTTAATATTCTTCTTCATTTAGTCCTGAAAGTACATCAAATAAAAAAGGGAAAACGTCAAGTTTTCCCTTTTTCCGGCTGCGCCTAATCTGCGCTAGCTTATAAAATTCCTGTTAATCTTTCTGAAATCAATAAAGTTAGGAATATCCAGTTTCTTGGAAATCCGGAACGCTGCATTCAATTGTCCGACATGTGAATAGGCCTGAGGAAAATTACCCCATTGACTACCACTCTTAGCTTCCACATCCTCACTGAGCAGTCCCAGATGGTTTTGAAACTTAAGCAGTTTCTCAAATTCCTTTATTGCATCTTCCATTCTTCCTACACAGGCCAATGCCTCTATGTACCAGTAAGCACAAATCAAAAATGTAGTCTCCGGTTCTCCGAAATCATCTTTATGCTTGTACCGGTAAAATAACCCTTCCGGTGTTTTCAGCCCTTTCTCCAGTGCCTCCAGATGCCTCTTTGCCCTTTCTGAACCGGCTTCCAGATAGTTCATTGTTATAAGCTGCAGAGTAGATGCATCCAGGTTACTGGTTCCGATCGCCTGAGTATATACTCCACGCTCTTCATCATAACAGGCCTCAATCTTTTCGGCCGATTTCTTAATCAGATATTCAGCCTTTTCCATTATATTTTTATTATTAAAATACTTTCCAATCTTGTAGGCAGAAGACGCTCCTGCCCAATGAAATAAAAAGGTGTAGCAATGCTGCTGTGCAATATTTCTGAATTCCCAAAGCCCGGCATCCGGTTCATCAAGCGTATCTTCTATTTTCTTAAGGGTATGATTAATCAGGCGCTCTGAATAATATTTTCCACCTTCGGCAAAGCGTACGTCCACATATAAAGGCAGCAAGGCAACAAGCACCTGACCATATACATCATTCTGAATATGTGTATAGGCGTCATTACCAACCCTGACCGGGGCATTTTTATTCTTATATCCCTTCAGAGGAACGATGATCTCTTCAAGCTTTTTCTTTCCCGTGATGGAGTATAAAGGCTGATATCGGTCTTCCTCATTAATGGTTATATTTTCGATAAAGTGAAAATAACGTTCGAGTTCTTCAAAGTGGCCTACATTCTGAAAGGCATTCAGAATATAGTACGTATCCCTCAGCCAGCAATACCGGTAGTCCCAGTTTCTTCCGCTGCCCGGAGCTTCGGGAAGGCTCGTAGTACCTGCGGCAATAATAGCTCCCGTATCTTCAAACTGATGAATTTTGAGACACAGAGCAGAACGTATTACCTGCTCCTGATAAAAACTGCCGATACTGGTGCTTTTCACCCAGTTCTGCCAGTATTTCAATGTTTTCCTGTAAAAATCTTCTGCTGTTTCCTCCAAGGGTGCTTCCAGAGGAATACCATATGTAAGCACCAGGTACTTAGGCTCATTGAGCACAAAACCAGTTTCGTCAATAATAAAATTGAGAGGTATATTCGTTGTCAGACGGAGCTGCTGCTCCAGTCCCATGTAGCGTATATGACTGCTTCCCTGATATATTTCCGGAACAAGCTCTCCGTACTGTCCGACCGGATGACAGCGCACTTTTACTCTCGGGGACCCGGCAACAGGCTCTATTTTACGTATAAGCATGGACGGTTTATAATAGCGCTCATATTGAAAAAACCGGGGCGCTATATCAATAACCCGGAAAGTTCCTTCTTCACTTTCGAACGTAGTGGAAAGGATATTGGTATTTTCGATATATTCCTGGCTGGATGTATAATTTTCTCCATTAGGGGTTATTGAAAACTCGCCACCTTTCTCATCGTCCATTAAACTTCCGAAAATAAAGCTGCTGTCAAATTGTGGCCAGCACAACCATACCACATTGGCGTTTGCATCTATATGAGCCATATATCCGCAGTTCCCGATTACTCCTAAATTATAAGTATGACGCATGTGAGAACGTGTTTTTTGAAATAAAAATAGAACCTAAAATGCCGCAATTATCAGGGATTCCTGTATTCGCCGTTTGATATTCAGAACCCAAAAAAGAAAAAAATGTTAACTTGAGCAAAATTTCAACCTGCACAACACCTGTAAGTTTTTTACTTTTATGACACATAATCCGAATCCTGATATACCGAGGCGGTCCAGACTTACGATATTACTATTTTTTTTAATGTATTTTTTTGTTGCCATTGGCCAATGTCAGCCTGCAGCCGGTTCTCATTCTTCAATAAAACAGAATAGCTTACAGCCAGACAATTATGAGCCCGGATGTTTTGTATTGAAACTAAATGCCAGGGGGGAAGAATTATTTACTCCCCTTACCGCAGGCTCTTCTGTTTTTCAGGGACTGGATATCAAAGTTCTCCGGATCGAACCTTTTTTCAGAGGATTTATCAAAACCCCGAGAAAAAACAGCAATACTCCAAATATCGCTTCTATTTACAAAATAACATATACCGGCCCACTTTCTGTACATGCAATTGTAAAGAAACTGGACAACTCTTTCTACCTCGATTATGCAGAACCATACTACCTTGATGAAATTCTTGTCATACCCGATGATCCTGCGGTACAGAACGGGAAAGATTTATTTTACCTCGAGCGGTATCAGGCCTTTGATGCCTGGGGAGAATCTCAGGGAGATACCAATGTTGTGATCGGCATTATAGACACAGGAGTGAGATACAACCACGAAGACTTAAAGGATAATCTGAAATACAATATTGCCGAAGCCCGCGGAATCCCAGGTGTAGATGATGACAATGACGGCTATATAGACAATATCAACGGCTGGGATTTCGGAGACAATGACAACGATCCCGATGCCAAAGGGCATGAGCATGGTACCATAGTAGCCGGAATATCCTCTGCCACTACCAACAACATGACCGGTACTGCCGGTACCGGTTTTAAATGCAAATATATGCCTATCAAAGCTTCTGCCGACTCGTTGGGCGGATCGATTGGTTATGGTTATCACGCCCTGGTCTACGCAGCCTATCAGGGTTGCGGAGTGGTAAATCTCAGCTGGGGACGGACCGGCAGCTTTTCCCGAATGGCACAGGATATCATTGATTATGTAGTTCTGGAATATAATGTAGTTGTAGTTGCTGCGGCAGGAAATTCAGGTAAAAACGAAGCCTTTTATCCAGCCTCATACAACAATGTGCTGTCGGTGACTTCCTGCGATACCATATTTTCGCCGGAATACAACCGTCATATTGATATAAAGCATACCACAGCAACCTATCATCATACGGTCGATCTCTGTGCACAGGGCAGAGCAGTATACAGCACTTCCAACAATGGCTCCTATTCCAAGACTTCCGGTTCATCCAATGCAGCCCCGCAGGTAGCCGGGGCTGCCGGGCTTATCCGGGCAAAATTTCCCAACCTGTCAGCCCTTCAGGTTATGGAACGTTTACGCGTAACCGGGGATATTATTGATACATTTCCGGAAAACAATGCTTACAAAGAAAAAATCGGACGCCGGCTAAATATGTATAAAGCGCTTACTGCGCAGAATATTCCCTCCATCCGTGTTACAACCTCCTCTCTCAGCAATGAGCATGGAAATTTCGTCTATTCCGGCGATACGGTAAAGCTTTTCATCAATATAACCAATTACCTTGCTCCTACTTCACCGGAGTGCAAAGTCACTCTTTCCTCCGAATCTCCCAATGTTGAAATACTTCAGGACTCCTATTCCCCGGGGTCCATCCCTACTATGGGGAAAAAAAACAATCATGATCATCCATTCCTGCTGGTTCTGAAATCGAATCCGGGCACAGATCTTCCTCTTACATTCAGGATACAATTTGAGGACAATGACTATTATGACTATCAATACATCGAGCATACGTTAAACCCTTCTTGGATTACCGTAAAAACCGAAGCAACCGGGGTAACAGTAAGCAGCACAGGCCGTATTGGCTATGTTGATAATAATTCCTCAACAGGAGATGGTTTCAGCTTCAATGATACCCCCCTCCTGTATGAAGCCGGACTGGTGCTTGCCATCAATGATTCCACTGTATCAGATTGCGTAAGAGAATTCGATTTTATAATAAAACAGGATTTTAAGACCTTAAACAGCATTCAGTATATACATTCTTCTGTAGCGGACCTCCAGACACAAAGTCGTTTTTCCGATCAGAACGCGAAGAATCCTATCGGAATCGACATTGTTCAGAACAGCTACAGCTGGCTGACCGAAGATAAGTCCACGTTTCATATTATTGAATACAATCTGACAAATACCGGCAAACAAACAATTGATACACTGTACGCAGGCATATTTGCAGACTGGGATATTAATGAGTCCGATCAAAACATGGCAAACTGGGCAGACCGGTACAAGCTCGGATATGTCTACGATCCCAAGCCCGACGGCTTATATGCAGGGATCAGTCTTCTGACCAATGAAGCACCTGCCTATTTTGCTATGGATCACCGTCGCCGCCTGCCTGGCAATATCAATCCCAATGACGGATTTACTCCCCGGGAAAAATTTCTCTGCATGAAAAACGGTGTATCCAAAACTACCGCCGGCGGTCATCCGGACAGTTCCGATGTTTCTCACCTGACCGGAGCTATAATTCCCGGCCTCCTTCCGGGAGAAACAAGGAAGCTGGCATTTGCTTTTCATGGAAGCGCCTCGCTGGAAGACCTTCTGAAGAGTGCAGAAAAGGCTGTTATCCAATACAAATCATTTAATACAGGACCGACTCCTCAAACAGAGAATTACCATTTTTGCCTGGGAGATACGGTTGAGCTGACCATTCGGCCCGAAAACGGAAAAAGGTTTTCTTTCCGGCATGAACATTACTCGAGTTCCGACAGTATTTTACATTTAAAAAATGTATATGACCCGAAAACTATATTTATCACCAATACTGACAGTCTTTTTGAAAGTGATACAGCTGTAGCCTCGATCTTTTTCCATGAAAAACCCGTACCGGATTTTACGGTGCTGCCCGATGTTTTAAATATGAAAAATCAGTCCTTCGCCGAGATTACTTCGAATAACGCGTCGGATTTTATCCATATGTGGGAAATAGGCGATCAAATCTTTAATCACAACAGCCCTTTTATTCACCATTTTTATGAGCCGGATACAATACTCATAAAATTGACTCTTACCAGTGAATACGGATGCAGTAAAAGCACCAGCCTTTATTATCCTGTCATATATGAAATCTTAACTTCTACACCGAACGTAGCCGGAGGGAATTTCAGTGTATTTCCTGTGCCTGCCGGTGAATACATCTATCTGGACTTCGGAGCAGATGATAAAGAAAAAAATATCCGTATCTTATCAGCGACCGGCACTGAAGTAAGAGCCGTGACCGGACAGTTCAAATCAAAAGAAATCAATATTCAATCCTTACCTTCCGGTACATATCTGATAATTGTAACTACCGGAGCAGCTCAGCACAGCAGGACCTTCATCAAACAATAATTAAAACTCCGTCATGTCTACTATTTTCCTGATATGAATACAGAAACCAAAGCAGCCATAATAACTGTCGGTGATGAAATTTTATATGGCCATATTACAGATACCAATTCTGCTTATATAGCTAATCTGCTTTCCGAACAAGGCTTTTCTGTAACCCAAATCATCTCTGTCGGTGATCAGACGGAATCGGTTCTGGAAGCACTGGCTATTGTCAAGAACAGCGTTTCTATAGCAATAATCACGGGAGGAATAGGCCCGACCAATGATGATAAAACCAAAAATGCGCTGGAGATATATTACAATCGTCCTTTAAAGCTCTTTCCTGAGGCGCTCGAACAGGTAAAACTATTTTTTGAAAAGCGCGGAAAACCGCTCACCGGGCTCAATTACCGCCAGGCATGGCTACCGGAAAACTGTACGTATATACCCAATCACTACGGTACTGCTCCCGGTATGTGGTTTGAAGAAAATAATCAGGTATTTGTCAGCCTGCCCGGTGTCCCTTACGAAATGAAGCTTCTGATGCAGGAGCAGATTATTCCGCGGCTGAAGAACAGGTTCAATACCCGTATCCTCACCCATCAGCTCATTAAAACGACAGGAATAAGCGAATCTACTCTGGCAGAGAAAATCGCAGTGTGGGAACAAGAACTCCCTTTCTCTGTCCGGCTGGCATACCTCCCTTCGGTTGGAGAAGTTACTCTTCGATTATCCATGACCGGCAATAACGAAGAAAAAAACCGGAAGGAACTGGCAAATCAGGTTACCCGCCTCCAGCCGTTGATCCGCAAATACATATATGCGTACACCGATGTAAGTCTTCCGGAAGCTGTAGGCCAGCTGCTGCTTCAGAATCATCTGACAATATCAACAGCTGAAAGCTGTACCGGCGGCGCTATTGCTGCTGCTCTCACCTCTGTTGCCGGCAGCTCTGCTTATTTATGGGGCAGCATAGTCGCCTACCAGAATGGAGTAAAAATAAACATGCTTGATGTGCAAGCGTCTACGCTATCTGAATACGGGGCTGTGAGTGAACAAACCGTCATTGAAATGGCCCGGGGAGTTCGTCACCGGATTGGTACCAGTATAGGACTGAGCTCCAGTGGCATTGCCGGACCAGCCGGCGGTTCTCCGCAAAAACCGGTAGGTACGGTATGGATTGCCTGTGCCGATGCAACCGGGGTAATAACAAAAAAATTAAATCTGACCGGAACAAGAGAGTCAAATATACAACAGACTGTAGCGGCTATATTTGGGCTTTTAATACAAAGATTAACACAAAACAGTTGAACAAAATAGCAAAAAACTTAATTTTGCAACAGTGAGACCTTCATAAAATTCAATTAATATGGCTCTAGTAGAGATGGTTATGCCCAAAATGGGTGAAAGCGTAATGGAAGGAACAATCCTCAACTGGTTAAAGAATGTTGGCGATAAGATTGAACAGGATGAATCAGTGCTGGAAGTTGCAACAGACAAGGTTGACACAGAAGTGCCTGCTATTCAGGGCGGAATTATAAAAGAGATTCTTGCAAAGAAAGGAGATGTCGTACAGGTAGGCAAACCTATAGCCATTATCGAAACCGGGCAGGGTGCTCAAACGGAGAAAAAAAGCGCGCCTGCTGAAAAAAAGGACTCCGGAATTGCCGAAGAAGTAAAAAAAGCACCTGATAAAAATGAATCGTTTCAGTCCGTTAAAGATACAGAGAGCCATCAGGCATCAGACAAGCCCAAGCACTCCGGCTCCGGCAGATTTTATTCACCTCTCGTGCTTAACATTGCGCAAACCGAGAATATTTCCCGCAGTGAGCTAGACCGGATCGAAGGCTCCGGCAAGGATAACCGGGTTACCAAAAACGATATTCTTCAATATGTAGCGGATCGTTCCGCATCAAAACCGGAGGATGTTTCGGTCAAGCCTGCCAGATCCGCAAATGGCAATGTCGAAATCATTGAGATGGACCGGATGCGTAAAATGATTGCGGAACGCATGGTTGAAAGCAAGCGTATCTCTCCCCATGTCACCTCATTTGTCGAGGCTGACGTAACAAATATTGTACACTGGAGAAACAAATGGAAAAACCAGCTGATGGAAAAGGAAAATCTGGCGCTGACCTATACGCCTATTTTCATCGAAGCAGTTATTAAAAGCCTGAAAGATTATCCTTTTGTAAATATCAGCGTAGACGGTGACAAAATTATTCTGAAAAAAGATATAAATATCGGGATAGCTGTCGCGCTGCCCAATAATAATCTGATTGTTCCCGTTATTAAAAATGCAGACCGGTTAAACCTGCTGGGCCTTACCCGACAGGTCAATGATCTGGCAAAAAGAGCCCGTGCCAACAAATTAACACCTGATGACCTGTCCGGTGGAACATATACAGTATCCAACGTCGGATCATTTGGCAATGTAATGGGCACACCGATTATTGTACAGCCACAGGCTGCTATTCTGGCCCTTGGTGCCGTTCAGAAAAAGCCGGCGGTTATTGAGACTCCGCAAGGCGATACCCTTGGCATCAGACATATGATGTTCTTATCACATTCATATGATCACAGAGTAATCGATGGCGCATTGGGCGGAATGTTTGTCCGGAAAGTAGCTGACTATCTGGAAAACTTTGACGTTAGCCGGAAACCGTTTTAAAAAAAATACAATCAATATTACGCACTACTGAATGACGATTAAAAGCCTTGCCATTATCATTGCTTTGTGCTCAGGATCACTCTATCTGTCAGCTCAGGATCAACTAATTATCAAAGACACTCAAAAATCCCGGATTAGAGTTTTCAAGCCGGGAAATAATTTCCTGTTCATTGCCTCCGGTGATTCGGTATTTCACCGGGGCAAGATCGAAAAAATTGAATCTTCCTCAGTAACATTGCTGTTGATTGATGAAGAAGAGCCGGAAACTGTGTCCATCCCGCTAAGGGATTTACAGGTTATTCGTAAAGCATCAAAGGCTCAGTACGTGTCTTATGCTCTGGGTGCTCTTTTTATGATCAACGGAGCCTATTTTATACTGGAAGGTCCCAATGTAGGAGCAAGTCACTGGACCGGACGTGGTCTTGGTGTTGTCAGTTTTGCACTTGGCCTGATGCCATTTATGCGCACACCAAAAACCTATGAGATCGGAGAGCGATATATTATTGAAACAAAGATACTTGATAGCACATTAGCCGACCCGGATCAGTAAATTCAGCCCCTGCTCCGGCAATTTATACATCCGGCTCAGGATTTTTTTTATTTCACAATTTTTTAAAAGTAGTTTTTCCATAAAAATCCAATCGAATCCCTAACTTTGTCCGGTCATATTACTTATCTATATACTTAAAGGAAAGTTTAAATTTTATTGAGGTTAAAAGACGAAACATGGGAAAAGTTTTGATCATAGGAGCAGGCGGCGTTGGCACCGTGGTAGCACACAAGGTGGCTGCTCATCCTGAAGTCTTTTCTGACATTATGCTTGCCAGCAGAACCAAGTCAAAATGCGACGCAATCGCAAAGGCCGTGGGTGGAGACAGAATAAAAACTGCGGCTGTCGATGCGGAAAATGTTCCGGAACTGGTAAAATTAATCCGATCCTTCGGACCGGAGCTGGTGATCAATGTAGCCTTACCTTATCAGGACCTTACGATCATGGATGCCTGCCTGGAAACAGGTGTGCACTATCTTGATACTGCCAATTACGAGCCAAAAGAGGAAGCAAAGTTTGAATACAAATGGCAGTGGGCCTATCAGGAGAAATTCGAAAAAGCCGGCCTGACCGCTATTCTTGGTTGCGGATTTGATCCTGGTGTAACGAATATCTTCACTGCTTACGCAGCAAAACATCACTTCGATGAAATTCATTATCTGGATATTGTTGATTGTAATGCCGGCGATCACGGCAAAGCTTTCGCAACCAACTTCAATCCGGAAATCAATATCCGTGAGGTAACACAAAGAGGTAAATACTGGGAAAACGGTCAGTGGGTAGAAACTGAGCCTCATGAAATCCATAAGCCTCTGAATTATCCGGAAATAGGTCCCAAAGAATCCTATCTTATCTATCATGAAGAACTGGAGTCACTGGTAAAGAACTTTCCTACTCTGAAAAGAGCCCGGTTCTGGATGACATTTGGTCAGGAATATTTAACTCACCTGAGAGTAATTCAAAACATCGGGATGGCTGGCATAGAGCCTATCAATTACGAGGGAGTTGAAATAGTTCCTATCCAGTTCCTGAAGGCTGTACTGCCCAACCCGGGAGATCTTGGAGAAAACTATAAGGGAAAAACCTCTATAGGTTGCAGGATACGCGGCATAAAGGATGGTAAAGAAAAAACCTATTACATATACAACAACTGTGATCACGAAGAAGCTTACAGAGAAACCGGCACACAGGCTGTAAGCTATACCACCGGAGTTCCGGCCATGGTTGGCGCTATGATGTTTATGAAGGGATTATGGAAAAAACCGGGAGTTCTCAACGTAGAAGAGTTTAATCCTGATCCGTTTCTTGAGCAACTTGCCAAAGACGGTTTACCATGGCACGAGATTCATGGCGGAGATCTGGAGTTCTAAAAATAAACTCATCTGTTCATAACTAAAAGCGGGCCATTTGCTCGCTTTTACTTTTACAAAGCAAAATATTCATCATTGTCTGATTCTTTTTACAATATTTCATGAATATCGATTTCAATAAAGTACCATCTCCCTGCTATCTTCTTGATGAAACATTGCTGAGAAAAAATCTTGAGCTGATCAAGCACGTCAGGAATGAAGCCGGTGTAGAAATAATTCTGGCATTCAAAGGTTTTGCCATGTGGAGCGCATTTCCTGTTGTCAGAGAATATATTACCAGCGCAGCAGCGAGTTCTGCCAGCGAAGCCCGTCTTGCTTATGAGGAAATGCATAGCGAAGCGCATACTTATTCCCCCGGTTTCTCAGACAGAGATTTTCATGAAATAATCCGGTACAGTTCGCATATTACGTTCAACTCGTTAAGCCAGTTCAGCCATTTTCTGCCTCAGATAAAGGCCGCCGGAAAAAAAATATCCATTGGCTTGCGGGTCAATCCGGAGTATTCAGAAGTTGAAACAACCTTGTACAATCCCTGCGCTCCGGGTTCTCGTCTGGGAATTACAGTGGAGCAATTGCCCCCGGTACTACCGGAAGAAATTGAAGGCATACATTTTCATGCATTATGTGAATCTTCTTCATATGATCTTGAAAAAACACTGCAAGCCTTTGAGGAACGCTTTGCTCCCTATCTTTCACAGGTAAAATGGGTGAACATGGGCGGCGGACATCTTATGACACGGGAAGGTTACGATACCGGTCATCTTGTTGAACTACTAAAGAAGTTTCGGGAAAAATATAATGTTCAGGTTATCCTGGAACCGGGTAGCGCGTTTGCCTGGAAAACCGGCTGGCTGGTGAGCTCAGTTCTGGATATTGTAGAACGCAAAGGAATTAAAACAGCAATCCTCGATGTTTCTTTCACGGCGCATATGCCTGACTGCCTTGAAATGCCTTATAAGCCCCGAATCCTCGGAGCTACTGACGAAGTTGCGGGCAAGCCAACTTATCGTATGGGAGGAAACAGCTGTCTTTCCGGCGACTATATGGGAGACTGGAGCTTTGATAAGGAACTTAAAATCGGTGACAGAGTCATTTTCGATGATATGATTCATTATACCATGGTTAAAACAACGACTTTCAATGGTGTAGCACATCCTTATATTGGCATAATGGATAGTAATAATCAATTCAGGCTTGTAAAAGAGTTTGGATATGACGATTATAAAAACCGGCTTTCCTAAGTCCACTTTTAACAGGAAACCTGATATTATTTCGTATCAGGTTTTTTTTATTCCTGTCCGATCATCACAACAAACAGTATACCAACCTCTTAAATTGTTTTAACGGATAATTACTCGAATTCCTTCGATGAAAAACAACCAGAATAAATAAACAGGCGTATAAAACAATCTGGGGGAGCTATCTCCCTCAGAATACATATAACCGGATTATTTATATCGGGCATTTAAACTTTTTAAAAGCTGTGTGGGATAGCAAGATCATACAAAAAACACTTTTTACTCTTTCGATACTTCTTGTATTCGGGAAATCCGATGCATTTGCTCAATCTGCCAACTTAGACTGTAGCGATGCTTCTATAATTTGCAATGCTCAACAAGTTGTTAATGGAATGGTACCCAATATACCGGGCTTGAATATTGGTCTGGAAGATGAAATAAAGAAAATTGGGACTTGTCTTCTCAAACAGGAGTTCCGACCATATTGGTATAAATTTACTGCTGCAACAAGTGGCTCTCTTGAATTAGCAATTACTCCATATAATAGTGCAGTATTTGGTGATTGGGACTTTGTACTCTTTGATCTTACCGATGGCTGCAACCTTAACTCAAGCAATGTACTATCATGTAGCTATAGCAATGCGGAACATCAATCTACGGGAATATCCTCTAGCAATAGGGCAAACTGGACACCAGATGGTTCATCTGCCAATCCATGGAATCCAACAGTTTATATCGAAGCAGGAAAAACCTATGCAATTTTTATTGATGCTTTTGAAATGGCCCCCGCCGGCTTCACCTTGGAATTCAATATGAATAATCTGCCTGATGCCGCAACCTTTTTGGATGTAAAAGCTGATTTCAGTGCAGACCGGAACACAATATGCGCAGGAGAAACCATCAGCTTTACGAATCATTCCCAATTCCCATCCGGCTCATCATTTAGCTGGAATTTTGGAGACGGCACCACGGCTTCAACCCAGCATGCTACACATACCTTTGATACACCAGGCACATATGATGTAATCCTTAACGTATACAATTCTTCATGTGGCGATGCCGATACCATACTTCAGATTGAGGTAGTTGAAAGACCAATCCCCGACTTCAGCTTTACCGGTTCGTGTATAGGAGAAACCATAGAGTTTACCGGTAGCTCATCGGGCAACCCCGATTCATATAGCTGGAACTTCGGAACCAGTGCTTCCCCTTCCACCGCGACCGGAACCGGACCTCACAAGGTAGTATTTTCTTCATCTGGTCCGCAATCGGTTACGCTTTCCGTGGACAATCTGATTTGTTTAGTAGATACTACTAAAACGGTTACCATAAATCCTTTACCTGCTATAAACAGTACAGCAACGCCACCCGCTGTTTGTGAAGGCGAAAGCACAGTGCTTTCTGTCTCAGGTACCGACTCATATCAGTGGTATGACCTGACTACAGGTCAGCTACTTGGCGCTGTTCCTGATATTACCATTACTCCGGAATCATCTACCCGCTATGTTGTAATCGCTGAAGATGCATCCGGCTGTACAAACAGCGACACCATTGACATTACAGTCAATCCCATTCCTACTGCTTCTGTTTCTGCTGATAAAGATACTCTTTGCGCCGGGGAAGATATCACCATTTCAGTAGCATTCGACTCACCCTTTGTACCCGCTGCTGCCAATGCCTATTCCTTTGATGACGGAGCAACCTTTGGCAATTCTACTTCATGGACGATTCCGGCAGTAAACAGCGATACGACCGTCAGCATCGTAGTACGGGATGAAAACGGATGTACCTCAGATGCCATTGACTGGGAAATCAAGGTAAGACCGGCGCTGGTTCCGGATTTCTCTGTAAGCAATGCCTGTCTGGGAAGCCCGATTACCGTGACCAATACGTCCACCGGGAACCCCACAAGCTTCTCATGGACTTTTGCTCCCGATGCAAATATCCCGACAGCTGCTACCGAAGGGCCGCATAACATCCTTTTTGCTACGGCAGGAACAAAAACTATTACACTCACTATCAACAATGAGCATTGTGGTCCTGAAACTCAGACTTCCACGATCGAAATTGAGCCATTGCTTCCGGTTACTGCTACAGCAACCGACAATACAATCTGTGAAGGTGAATCTGTCTCTATCTCCGCTGCCGGGGCTGATTCCTATCAGTGGATCAATCTTACCACAGGACAAATCATCGGAACAGGCACAGCAATCAATGTAGCACCAGATGCTTCCACCCGGTATGTGCTGACAGGTTCTGATGCCTCCGGCTGCTCAAACAGCGATACGGTAGACATTACAGTCAATCCCATTCCTACCGCTTCTGTTTCTGCTGATAAAGATACTCTTTGCGTAGGGGACGATATCACCATTTCTGTAGCATTCAACACTCCTTTTGTGCCGGCTGCTGCTAATGCCTATTCCTTTGATAACGGCAGCACATTTGGCAATTCTAATTCATGGACGATTCCTGCGGTAAACAGCGATACGACCGTCAGCATCGTGGTACGGGATGAAAACGGATGTATTTCAGATACCATTGACTGGGAAATCAATGTAAGACCGGCGCTGGTTCCGGATTTCTCTGTAAGCAATGCATGCCTTGGTAGTCCGGTTACCGTAACCAATACGTCTTCCGGGAATCCGGCAAGCTTCTCATGGACTTTTGCTCCGGACGCGGATATACCAACTGCTACCACAGAAGGGCCACATAACATCCTTTTTGCTACGGCAGGAACAAAAACTATTACACTCACTATCAGCAATGCGCATTGCGGACCGGAAACACATACATCCAGCATAGAAATTGAGCCATTGCTTCCGGTTACTGCTACAGCAACCGACAATACAATCTGTGAAGGTGAATCTGTCTCTATTTCAGCTTCAGGAGGCGACTCCTATCAATGGATTAATTTAACCAGTGGAGAAATAGTAGGAACAACTCCCAATATTACCATTACTCCGGGATCATCTACCCGCTATGTTGTAATCGCTGAAGATGCCTCCGGCTGCTCAAACAGCGACACCATTGACATTACAGTCAATCCCATTCCTACAGCTTCTGCTTCTGCTGATAAGGACACAATCTGTGCAGGCGAAGGTATTACCATTTCAATAGCATTCGACTCTCCCTTTGTACCCGCTGCTGCCAATGCCTATTCCTTTGATAACGGCAGCACATTTGGTAACTCAAGCTCATGGACGATTCCGGCAGTAAACAGCGATACAACCGTCAGCATCGTAGTACGGGATGAAAACGGATGTACTTCAGATGCCATTGACTGGAAGATCAATGTAAGACCGGCGCTGGTTCCGGATTTCTCTGTAAGCAATGCATGCCTTGGTAGTCCGGTTACCGTAACCAATACATCTTCCGGGAATCCGGCAAGCTTCTCATGGACTTTTTCTCCGGACGCGGATATACCAACTGCTACCACAGAAGGGCCGCATAACATCCTTTTTGCTACGGCAGGAACAAAAACTATATCCCTGGTTATTGATGATACACACTGCGGGTCCAAAGCCCTTTCGCAGAATATTGAAATATCTGAATTGCTGCCCGTAAATGCATCAGCTTCAAGCAATGCTGTTTGTCTGGGTGAGTCAGTCACTCTCTCCTCAAATAGCCTGAACTCCTATCAGTGGATCAATCTTACCACAGGACAAATCGTTGGAACAAGCGCAGCGATCAACGTAACACCAGATGCATCCACCCGGTATGTGCTGACAGGCTCTGATGCTTTTGGCTGCTCAAACAGCGATACAGTGGATATTACAGTCAACCCCATTCCTACCGCTTCTGTCTCTGCTGATAAGGATACGGTATGTGTGGGGGAAAATATCACAATCTCTGTAGCATTCAACGCTCCTTTCGTACCCGCTGCTGCCAATGCCTATTCCTTTGATAACGGCAGCACATTTGGTAATTCTAATTCATGGACGATTCCGGCAGTAAACAGCGATACAACCGTCAGCATCGTAGTACGGGATGAAAACGGATGTACTTCAGATGCCATTGACTGGGAGATCAAGGTGAGACCGGAGCTGATTCCGGATTTTTCTGTAAGCAATGCCTGTCTGGGCAGTCCGATCACTGTAACCAATACGTCCACCGGGAACCCCACAAGCTTCTCATGGACCTTTGCTCCCGATGCGGATATACCAACTGCCACCACAGAAGGGCCACATAATATCCTCTTTGCAACAGCAGGAACAAAAACTATATCCCTGACTATTGATGATGCACACTGCGGGTCCAATGCCCTTTCGCAGAATATTGAAATATCTGAACTGCTGCCCGTAAATGCAACAGCTTCAAATAACACAGTTTGTCTGGGTGAATCAGTCACTCTTTCCTCAAATAGCCTGAATTCCTATCAGTGGATAAATCTTACCACAGGACAAATCATCGGAACAAGCGCTGCAATCAATGTGACACCAGATGCCTCTACCCGGTATGTGGTGATAGGCTCTGATGCTTTTGGCTGCTCAAACAGCGATACAGTGGATATTACAGTCAACCCCATTCCTACCGCTTCTGTTTCTGCTGATAAGGATACGGTATGTGCGGGGGAAAATATCACAATCTCTGTAGCATTCAACGCTCCTTTTGTACCCGCTGCTGCCAATGCCTATTCCTTTGATAACGGCAGCACCTTTGGTAACTCAAGCTCATGGACGATTCCGGCAGTAAACAGCGATACGACTGTAAGTATCGTGGTACGGGATGAAAACGGATGTACTTCAGATGCCATTGACTGGGAGATCAAGGTGAGACCGGCGCTGGTTCCGGATTTCTCTGTAAGCAATGCCTGTCTGGGCAGTCCGATCACTGTAACCAATACGTCCACCGGGAACCCCACAAGCTTCTCATGGACCTTTGCTCCCGATGCGGATATACCAACTGCCACCACAGAAGGACCACATAATATCCTTTTTGCTACGGCAGGGACAAAAACCATTACACTGACTATCAGCAACGAACATTGTGGTCCCGTAACAATGACCTCTGTTGTGGAAATATTATCAGGAAATATAGTCACTGTCACAGCCGACAATAATACGGTTTGTGAAGGTGAATCCGTAACATTGACTTCTGCCGGAGCAGATAATTATATCTGGTATACCAGCCCAGATATGACGGAAATCGGCACCGGTTCAGAGCTAGTTATCAATCCGGATGTGGCAACTACCTATGCGGTTGTTGGCAGCAGCAACGGATGTACTGACACTGCAACTATTGCTATCGCCGTATTCCCCAGGCCGTCCATAGAGCCCATAGCTCCGGTTACTGTTTGTTATGGAGAATCTGCTACCTTAACAGTTACCATGGCTCCCGGCAGTGTAGCTGCCCCTTCCAATGGGTATTCCTTCGATGGAGGAACCAGCTGGAATAATCTACCGGTCCATACAGTATCAAATATTACCCAGTCCACCATCCTGTATGTACTGGTCAGAGATGTTAACGGATGTATATCCGATACTATTCAGGCTGAAATACTACTGAAAACACTGACTGCTACAATAACAGTTGATCAGAATGTACTATGCTATGACAGCGATGAGGGAATTGTTTCTGTAAGCAACCCAGGCGGGGGCACAGCGCCCTACATGTATTCCATTAACGGAGGCTCCTATTCCTTTAACCCGACTTTCAGCAACCTGATTGCCGGAACGCACACGATTGAACTGCGTGATGCGTTAATGTGCAGAACCAGTTTTCAGGTCACGGTGGATCAGCCCGATTCGCTGGCACTATCAATTGATTCAAGTCATTCCGTATTATGCTACGGGCAGGACAACGGATATGTAATGCTGGAAGCCACTGGCGGTGTCACACCATATTCATACAGTATCATTGGCAATGCTCCGCAGGCTTCAGCAGAATTTTCAAACCTTGGTCCCGGAAACTATCTTTTTCAGGTAGAAGATGCCAATAATTGTTATCACATTATAAACCATGCGGTTACTGAACCAGATACACTTATTTCGGCGCTTAATCAGGTTACTCCGGTCTCCTGCTATGGAAGCTCAGATGGTAGCATTTCGGCCATAGCTATAGGCGGGGTATCCCCCTATTCTTATTCCACCAATGGTACAGACTATATCAGCGAAAGCACATTGAGTGGAGTATTGGCAGGCAGCCATACGGTATATGTTCGAGATCAGAACGGCTGTATCAGTACATTTGAAGCATCTGTTTCCTCTCCGGAGACGTTGCAATATACGATTGACGTACTTGAAACACCCAGCTGTTTTATTCCTTTAGGCTCTTTCCGTATTAGTAGTGTCAGTGGAGGTACGCCCTCCTATCTTTTCTCCATAGACAGCGGCCCCCAAATCACTCATGCCAATTTTCCTAATGTTTCGATGGGCAGCCATACCATTGAAATTGAAGATGCCAATGGCTGCATCACTGAAATTGATTATTTCCTGGCTGGTTCCGATGAGCTTGCGCAGGCAGACACCGCTACCTCTCCGACCACCTGTTTTGGCGACCCCGACGGAACTGCCCGATTGCTGAATGTACGCGGGGGAACCGGCCCATATGAGTTCAGCTTAAACAATCCGGCCAGTTACCAGTCTTCTCCTGTTTTCGAAGATCTTGCTGCCGGCCTGTATACGATCTATATACGAACAGCTGAAGCATGTGTCAGCCAGTATACTGTCGAAGTACAGCAACCTGCTCCGATTCTGTCTTCCATCGCAACCTGGAGTGACTCTATTTGTTATGGCACACAATCAGGTTATATTACCCTGTCCACCACAGGTGGCACACCGGCTTATGAGTATCAGATAGATGGTATATCAACCGGTTCTTCTTCTTATTTTGATAATCTTGAATCCGGCATGCATGTAATCGAGGTCCGTGACAGCCGGGGCTGTACCGGCAGCAGTGTCACATTTACCATCAGCGAAAGAGACGCAATTGCTGCAGATATTATCGAATTGCTTCCTGATACCTGTAACAGAGCGATTGGAGTTGCTCTTGTCAATAATGTTTCCGGCGGAAAAGCTCCGTACCGTTTCAGCTCAGACGGTGGCAACACATTTCAGGATGATTATACTCTTACCAATCTGAGTGCCGGAATCATGAACATTATCGTTGAAGATCTTGCAGGATGCCGGACATCTGTTCCTCTAAAAATTCGTCAGATTGGCGGTATTGATCTTGACGAACTGGTAATTAATGTAAAGCATATTGAATGTAACGGGGTAAATATCGGAGAAATCGCTCTTAGTAATATCGTTGGAGAACACGGACCTTACCGTTTTGCAATCAATAACGAACCTCCTAAGAATGATCCTGTTTTCACCCGGCTACGTGCAGGAAATCATACCGTAACTGTGACAGGACAAAATGGCTGCTCCATGTATTTGCGTGATATCATCATCACTCAGCCTATGGAAATACTTTATGAAGTAAATACCCTGGATGAGACCTGTCAGAATGAAGATGGTGAAATCCGGCTGTTTGGTATCAAAGGCGGAATAGGGCCGTACAGATATAGCATAAACTCCAGGCCTCCGGTACCTGTTGATGTTACAGGTGACACCATCACCAGTCTGACCAGTGGAGAATATTTTATTGTTGTAACCGACTCCAAGCAATGTACCAGCGGGAAAAATATAATCGTACATAATGAGACTAAGACCAGGGTATATGTTTCTCTGCAATTAAATCTATGCGGTATCGATTCCTCCGGTATAATCCGGATAGATTCCGTTACAGGAGGCCGGCCTTCTTATCAGTACAGCCTCAACAATGGATTGACATTTCAGCCGGATCCTGTTTTTGACAGTCTGGCTTCCGGCCATTACTTCCTGACTGTACAGGATCAGCTTTGTACGTATAAAGTAAAAAGCTACTTCCTGTTCAATGATGCAGCTACAGCATATGATTCTATTCCGTATGATACCATCACACTCAATACTCCCCTGCCTCTCCATGCAGAAGCAAGCGCACACGATGGTAATAGTTCCGGCACAATTGTATTAAACAATATAGGCGGAGGTACCAGTCCTTATTATACAAGCATTGACAGTACAGAATGGGACATGGTCGATGGTAATTCTGCAACTATTGAGAACTTACTAACCGGACAGTACACCGTTTATCTGAAAGACCTGAATGGCTGTATACTTGAGTTTCCAGGCCTTGAGCTTAATACAAAGTTTGCCATACCCAATCTGTTTACTCCGAACAATGACGGAGCAAATGAAACATTCTTTATTACCGGGCTTCCCTATAAATCAAAGCTGTTAGTCGTAAATCGCTGGGGAAGTGTCGTCTATCGTTCTGAAAACTATGACAACTCCTGGGATGGCTCAAACGAAGAAGATGGCGTTTATTACTATGAGCTTCAGCTAAGAACGGGTAAAACCTATAAGGGCTGGGTTGAAATTGTACGGTAAAAAAACAGAAAGGGGAACTTAAGACTCCCCTTCTTTATTAAATTTAAAGCCTGGTCAGAAATTGCAATGTATCTACATTATCTGCATAGTCCCAGAGCTCTGGTTCCTGTGCTTTACCAAAGGGTATGGAATCGCTCCACCAGCCAGTCGAAGAAGTGACAATCTGTATTTTTTCTTTCTGCAGTTCCAGCTTATTTTTCAGAGCTTCTTCCGAATGATAATACTCGTAATAAAGCACGGATATCGGAGAAGCCAGCGCCTCATCTTCTTTCAGCAGCAAAAAACCATTATCAAAGCAGGAAATGCTTTTCAGCAAATATATGGCCCGGGTATACTCATAGTTATTCGCATACTTGTTATGATCCACTACATAGGCAAATGCTTCAAGCGAACTATATATATCAGAGGGGGTATAGCCATCCGGAATATATATTTTTGAAACATTCCGGCAGCCAAGCCCGAAATAGGCAAATATATCTTCCCCGAGCCGTGCAATATCCTGCTTTTCCTCGAAGCCGTTCAGCACTGCCACTGAGGTTCTGTTTTTCCGGATAATATTAGGCTTATGGGAAAAGTAATAATCAAAATACCTGGAGCTGTTATCAGAACCGGTCGCGATGAAGGCGTCTGCCCCTGTCAGCTTCTGCGTAAAGTGAATCTGCTTTGCAAAGCGACCATCTATCTGAATCAGAATATCCAGTACTTTAGGAATTAAAACAGCATCCTGCGTACTAAGCTTTATTTCTGCACTATGCCCGGAAACAAGCACGCAAATGATATCATGGATTCCTACCATGGGAATATTGCCGGCAAGCACCAGCCCTACCCGTCTGCTTTCTTTCACCTTCCAGTCATACCGGCTGATCCACTGCCGCAGCTTGTCCGGATTTAACATGGCAGCGATATTCTTTACAGACTCCCGGACCGAATTAACTGTAAACCATTTATTAGCCGCATTTGCTGCAATTGCCCATTGCTGCAATGTCAGATCATCCAGCTGAGCAAGTCTTGCGCCCAGTTCGGCAAAAGCATTTACTCGTTCTCTTAATTCCATATAAGAGACAAAATAAAGCAAAAATCACTAATTAAAGTTTGTTACGAATCATTTTGTCCCTAATTTTGTTCCTTCAATTAAACTGAAAAAGGCAATACTATGGCTATAATGATTACGGACGAGTGTATCAATTGCGGAGCCTGCGAGCCGGAATGCCCTAATACAGCTATCTATGAGGGTGGAGCTCAATGGAACTACGCAGCTGGTACTCAGTTATCAGAAATTGAGCTGGAAGATGGATCTACCATGGATGCAGGAACATTTATGGAGCCGCTTTCCGAAGAGTTTTACTATATTGTATCCAGCAAATGTACAGAATGTGCCGGATTTCACGAGGAGCCGCAATGTGCTGCTGTATGCCCTGTTGACTGTTGCGTTGACGATCCGGATATGAGAGAAAGTGATGAAGAGCTGCTGGCTAAAAAAGCCTGGATGCACGGGGAATAGTTTATAAAAAATCATTTTACTAAAAAAGGCGGCAACTTATTCCGCCTTTTTTTTATTTTTACGAACGATCTTTTTTATCAAATAAAAAAATAATGAAAACAGTAGACACCTATAATTTTTCCGGAAAAAAAGCGCTTATACGAGTCGACTTCAATGTGCCACTGAATGAAAAGTTTGAGATAACGGATGATACCAGACTAAAAGCTGTAATTCCTACTGTTAACAAAATTTTAAAGGACGGGGGATCTGCCATTCTCATGTCACATCTTGGACGCCCGAAGGATGGACCTTCCGAAAAATATTCGCTGAAGCACCTGATCAACTATCTTGAAAATACGTTTAAGACCACTGTACACTTTGCCCCCGACTGTATCGGTGATGAAGCGAAAAAACTGGCTGCATCTCTGAAACCGGGAGAAATTCTTCTTCTCGAAAATCTTCGTTTTTATAAAGAAGAAGAAAAAGGTGATAAAGACTTTGCGCAAAAGCTGGCTCAATACGGAGATGTATATGTCAATGACGCTTTTGGAACTGCGCACAGAGCACATGCATCTACCGCTGTCATCGCACAGTTTTTTACTGACAAAGTCTGTGGTTATGTCATGCAGGCAGAGCTTGATAATGCTGAAAAAGTGCTTGGTAATGCGCAAAAGCCCTATACGGCAATTATGGGCGGAGCCAAAATATCTGACAAAATTCTTATCATTGAACGTCTTCTTGATAAAGTTGACAACCTTATTATCGGCGGTGGTATGTCCTATACTTTTACCAAGGCATTGGGAGGAAATATCGGCACCTCTATCGTTGAGCTCGATAAAGTTGACCTTGCAAAAGAATTAATTCAAAAAGCAAAGGACAAAGGTGTAAATCTTATTCTTCCTGAAGATACCGTTATTGCAGACAAGTTTGACAACAATGCCAATATAGAAGTATCAGACAGCAAAAACATTAAAGATGACTGGATGGGACTTGATATCGGACCAAAAACAGCAGCAAAGTTTTCAGAAATCGTCGCAAACTCAAAAACTGTCCTTTGGAATGGTCCGATGGGCGTATTTGAAATGACAAGCTTTGAAAAAGGCACAGTAGCTGTAGCAAAAGCTGTCGTAAAAGCTACGCAAAACGGAGCATTTTCTTTAATCGGAGGCGGAGATTCCGCATCTGCGATTAACAATCTCGGTTTTGGCAATGAAGTTTCCTATGTATCAACCGGCGGCGGAGCCCTTCTGGAATATATGGAAGGTAAAACATTGCCAGGTGTCGCTGCTCTGCAATAAAAAATGGAAACAAATTCAAAGACTCTTCGTTTTAAGAAGAGTCTTTGAATAATACAAGTCAATCATTTATTAATGAAAAATTAACAATTGAATAAAGGATTTGTTGTTTTTTTATTGTAACTTTGACATTAAGAATGCGTAATTGAAACGATAAATCAAGTGCTATTACCTAAACGTTATTGATCATGAAACTTAGACTATTCTTATTTGCTTTGGTTGTTATTGGATTTTCGTCCTGCCGTCATTATACATGTCCTACTTACATGAAGAAGGATGTAAAAGAAGTTAAAACTGAATCTGAAAGAGTTTAAATCATAAAAGCAAAAAGCACAGAATTTTCATTCTGTGCTTTTTACTTTACCTCCTTTTATCCGGTTAATTTTTAAATTTTCCCTTCAGCATTGCCAGCTTGCTTTGCAAGTCGCCTTCTACTTCTTTCTCATTCCTTTTGGCAGTCTTACTGTCTGATGAAGAAGCCTTTCCCTTTTCTTTAGGACTGCTTGCCGCAGCATCATCACGCATAGAAAGACTAATCCGTTTTCTCGGTATATCTACTTCCAATACGGTAACCTGAACCGGCTGATGTACTTTCACCACCTCTGCAGGATCCGCAACAAATTTGTTAGCCAGATGGCTTATATGAACAAGACCGTCCTGGTGCACTCCGATATCTACAAATACTCCAAACTTTGTTATATTCGTTACGATTCCCGGCAATTTCATCCCCAAGCGCAAATCATCCATTTTCTCGATTCCTTCAGCAAACTGAAAAATCTCGAACTTTTCTCTTGGGTCTCTGCCGGGTTTGTCAAGCTCAGAAAGTATATCCAATAACGTAGGCATACCTACGGTATCCGTTACATAATTTTTTATATTAATTTTCTGACGTAGCTCTTTTTGTTCCAGCAAGGCTTTTACATCCACATTCAGGTCTTCGGCCATTCTTTCCACTATGTTATAGGTCTCCGGGTGCACCGCGCTTGAATCCAGCGGATGCGCTGATTCCCGGATACGGAGAAAACCAGCGGCCTGCTCATATGCCTTATCGCCCATTCTTGGCACCTTTTTCAACGCTTCCCTTGATTTAAACGGACCGTTCTGATTGCGATAGTCAATTATATTCTGAGCCAGTGTCGGCCCGAGCCCTGAGATATAGGTAAGAATTTCCTTACTGGCCGTATTTACCTCTACCCCCACTGCATTTACACAGCTCATAACGGTATCAGTAAGTATATTTTTCAACCCGTTCTGATCCACATCATGCTGATACTGGCCCACCCCTATTGATTTTGGATCAATCTTTACCAGCTCAGCCAGGGGATCCATCAGTCTTCGTCCGATCGAAACAGCTCCTCTTACAGTTACGTCATGATCAGGAAATTCTGCTCTGGCAACATCGGAGGCACTATAGATGGACGCACCACTTTCATTCACTACTATAACCGGTATAGAGACAGGTATCCCGGACTTCTTTACGAAAGCTTCGGTCTCACGGCTTGCCGTTCCGTTACCAATAGCAATCGCCTCTACATCATACTCCTGGCATAAGTGTTTAATCGATGCTTCAGACTTCGCAATCTGCTTCTGAGGTTCATTTGGGAAAATAGCCTCATAATGCAGCAATTTTCCCTGCCGGTCCAATACAACAACTTTACAACCTGTTCTGAATCCGGGATCAATAGCCAGCACATTCTTTTGACCAAGCGGAGGAGCCATCAGCAATTGCTTTGCATTGGCCGCAAAAACTCTTATCGCTTCTTCATCCGCTTTACCTTTGGATCCAAGTCTTACCTCGGTCTCCATAGAGGGTTTCAAAAGCCTCTTATAGCTATCCTTCACTGCCAGCTGCACCTGTTCGGCTGCTACTCCTCTGCCTCGGACAAATTGCCTCTCAAGAATACCCAGCGTCTCTTCATCTTCCGGAGCAATCTCAAGACTAAGAATCATCTCCTTCTCACCCCGTCTCATAGCCAGCATACGATGCGAAGGGATTTTATCGATCGCTTCTTCCCATTCAAAGTAATCTTTATATTTTTGTCCTTCTTCCTCTTTACCGGGGATCACCGAAGATCGTATCCTGCCCTTCTTGTAGAACAGCTCCCGTACTTTGCTTCTGGCTTCTCCGTCCTCATTTACCTTTTCGGCAATAATATCCCGGGCGCCGGCAAGCGCTTCCTCAATACTTTCCACACCTTTTTCCGCATTGATATACTGGCTGGCTAAACTTTCCAGATCATTCAGCTCCTGTGCAAAAATAAGATCAGCCAGTGGTTCCAGTCCTTTTTCTTTTGCAATTGTAGCTCTGGTACGCCTTTTAGGCTTATATGGGAGATAAATATCTTCCAGTTCGGACATAGTCACGGCTTTATTGACCTTTTCTCTCAATTCCTCAGAAAGCACATTTTGCTCATTCAAGGACTTCAGAATAGCTTCTCTCCTTTTATCAAGATCAATCAGCTGCTGATTTCGTTCCCTGATTGCCGTTATGGCCACCTCGTCCAGACTACCAGTCACTTCTTTTCGATATCTGGAAATAAAGGGAACTGTTGCGCCTTCGTCCAGCAGTTTGATAGTTGCCTCTACTTGTACTTCCCGGATGCTGAGTTCCTCAGCAATAATTGCAGAATAATTTTTCTCCACTTTACTGTGTTATATTTTAAACAATCAAAACAAAAACCTAATCGACAGTTGCACGGCAATTTACCGGTCTTATGATAAAGCCTTCCCTGACAAGCAAAGCAAGAAGGCCTTTATCTCCGGGCAGATGCGCAGCCCCTACAGCAATAAAAGCCGGACTCTGCCGCATGAGAGGAATCATTCGGTCAAACATGACGGCATTTCGCCTGTAAATCAGAGATTCCATAAGCTTTTCAGGAAGGCTTTCCTCAACAAACAAACGGTAAAGACTGTCCAGATCCTGCATCAGGTAAGCCTGAATCATGGCTTCCAGCGGATTATAAGCCGGCTCCTCTGTCCCTTTAAGACTTTCAAGCAATAAATCAGCCTGCTCAGCAAGCGACATTACTTCAAGGGCCTGAAGCTGCTCCCGGGGAGTCTCAAGCCCCATCACGTTCATCCCCCGTTCCAGAGCCAGATTTTGCAAATACAGATCGAGCGCTTCTCCAGCCTCGTTATTTTCCGGTTGCTGTCCTGATTTTCCCTGGCTGATAAAAAGCATGGTATATACGGGCTTGATCTTGTTTATAACCATAGAAACCATTACCCCACACTGCTTTTTTACATATTTTTTCACTCTTTTGTATTCTTTTTTTCCGATAAGCGACATAAGAGTGGTATCTCCGGGCATTTTTATAGCTGCAGCAAGCTCCTGAGGCTTTATATCATTCATCTGCAGCTCACCGGCCATTACTTCGCATCGCTCAAAGCAGATCATCAGGCTGTCATTCCATTCAAAAACACGGCTATCACTGATATGAATAGTTCCCATCAGATAGGAGGAAGTTTGTAAACCATTGCCTGAGATTTCCCACAGAATAGAAGAACCCTGCCCCAGACCGGAAAAAACCCGAAACAGACAGAAAATGATCAGCAAATACTTTTTCGCATTCGTTAGCATAGTGCAAAGCTATGATTTCAATTGAAAATATGCCATAGAATATTTCAGAAGCGAGCTTCTGCCATGTTTAAAAAGTGCGGTTCTCCTGTCTTCTTAACAAAAAAGAAGATGAACCGGTTTATTATTAGAAGTAACTGTAGGGCTATGAAAAGTGTGTTGGTTGTAATGGGACTGGTTTGCTTGTTAAGTTATAAAAGTACCGCCCAGCAAATAGTGGATGACGGAAAAGTATCAAGACGGGAATTCCGTCTAAAATCAAGGCAACTTCCCCCTAAAGACCGAAAAATCCGGCGGGAAAACTGGAAATATGAACAAGCCATAGCCCGGGCTCAAATGAAAGAACAGCGAAAACAGCAACGTAAAAACCAAAAAGATATACGTGTACAGAGAAAGTTTCCCGTGATTCTGGGAAAACGTAATAAAAAAGCGGGCAAATCGGTTACCTATACGAAAAAAGATATATAAATAATTAAAGACAATTTACATCTTATGAATTTATCTTTAGCTCCTAAGGAGCTAAAGTATTTCTTTTGTATCGTCATTTTTTCATACTTTTGTTATAAATCCTAAATCTGTTTTTAACCTAATCCAAACAGAATGAAAAAACTTTTATGTTTGGCGCCCATATTTCTGCTTTTTACATTGAGGTGGTCTTACGCAACCCACATTGTCGGCGCTGATATTTCTTACAAACATATAAGTGGCAACCGATATGAATTTACACTGGACATTTACCGGGATTGTGCAGGGCAGAATGTTGCTTCCCAATATCAGATTGACTATGGTTCCTTAAGCTGCAATATTCAGAATTCATTCCGGGTAAACCCGGTATCGAAGGAAGAAATAAGTCCGGTATGCCCAAGCCGGCCCTCGATATGCCAGGGAGGGCGGGAAATAGGTATCGAACGATATGTCTATAAGGGCATAGTCGAGCTTCCCGGCAAATGCAGTGACTGGGTTTTCAGCTGGAGCCGTCTCGACGAATTCCGGAATGCCGGCATTACCAATATTATCGATCCGCAGACCACAAGTATTTATATCGAAGCAAGGCTTAACAATCTGGCTTTTGACAACAATAACTCTCCGGAGTTCGGGAATATGCCTGTATCATTTATTACAATTAATGAGAGCAGCTACCTTAGCCCGGGAGTCAGGGAAGAAGACGGGGACCGTATTGTCTATAAAACCATTACCCCCCGTTCAAAAAAGAATGGACTTGTAGAATACAAAGCTCCGTTTAGCGCTACCAATCCGCTTACTTCCAACCCTCCTTTTTCCATCAATCCGCAAAGTGGCGCCATCATAATTTCCCCAACCCGGCAGGAAACATCCGTAACCGCTATATTGGTTGAAGAATATCGTGACGGACAGCTTGTGGGCAGCGTCATGAGAGATATTCAGCTGATCGCGCAGGATCTCAGCAATGCCAATCCTGTCCTGACACCCCAAGTCGTTGAGGTATGTGCAGGTGAAGAAATATGCATGCAAATCAGTGCCCATGATCCGGACGGGCAGCAGGTAAAGCTTTCCTGGAATCAGGGAATCCCCGGTGCTGAATTTACTCCCGAACCGGCTTCAACAAATCCTAATGCTGAGTTTTGCTGGAAGGTTCCTCCGGGAACTACCGGCGGATCGTACTATTTCACTGTTACGGCCGAAGATAATAATTGTCCTATCATCGGACAGACTACGGTTACCTACGAGATCAAAGTAAACGCATTGCCCAAAGTGACTCTTCCGGAAAGCGAGGCCATCCCGTGCAATACGACCAAGGAAATTATCCCGACCATTACCCGTGGCAGGGAGCCATATACCTATCTCTGGAACACAGGAGAAACTACTCCGACCATTACCAAGGGATCAGGTTATTATTTCCTGAAGGTTACCGACGCTAATGGCTGCTCGGATTCATCTATTACATTCAACCTGCGGAGCTCTGCCAAAGCAGACTTTTCTTTTCCAATTCTTTGCGCCCTGGATCAGATCGGGTTTTCAGACAAATCTACTTCGTCCAACGGCTCCATTGTAAAATGGAATTGGGATTTTGGAGATGAAGATAGCGGAGAAGACAATTATTCGACCCTTCAAAACCCAACTCATGCATTTACCAAAGGCGGTGTTTATCATGTAAGTCTGGATGTTGAAGATACCGAAGGATGCAAAAGCAGTATCACCAAAGAAGTAAAGGTCTGTGACAAGCCCGAAGCTGATTTTATCCCGCTGGATTCCTGCAAGCATAAACGTTTGTATTTACGTGATGCAAGCACTGCCGAGATCTGCGGTATTAAAGAATATATCGTAACGGTAAACAATATGCCGGTATACCGGGAACGATTTGGGATAGGCTACCGGCGGCCAATCTATTATCCCGGAAATCCCGGATATATCAATACGGAATGGACCCCAAGCGATACAGGCTGGCATACTGTTACGGTAACCATTATCAATGAATACAACTGCACAAGCACGCTGTCAAAAGACGTATACATCCACGATAATCCCTATGGTCAAATACTGGAACCTTCTCAGTTTTTTCAATGCGATAATCCCCAAACCGTATTTCATCTTCGGGATACCACAGGGGGTACATCCCCAGTCCGGTTTGAATGGTCAACGGGTGAACGGAATATTGACTCTATCGTAGTAGAAACTATTGACACCATATCTGTAAGAATATATGACAAGTATGGTTGTGATACAATTATACAGCGATTTGTCATGGATCCGATCGACGCCTATTACCTTCCATCCTTGTACTGCAATGAAAACGACTCGCTTTTATTTACAGATAGATCTTATAGTCATTGGGGAATCGAGTACTGGAAATGGGATTTCGGAAACGGCATCATAAAAGAGTTCACAGAAAACGGCGGGGTTCAGAAGTATCGATACCCCGTAGACGGTGTATATACCGCAACCTTAACTATCCGGGATAAAACACAATGTGAGCGAAGTTATGACCACGAAATCAAACAGACTCTTCCTGTTGAACATTTTGTTGTTGCGCCAACCATTATGTGCTCCTATGATACTATCATACTGGAGAGCCCTAGAGGAGAATACATTGACTCCCTTGTATGGCGGGTAAATAACAATCTGATTGTACGGGCTGACAATGACAGCTCCTCAAGGCAGACAGTACGTCTCAAACGTAATGACAACGGTGAGTTCTATTATGATCTTACGTACAATTTCCCTTCTGACTCCGCGGGTAAGTCATATATATTTTCTCTTCAGATGATGTACAATCGTCTCCTGGACCGGGATACACTCAGCTGCTGGCGTATTTTCCGCGATACCGTCGATATTTTTGAGCACTTCTCAATGGACACTGAGCTTGTCGGTGGTTGTACCGATGATACGCTCCGGCTGAATTCTGATCTCATATCAGGCAGCCCTGCCAGCGATATGAAATGGAAGGTAGAAAAATATCTCCATTCGCACGATGGAGATGGAGATCATTACGAGTTCATTGATGAGTTTTCGAAAGATACGATCTTCTTCCTTTCCGATCCGGGACTATACCGTTTATCCTATAGTGCTACCAATACGGATGGATGTACTTATACCAAATCGGAGATGAAAAGTATCGGCAAAATGCCGGATCCGATCATATGTCCCGAAAATCTATGTGTCAACAGGGAAACCTATTTCTTTTACACCTGTCAGGCAGTAGAGGAAGGTATGGTTGATGACATATTCTGGGATTTTGGTGATATGCACGCAGACCCTGAAAATCAAACATCCACAGGGCTCACCCCTTTTCACATATATTCTCAGGAAGGCACATACAATGTATACGTTGAGCTGATTAACAATACGTATAACTGCCGCAGAGACACTGTTATGCCGGTACAAATATATCCGCTGCCTGTACCAGATTTTACCGCCCTTGACCCGGTTTGCGCAGGCCAGCCTGTGCGCTTTTTTGATCAGTCAGCCACCACTGTGGACGGCAGCACGATAGACCGTCTTACCTGGATACTGGATGTAAATGACACCAGTTATGCCCGCAACCCGGTTCATATATATGAAAAAGAAGGAGTTTACGATGTGAAACTGTATGTTACCGACAGCGTTTCTCAATGTGCTGATACGGTTATCAAATCGGTTGTGGTTAATCCTGTTCCGCGAGCCGGTTTCCATTATATCGAAAATGAGCTTATTACACAAAGACCTGTTCAGTTTTTTGATGAATCAACCGGAGCCATACGCTGGCTATGGGTCTGGGGGGACGGAGATAGCCTGACTATTACTGATCCTGACAATAATAATCCTGAACATACCTACTCTGCTGCTTTTTCTGAAGTAGCCATTCATCAGGTTGTCTATAATGAATTTGGCTGCAGCGATACCGCCTTCAAGAAGCTGGATCTTAAGGTATACCTTCTGCTTCCCAATGCGTTCAGTCCCAATAATGATGGTACCAACGATGGACTTTATCTGTTTTACAAAGGTATAGAAGAGCTTCTGGAGTTTCGGATATACAATCGCTGGGGAGAACTTGTATTTGATGCAGGCAATGATCTTAATGCCATATGGGACGGGACATTCAGAGGAAGCGAGCAGCCTATAGGATCCTATGTATATTATGTCAGGGCTCGGGATTATCATCAGGAAATCATCACCCAAAGCGGTAAAATAGCTTTAATCAGATAGGAAGATGAAGATTTTTTATATAATACTATTGATCATTTCTGCACATGTGGCTTCCGTCGGGCAGGATATCCACTTCTCACAGTTTTTTAATACTCCTCTTCCGGTCAATCCGGCATTAACGGGTTTTATGAAACAGGATATCCGTCTCAACGCCATCTACCGGAATCAGTGGAGACAGGCCAATGCGACTTTCTCAACAGTTGCTTTCGGTGCCGATGTCAACCTGTTGCCGCCTGTGCTCAAAGGTGATAAAATCGGTGTCGGAATTCTTGTTTTCAGAGATCAGATGGGGAGCGAAACATTTACCAACAATTCCATATATGGTTCGCTAAGCTATATCAAAACACTAGATCCTCAGAAGAGGCACAAGCTTTCTATCGGAACGCAGTTCGGTATGGTGCAAAAACGGATTGATTACTCAAGCCTCTACTTTGGAAATCAGATTGTCGATTATCAGCTCAACCCGGGCATTTCTTCCGGTGAGCCTGGCATACATCAGTCATTTAGTTATTTCAATCTAAATGCAGGTTTGTTTTACCGGTTCCGGCTTGCCCCGGGGACAGACCTTCATGCAGGCGTATCTTTTTTCAATCTGCTAAGACCTAAGGAAAACTTTGCTGTGAGTGTGGAGGATGATCTTAACAAACTAAAGAACCGGGGGCTTATACAGATCGGCGGCAGACAGAAAATTATCAATCGTCTGTATTTCCGCCCTGAGATTATGTTTATGACCCAGACCAGAGCTCGTAATATAGATATGGGCGCCATGCTGGAATACGCGCTGACCGACAATCCTGATTTGATCGTTGTTCAGGCCGGACTCTGGACGCGTGTTCAGGATGCGCTTATCCTTTACGGCGGTTTAAAATATCATAATATTCATATTGGCATAAGCTATGATGCCACCCAAAGCTCTCTGCTGGATATCAGAAACTCTCCGGAAGTGAAGGACAGAGCCAGAATCGGTGCCTTTGAGATCGTACTTACATATTATGGTTTCCTGAAAAGAGCATTACCCTATCAGCATACCGTTCCATGTAAATTCTTTTAATAAAACGTTTACGCAGTGAAAGCATTTATCTTTTTTATCTACCTCTGTCTAGTAATACCAACAGCCTTTGGTCAGGAACGGCCTGTACGGCAACTCAGTCCTGATAAAAAGCATCAGGTAGGCGCCAGCATGGTATCCAAAGGCAGTTATTATAATGCTGTAGGACATATGCTGGAGCTGGTTGAGGCGCATCCTGGCAATAAAAAATATGTGCTGGAGCTGGCGAACGCATATTTTTTCTCACGAGATTATAAAAACGCTGAAAAATGGTATAAAAAGCATGTAGATATGGATGGTGACAAGGTTACAACCATTGCCTTGTTCCGCTATGCTGAGTGCCTGAAATACAATGAGAAGTATAAAGAAGCGGAAAATGCCTTCAGAAAGTTTGCGCAAAGCAAGTACAGAGACACCAGAAAGGAGAATTATAAAAAGATTGCAGAAAATGAAATCGCATCCTGCCAGTGGGCTCAGAAAAACTTTACCCAAACCAACCCTTATAATGTAGCTCATCTTGGTGACAATGTAAATTCGGCATATAGTGACTTTGCGCCCACCCTTTTATCCGATTCAGTTTTAATATATTCTTCACTGCAATCTGACACCGTACTGACAGTAGAGCCGGATGAAGCTCATCATTACATGGTAAAATTGTATTCTTCCGGTTATGACGGTCATACCTGGGGCCCCAATACTCTTTTACCCAATGTAAATACCAGATTTGAAAATAACGCCAACGGCTCTTTCAGTCCGGACAAAAAGCGTTTTTATTTTACACGGTGCATAGAAGATACGGACGGAAGCATGTTGTGTCATATTTATATGAGCAACTATGAAAACGAGCGATTTTCGAAGCCTAAAAAGTTGCCGGCCTCCATCAACAGAAAAGGCTATACGTCCACACAGCCGCATATTTCTCTGGTAGAAAACAAAGGCAATAAATATGAGGTACTGTTTTATACCTCAAACCGCCCGGGAGGGCGCGGCGGCCTTGATATCTGGTGCTCGGTAATTGACCCCAGAGGCGGATATCGGGCTCCTTCTAACCTCGGAAAAGACATTAATACACTAAGAGATGAAATAACTCCCTATTATGACAGCACATCCGGTAATCTGTATTTCAGCTCAAACTATCACTACGGATTCGGCGGCTATGATATTTTCCGTTCAGAGGGGGCTTTCAACATATGGACTGCTCCTGTCAATATGGGAAAACCATTAAACACCCGGGTTGATGACTCCTATTTTTCCATCCGGGGCGACCGTAATGCGGGTTTTCTGGTATCAAACCGACCGGAAGGATATCATCTCACAAGCGAAACCTGCTGCGATGATATATATGAATACAGCTTTACCAGGGATCTGATGCTTGTAAAATTAAATGCCTATGCCGGAAAAGAAGCAAAAGTGCCACTAAAAGACGCTGTGATCAGGCTGTTTGAAAAGCCTTCCCTTCAGTTTCCTGAGAATGCTTACCGGAAAGATGATGAATATGCTTTCAACGGCGACTCCGTTCAGCATGCTGTCCGGCTATCAGCTGATTCGGCGAGCGCCCTCAATAAAGCAATCATTACTAATCTGATGCGCTCGGGAAGCAAGCCTGTTCCCGCACGTGAAAACACACTGATTCAGGCAGGCAGATACAAAGAGCTGCCCTCTGCCGACAATTCATATCTGATTGATCCTGATAAAATATACCTTGGAGCAGCTATTTATGATAAGGATACTGTCCTTTTACTTTTCCGGAGCACTCCTCAAAAAATTCTGAGCAAAACATTTACAACTGACGATTACTCCACTTCCACACAGGAAATCAGAACACGGGATTTTTCACTGGCTGTGATCGATTTCTACTTTGACAAGACCGAAGCAGCAGATTCATCGGTTACAGCGCTGGCAATGGAAACAGAAGCCGGCAATACAGTAAATGATATTGAAAGCGAACATTCTCATACGGTTTCCAAGCTATACAAAGAACTGGAAGCGCAGAAAACACGTACCCTGAGCAAAGACATGCCTATAAAAGAATATTCAGGTGAACTGAAAATTGTACTGAATTATGACTTTGACGATACAAAATTTATAGAAAAGAATTCCGGCAGCCTTGACAGTCTGGCCCGTCTTCTGACGGGATATCCTGAACTTACAATTTTCATAGCGGCACACACCGATAGCAAGGGCAGCGAAGAATACAATCTCAGCTTAAGTAAAAAACGATACAGAGCGATTATCGATTATATGGCAAAAAAAGGCATTAGCAGGAAGCGTATGTCCGGGCAGGGATATGGAGAATCAGAACCTCTGGTGCCCAATGAGAACCCGGATGGCTCTGACAATCCGGAAAACCGTTGGTTAAACAGGAGAGCTGTGATCACAATTATGGAAAATTAGTCCTGGCAGATGTGCTGAATAATCTGATATCTGTTATATTTGACCATAAACTGTTTTGTTTTCGTATGTATCGACTTCTTATAATCGTATTGGCTTCTTTCTTTTCGCTGGCTGGTATCCAATCCTTTGCTCAGGATGAAGACGGGGGAAAAACAAAAAAAATCAAGGTAAAAAAAGAACGAAACAGAGGAATGGGAAGCCAGAAGGACCTTGATGCGCTCAATCAGGATGCAACGCAGAGCAAAGCCTACAAGGACTACATGAAAAAGATTGAGAAAGAGCGTAAAACGAAAGATAAACGAAATGAGGTAACCCGAAAAAAAGCAGAAAAAACAGCGGAAAAACGTAGAAAACATGCCGCCAGAAGAACCAAAAGCAATAAGCGAAACTACGGGGCCCGCTAGTCAGGTACCCTTTTTAGGCTGCTCCTGCACACACTATTCCTCTCTCCCGCCCATTACGACCGTTTTCCAAACACTGGTATGTGTATTCGGCAATTTCCTCTGATATTTTTTTATATTCATAAAGCACTTTATTTCAATCACTTTTGCAAACACCAAAATCCCCTAGGTTAACATACTTCAATTTTTTATTCGCAAAATACCGTCTTGTAATTATTTACTATATTTCGTCAATAACTTTATATTGTTTATGGCGTAAAAGCATGCATCGGTCATAACAAATCGCCAGTATAACTTTTATGGATAATTATTATTTTGGTAAAGTTTGCTTGATAGAAGACAATCCTATTGACGTTTTGTTGCTTAAGCAGGCTATACATCATGCCAGATTTGCGAAAGAAGTGATTGTTTTTGAGGGACCGGCTATTGCTCTCAACTGGTTTAAAACACAATCCCCTCAGGCTTCCGATTTGCCGGAAATGATTTTTCTCGATCTGAATATGCCTAAATACAATGGCTTTGAGCTGATCGACAAAATGAGCCAGGAGCTTCACCCGAAAATCTTTAAGCAATGCCAGTTTTCCATTGTTACCTCTTCATCCGACCCCAATGATATTATTCGATCTACTACGTACAAGAATGTACTGGCCTATCTTACCAAACCGGTAGAGTTTAAAGATTTGCAACCGGAAAACTTTCTTACACTGAAAGAAAACTATTTCAGACAACGGAATATGATGTGGTAAGCAGCTTTAAAATTGTGGAACAAGGCATACCAATTCTGCATAATTGCAGACTTTATGTGAGCATTTTCGGATAGATAAACCATTTGACAATGGCAGATCCACCGGAAACCTCCTGCCATGAATCCACATCAAACTCCAGATTGATAACCCCGGATGTGGGGATATTTCCAAGCTCCTGCCGGGACATATATTCGGCCAGATATGTAAGTCCGGGATTGTGTCCGATCAGCATTACCGACCGCCAGTTGTCATCCAGCCCGTTAATGGCGCTCAGCAGTGTCCGCATGCTCGCCTCATATATATCTTCTGAATATACTATGCTGTCCTGATCATAGTGCAACTGTTCGCATACATACAGCGCCGTCATTTTTGTGCGCCGGGCGGGACTGCATATAACCCGTTCGGGTCTTACTCCCAAATCATGGAGCCTTCTGCCTATGCGCGGAGCATCATTAAGCCCTCTGCTGTTCAGCTCCCGGTCTATATCCTTCTGACCAGGTACTGACCAGTCTGACTTGGCATGTCTGAGTAAATACAAGTTATATGGCATGGAACAATTTGTTAGCGATCCTTCTTTATTGGTAAAAAATCAAAATTAGAAATTAAATGTTATTGGGATGTTTTAATATTTGCATTTTATACGAAAAATTCCACATATTTGAATCAATCTCGAAAAGAAGAAAAATATTTTATGACTAAAAATCTTGTAATTGTTGAGTCTCCGGCGAAGGCAAAAACCATAGAAGGTTATTTGGGTAAAGATTTTGTGGTCAAATCCAGCTACGGGCATGTCCGGGATCTGGCAAAGGGTGATAAAGCCATAGATATAGAGCATGGGTTTAAGCCCACCTATGAAGTTTCGGCCGATAAGAAAGAAGTCGTTCAGCAGTTGAAAAAACTGGCAAAAGAAGCGGAGCTTGTATGGCTGGCGACTGACGACGACCGTGAAGGAGAAGCCATATCCTGGCATCTGAAAGAGACACTGGACCTCAACGATATTAAAACACGCAGGATTGTTTTCCGAGAAATTACCAAAAACGCTATTCTGAATGCAATACAGAATCCGAGGGGCATTGATCTCGATCTGGTGTACGCACAGCAGGCCAGACGGGTACTTGACCGTCTTGTGGGCTTCGAGCTTTCTCCCATTCTGTGGAAAAAGATAAAAACCGGATTATCGGCCGGCAGGGTACAGTCCGTAGCGGTACGGCTTATCGTTGAGCGGGAAAGAGAGATAGAGCGCTTCCAGACAAAATCCGCTTTTCGCGTTACAGCCATATTCTTTCTGGAAAACGGTCAGAAGCTATACGCTGAGTTGCCGGAGCGTTTTGAAAATGAAGCAGACGCACAGGCATTTCTGAATAAATGTCAGGGAGCAGAGTTTTCGATTACCAATCTCGAAAAAAAACCGGCAAAAAAATCCCCGGCTCCTCCTTTTACCACTTCTACTCTGCAACAGGAAGCCAGCCGCAAGCTGGGCTTTAGCGTTGCCCAGACCATGACACTGGCACAGCGCTTGTATGAAGCAGGAAAGATTTCCTATATGCGTACCGACTCCCTCAACTTGTCTGAAGAAGCTTTGCTTTCTGCCAAAAGCGAGATCAGCCGGGAGTATGGCAGCGAATACGGTCAACGCAGAATTTACAAAACCAAATCCGAATCGGCACAGGAAGCGCACGAAGCTATAAGACCAACCAGCTTTTCCAATCATGAAGCCGGCGAAGAGCGCAACGAGCAGCGCCTGTACGAGCTCATATGGAAAAGGGCCATCGCTTCGCAGATGGCGGATGCCGAGCTGGAGCGTACTACGGCAACCATCGGAATTTCAACTTCCGATCAGCATTTTGTAGCCAAAGGCGAGGTGATCAAGTTTGAAGGATTTCTTAAAGTATATATAGAATCGTCTGACGATGACGATGACGATGATGAAAAATCCGGCATGCTTCCTCCTCTTTCTATCGGACAGCAGCTTGCCATGAATCAGGTCAGGGCACTGGAACGCTTTACCAGACCTGCTGCCCGGTATACGGAAGCCAGTCTGGTAAAAAAGCTGGAAGAAATGGGTATCGGCCGTCCTTCCACCTATGCCCCTACGATCTCTACTATTCAGAAAAGAGGCTATGTAATCAAAGAAAGCCGTGAAGGAAAAGAGCGCGCGCTCCGGGAGCTGACTCTGGATAAATCAGGCATCAAAAGCAAGACAATCACTGAAAATACGGGAGCAGAAAAGAACAAGCTGTTTCCCAATGACATCGGAATGATTGTCAACGACTTTCTGGTTCAGTATTTCCCCAATGTAACCAACTATAGCTTTACGGCTTCTGTTGAAAAAGAATTTGACGAAATTGCACAGGGCAAGAAGAAATGGGACAATATGCTCGATAATTTCTACAAAACATTTCATCAGAAAGTAGAAAGTACGGAAGCTATCGATCGTTCGGAAGTCAACACGGGACGAGAGCTTGGTATTGATCCTAAAACAGGTCTTAAAGTCATTGTCCGCCTCGGGCGTTTCGGACCGCTGGCGCAGCTTGGCGAGCAGACCGAGGACGGAGAAAAGCCCAAGTTTGCCAGCCTGAGAAAAGGTCAGCTGATTGAAACCGTGACACTGGAAGAAGCACTTGAGCTCTTCAAGCTACCGAGAGAAGTCGGCAGCTACGAAGGTAAAAATATGACTGTTGCGGTAGGGCGTTTTGGTCCTTATATCCGGCACGACGGAAAGTTTTATTCACTTACCAAAGAAGACGATCCGCTGAGTGTAGATGAAGCCCGCTGCATCGAGCTGATTGAAAAGAAACGGAAAGCGGATGCGGAAAAAGAAATCAAGGTTTTTGAGGAAAATCCTGATGTAAAAATCCTGAACGGTCGTTTCGGGCCATACATCTCAGCTTTAGGAAAGAATATCAAGATTCCGAAAGATGTGGAACCTGCTTCCCTCACACTGGAAGAATGCCTTAAAATGGCAGAAGAGGCACCGGAGAAAAAAGGAAGAGGCGCCAAAGCCGCAGCAAAAAAAGCAACGGTAGCCAAGACCCCGGCCACCCCCAAAAAGACAGCTGCAAAAAAGACAGTCAGGACCACTAAAAAGAAGTAACTATAAACGCCCGCTATTATCGGGCGTTTTTTATTTTGATTAAGTAACAGCCATTTATGAAAAAAATTGTTGTTCTGAGCGGTGCCGGAATCAGCGCAGAAAGCGGCCTCAAAACTTTTCGGGACTCCGACGGGCTTTGGGAAGGTTATGATGTTATGGAAGTTGCCACCCCGGAAGGCTGGGCAAAAAATTCGTCTCTGGTTCTGGACTTCTACAATATGCGGCGTAAAGCTGCTCTGGAAGCACAACCCAATGAAGCGCATTATGCCCTTGTACAGCTGGAAGAAAAGTACGAAGTCCATATCATTACCCAAAATGTCGATAACCTTCATGAGCGGGCCGGATCTTCATCGGTGCTTCATCTTCATGGCGAACTGTTTAAGGCACGATCAACCGCCGATCCGTCGCTGATATATGATCTTAAGGACCGGATGCTGAACCCCGGAGACTGTTGCAGCAAAGGTTCTCAGCTCCGCCCGCACATCGTCTGGTTTGGCGAACCTGTTCCCATGATGGATACAGCAATAGCCATTACAGAACAGGCAGACCTGTTTATGGTAACAGGCACCTCACTACAGGTATATCCGGCTGCTGGTCTGGTGAATTATGTACCAAAAGCAGCGCCGGTCTATGTTATTGATCCCAATCTGCCCTCTCTCCCCGCCCGCAAAAACCTGTTCATGATTGAAGAGAAAGCATGTACCGGTGTACCCAGAGTGGTTGAGCAGCTGTTGCTGTAGACCTCACAACAAGCAACGGAAGCCTGTCTGGCGCAAGTCTTCGGTATTTGCCCGGCGGGTTGTGAGACTTGTGTTTTTGCTCCCGCCAAGTCATCGCACTTACCCATAGTTAATTGAGGTATCGCCACCTATTAAATAGCTCATTTTTAATCACATACAATCAAATCGATTCAGAATAAGATTTTTATTGATGGGTTTTTATCATTGTCGCAACCCTATTACAGGCGGTTGCGGCAATGACGCTTTGTCGATCTATAAAATGAGCAGGGAGAATGGCAGACTTTTGCTTAGCAAAGATTACCTAATCTGTTTGTAAAAGTACATACTGGTACTGACGGAGCGATGAAACTATACAAACTCTTTCATATGTTTGATTGATTTTGCTTTCGTCAACGCGTGCGCGGACGGGGTACTTGAATTGTAAATATTGAAGCAAAACCGGTTTCAGAATTTGATATAACGCAGCGACGAACTATTCATCTTTGGGATTCTCGAAGGAAGGGTGATCTTCGGCAGGCGGTAAAAAGTTTTACTATTCAGGACGTAGCTACGCAACTCCTCATTACAAGATGATGCATACTTTTTCGAAATAGACCATTTATCTGATTCACCTGAAATCCAGTCCCAAAAGAATGTAGCCTGCAGCTATAATTAAACATTTTTACTTACATAAATTCAACTATTACTTTTCTAATAAAGTACTATACAAAACAAAAAAAATCAGCACCACACAGACTCAATAATCTGAATAGTAATAATTATATAGACACCAAGCCACCCCTGAATCTTTAAAAAACAAACAAATTAATACATTAAAATTACACCAAACCACACTATTCTGATTTAGTATATAAAAAGTAATTATCTATCTTCACACCGGGATATTCAATCCCTCGAGAAACCCTCTTAATCAAGTAAAGAATATAGATAATGTCTATAGGTACCAGGCCCTTCCTGTTATATTTCTCCCTGATTGCAAGCACTCTGTCTGTCGGGATCTGCGTTCTGCTTTATTTTACACAACCCAGAATCGCTTATGTAAACAACGCGGCTGTCATCGCAGGTTACCAGGGGCTCACCGACCGGAAAACCGAATATGACCGGAAAATGAAAAACTGGCAGGATAATCTGGACACACTGTCCGGACATTTTAACAATGAAGTCCGGGAGTTTAACAGAGAGGCAGACAAGCTGTCTGCCGGAGATAAAAAAAGCAGGGAAGCCATTCTATCCCGTAAGGAAGATGAGCTGTATGCCTATAAGGAAGCTTTAGAAAAAAAAGCGCTTGAAGAAGAAGCAACCTTAAGCTCCGGGATAATAAACCAGATAAACTCCTTCATACAGGAATATGGCCGGGAAAACGGATACGATTTTATCTTAGGTTCTACGGATAATGGCAATATCCTTTTTGCAAAAAAAGGCGATGATCTCACCGATGAAGTAATTGAATATATCAACCAGCGCTATCGGGGTTTATGAGCCGGCACCTGTTTTTATTTCTTTCCGTGCTCATGCTGCTCACAGCATCATGCTCACGATCTCCTGAAGCCCCGGAGGAGTATGCGACCTGGTTTTCCGACCCTTCAAACGGATATGTTAAGACCAGGCAGATTAACGGTATGGAGTTTTCTCTCCTATACCGTCCGGCTGAACTGTTACTAATGCAGGAACTGAACCAGACTGTCACTTATTCGCACACGGAACGTGACAGTCTCCTTGCACTATACAATAACGGATATCATTTTATTTTCTCTGTCAGACTACCTAAAGAATTTTTCACTCAAAAGGTTGGTAACACACGTGACTATCTTGACTTTTTCGAAACTATGTCCTTCCGCTTACCGGAAAACATCCGTCTGAAAACCACCACAGAAGCGCTTCCTGTTTCTCTGTTTCACCACGAAAGAGGTTATGAACTCCAGCAGCAAAACATTTTCCTGATCAGCTTTCCTAAATCTCCGGATGACGGGGACACGCTGACATTTCAATATAAAGATGATTTTTTTGGTGTTTCCACCTTAAACTTCACTTATGTGCTATCCCATTTAGAATCACCTTCTTTACCGATTAAGATACAGTAAAACCTGATATGAAAATAATCCGCAAATTCAGCCGCCCCATAGCAGTTTTTTGCCTGTTAAGCCTGTTCGCTGACCTGCTGGCCCCTACCTTTGTGCATGCCGTCACTGGTCACAGCAGCATGCCCGAGTACAGATCGTTTGAGCCGGTTGGCACAACCAATATGGTGAATGTATTTGACGGAAGCTTTACTTACGCTATTCCTCTTCTGGATGTCCCGAATGGCTATCCGGTTACGCTTTCCTATCACAGCAATGAGATCAATACCGAAGCTCAGGCCAGCTGGGTAGGCTTAGGCTGGACACTGAATCCCGGATCAATCAACAGGGTAAAGCGCGGGTTTCCGGATGAGTTTAACGGACAAACGGTAAAATACCATACCAAGATGCCAAAAAACTGGACACTCACGGCCGGAACAGGGGCTTCTTTTGAATTATTTTCCAAAGCCAGTGACGAAAAAACCAAAGGTAATGGTCTCGGTCTCAACGCTGGTGTCAATATCCGGTTCAATAACTATCAGGGATTTGGCCGGTCTTTTCATACCGGAGCAAGCCTTGCCGGGATGGTCAGTCTCAATTTTTCATACAGCAACGGACGTGTCGGCTTCAAGCCGGACATCAATCCCGCAGCGATATTGGAGAAAGCTCTGAAGTCGAAATCTGCCCCCAAGAACAAGCCAACCAGTGAGCAATCGCAAGGGGAAACAGAACAACAGGGGCAAAATCAGAAACAGGAATCTGCCGACAATCAGGCATCCGCGGAAAAAGCCGAAGCCACCCAGCAGGCCACCACCCAAATGCGGGGTATAGGCGAATCACAGATCAGCTTCGGTGCCGGAGGAGTTTCGGGGACTTTTTACTCTAATAAGATCCCGACTTTAAGCATAAGCCCTAACACGCCCACTCCCATGCCTGTATCCGTAAATCCATATAACGGCTTCGGCGTGGACCTCAAAGTAGAAGTAGGGGTAAACATACTTCCGGTTCCGATGGATCCTGAGGGATATTTTACCGGAACATATGTACAGCAGGAATACAATACAAATAGTGAGAAACAGGTCACAGGTTATATGCATTCTGAAAATGCCCTGAGCAATGCAAACTGGGTCATGGACTATTTTACCGAAAATGACCAGATGTATGACAAAAAAGACAAATTTCTGCCTGTTCCCTTTCCAAACAATGACCTGTTTGTGGTAAGCGGAGAGGCTCTGGGAGGATCATTCAGAGCTTACCGGAGTGAAATGGGGACTTACCGTCAGAACAAAGCGGTGAGTGAAACATTTACCGTACGGGCAGGCGCTGATATTAACCTTCCCTCTATCGGTACCCTAGTAGGTTCATCCAACCTGGTAACTACCGTCGGAGCCAATCTGGGCGGTACCTATCATATGCTTGAGTCCGGAGCCTGGGAAGATAATGCGATCAATAATTACCGCTTCAGAGATGACAACAGCTACAGGGAATCCAGCAATGAAAAATTTGTGCTGCGATTTACCGGAGACAAAACATCTCAGATTGACCTGACCGAAACCGATACTCCGGTCAGAGGCCGCCTGACCGGATATGTTGCAGACGCATCGATCAGTCTCAACTTAGGCGACCGGAGAAATACCGAACGAAACCTGCGAAGCTCCTATATCGAGATGCACAAACAGGGTGATTTCGCCTCCGCATACAAAACAGAGCAACGCAATCTGAAGCTTTTTGACGGGACCGGTATGGTCAGCTATGACCGCAATTATTATCACAGCTCCAACCCAAATTCTATCGGAGAGGTAGTTACCTACAATACCGATGGTGTAAAATACGTATATGGACTACCCATCAACTCCCGCAATGAAAAAGAAATGCAGTACAGTGTTTCTCCGGGAGAAGTAACAACAAACGGCCTTACAGCCACCCTCACCAATGCTGCTTCTACCGAAGCGAATGCTGCCCGAAAGCTCGGACATGAATCCAATGCTCCCTATGCGACTCAGTTTTTGATTACCCAGATTACCAGTCCCGACTATATTGACCGTACACTCAACGGACCAAGCCCGGACGATTTCGGCAATTATACCAAATTCAACTATACCAGGGTTGCGGGCGGTTCAGGCACCTGGTACGGATACCGGCATCCGTACAACAAAGTCAATTTCAACTACGGCAGTCTTTCTTCCAATAAAGACGACATGGTCAGCTACAACTATGGCGAAAAAGAAATCTATTTTCTGCACAGCATCGCATCCCGTACCCACGTCGCGTTTTTTACGACCGAGGACCGTACGGATGGTCTCAGCGCCAAGCTCGGTAACAATCCCAGTCTGGCTGATGCGTTGAGCGGCTCAAAGTCGGGGGTGCAGGAAGTAAAGCTAAAGAAGCTGACACGCATCGACCTGTATGCCATTGAGGATTGCAATGGTGATGGAGAAGGCAATTATACAGGTCCTAAAACCGGCGCACGGGCTATTAAATCAGCAATTTTCAAGTACGAAGATGAAAACCAGGCGCTATGCCAGGGAATACCCAACAGCTCTACCGTCAGGGGAAAACTGACCTTAAAAAAACTGTGGTTCGAGTATGGCGGAATCCACAAATCCAAAATCAGTCCTTATGAGTTCCACTATCAGTATCCGACAGAAGCATATCCATCCAGATACAGCGCGCTAAACAATACGATCAGTGAAAATCAGAACCCTGCATACAAACTGGAAAACACCGACCGATGGGGCAATTATAGGGATTATGACGCTCTTGTAACCAAGCTGGGAGATCTTGCCAGATTCTGGCCCTATGCAGACCAAAACCCCGGCAGCAGTTTTGATCCGGCAGCCTGGTGCCTGAAACGTATTGATCTGCCAAGCGGCGGCCAGATACATGTACAGTACGAGCAGCACGACTACCTTTATGTACAGGACAAACAGGCCATGGTCATGGTACCTCTCCATGCCAGTACCGATAACGAAGGCGAAGGGAATAATACGAAAAAATATTTTCTGGATCTCGGCAAGCTGAATATACCGGTAACTATGGAAACAGCGCACCAGCTGTTTGAGCCCATGAAAGACGAACGGATGTATTTCAACTTTCTCTATCGTCTGATCGGAGATGGCGGTACCGCGCATTATAACACGCTGAACGCTGAATATATTGAAGGATTTGCCCGTATAGCCGGGTACGGAGTACAGGACGGCAAAGTCTATTTTGTTTTTAAGGATATTAACGGTGGCAGCAATTACGCCAAAATAGATCATGGCAGCTTCAATAAACGCGAACTTCCCTGCAAGGTATGTGAAGAGTTTTATATGAACAACCGCCAGGGACTGGTTAATAACAACAGCAACGCCCTCGAAGATGAGAACCAGAGTGACGAGTCCAAAATACGGGCGCTCGCATCAATGGCCACCCAGATCACAGGTACCACGCCACGGTGCAAGGTCTTCAACCCATCCATGTCTTATGTGCGCTTGCAGCTGCCGCTCTCCCAAAAAGGCAAGCTTGGCGGAGGTATCAGGGTAAAGCGCCTGATGATGTATGAAAACGGAATGCTCAGCGGCGGCACAGAAAAGTCGCTGTATGGCATGGAATACGATTATACGATGCAGGTATCCCGCAACAATCAGCTGTATACCGTTACTTCCGGTGTAGCCACCAATGAGCCTTCTACCGGCCGCAGAGAAAACAGCCTGGTGCAGCCGCTGCCCAGAAACAGCCAGAGCAAATTTGAAGCGATCCTGTATGGACAGGATATGTACGACAGCGAAGGACCGCTGGGTGAATCCCTGCTGCCCTCCCCGTCGGTAGGCTATTCGCAGGTAAAGATCAAAAGCATCCATAGCGGCATGACCGGCACAGGATATGAGCTTCATGAGTTTTATACCTGCAAGGACCGGCCGTTCAAAGTATTGTATACCGATATCGAACGAGCCTGCGAAGTTCCTGTAAGCGCTGGCGGAGGCGTGTCCGGCATATCGGCCGGATATTCGCGTGTCGCACCGCATCTCACTCAGGGCTATTCCTTTGTTCAGAATGAAATGCACGGTCAGGTAAAGCGCATCAGCAAATATGCTGAATACAGCAAGGTTCCTCTTGCCGAAGAGCTATATGATTACATTGACGATATCAGCCGAAAGGGAGCTGTTCAGAACCAGCAGAACACTATTACCGATATTACTGACTTTTCCGATCTTCAGACAGGTATGCCTGTATCCGGTCCGGGGATTCCGGACGGGACGACCATAGCAAGCCTGGAAGGCGGTGTCATCACCCTTTCGGCCAATGCCCATGCAACCACCTCCGGCTGGTATACCTTCCGCGAAGGGATAACTACGATGGATGAAAACATGAGGGTCAGGCACAACCAGCGCCCGGGCAAAGAAGGCGAAATGCTGGCAGAAAGCCGGAATATATACGACCTTACGATCGGCGCCAATATAGGCGCGGACGTATCTGCCGGGGTACTGATTACCTATCCGACCCCAATTCCGCTGCCTATTCCCATGGTTTACCTCAAAAAGGTAAAATTCGGAGCCAGCATGCACGAAAGCATACTGCGGACCCACGTAACCAACAAAATCATCAAGTACCCTGCTATACTGAAACGGGTAACCAATATCAGCGACGGGATACGGCATGTAAGCGAAAATATGGTGTATGACCAATACTCCGGCAATCCGGTAGTGGTCCGCTCCTACGATGATTTTGACCAGCATGTCATGAAGCAGGATTTTATGGCTTCCTGGCCCTACAAAAACATGCGGGCCAAATCACTGAATGAAGGACTTGCTTTTACCGGCACCTTCTCCACTCCCAATCATCTCAGCATCGATACGCGCGGCGGAAGCTGCAGCATGCTGGATAACTTTGTCAGCGGCGATTTTCTCGAAATTACCCAGGGAAGCCGGGTTTCTTTGTATCATGTAGACAAGGTAGACTATGCCAACAACCGTCTCAATCTGCTGCTTTCCGGCGAAAGCTCAGTCAGCGCTCAAAACGGCAACGCCTCGCTGCTCATACTGCGGAGCGGGCATACCAACCAGCTGAATGCAAAGGCCGGCAGCATGCAAAGTAATAATAAGACGAACTATTATACAAAAGACGATGAACCAGCACCGGGACCAGTACCCACAACTGTTACTCAATTGGTTAATCTGCTGAACAATAATATACCTGGTTCTGGCTCTGTGACGATTAATAAATCTTCACTACCCTCCGGATTGCAGCTGGTTGATTTTCGCAATGGTATTTGTCTTGATAGCATTAATAAGTTCCCGGGGGATATCAAAATTTCCAGGTCCGGCAACTCCTTTACAGTTGCAATAGAAGGTGCGCCCGTAAACACTGCAGTACCAGTTAATTCAGAAGCTGATCCCCACCCTTTTGTAGCGTTTATGAATGAATATATTAATGCTATATGGGGGCAAATAATTCCCGATAGTGTTGAACGCATATATTATAATGGAGAATCAATGGCACATCCAGACTACTCATATTGCTGGCTGACTTTGCCTGAGCCATGGGTAATCAACCTGCTTCAACCCTATCAGTCTCTTATGTTTAACAACATAAACGGACACAATAATTTAAGTATAAATGAATTATTACAAATATGTGCCGCTTTTAAAGGACCCGGATTCAATGTCTCTTCATCATCATCTGACTATAGGTCAGCGATCACTCAATGTTTTGGCACATTCGGAACAACTGCTATGCATGAGAGATATGAGGGTGTATTTTTTTTCTCTGTAAGATATGGTCAAGCAAACCTGTACAGTCCTTCTAGTATTGGAAGTATGAATAACAATGCAGGTTTTAATGAAACAATTTATTCTTTTTCTCCGCCTTCTTCAAGTGTTGATCTGAAAACCTGGCTCGAAAATCCATTTACCAGCAATATTGGTGTTTTCTCGCAAAATGATGATGGCTATCTCACATTCAGAAAATATGATTTTGCAACCAAAATATTAGGTCCGGGCATTCCGGTATTAGGAATTCGATTTTTCCGTGTTGACCCTGTCAGGCCAGTTATCTGCAATACAGTTTTACCACTTACACACGGGACTTTTTCCTACAACCCTTCTACCAATTATATAGAGTTTGGCAACAGCACCTGCTCCTATCCCGTTACCTGTCTCCGTATTTGTCCGGAATCTGAAGAAACACAGACACAGGCAATCTCTGCCTCAGCACTTACCTATAGTGATAACTGGTCATACGATGAGGGCCGTTTTACCCTGACCTCCACAGCCTACAGCGGCACACTCAATGCCTACGAAAAAGGCTTTAAAGGCAAGTGGCGGGTCAAAGACAGCTATACCTACCGGAGTACTGCCAGTCATGACCGGAATTTCAACACCGGGCGCTTTACCCTTGAAATTTTTAACTGGGAAAACCCTCAGTGGAACTCCGACAAATGGGTCAAGGTCAATACGGTTGATCAATACGGACCTTCCGGAAGCCCGCTGGAAGAGCATAACCTGATGCATATATACAGCGCGGCCAAGTATGGATACAATAACTCGGTGCCTGTGCTGGTAGCTCAAAACGCCCGGCAGAGCGCTGTCGCTTTTGAGAGCTTTGAGCAGGTATACAAGGATGCTTATTTCGAAGACGGTCTTCCTGTCAGCAGCGCGCACCTGGCGCTCAGGACCCAGGCTTTCGCGCACTCAGGCAAATACAGTATGGAAGTGCCTCAGGATGGCCTGAATGTAGCACGTCTGCAACTGACAGACAATGCCCCTCTGCAGATCCGTGCCTGGGTAAGAAGCGCTACACAGGCATCCATGGTCGATGCCAGTCTTTCTGTAACACTTAGCGGCAACAGTGAGCAGGTAACAGGGCGACTTACCAGGATCAGCTCCAATGGCGAATGGGATCTGGTAGAATATACCACATCGCAGCTCCCTACAGCGCTGCTCAATACACCGCTCACCGTCTCTGTATCCAGGGAAGGGCTGAGCAAAGTCTATATGGATGATATCCGTATACAGCCCGTAGAATCCGAGATGGTATGCTATGTATACGATCAGGCACTGAGACTGACCACGGTGCTCGATGATCAGCACTACGCGCTCCGCTATCAGTACAATCCGGAAGGTCTGCTGATACGAAAACTGAAAGAAACCCGGGAAGGAATAAAAACCCTTTCCGAAACCCATTACAATACCATGAAAACCAACAGATAGACCGAGCAATGCGCACTACACATCCGATCATTTGCACTACTTGTCTGCTCTTCGGACTGCTGGCCATGACCGCCCTGAAGCCCGGCAACTCTCCTGCCGCTGACTGCTACAAGGTATATGAGGAGATCATGCAACTATACCAGCGCTATCAGGGAGACAAAGGCTATATGAAGTTCCGGTCGTACAGTATTGTCAATATGCAGCAGGGAGAAAAGCTGGAAACAGAATTCTGGAAATACCACGAAAAGGTATTGTACAGCAACGAGCTGGTTGCCCTGTATCAGGATGCCGGTACTCAGGTCATGATCCTGAAGAATACCCGCAGCATACTATTGCGCAAGGCTGATGCCACTTCAGTTCCCGTGCCGGACTTCGGCACGTATCACCGCGACAGTCTGAACAAAATGGTGCAGACACTAACCTGCACCGATGCCAGCCTGACCATGGAGCTACGCTCTGCCTATGCACAGCACTCCGGGATCAGTAAAGTGGTGCTGGAATACAACCCTGCGAAAAAGTTGCTGCAAAAAGGCATGTATGATTTTACGCATGAGAAGAGAACGGATGTATACGAATACCTGATTTTTAAGGAAGATGCCGGCGAACCGTTTGCCGGTTCGGCCCTGTCCGTTGTTTTCGCCCCGGACAACAAAGTACGTCCGGCTTATTCCGGTTTTCAGATAAAAGATTTACGATAGCTTTTTATTCCCTTTTATGAACTCATTCTATTACCGATTGTCATTCATTTGTTTGGTACTGATCCGTATCCTGTCTGCTCCTGTTCAGGCGCAGGTAGCCCAGCCCGTATCCGGTACACAGCTACAAAGCTTTGCAGGCAATGCGCTAATCACCACCGAAGCAGTCGACAACCAGCTGTTTTCCACTTCGCAGCAGATCCGGCTCGAATCACGCAATCTGGATCTGAAGCTGGCCATCAATCAGGCAGACAATCCCATTCCGGCAGCCTGGGACGCAAAGCTGACGGTAGAAGTCGCCGCGAAATCCTCCGGCAATACAACACTCAAAACCTGGACAGTCGTACTCGCCCTGAACCAGTATACAGCAGAGCAGGTTTACCGGCTTGATTTTACAGAATTGGGAGATAATGTGGAAAATTTCCACATTCTGAAAAAAAGCTATAGCAGCCATGGCTCAGGTATCAATGCGCTGATTGCACTCAGCGCGGACATTACAGATGAAGTACGGTTTCATATCAGAGACAAAAGCAGTACTGACCTTTCTCCCACATCGCTCGTAGCACAGCCCTGCTCCGGCTGCAACGGTAATACACTCAGTCAGATCCGGCTGTCCTGGTCCAATCATGCCAATACCTTTCATATGCCGGCTTATGATATACAGATTATCAAGCTGGAAGTAGACCATACCGGCAATTATGAGCCGGACTGGTCGCAGGCCTCTCTTATCGCGGCGGCTCCGGGTCGGACCTATATGGATCTGACCCTGGCCGAAGGCACAGGCTATTATATGTGGCGTGTACGCCCTGTCGGAAATTTTTACGAAGGCGGACGCGGCAATCCGCTCAACTACGGTAGCTGGCCGACTGTATCAACACCGGCCGGCTTGTATAGCCTGACAAACGGTAATTACGTGGCAAATCCGGCGGGCGGCATAACGATCAACCCGGGCAGCAGCACTCAAAACGTATCGGGGAATTATTTCTACTACCGGCAGTTTGACGAAAATATCAACTGGGCTTATAACCGTGTATTTGCCGAAGACGGCAAACAGGCAGAAAATATTACGTTTGCCAACGGACTGAATCAGGTCGCCCAGAGACAGACCAGGCTTCATACCACGGGAGAAGTACTAGCCACCCAGCAGGTACTGGATTACAGCGGGCGGCCTGTGGTAAGCACACTGCCGGCACCTATCAACAGTCCCTATCTCGGATACAAAAGCGGTTTCTTCCCCCTGCATCAGAGTGATTTTGACCAGAATCCCTATCAGGTGACGAATCCCTCTTCACTGCCCGGTACTGCAGGAGGTTATTATTCATCCGGCAATACAACCGGAGAGAAAGCGGCTTATGTACCCGATGCGCAGGGTGTTCCCTATTCCAGAACATTGTACTACAATGATGCGACCGGCAGGGTGCTCCGGCAATCGCTGCCCGGTGAAGCGCTGAGCCTGAAAAACAGTTCTGACAGCCGCAATACGACCTATGCCTATGCTGCTGCATCCGTCGAAGAGCTGGATATCATCTTCGGTAACGAAGCGCCTGACCATGACAAGGTATACAAAGTAATCACTACCGATCCCAACAAGGTAAGCTCGGTTCAGTACATTGGCCAAAATGGTAAGGTGCTGGCCACCTGCCTCAGCGAAAGCCCGACCCTGCTGCTGGAGATCGGCAATGAAGCTCCGATCACGGTTACTGAATCCTTTGGTCCCGGTCTGTCTGCTGCCGATGGAAAAGCCACCGTTTCCAGAAAAAGCATACTGGTAGAAAACGGAGTCCGTACCTATAGCCTCAACTATAAAATCAAACCTGCTACCTTTAATCTGCCCTGTGGCGAACCGGCCGCCATATGCCAGGAATGCGACTACCGGATCGAAATCGAAATCAGCTGCCCTCTGATGCCTGACGATAGAAACAGGAATATCAAAATGATCCTGCAGATCGATCCGGATGATCTGGCGGGTTGTACGACTCCTTCCGATTATCTGGAACTGGGTACGCATATTACCGAAGCCAGCTATGAGGAGCCTGCGGGAGGCGGCGCCAGTCATATCCCGGTCAATGGCTCAGCCCTTACCTCCATAACCCTGCCTGAGGGAAGCTATATTGTGGAAAAACGGGTATATATCAATAATACGATACCTACTACCTCGCAGACCTATCTGGAAAGACATCTGGAAGCGCTGAAAGCCGCAGCCAGCCGCTGGAGCGCTGAAAGTAACTGTTGCGGTTCCTTTACCCCGGATCTGTCCGAATACGATTGCAGCGAAATTCCTTACTTCTGTGACGCGACCGATCCCAATGATCTGAATGCTTTTCTGAGCAGTGAGCTTGATGAGTTTGCCAGCGAAATGCTCGCGGTGATCGTAAAAGAGCAGAGCTATCAGTATGGTACGCATTCGTATAAAAACTCCCTCGGGGATGGCGGCAGCCTTGCCGGTGATTTTTTCAACGGTACCTCAGGCACGCATCTGCAGAATCTGAAAACAGAGCTCAATGCTCTGCTTGCTCTCAACACAGTAGACTGCCGCAAAATCTATCAGTGCTATATGAGCGCCAAGAGCGGACTTGAGCAGAACCTCCGGCTCTGGCAGCTGGCTATGAAAGCCCTGGACGACCCGAATACCGGCAATGAACACCTGCTGGAATTCGATCCGGACTTTGATTTTCTGATGGCCTTTTATCAATGTCTTGGTATAGACTACGGGCTGGAATTGAAAGTTTTCAACCCGGGTGAGATCGACCTTAATTCTCCTACCGTACAAAACGGCGATCCTCTTTATACACGCATTATACCTTACGCATCTGTACGATATACTGATCCGCTTGCTCCTACCGGCAACCAGGCATACGGAGTCCAGCTTTACGGCAATCTCTATGTCGAGCAGGCAGGCAACCATACCTTTTACGCCTACATCGATGACAATGCGACCTTGTGGATCGATGGTCAGGAAGTTGGGAAAAAAAGCTATAGCTCTAGTCTGCAATTGGTCGGATCGATATATCTTACCGCCGGAAATCACAAGGTGCTCATAAAGCATACAGATATCACAGACCAGGGCGTTTTCAAACTGTACTGGTACCGGGGCAGCAGTCCGGCTCCGGAAAACAGCTCTCTGATTTCCTTCAAAAACTTTAACCCTCGGGGCAGCTCCCGGGAATGCGGAGCATACAACCGGGTTGCCGTCTATGTAGGTTCTCAAACCCCGCCCACTGTCGATCCGGACATACTGCTGGTCGCGCTTCCATCCAAGCCGAGTGATATGCCTGGCTGGTCCAGCGATGAAACCGAGCGCAACAGACAGTGCATTGCCCTGTACTTTGAAGATCTTCTGACGTATACCGGTACTTATCAGATACTACTTCATGGTGCCAGAATGTCTGCTCCGGAAGCAGTCCGAAATGTATGCGCCTGCATCACTGATTTCGCCTCCCAACCTCCCGGAATCAACGAAGATCAGGCTATTGATCAATCTATGGGGCTGCTCGACGAGACTATCCCTATCTGTGAGGCCGCCTGTGATGAGAAGGCCCTCATGTTTGACGTAGCCATTGACACCTACGTAGCCGAATACAATGAGAGACAGGGAGTATATACCAGCGACAACAGCGCCTGGAAAACCTATTCCGATCCGGCGCTCTTCGGATCCGTCAGCAAAACCTGTCTGATAAACACACTGATTGAGGAGTGCAAGGAATACTGCCAGCTGACCAATACCCGATCCGTCAGCGAAGCTATTAGCGAGCTGCCCTCTAATCAATATCATCTAATACCCGGACTGATTGATACCGAAGCGCTCTATACTGAGCATGACAACTACAAAAAGGCCATAACTGCCGGAGCACTGGTAGCACCTCAACGTACCGAAGCCTACCCGGGAAGCGGAGACTTCAATGCCTTTAAGGATGATATCATCGAGTTTATATACAGTACCTGGGAATATGGATTACGTTATCGTAAACACAATGGTGTAGCTACTTTTTTGATAAATGGAGTTCAGCAACCCCCTGTAAGCCCTTTACCAATTTTGCCGAATAACCATACGGGTACTAACCCCAGAGGCACAGTTCAATACTTACAAAAATCTAAAACGTTTAAAGTTTCGGGCTCACCCGAAAAAGAATTTACTCTGGTCGTGAATATAGGATGGAGTCCGGAAAACGATGCTACCTATGCATACGATGATAAACTGCGTATTCTCAACTTCTATTTTATTAATAACAACCAGGAAATATTCGCCTATTTCTCTTCAGGTATGCAAAACTGGGACGGTTCCGGATCTTGCCCAAGCCACCTGAAAATACTAAATCTAACCTTCGATGTCCGTTCGGAATTTAACATCTATTTTGACAATTCTGGATATTTGCATATCGAATACCCCAATATCGCCTGTACATCCACCTATTCTGCACAGAATGGTTTTTTATATAGCAGCGCGCTACATGTTCTTCGCAGTTCAGATAAGGCATGGTTCCGCTTCAATCCACTCGCCAGTCATCCTAACCCGGTAAACAGACCGGTCAATGAAACAGACTTCTTCAATCTCTACCTGAGTGATGGCAACCGGGAATACTATCTGCAGGACAAACCGGTATTCTGGCAAAACTTTCCCGGATCGGAGAATCAGAAACTTATTGAAAATGCCAAAACTATCATAGCCGAGATCAATCGCACCGGACGTTTCAGAGCCATGCTTGCTAACAACTTCACTCCGGAAATTTATGTTTACATACCGGCATTTTCCTCTATCCAGAATCTGGAAAATCTGACCTTACATAATGAGTCAGCACCTATATTGGTACATACAAACAGCTTTCATAATCATTTCTATACGTCAGACTTCATTTCCGGTAGTTCGCCCAGCTTTAATCGTAGCTATGATGCTCCCTTTCTTCCTTTAAAGAACCTACTCGTCTCAGAGGGGAGTGCTATCAGCGCATCCACATCTGATTGCCCTTACGGGTACGAACTTGTTACCAACGCCAATTGCCAGGTATGTCTGAAATGGACATCGGTACCGAGCCCGGAAAATCATTCTGATGAGACTCCGATCGAAATCACCTGTGAAAACCTGAGTATGGAATATGCCGATAACCTGATTGACCACTATCTGGCCCAATGCCATCAGGACAAGGAACAACAGCTCCGCAGCAGCTATCAGAGCTGTATCGACCAACTGGATGACGCGTTCAGCCTCTCCTACCAGCTGGGCTATCATCACTATACACTGTACTATTATGACCGGGCCGACAACCTTATAAAAACGGTCCCTCCGCAGGGTGTGCGCCAGCTCAATCCCTCACAGACGAGCGCGGTCGCTGCTTACCGCCAAAACGGCACCGGCTCCCCGGTGTATCCGGCGCATAAAATGGTTACGGAATACTTCTACAACAGCCTTGGTCAGCTATATAAGCAGACAACACCCGATGGCGGTACCTCACAGTTCTGGTACAACGCGCTCGGGCAACTGGTACTAAGCCAGAATGCCGAGCAGAAGGACAAAAACAACGGTACGTATTCCTATTCCCGCTACGACTATCTGGGCCGTGTCGTAGAAGCTGGTGAGCTGAGCGGACTGACTCCGGTATTTAATGACTCCGAACAGCAGATCATCAGCCAGCTCTGGAGCAACAATGCCTTCCCGGGCAATACCTGGTCCAAAAAAGACGCGACCTATACCATCTATTCTCAACCACAAAACATTGACTACCGGGGCAAAGCGCAGGAAAACTTACGGAACCGGGTCAGCCGGACCTATACGGCCAGCAACAGCACCTATTATAGCTATGATCCGCACGGAAATGTGGAATGGATTGTACAGGAGCTGCCCGAGATCGGCCGCAAAACAGTCCGTTATGTATATGATCTTATCAGCGGCTCTGTAAAAGAGGTTTATTTCAACGAGGAAACCAGAGAGCAGTTTATACATAAATACGAATACGACGCAGACAACCGTATTACCACGGTCTTTACCTCCACCGACGGACTGCTGTGGAACAAAGAAGCCGCCTATTCCTATTATCTCCACGGACCGCTCAGCCGTGCGGAAATCGGTCATGACAAGCTGCAGGGACTGGATTATGTATACACCATAGAAGGTTATCTCAAATCCATCAATCAGGCAGAGCTTATTTCTTCACTGGACCCGGGCAGAGATGGTACAGGCAATGGTTTTCTGAAAGACGAATTTGCCATGGAGCTAGGGTATTACAAAAACGATTACACACGCTCCGCTACCAGTATCGGAGCGGCCAATATATACAGAGATCCGTATGGCAATGACGGTCCTCTTTACAGCCAGAGCGGGCAATACAGCCTCTACAACGGCAATATATCCTACTGGATGAGCAACAGCCGTATCGGCAATACCGGAGATGTGACCAATCCCATGGGATTGAAAATGAATGTATACCGGTACGACAAGCTGAACCGGCTGCGTACGGCGGATTTCCGAAAAACCAACGCCTCCGGTGTCTGGACAGATCCCGGCCGTCAGTACGATGAATCATTCTCTTATGACTTCAACGGCAATATCACGGAAGCCGAACGCTACGGATACTCCGGTTATGGCAAACAGGACCAGGACTATATAATCGATGACCTGACCTATCTGTACGAGGGCGAAGACAACAACCGCCTGCGCAAGCTTGAAGAAGCCATCACCGCTCCGTTTACCAGCGAGCCGGATTCGGAAACCGATCTGAAAGTACAAAGCGATAACCACAATTACCGCTATGACAAGATTGGTAACCTGATCGAAGACCGCAGTGAAATGGTTACCATTACCTGGAATGCGCAGGGAAAAGTATCTACTGTAACCAACAGCAAAGTCAGCCCGGCCAGAACACTCCGCTTTGAATATGATGCTTCAGGCAACCGGGTCGTAAAAAGAAATATTGAAAACGATAAAGAAGTACGTGCTACCTATTATGTACGGGACGCTTCCGGCAATGTAATGGCCGTGTACGAGAAAAGCTTTGAGGATGCAGCCACCAGCTATGTGCTCAGAGAGATCCCGATATACGGCTCCTCCAGAATCGGTCTGTACCACCCCAATATCGTTGTGCGATCGCATGAGCACTATGCGGATGACCAGACATCCGGCGGCTCGGCTTCGGGCGCGGAACTCTCCAAACTACTCCTTCCTACCAAAGGTGGGGTACGTATAGTAGACTTATCATCATCTTCCGCGGGACTGAGTCTGTGTGAAAACGAATTGATCAGCGGAGAGACCTTCAGCTCATATGAATTGAGGGAATGCAACGAAATTACCGTGGAAAATACCCTGGTTGATGAAAACGGCAACCTGATTCTGCAAGGCAATACGATCCGTCTGAAACCAGGCTTTAGTTCTATACTTAACAGCCGTCTGCACGCGCGACCATTTACCGAACAAAACGGATATACCCTACATGGCAATGACGCGCTGCTGGAACTATCACAGACAGAGATGCGCAATACAGCCATTATACTGGATGAGTACAATGAAATGGTCTTTGGCTCATTTGTTCCCGCAAGCCAGGGCAAGCATATTCTGGTCAGCCCTGACCGCAACAACAACAATATGCTCCGAAGCATTGATATGAACGGACTAGATCTTACAACGATCACCAGTCCGGTCAATGCTAAGCCGGTTATTGTACGTCATCCTCAGATCAGGGACCGCTTCTACTTTATCTATCACCCTGTACAAAGCGGCGGCGGCTTCCGCAAGCTTCAGTATGTGGAGGTCGATATGAACCTTGGCTATCAGGGCGCCAATAAGGGTGCGGTCATCAGCAGCGCTCCGGCCCAGGTCAGCAGTATAGATTTCGGATTCCCGGTCGTACCCGTTGAGTTTGGCGACGGGCGAAGCTTCCTGTATACCCTGCGCAAAACATCCGGCGGATTTGCCATCTATGGCATCAAGGTAACAGAAAACGGCTTTGAAGCCCCCGTAAACCTGTCGGGCGATATCAGCGAAAGCACGGATTTCTCTCCGGGCTGTGATATGCGTATATCTCCGGATGGCACCAGGCTTGCCCTGGGGCTTACCCGTATGCCGGCAAGCAATTTCAGCAATACTGTGCCGAGAGATATCTATGTCTGGGATGTAAACATCCAGACCGGACAGCTATCCAATCAGCGTACTTTTGATATCAGCAGCGGAGATATTGCGGCCATTGAGTTTTCGGCCAGCTCCGACTACCTCTTTGTCGTACAGTCCAATGGCAGTGCGGCAGGCAAGCTCGAGCGTCTGGATATCAGCGCTCCATCCAGCCCGGCAGTATCGGTCGCTACTTTTGCCGGCTATACCGGCTACGGTGATGTAATCCGTACCAAAACCGGGACCATGCTTGTAAACCAGGGCAACCCGGGTTCGGGTGTTTCATCTCCCTATGGGCTGCTGGAAGTAGAAAATCCGGAAGAAAGTACGTTTGAGATCAATACCGGGGTAGCCTCCTCACCCAATCATGCCTATACTATTAACTTCCCGAGACAAACGCTGAAAACAGAACCGGCACTCGAAAAACTGACAACAGGCACACTGAACAACTGGACGATACCTGCTTCTCCGTATATTCTCAATGACCGGGTTGAAAGATCAGGAAAAGAGGAATGGGCATATAGCACTAATGGATATACGAGGATCCAGAATGGTTTTTCGACATTGGGTCTTTCTTTAAACAAAAGTATTGCCACAGCTGAAGATCAGCACGGAAAAATTATTTTCGACTATTTTGCATCTGCCGGCATCAAGGCCCGCTACGGCAACGGAACATGGACGCCTGACATGGCCTATACTCAGGAAACGATTATACCTGAGATCAATCACTCCTGGGGGCAGTCTGCCCCATACGCAGGTATCAGCGCATCTGCTTTTACAGCGGAGTATTCCGGCTATATATATGCACCCAGTTCCGGAAACTATATATTCTATTTAACCGCAAACGGAGTAAACTACTACGCATTCAGTCTGGATGGCAATACCCATAGTCTCACTCCGGTTTCATCCGAACTGGTGTCTCCAACACTGAATCTGAGCAAAGGCTGGCATTCCCTGAAACTTATCGCCTCCTATTCAGGAAACGGAACTAAGTCCTGCCAGCTCCGCTGGACAGATCCTTCCATATCAAAGTCCTTAATTCCTTCGACAAATCTGTCCACCTCCCCCAACGGTCATCAGGCTTATCTGACAGGACCATCAGGTAAATCACTTGCCGGAGCTTCCAATATAAACGTTGATTATAAAACTCCTGCTGTATTTATCAGATCACCTTATGATCTTTCCAGATTCTACCTGATTACGGGACACGAGGGACGTATTTATTACCATACACTAAGTTCAGAAAATGGCGGAGAAATCATCAGTACCAACAGTCTCCTTTCTGATAACAATGGCGCTATACAATATGGCGAGCGTTGGCTCTCTCCATACTCGCTAGCCGTTCTGAATGATATGAACGCCACAGAGCGAAATAAGCTGTTTCTTGCGGTCGTATCTCCCTCGACCAATACATTTCTAAACGCCACACATCCTACTCTAGCGACCCTGTATCAGTTTTCTGTCGGGAACTCCGGATTAGAGTTTGACAAAATACCAAAAACGTATTCTGTCATTGACTGCAATATGGGAACAAGCTGCCGTGACGGATTTGTTGAAATTTCCGAACTTCAGATATCTCCCAACGGCACTCAGCTGGTATTGGGCTATACAATTGAAAACGACAATTATTCCGTTGTTAATTCAAACCCTAATGTTTTGCTAAACCATACGTTCGATTTGTTTGAACTCAATGCTGCAGGGGCAACATACGAACGGTCTATTGATCTGGGACAATCAGCGTTTACCAATCGTTTCGGGATAAATAGCAAAGTTTCCAGTCTTGATTACTCTCCCAATGGCTCGTACATTTATTTTGTCGAATACCTGTGTGGCAGCTGTCCATACTATCCTAATTCAGGAATTTCAAGGATAGATCTGAGCAACAATGACCATTATGTATTTTCCTCTTTTTCTCCATCTCCGGGTGGTTCCATACGACGAGGCAAAGACAAACGCATGTATGCCGTCATGGCTGCCAACGGCAACAATATCATAGCAATCAACCAGCCGGATAATCCGTCTATATCCGCAGTCACAACGACTACCCTCCCGATACAGACCAATAGTCCTGCGATAACTATATTGCCCATACAGCCATACACTGTGTTCAGAGAAGGTGCCAATCCTGGCAGAATTCAGATTGCCCGGCGTGAGCTCGGCAAGCGCAGCTATGAGATCAATGATCACCTGGGCAATGTACGGCTCGTCATTGGTGACCGGAAAATTGCTGTGGATCAGGCGCCGGAATACGAATACCGCTACAGCTTCGAATCGGACCAGGACCAGCCAGGTCCGCCTACTCCGGGCTGGAGCTGGACATTTTCGACAGATCCCAATCTGGTACACAGCGGCAAACGAAGCACCGGAGTTACCGGCCATGCTCATGCCTTTACTATGAATGTACAGCCCGGAGATATCATCAGCGCGGAAGTGATGATGAAATTTACCACTGGTACCCGCGGTGGCTACTTATACACAGCCTATCAGGATGCCAACGGGCAAAACGAGGTAGGCGCAGCCAGTCATTTACACGATCTTGCCGCTCACGAAAAGATCAATGAGTGGTCCAGGATATACCAGCCACAGACAACAGTACCCGCTGGCAAATACAAATTAATTGTGTATCTTAGAGTATCACAAAGCTCCGGACAATCGCCATCCTGGTTTGATGATTTTAAAATAACCATCAAACGTGCTCAGACCGAAAAAGTCCTCATCGCCGATGTACAATCCCACCAGGATTACTATGCCTTCGGTATGCAGATGCCGGGCAGAAGCTATACGGGGGAAGGGTATAGGTATGGGCTTAATGGACAAGAGAAAGTGGATGAAGTTGCACCTGATCATTACACAGCTCCATTCTGGGAATACAATGCTAAATTAGGCAGAAGGTGGAATCAGGATCCTAAGCCTAATCCTTCTATAAGTAATTATGCAACTTTTGCCAACAATCCCATTCTCTTAATAGATCCTTTAGGGGATACAACATGGCTTTATTCTGAATCTGGTAAATTCATCAGGAGGATAGATGACTCACATGGGAATCAAGCTCATTTTGTTTCATCAGAAGCCTACAATAAAGCGAATATTGAGTTTTACAAGAAGGGCGGTATTGATGATATTGATGGATACGCCTTTAGTTTGAGAAGTTCCTCAACTGGATTTATTGGTAAAAATACAATGGACGATATTAACTCTATATTTTCATTATCTCAATCAGAAATGCAAGAGCGTGGGGGCTTAATGCAAATTAGTGAAACTAGAGAAATTAGGCTATTAGATTTATCAGATGAGATAGATCGAAGCACCAATCTTTTAAATGGTAACGATTTTTCAAAGGCAGCTACTGAGAATAAGAATGTAAGAACGTTAGGTATATTTCATACTCATCCGGAATCTAATCCAAATGCTTTCGTACCAAGTAATATGTTAGGGGACGACTATCAAGGTAGAATTGGTAATGCAGATAAAACTAGAGGTGGTTACTCGGCTCTTATAATTAGTGAGAATCACATAACCATACATCAAACTATGAGAGTTAGATGGGATCAACATAGCTTTAAATTTGTTCCAGTTTCACCACAGGAAGCGGTTAAATCCGGTAAATATTCAGTAATTAAAAAACAGTCGATGCGATGAATATTTTTTCTTTATTATTTTTCGGTATGTGTCTCGGTGCAATAATGGGATGCAACAAAAATGCTAAGCAAGACAATATATCTTCTTATAAGGAGATTACATTAAATAAGTACTTTGAATTGACTAGAGAGAATGGAAATTTAAATTCCATATTAAATGAATATTTAAAAAATGATTCAAGTTTTGTGGAGGATGCTAACACAAGCATTCTTGCTTTGGAAACAGAGATTAACCAATTAAAAGGAATACTCAAACAGTTAAACGAACCTTTTTTAGGGAAACTGGATAATAATCAGGATTCTAATATTGTAAGATGTATATATCTACCTTCGTTTTACGCCTCAGGGAAATGTGTTACGATTGCAGGAGTTGGTGAATCTTACAAAGTAATAACGAAGACTTTTTCATTTGTTAATAAGGACAATGTCATGAATATTGAACTAAATGATTCTTTAGTTTTTACTATATCAAATATAGTTTTTGATCAAATTATTAAGGAACTACATAAAGCTTATTTTTGGGATATAACTCGTAATGTTGGGTTTGGTAATATGGATCCCAATGTTTATATAGTTGAAACATTTCTGACGGAGGATAGATTCTGGCATTATCCTAACTATCATAAGGTGACAAAAGGAGATGCAGTAGAAAATAGCTTTTCTTATGCCTGCAATAAGATTCTTAGTGTTGATAATTTATAAATCCCCCCGCTGTTCTGGATGTTGAGAGTTAGGCCGAAACTAAAAAAGATGTTGCTGGTCGGTGATTTGCAATCCCGACCAATTAGTATAAGCATTTGTAATGCGAGAAAGAGAAAGTCAGGTTAAAAGACTTGGCTTTGGGGTTTTATGCGAGTTTATCGAACGATTATTCCCTAGCGCAAGTCTTCGAGCGTTAGGGGGGGGTGAGAGACTTGTGCTTTAGTTATATTACTTCCGCTGTTGCAGGTATTTAGGACTCTCTGACCTTGCGGTGTCTTATGACCAGCAACCAACTACTCATAAAGAGCACTAAAAATATAACCGAAACCAGATATAATAGATAACAATAACACCACCTTTAACCAATGAACAAATATTACGTATAAACTGCATTATTGTCGGTAGCCGCTTTATTAACATTCTTTCCAAAAAATGAGGCTCAGGCACAAACCCAGACCTTTGACAACCTGAACGCCAACGATGGTATTGACAAATTTCTGACCTGGAATACCGTAATCAACGGAAGCAATTATGGATTCCGCTGGGGCAACAGAACGGGAACCACAGGCGGAGACACATATTTGGTCAAAGAGCATATTATGACAAAAAGACATCAACATATAGTGAAGGAAACTATGAACATCATTATAATTTAACTCCCAATTTAAATATGACAGGTACTTATGTTAAAGTTCCACTAACCAATTCTAATGAATTGCGAGAAGCTGAGTCTATTAAGGTAAATCAAAAAAGATTGGTTGGGTATTATTTTAAAACAAATAGAGGTAAGTAATGAAGAGTTTTATTTTAGGATGTTTTATTTTTGTTATTTTATTATCGTGTAAGGAAATTGATAAAGATTTTCATACAAGTATATCTAAATTAGATTCTAATCTGATAGCTCTTAGACTTAAGAATACTTCGGGGAGGGATCTTTATATTTCAATTGATAAATCTTCAAAAATTACTAATTATGAGTTAAAGTATAATTATAAAAATAATGATGGTTGGGAAGAGTTAAAGAGGGAAAGTTTTGTTTGTAAGGAGGTCGTAAAATTAGAGAATGATGATTATGCCGATGTTGAGTTTGTAATGCTCTTGAAGAATATAGATACGTTATATTTAAATTTGCTATATTTTATTGATTCAGTACCTTCGTTAGAAAGCGAAAGAAGAGCTAATATTCAGGTGCTTCCCGCTGACTCTGATTGATCCTCCTCTTGTAAGAAAGTATCCAAGTATTTCTTCATATGCGGGATTGGGTAATAATCCCATATATTATTTAGACGAAGATGGAAGGGATCCAAGAAAAGCTGGGAAAAAAGTTACAATTGATCCAACAAAAATGTCAGTAATAAAATCTTCCCAAGTTGCTGATAATTTCAATAAGAAGATATATGATGAAGAATTATATGTAAATGCTGATAAAGGGTTTGGTGTAGGACTTTTAAATAGTATTCCAATACTAGATCGCTTTGTGACGAAAACAGCGCAAAAGCTTAATCCATTAATCGATTTACTTGATCTTATTACAAATGAACCAACAGATCAATGGATAGCGGCTTCTCAATCCGACTACTATCTGTTTCAGGAGCGAATTGGGGGAACTTCTATTTATCCTGAAGAAGTAGTTAATAGATACGTTAAAGATTTTGGTATTGAAGGATTTGAAGCTGAAGTTTTTTATGAGGAAAAAATGAAGGTTGAAAAAATGCTTCCTAATGGGAGAAACGAAACAGAAGCTAATGCACAAACTTTTGTTTATGAAACGACCCAAATCAATATAGTAGAAAATCCTTATTATGGGAAGGTGGATAACTTAGGAGTTTCTAAATATGCAAAGTATAGGTATGAGATTAAAACGACTACCTATGGAAAAGATGGAACAGCTAGTTCGTCAATAGAATATAAAGCTGCAACTCCGCGTAAAGATAACACTGATTTTTAAAAACAATGAAAAACAAATTACTTCCTTTATTGCTAATTCTTTTGCTTCCCTCTGTGTTGATGTTTATTGTATTTGATTTAATCCTGGATACGTTATTTAACGATATTCCGAAATATTTATATATGACATTAGTGGGGTGCGTTCTTGCTGTCCAAGCGCTTTTATTGTCAAGACTATATTTATCATGTTTTAAAAGAAAAAGAGTAAGTCATTATATTTTTGTCGGATTTGTTTTTTTGTATGCTATTTATATGATGTTTAATGCGTTTTACTTTCCCTATAAAAAGATATTGGGAGGGATTTCTATAATAGGATTGATTACCTTCGGATTTTATAACTGGCTGGTTTATAGGAAAAAAATTACACATCCTGAGGATTAACAGGGCAAACATCCTCTACCGCAAGTCTTCGAGCGTTAGGGGGGTGGGTTGAGAGACTTGTGCTTTAGTTATATTACTTCCGCTGTTGCAGGTATTTCAGACTCTCTGGCCGTTTGCGGTGTCTTATGACCAGCAACCAACTACTCATAAAGAGCACTAAAAATATAACCGAAACCAGATATAATAGATAACAATAACACCACCTTTAACCAATGAACAAATATTACGTATACACTGCATTATTGTCGGTAGCCGCTTTATTAACATTTTTTCCAAAAAATGAGGCGCAGGCACAAACCCAGACCTTTGACAACCTGAACGCCAACGATGGTATTGACAAATTTCTGACCTGGAATACCGTAATCAACGGAAGCAATTATGGATTCCGCTGGGGCAACAGAACCGGCACCACAGGCGGAGACAGGGGGCTGTTAGATATAGCGGCAAGACATAATAATGGCAGCTATACTTCACTCATGACGTTTGCAACCAACGGAACAATAGGAATCAGGACCACTGCTCCTACTCCCGGATACGCGCTCGACATCAACGGAAAAACCTATATTAACGACCAGCTTGGCATAGGGGCTATGCCAAGCAGCTCCTATAAGCTCAGGGTAACTGGTGGTAAAGCCTTGTTTGAAGATATGGTGATTGCCCGAAGCCTTATGGTAGAAGGAGCCGGTCTTGGTCCCGAATCGGCAGAAGGCAGTATCTATTTTCACCATGGGGGAGTAAATATGCATCGTCTGCGATACTCAACCAATACCTTATATTTTGAAAACAACGCCCATCTGGGTTATGGCTCTTATGGCAAACCCAATTTTTCAGTCGAAGGCCGGATTTTATTGCCGGTTGCCAACACCTCATCCGACGAACGGACAGGAATCGGCTTACTTGGCAGCAGCAGCGAGTTTCAATATGACAATGAATATCTGAATAATTATGGATTCGGTTTCCATAGCTATCAAGAGAGCCCCTCCACCAATGGCTCCAATGCTTATATAGCCGCAACCTATGGAATCGATTTTTTTACTGCAACCCAACATCGATTTCGAATAAACAATAATGGCAATGTAGGTATAAAAACCAATGACCCGAAATATTCACTGCAAATAGGAAACGGAACAACTACCGAATCATTAACACTGGCAGGGCCGCCATCTTCATCGAACTCTTCCTTTCTTAATTTTCAGAAAGGCACTACCTCAGAATATGTGAGGATTCAATTCAATGCGGCAAGCGATTTATTAAAAATTGCTTCTGACCAAGGCGATATTATGTCATTCGACAGAATAAACGGAAATGTCGGAATAGGTGCAATTACTACACTCAACCCCAACAACTACAAGCTAGCCGTCAACGGAAAAATAGGCGCCAAGGAAGTCATCGTGGAAAACACCTCTGCTACATGGCCGGATTATGTTTTCGAAAAAGATTATCCGCTGATTTCTCTCGAAGAAGTAGAGCATTTTATTGAGGCTAATAAGCATCTGCCCGAAATACCGGCTGCCAGAGAAATTGAAGACAAAGGTATTAATCTGGGTGACATTATCACCGCCCAGCAAAAAAAGATAGAAGAACTTACGCTCTATCTGATTGAAATAAACAAGCAGCTGAAAAGCCAGGAAAGCCAGTTGCAAAAACTTTTAAAAGCAACAGAATAATACAAAATTTGCCACCACACAAATAAGCTTATTATTATGAAACGCCCATTTTTTTACTTTGTCACACTCCTATTATTGACCTTTACCGGATCGGCGCAGGCACAAAGTCTGACCTTTGATGATATTTCCGGCAACAGCGGAGTGGATAAAACATTGTTATGGAACTTCCCTGATAATTTCGGAGTCCGGTTTATCAATACCAGCAGCAATTCTAGAGGGTATCTACACCTACAGGTCCGTCACAATACATCGACCTGGTCCAATCTGCTTACATTCTCTTCAAGGGGAAATATAGGTATCAATAACCCAACACCGCCATCAGGTCACTTGTTGGACATCAACGGTCCGGTATACCTTAATGGACGCCTCGGATTTCCAACAGCATCCACCACTGCAGGCTCCTCACCTGGTATTGTGCACAATCTTGGCTTTATAGATGAATTCCTTTACGATGGTCAATACATCAATCATTATGGATTCGGCTTTCACAATTACGATGAAGGTATTTCTGTTGATGGCGTAAACGCTTATATTGCCTCCTTTTTTGGAATTGACTTTTTCACCCAAGGCAAGCACCGGGTACGTATTAATAACAACGGCAATGTGGGTATAAAAACCAATGACCCTAAGTATTCACTGCAAATAGGTAACGGAACAACTACCGAATCATTAACGCTGACAGGTCCGCCATCTTCGTCAAACTCTTCCTTTCTTAATTTTCAGAAAGGCACAACCTCAGAATTTGTAAGGCTTCAATTCAATGCAGCAAATAAGTTGTTAAAAATCACGTCTGATCTGGGGGATATCATGTCATTTGATGGTGTAAACAAGAATGTCGGGATAGGAGATATTACCGCACTCAATCCCAACAACTACCTTTTGGCGGTCAACGGAAAAATCGGAGCCAAGGAAATCATCGTGGAAAACACTTCTGCTACCTGGCCTGATTATGTTTTCGAAAAAGATTATCCGCTGAGCTCACTTGAAGAAGTAGAGCATTTTGTACAGTCCAACAAACACCTTCCGGAAGTCCCCTCTGCTATCGAGGTAAAAGAGACAGGCATCAATATTGGTGATATGAATGCTGTACTGCTCAAGAAAATAGAGGAACTTACCTTATACCTGATTGAGCAGAACAAAAAAATCAATCTTCTGCAGGAGGAAATCACCGAGCTTAAAAAACACTAACTATTTATTCTGCATTAATACACGCTATTGAAGGCTCTTACAATCCGGTTATCCTGTCTGGCGCACCTGCTTTCCTTTTGGGGAAGTCTCGTGCTGCTTATGTGCTATCATACGACCAATGCCCAGGATACACTCCGGGTAACGATCAGCTTATATCCGGATAGTACCTTCCAGATCAGCCCATATATTTACGGCATCAACTATCAGACAGATTACCATGAGCTGAACATTACTTCCCGGCGCCTGGGCGGCACGAGAATGTCTACTTACAACTGGGAAACCAATGCTTCCAACGCCGGTACCAGCTGGGCACATGTAAGTGATGATTACTTCGCGCACGAGCTGGGGATCAATCCGTTTGAACGCAAGGAACCGGCACGAGTAATACGTACCTTCCATGACTCATCCTTGTCGGCGGGAGCCTATTCGCTGATCACGGTACCTATGCTCGGATATGTAGCAGCGGACAAATATGGTTCCGTGTCTAAAAATGAAAGCGCTCCTTCTCAGCGCTGGGTCGCTGTCAGAAATTTCCACCCGGGCAAGATGAAGGACAAGCCGGATCTGAGTGACCGCTTTGTTTATACCGACGAATTTATTCACTTCCTGAAGCAGCGATACGGGAAATCAACCTCCCCGACCGGCATCAGGGGCTATACGCTTGACAATGAAACAGAGCTTTGGTCTCTGCTTGTTCCCTATGCCCGCTATAAGCCAGTGCAATGTCAGGAGCTCATCGACCTGTCTGTAAATACCGCTCATGCCATCAAATCCGTCGACAAAGAAGCAGAGGTCTTTGGCCCTTCCCCCTATGGTTTCGAGGCTTACCGGAATCTGCATTCTGCCTATGACTGGGGATTGTTTTATGATCGGGGCTATACCAATTTTATTCAGGCCTACCTGGCCGGCATGAAAAAAGCGGAAGACAGCCTGGGGCTGCGCCTGCTGGATGTGCTGGATGTACACTGGTACCCGGAAGCTACAGGTACGCTTGCCGGAGACTATAAAGAACGCATCATCAACCATAGCATACAGGAACGACCACTGGCCGAAGCCCGTATGCAGGCTCCCCGTACCTTATGGGATAGTACTTACAGAGAAGACAGCTATATAGCCAAACATTACGCTCCCTTTACACTGCTTCCCTGGCTAAAGAAAGAAATAAACGATTATTATCCCGGTACCAGACTCTCTGTCAGCGAATATGAATATGGCGGATCAAACGATGTGTCGGGCGGAATCACCCAGGCCGATGTGCTGGGAATCTGGGGTACGCACGGAATATACATGGCCAATCTCTGGGGCACCATCGATGGCTATATTGCCTCCGCATTCAAGCTATACCGCAACTATGACGGGGCTAACTCAACCTTCGGGAGTACCGGCATTAAAGTATCCAATACCGATCCGGTCAATACTTCTGCTTACGCGTCACAAACTGTAAAGAAGAAAAAGAAAACGGTCCACATTATTCTTCTGAATAAAAATTACGACCAGTATGTCACTTTTAATATCGGGACAAATATCGCGGGCACTATATCCAAAGTACGAATTTTCGGTTTTGACTCCACCACCCCGAACCTTCATCTGATCAGAAATGCCAGATTAGAAAATAATCGCACTCTCACATTGCCTCCGCTGAGCGCCTATCACCTGGAAATAACTGAATAGGATCACCTCCAATTATTTGCAAAAGGGAAGATCTCCCCAGCCCGGCGATTCATTATAATGCAGGCATCCCTGCACTATCTCCAGAGGGGAATCTATATTGTTGGTATACAGCTGCCCGGTTCCAAGCCCCTGGGGTATGTTTCTGTCTGCTTTGTATGAAGTGTATTGTGCAATAGCATTGAGGCCGATATTGGATTCGAGCGCAGAAGTCATCCACCAGCCGATACCCAATGCATCAGCGATCTGAATCCACTCGTCACAGGCTTTAAATCCACCAAGCAGAGAAGGCTTCAGAATAATATATGGCGGGCGGCAATACTCAAGCAGTGTGTACTTGTTGTCATAACCGTATATCCCTATCAGCTCTTCGTCAAGTGCTACAGGCACCGGAGCATTCGCGCACAAATCCGCCATTAATTCTCTTTGTCCCTGCCGTACCGGCTGCTCTATCGAATGAATGTCATAGGCAGAAAGGCGCTGTAGAATCTCCATTGCATTGTGCCGGTTAAAAGCGCCGTTCGCATCCAGTCTCAAGGTGATCTGGTCCGAAGTATAGCGTTTGCGTATCGCTTCCAACAGTTCACATTCCGCGTCCAGATCCAGCGCGCCTATTTTCATTTTCAGACAGGTATACCCTTCTGCCAGCTTGCGTTCAATCTGTTCCTGCATAAACTCCCTCTTCCCCATCCAGATGAGACCGTTGATCGGAATACGCTGCCGTCCTTCATAAAAATCATTCGGATTGAAAAACTGTCTCTTGCCTCCATTGAGCATATCCAGTATCGCCATCTCAATACCAAATACGATCGAGGGGAAGTCCTGAATATTGAAGGTGTCTGCAACAGAAGTATCCTTCAGGGAAACGAAATTATGTCCTTCCAGCTCTCCGCGTATTCTTTCCAGTACAATTTCAAAATCAGGCCGGTCATCGATACTAAGACCTTTGAGCGGAGCAATCTCCCCTATACCGGTTATCCCCGGTATTGACTGATCCTGCATACTGAGATACCAGACATCCCGGGTTTTTAGTATTCCGCGGGAAGTTCCTGCATCGAATTTAAAAACCAGCGTGCGTTTACGGAGTTCGACTTTCATAGACACAAAAATACATTATTTCACCAATAGGATTTTTCCTCTACCTGAATACTTCTCCGTCTGAATGCGATATAGATATAAGCCTTTTTCAAGTTCCGAGGGTACAAGTATCTCGTTGATTCCCGGATTTAGCGTAAGCTCCAGAGACAATACACCAGAAGCGGTGTACAAGAATAACTGTCCTCTCTCAGGAGACTTTATCGAAAATCCACTACGAGCGGGATTTGGAAAAATCTCAAAATTCCAATTAAACACCTCCGCCACCGAATTAACAATATCTTTTTTCTCAATCAGCTTTGTAACCGCGTAATTGGTTATGATAGGCGCGTTATAATCAAAAAAGATCGCTGCCTGATTTGCGACAGAGTCCCCAGGAGCCAAAAGCATACCTTCTTTCAACTTTATAGAGAAGCTTACATAGCCATGACTATTAGCCTCGTCGGTTGTACTATCCGGTAATAAAATATTCCTGAACAAGAACTCCAGCACACCATTGGAAACGAATTTGTAATCCATAGGATGACTATGAGTCAACACCTTAAGCGTAGTCCAGTCTAACTCGACAGGTAATTGATCTTCAATTCTAACTACAAAAGCGGTATCATTGCCTGTATTTTGGAAACGTATGGTATAAATAAGATTTTTCTTTTTATCGGCTTCATCTATTTCCGATTTGTCGACCAGTTTATCATTCGGATCAAAGGATGCACGAATTTCTTCCATCCACTCAGCATAATTATCACTGATGTCTTGTTCACCCTTCACATCCATCCCACCTGTCACCAAAACAGTATCTCCGCCTTGTACCAAAGTATCAATCTTTATTTGAAACGAAAAGGTATAGTTTTTTCCAGGTATCATTTCTGGTAAAGAATAAAGCAAAGTATCACCAGACTTCGTAAACAAAGACTGGAAGTCTGCCAACAAATGAAGGTGCTCGCCCAATACAAACCACAGTCGGGCATCCTGGACTGGCTTAGCTCCCGAATTGTAATAGCTTGCAATTAATTTGATCACATTTCCGGCTCTCGCGATTGAGCCGGAAGATAACTGCAAACTTGTATTATTTTCCTTTACGCTCACAGCTGCAATATCTGCTCGCACATCACAAAAAGGATAACGAAAAACCGGATAATAAAAACCCGCAAGTGCATCATCCGGGGTTAAAATACTAACTTGAGCATATCTATTACCAATGGGAATAAAGTTCTGAATTGAAAAACTACTTGTTTTACTTTCATGTTCCATGACAATTTCAGGCGTACCAGTCACTTGATGCGACCATAGCACCATCTCCATATCTATAGCCATATTCTTTCTTGTAAGTCCGATTATCTGTTTTTCACCCTTCTTCAATACAATTGGGGGACTCGCTATCTTCGGTTTTTCAAGCAACCAGGAGCTTACACCACTTAGCTTGATTTTTATTTTTTCTCCCGTTGAAAAAAACATTTCATCTTCTGAAGCCTCTGGCTCTGGCAATGTAAAAATGGCTGTCAATGTTGAATTGTTAAAAAACACACTATCCGGTACCAAATCCAGATTCCGCCGCTTCAGATAAAGTCTTGTATTATTTTTTGAAAAATTGTATATATCCAGAGTATCAATCCTATGAGTTCCGATCTGATCAAAAAACAACCGTACAATCTTTTTATTATCGCACACATTATGAGATGTATCGTACTTATGATAGTAGTTATAAATATTGGGATAGCCCACATTAACAGATCTTAGAGAACTGCCAGAACAGTTTTCATTACTCATCCTAAAAGTGTAATTACCAATGCTAACATCTTCATCCAAGGTATAATATGCTGTAAATACAGTAGGAGAACTCGTAATTATTGAATCTGCTCGTATTCTGTCACCATTATAGGATGACAATACAGGTTCGGCATTTACAGGATTCAAACAAAAACCGGGATCTTGCAGATTCATTCCTTCTTTTGCGTTGATCATGGTAAAAGTGACAGCTCCTGAACTCAGTATCTGAAGTGATGCAGCATCATGCTCAAACTGAACAAAGGTCCTGTTGACAGTCAACACATTACGCAATATAGAAAAACTTGCTTCGGATGAATCCTTATTAATCAGATGATATGTACCACTTGGCGCATTCATTGGAATAGTAACACTATATTGTAAAATCCCGCGCATATCAAGCTTAATCTCATAACCATTGACAGCATGTACAAACACCAGACTGTCTTTAGGAATTGTTTTTGTAAAAGACGCGCTTGCCGTAATGCTTCCCGTGACAGTCTGTCCTCGATTGGCATGAATCGATAAGGCCGAAAATCCCCCTCGACGTACTTCTATGTTTGTATCAAAGTCATACAGACAATTGTCGTCTACTTGTAGTTTATAGATTCCCGGCACAAGCCCCTGATGTCCATCAATAAAAACAGACATGTAATTCGGCGACGAACTCGTATAATAAACTGTATCAGGCGAATAAACTGTACCATCCGATACAGAAACCAATCGAATTGTCTCTTTCCACCTTGCTTCACAACTGGCACTATCTCTCATGTTACTGTCTCTAATAGTCATAGGAAACGAAGCACTCTCACCTGGAAACAGGTCAACCCATCCTTGAATTTCTATCCTAGGCCTGATAACATCAAACTTTACAGCACTTCTTACTCTACCATAACAATCACGGGCTAATGTACCAATATCCAGTTCATATCTTCCTACAGGCGCGTCATCAGGAATGGTTATACGAGCAACATAATAAACCTGGACACCAGATTGCTTCATCTCTAAGGAGTCAACCAGAATAGAGAAGTCACCATTGACAAAGGCCATATATTCCGAATTCATATCCAGACATGAATGCTGCAATGCATCTCCCCACATCTGTACTTCTACCTGTCTACCCACAACATACGTAGGCGTTAAAAAACCTGTACTAAAAAACAGATAATCGACAGGCTTGGTCGATATATTTTGTTCCTGATAGCATCCCTTGGCATCCGTTATACGCACTCTGATAGTCGTATCATAATTATAATTCAAAGGAGTTGTAAAATGTATATTATAGCGATCTGGCTTCTCTGGTGGAAATAGCATCAGAGAATCAATCGAAACAACAAGACCGTCAGACATCCTCAATTCATACTGATTTTTATCAGGCTCAAGGCATCCGGCCAACGCCCCAAACCCTGCCTCATCAGAAATCGCCAACACTGTCGGTTTGCCGGGCTCAAGCGTATTAGGAAAACGCGTATTCAAAGTTTGAGGAGCCAAGGTAACTGAGGCATAGGGAGCAAGACAGGAATTTTTAAAAACAATCTCATATTCTCCCCATGGTGCGTCCAGGCTAAAGTCTGGTGTCAGATGAATTCTTTTTTTCTGGATTGAATCTTTTACATTCAGGACTTCCTCCTTTCCCGTAAGCAAATGCCTCAAGACTGCATCTTGTAGATTTACTCCATCTTCGCATATCATTGTAAATTCAGAAGGGCCATAGTAATACTGAAATATTTTTGTATTATCATATTTACTAATGGTATACTTGCCGGCATCCACCTTATAAGACTGAACCTTCAGAATATCTCGTATTCGATTTTCGCAAGGCTCACGTTCAAGTAGGACAAGTTCATAACTTCCAAGCGGAGCGTTGTTGGGAATAGTAAAGTATATTCTCAGATTATTGTCCGATTCGTTTAACGATAGAGAGTCGATATTGACACGATACGTACTTTCTCCATGTCTTACAGAGACATTATGCGACTGAAAACTTTCACATCGTTTCCAATCACGGGAAGAAAACCAGATCGCTGCTACATACGCATTGTTTCTATACCCCCCACCTATTGACTTTAAATAGCCAGGTAAAGCAGAAACAGAAAAACTATGAAATGAAAGATCTGTTGGCTTGCCTTTATTTACAGAAAAATATGATTCAGCACGGACCAGACACTCTTGTTCCTTCTCTAAAAAAACATGGTACTTCCCTGCCTGATCGGGGACCTTATCGATTACAAGATTTAATGCCGAATTTCTGGAACTATAATACATACTATCCGGTGAAAAAGAAAACAGCCCGTCTTCATGTCTAAACACCACTTGTCCGGGTTCTGTCGGAGCAAAACACCGACCTCTATCCGATGAGTATATGTTAAGCTCCTGCGTCAAAGCCTCGCCAGAGATTCCATACTGACCATTCACTAATACAATCTGTCCATCAGAAACATAAAAACAAAACACAAAAACACAGAGAAAGAAGATATTAAGATTCATACTTTATTTATACAAAATCTGGATTACAATACCGGCCAGATTGGTTAGGAAAACTCTCCAATCTCTCATTCTTAGATGTGGCTGTATGCATTTAACACGAAAATAATAAAACTATCGCTGTCATGAAACTTGAACGTACTATTCATACCAGTCATGCATATCACATGGCAGCTACTTTCTTCAAATAAAGATTTAACATCAATAAGATTATAAAAAGTCTAATTATGTATATAGTAAAAACAAATCATTAAAATTAATTTAAACACAAAACATTACATAAGTAAAGTACAATAAATAAAAACCACTTTCTTTAAATAGCAATAAACTAAACATATAATAAATAGTATAAAAAACCAATATGCAGTAATCATACAAGCCATATGAATAATTATAGAAAAGAGTTTAAATATTGCTTTGATTTTATTTATATCAATTCTAAATTGCCTAAAATTATTCGGAAATAACGCATAGAAAACTAACAAACCCATTCGTTTCAATTCACACTAATATCATGAAATATATACCTTTAGGTAGCCGGTTATTCTTCCTTTTCTTTTTTGCTCCTCTCCTTCTTTTGGCTCAGAACAGTGCTCCGGGTAGTCTGTCCGGGTATATACGCACTGAAAACGGCGAACCTCTGGAAGGAATTTCTGTATCTCTCAAAGGTACATCAAAAGGGATATACACAGACGAAAAAGGATATTTTAAATTAGATCAAATAAATAAAGGATCGTATACCATTGTTATCTACGGATTTGGCTACAGCGGCCAGGAGAAAGCAATAACCTTGAAAGCCGGAGAATCAGCTGTACTAAATTTCAAGCTGAAAGCAGAAACCCAGACAATGGAGACCATATCTGTATATGGACGTTCAGAAGCCAAAGAGGTACAATTACAGGCGTATAATGTAACCGCAGTTGACGCGCGAAAACTGCATAACAGCACGCTGGATCTTAGTCATGCGCTGGACAGAGTTTCCGGAGTACGGATTCGTGAAAATGGAGGACTTGGGTCAGCAATGAGCTTTACACTCAATGGTTTTACAGGAAGACAGGTTCGCTTTTTTATTGATGGTATCCCCATGGAAAACTTTGGCTCTACCTTCCAGCTCAACAGTATTCCAATCAATCTGGCTGATCGTATTGAAGTATATAAGGGAGTTGTGCCGATCTGGCTTGGGTCGGATGCTCTGGGGGGCGCCGTAAATATTGTAACAGCAACCAAACCTGTCAGCTACATAGACGCTTCTTATTCTTTTGGCTCATTCAATACCCATCGTACTGCTATAAATGCAGGCTACACTGCAAAAAGTGGGTTTACAGCACAAGTCAATTTGTTTCAAAATTACTCAGACAACAATTATCGGGTATATATGGACATTGTCGATATCAAAAGCGGTACGATGCTAGGTAAAAAATGGGTAAGACGTTTCCACGATAAATACCGTAACGAAGCAATTATGGCCAGTATTGGGGTAGTCGGAAAGAAATATGCTGATAAGCTATTGATTGGCTTCACCTATGGACAAAATTATTCAGAGATACAAAGTGACGCACGTATGTATGTACCCTATGGTACACCTTTTCAACGAGGTAATACCGTAATGCCTACCTTCCGATATGTTAAAAAAGATCTTATAGTGAAAGGATTAGATCTTACTGTTTCAGCCAATTACAACCTTGGATACAACCAGGTAGTTGACACGGTCAATCGCCGATATAACTGGCTTGGAGAGTACAACAACACCTTTGAGTTATTGGGTATTAAAGGCGCTGAGAGAAACCGAACAATGTATAGATTCAACAACAACACAGGTTTGGCTGTAGCCACGTTGAACTATCGAATCTCTCCTCGCAACAGCATCACGGTAAGCAACACATTCAATACATTCAACAGAGTTGGAAGCGATGAACTAACTCCTGAAAATGCGAGTTATGAGCAGCCACGCTACAATACAAAAAATGTATTGGGTTTGGGCTATAAATACGACCATAATGAGCGATGGAATTCAACCATATTCGCCAAGTATTATCACCAGCAAACCAAACACAGTGAAGCTTATACATTAAACACTGCCTGGGGCGCCGAACAGCATTACAGGATCAAACGAAACATACACAAACCGCTAGGATACGGAGTAGCATCGACCTATTTTTTACTTAAAAACATGCAATTAAAAGGGTCGTTTGAAAGAACATATAGACTTCCAGAACCTGAAGAGTTGTTTGGAGATCTGGTCGATCTTCAAGGTAATGCAGAACTAAGACCAGAAACAAGCTACAACTTTAACCTTGGCCTCAGTTACAATTTCCAAATCAATAAAATACACAAAATAAGCATTGATGGAACAGCCATGTATCGCGAAGTCAAGGACTTTATACGCACCATTCTGGCACCAAATCAAAACAGATATGTCACCGAAAACAGAGAAATGGTAAAAAATCAGTCGGTTGAGGGAGAAATACGCTACTCATATAAGAAGTTCTTCACATCAGGCTTCAATATAACCTACCAAAACCTTCGTAACCATACCATGTACGAACCAGGTGAAACCAAGGTCAGTGACACATACAAGGCCCGTATGCCCAATATCCCTTTTCTATTTGGTAATGCAGATGCATCCATCTTTTGGAGGGATCTAGGAAAGAAAAAGCAGAACACACTTTCCTTTGGATATAACATGCTGTATGTAAACCACTTTTACCTATTCTGGCCAAACCAAGGTAAAAAAATCACCAAATTAGATATCCCATTTCAGATTAATCACGACCTGAATATTGTGTACTCACTGGCAAATGGGAAGTACAATATCGCATTAGAATGCCGAAACATAATGAATAACAGACTGTACGACAACTTCCGTCTACAGAAACCAGGCCGAGCATTCTATATCAAACTACGATATTTTGTAAGCAAAAAATAAACGAGAATAAATTGTTCATATTTCTAATTAATTAAAACCATGTTTAAACTTTACAAATTCTTTGCAGCAGCAGTATGCATGAGTCTTTTGTTTTCTGCCTGCAAAAAGAAAGATGATGGACTGGAAGGAATCCAGCAAGACACTACCGATATTTACAGAGGTACAAAATACATCATTACGGCAAGTCCTAATGCATCTACAGGTGTTGCGGATTATCTACTCGACACAGAAGATCCTTCTCAAGGGAAAATAAGCACCTTAGGAAACGGTGTAGAGCAAGATGGATCATATCGTTACTATACTGTCAATAAAGGTAAATTCTTTAGTTTGCTATATGGACAGGGAAACCCAGGTGCTGTTACAACCTACAAATTCAACAAAGCAGGCGAACTTGTTAAAATATCAGACTTTATTGCTGAAACTGTACAGGTATTTGCTCCTGTCGGAGATGATATCCTGACAATTAAAGTTCCAAGATCTGGAGACAACCAGACTGCATTTATGTATCGTATTGATGCCAATCTGTCTCAGATTGTGGACACTAAGCCGATCAACATCGTTGAGTTAGCCGGAAACGGAGAACGTGCGCATTTTACCTGGGCAAAACAGGTAGGCAACAAAGTATTTGCTCCATACATGAGTATTAAAGGATGTTGCGGAGATGTCTTCGGAACTGCATTTCATGACAGCTCTTATATTGCCGTGTTCTCTTATCCAGGTCTTGAGCTTGAGAAAGTAATCAAAGATGATCGTACTAGCTACTTTGGTGCGTACTTCAATGATGGTCTAGCTGTTGATGAAAACGGTGATGTATACGCATTTTCTCCCGCTGCTGCAACAGAAGCAACTGTTCACAAATCAACAACCAAGTCTGCTTTTGTAAGAATCAAAGCAAACACTACAGAGTTTGATGATTACTACTTTGATGTACAAACTGCTTCAGGAGGACATCATATCCGCCAGCAGACGTATATCGGCAACGGAAAAATATTGCTGAATATGTATGGTGATGCCAATAAACTTACTGGTAATCCAAAACTTGCGATTGCAGATCTTTATAGCAAATCTTTTACATGGATATCCGGGCTTCCTGCTGAAATAAACACTATTTCAACACCATATAACAACAACACTATCAGCGAAAATAAAAGTAAGCTCTTTGTTGGTATCAATACTCCTGAAGGAAGCTGGGTTTATTCTATAGATGCTAACACAGCAGCAGCAACCAAAGGCATGGAAGTGCAGGGCGGAAAAATCACATCTATCGTAAAAGTTACAAACTAATGTTGCTTTATTTAGTTTAAATCTTTTTAAAAATAAAACCTATCACTTAATTTTAAGTGGTGGGTTTTGATTTGTCAAGGCGCAGAGCTGACGACAGATTACCCTTCAATATACGGCTACTGGTATACCTTGCATCATTACGTTCATTACTTATGTCAACATTCAGAAAAGTAAATAACTGGCTTCATCTTTGGCTTGGGCTGATATCAGGCATTATTGTGTTTATTGTCTGCCTTACGGGCTGTATCTGGGTTTTTAATGAAGAGATTACCAGTCTGCTTGAACCGGAGCTCAACGTAAAAAAAGAAGATAAGGCTATATTAATACCATCACAGCTGATCGCCATTGCCAGAGAAAAATATCCGGAAAAGCCTGTAAGCGGTGCTTTCTACCAGCAGGGCAAAACTATTGAGCTAAATCTGGGGCAAGGCAGACGAGGCAATACTACACTCAATATAAATCCATATACCGGTGAAGTAATCAGCGTCAAAGAACGCAAGAAAGATGAAGTTTCTTTCTTCCGCTGGATACTGAACGGTCACCGGTTCTTATGGCTGCCTCATGAAATCGGTCGCCCTATTGTCAATTATGCCACATTGACCTTTGTATTCATACTTATTACCGGACTAATCTGGTGGTATCCGAAAAAATGGAGCAAAAGCACTGTTGATAAAAGCTTTAAAATAAAGTGGGGCGCTTCTTTCAAGCGTCTGAATGTTGATCTCCATAATGTCTTTGGCTTCTATGCGTTGCTGTTTCTGCTGGCCATTGCGTTGACGGGTATGGTCTGGGGTATCAAATGGTATAGCGAGGGATTATACTGGGTTACTTCAGGCGGCAAATCGCTTCCTGAATGGACAAGAGCTGAGTCTGACTCCACGCAGGCCAGTAAGTTCTATACGTTAGAAGAAGCAGTCGACAACGTCTGGTTCAGCACGATCAGCAATCATCCCAAAGCCGAGGGGTTCTTTTTTTCTTTTCCGGATACATCAAAGCCAAAGTCTACGATCGGCCTTACTATTTATCCGACAGCCGGTCAGTTTTATAACAACAAACGGTATACGTTTGATCAGCATACCCTGGCTTCGCTCAATATGAACCCATTGTATGAAGCGGATTTTGCTCAGGCTGACTTCGGAGACAAGCTCCGCCGGATGAACTACGATATTCACGTTGGCAGCATTCTGGGTTTCCCGGGCAAGGTGCTTGCTTTTCTGGCCAGCCTGATCGGAGCCAGTCTTCCGGTTACAGGTACGCTGATCTGGTGGAACAAGCGGTATAACAAATCGGGAAAAAAGAAGAAAAAAGATAAAAACATTTCATCTTCTTCTGATGACAGGAATTTGAAAAATAATGGTAACGAAAACGGAGAGGCCAAATCCAAAGTGGTTATCCGCCCCAAAGTAAGCCCGGTAGCCAGACCGGCTAACGTTGCCTCAAACTAACTAAAAGTATTTTCTGATTATTTACAAAGCTCCGTACGGGGCTTTTTTTGTATCGGAAATACTAACCATTGGCTATACAGCTGCGTTACTAGACCTGATAAACCAATAAAAGTATGTCTCGTTTTGGAATGGTCCTGCATGGCGGAGCTGGCAATCTTACCCGGTCAGCATTGAGTGCTGAAGAATACAATGCCTATATGGAAGCGCTGAAACAGGCGCTCGATGCAGGCTATAAAATTCTTATGGCAGGAGGCACAGCATCCGAAGCAGTTACCGCTACAGTCATGTTTCTCGAAGACTGTCCGCTATTCAATGCCGGCAAAGGCTCCGTTCTCAACCGGAATGGTAAAGTGGAAATGGACGCAGCCATTATGGATGGCTCTACCCTCGCAGCCGGAGCAGTTGCCGGAGTTTCCATTATCAAAAATCCGGTGCAGCTTGCTATGACTCTGATGCGGGAATCTCCTCATGTGCTCCTTATAGGCCGACAGGCGGAAGATTATGCCCGGACAATAGGAGTCTCAATTGAGCCGGAAGCCTACTTTATACTTCCCGGCCGCCTGGAACAATTGAAAGGAGACGGTTCGATCAGTCTCGATCACGATCGTAAGTTCGGTACCGTGGGCGCTGTCGCTCTTGACCGGAACGGCGACCTGGCAGCCGCTACCTCTACCGGTGGCATGAACAATAAGCTACCCGGCCGAGTCGGAGACAGTCCCCTGATCGGCGCGGGAACATATGCAAACAATCTGAGCTGTGCTGTTTCGTGTACCGGTCACGGTGAATTTTTTATTCGTCATGTCGTAGCTCACTCTGTTGCTTCAAGAATTGAACTACTCAATGATTCCCTATCCGATGCGGCAAACCACCTGATTCAGCATATTCTGCCCAAAGCCGGTGGCCGCGGGGGACTGATCGCTATCGACAAAAATGCTCATATCGCAATGCCCTACAATACCCCCGGCATGTTCCGTGCATACCAGTTATCAACCGGAGATTTTTATGCTGGTGTATAAAACGTTGCCTTTTTATAACATTTAAACAAACATATACTTAAAAGGTATCTTTTACAGACCATTTTGTTCGAATCCTGTTATAGGTATAAAGCGAATTGGTTACCGGCAAAAGATACAACTATGAAAATTCTTATACTAGGCGCCAGCGGTCAGCTGGGCAGCTCATTGTACAATTATCTCAAATTAAAGGCAGAGCTTGTTCACGGTACAAGCCGCAGCGGACGGTTTGGTCTGATCCAGTTCAACCCCTTTAGTGAAAACTGGATGTTTCCGGAACAAAACTATGATGTACTCATCAATTGCATAGGTGCTATACGGGAAGAACCGGACAATCGCTTCGAACGTGTACACCTGGGCATCACTGAACAGATTATCAAAAACCGTTTCCGCGTGGGCAATCCCCGTATTATTCAGCTTTCAGTACTCGGGGCTGACGCTTTCAGCCCTGTTGACTTTCTTCGAAGCCGGGCCCAGGCCGATGAATACCTGCTTTCCCATCCGGATGCTACGGTCGTCCGGGCTTCTATAATCTGCACACCCGGTACAATGCTTGCCGGCAAAATCCGGACAGCCGGACGTATCTCCAGGCTGCTTTTTAACCGTTTGTATGTGCCCGAAGGTTTTATCTATCACAAGGTACAGCCCATCCTTATTGAGGATCTGGTCAAAATACTCTGGAAAATATGTCAGAACCGGGAAGCCGAATCAATGCTCAATATTGCCGGACCTGAAATCCTGACCTACGGAGACCTGCTATATATTGCGAACAAAAAAATAAAGGTTTTCCCAGTTAAACGTTCTCTTTCCGACCGTATCGCAGGAGTTGCGGGCAATCTTCTGCCGGATATTATTACCCTGGACCAATACCGGATGCTGTTTACCGACAATGTAGCAGACGCAGGTATAGCCTCTTCCTTTCTTGGGCGTTCCCCAAAATCAACAATTGACTTCTGGCGAAAGGAACTGCGATAATGAATCTGTCAGATCAAAAGCAGGATGGTATGCTAAAAGAACTTACCACAGCACAATACCGGCTGACGACTGGTGGATGCACGGAAATGAAAAAAGCGGATGCACCCTCGCTGGACATATGGCCCTATGTCGCGGAGCTTGTCAGACTAAAAGTAGTTCCCGGACGTATTCTGAAAGAGAAACGGATCGATACGATAGGCAGGACACCCAACCAGTCTTATGAGTATATTCTGCTGGCTTCCGAAACCAGCGATGTACCGGTTATTCTGGTAATCAGATTGGAGCAACCTGTATCTGTACTGGGATATTATCGTCTCGATATTGAAAAAAGAGTGGATGAAACATTGTAGTTTCATCCACTCCCGGCATGTTGTTATCGTACCAGCAGATTTCCCTGATGGCTGGTACTGTTTGTTATCAGCATATAGTGATACAAGCCGAAAGGCAGATCCAGTCTGTCGATGACTGTATTGACAGAATTGATTGAATACTGTCTTACTTCCTGTCCGGCAGCATTGACTATTTTCAATGTTGCAGGCAGCTGAACAGGATCTGACAATTCCAGATACAGCTTTTCCGAAACCGGATTCGGATATACTTTAAAAGCACTACCCATAGTATTCACTTCGTTGACATCAGTGATAATGCCTGAGTCTGTTTCTACCTCACTGGATATGGTAATCGTTGCCGTATTCGTAATAATCGGGGCATTATAATCAAAATAGATTGCTGCCCGGTTTTCGAGAACGGTATAATCAGGCAAGCCCTCTTCGACAGGAAGAGTAAAGCTTATGTATCCGTGACTTTCAGGCTCGTTTTCTTCCTGACCGGGCAAATTGATATTAACAAAAGACCAGGCAAGAACCACAGGATCGGTTTGAATCACCTGGACGGAATAAGGATGCGAAGCAGACATATTGCTGATACCTTCTACATCGGTTCCCACAGGCAGTGTATCTACTACGACTACCTTATAAGCCGGTCCGTCACCCGTGTTCTGAAAATTGATATGGAAATTCACAAACCGTTCTCCTGACTGATAATCGTCATAATTGATCCGGGAAGGGAAAATGGATTTATCGTTAGGATCATAACTTCCTCGTATAAAACCACCAAAACCAGCCCTGACATCAACATCTCCTGCTTCGTTACAAGCGCTGCTGCTGACAACAGAAACTCTACCTGCAACATAACCGGTAAAAGCCCGGCAATCGATTGAGTCCTGAAAAACAATCTCCATTTCCTCCCCGCTTTGTAGAGTAGACAGGTTAACGGTATACTTCGTTCCATCAATAGTATAGGGATAGTTAACAGATTTAATGAGTATATCGCTGGGAAACTCAACGGTTGCTGTTACATCATGAGCTAGAGCAGTACCTGTATTGACAATGCTAAAGGAATGATAACCGGGGAAACACCGATTGTATGTCGAGTATCCGGTGCGAATCCTCAACTCCGGACATTTGATAGTGCGAACCGCAAAATCCAGCCCGCTGCTATCCGGTTTCACCCGATTGATTCCGGCGCTCCGCTCTTTATAGCAGTCCAGCGATTGCCATCGGGATAAGCCCGATACAGGCTGTATAGAATACGATACTCCGGAATCGACCCGGAAAGAGTAGTTTCCATTCGCATCGGAAAATGCATACTGAGTCATTGGTGCTTTCTTCAGCAATACTCCGGCTATACCAAGCTCACCCTCATCTTGCATGCAATTCTCATTTACATCATCAAAGACCTTCCCGGAAATAGTTCCGTAGCCGATTGGTATTCCCTCCTGTAACCTAATAACGCAATGACTGGTAACCGGAAAGTTATGAAAAGTTGAGCAAACAGCAATAATTGTTCGCTCCTCCGGTATATAATCTATGTTTTCGATATCTCTATAAGCGTACTCCCATTTATAATCTCTGACAAAGTTGCCATTCAGATCATATTGACTAAGTTTATCTCGGGAAGTCATTATAAACAGATTATCCTTTCTGACATACCCGTTGCCCTTCTCCCACACTATTTCGAGATTACTATCCAACCTGAACATTTTCCACTTACTGTAATCATTTATAATCAAACCACCATCTGATAGAGCATAAGGACTTTGACTACCATAATAATAATAGAAAGCACTCTCCGCAAAGCTCTTTTCTTTCAATATTAAACCTTTTTTATCCGTCAGTACTAAAACCTTTTCGTTATTCGCACTTCCAACTATCCAGTACCCTTCCGGAGTTTCACCAATTCCATTTATATTAAAAGCAAATGTCAATGTATCTGTTCCATTAACATTTTCATCATATAACTCCACAGTATTATACTGTATTCTATAGAATCCTGATTCCCCCAACCTACTCAAACCAAATGGTACGAGAACATGCTTACCATGTTTATTTACAAATATGCCAGATCCCTCAGTTTTAAGCTCTATATCACTCCTATAGCCAAAACGATCATAATGCCAAATTTTATTCACAAAACCACTATAATCAGTATTGTATGTAAAAACACCTCCCTGATTATCACTTAATGCTATTGGCATATAATCACTCTCACACCTTATCCAGCTCTGTCCGGATGATAAAAAAGAGAACAGTAAAGTGACTAATAACAATATATAACGCACTAACAATCTATCTTTTTAATTTAATAAAATCATTTTAACTACTTCAACACCGTTACCGTCGTACGGCGGTTAAGCTGCCGTCCTTCTTCCGTTTCGTTGGTAGCGATAGGCTGATTTTCTCCATATCCTTTGGTGACCAGTCGATCCGCCTTGATACCTTTTTCAGTCAGATAGTAAAACACGGCATCAGCGCGTCTGGCAGATAGCTTGTCGTTGTACGCATCATCGCCATCGGAATCGGTATGTCCGGCGATTTCCAGACGAATCTTGGGATAATCTGTCAGAAACTTGTGCAGACGCTCCAGTTCGATCTCTGACTCTCTGCGCAAGGTTGCTTTGTCAAAATCAAAGAAGATATTACGCAAGGTAATGGAAGCTCCCTGATTGACAGCTTCCAGGCAGATTTCTTCCTCTATTTCCAGATAGGAGTCCAGCTCCGGTATGTCAATATTTTTGGAATAAAAGACATACATCGGCGCTTCTACCGCAATGTTGTAGTTACGTCCGGCAGGTAAGATGATTGTGTATTTTCCGGTAGTCTTATTGGGAGAGTATACTCCGATTACTGCTTTGGTAGCATTATCCGATACGGTAATGGTAGCTGCAATTGTCTGTTTCGTTGCGCAATCGTGCACACTACCTTTCCATACGACCAGAGATGAACGCTTCACTTCCCGCTCAAGCATGTAAATATCCTTATCCCCTTTTCCGCCCGGCCGAATCGAAGAAAAATAAGCCCTGCTATTGTCCGGAGACCATGCAAAGTTGAAATCATCATCTGCCGTATTTACCGGAAAACCGATATTTTCCGCATCAGACAGAATTTCTCCGTTCTCCAGATTAATCTGTACGGAAAATATATCAAAGCCACCCATTGAGCGGTGACCTCTGGAGCTAAAGTACAAGGTCTGACCATCCGCATGAATAAAAGGAGCAATTTCATCTCCGGGTGTATTCACCTGCGGGCCCAGAAGAATAGCAGGTCCGAAAACTCCGTCATCTCCTCTTTTGGACATATAGATATCCGTCCCGCCCATACCGCCTTTGCGATTGCTGGAAAAGAAAAGAACATCATTATTTGATGAAAGACTCGCGCTCGATTCCCAGTTCGGAGAATTTACATTTTTACCAAGGTCTTTGGGACTGGACCATTCCTTGCCATCCAGTGTGCTGATATAAATATCTCCTCCGTGCGATGATGCATTATATATAAGCATCTGCTGACCGTCCGCAGAAAGACCGATACAGGCATCATGATTCTCGGAGTTGATTTTATTACCGATACTTAACGGAGCTGACCAGTTGCCAAGACTATCCTTTTCCGATACATATATATCTTCATAATATAGCAGATCACGCGGATCCAGCTTTTTTCCTCTGGTATCCGGCCGTCTGGATGTGAACGCTATAAACGTTTCATCAGCAGATATGACCGGGTTGTATTCCGGATATTCCGTATTGACGTTTTCACTCAGCGGATTGATTTCTATCTCCACAGGATTTTCCATTAGCCTCATTCCGTTCCGGCAATATGTAATATATACATCCGCTTCCGCCTTCTTTACACGCTGTCCTTCATTCAGCCGGTCCTTGTACTCCTGAAAGAATGTAAGCGCTTTTTCAAAATCATGCTTCAGATGAAAAGCCCGCCCCAGATAATAATCAACTTCGGGTATATCAATTCTGAAAAGTTTGGAGTGGGTCAGATACTCGATGGCTTTGTCCGGGTTTCTGAGATTCAGATAAGTTACCCCTATGTAATAATTCAGGTCGGGATAATTGGAAACCCCCGCTTTCAAAAATTCGTTTAATGCTTCCGGATATCGTTCCTTCACAAAAAGGTCCAGACCCGTATTAAACTGTTTCCTTGCCGGCTTTGGAAGTTCCTGGGCCTGCACTGCGCTGGTCATACAAATGACCGCTAACAAGAAAATCTTTCTAAACATAAAAAGAGCCAATATAAGCGTATGAAGAATTTGAGCTTAAAATAAGTACCATTTTTTTAATTGTACAATTATTAAGTGGTCTTATTACTTTAATTTATTATTTTCGCCCTTGGATATTAAATTCGTATACCCGTATAATTATCAGAAAAGTGGTGTTTACCCAATGACAAAAGAAACGTAGAGTAAACACATCTCTAAAAATTGCGTAATCATAAGCAAACTTTAAAAAGTTATATTTATAGAAATGGGGAATTAAAGCAGGCGGTTTTATCCCTTTTCATTCATAAAGCAATATGAAAAAAACATTCCTAAGACTTTTGCTGCCGGTAATCACTCTGTCCGGTGCATTCATTATCGGAGAAGCCAGCCCGGCGCCGGTGCCGGGAGATCAAAGCATTGTAAAAGTACAATGCACTCTGAGCGGCACTGTTGAAAAGGAAAACGCCAGCTGCAGTGGTAACGATGGCCGGATCAGTATAAGCGGCCCGACCGGAGCTGATGATTTTCAGTTTTCAGTCGATGGAAGCAGCTGGCAGGACTCTCCTGCTTTTACAGGCTTGCTGCCGGGCACGTACGAAGTATGGATGCGGGATAAAGACGACGATGCCTGTACTCAGCACCTTGGGAGCATACTCATCAGCTCATACCTTTCTCTTGATGCGTCCATTTCATCCGAAAACATCAATTGCACCCCCAATCATCAGGGAAAAATCGATTTTACAACCTTACAGGGCGGAAGCGGAAACTATGAATTTTCTGTCGATGGCGGTGTCACATGGCGGTCTACAGCAAGCATCTCCATTGAGCATGCAGGCAACTACACTCCGGTACTGAGGGATGCGGAGCATCCGCATTGCGAAAAAACATTTGCAGCGGTAACCATTACAGCGCCTGCCATATTATCTGCCACAGCCTCCCATCAGGATGCTGCCTGCTATGGCACCAGCAGCGGAACGATTACCATCCACTCATCCGGCGGAACAAACGCTTTTCAGTATTCCATAGATGGTGGCGCTTCATGGCAGGGACCCGGCAATATCACCTATACATACTCCAACGTTGCCAAAGGCACCTATAATGTTCAGGTAAGGGACAATGCCATCCTTAACTGTATACTTGTACTTAACAGCAATCTGGAAGTTGGCGAACCCGATCAGCTAAACGCCTCTGTAACCCACACCGATGTTATTAACTGTTATGGAGAAGCAGAAGGGACTATTACATTCTCAAGTCCTTCCGGCGGCTCAGGAGATTACCAGTATTCGATAAACAACAGAGCGTCCTGGCACTCCAGCCCTGTCTTCAACAATCTGCCTTCTCAAAACTACAGAATATTTATCCGCGATGCGAATGTTCCTTCCTGCTACAGAGAACTACCAGGCGTTTTCATTGACCAGAAACAGCAGCTGAGCGCGGCCTTATCATCAAAAGTCAACAGCTGCTTCGGACTCGAGGAAGGAGAAATTGAGTTTGTATCGGAATCCGGGGGAAGCGGCAATTACCTATACTCCATAGATAACGGAGCTACCTGGCAGACCAATTCACTATTTACCGGCCTGAAAGCCGACAGCTATCAGGTTTTACTCGCCGACGCAGATTATCCGACCTGTATTGAAGAAATAGACAATGCGCTGATCATTACCGAACCCAATGATCTGGACGCTGATATCGAGTATGGTGATGTGACCTGCCATAATACCGCGACCGGTTATATCAACATCCTTAATCCAACCGGAAGGCCTTCCAGCAGCAATTATATGTTCAGTATTGACAATGGAAATACCTGGTCACCTTCAAGAAACTTTACAGGTCTTACGAGCGGTCCGACCTATACAGTACTGATAAGAGATGCAATCACCTCAACCTGTCGTAAAACACTTAGCGCACCGATTACACTTACTCAGCCGGCACAACTGACAGCCAGCGCATCAGGCACCGATGCCGATTGCTTCGGAGCTTCTACAGGCACCATTACATTTTCCGGAATAAGCGGCGGTTTCGGCACCTACGAATTCAGCATCAACGACGGAACAACATGGCAGTCTGCTCCTTTATTTGATGCAGTGGCAGCGGGCAATCATGCCTTATGGGTAAGAGACGCAGACCAACCTGCCTGCAGACGCCAGGTACATCCTGCTTTTTCGATCGGGCAGCCACCCAAAATGCAGGCTATTATCTCCAATACCAACGTCAACTGTTTTGGCGATGCTACAGGGTATATCGAATTTACCAACCCAAGCGGCGGAAGCGGCTCCTATTCCTATTCCATAGACGGCGGTCAGCAATGGCAGATCGACGGTCAGTTTAGCGACCTGCCGGCCGGCAAATACAATGTTATGGTAAAAGACAATCACTGCGAGGCAAGTCTTGATACCGCTCTTCATATTACACAGCCTGCAAGACTTGATGTACAGATCAGCAAACAGGACGTGCTTTGTTTCGGAAATACCGATGGCAGCATTACCTTTGCCAACCCAAGCGGCGGAAGCGGCACCTATCAGTATTCAAGAGACAACGGGCAAAGCTGGCAGTCACCTAACGATGTCAGCAATTCCAGAACGTATCCCAACCTTGCTCCCGGCACCTACCATCTGTGGATACGCGATGCAACAACCCTCTCCTGCTCCCTCAAAGTCCAGGATTCCTATCCGATCACACAACCGGACAAGCTGTCCGTAACAACCGCGCTATCAGCCAGCAGCAGCTGTTCCGGGGCCGATGACGGAAGCATTCAGTTTAGCGGAGTGCTTGGCGGATCAGGCAATTATGAATTTTCTATCGACGCTGGTAATACATGGAGCAACGACTCTGTATTTACAAACCTTTCACCGGATACATATATTCTTGTCGTACGTGACGCTATAGCGCCCGACTGCAGACTGGATGTTCCGGATGTAATACTGACAGAACCTGCTCCGTTGAGCGCAGGAATTGACAAAGATACCATTACATGCTTTGAAGCTGACAACGGCGCTATCCGCTTTATAAATGTGTATGGCGGCTGGGGTTCCTATGAGTTCTCCATTGACAACGGAACCACCTGGGCAGAACAGACAGAGTATACAGACCTCCCTCCGGCTACCTATACAGCGCTGGTTCGTGACAAGGACTATCCGGCCTGTATGCTGACCATTGAGAGCGTATCTTTTGCAGAGCCTCCCCGGCCGGACGCTCAAATTGATTTTGATACCATATCCTGTTTCGGCGCTGCCAATGGCCGCATCGAATTTACAAACCTGCCTTCCAATACCATCAATTATGAGTTCTCCATAGACAATGGTGCAACATGGCAAAGCAGCCCTGAATTCAATAATCTTGGTCAGGGCAACTACATTCCGCAAATACGTCATGCGGGTAATGATCTTTGTAAAACGATTCTTGAAGCCATTAAAATAACAGAACCCGCCGAGCTTACAGCAACAGCTTCAGCAGAACCTGTAACCTGTTTTGACGGCTCAAACGGCAGCATCACTATACATGCGCTGAATGGAAGCGGCATATATCAATACAGCATTGACAACGGAGCGACATGGTCCTCCTTCAATACATTCGACAACCTGATAGCCGATACTTACCATTTGCAGGTAAGAGACATGGCTAATCCCGGATGTCTGAGATCTCTGGGAGCTACAATTATCACCCAGCCTGCCCAAATTGTTGTTAATACGGGCAAAACAGACGCAGATTGTTATGATGCTTCAACAGGTTCTGTCAATTTCACTATTTCCGGTGGCACCGGACCATTTGAGTACTCCGTTAACGGATCCGGCTGGACCACCGGCACCGATCTGAATAATATACCAGCCGGTACCTACGTGATTCTGGCAAGAGAAATTAATCAGCCAGCCTGTACATCGGATCCGGCCACAGTGGTGGTTGAAGAACCGGCTGATATCGTGTACACCGTTGCAACAGAAGACATCACCTGCAACAGTGAAAGCACCGGCAAAATCACTGTAGAAACGGATCCGGCTGATACAAGATCCTTCTTATTTTCCATTGACGGAGGAAATAACTGGCAGCCAGACGGTACTTTTGATAATCTTCACGCCGGCACATACTCCGTACTTATTCAGGATGCAGCAGTAAGCACCTGTACCCAAACAGTAAGTATTTCTGTCTACCAGCCTGCTCCGCTCGATGCTGCAATCACCTCTTCCGACATCACCTGCTCGGGCACTGACAATGGCAGCATTATTCTTCGTAATCTGGATGGTGGAAGCGGTGATTACGAAGTATCCATTGATAATGGCACAACGTGGTCCGATGACAGCAGTTTTTACAATCTGGCTCCCGGCACCTACACCGTTATTCTTAAAGACGCGCTGGCTGCATGCACTACTTCTCCCGAAAGTATTGTTATAAAAAGTGCTGATCCGATTACCGCCGTTGCAACGCCTGCCAGTACTAGCTGTTATGGCATAGCTGACGGACAAATTGTAATTATTGCAAGCGGTGGCAGCGGTAACTATGAGTATTCCATTGATAACGGAGCCACCTGGACATCCGATCCGGCTTTTGCAGAGCTGGCCGCCCAAACGTATCAGGTACTGATCCGGGACATGCAGGATCATACCTGTCTTTCTCCTCTGTACACCGAGACAGTCGATCAGCCGGCAGCAATTACGGTCTCTGCCGTTACCAGCCCTGCCAGCTGCTTTGGCGTCAGCGACGGAGAGCTGGCTATATCTGTATCCGGTGGTACGGGACCATTTGAATATTCTATTGACAACGGACAAACATGGATCACTGACGTAATGATTGAAAATCTGCCGGCTGGTTCCTATACAGTTCAGGCAAGAGAAGCTTCTGAAATCAGTTGTCTGTCCAATAGCACAACTGTTGATATCGAACAGCCTGCCGACATTGCCGGCAATGCTGTTGTTGCTGACGTAACCTGCTACGGCGGCTCGGACGGAAGCATTACGCTTGATCTGACAACTGTTGATAGCAGAATCTTCGAATATTCCATAGACAACGGTGCTACATGGAGTGTCAATAATGTATTTGACAACCTGACTTCAGCCACCTATCAGGTAAGCGTACGTGACAGGGATATTCCAACCTGTCAGCGTAACTTCAGCGCTGAAGTTACGCAGCCGGATGCTCTGGCAGCAGATTATACCCTGAACCACATCACATGTAACAGTCAGAACAACGGTTCTGTTTCATTTGAAAATCTGTCCGGGGGTACCGGCACGCTGTATACGTCAATTGACGGTAATACGACTTCGGCAACCGATCTGCTATACTCTGATCTGGCTCCGGGTGTGTATACGCTGGTTATTTCAGATGCTCAGGGATGTTCCGTAATATTGGGAACGGTCACTTTAACCGAACCGGATGCTCTGACAGCAGGCGCAACGCACACCGATGCAAGCTGTGCAAATGAGACAGATGGCTCTATCACTATAACCGCAACCGGCGGAAGCGGTGATTATGAATATTCGCTGGACGGAACAAACTGGTTCCCTGGGGCTCTTATTGAAAATCTGGGAGCTGATACTTATCAGATCATCGTTCGTGATGCCAATGATCACAACTGTTCCACAACTATTCCCGACGTAATTATAAATCAGCCGGCTCCGCTCACATTTACAACATCATCCGATGATCCCGATTGCCTGGGCGCTGCCAATGGCGAAATCACTGTTCTTGTTTCCGGCGGAACCGGTCCGTTTGAGTATAGCGCTGACAACGGTGTAAGCTGGGGCAGCTCCAATATACTATCCGGACTACCAGCCGGCATCTACTCTGTACTCGTACGCGAGGGCAACAATACATCATGTATTGGCTCTGCCCAGTCTGTAACATTAACAGAGCCGCAGGATCTCTCCGTAACAGCCGATCTGACCCACATCAGCTGCCATGGCGAATACTCCGGAGTCATCGCCCTTACCAAAGAAAGTACTGACAGCAGAGCATATGAGTACTCTATTGATAACGGAAGTTCATGGAGTCTTTCAGGCAACTTTGAAAACCTTGGTATCGGCACATACACCATACTGGTGCGTGATGAAGCAAGCCCTTCCTGCAATAAATCATTTGAATTTGATATTATCCGTAATAACACTCTGAGTGCAACCATCAATTCTGTGAACATTCTCTGTTCCGGCCGGAACGATGGCCTTATTCGCTTTGATGAGCCTTCCGGAGGAAGCGGGCTGTACGAATACTCTGTTGACGGCAGCAGCTGGCAGGCAAATCCCGAATTTACCGGTCTTGCTTCCGGATCTTATACCGCACGTATCAGGGATGTCAACGATCCGCTGTGTATGGAAACACTGACTACAGTAACCATTACAGAACCCGATCCGATCAGCGCAACCATAACCGGCACAAACATCGACTGTGCGAATGATAATAATGGTTCCATCATTATCTTGGCTACGGGCGGAAGCGGTCTGTATGAATATTCTGTTGACGGCAGCAGCTGGACAGAATCTTCTCCTGTCAGTGGTTTGTCCGGAGGCACATACGCTGTTGTTGTGCGTGATCAGGCTGACAACAGTTGTCTGTACAATGCCGGTTCTGTGACCATCACAAGCCCCGCTCCTATTTCTGCAACACTTACCAGTACTGATGTAAACTGTACGGGAACATTGAGAGGCAATATTATCCTGAGCGAAGTAGAAGGCGGAAGCGGCAATTATGAATACTCTTTTGACAATCAGCAGACCTGGATAAGTACCCAGGCTGTCTCCGATCTTGATGCAGGCACATATACCGTGTTTATCAGAGATGCCAATGCAACTGCCTGTATAATAGAAATCGGAGAAGCAACCATTAATGATTATGAGCTTCATACTGACGGAGTACAGATTATCGGAGCCTCTTGTTTCGGTGGCAGTGACGCGTCCTTCCAGGTGCTCAATCCGAGAGGAGGCGAAACCGGCAATTATGAATTCAGCACAAATGGTTTTACCTGGCAGACATCCTCTGTTTTCACCGATCTATACGCCAACGAGTACAATCTGTATATCCGAAACTCCGATGCAACGCATTGCAGCAAGCCATTGGGCAAAGTGGAGGTAGAGGAAACAGAGATACTATCAGCCACCGTTCTTGAGGACCCCAATTATTGTATAGACAGCCATACCATCCTTATAGAAGATGCAACTGGCGGAAGCGGAGCTTATGAGTTCTCGATCGATGGGCAGAACTGGATTTCAGATCTTACTTTCACCGAATTAAGCAACGGCAGCTATATAGTAAGGATGCGTGATGCCAATGCAGCAGGATGTATGGAAATTCTGAATACCGTAAATTTTCAGAAGCCATCTGTCCCATTTGCCTACATAGTCACCAAACCTGCTGAAGGCTGCCTAAATAGTAACAACGGAGAGGTCATGGTATTAGGCGATGGCGGAAGCGGACGCTATAGCTTCGCCATCTCCAATGGAGAATCCTGGTCTGAATTCAGTCAGGAATATGATAACATGACTCCGCATACCTTCCAAAACCTCAGTTCTGGATCATACAAAATAAAGATAAAAGGCCCGATGCCGTATTTCTGTGAAACCATTCTTGAGGAAGAAGCTGTAGTAGAACATACGGATCCTGGTTACCCGGCAACGATTACCGAAGAGCTTGCGGAAGAACTGCAATTCTGTATTACCGAGTTCTCCGTCCGCTTTGGTGTGCAGGCTGAGAATGCTGAGACCTATCAGTGGCTTGTCAATGGCACAGCCATCTCCAACGGAGGTATTTATAGCGGAAGCACCAGCCGGGAACTGGTAATTAATCCATTTACTCCGGATCTGGATGGCAATATATACTCAGTAGTAGTTACAGGTGCCTGCGCTCCTGCTGATACGTCAGAAGGAAAACTGGTAGTATCCGATCTGATTACACCACTTGTTTCGGATGCCCAGACAACCTGTCCGGAAGGTGATCTGTCTGAAATCATACTGCGCGGATACGGGCAGGCTACTATAGTACACTGGGAAATGAAGTCTCCCGAAGCAGCCGAATGGTCGGTGGTACCTGAATCAGCACACACGGATAGCATCTATCCTGTTCATACCCAGGGAGAGTACCTGTACAGAGCATATGTACAGAACGGAGCCTGCGCTCCGGTTTATTCGCCTTCCAGCAGCTATACCATGCTGCCGGCACCTTCGGCATCGGCAGGTGATGACATTGAGCTGGGTAAAGGAAAATCTGTGGCCCTGGCTGCAAGCGGAGGTATTCTTTATGAGTGGAACTGGGATATTACACTCTCGGATTCATCCATTGCAAACCCGGTAGTCAGTCCCGAATATACCACTACATACTATGTAAAAATCACCAATGAATACGGCTGCTCCAAATATGACAGCGTACTCGTGGAAGTAGTCGAGGAATTTGAGCTCTATATCCCGAATACCTTCACTCCAAACAACGATGGAACCAATGATACCTGGTCGATACGCTCTATTGAAATATATCCCGATGCTTCACTCGAAATATACAATCGCTGGGGTATGCTGCTATACAGGCAGACCAATGGAGTCAGGCCATGGAATGGTACTGCCAATGGCAAAGAATTACCAACCGGAACGTATTTTTATGTACTAAAACTAACTCCTGACTCAGAGTCTCTTTCTGGCTCAGTAAGTATTGTGAGATAATTGAATATGAAGAGAATAGTATTTTTCATCGTTGGCCTGCTACTTCCGGTTTTAGGATTTAGTCAGCAAATACCCATGTATTCTCAGTATATCTGGAATGCATACCTAATTAATCCGGCAATCGGAGGCGCAGAAAACTTCATGGAAGTAAAAGCCGGCTACCGGAGTCAGTGGGTAGGCGTGGAGGGCTCCCCTCAGACCCTGTTTATTACGGCCAATAGCCAGCTGGGTAAAAAAGTACTGAACCGGGAAGATAAAGATATCGTCAATCGTGATGGTAAAGGCAATGATATGGAACCATCGGGTATTGCGCGGATTTTCCGGTATTCCAAGCCAGCTTACCCCAACCTGCCACAAAGCTATAAGGTACGTCCTCACCATGGAGTCGGTCTTCAGATTCTCGGTGACCAGATCGGGCCGTTTACCAATATGGGGTTCTATGGCAACTATGCCTATCATGTACCGATTACGAATAAAATGTATGCCTCTCTGGGCACATTTGTCGGACTCAAGCAGTACAAAATGGACATAAGCAGGGTCAAGCTGGAAAATCCTGATGATATTGCTATTGGTAACCAGGGCAACCTCTACGGATTATTTCCTGATGCCATGGTTGGCTTTATGCTTTACTCTGAAAAGTTTTATGCCGGTATTTCAGCCAATCAGATTCTGTACTCCAATGTATCTCTCAGAAACAGGGCACAACAGTATGTTTCGGCCACGGCTCAGCTGGAGCCGCATTATTTTATAACTGGCGGCTATCGTGTTGGTCTTAGCAGTGAATTTGCCTTTATACCCTCTACACTTGTACGATACTATCCGGGCACAAAATTGTCTGCCGACCTTACTGGTAAGATAAACTATATGGATTTACTATGGGCCGGAGTTTCCTACCGGGCAGCCGAGGCGCTTGTATTTCTTGCCGGCTTCTCTTATGCCAACAAGCTTGACTTTGGCTATTCGTACGATCTTTCAGTATCACAGCGTAACCGCTATGTTCGACTGGTTTCCCATGAAATTATGGTTGGCTTTCGTATGATCAATAATAAAAGCATCGGAAGACCAAGCTATGTCTGGTAAGAGCTGTATGTTATGAGTTGTGCAAATTAGCTACAGCTCATAACATATATGGATAACCGGCTCAGGCAACTTCCTGCTCTGCAATCTGGGGTTTCAGCTCAACACTTTCGCTTCCCCTTCTGTAATATTTATCAAAAATCATACAGGCAACCAGATCTCCGACAACGTTTACAGACGTTCTGAACATCCCCAATAAACGATCAACACCAATAATCAGGGCTATCGCTGTAACCGGAATCCCGATGCTTCCAAGGACTGATCCCAGCACAATCACTCCGGCGCCCGGGGCTGAAGGAGTCCCTATGGAAGCTGCAATCGTAGTAACAATAACCAGCACAATACTCATAAGATCCAGATTCAGCCCATACACCTGAGCCAGAAAAATAGTAGCAATGGCCTGAAAAACAGCTGTACCATCCATGTTCAGGGAGGTGCCGACCGGAATAATAAACCGGCTGACTGTAGGGCTTATTTTCAGCTTTTCCTCGGCTGTCTTAAGCGTAAGAGGCATTACAGCTGCTGAGCTGGACATCGAGAAAGCAAGCAGTAACAGGTCTCTGGAAGCCGAATAAAATTTCATAAGATTGACTCGCGCCACAAAAACCAGGAGAGTATTATAAAAAATTATAACCATCAAAAGACCCGACAGGACGGTAATAACAAACATGGATAATCCGATAATCGTTTCCAGACCAACCTTGGAAGTAACCTGACAAAGCAATCCGAAAACTGCAACCGGAGCCAGCTTCATGGCCCAGCGGGTAACTGTCATGGTTATCTCCTGCACAGAAAACATCAGTTGTAGTACAGGTGTTGCTGTCTGTTCACTGACATTGACAAGCGCAACTCCCACAATAAGCGCAACTATGACTATGCTGAGCATCTCACCCGAAACCATGGATGCAAGCGGATTTTCGGGGAGCAGATTGGTCAGTATCGTGGGCAGCTGCTTTAATCCAAATTCAGGCTTTTCCGGCATGCCTCCCAGATTCAGCATCTCACTAGCCAGGCTGTTTCCCTCTTCAATATAATTTCCGGGTTTGAGTAAAAACGCGACTGATACTGCCAGAATCAGTGTTATGATCGAGGTCATTAAAAAGTATCCGATTACTCTGGGTCCGGCAGTAAGCAAATATTCCTTGTTTTGCCCGCCGGCAATACCCTGAATAATGGAACTGAACATCAAAGGGATCATGATCATCTGAACAATGCGGATAAACAGGCTGCCCGGAAGAGCGATCCAGTTGGTCAGGGTTTCAATCGACTCCTCTGCTATCCATGAAGGATTGGTGCTTAAGTATCCACCCAAAAGTACACCAATAAGCATCCCGATTATTACCTGCAGCCATAATCTGTTTTTGACCAGCCCGTGAATCTGATCATACAATTCTTTTACAGGTCTGAGCTGATAATCGGTGGTTGCTGACATAATCGGAGTTTCTTTGCCTATATACAAAAAAAGGCACATCCGATTAATACAAAAATGATTTTACACATTTCATTTCGTGACATATATCATATAGGTTCATCTTTATTCAGCAACTTCCGGCTATGGCCGGAGCATACAAAACTGCCGATCCTAAAAAATACGTTGCCGGACGACTTTCTCCAGTGAGAAAGCGGATCACTATTGCGTAATCTTATCTGACTGTCTTCATTGTAAATACGGGCAAATCCCTGTTAAATTAACACGGATAGCATTTCTAGTTATTTATACCTATATTCGCAAGGCATGCCTTCGATATACATTTCAATATATATCTTCTGCCAATATTCCTAAGGTTTTATAAATCAACACATAAAACATCTTCTATTTTTATCTTATTACCAATAACCATTAATCTGATGAAAAAAATTTATGTAACATTATTTGTATTATCCCTGCTGACCGGCGCCGGCAATGCCCATACCGGACAACAGTCCCGAAAAGGCCTGGATAAACTGATCGGTAAATCCTCCCGCAGTAAAAGCAGCAAATTAAGGACAACTGCCGTGAAAAAACTCCCGCAGAAAGTCCAAAATTTTTACTGGATTGATACAGATGAAAACTGGATGGCAACTGGTTATACGGAGTTTACCTATGATCAGCGGGGGAATGTTATCAGCGAACTGACTCTTGGCACTGCCGGAGACAGTTCCCGCATAGTTTTATATTCTTATAATTCCCGTGGTGAACGTATCGAATATATTGAACAGTACTACCAAGGCACTGAATGGATCAACTCCCAAAAAGAAACTACCTCCTACGATGCTCAGGGCAATCTGCTGGAGTCCGTTTCCTATGCCTGGCAAAACAGCCAATGGGAAATCCGATGGGGTCATAGAACCCAATATACGTATGATATCCAGAATCGTCTTATCGAGGAGGTCGAGCTGAACTACGATTCTGATGAAGAAGACTGGATAGCAAGCTGGCGGTTTGTATTGGGTTATTCAGACAATGAGCAGGCGCCACGCACCCTTACCGAATACGAATACAATGGTGATGAATGGATAAAAACCTACGAATATACAAATATTGTGTGGAGGAGTTTTATCGGTACTGGCGAAGGCTGGGATTTTGAATCTCTTTACTATACCGAATATTACGAAGGGACAGAAGTATCCGGGCGTATGTCGACAACCGTTGATGGAACAACCACCGTGTATCTTGAAGAGATCTATCTGGAAGGAGAATGGACAGGTACGTACAGAAGTACCAGCACCATGGAGGAAGATGGCAGTACCGTCACCATTAATGAATCTTTTGAAGAGGGCGAATGGGTGTATAGTGACAGAAGCACAGAATATAGAGATAGCAGAGAAGAATACGCAGGAACTAAGGATGAGAATTATGATTCCGGTGAATGGAGCGTCGTTTATGCCTATATTCTGACCAATACCTATAATGATAATGACGAAAAAGTTGAAACGGTTAGTGAGTACATTTCACCGGGAAGTCCTGTAACCAAAACCAAACAGGAATTCTCTGACTTTATTTCAATCGACATAATTACAGGCCAGCCGTCTTCTGCAGCCTTCGCTTCACTCAACTTGTTCCCCAATCCGGCAACTGATGTCATCTCCTTTGAAAACATCCCGACCGGTTCGGAGATTAGCATCGCAACCATCGGAAATCAGACAGTATTAGATACAAGGCTGACAGAAACTTCTGCCCGTATTTCGGTGGCTGACCTGCAACCAGGCATTTATTTTGCCACCATCCGCTCTGCAAACGGAGAAGCAAAAACACTGAAGTTTATCAAGCAGTAAATACGAACATCAGAACATGTAGCTTTTGAAAAGCTGCATGTTCTCTTTTCTTTCACCTTCCTATCCCGATTTTTCCGGTCAGGCTATATAAAAATTCCGCATGCTTTACCAAGCTATTTTTTTCGACATGCTGTTTCAGTTTTTGGCCCCTGCTTATTCAAGATTTAATATCTGGGCCACCTCTTCATAGCTCATCGCTTTCAACTCATCCATGGAAGGCAGAGAGTTTTCAGTTACCCGGGTGTTTATCGGCCGATTGATCAGCACAATCTTAAACCGGAGATTAGGCATATAAAAATCCCTGAGCTGGTTACCGGCCGGCGCCTGACTGGCCCCATCCGTCCAGAAATAATGTAAACGGACCTTTCCGGGAGAGATCTGATGCGCATAATTTATATAATAACCCTTCATACTGTACAATCGGGCATCCAGAGGTATCCAGGTTGCAGTATCCGAAGCAACCGGAGTAAAATAGACCAGTACGCCCCCTTCATCAAGCACCTTCTGAGTAAGCGCCGGAAGCACGCGATCATTGTACAGCGTATAATAAGAAGCAATCATCGACGATCCGTCATTAAAGCCATACAAGGCATACCATTGCCAATCACTATCAGTCAGCAGAAAGCTTTCAACCTTGACAGTAAACAGATCCGGTTCCGGCTCTTCCTCTTTCTTACCACAGCCTCCCAGTATAACGATACAGACTGACAGAAGTAAGGAATAAATCGATGCTGTTTTCATAATGATAGTACGATATAGATATTCAGATTTATTTGATATCGGATTATTCGAAATATCAAATATCTGTAAAAATACATTATATCTGTGATTTATATGCCACAATTCGAAGAACCGGGTTAAAAGCCATACTCCCCCGGCATTGTAATCCTCAGCGGTTCTTTTTATATTTAAGAGATTATCATGCGAATTCTTGCTGTCTTTCTTTATCTGTTCAGCATAGCTGCCCTTCAGGCCCGGTCTGTCAGAGATACATTGATTACAGTCACTCCGGAAACCTGGTATGATTTTTCAATCGACACCTGTTCCGGTGTTTCCGTACAGCTGCTCAGCGATACACTGTCCGATCAGCTGCTAAAAACAGATCACAATGCTGCTTTTTTACTATATCAGGATCCTCATGCCGATGCCTCTGCCCCTGCGGTATTCTCTCCCGGCAGCAAAAAACTTTCCTTTTATTCCGGTTCATACCGCGGCAATGTGGTATTCTACTTTTTCTCCATAGCAACATTACCGGCACATCTGCGGATCACCCGGCACACAGCAGCTACAGAAGACTGTCTTCCGGAAATCGTGCCTCCCTCTGTATGGAGAGCCGGACTGTCTGCACCTTCGTATACCCCCTCAAAAACACAAACCACGCATATTATCGTCCACCATGCTGCTACCGGCAATCAGGATCCGGATGCTTATCAGACGGTTCGCTCCATATACGTGCAGCATACCCAGATCAATGGCTGGAGCGATATAGGCTATAACTATCTGATCGGAAGAGACGGTACCATATTTCAGGGACGGGACAGCAAAGGACTGTTTGATCCTGACTATACGGTGGGGGCGCATATGTGCGGAAAAAACAACAATACCATGGGTATTTGCCTGCTGGGTAACTACGTAAGCGAAAAGCCTACTCCGGCAGCGCTCCGGTCTCTGGAACGATTAATAGCCTGGAAGAGCTCAAAAGACAATATTAGCATAAAAGGTAGCAGTCTGCACCCTGTCGGACCTTCCGGTGAGCCGGATCGCCAGCTGGCCCATGTTGCCGGACACAGAGAGGGATGCCGCAGCGGCTATACTGAGTGTCCCGGCAATGGTCTCTTTAGTCTGCTTTCAGAGATCCGCTTTCAAAGCGAAAGCCTCCTTGCCAGTCAGTGTGCGAATGATCAGCCGCCTTCTCCCCCTGTTATCAGCGATTCCCTTTCTGAAAAGCATCTTATCTACCCCAACCCCTCTTCCGATTATATCGAAGCCAGTTTCGTATGGGATACAGTAATGATTTATGATGTGAGCGGCAAATTGTTTCTCAGTCAGTCTGCCTCTGACAACGGCACCAGAATATCCGTCAGCCATCTGACAACGGGGATTTATATCTGCCGTTTTATCATTGCCGGCCGGAACCGGTACCTGCGACTGATGATCGGGTCAGAGTAATACAGAATGGTTTAAATCACTTTCTGTTTTTTTCCCTGTTTATCAATTCATGTCGATCATGACAGAGTATATTTCTCAATCCATTTTACCTCCGGATTTTCGTCTGTCTATAGCTCATACAGTTCCAAAGGAAGGCCGTCCGGGTCTGCGAAAAAAGTAAAGCGCCGTCCGGTATATTCATCTGTCCGCACCGGCTCTGTTTCTACTCCGCGACTATTTAGAGCAGCTACCGCGTTGTCCAGATCCGCTACTGCGAAAGCGAGATGACGCAGCCCGCAGGCCTCCGGTCCGGAAGGACGACCCGGCGGATCAGGAAAAGAAAACAATTCCAGAATATATTGTCCGTTCAGCGCCAGATCCAGCTTGAATGAACGCCGCTGACTACGATATACTTCTCTGATAATTTCCAGACCAAGCAATTGGGTATAGAAGTATTTTGAACGCTGATAATCACTGCAAATAACCGCGATATGATGAACGTGCTGAAGCTGGAGCATGAAAAGTCTGCTATTTGATGAGACAACCTTTAAGTTACTAAAAAAGCCCGGAACTGAAAAGAGCTTCCTGGTTGGGGAAGCTTTTTTCAATGTTATATTTTTGTTATCTGATCGCACAAATTTCCACCACCCCCATGATCGTACCATTCCGAAAAGATAGTAAATAATGAGGGAGTCCCTTTTCGGAAACTCCCTCATTATAACACTCAAAACATAACTACTCTACGATAAACTTTCGGGTTTCTCCCGTCGCAGTCTTTAGGATATACATACCCTTGGCAAAGTTGCCAAGCTCCACTGTATGTACATTAGCCGCTTTAAATACCTGCTGTCCACTCAGGTTTTCGATCTCAACGGAGCTTGCTTCACTGAGATACAGGATACCCTTGGCCGGGTTGGGATAAACAACGAATGAAGAAGCTTTCACATCAGTACCGGCAGCCACCGAGGTCACTACATCACCCTTCAGCTCAAACACCGTAATGGTTCCGCTGATCTCATTGGATACCAGCAGATAGTGACGACCATCCGGACTGTCATCGGGGCTGACATAAACCACATACTCCGGACCATGATCCCCTGCATAAGCCGTGACACTGCGGTTGTTTTTATAATCTACAAAATATGGTCTGGCTGGATCAGTAACATTATATGCCATAACTCCCCCCATACGCTCCAGTCCTACAAATGCATAAGCCTGGCCATTGATCTCAGCAACGGCTATTCCTTCCGGTTCACACCCTTTGGTATGACTTCTTCCTTTCAGCTTATTATCTTCATGGTTTGCATTGAATATCAGACTAAATTCCGGATGCTGTGCCAAGATGTAGTCAAACTCATCACCACTGTCATATACCAGATCCCCTGTTTCGGTATTAAAAATAGAGAATGAGCGGGTACCTACCGCATACAGTTCGTCATAGTCACCATCGCCGTCTGTATCGCCATGCAGATTGGTAATACGGAAATTGCCGATCGCATGAGACTGCTGCAGCATTGCCACATTGGGAAAACGCTCCGGATCAAGAGGCACCTTAGCTACTGTAGTGCGCTCATTCAATCCACCATATTCTTTTTCATCACCTTCATTAGCAGTCACCAAATAAGTAGTACCGGCTATCGAATAGGAAGCAATGGCATCAGGAAGGTAAAAACCTTTTACAGGCCAGTTGGCAAGCAGAATTTCTCCGGAATTGTTGCTCATATCGGCCGCATTGCCATACAGGCTATAGTCTTTGGTACCAAGAGGCCATACAGATATTACTTCCAGTCTCTCCAGATCTATCTCTGCGATGGCATTATTTTCCTGTAATGTCACCCAGGCTTTTTTCGAATCAGCAGCTACTGTTATGTATTCAGGCTCAAGATCCTGTGCCAGGGTTGAGCTTGCTTTGGTTTTACGAACTCCCTGATTCATAAGAGCCTCTTCTTCCGCATTGAATGCTTCAAAAGACAATTGCGTCACCTTGTTCTGCTCAATAGAGCCAAGTCCGCCGGAAACATCAATCACGCTTACGGAACCTTCCGGATCTATTGTATAGTTGCTGTTAGGCTGACCCTCGTTGGCAACAAGCACTTTGGCACCATCCGGAGTAAAGCATACCATATCAGGCAGAGCACCGACCGTTACATGGGTTACATAGGTTCCTTCCGTATCAAAGAATACAACCGAGCCATTGTCTGTTTCCACGTGTGCCGGAGCGCCTACGGCAACCATTCCGTTCTTAACCGCAATACCTGTAATGCCTCCTCCATAAGAGCTCATATCTACAGATTTGATGGTAACGGGACTTGCCGGTACCGAAAAGTCTATAATATCAAAACGATTCTGGATCGCGCTGGTCGCAAAGATACGTTTCGTTTGCGCATCATAAGCAATAGCTTCTGTTGTGCTTCCGGTCGCGGAAGGGTCAAAGCTGGTCACCAGATTCATGCTCAGCTCTTCCGTCGCTTGGGGAGCTTTGCGATCATTGTCACGAATATATACTGTAACAAAGTCAGCTCCTGTCACTGTCAGTCCGGATGTGTTTTCCATCGCCAGAACAAAGTACTCATCATTTTCCGGCTCTGCATCATCAGAGACAGGAACCTGCACTTCGATTATCGTCCCGCTGCGTCCGTCCAGCTCAATAGTTCGGTTCCGGAAGCTGAAATCATTCGCAGAAGCAGTTCCCCAGTTTTCTTTAAGCACCAGGTCAAAAGACACGACAGAAGGATTGGCTATTTTCAAAAGTACTGTAACAGAGGCTTCTCCTTCATTCACTACATAAAAAGCTTTTTCAAACGCGATAGCAGTATTGTAGGTAAAGCTATAGACATATGCTTCTTCCATCGCATTGCCGGAAGCATCTTTAACACCCTCAATACTAAGCGTATAATTTGTCCCGGAAGCAAAAGCCGCGGCATACTGAAGCAAAAGTGTATCCGCAACCCCATTACCTTTACGGCTCACTGACTCAAGCCCTTCAATATTGGTAAAGTTGGTAATATCCGTGGCGGAAGCGTTATCCAGTGCTCTGTCAAATACCACTCTGATCGTAAACGCATCCACAATTTCTGCTTTCAGAACAACGGGTGCATCTTTCAGGAATGCATACACCGGCCACTGCTGAGCTTCTGAACCGGCAGCCTGTGCAATCCAGTTGGCAGGATTCAGAATCGCCGTACGTAATTCTTCTGTATTCGCACTGTTTTGAGGACCGGCATAGTACGCGTTGACAGACAACCCGCTGGTATTACCGGGAGCAGCGCTCAGGCTAATGGCACTCAGACCTTCCTCAAGCGCTTCAGGCAAACGGGACGTACTGCCACCTGAACAGGAAGGCTTGTCTTCCACCCAGGCATTGGCACTCAAAGCCGTAATGTATGCCGGATTGTCAGCAGAGCCTGTATATACCATGATCTGATCTCCGCCTGAGCTCAGTCCAAACGCGGAGCCGGAAAGTGTCCCGACCGATACAGAAGGACCATCATTAACCAACACCACAACCTCTCCAGCTTTCACTCCTTCCTGCGGAGCGGTCCAGACCAGTCCACCGGGGCATTGCGTACCTGCATTGGTGTATTTGGCATCGGTAAAGGTAATCATAGTACCTGGCAGAATATCTGTGAGGCTTATAAAAGCAAACTCATCTTCTCTGTCAGAATTATTCATCCGATAGGCAACAATAAGCAGGTCTCCCGGCTGAAATGCTGTCTGTACAGCGATTGTAGTAAAATATATGCCTGTCGCTTCTTCCAGCTTGTTTCCGGACACATCTTCGATCATCCCTGCTTTAACTCCCAGGTAATACACCTGTCCGTATGCAAGATCACTTGCCGGTTGAATCAATACTTCCTGTCCGGTGATCGTTGCATCAAAAGCCACTTCTTCTCCGGCAGCATTGTCTTTTCGTAATTCAAAAGCCGCAGCGATAGTCTCATTCGTGGCTTCTACAGCACCGGATAAACGGATTGCTTCATTAAAAGACACTTTCAGAGTCGCGTCTACAGGAATATTCAGCGCATTGGCTCCCGGTGCAAAGGTGGCAACCGGCGGATTGACATCACCGGAAAGCGATACCGCATCTAGGGCAAAATTATCAAAGCGATTGTTACCTCCGCCGTTGCCCGCTACCTGTACAAATTCGATACGAATACTGAAATCAGGATTGTTTTCTGTCTCTGCAATACCTGAAAAATCAAGTGTCTGCAGTGTTGGCTGCTCCGTGATAACCAGACTGTCAAACCGGGTGTAGATAACACCGTCAAGACTATAATAAATAAGCTGCGCTCTTGCGGATTGAGTAGAGCGTCTGGTTACGTAGGTAATTACGGGATTTTTGTATCCTGTAAGTGGCAGGTGAAAGGTTAGCGATGCGTCTACCGGATTATTGAACCGAAGATGTGTTTCCGCTTCTTCTCCCATACGGGCATTAAGCGTTCCGAAATCCTGGCCGGTATTGCCGGTACTTTCTACTGAAGAAGTTCCACCAACCCCATGTACCAGCGAAGCCCCCTGTACCGAGCTATAAGTCGTGCTCAGAAGTTCTTCCGCGTTTCCGGACGTATTAAAATTCCAGTAATGTACCAGCTCCTGCGCGGAAAGCAGGCCGCCAGTCAGCATCCAGATAAAGGCAGTCAAGAGATAATTTTTTTTCATCGACACTATGGTTTTGTTCGATGCAAATATCTCCCGCATATATTACCTGGAAGTTATGAAACTATTTCTTTGTCGTAATTTATAATACCGGAAATTCAGTATCATACAACATAGGCATTACAAACGGCCAATTTCCCTATACGTAGCCGGAACAACATTCCTGATCGAATGTCTCCGAAATAGTAAACAATCTGGTTAGAATTTAATCCGAATGAAACCGGATGCCTTTCCGGGTGTGTGACCGTACAGCAGCACTTCCCGGCCGGTCATACCCACGCTATTCATAAACATAGGTATAGGTGTCGTTCTCGTAATTTTATCTTTGGATGAAAAAAGAACATCAGTACGAAGCTTCCCATCAGGTCCTGCTGTAGCGAGCATTGTATTGTGTTCACCCTTTCCAGGGTACTTGACAACCTTATCGACCACATTTGCCTGATTACCAAAATTCTTAACATGATCATTGTATATCACATGCACATTTTCTCCGACCAGAAAGGTTTGTATTCCAAAGTGCAGATCCGGATACCCCCCTTCAACCGCAACATAATTAACTGTTTTTAAGCTTACTTCACCGGAATTAAAAGATGTGATAAATTCCGGAGTAGTCTGCCATTTGGCAATAGCTGACAGGGAGCTTCCAGAGCCGGAACGTGATATCCTGTCAATGTATACCGGTCCACATTCCAGCAACAGGATTGGGGAGTCTTTGGGATCCATGGATTTTCGTCCATAGGTAAAGCTGAGCTCTGAAATCGCTACCAGATCTTTAGCCGGAGTTTGCAACAAATTGCGTATTCTGAGGAAAGGCACGCCCCCAGCCCCGTCTTTATTTCCCCGATAGCTGAATTCAGCCATCGTATTCTCATCCCATTTGTTTTTTTGAATGATTGAAATTTCTTGTCCTGCGTCCAGCCAGAAATACAACATGCCCTGAGTCAGGTATTCGTTATTCACTTCATATGAATTAAATCGATGATTTTTGGGAACAAATGTGCTGTTTCCATCTGACATAAGCCCTGCTCCTCTGACTCCGTCCGATGTTACAATAAATTTCATATCAGACAGAAAAGCTGTGCCAAGCTTAAAATCAACTGCTTTCAGTTCCTCTTCTTTAAACACATAAAATTCATATTTATACCAGGGAGCTGCTTTTCCGTCCTCTTTCAGAATTCTTGCCCGCGTGCTTATATAAACTCCCTTATTATTATCCGGCTTAATATCTGCCAGCCGCGATGTTTGCTTACTTAATGTCACCTCTTTTTCCTGTAGTCCGGAAAAATTGTGGTCAAACAAAACCATGGATACTTTCGCCTCCGCGTCTTTCTCTTTGGTCAGCCAGCCTAATAAGCCAACGGAGCTATCTGCCGAAAATGTAAGATGATAATTCCCATATTCCACCACACTCGTATTGGGCAGGGTCGCCAGCACTTTTCTATTGGTCAACGACGCCTCCTGACTGAGCCCGGCAATTTCCACTGTACGAGTAACCCCATACTGCTCTCCGCTTTTCTGCACTTTGGTATATACCGCATAAAGCTTCTTCCGCACAAGCACTACATCCCAAAGCATTTCGTAAACTTTTTCTTCCTCCACCTGAGGTATCTCATTCTGACTTATCAGGTCGAAGTTCCGGTTATATACTTCAAGAGACACAACAGACTGCTTTTTCCCCCGTCTGATAAAGATGTAATTATCATCAATCTTTCCTACATACTTATGAATCCGCTGCGCCCTGGAGGGAAATGGCACATCGGTACCAGTAACCTGAGGATGCTGCGCAAAACAGCCTGGGGATGAACAAAAGAAACAGAGAAATGATATAATAAGAGCTTTAAAAAACATACAACAAAAAATTAACTTTATACCACACGAATAAAAACACCTGGCAAACATACTGTTTCTAACCACAATAGAAAAATACAGGGAACTATTTTCTTCCAAAAATCCTTATGGAAAGCACTTTACAGTAAAAATCTGATCAGAATCATCGTTAATTGACCGATAACAGGTATATTACCATCTGATTTCCGACATATCATAACGGACCCAGCGACGAACCATGCAGCATACAGAAAGTGAACTGGCAATCATCGGCGGAGGTATTTGCGGGCTTACTACAGCTATTGCACTGGAAGGCAAAGGCATTACAGTCCCTGTTTTTGAGGCAGCTCCTCAATTTTCGGCAGTTGGTGCAGGTATTAGCCTAGCTCTCAATGCTATGTTCGCACTCGAACATATAAATATGCTGGATAGCATTCGTGAAATTGGCTTTCCCCTGACTCGATTTGCCATACTGGATGAACAAGGCAACTACCTGACCCGTAACGAGGTTCTGCCAGACCGGAATAACCAGCGTATGAACAATATAACCCTGCACAGAGCCGATTTACACCATGTCCTTGTGTCCAGATTAAAACCGGAAAATCTGCATACCGGCAAACGACTGAAAAATATCAGACAAAGCTATCATGATGTTCTTATTGAGTTTGAAGATGGCAGCACCCATAAGACCCGATATCTGATTGCCGCGGAAGGGATTCATTCTCCTGTCAGAAAACTGCTCTTTCCGGAGTCAGGCATACGATTTGCCGGATATACCTGCTGGCGGGCTGTGGTAAATCTCCCCGCTTCTGCAATACCGCCTCTGTCATCAGAAACATGGGGAAGCAAAGGAAGATTCGGTATTTTTCCGCTTACCGGCAACCGCCTTTACTGGTTTGCCTGTATCAACAGCCCGACACCGGAATATAACCCATATCGCCACTATACAATCAATGATCTGCTCAGACATTTTTCCGGATATCATGCACGGGTCACGGATAGTATCTCCCAGACCCGGGAATCGGATCTGATCCGGAATGACATATACGACCTGGCTGCGCTAAAAAATTATGCCTCACACAATATTTTACTGATTGGTGATGCAGCACATGCCACCACACCCAATATGGGACAGGGAGCCTGTCAGGCCATTGAAGATGCCGTGCTGCTTGCCGAAGCATTGCACAAAACACTGGAAGTGCCGGCAGCCTTCAGAAATTTTGAACAAAAACGTCTCAAAAGGACACAAAAAGTTATAAAGCAATCCCGGCTTATTGGCCGGATAGCACAACTGGACAACCCGCTGCTCATCCGGGCAAGAAACGTTGGTATGCGGATAAGCCCGGCATGGCTGTACCAGACTCAGGTGCGGTTCCTCAATGAGATTGACTTCAATTAAGCAACCAGCTACTGCGCTTTTACCTTCCGTGCTTCCCTGAGGGAGAAGGAATCATTTTAGCTTGATGGGTATATTTTGGCAAGTAGTCCGTATATTTCTGTTTCCATCCCGATAACCTGTCTGTATTTACATGAAAATTGATAAAATAGTCCCGGCCATAGCAGTGGTAGTAGTTATAGCCTATTTCTTTCCTCAGGCAGCAGCCCCGGGTAGCCCTGTTCCTATCGATACCATATGTAGCATAGGAGTCTCTCTGATATTCTTTTTTTATGGTTTAAAGCTAAGTCCGGATAAAATAAAAAGCGGGCTGCGCAACTGGCAGCTGCATCTTCTTATTCAGACTAGTACGTTTATCCTATTTCCACTGATCGTAATCTGCTTCTATCCATGGATGCAGACCGAACAACAAAAACTGCTCTGGCTCGGAGTATTCTTTCTGGCCGCTTTGCCTTCTACGGTTTCATCCTCCGTGGTCATGGTTTCCATGGCAAAAGGCAATATACCGGCGTCCATATTCAATGCCAGTCTTTCCGGCATAATCGGTATACTCATTACACCCCTCTGGATGGGGATTTTTGTTTCAGGCTCTCAGGCCGGTGATTTTGATTTCGGACATATTTACCTGAAGCTGGTCACTGAAATCATCGTACCGGTGGCGCTTGGTATCGCACTTCAAAAATACTGGGGAGCATTTGCCCAAAAACATAGTTCAAAACTAAGTACGTTTGACAAATCGGTGATATTGCTGATTATATACAAAAGCTTTGCGGAGTCTTTTGAGAACAGGATTTTCAGTACCGTAGAATTCAACGATCTGCTACTTATTGTGGCTGTAGTAATTGCATTGTTTTTCCTGGTGTACGGACTCATCGGATACATCTCCGGCCTGTTGCGTTTCAATACCGAAGATAAAATCACTGCACAGTTTTGCGGTACTAAAAAATCACTGGTACATGGCACCGTATTCTCCACCGTGCTCTTTGGCAATATGGCCGCAGTAGGTATCGTACTGCTTCCACTGATGCTGTTTCATGCGATACAGATATTGCTCATTGGTGTTATTGCCGGCAAGCTTGGTAAAAGAGAAGAAGGCTTAAATCCATAAGACAATCTGGCGATTGCCTTATGGACATTAAATCATAGTATATTTCCTATTTTTTGATAAACGGAAAAACTTCCACCTGATCACGCCCAATCAGGCGTATCCGGTAACTACCGGGGCTCAATCCGGAAATATCTATTCGGTGATCCGCGCTGAGCTCATTGTTCAGGATCTTCTGCCCCATATTGTTCCAGATTTCAAAGCGCTCACCTCCATTCTTATCTACATACAGAATATCCGAGGCCGGAACAGGGTATATACGGGCGGAGTTATTTTCATTTCCAGCTAATGAAGTGATAATACAACGATTATAATCCGGATCATCCGGCAATAGGCATACACCACACTCATCCTGCTCATGCAAACCACCGGTCACCCCCGCACAATCTTCCCAGAGGCCGGCAAATTCGATGTAATTGAGCAATAGTTTTGATGAGTATGTTTGTATCTCAACAGTATAATCTCCTTTTGTCAAACTCCATGTATTATCCGTCACTGTCTGCCAACCTGGTTTCCAACTTCCATCAAACGAAAAATTACTCATTTGAGAACTATTTCCAGGTCCCTTACATACCACCAAGAATATTCCGGCATGATAAGCCGGAATATTCCCTCTTAGACGAACCTGATACTGACCCGCTTTATTAACACGAATGTTGTATTTCGCAAGATCGGTCTCTGCAAACTCTATATGAAATCGGCCAGAAGAATCATCCGTGGCGTATATATCCGCATCACCATCCCTGTACATTCCTCCTCTGTTTCCATCAAGAATTTTCGATGTATACTGATAAAAATCTTCGCTTTCCACTATCTTAGGAATTAGGTGCGGCTCTAAAAAATCATTTGCGGATCGAAACATGACAACCGATACTTTCTTTGAAGTGACTGAACCATATGCATTAGTAACTATAGCATAATATTCTCCTTCATCCTCCTTTCGTATATTTGCAAAAAACAATTCAGTACTTCCTTCACTTTTATACAAGACTCCATTCTTATACCAATCAACAATAACATTTTCTGAAGAGGCTAACAAAGTCAGAGATAACGAATACTCGCCACCAGTAGTAAAAGTAATATCCTTCGGTTGATAAACAATTACAGGTATCCCCCGAAAAAGAGCATTGACAGCTCCGGTAACAAAAGAAAATGGAGCATTCCAATTAATAGCAACTTCATTGGAAAAATAATTGCAGGTCAAATCAGCATAACGCAAACCATCTACTCTGGGAATAGGACCACATCCCGCAATACCTTCTGATTCCCATGGTCCACCAACCAACATACCTGGTATCGGCTCTATAATTCCATCTGCTTCTGATATCCGATGATGTGGATTTTTGGGATACTTATGCCCGAAACCAGTAACGAATGAATATTCCAGAGCGTTTTTTCCTAATAAATAATCCAAATTTCCCAACGCAGCTTCCAGGTACCTGAAATCATTGGTAAGGCGATAAGCGATAAGAGCGATATACGACTGATTAGATGCATTTCCATTACTTCCCCATATATAATCATCTCCTCCCATTCCATGAATGACCTTATACTTGGATGAAGTATAATAATGATAATACGTATCACCCAATTTACGGAACGCATTCATCACTGATACCTTTTCGCTATTAGTTAGCTTCTCAAGATTTGCAGCTAACGAAACGAGCGGTAAACTCTCTATTCTACTCCATTCAGGGTATCGGTATTCATATTTTAATTCTCGCAGTATCCCTTTTTCTCCTTTCGTTGTAATATACAATTCTATTTCAGCCCATTCTCTTGCTCCATGTGAAAAGCTATACTCTCCAGTTTCCATCATACCTGGATTCCAAAAATAATGTTCAAAACCTTCCCTTGGGAAATAGTTACTATTATAGGCTTTAATCGCAGCAGCTAGAAATATGGAGTCGTACTTAGGATAATCCACCTGAAAATCTTTGAAAATTCTTGATGCGGCCGCCATTGTTGCTACAAAATGCTGAGTCGCAGCACCAGACTTCTGAGTCACATACCTGGGTCCAACTGCATCTTCCGGCATAATGAAATCATCAAACTTCTCATTAGACAGCTTATGATATATTCCTCCATCTGCCGGGTCTTGCATCGTCAGCATCCAGCTCAGATTCCAGAACACCTCATCCAATAGATCCGGAGTGGAGTTATCAGACTCCGGGATGTTAAGATTGACTGTTTGTATATATTCAGGGAAGTGCTCATAAAGCGACATTAAGGTATATGTACTTATGCCTGATGTTACCATATATTTGTTATAATCGCCTGCATCATACCATCCCTTGGGAGACGGATTTGCCCTTACACCACTTCCATAATGGTAAATAAGCGTATCCGGATGACCACTTTTTCTGGCGTAAAGACCAGCATACTCTGGTTCCAGATCAATGGAAGCTCTACTGAAATAATAATATTTCAGCGATGCCTTAAAAACGTCTTCATATACATTATCTCTAATATGAAAAGGATGCGATAGTACATTTCCAACACGAATATAATATGTACCGGACATTCTGAAATCAGAGAAATCAGCTAAATTAACAGCTTCCCCACTGCCTGAGGTTACTGGTTTCAAAATACCGGAATATACGACTTCATCATTTTCCGTGACTATCTCAAATGAGGATGCCTGGAGTGATGCAAGTACAATCGCTTTTTTAGGAATACCCGACAAAAAACCAAGCTGATTCAGACGAATTTGCGCCTGAGCCGCTATCCCGACAAATAATATTCCTAAAATCCAACTAATTTTTTTCATGCTAAAGATTATCCCCCGTTTTCCGGGGCTTTGATTAGTTCTGCAAATATAAAAGCTTTAGGTCTTTTCAGGCGACCAGACTACGGACTATCTCTGCAAACTTCTCTACTGTGACCGGTTTGATTATATAATCCGTGACTTCGCTTATGGACTGAGCACGCTGAATATCCGAAGGAGTTATAGATGAAGAGACGACATAAATATTGATCTTTTTTCCCAGAAAAGGCCGAAGCATTATGTATTCTTCCAGAAAATCCCAACCATCCATAACTGGCATGGACAAATCCAGCAGAATAATTTCCGGCAGAGCTTCCGGAGTATCCTGAACTGATTTTAAAAATTCCAGCGCTCTTAAACCGTTTGAGAACACTTTAATTTCTCCGACCAGCCTCGTTTCCTCTATAATTCTCCTGGTTAAGAACTGAAAAATATCGTCATCATCGACCAGATACAGCGTATTGATTTTGGGCATATTGTATTATTTTTTATATAATCTTGCTACAAATGTACTTCCTTTTCCAGGCTCGCTCTGCACTTCGATCATTCCGCCAAGAGCTTCAATCTGTGTTTTGCTCATAAACAATCCCAGACCTTTGGCATTGGGGTGATCATGAAAAGTTTTTCTCAATTTAAATAATTTATCCCCATATCGCTTCAAATCAATACCCAGCCCGTTATCCGTGATTTCGACACAAATCCAGCCATCGTGATAAAAAGACCGGAGCTCTATACGGGGGCTACGTTTAGGAGACCGGTATTTCAAGGCATTGCTCAATAAATTAAAAACAATGCTTTCAAGATAAATTCGTGAGAAATACACAGATGATACGGCTGAAAAATCAAAAAGGATTTCCGCATTTGATGAAAGAATTTCTCCCTGCAATAATTTCATTGATTTTGAAAGGCATTGCTCAAGATCAACAAGCTCCCGCTTAATCTGGTAGTTAAGCTTGATCTGCGTGGCATCAACCAATTCTTCAAAAATATCATGCAGAAAGTCTATTACCGGCTTTTGTTTTTCAATCAATACGATTTTTTCATCCAGATCAGATGAACTCTGAACCATATCACTCAGAAGCAACAAGTTGGCAAGGGGTGCCCTCAGATTATGAGAAATGATATGACAAAATTCCTCAAGCTGTTTCTTCTGACGTTCGATCTGTACCAGCATTTCTGTACGTTCTGTCAGCTTCTCCCTCAGTTCTACCTGGGTATTCTTAAGCTCGCTTATATCAAACGAAATGACCATTACCCCTTCAGATACCGGTTGAATACTCAGCTCAAACCAGCCTTTGCCGCCATCCGAAAATATAAACTCATTTACTATTTGCCGCGGAATACGATCTGACATACACGCTTGCAGCTGATGAAACATCTCGGTATTTTCAATACCCGGAAACTGCTCCATCATCGTCCGGCCCAATAAGCTTTCTATCGTTGTTTTTGCCTGAATCGCGACTGCCTTATTTACATAGACATACTGCCACTGATCATTAATAACCTGCACACCTTCTAAAAGGTGATCAAAAACATAGTAGTTCATTTGTTTCATTTCCGGCAGTTTCAATCAGAGTATGACTAGCTGCGACCAACCCCGCAAAACAATTATATGATACTCAAAACAATATAATTTTATAACATACCGAATATAAGAGGTTAATCTGACTGGTTGCAGATTCGACCGGTATATTCTCCTGATTTATCAACAAAAAAATCAATTGTCCCTATGTAAAGTTACATAAGAAATTATTGATAAAAAAATAGAATCTTACATCAGAATGAACCAGCTTCTTTTAAGACAGATAATCACCCGCTTTATGTACCAGCTCCCGGTCAAAGCATTTTTTAATAAAAAAAGCCCTGCTCCTTTCGGGAAGCAGGGCAATCTCATTATAACCGGTATTTTTTTACAGGATAAGGAACTCAATACGACGATTCTGCCTTCTGCCTTCCTCGGTTGCATTGTCTGCAACCGGTTTGGTTTCTCCATACCCTTTATATTTCAGTCTGGCCGGATCAATCCCCCTGGACAAGATATACTGGTATACAGCCTCCGCTCTTTTGAGGGAAAGCTGCATGTTGTCCTTATCCGCTCCTACATCATCGGTATGTCCGCCAAATTCTATCCGCACATCCGGATTCTTTTGCAGAAAAGTGACCACCTTGTCCAATTCTGTTCTGGATTTGCCTTCCAGCTGATAAGAGCTGGTATTGAAAAATATATTATTTAATACTACCGATTTACCTTTTTTCACCGGCTGAAGGTATACATCCAGCTTGACAGGATTAAAACCGTCCGGATTTTTAAAATCAAAAAAAGCGCTGTAAAACAAATATCCGTTTTCATCAACATTGAGCGCATATTCGCTTCCTTCTGTTAATACCAGCAGGTACTCTCCCGTCACAGGGTCAGAATCTACTGACTGTATAACGTTGTTGGTTGCCAGATCAATCAGGTCAATACGGGCATGCATCGGCTTTCTGGTTTCCGCATCATATACAAAACCATTGGAATAGGTACTGACTTTATCCGGCTTGATTTCTTCGGGAACATCAAATTCATATAGCAGAATTCGTGAAGCCTGATTATCCTTTTTTTCATAAATGGAATAAATCCCTTTGGAGTTATCCGCTGTAATAAATACAGAAGCATCATTGGCCGGTGTGTTGACCGGATATCCCAGATTCCGAGGCTCCGGGAAGCTCCCTGCCGAATCTTTTGTAAAGAAAATATCAAAGCCGCCAAGACCAATCAGCTCATCGGACGAAAAATAAAGGGTTTTGCCATCTGCATGAATAAACGGAGAAACCTCTCTGCCTTTGGTATTTACAGGAGACCCAAGATTTACAGCCGGCGCCCATTCTCCGTTTTCATCTTTCCGGGTCACCCAGATATCTTCCTTACCCAGTCCACCTGGCCTTCTGGAAGAAAAATAAACTGTTTTGCCATCCGCAGATATGGACGGTTCGGAATCCCAGGCCGGCGAGTTTACATTTCTGCCCATATTGGCAGGATCGCTCCATACTCCGCCCTGATTATAGGATATATAGAGATCACATTGCCCCAGACCATCTTCCCGATTACAGCTGGCAAAAACCAGCGTTTTACCATCGCCCGATATGCTGCAGGCTCCTTCATTGAAGCCGGTATTTATATTCGGAGCAATCGAAACCGGATCGGACCATTTACCATTTACATTTCTGCTGATCACAATATCCTCATCATCATTCACCCTTGGCCCGACACGCCGGCTGTATATAAGGGTGGACTGGTCAGCAGTAAGTACGGGATAGGCATGTATATAAAACTTATTGATCTGTGATGGCATCAGACGAGGCATAAAGGTAATCGGATTGTTGGTCGCCTTGATGCCAAACTCTGCTCTGGTCTGCATGGATGCTGCCATATCCGTTATATCTTTGCGAAGGGGCTTAACTTCTGCGACACGCTCAAGCCAGGTCTTGGCTTTTTCATACTCACCATCCAGATAGAGGTATTCTCCCAATGTGAGATAGGCAGCAGCCATATCCCTGGACTGAGGTTTTAATTCACAAGCCTTTTCAAAATGAGTTCTGGCATTTTTATTTTCACCAAAACGTTTATACGTAGCTCCGAGTGTCAGATGCGCTTCTACAAAACCGGGATCTTTTTCCAATGCTTCTTCCAGTTTTTTTATCCCCACATCAAACTGACGCTGACGAAACAGGGCATCTGCTTCCTGAAAAAGCTTAATGGCTTTCTTATTGCCTGTAGACAGGTTCTGCTGCGCTGCAAGCTCCCGTCCCCCGATAAAAATCATAAAAAAAAGAAGAAAACAAATTCGCATATTATCGCATCTATGGTATGTTCATGTATTTATGCACCTGCAAAGACACTTCCCATTGCGGATTATTCTTTACATAATCAATAATCTGCGGAAGCATTTTTTTTTCTCTGGACCATTCAGGCTGCAAAAACAGCCTGCATTTACTACTTACTTTTGCGGCAAATTGTTCGGCAAATTCAAAGTCTGACGCATTGTAGATGATGACTTTCAATTCATGCGCCTGCTGAAGTACGGATACATCTGGCAACTTAAACTTTTTGGGAGAAAGACAGATCCAGTCCCATTGACCGGAAACAGGATAAGCGCCCGATGTCTCAATATGCGTACGAAATCCCCGCTGCTTCAATGCCTGAGTAAGCGGACCAAGTTCATACATCAGAGGCTCTCCGCCTGTTACTACGGCTATACGACCGACAAAAGCAGCCGCTTTGCCTGCAATCTCATCCACCGGATGTAAAGGATGCAGAGCTGCATCCCAGGACTCTTTTACATCACACCAGTGACATCCGACATCACATCCCCCCAGACGTATAAAATATGCTGCTCTGCCCTGAAAATAGCCCTCTCCCTGAATGGTATAAAAATCTTCCATAACAGGCAGCTGCTCTCCGGAAAGTACAAGGCTGTTTTGAGACATCTCAGACATTTCTTTTGCTATTTAACGTATAAAGTTATCATTTTACTTCAATTATCCCTCCGATTAAAACAAAAGGGCCGTAAACGACCCTTTTAGCTTATCACTTACATTTTTAATCCTTAATCAAAAGCAATTTGTTTCTGCGATGAAATCAGTGTATTCCGCAGCAATGCATAAATAGTCATCGGTCCGACCCCCCCGGGCACCGGAGTAATATAGCTGCATAAAGGAGCTACGGTATCGTATTCGACATCGCCTTTGAGGCTAAAACCACTTTTTTTGGATGCATCCTCCACACGGGTAATTCCCACATCCACGATCACCGCACCGGGTTTGACCATATCTTGTGTGATAAGTCCGGGGATACCGACCGCAACAATCAATATATCTGCCTGTCGGGTATAATTTGCCAGATCCTGAGTATACCGATGACATAAAGTAACTGTGCAATTGCCCGGATACCGGTCTCCGGACATCAGTATGCTCATCGGAGAGCCTACAATATTGCTTCGGCCTACTACAACACAATGCTTACCAAAGGTATCAATCCTGTAGCGCTCCAGCAGTGTCAGAATTCCATACGGAGTAGCAGATATATAGGAAGGAAGATTTTTATTCATACGACCGATATTGACCGGATGAAAACCGTCCACATCTTTCGATGGAGAGATACGGGCAGTAACCTTGTGTACGGAAATATGTTTAGGAAGCGGCAGCTGCACGATCAGACCATCAATATCCGGGTTCAGATTGATCTCATCGATTTTCTTCAGCAGCTCTTCTTCTGTAATGGCGGTATCCAGATGCAAATGGGTGGATTTGAAGCCTACCTGCTCACAGGAACGAATTTTCGAATTTACATAGGTTTCACTTGCAGGATCGTTGCCAACAATAATTGCAGCCAGGTGAGGAGTCTTCCCTCCTTTGGCTTTTATCTCCCGGACTTCCTCCGCAATTTCATTTTTTAGCTGCTCTGAAAGGGCCTTCCCGTCAAGTACCTGAAACCTGTTTTCCGTATGCATTACTTTGTATTTTAATAATAAGCGCTTTGTCAAGCCACCTATGGATAATTAAAGAAAGTTTAGTTCATTTTTTACTTTCCATAGCCCGCACCGACCATTATAATCTAGTCAAGCTTCAGTACAGCCATAAAAGCTTCCTGGGGAATCTCAACATTTCCTACCTGTCTCATCCGCTTCTTGCCCTTCTTCTGTTTTTCAAGCAGCTTACGCTTACGGGAAATATCTCCTCCGTAACATTTGGCAAGAACGTTTTTACGCATGGCTTTAACTGTTTCACGGGCAATCACTTTCTGTCCGATAGCTGCCTGTATAGCAATTTCAAACATTTGTCTCGGGATCAGCTCTTTCAGCTTTTCACAAAGTTTTTTGCCCCAGTCATAGGCTTTATCACGATGCACAATAGCGCTCAGCGCATCAACCTTGTCTCCGTTAAAAAGCAAATCGAGCTTCACCATATTGGATTCTCTGAAACCTATAAGTTCATAATCCAGAGAAGCATATCCTTTGGAAATCGTTTTAAGCTTGTCAAAGAAGTCAAATACAATCTCAGCCAGCGGTATCTCAAAGCCAAGCTCAACGCGGTCACTGGTCAGATAGACCTGATTTTTGATAATACCCCGCTTGTCCATGCAAAGTGATATGACAGCTCCCACAAAATCTGCTTTGGTTATTATTTGAGCCCGGATATAGGGTTCTTCGATATGATCAATCAGGGTCGGATCCGGCATATCGGCAGGAGCATTGATCCTGATCAGATCTCCTTTCTTCAACACCGCATGAAACTGTACACTGGGCACGGTAGTAATTACCGTCATATCAAACTCGCGCTCAAGGCGTTCCTGTACAATTTCCATGTGCAGCATGCCCAGGAATCCGCAACGAAATCCGAAGCCAAGAGCAGCGGAAGTCTCGGGTTCCCATACAATGGATGCATCATTAAGCTGCAGTTTTTCCATTGCCGCCCGCAGATCTTCAAATTCGCTGGTTTCTACAGGATAAATACCGGCAAATACCATTGGCTTAACATCCTCAAAACCTTTGATGGCTTCTGCAGGTCGTTCGACCTTGGTAATCGTATCACCGACTTTTACTTCTTTCGCATCCTTAATTCCGGAAATGAGATATCCCACATTGCCGGCAGCCAGTTCTTTCTTCGGATCCTTATCCAGCTTCAGCACACCGATTTCGTCTGCATTGTAGCGTTTGCCCGTATTGACAAACTGTACAGCTTCTCCCTGACGAATGGTACCGTTGTATACCCTGAAAATTACCTCTACTCCGCGAAATGAATTGAACACAGAATCAAAAATCAATGCCTGCAAGGGGCCTTCCGGATCTCCTTTCGGATGAGGAATACGCTCCACAATCGCATTCAGTATATCTACAATTCCTATCCCCTCTTTGCCGCTGGCAGGAATGATATCCTCTTTTGCACATCCTATAAGGTCGATGATTTCATCAGATACTTCGTCAGGCATTGCCCCCGGCAAATCGATTTTATTCAAAACCGGGATAATTTCCAGATCATGCTCCATAGCAAGATACAGATTGGAAATCGTCTGCGCTTCTATCCCCTGTGAAGCATCCACAATCAGCAGCGCTCCTTCACAGGCGGCAATAGACCTGGACACTTCGTAGGAAAAATCCACGTGCCCCGGAGTATCAATCAGATTCAGCGTATAGGTTTCCCCTTTGTATAAGTAAGTCATCTGGATGGCATGACTCTTGATTGTAATACCCCGCTCCCGCTCCAGATCCATATTATCAAGCAGCTGATTGGTCATGGACCGTTGCTGTACTGTCTGCGTAGTTTCAATCAGCCTGTCAGCCAGTGTACTTTTCCCATGATCAATATGGGCAATAATACAAAAGTTCCGAATGTTCTTCATGTATAAATTAAACGAACTGTAAAGTTAGAAATATTCATACTAAAAAAATAAATGACAAGTTGATTATTTAGTGTGGTATTATTTTATTTTTAAGCCACCTTTGCAGATTATTCTTCGTACTAAGTATCAAAGGACCTAAAGCAATAATGAACAGATTCAGGAAACTCAAACTTTACCTCAGTAATTTTTACTACAGTTTTCCTGTACAGCTGCTCGTAAATCATCTTAAAAAAAATCAGATACTTTTACTGCTTTGGGCCTTACTGTTTGCGGTAGTAACCCAGAATATCTTTAATCTGATCGGTGTTCCCTATCTTTTTCTGGATCCGGAATATATGAATCAGGTGGACTACCGGGGTTTCTTTCTTATCGGAGCTGCTACCGGTATCTTTATCATGTCATTTCACATCACCACATACATACTTGACAGCTACAGATTTACTTTCCTGGGAACCATACCCAAGCCATTTACCAAGTTTTGCCTTAATAACAGCACAATTCCCTTCGTTTTTCTGGTAGTATATGCGTTCAACATCATTAGTTTTCAGTTTCAGAACGGATTTCAGCCGGTAAGCCAGATCATTACCGAAGTGTTCAGCTTCCTGTTTGGCGTTTCCATGGTACTGGTCATTCTGTTCAGCTATTTCAGCAGCACCAACAAAGATATTTTCAAAGAACTGGCCGGTTCGCTGGACCAGCGTCTGGTCAAGACCAGGATCAACAGAGTCAATGTATTGAGAAAGATCCGTTCGTTTAAACGCAACAAATATACAGTCAAGTACTATTTCAAAAATCCGTTTCATGTTGCCAAGTGCCCCGACCACTCGATCTATGACAAGGATGTACTGTTGAAAATTTTTGACCAGAATCACTTCAATGCCGTAATCGTTGAGATCATCGTAATTTTTCTGATTATACTGCTGGGTTTTTTCATGGATGAAGCCCGCTTCCAGATACCGGCAGCGGCAAGCGGCATTCTTCTTCTTTCCATGTTTGTGATGTTTACCGGCGCCTTTTCCTACTGGCTCAGAGGCTGGGCTATCAGTGGACTGATAGCGCTGCTTGTGCTGTTCAATGTGCTGGTTAAAAATCAGCTGGTAAACTCAGACTACAGAGTCTATGGCATAGACTACAGCGGACAACCGGCCGAATACAGCCTGAAACGCCTGCGGACCTTATCCAACCAGGAAAATTATCAGAACGACAAGGCAGCGACCATCGAGATTCTTGAAAACTGGCGAAAAAAGTTTCCGGCAGATAAAAAGCCGAAAATGTTCTTTATATGTACCAGCGGCGGCGGTCAGCGGGCGGCAGCCTGGACAGTAAATGCACTTCAGAATATTGACAGCACGCTGCAAGGTGAGCTTATGAAACACACCATGCTGATTACGGGAGCTTCCGGCGGACTGATCGGTGCTGCATACTACCGGGAACTGTATCTCCTGAAGCAGCGCGGCCGGGATATTAACCTGACTTCCAGGCAGTATTTTGACAATATGTCCAGCGACATCCTTAATCCAATGATGTTCAGCCTGGTAGTCAACGATCTTTTCTTACGCTTCCAGACCTTTGAGTACAACGGGCATGAATACCTGAAAGACAGAGGCTATGCATTTGAGCAGCAGCTAAATAAAAATCTCGGACACGTTTTTGAAAAAAAGCTGACAGACTACTACCTCCCGGAAAAAAACTCGGAAATTCCTATGCTTCTGCTTTCGCCGACTGTTGTCAACGATGGCCGGCCATTGTTTATCTCTCCCCAGGGAGTAAGCTATATGACCGTAGGCACCAGCCTCAGGGACCGCTATATACTTAATCAGAAGATCAAGGGTATTGAATACAGCCGTTTTTTCAGAGACCACAGCGCCGAAGAGCTTCGTTTTCTGAGCGCTCTGCGCATGAGCGCGACATTTCCTTATATTACGCCCAATGTCATCATGCCAAGCCTGCCTCCTATGGAAATCATGGATGCCGGACTGTCTGATAATTTTGGCATCAGGGATGCTGTCAATTTCCTTTATGTGTTTAAAGACTGGATTGCAGAAAACACCAGCGGAGTTGTCTTTATTGAAATACGTGATTCCGAAAAAGATATTGAAATTGTAAAAAAGAAAGAAGCGTCTATACTTCAGAAAATCATCAGCCCTATCGGCGGATTATACAACAACTGGGATTATTTTCAGGATATCACCAATGACAATATGATTGAGTTTGCCAAGGCCTGGTTTAAAAACGATATTGCCGTAGTAGATTTTCAGTATATACCCAAAGCCAGATACTGGGATAAGCTGAGGGATAAAAATATTGATCCTAAAAAAGTAGAGGCTGCGGACAAGTCAGACCGGGCAGTACTTAGCTGGCATCTGACTACCAGAGAAAAGGAAAGTATTCACCGTACCATTAAGGAAGGAAATAATCAGGCCAGTCTCATACGGCTGAAAACACTGTCACATCAGGTTGCTGAATGAAGTTTATCCGTTTTCAAATACTGATTCTGCTGCTCTGTACTGCCTTTTTATCTCACGCACAATCTGCTTCAGGCTACTGGTTTAGCTGTAAAGATGCAGAAACCAAAGAAGCTGTGCCATATGTGCACTGTATCATCAATGATACCCTTCATCTGTTTTCGGATATGAATGGCTATACAACACTTGATTTTATTCCCGAAAAAATTAATATCCGGCATTATTTCTACGGAGAAGTTACAATAACAGCCCTGGATACCAGCAATCATTTTTACTATCTGGGCAGAAACAGCAACAGCTTTTATGCTTCGGGCAGCGATCACTTTTCAGATTCACTGATCAGGCTGGTACTGCTTCAAAAGCGCTATATAAAAAAGGCACACAAGTCTTTCACACACAAAAGCTACAACAAATTTACCGTAAGCACCCAAAAAAACGGCTATACAAAAAAAATCTACGAACGTCTCCTGGACATACTCTCATACAATATAGAAGATCAGGAAAACCAGCATCTGTTTCTTATGGAATCAGTCAGTGAGCTGCACCAGCTTGACAGAATCAGACGTAAAGAACGGATTCTGGGAATTCGTTCTACCGGAATCAAGCTTCCTTCTACCTATGTCAACTATATTCATCCGAATGCCTTTAATCTGTACAGCAACTATGTACGTATAGCCAATACAAAGTTTATCTCGCCATTGTGCTTTGCATCTTATCTTACCTATGCGTACCGGCTGGTGGATTCGGCGACTGTCAACGGCTCTCCCGTATATATTTTGTCCTTCTACCCGCTTCCGGCCAAATCGGTCGGGGCAGCACAGGGTTTTCTCTATATCGAGGGCCGGCACAATGTGGTCAAATACTTTGTTACGTCTCCGCTCAAAGCCGGCAATACCCGGATTGAAGCCTGTCAGGAATATGATTATATGGCCGGCAACTGGTTTCCTTCAAAATACAAAACAGATATAAACATCTATAATCTGGGAGTCGGCAATGCCAGCCTGCATTTATCCGCCCAAAGCTATTTATTTGATTATCAAAGAGACTATTCGCTTGTTCCGGCTGACTTCTCAGAAATTGTCCTGGAATACAATGAGGAATCCGGAAGCTTTCCGGATTCGCTCTGGCAAAAACACCGGCAGGCGCCGCTCAGCGCCAAAGACGTGTATACATTCCGTTACTATGATTCTACCGGAGTGCAGAGAAAGCAGGACGAAGTCCTGACCTTTGGTGAACGGGTCTATTTCGGGCAGATTCCGATCGGCAAGGTTAATATAGATCTTAACAAAATACTTTCGCTTAACTATCTGGAGGGCCTGCGGCTTGGATTAGGTCTTCATACCAATGAACGCTTTTCCCGCAGGTGGATACTGGGTGGATACTGGGGTTATGGTCTCAAGGACAAACGCTTCAAATATGGACTGAGCGGCACATACAACTTTAATGATCCGCTGAACGTTTCTCTTTCCGCCGCCTATAGCAATGATGTCTACGAAGCCGGAGCCCAGTTTTTTTCTTTCGATATAATACAATATTCCACTGAGCCTCTGCGAAAGTACCGGCTTTCCATAATGGATTACGCTCGTCAGGCAAACTTCGCTTTTTCATTCAGACCATTCAAGTATCTGCGGTTAAATTCCGGTATTTCTGCCGCATTACATGTACCAAGCTATACCTATCAGTTTAATGAGCACCCGGACAGACACTTTCATTTTCTGGAATATAGCCTTGGCTTTCGGTATGCTTTTGGGGAGGAGTATATCAAAACCCCCATCAATACACTGTTTATGGGTACAGCTTTTCCTGTTTTCTGGTTCAACTATACGAAAGGACTACCATATAGTCCTCTGGGAGAGTTTGATTATTCCAGATTTGATTTTAAGATTCAGCAGACCTTCCGTTTCTTCCGGTTCGGTATCTCAGGAATACAGCTTACTGCAGGAGCTGTATTGGGTGAAGTTCCCTACACCAAACTATATAATATGAAAGGTGCGTTACGCAGCATTTCGGTAGTCATTCACAACAGCTTCGAAACAATGGGCTACAACGAATTCCTTTCTGACAGGTTTTTTGCCCTGTTTTACTCTCACGATTTCGGACAGCTATATACACCATACAAAATACTCAAACCCAATATCGTCATGGTGCATAATATGGGATTCGGAAATCTGAGAAACCCGGATATGCACAAGGAAATACCATTTAAAACTATGGAAAAAGGCTATTTCGAATCCGGTATTTTCCTGAAAAATCTGCTCGTTATTAACATCAGCGGATTGAATACAGGGCTGGGAATTGGCCTGTTTGGACGATATGGCCCTTATGAGCATGAGCGGCTTTCTCAGAACCTTGTTCTGAAACTGGCAGCCAACTTTCTCCTGTAAATTTAACAAGACCAGGCACTCACTTCGCCATACATTGATTTGCAGCTTCCATTAATAAATTAAAAACCAGAATCTTAAATCTTAATACTCAAAGATTGGAAAAAACCCGAAAGATGAACGTTTGTTGCGCGACGGTCCATAAAGACTACTCTCGTTTTCCCGATATCGTATCAGAAAAACGCAGATGCCTGAACTCTGCCCGTATGAATGGTAGGACTGCCTTCAGATTTACGTCCTTCATAGATAAACGATAATTGCAGACCGCTTACCAGCTTTTCCTGCCAGTTTATACTCCACGTAAAATTATTGCCAGGCCGCAAGGCCTCCAGCATTTCATAGCCAAGCGCACTTCCTACCGGAGTTTCTTTCAGATCAGCCATAATCCGGATATAACGAATACCGCCGGAAACAGAACGCTGTGAAACCCTGCTGAATCTGGTATCCAGTCCGGCTTCATACAACATGGCTTTTTCTTTCAGAATGCTTGCAATATTTACCTTACGCGTATAATTAAGACTACCTGTCACACGCAAGTCCGGACTCGGCTGATAGGCAAACTCCGGACGCAGCAGCCAGGACTCGATCGTATAGTTTTTCTGCGACAAAAAATCTGAGGCGCTGCTTTTGAGTGATCTGCCAAGAGCAAGCTTCGCATTGTAAAGTCTCTTTATATTTAAGCGCGTATTATACGTCAGGTCGCTTTTTCCTATTGTTTCATATCCCTGGGTAAGAAGGCTTTTACTTTCGCTTGCCGCAAACAGCAGATCCATACCATATACGGGATTCGTACGATTATAGAACAGGTTTGCCCTTATGCCACTCTGGTTAGATAGCATATTGGCTGCGCCGGATGAAGGTGAGGGGAAAAAACGTCCGGTCAGGTCCGGCGATAAAACTTTATTATTAACAGACCATGAGGAAGTGCTGGACAATCTTGAAAGCAGGTTTTTGACCGGATTTGCGTGGCTGCGCCACTGACGGGGGGCATATAAATCCAGACGATAGTTGATTGCCCCGGTGTATGCATTTACATATTCATCGGTTGGCATAAATACCCGGATGTATTCTTTCTGATTATATGCCAGCCCGGAGACCTTTTCGATAAACTCGTTCAGATCCTGGATACCGTCTTCATTAAAATCTTCCCACACATGCGTACCGGTCCCCTGAGGTACTTCCTGATAGTAAAACGCTCTTTTCAGCTCTCTTCCCGTACCGGTTGTAACAGTGAGCTCTGAACGCACATGACGCTGCAAAAAGTCGGAGTTCCAGTCCATACGGGTTATAAATGTTTCTTCATCCGGTAAGGCATTGGGCATATAGTCAAAATAATCCAGGTAGCGATAGGCCAGCTGCAGGCGTATAGTATGCTGTTTTCGCACCAGAGAGTTAAAAGTACCTGTCAGGGTCTGCGATCTGTTCGTTTTTACAATATTCCCCTGTAGTGTATCGCTGTTTTCCCGTATCGCATAATCAACAGCATAGCCTATAGTGCTGGTATCATTTGATTTCAGATAAAACTTCAGCTCCTCATAGTACATTGCTGTAGAAACAATATTGCCCTCCGGGCTGGCTACGCGATTTTTATCCGACGAATAGATTATGCCCGGCGACAGCAGCCTGCCCTTCCATGCAGCATGGAGATTGAGCCTGGTCCAGTCCGACCGGAACTGCGACTGATCATTATACATTGTCCAGCCGGATCCATAAAAATAAAACTGTCCGAAAGACTTATGAAACGTCAGCGCCTGTTGCAGCCCGTCAACTTCTCCTCCTTTGATTCTGCGGCTCAGGTCATAACGAAACAGATTATCCTGATCCTTTTCAAGCCCAAGCGAGGCATTGAAAATCCGGTTATAGCGCTCGGTGTTAAGATCCGCGCTCCAGTCCCGCTCATAGTTTATATCCCGGAACCGGTCAATCTGCCGGAAGTTTCGTTCGGTATATTCAAAATCAAGCGCATTGACAAATTTCCATGGTCCCAGCACAGCAATCTGCCTTCCCTTATTCACCATTCCTATTTTTACCGCCTTGCCCGCATTGTCTTCATTACCAATAGATGAATAGAGATTCTGATCATTTTCCGAAAAAGCGACTTCGCCATAAAAGCTTGTATTCTTATCCGGATCAAAAGCTCCGCCCACAGTAACCATCTGATTTTTCTTGGGCGTAGCAACAATACGGACTGGAAGATATGTCCCACCGCCCGGACCTGCATATACGTATATCCGGCCATTGGCAGTACTATTTTGCAGCGCATAATCGCCTCTTCCCATCCCGACGTCTGTAAAGACCACCTCGTAAAAAGCCTTATCAGGATCGGAAGAAGCCACAAATAGCTGTGTTCCCAGTGAGTCAATCCGCATATAGAGAACCTTATTTTCATGAAACCCTACAGAGTCGGCTCCGGAAATTACGGCCTGCCCCAGATTATCTCCGATCATGGCGAGCTGCCCTCTTTCCTCACCAGACAGATTATATTGCAAAGGGTTGTTGGGATTGTCCTTTTGTAAATAATAGTTCACATAGCCGCTTAGCTTCTTCCAGTTCTGATAATGCCCTGCCATAATATTCGAACGGCCATAGTTTTTGTCAGAATATTCAAAATCCACTCTCACAACGGAGTATCTGGTAATCATAACATTGGCTGTAAATGTTATTTCAGCCTGATTGTAATCAATGATATAATCATAGTCAAAACCACGGGTAAGAAGCCGCCCGTCCAGATATATTCTTTCCGAATTGGCCAGCACAATAATAAACCGCTCATTATTAGGCCCGGTTAGCCGATATGGTCCCTGTACTCCTTCCATTGCCTGCAGCTGAATGGAAGCGAACTTACCCTTGGAAACTGCTGCCCCTACCATGGTAAAGGAGCTGGTTACACTGTCCTTTACATAGTTTCCCTCAAACAATCCTCCCTGCACATTCCTGTGATATCTGAGAAAATGGCCCTGATGATTTTGCATAACCAGATCTCCGGCAGTAAGACGACTTTTGGGTGTGTGCAGCTGTATAAATACCTTATCAAATTCCTGAAGCTGCTGCGTATTTCCTTCCGGCTGAAAAGGGATATTCTGATCGGATATGGAAGCCGTAATCCCGATATTGTCTGTGATCTTTCCGTCCATTTGCAGATTCAGTGCAGAGTTGACAAAAACATTCTGATTGTTTCCAAATGAAATACCCCGGGTTACACTACCTGATTTGTTGATTCCGGGCGTGTTCAGCAATTGATCTTTTTCTGCGATAGGATATCCGTAACTGCCATATCTGCCGACTTCCTCACGATAATACTGGTTCGTATCGTACAGGGCCGGATCTCTGTTGAAATAGCTTTGGGATAAGTCATAAGGCAGCACACGATAGCACACCCGTACCGAATCATCTGTACTCCTATTAAATGCGGCCTTACCAATGTTGATATCATAGAAAATACGCAGCAAAGAATCCGCTGTTTCGTGCAGTTCAATACTCTCCGGTAACAATGAAAGACTATCGATCCGGAAAGGCACTTCCGTAACCCTGACCCACTGACACTTTTTTGAATTCTGCTGCCCTAAGGCCAACAGAGAAAAAAGTAAAAAAAATGTCGTTACATATATTCTAAGGAGCATTTACTCAATCAGGGGAAGCTCAATAAAGAACGTTGTTCCCTGCTCCTGAATTGTTTCAAACCAGATATTCCCCCCGGCGTGCTCAACACCTCTTCGGGCAATAGCCAGTCCCAATCCGGAGCCGCTGTATTTGGTACTAAAGTTAGGTATAAAAACTTTATCTTTTATAGAATCCGGAATTCCCTGCCCATTATCCTTCAATGAGAACCGGGCCATATTCTCTCTGATGGTAAGACACATCTTCAGTTCCGGCGTACGATCAGCCGGTACTGATTGGGCAGCATTAAGAATCAGGTTTGATAAAATATTACCCATGAGCTTTTTATCCCCGGTCACTACCACCTCCTGCTCCGGAATATCTACTTCAATAGAGATTGAAGCATCGGCTTTATGCAAACGGGCAATTTGAGTAACGACCTCGCCAAATTCAAAACGTTCATTTCTAGGGATAGGCATCTTTGCAAACACTGAAAAAGAAGTGGCAATCTCATTCAGGGTATCTACCTGATCCAGCAGCATCTGCAGAGACCGCTCAGCCATTTCCATGATATTATCTTTTTTATCCTTGATTGCCCGCTGCAAATGCTGAATAGACAGCTTCATGGGCGTCAGAGGATTCTTAATCTCATGCGCCACCTGCTGGGCCATCTCCCTCCATGCCGATTCTTTTTCGCTCTTGGACAAAGCATCCTTGCTTTCATCCAGCTTCAGAAGCATCTTGTTGTATTCCCCGATCAGCAGACCAATTTCATCTTTTGACTTCCATTCAAGCGGCTCATTTTTTTCTGCCAGTGTAGTTCGTCTGAGCTTTTCAGTAATAAGATCAAGCGGTACGGTAAGCCAGCGACTGACCAGATAGGAAATAAAGAGGAAAATAAGAAATATACTGATGAATATATTCAATATAGTCGTCAATACTTCAGTCAGCTGCTGACTTACCTCCTGCCGCGATTCAAAAAAAGGAATACTTAGTACACCAATCAGATGTCCGGACTCATACGACTTGATCGCAATATATACAGAGTTGTACCGAAAGGTCCCTACCTGCTCGGACAACATAAATATATTGTTCTTTTTATCTCTGATTGTTGAGAAAGCAACCGGGTTAATAAGCCCGGACAAAAGTCCGGCCTCATAGATCATCGGCTGATTGGAAAAAAGAAGCTGTCCCTTATTGTTGTACAGATTGACATCGATATCAATAAAGCGGCTTTTTTCCAGCAAAATATTTTCCAGACGTCTCTCAGAAGGATTCTGCCATTCATTTTCCAGGTACATATTGATAGAATTACTGACAGCCTCTGCTTTTTTTATAAAGGTCTTATTTAGATTTTCCTTATAGCTGGAAGATATAATACTCAATGTTGTAACGCTTACAACAGAGAGCGGCAGAAAAAAGGCCAGATTGAGGTAGATCTGAATTTTAGTGGAGAAATTGGCATCTATCTTTCTGAATCGTATGTTAAAAGACCAGGCTATGACAAACAACAGAATAAAGAAGAGGAGAACAGTATATAAAAAAGAGAAGTTTGAAAAAAAACGATAAAAGGGTTTATCTTCAGACGATACAATAATAATACGCTCATCTGCGCTTTTCATTCCAAGATGATGGTAACCATTGACATTGATCCCTTTTTCATACAGTCTTTCTTTCTCGAAATAGCGCGATTTGAAGTCCATTTCGTAGTTATACTGCCCGTAGCTGTACAGAATATCCTCATCTCCGAATATTGCATAGCTGTAGTTTTTGTTCTCCCATGGCTGAACCATCCGCCGGTCCACTAAAAGTTCAGGATAAACACTGTGAGGGACAATACGTTTCTGCTTAAGGTCTATCAGGATATAGCCAATGACAATACCATTCTTTTGCAGATTATTAAAGGAAAGATAACGCTTAAATCCTTTTTTTCCGGGATCATACATCAGAAAAATATCCGGGTAGTCGGTACTAAACTGTTCTCTGCCATATCTTTCGGCAATATCCGGCCAGTATGTAAATTCATGATCATGGGTATAGGGTCTGCCCAGCGCATCAAAAACATGAATCTTTACATCATACTTGTCAAAATAATCACCCAGATAAACCCGCTTGATTTTCTGCTCGATGGGTTCCTTTGTGCTGAACGGATTCAGTATCCTGCTATGAATAAAGGGGTCATTGACAACCAGCTTATTGATTTCATTAAGCAGGTATTCTGCCAGCACATCATTTTTTACCAAAAGCTGCGAAGCAAACTTCTGCTTGTTCAGTGTATCCTTGCGCTGAAAGTCAAGAAACGCGGCATACGAAGCAATGAGCGCACACGCCATACCGGCAAACAGTAGATAAAAATAGGAACCGTACCTGGGCTGAAAAGATATTTTAGGAAATCTGAAATAAAGAACAGAGGTAAAAAATACAATACCGGTCAGCAGGATTCCGTAAAACCCATTGTGATTTACATAAATCATTCCGCCCAGAACCGCGGCAGCCAGAACAAATATAAACCAGGCTGGTCTTCTTTTATCTTTGTTGATAAACAAAAAGAGCTTGGCAAAGATATAACTGAATATAACAAACAGCGAAAACAGAATTCCAAATACCAGCAGGCTGGTAATCCGGAACAGATTGAAGTCCAGGTTCACTGTAATGTCCATCTCCCACTGACTGTGTGTAAACAACATCAGCAGCAGATAAAACACATAATAAAAACTGGTAAGGCTCAATATCAGCAAAGCGCAACTCACTAACCAGTTATTACTCTTGCTACGATACGAAATGATCTCACGCACGAAATCCGTAAGGTAATAATACCTGGAAAAGGCAATACTCCAGATAAGTAAAAAAGTCAGATTTAAAAGTAAATCGCCCAGTGAGGGACTTAAAACAGAGCTTGCAAAAAACTTCGAATTGAAAAGAGGAAGATACTGAATGTTAAAAGGATAGTCAGTCCACAACATAATCCCCCGTATCAGCCCCAATACCGCAAACAGGAACAATAATCCCTTACCTGCCCCGTATTTCCGCACAAAGTTGCTGGTAAGCTTTACCACATAAATAAGCAGAAATAAAACTCCCAGCGATGCAAAAGCAAGTATAAACGGCAGAACCGGACTATCACTCCGCTGTGTATCCGGAGGAAAAACCAGGCTGAATAAATAATCTCCTTCAGCTGTATAAATGCTTCCTCCTACTGACGGAAAGTTTGTAATGCCAACCTGTGCATCCGAAAAGATTTCCGGATTCAGATGTGACTGCAAATAATCATTTTCAATACCATACTGCCGGCTGAGCGGTATAAAGGATAAGATTTCGAATAAGTCTCCTCGTTTCAGCACCACATCTTTGTGAACCACAAAGGTACCTGAACGCATAGAGACAAAGCGTACCTGCCTGATTCCGGGCAATGATTCCTGCTTGGGAATAAAATCATTGTCCGACCAAAAATACAGGCGGTTATTTCGATAAACAAAATAAGGATACGGAGAAGGTTTTAGTAAACGGGCAAATGTCGGCTTATCACACTTTTCAATTTCGTTTTTGATTGTCGCAGAATGCTTTTGTACTTTTTCAAGCTCCCGCCCAAGTCTGTAGCTGACCGAAGCAATATAAGCCTCATCATTCTGCTTTCCCCGGTGTACAACAAAAACGTACCAGCAGACCAGAGAAATCGCCAGAAAGCCTGTAGCAAGGAATAGTAAGAAGTGTTTCTTTAAAGCTGGCTTCAAGTGTATCGTGATATATAAGCGAACGGCTAACCATATAACGTTGAGTTCATGGTTTTCACAATCGACAACAAGATTTAAGCCAAACTTTGTACTTTATTCCTTTTAGCAGCCTTGCTGGCACGATACCATAATACTCCAATAATTGTAAACAGGATATAAGGAATAGCCATCAGGTACAAAATGCCCGTGTTCAGGCCGGCTCCGATTCCGCCTCCGGTTTCACTGAGATTGCTTTCGACCGAAGCTCTGCACATGGCACATTGAGCCAGCAGATCAGTATTCCCCAGACAAAAGACAATCAGCAGACTCAGCAAAAGAATATTCCTGTTCATAAAGCTAAATTTATTGGTAATAAGGACTAATCATCATGTAAACCAGAACACCGGAAACAGCAACATACAGCCAGAGAGGGAAAGTCCATTTAGACAGTTTTCTATGCGATTTGTACTGTTTTGACCAGCCGAAATATATTGAAAGCAACACAAAGGGGACGATAATTGTTGCCAGAGCAATGTGTGTAAGAAGAACCAGCAGATAAATGATCCTGAACATCCCGACTTCTGCTTTTTCAGCTGCCGAAAGCACTCCATCTCCGTTTATATCCCCAAAAAGCGTATGCACTCCCTGAAAGTGATAAATAACATATGAAATCAGGAAAACAGAACTGAAAGTAAAAGCCGTGATCATAGCCGTAATATGCGCCCGCCGGTTTCCTTTTTTAATGAAATAATAACCAATCATCAATGCAATGGCAGTAGATGAATTCAATACGGCATTGATATGAGGCAGTATGCGCACATCCAGCTCACCTAATTTGCCCGTCTGCGGTAAATAAAACAGTACTGCAACAACAATTGGAATCAGCACTGACAGAATGCCAATAATGATGAGATACAAATTGTTGTTTCGAACAAGTTGATTAGTTGCCATAATTATGTAATAAAACCTGAATTTCTCTTATTAAACGGTCTGTCTCTGCCCGGTCGGTACCGGCATAGTACCCTCGTATATGTCCTGCCTTATCAATCAGAACAAGCGTATCCCCCTGGTCTTCAGAAGTCTTGAAACCCTGTCCGGCAGATATCAGCAATCCTTTCTGAGCAAGAGCGTATACAGAGTCCTGTGAACCGGCTAGTAATGTCCAGCTGGATGTGTCTATTCTGAATGTCTCGGCATATACCTTCAACGTATCAGATACATCATGATTTTCGGAATCAATACTGAATGACAAAATTCTGACTTCCGGGAAATCCGCAAAAGCTTCCTGTATTCTCTTGAGCTCGGTAGTTATTTTTGAGCGCATCGCTGTCTCTCCCGGAAGGAGAAAACCAGTTACAACAATTTTATCTGTTAATAATCCTGAGCTGAAAGTATCTCCGTTCTGATCAACGAAGGAAAAAGGAGGAATCTTATGCGCGGCTGTAATCTTATACCTTCCATTGACCAAAACACTGTCAGTAGCAAAGTATGTGGGAATATCGTAGTGGTTTTTAGCAAAAAGCTTTAAAAACAAAAAAACTAAAACCGGCAACATCAGAATACTCAGAAGGATACCGGCTTTAGTTATACTTTTCATTTCAATTTATTTCGTCTGGTTAGAACCATCCCCAAAGTGACCTGATTTTAAATATGGCATCGCCTTCTGCAAGTAGCGCTACAATAAGCCAGATAACAAACATTATGGGTAGTACAATAGACCAAACAAGCACTTTTGTTTCATATTTAAGGTGCATAAAGTCTGCAACAATATAGAATGCTTTTACCAGCGTCAAACCAATAAAAACTGCAAACAGCAAAGATCCGCGCTCCATGGTAAAAGCAAGTAAAAATTCTATCGCAGTTACGACAGCAAGCAGTAGAGCGGTTTTCCAGATCTTTAAGATTTTTGCTTTATCTCTAGGTAAAACTTTATGCGCTGGTGCGTGATCATGTAGTCCGTGAGCCATAAATATTAGAAATTAATGTCTTTTACTTATTAAAAATGAATTAAACCAGATAGAAGAACGTAAATACAAATACCCATACAAGGTCTACAAAGTGCCAGTATAAACCTACCTTTTCAACCATTTCATAATGTCCTATACGCTCATATGTACCAATGCAGACATTATAGAATACAATCATGTTCATTATAATACCGCTAAGTACGTGTGTACCATGGAATCCGGTAATAAAGAAAAAGAAATCAGCAAACAGCTTGGGACCGTATTCATTCATGGTAAGACTGGCGCCTTTAATAACCTCACCCGAAGCCAGCTTAAGCCCTTCAGGAGTTCCCTGAATATAAACAGCCCACTCCCATGCCTGACATCCAATAAAAGCCAAGCCACCGAAAATAGTCCACAGCATCCATTTCTGAACATCTGCCTTATCCATACGATGTCCTGCTTCAACAGCCAGTACCATGGTGACACTACTCATGATAAGGATAAAAGTCATAATACCCACAAAGACCAGTGGAGCCTCAACATGGAAAAATGGTATGTGTGTAAATATTTTTTCAGGGATAGGCCAATATTCAAGAGAAGGAACAAAATCCTTTACAGAGCCGGTATAAGCAGGAAAGGCAAAACGGCTCATCCCGTAGGCTACAAGGAATCCGGAAAATGTAAAGGCATCCGAGAGAAGAAAGAACCACATCATCAGCTTACCATAACTCGCCTTCATGGGTTCCACCCCGCCACCCCAAATATTCTTTTGATCTTTTTCTGAAACAGTAATAGTTGACATATTAAGTTTTTTTGAAAATTAATGGTTTAGTAATAAAAATACAAACAGATATATCCACAGAGCATCAAGAAAATGCCAATAGGTCGCTGACATTTCAATTAAGTTCAGATTTTTGGAATGTACGTTGTATCCAAATGCCGAAATTAATACAACAAAAAGAAAGACCACACCGGTAATAAGATGAAAACCATGCAGCCCCGTCAGTACATATACGAAAGAACCGCCCGGATTACTTAATTCCCCACCGAAAAAAACTCCTGCTTCCTTTAAAGTTTCCCAGGATTTAAACTGGGTAACTATAAAAATGATTCCCAGCAGAGTAGTAAGAAGCAAAGCTGTCTTAAGAGGTTGCAGGTTATCCCGCTTAGCCGATAAATAAGCCCAATGCATCGTAATACTGCTCAAAAGTATAACGCCTGTACTAATATACATGATCAGCGGAATCTCAACTTCCAGCCAGTTGCCTTCTGCCCTCCGCACAATATAGGCACTGGTCATCGCAGCAAAGATCATTACGATGCTGACAATAAACAGCCATAGAGCAAATTTTTGGGGATTCATGGCCATAGGGCGTTTAGGCTGTTCCATTTCCATTGCTATGTTTTTCATATTTTTACTGTAACTTGTCTATTACAAAAGCAATCTGTACAACCGGCAGATATATAAAAGAACCAAACATGATCCTCAAAGCTGCCTTATTGGTACAAACCCGCATGAGATAAAATGTTTGGGCAAGAAATAAAACACCGCATACCAGCGCAATAACAGCGCTAATCACTCCTGTCATCTTCAAAACCATAGGCATTAAGCCCAAAGGCAGCAGAAATAATGTATAAATCATTATTGTGAATGCAGTATCGGTATCTTTTTGCCCGTTGGCAGGCAACAGCCGGATATTCGCCTTTTTATAATCTTCATCAAGTACCCAGGCGATAGCCCAATAATGAGGAAACTGCCAGAAAAACTGTATGGCAAACAAAATTCCGGGTTCCAGGCCAAACTTATTTGTAGCCGCCAGCCAGCCGATCATCGGAGGTAAGGCGCCCGGAACAGCTCCCACAAATACTGCTGCAGGCGTTTTTGTTTTTAAAGGAGTATATACAAATCCATACAGAATCAGGGATAAGAAAGAAAGAAGCGCCGCATTGATATTGAAGAAATAGTATAATCCGCTGACTCCTGCAACTCCGAATATCAGAGAAATTAAAGCAGCTTCTCCAGGCAAAACCCTTCCTGTCGGAAGAGGTCTGTTCAACGTTCTGGACATGAGTGCATCACTGTCTTTTTCAATAATCTGGTTGATAATATTGCTTGAAACAATGACCATGAAACCAAATAATGAAAACACAGCAAGAGAAAGCCAGTTTCCTGTACCTTCGGGAGCAAGCATAAATCCCATACCGGCAGAAAAAGATACCAGAGCTGAAAGTCTGAATTTCATTAACTGATAATAGCTCTGACATTTTGCTCCAAGCAAGGGAAGAATACCAATATGACTATTTTCTGAAATCATTTTACTAAGTTAAATCACCTTTTTAGAAGTAACAACCAATAAATACAAAAGAAATTGCACCCCGGACAGCATACATGCAAGCAAAAGATGAACAGGCTGAATAGCTGCAGGTAAGTCCATGTAATTAAGGATATTTCCGGTAACAATACTAAGTCCGAGTATACACAGGATCGCAATTGTGCTGATCCTTACTTTTCTGAAAAAAAATAACTTCCTCATTAACAAATAGCAAAGCCATATATGAAGCGCTAAAAGTACATACGAGAAAAGCCGGTGAACCAGATACATATTGCCCAGATTGCTAATCCACAAAGAACGGGAGTCCGTCAATTCCGCAGCTATAATATCAACCTCTTCCCTTACCTGGGTTCCGATTATAATCTGTACAAAGGTAGCAAGCATTGTAACAAGCAATACCCCGGACAGATTGGAGTAATTCAATCCGGAAGGTAATGTAATGGCATAATTACCGGCTTTGAATACAGCCATAATCAGCACAAATACCAGTACAATGGCCAAACCCATATGGATTGACACCATAAAAGGCATCAGATTGGTAGAAACTACCAGAGAGCCTAACCAGCCTTCAAACAAAACAAGTACAAATGCTGCAACGCTATACCAAAAAACATCAGGACTTGTTTTTCTGAGTGGAAATGAAAAGAGCAGGGTTCCGAATATTAAAAGGCCTATTGTGACTCCTACCAAACGATTTACATATTCTATCCAGGTCTTGACAGGGTTGAAGTCTGCCTCCACGTAAAGGCTTTCATCATGTATCAGCTTGTCTGATAATTCATGAAAACCCAAACCGGACAACGTTGCGGCCACACGTTTATTTTTTTCGAGACGCTTCTCAGCGTATATTTCTTTATAATCTGCGGGTAATTGGTCGAGGGAGGTTGGAGGAACCCAGCTACCAAAGCATTTTGGCCAGTCCGGACATCCCATACCTGAACCGGTACTGCGTACTATACCGCCTACCAATATCAGGAAATAAACTGCGACAACAGTAAGGATTCCGAATGTACGGAATCCCCTGTTATCTACATTATTTTTATCCATGAAGAGAGCCTTCTTCTTTTATTTTATCATTCTCGTGAGGGAAGTTAGAGCTCACAGTCTGAGAATAAGGTATATGTTGCGGAATAAAATCTTCTTCTGCTCCTGGCTTACTGTAATCATACGGCCACCTGTATACTGTCGGGATTTCTCCAGGCCAGTTTCCATGCCCGGGATTAATCGGAGTTGTCCATTCAAGTGTATTCGCATTCCAAGGGTTTGCAGGTGCTTTACGCCCTTTAAACATGCTATAGAAGAAATTGAATATGAAAATAAACTGTGCTCCGAAAGTGATAATTGCAGCAGCACTCACAAACATATTCAGATCAGTAAATTTCTGCGTGAACTCAAACCCAGTAAAAGAATAGTATCTTCTTGGAAAACCTGCTATACCAGTATAATGAAGCGGGAAAAACACAAGATAAATCCCGACAAATGATAGCCAGAAATGAATGTAACCAAGCTTTTCATCCAGCATTCTTCCAAACATCTTGGGGAACCAATGGTACACACCCGCCAGCATTCCGAAGAATGACGCGCTTCCCATCACCAGGTGAAAGTGAGCAACAACAAAATAGGTATCATGAAGCTGAATGTCTGCCGCAGAGTTTCCGAGAACAATACCGGTCAGACCGCCGGAAATAAAGAACGATACAAGGCCTATTGCAAACAACATGGCAGGAGTAAATATTATATTACCCCTCCACATAGTGGTAATATAATTGAAGGCCTTAACTGCCGATGGTACAGCAATAATCAATGTCAGGAACATAAAGATCGATCCAAGGAACGGATCCATACCTGACACAAACATGTGATGCGCCCAAACTATGAAAGAAAGGAAAGCAATGGCAAACATAGATCCAATCATTGCCTTATAACCAAAAATCGGCTTTCTGGAATTGATTGAAATAATCTCGGAAGTAATACCTAATGCAGGCAAAATAACAATATAAACTTCAGGGTGACCAAGGAACCAGAATAAGTGCTGGAAAAGCACAGGACTTCCGCCTTCGTTTGGTAAAACCTGTCCAGCAATATATATATCGGAAAGGAAAAAGCTTGTTCCGAAACTTCTGTCAAATATTAACAATAGCGCAGCAGAAAATAATACTGGGAATGCTAACAAGCCAATGATTGCGGTAATAAGGAATGACCACATGGTAAGAGGCATTCTCAAAAACGACATCCCATTTGTACGCAGGTTAATGATTGTACTGATGTAATTAACCCCTCCCAAAAGCGATGAGACAATAAAGAAAGCCATACTTACAAGCCACAGGGTCATACCCGTGCCAGAACCAAGAACAGCCTGCGGCAGTGCATTCAAAGGAGGATACGCTGTCCACCCGCCCGAAGCAGGCCCTGTAGAAAGAAACAGGGAAATAAACATTAACACACCGGATAAAAAGAAGAACCAGTATGACAGCATATTCATAAACCCTGAAGCCATATCTCTGGCTCCGATCTGCAACGGAATCAGAAAATTACTAAATGTACCGCTCAAGCCCGCAGTTAAAACAAAAAACACCATGATCGTTCCGTGCATGGTAACGAGCGCAAGGAAGAACTCTGCATCAAGCTTACCATCACTGCCGATCCAACCTCCAAGCAAAGGCTTCAGCCAGGTCAGATCAGCATCCGGAAACCCGAGCTGCAATCTGAATAAAATACTAAGTCCACCACCTATGATTGCCCAGAAAATACCGGTCAATAAGTATTGCTTAGCTATTATTTTATGATCTTCACTAAAAATATACTTCCTGATCCATGGCAACTCATGATGATCATGATCATCATGACTATCATGCAGATGAGAAAGATGTTCGTTTAAATGTGTTGCGGTCGACATATTATGATCTTTAATCGTAAAATCTTCGAAATATTAAACTACCTTGATTTAATTAACCTGTTAAAATTAGTTTGCCTGAGCATCTCCGGACTCAGCATTCAGCGTATCCGTTGCCTGGTCAGGAGCATCGGTTTTACCAGCCAGTGAATCAGTCACAGCTATATCCGACATTTCTTCCCTGGCATTCTTAACCTCAATCGGAGTATTTGTCGTTTCTCCGCTACGAATTGCAATAAACTCCGTCACATATTCGGCATTCATATCTGCAAAAGGCTTTTGAGATTTTTTCCAGGCTTCATACTCTTCGGGCTCATCAACCACTACGACAAAACGCATAGCGAAATGTCCTCTACCGCAAATCTCGGTACATGCAAGCTCATAATTGAAATTAGCGTTACCAAGCTCTTCTCGCATCTCTTTTGTAGTTTTAGTCGGAACGAACCAGAATTTTGTAGGCATTCCCGGCACAGCATCCATCTTAACTCTGAAATGAGGTAAAAACACGCTGTGCAGAACGTCTCTGGCTCTGATTTTTAATAAAACCGGCTTACCTTTTGGTAAATGAAGCTCCGGAGGAGTAAAATCATCCAACGATGCATCATCGCTAAAATCCAGACCAAATGTATTAGTTGCATCAATAAGCTTGAAACTGTGTGAGCCAAGTTTTCCATCAGGACCGGGGTATCTCACCTGCCAGGAAAACTGCTGCGCCATTACTTCGATAACTTCAGAATCCTTAGGCTCAGGCTTTGTGATAGCAGACCATTCTGTCCAGCCGAAGAATACAAGAATTGACATCACAATAGCAGGTATAACTGTCCATACTACCTCAAGCTTATGATTCTCCGGATAGAAATAAGCCTTATTGCCTTCTTTATACTGATATCTGTAAGCAAAAACAAAAAGGAAAACGTTGGTTACCAGAAAGGCAAAAACAAGTATTCCCATTGTCATCCAGAACAAGCGGTCCGTACGTACCCCGTGTGTAGAAGAAGCTTCAGGCAAATAATCCTGCGATGCAACACTGGATAACCAGAAGAACGCAAACACTCCTAATATCAGAAAGATTATAAAAAGCGTAGCATGTAGCTTATTACTGGAGCCTACTCTCTGCTCATAGCTTCCTTTCATTACTGAAATAAGCGTCTGAATTCTGACAAGCAAAAAGAGAATCGCCAATATCAGCAGAACTGCAATAACTATAGTCGTGGTAATCATTTTTTATATTTTATCGTTTTTCTCTTTCTTAATTAGGATTAATATACGTGATGATGAACACTTTCTTCCAGCATTGGATCATTCTTTGGTATTAGGCCTGCTTTTGAAAGCGAAGTCAGCGTAAAGAACAGGAACAGTCCACCATAAATCAGGAACATACCAAGCTCTACAAAGAAGAACCAGAAATCAAACCCGCCGTCATTGCCTAAAAGTGCAGGAGTAATCATCAGATAAAAATCTGACCAGTGTCCGATTATGATACAAACAGCAATTACTTTGATAATCATTACCTGACGTTTCGCATCTCTTGTCATCAGGATCAGGAATGGGATCAGGAAGTTAATAATCAGGTTAAAGAAGAAAAACGGTGAATACGCATCATTCTTCAGACGTTCAACGAAATAAACTGCTTCTTCCGGAATATTCGCATAGTAGATCAGCAAGAACTGGCTAAACCAGATATATGTCCAGAAAATACTAAAAGCAAACAAAAACTTACCAAGATCGTGCAGGTGATTTTCATTTACACCGGTAAGCAGACCAGCCTCTTTAAGGTAAACGATAATAAGCGTTATAACAGCAAGGCCTGTAATGAACCAGCTTGCAAAAACGTACCAGCCAAACATAGTGCTGAAAAAGTGCGTATCTATTGACATTACCCAATCCCATGCGGCAGTAGATGATGTAATACCGAAAATAACAAGGAAACCGGCAGAAAGAACAACACTCTTGTCATACCATTTTATATCTCCTGTAAGATCTTCCTGTATCGCATATTTTCTAAGAAACATCCAGCACAAATACCAGCAAGCAAAGTATAGTATAGTTCTGATCAGGTAAAAAGGGAAGTTTAGATAGCCTTCTTTTCCGGCAATGATCGGATCATATAATGGAGATGACTTATCATACAGATACTGATGAGTCCAGTGAAAAATGTCATGATTGAATATCAGAAAAGACACAATCAAAAGAACCCCGATCACGGGAATGAAACTTCCCATTGCCAGGGGAATACGACGAATCAATACGCCCCAGCCAGCCCATGCGACATAGTTAAACGCTACAAAGAAGACTCCGATTATCGAAATTCCGGTAAAGAACACATTGTTATGCCAGATATTCTTGATCAGCCTTTTCAACCATAGTGGCTTTTCGTGATGATCTCCATGTCCGTGATCGTCATGTGAATGATCTGCCGCATGATGATCGGCGTTAGCTACATGTTCAGTAGCATGTCCCTCCGAAGCATGATGATCATGACCTCCGAATTTGGCAACAAAAAATAAACCTATAATCAAAAGAAGGATCCCTACTCCTATCGTAGTAAATACACTTTTTTTGGCGGAGGCGGTAAATATAAATTTTTCTTCAACCATTGCTTTTAAAATAAAGTATTTTATTATTCCTGATCAGATTTCTGAAGAACTTCCTTAACGTAATGCACGATTTTCCAACGGTCTTCCTGTTCAACCTGTGAACCGTGCGCAGCCATAAGTCGTATCCCATGAGTAATCACATGAAAAATATGACCTTCTGTCAAACGCTTGTTGGCACCACTCGTCAAGTTAGCGACTCCCATGAAAACATTCGCCACCTTTCCATCTCCCTGTCCGGATTCTCCATGGCAATGGGCACAATAACGCATATACAAAGCCTCACCCTCTGCAAGTACCTGTTCATTCAGCGTAATCGGATTCTTCAGTTCATCTGCCAATTCAACAGAGTCTTTCGGTATCAGGTAAGGAATATGACCTCTCTTTATAGTATTTGCAGCAGGCTCTCTCATAGTCATGGGAGTATAGCCATTTTCAGGATAGCGATTGTAAGGATTGGAGTTATAATACTCACCATACTTACTATTAGGATCAGAGCTCACAAAAGCCCCTGCATTTTCGTCCATAATCTGACTTAAAGGCTCATATGCTTCAGAATAATACATATTAGGAGCATATTCAACACGCGGTTTTTCATGCTCACGTATCCAGGAAAAATCCTGATTACATGAAGAAAACACAAACAGACCAGCACAAAAAAATCCTAATCTTTGAATAGATTTCATTTTCATTTCAATAGCCTTTAATCAACTTTTTGAGTATTAATTTCGATTGCTCCGGTTTCCTGAAGCAACTTCGTAATTACTTCACTACTTTCCTTATTAGAGTCAAGGTCAATTGCCATTACAAACTTATCATCTGTACTTCTTTTATCGAACATATATGGTATTTTATATGGCTTCAAATCAGAAATAATAAAGAAAGTAAATACCATACCTAAAGCAGCCAGCAGGATTGTCAACTCAAATGAAACGGGGATAAAAGAAGGAAGCGGAATGTAAGGCTTACCACCTATATCCATTGGCCAGTCAAAACCAAGCATACCAATCTGCATGGTCAATGCAAGTATGGTCCCGGTCAAACCAAACAGAAACGCGGCAATCGGCAGGTTTGATGGCTTGTATCCTAAAGCAGTATCCAGCCCGTGAACAGGAAACGGTGTATAGACTTCAAATATCTTTACTCCCGTATTGCGCAATTTTGCTATGGAATCAATCAAGACGTCCTCGTCATCAAATATCCCAACAAGAAAGTTTTTTCCAGTAGCCATATATTAATGTTTGTTAGTTCTAGTATTGTTTTCTGAAGAAGATTTTAAAACAGACTTTACCTCTGCCATATTAATTACCGGGAAATACTTGGTAAACAGGAAGAACAAAGTGAAGAAAAGTCCGAAGGAGAACACATATACTCCTACATCATACAAAGTAGGTTTAAAGTATGCCCAGCTTGAAGGAAGATAATCTCTGTGTAGTGAGGTTACAATGATTACGAAACGTTCAAACCACATTCCGATATTTACAACGATTGACAGTATAAACGTGAGTACAACACTTCTGCGAACACCTCTAAACCAGAAAAGCTGAGGAGAAATTACATTACACGTCATCATGGACCAGTAAGCCCACCAGTATTCACCGGTTGCTCTGTTAAGAAATGCATAGGCTTCGTATTCCACACCGGAATACCAGGCAATGAAAAACTCGGTAAGGTAGGCAATACCGACAATGGATCCTGTCAGAACGATAACTTTGTTCATGGATTCAATGTGGTTGATTGTTATATAGTCTTCCAGACGGAAAACGACGCGGGTAATCAGCATCAGGGTAAGCACCATGGCAAAACCGGAGAAGATCGCTCCCGCCACGAAGTAAGGCGGAAATATAGTAGTATGCCATCCCGGTATTACGGAAGTAGCAAAGTCCATGGATACGATTGTGTGAACTGAAAGTACAAGCGGCGTGGAAACTCCGGCAAGCACCAAGCTGACAGCTTCATATCTTGACCAGGTTTTTGCAGCTCCGTCCCAGCCAAAACTCAATACTCCATAAATAATTTTCCGGACTTTGGTGGTTGCTCTGTCTCTCACAGTTGCAAAATCAGGTATCAGACCGATATACCAGAATACAAGCGAAACAGTAAAATACGTACTGATCGCAAAGACGTCCCAAAGAAGAGGTGAATTAAAGTTTACCCAAAGTGACCCGAACGTGTTAGGTAAAGGTAACGGCCAAAAACCAACCCAAGGTCTGCCCATGTGAAGTATCGGAAACTGAGCGGCGCATATAACGGCAAAAATAGTCATTGCTTCTGCAGCACGGTTAATGGATGTTCTCCATTTCTGGCGGAAAAGCAAAAGAATTGCAGAAATTAGCGTACCTGCGTGACCGATACCGACCCACCAGACGAAGTTGGTAATATCCCAGGCCCAGCCGATTGTTTTATTTAGCCCCCACATTCCGATACCGTCCCAAAGCAAACGAGCTACACAGTAAACACCAAATCCTAAAGTGATTAAGGCAATGCCAAGGGCAACAACCCATGACTTAGATGGTACAGACTCTACCGGTTTGCATACGTCATTGGTAACATCGTGATAATTCTTACCGCCAGTAACCAGTGGCGGTCTTACGGGTGAAGTAACTTGCATACCTTGTATTAAGCTTTTTTGTTTCTGATTTTAGTTAAGTAATACACGTTCGGTCTCGTGTTGATCTCTTCGAGAACAGTATAGGCTCTTTTCGAATTTTCGACAGTCAGCTGCTTATAAACTTCTGAATTTCTATCATTGATATCTCCGAAAGTTATAGCATTTGTAGGACAGGCTGAAGCACAGGCAGTAACAACTTCTCCATCTTTCAAAGAACGTTTCTCTTTCTTAGCCTGCAATTTACCTTCCTGAATTCGTTGAACGCAGAATGAGCATTTCTCCATAACCCCTCTTGAACGTACTGTTACATCCGGATTAAGAACCATTCGGCCCAACACTGTATTCATTGATGTATTGACATCAAATTGTTCGTTGTCGAAATACTTGAACCAGTTAAATCTTCTTACTTTATAAGGACAGTTGTTTGCACAGTATCTGGTACCGACGCAACGGTTGTAAGTCATCTGGTTCAAACCTTCACTACTATGTGTTGTCGCAGCAACCGGACAAACGGTTTCGCAAGGCGCGTGATTACAATGCTGACACATCATCGGCTGGAAGACAACTTCCGGATTCTCTTCCGGATCTTCCATCAATGCATACATATCAACTAAACCCACTCCCTCCTGATCAGCTCTTTCTTTAGTCATTTCACTGGAATAATAGCGGTCTATCCGCATCCAGTGCATTTCTCTTCTATTGATTACTTCCTCTCTGCCAACTACAGGTACATTGTTTTCTGCATTACATCCTACAATACATGCATTACATCCAATACACGTGTTAAGATCTACCATCATCGTCCAGAGATGGTTAGGCTTATCATGCGAATACCACAAATCAGTAGCGGGATCTCCGGGAGCTACAGCTCCTTTAGATGTATGGATGGTAGGATTATAAGGCTTGATCCAGTTATCCTGCTGGAACTCTCCAAGCAGAGACTCTTTTACCACAGACTGCCTGTCCATAACCGTATTGTGAGTCTGTGTGGTAGCAATTGCCACAAATCCTTCTGTCGGGGTCAGTGAGACATTGGATGCTCCGTAAGACAATAACCCGGCGACAGTTCCCACAAAAGGATATACATTTACTCCGATCGTTTTACCGGCCGGGCCGGCATTTTTTCTGCCATAGCCCAATGCAATACCGACAGTACCTCTTGCCTGGCCTGGCTGTACTACGACAGGAAGAGACACCGATGCCTTACCGGCATTGACAGTAACAACCTGTCCTGACTTTATCTTTAATTCATTGGCAAGGGAAATCGGAACAGTAACATAATTGTCCCAGGTAGCCTTGGTAATCGGATCAGGCAATTCCTGCAACCAAGGGTTTGCAGACATTGTTCCGTCTCCGACTGATACGGTTTCATATACTGCCAGCTGCAGACCTTTGTCTGATTCTTTGGCTTTTTGAGCAATATTGGAGGCTATGGTACTGATGGATGAAGTAAAGCCAGGAGTACTTTCTGAAACTGCACCTTTAGGCTCATAGACTCCATCGTGAATAACATCTTCAAAAGACTTGCCACCTGCAAGTATGTTTGATTTCCAGTTGGCTTTGATAAATTCGTAAAACTCAGTATTGTTGCCGGCCCAGATCAGAAGACTTTCCTGAGCAGCTCTGGTTCCTCTGAAAATCGGAGCAATAGTAGGCTGCACCATGCTGAAATGGCCTTGATAAGGCTCAACATCATTCCAGGATTCAAGATAATGGTATCCCGGACACAGATAGTTGCATAGCTCAGCAGTTTCATCTGCTTTTTCAGCAAAAGAAATACGAACAGCCACAGATTTCAACGCTTCAGCCAACTCTCCGCCATCGGGAAGATCATAAGCCGGATTGGCATCAAGGAAAATAACAGCACCCAGCGTTCCGCTCTTCACCTCTTTCACAAATTCACTTATAGCGGTATCATCGCCAGCCTTAAGATTGCAGGCTCTGTTTAAATTGATTGTAGCACCGTAGTTACCTAAAGCTTCATTTATCTCATTGACCAGCAACTGAACATGAAGATCATTACTACCACTGACTACCAGAGATTTACCTTTTGCATTTTTCAGATCCTCGGCTGCCAGTTTTAATTTGGATGATTCTTTAACCTCAGGAACAGACAATTTATTTCCTGTGATCAATGAATAAAGTGCAGACAAATACAGTCCTTCGTCTGAAGGTTTTACCGGTTCTCTGTAATCCGCATTGGCACCAGTCATTGAGAGATTCGCCTCAAACTGGTAATGACGGCTCATTTCTCTGCGATTATCCCCTACTTTTCTTCCAACACTGTATCCTTTCGCATACTCTATAGGAGAAATCCATGTACCAAGGAAGTCACAGTTAAATCCGACAATAACATTCGCTTTACTGAAATCATATGAAGGTATAACAGCCTTTCCGAATGCAATCTGGTTTGCCTGACGCAATGCATATACGGAAATCGGATCATACATCACATGTTTCGTAGACGGATAGGCCGACTTGAATTCCTCAATAGCTTTTAATGTAGACGGGCTGTAAACTGAACGGGAAACAATTCTTATCCCCTTACGATCAGCCTCTTTGAGAGCCTGGACTATTTCCTTATCAACAGAAGCATACTCCTTATTACTATCTTTTACTTTTACCTCTGTTCCGTTGATAACGAAGTTTTTTAATCTAGTTTCATCATATAGGCTCAATACGGAAGCCTGAGCTCTTGCATTGGTTCCGCCTTTTGTAATACCGGAAAGCGTATTTCCCTCAATTTTAATCGGACGTCCTTCCCTGGTTTTTACCAATACACTGCAATAGTCACTTCCGTTTACATATGAACTGGCATACCAGTTGGCAATACCTGGCTCAATTTCTTCCGGTTTATTCAGATATGGAATCGCCTTTTTTACCGGAGCTTCGCAAGCAGCCAGAGAAACCGCTGCCATTCCGAAACCCAGCAATTTCAAAAAGTCCCTTCTACCTGTCCCCTCTCCCTCTGATGACTTGCTAGGATGAGCTTCTTTCACCGGCAGATACTCGGGAAACTCATTGTAGGCATGCTTTAGAAATTCAGGATCGTTGTTTAGTTCTTCAATACCTTTCCAGTATTTCTTTGTATTGTCTTTCATATTAAATATATGTATCAGGCCCAGATTTTCTTAAATTAATAGTGACATTTTGAACACTCAAGTCCACCGATTTCAGCAACAGTCAGCTTCTGACCATTGTGAATCGCAAACAACTTGTCATAGTATTCGTTGTCTTTACCATTTACTGCTGTCTCTCTATGGCAGTTAATACACCAGCCCATAGTCAGAGGAGAGTATTGTTTAACTACTTCCATTTCCCCTATCGGACCATGGCAGGTTTCACACTGAACATTTCCTACTACAGTATGCTGAGAGTGATTGAAATATGCCAGATCAGGCAGATTGTGAACTCTCACCCACTTAATCGGAGTATTGCTTTCCCAGGCAGCAACAATCTGCTTGATGGCCTCTTCTCCGAATCTAGGCCCCTTCTTAATGCTGCTATGACAGTTCATACATATGTTAACAGAAGGAATACCAGCCTGCTTTCCTTTGTAAACACCGGTATGACAGTAACCGCAGTCAATGTTATATTCACCAACGTGCTGCTTATGAGAAAATGGAATCGGCTGCTTCGGAGCATAGTTCTGCTCAACTCCTATGGAAAGCAATCCTGTCCAGCAGCTTCTGACACCCACAGCAAGAAAAATAAGCGTAACAACTGTGATAAAGCCTTTGCTTTTTAATACGGCTGTTATATCAAACTTCTGATTTACGAGATATTTACCACCTTCATCAAGTGTATCTTCCTTATCCTTCAGATATCTTCTTATTACTGAAAGGAAGACAACCAGCATCAGCAATACCAATATAAGCACTACAATAATGAGCGATAAAATTGCCGTAGAGTACTCACCCCCACCAGAGGAAGCCTGCGCACCATCAAGACCTGGAACAGGATCAGCCTTGGCAGGAGCATCTTCCACTGTTTCTACATAGGCAATAATGTTTTTGATATCGGCTTCTTCTAAAAACGAAAACGGAGGCATTTCCGCCTTGTTAAACTTATCGTATAACGCTACGGCATATGGATCTCCGCTTTTGATGACCTTTTGTGAATTATGCACAAAGTCAATAATCCAGGGCATCTTTCTTCTTTTGGTAATACCTTTCAGAGCAGGCCCTACCTTGTCCTTGTTGGCAGTATGACACTGAAAACAGTTCTGCTTGAAAAGACTCTCGCCCAGAGCGGGATCTCCATCAACGGCAGCTTTCTTATCATCCTGTGCGAATAATACTGTACTTGAAATGAATAGGAGTAAAAGAGCAAGCGACCAGCGCTTTACAGATATGTTCAGAAACATGTTGAAGTTTGTTTTTTCCTTATTCAGGCTCATGATTTTTAAAAGTCTCGCAAATCTAATACGCGATCGGAATTATTCAAATATGTTTTTGCATAGATTTTTTCATAATTCGGGCTAACGTTGCAAAAAAAGGCATAACTATACTAATAATAAGTTATTTATCGATAAAAAATAAGTAATTTAGAATGGTTTTAAATTATGTTATTAAAATGTCAAAAATTGTATTTTTTTAACATATAAGAAGTCAATGCATTGAAAAATTTTGTAAAAATTGTATAAAAAGGATTAATACCCTAAGCTTTTCATGAAAGCAGCCGCCCATAACAAGGCTGAATTATCAGAGCTTTTTTTCATAAATACTCTTTTTTACGAAAAAATATTACATTTACATTTTATATCACAACTAAATTTCTGGAGACCTGGTATAGAGAAAAAGTTCTGCCGGTTTAATTGCGGATCAGGTTATTTTTCTAATTTCAAAATATACATACAAAATCAATCACACCCGAATAATATTATATGCTTGCGACGATTGACTGGATTATCATTTTTGCATTTTTTCTGATATCACTGCTTATCGGTATATATTTCACCAAACGTGCCGGAAAAAATATCACCAATTTCTTTCTTGGCGGAAGAAATATGAGCTGGTGGCTTGCAGGTGTTTCCATGGTTGCCACGACTTTTGCTGCCGATACTCCTCTCGCTGTGGCAGAACTCGTAGCTCAAAATGGGATTGCCGGAAACTGGCTATGGTGGAACGCTCTCCTAGGCGGGATGCTAACCGTTTTCTTTTTTTCGAAGCTGTGGCGGCGAGCCAATATATTGACAGATATTGAATTTATTGAATTACGGTATTCAGGCAAGCCAGCTGCTTTTCTCAGAGGCTTTCGCTCCATCTATCTGGGACTGTTTATGAATGCCATTGTTATTGCCTGGGTAAATCTTGCTCTAATGAGTATTCTTGAAGTCTTCTTTAATATCAGTCCGCAGGAATCGCTGCTTTATATAGGGATCGCCATGATTATTACCCTCATTTATTCTTCTCTGGCAGGCTTGCTTGGGGTAGCAGTCACCGATTTTTTACAATTTTTTATTGCAATGGCCGGATGTATAATGCTGGCTATAGTGGTAGTTAATGCTCCTGAGATCGGAGGAATCTCCGGGCTCAAAGCCAAGCTTCCCGGCTGGTCTATTCAGTATTTTCCCAAAATTCAGACAGTAGATGCAGCCAGCCTGGGTACAACCCTGACTCTGAGCATAGCTACGTTTGTTTCTTTTGTGGCATTCCAATGGTGGGCAAGCTGGTATCCCGGAGCGGAACCCGGCGGAGGAGGCTATATTGCACAAAGGATGATGAGCACAAAAAATGAAAAGCATGCCATACTTGCCACATTATTCTTTCAGATAGTTCATTATGCATTCAGACCCTGGCCCTGGATTCTGGTAGGATTAGCCGCTCTGATTCTCTATCCTGATCTGCCTGCATCAGAGAAAAGACTCGGTTTTATCTTTGCCATGAGAGATTTCCTGCCCGATGGTCTCCGGGGACTACTGCTTATTGCTTTTTTCTCGGCATACATGAGTACGATTTCCACGCAATTAAACTGGGGAGCCAGTTATCTTGTCAATGACTTTTATAGCCGTTTTATAAATTCGCAAGCAACGGATAAAAAGCTGGTAACAGTTTCACGTATTGCCACAGTTGTTATGATGGCTTTTTCTTTGCTCGTGACAACCCAGATAAACAGCATTTCCGGGGCATGGTATTTTCTGCTGCAGGCCAGCGCCGGGCTGGGACTCGTCCTCATACTACGCTGGTACTGGTGGAGAATTAATGCATGGAGCGAGATAACTGCTTCCGTTGCACCCATCCTTACCCTTATCCTGATTGCTCTTTTTCGGAAATACGTACCACAGGCATCCGATCCCGGATCGCTTTTATTTTCAGTAAACCAATGGCTTCTTTCCGGCCCTAATACTTTTTTTGCAATTATTGCAATAACAACTGTAGCCTGGGTGGCTGTTACATTCATGACTTCCCCGACCAATACAAATACTTTATCTGTTTTTTACAATAAAATCCATCCTATGGGGGCATGGGAGCCAATCAGAAAAAAACTGAATATGCCCAAACCGGAAGGAAGCTTTATCATGCTCTGGATATGCTGGCTGGCTTCCATCATCATGACCTATTCGGTACTTTTCATGTTTGGAAAATTAATCTTTCAGGAATGGACCGATTTTCTGATCTATCTTTCAATAGCCATAACAGGCGGCCTTGTACTGATATATGCATCGGGCAAAGTTAAAATCTTTGAGGATTAAAATGCACCTCATATTGTTGAATTAACAGGGATTAACGTCGTAATGCTTATAAACGAAAATACAAGTCTGAAGAAATATAATACGTTTGGTATTGATGTATCAGCGCGCTTCTTTGCCGTTTTCTCCTCAGAAAAGGAATTAACCGATTTGCTGTTGTATGCAAAACAGCACCAGCTTCCGGTTTTAATTTTGGGCGGCGGAAGCAATATTCTGTTTACCGGGAACTTCAATGGACTGGTTCTGCACAATTCAATAAAGGGTATCGAAACCGAAGAAAACAATGAGCATTATGCGATCATAAAAGCAGGCGCAGGCGAGCAATGGCACGCCCTTGTTGTATATACCATCCACCAGGGATTGGGCGGCATCGAAAATCTGTCACTCATACCAGGTACAGTTGGTGCTGCTCCCATCCAGAATATCGGAGCCTATGGTGTGGAGTTTAAAGATTCATTCGAATATCTGGAAGCCGTAAACATACAGGATGGCACTCTCAGGCGATTTACAAAGGCTGAATGTAACTTCGGATACCGTAACAGTATTTTCAAAAACCAGCTTAAAAATCAGTATGTAATAACCCGGGTTGCCTTACGACTGCAAAAAAACGCACAACTTAACACCAGTTATGGCGCTATTGCCTCTACCCTGACAGCGATGAATATCATACAACCTACCATTGCTTCGGTAAGCCAGGCTGTTATTTCAATTCGCCAGAGCAAGCTACCCGATCCCCGAAAAATAGGCAACGCTGGTAGCTTCTTCAAAAACCCGGAAATCTCAAAAGAAAAATTCGATTCTCTTCAGATCAGCTATCCTTCAATTCCTTATTTTCCCTCAGGCAATGGTCTTATAAAAATTCCTGCCGGCTGGCTCAACGAGCAATGCGGCTGGAAAGGGAAAGTAATCGGACAAGCAGGAGTTCACAAAGATCAGGCACTTGTTCTTGTTAACTATGGCAATGCAACCGGAATGGAAATAAAAAAACTCTCCGAGGAAATTCAGCAGTCTGTATGGGATAAGTTCGGAATAGAACTGGAAACAGAAGTTAACATTATCTGACCGAATGACCAGCCGGAAGCTTTCCGGCATACTTTTCGACCTCCACTCCGAATTTTGCAAGAAAATCCAGCCCGTCTTCTGATGCATATCCTTTATATTCCGCATATGAATGCAGATAAACCACTTTTTTAATTCCAACGCTATAAATTATTCTGGCACACGGAAGACATGGCGATAAAGTAACATACATAGTTGCCCCCTGTATGCTCGTGCCGTTCTTAACTGCATATATAATTGCATTTTGTTCCGCGTGCAAAGCCAGACTGCAGCTTCCGTTCGAGTCAGTCGGGCAGCCGGTTTCAGGCCACTCTTCATCACAGTTATGCGTATTGGCCGGCGGGCCGTTATATCCGATGGATATAATGCGTGTGTCTTTTGTCAGTACTGCTCCTACATGCCTTTTAATACAGTGTGATCTGTTGGCAAGATTCACAGCAAGTTCCATAAAAATATCGTCAAACTGAGGCTTCATTTAACTCCGCTCTTTGATAACAAAAGTACTAAAATACTGCCATGAAACAAGCTACACCTGTGATATGCCAGTCATTGCAGCACAAAGTCGATACAGACTCTATCCAGGCAGTTGCCAGCCACCTCCCGGTCGGAGCAAAAATATAGCAGCTATTTAGTAAAAATTGCACTGGCATATTTTGTTTGAATAAACATTTGAGTATCTTTGTACCGGCAAATCAGTACGACCAGCTCCTGCTGAATCCCCCAGGTCCGGAAGGAAGCAAGGGTAGGTGGTTGAGCGGTGCGATATTTGATTTGCCTTTTTTTATTTATATAAGATTTATTACAGGATAATCTTGTATATTCCTCTCCGTATTTTTATAATGTAGTATTAAAACGCTCTTACCATATTATTTTAAATGAAATTCTTTATTGATACGGCCAATCTTAATGAGATAAAAGAGGCACACGAATTGGGTATTCTGGATGGTGTCACTACCAATCCTTCGCTAATGGCAAAAGAAGGTATCAAGGGATATGATGCTGTTTTTAAGCACTATCAGACTATCTGTGATATTGTAGACGGCGATGTAAGTGCAGAGGTAATCGCAACAGACTTTGCAGGAATTGTCCGTGAAGGAGAAGAGCTTGCCCAGCTTAATCCCAAGATTGTCGTAAAAGTTCCTATGATCCGGGATGGGGTCAAAGCAATCCGTTATTTCAGCGACCGGGGCATAAAGACGAATTGTACACTTGTATTCAACGCAGGACAGGCATTACTTGCTGCCAAAGCAGGAGCAACCTATGTATCCCCTTTTATCGGAAGACTTGATGATATCGGGCATGACGGTATGGATCTGATCGGGCAAATTGTTGAAATTTACGCGACATACGGATATGCAACCCAGGTACTGGCTGCTTCTGTCAGACACGTACCGCATTTAATCCAGTGTGCTGAAGCCGGAGCCGATGTAGCAACCTGCCCGTTGTCTGTAATAACAGGATTGCTAAAGCACCCTCTTACCGATATCGGCCTGGAAAAGTTTCTTGCTGATCATAAAAAAGTGAACGGTTAAAAACCTTCTCTATCCGGCGTATCTACAACTCGGGCGGAGACAATAGTAAGACATTGGACAACATGTTTATCATCAAGGTCAAAGGCAAAGCTAAAATCCCGGATTATATACAATTACGGGATGATAACTTTGTTCTCGTTGCTTACTTCAGAGCCGACCGACCTGTTAAAGAAAAACAATTGGAGAAATACGGGCTTACAGGAAAAGAAGAGCAATTATCCAGGCTGATAGCTGATCTTCCATATGGTAAGCTCCAAAAACTGGAAATCTGATCATGGAATTTTCATCTGATCCGATCATATCGGTACAAAATGCCTTTATATACCAGGAAAGTCAATTAGTAATCAAAGAAGCCGGCTTTAACATAAGCAAAGGTGAATTTGTATATCTCATTGGCCGTACCGGAAGCGGCAAAAGTTCATTGCTGAAAACATTGTATGCCGACCTGCCATTAACGTCGGGCGAAATAACCATTGCAGATTTTCACCTGCATTCAATATCCCGCTCCCAGGTTCCTTTTTTACGACGAAAGCTGGGTATTATATTTCAGGATTTCCAGCTGTTTTACGACCGGTCGGTAGCCGACAATCTACTATTTGTCATGAAAGCAACCGGCTGGAAAAGCACTGCAAAAATGCGGGACCGTATTACAGAGGTACTTTTTCAGGTAGGATTAAGCTCACTGGACAATAAGATGCCCCACCAGCTTTCCGGCGGTGAACAGCAACGTCTGGTTGTTGCCCGTTCTCTGCTCAATGATCCTCTCATTATTATTGCAGATGAACCTACCGGCAATCTGGATCCGGAAGTAGCAGAAGGAATCATGCAGTTATTTCTCCAGATCAACAAAGGCGGTACCGCGGTATTGATGGCAACCCACAACTATGAATTTCTTGCTAAATTCCCCGCCAGAGTTTTAAAAATCGACAATGGCGCTCTGAAAGACTCCTTAAAAGATTCTTTTAGCTACAGACATGAAAGCTATTAAAAGTCTTTCGATCTTAATTCCCGTATATAATCGCATTGTTATTGATCTTGTCAATAACCTATACAATCAGGCATCGGCAAGTAGTCTTGATTTTGAAATCCTTTGCTATGACGACTTTTCGTCTCCTGCCATTCGCCGGCAGCATTCTGAACATACTTTTCCGCCAAAGGTCGCTTACCGGGAACTTGAGCGCAACTACGGCCGTTCGGCTATCCGCAATCTTTTAGCAGCGGAAGCTCAATACGATCATTTATTATTTCTGGACTGCGACAGCAAAATCATTCGGACAGATTTTATCTCTTCCTATATTTCATACCCCGGATACAAAGTAATCATAGGCGGCCGTTTATATTCCCCTCTTCCTCCTGCCCTGCCTCAATTGTATCTGCACTGGGTAGCAGGAATACAAAAAGAAGTATTATCATCTTCTCAACGTTCCCTCAGCCCGTATCAAAGCCTTATGTTTAACAACATACTGATTGAAAAAAATACGTTTCAATCCATAGGGCTCGATGAATCCATCAAAGGATATGGTCATGAAGACTCTCTTTTCGGATACATTCTAAAAAAAAGGAACATCAGTGTGCTCCATATTGACAATCCGGTAGAGCATGAAAGCCTGGACACAAATTACGAATTTCTGGCTAAAAGCAGGGAAGCAGTCCGCAACCTTGCTTATCTTGTAAAAACGTATAAGCTCGGGACGGACACCAAACTGTTTCGATCTTATCAGTATCTGAAATTATCCGGAACAATAGGAGTATTCAGGGCAATCCTTTCAAAGCTGGAAGCCAGGGCGACTGCCAGCCTTCTCAGCAGCCAGCCAAAGATATTCTGGCTCGATTTACTCAAACTGTTATGGTTTGCCGATGAAATGAAGAGCGACAGGAGTGACAATGATTAACCTTCAGTAATCTTTTTTCTTCCGATCTCAAGCATATAGGCATAGGCCTGATCATGCTCATTTTTAATGACACCTTCCAGAATAGCTTCTCTCAGTTCATCCTTGATTTCTCCTACTATTTTTCCCGGCGGCAAGGCAAAAGCCTTCATTATGTCTTCTCCGGTAACAACCGGCTGAAAATTCCGGACACGGTCCTTTTCCTCCACCTCCTCCAGCTTCTTTGCTACTTTATCAAAATTCTCCAGGTATCTTTTAACCTTTACTTCATTTTTGGAGGTCACATCTGCCCGGCACAACAGCATCAGCGCGTCAATATCATCACCGGCCTCAAACAGCAGTCTTCTGAGGGCCGAGTCCGTTACATTTTCCTTAACAAGCGCAATAGGGCGCAAATGCAACCTCACAAGCTTCTGGACAAATTTCATTTTTTCATTCAAGGGCAGACGAAGCTTTCTGAAAATATGAGGAACCATTCTTGCTCCCCGCTCTTCATGCCCGTGAAATGTCCATCCCACCCGTTCATCATATCGCTTGGTAAGCGGCTTTGCTATATCGTGAAGAATCGCGGCCCATCGTAACCAGAGATCGTTGCTTTTTTCAGCCACATTATCCAGCACTTGCAGTGTGTGATAAAAATTATCCTTATGTGCACGGTTTCCTACGGACTCCACTCCCTGCAACGCTGTAAATTCAGGAAATATTATATCCAATAAACCCGCATGATAAAGCAATTTGAAACCGTAAGAAGGCTTATTGCTTAATACGATTTTATTCATTTCGTCCGCGATACGTTCCATCGAAACAATTTTAATCCTGTCCTTATGATCGGAAATTGCCTGAAAAGTATCCGGCTCTATATCGAAAGAAAGCTGGGCCGCAAACCGTATTGCTCTCATCATTCGCAAAGGGTCATCAGAAAAAGTAATAGCCGGATCCAGCGGTGTCCTTATAAGCTTCCGGCGCATATCTTTGAGTCCCTCAAACGGATCGATCAGATCGCCGTATGTTTTCGGATCAAGACTTATGGCAAGAGCATTAATGGTAAAATCCCTGCGTTTCTGATCGTCCTCCAGTGTACCGTTTTCAACGATTGGTTTTCTTGAGTCACTTCTGTATGACTCTTTTCGTGCCCCGACAAACTCTATATCAAAATCCCCGAATCGCAGCATTGCAGTTCCAAAATTCCTGAACGTCACCACTTCGGTCTGTCCTCCAATCTTTTCTGCAACACGACTGGCAAGCTCGATACCGCTTCCGACACAAAGAAAATCAATATCCTTTGATTCCCTTTTCAGGATCAGATCTCGCACATAGCCGCCAATCACAAATGCCGGCACCTGCAACTCGGCAGCAGCTTCAGCAACGATTCGAAATATTCCGGATTGATTTATCGATTCTTCGAAGTTCATACTATCCCAGTTATTTCCTTATAAATTTAAATTCACCGTCATAGCCTATCTTAATAATAGTTGACGGCGGAAACTGAGACTTCATCTGATGCCCGTATCCTACCACATAATCTGCCCCTTCTACTATTTTATGATCTATGGCATCAAATATGTCAGGGGCTTTCTGACCACTCAGATTAGCCGATGTAGATACAATTCCACGGCCGGCTTTACGAAGAAAATCACGGCAAAATGAATCCTTAACCACTCTTATCGCCAGGCTGCCATCTTCCGCCAGAAGTCCGGGATTTACGTTTTTTCCCTGCGGATATATAATAGTAAGTGGCTTTTCAGCATATTCAATAAGGTCCCAGGCCAGATCAGGTATTTTATGCACATATTGATGCAACAGCTCAGTGTCAGCCACCAGGATGATCATTGACTTATTGGCCGGTGACTGTTTTAAAGTCAGAATATGCTGTATAGCTTCTTCATTATTGACATCACATCCCAGGCCCCACACCGTATCTGTCGGATACAACAGCACTTTCCCTTCTTTTAAAGCCAGCGCTGCCTGATTGATTTCTTCTTTTAACATATGGATTCGTATGTTGCAAATCTATGGTGCTCATCATTAAAATCAAACCTGTTTCGGAATAATCCCTCTTCAGGCGACTCACAAAATATTCACATCTATCCGGTACTATGTCCGGACTTCGTTCCATATATTTACTCCAATCCCTTCACCATTTATATAATTTAGTCACTATATTTGCGGCATGATGCTTCAACAATTTTTTTCATTTATCATTTGGGATGTAAGTCCCGCTATTTTTGAAATAGCAGGGCGCGAAGTTCGCTGGTACGGGTTGCTTTTTGCATTAGGCTTTCTTATTGGTCAGCAAATCCTGATAAGAATATATAAAGCGGAAGGTCGTTCCGAGAAAGATGTCGAAACACTTACGATATATATGGTTATTGCCACCATCGTAGGAGCACGCCTTGGTCACGTCCTGTTTTATCAGCCGGATCATTTTTTACAGCACCCTATTGAGATTCTGAAAATATGGGAAGGGGGCCTTGCCAGTCACGGAGCAACTATTGGCATACTGATCGCCATTTATCTTTATTCAAAAAAGGCAACCGATCAAAGTTATTTTTATGTACTTGACAGGCTTGTTATTACCATTGCGCTGGCAGGCTGCTTCATCCGTCTGGGTAATCTGATGAACAGTGAAATCATAGGCCTGCCGACTAATATACCGACAGCATTTGTTTTTAGTGAAGAGACCAGACAGGGGATTGCCAGTATCTATTCCGATTTTGTGACAGATGTAGAAATCAGAAAAAACAATACCAATCCATCCATTGACGACTTCCACTATCAGGGTCTTGATATTATAGTAAATTTTAAGCAGCAGGAAAGCTTCGACCCGGAAACACTGGTCAAAGACATGCGCACGAATATTCAGGGAAGCAGTTATTTCAGCGAGAATGTTCTTATTCCGCCAAGCACTTCCTACCGCATTGAAGGCAATACAGCCGTAATCGAAGCCTGGGGTATTCCGCGCCATCCCGCCCAGCTATATGAAGCGATTTCAAGTTTCCTTATATTTCTTCTGCTACTTGCCATTTATCTGAAACAAGGCCGGAATCTGCCGGAAGGAAGACTCTTTTCTCTGTTTGTTATTCTGATTTTCGGTCTCCGCTTTATCTATGAATTTTTCAAAGAAGCCCAGGTTGATTTCGAAAAGTCGCTCTCTCTGAATATGGGTCAAATTCTTAGTATTCCGCTAATCATTGCCGGATTATTTATTTTTATTCGTTCTTTTAAAAAGAAAAATGAAATAATTTAAGCAGAGCTCTGCCAATACAGGCCCTAAGGCTCCCAAAACCATTCCTCATTAATCACTGGTATATTTAAGTGGTACAATTAATATACTTCGTATGTAAAGGCGGTTCTGGCAGATTCCGCCCCGCCCCTACTGCGAATTTTAAGCTTCTTTCTTCTAAGCGATGCAAACTGTAAATACCTTGTCATTTCACGGGACAGGATCGTATCCGCTTCCTCCCCAAGGGTGACAGCGCCCGATTCGTTTGATTGCAAGTAACCAGCCTTTAAAAAATCCATACTTTTTTATGGCTTCGATAGCATAGTTACTACAGGTAGGTGTATATCTGCATGATGGTGGAAAAAAGGGCGCTAAGCCCCATTGATAAATCCTTACAGGTAAAAGTGCAAAAAAAAGAAGAAGGGATTTCAAAATGTGTTCGCTCCCGATTTAGTCAATTTCAATTATTACATTTTCGGAAACCGGATGCCCGACACAGATGAGTACAAAGCCCTGGTCAATTTCCTTCTGAGATAACCCGTCCGGGTCGTTCAGATGTACCTTACCAGATATGCATTTTCCCATACAGGCAGTACACATTCCACTCTGACAGCTAAAGGGCAAATCAACATTATTGTCCAGCGCGGCCTCCAGAATACTTTCCCCGACAGGGACCTTTACCTTATATTCACTCCCCTGGTATACGATTGTCACTGTTTTGGGTCCGTCCGGCTGATCTTCCACAACCTTTCCCGAAGCAGGTGATGGGTTTGATGTCAGAAAACTTTCCTTATGAATTTTTTCCGCATCAATATTCAGCACCTGAAGCGCATCAATTGCTTCGTCCATCATACCTTTAGGTCCACATATGAAAAATTCTGAACGTTCTGACTCCCAGCCTTGCAGATTTTCCAGTAATTTCAATATCAAAGACCTGTTCAAACGCCCCGTATACTGCACATTAGAAACCGGCTGGCTAAACACATTAATCAATGTAAAACGGTCGCCATGTTCCTCTTTCATCGCTTTAAGCTGCGCATCAAAAATAACAGAGCGTTCATTCCGATTGCCATATAACAGATATAATCTGCTTAACGGCTCTTCCTTCAGTACTGCTTTGGCAATTGCCATTAGCGGAGTGATCCCGCTCCCGGCTCCGATCAATACTACATCTCTGTTATTGTTATAGTCTGTGGTGATGGTGAAAGCTCCCATTGGCTCCATCACTTCAATCTGAGCGCCGGTTTTAACATGATCCAAGATGTAGTTGGATACCTTTCCGTCCGCTACACGCTTTACAGTAACAGCCAGATCACTATCAGTACCGGAATACGAACAAAGCGAGTATGAACGACGCAATGTTTCTCCATTGACAGGCAATATTAAGGTTAAAAATTGTCCCGGACGGGCTTTGATGCGTTGAACGGAGTTGTCAAAAGTCAGAGTAACAGCGTCTTCTGTTTCTCTAACAACTGATTTAATAGTAAAAGTTGAGTAAAGTCCCATTTAATAAAATAAAAAAGCTAATTAGTCTTTTATAAAAATAGTGAAAGACTAATTAGCTAAAAATAAAGTTTAGGGTAATTTGTTTATTTATTTGTCAGAATCAGTCGTTCATTACCTACAATAACCTCACCATCAGCTATTATAACAAAATACATACCGGCAGGAAACAATCCTATTTTTACTGAAAACTGGTGATTATTCAGCATTTCCATTTCCGGCACAAAACTTTCGCCTGTTGAATTAATCAACGTTATTTTCGGATTCCTGACAGAATTTGCAAGAGTTATAACAAAATCATTCGTTGCCGAATGTGCCTTGAGCCAACAAGCATATACAATTAATTTATCAACCAGGTGCAAAACACATGATAAAATCAGGTTATTTTATTAATACATGGCAATATCCCCATCTATCAAAATTCTTTTTTTCTCCTTTTAATAATTATATCTTTGCTGTTTATTTCTGATTCATACTAATGGAACTTACAACGCTAACAGCCATATCGCCGATTGACGGCCGATATAGAGAACAGGTAAAAGAGCTTGCACCTTATTTCTCCGAATTCGGTCTGATAAAGTATCGGGTACAAATTGAAATTGAATATTTTATTGCCCTCTGCGAAATCCCTCTTCCTCAGCTGGAAGCTTTCCCTAAGGAAAAGTTCAGTGAGCTAAGAAATATATACCTCAACTTTACAGAGCAGGATGCTCTGGAAATCAAGGCGACTGAAAAAACCACCAATCATGATGTAAAGGCTGTCGAATATTTCATAAAATCCAGAATGGATGATTATAAGGAATATGCCGAGTTTGTTCATTTCGGGCTCACATCACAGGATGTTAATAACACTTCCATTCCGTTGCTTGTAAAGCATTCGATTGAAAATAGCTACATTCCCATACTGGAAAAGCTGATTCTGGAAATCAGCAGTAAAGCCACTGAATGGAAAGAAATACCAATGCTGGCCAAGACACACGGGCAACCAGCCAGCCCAACGAGATTAGGTAAAGAACTCTCTGTATTTACAGAAAGGATCACAGTGCAATTGCAACAGTTAAAAGCTATTGCTTATTCGGCAAAGTTTGGTGGAGCTACCGGAAATTTCAATGCGCATAATGTTGCATACCCGGAGATCAACTGGATTGAGTTTGCCAACCGGTTTGTCAATACACAGCTGGGATTGTCCCGCAGTCAGTACACAACCCAGATTGAGCACTATGATAATCTGGGCGCTTTATTTGACTGTCTCAAACGAATCAATACCATTATACTGGATCTGGATAAGGATATCTGGCAGTACATATCAATGAATTACTTTAAGCAAAAGGTAAAAGCAGGAGAAATCGGCTCGTCCGCGATGCCACATAAAGTTAATCCTATTGACTTCGAAAATTCGGAAGGTAATCTGGGAGTAGCCAATGCATTATTTGAGCATTTTTCTGCCAAATTGCCGATTTCCCGTTTGCAAAGAGACCTTACTGATTCGACTGTATTAAGAAACATCGGAGTTCCCCTGGCTCATACAGTACTGGCATTCAAATCAACCCTGAAAGGTCTTTCAAAAGTCGAGCTTAACCAGGCTGCCATCAATGCCGATCTGGAAGATAACTGGGCAGTAGTTGCGGAAGGTATTCAGACTGTTTTGCGGAGAGAAGGTTATCCAAAACCTTACGAAGCCCTAAAAGACCTGACTCGTACCGGTGAGAAGATTTCTCAGAAAACTATAGAAGCTTTTATACAGCAGCTCAACGTGAATGATGAAGTCAAAAGAGAGCTTTTGCAAATAACACCGTTCAGCTATACAGGATTACAATTCTAAATAATGCTTTTCCAAGCCAAAAGACTTATTGAAAGTGTTGAACATTTTCAATAAGTCTTTTTAATTTCATATTTACCGACTCAAATCGAGCAATCCACTTTCAGACTCTTTTCCAATACCTCCGGCAATCTGTCCCTGCACAAGTACTCTTTGATGACTTCCACCTTTATATCACCATCTTTGTGAAGTACCTGAACGGATACTTCTCCATGCACTTCTCTCCGTATCTGGAGTACCACTACTGCATCTTTTACCCTGAGATTGGTAATAGTAAGCTCATCCAGAAAATCCGGCAGAGAAGGTTTAAAAAAATATATTGCGTTTTCCTTCGCAACAATTTTTATTCCGAGGCAAGCCTGCAAAAGCATATAAACCGTCCCGATCGCCCAGGACTGAGGTGAACAGGCTACTGGATAGGCGGTCGGTCCTTCCTTCCTGCGCTTCTTAAATCCGCATAATAATTCAGGCAGACGCTGATGTTCCATATAACCGGACATTTCAAACATGCCTTTCAGCAGCTTATGAACTTCCTGGTCATATCCATACTGAGCCATGCCGTAAGCAATAATCGCCGTATCGTGCGGCCATACTGATCCATTATGATATGACATAGGATTATATCGGACTTCACTTCCGCCAAGTGTTCGTATCCCCCAACCAGAAAACATATTCTCACTCATCAAATTGGGCACCATTTTTTTGGCATGCTCTTTTTCCGCAATACCGGAAAATAAAGTGTGTCCGGCATTGGAAGCCTGAACCCGGCAAGGCTTCTTTTCTCCATCAATAGCGATTACGAAAGTTCCTAATTCCTCGTCCCAAAACTTATCCAGAAATTTCTTTTTAAGATCTGAAGCCTGCTGCCTTAACGACTCAGCTTTGTCATGATTTCCCAGCGCATCTGCTATCTCAGCAGCTTTTAATCTGGCATCATACGCATATCCCTGCACCTCACACAATGCAATAGCTCCCTCTGCCAGCCTGCCATCTTCATACATAATGGAATCCGAAGAATCTTTCCAGCCCTGATTGGCCAATCCTTTTTCTGATTTTTTTCTGTATTCCAGAAAGCCATCTCCATCCGGATCACCATACTTGTCTATCCATACTAAGGCAGCTTCTATGTTAGGCCATAGTTCCTTAATAAGTTCAATATCATGCGTCCTCTCAAAGTACATACCGGCCAGCACAACAAACAGAGGAGTAGCATCAATGGTACCATAGTAAATCTTGAAAGGAATTTCTCCCAGATTTGCCATCTCACCTCCCCGTTTTTCATGAAATATCTTTCCAGGTTCAGCATCCTGAAAGTCACTTTCAGAAGTCGCCTGAAAGTGAGCACAGAATTTCAGAACACCTTTGCTGATTTCCGGATCCATCCACAACGTCTGCATTGCCGTAATAATACCGTCTCTGCCAAACGGACAACTGTACCAGGGAACTCCGGCATAAGGATATAAACCATGTTCAGTCTTCGTTACCATTGTATACAAATCAGACCTTGCTCTCCCAAGCCAGTTGTTAAACAGATCATGAGAAGTATACAGTTCACAGTCTTCCTCCTTTGTTCTTTTCAGATGACTGGTGAGCTCCTCATATGCCTCAGAATATGTTTTCGAACAGATTTTTTTGTCTCCAGCCTCAAACTCAATAGAAAAACTCAGATTATACACTTCCTGTGATTTAAGACGAATAGCGAAATCCGCCTTGCATGTACTTACCCTGACAGGATCATCGCAAAATGTAATTCGTGTTTTCCGAATGATATCATCCAGCCCCTTGTATCCGACTAAAATTTGATTACCTGACGCTTTACCTTGCAGAAAGCATCCCTTCTTCATTCTTTTTAATCCGCGTACTTCAAATATATCTGCGAAATCCGCCTCGAATAGCAAACTCAGATCAAAAGCTACTTCTTTTGTTCCAAAATTAGCCAATTCAATATTTTCATAGCAGGCATCTTCCCATAAAAACTTGGTACGGTGGATATGTATCACGCCCTTTTCTGTAAAGTTTTTATCTTTTTGCCCAAAATCAGGATTGGTCATATCTACTGTAAGGAGTTCATTTTCTTCCTTCAGTGAAGAACTAAGCAGTAAAGCCCTTCTGTTTTCAATCAGCATCTCCGAACAGGATATAAAACGCATTCCATCATAGAATATACCCTGGGCTCCACTTCCAATCGGATGAATATCTCCAAAGCGATCAAACACGGCAAACGTATCCCCACATTTCAGTGTCATAGTTCTGTCATCCGCCAAAGACGAACCTGAAAGTATATAATATTGATCGTTATGTTTTATGTAAGTGGACATAAGCCAGTTTTTTTATTTAAATCCGATATTTGTAATCCTTTCTTTTCACAGAAAGCTGCCCGGACAGGCTACTGATATATAGCATCCGGGGCAAGGATGTATATTTTCTCCGATATAAGCCTTGGGAGACTATCTGACAATTTATTAAGCGAGTAAAACCAGAATATATGACAGAAAAAAATGAATATCTGAAATGCTTCGGGGGAAGACATTTCTCCCTGCCATCCTCACTTCTCCATTCCAAATCCCTTCCTTTCTGCATAGGCATTCCCCTTCCATGTCAATTCTTATCATAGTAACCGGGATTCTTATTCTAAAGTTAATCCGGCATTAAGAAAAAAAGGCTGAATATCTTATATTAGCCCCTTAATTCTCAAGAAGCATGAAGTATCTTATAAGTTTTGTAATCAGAAAGGTCCCGAGAAAATATCTTCAACTGGTTAGTAATGTCGCCCTGAAAATTATTGCCATATTTTATGCAGGCAACAAGGTTGAAGACCCTATTGATGGCAGAACCTATAGAAAATTTCTCCCTTATGGAAGAATTCCCAGAGCAAATGCACTAAGCCCGGGCTGCCAAAGCCTGGAAAGGCATCGTCTGATGTGGCTATATCTCCGGGAAAAAACCAATTTCTTCACAGATCAATTAAAAGTACTTCATATTGCACCGGAACATTGCTTCATTAAACGCTTTGACTCAATGTCCAACTTAGAGTATATAACTGCGGATATAGAATCTCCGCTTGCCAAAATCAAAATGGATGTCCATAATATACCGTTTTCTGACAATACATTTGATGTATGCTTCTGTAACCACGTTATGGAACATGTTGACAACGATATCTTGGCAATGAGTGAAATTTACAGGGTTTTAAAGCCCGGTGGATGGGCTATTATTCAGTCACCTATTGACTATTCAATAGAGGCTACATTTGAGGATCCAAGTATAACCTCGCCTGCCGAAAGAGAGAAAGTTTACGGCCAGAATGATCATGTACGCCTATACGGCAGAGACTACCCAAAAAGACTTGCAGCTGCAGGATTTAATGTAACGGAAGATGATTATATAAAGGAAATGTCTCCGGAACAAGTCAGACGCTATGGGTTATGCCAGGATGAAATAATCTACAGATGTGAAAAAAAGTAGCATTGCTTTTTAAGATGACTACTTATAAAATGTTTTATCAAATGCCGAAAAAGCCTCTTTTCGCAAAATAATACGTTGCCAGAATGCAACAAAAAAACCTGTACCATAAGCCGTCATCTGAACCAGAGCAGATAATACAGCGCTTCCTCCTACATAAAAGCTTTTGTATTTGTACGAAGCATGAAACAATATCGCGCAAAGATAAATAACCAGAGGTAAAGCGAGTAACGTATCAATAAAAATCGCTCCTGTCACTGACAAAACAACAAACAGTATAAAGGCCAAAGGAAAAAAATGAGTAAGCTTCAACGAATACGGATACAGTTTATATAGATTGATGCGCGCAATTCCCGAGTTGTATATCTGTTTAAAAAATTTTCGAAAATCAGTCCTTCGCTTGTGGTATACAAATGCTTCATTGATCAGGTGGAGCTTAAAGCCCGCTTTTTCGATACGTATACTAAGATCAATATCCTCTCCAAACCTGATTGATGCGTATCCGTTGGTTTTATCAAAAACATCCCGGGAGAATCCCATATTAAAGCTTCTCGGATAGAATCGCGTTACTTTTCTGGCGCCTCCCCGTATACCGCCAGTTGTAAGAACTGAAGTCATTGTATAATCAATCGCTTTCTGAACAACCGAGAATGATTTATGAGCCTTGTCCGTACCTCCATAGCAGTCAATAGCATCGGAGGCCATGCATTTAGTAATTATTTCAAAGTAGTCAGACGGCACTATACAGTCTGAATCAAAAAACACAAAAAAATCTCCTTCCGCCTTTGCGATTCCGTAATTTCTGGAAAGCCCCGGTCCCGAGTTCTCTTTATAAAAATACCTGACAGGTAAAAAAGCAGAAAACTGCTCAACAACATCCATACAGGGTATAGATGAGCCGTCTTCAATAACCAGTATTTCAAAATCCCTGAATGTCTGTTCTGACAAACTCGCCAGTAATTCCCTTATTTCCTCAGGGCGATTATATACCGGAACAATGACTGAAAAACGTGCTTTCAAGATGCTACTGGTTACTAAGGCCTGCTTTTGTTATCCGCTCTGCCACTATATAATCATTTTTTGCTGTAGAGTTGATCGTCATCATCTCAGCAAGATAACCCGCCAGGAATAACTGAACTCCGATAATCAGAGCTGTTAGTGCAAGATAAAACCAGGTATTGTTTGTTACATCCCGTGTAATCGGGAGATGGGCTATATATATATCATACAGTTTCTGCAATATCAGATAGGATGCCGATAAAAATCCAAACAAAAAAGAAATCAGGCCCAGACTTCCGAAAAAATGCATGGGGCGTTTTCTGTATTTGCTGACAAACATAATAGACAGTAAATCGAGAGGTCCGAAAATAAATCTTTCGAGCCCAAACTTGCTATATCCGTATTTTCTTGCCTGATGCTCTACAACTTTTTCCCCTATCTTTCGATAGCCATTCCATTTAGCTATCACGGGAATATAACGATGCATTTGCCCGTAAAGATCAATATTTCTGACCACTACTGCTTTATATGCTTTCAAGCCACAGTTCATATCATGCAGCGGGATCCCGGACATTTTTCCTGTTACATAATTATATAGCTTGGTTGGTATTGTTTTACTTAGCGGATCATAGCGTTTCTTTTTCCAACCGGAGACCAGATCATAACCCTGCTTAACAATCATTTCATATAAAGCCGGGATCTCATCCGGGCTGTCCTGCAAATCTGCATCCATAGTAATGACAACTCCGCCCTTCGCTTCCTTAAACCCAACATGCAAGGCAGCTGATTTCCCGTAATTCCGGTTAAAGCGTATACCTTTTATAGCCGGATTCAATAAAGAGAGTTCAGCAATAACTTTCCAAGACTCATCAGTACTCCCGTCATCAATCAGCAATACTTCATACAGAAAACTATTATCATCCATCACTCTTTTTATCCAGGATGTAAGCTCAGGCAATGACTCAGCCTCATTCAAAAGCGGTATGACAATAGAAATATGTGGTTTATCAATCATTGATCCAGTACTTAGCATTGTGTATTACCCCGGCTACACGTCCCTTAAGTTTTTTATTTATAAACGGAGAGTTTTTTGCCTTCGAATAAATTTTGTTCTTTTCTGGCACGGACTCCACATTACGTTCAAAAATTGTAAGATTCGCCTTTTCCCCTTCTTTTATCTCAGGTACCGGCAATTTTACAATTTCTCTCGGCTTATAACACAGACGGTTTACAAGCTCCAACGTAGAAAGATCAACAAACGTATTCAGCAGCTGGAAAGATGTCTGCAAGTTAATCATGCCAAAATCAGCATGATCAAATTCCAGCTCCTTTCCTTCAATCTCATGAGGTCTGTGAGCCGAAACTACAGCATCAATGACTCCTTCCTTCAGACCTTTTTTCAACGCTTCTACCTGCTTTTTATCTCTCAGCGGGGGATTGACCTTGTAATTGGTATCAAACGAAGTAAGACAGGAATCATCCAGAGCCAGTTGATAAGAGGCAATATCGCAAGTCACCTGCAATCCTCTTTTCTTAGCCTCTTTTATAAGATTCAATGATCCCGGGGTTGACAGAAGGCTAAAATGCAAATGCCCGCCGGTATATTCCAGGATCTTCAGATCCCGCATTATCATAATTTCTTCGGCCAAGGCAGGAATGCCTTTCAAGCCCAGTTCGGTGCTAACCTTTCCTTCATTCATTTGCCCGTAAGCAGTAAGAAAGCGATCTTCCGGACGCTGTATCACCACTCCGCCAAATTTTCCGGTATATTGCAACGCTTTCAGAAGCATATCGGAGTGCCATACAGGGTTAATTCCATCGCTGAAGGCTATTGCACCGGCTTTGTGAAGATCAATCATTTCCGCAAGCTCTTCCCCTTTATTACCCAGTGTTACTGCCGCAATCGGATGAACACTGACCAATTCAAGAGCTGATCTTGACTTTATATAGGCAATTACATCCTTGCTCTGAATAACCGGGGATGTATTGGGCAAGCACACAACCTCAGTAAAGCCTCCCGCAGCTGCCGCTTTGCTGAAGCTTGCAATATCCTCCTTATGCTCGAGACCAGGATCACCAACACTTGCATTTAAATCAAACCAGCCTGCCGAGACTACCAGCTCCTTCCCTTCAATTACCTTATCTGCTGATATATTTTGATCCGTTATCCGGGTAATTACACCATTTTCAATCAAAATATTTTTTTTAACTCCGGAATTACCGGATTCAATTATTTCGGCAGATTTGATTAGTATTTTCATCTATTATAAAAACCGTATGAGCAAAATTTCAGTTAGCAAAAATATCAGGGATAAAATTAAGCAATATTTCCAAAGAGGCGTACCAATATTCTTATTTTTGAAGGTAGAATAAAAGTCTTCCGGACTGTCTGTCTCAAGCACCTCTATGTTGCTCCTGTCTTTGAAAATATTTTTCAGTTCTTCTCCGGAATAGAATTCCATAACCGATTCCACACTTGAGGCATTGATAGCAAGAGGAACTCTGATCTTTTCATTACTAAGCCAATAAAATCCGGATTTAAGATCCTCAACCGGTAGTTCCAGATATAACCTGTTGTCAATCAACTTCTGCACAGGTACAAATTTTTCCTCTTCATTCTCCAGAGTAAAAACCGATTCATCAGCAGCCTCAAGTGGTACAACAATCGTTTTTTCCTGAAAGGAATAGGCAGGTCTTGCCACCGAACTCATACTTAGGAAAGCCAGTCTGTACATAACAGGCACAAACAATGCGTGCCGATAGAAATCAGTATATTTCCTGCTTAAAGGGGCCGTAAACAAATAGATCATACCTTTGTTACCACTTGAATAGGCCGATAAAAACGAATTGCCGTTTTTGAAGCTAAGTATCTCATTTCCCTTTATAGCAGGCTTCACAACAGGAAATGCATAGGGCAGACTCAGATTTCTGTCCTCCTTTTCAAAAACATCCTTGAAGAAAGGGTTACGAATATCAGGATTTGCAAGTACATAGCCCTTTTTATCACTGGTATCAGCATTCACTTCATTGATTCTAATACGCTGCAAAATAGTTCCATATGAAACTGCATCCGCATTGGCTCCGGGAAAAATAGCTACCGATGCTCCATTCTGCATTTGCTTAATTAACACATCGACAAGATGCCTGTTAACTATTTCGAGCCCGTTCAGAATGATCAGATCTGCTTCTCCTACTGCTGAATAATCAATCTCTCCGACCGCTGAACTCCGGATACTAAACAGATTCTGATTTTGATAAACATGATCAATAATTTCTTTCTCACTCTGATAGATCTGATAAATCCTTATTTTAGAACTCGGACTTATCACAAAATAGTAATCATTATCAAACTGTACAGGATGATCCTCCAGTCTTATTACTCCTCTTTTAGGAATCGAATCCTTCATGGTAAAGGAAAAATCAATTGTTTTTTCCCCATAAGGGTCCAGGTCAACGACTGAATTATTCATCTGTACCTCATCAAAAAATAGGCGGACATTCACCTTTTCTGCTGATTCTTTTCCCGAGTTACGGATTCTTGCCTTGATTGTGATATTGGCATTGATTTGTACCAGAGGTTCCGTAAGCCAGACTGAATCAACATACAAGTTGGAAACCTCCCGGTTCTGAACCGGTACTATGAAATAATGTACTGAAGTGTCCACATTCAGTTTAGACAAATCTCCCACAGTTGTCTTCTGAAAATCGGAAAAAAGGAAAGCGAAGCGTTTATCGGAAGTAAACTGCCCCGAAAGACTTTGCTCTCTTACAACAATATCATTCAGTTCTCTGTATTTGGGAGAGTAATTAAGCTCCGTTATCCGCTCCTGGAGCTTATCGAAATTTTTAACTCCCAGATCCTTCCGTTCAAAATCATTTGTCAGTAGTGAATAATTCGTTGACGGACTAAAAAACTTATTCAGAGAGGTGACATAAGCGCTTCCGAGGTCGAGCGCACGACTATCATCTATCTGGTTTTCCATACTCAGGGAGTTGTCCAGATAAATAGAAACATAATTTTCTCCGCTCAGCAATTCTGCATTCGTCCCCTTAATCACTGGCTGCGCAAATGCCAGTATCAGAAACAAAAGAAACAAAAGCCTGCAAAGCAATACAAGAAGATGCTTCAGTCTTAGTTTGGAAGTTGTAACTTCCTGAACATTCCTGAGGAACCTTACATTGGTGAAAAGGACTTCTTTAGGTCTTTGCAGGTTAAAGAAATGAAGGATTATCGGAATCAGCAGACTCAACAAACCAAATAAAAATGCAGGATATAAAAAACTCATTTAGCTAACGAATTATGGAACAAACGAACCTTTTCCCAATGCTCAAGAACTCAAAACAGGAAGTTAATCTATTAATAACTTAGAAGCTTATAAATTATTTAAAAAAATGTAAAAAGAGCAGATAAAT